>JBLZTD010000001.1:387500-2137500 GCA_048983575.1 Thalassobaculum sp. | reverse complement strand
AGCCGTTCCGGGAAGCTGACACGCCGCTCTTCCGATGGCGCCCATCGGCGCGTTCCGCCCCTCAGATCAGGCCGAGCGCCCGCAACTCCCGGCGCATGTCCTCCGGCATCTCGTCGCTCTCGTCGCGGGCCGCCCCGCCGAGGTCGCCCGGCGCATCGGACGCGTCGAGATAGCGCCAGCCCTGGAACGGGCGGTGCGGCCGCGGGTCGACGCGGATCAGGTCCGGCTCCAGCACCAGGGCGCAGCAGCGCCGGCCCTCGTGGTCAACCGCCTCCTCGATCGCATGGAAAGGCTGGCGCACCCGGACCTCCCGGCGGATCACCCAGTACAGCGAGCCCGACGGACCGTCCTCCGGGTCCATGATCTCCCCGACCCGGCGCGGGAAGTTCCGGGTGAGGTGGCGGTTATAGGCCGGGAGGCCGGCGGCCGCCAACTCGGCCCGCCTGCGCTTCTGGAAGGCCGCCAGCCGCTCGACCGTGTCGACGCCGACGCAGAGCTTGATCAGGTTCAGCGCCATCCCGGCTCCCTCCCCGCCGTCACGGCAGCAGGCCGATGATCTGCCACCACACGTAGTTCAGGGGCAGCAGGATCAGGATGGTGAAGAAGGCGGTGACCAGCGCCGTGCGCACGGCCGCCGCGGCCGAGATCCCGCCGAGCTGCAGCAGCACGATGAGCGGCGGAACCTGATACGGGAACAGCACGGTCGAGAACCCGTTGACGAAGGTCATCAGCACCGTCTTGAGCGGCAGCCCCGATGCGGCGGCGATATCGCCGGCGATCGGCGTCAGGATCGCCGGAATCCCGGGCATGGTCGACACGGTCCCGAGCAGCGTCGTCATCAGCGACAGGGCGAAA
Organism: Thalassobaculum sp.; assembly: GCA_048983575.1. Lineage (GTDB taxonomy): Bacteria > Pseudomonadota > Alphaproteobacteria > Thalassobaculales > Thalassobaculaceae > Thalassobaculum. Next base: position 2,136,645 of record JBLZTD010000001.1, on the reverse strand, counting down.
TACGCCTTGGCCGGATGTTCGCCCTCCATCGCCACGTTGTCGATCACCACATGGGCGAGCATCTCGCCGAGGCCGCTATGGGCCACCAGGGCGCCGACGCCGAGAATGCCGGCGACATAGATCAGCGGATTCATCGGTACTTTGTCGCGGAAGGTCTGCGGCGGCACCAGGCCGACCGCCGGCAGCAGGCAGATCAGCCCCGCCGCCAGGCTGATCCAGGCGGGCGAGACGCCGTGGACCGCGTCGGTCGCCCACAGCGCCAGCGCGGCGGCCAGCAGCAGCGCGAGGCGGACCTCGTCGCGGCTCCAGTAGGCGGGCTCGGACGGCTCCTCGGCCGCGGCCTCGGGATTCAGCGGGGTATCGTTGAACAGTCGCCAGACCACCAGCACCAGCAGAACCGACTTCAGCAGGCCGAGCACCGGGAAGTGGATCAGCAGCCAGTCGAAATACTGGATCTGGATGCCGTGAAAGGTCTGGGCGGCGCCGAGCAGGACGTTGTTCGGCACGTTGGCCGGCAGGATGGCGACCGGGCCCAGATACGAGCCGAAGCCGGTGGCGATCACCATGCCGGTCCGCCCGCGGGTGCCTGCGACGTAGCCGAGCCGGTCCGCCAGGGCGAGCACGATCGGCAGCAGCAGGACCAGACGACCCATGGTCGAGGGCATCAGGAATCCGAGGGCGAGGCAGACCGTGACCACCCCGGCGATCGTGGCGAGATAGCCGCCGGTGAAGCGGCGCACCAGGGTGCGCGCGATCCGCCCGCCGAGCCCGGTACGGTCGACCGCCGCGCCGATGATCAGGCCGCCGAACACCAGCCAGAAGGCCGGGCTGGCGAAGCCGGAGAAGATCACCGGCGGGGTCGAGACGTGCAGGATCATCGCCAGCAGGAAGAACGACACCGCCACGAGGTGCTCCGGCAGCAGCACGGTCGCCCAGGCGCCGATGGCCAGCACCACCAGGGCGGCGGCCTTCATGATCTCGGGCGAGGCACCGTCCGGCACCGGCATGAACCACAGGGTGCAGGACAGCGCCGCCAGGATGATCGTGGTGATGAGATGGCGCGGAGAGGCGGTCACGCGCCGGCCCCCCGGTCGGCGGACGCAGCCCCGTCGGGCTCGGCGTCGGCCTCGAAGACCACGAGATCGGCGCCCTCCTCCACCAGGTCGCCGGCGGCGACGGCGAGGCCGGCGACCTTGCCGTCGGCCGGCGCCGCGATCGTATGCTCCATCTTCATCGCCTCCAGCACGATCAGCGTCGCGCCCTTCTTGACGCTGTCGCCCTCGGACACGGCGACGGACACGACCTTGGCCGGCATCGGCGCCACCAGCCGCCCGCCGCCTTCCGCCGCATCGTCCATGCCGGCGAGCGGGTCGACCAGGCTCAGGGTCCAGGCGCCGCCGTCGACCAGTACCGTCCGGCGGTCGCGTTCGGCGACGACCCGGACCCGGCGCCGCACGCCGTCGACCGCAACGACCAGCGCGCCGTCCCCGGCCTCCTCGGCCTCGACCGCCACGACAGTGCCGCCGATCCGCGCCCGCCAGCCGCCCCGGTCGGCCACCATCTCGACGGCGACCTCGTCGTCGCCCTGTCGGAGGCGGAGCTCGTGGTGGGCGCTGTCGTTCAATCGCCAGGCGTCGGCCCGGGCCCAGGGCGAGTTCGGATCCGCGGTCGCCGCCGCCCGGTCCCTGGCCTCGGCATCGAGGCGGCGCATCTCGGCGAGGCCGGCCAGCGCCAGAACGTGGTCGGGCGCGGCGGTCGGCGGCGGCGCCAGCGCCGCGATCTCGCGGCCGACGAAGCCGGTGTCGATCGGCCCGGCGACCACCTCGGAGTGTTCGACCAACGCTTTGAGAAACGCCCGGTTGGTGGTGACGCCGACCACCTCGCAGCGTCCCAACGCCGCGCCGAGCCGGGCCAGCGCCTCCCGCCGGTCGGCGCCGTGGGCGATCACCTTGGCGATCATCGGGTCGTAATGGACGCTCACCGTGCCGCCCTGCGCCACGCCGGTATCGATGCGCACGCCGTCGCCCTCGGGCAGGCGAAGATGCGCCAGCCGGCCGGTCTGGGGCATGAAATCGCGGGCCGGATCCTCGGCATAGAGCCGAACCTCGACCGCGTGACCGGTGATCGTCAGGTCCTCCTGGGCGAACGGCAACGCCTCGCCGGCGGCGACCCGGAGCTGCAGGGCCACCAGGTCGAGACCGGTGATCAGTTCGGTGACCGGATGTTCCACCTGCAGCCGGGTGTTCATTTCCATGAAATGGAAGGAGCCGGACGCGTCCATGATGAATTCGACAGTCCCGGCACCGACATAGCCGACCGCCTCGGCGGCGGCGACGGCCGCCGCCCCCATCTCCGCCCTCAGCGCCGGGTCGAGATCCGGCGCCGGTGCCTCCTCCAGAATCTTCTGGTGCCGCCGTTGGGCCGAGCAATCGCGCTCGAACAGGTGGACGGTGTTGCCGTGGCTATCGGCGAAGACCTGGATCTCCACATGCCGCGGCCGCTCCAGATACTTCTCGACGATCAGCCTGTCATCGCCGAAGGAGGCCTTGCCCTCTCGCTTCGCCCCGTCGATCCCGGCGGCCAGGTCGTCGGCCCCGCGCACCACGCGCATGCCCTTGCCGCCGCCACCGGCCGACGCCTTGAGCAGGACCGGGAAGCCGATCTCCCGGGCCGCGGCGGTCAGGCGCTCGGCCGACTGGTCGTCGCCGTGATAGCCCGGCACCAGCGGCACCCCCGCCTTCTCCATCAGCGCCTTGGCGCCGGCCTTGGAGCCCATGGCCTCGATGGCGCCCGCCGGCGGGCCGACGAAGGCGATCCCGGCGCCGGCGCAGGCCTCGGCGAAACCGGCGTTCTCCGACAGGAACCCATAGCCCGGGTGGATCGCCTCGGCGCCGGCGGCGCGGGCAACCTCCAGGATCTTTTCTGCGACCAGATAGCTTTGGGACGCCGGCGCCGGTCCGATCGGCCAGGCCTCGTCGCAGGTGCGGACATGGAGCGCGTCGCGGTCGGCCTCGGAGAAGACGGCGATCGTGCGCACGCCCATGGCACGGGCGGTGCGGGCGATGCGCACAGCGATCTCGCCGCGGTTGGCGATCAGCAGGCTGGAGAACATCGGCTCGGATCCTGGTGCTTGGGCCGGTCGAGAGGCCGGATATCTGGAAGGGCGAGCATAGGAAGCCGGCGCCGGGAATTCAAAGGTGACTGTGGGTCATCCGCGCGGGCGGGGTTTGCGGGAATGGCGGAGGCGGGGAAGTGGTGGACGCCGGCCCCGGGACTCGGACATATGGGGGACCCCTATATCCCGCCTCGGACCAAGCCATGCCGACTCCGGACCGCTCCTTCCGCTTCACCCACGCCATTCTCCGCCGCCCGGCCGAAGGCATCGTCGACGGGCTGCGCGCGGTGGATACCGGGTCGCCCGACGTCGGCCTGTTCCGCCTCCACCACGCGGCGTATTGGGCGGCCCTAGAGGCGGCCGGGTTGAAGACGACGGTGCTGCCGCCGCTCGAGGAGTTTCCCGACAGCGTCTTCGTCGAGGACGCGGCCCTGTGCCTGCCCGAGGGCGCCGTCGTCATGCGGCCGGGCGCACCCACCCGTCTCGGCGAGGCGGTGATGATCGAGGCGGCGCTGCGCGATGCCTATGACGAGGTCCGCCACCTGCCCTCCCTCGGCGACCACGGCCATGGACGGATCGAAGGCGGCGACGTCCTGGTGACCGGACGCGAAATCCTGGTCGGCCGCTCCGCCCGCACCAACGGCGCCGGGATCGAAGCGCTGCGGGAAACCGTGCGGGACTGGGGGTACAGCGTCCGGGAACTCGCCACCCCGCCCGACGTTCTGCATTTCAAGACCGACTGCGGGCTGCTCGACGACGAGACGATCCTCGTTACCCGGCGATTGGCCGCCGGCGGTCATCTCGACGGCTATCGGCTGATCCCGGTGGCGGAGGGCGAGGAGGCGGCGGCGAACGCGGTCAGGGTCAACGGCGTGGTGCTGATGCCGGCCGGCTTCCCCCGCACCGCCGAGACGGTACGGGCTGCCGGATACACCGTCGTCGAGTTGGACAACAGCGAGGCGGCGAAGGTCGATGGGGGCATGTCCTGCCTGTCGCTCCGGTTCAATCGGCCCGAGGGCTGAACGGACCGAAGGAATGTAAGGTCATTCTGCTAGGATGGGGCTGACGGTACGGAACCTTGGGCCGCCATCTTCGTTATTTCGACGGCGCAGTCGCAGCGCGCCGCGGACCGGGATGAAGTCTACGGGGTCCAGCAGGCGCCGCTGTAATCGGGGGATCATATGGACTTTTCACTCATCGCCTACGGGGTGTCCGTCTATGCCGGTGTCCTGGCGCTCACGACATACGCATATTTCGGCACCTGGGAGATCCAGACCCAGGCCCTGCCGCCCTACTTAGAGGATCAGGGCTATACCCCGCGCATCTTCGTCAATCAGGTGGTGGATCAGGTCGATCAGATCCGCCGCGAGACCGCGTCGCAATCACAGGCGGACGTGGTCAAGAGCGGTCAGATCACACCGGCCGAGGAAGTGGCGAGCTTCTTCGGCGTCTCCGAACTGATCCGCGCCGGACAGGCGACCTTCGGTTTGGCGCCGCCGACCATCGAGATCGAAGTGGTGCAGCGCGACGAGATGGCTCACTGGCGCGTCCGGGGCAATCACGCCCTCTATGGTCCGACCATGCGGGCGGGCGAAATCGGGACCTCCGAGACAGATCAGCTCTTCGAGACCGTGGCGCATCACGCGATCTCGTTCCTGTCACCGTTCGAGGGCGCCGCTCACGACCTGGTCGCAGATTCCCGCGTCGGCGACTACAGCGAGACCATCGCCACCACATCCGCCCTGCTGCGCGCCTGCTCGACCGACCCCACCTACATCTGCACCCAGGAGAACATCCGGGTCGGTCACACCCTGCGCGGCCTCGCGAACCTGAACTCCGGCGATATCCGCGCCGCCTTCGAGGACCTGCAGACCGCGAACGAGATCAGCGGAAAGGATGCGGTCGCCACCGCTTTCCTGGGCGATGTCCTGCTTCATCTCGACCAGGAGGACGCCGCCCGCAAGCGCTATGACGAGGCGCTCGCCCTCGATAGTGGGGTCGGCGGCCAGTTCGTCGAATTCGCCCAGGGTCTCGCCGAAGCCGGCAATCACACCCTCGCCAACGAACGTTTCGAGACCGCGGCGCGGCTCAACGTCGAGGACCCGAAATTCCTGGCGGCCTGGGCAGAGAGCCTCATCGCCATCGGCGAGTTGCAAGAAGCACTGGCCAAGTATCTCCAGGCGGAGAATTTGGATCCCGAGACCGAACTTTATTCCGAGAAGATCGAAGAGTTGCGCAAGGCGGTCGACGAGATCGAGAAGTCGAAGGCCCCGGCCCCAGGCCCGGCGTCGGGGACATCGACGGAGTAGCCGGGACCGGCGGACCCACGCGCCGGTCGTCGCAAGAACCGGATCAGGCGGTCCAGTTCGGCTTGCGTTCCTCCAGAAACGCGCTGAGACCCTCTTTCGCCTCGTCGCCGGCGCGCTGGTGAGCGATGCGCTGTGCGGTGTCGCGAACCAGCAGGTCGTCGATCGGCTTGCCGGCCACGTGGCCGATCAGGTTCTTCGAGGCGCGCACCGCCGTGGGTCCGGAACCGGTGATGTGGGCCACCAGACTCTCGACCGCCGCATCCAGTTCCGCCTCGTCGGCCGCCACCTGGTGCACCAGGCCGAGTTGCAGGGCCTCCTCGGCCTCGAATTGCTCACCGGTGAGGAAGTAGCGCCGCGCCGCCCGCTCGCCGATCGCCCGCAGCGCATAGGGGCTTATCGCCCCCGGGATGATCCCCAGCTTGACCTCGCTGAAGGAGAAGATCGCGCTCTTCACCGCCACCGCCATGTCACAGGTCGCCGTGAGGCCGACCCCACCGCCCAGCGCCGCACCGTTGACCCGGGCGATGGTCGGCATCGGCATCCGGTCGAGCCGCTTCATGAGGCCGGCCAGCTTCATGGCGTCCTGGAAGTTGTCGTGATCGCCCTGACCGCCGGCCTTCTTCATCCAGCCGATCTCCGCCCCGGCGGAAAAGGCCGCACCGGCACCCGTCAGCACCAGAACCCGCACCTTCGCCTCGGAGGACAGCCGTTCCAGGGTCTCGGTGAGATCCTGGATCAGAACGTCGTCGAAGGCGTTGCGGATATCCGGACGGTTCAGCGTCAGGCGCACCACGCCGCGATCGTCCTGCTCCAGCAGAATGGTTTCAGGACGCTGGATATCGTATCGGATCATGGCAGGTTTCCTCCGTCGTCGTCCCGGAACAGATCTGGGAGTTGCGTGGGTGTGGTGCGGGCGTATGGCGATCACGGATCGTTGTCCGGAATGACCACGCGGCCGGGCCGCGCCGTCACATCCTGAACACGCCGAACTTGGTCTCGCCGATCTCCCGGTTCAATGCCGCAGAGAGCGACAGGGCGAGCACCGTTCGGGTCTCCGCCGGATCGAGAATGCCGTCGTCCCACAGCCGGGCGGTCGCGTAGTACGGGTGACCCTGGGTTTCGTACTGCTCGCGGACCGGCGCCTTGAACGCCTCCTCATCCGCGGCGCTCCAAGTCTCGCCGCGCGCCTCCAATCCGTCGCGTCGGACCTGTCCCAGGACATTGGCCGCCTGTTCGCCGCCCATGACGGAGATCCGCGCGGTAGGCCACGTGTAAAGCATCCGCGGCCCGAAGGCGCGACCGCACATGCCGTAATTTCCCGCTCCGAACGAGCCGCCGACGATCACGGTGAACTTGGGCACCGCCGCGGTGGCGACGGCGGTGACCAGTTTCGCGCCGTCCTTGGCGATGCCGCCGGCCTCGTATTTGCGGCCGACCATGAAGCCGGTGATGTTCTGCAGGAACAGCAACGGGATGCCGCGCTGGGCGCAGAGCTCGATGAAATGCGCGCCCTTCTGGGCCGACTCCGAGAACAGGATGCCGTTATTGGCGACGATGCCGATCGGGTAGCCGTGGATCCGGGCGAAGCCGGTCACCAGGGAGGTGCCGTAGAGCGGCTTGAACTCGTCCAGTTCGCTGCCGTCGACGATGCGCGCGATGACCTCGCGGATCGTCGATCGGCTTGCGCAGGTCGTCCGGCATGATGCCGTAGATATCGGCCGGATCGTAGGCCGGCGGCTCCGGGTCGCGCAGTTCCACCGTCGCCGGCTTTCGCCGGTTGAGGTTCTCGACGATCCGCCGGGCGAGCCCAAGGGCATGGGGATCGTTCTGAGCCATGTGATCGGTCACGCCGGAGATGCGCGAATGCACGTCGGCGCCGCCCAGATCCTCGGCCGAGACCACTTCGCCGGTCGCGGCCTTCACAAGCGGCGGTCCGCCGAGGAAGATCGTGCCCTGCCCCTTCACGATGATGCTCTCGTCGGCCATGGCCGGCACATAAGCGCCGCCGGCGGTGCAGCTCCCCATGACGACCGCGATCTGCGGAATGCCTTCCGCCGACATCTGCGCCTGATTGTAGAAGATGCGGCCGAAATGGTCGCGGTCCGGAAACACCTCGTCCTGGTTGGGGAGGTTGGCCCCGCCGCTGTCCACCAGATAGACGCAGGGCAGGTTGTTCTCCCGCGCGATGTCCTGGGCCCGCAGGTGCTTCTTCACCGTCATCGGGTAGTAGGTGCCGCCCTTCACCGTGGCGTCGTTACACACCACCACGCATTCGCGCCCCCCGACCCGGCCGATACCCGTCAGGATGCCGGCGGCCGGCACTTCGCCCCCGTACATGCCCTCGGCGGCGAGCTGGCTGAACTCGAGGAACGGGGCACCGGGGTCCAGCAGGGTTCGGATCCGGTCGCGGGGCAACAGCTTGCCGCGGGAGAGGTGGCGGTCGCGCGCCCTGTCCCCTCCGCCCAGCTTCACCGCACGGACCTTGTCCCGGAGCTCGTCCACCAGGGCGGCGGTCCGCTCGGCGTTCTGCTTGAAAGCGTCGGACCGGGGATCGATGGAGGACCGGATAACGGCCACGGCCTACCAGCCTCCGGTGGCGAGCCAGCGCTCGACATGGTCGAGCCGGTCGGCGCCCCAGAAAGGCTCGCCGTCCACGACGAAGAAGGGCGAGCCGCAGACCCCGGCATGCATCGCGGCCTCGATCTCCGTCTTCAGCCGTTCCTTGACCGCCGGCTCGCCGAGAGCGGCGGCGAGATCGTCCGTGTCGATGCCGACCGTGCCGGCGATTCGGATCACCGCCTCGGCGTCGCGGATGTCCCCGCCCCTTGCGAACGCCTCGTCATACAGGGCCTTCACCAGCGCGACCGCCTTGTCGGGGTGACGGTCCTTGGCCCAGTAGACGGCCCGCGCCGCCGGGACCGAGGGAAACGGCATGACCTCCGGCAGGGCGAAAGACACGCCCATCATGCGGGCGGTGCGCTCCATATCGCGGCGGGCATAAGCCCCCTTGATCGGGATCTCCAGCAGCGGCTGCGCGCCGGTGGTCTTGAAGATCACGCCGAGCAGGATCGGCTTCCAATCGACCTCGCGACCGTAAAGGCTCGCCATCTCGTCGATCTTCTGCGCGGCGAGATAGCCGTAAGGCGAAGAGAAGTCGAAATAGAAGTCGATCGGCGTCTTTTGCCCGTCGCCGGACTCTTCGGCCTCGGTCATGTCAGTTCCTCCCAAGAGCGGACCGTTTTCTTCACCAGGGGAAGTCGGTGCCGTCGTAGTTGCGGAAGCAGCCGTTGTCCTCCGGCGTCAGCTTCGAGATCACGTCGCGCAGGCCGGCGGCACTCTGGTCGGCCGTGACCGGGGCGCTGGCTCCGCCCATATCGGTGCGCACATGGCCGGGATGCAGCAGCGCGACGATGACGCCCTTATCCGCCAGTTCAAGCGACAGGCAGTGCGCGGCCATGTTCAGCGCCGTCTTCGAGGACCGATACACCGCGTTGCCGCCGCCGTTGCGCTCGATCGACGCCATCAGGGAGCTGGTGAAGGCCATCACCTTCATCGAGCTGGCCAGGACATTGTCCCTGAACGCCCAGGCGACGCGGATCGGTGCGAACACGTTGGTCGCCATGGTCTTCGCCCAGGCGTCGTAGTCGATGTCGCCGATCGAGGGCACTTTGTTGATGTTGATGCCGGCGTTGTTGAACAGGACATCGATCTCCTGGCCTTTCAGGCTGATCACCAGCGCATCCAGGGTCGAGGGGTCGTCCACGTCGAGCGGATAGACGTCGATGTCGCCGTCGACGCCATTCAGATCGTCCGCCGCGCCCGGGTTGCGGCAGGTGGCGATCACCCGCCAGCCCTCGGCGGCGTATTGACGGGCGAGTTCGAGGCCGATGCCGCGGTTGGCGCCGGTGATCAGCACGGTGGGCATGGTTCTTCCCTTTCGGTTCGCGTTCTCAGAACGCCGCACCGTCGGTCACGACGAAATGCGCATCCTGCGGGGTGCAGTTGATCCCATTGATGGGAATGATGTCCTGGGGACAGGAGGAGAAGACGACCACGCAATCGATCGCCGCCTTCAGGACGACGAAACCGCCAGGCCCGCTGACCGGCGGTTTCCAGTCGATCCTGCCCTCAGCGTCCCAGGGGATGTTCATGAAGAGGTTCAACGGGCTCGGCGTCTCGCCCGCGGACAGGCCGATCTCTTCCAGGGCGTTGTGGAGGTTGTCCTCGCAGCTGTCGTGAAAGCCCTCGACGCCGAGGCCCTCGTAACGCCACCGGTCGCAGGCGGCGATGAAGGTGTCGTGCACCTCCCCCGAGGTGTCCTCCAACAGCATCAGAATCGGACGGCGATGGTTGGTGACAAGCGTGTCGCCGATCTTCGGGGTCAGCCGGTTCATATAGGCGCGGCTGTGCTCCATCGACATGAACTCGGTCATGTCGCCGTCGACGAAGGCCCAGGTGTCGACCACCTGGCTCCCGGGCGTGTTGATCACCTTGACCGACTGCCCCGCGACAAGCCGGGCGGCCTTGCCCTTGCGGGCGGGAATGGTGGTGTGTCCGTCGCTCATGCTTCAGCCCCCAGGTTCGACGGGCGGAGGTTAACAAGACCGGGGGCCCCGACGCTAGACGGGACGGAAACTGCCTTCGTCCCGGTTCAAGTCAGCGCGTGTAGGCCGATCCCGGATCGAGTTTCGCCGTCACTTCGACCTCGACCCGCATATAGGGCTCGGCGAGTTCCGCCAGGATCGTGGTGTTGGCCGGCCGGGCGGCGTCGCAGTGCCGCTTGATGATCGGCTTGATGCGCTCGAACTCGGGCCGGCTGGCGACGAAGACCCGCACGCGGATCATGTTCCGCAGGTTGGAGCCCGCCTGGTTCAGCGCGCGCTCGATGATCCGGAAGCAGTTCTCGCACTGGCTCTCCACATCTTCCGGAAACTCCAGCGTATCGGGGTCGAAACCGGTGGTGCCGGAAACGAAGACGTAGGGCGGATCGATGACCGCGCGGGCATAGCCGGCCATCTCCTCGAACGGGGCGCCGGAATAGACTCGTTGACCGATCATGGAAAGATCCCGATTTGCAGTGCGCGACGATTGCGCATGGCGACAACCATGCTCTATCCACAGGCTGTCGGGCAATGGGACCCGTGGCGAGAGGGAGCCCTTCGCACATGCAGGATATCGCGATCTACGATGCCGCAGACCGAGCCGCCACGGTCCATTGCGGCCACTGGGCGACCATTCGGGCGATGCGTCCCGATTTCTTCGCCGGTCAGGGCTTCCCCACCAGGATCGAGCGTCTGGCGGAGCTGCGCTACCTGTTCGACGCCATGAGCAAATGGGACAGCGGACCGGTCCTGCAGGAGATGGGCGGCGCCAGACCGGAGGACGTCGCGCGGATCACCGACGCCGCGAGACGCTTCATCGACCTGCACCGCGATCTCCTGGACCGAGAGCCCGCCCGCGTCCCGCTCGGCACCCTCGCGTACCAATATCTGGTGACGCGCAAGGTCGCCGCGTTTCCGCATCACGCATCGGTCCTCGATATCGGTCCAGGAGAAGGTTACCAGTCCTTCTACCTGTCCGAAGACAGCTCCATTGAGAGCTATGCGGGGATCGAGGTCACGCAATCGCTGTACATGCTTCAGACCCTGATCGGACACCGCGCGTTTCGGGGGACCTTTCGCAATCATGCCGTCGATCTGCCGCCCTATCCGGCACTGCATTTTCCGACCGTCCAGGCCGATGGAAGCGAAGCTCTGCAGACACTCACCGTCGCGCCGTCCGACTCGATCCGGAGCCAACTCTTTCCGTGGTGGAAGGCTCATCTCGCGTTCGAGACGCGCTACGATGTCGTCATGTCGAACGAGAATATCTGCGAGATGTCGGGAGAGGCTTTCGCCTACTACGCCGCTGAGATCGCCCGCTGCCTCACCCGGGAGGGCGTTTTCCTGATCCACGGAATTGGCAAGACCCTGAAGCCCGAGGTTCTGAACGAGCGGTTCCAGATACTCTCAGTCCTCGGATTCCGCGGGTACATTCAGGAAACGACGTTCAAGAACGACGGCCGGCTGCATACCCCGAACCTCGTCCTCGTCCCGCCGGGGAACAGCCGGCACGAGACGGCTTCCACGACGTACACCGTCCGTCGTTTCGAGGAAGACGATCCCGTGGTTCGCGCCGTCTACAGCCTCGACAGGCCGGCCGGCGAGATCACCACCCACGCCGAACTCGTGAACGCGGTGCGCGAGTCTCTGGGGGATTACTGAGCGCGCTGCGGCCGCTTGAACGCCGCCCGGTCGCGCTCGCAGGCCTCGCGGAAGGCGCAGGTGTCGAGATGGTCGTTGACGATGCCGACCGACTGCATGAAGGCGTACATCGTCGTCGGACCGACGAAGGTCCAACCGCGCTTCTTCAACGCCTTGGACAGCGCCGTCGATGCCTCTGACTGGGTGATCGTCCGAAGGCTCTCATGGTCGAACCGGGCGGGCCGCTGCTCCGATGCCGGCTCGAAGCTCCAGAGGAAGGCGGCAAGCGATCCGGCCTCCTCCACCAGATCGATCGCCCGTTTCGCGTTGTTTATGGTCGACCGGATCTTGCCCTGGTGGCGCACGATCCCCTTGTCGGCCAGCAGCCGTTCGACATCCGCCTCGCCGAACGCCGCCACCCGGCGGAAATCGAACCCGGCGAAGCCGGCTCGGAAAGCCTCCCGTTTCCGCAGGATGGTCAGCCAGGAAAGCCCGGACTGGAACCCCTCCAGGCAGATCTTCTCGTAGAGCCGCCCGTCGTCGCGCACCGGCCGTCCCCATTCGTCATCGTGATAGGCGATGTAGTCCGGATGATAGCCCGGCCAGCTGCAGCGCGGCAGGGTTGCGGGCCCGGAAGGGGACATGGAGGACATGACGGCTCCTGATCGGCCGGAATGGCGGCACGCGACCGTTCTAGCGTGCCTCCGATCTCCGGTTCCAGTCGCTCGTACAACGCCGACGATCGAATACACTTTTTTCACGAAAAATATTGTTGTTTTTTCTTTACAAGAGAGCTCTTCTCATAAATCGTCACTCACACAGAAACCGACAATCGGATGGGAGGATGGGCATGGTTGGGGACAGCATTACCCGGCGCGATACGCTGAAACTGATCGGCGCGGTCGGCGCCGTCGCCGGCACCGCTTCGGCCGTGTCCTTGGCGCCCGTCACCGCCCGGGCGTCCATCGGCACCTTCATGGAGCCGGACATGATGCGGGCGGTGACCTCGACGCCGTTGTACGAGGGCTATCTCCTGACGCTGCAGAAGGACGGTTTCGAGCCGAAGACGGTCGACACGCTCTACGCCCTGACCTGCGAGACCCGGCCCGACATTCAACTGCCGACGGGCGGGGCGACCGTCACTTACGAAGCCAATAGTTTCATCGACCAGACCGTCACGTCCCCGGTCAACGCGGGCCCCGTCGGCCCGACCATGGTCTTCATCCGGGGCCGGAGCACCGGCGTCTTCCTGCAGAACACCATGACGGGCTGCGGTCAGGACTACTTCATTCCCCCGTCGGAGCCGCAGTCGCACTACACGCCGCATGCCTTCACGGTGACCAACCTCCACACCCATGGCCTGCATGTGTCCCCGGATGCCCCGTCCGACGATGTCCTGATCCTGGTCGGCTCGTCCAACGTCGCGGATCCCGACGATCACGCGAGTCACAGTCCGGCCACGTTCTACGACGGCCAGTTCTCCTACCGATACGACGTGCCGGACACCCATCCGGTCGGCACCTTCTGGTACCATCCGCACAAGCACGGCAGCGTCTCGACGCAGATCGCGACGGGGATGGCCGGCGCCCTGATCATCCGGAGCGGCGCGGACGACAAGGATTTCGACCAGCTGCTGGACGAGCAGTGCAAGATCACCCAGGGCGATGAGCGCATCCTGGTCTTCACCACCATCAACTACATGGCCGAGAACAACCGTCCGGGCCACGCGGTGTTCGACCCCCTGCTCTATGCCGCGGGCAGCGTGTCGCCCGGATGCCCCGTCACCAAGGACACGCCGGACCAGACCGTGATGCTGGTGAACGGCGTGTACATGCCGACGATCACCATGAAGAAGGGCGAGATGCTGCGGTTCCGCATCGTCAACGCCACCGTCGGCCAGGTGCTGATCCCGAAGTTCAAGAACGCCCTGCTCGGCCATCCTTCCGGCCTCGGCAGCAGCCCGCCCGTGCCGGACGTCTACGCGGTCGCCGTGGACGGCATCGCTCTGCCGCCGCCCTTCGACTCCCGGCGGTACGATCCGACGGACCCCTATTTCCCGATCGTGTACGACATCCAGGACAAGACGTCCTCCGCCTACCTCACCACGGCGGAACTGATCAACGTGGCCGCCGGACAGCGTCTCGACCTGATCGTGCACGCCACCGAGGCCGGATCGTTCACGCTCTGGGGTGCCGACCTCGACGAGGCCCCGACCGTGGTGTCGCCGAAAGCCGACGGCTCGACGCCGGGCAATGTCTTCACCAAGCCCCTGCTCAACGTCCAGGTGACCGCGGACACCCGATCCGACCAGACCCTGCCGACCCTGTCCCTGTTCCAGGAACCGACCATCCAGCGGCCGCCGTCCGGGTTGAACTTCCAACTGGCTGACCTCGTCCCGGAGCTGACGCGCCTGGGATACCGCTCACTCGCCTTCAGCGATCCGATCGGCACCGAGCCCTATTTCACCATCAACGGCCAGTATTTCGAGGAAGGCAATCCGAGCGGCGCGCAGGTCCAGCTCAAGCTTGATGCGACCGATTGGTGGCACAACTATTCGAAAGCCGGGGCCCATATCTTCCACATCCACATCAACTCGTTCCAGATGGTGGCGCGCTGCCCGACGGTCGATGGGGTTCCGAACCTGCTCCAGGCGGTGCTCTACGAGGTACCGATCTGGCGCGACACGATGTATTTCGACTCCCATCCGCCGAGCGGCACGGCGCAGCAGGACGGGATCGGCGCGATCACGGTGAGCAAACAGGTCGATTTCACCGGCGAGTTCGTCCTGCACTGCCACAACGTCTTCCACGAGGACGCCGGCATGATGTTCACCGTCTCCATCGAGGCGTAGCGGCCCGAGCCCCTGCGCGCCGGCGGCAATGTCCGCCGCCGGCGGTTGGAGCCGCGGGTCAGGCGGTCTCCTTGAACAGTTCACGGCCGATCAGCATCCGGCGGATCTCGCTGGTGCCGGCGCCGATCTCGTAGAGCTTGGCGTCGCGCAGGATACGGCCGGTCGGGTAGTCGCATGGTGTAGCCGTTGCCGCCGAGCGCACTGGATCGCCTCCAGGGCCATCCAGGTCGCCTTCTCGGCGGCGTAGAGGATCGCAGCCGGCGGCGTCCTTGCGGGTGGCCTCGCCCCGGTCGCAGGCCTTCGCCACGGTGTACACGTAGGACTCGGCCGCGTTCATGATCACATACATGTCGGCGATCTTGCCCTGCATGAGCTGGAAGCTGCCGATCGGCTGGCCGAACTGCTCGCGTTCGTGAACATAGGGCATGACCACGTCCATGGCCGCCTGCATCAGCCCGGTCGGCCCGGCGGCCAGCACCGCACGCTCGTAGTCGAGGCCGCTCATCAGCACGCGCACCCCGCCGTCGACCTGCGCCGAGCACGTTCTCCTCGGGCACTTCGCACGTTGTCGAACACCAGTTCGCCGGTATCCGAGCCGCGCATGCCGAGCTTGTCGAGCTTCTGGGCGACCGAGAACCCCTTCAGCCTTGGTGTCGACCAGGAAGGCGGTGATGCCCGTGCTGGTTCTTCTCCAGGATCGGTCTTGGCGTAGACCACGATCACGTCGGCGGTCGGGCCCGTTGGTGATCCACATCTTCGATGCCGTTCAGGACGTAGCGATCGCCCTTCTTCTCCGCCCTGCAGCTTCATGCGAGACCACGTCGGAGCCCGGCGCCCGGCTCGCTCATCGCCAGCGCGCCGACATGCTCGCCGCTGATCAGCTTCGGGCAGGTAGCGCTGCTTCTGGTCCTGGGTGCCGTTGAGGTTGATCTGGTTGACGCAGAGATTGGAGTGGGCGCCGTAGACTGAGCCCGACAGAGCCAGAGGCGCGGCTGATCTCCTCCATCGCCACGCAATGCTCCAGGTACCCCATGCCGGCCCCGCCATACTCCTCGCCGACGGTCACCCCGAGCACACCCACATCGCCCATCTTGCGCCAGAGGTCGTGCGGGAAGGTGTTGTCGCGGTCGATCTCGGCGGCGCGCGGGGCGATCTCGTCGCCCGCGAAGCTGCGCACGCTGTCGCGCAGCATGTCGGCGGTCTCGCCAAGATCGAAGTTCAGGCTCGGATAATCGTTGGGGATCATGGGGTTCCGTCCATTCCAGGGGACTTGTGACTGGCTCGTGCGGTTCGTCGGCCATGCCGGCCATCAGCATCAGGGTGGCGAGCGCCGTCGCCACAGGTTTCTCGCGGCCCTCCCTGACCGCGAAGACGTCGGCCTGGGCGACCACGAGCTGGCGACCCGGCCGCAGCACCCGGCCCCGGGCGATGAGAAGGTCGCCGGCGGCCGGCGCCATCAGGTTGAGCTTGTATTCGACCGTCAGCACCGAGGCGTCGGGCGCGGCCAGGGAGAAGCTGGCATAGCCGCAGGCGTTGTCCGCCAGCGTGCCGACGATGCCGCCGTGGAAGAACCCGTGCTGCTGGGCAAGCTCCGGGCGATAGGGAAGTCGGATCTCCACGGACCCCGGCGCGACGTCGGCGATCTCGGCGCCGATGAAATGCATGAAGGCCTGACGGGCGAACGAGTTCCGCACCCGCTCCGCATAGGCCGGATTGGCGACCCTGAACTTGACGTTCACGTCAGCAGCCTCCGTCACGCCGCATCCTCCGACAGCCGGTCGAGGCAGGTGTTCTCCAGCACCGCCAGTTCGGCCTCGATCGCCTCGATGTCGCGGCGCTGGGCCTCGAGCTGGGCGCGGCGGTCGCGGATCTTGCGCAGCAGATGGACGAGCTGCGCCCGCTCTCCTTCGGTCGGATCGTAGAGGTCCAGGATCTCGCGGATCTCGGCGATGGAGAACCCGAGCCTCCGGCCCCGCTGGATCAGGATCAGCCGGGTGCGGTCGCCGCCGGAGAACACGCGGCTGCGCCCGTTGCGGCCGGGAAAGATCAACCCCTGCTGCTCGTAGAACCGGATCGCCCGGCTGGTCAGCCCGAGCTCGCGCACGAGCTGGGTCATGGTGTAGCGGTCGGCCATGAAAGGGAGAGTGAAATGAATTGACGTGAACGTCAATTGTCGTTCGCCCGCACTTTCACGGGATGACGCACCGCAGCGAGGGTCCTAGGCTAGGCATCTCCCATCTTCCGCACCGCCAACGGATCGCCGCGATGACCGAGAGCCGACCAGAGATCGATCCCATCACCACCTCCGTCGTCCAGCACCGGCTGGTCGGCATCGTCGAGGAGATGGGCGAGGCGATGCTGCGCACTTCCTATTCGCAGATCCTGAACTCCAGCCGCGACTTCTCCATGGCGATCTGCGCGGCCAACGGCGATCTCGTGGCACAGGCGGAACATATCCCGGTCCATGTGGGCGCGATGCCCTGGGCGACCCGCTCCGTCATCGACTATTTCGGCGACGACGTACATCCGGGCGACGTGTTCCTGCTGAACGATCCGTATTTCGGCGGCAGCCATTTGCCCGACGTGACCGCCTTCGTGCCGGTCTTCGCCGGCGACCGGCTGGTGTTCTGGACCCTCAACCGCGCCCATCATTCCGATATCGGCGGCGCCACCCATGGCGCCTACAACGCCGCCGCAACCGAGATCTGGCAGGAGGGCGTGCGCATTCCGCCGATCCGCCTCACAGACCGGGGCAAGACCCGCGAAGACCTGCTGCACATGCTGTCGATCAACGTGCGGCACCCGCGCGACTTCCTCGGCGACCTCGCGGCCCAGACCGGCTCCGTGCATCTGGGGGAGCGTCGGTTGAACGCGCTTATCGAGGAGTTCGGTGCCGACACCGTGCTGGCCGCCGTCTCGCAGATCCTCGACGGCTCGGAGCGCCAGACCCGTGCGGTGATCTCGACCTGGACGGAAGGCACCTATCGCGGCGAGGCCCCGCTGGACGACGACGGGCGCGGCAACACCGACATCGCCGTGCGGGCCACCGTGACGGTCAAGGACGGCGGCATCACCGTGGACCTGACCGAATTGTCGCCGCAGGTGACCTCCTTCATCAACTCATCCTTCGCCAACATGCGCTCTGGCGTCGCCATGGCGATCGCCTTCCTGCTCGACAAGGAGATCCCCAAGAACGAAGGGTCCATGCGGCCCGTGGAGGTGATCGCCAAGGAGGGCACGGTGGTCTGGGCCCGACCCGGTGCGCCGGTCACGCTCTGCACCTCCCATTGCAGCCAGGAGATCGTGGAGGCCATCGTCGACGCCGTCGCCCCCGCCTGCCCCGACCGCGCCATGGCCGGCTGGGGCAAGCGGTTCCGTCTCGCCATCAAAGGCACCTATCCCGGGGGCGACCGGCCGTTCATCTGGCACATGTTCCACGCCCGTCCGGGCGGCGGGGCCTCGCCGGGCGGCGACGGCTGGCACGGTTCCGGCGAGTGGCATTCGGCGGGCGGCCTCAAGTTCGGGTCGGTCGAGGTCGCCGAGGCCCGGTTCCCGCTGTTCTTCGAAACCCATGAGTTTCGCCCGAACTCCGGGGGCGACGGCCGCTATGTCGGCGGCGCCGGCGGCGAGCTGCGGCTGCGGCTGGAAACCGAGCGGGACGCGGTGGTGAACACCGCCGGGGAAGGCGCCAGGGTCCCGTCCAAGGGGCGGGCCGGCGGCATGGACGGCGCCACCCACCGCTATGTCCTGCACCCGCCCCGTGGCGAACCGGTCACGCTCCGCACCAAGCAGGAGGGTCTGCCGGTTCCCGCCGGCTCCGTCTTCCACGTCCAGTCCGGCGGCGGCGGCGGCTGGGGCGACCCGGCGGAGCGCACGCCCGAGGAACGCGCCGCCGACGACCGTGCCGGCCTCCCGCCCCTCCACCCGATCTGAAGGGCGATTTCGGACATGACCACCCAGGACACCATGACCTATTGCATCGGCATCGATATCGGCGGCACCTTCACCGACCTGGTCGCGGTCGACGACGCCGGCACCGTCACCTTCGCCAAGACCCCCTCGACACCGGAGGATCAGTCCATCGGCCTGCTGGACGGGCTGGAGAAACTGGCCGGCATGCTGGGCCTGAGCCGCACCGACCTGCTCGCCCGGACCGAGCGCATCGTTCACGGCATGACGGTCGCCACCAACGCGCTGCTGGAGCGCAAGGGCGCGAAGCTTGCGCTCCTGACCACCGACGGCCACCGCGACGTGCTGGAAATGCGGGAAGGGCTGAAGCCCGACCGCTACAATCTGCGCCTGCCGCGCCAGGAGGCCCTCGTCCCGCGTCACCTGCGCCTCGGCGTGCGCGAGCGGATGCGCCACGACGGATCGGTCGAGACACCGCTGGACGACGCCTCTCTGGCCGCGGCCATCGAGACGCTCAAGGCGGAGAAGGTCGACTCCGTCGCGGTCTGCTACCTGCACAGCTACGCCAATGACGCCCACGAACGCGCCACGGCGGAAGCGATCCGGGCCGCCCTGCCCGACGCCTATGTCTGCGTGTCGGCCGACGTCCTGCCGCAGATCAAGGAGTACGAGCGGGTCTCGACCACCGTGGTGAACGGCTATGTCGGCCCCGCCCTGCAGCGCTACCTGCGCCGCCTGGAAGCCCGGCTGGACGACGCGGGCTACCGCAACGCCGCCCTGATCGTCCTGTCCCACGGGGGTGTGGCGCCGATCTCGGAGGCCATCCGCTCCGCCGTCGCCACGGTGCTGTCCGGCCCGGCCGGCGGTCTGGCCGGCGCCCGGCACGCGGCGCAACTGACCGGGGTGGAGAACCTGATCCCGTTCGACATGGGCGGCACCTCCTCCGACATCTCCCTGGTCGATGGCGGTGAGATCGCGCTGGCCTCCGACCGGGCCATCGCCGGCGAGCGCATCGCCCTGCCCAGCCTCGACATCGTCACCCTCGGCGCCGGCGGCGGCTCCATCGCCCGGGTCGACGGCGCCGGACTGCTGCAGGTCGGCCCGCACAGCGCCGGCGCGGTGCCAGGTCCCGTCTGCTATGGCCGCGGCGGCACCGAACCGACGGTGACCGACAGCAACGTGGTCCTCGGCTATCTCGACCCCTCGGGCTTCCTCGGCGGCGCCGACAAGCTCGACCGCACCGGTGCGGAGGCCGCGCTGACCCGCCTGGGCGAGGAGCTCGGCGTCTCCATGGTCGAGGCCGCCGCCGGCGTCCACCGCGTGGTCAATACCCAGATGGCCGAGGGCATCCGGCTTGCCACCGTCCGCCGGGGCGTCGATCCGCGCCGCTTCGCCCTGTTCGGATTTGGCGGCGCCGCCGGTCTGCATGTCACCGGGCTCGCCCGCATGCTCGACCTGCGGCGCGTGATCGTCCCGCGCGTGGCCTCCGTCCTGTCGGCCTGGGGCATGCTGACCACCGATCTCCGCTACGAGACGATTCGCACCCATATCGGCGACACCGAGGCCCTGCAACCCGACACCGTCCGCGCCCTGTTCCGCGGCATGGAGGCGGACGGCCGCGGCTATCTCGCCTCCTGGTTCGACGCCGAGGTGACGACATCGCGCTCGGCGGACATGCGCTACGGCGAGCAGGTCTATGAGATCGACGTGCCGCTGGACGAGCTCGACCTGGACGCGCCGGACCTGCTGGAGCGGCTGAAGGCGATGTTCGAGGCGCGGCACGAAGCGCTCTACACCTACAGCCTGCCCGACCGCGCGCCGGTCCTGGTCAACGCCAAGGTCGCCGCGATCGGCCGGCTTCCGGCGCCTCCGCAGGAGCCGGAAGCCGTACCCGGTCCGGCAGCGGAGCCGAGGGGAACGCGGCCGGTCTATCTCGACGGCTGGATCGACGCGCCGATCTACGGCTTCGACGATCTCGCACCGGGCCAGGAGGTCGCCGGCCCGGCCATCGTGGAAGCGAGCACGACCACGGTCCTGTTGCGCGACGGCGACGTCGCCGTCTGCACGCCGCGGCGCTGGCTGGATATCGAGGTGGGGGCTTAAGCGCCCCGGCTCCCACCGTCTCCCCGTCATCCCGGGAGCGGCCGGACGAGATCCGAGTGCTGCCCGGAGCGTGGAGGCTGGGTCCCGGCCCGCCCCCGGATCAAGCCCGGGGCCGTCCGGGATGACGGCAAGAGCGGGAGAGGGTCGAGCGCGCCCCGTCCTAACCTTTCCTCTCCATCATGCTGACGAGAGTCAGGATGACGGGTTTGGGGCGCGGCGGACGGTCAGATCGGCCGCCGCACGGTCCGCACATCGCCGATCTTGGCCAGGTTGCGGGCGCGGAAATCGGCGTGGCTCTTCGGCCACGGCCATGTGGTGGCCGTTCGCGTGCAGGATGCGGTCGCCGTCCAGGAGGAAGGCCACGTGTCCCGGCCAGTACAGCAGATCGCCCGGCCGGGCCTCCTCAAGCGAGGGCACCCCGTCCCCGACCGATGCCTCCTGCATGTCGCTGTCGCGCGGACAGTCGACCCCGCAGGCCGCCAGCGCGAGCTGCACCAGGGCCGAACAGTCGAGGCCGGTGGTCGAGCGCCCGCCCCAGGCATAGGGCGCGCCCATGAACCGGCGGGCGACCGCGACCGGATCGCGCCCGACCGCATGCAGCGGCGCCAGATGCATCGCCCAGAGCCATCCGCCGTCGCTCACCCGCGCCCAATCGCCATGGCGATCGATCACCGTCACGAGGCTGGTGAAATGAACCACGGCGCGCGGAATGGTCTTCAGGTCGGGCGCGTCGAACAGATAGCTGCGCAGGGCCGTCACCCGGTGGGTCGGTGCGCTTTCCTCCGCCGGCCCGAGATCCTCTTCCCGCAGATAGCCGACATAGCCGTCGGTCCCGTTGCGGATCCAGGCCCAGCCGTTTTTCCGCTCGAACACCGTCACCCGCTCGCCGTAGAGCAGTTCGGAGCCCTGGCGCGCTTCGTCCAGCGGCGCCTCGCGCAGGGACGCCGTCCCCGTCGCCACCCGTGCCGGCTCGCCTGCCACGAACCGGGCGGCGTTCACCCGCCCCTCGAGCCGCGCATCCGCCAAGTCGGTTCGGTAGGCGTTGAGCCTCGGGTCCAGCCGGGCGGTCTCGGCACCGGTCACGAATTCAGTTCCTTGATCGCCCGATCGAGCCCGTCGAGGGTGAGCGGAAACATCCGGTTCTCGAGCAGTTCCTTCACCATGTCGACCGACTGGGTGTACTGCCAGAACCGCTCCTGCACCGGGTTCAGCCAGACCGAGCGGTGGAAATGCTCGGTCATCCGCTTGATCCAGACGCCGCCCGGCTCCGGGTTCATGTGCTCGACGCTGCCGCCGGCCACCGCGATCTCGTACGGGCTCATGGAGGCGTCGCCGACGAACACCGCCTTGTATTCGGACCCGTAGGTCCGCAGCACCTCGGCGGTGTCGATCCGCTCCACATGACGGCGCCGGTTGTCCTTCCACAGCCGCTCGTAGGGGCAGTTATGGAAATAGAAGAATTCCAGGTGCTTGAACTCGCTGCGCGCGGCCGAGAACAGCTCCTCGCAGATCTTGATGTAGGGATCCATGGAACCGCCCACATCGAAGAACAGGATGACGTTGACCACGTTCTGGCGCTCGGCCCGCATCTGCAGGTCGAGCCAGCCACCGTTCTTGGCGGTCTGGCGGATGGTGCCGTCGAGATCGAGCTCGTCCGGTCGGCCCTGCCGGGCGAACCGGCGCAGCTTGCGGAGTGCGACCTTGAGGTTGCGGGTGCCGAGTTCGACCGTGTCGTCGAGATTGCGGAATTCGCGCTTGTCCCAGACTTTGACCGCGCGGAAGTTCCGGTTGCCGTCCTGGCCGATGCGCACGCCCTCTGGATTGTAGCCGTAGGCGCCGTAGGGCGAGGTGCCGGCCGTGCCGACCCATTTGCTGCCGCCCTGATGGCGCCCCTTCTGCTCCTCCAGCCGCTGGCGCAGGGTCTCCATAAGCTTGTCCCAGCCGCCCATGGCCTCGATCTGCCGCTTCTCCTCGTCGGTGAGGTTCAGTTCGGCCAGCTTCTGGAGCCATTCGTCCGGGATCTCGGCGCCGAACAGGTCGTCCAACGCCTCCATGCCCTGGAAGACATGGCCGAACACCCGGTCGAACCGGTCGAGATGGCGCTCGTCCTTCACCAGGGTGGCGCGCGACAGGTAGTAGAAGTCGTCCACCGAACCGCCGGCCACGCCGTCGCGCACCGCCCGCAGCAGCGTCAGGTACTCGGTGATCGACACCGGCAGCTTGGCCTCGCGCAGTTCGGAGAAGAAACGGGTGAACATGGGCTCGTGCTCCCGTCGGGCGTCAGCCGCCTTTCAGCGCCTCTTCGATGAGGTTCCTGTACATGAAGAGCTCCGATGCCACGGGCACCGCGCCGTCCTCGTCACAGTCGCGCTTGCGCGGGGAGGCCGCCTGCGCGGCATTCTCCATCTCGAACGCGAGGAAGCCGAGATCCTCGTCATCGGCGCCGATCTGAACCAGGTTGTCCCGCGCCAGCTCGCGGAAATAGGCCTCCTCCTCGGCGTCCCCGCCGCAGACCTTGATCGAGCTCAGGATGTAGCCGGCCTGCACGGCGTAGTTCCGCATGGCCTCCGGTGCGGCCTCGAGCAGCTTGCCGGCGCTCGCCGGGCCGGAGACCCCGATCAGCGAAAAGGCGACCAGCGCCGCGGGCAGGAGCGCGCGCATCACGACCGCCCCTCGCGCCGGGCAAGAAAAGCCAGGCGCTCGAACAGATGGACGTCCTGCTCGTTCTTCAGTAGTGCGCCGTAGAGCGGCGGAATCAGGTCCTTCTTGTCGGTCACCTTCAACGCCTCCGGCGGAATGTCCTCGATCAGCAGCAGCTTCAGCCAGTCCAACAGTTCGGATGTGGACGGCTTCTTCTTCAGCCCCGGCACCTCGCCGGATCTCGAAGAAGGCGTTGAGCGCGCTGCGCAGCATCTCCTGTTTCAGCTTCGGGAAATGCACCTTGACGATCGCCGCCATGGTCTCCGGGTCGGGGAAGCGGATGTAGTGGAAGAAGCAGCGGCGCAGGAACGCGTCCGGCAGCTCCTTCTCGTTGTTCGAGGTGATGATCACGATTGGCCGGTGGTGCGCCTTCACCGTCTCGCCGGTCTCGTAGACGTGGAACTCCATGCGGTCGAGTTCCAGCAGCAGGTCGTTCGGGAATTCGATATCCGCCTTGTCGATCTCGTCGATCAGCAGCACCGCCTGTTCGGGCGCGGTGAACGCCTCCCAGAGCTTGCCGCGACGGATGTAGTTGGAGATATCCTGGACCCGCGCGTCGCCAAGCTGACCGTCGCGCAGCCGGGCCACCGCGTCGTACTCGTAGAGGCCGTGCTGCGCCTTGGTCGTCGACTTGACATGCCACTCGATCAGCGGCATGCCGAGCGCCTCCGCCACCTCACGCGGCCAGCACCGTCTTGCCGGTGCCCGGCTCGCCCTTCACCAGAAGCGGACGGGCGAGTTGCACGGCGGCGTTGACGGCTACGCGCAGATCCTCGGTGGCGACGTAGGTGCCGCTGCCCTCGAACCGGGCGGGTTGCTGAATGTCGTTCATCTCACCTCGCCATATGAGTCGATGCGGCCCCAGTTCCGGACTGGCCCAACCCGACCGCGCCATCGCCGTCCAGGAGCCTTCGCCGGCGACCTTACGCGGCGGCGGGGGACGCGGCCAAGGCCGCTTCGATCGCTGCGAGCGCTTTCTCGCCGGCCGCCCCGTCCGGGCCGCCGGCCTGGGCCATGTCCGGCCGGCCGCCGCCGCCCTTGCCGCCGAGCGCCGCAGAACCGGCGCGCACCAGGTCGACAGCGCTGATCCGCCCGATCAGGTCGTCGGTCACACCGACGACAAGCGAGGCCTTGCCGTCGTCATTGCTGACCACGGCAACGACGCCGGAGCCGATCTCCTGCTTCAGACCGTCGGCCACGCCCTTGAGCTCGCGCGCCGGCACGCCGTCCAGCGCCCGGGCGGCGAAGGTGACCCCGGCAACGGTCTTCGGTCGGATCCGCCGCCCCCGCCGCCGGAGGCCAGCTTCTTGCGCAGGTCTCGACCAATTCGCGCTCGAGGCTGCCGGCGGTCCTCGATCAGGGCGTGCGACCCGGGCCGGCAGTTCCTCAGGCGTGGTCTTGAGTTCGGCCGCGGCCTCGGCAAGCGCCGCCTCCCGCGCGCTCAACCAGTCCAGCGCGCCCGTTCCCGTGACCGCTTCGACCCGGCGCACGCCGGCGGCGACCGCCGCTTTCGGAGACCAGCTTCGACCAAACCGATATCGCCGGTCCGGCGCACATGGGTTCCGCCGCAGAGCTCGACCGACCAGGCCGACTTGCCCTCGGCAGCCTCACTACCGCCCATGGACACGACGCGCACCTCGTCGCCGTATTTCTCGCCGAACAGGGCCATCGCCCCCTCGCCGATCGCCGCGTCCGGCGTCATCAGCCGGGTGGTGACCGGCGTCGTTCTGGCGGACCCGTCGCGTTCACCTCGGCCTCGATCCAGGCCAGGTCCTCGCGCGAAATCGCCGTCGGGCTGACTGAAATCGAACCGCAGCCGCTCCGGCGCGACGAGGGATCCTTTCTGCGCCACATGGTCGCCGAGCCGGCGGCGCAGCGCCTCGTGCAGCAGGTGCGTGGCCGAATGGTTGGCGCGAAGCCGGTCGCGCCGGCCCGCATCGACCGAGAGTTCGACCGGGTCGCCGACATCGACGACCTGTTCCTCGACCGTGGCGATGTGGACGATGCACGTCGCCGAGCTTCTTCTGGGTGTCGGTGACGGTCAGGATCGCCCCGCCGGCCGTGCGGATCGTGCCGGTATCGCCCATCTGGCCGCCGCTCTCGCCGTAGAACGGTGTCTGATTGACGACGACCAGAACCTCCGTGCCCGGCATCGGCGCTGTCGACCCGGTTTCCATCGACGATCAATGCGGTGACCACGCCCTCGGCCGTGGTCGTGTCGTAGCCCAGGAATTCGGTGGCACCGACGGCATCTCGGACCTCGAACCACGATCCGCGTCGGTCGCCGCCTCGCCGGATCCGGACCAGGACTTCCGGGCGGCCGCACGCTGCCGCTCCATCGCCGCGTCGAACCCGGCCTGGTCCAGCGCCCGGCCCTGCCCACGCAGAATGTCGTGCCGTCAGATCGACCGGGAAGCCGTAGGTATCGTAGAGCTTGAAGGCGACCTCGCCGTCCAGCGGCTGACCCTCGGCTAGCTTGTCCGTCTCGTCCGACAGGATGCGCAGGCCGCGGTCCAGGGTCTCCTTGAACCGGGTCTCCTCGAGCTTGAGCGTCTCGGTCGCCAGTGCCTGGGCGCGGACAATCTCCGGAAAGGCCTCGCCCATCTCGCGCGACCAGGGTCGGCACCAGCCGGTGCAGCAGCGGGTCGGTGCAGCCCATGATATGGGCGTGCCGCATGGCCCGGCGCATGATCCGGCGCAGGACATAGCCGCGCCCCTCGTTCGACGGCAGGACTCCATCGGCGATCAGGAAGGTGCTGGCCCGCAAGTGGTCCGCCACCACCCGATGGGACACCTTGAACTCCCCGTCGGCGCTCACGCCCGCCGCTTCGGCCGAGGCCTCGATGATCCGGCGCATGGTGTCGATGTCGTAGTTGTCGTGCTTGCCCTGCAGCACCGCGGCAATACGCTCTAGTCCCATGCCGGTGTCGATCGACGGCCGCGGCAGGTTGACCCGCTCGTCCGGGGTCACCTGCTCATACTGCATGAAGACCAGATTCCAGATCTCGATGAACCGGTCGCCGTCCTCGTCCGGGCTGCCCGGCGGGCCACCGGGAATGTCCGGGCCGTGGTCGAAGAAGATCTCGGAGCACGGACCGCAGGGGCCGGTATCGCCCATCGCCCAGAAATTGTCCGAGGTTGGGATGCGGATGATCCGCTCCTCCGGCAGGCCGGCGATCTTGCGCCACAGGCCGGCCGCCTCGTCGTCCTCGGCGTAGACGGTGACCAGGAGCTTGTCCTTCGGCAGCCCGAACTCGCCGGTCACCAGGGTCCAGGCATAGCTCGATCGCCTCGGCCTTGAAGTAGTCGCCGAAGGAGAAATTGCCCAGCATCTCGAAGAAGGTGTGGTGGCGGGCGGTGTAGCCGACATTGTCGAGGTCGTTGTGCTTGCCGCCCGCGCGCACGCATTTCTGGGAGCGTCGCCGCCCGTTTGTAGTCGCGGTGTCTCCTGGCCGGTGAAGACGTTCTTGAACTGCACCATGCCCGGCATTGGTGAACATCAACGTGGGATCGTTGCGCGGCACCAGCGGGCGTCGAGGCGACCTCCGCATGGCCGCGGGCCGAGAAGTAGTCAAGAAAAGCGCGGCGGATGTCGTTCGTCGTGGCCATGGCCCTGTCTCCGGCGACGTTGAAGCCGGGTCCCGCCCCTCGGCGGACCCGGCTCCGTCAAAAGCCCCCGGTTTTATCGAGGCCGCCCGGCGCTGTCCAGCGGGTGGCCACGCTGCGATCCGCCGCCGGCCCTCACATCACCGGCCGGATCGCGCCGTCGCGTCTCAGGTCTCGGCCGCGTCGTCCGGACCGCCCTCCGGGTCGCCGACCAGCATGGCCTCGGCCACCAGCCCGGCATTCTCCCGGATCCGCCGCTCGATCCCGGCGGCGATGTCCGGATTGGCCTTGAGGAACTGCTTGGCGTTCTCGCGGCCCTGGCCGATGCGCTGACCGTCGCAGGAGAACCAGGCACCCGACTTCTCGATGATGCCGGCATTGGTCCCGAGGTCGAGCAGTTCGCCCATCTTCGACACGCCCTCGCCGTACATGATGTCGAACTCGATCACCCGGAACGGCGGGGCAAGCTTGTTCTTCACCACCTTCACCCGGGTCTGGTTGCCGACCACCTCGTCCCGGTCCTTGATGGCGCCGATCCGGCGGATATCCAGGCGGACCGAAGCGTAGAACTTCAGCGCGTTACCGCCGGTGGTCGTCTCCGGGTTGCCGAACATCACGCCGATCTTCATGGCGGATCTGGTTGATGAAGATCACCATGCAGCGCGACTTGGAGATCGAGCCGGTCAGCTTGCGCAGCGCCTGGCTCATCAGACGCGCCTGCAGACCGACATGGGTGTCGCCCATCTCGCCCTCGAGTTCGGCCCGGGGCACCAGCGCGGCGACGGAGTTGACCACCAGGACGTCGATCGCGCCGGAACGGACCAGCGTATCGGCGATCTCCAGCGCCTGCTCTCCCGCATCGGGCTGCGAGATCAGCAGCTCGTCCACATCTACGCCGAGCTTCCGGGCGTAGATCGGATCGAGCGCGTGCTCGGCATCGACGAAGGCGCAGGTTCCACCCGCCTTCTGCGCCTCAGCCACCACGTGCAGGGCGAGCGTGGTCTTGCCCGAGCTCTCCGGCCCGTAGATCTCGACGATGCGGCCGCGCGGCAGGCCGCCGATGCCGAGGCCTATATCCAGGCCCAGCGATCCGGTCGACACCGTGTCGATCTCGACCCCGGCCTCGCGCTGGCCCAGCTTCATGACGGAGCCCTTGCCGAAGGCGCGCTCGATCTGACCGAGCGCGGCTTCCAACGCTTTCGACTTGTCCATGCCGTCCTTCTCAACCAGCTTGAGCGCTGCGCTCATCTCCGCCTCCTTCTATCGTGCGGGCCGGGGGTGGGGCAACGGGCGTGACCCGAGGACGGTGCCGATCCGGCCGGCGCGGGGTGAAAGATCATCGAGGACGGATTGTACCTATTTTGTTCTCATCAACAAGTAAATTTTCCCGTTTTGTTCTCGTCGATATCTAGCGGTAGGGCGGCCCGCGCGCCTCAAGATGCGGGGTCCCTTGGCTGCGTCGCGTGCTTGACCGCCAGGGCCAGCTGTTTAAGCGAGAACGGTTTGGGCAGAAAGGCCACCAATTCGGTGTCGGCGATCCGCTGACGGAGTGCGTCTTCCGAATAGCCTGAAATGCAGACGACGGGGAGGGTCGGCCGTTCCTTGCGGACCTCGCGGATCAGGGTCGGACCGTCGATCCCCGGCATCATCACGTCGGTGACCATCAGGTCGATATCCGGGTTCTCCCCCCGCAGCAGTTCCAGCGCCGCCTCGCCCGACCGCGCCTCCAGCACCGTGTAGCCCTTGCCCCGGAGCGCCCGGGCGGCGAACAGGCGGACCGGGTCCTCGTCCTCGACCAGCAGCACCGTTCCGGTACCCGACAGGTCGGTATCGATCCGGCGGTGGCCATCGCCGGCCGCCGCCTCCACGGCTCCCGTCCAGGCCGGCAGGTAGATCGAGAACGTCGTTCCGACCTCCAGCGTGCTGTCGACGAACATGTAGCCGCCGAACTGCTTGATGATGCCGAACGCGGTGGACAACCCGAGCCCGGTTCCATGCCCCAGGTCCTTGGTCGTGAAGAAGGGCTCGAAGATCCGCTTCTGGACCTCGGCCGTCATGCCGGTGCCCGTGTCGATCACCTCGATCAGCACGTACTCGCCCGGCGGCATCACCTCGTCGCCCTGGCGCAGGGGCCGGACGGTCTGGGTCAGACCGGTGCGCATGGCGATCCGCCCACCGGCGGGCATGGCGTCTCGGGCATTGACCACCAGATTGATGATCACCTGTTCGAGCTGTCCGGGGTCGACGCGAACCGGCCGCAGGTCGCGGCCGTGCTCGAGTTCCAGCGAGACCGTCTCGCCGATCAGGCGGCGCAGCAGATGCGAGAGATCGGACAGGATCTCGGTCAGGTCCACGACTCGCGGGATGCAGGGTCTGCTGGCGCGAGAAGGCGAGAAGCTGGCGCACCAGATTGGCCGCCCGGTTGGCGTTCTGCTTGATCTGCATGACGTCGGCGAAGGACTGGTCGCCGGCGCGGTGGCGCTGCAGCAGCAGGTCGCAGATACCCGGTCATCGCCGTCAGCAGGTTGTTGAAGTCGTGCGCCACGCCGCCCGGCGAGCTGACCGACCGCCTGCATCTTCTGGGACTGGGCAAACTGCACTTCGAGCGACCGCTGTTCGCTGATGTCGATCAGGTAGATCACCCGTTGTCCAGGATCGCCACGGGGTCGACGGACATACATCGAGGCGAACCGATCCGCCTCGCCGTCGCCCACGGCAATGTCGATCGACTTCGAAGTGTCTCCGTCAGGATCGGCGTCGGCGATCGTCTGACGGATCCTGTCGCGGTCCTGTTCGGCCACAAGCGGAAGAAACTCGGAGCCCAGCAGCGCATTGCGACCGCCCGGTCCGAGCCAATCGGATAGAAACCGGTTATGGCCGACGATCCGGCCGTGCTCGTCGATCCGCAGCGCCCCGATGGGCGCGTATTCGAGGGCATCAACCACCAGCTCCAGAACCGGACGGGCATCCACCGCCGGCGGTGGCGTCGCCGAGAGATCCGCCGTCACCGTGCCGTCCTCCGACGGGGACAGAACGACCTCGACCCGCCTCCCCTCGTGGTCGAACGCGTCCTGGGTCTCCTCCTCGCCCGCGCCGCGCTTCAACACCATCAGGCGCAGGCGGGCGATCGCCTTGCCCCGTCCCTCCGCCGCCGCCTCGCCCAGAAGGTCCACGGCGCCGGCATCGGCCTCCAGGAAGCGGCCGTCCTCGGCAAGCCGGACACGACCGCTCGTGCGGGTGTCTCCGGCATCGGGATCACCCGCACCGTCGGCCACGTCTTCGGGGAGTCCCTCCGTCTCCGGCCGCGCGCCGACCAGCGCCCGCCAGAAGGCGGTCGCCTTCAGTCCGCCGCCGGAAAACAACTTCGCATCCGCCATGAATCCGCCTCAGCCGGTCATCCGCCTGCCCTTCAGGCGGTAGACATAGGAGATGATCTGGGCCACCGCCTGATAATGCTCTTCGGGAATCTGCTGGTCCAGTTCGCAGCCGCCGAACAGCGCCCGCGCGAGCGGCGGATTTTCCACGATTGGAACGTCATTGGCCTCGGCGACCTCTCGGATCCGGAAGGCGACGTTGTCGACCCCCTTGGCGACCACGGTGGGGGCCGCCATGGTCTCCGTGTCGTATTGCAGGGCGACGGCGAAGTGGGTCGGGTTGGTGACGATCACGTCGGCCTGGGGCACCGCCGACATCATCCGCTGGCGGGCCCTTTCCTGGCGGATCTGGCGCAGCCGTGCCTTGACGTGAGGGTCGCCCTCTGCCTGTTTGTGCTCGTCCCGGATCTCCTGGCGGCTCATCCGGAGCTGCTTCACGTGCTCGTACTTCTGATAGACGTAGTCGGCGATGGCGATCACCGCCATGACGGCGGCGGTGCCGAACAGCAGGCGCAGCAGCAGCGTCTGGATCTCCTCCAGGAGCTGGCGCACGTCCATCTGCACGATCACCTCGAGCCGGTCGAGCTCCGGCATGACCAGGATCACGGCGACGATGCCGACGATCACCATCTTGGCGATGCCCTTGAGGAACTCGACCACCGAGCGCAGCGAGAACAGGCGGCCGAACCCCTTGATCGGCGATATCTTGTCGAGCTTCGGGGTGATCGGCTCCGTGGTGAACAGGATGCCGGTCTGCCCCAGGCTGGCCGCGAGCGCCAGCACTATGAAGATCGCAAAGACCGGCGACATGGAGATCAGCACCGACGCGAACGCGTCGAACAGGATCTGCCCGGTATTGCCGGTATCGATCGGCATGGTCCCGCTCTTCTCCACAAGTCCCGCGAGCGGGCCGTAGACTCTCAGCGCCACGAAGGGACCGACGATCGCTACGGCCAGGGCCGCGCCCACCAGAACGAAGAAGCTGTTCACCTCCTTGCTGTTGGCGACCTGCCCCTTCTTGCGCGCCTCCGAAAGCTTTTTCGGGGTCGGTTCTTCGGTCTTTTCCGACTGGTCCTGATCCGACATCGCTGCGCCGTCGCCCTACCGCGGTTAACCGGGAACGAGATAACTGGCGATCCCGTCCTCATAGTAGCCGATGAACACCTCCACCATCGTCCCCAGAATGGCGATGATGATGGTGAAGCCCATGATCATCTGTATGGGCAGGCCAATAAAGAAAATCTGAAGCTGCGGCATCAGGCGCGACACCACGCCCAGGACGACGAAGAACATCAGCGAAAACAAGATGAACGGCGCGGATAGCTGAACCGCCATTTCGAAGGAGTCGGAGACCAGCCGGGCATAGGCCAGCGACATGTCGCCGATCATCAGCGGCCCGCCAGGCGGAAACACCGAGTAGCTGTCGATCAGCGCCAGGATCAGCATGTGGTGCAGGTCGGTCGCCAGCACCACCATGATCGCCAGGAGACTCATGAACAGGCTGATCGACGTGCCCTGGCCCTGGATCGACGGGTTGAACACCATCGCGTTCGCCAGGCCGGTGGAGAAGGAGATGATCATGCCGGCAGAGGAGAAGGTCAGAAGCAGCGTGCGCCCGACCAGCCCGAAGAAGGTGCCGATCACCAGTTCGGTGAAGACCAGCAGGAAGAGTTGCGCGATCGACGGCGGCGCCGGCGGCAGGTAGGTCATGACCGACGGCGCGACCAGCAGCGACATCGCCAGCACGAAAAGAATGCGGATCCGCGCCGAGACGAAGGACTCGCCGATCCCCGGGAGCAGGAAGACCAGCGCCCCGAGCCGGACCATGACCAGGGCCAGGGCGTAGGTTTGGACCGGAAGGTATTCCTCGAGAGGCACCGAGCGGCCCTACGACAGGCCGATGATCTTGTCGGCCAGACCCTCGAAGAAGGTCCGGATCGAGGACAGCATGAACGGCAGGAGGATCAGCAGCGAGGCGAAGACCACCAGAATCTTCGGCACGAACACCAGGGTCATCTCCTGAAGCTGGGTGAGCGCCTGGAACAGTGCGATGGTCAAGCCGACCCCCAGGGCGATGAGCATGATCGGGAAGGTCATGGTCAGCAGGACCACGACGGCCTCCCGGGCGACGTCGATCGCATCCGCCTCGGTCATTCCTCCTCCCCCAACGCGAAGGGCCCGGCAAAACCTGCCGGGTCCGTTCCTGCCGCCCTGTCGTTCCGGATGGCCGTTCCCGATGACGTCCCGAGGATCACCTCGGAGGTCGCGCCAGGAACCCCAGCCACCTCAGATCGGCATGCGGATGATCTCCTGATAGGCTGAGACAAGCTTGTCCCTCAGCGCGGTCACGGTCTGGAGGGTGAGTTCCGCGTCGTTCACCGCGGCCACGACCTCCGTCAGGTCGGCCGTGCCGGCGATGCCCGCCTTGGACAGGGTCTCTCCCTGATACATGGTGTCGACCGACGACTTGGCCGCGTCCTGGACGAAGCTGGCGAAATCCTTGCCGGACACCGGCGCGCTCGCCGCGCCTCCGCCCATGCCAGGGATCGGCGGCGTGATGTCTCCGATGCGTGTCACCATGACGATACCTCCATAAGGGACAGTCTACGCGATGAGCCGCAGCCGCGAAACCGTGACACGCGGATAACGGTCATCCCGCTCAGCGCAGCAGGTCGATGGTACGCTGAATCATCGCCTTCGAGCTGTCGATCACGCTCACATTCGCCTCGTAGCCGCGCTGCGCTTCTTTGAGATCTGTCATTTCGATCAACGTGTTGACGTTGGGGCGTTTCACGTAGCCGTTTTCGTCGGCCAGCGGATGGTGCGGCTCGTAGGAACTGTCGAAGTCGCCCATGTCCCGGCCGATCTTCTTCACCTTGACCAGATCGGCGTTGAGCGACCGGTCCAACGTATCCTGGAAAGTGATGGTCTTGCGGCGGTAGGGGTCGTCGCCCGGCTTGTTTCCCATCGAATCGGCGTTGGCCACGTTCTCCGCGACGACCCGCAGCCGGGTGCCCTGGGCCTGCATGCCGGACGCTGAAATCTTGATGGCGTTCATGAGTTCCATAGTTCTGCCCTCTCCGCTCAGCGGTTGCCCTGACCGATGGCTGTCCGCAGCATGGTCATGTTTTTCTGGTAGATGTTCGAACGCCAGTTGGTACTTCATCTGGGTGTCGGACACCTTCATCACCTGCTCTTCAAGGACGATGCCGTTGTCGTTCGGGTTGGTCTCGTAGACCTCACGGGGACGGAGTTCCTCAACCCGGTGATCCGGCTTCTGGACCGTGCCCTGGAGATGCGTGCCGCTGGTGGCCTTCAGGCGAACCGGATTCACTTCGCGCAACTCGCGCTCGAAGCTCAGTGCCTTGAGGTCCTTGGCCCGGTAGTTCGGGGTATCGGCGTTGGCGATGTTCTGGGCCAGCACCGCCTGGCGGTCACCGAGCCAGTCCATCTGCTGTCGAGCCATCCGGAACAGGCTCATCTGTGCCATCTTCATCTCTCATCCCCTTTTTCAGCAATTTATATAAAATTGCTTCTTTAGTCTACCCGCGCCGATCGACGGATCGTCGGCGAAGGCTGGCACACAACAAGCAAGGGCCGTGCCAGACTTCGATCCCGCCGGTCGTGCGTGTGCCCGAAAGGACGGATATACTGGTCGGATGAAAAGGTCAGTGACATGAGCAGGCGGTCGGATCCGACGGCACGCAGGTCCGCCGCCCCGGAACGGCGGATCGCGATCGCCCTCAGCCATGACATCGACTCCGGCACAGCGCCGACGGTTGTCGCCAAGGGCTATGGCGACATGGCGGAGAAGATCCTCGAGCTCGCGTTCAGCAATGATGTGAAGGTCAGGACGGATCCGGATCTGGCGCAGATCCTGGAAGTGGTAGAAGTCGACTGCGAAATCCCAATGGAGGCGTTCGCCGCCGTGGCCGAGATCCTTACCTACGTCTACAGGGCCAACGGACAGCTCAAATCCGGTGCGGCGGATGGCACGTCGGAGGACAGAGGATGAGCCAGCCGGAAGACGCGCCGCCCGACCTGCACGTGGAAGTGGCTGCCGTCGCCGCGGAAATCGACACGCTGGCGACCGGTAGCACCGACCGGGCGGCCCTGGAGGCACGTGTGTCCCGACTGTGTGACGCGGTGCTGGCACGGCCGCCGGCCGAGGCGAAGGCCCTCCTTCCGCTGCTGCAGGACCTCATCCAGCGTCTGGACTCCGCCGCCTCCGCGCTCCGCGCGACGGAACGCAGCGGCGATTCGCCCGCCCCCAGCCGCCCCGCCCGCGCCGCGGCAGCCGCCTATGGCGCCGGGCAGGTCCGCCGCCGGCGTGGCTTCTGAGGCGCCAGGCCCGGTCGGTTTCCAGCAGCCTTGGCAGCGGGGCCGCCGCCGCCGACAATAGGCCATGGGTCTGCTCGACTACATCCGGTTCGTCCTGGCCCTCGGCTTCGTTCTCGGGCTGATCGGCATATGCTATTGGCTGGTCCGGCGATACGCCGTCGAACGGCTGGGCTTGGCGATGAATATGGGTCAAACTCCGCGACTGCGGATCGTCGAGACCCGGGTGCTCGACGGACGTCGGCGACTGATCCTCGTGCGGCGTGACGATACGGAGCATCTGTTGGTGATCGGCGGAGAGAGCGACATGGTCGTCGAGACCGGGATACCGGCCCCTCCCCTGCCGGACCCGCAGCCCGGTGCGCCCAGCCCCCTGGCGAGATGGCGGACCGACGAGGCCGCCCGATGAACCGGCGCACGCTCGTCATTCTGCTTTCCCTGCTCGCTTCGGCCGGGGCCATCGCCTATGCGGCGCCCGCTTTGGCCCAGTCGCTGACACTGGATGTCGGCGAGCCCGGCGGCTCGACGACCGCCCGCATCATCCAACTCGTCGCCCTCGTCACCGTGCTGTCGCTGGCGCCGGGCATCCTCCTGATGGTGACCTCCTTCACCCGCATCATCGTTGTGTTCTCGCTGTTGCGCTCGGCCCTCGGCACCCAGCAGGCACCGCCGAACATCGTGGCGATCAGCCTCGCGATGTTCATGACCGGCTTCATCATGGCCGACACGTTCGAAACCGCGTGGCAGAACGGCATCCAGCCGCTGATCGATGAGCAGATCGACGAGGAAGAGGCGTTCCGCGAGACCGTGGCGCCTTTTCGGGTCTTCATGCTGGCCCAGGTGCGCGATAAGGATCTGGAACTGTTCGAGGATATCGGTCAGGTCGGGCCGGCGGAGACCGGTTTGAACGCGCCGCTTCAGGTGCTGGTGCCCGCCTTCATGATCAGCGAGCTGCGCCGCGCTTTCGAGATCGGCTTCCTGCTTTATCTGCCCTTCGTGATCATCGACATGGTGATCGCATCGGTCCTCATGTCCATGGGCATGATGATGGTCCCGCCGGTGACGATCTCTCTCCCGTTCAAGCTGATCTTCTTCGTACTGGTCGACGGCTGGTACATGGTCGCCGGCAGCTTGGTGCGCAGCTTCTCGACATAGCCAAAGGGCGGGGGCGAAGGGCCGTGACGCAACCGTTCAGTTGGTTGCGCTGAGCGGCCCCTGTTTCAGCTTGTCGCGGTAGCTCGACAGGAAGGCCTGGAAGCGGCCGATCTCCTCGAACCGTTCGGACAGCCGCAGGAACTCGTCCGGCCCACTGTCGGTGTTGTTGGTGATCAGGCGGAAGGCCTCCCGGAAGGGCGTGTTGTCCATCTGTGTGCCGTAGATCTGGCGCAGGCGATTGAGGCCGTTGTCGTTGTCGCTGAGCGCCAGCGAGACCGCCCAATTGACGATGAAGTTCGCCTGCTCGGGCGACAGCCGGCGCCCGTCCCGTCCGGAATCGCCCACCAGCGAGCGGAAGGTCTTCGCGGCCTCCACCCAGTCCTGGGTCTTCCAGTAGATGTCGGCGCGCAGCAGGTCGGCCTCCCGCGTGGTGTCGTCGGCCAGCAGCTTCAGCGCGCCCTGGGCATCTCCGAGATCGAAGATCGCGCGGGCACGCAGGCGCCGCCGTTCCCCCGCGAGATCGGATCGCAGCCCCGGCGCCACGCTCTCGTCCAAGGCGGCGATGGCGCTCTCGGGCTGCCTGTCGAGCAGCAGGATCACCGCGAGGCGGGCGCCCACACGGGCCTTTTCGGTGCCCTGAAGTCGGAACTTGACCTGGCGGTCCAGCAGCCGCGCCGCCCGATCCAACAGATCGACCTTCACCAGACGGTCCGCGAGGGATTCGATGATCTTGTCGCCGGCAGATCCGACCGGGGTCAGTTCCCGGAACTCGTCATACATCGCCAGTGCCTGCAGCGGGGTCATCGAGTTGGCGACGCCGCTGGTGAAGATGTCGCTGAACGCCTCGGTCAATTCGAAGGCGAGGTCCCGGCTTTCCGGATTGTCCGGGAAGAAGGTCACCGCCTGACGCAAGGCCGCGAGCCCTTCCTCGAATTCATTCTCCTGCAGGCGCAGTCTGCCGAGATCCCGTAGCAGTTCGAATTCGACCCGATCGCCGCGCCAGGCGTAGCGCAGTTCGTCGAGCCGGTCCGCCGCCTCCATGGAGGAGATACGCCCCTCGTCCAACAGATGCTGGATCAGCGACCTCTCGGAGCGGACACGCGCCCAGCGGTCCTCGCCCTGGGCCAGCCGGTTCCAAATGTCGACCGCCGCTTCGGTATCGCCGAAAGCGTACAGCACCCGTCCGCGCAGGAAGTCGAGACGGGCACGCTCGCCCGGCGTGGGATCGCCCTCTGAGATGACGTCGAGGAAGGCGCCGGCTCCCCGGAAATCGCCGGCCCGGATCGCCGCCTCGGCCGCCTGCATGGCGAGTTCGGTGGTGTAGTTGCGGGGATAGCCGCCCGGTATCTCGCCGGCCCTGGCGATGTGTTCGACGGCCTGGTCCCACTTGCCCTGCCCGGCGGTCGCCGCGCCGCGCCAGAGTTCGGCCTCGGAAAAGCCGTTCAA
The DNA here is from genome assembly GCA_048983575.1 of Thalassobaculum sp. Classification (GTDB taxonomy): domain Bacteria; phylum Pseudomonadota; class Alphaproteobacteria; order Thalassobaculales; family Thalassobaculaceae; genus Thalassobaculum. The sequence continues at coordinate 2,099,497 of JBLZTD010000001.1, read as the reverse complement.
CGCCGGGTCGTCGAGAAACTCCTCGGCCTCCGCATGGCGGCCGAGCATGAAACTCGCCGCTCCGCGCAGCGCCTTAACGTCCGGCCGGTTCGCCAGGTCCTCGTCGGACTGGGCGATGGTGCGTAGCAAGCCGATGGCCTCGGCCGCGAGGCCGCGGGCGAAGTAGAACTGGGCCAGTTCGAGACGCGGCCCGTTGCGTGAGATGCTGGTCGCCTCGGCGATGCGGAGCTGCAGGGCCTGACGACGGTCGAGGAACTCGGCATCCGATCCCAGGCGCCAGTTCGCCATGTCGAAAATCCGCCCCGGAGGCAGTCCGGCGGTCAGCCCTTCGAACCGCCCACCGGTATAGACGTCGTCGACCGAGCGCGGGGCGGGGCCGGACAGCACCATGCCTTCATCGCGGGTCATGGCGATCCCGTCCGGCAACACCCGGAGGGCGAGGTCCTGGCGGTTAGGCCGGACGACCACGCCCTGGAGGGAGGCGAGAATTGTCATGTCTGGATAGCGCCGGTCGCCGTCGATACCGCGGGACAGCGGCGTCACCGGGACCAGGAACAGAGCGTCGCCGACCTCGGGATCGGTCACGACAATCGGCTCGCCCACGCCGTCGACGGGGATGAACAGACGGGGGCCCTGTGGGCTGACCATCTGGGCGTCGACGCGCAAGGGAACATCGGGCCGGGAAAGCTGCGGCTGCAGGTCCAGGACCCACGCCGTACCATCGCGCCAGACCCGGGGATTCACCCCCTCGACGACCGGTATGCGGACCACAGAGCCCGCCGAGACCGGGACCTGTTCGGGCTGGCCGACGATCTCGTTCTCAAGGCCGGCCAACTGGCTGGTGTCGAACGTGGCCGGTCGATCGAAACCGACCCAGACATAGCCTGCGCGCGGAAAGACGACGGCGGCGACCTCCTCCTCGAACGCGAAGCGAAGAGAAATCGCATCGGCGTTGTTGAGGCGGGTAATCGCCAGGGGCGGCCCCTCGACGCCGGCCACCGGTCCGGCGGGCACAGCGTCCAGGCGCGTCGCGTCGTCGAGCACCGAATCGCCCCCTGCGGCTGCCGGGGCCGTCGATTGCACGTCCGGCAGGCTGGTGACGGACGCCGTCGGATCGGACCCCAGATTTCCGGCCGGCGGCGGCGCGGTCTGCGACCGTGCGGCCGGAATCTCAGGCTGTGGCGTCGGTGGTGCCGGGGCGGCGGCCGGAGCGGGTGCGATTCCGGGAGCCGTGGCCTGCGACCCCGGCGACGTGGCGGGCGCAGTTTCGGCCGGACCTTCGGCTCGGGCCGGCGGAACGCCGGACTCGGCCGGTGGCGGCGGCTGAACGGCCGGTGACGGTTCGGCTGAAGCCTGAGCGGGGGCGGGCTGAGTTGGGGCAGACTGTGCGGGCGGGGGCGTTCCGGCCGGACCGCCGCGGATCCCGCTGGTGTTCCGCAGCACGTCAACCACCACCTTCGGGCCGGACCGCAGGGTTCTTATCGAACGGCCCTCCGGTACCGGTATCGTGACGGTCAGTCCGGTGGCCGAGGGCGCACTGACAAATCCGCGGAGATCCTCCGGCAGCTGGCGCCGGACCGACTGATCGTCGACCGTGGCGGGGCGGGCGAAGAGGATGCGCGCGGCTCCGGCATCCGGTTCCACATCGAAATCGACCGTCGCCGGCCAGTCGAAGACGATGCGGTCGTAGTCAGCATGACGTCCGGTGCGGACCCCGAGGGCGGGAGCCGAAACCGCTGCCTGACCGGGGGATTGGCTGGCCTGAGCCGGGGGCGGCGCCGTCTGCGGAGGAGGTTGCTGGGGAGCAGCCTGGGCCACCGGCGACGGTACGGAGAGGGGAGCCGGGTTGCTGGTGCGGTCGGACAGGTCGACGACGATCCGGTTGCCGTCGCGGGTGGTCCGCAGCCGGTGGTTGCCGGTCAGCTCGATCACCACGCTGCGGCCGTCGCGGCCGATGCGGCCGCCGGAGATGAAGCGGCCGAGCCCACCCGCCGCCTCGGCGATATCGCCCTCGATCGGCTGCGAGAAGCGAATGACCAGGGAATCACCGAACCGTTCCGCCGAATACTCCACGGAGCGGGGCCAGTCGAACACCAGCCGCTCGGACGTGGTGGTCGATCCGCCGCTGACCTGAACCGGAACCGCCCCGGCCGGGCCACTGGCCATCGCCAGAAAGAGGGCGAGCAGGAGGACGGCGCGCATCAGGGCGCCCGCTCCGGGAAAATCACCACATCCACCCGTCGGGACAGGGCGTAGCGCCGTTCCATTTGCAGGGTCGGCGCCACCTCGGCGAACTGGCTGTCGCCCTGACCCTCGACGGTCGGCTGGCGCGGAAATCCGGTGTCCATCATCCTGCGGGCGACCGCGTCCGCACGCGCGAGGGACAGCTCCCAGTTGGAGGAGAAGCGCCCACCCCCGTTGATCGGTTGGGGATCGGCGTGGCCGACCACGTCGATGCGGTTCGGCAGGGTGGTCAGCGCCGTGGACAGGACCGCGACGGCGACGCGTGCCTCGCGGGTAAGCTCCGATCCGCCGACCGGAAACAGAAGATCGGCGGGTAGAGCGATGATCATTCTCTCACCCGCCCTTTCGATCCGCGCCTGCCGAAGTACCGGGTCGCCCGCCATCTTGGCCGCCAGGATCGGCTCAAGGTAGCCGAGAGAAAATCCTTGGCGGGTGCGCTCGGCCTCGACGCTGAGGGTGACCGGCGGCGTCTGCTCTACCACGGATACCTGCCTGCCGAGCACCAGGGAGATCGATCCGGCCGCCTCCTCGAAACTGGGCGTATCGAGCGTTGTCATCGCGAATCGGAGCACGAAGAAGGCGAGCATCAGCGAAACCAGGTCGACCAGTGTGACCATCCAGCTCGCCCCGCCGCCGTATTTGCGGCCGGCACGTCGTCCAAGCTTGCGCTCACCGCTTTGGACCGCCGATCGGGCATGGGTCAGACGGACGGTCATTGCGCCGCGCCACGAAGGTTCGGACCGGTCGCGTCGGCTGGACGGGTGCGGAAAACCAAGCGCACCATAGCCGGATCCCGGGGCTCCAGACCGGCCGACAGGATTGCCGGGTCGACCTCGTGATCGGCAAATGCCCGCACGGTCTCGCTGGCCCGGAAGACCAAGTCGCCCCGCTGATCCTGATCGAGGTCGCCGGCGACACCGTAGAGAATCTGCAGATCGAGGCGTGTTCCGGCTGGAGGGACGTTGAGAATCGGCGCAAGGCGACCAGCCAGCTCAGCCATAACCGGCGTCACCCCGCCGGCGGCGGACGAGTAGACCCTTGCGGCCGGAACGGAGACGAAGATCGGATTGCCGTCCGCCTCGATTTCGACAGTCACCGCCGGCAACACTTCGCGAAACACGGCGCCAAGGGCAGCCCGGACCGATTCGTCGATGACCTGCCCCGGATCGGCATCGAGCGGATCCTCGCCCAGGTCGCTGCGCAGGCCCGAGGGAAATGCCCGCTTCACGCTTTCAAGCACACGGTCGCTCTTGCCCTGCTCGACCGTGGACATCGCATTGAGCATGATGAAGAAGGCCAGCAGCAACAGGAACAGGCTCAGGAACAGCGGCTGGCTGGTCCCCTTGTCGGGCTCCCGTCGCTCTGAACGGCTGAATGTCATACGCGCCTAATCGAGGTTATCGAATAGCGCGTCGACCTCCGCTTGGCTCGCAGCCGCACCCGGCAGTTGGGGACCGTTGAGCAACCCGCTCTCCGAGGCCGACCCGTCCCCTCTTTTTTCCTCTATTTCCCGCGCTTTGTCACGTTTTGTTTCGAGCGCGGATGCAGCGGCCGGGCCGAGATGTTCTATCGCCTCCCGGATCGCGTTCAGGCGCTGGCCGACGATATCGCGTACCGCAGAGGCTTCGAAGATCGTCCCGGTGGCAGCAGCAATATCGCTGCCGACCGTGCCGCCGGCCGCTTCGCCCGTATCCATCAGCGTTTCAGCGGCGGCGAGAACCCGGTCGAACGCATCCTGCAGCTCGCCATCGGCCGCCGCGAGCTCCGACAGGGCGCGCGCCGCCGCGTCGTCGCCCTTGACGTCGGATTTCACCGTGCCCCGCCCAAGATCACGCTCAGAAGTCGCCGATGACCGCAGTCATCTTCGTCTTCAGCGTGGCGGCATTGAACGGCTTGACGATGTAGTTGTTCACACCGGCCTTCTTCGCGGCGATGACGTTCTCGGTCTTGCTCTCGGCGGTGACCATGATGAACGGGGTCGACTTGAGCCTCGCGTCCTCGCGAACCTCCTTGAGGAGCTGGAGTCCGGTCATCGGCTCCATATTCCAGTCGGAAATCACCAATCCGAACTCGCCGCGGCGCAGCTTCTGCAGAGCCGTCGCGCCGTCCGACGCTTCGTCCACGTTGCTGAAGCCAAGCTGGCGCAGCAGATTTCGAATGATTCTCAGCATCGTCTTGTAATCGTCGACGATGAGAATCGCCATGTTCATATCGACCGCCATATACCGTCTCCCTAAGTCACAAATGTCCGCCCATCGACGCGGACCCCGCCGAAGTCGGCACACCCTATGCCAGGGGGGTTAAAAGCTTGTAAACGAGATTAGTACTTTAGCGATCTAAATTTGGCCATCACCGTCGGCGGAAGCGACGGTTCGGAACCGGCGGCCGATACCTCAGTTGATGTCCGGCATCTTGCGACGCTCGGCGATGCGTGCGGTCACCTCCTTCGCCCGCTCCGGCGTCATCGCGGCAAGTACCGGCGCGGTTTTCGACGCCTTCATGCGCTCGATCACCTGCAGCAGGATTTCCATGTCCAGCTCGTCGAAGATCTTCGCCGCATCTTTCGGCTTCATGGTCTCGTAGATCTTCACCAGACCCGAAAGCTGCTCCTCTTCCTGCTCGTCGTACTTCCGGATCAGCTCCTCGATCTCGGTCTTAATGCCGTTCAACTCACCGATCTTCTGCTCGATCCTGTGCTCCGCTGCGGCGAGCAGCCCCTCGCGCTGCACCAGAGTCCGCTCGCGCTCCTCCAGTTCCCGACGGCGGTCCGCCAAGCTCTGCAGCAATTCGATCTGCGATTTGCCGAGGTTGAAAGGGTCCACCCTGTCGTCGGATGCGGTGCCGGAGGTGGCCTGGGCAAGCTGCATCGGCGGAAGCGCGGTCTGCGATGCGGTCATGCCGGTCGATGGCGCGGCCTGATCCGATGGAGAAGCGTCTGAACGAGACAGGTCCGAACCCGACGCCATCGCCACGGTTCCCACCGTGACGGTCTCCACCAGCGTCTGCCGGTTCTCCCAGAGATCGGCGACCTTGACCGAAAGAACCAGAGCGGCGACGAAGGCCGTGACCGGGAGGATCCGAAGCGCGGAAGCCCCGCGTTTCCGGGGGGGGATCGGCGATGCCGACGCTGCGCCGGCCGGGCCGTTCGGCTTCTGGGCGGCGCGCATGGCGGCGGCCGCGGCGCGGCCCCGTGCCAGCCGTTCGGCATTCGGCGCCGCCGCCCGCGGCGACACCGGTGCCGTCGATGCCCCGCCGGTCTCGGCGTCGTCCTGCATGGGCGGAGCGGCCCGTCGTCCCATCCGGTCGTAGCTCATGTCAGCGCACGTTCCTCAAAGCGTTCATAAGATCGCGCTCCGCCTGGGAACGCGCACCGCCTTCCGGTCCGTCGCCCGCGTCGGCTGCCGACGGTTGTGCCGGCGCCGCACGCCGGGCCGGCTTGCGGGCCGGGGCAGCTTCCTGGGCCGGGGCGGCGGGTTGAGGCTTGCCGCTCGTCGCCCCGGCGAGGCGCTCGGCCGTCCCGTCCGCCCGCTCGATCAGGAAAAGCAACTCGTCCCGCAGCGCCTGCGCCCTGACGACCGGCTCGTTCAGCATGCCCTGCGCCTCTTCGGCGGTTTGGCGAATTCCCCTGAGGCTGGCGTCGGCCTTGGCCGTCGCCTGACTCATCCGATCCAGGAAGACCTCCAGGCCTTCCTTTTCCGATCTGAGCATCGTCAGCCGACGATGCAAGACCATGGCATAGACAATCGTCGCCAGCAGGAGGCAGATCAGAACAATGTCGAGGATGAGCGCCAGATTCATCTACGCCTCCTCCGGTCGGTCCCAATCATCGCTCTGCCGTCCTCTCGCCATCCCGGGGCCGGGATCAACGCCAGCCGTCACATCTTGCGCAGTCGGTGGCTGATCCGAACGGCAATATTGCCGCCCTTGCGTCCCATCTTACCATTGAACAGAGAAACGTTCCCGCACCGCATATCGATGGTCGAATTCGGCATGGCATTGAGGAGGATGCGGCTCCCGGGCTTCAGATTCAGCACATCGTTCAGCGGCATCACAATCTCGTCGAGCACGGCATCCAGCTCGACATCGGTATTCCAGAGTTCGTTCGCCAGGTGGGTCTCCCAGATCGAGTCCCGGCCGAACTTCTCGCCCATGAACATCTGCAGCAGCAGTTCGCGCACCGGCTCGAGCGTGGCGTAGGGCAGCATCAGCTCCAGCCGGCCGCCGCGATCCTCCATGTCGATCCGCAGGCGCGCCAGCACGGCCGCATTTGCCGGCCGTGCGATCGTGGCAAAGCGCGGATTGGTCTCCAGCCGATCGAACCGGAAGGTCACCGGGCTCAGCGGATCGAACGCGGCCGACAGGTCGCTGAGCACCACATTCACCATGCGCTCGACCAGATTCCGTTCGATGGTGGTGTAGGGCCGGCCCTCGATCCGCATGGCCGCCGTGCCGCGCCGACCGCCGAGAAGCACGTCGACGATGGAGTAGATCAGCGCACTGTCGACCACCAGCAGACCGTAGTTGTCCCATTCCTCCGCCTTGAAGACCGAGAGCATGGCCGGCAGCGGAATCGAGTTGAGATAGTCGCCGAACCGGATCGAGGTGATGTTGTCGAGGGACACCTCGACGTTGTCCGACGTGAAGTTGCGCAGGCTCGTCGACATCATGCGCACGAGGCGGTCGAAGACCACCTCGAGCATCGGCACGCGCTCATAGGAAACCAGCGCCGAGTTGACGATGGCATGGATGCCGGACGTGTCGCTTTCGCCGCCGCCCGCCTCGTCGAAGCCGAGCAGACTGTCGATCTCGTCCTGGTTCAGAACCCGGGCGGCACCAACATCCTCTTCCTCGTCGTCATCTCCCATCGCCTCCCATTCGGCGGCGAGATCGTCATCGGTTGCCATCAGCCCAGCCTCGTCTCTGTCCGGCTCGTCCCTATTCGACCCGTCCGCGGTTCGCCGGCCCTACTGGACCAGCATCTCCTTGAATAGCACGTCGCGCACCCGGACGGGCCGGGCGGCAAGGTTGACCCGCCGCAGCAGTTCCTCGCGCAGGCGATACATGCCGGCAGACCCGTTCAGGTCGTCGACCCTCAGTTCACGCAGGTAGACCTGGAAATTGTCGACGATCCGGGGCAGCACCTCGTTGATCCGGTCGGTATCCTGCGGGCCCTCGAGCTCGAGGGCGATCTTGATCTTCAGGAAGGTCGATTTCCGGCCGTTGGTGTTCAGGTTCACGATCAGGTCAGGCACTTCGAAGAAGAAGGCGCGCGTTTCCTGCGGCGGCGGAGCGGCGGCCGGCGCCGCCTCGCCTTCCGTCGCTTCGGCCGGGGGCGGCTCGCTGCCGCCGAACAGGCCGAGCATAAACGCGGCGCCCACGCCGCCACCGACCAGGATTAGAACGATTATCGCGGCGAAGATGATCAGCCGCTTGCCGCTGACCTTTTTCTTTTCCGGACCATCGCCGGCACCGTCCATATCGTCGAGGGCTTCTTCAGCCATCGGCCTCTCCTTCGAACCGGACCAACCGGCCACGGTCTCCACCGGTCCGGGCGACCATCGCCCCGCACCGCCGGCCTAGTGTCCCGCCCCCGCGCTCCCGTCGCATCGAGGACGAAAGGAGACGCCGGGGCCGGCGCCAGCCCGCGCCCTCATGCAAGGCCGGTGCCGACTCACCCTGATTCTACAGAAAGGACGCCCCCGGTTAAAGGGCGGCGCCACCGGACCTCAACCGACGCCGTCGAGAGGGCGTCCCGAACTGGCACGGACCCTGCATAGACGTTCGGCGAGACCGTGGCCTCGGCCGTCGGACTGCAGACAAGAGCCCGAAACGGGCCAGCGAACGCAAGGAGAGTGTGATGGAGAACTCGATCTATATCGGCCTGTCCCGCCAGACGGCGCTGCGCCGGCAGATGAGCCAGGTCGCGAACAACATCGCGAACATGAACACGACGGGCTTCAAGCGCGAACTGATGATCTATCAGGCGTACGAAACGAAGATCCCCTTCACCCAGAAGAACGACTTCGTGATCGACAGGGGGTCCGCGATCGACCACGCGCCCGGACCGATGCGCATGACCGGCAACACCTTCGATCTGGCGATCGACGGTCCGGGCTATTTTCAGGTCGATGACGGTACCGGCACCTACTACACCCGCAACGGCACCTTCGCCCTGGACGAGAACAACCAGATCGTGACCAACCAGGGTCATCTGGTGCTCGACGCCGCCGGCGAACCGATCTTCGTGCCCCGGTCGGATGAGAAGATCGTCATCGAGACCGACGGCAGCGTGCGCCTGGGCGAGGACGTCTATGGGCGGATCGCCATTGTCGAGTTCGACAACCTGATCGAGCTCAGGAAGGTGCGGGATTCCCTCTTTGAAACCGAAGAGCTCCCCCGCCCCGCAGAGAACAGCGAAGTGCAGCAGGGTCTGATCGAGACCTCGAACGTGAACCCGATCATGGAGCTCACGAACATGATCGAGGTCAGCCGCACCTACGACTCGGTCAAGAACATGATCAGCAGCGAGAACGACCGGACCAAGCAGGCGCTCGAACGGTTGGCACGGCCCGTGCAAGGCGGAGCCTGAACCAGTTGACCGGTGACCGGCATCGCTGATCACCGACGGACATCGGACGAGACAGGACCGCAAGCGGTCAGCCAGGGAGTAGAATTATGCAGTCGCTGAACATCGCCGCCACCGGCATGAACGCGCAGCAGATGAATGTCGAGGTGATCTCGAACAACATCGCGAACATGAACACCACGGGCTTCAAACGCCAGCGGGCGGAGTTCCAGGACCTGATCTACCAGGCTCAGCGCCGCGTCGGTACGGCCTCCTCCGATGCCGGCACCGTGGTCCCTTCGGGTATCCAGCTCGGACTTGGCGTTAAGACCGCCGCTACCTACCGCGTGAACGAGCAGGGCGCGCTGATCCTTACCGACAACCAGTTCGACCTGTCGATCCGCGGCGAGGGCTACTTCCAGATCACCCTGCCGAACGGCGACACCGCCTACACCCGGGCCGGTTCGTTCCAGCTCGACCAGAACGGCACCCTGGTGACGCCTGACGGCTACACCGTGCAGCCCGGCATCACCATCCCGGCCGACACGCTCTCGGTCACGGTGAACGAATCGGGTCAGGTGTTTGCCCAGATCGACGGCCAGGTCGACGAGCAGAATGTCGGCCAGCTCCAGCTCGCGATCTTCCAGAACCCGGCAGGCCTCGAGAACATCGGCAACAACCTGCTGCTTGAGACCACCGCCTCCGGTGCCGCCAATGGCGGCGCACCGGGTGCCGCCGGCTTCGGACGCCTGCAGCAGGGCTTCCTCGAAATCCTCGAACGTCGATCCGGTGCAGGAGATCACCAGTCTGATCACCGCCCAGCGCGCGTACGAGCTGAACTCCAAGGTCATCGAGACCTCCGATCAGATGATGTCGACGGTCAACAACGTCCGCTAACGCCGTCTGACACCCCCCTGAAAGCATGCGGCCCCCGTTCGGCGGGGGCCGGGACGACGGGAGAACCCCCATGATCCGGATGCGACACACCCTCACCCACCTGACCCTCGCCGCCGCGCTGGCGGCCGGGCTGACCGCTGCCGCGGCACCGACCAGCGGTTTCGCGGCCGGCGGTAACGGTCACCAGGCTGGGCAGGGATTGCAGGCTGGGCAGAACCTGCCGCTCATCCTGCGCGACCGGATCTCCCTGGACCGCGAAGACCTTATGCTCTCGGACCTGTTCGCCAATCTCCCCGAGGGTCTCGACCATCGGATTTTGGAGGCCCCGGCACCGGGCGAGCGCCTGGTGCTGGGTGCACGGCAGATCTGGCAGTATGCCAAGGCATTCGGCCTCAACTGGCGTCCGGAACGCTCGAAGATCGCCGTCATCGTCACCCGATCCAGCATCGAGGTGCCGATGGAGGTTGTCGCCGACACCCTGAGCGCGCGTCTGGCCGCGGAATACGTGGAGGATCAGTTCGACCTCGACCTGTTCGGTCGGAGCTCGAACATGTTCATCGCCGCGAACGCGCCGATGACGCTCGACGTCCACTCGCTGTCCTACGAGCCGCGCACCAAGCGTTTCGAGGCCACCGTGAGCGCCAATGGCGGCGGGGTCATGCAGATGAGCGGCAAGGTCGTCCCCGTGGTCGAGGTGCCGATGCTGCGCCGGCATGCGATGCCGGGTCAGGTGATCACCGAGGAAATGATCACCTGGGAGCGGGTGCCGGCCCGCCGTGCCGGCGTCACCACCGTCACCCTGCGCGAGGACATCGTCGGTCAGACCGCTCGACGCCCGCTGACGGCCGGCGTCCCGGTCCGACTGACCGACCTCAAGCCGAACCTCATGGTCACCAAGGGCGAAACGATCACCCTGATGGTCCGAACCGGCCTGATGACCCTCACCGCCCGCGGCACCGCTCTTGAATCGGCCACCAAGAACGGCGTGATCCGGGTGCGCAACACCCACAGCCAGAAGGTCGTCGAGGCCCGGGTCATCGGACCGGACATGGCCATCGTCGAACCGGCCTCGCTCGCCAACCTCGCTGCGCTGAACGGCTGACAGGACTTTCGCCGTCCGCCGCCGATCTGGCACGGCTCTTGATACACGGGTGCAGAAGCGCCCCTTGGAGGATGAAGAAATGACCCGCCTCGCTCCCCTCGCCCGGACCCGCCCGCTGATCGGCCTCGCCATCGCCGGAGTCCTGCTGTCCGGCTGCAATGCCCTGGACCGGCTCTCCAACCTCGGAGCGGCGCCGGAGATGTCGCGGATCCAGGATCCGACCCAGGCACCGGGCTATCAGCCGATCAGCATGCCGATGCCGGCGCCGGTCGTCGCCACCCGCCAGGCCAATTCCCTCTGGCAGGAGGGCAGCCGTGCCTTCTTCAAGGACCAGCGGGCCAGCGATATCGGCGACATCATCACCGTGGTGGTCGCGATCGACGACGGCGCCGACCTGACGAACACGACCACCCGGACCCGGGCCAATAGCGAGGGCGCCAATCTCGGCGGCCTGTTCGGCTATGAAGGCGCGCTCGGCCAGGTGTTCCCGGAGGGCGTCACCGGAGAGAACCTCGTCGATCTCGGCTCCAATTCGAGCAATGTCGGCAGCGGCGTGGTCGATCGCGAGGAGGACGTGAACCTGCGGATCGCCGCGGTGATCACCCAGAAACTGCCGAACGGCAATCTTGTCCTCTACGGTCGGCAGGAAGTGCGCGTCAATTTCGAGGTCCGCGAGGTGGTGGTCGGCGGCGTCATCCGTGCCGCCGACATCACCTCCGGCAACACCATCAGCTACGACCAGATGGCCGAAGCCCGCATCGCCTATGGCGGCCGCGGTCAGCTCACCGACGTCCAGCAGCCGCGCTACGGCAGCCAGGTCCTCGACATCATCATGCCGTTCTGACCGGCGGAAGCTCTCGCGGCAGGCATCTGCCAAAATCGCCACCGTCCCGGAACGCAGAAGGCCGCCTGACAGGCGGCCTTCGTCGTTTGGCTGTTCGCTTGCGGTGCAGGGCAGCGGGCCACCGGCTCCCGGTCAGTCGTCGCGGTGGGTGCGCTCCATGCGCTCATGCCGCTCCTGCGCCTCCAGGCTCAGGGTCGCGATCGGCCGGGCCTCGAGCCTGCGCAGGCTGATCGGCTCGTCGGTTTCTTCGCAGTAGCCGTATGTGCCGTCTTCGATGCGCTTCAGCGCCGCCTCGATCTTGCTGATCAGCTTGCGCTCGCGGTCGCGGGTGCGCAGTTCGATCGAGTGCTCCGTTTCCAGCGAGGCCCGGTCCGCCATGTCCGGCTGCTGCAGATTCTGTTCGGTCAGGTTGCTCAGGGTTTCGCCGGCCTCCTTCACGAGATCGGCCTTCCAACGCAGCAGCTTCCGGCGGAAATACTCGAGCTGCTTGGGATTCATGAACTCCTCTTCATCCGACGGCTGATAGTCCGGCGGCAGGGTAACGCTCATCCGAAATCCTCCACGCGTCTGCGATCGCGGCCGGCCCTGCGGAGCCCCCCGCTGGCGGGAAAACTCCTGCCGGAACCGGCAGATATCGCCGATGGCCGGTGCCTATGCGCCGGTACCGCCGACAGCGACGCGCGTCGGGTTACACGCTTCGACCCAGTTTCGCAAGCTCCACTCGCGCCCTGAGCTCGATGTCGTCCAGGATTTCCGAGAGGCGGGGATCGTCGATCTCCTCGCGCTGCTGGCGCGCCGCCGTGGCCAGGTCGTGGAGCCGGTCCGTCGGCACCATTCCCATGAGCAATCCGTCGCGCAGATCCTCCAGGCGGGAGAGCATCAGCTCGGCCCGTTCCTTGGCCTTGCGCGCATTGCCCTCCCTGTCGCCGACCGACTGGATGGCGAACACGGACTCGACGCCGCTGGCCGGCGCCGGACCGCTGGTCCGTTCCGTGGCCTCGGTGTCGGAGATCATGTCGGCGAAGGCCGGCCCACCCGTCGAAGACGACTTCTTGGCGCGCTTCGCCTGGGTGACACCGCTGATCTTGGTAGGATCAACCTTCATTCGAAGCCTCAATTACCATGGCGGATGCGACGCGTCCGTGGTGCGTATCCTGCATTCGTTTCCGGCCAAGAGCAAATGCGGGCGTCGGCCGGATCGTTGAGCAGCAACATCGGGTACCGACGGTGGGCACCCGCGCCGTACGGACCAGTGTCTATATCACGCCCGGATGCGATCCCAGAAGCGGCGGGAACGGCGAACCGGCCGGGCGGCCCGCCGCAGAGGGCGCCGATCAGAGCCTTCCCCGGAAACTGGCCCCCGGAAACTGGCCCCCGGAAACTGGCCCCCGGAAACTGGCACGAAACTCGCATAGATACCGGCGAGACCGGAGAACCCGGCAGAAACGACATTCGAACCGAGACGCGCGAAACGCGGGGACAACGACGATGACGATGACACGCTTCCTGAATGGCATCGCGGCGGGGCTTATGGCCTTGGCCCTGACGGCGACGGCCGCGGCCGCCCAGACGCGAATCAAGGACATCGTCGATTTCGAGGGCGTGCGGGAGAACATGCTGATCGGATACGGCCTCGTCGTCGGCCTGAACGGCACCGGCGACTCCCTGAGCTCGGCAATCTTTACCCGTGAGAGCCTGGTCGGCATGCTCGAGCGTCTCGGGGTCAATTCCCGCGACGACAGCCTGAGCACCGACAATGTGGCCGCGGTCATGGTCACCGCGACCCTTCCTCCGTTCTCCACCCAGGGCACCCGGATCGACGTCACCATCTCCGCCATCGGCGACAGCGAGAGCCTGCTCGGCGGCCAACTTCTCGTCACACCGCTGGTCGGTGCCGACGGTGAGGTCTACGCCGTCGCCCAGGGTCCGGTCGCGGTCGGCGCGTTCTCCGCCCAGGGCCAGGCCGCCTCGGTGACGCGCGGCGTGCCGACCGGCGGTCGGATCGCCAACGGCGCCATCGTCGAGCGCGAGATCGACTTCCAGCTGAACATGATGGAAACGGTGCGCATCGCGCTCCGCAACCCGGATTTCACCACGTCGCGCCGGATCGCGCAGGCGATCAACGCCTTCGTCGGCGGCCCCATCGCCCAGTCCGTGGACAGCGGCACGGTCCGCATGCTGGTGCCCGACGCCTACCGGAACAACGCCGTCGCGCTGATCACCGATATCGAGCAGCTCCGCGTCACCCCGGACAACATCGCGAAAGTGGTGATCGACGAGCAGACCGGCGTCATCGTGATGGGCGAGAACGTCCGCATCAACACGGTGGCCATCGCCCAGGGGAACCTGACGATCCGGATCACCGAGACGCCCCAGGTCAGCCAGCCGCAGCCGTTCGCCGAAACCGGCGAGACGGTGGTGGTGCCGCGGACCCAGATCGAGATCGACGACGACAGCGACAACCGCCTGACGGTGCTGCCGACCACGGTGACCCTGCAGGAGCTGGTGGATGGCCTGAACGCACTCGGTGTCGGCCCCCGCGACATGATCTCCATTCTGCAGGCGATCAAGGCTTCCGGTTCCCTGCAAGCCGAACTCGAAGTGCTCTGAGGAAGGAGAGGACGATGACCAGCACCCTTTCCATGGCCAATCTGGGGACCGCCGACCTGGCGACCGCCCGGGGCCAGAATGCGGCCCGGAACACCGCCGCGGAGCTCCAGAACGCCGCGCGCGCCAAGGATACCAGCGCCGTCCGCGAGACCGCCGAGAAGTTCGAGGCCCAGTTCCTGTCCCAGATGATGGGCCACATGTTCAAGGGAATCAGCAGCGAAGGTGCCTTCGGCGGCGGCCATGCCGAGGAGGTGTGGCGCGACTTTTACGTCGAAGAGGTCACCAAATCCTTCGCCAGCAAGGGCGGCATCGGGCTCGCCGATGCCATCGAGAAGCAGCTGCTGCAGCTCCAGGAGGCCGCATAATGGACCCGCGTGAACTGATCCAGCATTTCGTCGAATCGATGACCCAGCTCATGGCGCTCATGCGTCAGGAAACGGAGCTGGTCCGTGACAAGAAATACGACCAGGTGGAACGCATTCAGCGGCACAAGGCGAAACTGACCCAGGCCTTCGAGGCCCATCAGACCAATATCCGCAAGGACCTGAGCGTGGTGGAGAACCTGTCGACGGAGGAGCGCGGCGAACTCCGCGCCCTGTATCAGGCGTTCCGCGAGACCCTGTCGGAGAACATGCTGGCGCTGAAGGCGGCGCAGGACGCGACCAACAAGGTGGTGAGCATGATCATCGGCGGTGTCCGCAAATCCCGAGGTCTGCCGGAGGAGAACGCCCCCCGCCGCCGCGGCAACACCGCAAACCAGCGCGGCTACGGCGCCTATGCCGCCGCCGGCGCGGCCGGCCACCTCATGAGCCGCACGCTCTAGGATCGACACCCGACCGGCCTGCTCAGGCGAACCGTCGGCGGACACTCGGCAGAAATTGCCGAGTGTCCTCACGCTGGACCGCCGCCGGCTGCCCGGTCAACGTTCGGAATGTTCGGCGTTAGGAAGGCCCGGCGTTAGGAAGGCCCGGGGTTCGGAAGGCTCAGAGCTCGGAGAGATATCGCGCGTTGTCGGGCGCCAGTTCGCGGACCCGCGAGCGCGCCCGCTCGGCAAGATCTGACTCGCCGGACTTGTCGTGGATCTTCGCCAGAGCGAAGTGGCCATCGATGCTCTCCGGATCGACCTCGACGGAGCGGCTGGCCGCCTCGCGGGCCTCGACCAGATCGCCCTCTTCGGCCTTCAGCCAGGCGAGACCGCCGAGCAGCGCGGGATCGTCAGGATTGGCGGCGAGCGCCGCCTCGAATTCCTTGAGCGCCTCGCCAACTTTGCCAAGCTGTCCCAGGCAGCTTGCCAGCTTTCCACGGAACGCTGTTATCGACGGCGCCCGCTCCACGGCCGCCCGGAAGCATCTCTCCGCCTGCTCCAACTCGCCGAGATCAGCGAATGACTTGCCAAGCTGATAGAGCCCGTTGACATTGTCGGGGTTCACCTCGACGGCGCGCACCAGAAAGCTGACCGCGTCCGTCCCCTCGCCCATCTCGCGTCCGACGATGCCCCGCCAGAGCAGCACCTCGGACGCCGTGGGATCTGCCTTGATGGCCCGATCCAGCGTCGCGGCCGAACCCGGCAGATCGTCCAGACCACGTTGCACGAGTGCTTTGTTGAACAACGCCTCGACGTAGTTCGGGTCCATCTCCAGCGCCTTGTCGAACCATCTATCGGCGCTTTGCAGGTCTCCCAACTTCAGCTCGGCGGTCCCGATATGATTGGGATAGGCCGCATTCTCCGGGTCAATCTCGGCCGCAGCCGCAAGAAGCGCCTTCGCCCCCTCGTATTCGCCGCATTGGAGACACAGCAGACCGGCCAGATGAAGAGCCCGTTCGTGCTGTGGATCTGCCTCCAGGATTTCCAGGTAGAGATCCCGCGCCTGCTCGATCTCGCCAGCCTCGTGATGACGGACGGCGGCAACGAGTTTCGGTTGCAGATCTTCGACAGCGGTCATGCGGTTCTCTCCGCCACGGATGTAGCCTGATTATATTGAACCTACCACATGTTGTTGCTTCAGGGCAGCACTTCCGATGCCCTGAGGACACAAGCGTGGTGAGATCTGTAAGATGTCTAAGCCACCAGATCGACGGAGGGTCGAGAAGGGGTGGAACTTGGCTGCGCATCGCTCTCGTCGGCAGTCCCGCCGGTTCCCGTCGGAGCACCGCCGCCTGCGGTCGCCGCGGCATTCTCCTCGGCTTCGCTTGCGGCCGCGGCCACCGGGCCGCCGATGGTGGGCGGCGGCGGTCCATTCTGCTCTTCGGCGGGTGTGGACGGCTCCGGCAGGACAAACGGCCGCGCGGACGGATCCCGGCGGTAGCGTTCGACCGCGGCTTCAGCCGGGAACTGGCGGGTGACGTCTCCCGAACTCGGTATCCCGAACCTGGAAAATAACGGTCAGAGAGCGGGCGTCGAAGGTCAGGAAGGGGCTGACATAAAACTGGCCGAACTGGTTGGCTCGCGACGCTTCCGACGCCTGGGCGTCATGGCCGGATGAAGCGGCACCGGGCCGGTCCGCCGTGGACAGCGACTCCGTCGTCGCCGTCCCTATTGAACCCCGATTGCTGGACTCGCGCGCGACCGATCGCGGCTCAAGCGCCACGCGAGTCGGGTCGGCTGCAAGTCTAACGTCCAAGGGATCCTCCATTCTGGAGCGATGCCGCAGTTACGGTATCTCAACAGAATATAAGCGACGTCGAGCCGAGCGCAAGTCGAGTCCGCCAATGCCGCGGAATCCCGAAGCAATCCTGCGACAACCCGGCAATGGCCGTTCCGCCATCATGAAGATGGGCAATACTGATCAGATAAATCGGGTCAGGGTCAGGTTGCGGAGAACCGACGTGGTCTGAAACGACGCCTCGAGCTGCGCTTGGAGCGTCTGGAACTCGCTCACAGCCTCATAGGGATCCACATCCTCGATATTGCCGATCTGGGTTTCCAGCAGCAGGATCGACTCCTTGTGGGCGTCGCCGCGGCTTTTCATTTCAGCGCCGATGACGCCATTCTGCCCGACCATGTCGTTCATCAGGTCGAGCGCCGCCTCCACCTTCTGCCGACCCCAATCCACCAGATTGCGGTACTCCGCGTCGTCGCCGGCGGTGAAGGTAGCGTTGGAGAAGGCATAGAGGACGTCGAAGATCTCTTCAAAGGTCGAACTATCGTTCGCGAGTTCGCCGAAGGTCAGATCGACCCCCTCGTCGACCCGGACGGTGAGCGAGCCGGGCGCCGGCGTGGTGACGTTGGTCCAGTTCGCGTCGACGTCGAAGAACGCTTCCGCGGCAGCGATGATACCCGCCGCGCCGCCCGTAAGCGCCGGCTGGGCGTAGGCGCCCTGGGTCGTCGCCGGATCGATGATCGGTTGAGTGTCCGTGTCCGTCCCGTTGAACAGGTATTTGCCGTCGACGGTCTGGTTGAGAAGGTTGGAGAACTGGTTGATCGACGCGGTCGCGAAGGTCGACAGGGCAAGGGACGACTGCTCGAACAGACCTTCGACCTGCTCGTAGAGCTGCTTGCGCAGGTTCTCGGCAACGTTGGTCATCTGCTGCAGAGTAGCGTCGATCGTCTCCGTCTTCACCTTCGTGTTGTTGATGGAGTTGATGTACGACTCCATCGACGTGCGCTGTTCCTTCAGCGTGATCAGCAACCGCGTGTCCTGCCCCTGGAAACCGCTGTAGACCTGACTGCGCTTTCCGGTGGAGATCTGCTGCTGCGCGTCGGCGATGCGCCGCTGCACTGACGTGATCGAGCTGTCGATCCGCAGGTTCTGGCTCAGGGTCGAGATACGCATGAACTAACCCTCCTCACGTTTAGCGGATCGCTGCCAGGAGCTCGTCGAGTGCATCCTGCACCGACGTCAGCACCCGGGCGGAGGCCGCAAACGAACTTTCCAATTGAATCAGGTTGGCGAGTTCCTCGTCGACATTGACGCCGCTCTCGTCCCGCAGACGTTCCTGCAGCAGATTGCGCACCTGGTCCTGGAACCCGAGCTGGCTTTCGTAGTCCGCCTTTTGGTTGGCCTGATACGAAACCAGCTCTGCGGCAAAATTCTCGATGGTTGCGGTCCCGTTCAGGCCGGTGACCGCGACGAAGGTCTGCGCCGTGTCGAACATGTCGATGATCGCCAGAGGCAGGGAACTGTCGCTGACACCGCTGGCGGCGAAAGTGCCGCCGTTGCCGTCCCGCAGGATGGATGGGGTCGCAGTCACCGTCGGGTTGACGCGGATCTGGGCCGAGAACCCCTGATCGCCGGCGGGAACCACGTTGGTCGCGTCGACGAAGAGATCGATGTTGGCCGTGTTCGCGCCCACGGTGATGGTGTCGAACTGCTGGGCAAGCTCGAAGGCCAGCGAGTTCCAGCTGGTCCTGGGCGAGCGGCAGGATCGTATCGCGCAATTCCAGAAGTCCGCCCAGCTTCCCGCCGTTCACATCCGCATTGATGGCGAACGGGGCGTTGAAGCCGTTGTCCAGGAAAACGCTGTTGAGGGCCGTATCCGGACCAATGGTGTTGGTCGCGTTGAAAGTCAGGGTCACGGCGGACTGGTCGAGGAGAAAGTCGCTGCCGCCGGTCAGGACGGCGATCGTCCCGTTGTCCCGGCGGAACGTCTTGATGTCCATCTCCTCGGCGAGCTTGCCGACCCAGGTGTCGCGCTGGTCCTCAAGATCGGCCGTCGAGGCGCCGACGACGCTCCGGGCCCCGATCTCACCGTTCAGCCGCTCGATGTTCTCCAGCGCTTCATTGATATTGCTGACCGACTCCTGAATGCGGGTATCGGCCTCGGCGCGCAGGGTCTGAATTGCGCCGGACAGATTCTGGAAGGCCTCGGCGACGGCGGTCGCCTGGCGCAGAACGTCGCTCTGGGCCGTAGCCGAGTCCGGATTGGTGGCCAGAACCTGGAACGATTCCTTCAGGTCGGTAATCTTTGCCGAGATCGAGGAGTTGTCTTCCGGGCGGCCGAACTGAAGCTCAAGGCGCCCGAGGAAGTCGTCGATCACCGTCAGGGACTCGACCGTTGAGGTCTGGTCGCGGACGTCGGTCTGAAGCTGTCTGTTCACCTCGCGGGTCACCGCCTCCAGGCGAACGGTGCTGCTCTGACCGTCGATGATCCGGGTGGTCTGGGTCTGCGTCTTCTTGGTGTAGCCGTCGACGTTCGCGTTCGTGATGTTCCGCGATGCGACGTCGATCCCGGCCTGGGCAGCGGCGAGGCCGCTGGTCGCTGTGTTGAGGGCTGAAAGGAGAACTCATGACTGGTCCTCAGGATTGACGCCCAAGCTTACAAGCAAGAAGCGTGCCGGGTTTCCGTCAATCCCGGCGGCGCTCATCCGACCATGGACTGCGGTTCGGGCTTCAGGCCCGCCATGATCTGGCGGTTGATCTCGATCAGGTCGTCCAGCGGCGCGTCGTCATCCGACATCACCAGCTTGGTTTCCTTCATGACCCACAACGCCAGGCTGGCGATGCCGCCCTTGAGCGCCCGGGGGAGCGCATTGTCGGGGTCGTTGACGTCGGCGAGAAACACGCTCCAGACCTTCTCGTTCTGAAGGATCCAGTTGTACTTCTCCTGGATCGACGCCCGGCCCTCGCGCGCTTTCATCAGACCGCCGGTCACCTGCGCCAGCAGCCGGTACTCCAGGTCACGACCGTTCTGGGTCGCGACGGCACCCTGGGTGTTCTTGTACGCACCGTATCCCCGCATTCCCTAATCCTCCATCTCGACCGGCCGTCATCCTGCCTCATGCGGCAGCGCGCGGCGGTCCGTCGGCGCCGAACTGGCCGGCACCGATTACTGGAACAGACCAAGCAGGATCTGCGGCGCCTGGTTGGCGATGCCGAGAACCTGGACACCGAGCTGCTGGCGAACCTGAAGCGCCGTCAGACGTGCGCTCTCGCGGGCCATGTCGGCATCGACGATGTTGCCGAGACCTTCCTCGGTGGCATCCGTGATCTGGTCCAGGAAGGACGTCTGCAGATCGAGGGCGCGGGCTTCAGCACCGAGCGACCCGAGGGCCGCGTTCACCACGGACTCGAGGTTCGAGTACTGGTTTGCGATGACCTGTTGGGCCGCCGTGGCGGAACCCAGGCTGACCGCGGCCAGCGAGAAGGTCTGGGTGCGCAGATCCTGGTTGGTCAGGGTCAGCGTGCCGCCGGCCAGGTTGGACAGGGTGTTGATGCTGGGCGCCGCGGCGGCCGTGTCCAGCAGGTTCACGCCGTTGAACACCGCGTTGTCGATGAAGTTGGCGGCCTGCGACAGGAGTTCGGCGAAGTCGTTCGTCAGAATCTGCCGCTGGGTGGTCGTGATGCCTTCGTTCGACAGCTCCGTCAGCTTCTGCCGCACGGTCTGCAGCAGGTCCGAGATACTGGTCGCACCGGCGATCGCCACGTTGGCGATGCCCTTGGAGTTGTTCAGGCCCTGGCTGATCGCGCCGAGCGCCTTGATGTCGCCGCGGATGCCCTGGGCGATCGCGAAGTTGGACGCGTCATCGATCGCGCCGGTGACTTTGAGGCCGGTGGAAACCCGGTTCTGGGTCGTAGCGAGGAGATTGTTGGTCCGCTCGAGGTTACGAAGCGCGACCAGAGCCTCGGGGTTCGTCAGGATTGAGTTGCTAGCCATCGTTCTGTTCCTTCGTCAACGTTCTGCTGACCCCTGATCTCTGGCTCCCCGCCGCGATCCCCGACATTTGCCGAGTTGGGTCGTTCGTTCCCACCTCCGCAAAGGTTGGGCCAGAACGGGCCGAAGATTTTTTACCAATTAATTCATGAAGTTAACCTGACGCACGTGACATGCCTCCGCAGCGAGAACGGCACAGAGCGGCAGAAACTCACCGGCAGATCGGGAAATTTCGTCCGGGTTGGCGGGTCAGCGCGGACCCGGACGCCGGTCCTGAAGCAGTCCAACGGCCCGCGCCACGGCGACTGAAATGTCCATTGGCTCGTCTCGGCGAAGGGTCGGCGTCAGGCTCGCGAAGAACAGGTCGCGATCGTCGAGGATGCTGTAGAAGGACGGCGCCAGCCGGATCGTCGGACAGCCGACCGCGGCGGCCAGCACGCACACGCTGGTGGCTGTCGAGATCACGAGATCCATCGCCGATATCAATGCGGCGACCCCGTCCAGATCCTCGCGCTGGTCCAGATCGGCCGGTCGCCAAAGGTCGATGCCGTGGTCCCGGCGGAGCACATCCAACTCCTCCGCGCAGCCGTCGTATTGCAGACAGACGAATCTGAAGCCCCTGAGGCGCAGCAGCGGTAGCATCTCCGCAAGCGTGGCGTAATAGGCCGACCGGACGCTGCCGCGCATCATGCTGCGCCAGCAGAGGCCGACGACCGGCCCCTCCCCGCCCAGCGCCGCGAGCCGCAAACGCCAGCGGTCGACCGCCGCCGGGTCCGCCTTCAGATAGCCGCCGGGTTCGGCTGGACGGTTACGGTCCCGCCGATACAGGCCGGGCAGGTCACCAGCATGGATATGCGCGGTGAGGCCGAAGGCGGGGACCACCTGCGTATAGTCGTATACGGATCCGGATCCCTCGGCCCTGACCTGTCGACCGATCAGGCGCAGCCCCGGAAACGACCTTGCCATCAGCGGATGCAGCCGGGAGTCCGCCTCCACCACCGGCGACGGGCACTCCGTGAGCAAGTCCGGCAGACAGGACAGGAAGAGCAGTTCGTCGCCGATGCCCTGTTCCGCCGCCACCAGCAGTCCCTCGCGCGGGAGCTTCGATCCGCAGACGCGCGGCGGTAGCCCGCAGGTGCGGTGGAAGCGTGGGCCGGCCGTGCGCAGGGCGTCGAGGTCCCAGCCCCTACCCAGATTGCCCACCGCTTTCTCCACCTGAGCCAGCAGATAGACGATCTCGCTGTCATCCGGGTGTGCGGCCCGTCCGGCGTTGGCGACCCGTCCGGCGAGCCCGAAGCGCGCCTGCTGAAGAGCGGCCTGCGCCATCGCCCGCGCGCAGCCGCGGTCGTCCGGCGACGCCAACAGACCGCGCCGAGCCGCGGAGAGACTGGCGACAGTGTCACCGGCGGCGCGCTCGGCCCTCGCCAACGCATCCCAGGTCGGCGCCGACAACGGCGCGAGAACCAATGCGCGTCGGGCCCAACTCCGAGCCGACCCCATCGCTTCAGGCCGCCCGCCGCCGTCGCCCAGCAGCGCCACGACATCGGCAGCCTGGGGAGCCGCCAGCGCTGCGGCCCGCGCTCTGGTCCAGGCCTCCGCATGCCGGCCGAGACGTCGGGCGGAAAGAACGGCGGCAACCGCCAACGCCGGAACGGCGGGCAGAAGGCGCGATGCGGCCAGGGACGCCGTCGCTGCGGTCTCCAGCCGTCCCCGCTTGGCGGCGATTGCCGCGAGCCGGACCTGCAGCGTGGGATCGTCCGGAGCGGTGACCGCCGCCCACCAAGTCAGGGGATAGGCACCCCGTACCTGACCCGACCGGGCCAGATGATCGGCGATCAGGGACGTTGCTTCACGAAGAGCCGAAGGATCAGTCACCAGGGCACGGCGGAGGGCAGCGACCGCTCTACCGGCGATGCCGAGCTGGGCCAGAACCCGACCGCTGTGCTCCTGCACCCGGGCCATGAGGGGATCGACACAAAGGACTCTCCGGCACCACCGGGCCTGGTTGGCCGCATCGCCGGCAATGAGCAGTGGGACGACCCGGGCATCTCCCGGGGCGGCGCAGGCGGCAAGGCGGAAGCATCGCTCGGCATCGGCCGGTCGCCCCGCCCGCTGCTCGGCGGCACCGCGCCGGAGGGCATCGGCGGCAGTCGGATTCAGCGGCGGCATCTTCAGCCCGGCGCCGCGGCCAGCAATTCCGCCAGCTTCGCCGCCGCCCGACGGCCCGCCTCCGCCCCGTCGAATGCCTCGTCGCGATCGAAGACCGGGTAGACGTTGGGAAAGAAGAACTCCCGACCATTGGAGACGTAGAGGAATCCCTGGGCAAGCCGCACCGTCGGCGTGCCTACGGCCCCGGCGAAAGCGCAGTTGGCGGTCCGGGCCGAGACGACCGCATCGAGCGAGCTCATCAGCGCCGTAAGACTTTCCAGATCGTCCCAGACGTCGAGGTCAGTCGGCGATACCATCTCCACCCCGGTTGCCGCCTTCACCATCTCCACGTCCTTGGTGTTGTCGCCGACCATCAGGTTGATGAACGTGCAGCCGGGCGCGGCGAAGACCGGGAGCAGGTCCTCCATCGTGCAATGGATCCGCGCGCGGAACCGGGTCCATTGCGCGGTCCGCCAGACGATACCGACCTTCGGTCCACCGCCCAGACCCGAGAGCCAGTCGCGCCACCGCGCGGCCCTCTCCGGATCGGTCCGCAGATAACCAACCCGGTCCAACGGCCGGTCGCGGTCGCGGCCCAGCATGCGCGGCAGGCTGCCGGAGAACAGATAGTGACGGATGCCATACTCGGCGATCGCGCTCCGGTAGTCGAAGAACTGGCCAAGACCGTCTCCCGGTACGAACTGCCGAGGAATCACGGTGGCTCGGGGGAATGTCCGGGTCATCAGCGAAACCAGCCGCTTGTCCACTTCGATGATGAGCGGCTGGGCAATCCGGTCGGCCAGCTCCGGCAGACAGGAAAGAAAGGTAACCTCGTCCCCCACCCCCTGTTCGGACGCGATCAGAACCGGTCCGGTCTCCGTGCCCGGCCCCAGCCAGGGCTC
Source organism: Thalassobaculum sp. (assembly GCA_048983575.1). Lineage (GTDB taxonomy): Bacteria > Pseudomonadota > Alphaproteobacteria > Thalassobaculales > Thalassobaculaceae > Thalassobaculum. The sequence goes on along the minus strand of JBLZTD010000001.1, from coordinate 2,075,594 downwards.
TGGCAGGTTCAGGCGGGGACGGTGGACATCGCGGCGGGTGCGGGCCTCGTGAAGATCCCAGGCGGTCTTCGCGTCACCGATGCGGAACTCGATCTCGGCGAGGTTGTACATGGCGTCGGGGTTGCCTGGCATCAGAACCAGGACCCGGCGCGACAGGGTCCGGCTCTCGACCAGCCTGTGCAGGTTGATCGCCGCCGCCGCCACGTTCCGCATGCCCATATGCGAGGCCGGATCCAGCAGAAGCGACCGGCGGGCGGCCGCGTAGGCATCGGATATTCGGCCGTCCCGATAGGTCTCGGCACAGAGGTTCAGCCAGTTGCGGGCGTCGAGCGGCCGCAGGCAGATCGCCGCCTTCGCCCAGGCGATGTCGCGATCGGTCGACCAGCGCGCATCGTGGGACGTGGCGAGCGAGGCGTAGAGTTCGTGCGCTTCCGGTGCGAGCGCGATCGCCGCCATGACGACCCGCCGCGCCTTGGCCAAGTGCCCGAGATCGACGTTGGCCCGCGCCAAATTCAAGGCGACTTCCGTGTTGCCGGGATTCTGGCGCCACGCGGTCTCAAGGAACGCGATCGCCTCTTCCGCCCGACCGGCTCGCCGGAGCAGCACCCCCTGCCGCAGGATGGCATCCGGGGAATCCGGCATGACCTGGAAGGCCCGCCGGTTCAGGGTCAGCCCGGCCTCCGTCTCGTCCCTATCGCCGAAGATCGCGGCCAGATTGACCATAGCCTCGGCCCTGCCGGGCTCGAGGACGATCGCCCGGCGAAAGGCCGAAGCCGCCGCCGGATCGTCCTTCAGCCCCCGATCGATCGCGCCGAGGTGGTTCCAGGCCGGGCCGTGCAGCGGTCGGCGCTGCAAGGACGCGGCCACATACGGTCTGCCGGCCTGGGCCGCTCCCAGCTGAAACAGGGCGGTTCCGTAGAGGTCGAGAACGTCGGCATGGGTGGGCAGGTGCTTGAGGAGTTCTTCGTAGACCCGGGCCGCGGCCAGCACCTGTCCAGCGGCATGGGCGTTAACCGCCTTGTTAAAGAGGGAGAGAAGCTCCGCCTTCCGGTCGGCTGACATCGATTGTCCGGCCATTGACCGGAACCGATCAGAAGGAGTCGAGGGAAGCCGACAGGCCAGCGTTCGGAGCCGCCGGCGTTGCGTCGCCCGACGATTGCTCATCCTGCTCGGCCCGCCCCGGATTGAGGCCGCGCATGATCGCTTTGTTGACGGAAATCAGGGACTCGATATCGCCCTCGCCCGACTGCACCAGCCCGGTTTCCCGAGACACCCAGATCCCGAGGCTCACGATCGCCGCCCGCAGCTCGCGCGGAAGCATGTTGCCTTCGGTACCGACGTCCTCGACGAACGTATCCCAGACCTGATTGTTCCAGTTGAGGGCGTCCATCACCTCGGCCATGACGGAGGGCTTATTGCGCGACTCCCCCATGCGCTCCTGGGCCTTGATCAAGGCGGCCGTGACCTGACCAAGCAGCCGGTACTCCACGTCGCGTGGAGTCGCGGTGCTCTTGATCGTTCGGTTGTAGGCATCGTAGCTGGACATTCGGACTTCACCGTCCAATCAGGGCGTTTCCAGTGCGATACTTGGACTATCGGTCATCTCGCCGCGACCAAATGCAAGCACCTGCTCTTCATAGGCGATTAATGCTTTACAAGTCTTTAACGCCCGATAGTAGCGAGCAGCGTTGACGTCCTGAACGATGTGCAGGAGCGTCCGCCGCACCTCGTTGAACGTGGTCGCCTCCATGAAATCCTCGATCAGCTTCATGAAGGTCGGATAGTAGTCCTTACGCCCCTCATCATCGAGGTACATCAGAAGGATGGAGAAGTAGATACGCTTTGCCGGCGTATCCGCCTCATGCTCCTGCATGATGTCCTTGCCCAGCAGAATGGTCGCCTCATTCTGCAACACGAGCGACGCGCCCTTGTTGCCGGCCACCATGACGGCGCCGTTGACGACAAACTTTTCCCCAGGCTTGATGTTGACCTTTAGCGGCATGCGTTAAATGTCGCATTCATTTTCCGACTGTCAAGCTAAGCTGGGTTTCGACGAATGATCTCCCCGTGGCATCGCAACGCCCCTGCGGGTTTCCGCTCCCGCAAGCTCGGTGCCGGAATCCCGGGTCGTGGCCCTTGGTCCGTGCCTCAGTCGGTCCTGATTCGCATCTCGTAGAATGCCGGTCACCCTCTCTTCGGCGCTGAATACGGGGTTGCTTGCCCACCGGGCGGGGAAACTCGATCAGGCCATTGCGACCTATAATGCCGTTCTCGCAATCGAACCGGACCATGCCACTGCACGCCACCTTCGGGGCTTTGCCCTGCTGCAGCTCGACCGCCTCGACGAAGCAACCGGCGACCTGAGCGCAGCGGTCCGCCTGAACCCCGCAAACGCCAATGGGTGGGGCCACCTTTCGGTGTGTCTGTCACGGCGAGGCGAGGCCGCCTCCGAGCCGGCCCGTCGGGCGCTGTTGCTGCAACCCGCGCTCCCAGAGGCGCTCGATATCGCCACCCGGGCGGAGGCGGACGGGTCGAAATCCGTTTCCCGACTGGTCGTCGTCGCCCCGGACGATCCTGCCGCCTGGAGCCGGTCGGGACTGATTCGAGCCGCAACCGACCCGCACGCCGCCCGACTGGCTCTGCGGCGGGCGCGGGTGCTTGCCCCGGGCGACGCCGCCCCGTTGCTCGACCTCGCCGATCTGGAACGTCGATGCCACGAACCCGCCGCCGCGCGTCGGTTGGCGTCGCGGAGTCTGATCCTGCGCCCAAGGGACCCTCGGGCATTGGCCGAACGGGCGGCAGCAGCGGTCGAACTGGACGCGGTGGCTGATGCGCTGACCGATACGGCTCAAGCTCTTGTCCTCGATCCCGGCCATATTCGGGGATGGGGCAACCGAGGTGAAACCCTGTACCGGATGGCGGACTACGGAGCGGCCGCGGCCTGCGGACGCCGGGCCCTCGTCGCGGCGCCCAAGGACCCGGACGTCCGAGCCAATCTCGGCGCCTATCAGCTCGCGCGCGGCGATCTCGCCCACGGCTGGCCACTGTTCCGCAGTAGACCCGCCCGCCGTCAAATTCGACTCGCCGACCTGCCCCGGTGGACCGGCGAGAGTTCGAGCCGACCTCCTGGTCCTGGCGGAACAGGGGCTGGGGGACGAACTGCTGTTCTCGTCCATGTGGCCGGATCTGGACCGCCGGATCGCGAAAGGCGATCTCAGTTCGGTGACGGTCGAAGCGGACAGCCGCCTCATCCCACTCGGCGAACGGGCCTGTCCGCACCTGACCTGGTGTCCCCGATCAACATCGCAAGAGCCATCTGATCGTTTCACCCATTGGTGCCTCGCCGGTGACCTGATGGAGGTTCTCAGGCCGGCCATCGCCGCTTTTGGAGGTGCGGCTTCCGGCCTGGCGCCGGACGCCGACCTCGTCGATAGGTGGCGAACCTGGCTCGCTGAGGCGGCGGCCGGCAGGCCGGCGATCGGCTTGTGCTGGCGGTCAGGCAGCCTCGCCGGACACCGGCGGCGACACTATCCGCAGATCGGCGACTGCACGCCGCTCCTGGCTCTGGAGAACAAGTTTTTCGTTGTTCTTCAATACGATGATTGTGGAGATGAGATTGCCGGCGCCGTCCTGGGAACCGGATCGGAAGTTGCGTATCCACCTGGCCTCGACCGGCGGGATGACCAGGACGGGGTCGCCGGGTTGATGGCGGCGCTGGATCTGGTGGTAAGCGCCGATACCGCGGTGTTGGCGCTGGCCGGAGCGCTGGGCGTCCAGGCCCTCGGTTTCTCTCTTCATCCGGGATGGGTCGGCCTCGGACAGGCCGATCATCCGTGGTTTCCCCGTGTCGAACGGCTCTACCGGGCTCCGCCAGCGCCCTGGACGCAGACAATGGCGGCGGTGGCGGGGCGGGTCGAGGACAAGTTCGGTCGCGGGAAGATTTGATGGAGCCGTTGCCCGGACCGCCCGGACTCGAAGTCCCGAAGGACGCATGTTCAACTGCGCAAAGAAAAAGGGCCGGACATTTCTGTCCGGCCCTACGATTGGTTTGCCGATCCGATTAACGGAACAGACCCAGGATGGACTGCGGCCGCTGGTTGGCAATGCCCAGCGTCTGGATCGACAGCTGCTGCTGCACCTGAAGCGCCGTCAGCTTGGCAAACTCACGAGCCAGGTCCGCATCGACGATGTTGCCGAGACCTTCCTCGGTCGCATCTGTGATTTGCTCGATGAACGACGTCTGCAGGTTGAGCGCGCGAACCTCAGCACCGAGCGAGCCCAGGGCCGAGTTGACAACCGACTCCAGGTTGGAGAACTGGTTGGCGAGCACCGCCTGAGCTGACGTGGCCGAGCCGACACTGACCGCAGCCAGAGACACGGTCTGCGTCCGCAGATCCTGCGCCGACAGGGTCAGAGTGCCGCCATTCAGGTTCGAGAGGGTGTTGATGTCAACCGAGCTGCCAGCGGTATCAAGCAGGTTGATGCCGTTGAACACCGAATTGTCGATGAAGTTGGCTGCCTGCGACATCAGTGCGTTGAAGTCGCTGGTCAGGATGTCGCGCTGAGCCGTGGTGATGCCGTCGTTCGACAGTTCGGTCAGCTTCTGACGGATATCGGTCAGCAGGTTGGAAACACCGGTCGTGCCGGCCACCGCAACCGCACCGATACCCTTCGCGGTGTTCAGCCCCTGAGTGACGGCCGAAAAACCCTTCAGCTCGCCGCGGATACCTTGGGCGATGGAGAAGTTGGACGCGTCATCGAGAGCACCGGCAACCTTCAAGCCCGTGGACACGCAATTCTGCGTGATGTCGAGCGACCGGTTCACCGAATTCAGTGTCCGGAGAGCGGTAAAGGCAGACGGATTGGTGTTGATGGAGTTCTGAACAGCCATTGTGGCCTCCTCGTTCTAAGGATACGGACATTTTGTCCGAAAAAGGGTCAACGGACCCCAGAGCACGAACAGCAATGCCCCACGTGCATCGCACAGTCAACCGGATTCTTCGGCTGACGGCGAGGCCGCAGGGTGAGGAGGCCGCGAGAGGCTAAGCTGTTAATTCTCTAACAAATTAGATTTTCAGAGATTTTTCGAAGTGTGGAGGCTCCTTCGTTAACCAATCATTTTTTCGTCGGGGTGGGGGTGGAGCCGGCGGCTCCACCCCACATGTGTTTCAGGCGTCCGCCATCCGGACCGTTTACCCGAACAGGCCCAGCAGGGTCTGCGGGCGCTGGTTGGCGATGCCCAGCGTCTGGATCGACAGCTGCTGCTGCACCTGCTTTGCGGTCAGCTTGGCCGACTCGCGCGCCAGGTCAGCGTCGACGATGTTGCCCAGACCTTCCTCGGTCGCGTCCGAGATCTGCTCCAGGAACGAGGTCTGCAGCTCTAGAGCCCGAACCTCGGCACCCAGGGAGCCGAGCGCGGAGTTCACCACCGACTCCAGGTTACCGTACTGGTTGGCGATCACCGCCTGAGCGGAAGTCGCCGACCCGACGCTGACAGCGGCCAGCGACAGGGTTTGGGTTCGCAGATCCTGACCGGTCAGGGTCAGGGTGCCGCCCGTCAGGTTCGACAGAGTGTTCACGTCCGGGGACACGGCGGTGGTATCGAGAAGGTTGACGCCGTTGAACACTGCGTTGTCGATGAAGTTGGCGGCCTGCGACAGGAGCTGGTTGAAGTCGCTTGTGAGAATCTGACGCTGCTGCGTCGTGATGCCCTCGTTCGACAGTTCGGTCAGCTTCTGACGGACCGTCTGCAGCAGATCGGAAACGCCGGTGACACCGGCGATCGCGACCTTACCGATACCCTTCGCGTTGTTGAGGCCCTGGGTTACCGCTCCGATTGCCTTGAGCTCACCGCGGATACCCTGAGCGATCGCGAAGTTCGACGCATCGTCCAGAGCACCGGTGACCTTCAAGCCGGTCGACACGCGATTCTGGATCGTGTCGAGGGTCCGGTTCACAGAGTTGAGGTTGCGAAGGGCCACGAAGGATGCCGGGTTGGTGTTGATGGAGTTCTGCACAGCCATGGTTCTGTCCTCGTTCTAAGGATGGGTTGCCCGGCTTTTTGCCGGCCAGAAAACGGATCACTCCGTCTCGTTCACCGTTAAATCACACTGTTTGCCTTGATGTCAAGCATTTTAAATAAAAAAAAGATGTATTTTATATAATGTGTCTTCAGGCAATTCGGGGATCCCGATGCATGTCGCGTGCCCGTTATGCGGAACTGGCCGATAGCAACCGCCTGCCCTCACCCCTGCTGCCCTCCTATTCCATACGTGCGCCTTGCCCGGCTCCGCGGCATCGGCGGCGACGGCAAGGCTTGCCGACCGCCGGCCGACGATCGGCAAGTTCTGCCGCGACACTGTCGGCAAGGCCGGCAATAGGGGCGTAAATCGGGCGGCACCCGGCGGATTTCCGCCGATTTCCCTGCCGGGCATGACTGGCCCGCCCTTTGCACAGTGATCCCCGGTAACGACCAGGCAGGTGCGATCATGGACCTTAACGCGATAGATCCACGGGCAACGTCCCCGTCGGCGAGCAGCCGAAATCAGCAATCGTCCAACGGCGGCGTCTTCCAGGGCGTCATGCAGATGATGGTGGAGATCGCCGATCGCCGGACCGAGGCGAAGAGCCGCGACGATTCCGATGACGCCCCCGCGAGCCATGCCGACCGCGCCGCGGAACCCCGAACCAAAGAAACCCGAACCGACGAACGGCGCGACGCGGACGATACCGAGAAGACACGGACCGCCGACACGGACACGGCGGGCGAGGATCATGGCGAGTCGCCAGATGCCGTGGCCATCGCCGATCCCGCCACCATCGTAGCGGCGCCACCACCGGTCGGCGACGCGACGCAGGCCGCACCAGCACATGCATCCGAAATCGCCTCAACCGCACTGGAAACCGATGACGGCGTCGCCATAGCCGCCTCCCCCGAGACCGCAGCCGAAACGGCTGCAGGATCCGGCGTCGGTCGATCCGATGCGGCCGGTTCGCCGACCGGTCAGCTTGCCGCTGCGCCGGACGCCCGCCCGGACGCATCAGCGGCTCAGGCCACGCCTCCGCAGAGCATCCCCCCTCACGGTACGGGTACCGATGCCGCCGCACTCCGGGCGACCCCGGCTCAACCGGTGCAGTCTCAGGCCGGTTCGGGGCCGGTACCCGAGCAGGCATCCGCCCTGGCTCGCGACGGCGCGTCGCAAGCCAGGCAGCCCGATGCCCCGAACGCGCTCACCAGAGCCGCCGGCAACGGTGCCACTCAGAAAGCCGAACCGGGTGCCGGCCGGCCCGATGCCCTGATGGGCGCCAAGGTCACCGTGGAAACTCCGACCCCGGTCGCCCGGTCGCAGGGTGTATCCTCGGCGGTTCTCGTCCAGGCTCAGCAGGCGGCCGCGGCCGGCCAGCCTCAGATCCAGACATCCACCGCCAATGGCGGCGCGGGAACGCTGCATGTCGGCGGCAACCAACCGACCTTCGTCGGTGCCGACGGCAACGCGGCCGGTGGCCAGACTGCATCCGGACAGAACGGAAACGGCCAGAACGGCGGCGCCCAGAACCAGGGGCAGAACGCGGGGCACAACGGACAGTCGAATCCGCAGCAGATCGGCGCCGGCTTCGGTGCGACGATCGGTCAGCGCGGCTTCGGAGGCGACGCCTCACGCGCGCAGTTCCAGCAGATTCTCGCCACCCGGACCGCCAGGCCGCAGCCTGCGGCCCTGGCCAGTGGCGAGGCCGGACGCCCGATGGGCGGCGCCGGCGGATCCACTTCGACAACTCCTTTGACGATGGCCGGGGTTGGCGGACCCCAGAGCACGCATACCTCCGCCTCCCCGGTCAACCGGGCGGCCGCAACCGCTCATGGCCGGCCGGGTGCCACTTTGGGCACCCCGGCCGACCAGGTTGCCGTGAAGCTCTCGGCCACAGCCAAGGATGGCGGCGGGAAGATCACGGTGCGCCTCAATCCGGAGGAACTCGGCAAGGTCGACATCAAGATGGAGATCTCCAAGGACGGCCACGTCCGAGCGGTGGTCTCCGTGGAACGCCAGGAGACGCTTGATCTGCTGCAGCGGGATGCCAAGGCCCTCGAACGCGCGTTGCAGGATGCCGGTCTCCAAACCGACGGCAACTCCCTGGAGTTCGATCTCCGCGGTGACAACGGACGGTTTGCCGACGACACCGGCGACGAGGCGGCGCCAGGCAAAGGCGCTGGCCCCACACCTGAAACCGATGACGGCGACGCGGTCGCCGATGACCAGGAAGGCGATCCCGGCTCCGGCGGCGTGAAGGCCGACGGCAGCCTGGACATGGTCGCCTAGGAGGTATGGACATGGATGTCACCAGCACGACCGGCACCGCATCGGGGAGCTCCGCTAGCGCGACCTCGATGACCGGCCTCGCCGATCAGTACGATCAGTTCCTGACTCTGCTGACGACCCAGCTGCAGAACCAGGATCCGCTGAACCCCATGGATAACAACCAAATGGTGGATCAGCTCGTGAACTTCGCCTCTGTCGAACAGTCGATCAAACAGAACGAGAATCTCGAGTCGCTCATCGGCCTGCTCAATGCCAGCGCCGACGCGGCCGCCATCTCCTACATCGGCAAGGACGTCCAGGTCGAAGGCGACATCAGCCACTTTGACGGCGAGAACCCGATCACCTTCGGATACAAACCGAACGAGAGCGTCGAGGAGCTGACGGTCAAGATCTACGGCTCCGACGGCGTGCCTGTCCGCGAATTCGAGGGCGGCACCTCCGCCCAGCGGCACGAGATCACCTGGGACGGCACCGATCAGAACGGCGATCCGGTCGAACCGGGCCTCTACTACTTCGCGGTGAGCGCCAAGGACGCCGACGACAACACCGTCAAGGCGACGGCCGACATCACCGGCCGCGTGACCGGCGCCGGATTCTCCGACAGCGGTCCCGTCCTGCAGATCGGCGACGCCGAATACTCGCTCAGCGAGCTGATGTCGGTGACCGGCCGCGGCGACGCCTGACCCATGAATTTCCGGCCGTAGAAGGCGGCCGGTCTCCCTAGCCAGAAGGCGCTCGATCAAGCTTCCCGATGCGGACAGCGGCCAGAACCGCGCGCATCCCATGGAGGAAAAGAAAAATGAGCGGTATCTATGGTGGCTTGTTCGCAGGCGTGGCGGCGATCAGCGCCCAGTCCACGGCCTTTGCGGCGATCTCCGACAACATCGCGAACGTGAATACGATCGGCTACAAGGAAACCCGGGTGCGCTTCCAGACCCTGGTGACCGAGTCGGCCAGCGACACCCAGTTCGCACCGGGCGGCGTCATCGCGCGCCCGTTCACCGACCCCGAAAAGCAGGGTCAGATTCAGGGCACGACGTCGGACACCGACCTGGCTCTCGTCGGCGAAGGCTTCTTCGTCGTGAACCAGACCGACGGTTCCGACGGCCAGTTCCTCTTCACCCGGGCCGGCTCGTTCACCCAGGACGAGGACGGCAACCTGGTCAACACCGCCGGCTACTACCTGCAGGGTTGGCGGACCGACACGACGGGCAACATCGTCAACTCCACCACTCAGGACCTGCTGACAAGTTTGGAGACGGTGAACCTGACGGGCTTCAGCGCGATCGCAAACCCGACAACACGGCTGAACATCGCCGCGAACCTGCCGGCCGCCTCGGCCACCGGTACGACCGCGACGACCAACCTGACGATCTTCGACTCCCTGGGTACCGACCACCTGCTGACGGTCAACTGGACCAAGTCTGCGGTGGCCAACACCTGGACCTACACGGTCGATGTCACCAACTCGAACGGCAACACGACGACGGTCTCCACAGGCAACAGCGTTTTGTTCAACGGTGACGGCACCCTGAACACCGTCGATGGCAGCACCGGCACTTCGAACGCGACCGCGCTGACGAACCTGACCATCTCGGCAGGCGTGTTCTCAACCGGCGCCAACGGCTCCACCCCGACGATTATCTGGGGCACCTTCGACAGTTCGACCGGCCTTGGGCAGTTCGACGACATCTACGAGGCGACGCTGCTGAACCAGGATGGTTCCGGCCCGTCCGACCTGCTGCAGGTCGATGTCGATGAGGATGGCCTGATCACCGGTCAGTTCCGTAACGGCGAGACCCGCTCGCTCTATCAGCTCGCGTTGGCTTCCGTTCCCGCGGCCACGGAGTTGAGGCAGGAAACCGGCAATGCCTACGCCTTGTCCAACGACTCGGGCGAGCTGGTGCTTGGGCGACCCGGCACCCAGGGCCTGGGCTTCGTCCAATCCGAAGCTTTGGAACGGTCCACGGTCGATATCTCGGCGGAGTTCACCGATCTCATCGTCACCCAGCGCGCCTATTCGGCGGCAACCCGAGTAATCACCACGGGCGACGAACTCCTCGACGAGATCATCCGCGTCAAGCGGTAATCGTAGCCCCCGCTAGCGATACCGCTTTCCTTAGCCCCGGCCTTCGGGCCGGGGCCCTTTTCCCAGCCAACTGTCGCGTTTCGGCAGGCTTTATCCGTCTTCCTCCGCCCGGGTGCCGCCCGCGGCGGCGCTTCCGCTTGCGGGTCCGGCGAACCGACGGAGCGAACCGTATCGCAGCATAACCTTTTGTTCTCGCAGCTTAGCCTTTTGTTAAGCAGGCGATGTCATCCTCACTCCACTGGGCATCAACACACGTACCCGACATGAGCGCACATACGACATTCGACTACTCATCCGCCAAAGCGCCGGCCGACAAGGGCGAGCGGATCACCGAGGTCGTCGGCCCCGATGGCAACCTGCTCCGCATGGAAGACCTGCCGCCGGCCGACACCGCGCGGTGGGTGATGCGACGGAAGGCTGAAGTGGTTGCGGCCGTCCGCGGACGTCTGCTGACCGTCGAGGAAGCCTGCGCCAGGTGGAACTTGAGCGAGGAGGAGTTCGCCTCCTGGCAACGTCTCATCGATCGCCACGGCGTGCGCGGCCTGCGGGCGACGCGGGTCCAGCAGTACCGGCGCAAGAGCGGCTGAGGCCGCAGGCCGGCGTTATCGGGTCCGCTTCTCGATGATGCCGGCAATTTCCCGCATCAGACCGCTCCACGGTTCGCTCGGGCGTTTGCCGACGGGCCGGATCGACGGGAACCAGGGATCAGTGCCACCGATCGGATAGCCCTTCGGGATCGGCCGGCCGAAAAACTCTATGCCGGGGGTGGAAACGCCGCCGGCAATCGTCGCCACCGACGTGTTGGCGCTCACCACGAAGTCCAGCGCCTCGGTCAGCGCCGCCGACCCGTCGAGATCGTCGAACAGATCCAGGCCGTCGAAGGCGTGAATGGTGGCGCCGAACCGCTCGCGGGCCAGGGCCAACTCTGCCCGCGCGTCGTCGTATTGCAGGTTGACGAAGACCACGCCCTTGAGCCGGAACAGCGGCTCCAGGTCCTCGATCGCGGCGTACATGTCGGATCGCAGGCGTCCGCGCAGGCCGCTGCGCCAGCACAGGCCGATCTTGAGGCCGGGACCCAGTGCAGCCAGGCGCTCGGCGAATCCGGTCACACGCTGACGATCGGTTTTCAGCAGCGTCCGGTCGCGCGGGAACGTCTCGCGGCCCCGCCGCAGGTACTGTGCCAGACTGCCGGTCGGCATCGCGACATCGAACACCTCCTCGCCCCGGTCCGCCGGGGCGTAGCGGGCGGTGACCAGCCGGAACGCCGGAAAAGTGCGCCGGAACAGAGGCATCAGCTTTGCCGAGCATTCCAACGTGATGTCTCCTCCACGACGCGCCGCATCCTCGACCATTGTCGCGAAACGCAACTCGTCGCCAATTCCCTGTTCCCGGAACAGGAACACACGTTTTCCGTCGAGGCTTTCCGGCAGTTCCGGCGTGACCGAGATCGGCCGCAGGGATCCGGCGTAGGTGCCGGACAGGAAGCGCCACTCGTGGAGCGGCCAGCCGATATCCCAGTGCCCCTGCCAGAGCTGGTTCATGCCGTAGTGGAAATTGGCGACCGGATGACCCGGCGCCTGTTTCAACGCCCGCCGAAAATTGCGGTCCGCCGCGCCGTACTCGCCGACCCGGGAGAGGACGGTCGCGTAGTTCACGACCGCATCGACCGGGCTGCCGGACTGCTTCAACGCCTCGCGGAAATGCGGAAGCGCCTGATACGGCCGGTCGACGGCGTTGAGCACGCTGCCGAGATTCTGACGGATACCGGCATGGCCGGGTTCGAGCCGGACCGCCTCCTCGTTGGCCCTGACCGCATCGTCCCACAGATCCAGATCCTGCAGCGCGTTGCCCAGGTTGGACCAGGCCATCGCGGACCGCGGATTTGCGGCCACCGCGCGGCGCAGCAGTTCGGCGGCCGTCTGGAACTGACGCATGGCGCGGGCGACGATCCCCATGCCCACCAGGGCCTCGGGATGTTCGATGTTCTCGTCGAGCACGGCGCGGAAGCGGGCCCGGGCCCCATCGATGTCCCCGGCTTCGTAGGCGGTGATGCCTTCGCGGATCAGGGCGGCATGCCGCAGCGCCTGAGGCGTTTGCGGACCCGCATTCCGCGTCGGTCCGGATGGGGATCCGGAGATCTTTCCGCTTCGCGCCATGGCCTGCTCCCCGAAAACACCCGTGCCGCGCTTCAGTCGGCACTCAAACGATTGCCTCTAATTATCTGTTAACTTTTACAGAAGACAATGATAGCTTGGGTAGGAAAATTTTGCCCACATAGCCATGGACAATGGTGGTGTGATTTTGTATAAAATTTTACAGAATTTGTCGATAGACACGCTGTCGTGCCACGTGAGGGCCGCGAACAGAGCCGGCGGGGGGACCGTCCGCGCCGACGTTCGCCGCAAGGCCCGCCTTGGGGGAAGTGACCGACCATGAACCCGTTTGCCGATCTCGTCCGCAATCTCGGACCGGTTCGCCTCGCAGCGCTTGCCGGGACGGCCATCGCGGTTGTGGGCTTCTTCATCTTCCTGGTATCGCGCCTGTCCAGCGGCAGCATGTCCCTGTTGTATTCGGACCTGGATCCGGCCGACAGCGGAGCCATCGTCCGGGAACTGGAAAGCCGGAGCGTCCCCTATCAGCTCAAGGCCGGGGGCACGCAGGTGTTCGTCCCGTCCGACCAGATGCTGAATCTGCGCGTCAGTCTCGCCGAGCAGGGCATTCCCGGCGGCGGCGGCATGGGCTACGAGATCTTCGACGAGAGCCAGGGCCTCGGCACCACCAGCTTCGTGCAGAATGTGAACCTCGTCCGGGCGCTCGAGGGTGAGCTTGCCCGGACGATCTCCTCGATCCGGAACGTCCGCGCCGCCCGGGTCCATCTCGTTCTCCCGCGCCGCGAACTGTTCTCGCGCCAGCAGCAGGAGCCGAGCGCGTCGGTCGTGCTGCAGACCAACGGCACGTTGCGGCCCGGCAAGGAAGAGATCCTCGCGATCCAGCATCTGGTCGCCGCGGCCGTGCCGCAGCTGACCCCGGAGGGCGTGTCGATCCTCGACGACCGCGGCCAGCTTCTGGCCCGCGGGTTCGGGGAGGAAGGCGCCGCCGCTCTTGCTCTGCAGAACGCCGAGGAAATGCGGACCGCGTTCGAGAATCGGCTGCGCCAGCAGATCGAGGAGCTGGTCGAGCGGACGGTCGGTCTCGGCCGCGTCCGCGCCGAGGTGACGGCGGAAATCAATTACGACCGGCTGACCGAGAGCCAGGAACGCTACAATCCCGACGAGGTCGTCGCCCGGTCCACCCAGGCGATCGAGGAGACCAGTCAGGAATCCGAGCAGGCGGGCGAGGATACCGTCACCGTCCAGAACAACCTGCCCGAAGCCGAAGTGGGCGGCGGCGGCGCGACCAATACATCGAACCGCCAGGAAAGCCGGACCGAGGAGACCACCAATTTCGAGATCTCGCGCACCGTCACCGAACGGGTGAAGGAAGGCGGCGAAGTCGAGCGTCTCTCGGTGGCCGTGCTGGTCGACGGCAATTACGTGCGGAACGACGACGGCGACCGCGTTTACGAGCCGCGCAGCCAGGAACAGCTCGACGCCATCGAAACCCTCGTCAAGTCCGCGATCGGCTACAACGCCGACCGCAACGACGTTGTCGAGGTGGTCAATATGGAGTTCGTCAAGCTCGAGCCGGGCGACCTGGACGACGGCTCGCTGCTGTTCGGCGTCTCCAAGGAGGAGCTGCTGCAGCTCGCCGAGGTTCTGGTGCTCGCGGTCGTCGGCCTGCTCGTCATCCTTCTGGTGGTGCGACCGGTCCTCACCCGGCTGTTCGAGAGCATGCCGACCACCCTGGCCGGCAGCGCCGGCGGCGGCAGCCTGATGGCCGGCGGCGAGATGGCGCAGCTTGCCGGCCCGGGCGCCACCGCGGATATGGCGGAGCTGCTCGAGGGCGAGGAGGATGCCGAGGAAAGCCTGCTCGACCAGATGATCGACATCAATCAGGTGGAAGGCCGCGTGCGCGCGTCGTCGCTGCGCAAGATCGGCGAGATCGTCGACAAGCATCCGGAGGAAGCCGTCGCGATCATCCGGAACTGGATGTACCAGGAAGGTGCCCAGACCTGAGCCCGGCTCGTGTGGCCGGCCGAAAGGAGCGGTCTGCCGCTCCGGGTCGCCGCGACCGGGCTCCGGCTGGTAGGATGAGCGTCGTGAGATTGGCGGACGGACCGCCGGAGTGGGGAGCGACTGCGCATGGCTAAGCTGAAGCCATTCCTCTTCGAGTACAGCTTCGACGACGGGGCCGACGCGGCGCGGCAGGCCGAGGAGGAGGCGCGTCGCCGCGCCGCCGAGGAGGCGGAGGCCAACAAGCCGCCGACTTTCTCGGTCGAGGAGTTGGAAGCCGCGAAGGCTGAGGCCTACGCCAAAGGCCGGCAGGACGGCATGGACGATGCCATGGCGGGCATTGAGCAGCAGGTGGCCCGCACCCTCGACGCCGTATTCTCCCGCGTGCAGAAGGTGTTCGACCAGCACAAGGCGTGGACCCGGGAAATGGAGACGGACGCCGCCCGGCTTGGGCTTGCCGTGATCGGTCGCCTCGCTCCGGAACTGGCGCGCGACAACGAACTGCCCGAGGTCGAGGCCGTGATTCGAGAAGCGTTCGACTTCCTCACGGAGCAGCCGAAGGTGATGATCCGCGTCGCCAAGGAGCTTGAGGAGTCGCTGTCCGGAAAAGTGGAGCTGATGGCCACGCGTGTCGGCTACGAAGGCCAGGTGGTCCTGGTCGGGGATCCGGAACTGCCGGTGGACGATTGCCGGATCTCCTGGCAGGCCGGCGCGGTGGAACGCTCGCTCGACAACGTGTGGGAGCAGATCGACCAGATCGTGGAGCGCGTCCTCGCGGGCGCGCCGAGCCGACAACGCGCGGAAGCGGCGCCGGTCGCGCAGGAACCGTCGGCAGAGAGTGACGATCCGGGCGCGAACGCCAGTCCAGACACCGCAGCTATGGGCGACGACGACGCCCTCTCCCATGCGCCCGCAGACACCGACGCCGGCGCCGATCCCGGCGCTGGTTCCGGAACTGCCAACGAGGCACAAGACCAGCCGGAGGAGACGCCCGACGCGCCGGGTGACGCTGATCCGCAAACCCTTTCCGCCCGATAGGAGGACGCGATGTCCGACGACGATCTCAACCTTGACGACCTGGACGATACCGACATGGCCGCCGCAATGGCCCAGGATGGCGCCGACGATCCCGAGGAAATGCTCGGCGATGACGGCAAGGGCCAGATCACCGCGCGCGAACTGGAGGCGGTCTACGACATTCCCGTTCAGGTCTCCGCCGTTCTCGGCAAGACCAGCATGCAGGTCAGCCAGCTCCTCAAGCTCGGCCGTGGTGCCGTGGTGGAACTCGACCGCAAGGTCGGCGAAGCGATCGACATCTACGTGAACAACCGTCTCGTCGCCCGCGGCGAAGTGGTGATCGTGGACGAGCGCCTCGGGGTGACCATGACGGAAATCATCAAGTCCGACAGGCCCGCCTGATGGCGGCGGGCCCGTTGTGACGCACCGGAGGGGCTGAGGCCGTGCCGGACGACGGAGAACGACGAATGGCGGATGCGGAATTCGTTCCTTCCCGGGCTGCTCCCCAGAGCGGCGGCGGCACCGTGTCGTATGACGTACCGCCGAGCGGGATCACGGTCGACGGCGCGCTGCTCATCGGCCTGTCGGCGGCTTTCCTGCTGGTCATCACGGCCATGCTGTGGAGCGGATCGCTTGCCGCATTCTGGAACCTCCCGAGCGTCCTGATCGTGTTCCTCGGCACCCTGGCGGTGACCACCGTGTCCTTCTCCCTCGGCGAGGTTTTCGGCGTCTTTCCGCTGATCTTCCGCACCGTCTTTCCGCCGCGGCGGGACAGCCGACGGGCCTGCGAACGGGCCATGAATCTGGCCGAGATCGGCCGCCGCGCCGGCGTGCTGGCGCTGGACGCCATTCTGCCGCAGCTCGACAAGGAGCCGTTCCTGCAGCGGGCCGTGGCCATGGCGGTGGACGGATCCAACCCGGATCACATCGACAACGTGCTGCAAACCGAGATCGAGGCGACGACGGAGCGGCTGACACGCTCGGCCAACGTGCTGCGCCGGGCGGCGGAGGTGGCGCCCGCCATGGGCCTGATCGGGACCCTGGTCGGTCTGATCCAGATGCTGTCGACCCTCAACGATCCGAACAGCATCGGCCCAGCCATGGCCGTCGCCCTGCTGACCACGTTCTACGGCGCGATCCTCGCCTATATGGTTTTCGCGCCAATCGCGGCGAAGGTGGACCGCAATGCGGCCGACGAGCGGCTGATCCAGCAGGTCTATCTGGTCTGCGCCACGTCGATCGCCCGTCAGGAGAACCCGCGGCAGCTCGAAACCATGCTGAACACCGTCCTGCCGCCCTCCCAGCGCATGACTTTCTACACATGACCAAGCCCATCGGAGCACCACAGATGCGTCTGTTGATCGTCGGAACCCTGGAAGGCCATATCAGCGCGGCCGGCCAAATCGCGCTTCAGCGCGGCGCCAAGGTGAGCCACGTCGATGATATCGAGGCGGGGCTGAAGATCCTGCGCGAGGGCCCCGGCGCCGACCTGACCATGGTCGACGTGCGGGAGCCGGTCGCCAAGATGCTGAAGCAGATGAAGCAGGAGCGGATCAACTGTCCGGTCGTCGCGTGCGGCGTGGCAGTCGGACCCCGATGCCGCCGTCGCCGCGATCCAGTGCCGGCGCCAAGGAATACATGCCCCTGCCGCCCGAACCCGGAACTGATCGCCGCCATCCTGGCCGCCGTCGCCGAGGAAAGCAGACCAGCGTCATCTTCCGCGATCCGATCGATGGCCGGCGTGCTCAAGCTGGCCGATCAGATCGCCCCCGTCCGACGCCAGCGTGCTGATCACCGGCGAATCCGGCACCGGTAAGGAGGTCACTGGCCCGCTACGTCCATTCGCAAAGTCGCGGCGCGCCAACGACAAGTTCGTCGCGGTGAACTGCGCGGCGATCCCGGACAACCTGCTCGAATCCGAGCTGTTCGGCCATGAGAAGGGCGCCTTCACCGGCGCGGTCGCCCAGCGGCATCGGCAAGTTCGAAGAGGCCAATGGCGGTACCCTGCTGCTGGACGAGATCAGCGAGATGGACATCCGTGCTTGCAGGCCAAGCTGCTGCGGGCCATCCAGGAGCGGGAGATCGACCGGGTCGGCGGCAGTCAGCGCCGGTCAAGGTCGACATCCGCCTCGATCGCCACCTCGAACCGCGACCTCGGAAGCGCCATGTGCAGGCAGGGCAACTTCCGCGAAGATCTCTATTTCCGGCTCAACGTCGTCAACCTCCAGCTGCCGGCCCTGCGCGACCGGCCGGGCGACATTCCGCGCGCTGGCCGGAGCACTTCGCCGAAGAAGTACGCCGAGGCCAACGGCGATGCCGGAGCGCAAGCTGACCGAGGCGGCCCTATGCCGCGTCTCGAGAGCCTACACCTGGCGCGGGCAACGTGCGCGAGTTGGAGAACACCATGCACCGGGCGGTGCTCCTGGCCCATGGCGACGAGATCGATCTGCGACGCGATCATGCTGTCACCGGCGAAGGCATGGACCCCGGCCTCCCCGACCCCGGCCTTCTCGAGCACGACCGCGGAGCGCCGAACCGGCACAGCCGTCTGCCGCCGCATGCCTCACCGGCCGCCGCCGGCATCGGCGACCGCATCACCGGCCGACGGCGACGCCTCGGACGGCGCCGACACCGGAAGCCTGGTCGGTCGTACGGTGGCCGACGTCGGAGCGGCATCTCATCATCGATACCCTGTCCGCATTGCCTGGGCAACCGGACCCATGCCGCCAACATCCTGGGCATCTCCATCCGGACCCTGCGGAACAAGGTCAAGCAGTATACCGACGAGGGCTACAACGTACCGTCCCCCAGCGACCGGGTCGCGGGATGAGGATGCGGGCGGTGCGCAGGGTGCGGACCGACACAGCGGGGCTGACTGGCTGAACCATGGCGGACACCTCTAATCAACAGTCCGGCGGCGGCGGCAACCAGGGCGGCGGATTTTCCTTCTCGTCGATCAATCTGGAGAGCCTGACCAAGCGCGGCGACATCCTGCTCGCCGGCGGCGTGATCGCGATCCTGTCGGTCCTGATCCTGCCGATGCCGACCTGGCTGCTGGATTTCAGTCTGGCGATCAGCCTGGTCGTTCTCGGTGCTGATCCTGATGACGGTGATGTTCATCGAGAAGCCGCTGCAGTTCAGCTCCTTCCCGACGATCCTGCTGATCGCCACGATGCTGCGGCTGTCGCCTGAACCTGGCCTCGACCCGCCTCATCCTGGCGCGAAGGCCATACGGGACCGGACGCCGCCGGACAGGTCATTCAGGCCTTCGGCAACTTCATCGATGTCCGGCAATCCGGTGATCGGCGTGATCGTCTTCGCCATCCTGGTCATTGGTGAACTTCATCGTGATCACCAAAGGCTCGGGCCGTATCGCCGAAGTCTCGGCCCGCTTCAGCCTGGACGCGATGCCCGGCAAGCAGATGGCCATCGACGCCGACCTGTCCAGCGGCCTGATCAACGAGGATCAGGCGCGGGCGCGGCGCGAGGAGCTGACCTCCGAGAGCAGCTTCTTACGGGTCGATGGACGGCGCGTCGAAATTCGTCCGTGGCGACGCCATCGCCGGCCTGCTGATCACCGTCATCAACGTGGTCGGTGGCATGATCATCGGCATGGCGCAGAACGATCATGTCGTTCTCCCAGGCGGCCAATACCTACACGATCCTGACGGTCGGCGACGGACTGGTCAGCCAGATCCCGGCCCTGATCGTCTCGACGGCAGCCGGTATGCTGGTCACCAAGGCCGGGACAGAGGGATCGGCGGACAAGGCCGTGTTCGGCCAGCTCGGCCGGCTATCCCAAGGCGTTGTGGATGAGCGCCGGGCCTGATGGTCATCATGGCCATGCTGCCGGGCATTCCGACTGTTCCCGTTCCTGCTGATCGCTGCGCTGACCGGCAGGCGGCGCCTACTCTCTCTGGCGGAAGACGGAGAACGCCGCGCAGCGGGAGATCGAGGACGCCAAGGTCGAAGCGGCCGCCCCGCCGCCGGAGGAACCGATCGGCTCGGCCCTGCATATCGACCTGATCCGACTGGAACTCGGCTACGGCCTGCTGCCGCTGATCAACGAGGCGACGGAAGGCCAGCGGCTGACCGACCAGATCAAGGCCCTGCGCCGGCAACTGGCCGTCGAGATGCGGCTTCATCATGCCGCAGGTGCGCATCCAGGATAACCTGCAGCTCGGCGCCAACGCCTATGTCATCCGGATCAAGGAGATCGAGGTCGGCACGCGGCGAACTTCGTCCCAACCGGCTTCTGGTGATGGACCCGAGCGGCGGTCAAATCGATCTGCCCGGCACCGCCACACGCGAGCCGACCTTCGGCCTGCCGGCCATGTGGGTGGCGCCCGAGAACCGCGAGGAGGCCCTGTTCAAGGGCTATACGGTCGTCGACCCGGCCACGGTGATCACCACCCATCTGACCGAGACCATCCGCGACCACATGTCCGAGCTGCTGTCCTACGGCGAGACCCAGAAGCTCCTCGACGAGTTGGCCGACGAGCATCAGAAACTGGTCGCCGACATCGTCCCGGGCCAGATCTCCCTCGGCGGCCTGCAGCGGGTGTTGCAGAGCCTCCTGAACGAACGGGTCTCGATCCGCGACCTGCCCACCATTCTCGAGGGCGTGGGTGAAGCGGCCGGTTACAGCCGGAACGTCTCCACCATCACCGAGCACGTCCGCTCGCGGCTGGCCCGTCAGATCAGCGAATCCCAGGCCGGCGACGACGGCGTGATCCCGCTGGTCACGCTGTCGCCGGAGTGGGAGCAGGCCTTCGCCGAAAGCATGGTCGGTCAGGGTGACGACCGGCAGCTCTCGATGGCACCCAGCCGGCTGCAGCAGTTCATCACCACAGTGCGCCACCAGTTCGACAAATACACCGCGATGGGAGAGCAGCCGGCGCTGCTGACCTCGCCGGCGATCCGGCCCTACGTGCGGTCGATCATTGAGCGGTTCCGGCCGCAGACCGTGATAATATCGCAGAACGAAATACATCCTAAGGCGAAGATCCGCACGCTCGGGCAGATCTGAAAGCGGTGCGGACATGACAAAGCTTCCAGCCGAAACAAGAACGGGCGGAAGCGACGAATGAGCGGGGCAACGATCAGGGCATGCGCCTAAAGACCTTCACTGCGCCCTCGATGAACGAGGCCATGCAGCTCGTGAAGACCCATCTGGGACCCGAGGCGATCATCGTCTCGACC
Organism: Thalassobaculum sp.; assembly: GCA_048983575.1. Classification (GTDB taxonomy): domain Bacteria; phylum Pseudomonadota; class Alphaproteobacteria; order Thalassobaculales; family Thalassobaculaceae; genus Thalassobaculum. Next base: position 2,054,859 of record JBLZTD010000001.1, on the reverse strand, counting down.
CAGAAGGGCGAGGGCGGGCTCGGGGTGCGACTGACCGCGGCCATCGAAGCGCCCGAGGACGAGGACGTCTGGGACTACGACGAGGATCGGGTCGATCCCATCGACGAGATCGTCGAGGCGCTGGCCCACCACAACGTCTCGGCCGAACTGTCCGAGAAGCTGACGCGCATCGCCAGTTCGCTGGACGCGGACGACGCCAAACTGGCGCTGGCAGGCGCCCTGGACCAGCATTTCAAGTTTCAGCCGCTTCCGGTCAACGGGATGCGTCCCGTCGTCCTGGTCGGCCTTCCCGGCGCGGGCAAGACCGTCACCACCGCAAAGCTGGCGACCCGCCAGGTGATGAAGAAGAAGCCGGTGAACGTAATCACGACGGACACGGTGCGCGCCGGCGGCTTCGACCAGCTCGAGGCCTTCACCCGCCTGCTGAAGGTCGACCTCCAGACGGCCGGTACCGCCGACGAGTTGAGCGACGCGGTCGCGGCGAGCGCGCCCGGCACGCTGACCCTGATCGACTGCGCCGGCGGGAACCCGTTCGACGCCGACGACCTGGAACACCAGCGCAGACTGGTAGAAGGCCTGGATGCCGAGATGGTCCTGGTCATGGCGGCCGGAACCGACCCGCTCGATGCCGTCGATCAGGCCCGTGCCTATGCCCGGATCGGCGCCCGGCGGCTGATCGCGACACGGCTCGACATCGCCCGGCGTCTGGGTTCGATCCTGGCGGCGGCGGATGCCGGAAGGCTTGCGTTCGCCGAGGTTGGCATCGGCTCCGGGGTGGCCGACGGGCTCGGACCGCTCAACCCCGTGTCTCTGGCGCGACTCTCTGCTTCCCAATGAACACTCGGCGCGCGAGGAAGCGGCGGAATGACAACGAGGAAAGGACCGGTGATGGTTCCCATGGATGCCCCCGCGACTTCGGGCGGCAAGCTTCAGAAGGCGGCGAACCTGATCGCAGTGGCCTCGGGCAAGGGCGGTGTCGGCAAGACCTGGTTCTCGGTCACGCTCTGCCACGCGCTGTCGCGCATGGGGCGGAAGGTTCTCCTGTTCGATGCCGATCTCGGCCTCGCCAACGTCGATATCCAGCTCGGGCTGATGCCCCAGCGGGATCTCGGCGGCGTGCTGTCCGGCCGGCTGACCCTGGCCCAGGCCAAGGTCCGCTACGACGACGGAAAGTTCGACATCATCGCCGGCCGGTCCGGCTCCGGAAATCTCGCCCAGCTTCCCACCGCGAAGCTCGCCGGCCTCGGCAACGAACTGGTGCAGCTCTGCACCGGCTACGACACAGTGGTCATGGATCTCGGCGCCGGTCTCGACCGCACCGTGCGGATGCTTGCGGCGCGGGCCGGCACCTGTCTCGTGGTGACAACTCCGGAACCGACATCGCTGACTGACGCCTATGCTTTTGTGAAAGTGGTGCTCGGCGCCGATAGCAAGGCCGATGTCCGGATCGTCGTGAACACGGCCGAGACCCGCGGCGAGGGCCTCAAGACCTACGAAACCCTGCGCAAGGCGTGCCAGAACTTCCTGCGTGTGACTCCGCCGCTCGCCGGGGTGATCCGCCGAGACCGCAAGGTCTCGGACTCGATCCGAGCCCAGGTCCCCCTGCTGACCCGGGCGCCCACGTCGGAGGCCGGCAGCGACGTCGAACGCATCGCCGACGGTTTGATTCACGGCGATGGCGACTGACCGGTCGGGGAACCGACCGAGAAAGGCTGACCGCGCACCGATGAGCCACGCGCCATGACCGACGGGGCCTCCCCGCCCCCGCCTCCCTCGCAGCCGGGATCCGGCAGGCCGCCGGCGCCCGCAGGGTCGTCTGCGCAGACGCAACCCCCACAGGCACAATCGCCCCAAACTCAGGCACCCCAGAACTCAGGCACCCCAGGGTCAGCCGCCCGCGGCACAGACAGGCCAACCGGGACAGAACCCCGCACCCCAGACCCAGACGCCGCCCGCCAGCAGCAACGCCCAGGCGCAGCAGCCGCTGCCGCCGGATCTCGCCCGCGCCCAGCCCGGCACGGTCGTCGAGGCGGAAGCGGTCAGCCGGAACCCGGACGGCAGCGTCACCATCCGCACCGCCCAGGGCGATATCCGGGCCGATCTCGCCCGCGCGCAAGTCGCGGAATTGCTTCGCGCCGGCACAAGGGTCACCCTGGAGCTGCGCAACCCGTCCGCCACACCGCCGCAGTTGGTCGTGACGGTCCGGGGAGGAGCGGCGGCTCAGCCGGCGGTTTCCGCCGGCGCCAGCGGTCCGGCGCCGACGGTCCCGCTGACGGTGGGACGGATCCTTCAGGCGGTTGCGGTTCCGGGCCCCGCGCCGGCCGGCGCCGCCACCGCCCCCTCGGGAGCGGGCGGGCCACCGCCACCAACCGGGCAGCCGGCTCCGACATCGACACCGACACCGGCCGCAACAACTCCGGCCGCAACACCTGCTGGAAGCGGCGCGGCCTCGGGCGCCCAGGCGGCGGCGCCAGCCGCGCAGGGCGCCCCGGCACCCGCGCCGACAGGATCTCCGCCCGGCCCGTCGCAGCCCGCTGCCGGCGGCAACGCGCCGGCACCGACCGCCGGACAGCCCGCTCTCCAACCGATCCCGACGCCGAGTGCGCTCGCCGTACAGTCGGCCTACCGCAACGCGCTCGGACTTACCGGGCGGGCGGCGCAGGCGCCTCCGCCGCCACCCGGTCAGCCTGCGGCCCTCGCGTCGCCGACGGCACTATCCTCAAGCACATCAGCGGCTACGGCGACGCCGGGAACGGCGACGGCAGGCGGCGGGCTGGCGGCCGCCACGCCCCAGACTTCCGGCGGCGGCCCGCAGCTCCCGGTCGGCGCGGTCGTCACCGTCCGGGTTCTGGCCACCGGAGAGGACGCGGCACGGTTCGTCGGCGCCCGACAGACGGCGCCGCCCACCCCCGGCGCCGGCGGACCGGGGGGGCAACCGGCATCGGCGATCCTGACCGGGACCGTCTCCGGCGTGACGCAATCCGGCCGCCCCGTGGTCGCCACCCCGTTCGGCCATCTGGCGATCAACGCGACCAGCGACCTGCGCATCGGCGACCGGGTGGCGCTGGACGTGTTGGCAAGCCGGGTCGGCGAGATACCGACCGCCGAACGCCCGGGGCCGCTCTCGGTCCTGGCCCGCGAATGGCCCGCGCTGGAGGGGGCGATGCGCGTGCTGCAGGAGGCGCTGGGTTCGCAGGCGGCGGCCCAGATCACCCAGGCGATGGTGCGCCCCTCCCCGCAGATGACCGCCGCGATGCTGTTCTTCATGGCCGCGCTGAAGGGCGGCGACATGCGGTCCTGGTTCGGCAACGAGGCCTCGCGGGCGCTGGAGAGTGCGGGGCGCGGAGGACTTCTGTCGGCCCTGGCCGAGGATTTCCAGACACTCCAGCGCGCGGCGGAACCGGCCGAGAACGGCTGGCGCGCTTTTCTGATTCCGCTGGTCGGGGATGAGAAGCGACCGATCCGGGTCCTGACCCGCGGCCGTCGCGGGCGAAAGGGCGGCCGGGACAGCAGCGGCGATCCGGACGGGACGGCTTTTCTCGTCGATCTGGAGCTGTCCCAGCTCGGACCGTTTCGGCTGGACGGACTGGTGCGCGGCGACCTGGTCGACCTCTGGATCCGGACGACGAAGCCGTTGCCCCCGATGATCCGGCATGACATCAAGGCCCTGTTCGACGGGACCCTGGACCGGACCGGAATCGAGGGCCGTCTCGCCTTCAAGGCGACCCCTGTCCTGCCGCCCCTGCCGGTGGCCGATCTCCAGGCCGGCGCCGCCGGGGACACGGAGTCGCTGTTCGCCTGACCGACCGAAACGAAGGATCCCCCATGGGCCTGCCGACCGCCATCCTGTTCGACCTGGACGACACCCTGATCTCCGCCCACCTGCATCCGCGCAAGGCGTGGACCAAGGCGCTGCAGACCCTCGACGGCGGGTTGCCGGAGGCGCCGTCGGCCGAGGATGCGGCCGTGGCGATCCACGGGGCGGCCCGGTGGTACTGGTCGGATGCGGAGCGCCACAGGATCGGCCGCCTGGATATCCTGACCGCGCGCAAGACGATCCTGACCAAGGCTTTCGCGGAAATGGGATGGCGGGAGGACGCGGATCTCATCGATCGGCTGGGTCGCCACTTCACCGACCAGCGCAGCCGCGACACGAAGCTGTTTCCGGACGCGGTCGAGACCTTGGAAGGCCTGGCCGGTCGGGGCGTGCGGCTCGGGCTGATCACCAACGGCAACGCGGTCGAGCAGCGCGCCAAGGTCGACCGTTTCGACCTGGCGCGGCATTTCGTTCATGTGCAGATCGAGGGGGAGGTCGGCTTCGGCAAGCCGGAAGAAAGGGCCTACGCCCACGCTCTCGAGAATCTCGGCACCTCGGTCGAGGAAACCTGGATCATCGGCGACAACCTGGATTGGGAGGTGGTCGTCCCGCAGCGCCTCGGCTTCTACTCGATCTGGCGCGATCCGATCGGCAAGGGACTTCCCGCAGAAAGCGAAGCGAAGCCTGACCGCATCGTCACCCGACTGACCGAGCTGCTCGAGGCCTGAAAGGCGAACGGGAGCGGCCACGCGCTCCCGTCCGGTTCCGGATCCATGCCGGCGCTATGCGTGGCGGTGCCTATGCGGCCACAGCCTTCTGCTGGACGGCCTTCAGGATCGTCTGCGGCGAGCTCTCGCCATACGGATCGGTGTCGCACTGGTCCGAATAGCCGGGCTCTTCGAACCACATCTCGACCACCCCGTCGTTGATGACGGCGGCGTAGCGCCAGGAGCGCATGCCGAAACCAAGGTTATCCTTGGCAACCAGCATGCCCATCTTGCGGGTGAACTCGCCCGAGCCGTCGGGGATCAGGGTGACCTTCTCCACGCCCTGGGATTTGCCCCACGCATTCATGACGAAGGCGTCATTGACCGACATGCAGTAGATCGCGTCGATACCGGCGGCCTCGAAGTCGCCGTAGAGCTTCTCGAAATCCGGAAGCTGAAAGGTCGAGCAGGTCGGCGTGAACGCGCCCGGGAGCGAGAACAATACGAACTCGCTTGCCCTTGAAGTAGTCGTCGCTCGACACGTCCTGCCAGCGATACGGATTCGGACCCTCGACGAACTCGTCGCGCACGCGCGTCTTGAACGTCACGTTCGGAACCTGGCGACCGATCATGTATCCCTCCATCAAAATGTGAATTCGCGGAGCAAGGGGCGTCAGGAGCAGCGCCCCCTACGGGGTTCAATCCGGTTTAGCGCCGATGCGCGATCCCGTCGAGCGCAGAAATGTCGCAATGCACAAAATTGAACATAGCCCGTAAATAATTGATCAGAAGGCAATTTCTTAACGGAAAAACCGCGCGCTCTCGGCTGCGGCGACATCTATGTGGCGCTGCAATATACGAATTGAGGCGGGTATGTCGCGATCCTCGGCCGCCCGGATCATCGCCCGATGATCATCCTGGGACATGCGGCAGCGACCGAGCTTGGCCAAATGGAACCGCAGATAGCGGTCATGCTCGACAAGCTGCCGTTCGATCAGTCGGAGCAGTTTCGGACTGCCGGCGCGGGCGTAGAGCGACATGTGGAAGCGCCGATTGAGTTCCCCGAGCCGACCATGCTCCGGCTCCCGATCCATATCGGCGACCAGCTCCTCCGCCCGATCGAGATCCTCCCGTGTCAGATGAGGGATCGACTGGGCGAAGGCGACGGGTTCCAGGGCGCGGCGGATCAAGTACGTGTCCGCCTGATCCTGGGCCGATATCTCGGCGACCACGGCCCCTTTATGCGGCGTGAACTCCAGCAGGGCCTGGGCCTCGAGCTGACGGAGCGCCTCGCGCACCGGCATCCGGCTGACATCGAAAGCGGCGGCAAGCGCTTCCTGCCGGAGCGCGGTGCCCGGCGGAATCCGCCCGTCCAGGATTGCGGCGCGCAACACTCTCTGCACGAACTCTGAGGCTGTCCTGGGCCGCTCTCCGGTCTCCGCCGCCAGCGTCGCGAAGTCGAACTCGTCATCCATGGGATCAGCGTATATCCAAATGTTGATTGGATCCAATCTGTAGCCTACGCTTTCACTCGGGTCTGTCAAACACCGGCCGCTCAGAAAGGATCCGTCATGTCCGCCGCCCGGACCACGCCCGCCCCGCCCCAGACGGTCTCCGTCGCCGTTCCGGTGTCGGCGGGCCTGCTCACGGCGATCGTCGGGTTCGCCAGTTCCTTCGCCGTCGTGCTCGCCGGTCTGCAGGCGGTCGGCGCGACACCGGAACAGGCGGCCTCCGGCCTGATCGCGCTCTCGGCCGGCCAGGGGCTTCTGATGATCGTCCTCGCCTGGCGATCCCGGCTGCCGCTCAGCTTCGCCTGGTCCACGCCGGGCGCGGCCCTTCTCGTCTCCACCGGCATGCCGCAGGGCGGCTTCGCCGAGGCTGTCGGCGCCTTCCTGGTGGCGGCCGGGCTGATCACCGTCGCCGGGCTGTGGAAACGCTTCGGCCGGGCCGTTGAGGCGATCCCCGCCAGTCTCGCCAGCGCGATGCTGGCCGGGGTCCTGCTGAACCTCTGCCTGGCGCCGATCCGCGCCGTCGAAGCGTTTCCCTGGCAGGCCGCGGCGATCATCCTGGTCTGGGCGATCACACTTCGCGTCGCCAGGCTCTACGCGGTCCTGGCGGCGGTCGTAGCGGCCGCCGTCGTGATCCCGCTGTCGACACCCCTTCCCGAAGGGGTGTTCGAGGCCGCCTGGCCGGCGCCCGTCTTCGTCATGCCGATCTTCAGCCTCGACTCCGCGATCGGCATCGCCCTGCCGCTGTTCCTCGTCACCATGGCCTCGCAGAACATTCCCGGCCTGGCGGTGCTGAATGCCAACGGATACAGGCCAGCCGCCTCGCCGCTCTTCGTGGCCACCGGCGGGAGCAGCATCGTCACCGCGTTCTTCGGCGGCCACATGCTGAATCTCGCCGCGATCACCGCCGCCCTCTGCGCAGGACCGGACGCCCATCCGGACCCGAAGAAACGGTACATCGCCTCACTGACCGCGGGCGGTTCCTACATCGTCATCGCCCTGCTCGCCGGGATCGCCGCGGCCTTCGCCACCGCGTCCCCGCCGCTGCTGATCCAGACGGTTGCCGGCCTTGCCCTGCTCGCCAGTCTCGCCGGCGCCGCGTCGGCCGCGCTGTCGAAGCCGGACGAGCATGTTCCCGCCATCGTCACCTTCGTGACGACGGCCTCCGGCCTGTCGCTCTTCGGTATCGGCGCCGCCTTCTGGGGTCTGCTCGCCGGCGGTGCGATGCTGGCGCTGCTGAAACTCCGGCGCTAGCCGCCGGGCTGATCCTGGCGATAGGTGAAGGTCGCGTCGAACCTGGACTGCAGATAGGGCCCGGCCAGAACGGGCGCATACCTCGGCGCTTCGCCCGGCACCTCGCAGCCGGGTAGACAGGCGATTTCGGCCTCCCAGTTCGGATCGAAGAAGAACGGCATCGAGTAACGTTCCTTCCCCGAGACGTTGATGACCCGATGCGGTGTCGCCTGAAACCGGCCGTTGGTCCAGCGGGCCATCTGATCGCCCAGGTTGACGACGAAGGCGCCGGGGATCGGCGGTGCGGCGATCCAGTCGCCCGCCGTGTTTCGGACCTGTAGCCCACCGTTCGGGTCCTGAGCCAGGATGGTGAGGCAGCCATAATCCGTATGCGCCCCGCAACCGATTGTCCTCGCCTCCACGTGGCCCGTCTGCGGCGGATAATGCAGCAGCCGCAACTGGGCGAGCGGTCGATCGATCTTGTCGTCGAAGAATTGGGGATCCAGGTCCAACGCGATGGCAAAGCCGCGCATCAGTCGCTCCCCGAGACGGCGCAGCGCGGCGAAATACCCCTCCCCCGCCGCCCGAAAGGCGGGCGCGTCCTTCGGCCATTGATTCGCGCCGTGCAACGGAAGCCCGGCCCGAACTTCAGGGGCGTCGGGACCGAGGTCGCGGCCCATATCGAACCCTTCCTTCAGATCGGCCGTCATCGCCGGATCGGTGTTCTCCTCGAAGAGCGGGAAGTAGCCTCGATGCACTGGCCAATTGGCGATATGCACCGCCATCTTCTCGTCCAGAGGCCGGTCGAAGAACGTCCGCGCCTCCGCGAACATCGCGTCGATCATCGACTGGGGAATTCCGTGGCCGGTCACGTAGAGGAAGCCGACACGTTCCGCCGCCTCACCGAGACGCGCCGCCACCTCGGCCTCGTCACTGCCATCGACCAGGGCCGAAACATCCACGATCGGGATCGTGTCGAAGGCGACTTCGCGCCCCCTCAGATCCTCGGCAAGATCAAAATCCGTCAACGCACTGGAAGCCATGGTGCACCTCGGGTCGGCCGAAAGGCGCCCCAGTACACACCCGCGATGCGGTTCGCGCCAGATTCAATCCGTCGGAATCAGCTTCCGGTGGCGATCCGATGCGCCACCCGAACGACGTCGACCGCGTCGACCAGTCGGGCGACATAATGGTCGCGGGGAGAAAACGCGGCCGGTCCTTCGCCTCGGAAGTTCTTCTCGATGGTGTCGAGCATCCTGTTCAGACGCCGACGATGAAGCCCCAGCGAGCGCTGCAGCGGGTCGGCCAGAACTCCGGCGAAGGCGGCGACGATGGCGCCGACCGCCGCCAGCGAGGCAACGGTTGTCCCGACCAGCATCGCCCCGGCCGCGGCCGGGAATGCGCCGTACCAGGCACCGCCGATCGTCGCCCCCAGCGGGAAGCTGGAAATCGCCATCTTCTGCGCCATCATGCCGGCGAGCAGCGGACCGAGCGTCCAGACGCTCGGCGTGATCTGGTGGGCCGCCGCATAGCCCACGCCGGTCGACACCATGGCCCCGACGAGGTCGGATGCCGCCGCTCGCGTGCCGGTATAGGCAGCCAGGGTTTCCTCGACCCGCCGCCTGACGTCGGGATCCTCCGCATGGCGGGCGATCTCGGCCAAGGGTTCGCCCAGCGCACGGTGCAGGCGGGGGTCGGCGAACATGGCCTCGGCCAGGGCATCGCGGGTCGAGATGCGGTCTCCGTCCGTGAAGGGCAGTTCCAGGAATTCGCTCCACAGCCGCCATTCCAGCTCGCGATCGACGGAGGTGCGCATCAGCAGGCGCCGGGTCTTCATCCAGTGCCCCGCGCGTCGAGCGCCGAGCCGTCCGACAACCATGCCCGACAGATTCACCAGAAGCTGGGGCGGCACCAGCGCGACATTCAGCGGCGCCCGGAGCAGGTCCATGCCGAACGCGTTGCGGTGGAGCTTCGCCGACCCCTTCCACCCGTAGTGGCAATCGATGAAATCGTCGACCCGTTCCCGGCGGCTATCGATATAGCGGGTGATCGCGTCGTCCACGACCGACCGGGCGGTCGACGGGTCGAACGGCAGCGATACGGTCGAAGCGGTCGGCAAGTCCTGCATCCTCCCTAGATGGAGAGCCGATGTCGGAGATCAATATTTGCCGCCAGTTACCTCGCTATTAGGTAAAATGCTAAAAAGACCAATGGTTTGCAAAATCCGTCGGTTGGCCTAAGCTTTGCGAGGTGTCCGCGTGGAGCGCGGAGTGGGGCATGGTCAGCAAGACAGAGATATTCGAGATCCACCTGCAGCGCGATGGTCGATGGTTGATCGATTCCAGCGCGAACAGTCAGGCTGAAGCCGAGGCAATCGCAAAAAAGGTCCTGAACCGCCAAGGCGTTAGCGGCGTAAAGGTCATCAAGGAGACGACCCGGGGGAGCACCGCCCGCGAGCAGGTCGTGTTCGAAAAGACGAAATCGGCCGGCGGCAGCGACAAGGTCTTCGTTGGCGAGGTCGACGAGGCACCGGTCTGCGACGACGCGGACGATCTCTACGGCATCGGCGGGCGGCAGACCCTCAACCGGCTGTTCCGGACATATCTCGACAAGAACGGCGTCACCGCAACGGAGGTGATGCATGAATTCCGAGAACTAAAACGTCTGGTCGATGCCGACACCCTTGTCATGTCCGGCATCGGCAAGGTGTCCGTTCTGCAGGCGAAACTCTATCCGGAGGCCGGCGACGCGTCCGCCCGCCGAGATGCGCTCTTCGGCTTTCTCGACGCGTTGACCGAGCGGGCCCGGGAGGCGGCGTCGAAGACCCTGCCCCTGATCCGCAAGGAAGGGTTCGAAACCGCGATCGAAAAGATCACCGCGACGGCGGACGACCAGGACTGCGCCTTTCTGATCCGCCTCGCCGTCGCCCGGGAACTCGTTCAGGACCGGTCGTATTTCACCAAGCTGAGCAAAGCCGTGGACTGGGCGCTTCCCTGCGAGTCAGAGGCGGGCCGCGCCGTGGCCGACGCCTTCATTTCGGACACGCTCTGCAACCCTGAGACGCTGCAGGATCTTCTCGGAGCACAGCACAGTCTCTCGGCCGCGCTCGGCGCGCTGGTCTCTCTGGCCCAGGGCGCTTTCGAAGTCGATGCGGACGGCAGGCCTGACAACTCGCCACAGGCGGTCGCCGCCAAGCTTACCGATCTCTTCGCCCGCGATGTGCTGCCGGACAGCCGGATCGTCCTCGTCGATCGGGTACGCCGGCAGGTCGCCGGAAAACAGCCGCTGACCGAATCCGGCGGCGATGAGGAGGCGGACGCGCTCAAGGGGCTGGTCGACACGCTGATATCGGAAGACAGTCTGCTCGGCGGCGGTGCCATGGCCGAGGCGCTGACCCACCGCCAGTCGCGGATCATAAACCGGGGCGGCGCCAACGGACTGAAGGAGGCGACGGGTCGGCTGCTGCCGGTCTTCGGCGATCCTGTGCGCAAGGCGGCCTATCTGATCGCGCTGTCGGAGAGCGGGCTCGCGGCGACCATCGGCGACGAGATCGACATGCAGATCGAGGGCCTGTTCGTCCGGCCGGATTCGGTCAAGACCATCGTCCGCGACGACCGGCCGCCCAACAAGAAAATGCAGACGGTCACCGCCGTCTACCGGAAGTTCAAGGACTCCTCCATCGACGCCGCGCTGAAGTCTCGGATCATCAACCGGCTCGACGAATTGCTGGCGCGCTACATCACCGAGGACAAGATTCTGGACCGGGTCGACGACCCGAGCCGGCCGCTTCATATCCGCGCCTTCATGCTGCTCGCCATGTGCAGCCCGGACATGCTCCCGGAAGGACAGGCGTCCAAGCTCGCGCGGCAGATCGTGGTCAAGCACCTGCGGCGCAAGAACTTCGAGAGCGAGTTGGTGGCACAGGTCCCGATGGCGGAAAAGGAGCGCGTGCTCCGGGATTTCCACGTCCAGCTCCACCGCTGCGGATTCATGCAGTAAGGGCGTGGCGGCCGGAGTTAGGGATCAAAAGGGTAGCGACGCAGCCACTCCCTGAGCTGTCGTTCGCCGATCATGCAATCATACCCCCGCGTCCGGCGCAGCAGCGTCGGGGCGTTGCGGCGCGGCGTCAGCCCCGCGATCTCGAGCACCAGCTTGCGGCGGATCGCCCGCCCGAAATCGGCGAACCCGTTGGCGGCGAGGACGAAGGCCCCCTGCCCCGTGATCACGCACTCCTCGAAATAGATGTCCAGATCCTCCAGCACCGGGAAGCCGAGCGGTCCCGGATCCAGGTTCAGGATGACAAGGCCGTTGATACCCACGCCTGCTTCGGCCGCCCGGTTGCGGGCGGATAGAACCGGCATGCCGTCGTTGTTCGGACCGTCGCCGGAAATGTCTATGATCCGGCGCGCGGCGGAGAAGCCGTTGTTCTCGAACATCGGCAGGACATGCTCGATCACGCCGCTGATCGAGGTCCGTCGCCCTGTCCGCGGCCAGTATCTTTCCAACTCGACGAGGAAAGCGTCCGCCGACGCCCGTCCGTCCACCACCCGCCAATCGACCACGGTCCGCGCCGTGCCGAGCCCGGCCCATTCCACATAGGCGAGGGCGATGCGGCCGAGCGGCCCGGCGGTCACCGCGCGGATCACTTCGTCGCTCGACAGGGCCGCAACGTATCCGTCGCGCTGCAGCATCGCCTCGCTGGTGTCGATCGAACCGGACACGTCCACGGCAAGGACGAGTTCGAGGTCAACCGCCTGTTGCGCCCGCGCTTCGGAGACGCAGCATCCGGCGACGGGCAGCATCGTGACGCAGGCCACAAGGGCAAAGAGAAGCGGGCGCAGCATCGCACCATTGCACGGCAAGCTTCGAGAGCTGTCCAGAGGGCAGGCCGCGGCTGGAGGGTCGGAAGCCGCACCGCCGGCCGCGGCTAGTCCGCGAGCGCCGCCATTTCGTCCACCGTTACCGGCTTTGCCGGCGGACGGATGCGGTAGTAGCCGACCGTGCCCGGCGCGATGCCCTTGGCCTCGGCGAGGACCTCGGTGACGGTCTGGCCGCACATCCGCCCCTGGCACGGTCCCATCCCGGCGCGGGTATAGGCCTTGAGCTGGTTCGGGCCCTGGGCGTGGGGCGCGACCTTGCGCAGGTCGGCGGCCCGCACTTCCTCGCACCGGCAGACGATGGCGTCGTCCGGCATCCGCCCGATCCAGTCCGGCGGCGGGAACATGGTGTCCAGGAACCGGCGCAGCCAGCGCTGGCCGGTGAGCCGGTCGAGATCCGATGCCGCCCGCAAGTCCCGCTCCAACTCGGCGATGCGGCCAAGCGCATGCGCGATCGCCACCGCCGCAACCCGACCCGACGCCTCCGCCGCCTCGGCCCCGAGAATGCCGCCGCCATCGCCGGCCAGGTAGACGCCTTCGGCGCTGCTCGCCCCGAACGCGTCCAGCACCGGCCGGAAACAGCGCTGTCGGACGTCCCAGACGTGTCTCGCTCCGGCCAGCCGGGCAAGCTGCGGGTTCGGGATGACGCCCTCGTGCAGGGCCAGGGTGTCGGCCTCGATTGCCCGAGGGCGACCGGATGAATCGGTGAAGCAAACCCGCTGCAGCCTGCCGTCGCCTTCCGCCCGGATGCCGGTCACGCCGGACCACAGTTCACGGCAGGCCCGGCCAAACGCGGTGCGCAGTTTCAATCCCTTCAGAAGCGTGCGCCACGCACCCACCGCCGCGAGCGGCAACCGGTGCAGCGCCTTGCCCAAGGTCCCCGGTGGGGTCGTATCCAGAATCGCGTCGACCTGGATACCCGCGCCCGCATACTGTGCCGCCAGCAGCATCAGCAAAGGCCCGCTGCCGGCGAGGACGACCGATCCTTCGGGATACACGGCCGCCTGTTTCAGCACGGTCTGCAGCGCCCCGACGGTGGTCACGCCCGGCAGGGTCCAGCCGGGGATCGGCACCGGCCGTTCCATCGCGCCGGTGGCCAGCAGCACGGCGCGGGCCTGTACCCTGCGGGCATTGCCCTGCTCCGACCAGACGATTTGGCGGCCCCCGGCGCGGGTCATCGGGCCGATATGCCAGACGGTCGCCCCCTGCCGCCGCTCGACGGCGCCCGCCGCGCGGATGAGACCGCGACCCCGCGCATAGTCCGACCCGAGGAACGCGAGATCGGCGGGCCGCCGCTCGGCGACGCGCTCCACGTTCCGATAGATCTGCCCGCCCGCCGCCGGTTGTTCATCCAGGATCAGCGGGTCGAGCCCGAGCGCGCCGGCGCCGACGGCCGCGCTCAACCCGGCAGGACCCGCGCCGACGATGACAAGATCGCGGATCGTCTCGGTCATCGCTCGCCCCATCGCTCGCCCCGACCGGTGGTGACGGCCATGCCGTCCTGGACCGGGACGAGGCAGGCCTGACGGTCGGCCACGCCATCGATCTCCACCAGGCACTCGAAGCACACGCCCATCTGGCAATAGGGCGCGCGCGGCGCGCCCGAAACGGCGGAGCCCCGGATGGATTCTCGGCCGGCGGCGAGCAGAGCGATCGCCACCGTATCGCCGTCCCGGGCCGTGATCCGTTCGCCATCGACCATCAGCGTCACGGAGCGCAGCTTGGTCGGGCCTGGCAGACGGGCGTAGCTCATCGGGCGGGCTCCGGACGCTCTCCGCCGGCGACCAGCGCACCGAGACCGATCAGGATCAGCCCCGATACCCGGTCCTGCCAGCGGGCGATCCACGGGTTGGCGGACAGTTTCCGGGCCACCGCTCCGGCCGCGAACGCGACCAGCGCGTCGCACGGGATGGCGGTGACGACGACGATCAGGCCGAGCACAAGACTCTGCGCCGCGACCGATCCCACCGCCGGATCGACGAACTGTGGGAGCAGGGCGAGAAAAAACAGAGCGGTCTTCGGGTTGAGCGCCTCGACCAGGATGCTCTCCCGGTAGATGCGGCCCATCGGCTTGGCCGGCGCCCGCTCCAATCCTCCCAGAGCCGCTCCGGCCGTGATCAGGTGCTGGATGCCGAGCCAGACGAGGTAGGCCGCCCCCGCCCATTTCAGGACGGTGAAGGCCTCCGCCGAGGCCAGAACGATGGCCGACAGGCCGAGCGTCGCCGCGGCCACGTGGCCGAGGGCGCCGGTGAAAAGGCCGGCGGCGGCGACCAGTCCGGCACGGGGCCCCTGGCTCATGCTGCGGGCCATGACGTAGAGGTTCGACGGTCCCGGCGACAGATTCAGCAGGACCGCGGCCACGGTGAAGACGATCAGCGTGTCGAGCGACGGCATATCCTGCTCCTCAGGCGCCGAAGCGCCGAAAGTGAAAAGGCTCGAAGCGTCGGGCCAGCGTTCCGTCCAGGATCGTCGGCGCCAGATCGATGGCATGGGCCGCGGCGAGGGTCACGCCGCTGTGGCAGGTCACGACGAAGGCGCCGGGACAGGTCTCGCTTTCCGCATAGATCGGGAACCCGTCCGGCGACATGATCCGCAGCGCCGCCCAGGTCCGCACGATCCGCGCCTGCCCCAGCGCCGGGACCATCCGCCGCGCCCGAGCCGCCAGCCGTGCCGAGGTCTCGATGTCCAGGTCGGTGCTGTAGCCGACCCGGGCATGGCTCGCGCCGATCATGACCGACCCTTCCTCGGTCTGGCGCAGCCGGGCCATCGGATGGTCGAACAGCTTGGGCATCCGTTGGGTCACGAGGATCTGCCCGTGATCCGGTGCGGTCGGCACATCCAGGCCGACCATGGGGCCCAACCGACCGTTGCCGAGTCCGGCGGCCAGAACGACCTTGTCCGCTTTCACACTGCCCCGCATGGTCTCCAGCACGAAGCCCTCGCCGTCGCGGCGGACGGAGTCGACCCGGTGATCCGGACGGTGATCGACACCATGGCGCGCCATCCCCGCATGCAGGCCGCGTAGAAGGTAGAGCGGGCTGACATGGCCGTCATGGGGACAGAAGCTCGCGCCGGCGATGTCCGGGCTCAGCGCCGGCTCCAACTCCCGGGCCTCGGCGGCGGAGAGCATCCGCACGTCGTTGGCGCCGACGCCCGGCTGGTTGTGCATCCGCTTCAGCGACAGTTCAGCCTCGGCATATTCCTCTTCGTCGAGGCAGGCCTCGATGCCGCCGGGCTGGCGCAGACCCACGTCGACGCCCTCCTCCTCGGCGATCACGGCGGCGAGCTCAGGCCAGATCTCGGCACTCCTGCGGGTCCAGCCCGCATACTCGTGCATGCCGTCGCCCTTGCCCTGGACCCAGACCAGACCGAAATTGCCCCGGCTCGCCCGGAACGCGTCGTCGCCCTCGTCCAGCACCGTCACTCTTGCACCGGCACGGGCAAGGCCCCAGGCGACGGCCGCCCCGACCAGCCCTCCGCCGATGACGGCGACGTCGCTCACGGCCGTTTCCTCAAAGCCGGGCTTCCAGTGCGTCCTGCTGCTTCTTGGCGAAGCCGACGATCACCTCGCCGTCCTCCGTCTCGAAGACAGGGCGCTTTATGAGGGCGGGATTGGCCTGCAGCAGCGCGACGGCGCTGTCGTCGTTGTCCGCGGCGGCCTGCATCTCCGGCGGCAGGCCGCGCCATGTGGTGCCGCGCCGGTTGATCAGCACATCGCCGCCGACCGATGCAAGCCAACCGACGACCTGCTCCTCGGTCAGTCCGTCGGCCCGCACGTCCTTGAAGGCGAAGGTGGCGCCCTTCCCCTCGAGCCAGGTACGCGCCTTCTTGCAGGTGTCGCAGTTCTTCAGACCCCAGACGGTGATCACAGTCCACTCCCCCAATCGTCGATCATGAGCAGCATGGCCTCCAGGCAATGCCCGGCGAGGTGTTTGCACCGGTCCGGCGACCAGCCGACCTCGGGCATGGGATTGTTGGCGGTATCCTTGAACGGCATCTCCAGCGTCATCGCCGGACAGCGGAAGGTGTTGGCGATATGCCCGGTCGAGGTCGTCAGGTTGCCCTTGCCGGGTGCCACCTTGGGATAGCCGCGCTCGGTCTGGAAATCGGGCGTCAGACGGGCCAGCTCGTTCCGATAGCGGTTGAGCGGCGCCAGATGCGCCTCGGTCACGCCAGGCACACCCTCGTATCCGGCGATGAAGTTGTAGGGCAGCCCCTCGTCGCCATGGGCGTCTAGGCACATCGCCACCCCCGTCTCCTCCATGCGGCGGATGACGTGGAACACCTCCGGGCTCTTCTCCAGGCTCGGTGCCTTCCACTCCCGGTTCAGGTTCGTGCCGGCGGCGTTGGTGCGCAGGTTGCCCCGGAACACACCGTCCGGGTTCATGTTCGGCACGAGACGGATCGTCGCCGCCGACAGCAGCGCCCGGGAGACCGGGTCCTGGGCGTCGCAGAGCTTCTCCACCAGACCTTCGACGAACCAGCCCGCCATGCTCTCGCCCGGATGCTGCCGGGCGATGATCCAGAGCGGCTTCTCGCCAGATCCGAAGGTCAGCAGGTCCAGGTCGCGTCCCTCCAGGGTCGATCCGAGCCGCTCGGCCGTCGCCGCCCCGCTGGCCTGGGCGAACGCAACCAGATCGTCATGCTGCTCCAGGGTGTAGGGGGCGAAATAGGCGAACCAGGCGAGGTCGCTCTCCGGCGTGTGGGCGATGGTGAGCTTCGCGCCGTCGAAGCGGGTCTCGGTGCGCCACCAATGGGAACGGTCTTCGGAGACGACGGCCCTGTAGTCCTCCCATCCCTTCGGGTAGCTGGAGGTGCCGGCGTTCTCGATGGTCATGGTGAGCGGCACGCCGCGGGCACCGGAAACCCGGAAGTAGAACCACTGGAAAAAGTCGGACTTGCCGTCCTTGCGGATGGTCAGTCGGATGTCGTTCGGGTCGCTGGCATCGACGACCTCGATGTTGCCGCCGTCGAACTGGCTCGAGATGTGGATCACGGTTTCTCCTGGGCGCCGGTGGGCAGGAGAACCTAGTCCGGGGGTCCGGCGTTGAAAAGGCCGCGCGAGACGGGGCTCCTACTGCGCCGCCGCTATTCGGCTGCCGTACCGACTTTCGGGTCGAAGGCGAAGTAGCGGTTCTTCAACGCGGTCTGGTTCTCGTAGATCGAGCCCTCACGCTTCGCCTTGGGGTAGGGAAGTCGGACCGGACAGTCGACGACGCGCGGCGCCAGGGTCGAGGCGCCGGCGATCATCCGGCTCTCGTTCTCCTCCCAGGTGCTCGGCAGGCCCCGCAGGTCCCAGGCATCGGCCGCGGCGATCTGGTAGAGCAGGAGCTGCCGGTCGCGGCCGGAGGTGTTCTGAGCCGAGCCGTGCACCGCGCGGACATGATGGAACGTGCAGGACCCGGCCTTGCCGGTCAGCGCCACCGCTTTGGAGAAGTCGAGGTCGCAGGCGGCCGGGTCCATGGCGCCGGCGAAATGACCGTCCACATGATGGTCGTAGGTCGGGCCCTTATGGCTGCCGGGCATGACCATCAGCGGGCCGTTCTCTTCGGTGGTGTCGTCCAGCAGGACGCCGACGGCCAGCACGTCGTCGTTGGTGTGCGGGTAGAAGGCCCAGTCCTGGTGCCACTCCACCGGCGAACCGTACTCCGCCGCCTTGATGTTGATCTTGCCGCCATGCAGCCGGAGATCCGGGGAGACGATCTTCGCCAGCAAGGAGATCAGGTTCGGATGCTCGACCATATCGCGGAACACGGCATCGGCCTCGAACGGCTTCTTGATCCGGCGCACGCGCGGATTGTCGGGGGTATGGCCCGGCTCCAGGTCGTAGATCGCGTCGTGGTCGGTGAGGCCGCGCGCTTTTTCGATCAGGCCGGCAAGGGCGTCGCGCATCGCCTGCACCTCTTCCGGCGCGTAGACGTTCTCGACCATCAGGTAGCCGTTCTCGCGATAGAACGCGGCATCCGCTTCGCTGATCATCTCGTTCCCTCCAGGCTGCTAAGGCTCTCCGGCCATTGCCTAGATTTCACCCTGCGCCGCGTGGGCCGTCCAGACCCGAAGTTCGGAGCCCATGAACGGACGATCCTGCACGCCCACGGCGGTGTGACCGACCGTCCAGGCGGAGACCGGCTGCACACGCTCGATCCCCTGGGCGGAGGCGCCGTGCAGCGACGACCACGGGGTCTCCGCGTTCCACCGCCAGAGCAGGCCTCCGGGGCCCATCGCGCCGTGAACGGCAACCTGAATGTCGAAGACGGCATCCTGCGTCAGCGCCGGGCCGAACCAGGTGTGGGGACTGCGGCCCGGGGCCGAGCCAAGGACGACCAGCAGACGCTGCTCCCGGCCGGCAAGACCCACCCAGATCGGTGGCATGGCCGAACCAGCGGCGGACCCTTCGACCAAGGTCTGCGCCGCTCCCCCATCCGTCGGCGTGCGGCCGCGGAACCTCCAGGCGCGCACCGAGGCGTTCAGCGGCCCCTCGGCGACCTGCAGTCTCCGGTCGGACCGAGACGTCATCTCCCGCCAGTCCCGGGTCGGCGGCAGGACCGGCGGCCAGGACAGGGCTTCTCTGACTGCCCCGGAATCATCGATCACCCGAAACCGGAACCCGTCCGCGTCAAGCGCCGCCTGCACCGCATGCAGATACTCCACGCCGTCCGGCATGCGGTGGGCGGTGCCGGCCCCGGCACTTGTCACCTGGAGCACTCCGTCATGGACCTGAACGTCGAAGGCCAGGATGTGGCTGCACAGATACGCCAATACGTCATGGTCGACGAGGACGCGCCAGAACGCCTCCGCGTGCGGCGGGCCGATTTCCCGCTGGAACGGACCCTGGAAACCGTTCACGGGGAAGACCGGATGGTGCCCGACCACGAGCTTGTGCCGGGCATCCACGTGCGCCCGCAGGGTCGCGTCCAGCCAGTCGGTTTCCACGTGACCCTCGCCGCCCAGGCCCGACCAGAGCGTGTGGACGAAGACCATGAGGAGGTCGCCGCGGCGCACGAAGTAGGACAGTCCCTCCTGCCCCGGCGGCCCGTTGCGCGGCAGATGGCCCATCACCTCCGCGAAGACCCGCTCGCTCATCGGATCGTAGGTCGTGTGGTTCGCCGTGGTGTGGAACATCGGGATCCGCGTCCGGTCGAGCCATGCCATCTCGACCTCGAACCAGTGCCGCCACTGGGCACGCAGCTCCGCCTCATCGCGGGTCAGGCCGATGATCTCGTCGCCGGGGAAGACGATGAACTCGGGTGCCGGATCGAGGCGGTTCACCACGGCATTGACGCGAGCGAAGCCTGCCTCGTGCCGCCCGCCCGGTTCGCCGGCGCAGGCGTCCCCAAAGATCACGAACCTATGTCCATCCCCCCGCGGGTCGAGCGCCGGTATCCGTTCCCCATCCGCCCGGTCGGACGGGGGTTCAGGCGGTGTCATCGCTTGCCGCGGTCGTCGTCGGACTCGTCGTCCGCCTCGTTCTCGAGCCGTCTTTCGACCGCGCGTTTGGCCGCCGTTTCAGCATTGATGCGGCGCTGGCGCTTCCAGATCTCGATCACGTACATCATGAAGCCGAAGATCACGCCGGCGAAGACGTCCTGGATGATCAGGTCTTCGGTCAGGGGCCGGGGTTCCTGGAAGATCCCGTTGACCTGCATGGCCATCAGGAGTTCGGCGAAAACGATGCCGTTGGCGACACCGCGGGTGACGGGGCGCTGCCAGAAGGTGGGGGTCTGCGTCTGCTCGTCGGTCATTCGGCTGCTCCAGGACAGATCATCGCGCGTAGACCAGTAGTACGACGATGCCCACGGCCACAAGACACATGCCGATCATCTCGCGCAGGCTCGGCCGCTCCTTGAAGACGATGATCGACACCGCAATCGCCAGCACGAACTCCACCTGCCCGACCGCCTTGACGTAGGACGCCCGCTCGATGGTCATCGCGGTGAACCAGCCGGCCGAACCGAGCGCGCTGGTGAATCCAACGAAGACCGCCGCCTTCCACGCCCGGGCGATGGCCCCGACCTCCCACGGCCGGGAGGCGACGACGAAGATACCAAGGCCGACGGTCTGCAGCAGGATGACGGCAACCAGGGTCATCGACGCGGTGGTCAGGACGTCGGGATCGCCGAGCGACAGGCTGGCCTGGCGCAGGAACAGGGACGCGAGCGCGAAGAACAGGCCGGACAGCAGGCCGATTCCCGCCGCCCGGTTGAACGCCGAGGCCAGCAGCGCCCCCATGCCCACACCCTGTCGGGCCAGGCTGATCAGCATCACGCCGGCGCCGCTGACCAGGATGGCGATCCAGCCGGCGGCGTCGATCGCCTCACCGAACAGGGTCGAGCCGAGGATGGCGGTCGGGATCGTCTCGGTCCGGGCGTAGGACGACCCGACGGCGAAGTTCCGGAGACTGAACAACATGACCAGCAGCACGGTCGCCAGGATCTGCGAGACCGCCGTTCCGGCGCACCAGACGAAGAACTCGAGATGGAGATCCGGCGCCGGCGTCGTGCGCTGCGCCAGGGCATAGGCCATGTAGCCGAGGGCGAAGGGCACGCCGAACAGGAAGCGCACCCAGCTCGCGCTCCAGGCCGACATGGAGCCGGCGAGATGTTTCTGTCCGGCATTCCGCGCCGTCTGCGCGAAGGCGGCCAACGCAGCGATGATCGCCCAGAGCGGCATGACGTGTTCCTCCCGCCCGCGAGCGTAGCCGGCGGCATGTCTTCGGGAAGCCTGCAAAATCGCCGTGCCGGTTTGCGGCGACGGCACGGTACCCCAAACGACGAAGGCCACCGGACGTACCGGCGGCCTCCATCCGTAAGGCGTCGGCCCCGTTCCGTGCGGAACCGACGAAGGCTGATCCCTTATGCCACCTGATGCGCCCCCAACCCGAGCAGCGCCCGCCGGCGCAGCCAGAGCGACGGACGGTAGCGCGGGTCCCGGGTCGCCTCGTGGATCGCCGAGATGATCTCGTGGGTGCGCTTCACGCCCATCTCCTCGGCGATTTCCAGCGGGCCTTTCGGATAGTTCAGGCCGAGCTTCATCGCCGTGTCGATATCCGCCGGGGTCGCCAGCGCGATCTGCGCCATCTCGCAGCCGAGATTGGCGATCATCGCCCGCATGCGCTGCAGGATGAAGCCGGGGCTGTCCTGGATCACCGTCGGCGCGATCCCAGCCTTGGCGAAGGCCGCCGCCACCGCGTCCCGGTGCGCGGGATCCGCCGCCGGCGCCGTCATCAGCGTGACACGCTTCGAGGTGTCGCCGGTGGTATCGACCGCGACCAGGCGTTTATGGTCGATGCCGGTGCGCGCCGCGAAGCCGGTCGCGTCCTCGCCGTAAAGGGCGGCGAGGATCGGCATAGACCCGTCGTCGATCCGCACGTTCACGCCGGCCCGCTCCAGCAGTTCGGCCAACGCGGCGTCCTTGTCGGTGGCGACCGCCACCGTCGTCGCCGGGGCCGCATCGGTCACATGATCCGGGCTCGGCGGGTCGATCACCTGGCCCTTCTCGTCGTAGGTGAAATGGCCCTGCTGGGTTTTGCGGCCGAACCGGCCGGCATCGTAGAGCGCCCGATGAAGCGGCGTGGTCCGCAGACGCGGATCGTTCAGGAACTGCTCGAACACGATCATCGAGACCGGGTAGTTCACGTCGATCCCGGTCAGGTCCATGAGCTGGAACGGGCCCATGCGGAAATGGCCGCAGTCGCGCATGACGGCGTCCACCTGGGCCGGCGTCGCCAACGCCTCATGGGCCAGGTGCAGCCCTTCGGTGGTGAAGGCGCGGCCGCCGAGATTGACCAGGAAGCCGGGGCTGTCCTTGACCACGACGGGCGTGCGGCCGAACCGCGCTCCGACGGTGACCAGCTTGTCGATCACCGCGTCGTCTGTGGCCGGCCCCCGGATGACCTCGACCAGACGCATCAGCGGCACGGGGTTGAAGAAATGCAGTCCGGCGATCCGCTCGGGCCGCTTGCACACCCGGGCGATGGAGCCGATCGGCAGGGACGACGTGTTGGAGGCGATGATCGCATCCTCGGCGACCACCTCCTCGATGGCGGTGAACAGCTCGCGCTTGACGTCGATATTCTCGAAGACCGCCTCGACAACCACACCGCAGGGCGCGAGGTCCGCGACGCCCCCGGCAACGCTCAGCTTATCCTTCATCGCCGCGGCGGCGGAGGCGTCCAGCGTGCCTTTCTCGACCAGCCGGTCGAGCCGGCCGATCACCTTCCGCGCACCGGCCTCGGCACCGCCGGCCACGGCGTCATGGGCGATCACCCTCATGCCGCCCTGCAGCGCGACCTGAATGATTCCCTGGCCCATGGCGCCGCATCCGACGACGCCGATGACGAGGTCGGGCGAGGTTGCATCCACCATGAATCAGACCCTTTCGATGATGACGGCCATACCCTGGCCGACGCCGACGCACATCGTGCAGAGCGCGTAGCGGCCGCCGGTCTCGATCAGGGTCTCGGTCGCAGTCTGGATCAGGCGGGTGCCGCTGGCACCAAGCGGATGGCCAAGCGCGATGGCGCCACCGTTCGGGTTGACCCGGGGATCGTCGTCCGCCACGCCGAGTTCGCGCAGGCTGGCCAGCACCTGGCTGGCGAAAGCCTCGTTCAGTTCCAGAACGTCCATGTCCTCGATCGAGAGGCCGGCGATCTTCAGCGCTTTCTGCGAAGCGGGCGCCGGGCCGATGCCCATGATCCGCGGCTCGACCCCGGCAGCGGCGGCGGCAACGATCCGGGCGCGCGGCGTCAGACCGTGCTTCTTCGCCGCTTCCTCGCTGGCGACCAGCATGGCGGCGGCGCCGTCGTTGACCCCGCTGGCGTTTCCGGCGGTCACCGATCCGCCTTCCTTGCGGAACGGCGTCGGCAGCTTGGCCAGCTTCTCCAAGGTGGTGTCCGGGCGCGGGTGCTCGTCGGTATCGACGACGGTGACGTCGCCGCGACGGCCCTTGATCTCGACCGGGACGATCTCCTTGGCGAGCCGGCCGCGGGCCATCGCCTCGCCGGCCTTGCGCTGGCTGTTGTAGGCGAACAGGTCCTGGTCCTCCCGGCGCACCTGATACTTCTCCGCCACGTTCTCCCCGGTCTCCGGCATGCTGTCGGTGCCGAAGCGCTTCTCCATCTCCGGATTGACGAAGCGCCAGCCGATCGTGGTGTCATAGACCTCGGCGCTGCGGGCGAAGGCGGTGCCGGCCTTGGCCATTACGAAGGGCGCGCGGGTCATGCTCTCGACGCCGCCGGCGATGGCGAAATCGCCCTCGCCGGTCTTGATCTGACGCGCAGCGTCCGCCACCGCCATCATGCCGGAGGCGCAGAGCCGGTTGACGGTGACTCCGGGCACGCTCGCCGGGATGCCCGCCAGCAGCAGCGCCATGCGGGCGATGTTACGGTTGTCCTCGCCGGCCTGGTTGACGCAGCCGTAGAACACCTCGTCGACCGCGTCCCAGTCGGCGGACGGATTGCGCTCCATCAGCGCCTTCAACGGGACGGTTGCCAGATCGTCGGTGCGGACCTGGGCGAGCGCGCCGCCATACCGTCCGATGGGGGTACGGACGGCGTCGCAGATGAAGGCCTCGGTCATGTTTTCCTCCGGAAGGGGTCTTTTCTTGTCGGCCCCTGATGTGCCACGCAGGGTGGGGGCGGTCAATCGACCGGCGGTTCAGGCGGTGATGACGATCTTGCCGAAATGCCCTGCCGCCTCCATGGCGCGATAGGCCGACTTCGCGTCGTCGAAGGCGAAGGTCTGGTCGATCACCGGCTCCAGCCGGTGCAGAGCGATCGCCGCGTTCATGTCGGTGAACATCCTGTAGGAACCCACATAGATGCCCTGCACCTTCAGCGACTTGCGCATGATCAGGGTGGGATTGATCTCGCCCCCCGTCAAAACGCCGATCAGGCCGATCGCACCGCCGACCCGGGTCGCCGCGATCGACCGGGTCAGGGTGCCGGCCCCGCCGACCTCGACGGTCACGTCGGCGCCGACCCCTCCGGTCAGGTCCATGACCGCGTCCTGCCAGTCCGGATGGGTCCGGTAGTTGACCGTGTCGTCGGCGCCCATCGCCTTGGCCCGCTCCAGCTTGGCGTCGCTCGACGAGGTCAGGATCACCCGCGCGCCCATGAGCTTGGCGAACTGCAGCGCGAAGATCGAGACCCCGCCGGTGCCGAGCAGAAGGACCGTGTCGCCAGCCGTCACGCCCCCGACCTCGGCCAGCGCGTGCCAGGCCGTGAGCGCCGCGCAGGGCAGAGTCGCCGCCTGCTCCAACGACAGGTGTTCCGGCACCGGAATGACCCCGCCGGCCTTCAGAACGACCTCTTCGGCCAGCACCCCGTCGAGGGCGCCGCCCAGAGCGCTGTTCATCACGTCAACGGAGCAGGGCCCGGCCGGCCAGTCCTGGAAGAAGCAGGAGGCCACCCGGTCACCGACCTTCAGGCCCGTCACCCCGGCGCCGACGGCCGTGACCGTCCCCGCGCCGTCCGAGTTGGGGACGCGCGGATAGGGCAGATTGCGGGCAACCGGGTCCTTGATCGTCATGAGATCCCGGAAATTGATCGAGGAGGCGGCGATCTTGACCCGCACCTCGCCCGGGCCGGGTTCCGGCGTCTCAACGTCGGCGAGTTGGAGGGCGTCGATGCCGCCGTCTGAGACGATCTGCCAGGCTTTCATCATGCATGTCCTTTGATCGAGAAGAGGTCCCGCGCCTCGTCCGGCGTGGCGACCTTTGAGCCGAGAGCCTCGACGATGGTCACCGCCCGCTCGACGAGCGCGGCATTGGACGGGGCAAGCACCCCGCGTTCGATATAGAGATTGTCCTCCAGGCCGACCCGCACATGCCCGCCGAGAATGACCGCCTGAGCGGCCATCGGGAACTGCATGCGGCTGATGCCGAAGCCGGACCAGACCGCGCCCGGCGGCAATAGGCTGGCGAGGTAGGTCATGGTCTCCGCCGTCGCCGGCGCCCCCCAGGGAATACCCAGGCAGAGTTGGAACATCGGCGGCGCGTCCACCAGCCCGTCCTTCACGAGTTGGGCGGCAAGCCGGGCGTGGCCGGCATCGAACACCTCCAGTTCCGGCTTCACCCCGCTGTCGCGAATGCGCGCCGCCATCTCGCGCAGATGGGCCGGCGTATTCATGAACACATGCTCGCCGAAATTCATGGTGGCGATGTCGAGGGTGCAGACCTCCGGCCGGAGTTCGTCGACATGGTCGACCCTCTCCTGCGGCGTCTTCAGGGTGGTGCCGGGGGCCGGCACCATCGGGTCCTGGGTGCCCGGAATATAGCGCGCGCCGGGCCCGGTGGTCAGGTTCAGCACCAGCTTGGAGCCGGCCGCGCGGATCCGCTCCACCGTCTCGCGATACAGGGCCGGGTCCATCGACGCCTTGCCCGTTGCCGGATCGCGAACATGGATATGGGCGATTGCCGCCCCCGCCCGCTCGGCCTCCAGGGCCGAATTGGCGATCTGTTCCGGGGTCACGGGAACCGCCGGGTTCTTGTCGACCGTGTCGAACCCCCCGGTCAATGCGCACGTGATGACGGTCTTCTCGTTCACAGCTTCCTCCCGATCCGGCGCTTCTGACACTGGCGCTTGTATACCATCACTCAATGGGCATACTCCCCCCAGGTGAAGCCGGGAAACAACCCGGTCCTGATGTGAACAGACGGAGGAAACTATGGAGATGACCCTGCGCTCCCGCGCGGTGGCCGCCATCGCTGGCGCGACCGCGCTCACCCTGGCCGGCGCCGCGTCGGCCGAGGTGAAGCTGCCCGACACCCTGATCTGGTCGGCCTACGACACCGGTTCGTCCGGTCATGCCCAGTCGGTCGCGATCGGCAAGGCCTTCAAAGAGAAATACGACGTCAACCTGCGGGTCCTGCCCGGCAAGAACGACATCGCCCGCCTGACCCCGCTGAAGGTCGGCAAGGCTGACGCCGTGGCGAACGGAGTGGGCACCTACTTCGCCCAGGAAGGCGTGTTCGGCTTCGCCAAGCCGGATTGGGGACCGCAGCCGCTGCGCCTGATCATGTCGTCCAAGGGCAGCGCCGGCCTGATGGTCGGCGTCGCCGAGGATACCGGCGTCAAGGAATTCAAGGACCTTAAGGGCAAGCGCGTCGCCTGGGTGAAAAGCGCTCCGGCCCTCAATCACAACGTCACCGCCATTCTGGCCTTCGCCGGATTGACCTGGGACGACGTGGAGAAGGTCGAGTTCGCCGGGTTCGGCGCCTCGTGGGAAGGCATGACCAACAACCAGGTCGACGCCGCTTTCGCCATCACCGTGTCCGGCTCCACCAAGGCGGTTGCCTCCAGCCCCCGCGGCCTGATCTGGCCGCCGCTGCCCTTCGACGACGCTGAGGGCTGGGAGCGCATGATGGCGGTCGCCCCGTACTACACGAAGAACAAGGTCACCGCCGGGACCAACGTCCCGAAGGAAGGCATCGATGGTCAGGCCTATCCCTACCCGATCCTGACCGTGCGGGAGGACATGACCAACGATGTGGCGCAAGCGATCACCGCGGCGCTGCTCGAGAGCTACGATCTGTACAAGGACGGCGCCCCGGGTGCGGGTGGTTGGGCGCTTGCCAACCAGACCTTCGAATGGGCCGTCCCCTACCATGACGGCGCGATCGCGGCCTTCAAGGATGCCGGCGTGTGGACCGACGCGATGCAGGCCCACAACGACGGGCTGATCGCACGCCAGAAGGTGCTGATCGATGCGTGGGCAGCCTTCACGAAGGACGCGCCGTCGGACGAGGACGCCTTTGTCGAGGGCTGGGGCAAGGCACGGGTCGCGGCGCTGGAGGCGGCCGGACTCGATCCGGTCATCCGCTGATCCCCGCGATCGGCTAACCCGCGGCTCAACCAACAGAGAAAGGCTCGCAGATGAGCGAGCCCACCCCTGACCGCCCGACAACCGACGACGCGGTGACGGACACGATCCGTCACCGCGTTCTCGCTCCCGGATGGACGGCGCTGATCATGGTCATGACGGCCGCAGCCATCGTGCTGTCGGTCTATCAGCTCTTCAACATCGGCTCGATGGTGGGCTGGGTCATCCTCGACCTTGCCTATCTGGACCTGATGCTGGCGCTGCTGCTGCCCATCGTGTTTCTGGTGTTTCCGATGCGGCCGTCCGACAAGGACCGCCGGTCGCCGCCGATCTACGACGTCTTCCTGTTCGCCGGCACCTTCGTGCTCGGATGTTTCCTCGCCTGGATCGCCGTCCCGGCCGTCGAGAGCGGATGGGAGTATTTCGCGCCGGACTACGCCCGCATCCTGGGCTTCGTCCTCTGGGCGCTGATGCTCGAGGCGGTGCGCCGCACCGGCGGCCTGGCCCTGACAATCATCGTGCTTCTGTTCTCGTTCTACCCGCCGATCGCGGAGTCCATGCCGGGACCGCTTCAGGGCGCCCAGCAGTCGCTCTGGGAGGTCAGCCAGTACTACCTGTTCTCCTCGGAAGCGATCTTCGGCATTCCCATGCGGGCCTTCGGAAAGCTGGTCATCGGCTTCGTGATCTTCGGGGTCGCGCTGCAGCATACCGGCGCCGGCCGCTTCTTCATCGACCTCGCCTTCGCCCTGCTCGGACACGTCCGCGGCGGCGGCGCGAAGGTCGCGATCTTCTCCTCGGGCCTGCTCGGCTCCATGAGCGGCTCGGTCATCACAAACGTGCTGACGACCGGCCGGCTGACCATTCCGGCCATGCGCCGGACCGGTTTCGGCAAGGAAACGGCGGCGGCGGTCGAAGCCTGCGCCTCAACGGGCGGCGTGCTGATGCCGCCGGTGATGGGGGCCACGGCCTTCGTCATGGCCTCGTTCCTGAACGTCCCCTATATCGAGATCGCGGTCGCCGCCGTCATCCCGTCGCTGCTCTACTATCTCGGTCTGTTCCTGCAGATCGACGCCTATGCGGCGAAACGCGGCCTCAAGGGGCTGCCGCGCGACACCCTGCCGAAGCTCGGCGCGGTGTTCCGTCAGGGCTGGCACTACCTGTTCGCCCTGTTCCTGCTGGTCTATCTGCTGCTCTATCTGAAGCAGGAGGCGCTGGCGCCCTACTATGCGACCGCCGTGCTGCTGATCACGAACCAGATCTTCGGCAAGCGGCTCGGCTGGGCCGATGTGAAGCACTTTCTGTACGAGACCGGGCAGGTTCTGGCCGAGCTGATGGCGATTCTCGGTGCCATCGGCCTGATCATCGGCGCCCTGTCGGTGACCGGCCTGGTCGGATCGATCGCGACGGACCTGGTGCTGCTGGCCGGCGGCAACGTCTATGCCCTGCTGCTCATGGGGGCGGCGACCAGCTTCGTCCTCGGCATGGGCATGACCGTGACGGCGGCCTACGTCTTCCTCGCCATCGTGCTGGCCCCCTCCCTGGTCACCTCGGGCCTCGACCCGATGGGAGTGCACCTGTTCATCCTCTATTGGGGCATGCTCTCCTTCATCACCCCGCCGGTGGCGCTCGGTGCCTTCGCGGCGGCGACGATCTCCGGGGCGACGCCGATGCGGGCTGGGTTCGCCGCCATGCGCCTCGGCTCGATCATCTACTTCATCCCGTTCTTCTTCGTGCTGGAACCGGCGCTGATCCTGAACGGCGCGCCGCTTCAGATCATCGTCGTCCTGGCGAGCGCGCTCGCCGGCGTGCTGCTGATCGCCTCCTCGACCCAGGGGTATCTGATCGGCTTCGGCACCTTCGGTGACGGCGCTCCCGGCCTGTTCGCCCGCGCCATCGTCTTCATCGGCGGCCTGATGTTCGCCTTCCCGGGCAGCGAGGATCTCGGTATCGGCCACTGGGAGGCGGTGATGGCGGGTGTTGTGATCGCCGCGCTCGGGCTCGGTTGCAGTCTGCTGACGCGGCGTCTCGCCCCCGGCTGAAGCGGTAATGTCTTCAGGCGCCCACAAAAAAGGGGAGGCATAAGCCTCCCCTTTCGCTTTGGTATCTGAACGGCCTCAGCCGGAATCAGACTTCGGCTCGCTCATCAGTCCCTTGACGATGGCGTAGCACGCCAGCAGCAGGACGATGGTGAACGGGAAGCCGGTCGAGACCGCCATGGCCTGCAGTGCGGTCAGTCCCCCACCGAGCAGCAGGGCGATCGCCACCAGACCCTCGAAGCAGGCCCAGAACACCCGCTGCGACACCGGCGCGTTGGTCTTGCCGCCGGCGGTGATCGTGTCGATCACCAGCGAGCCCGAGTCCGACGAGGTGACGAAGAACACGATCACCAGCACGATGCCGATGAAGGACGTGATCTGCGACAGCGGCATCTGGTCGAGCATGGCGAACAGCTTGACCGGCAGCCCCGCGTCGGTGATCGCCGTGACGCCCGCACTGCACGACAGCTGATCGCCGTGCCGCCGAAGGCCGTCATCCACAGAACCGAGACGAGCGACGGGATCAGCAGCACGCAGATGATGAACTCGCGCACCGTCCGGCCCCGGGAAACCCGGGCGATGAACATGCCCACGAACGGCGACCAGGAAATCCACCAGGCCCAGTAGAACGACGTCCAACCCTGGCTGAAGTTCGCATCCGTCCGCCCGACCGGGTTGGACAGGGCCGGCAGATACTGGAGATAGGCCGCAAGATTGCTGAAGAAGCCGGTGATGATCGCCATGGTCGGTCCGACGATGATCACGAACATCAGAAGCAGGAACGCGAGCACCATGTTGATCTCGGACAGCCGCTTCACGCCGGCATCCAGGCCGGCCAGCGACCGAGAGCAGCGCCACGCCGGTGATGCCGATGATCAACAGTACCTGGGAGGTCTCGTTGACCGGTGTGCCGAACAGGAACTCCAGGCCGGCATTGGCCTGCGTCGCCCCGAGGCCGAGCGAGGTGGCCAGACCGAACAGCGTCGCGAACACGGCGAGGATATCGATGACATGGCCGGTCCAGCCCCAAACGGCATCGCCGAAGATCGGGTGGAACGCGCTGCGGATGGTCAGCGGCAGGCCCTTGTTGTAGGAGAACAGGGCCAGGGCCAGGGCGACGATGGCATAGATCGCCCACGGGTGAAGTCCCCAGTGGAAGATGGTGGCCGCCATGCCCAGTGCCTTTGCCTCCTCCACATTGCCAGCAGCCCCGGACAGCGGCGCCCAGCTATCGGGCGAGCCCGCCCCCTCGGCGAGGGAGGAGTTGAAGTGCGAGATCGGCTCGGAGACGCCATAGAACATCAGCCCGATGCCCATACCGGCCGCGAACAGCATCGCGAACCAACCGGAATAGGAATAGTCGGGCCGGGCGTCCCGGCCGCCGAGGCGCACCCTGCCGAGCGGCGTGACGATCAGGACGATGCAAAGGATCACGAAGACGTTGGCCGCCCCGATGAAGAACCAATCGAAGGTCGAGGTCAGCGTTTCTCGCAGCGCGCCGAAAGCCGCCGCCGCCTGATCATGCAGGACCAGGGTCAGGAAGGTGAACGCAACGATCACCAGCCCGGAGATGAAGAACACCGGGTTGTGGATATCGAGCCCGAAGGGCCCGAGCTGCTTTTGAATGTTGTCCTGACCGATCTCGTACTCCGTCTCGATCAGATCAGCCGGTCCCTCGGGCGGCTGTACTGCGTGGTCGCTCGGGTCGCTCATCATGACTCCCTCTCGCTTCGGTTGGTCGGCGCACCGATCGGCCGCAGGACCGTCGGTCGCTCTGTATCCGAACCCGGTTCGGCTCGGATGGTTCCGGAAAGGGCGGGGAGATCGGCACAGTGCGGGGCGGCCATGAACCGACCGCCGGGCGCCGAATCCCGCTTGCCCCCCCAGGCGCCGGGTGTCCCGGCTGCGGTGCGGTCCGAGCTTCTCGGGACCGCGTCTTCGGACGCTAACCTAACGCACCAGAGCATTTAGTCAAAAAACGACATCACAGCAACGAGATGTCGAAAAATGGACACACAACAAATCACCCGCTCATCCGGCAAAGACCGGGAGCCTGGAGGGTCGGCGCCAGAAGCGAGGTTTCAAGGGAAACCGGAACGCTATTCGTCGAGCCTGTGTTTGAGGATCTTACCCGCAGCCGTCGCCGGCAGAGCCCCACGAATCTCCCAGCGGCCCGGGCGCTTGTACGGAGACAATCGGTCCGCGACGAAGGCCGATAACGCCTCGACGCTTGGCGTCCGCCCTTGGATCGGCTGCACGAACGCGACCACCTCCTCGTTGCCGTCCCTCGCCGGTCGGCCGACCACCGCGCACAGGGCGACGTCCGGATGAAGAGCGATGGCCGCCTCCACTTCCGGCGGATAGACGTTGAAGCCGGAGCGGATGATCAGTTCCTTCTTGCGGCCGACCACGTAGAGCAGCCCCTCTCCGCTCAGCCGGCCCAGATCGCCGGTCTTGAACCACGGCCCGTCGCGCACGGCCGCGGTCTCCTCGGGCGCCTTGTAGTAGCCCTTCATGACAAGCGGTCCCGCGACCTGGATCTCCCCGACGCCGCCAGCCGACACCGCCGCTCCGGCGTCGTCCACAATGCGCACGCTGACATCCGGCACGATCTCGCCGACCGTGTCGTCGTCGCGGGGACGGTCGATGTCGGTGACCGAAATGGTCGGTGCCGTCTCCGTCATTCCGTAACCGTTATGCAACGGCACGCCGAAGGCGGCCTCGACCCGCTTCTTGAGCCCGAGATCCAGGGGTGCGCCGCCCGAAGAGAGATAGCGGATGCGGCCTGGATCGAGCGCACGTCCACGGATAGTGGTGAGTTCCAGGATCCGCGCGTACATCTGGGGTACACCATTGAAGAGACTGATGATTCCGCCCTCGATCGCCTGCAGCGCCTGCTCGGCCGAAAACCGGGGAACGAGGTCGACCCTGCCGCCCATGTACATGTTGCCCAAAAACACCGACGCCAGGCCGAAGACGTGGCTGATCGGCAACACGCCATAGATCCGGTCGCCCGGCGCCACCCGGCGCGACTCGCCGGATCGGGCGGCGATGAAGAGCAGATTACGATGGGTGAGCATCACGCCCTTGGGACGCCCGGTCGTGCCGGAGGTATAGATCATCACCGCGACCCGGTCGGCCACTGCGTCGCCGCTCTCGTCGACCGGGTCCCCGGCGTCGTCGAACGCGGCCAAGCTCGCACCCAGGTCCTTCAGCTCTGACACCGGCTCCGCGCCGTGACGCGCGCCATGCGTTACCGCGTCGTCGGAAACGGAGTCGGTGTAGAGCGCGAGACGCGGCCTGGCATGGTCGCGGATGGCGTCGATCTCTCCCGGCGACAGCCTAGCGTTGATCGGCACCGCCCAGGCGCCGAGCTTGGCCGCCGCCAGAACGGAAAGCGCCGTCGCGAGCCCGTTCTCGCCAACAACAAACAATCGGTCGCCGGCCCGCAGCCCCCGATCCGACAGCGTATCGGCCAACCGCGCTGCCCGCTGGTCGACGTCGAGGTAGGTGAGCACCCGCTCTCCCTCGGCCAGCGCCGGAAGATCGGGAAACCGCCCGGCCCACCAGGCGATGGGATCGGCGATGCGGTCGAACACATCCTTCGCCGGACGGGACCCGTCCCACGGTTTCTGCATACCCGTCACCGTGATCAGCGCAACGCGGCGTGCGCGCGCAGCATGTTCCGGGCGATGACGATCTGCTGGATCTGCGACGTGCCCTCGTAGATCCGGAACAGGCGGACGTCGCGATAGAAGCGCTCGACGGCGTATTCGTTGATGTAGCCGGCGCCGCCGTGGATCTGCACCGCCCGGTCCGCCACCCGGCCGACCATCTCCGAGGCGTAGTATTTCGCGCAGGCGGCCACCATGGCTGTGTTCTCGCCGGCGTCGTACTTGGCCGCGGCGTCCTTCACCATGGCCTCGGCCGCGTAGGCTTCGGTCTTGCTGTCGGCCAGCATCGCCTGGACGAGCTGGAAATCGCTCAGCGCCGAGCCGAACTGTTTGCGGTCCGTCGCATAGTTCAGGCTCTCGGTGATCAGCCGGTCGGCCATGCCGATACACACGGACGCTAGATGCAGTCGGCCGCGATCCAGGACCTTCATCGCCGTCTTGAAGCCCTGCCCCTCGACGCCGCCGATGATGGCGTCGCCCGGCACTTTCACATCCTCGAAGATCACGTCCGCGACGTGCGTGCCCTGCTGCCCCATCTTGCGGTACGGCTTGCCGGTGGAGATGCCCGGCGACTTGGCGTCGACCAGAAAGGCGGAGATGCCGCCGGCCCCCTTGTTGTCCGGATCCGTGCGGGCCATCACGGTGAACACGCCGGCCCGGGTCGAGTTGGTGATATAGCGCTTGGTGCCGTTCAGGATGTAGCCGTTGCCGTCCTTCCGGGCCGACGTCCTGACAGACGCGGCGTCGGATCCGGCGTCCGGCTCGGTCAGACAGAACGAACCGACCAGCTCGCCGCTCGCCAGCCTCGGCAGATAGTCGCGCTTCTGCTGCTCGGTGCCGTCGATGACGATCGCCTGGCTGCCGATGCCGACATTGGTGCCGATCAGCGAGCGGAAACAGGGTGCGGTATGCCCGAGCTCGTTGCCGATCACCACCTCCTCGGACATCGACAGGCCCAGCCCGCCATACTCCTCGGGGATCGACAGACCGTAGAGGCCCATTTCAGCCATCTCCTGGGAGACCTCTTCGGGGATCGCGTCCTCCCGGCTCACCTGCTCCTCGAGCGGGATCAGCCGCTCGGTCACATAGCGGCGGACGGTGTCCACGAACTGGTTGAGCGTCTCCTGGTCGAGCGCCACGCTAGCCTCCCTGATATCGTCTTGCCTGATCGGTACGGTCGCTTTTCCGCACGAATGTCTTTCCACGCCGGACTATAGGTTCGCCGCACTCGGGCGTCCACGCACCTTGCCCCTTTTGTATACACCGGCTACACCGCTGCAAATCGATCGAAGCGAGGAAACACTCGACCATGCGCGACCTGCACCTTCCCGGCCGCTCGCCGGTGTACGCACCCAACGCCGCCATCGCCACCTCCCACCCCCTGGCGAGTCAGGTCGGCCTCGACGTTCTGAAATCCGGCGGGACCGCGGTCGATGCGGCCGTCGCCGCCTGCGCCGTGCTCTGCGTAGTCGAGCCGCACATGACCGGCATCGGCGGCGACTGCTTCGCGCTGGTGGCGCCCAAGGGCAGTGGCGACGTGGTCGCCATGAACGGCTCCGGGCGGGCCCCGGCCAAGGCGGAACTCTCCTGGTTCCAGCAGAAGGGCATCAGCGAGTTCGGCCTCTCGGGCGACCCGCACACGGTCACCGTGCCCGGGGCCGTCGGCGCCTGGTCCGCCCTGCTGGAGCGCTTCGGAACCAAGACCCTGGGCGAGCTGCTGCAGCCGGCGATCCAATACGCGGAGAACGGCTACCCGGTAAGCTCGCGCGTCGGCAGCGACTGGGCCGACGCGGTCGAGAAGCTGTCGAAGAATCCGGCGGCCAAGGCGGCGATGCTGCCGAACGGGT
The DNA here is from genome assembly GCA_048983575.1 of Thalassobaculum sp. GTDB lineage: Bacteria > Pseudomonadota > Alphaproteobacteria > Thalassobaculales > Thalassobaculaceae > Thalassobaculum. The sequence goes on along the minus strand of JBLZTD010000001.1, from coordinate 2,020,341 downwards.
CGGCGCCGGCGATCGGCACCCGCCACAGCCAGCCGAGACTCGCCGCGACGCTGAAGGTGATCGCTGAGAAGGGCCGCGACGGCTTCTACATGGGCGCGGTGGCGGAAGACATGGTGGCCAGCCTGAACCGGCTCGGCGGCCTGCACAGCGTCGAGGATTTCGCGAACGCCGCGCCGGAATGGGTCGATCCGATCAAGGGCGCCTTCGCCGGCCACGACGTCTACGAATGCCCGCCGAACGGCCAGGGTGTCTGCGCGCTGATGATCCTCGGCATCCTCGACCGCCATGACGTGGCGAACCTGAGCGAGGCCGACCGGGTCCATCTGATCGCGGAAGCGACCAAGCTCGCCTACGCCCAGCGCGACCGCTATGTCGGCGACCCGCGCCAGGTCGACGTCCCGGTCGAGTGGCTGCTGTCGGACGCCCACATCTCGGCACTCGACGCGATGATCGACCCGAACCGCGCCGGCGCCTTCGAGCCGAGCGACTTCCCCGTGCACAAGGACACCATCTATCTGTCCTGCGTCGACAAGGACGGCACCGCGATCAGCTTCATCAACTCGATCTTCTCCGATTTCGGCAGCTGCATCATGAGCGAGAACACCGGCGTCATGCTGCACAACCGGGGCAAGTCGTTCCATCTGGTGGAGGGTCACCCGAACGCGATCGCGCCGAACAGGCGCCCGATGCACACGATCATCCCGGGCATGCTGGTCAAGGACGGCCGCGCCGTCGCCCCGTTCGGTGTCATGGGGGGCCAGTACCAGTCGACCGGCCACGCCACCTTCCTGTCCAACCTGCTGATGCGCGGCATGGACCCGCAGGAGGCCCTGGACGACAGCCGCAGCTTCGCCACCGAAGGCACCCTGCAGGTCGAGAGCACCTTCGCCCCCGAGACCTACGCCGCGCTGGAGGCCAAGGGCCACAGCCTGACCCGCATGCCGAAGCCGATCGGCGGGGGTCAGGCGGTGCTGATCGATCAGAAGAACGGTGTGCTCGTCGCCGGCTCCGATCCGCGCAAGGACGGCTGCGCGCTCGGGTACTGATTTGGGGGAAAGAACTATGGCCCATAAGATCGCGATCATCGGCCTCGGAATCATGGGGCGCCGGCTGCTCGGCCGGATTCTCGAGCACGAAGCCTTCGAGCCGGTGGCGCTCTGGGATCCGTCCGACGCCGCCTGCAAGAAGGCCGCCGAGGAAGCCCCCGGCGTGCCGATCGTCGACAGTGCCGAGGCGGCCATCGCCGCCGCCGACGTGGTCTACCTCGCCTGCCCGCCGGTGCCGCGCAAGGCCTACGCGCTGCAGGCGGCCGCCGCGGGCAAGGCGGTGTTCCTGGAGAAGCCGCTCGGCGTCGATATCGAGGAGAGCCGCGATCTGGTCGAGAAGCTGAAGGCCTCCGGTGTGCCCGCCGCCGTCAACTTCACCCAGGCCGCCGGCAAGGCGCTGGCGACGGTGCAAGAGGCGATGGCGTCCGGTCAGGCCGGCGCCATCGACAACATCAACATCGTCGTCACCTACCCGGCCTGGCCCCGCGCCTGGCAGGTCGATGCCGACTGGCTGCGCTTCAAGGCGGAGGGCGGCTACACCCGCGAGGTGATCTCCCACTTCGTCTTCCTGTCCGAGCGCATCCTAGGGCGCACCAAGCTGGTCTGGGCGAAGCCGTCCTATCCGGCCGACCCGGCCCTGTGCGAGACCCAGGTCCTGGCGCGGCTGGAGAACGAAGCCGGCGTGCCGGTGTCGATCCTCGGCTCGGTCGGCGGCGTGCAACCGGACCGCCAGGAGGTGTATCTCAACTTCGAGAAGACCGGCTTCCTGGTCGCCGAGTTCTACCGGCTGTTCCAGTCCGACGGCGGCCCATGGCAGGAGATCCTCGATCCGCCGGCGGACCCGCGCAAGATCAGTCTCGGCGCCCAGCTCGGCGCGCTTGACGACCTGCTCCAAGGCCGGCCGTCCAAGCTCGCGACCCTGGACGACGCGCTGAGCGTGCAGGAGAAGATCGAAGGGATGCTGGTGGGCACGTGAGCCGTTGGGCCGCCGTGCCGGTCACTGCCGCCCGAGCAACCGTCCCGGTCCTGTCCCGGATCAGGTCCGGGCCAGACCGGGATGACGGCCTTTTGGTATCTGAACCCAATCGTCACCCCTGCTTGCCCCCGGTCCGGTCCCGGATCGCGGCCGGGCCAGACCGGGACGGCGATCTCTTGTTATCTGAACCCAATCGTCACCCCGGCTTGCCCCCGGTCCGGTCCCGGATCGCGGCCGGGCCAGACCGGGACGGCGATCTTTTGGTATCTGAACCCAACCGTCATCCCGGCTTGCCCCCGGACGTGATCCGGGGCAAGGCCGGGACCCAGACGCAGTGGTCAGCGGCTCGAAGGAGACGGTGCTCGATCCTAGCTTACGTCAGAATGACGGCGGCAGTCGACCTCGATCATACGGATGCCGATTGGGCCGGGGGCGCGCTTCTCTTCTCCCGTCATTCCGACGAGAGTCGGGATCGGACAAAGCGGCCTGCTCAAGGATCAGGACGGATCCACAGGCCGCCAGCCTTGAAGCACTGCGCGTCGCGGGATCGATAGCGCGAAGTAGTTGCCGCCGGCCGAGCCGGGCTGATCGAAGTCGCGAGAGATCGGCCGCCCGAGGTAATGGGCGAGCGCCAGAGCGCCGACGGCCCCGTGGCTGACAACGGCCACATCGCCGGCCGTCTCCCGCATGATGGCCTCCAGCGCGGCGACGATGCGTGCCTGCTCGTCCGTCGCCCGCGCCCAGCCGCGCACAGACGTATTGGGCTCGGCGAAGAAGAGATCGGCAGTCCTCTGGAAATCTTCTGGCGGCAGATAGCCGGTCGCGCTGCGGTCATTCTCGCCGAGATCCGCCCGCTCGACCGACGTCAATCCGGTCAGCCCGGCGAGGACCGCCGCCCCATCCCGCGCCTTCCGCTCGGCGCTGCAGTAAAGCGCGGAGACGCGCCAGATCCACGGACCCGAGGCCAGCACTGCCATGCGCCGACGCCCTACGTCCGAAAGCGGCCAGTCGGTGATGGCCACGGACGGGTCGATGACCACATCGGCATGGGTGATGAAATAGAGGCTGGGTCCGTCCGTCACTTCCGGACGCCCTTCGGAGTGATCACTCCGCCGCCGCGGCCGCTCCGCCCACGGAGATCGCATCCATCCGGCCCGCCGCGGTGACCGCCTCGTCGACCAGCCGGTCCATGATCGCCTCCACCGGCTCGATGCGGTCGGCGAAGACGCAGGCCTGCCCCATGGAGAGGATGCCCTTCTCCGGATCGCCGACCGTATAGGCCTCCTTCTGGGCGAGCCCCGTTACGTAGGGACGGTAAGCCTCGAAGTCGGTCACGCCCTGTTTCTCCAGCTCGGCGATGGCGCGGGTGGTCGCGTTGTCGATGCCGCGGAAGGTGTTGCGCATGGAGGCAAGCACCAGGGCGGTATCGGTCTCCTGGGCGTCGATCACCCGCTGCTTGATGGCGTCGTGGCTCCAGATCTCGCTGGCCACCAGGAAACGGGTGCCGATCAGCGCCGCGTCCGCGCCCATGGCCAGCACCGCCGCGACCTGGGCGCCTGTCCCGATGCCGCCGCCGATCAGAAGCGGCTTGTCGATGCGCTGCACCGCGAGCGGTGCCTGCACGATGGAGCCGACCAGGTTCAGGCCAGGATGGCCGCCGCATTCCGCCCCGACCACGGCGATGGCATCGACCGGCAGCTTCGAGGCGGCGGAGACCGCATGCTTCACCGTGGCGACCTTGTGGAACACCACACCGCCGGCATCCTTGATACGCTCCACGAAATCGACCGGCGGCAATCCCGCCGTCTCGAAGTGGCGCACCCCCTTGTCCAGCGCGACCTCGAGCTGGGCCGGCAGGTCCTTGTTGTGGTCGGTATGGACCGAGAGATACAGGTTCACGCCGAACGGCTTGCCGCCGGTCAGGTCCCGCGCCTTGTCGAGCTCCGCCTCGAACTCGCCGGGCCCGGGGAAGGTCTTGGCGGTGATGTATCCCATGCCGCCGGCATTCACGACGGCGGCAACATAGTTCGCGTCGGACAGCCACATCAGACCGCCGGCGACGATCGGATGGTCGATCCCGAACAGCTCGGTGATGCGCGTCTTGAAACGCTGGGGTCTCATCTCGTCTGCCTCATCGCACCACTCCCGGACTCAGCGGGGCACAATCAACGCGTCGAGCGCCACGCATCCCTGCCCTTTTGGTAGCACCCGGACCGGGTTCAGGTCGACGCTCTCGATCCGGGGCCCCTCGCTCGCGGCGAAGACCGAGACCTTGGAAAGCAGCTCCGCCAGCGCATCCACGTCGGCCGCCGGGGCGCCGCGCACACCGCCGTAGATCTTCGCGCCCTTCAGTTCCGCGATCATGCGTCTGGCCTCGTCGATCCCGAACGGTGCGAGGCGGAAGGACACGTCTTCCAGCACCTCGACCAGAATGCCGCCCAGCCCCACCATAACCACCGGCCCGAAGGTCGGGTCGTTCTGCACGCCGATCACCGTTTCCACGCCTTCGGGCGCCATCGCCGCGACCAGAACGCCGTCGACCCGCGCCTCCGGCGCGGCACCGGACACCCGGCTGACCAGACCGTCATAGGCCGCCGCCGCGTTGTCTTCGCCGACGCCGACCATCACGCCGCCGACTTCCGTCTTGTGCAGGATGTCGGGAGAGGCGATCTTCAGCACCGCCTTTCCGCCGACGGCCCGCACCGCTTCGACCGCCTCGTGGGCGCTGGTCACGAGGCGGCGCGCCACAAACGGCACGCCCCAACTCTCCAGCAGGTCCGAGGCCTCGTGCTCGCCGAGCTGCCGCGCCGGCACGGGGAGCGCTCCCGACGGTGCGGCGGAGGGTTGAGCCTCCTGCTTGCGCGCGAAAAACCGGCCGAACCGGCTGATCACCGCCGCCGCCGCGACCGCCCGCGTCGGGTCCTCGAATACCGGATAACCGCCGTTCTCGTAGTGGCGGACGATCTCCGGCGGCGCGATGAGCGACAGGATGATCGACTTGTCCGGGAACCGCTCCCGCGTCTCCTCCAGCGTCTTGATCAGGTCGTCGGCGATGTACCGCGAGGCAGCGATCATGGTGAAGAACGCAACCACCACGTCGTAGCCGCCCTCGTCCAGCATCATGCGCATGTTGGTGGTGATCAGCGACAGGTCGTTGAACGCCTGGGCGGTGATGTCGACCGGGTTGCGCACCGCGGCGAAGGGCAGCAGTTCCTTCAGCGTCTTCTGGGTCTCGGCCGGCATCTCCCTGACGTCGAGCCCGTAGTCGATCGCCGCATCGGCCATCTGCACGCCGACGCCGCCGGAAATCGTCATCAGACCGATCGCGTTGCCGTCGGGATAGGCGCCGCGCGAGCAGATATAGGCGGCATCGATCATCTGGTCGGTGGTGTCGACCCGCATGACGCCGTACTGGGCGAACAGCGCATCGTAGATCCGGTCCGAGCCGGCCAGCGCCGCTGTGTGCGACGCCGCCGCCGCCGCGCCGATTTCCGAGCGACCGACCTTCTGGAAGATCACCGGCTTGCCTGCCTTCGCCGCCGCTTCCAGCGCCGCCCGCGTGGCGTCGCCGTCGCGGATGCCCTCGGCATAGGCGACGATGACCTTGGTCTCGTCGTCGGCCGCCAGATAGGCGATGGCGTCCGCCACATCCACATCGGCCTCGTTGCCGGTGGTGATCCAGATGCCGGTCTCCACCCCCTTCTGGCGCATCAGGTGGAAGACATGGCTGCCATAGGCGCCGGACTGGCTGGCGATCGAGACCGGACCCGGTTTCGGCAGAAGATGGTCAACCGACGAGGAGAAGGTGGCGAGCCAGTCGCAGCGGGCGTTGAAGATGCCGAGACAGTTCGGCCCCAACACCCGGATCCCCCCGGCCCGCGCCACCGCACGCACCCGGTCCTGCAGCCTCGCGCCGTCCTCGCCCATCTCGGCGAAGCCCGAGGAGAACACCACCGCGCCCTTGCAGCCCTTGTCCGCCAACGCCTCCAGCGTGTCCGCCACCATCGGCGCGGGCACGGCGACGATGGCCGCATCCGGCGCGCCCGGAAGCGCCGCTACATCGGCATAGGCCTGGAGGCCCTGCACGGTCTCGCGCTTCGGGTTCACCGGCCAGATCGGGCCGGAGAACCCGGCCCGGATCATGTATCCGAGCGGCCGCCCCCCGATCCGCTTGGGATCGTCGGAGGCGCCGATCACGGCGATGGACTTGGGCGAGATCAGCGGCGTCAGCGTCGAGACGTCGGGTCTATCCTGGCTCATGCTCTGCCTATTCTTCAGACGGTGGCGCTCAGACGGTGGCGATGGCGTTCGCCGGAGAGCCGACCGCACCCGGCAGGTTCAACGGCGGCGCGGTCAACAGGAAGCGGTTGCGTCCGTTCTCGTGCAACCAGGTCGCCAGCTCGGTGAGGTACCAGATCTCGCCGAGATGAACGCCGAGCTTGAACAGACAGAGCTCGTGCAGCGGCAGCATCACCTTCTTGGGTCCGTTCCGCCGGTCCCGCCCCGGCGCCTGCTCGACCGCATAGTTGTCGGCGATCAGGACCGACAGTCCACTGTCGCGCACCCAGTTCTGCAGATCCGGATCGCCGCCGTCGAGCGCCGGGCAGCCGTTATGCATCACCTCCGGATCGGGATCGCCCTGCATGTCGATGATCTTCTGGGCGAACCCTGTGTGGATGCAGACCATGTCGCCCTCTTCCACCGTCACGCCGTCCGCCTCCATGATTCCGGACAGGGTCTTGAAGTCGACCACCGTGCGGTCGTCGCCGAGATGGCGATGCAGGTCGATCATCACGCCGCGGCCCTGGACACAGGCGCCGGCCATGTTCTCGATCCCGAGCGCCTTGGCACGCACGCCCTCGAACCGCATCAGCGGGTCCGCCTTGTCGTTCGGGTCGCCGGCGAGCTTGTGCTCCTGTCCGCTCCAGCCGTTGTAGTAGACGACCTCGGGAACGCCGTCGCCATTGGCGTCGAACATCGATCCCACATGGGTCAGGCTGTCCCATTGGGACGAGTACTGGAGGCAGATCAGGGCCGCGTCGTCGCAGATGACGTCGGTCAGTTCCGGGTTCTCCTGCTCCATCGCGAAATTGTAGTTGGCGAGGTTGTTCCGCTCGGTCGCGAACAGGCGGGGCGGAAACCGGCGCGGGTTCAGGACGCGGCCGCCGGGCAGGTCGAGCGGCAACGACAGGCAGAACCGCCGGCCGGTCTTCACCTCCTTCACCGCCTCGACCACCCGCTCCGGGGTCAGAAGGTTCAGTCGTCCAAGCTGGTCGTCAGGCCCGAAATCACCCCAATTCGAGCCCTCAGGCCGGTTCACCCACCGTCCCGCCATCGTTTCCTCCATCCCGGATATGCCGCCTCTTGGCCGGGCGGCGCTTGATCGTTCGCGGCGCGATTGTCGGAGGCTGGAAAGGCCGACGCAAGGGCATGATGATCTGGAATTGAACGAAATTTTAACTTTGTTGCGGAAGATATGGTCATGCCACTACAGAGTTATCGGCGACAGAGAGAGACGGTGACGAATGCCCCTTACCGACGCCAGAACGATGGGCATGCCGGCATTCCTGCCCGAGACCGAGGATCCCGCTCCGATCGATATGTGGTTGCTTCCGTTGGACACGGAGGTCGACCCGGCATCGCCGTTCGTCGACATTCTGTCCGCCTGGAACCGGCGGCGGACCGGCAATCAACCGCCGGACTGGGACGCTTTCGACTTTGCCGACTTCCAAGGATGGCACAGCCGTCTGAAGATCTCCGTGTTTCCCGACGACCGACCGGATCCACTGTTCCGGATCATGGGCGAAAGCTGGCGCATCGTGGCGATGGCCAATCTTGCCGGTCTCCGCTTCAGCGAAGTACGGCCGAAGCTTTTCCAACGCCAGCTCAAAGAGCATTTCGAAGCGATCCGGGACCAGGCAATGATCGGTAGAACGAAAGGTGCGATCGCCGGGCTCGAGAGGGAGTTCATTACAATCGAGGTTCTCGAACTACCGGTGGCCCGGGATGGGAAACGGGTCGGCGGCTTGCTGCACTGCCTGCACGTCCACGATTAACGCGGTACCGACCGGCAGGATCCACGGTTCCGGCATCGGGACCTGAGCCGTCGCGGCGGCACGACAACGCTTTTGCGGCGGCCACCCCCATGGTAAGCGCGAGGCTCCTCTCCGGAGTCACCCGATCATGTCCACCGCCCCCGGTCCCGCACTTCCCGCCCAGGCGGCGTCCGGCATCCTCCTCATTCTCCTGGCAAATCTCGGGTTCGCCGGCATGGATGCGGTGTCGAAGACACTGACCATGGACTATTCGGTGGCGCAGATCCTCTGGGTTCGCTTCGGCTTCTTCGCCGCCTTCGCAACCGTTCTCGCGTGGCGCAGCGGCCGGAAGGCCGGCGACGGCGGCGGCCTTCTCAACCGGTTCCGCACCACCCGGCCCCTGTTCCAGATCGCCCGTGCCCTCCTGCTGGTCGCGGAAATCGGCTGTTTCATCCTTGCCTTCCGCTACATGCAGTTGGCGGAGACCCATGCCATCGGAGCGGTCTTCCCTCTGGTCATCACCGCCCTGTCGGCTCTGTGGCTCGGCGAACGGGTGGGGCTGCGGCGCTGGACCGCCGTTGCCATCGGCTTCCTCGGTATGCTGGTGATCCTTCGGCCGGGCCTCGCCGTGTTCGACGTCGTCGCCCTCCTGCCCTTTGCCGGTGCGGTGATGTTCGCCGTCTATCAGGTGATGACGAAGGTGCTGTCCCGCACCAACTCCTCGGAAACCATTCTGCTGTACACGGGCTGGGTCGGATTTGCAGCGATGAGCCTGTTCGGCCCGTTCGACTGGCAATGGCCCGACGCCCGGGGTTGGGGGCTGCTCGTGCTGGCCGGCCTGCTCGGCGCGATCGGCCACGCGACGGTGATCAAGGCGCTGGAAGTGACCCCAGCCAGCGTCCTGCAACCCTTCAACTATACCCTGCTCGTCTGGGCGACAGGGATCGGCTTCGTCGTCTTCGGCGACCTGCCGGACCTCTGGACGGTGGCCGGGGCGACGATCATCGTCTCAAGCGGCCTCTACGTCTGGTGGCGCGAACGCGTCCGGGCGGGGCGGTGAGGCCGCAACCCGAAGCAGATCCTGTCGTGATCGCATCAGCGTACGTGACCCTGCACTATCTTCTTGTTCTAGAAACAAATTCAGCGATCTTGTTGGATTGAGGAATGATCCAGGATGGTCGGGTCTAGCCCTAGAACAAAGCGTTGCCGAGCGCCCCGCCGAGCAGGAAAGCCGCGCCAACAACGATCGGCCGATAGAAAAACCGGTAGGAAATCTGCACGACGGCTGGCGCTCTTTGCAGATCTCCCCTTGTCGGAACCAGCCCGTACCCACTGAAAATCAGGTAGAGATTGGCCACCAGCACCATGAAGCCGCCCAGAAACACGTAAATTCCGAATAAGAATTTAAAAATATCTGCATTAAATATATAATATATAGCATCAATGCTGATGATATCGGCAGGAATCGCAGCCATACCAAACAAAAATCCTAAAATTGTAGTCAATTTTACCTGAGAGCTTCGGTTCTTTCGCTGATTACCCCACATGTCCGCCTCATGTGATCAAACGATTACCTATACATCAACCTAACGTAGTTGAGAATTTGTTAGCAAATTCTTAATGCGGATTGGCAGGCCGAAATCCACCTTCCTGATGTCGGAACTGCAATTCGAGGGTTTGCGCGGTCCAAGGCCGATGCGCTTAAATCCGGGCAACCAAGAAAACGCCCCGCAAACGGCCACCCGGAGGAAACCATGTCGAGCGCCGTCACGCGCCTTGAGGCCTATCAGGACGAAACCATGAAGCGGATTCCGCTGCCCGAGCACGCGGCGCAGGAACTGTTCTTCACCACCGACGAGGACGACGAGCGCGTCTGGATGCCCATCGGCGACGGCATTCTGGCCCGTCCGATGCTGTTCAACCCGGTCCAGGGCTCCTGGGTCACCCTGATCAAGGCCGACAAGCCCGGCATCGTCAGCCGCCATCGCCATCCGGCGCCGGTGACGGGCTACACGCTGGAAGGGGCCTGGGGCTATCTGGAGCACGAGTGGACCGCCACCCCCGGCTCCTTCCTGTTCGAACCGGCAGGCGAGACCCATACGCTGGTGGTCGATCCGGAGGTCGGGCACATGAAGTGCCTGTTCCACAATTTCGGCCCGCTGATTTTCGTCGATGCCGAGGGTAACCAGACCGGCTATGACGACGTCTTCACCCGCCTCGAGAAATTCAAGGCGCACTATGAAGCCAACGGATTGGGGGCGGACTTCGCAACCCGCCTGATCCGCTGAAGCCGCTGAGACCGATCAAAGATCAAGCAACGAAGCCCCGAGGGAGCGAGACGACGATGCGCAGCTATCAACTGGTCACGCCAGGCAAGCCGTTCGAGGAAGTCGAGCGCGAGGAACCGACGCCGACCGGCACCGAAGTGCTGATCCGCGTGACCCATGCCGGGGTGTGCCACTCGGACATCCATATCTCCGACGGCTATTTCGATCTGGGCGGCGGCAAGAAGCTGGACATCGTCGCCCGGGGCCAGAAGCTGCCCGTCACCCTCGGCCACGAGGTGCTCGGCGAGGTCATCGCCGCCGGCCCCGACGCCAAGGACGCGCCCATCGGCAAGACCATGCTGGTCCACCCGTGGCTGGGCTGCGGCGAATGCTCGGCCTGCAAGGCGGAGCAGGAGAACCACTGCCCGACCATGCGCTCCATCGGCATTTTCCGTGACGGCGGCTATGCCACCCATTGCCTGGTGCCACACCCGAAGTATCTGGTCGATATCGGCGACGTCGATCCGATGGTCGCAACGCCCTATTCCTGCTCCGGCGTCACCGTGTATTCGGCGTTGAAGAAAGCGATGCCGGTGCTGGATACCGAGTGGCTGGCGGTGTTCGGCGCCGGCGGCCTCGGCCTTTCGGCCGTCGCCATCGCCAAGGGCATGGGTGTGAAGAACGTCATCTCCGTCGATATCGACGACGAGAAGCTGGACGCCGCGAAAGCGCTGGGCGCCGACGCCGTGCTGAATACCAAGACGGCCGAGAACCCGGTCGCCGAGCTGCAGAAGATCGCCGGCGGCGAATTGCGGGCGGTGGTCGACACGGTCGGCGGCGAGGCGACCTCCGGAACGGCGCTGGCCGCGATCCGCAAGGGCGGTCGCTACGTCATCGTCGGCCTGTACGGCGGCGAACTGACGATCTCCCTGCCGACCATCCCGATGCGGGCGATCTCGATCATGGGCTCCTATGTCGGCTCGCTCGGCGAACTCAAGGAGCTGATGGAGCTGGTGAAGGCGGGCAAGGTGAAGCCGATTCCGATGGAGACCCGGCCGCTGAACACCGCCTACGACACCCTGCAGGATCTCAAGGCCGGCCGCATCACCGGTCGCGTCGTCCTGACGAGCTGACTGACGGGATCCGGGCGCCGGACATCCTCCGGCGCCCAACTCCGACCCAGGTCAGGAAGACGGTAGGGAATGCACGGGATCCCCTACAGCAGAAAGAGCGTCGCCAACCCCAGGAACGCCAGGAATCCCACCACATCGGTCACGGTCGTCAGGAAGACGCCGCTGGCCACTGCCGGGTCGATCTTGAAGCGATGAAGCCCGAGCGGGATGAGCGTCCCCGCCAGGCCCGCCACCACAAGATTCAGGACCATCGCGACGGCGATGATCCAGGCGATCTCGAAATCGCCGAACCATACGATCGACGCGCCCGCCACCAGCACGGCGAAGGCAAGCCCGTTCAGGGAGCCGACGACGGTCTCCTTGGCGATGAACTTCATGGCATTTCGGGTGTCGATGTCGCGCATGGCGAGCGCACGCACCGCCACAGTCAGCGTCTGGGTGCCGGCGTTGCCGCCCATGGACGCGACGATCGGCATCAGAACGGCCAGCGCCACCACCTTCTCGATGGTGGCCTCGAACATTCCAATCACCAGGGACGCCGCGATCGCCGTCAGCAGGTTCATGACCAGCCAGGGGAAACGGGTCTTGGTCGTTCCCCAGAGCGAGCCGTAGAGGTCGCTCTCGCCCAGACCGGCGAGACGCATCAGATCCTCCTCCGCCTCCTCGTCGATCACGTCGACCACGTCGTCGACGGTGATCACGCCGAGCAGCCTGTCGTCCTCGCTCACCACCGGTGCGGCCACCAGACCGTACTGGCGGAACAGCAGGGCCACCTCCTCCTGGTCCATCTCCGCCCGGATCTTGCGGAAGTCGCGGCGCATGATGTCCGAGACGCGAACCGGGCGCTTGGCCCGCAGCAGGTGGGACAGGGCCAGTTCGCCGACCGGCCGGTGACCGGGATCGACCACGAAGATGTCGTAGAAATCGTCCGGCAGATTGCGGACGGTCCGCAGAAAGTCGATGGTCTGCCCGACGGTCCAGTGCGACGGCACCACGACCATCTCGCGCTGCATCAGGCGGCCGGCGAAGTCCTCCGGAAAATTGAGGCCTTCCTCGAGAAAGATCCGGTCCTTCTCGGGCAAGGCCGCCAGAATGCGTGCCTGGTCCTCTTCGTCGAGTTCGCCGAACAGATCGACGGCATCGTCCGAAGTCCAGCGCCGACAGGAAGCGCGCCAGATCCTCCTCACCCAGGGCCGACACCAGTTCGTCGCGGACCGTGTCGTCGATATAGGCCAGGATGTCGGCGTCGAAGGTCGCCCCCATCGCCGAGATCAGGGTGAGGCGCTGCTCCGGCGTCAGACGTTCGATCAGGTCCGACTGGTCGGCCGGGTGGAGGGGCCGAAGGAGGCGCGGGATGATCGGCAGACGGTCCTGCTCCAGGGCCCGCATGACGGCGGCTTCGAGACGGGGCGTCAGGCCATAGAGCGGCTCTTCCGGCACGTTCTCGCGGGTCTCCGCGATCTCCGCCTCAAGCGCCCGGATCTTCGCCTTCAGTTCCCGTTTCTTGACCTTCGGCTTCCGCCTAGAACTCCTCCGGCGGCATCCCGGTCTCGGGGCTCTCGGTGTCGTCCGGGCGATCGTCAGGGGTCATGCATCACCGCATTTTACCGCGCCGGTTTGCGGCGGGCGATTTCGTGGGCCTGGGCGTCGACGACGGCAACCGCCGTCATGTTGATGATGCCGCGAACCGTCACCGACTGGGTAAGGATATGCATCGGCTTGGCGGTTCCGACCAGCATCGGGCCGACGGAGAGCCCCTGCCCGGTCGATTTCAGAAGGTTAAACGCGACATTCGCTGAGTCTTAACGTCGGCATGACCAAAAGGTTCGCCGATCCGGTCAGGCGGGAGTTGGGGAACGTCCGGTTGCGCACCACCTCGGAGACCGCGCTGTCGGCATGCATCTCGCCTTCGACTTCGAGCCCGGGTGCTTGGCCGCCAGTTTGGCGACGGCGTCCCGCATCTTCCGGGCAGACGGCTCGTCGGAGGTCCCGAAATGCGAATGGGAGACGAAGGCGACCTTCGGCTCCAGGCCGAAGGCCCGGACCTCCGTCGCCGCCAGTTCGACCATCTCGACCAGCGCGTCGGCGCTCGGATCGGGCGTGACATGCGTGTCGACGACGAAGTAGGAACCCTGGGGCAGGATCAGCAGGCTGACGGCGGAGAGCTCGGCCACGCCGCGGCGCGGTCCGATGACCTGGCGCACATGGCGCAGATGATCCCAGTAGCGCCCGACCGTGCCGCAGATCGCCGCGTCGGCATCGCCGAGCTGCATCATCAGGGCCGCGATGACCGTATCGTTCGTGCGGACCACTTCCCGGGCACGGTCCGGCGAGACGCCCCGGCGCTCCATCAGGTCGTGATAGGTGCGCCAGTAAAGCTCGTACCGGTCGTCGTTCGTCGGGTCGACCACATCGACGTCCCGGCCAACCTTGAGACGGAGCCCGAAACGCTCGATCCGGCGCTCTATCACATCCGGACGGCCGATCAGAATCGGTTTCGCCAGCTTCTCGTCCAGGATCGACTGGACGGCGCGGAGCACGCGCTCCTCCTCGCCCTCTGCGTAGACGACGCGCTTCGGCTCCTCGCGGGCCTTGGCGAAGACCGGGCGCATCACCTGACCGGACCGGTACACGAACTGGGAGAGCTTCTGGCGATAGGCGTCGAAGTCCTCGATCGGGCGCACGGCGACGCCGCTGTCCATGGCCGCCTGCGCCACCCGGGGCGCGATCTCCATGATCAGGCGCGGATCGAAGGGTTTCGGGATCAGGTATTCCGGTCCGAAGGAGAGTTCCTGGCCGCTATAGGCGGTCGCCACGATGTCGGACGCCTCCTGCATCGCCAGGTCGGCGATGGCGGTGACGGCCGCGATCTTCATCTCCTCATTGATCGTCGTCGCCCCCACATCGAGCGCGCCGCGGAAGATGAAGGGGAAGCAGAGCACGTTGTTGACCTGGTTCGGATAGTCGGACCGGCCGGTGGCGATGATCGCGTCGTCGCGCACCGCCATCGCCTCCTCCGGCATGATCTCGGGCGTCGGGTTGGCGAGCGCCATGATGATCGGCCGGTCGGCCATCGTGCGGACCATCTCCGGCTTCAGCACGCCCGGCGCGGACAGGCCGAGAAAGATGTCGGCCCCGGCCACCGCCTCGGCCAGCGTGCGCATCGGCGTATCGGTGGCGTAGCGGGCGATCACCGGATTCATCTGCTCCCGGCCGGTATACACCACGCCGTCGATGTCGGTGATGATGACGTTCTCCGGCTTCAACCCCATCGCCACCAGCAGGTCGAGGCAGGCCATTGCGGCGGCGCCGGCGCCGGAGGTGACCAGGCGGACGCTCTCCATCGGCTTGTCGACCAGCCGCAGGGCGTTGAAGATCGCCGCACCGACGCAAATCGCCGTGCCGTGCTGATCGTCGTGGAACACGGGGATGTTCATGCGCTGGCGCAGCTTGCGCTCGATCTCGAAGCACTCGGGCGCCTTGATATCTTCGAGGTTGATCCCGCCGAAGGTCGGCTCGAGCGCAGCGACCACATCGACGAACCGGTCGACGTCCAGCTCCGCCACCTCGATGTCGAACACGTCGATATCGGCGAATTTCTTGAACAGCGCGGCCTTGCCCTCCATCACCGGCTTGGAGGCGAGCGGGCCGATATTGCCGAGGCCGAGGACCGCGGTGCCGTTGGTCACCACGCCGACCAGGTTCTGCCGACCGGTGTAGCGCGCGGCGGTCGAGGGATCCTCGACGATGGCGGTGCAAGCGTAGGCGACGCCCGGGGAATACGCGAGGGACAGATCGCGCTGGGTGGCCATCGGCTTGGTCGGCACGACGGCCATTTTTCCGGGAACCGGAGTTCTCGTGGTAATAGAGCGCGGCGTCCTTGAGATCCTCCGCCATTCAATTCCTCCAGGTCGGCATCGATCGAGCGGTGGAGACCTTACACGGGCGGGGTTGGACCCCCAAGAGGAGACGCAGGAAGGTCGGATTGCCCCGCCGCTCGCCGGGCCGCCTCCGCCGCCGCCTCCCATTCGACCGCGAGCGCCGGCGCCGACCGGATACCGACGAGGCGCTTCTGTGCGGCCAGGATCCGGTCCGGCCAGAGGCTGCGGTTCTCCAGCGCCCGGCGGATGGCGGACACCATGTCGCCCTCCACGAACGCCAGATCAGCCCAGGTCTCGCCGGCCCGCGTCCTCATCGCCGCCACCTGCCGCCCCCCCCACAGCGCCCGCTCCATCCGGTTCGCCGATTTCACCCGATGGGACGGGCTGGGATCGGCGGGCAGCAGCACCAGATCGCACCGCTCCAATCCGGCCTCGACCGCTTCGGGACTCCACGGCGTGAGCGTGAACGCGAGTCCCGCCGGGGTCGCCGCTTCCACATGGCGGGCAAAGGGTCGGGTCGCGTCGGTGATGATCTCGATCGCGGCGCCGGGAAACGCCGCCAGTTGCGGCAGCATCTCGACAACGGGGCCGGCATTCTGCAGGCGGCCGAACCAGAGGAACCGCAGGGGAGCCGACCGGTCGGCCCGGATCGGTTCCCGCCGGAGACCCTCGACCGCGTCGGCGATCACCCGGACCGGCAGGCGCACATGCTCGGCCGCCACCTCGGCCATGACGTCGGTCGCCGCGGTGACCAGATGGGCGCGGGTGAGCATCGCCGGATATATGTTCGACAGCACGGGGTGGTCGAAGACGAGGTCGCACAGGTCGACGATGACGGCGACGCCGGCCGCGCGGGCCCGGTCAAGCCGGTCCGCCAGGTCGAGCCGGACCTTGTGGACGATCAGAACGTCGAGATCCGGCACATGGGCATCGACGGCACCGCGATGGAAATCGAAATCGGAGCAGATCAACAGACCGTGTCCGCGCCGCCCGAGCGCCCCGGCCGGCAGCAGCGCCCGCAGTCTGGTGCTGGCATGATCGGAGGTCGCCCGACGGGCGTCAATCCACTGCAGGCCCGTGACGACAAGACCGATCTTCATCGTCCGGCCTCCGTCTGCGCAATCCGAAGTCAGGCCTTCAAGGGGAGATAGTGGTGCGGTCGAGAAGACTCGAACTTCCACCCGTGTTACCGGACAGCGACCTCAACGCTGCGCGTCTACCAATTCCGCCACGACCGCACTATCTTGGCTGCGAACCCCGGCCCGCAGCGAGGGTGAGGGATTAGCAAAAGCGGCCCGCCCAATCAAGCAAGATCGCGGATTGCCGCACGGAACCGGAAATGGACACCGATCCATGTCTCTCGCCACCCCCTCCGATCAGGCGGACCGCGCGTTTCAGAGCGCGGTCGACTGGCGCCATTCCGACGCCCGGGTCGACTACGAGGCCGCCGTGGCAGAAATGGAGCGGCTGGCCGGCGCCATCCACGCGGGCGAGGCGCCGGAGACCGTCTGGCTGCTGGAGCACCCGCCGCTCTACACCGCCGGCACCAGCGCCGACACCGCCGACCTGCTGCAGCCGGACCGGTTCCCGGTCCACCGCACCGGCCGCGGCGGCGAGTTCACCTATCACGGCCCGGGCCAGCGGGTGGCCTATGTCATGCTCGACCTGAAGCGGCGCCGCCCCGATGTCCGCGCCTATGTCCACGCCCTGGAGGAATGGCTGATCCGCGCGCTGGACCGGCTCGGCGTTGAGGGCGAGCGTCGGGACGGACGGGTCGGCATCTGGGTCCGCCGCACCGACCGGGGCGAGCCGCTGCGCGAGGACAAGATCGCCGCCATCGGCGTCCGGGTGCGCCGCTGGGTGACGTTCCATGGCATCGCGCTCAACGTCGAGCCTGACCTGTCCCATTTCGACGGGATCGTTCCCTGCGGCATCGCCGGCCACGGGGTCACGAGCCTGGTCGATCTCGGCGTGCTGGTCGGCATGACCGAGGTCGACGCCGCCCTGAAAGGCGCGTTCGAGGAGGTCTTCGGCCAGGACGGAGAGATGGCGCTGCGGGAATAAACCGAGACATCAGCTCACCAACCCATACACCCCGTCATCCCGGTGAGACCCGGGCTCGACCCGGGGGTCGGCCGGGACATTGAATTCGTCGACGACGTTGGGTCCCGGCCGTCCGCCGGATCAGGTCCGGCGGCCACCGGGATGACGGATATAGTTTGCGCGTGCTTGCGCTACGCCGCCTGCTCCCGCAGCGCCGGGGGCACGGGGCCGCCCGTCGCCCAGTCGAGAAGCTGGACCGTATGCACCACCGGGATCGCCGTCCCGCCGCCGATCTGGGTCATGCAGCCGATATTCCCCGTGGCGATCACGTCCGGCTTCGTGCTCTCGATATTCGCCACCTTGCGGTCGCGCAGCCTGCGGGCGATCTGCGGCTGCATCATGTTGTAGGTGCCCGCCGACCCGCAGCAGAGATGCCCCTCCGGCACGCCCTTCACCGCGAAGCCCGCCCTGGTCAGCAGCTCCGCCGGCAGCGTCTTGATCTTCTGGCCGTGCTGCATGGAACAGGCCGAGTGATAGGCCACGGTCAGTCCGGCGTCGGCTCCCGCCGGCAGGTCCAGCGTCGCCAAGTATTCGGTCACGTCCCGGGTCATCGCCGAGATCGCCGCCGCCTTCTCGGCATAGGCGGCGTCCTCGCGCAGCATGAAGCCGTAATCCTTCACCGTCGTGCCGCAGCCGGACGCGTTGATCACCACCGCGTCCAGGCCCGCGCCGCCGCCCTCCGCCGTCTCGGCCCACCACGCGTCCACATTGGCCTTCACGCTGGCATGGGCCTCGTGCTCGCGGCCCATATGGTGGGTCAGCGAGCCGCAGCAGCCCGCACTCGGCGGCACCACCACCTCGACCCCGTGGCGGGTCAGCAGGCGGATGGTGGCGTCGTTGATCTCCGGCTCCAGCACCCGCTGGGCGCAGCCGAGCAGCAGGGCGACCCGGCCCCGCCGCTCGCCCTCGGCCGGGAACACCCCCGGCCGATCCAAGGGCGAGCGCGGCGGGATCGCCTTCGGCGCCAGTTCCAGCATCGCCCGCAGCCGTCCGCCGAACAGATTGCCCGCCAGCGGCGCGAAGGGCCGGGCGAACCAGGCGCCGGCCAGCGCCAGACGGAACCGGTTCGGATAGGGGATCAGGTTGGACAGCAGCGCCCGCAGCCAGCGGTCCAGGGGCTTGCGGGTATAGGTTCGCTCGATATGGGTGCGGGCGTGGTCGACCAGGTGCATGTAGTGCACGCCGGACGGACAGGTGGTCATGCAGGACAGGCAGGAGAGGCAGCGGTCGATATGCTTGACCTCCTCGTCCCCGGCCGGCCGGTCGTTCTCCAGCATGTCCTTGATCAGGTAGATCCGGCCGCGCGGGCTGTCGAGCTCGTCGCCCAGCAGGACATAGGTCGGACAGGTCGCCGTGCAGAACCCGCAATGCACGCATTTGCGCAGGATCTCGTTGGCGGTCGCGATCTCCGGATCGGCGAGCTGGGCCAGGGTGAAGTTGGTTTGCATTAGGTCACAGCCCTGTTTCGTACCGGATACTTCGCTATCTCATCGCCATCGATGAAATTATAAATATCTAAGAGTTCTTCATATAAAGACCCGTACCGAGTATACTTTAATATCTCAGAAATTTTATTTTCCTCCACCACATCAAATCCTAATTTAGTAATTTCTCTATACGTTACAACATAATGAATAATGTTATCAGTAAGTATTTTGTAAGATAACGAATCCATAGTTCCGTTATGATGATCTTTTAGATACGATTTAAATACATTCAAGTCGAGTACTTGCGTTAAAATATCGATAAGGTCCTTCCTAGATAGTAAATTTGGGTCAATATTATACTTTAATGATTCGAATATCGCCCAGGCCAAGTTGTCTAGAAATTTCAGATTCTCGGGCAAAATAGACAAATACCCAGAAAACAGGGAAACCTTAACAGAATCGCTCAGTGCGCTAGCTTGAGACTCCAAAGAAATTGTCGACTTTTCCGTTGCTTCACTTTGCTTTGCCAGTTGATCGATCTGCAAGCTTAAATCCAAACGATTCAGGCGAATTTCTTCTGCCTGTTGAAAATACCCCAGTACCAACCAAAAGAAACCTAAAGCACCAAAAAATCCAGAAAACGTATCTCCCAATTCATACGAACTTAAAGGATCAGAGACTTCTGACCAAACGTATCCGTACTGCTTGAGAATAACAAATGCCAAGAACCACAACCACAAGGCGGTACCCCAAGCGCCATACTTAAGAATTCTTCGCCGCCTCAGTTCGATCAATTCTTTTATACCAACGCTCTTGCGATCCACCTCACACCCCCGCCGTCATGCGGCCCGGATTGAGTACACCTTTCGGGTCGAAACTCTCCTTCACCCGCTTCGCCAGCGCGGCGACCGGGGCTGGCTGCGGATGGAAGCTGTCCACCGAGGCCCGGACCTCCGGAGCGGCGCGGATCAGGGTGGCGTGGCCGCCCACCCGATCGACCGCCCCGCGCACGGTCTCGGCCTGGGCGTCCCCGCGCGGCGGCACGGCAAGCCAGACCAGCCCGCCTGCCCAGTCGTAGAAATAGGCGCAGTCGGCCGCCAGCGGCCGGATCGCCGCAACCACCTCCGGACCCGCCGTCGGCGCGACGGAGATCTTCCATACCGCCCGGTCGCGCGGCTCGGCCAGGGGGCGGGCGTCGCGCAGGTCGCGCCAGAGCGCGCGCGAGGCGTCGCCGTCGATCGTCGCGATCTCCGCGCCGAACCCGGCCAACTCACCTTTCAACGCATCGACGCGGGCGACGACGGACGGCGCGAACCCCGCGACGCGCAGGGCCGTGACAACCCCGCTCACCCCGCCGGCGGCGATGCCGACCGGTAGATGCGCCGCCGAGGACACGTCATGGGCCGAGCCCATGGCCGCACTCATCGCCTTCACCGCGAGGGCGTCGTCGAGGCCGTGCAGCAGCACCGTGGTCTCGGTCTCGGGCGCGGGCAGCACCTTGAAGGTCAGGTCGGTCAGCGCCGCCAGCGTGCCCCAGGAGCCGCAGACCAGCTTGGACAGGTCGTAGCCGGTGACGTTCTTCACCACCCGGCCGCCCGACTTCACGATCTCGCCCCGGCCGGTGACGGCGGTGAAACCGAGCAGGTGGTCGCGCGCCGAGCCGTCCTTGATCCGGCGCGGACCAGCGAGGTTGCAGGCGAAGACTCCGGCTATGGATTGCCGCCCTTCCCCGCCGCCGAGCAGGACGCCCAGATCCATCGGCTCGAAGGCGAGACGCTGGTTCTGTGCTTTCAGCGCCGCCTCGATCTCGGCGAGCGGCGTGCCCGGCCCGGCCTGGCAGATCAGTTCCTCCGCCTCGTACAGGCCGATCCCGCTGAGGCCGGACAGGTCCAGGGTGTTGGCGGTCTGCATCGGCCGGCCGACCGTGCGCTTGGTGGCGCGGGAGACGATCTCCAGCGGCGTCTCCTCGGAGACCGCCCAGGCGACCGCGTCGCGCACCTGCTGCGCCGTGTCGGGCTTGAAGGTGTCAGGCATCGGCACGCTCCGCCAAAGGCCGGGTCCCGGCCGAGCCGCGGATCAGGTCCGCGCCTCGCCGGGATGACGGTGATTGAGAAAACGTTAGGGAAAAAACGTCATCCCGGACGGCCCCGGACCTGATCCGGGGGCGGGCCGGGACCCAGCGCGCGGCGTTGGCGACACGGTCCCCGTCCCGTCCCCGAATCGGGTTCAGAGGCGTCCCGGGATGACGGATACTGCTGATCATCTGACGCCCCTCAGAACCGCGGGATGTCGGGGAACGGCAACTGCCCCCGGTGGATATGCATGCGGCCGAGTTCGGCGCAGCGGTGCAGGGTCGGGAACACCTTGCCGGGGTTCAGCAGGCCCTTCGGGTCCCAGGCGCATTTCACGCGCATCTGCTGGTTCAGGTCGATCTCGCTGAACATCTCCGGCATCAGGTCGCGCTTCTCGACGCCGACCCCGTGCTCGCCGGTCAGCACGCCGCCGAGCTCGACACAGGCTTTCAGGATATCGGCGCCGAACGCCTCCGCCCGGTCGAGTTCGCCCGGCTTGTTGGCGTCGAACAGGATCAGCGGGTGCAGGTTGCCGTCGCCCGCATGGAACACGTTGGCGACGCGCAGGCCGTATTTCTCGCTCATCCGGGACATGCGGGTGAGGATCTCGGGCAACTGCCGGCGGGGGATGGTGCCGTCCATGCACATGTAGTCCGGCGAGATGCGACCGACCGCAGGGAACGCCGCCTTGCGCCCGGCCCAGAAAGCGTTGCGCTCCTCCTCGCTCTCGGAGACCCGCAGGGTGGTCGATCCGTTGGCCTCGGCGATCTCGCGCACCCGCTCGATCAGGGTGTCGACCTCCACCTCCGGGCCATCCAGCTCGACGATCAGCAGGGCGCCGGCCTCGCGGGGATAGCCGGCGTTCACGAAATCCTCGGCAGCGTTGATCGCCGGGTTGTCCATCATCTCCATCCCGCCCGGGATGATGCCGGCGCCGATGATGGCGGCGACGCAGGCCCCGGCCTCCTCGCTGGTCGGGAAGCCGAGCAGCAGGGCGCGCAGGGAGGCGGGTTTCTTCAGGATGCGGACCGTGACCTCGGTGACGACGGCGAGCAGCCCTTCCGAGCCGGTGAGCAGGCCCATCAGGTCGTAGCCCTCGGATTCGAGATGCTTGCCGCCGAGCCGCATGATCTCGCCCTCGATCGTGACGATCTCGAGGCCCAGGATGTTGTTGGTCGTCAGCCCGTATTTGAGGCAGTGAACGCCACCCGAGTTCTCCGCCACGTTGCCGCCGATCGAGCAGGCGATCTGCGAGGACGGGTCCGGGGCGTAGTAGAAGCCTTCGTGCTGGACGGCCGTGGTAATGCCCAGATTGGTCACCCCCGGTTGCGCCGTCACGGTCCGGTTGTCGAAATCGATGTCGAGGATGCGGTTGAACTTGCCGAGGCCGAGCAGCACCCCGTCGGCCAGCGGCAAAGCCCCGCCCGACAGCGACGTCCCGGAGCCGCGCGGCACGACCTTGACCCCGTTCGCATGGCAGTACTTCAGAACGTCGGCGACCTGCTCCACCGTCTCGGGCAGGACGACGATCATCGGCAGGGTGCGGTACGCGGTCAGGCCGTCGCTCTCGTACGGCTTCATCCCGCGTTCGTCGGCGATCACCCCTTCGCCCGGCACGATCTCGCGCAGGGCGGCGACGATCTCCGAACGGCGCGCCAGGACGTCCTGGTCCGGCTCCGGCATCTGCATGGCAAGCCTCCCCGCCTGTTCATCAGGTCCTGGCGTTTAACCTGATGCCTAACTTGCCGGAATGGGAAGGAAATTCAAGCCGGACCGCGGAAGCTCCGGCACCGGCCACGGCGGAAACGCGAAAAGGCGGCGCGACGTTTCCGTCGGCCGCCTGAAAGCGTATAGGGACACGCGCGGCGAAACCGCCGCGCCCGTCATCGGTCCAGCCGGGATTAACCCTGGCGCGCCTTGAAGCGCGGGTTGGACTTGTTGATCACGTAGACGCGGCCCTTGCGGCGGATAACGCGGCAGGCCTTATGCCGCTTCTTCAGCGTCTTGAGCGAATTGGCGACACGCATCTGTCGTCTCCGGTGGTCATCGAATTTCGAAGAGCGCGGAACCTACTGAGAAGCCCGAAGGCTGTCAACCGCGATATTCGGCGGTTTTCAGGTCTCTTCCGGCTTCATCGACACGAAGCGCAGAAGCTGCAGTTCGCCGTTCTGCAACAGGGTCGCCAGACGCGACCAGTCCTCGGCCAGCGCCATCAGGGCCTGGCGTCCCACGGGCGTCTCGGTGACCTGCCTGTCGGCGTTGAGGGCGGAGACGAACTTGGCGAAGTCATTCCGGATCAGTTCGGCCTGGGTCTGGGAGACGTCCCGGATCACCCGGACGTCGAATCCCTGGTTCGACAGGGCGGTCTCGTACTGCGCGCGGGTCCAGAGGGTCACGGGCTCGCCGCGGTTGCCCATCCAGGCCCGCAGTCGATCGGACGGCGGGTTCTCGTCCGGGATCACGTAGTCGCCCAGCAGGAACTGCCCCCAATCCTTCATCGAGGCGTGGATCTTGGCGATCAGGGCCAGCCGGTCCTGGACCCGGTGCATCTCGTCGACGAACAGCACCACGTCGAATTTCCGGCGCGGCAGCTCAACCGTCTCCGGATCGTAGAAATTGGTGCGGACCTGATCGCCCGACTTTATTGCCGCCAGCTCTATGACGGCCTGGTCGAACAGCGCCGGATTCCGCTCGTAGCCGGTGATCCAGACTCCGTATTTGCCGGCCAGGGCGGCACCTGGTCCGCCCAGCCCCATGGTGAGGTCGAGAACCGACTGGACCGGATCGAGACCGAGCGGTTTCGCCATCTCGATCGCCGCGTCGGCGCCGCCCGGCGCGACGAAGCCGCGGCCGAAAACCCGTTGGCTCACGGCGATCCCCGCCCGCGACCAGACCGGGTCGGGGGCCGCCTCCTCCTCGAACTCGACGCCCGCCCCGGTACCGTCGGCAGGGGTCTCGTCCATCAGGTCGTCGAGGCTCATCATCTTCGGCAGCGCGATGGAGGGCGGCAGCGACGGCTCGTCGTCCTCCGTTCCGTCGGAGTCCGCGCGCTGACGCCACTCGACATATTCCTGCGCGTCGTAGCCTTCCCACCAGGCCCGAAGCTTTATGTGCCAGGGTACGGCGATGGTCCTTGCCTCGCTCATGACCTCACGATACGGCTGAATTGTGAACGATCGATTACCACGATCACAACCGTCACGCTGGATTCGCCCGCATGCCAACAGCCTCCGATCAGGCCTCCGACCAGATCAAGGGCCTGACCTTCGCCGTTCTCGGCGTCCTGATCCTGACCCCGGACACCCTGCTGATGCGCATGGTCGGCGCCGATGCCTGGACCATTCTGTTCTGGCGCGGCCTGTTCGTGACAATCGGATATATCGGCCTCCTGCTGCTCCGCTACGGTCGGCGATTTCCGGCCGCGATCCTGGGGATCGGCGCCCATGGCGTTCTGGTCTGCGCGCTGTTCGCCCTGAATACCATCCTGTTCGTCGTCGCCGTGGCGACCACGACCGTCGCGAACACCCTGGTCATCATGTCGGCCGCCCCCCTGTTCGCCGCCGTGATCGGACGGATCGCCCTCGGAGAACGACCCCCGGCGCGAACCTGGATCGCCATAATCGTGGCCATTCTCGGGATCATTGTCATCGTCGCAGACGGGCTCTCGGTCGGCACCTGGATCGGCGACATGGTGGCCCTGGCGGCGGCGATCGCGCTGGGCGGCCATTTCGTCCTGGTGCGCGCCGCCCGGCCCGTCGACATGATGCCGGCGGTGGGCCTGTCCGGTCTGCTGGTCGCCGCGGTGGCCCTGATCGCCGCCGACAGCCTTGCCCTCTCGCCCGTCCAGTTCGGCTGGATGGCCCTGCTCGGGCTGCTGATCCTGCCGGTCTCCTTCGGTCTGCTGACAGCGGCGCCGATCTATCTCTCGGCCGCCGAGGTCGGCCTCGTGGTGCTGCTCGAGACCGTGCTCGGCCCGCTATGGGTCTGGCTGGTGATCGGCGAGAAGCCGAGCGACTATGCGCTCCTGGGCGGCGCCATCGTGATCGGCGCGCTGGTGATGAATTTCGCCCTCAAGCGGCGCACCCTTGACCAAGTCCCCTTGCCGGAGAGCTCCCGATGACGACGATCCGCCCGCGCCGCAGCTTCATCTTCGCGCCCGGGAACAAACCGGACATGTTCCCCAAGGCGATGGCCACCGGCGCGGACATCATGTGCATCGACCTGGAGGACGCGATCGCGCCGCAGCACAAGGAACAGGCGCGGCGCGCCACGATCGACTGGTTCGCCACGGCGGACCTCGACGACGCGGTCGAGTGCATGGTGCGGATCAACCCGCCGCGCACGCCAGAGGGCATGAAGGACGTGCAGGCGATTCTCGAACTCGGCGAAGGCCCCGCCGGCCCTGATGCTGGCCAAGGTGAAGGCACCGGCCGAGGTGGTGGCGCTGGACGAGCTGTTCGACGAGTTCAAGATCGCGTCCCGCCTGCAGGTCATCATCGAGACCAACGAGGCGCTGGAGGCCGCCTGGGAGATCGCCCGCTGTTCGCGCCGGATCGACGCGATCTTCTTCGGCGGCGTCGACATGGCCGCCGACCTGCGCTGCGCCTACACCTGGGAGGCTCTGCTCTACGCCCGCTCCCGTGTGGTGCACGCGGCGGCGGGCGCCGGCGTCGACGTGATCGACGTACCGTTCCTCGATCTGAACGACATGGACGGCATGAGGCGCGAGGCCGAGGCCGCCCGGGACCTTGGCTTCTGCGGCAAGGGCTCGATCCATCCCAAGCAGGTGCCAGTGCTGAACGAGATCTTCAGCCCCAGCGAGGCCGAAATCGCCCATGCCCGGCGCATCGTCGACGCGTTCGAGCAGGGCGACAGCGGCTTGGTCGTGATCGACGGCAAGCTGATCGAGAAGCCGGTGCTGAGGAGCATGTACCGGGTACTGGCGCGGGCCGGGCTCTAACCGGCGGCCACTGCCTCCATCTCGAGAAACCACCGGTTGTTGAGCAGCGTCGCCTCGACCACGGTGACGGCAATCCGATGGTCGCCGAGCATCCGATCGCGGATCTCCATGTTCTTCCAGCGGTTCGCGGCATCGCCGAGGAAACAGGTGATCTTCACCAGGTTCTGCCGGCTCATGCCGGCATCCGCGAGGATGGCGAAGACGTGCTGCCAGACCAACTCGCACTGCTTCTCGAAGCTCTCGGGGATGCCGCCCTCCGGCGTCAGGCCCATGGTGCCGGATATGAAGAGCAGCTTCGCGGACGCCGGCACCGAGACGCCGTGGACGTAGTTTCCGGCCGGTGGATAGACGGCGGCGGGGACATGCTGGATGTGCATGGACGATCCTTTGCGCGGGGAGATGAAGTAAGGATGCCTTTGATGCCGGAAGGCGGGCTGGCGCCGCAAACCAGAAATTCTTCGCGCCCCGGCCCAGAATTTCTGGCCAATTCGGTGGTGCCGGACACGCTATAATCGGAACCATGACCTACAGGCTCCCTCCCCTGAATGCCCTGCGCGCCTTCGAGGCCGCGGCCCGCCATCTCAGTTTCAAGCGGGCGGCGGCCGAGATGCACGTCACACCCGGCGCGGTCAGCCAGCAGGTCAAGTCCCTGGAGGACCAGCTCGGCACGCCGCTGTTCGAGCGGATCCATAATGGACTGATGCTGACCGAAGCGGGTCAGCGCTACGTCGCCCCGCTACGCTCGGCCTTCGCTACGATCTCCATTGCCACCGAGTCCGTCGCGCCGCGCCACAAGGGGCCGGAGTTGGTGATCGGCACCGACCCGGATTTCGCCATCCAATGGCTGGTGCCCCGGCTCGACCGCTTCGCCCGGCACAGCAACGGGCTGCGGGTGAAGATCGCTGAAGCCTCCGATCCGGGCTGCATCCTGGAGGGCCAGGCCGACATCGCCCTGCTGAACGGGGTGTCGAGCCATCCGGAGCTGCACGCCGCACCGTTCCTGGCCGAGGCGCTGTTCCCGGCCGCCGAGCCGGCGGTGGCGGAAGGTCTGGGTGGCAATGCGTTCGGCGGCGCCCTGCCGCTGCTGGTGGCCGGCGACTCGGCCGACTGGGAGCGCTGGTTCGTCGCCTCCGGCACCGCCCGGCTGGCCGATCACAAGCGGGTCGATTTCGCCGCCCGAGACCTGGCCGTGCGGGCCGCGGAGCTGGGCAAGGGGATCGTGCTGGCCTCCACCATCAGCGACACGGAGTTGTTCGGTGACGGGCGGCTGGTCCCTGCGATGGATGGCCCGAGAATCGACGGCGAGCGCTGGTACATGCTGGTTCCCGCCGGCCGGGTCGACTGCCCCGAGGAGGCCGCCTTCCTGGCCTGGCTGAGTGCCGAAGGCGGGCATGATCAAGTGACAGAGGCCCGCTCGCGATAGGCCTCGGCCAGATGCTCCTTGCCGTCCAGCACGGCGCGCAGATGGGCGACGGCGTCCCAAACATCGGCGTAGCGCTGGTACAGCGGGGCGAACCCGAAGCGCATGACGTCGGGGTCGCGGAAGTCGCCGATCACGCCCCGCGCGATCAGCGCCTGGACGATGCCGTATCCGTCGGGATGGGCGAAGGACACCTGGCTGCCGCGGCCCCAGGGCGCAGTCAGCCCGGCCTCCCGCGGCGAGATCAGATCGAACCCGGCGTCGCCGCATTCCTGCTCGACCAGGGAGATGAACAGGTCGCCGAGCGCCACCGACTTCCGTCGGATCGCCGCCATGTCGGCCTCCAGCATGATGTCCAGCGCCGCCTCGAATGCCACCAGACCGAGGATTCCCGGAGACGAACACACATGGCGGCGGATCCCGTCGGCCGGCCGGTAGTCGAGGTCGAAATCGAACGGCCGGTCATGGCCGAGCCACCCGGTGAGCGGCTGCCGAGCCGCCTCCTGGTGGCGGGAGGCGACGAACATCCAGGCGGGACCGCCCGGGCCGGCATTCAAGTACTTGTAGGAACATCCGACGGCGAAATCCGCCCCTGCGCCGTTGAGGTCGACCGGAAAGGCACCGGCCGAGTGGGCGAGGTCCCAGAGCGTGAGCGCGCCGGCCTCGTGGGCGGCGCGGGTCACCGCCGCCATGTCGAAGACGGCACCGGTCTTGAAGTTGGTCTCGGTCAGCATGACCACGGCGACCTGATCGTCGAGCGCTTCCTCGAT
This sequence comes from Thalassobaculum sp., assembly GCA_048983575.1. GTDB lineage: Bacteria > Pseudomonadota > Alphaproteobacteria > Thalassobaculales > Thalassobaculaceae > Thalassobaculum. The sequence goes on along the minus strand of JBLZTD010000001.1, from coordinate 1,992,251 downwards.
CTCCCCTTCACGCACCAGCCGCAATTCGTGGCGCCCGCCCAGCTGCGCGATCAGGCCCTGGGCCATGTAGAGATCGGTCGGGAAGTTCTCCGTATTGGACAGGATGACGGTGCGGTCCGGCCGCATGGCCAGCGCCGCCGACAGCAGCTTGAACAGGTTGATGGACGTGGTGTCGACAACCGCCACCTCCCCCTCTCCCGCGCCGACCAGCCGGGCCAGACGGTTGCCGAGGGCCAGCGGTTTCTCCATCCAGCCATCCTTGAGCCAGCCGCCGATCAGGTGGCGCCCCCATTCCTCGTGCAGCATCGCGGCGACCCTCTCCGGCACCGCCTTCGGCATGGCGCCGAGCGAGTTGCCATCCAGGTAAATCAGCCCTTCGGGCAGGACGAAGCGATCGCGGAAATGCCGCAGGGTGTCCTCGGAGTCGAGGGCCCGGACGGTGTCGAGAGTGATCCTGGTCATGGCTCCAGCCGGGAATTATGGCAGTAACGTTGCGCACGGTTTGCGCCATGGTATAACCCGCCACCAAGCAAACGAGAGGCGTTTTCGGTGGCTGACCGGCCCGACATCCTGGTCCTGAACGGACCGAACCTGAATATGCTCGGCGTGCGCGAACCGACGATCTACGGCAGCGACACGCTGGCGGATATCGAAGCGATGTGCCAGGAACGCGGCGAAGCCCTCGGGCTCGGCGTCGACTTCAGGCAGTCGAATTTCGAGGGCGAGCTGGTCACGATGATCCAGCAGGCCCGGGACAGCCATCACGGCATCATCCTGAATGCCGGCGCCTATACCCACACCTCGGTCGCCCTGCGGGACGCCCTTTCCGTCGCCGAGCTGCCGGCGATCGAGCTTCACCTGTCGAACACCCACCGGCGCGAGGAGTTCCGCCACCACTCCTATCTGTCGGGTGTGGTGGACGGCATCATCGCCGGCTTCGGCGCGCGCGGGTATGTGCTCGCGATCGAAGCCATGGCGGGCCTGGTCGGGGTCGACGAATAAGGAACGAATGCCGTGAGCAAGGATCTGGACGAAGCGCTGGTCCGTAAACTGGCCGGCCTGCTGGAAGAAACCGGGCTTGGCGAGATCGAGTATGCGACGGGCGACCTGCGCATCCGGATCGCCAAACCGACCGTCACTGCGACCTATGCCGCCGCACCGGCTCCGGCTGCCGCCCCCGCGCCGGCATCCGCGGCAGCGCCGGCCGCCGCCGCCCAGGAGGACGGCGAGGTCGTACCGTCCCCCATGGTCGGCACCGCCTATGTGGCGCCGGAGCCCGGGGCAGCGGCCTTCGCGCCGGTCGGCGCCAGCGTCCGCAAGGGCCAGACGATCATGATCGTCGAGGCGATGAAGACCATGAACCCGATCCCGGCGCCGCGCGACGGCAAGATCAAGTCCGTCCATGTCGAGAACGGGCAGCCGGTCGAATACGGCCAGCCCCTGCTGGTCCTCGAATGATCCGCCCGTTCGGCGCGAAGAGAGGTCCGGCGTGTTCGAAAAGGTCCTGATTGCCAACCGCGGCGACGTGGCGCTGCGGATTCACCGCGCCTGTCGCGAGATGGGCATCAAGACGGTGGCGGTGCACTCCACCGCCGATGCCGACGCGATGCATGTGCGGCTCGCCGACGAAAGCGTCTGTATCGGGCCGCCGCCGGCGCGCGACAGCTATCTGAACATCCCGGCGATCCTGTCGGCCGCCGCGGTCACCCATGCGGACGCGATCCATCCGGGCGTCGGCTTCCTGTCGGAGAACGCCGCCTTCGCCGAGATCGTCGAGGCTCACGGCATCACCTTCATCGGCCCGTCGCCGGCCCACATCCAGGCGATGGGCGACAAGATCACCGCCAAGCGGACGATGATCGAGCTCGGCATCCCCTGCGTCCCCGGCTCAGAAGGTCCGGTGGAGGGCGTGGACGCCGCCCGCACCGAAGCGGAGCGGATCGGCTATCCGGTCCTGATCAAGGCGGCTGCAGGCGGCGGCGGGCGCGGCATGAAGGTTGCCGAGACGGCGGAGAACCTGGAAGAGGCGTACACGATGGCACGTCGCGAGAGCGCCGCCGCCTTCGGCAACGACTCCGTCTATATGGAGCGCTATCTCGGCCGCCCCCGGCATATCGAGATCCAGATCGCCGCCGACAGCCACGGGAACGTCATCCATCTCGGAGAGCGCGACTGCTCGATCCAGCGGCGCCACCAGAAGGTCATCGAGGAGTCGCCTTCGCCCGCCCTCACCCAGGCCGAGCGCGAAGCCATCGGTGCCCGCGCCGTCGATGCCATCCAGAAGATGGGTTACCGCAGTCTCGGCACGCTGGAATTCCTGTACGAGAACGGCGAGTTCTTCTTCATCGAGATGAACACCCGCCTGCAGGTCGAGCACCCGATCACCGAGGCGATCACCGGCATCGACCTGGTGCGGCTGCAGATCGAGATCGCCGCCGGTCGGCCCCTCGGCCTAGAGCAGAAGGACGTGACCTTCAACGGCCACGCCATCGAGTGCCGCATCACCGCCGAGGACCCGCGGACCTTCCAGCCCCGACCGGGCCGGATCGACGACTATCACCAGCCGGGCGGTCTCGGCGTCCGCGTCGACAGCGCGCTCTATGCCGGCTACAGCGTGCCGCCGCATTACGACAGCCTGGTCGCCAAACTGGTGGTGCACGGCACGACCCGGGAGGAATGCCTGATGCGGGTCGAGCGGGCGCTCGGCGAGTACGTGATCGGAGGCATTCCGACGACGATTCCCCTGCATATCGAACTGATGCGGGCGCCGGCCTTCCGCAGCGGCGACTACCATATCCGCTGGCTGGAAACCGAATATCTGACGTCCTGAAGCGGGCCATTGCCGCCGCGGCCGGGAGTGCTACGCTTTCAGCCTGATTGACGACGCGGGTGGACCGGATGTCCGAGCTGCAACCGGAGCTGCTGCTGCAGGCCTATGCCGTCGGGGTGTTTCCGATGGCCGAGGGTCGCGACGACCCGCGTCTGTTCTTTGTCGACCCCGACAAGCGCGGCATCCTTCCGCTCGACGGCTTCCACATCCCGCGCAGCCTGCGCAAGACCGTCCGCCGGCGGACCTTTGATGTCGTCTGGGACCGTGACTTCGAGGCGGTTCTCGACGGCTGTGCCGAGGCGACCGAACGTCGCCCGGATACCTGGATCAATCCCGAGATCCGCCGCCTCTATCTCGCCCTCCACGCCCGCGGCCACGCCCATTCGGTCGAATGCCGGCTGGACGGGCGGCTGGTCGGCGGACTCTACGGGGTGCGGCTCGGCGGCGCGTTCTTCGGCGAGAGCATGTTCAGCCGGGCCACCGACGCGTCGAAGGTGGCACTGGTCCATCTCGTGGCGAAACTGAAGGCGGGCGGCTTCATCCTGCTCGACACCCAGTTCATCACCGAACACCTCGCCCGGTTCGGCGCCGTCGAGATCCCCCGTGAGGACTATCGGCGGATGCTGAACGACGCGATCGCAGCGCCGGTTCAGTTCGACGTATCGGCCGACGACTGGCCTTCGGTGGAGGCGTTGCTGCAGGACGTGACCCAGACGTCGTAGACCGGGTGCTCCACCGCGTTCAGACCCGGGCTTGAGGCGAACATCCAGCCGCTGAAGATCTCCCGCCCCGGCTCGTCCGGCGGCTGATCCTCGACATGCACGAAGGCGGCGCTCTCCGGCGGCAGGGTCGGCGGCAGATCCTGACAGGTCTCAACACGAATGTTGAAGGTGCCGAACCGGTAGGTCTCGCCGATCGGTACGGTGAAGCGGGAGATTCGCGCGGTGACCTTGTCGAGGCCCTGCATGACCGCAACGGTTTGCTGGCGCCAGTCCTCCGGCGACGGTGTCTGGGCCTGGGCAGCGGATGCGAAGGCCGACGCCACACCGGCGACGAGAGCGCCTGCGGCGCAGGCGCGGACGGCGGAGCGGAACAGGGTCTGCCGGATCATCGTGGCTGCCATCTCTGGTCTCATCGGTTCCCGGTGGTAGCGACGAAATATGTCCGGGAAACGGCGCAACCGACCCTCGGTTCGGCGAAGAGGGTCAGTTCGTGCCGGAGTTGGACGACGTGCCGGCCTGGAACATGAACCGGCTCAGCAGCTGGATGAAATCGACCGCGTCCTGGGTCAATTCGATCCGCTCGCCGGGCTTCAGCATCTGCTCGTCGGCACCGGGCACCACGTCTACGAAGTTGCCACCGAGGAGTCCTTCGCTGGCGATCGCCGCGCTCGAATCGATGGGCAGTTGGATCGACTCGTCGATGCTGAGGGTCACTTCCGCCAGGTAGGAGTTGGGGTCGAGCCGCTGGTTCGAGACCGTCCCGACCTTGATGCCGGACATGCGCACGTCGCTGCCGGGCTTCAGACCGCCGACCGTGGTGAACCGGGCGATCACCTCGTATCCGCCGCCCTTTCCGATCTCCGAGGACGAATAGGCGTAGAACAGAAAGACCCCGGCCACGACCAGGACCAACGCGCCCATCAGCGTCTCGATCACACCTCTATTCAAAGCAGCCTCGCGGGTTTCGGATCAAGCCGGCGTCCAGGGTTCGTAGTCGCCGGTCGCCTTGTCGCGCTTGCCGCCTTCAAGCACATGTCCCGGCGGCCGATAGGCGTAGGGCGTTCCGGTCAGGTTCGGCTGGTGCTCCTTCTGCCAGGCGAACTGGCGCGGATCCGTGCCGTCCGGCACTTCGTCGGTACCGTGGTGGAGCCAGTGGTGCCACTCCGGCGGAACCTTCGACGCTTCGGCGAGGCCTTTGTACATGCACCACCGCATCTCGTGGCCGTCGCGCAGGACGCCCTTCTTGTGGACATAGTACTTGTTCCCGAAGGCGTCTTCGCCAACGAGCTTGCCGTTCATCCAGGTGAAAAGCTTCGTTCCGACGTCCATTCTCCGACCCCGAAGAGACTGCTGAATCGCGCGGTGACTATGTCATCGGCGCCGCGGATCGTCCAGTCCGACCGCACCCGCGGGGTCGCCATCTACCACGTCGTGGTGGGCTGGCGCCAGAAAGCCGATGGTCGGAGGATTTGTCGGCGCCCGGTCCTGCCCTTCCCTCTCGCCGGCTGCCGCGATGAGTCATTGCGCCGCACCTGACCCCGGCGTATCAGCCGCCCATGAAATCCGCTCCTGACGCCCCGCAACCGCCATCGCTGGAGTCCCCGGCGACGGGCTATGTGCTGGTGGCGTTTGTCGCCATCTTCTTCGGCATTGCGCCGAGCTTCGCCAAGCTCGCGTTCGACGGCGGGGCCGGACCGGTGACGCTGCAACTCGGCCGCTTCGTTCTCGCGGTCTTCGTTCTCTGGGCGATCGTGCTCGGGCGCGGCCTGATCCGCCCCGTGCCGCGCCGTCTGTGGCCGCTGCTCGCCGCCCTCATCACCTGTACGGCGCTGGCCTCCTTCGGCTACATGACCAGCGTCGGTTTCATTCCGGTGCCGCTCGCCAGCCTCACCTTCTTCGTCTTCCCGCTGATGGTCGGGCCCTTGTCGCATTTCGCCGGGCATGAGCGGCTGACCCCGCTCCGCCTGGTCGCCCTGGCGGTCGGCTTCGCCGGCCTCGCCCTGCTGCTCGGCGCCGATCTTCGGGACGCCGATCCGATCGGCGTGGCGCTCGCTTTCGGCGCGGGCACCTGCGTCGCCGTCAGCTTTCTGCTGACCCGGCAGCTCTCGGGCAGCCTCGGGCCGATGCAGATCACCGCGATCGTCACCACCGGTTGTCTGGCGATCTTCGCCGTTGCGACGGTCGCCGAGGGGGTGAAACTGCCGACCGGTGCGCTGCCCTGGCTCGGTTATGGCGTCAACGTGCTCTGCTATGTCGTCGGGCTCGCGTCCCTGTACGGCGCCATCGCCCGGCTCGGCTCGGTCAGGGTGGCGGCGATCGGCAACATGGAGCCGGTCATCAGCGTGATAACCGCCGGTCTGCTGCTCGGCCAGGTGCTCGGCCCCTACCAGATGCTTGGGGCCGGGGTGGTGATTGCCGGAATCCTGCTGATGCAGGCGGAGCGCATCCGCCGACCGACCGGTTGACCGTTCACCCCGCCGCGTCGGTCGGGTCGGGTACCGCCATGCCGGTAAGGTCCGCCGTCGTGATGCCGGAGCGCACCTTGGCGATGATATCCGCCTCTTTCGCGACCTGAGCCTCGCCCTTGGCCAAGACCTCTTCGAAGCGGGCTCGGGGGACCACGCAGATCCCGTCGTCGTCGCCCAGCACCAGATCGCCCGGCTCGACCACGACGCCGCCGCAGGCGATCGGCGCGTCGATTTCGCCGCCGAAGCCCTTGTGCGGCCCCCGCGGTGTGGCGCCCGTGGCATAGACCGGCATCTTCATCGCCCGCAGCGACCCGACATCCCGGACCGCCCCGTCCAGCACGATCCCGGCACAGCCCCGGGCCATGGCGCATTCGGCGATGATCTCGCCGATGATCGCCACCTCGCCGGCGCCCCCCGCGGTGATGACCAGGATCTCGCCCGGCTGGAGCAACGGCAGGGCGGCATGGACGGCGCTGTTATCGCCGGCCATGACGGAGGCCGTTCTGGCATGACCGACCATGACGTAGCCTTCGCCTAGAGGCGACACCGTGCTGTCCATGCAGCGGTCCCGGTTCATGCAGTCGCCCGCCACCGCCGGCGGTACGGCCTTCCAGCGGTCCAGGGTCGCCGCATCGAGAGGCGTGTAGGTCATCGCACGGCGCAGGATCGCCATGGTCTCCTCCGATATATTGATTCTCGTGGGATCAGTCGTTCCGACATCCTATGGGGCGGCGTGGCGGCGCCGCAAGCCGAGAAGCCCGGAAATCCGCGGTTGCCGGCGCCTGTGGATAACCTTGCCGTGCCCACCACATCTAGATTTCGCAATAATCTTTCCCACAAAATCTATTGCACCGCAGGAGCCGCTCCCCCATCCTTTGCGCTGTCGCTGATGCCGGGATGGAGACTTGGTGTGAGCGGCCGACCGGAGATGGTTCTCGGCACGGACACCACCTCCTAGAGACATCGAAAGAAGTCGCAGCGAAGGTCTTAACCCAAGACTTTTGAACCGCTGATTTTGACTTGAACTCGACTTGTTGCAGTGTAGCAACAGCCCCAAGAAACTCACCCGAACGTCATTTTTCTCGTTGCCCGGCAACCGCAAAATCGAGTAGCTTCCGACCGTCGAAACACAATATGTGGGGCGACACGGGCGGGGGACGCTCTTTCGGCAAGGGCCCGGCGCGACAATCCGGCAAGAAGACACCCAGAGGCAGGGAGCAGTAGGCATGAAGATCGAACGGCGCTTCACGACGGCGGGCAAGGACGCTTTCGACGGCATCGATTTCCGGATGACGACCAGCGAGATCCGGAATCCGGACGGCTCGATCGTGTTCCGCCGCGACGACATGGAAGTGCCGAGCGACTGGTCCCAGGTCGCGAGCGACATTCTGGCGCAGAAGTATTTCCGCAAGGCCGGCATCCCCGCCGTGCGCAAGAAGGTGAAGGAAAAGGACGTCCCGGCCTGGCTGTGGCGCGAGACCCCGGATGAGGAGAAGCTTGCCGCCCTACCGAAGGAAGAGCGCACCGTCGGTGAAAACAGCGCCAAGCAGGTGTTCAACCGGCTGGCCGGCACCTGGACCTACTGGGGCTGGAAGGGCGGCTACTTCGACACCGAGGAAGACGCCCGCGCCTATTATGACGAGATGTGCGCGATGCTCGCCCGCCAGATGGCCGCACCGAACTCGCCGCAATGGTTCAACACCGGCCTGCATTGGGCCTACGGCATCGACGGTCCGGCCCAGGGGCATCACTATGTCGACTTCAAGACCGGCAAGCTGACCCGCTCGAAATCCGCCTACGAGCACCCGCAGCCCCATGCCTGCTTCATTCAGGGCGTCCAGGACGACCTGGTGAATGACGGCGGCATCATGGACCTATGGGTCCGCGAGGCGCGTCTGTTCAAGTACGGCTCCGGCACCGGCTCGAACTTCTCCCGACTGCGCGGCGAGAGCGAGCCGCTGGCCGGCGGCGGCAAGTCCTCGGGTCTGATGAGCTTCCTGAAGATCGGCGACCGGGCCGCCGGCGCGATCAAGTCGGGCGGCACCACCCGCCGGGCCGCCAAGATGGTCACCGTCGATATCGACCATCCGGACATCGTCCAATACATCGAGTGGAAGGCGATCGAGGAGCAGAAGGTCGCCGCCCTGGTCGCCGGCTCCAAGCTGGCCGCCCGGACCATGAAGGGCATCATGGCGGCCTGCGTCGACGCCCGCGAGACGCTCGGCGACGACGCCTTCGAGCCGACCGCCAACCCGGAGCTGAAGGCCGCGATCAAGGCCGCGAAGAACGCAATGATCCCGCTGAGCTACGTGCAACGCGTGATCCAGTTCGCGCGCCAGGGCTTCACCGAGATCGAGTTCCGCACCTACGACACCGACTGGGACAGCGAGGCCTACCTCACCGTCTCCGGCCAGAACTCGAACAACTCCGTCCGGGTCAGCGACGACTTCCTGCGGGCGGTCGAGGAAGACGACGAGTGGAACCTGATCCGTCGGACCGACGGAAAGATCAGCGCCACGCTGAACGCCCGCGACCTGTGGGAGAAGATCGCCGAAGCGGCCTGGCAGAGCGCCGATCCGGGCCTGCAGTACGACACCACGATCAACGATTGGCACACCTGCCCGGCCGGCGGTCGGATCAACGCATCCAACCCCTGCTCGGAGTACATGTTCCTCGACGACACCGCCTGCAATCTGGCGTCGATGAACCTCATGCAGTTCCAGAACGCCGACGGCACCTTCAACGTGGACGCCTTCACCCATGCCTCGCGGCTGTGGACCATCACGCTTGAGATTTCCGTACTGATGGCGCAGTTCCCGTCGAAGGAGATCGCCCAGCTTTCCTACGACTACCGCACCCTCGGTCTCGGCTACGCCAATATCGGCGGGCTGCTGATGGGCATGGGTCTGCCGTATGACAGCGATGCGGGCCGTGCGCTTTGCGGGGCCATCACCGCGCTGATGACCGGCGTGTCCTACGCCACCTCGGCAGAGATGGCCGGCGAACTTGGCGCGTTTCCGGAGTACACGGCGAACGCCGAGAACATGCTGCGGGTGATCCGAAATCACCGCCGCGCCGCCTTCGGCGAGACCGCCGGATACGAGGCGCTGTCGATCGCCCCGGTTGCGCTCGATGCCGCCAACTGCCCGCAGGCCGATCTGGTTTCGGCGGCCCAGGCGGCCTGGACCGACGCCCTCGCGCTCGGCGAGAAGCACGGTTACCGGAACGCCCAGGCCACCGTCATCGCGCCGACCGGCACAATCGGTCTGGTCATGGATTGCGACACGACCGGCATCGAGCCCGACTTCGCCATCGTGAAGTTCAAGAAGCTGGCCGGCGGCGGCTACTTCAAGATCATCAACCGCGTCGTGCCGGAAGCCCTGCGCACGCTCGGCTACGGCAACGCGGAGATCGAGGAGATCGTCCGTTACGCGGTCGGCCACGGGACCCTGAAGGGGGCGCCGGCCCTCGGCCACGAGGCGCTCAGCGCCAAGGGCTTCGGGGCGGAGCAGATCACCGCGCTCGAGCAGGCTGTGGTCTCGGCCTTCGACATCAAGTTCGCCTTCAACAAGTGGACCCTCGGCGAGGACTTCTGCAAGGAGGTCCTGGGCTTCACCGACGCGCAGCTCAACGACATCGCGTTCGACATGCTGAGCGAGATCGGCTTCTCCCGCGGCGAGATCGAGGCAGCCAACACCTATGTCTGCGGGGCGATGACCCTGGAGGGCGCGCCGTACCTGAAGGCGGAGCACCTGCCGGTCTTCGACTGCGCCAACCCGTGCGGCCGGATCGGCAAACGCTACCTGTCGGCGGAGAGCCACATCCGGATGATGGCGGCGGCCCAGCCGTTCATCTCCGGGGCGATCTCCAAGACCATCAACATGCCGAACGACGCCACCGTCGAGGACTGCAAGAACGCCTACATGATGTCCTGGCGCCTCGGTCTGAAGGCCAACGCCCTGTATCGCGACGGCTCCAAGCTGAGCCAGCCGCTCTCCGCCTCGGTGTTCGAATTCGAGGACGAGGACGAGACCGATGAGTTCGCCGCCCGGCCGACCGCGCAGAAGGTCGAGGTGGTCGCCGAACGGGTCATCGAGAAGGTGGTCGAGAAGATCGTCGAGCAGCGGGCCGAGCGCGAGCGTCTGCCCCAGCGGCGCAAGGGCTACACCCAGAAGGCGGTCGTCGGCGGTCACAAGGTCTACCTGCGGACCGGCGAATACGACGACGGCAAGCTCGGTGAGATCTTCATCGACATGCACAAGGAGGGCGCCGCCTTCCGGTCGCTGATGAATAACTTCGCGATCGCGGTGTCCATCGGCCTTCAATACGGCGTGCCGCTGGAGGAGTATGTCGACGCCTTCACCTTCACCCGCTTCGAGCCGCAGGGGCTGGTCCAGGGCAACGACACCATCAAGATGGCGACGTCGATCCTCGACTACCTGTTCCGCGAGTTGGCGATTTCCTACCTCGACCGCCACGACCTGGCCCATGTCGAGCAGGAAGACCTGATGCCCGATACCGTGGGTGACGGACAGGGCGAGGAATACGATGCGGCTGCGGCCAGCGCGATCCTGGAGAAGGTCAGCGGCTTCGCCAGTCGCGGCTTCGCCAGGACCGACGTCCGGGCCAACCTCGAGGTGATCACCGGAGGTCTCAACGAGTGGCGGGCCACCGGCACCGACATGGCCGCGCCGACCGCCTCGATGGCCCAGACGGCCGCGACGACAACCGCCACGGTTCAGGCTTCCTCGGCGCCGGTCTCCGGCGGCGGCGTGGCGGTCGCGGAGCGCACGGTTTCGACCAAGACCACAACGGTGAGTACCGCCGTGAAGGATGCGGTGGACGCCAAGCTGTCCGCGATCCGCGAAGCCCGGATCAAGGGCTACGAGGGCGAAAGCTGTGGCGAATGCGGGAACTTCACGCTGGTCCGCAACGGCACCTGCCTGAAGTGCGACACCTGCGGCGGGACCAGTGGCTGCAGCTAGTCCCTCCCGCACGGGTTCGGAAAGGGGAAGGCGCGAGCCTTCCCCTTTTTCTTTAGTAAAATTGCAAACAAATCGATCGACTACGACAAGTATTTTATTGAATTCACCAGAACAACTGGCGCCAATATTTTCTTTACGATAACGGAATATTAACGCCTATCCTCCAGTCTAAGAGGGCAGTTCTGGGACTGCAGCCTCCCTAGGTCCGGCACCTGAACCGGACGAGACGATCAGGAGGAAACCTGGCCGTGTTCGGCATGGGTAAGAAAGACAAGGACGCCGAGAAGGAAGAGGCGGAAAAGCGTAAGATCGAAGCGACGATGGTTTCGATCGATGCCGCGTTCGAGCATCTCCGCCATCACGCCGAAGCCGGCAATACGGAGCGGAGCGAAGCCGCCGCCAAACGGCTCGTCGAATCCCTCAAGAACCCGAAGCTTCCGGGCCCCTACTCAAAGGACCGCCGAAACGCGATCGACGCTTTTCTGCTGCACGCCTACATGAAGGCGACGGCACTTGCCTGCAAGGGCGCGATCGATGCCGGCAGGGCCGACGACATCGAGAAACGCAGCGCAATGATCAAGAAAGCCCGCGACAGTCTCGGTGGCGCCGTCAAATACAAGGCGCCGCCCGACTTCAAGAAACAGTGCGAACGCCTGCTCGAAGTCGCGACGCTCAGCGGCGGCGTAAAGGCCAAGGGCCCGACCAAAGCCAAGCCGCTGGATACGGCACCCAAGACGAAAGACCGCGCCAAGACCTTTGCTGTCGAGGAAGCACAGGAGCCGGAGGCGAAGCAATCCGGATCCGCGCGAGAGCAGAAGGCCTGATCGGTCGGCCGCACGCGAGTGCAGCGCATCGGCGCGATCAGAGGATTCCCGGCGCCGGCGATCTGCACTAGTTTGCCGAACATGAGCCTCTTCGCACCGCCCGTCGATATCGACGCCCGCCTCTTCGCCCGCCTTCCCGACAGCCTCCGCAAGGACAGCGGTTCCCGCTGGGCGAGAGGCAACCGGCCGGGCGTCCCCACCGACTGCTTCCTGGAGGGGCCGAGCTTCGACCGCGACGGCAACCTTTGGCTCGTCGATATCCCGAATGGACGCATCCTGCGCCTGTCGGCCGATGGGCGGGACTGGGATGTGGCCGCGGAGTACGACGGCTGGCCGAACGGGCTGAAGTTCCATGCCGATGGCCGCGCCTTCATCGCCGACTACCGTAAGGGCGTTCTGGTACTGGACCCCGCGACCGGCGCCATCGAGACGCTGGTCGGCGACCGCTATTCCGAAGGTCTGATCGGCGTCAACGATCTGCATTTCGCCGCCAATGGCGATCTCTACTTCACCGACCAGGGGCAGACCGGCCTGCACGATCCGCGGGGCCGGGTATTCCGACTGACCGCCGGTGGCCGGCTGGACAAGCTGTTGGACAACGGCCCTTCCCCGAACGGACTGGTGCTCACCCCGCAGGAGAACTGGCTCTACGTCGCCATGACCCGGGCCAACGCGATCTGGCGCCTGCCCCTGATGCCGGACGGCCACGTGTCCAAGGTCGGCCAGTTCATCCAGCTTTCGGGCGGCCACGGCCCCGACGGCTTGGCGATCGACGAGACCGGCGGACTGGTCGTGGCCCATTTCGGCCTGGGCTCGGTCTGGCACTTCTCGCCGCTGGGCGAGCCGCTGCACAGGATCCGCTCACCCCTTGGGCTGGGGACCACGAACGTCGCGTTCGGCGGAGAGGGTCGGCGAACGCTCTTCGTCACCGAGAGCGAGACCGGGTCGATCCTGGCGGCGGACCTTCCGTTAGCCGGCGCGGCACTCTACGGCCTGTCCTGAGCCGGCATTCCCCGGCCCGGCGTCACGCGTTGATCTGCCGCATCACGTATCTGCCGTCGCCGCTGGTGCTGAACATCTCCGAAATCTGAGGATGATCAACCGGCCCATTGGAGGCGTCGTCGACAAGATTCTGTTCGGAAACGTAGGCGATGTAGTAGCTCTGCGGGTTCTCGGCGAACAGGTGGTAGAACGGCTGATCGCGCCGCGGACGGCGATCTTCCGGGATAGAATTGTACCATTCCTCGGTGTTCGAGAACTCCGGGTCGACGTCGAACACCACCCCTCGGAACTCGAAATGCCGGTGTTTCACCACCGCGCCGATCGGAAACTTGGGCTCAACAATCTTCATGGTGCTGCCTGGTTGGCGTAGAGGGTCATACGAACCGAACATATTTGGCCAAGGACGCGCCCGGGGCAAGGGGCTGGCCGGAACATGAAGGAATACCATCACACCACCGCGTTGGAGTCGGCCGACCTCCCCGGTCCGCCATAGCCGGGCAATATCCGGCCCCGGACTTCCGCCTCCGGAGTTCAAGGCGCATGAGCGGTTTCGCTTCCATCGGCGAAAGCCGGGTGCGTTTTCGACTTGAGCAATCGCAGGTAGCGCATCATGGTTCCACCGGCGCAGCGAAACCCCAGAGTTCAGCCATTCTCGACGACCTATCAGAGATCGACCGGGACTCCCTGCACATAATGCCCCTTCGCATTGTGCCGTTGCGTCTGCCGGCGCTCGCGCGGGCCCGCTTGATCAAGACCGCCCAGCTCCACTCCGAGCTCGAACTCTTTCACGACGGCGCGACGGGATCCGGCCTGATTCAGGTGAAGGCCCTGCCGGACTTCATCGGCGCCGACGAGGAGGACGTGAAGGCCGACATGGAGGTGCTGTACGAGTTGGCGGAACTGAACAGCTTCGACGTCTTCTCGCTCAGAAACTCCCTTCGCGATCTGAAGATCGACGTCCGGCAGGCCGCCGACCTCAACCTCTCTCCAGCCATGGAGGAGCGGCTCACCGACTACATGAAGGCGTTCACCCGGCCGCTGGTGATCAATGTGTTCGGGGCTCAGAACGAAAACGTGTCCAATTCCGGCCAGATCATCGAGATGTTCACCAATGTCGACCGCAAGGTCGCCTTGAAGAACATGCAGAAGATCGCGGCAATGATGAACATCACGGTCGCGGACATCCCCGATTTCCTGGAGAAGTACGGCGACATCTATCTGTCCCTCTCCTATTTCCGGCGCTGCCTCGACGAGATCGTGCCCAAGTTCGACCTGCTGACCGACTGGATGGACGAGATGCGGTCGACCATGCTGCGGGAGAACCGGCAACTCATGGATCGCTGCGAAGTCGTCCACAGCGGCCTGAACGAGCTGTTGGGGTCGGTGACCGGACGCTTCGAGTCGTTCGACCGGAACTCGCAGAGCTTCTGGGACAACATTTCGATGGAGAGCTTCCAGAAGCTGCACGCCCTGATCACCAGCCATCACGAGACCATCGGCGGCGTGCTCTGCGGTCTGACGGTCAAGCTGGACGCTTGGGAGACCAAGTTCCCGAACCGGACCGGCAGCCCCCACAAACGGGCGGAATTCGTCCAGTCGGATCTGGCGCCGGGCCTGGAAAAACTGCTCAAGCTCGAGCACTCCGCCCCGTCGACCATCATGTAGGCCCCCGTCAGACCGGCGGCGGCCGTCCGCCGGCAATCAGGACACCGGCGACGAAACCGGACCCATGGGCGAGGAAGGCCACCGGCTCCCCGGCTCCGAACGCGATACCCGCCACCTGGACGATCAACCACACCACGATAAGCGGCATGGCGGCGATCGGCTGCAGCTTGATCCGACCACCCCCGGGCCAGGGGATGCGTAAGCGACCGCGCGGGTCGCGCCGCAACACGGCCCCGATCAGCCCCGCCGCACCGGCACTGGCACCGATGATAGGGGCGGTCGAGGCCGGCTCGGCCGCCGCCTCCACCGCCAGGCCGACGATCCCGGCGCCGAGGAAGACCATGAGTGTGCGCAGAGAGCCCGCCCGGCCCTCCACCAAGATGCCCGCCAGGAGAATGGCGGCGAGATTGCCGATCAGGTGCATGACGCCGCCATGCAGGAACTGGGCGGTGACCAACGTGGCAAGAGCGGGCGGCCCGTCCACGGTCGGGATGCCGGATCGCAGGCCGAACAGCTCCGCCGGGATCAGACCGAAACCGCGCACAAGAGCCGCGTCGCCATAGGCGCCCAATCCCGTCTGCCAGACATAGATGGCGGCGAGGATGAGGCTGAGCAGAACGGTGACGACCGGCGGACGGAGTCCGGCCGGGGGCCCATCGTGCGGCGGCCGTTTCGGGCGGAATGGGATTGGTTCGGGCATGCCCGGCTTGGCTGCGGCTCGAGGCGGTTCAGTCGGCGAACAGAGCGTCGAGCGGCACCGAGTAGAACAGGACCAGCGACTCCACCCCCGGATTGCGCTCGCCGATGCCGGCGTTGGAGATGTGGGTGAAGGACAGACCCAGGCGCGAATAGTCGTCGAACCGGTAGGCGACCTCCAGGCCGGAGCGGAACTCGATCGCGTGCCCCAGATCCTTGCCATCGCCGTCACCGTAGAGACCCGCGGCGAAGGTCGGCGTCGCCACCCAGCGGTTGCCGAAGAAGATGTCCAGGGCGATGCCCGCATAGCCGTAGGTCGCCGCGTCGGACGTCGCGGTGAAGCCGACGAAAGGCGTGAACCAGAGGAGTTTGTTCTTCTCGGAGAACCGGTACTCGAACCGGGCCTCGGCCGCCGCCTGATCGTCGAACAGATCGTAGTACCCGGCGCCGAAAGTGACGAAGTCGGGCTCCTCGGCCCGCGCCGGTGCGACAGACGCGACCATGAGGCCGGCCGAGAGGATCAGGGCGAGAATGAGAGGCTGGCGCAACGATCGTCTCCCGGGCTGCCAAGACTCCGCCGGCGGCGGATATCCGTTGGATGGCCGCATCATAGAGGCGATGCCCGCCGCTTCAAGCGATGAAGCCGACACCGCCTGTTTCGCGTCACCGGGCGCCGACCGGCTGCCGCAGGGTCGATTTGAAACGCTCGGTGGCGCGGACCAGAGCCCGGCGCACACCGGGTTCGAGGGCGGCGTGCCCCGCGTCGGGCACATAGATGAGCTCCGCCGCCGGCCAGGCCTGGGCAAGCGCGTCGGCGCTCTCCGGCGGGCAAATAACGTCGTACCGACCCTGAACGATGGTCGCCGGCAGATGACGGATGCGATCCATTCCGGCGAGCAGACCGTCGGCCGGCAGGAACAGGTCGTGCATGAAGTAATGCGCTTCGATCCGCGCCAGGCTCAGGGCGTGACGGTGATCCTCGGCCGGCCACATCTGTTCCGGTTCCGGCAGCAGCGAGGAGCACGCCTTCTCGTAGCGGGCCCATTGCCGGGCAGCCGGCAGGTGCTGTTGCGGATCGGGATCCGTCAGGCGACGGTAGTAGGCGCGCAGCAGGTCGTCGCGCTCGCCTTCGGGAATGAACTCCGCGAAGTCGCGCCAGACCTCCGGGAAGAACCCGCGCATCCCGGACATGAACCATTCGATCTCGGTGGGGCGGCCGAGGAACACCCCCCGCAGCACGAAACCGAGACATCTCTCCGGATGCGCCTGACCGTAGGCAAGCGCCAGCGTCGACCCCCAGGAACCGCCGAACACCAGCCAGGCCTCGATCTCCAGATGCCGGCGTAGACGTTCCAGGTCGGCGATCAGATGCGGCGTGGTGTTGGCCTCGACCCCCGCGCGCGGCGTCGATCGCCCGGCCCCCCGCTGATCCAGGAGCACGATGCGATAGGCTCGGGGATCGAAGAAGCGGCGCTGCGCCGGCGATACACCGGAGCCGGGGCCACCATGGAGGAAGACAACGGGCACGCCGTCGCGTGCACCACTCTCCTCCCAGTAGATCGTGTGTCCATCGCCGACATCGAGATATCCGTTCCGACGGCTGGCGATTTCTGGAAACAGATCATCCCGGATCACGGCGGCTCCCCTCGTCTGACAGTCTGTTTCTTGGTGTCCGGTTATCCGCCGCCGGCCCGACCTTGTCAAAATGTCTCACCGACGCACCGGACAGTGACGGTCAGTCCGGTCCGCCGCCGTCGATCCGCATCGCGCCCGGCGGCAGCACCCGGCGCAGCAGGTCGAGCAGGGCGCGAACATCCGCGTCGTCCGTCCGGCTCCGTCGCCAGGCCAAGGCCACCGTCCGTCCGATCCGCGGGTCCCGAAACCTGCGGTAGCGGATCAGGCCGCCCATGGTATCGCCGACGGCGGTTTCCGGGATCAGGCTGAATCCCGCCCCGGCCGCCACCATCGCCTTGAGGGTCTCAAGGCTCATCGCAGTCTGGCGCGGACGGATCCCGGCCGTCGCGCAGACCGACAGGGTCTGGTCGCGCAGGCAGTGGCCGTCTTCAAGCAGGACCGCATTCTGCATGTCGAGTTCGTTCAGCTCCACCGGCCCCGGAGCCTGCGGCCCTCTTGCCGCCTCGGCGAGCTGAAACCGCTCGCGGTAACACGGCTCGATCGTCAGCCCGTCATCGGCAACCGGCGGCGACAGAACCACGGCGTCCAACGTCCCGTCCCGCAGACGGTCGATCAGGTCGCCGGTCAGCCCCTCCTCGATGATCAGGTCGAGATCGGGATGGGCGTCGCGCAAAGGGGCAAGCACATGCCGGAACAGATAGGGACCGATCGTCGCGATCGCTCCGAGCACGAAGCGGCCGGACAGAGGATCGCCGCCCCCCGGCTCCGGTGCCAGAAACTGCTCGGCGGCCTCGATCACGCGATGGGCACGTCCTATCACCGCGGCCCCGCGCTGCGTCAGCAGGACCTTGCGGCTGGTCCGCTCGAACACCCGAAACCCAAGCATGTCCTCCACTTTCCGCACTCCGGCGGAGAGCGACGGCTGGCTCACATGGCAGGCGTCGGCCGCGCGACCGAAATGCCCGTGTTCGGCGACGGCGACCAGATACTCCAGGTCCCGAAGACTCAATCCGGTGATTGTCATAGCTTGAAACTATCACGTCCGGCACGTTTATCGATTGGGGGATTTCGGTCGCCCCTCCTATATTAATAGGAGACTCAAATCAGGGTTGCCCGACACCACCAAGACAAGAGAAACAGGAGGGACAGTCGATGTCCACGAACAGCAAACCCGTCATCGCCGCGCTGGAACAGGCGCTGGCCGACACCTACGCGCTGGCGCTGAAGACCCAGGCCTATCACTGGAACGTCGAAGGCCCGAATTTCGTCGGCCTCCACACTTTGTTTGAGCAGCAGTACACCGATGCCCAGGCTGCCGCCGACGAGCTCGCGGAACGGATTCGGGCGCTGGGCGCCCCGGCACCGGGCGGCCTCCAGGCTTTCCTTGACATGACCAGGATCACCGACGCCAAGCAGAGCCTGGACGCCAAGGCGATGGTCGACGACCTCGCGACGAGCAACGAGACCATCGGCGAAACGCTGAAGACCGGCATCTCCGCCGCCGAGGAGGCGGGCGATCCGGTGACAGCCGACATGCTGACCGCCCGGCTGACGATCCACGACAAGAGCGCGTGGATGCTCCGCAGCCTGAAGGGCTGACGCGGACCCGCATGGCCGCCGGGACGTCCCCCTCCCCACTGACCCGACGCACGCTGCTTCGCTCCGCCCTGGCGGTCGGTGCAGCGACGATCGGTGCAGCAGCGATCGGGGCGGCAAGACTGTCGCTTCCGGCCGCCGCGGCCCGCCCCGGCCCCGCTCTTCCGCCAGGCCTGACCCGAGGCGAGACGGCCAGGGTCGCGGCCGTTCTTTCGGCCGACACAATCGATCTGGAAACCGGACAACGGGTCCGGCTTGCCGGCATCCAGGGTCCGGCACAGGGGCGCGACGACACGCCGGCCTGGCCGCTCGCCGTCGAAGCGGCGACAGCCACCGGCCTTTTCTGCCTGGGTAAGACGGTGACCCTGCACTATGCGGAGGATCGACGCGACCGCTGGCGGCGGGCACTCGCCCATGTCACCACCGAGCACGGCGCCTGGCTTCAGGGGCATCTGCTGCGGGACGGATTCGCCCGCGTCCATACATGGCCGCGTACGGCGACCGGCGCGCGCGCCATGCTCGACCTGGAGCGGACGGCGCGAGCCAACCGGCGGGGCATCTGGGCCGAGCGCTTCTACCGAATCCGCAACCCGGCCGAGGCCTGGGGCGATCTGGACAGCTGGCAGATCGTCGAGGGACGGGTGGCCGACTCGGCCGTCGTCCGGGGAACCGCCTACCTCAATTTCGGCATCGACTGGCGCAACGACTTCACGTTTCGCGCCGAGAGCGAGGCCCGCCGTGCGTTCAGGGGCGCCGGCATCGACCTCGGCGACCTGGCCGGCAGGCGGGTGCGCGGGCGCGGCTGGATCTACCCGACCAACGGTCCGATGATCGATCTCACCCATCCGGCGCAGCTCGAGGTCCTTGAGGACTGACCGTCCGCGCGCCGCGCCCCGATTGCCGATTCTCCCCATTGTCGGCTCGGAACCGGATCGCCGATCGCCGCGTTGGACAGAGGACCTAATGCACTGCGATCTTGGACGGGGCCTGACCCTGCCATATCGTCGCCATGAAAAGACGTAGGGTAGATCGAATGATGGCTTCCATGTTGAAACGCAGGCTCACCCTCTTCGCATGTGCGGCGGCGATCTCTCTCGGCGCATGCTCGACGAACCCGGCGACCGGGGACCAGAGCTTCACGGCCTTCATGTCGCCCGAGGACGAGAAGAGGATCGGCGCGGAACAGCATCCGCAGATCTTGGAAGAATTCGGTGGCGCCTACGACAACCCGCAACTCGGGGCCTATATCGCCACCCTCGGCGCCCGTCTCGCGGCCGTCTCGGATCGCCCGGACCTGAACTTCACCTTCACCATCCTCGACAGCCCCGTCGTCAACGCCTTCGCCCTCCCCGGCGGCTATGTCTATGTGAGCCGCGGGCTCCTCGCCCTCGCGAACAACGAGGCGGAGGTCGCCGGCGTGCTCGGCCACGAGATCGCCCACGTCACGGCCCGCCACAGCGCCGAGCGCTACAGCCGCTCGGTCGTCGTCAATCTCGGCGCCGGCATTCTCGGTGCCGTAACCGGCCAGCGCGCCATCGCCGACATCGCCAGTCTCGGCGGCGGCCTGTATCTCCGCAGCTATAGCCGCGACAACGAGTTCGAGGCGGACTCGCTCGGGCTGCGGTACATGACCAGGCTGGGCTACGAACCAGGCGCCGTGGCGGACTTCCTGGCGAACCTGCGGGCGGAGACCGCACTACAGGCGCGGATCAGAGGGTCCGACGCGGATCCGGACGCCTTCAGCCTGCTCTCCACCCACCCGCGGACCCTCGACCGGGTGCGTGAGGCCCAGCAGGCGACCGGCAGCTTCGAGCCCGGCCAGGTCGAGAGGGACACCTACCTGCGCCAGATCGACGGCATGCTCTACGGCGACGATCCGGACGAGGGATTCATCCGCGATCGCTCCTTCATTCACCCCAGCCTGCGCTTCCGGTTTACCGCTCCCCCGGGTTTCACGCTCATCAACTCCACCGACCGCGTCGAGGGGGTGAGCCGGAACGGCATGCAGATGGTCTTCGACGGGGTGCGGGAAACCTCCGGTGCGTCGATGCAGCAGTACCTGTCGAACAGCCAATGGACCCGGAACATCGATCTGTCCGGCCTGCAGGGCTTTACGGTCAACGGCATGGACGCGGCGACGGCCGGCGCCACCGTGCAGACCCAGAGAGGCCGTCTCGGCTATCGGCTGATCGCGATCCGAGCCGATGCCGACCGGATCTACCGTTTCATCTTCCTCGGCGATCCGAGCACGCTTGCCGCCAATGAGGAAGAGCTTCGGCGGACCACCTACAGCTTCGAGCGGATCAGCGAGAGCGAGGCGGCGACCTATCAGCCGGACCGCCTGAACGTGGTGCAGGTGCAGCCGGGCGACACGGTGGACAGTCTAGCGGCCCGGATGCCGGAGGGGCCGGAGAAGCGGGCCCGGTTCCTGGTCCTCAACGGGCTTCAGGACGGTGACCCGCTGGAACCGGGCATGCGCGTCAAGATCGTCGGAAACTGAACCGGCCGACGATCGACGGGAGGTCCGGAGACAAACGAAAAGGGGCACCCCATGGGGCGCCCCTTATCCATTCCGAAGGCGGGCTATCGTTGGTCGGCCGCCCGCCGTACGCGTCAGGCTTCGAGCAGCAGGTCGCTGGTCCGCTCCACCCGGTCGGCCAGGCGATCGCGCAGCTTCATCATCGCCCGGTGCTCGAGCTGGCGAACCCGCTCCTTGGAAACGCCGAGCTCGCGGCCCAGCTGCTCCAAAGTCGCCCCCTCATCCCGCAGGCGACGCTGGTCGATGATCGTGCGCTCGCGCGGAGACAGCTCCGACAACGCCTCGGCCAGCCACTTGGAGCGCGTGGACGCGTCCCGCATGCCGGTCACCACCGCCTCAGGGCTCGGCCGTTCGTCGGCCAGGAAATCCTGCCAGTCGTCCTCTCCCGCTTCGGAGATTGGCGCGTTCAGCGACTGGTCATGCCCCGACAGCCGCATTTCCATGGCTTCGACTTCGCGCCGGTTCACGTTGAGCTGCTGGGCGACGTACATCCGGCCTTCTTCCGTCATCCCGCCGCTCACGGAGCTGTTGATGCGGGCACGCAGACGTCGGAGATTGAAGAACAGAGACTTCTGGGCCGCGGTCGTTCCGGTCCGCACGATCGACCAGTTCCGCAGGATGTAGTCCTGGATCGCCGAGCGGATCCACCAGCCGGCATAGGTCGAGAAGCGCACTTCCCGTTCCGGCTCGAACCGGGCGGCGGCCTGCATCAGGCCGACATTCCCCTCCTGGACGAGATCGCCCATGGGCAGGCCATAGTTCCGAAACTTGCTCGCGGTGGAGACCACAAGCCGGGTATAGGACCGCACCAGTTCATGCAGCGCGCGCTCATCGCCTTTCTCGCGCCAGCGTCGGGCCAGATCGAACTCGTGGTCGCGCTCGAGCAGCGGCTCCTTCATCGAGGCCTTGATGAAAGCAACGTTCGCGCGCTGGGTATCCGGGTCGTCGATATAGGCCATTGCCGCCCCCTATGTGGTTGGCACCCGCTCTCGGTACGCACCGGATCGCGGTTATTTTAGCCTTCGTACGCTCTCTGGATTTAATCGGATCATATCCAAGCCCCCATGAACACGAAAATTTTGCTGCGCCGCACAACCTCCTGCGGCCGCTCAATCAAATGTGATCGGCGAATGGCAATCCGATGGCGCTATGGCCCACAGAGACTGGAAGTGCCCGCCCTACCGGGCCGCGCGCATGGGAACGACACGGTCGTTCGGCATGGCCTCGACCCAGTCCAGCAGCGTTCCATCCGGGGCCAGGCAGGCAGCGCTGAGCGATCCGCCGCGGCCGCAGCCGCTGTCGACGCAGAGCGTGCGATCGGTCTCGGTGGCCCCGGCGCCGGCCGGATCGTAGCCGCGCACAAGCTTCCGGAAATCCTCGAAGCCCGTGTCCCGGATCGCTCCGAAACCGGACGCGTTCCACCAGAACGCATCGCGCTGGTCGTGGAGGCCGCGCGAGGGCTCGATACCGGTGTTCACGAACAGCGCGCCGCCGAGACCGGTATGGGCGTAACGGCGGATCTGGTTGAACCAGGTCTGGTGGCCGGGCGAGGCCTGCACCACCGATTTGAGCCGGCCGGTCCAGCGGGTGAGCGCAACCATGCCTTCCTCCGCCGCGGCAAAGCCCTGCTCCGCCTCCCCGCCATAGGCGGCCAGGGTCGCCCCGACCCCGCGTTGAAGCATCCAGCTCAGAAGCTCCCTCGGCTTGGGCGCGAAATGGATCTGCAGCAACTTGTGCCACATCTCTTCCTGCGCACCGCGCAGACAGACGATGTCCTGCGGGAGGTAGAGCGGCGGTTGCGCCATCACCGCCGCCCGGAAGCGCATGAGTTCCGCCAGGGTCGCGCGGACGTCGCCACCGCCAAGAATATTGCCGAGATAGACGATGCGGTCACCCGGCTGGAAGCGGGCGCCGATCAGGTCGTGCAGGTCGCTGAGGAGGTCCGCCTCGCCGAAGACCGCGCCGATGGCCCAGATCCGCCGGGCACCGGAGAAATCGACATAGCGATCGGAAATGGTGCGGTCCGAGACGGCGCTGTCCGAAGCGGCGCGATCGGTCGCGGGTCGGTCGGACGCGGCGGATGAGGTCGGGATCACGGCCAGCAGGCCTCGCGCTCGGTGAAACGAGTCATCCCACCGCAATACCATGTCCGAGTCGCCCGTCAACGGTCGGAACATACCGAGTCGCCGAGTCGCGACGGCCGATTCCCGGTATTCCTGCTAAACCCGCGAGAATGCTCGATTTACCGATGCCTGACCCGGTCTTCGACACGAATCGCCGGCCCAACGGAAAACGGGCGACCCGAAGGCCGCCCGTCCCGATACTTGGCCAATTCGCGCTTCGAGCAGCGACCTCAGGCCGCATCCATGAGCTTCTCGAGCCGGTCGATCGCCGCCTCTTCGTCGATCTTTTCGATCTTGGCGAACTCACGGGCCAGACGATCGATCGCCGCCTGATACATCTGCCGCTCGCTATAGGACTGCTCCGCCTGATTGCTGGAGCGGCGCAGGTCACGGACGACTTCGGCGATCGAGACCGGATCGCCCGAATTGATCTTCGCCTCGTATTCCTGGGCGCGGCGGCTCCACATGGTCCGGCGCACCCGGGCGCGGCCCTTCAACTTGGCGATGGCGGCGTCCATCTGCTTGCGGCTGCTCAGACGCCGCAGACCACTGGTTCTGGCCTTGGTCAGCGGAATGCGCAGGGTCATACGATCCTGCTCGAAGTCGATCACCAGAAGCTCCAACTCGGTCCCGGCGATGGTCTGAGTTTCCGTTCCCTTGATCAGGCCCACACCGTGCGTCGGGTACACGACAAAGTCACCAGTATTGAACTCGTTCTTTTTCGTCATGGGTGATTTTTCCACGTCCTCTACCATTCCGCCCTCTCGACCAACGCCCCAATAACGCAGGAATTTGACAACCACTGATTGCCATTGGCGCCGAAGGGTTCAACACCCACCCTTCTGCACTAAGAACACGAGTTGGCTCGAAACACTGAGCCGTTTCGATGATGGTCCCACGTTTTGCGGGGAAGCGTCGGCCCTACCAAGCTCTCCAACCGACGCGATGGTGTGAACCATACCACAAAATCGCGGAGAATGGTAGCTATGACGCAGCAATGGGCGTATGGGAGGCCACGATAACACGGGCCTCCTTTAGATCAGATATTTGTGACAGGAGTCTTTAAAGTCGCGAACGAATTTCGTCCCCGAACTGCGATTAGGACTGCCGCCGCTCAGCTGCCCTCGCCGGGATTGGGAGAGAAGTATTTCTCGTACTTCCCGGCCTCATCCTGAAGCTTGTCGGCATCCGGCATCGGATCGATCTTGCGCGTGATGTTCGGCCACGTCTCCGCGTATTCGGCGTTGATGGCCAGCCATTTCTCCGCCTCGGGCTCGGTGTCCGGCAGGATCGCCTCGGGCGGGCACTCCGGTTCGCACACGCCGCAATCGATGCATTCATCGGGATGGATGACCAGCATGTTCTCACCCTCGTAGAAACAGTCTACGGGGCAGACCTCGACGCAGTCGGTGTACTTACACTTAATGCAATTCTCGTTGACGATGTAGGTCATGCGGGTCTCCGGCGCGCGGTTGAAGACTCTTTAGCTTAGCCAGTCAGCCCACTTCAAGACCGAGCTTGGCCAGGGCGCGCTTTCTCGCCTCCCCGCTCTCCCGGTCGCTGACATACAGCAGGCCCGCGAGGCGGCGCATCAACTGGGCTTCATAGTCGTGCAGCTCACCGTCGGCATAGACGACCTCCCACAGCACCTCGAGCAGTTCGATCCGCCCTTCCTCGTCCAGACTGTTCTTCGCCGTCCGGGTCAGTCCGTACAGGTCGACCATCTGGTCGGCCGATGTCGCCGCCTCGTCCAGCGTCCGCTCGATCTCCTCGCGAGGGACGGCGAAGCGGGTGCAGAGATGCTCGGCCACGACCGCCCGCTCCTCCGCCTCGAATGCTCCATCCAGCGTGGCCGCCCGGGCCAACAGAACCGCCACCGTCGTCGCCAGTTCGTCCCTGGGAGCCGCCGAAGGGCCGCCGCCGGCTTCGAGGCGGTTCATGAAGGCCTTCAGTCGCGCGAGCATATGCTACCCCGTAGTCGTTCATGGTGAATGTCCGGTCCCGGCCCGCCGCTTGGCAAAGCGCGGAACCCGAGAGTACATAGGGCCCGATGAAGGATCCGTCAGCCCCCACGCCGCTCCGCCCCGACGCGGACCGACCATCGGTCGTCGGCCGCGTCCACCCGGTTATCGCCGCGCCGGCCCCGCCCGGCGCCCTGGATGCACCCGCCGCCCGGCGTAACGCCGAAGCCCTGCTGCAGGTTCTGCTGACGGAACTTCCGGCTTCGGGGACCATCGTGGAGATCGGTTCCGGCACCGGTCAGCACGCCGCCGCGTTCGCCCCGGCACTGCACCCCCGCCGCTGGCAGCCGACCGAAACCGATCGGGAGCGGCTGGACAGCATCGCCTCTTGGGCCGCGATGCTTCCCGCGGATGGCCCGCGACCCCACCCGGCCCGCCGGCTCGACGCGGCGGCGCCGGCCGAAACCTGGCCGTTGGACGACATCGGCACGGTCGCGGGCCTGGTCAGCGCCAATGTCATTCACATCGCGCCCTGGCCGGTCGCGCTCGGCATCCTGGCAGGCGCGGCCCGCTGGCTCGCGGCGGGCGCCCCGCTGATCCTCTACGGCCCGTTTCATCGCGACGGTCGGCACACCAGCCCGGGCAACACCCGTTTCGACGCGGAACTGCGGAATCAGAATGCGCAATGGGGCATCCGCGACCTGGAGCGGGAGCTCGTCCCGGCGGCGGAGACCATGGGACTATCCCTCGCCGCCGTACACGAGATGCCGGCGAACAATTTGTCCGTCGTGCTCCGACGATGACGGCCGACAATGGGCTCGGCCTCAGCGTTCAAGCGCCGACAACCGCCACCAGACGGTCGATCTCCTGCTCCAGGGTGATGTAGTGGACACTGGCCCGGACCGCCGTGGCGATGCCCCGTCGGTCGTAGCCCACACGGGCGCCGCTGTCGCCGGCGACACTGACATGGATGCCCTGCGCCTTCAGGCGGCGTTTGATCTCTCCCGGGTCCTCGCCCGTCTTGCGGAACGTCACGATTCCGCACTTCTCGGCGCCCTCGTCCAGCACCTCCACTCCGTCGATCCCGGTGAGCTTGTCCCGCAGGGTCTGGGCCAGCGGCTGCACCCGGTCGCGGATCGCCTCCAGCCCCCACCCCAGCGCGTAGCCGATCGCCACTCCGAGGGCAGCCTTGCCGGCGAAATGGCATTCCCAGTTCTCGAAGCGCCGCGCGTCGCCGCGCACGACGTATTCCCGTTCGTTGACCAACTCAGCCGCGTGCTGGTCCAGAAGCGGCGGGTCCAGCCGCTCGATCCAGTCGCCGCGCACGTAGAGGAATCCGGTCCCGCGCGGCCCTCTGAGATACTTGCGGCCGGTGGCCGAAAGGAAGTCGCAGCCGATATCCCGGACATCGAGCGGGACCTGGCCGGCCGACTGGCAGGCGTCGAGCAGATAGGGCACGCCGTGCCCGCGCGCGACCGCGCCGACGGCCGCAGCCGGGTTGACCAGGCCGCCGCCGGTCGGCACGTGGCTGATGGAGATCAGCTTGGTGCGCCCGTCCACCATGCGGTCGAGCGCGTCGACATCAATCTGTCCGTGGTCGTCGTTCGGCACGATCACGACTTCGCAGCCGGTGCGCTTCGCCCGGTGCAGATAGGCGATCATGTTGGAGCCGTACTCGGACTCGGTGGTGAGGATGCGGTCGCCAGGGCCCAGATCGAGGGCATAGAAGGCCATGTCCCAAGCCCGTGTCGCGTTCTCGATGAACGCTACCTCCTCGCGGCCGCAGTTCAGCAGCCGAGCCGTTGCGTCGTAGAAGTTCTCCAGCCGGTCGCGATACCGCTCGACCGTCTCGTAACCGCCTCGGAACTCCTCCTCCCGCTGCCAGCCGATCAGGGCGTCGGCAACGGGCGCCGGCATCAACGACGAGCCGGCGTGATTGAGGTGAACGATGCTCTCGCAGCCCCGGGTTTCGGCCCGGGCGCGGGCCACATCGATCGGCCCGGTGGGAATGGACATCGCAGCCTCCGTTTCGCGCAATCGCGCGGAGGCTACCCTCCCATGCCGTCGTCGTCCAACAGACGGTCGATCGCCCGGCGCTCGCGTTTGGTCGGCCGCCCGGTCCCTCTGTCACGCTCCGCCGGGGGACGGGGCGCGAAATCATCTTTGTCAGCCCGGTCCGCGGTCCGCTCCGGAAGCGGCGCCAGATCCTCGTAGAGCGCCTGAGCCTCCGCAGCCGGTCCCCGGCGGGTCGCCAGAAACAGGACCCGGACAACGCGCACATGCGGCCCCTGCGGGAAGGTGAGCACGGCGCCCGGCCGCACCTTCTGGTGCGCCTTGGCCACCACCGTTCCATCCATCCGAAGCCGTCCGGCCGACAACAGCGCGTTGGCCAGCGAGCGCGACTTGAAGAAGCGCGCGCACCACAGCCACTTGTCGAGGCGCTGACACGCCGCCCCGTCGGCGTCCTCGGGCCCGGAACCGGTCCGGCCGCCTGCGCTCATCCGTCCTTCTTGCGCATGGCGTCACGCAGACCGGCAAGCGCCGCAAAGGGCGAATCCGGATCGATCTCGCCCTTGCGCTCGGGCTCGGCGGTGTGGACCCGGGGCCGGTCGTCCCGCCCGCGCCGATCGTCCCGACGCTTCGGTCCGCCCTTGCCGCGCCGCCGGTCGGAGCGCTGGCCGTCGGCCTCGCCATGGCCCGGCCGACCTTGCGCCGGCTTGCCCTGGCCGGAGCCCCCGCCCGGGCCGGGACCACCGCCCTGGCCGGGACCACCGCCCTGGCCGGGACCGGCCTTTGCACCGTTGGCCGGCTTTCCCTGGCGGCGTTTGTCGCCGTCCGGCGCGCCTTCGCTCCGTTGCTCCGTTCGCGCCTCGCCCTGGCGCTTTCCACGATTACCGCGAGGACGCCGCGCCTCCTCCCGCCGGCGGCGCGCGAAGAGCGGCACCATGACGACAGGCTCGGCATCGGTCGGCTCTCCGGACGGCGTCGCTTCCGCCGACGGCTGATCGGCGGCCCCCTGTTCGGCGGCCCCCTGTTCGGTGGCGACCTCTTCGGCGGGCGTCCCCTCGGCGCTCTCCGCCTGTGTCGTCGGCTCCTGGGCGGTCGCCAACGCGGATGCGAGGTCCGGTCCCGCCACCGGGTCCTGATCGACTGCCGGGGCGGCCTGCTCGGCTGCGGCTGTCTCCTCGGGGGGACCGTCTTCGGGGATCGGGGCGCCCAGTGTATCTGGCGACGTAGACGTATCTGGCGACGGTTCGGCCGATGTCGCCGCCCCCTCTTCTGCCGGTGTCGTCTGAACAGGTGCCGTCTCGGGAGGAGCGGCCTCGGCGGGCGCATCGGGCGCGGCCTCGTCCAGGGCCATCGCACCTTCCGCCGGCACGGGACCAGCCTCCGGGGTATCCCCCGGCGGCGTCTCCGCCACAGGGACCGACGCGGTCTCGGCCGGCTTCGGGGTGTCGGCCGGGCGCTCGCCCACCTTGCGGTACCCGAGATCGTTCAGGATGGCGGCGAAGGTCTCGTGATCGACCCCGGCCAGCGACAGCATGTCCGGGTTGATCGCGAACGGTCCGTTGCGGGCCGCTTGACGGATCAGGGCCGCGATACGCTCCACCATGTCGATGCGGATCGCGCGACCGCCCAGCCGCTGGTAGCCAAGCGCCAGGTCGTATTCCTTCGGCGTCTCCGGACGGCGCTCGATCTGCACCCGGCCTTCCGGCGGCATTCCCTCCTCCGGGAAACGGCCATGATGCACCGACCACAGCAGCCCGCGCAGAGCCACCGCCTTCGGCTTGAGAAGCTGGGGGATATAGAGGTTCTCGGTGCCGAGCCGGATTCCGACGCGGGCCAGGTCCTTGCGGCCCTGATCGTCGAGCTCCTTGACCATCGGCCGGAGCCCCTCGGCCGGCGCATTGCCCAACCCTTCCAGCACCTGGAACACGATCCCGCGCGCACCGCCGGACAGGTCCGAGCGGTCGAGTTGCAGGAGCTGCGGAATCACCGCCTCCAGATGCGCCTCGGTCCAGGTACGCAGGCGCTTCTCGATCCGGTCGCGCTGCGGCGGATCCAGCATGTCGCTTTCACGCACCCGCACGCCCGGTCGCCAGGGGACGTCCCCGGCCACCAGATCCGCGACGGGATGTCCACGCCAGAAGAACACGCCGTGTCCGTCCAGCCGGAAGACCTCGTCGAGATCGCTCTCGAGCCGAGACACACGGCGCCCGATCTCGTCCGGAAGGACGCGGCGCGCCGCCGTCATGACCTGCTTCTCTTCTTCGGTATTCGCGGCGTCGGGGACGAAGGAGAACCCTTCAAGATGCCCGACACGATGCCCCTCGACCGTTACCGTTCCGTCGCCGGATACGCCCGCCAATATATCCTCCTTACCGCCCTTCAGCTTCCGCGCCAGGGTCGCCGACCGACGGTCGACGAACCTGAGGGTGAGCTGCTGGTGCAACGCGTCCGATAATCGGTCCTCGATCGCGCGCGCCCTAGACTGCCAGTGTCCGGCGTCGTCAATCCAGTCCCCTCGGTGAGTAATGTAGGTCCAAGTGCGGATATGTGCGATACGTCCCATCAGGGTATCGATATCGCCCTCGGTCCTGTCGAAACGGCTCATCTGGCCGTCGACCCAATCGCTCGGTAGCTTCTCCTCCGCGTCTGTGAGGTAAAGATACACCTGTGCGAGCAGACGCGCATGACTTTCCGTCAGGTGCTTCTGAAAGTCCGGGATCTGGCAGACGTCCCACAGCAGGCGTATCCGCGCCTGAGAACTGGCGCGACCGGCGACGTCCTCCATGCGGGACAGCGCCTCCAGCGCCTCCTGGTCCTCGCCGTCGCGCTTGCGCGAGAGGAAATCGTGGTCTGGCCACTGTTCGAGCGACCGCTTGAGGTCGCGGATGGTGGAGAAGTCCAGCCGGTTGTTGCGCCAGGCGAGCTGCTTGAGCGGGTCGAAGGTATGGCTCTCGATCGCCATCACCGCCTCGTCGTCCAGCGGCGCGCAGTTTCCGGTGACCCCAAAGGTGCCGTCGTTCATGTGCCGTCCGGCGCGGCCAGCGATCTGCGCCAGTTCGGCCGCCCGAAGCCGGCGCGGAAATCGGCCGTCGAACTTGCGGTCGGCGGCGAAGAACACGTGGTCGATATCCATGTTCAGGCCCATACCGATGGCGTCGGTCGCCACCAGGTAGTCGACCTCGCCCTCCTGATACATCTGGACCTGGGCGTTGCGCGTGCGCGGGCTGAGCGCGCCCATGACCACGGCCACGCCCCCACGCTGCCGGCGCACCACCTCGGCCATGGCGTAAACATCGGCGGCGGAGAAGGCGACGACGGCGCTGCGGCGCGGTAGCCGGGTCATCTTGCACAGGCCGGAATAGCTGAGCTCGGACAGGCGGGGCCGGGTCTCGAACCGGGCGTCGGGGACAAGGCGCTTCAGCAGCGGCCGGATCGTCTCGGAGCCCAGCAGCATGGTCTCCTCCAGGCCGCGCGCATGCATGAGCCGGTCGGTGAAGACATGGCCCCGTTCCTGGTCTCCGGCGAGTTGGACCTCGTCGACCGCCAGGAACTCGAAGCCCCGCTCCACAGGCATCGATTCCACGGTGCAGACGAAGTATTTCGCATCCGGCGGGATGATCTTCTCCTCGCCGGTGACGAGGGCGACCGCCCGGTGGCCCTTGCGGGCGACGATCTTATCGTAGTTCTCTCGCGCCAGGAGACGCAGCGGGAATCCGATCACGCCGTCGCGGTGACCGAGCATCCGCTCGATCGCGAGATGAGTCTTGCCGGTATTGGTTGGACCGAGAACGGCCGTGACAGACGCGGCAGGCGAGGCGAGAACCATGGGCGAGACTTACGACGCGGTCCGTTCAATGCAAGCTTCGGCATAACACATATGCGGCGCGGCGGAGAGAAGGTCTTGCAGACGTCACATATCGGCCATATCTCGAAGCGGCCTCGACAGTCACAATAGCAACAACGGACAGATAGCCATGGCTGCCGAAACGCGATCCTTTCAGGCGGAAGTTTCCAAACTCCTGCACATCGTTGCGAACGCTCTGTACAGCGAGCGCGAGGTGTTCCTGCGCGAGCTGATCTCCAACGCCGCGGATGCCTGCGACAAGCTGCGGTTCCTGGCGCTCTCCAACCCGGAGCTGACCGCCGACGACACCGGCTTCAAGATCCGCATCGCCGCCGATGACAAGGCGAAGACGCTGACCGTGTCGGACAACGGCGTCGGCATGACCGAGGCCGAGCTGCACGACAATCTCGGCACCATCGCCCGGTCCGGCACCTCCGCCTTCGTCGACGAGATGAGCGGAGACGCCAAGAAGGACACCAGCCTGATCGGCCAGTTCGGCGTCGGCTTCTATTCGGCGTTCATGGTCGCCGACAAGGTCGAGGTTCTGACCCGCAAGGCCGGGGAGAGCACCGGCTGGCTGTGGACCTCCGACGGCCTCGGCGAATACACGGTGGCCCCCGCGGAGAAGGCGACCCGCGGCACGATCATCACCCTGCACCTTAAGAAGGACGCCAAGGAATTTCTCGAGAAGCAGCGGACTTCAGACCGTCGTCCGCACCTACTCCGACCACATCCCCTTCCCCGTGGTCTTCGTGGACGGCGAGGCGGAGGAGACCCTGAACCAGGCCTCCGCCCTCTGGACCCGGCCGAAAAGCGAGATTTCGGAGGACGACTACAAGGAATTCTACCACCACGTCGGTCACGCCTTCGACGATCCCTGGATGACCGTGCACTGGAAGGCGGAAGGCCGGATCGAGTATCACGGGCTCCTGTTCGTCCCGTCCCAGAGGCCGTTCGACCTGTTCCACCCGGAGCGCCGCCACCACGTGAAGCTCTACGTGAAGCGGGTCTTCATCACCGACGAGGTCGAGGGCCTGGTGCCGACCTGGCTGCGCTTCCTGAAGGGTGTGGTCGATTGCGAGGACCTGCCGCTCAACGTCAGCCGCGAGATGTTGCAGAACAACCCGGTGGTGACGACGATCTCGAAGGCGCTGACCAAGCGGGTCCTGGGCGACCTCGCCAAGAAGGCGAAGAAGGAGCCGGAAGCCTATGCCGCCTTCTGGCGCAATTTCGGGGCGGTGCTGAAGGAAGGGCTTTATGCCGACGGGTCGGAGCATAAGGACGCCCTGCTCGATCTGATCCGATTCCGCTCCACCGCCGACGAGGATCTTGTGAGCCTGGACGGCTATATAGAGCGCATGAAGGAAGGGCAGGAGGCGATCTACTACATCGCCGCCGAGGACGAGGCGGCCGCCAAGGCGTCGCCGCAGCTCGAAGGCTTCCTGAAGAAGGGCGTGGAGGTTCTGTTCCTCACCGATCCGATCGACGAGTTCTGGGTCCAAACCATGTTCGACGGGGTGAAGGGCAAGCCGCTCAAGTCGATCACCCGCGGCGGCGCGGACCTCGCCGGCATCAAGTCCGGCGATGCCGACGCAGCCGGGGACGAGGCGAAAAAGGACGAGGAGTCGACGGATACCGGGTCCATCGACGGCCTGATCGCCTCGGTCAAGCTGGCGCTGGGGGCGACGGTCAAGGACGTGCGCACCACCGACCGTCTGTCCGAAAGCCCGGTCTGCCTGATCGCCGATGAGACCGATATGGACATGAACCTGGAGCGCATGCTGCGCCAGCACAAGCAGCTCGATCAGGCGGCGCCGAGGGTGCTGGAGGTCAATCCGGATCACCCGCTGATCAAGGGGCTGGGCAAGCTAGTTCAGGACGGCAAGACCGACGGCATCGACGACGCCGCCCATCTGCTGTTCGAACAGGCCCGCATCCTGGAAGGCGAGCCGGTGAGCGATCCGAAGGGTTTCACCCGGCGCTTCTCGGAGGTGATGGTCAAGGCGCTCGGCGCCTGATCCTGATCCCCTGGGGACGGTCGGACAGGCGAGCACTACCGAAACCGCGATCCGGGTTGCGGATCGCGGGCCACGGTCCATGTTCCTGACGGCGCCGCACCGACGCGGCGGATGATCGGGAGGTTCGGATGCGTCTACTCATCGCTCTCGCCTTGCTGCTTCTGCCCGGCGCCGCCTTGGCGGATGCCTGCGGACCAAGGCTTGTGGTGACCTTCAGCGAAGGCGCGCCGACCGACCGCTTCACCCTCTACAACGCGAGCGATCCCGGCTGGGCCATCACCGAGGTCGAGATCGACCTGAGCGGCAGCCGCGGCCGTCTCATCTTCGACGTGACGGAGCGGGGCGCCGGCCTGAGCGTTTACCAGCCCTACCAGGAGGCGTCCGGCACGGCGGCGGCCTCGGGACGCTCCGAGGTCACGGACGGGGACACGGTCATGACCCTCACCTTCAGCCGGTTCCTGCCGGGCGAGGATTTCGGCTTCACCATCGACCTGGACGACACCGCCGGGTTCTCGCCGACCATCGTCTCATCAGACGAGATCGCCGACGGTCGGGTCCGCGCCCGTTTCACCTCCGAGCGCGGAACGGCCGAGAAAGAGGGCCTGTTCGAGGACAACAGCGAGGCCGATACCGGCCGGCTCGAAGCCTGCTTCGTTTCCTGAGCGTCCGCACAGCCTGCCGAAGCACTACCGGCGCTACCGGCCGACCCTGAGAGCCGGCAACGCCAGACCGAGGGCGAACAGGACGATGGCCGCAACCACGATGGACGGCCCGGACGGTGTGTCCCAGTGCAGGGACGCGAACAGGCCGAGCACGACCGCCAAAACGCCGGTCAGCGAGGCCAGGACCGCCATCGCTTCCGGCGTGGCCGACACCCTCCGGGCGGCCGCGGCCGGAATGATCAGCAGGGCGGTGATCAGGAGCACCCCGACCACCTTCATCGCCACCGCGATCACCAGTGCCATGAGCAGCATCAGCACCGCCCGCGCCCGGCCCGGGCGCATGCCTTCGGCGGCGGCCAGGTCCGGATGGACCGTGTCGGCCAGGAGCGGGCGCCAGATCCAGGCCAGCCCTGCAAGCACCACCGCGCCCCCGGTCCAGATCAGCACAAGATCGTCGACGCCGACGGCCAGCACATCGCCGAACAGGAGGGCGGTCAGGTCGATCCGCACCCAGGTCATCAGCGCCACCAGAACCAACCCCACGGCCAGCGTTCCGTGGGACAGCAGCCCGAGCAAAGCGTCGGTCGACAGCGCCCCCCGGCGATCGAGCAGAAGCAGAATTCCGGCGATGGCCGCCGCGACGGCGAACACGCCGAACACCGGCGCAATCTGAAGCACCAGGGCGAGCGCAACGCCGAGCAGGCCGGCATGGGCCATGCGTGTCGCCGAAGTAGGCCATCCGCCGCCAGACGACGAAGCAGCCGAGCGGGCCGGCGGTCGATGCGCCACGCCGATCCCGGCGAGCAGCGCGCCTGACGAAGAAGTCGTCAAACATGGCGATGGCCTTCCGCCGCATTCGCATGGTCGTGGCGGTCATGCGCGTTCGCCGTCAGTGGTCGATGATCGTCGTCGGGCATGGCAACGATCGGTCACCGTGCCGTCGGCATGACGGATGCGCCCGTCCGGCAGGTAAATGCGTGTGATCGTGCTGGTGCTCGATACACCGCCAGGGTACTGCGCCGCCCGGCGCGCCGAATAGGCGTCAGGTATTCCGGCGTTCTCCGCCACGCTCTGGTCGGCGTCCCGCTGGCAGCAGACATGACCGTTCAGGCAGACCACCGTTGTCGGTTTCCGCCATCACCACATGCAGGTCGTGGGAGATCAGCAGAATGCCGCACCCGGTCTCGTCGCGGATCCGCTTTGATCAGGGCGTAGAGCGTGACCTCGCCGGTGAAGTCCACGCCCTGAACCGGCTCGTCCAGGATCAGCAGGTCGGGACGGCCGGACCATCGCGCGCGCCAGCAGCGCCCGCTGAAATTCGCCCCCGGAAAGCGTACTGCGCCTCGGCATCGGCTAGGTGACGCGATGCCGACTCGCCTCCAGCGCCTTGTCGCGATCTCCGCCGCCGCATACCGACCGGTCAGGGTCATCAACCGGCGAACGGTCATCGGCAGGGTCCAGTCGATCTGCGATCTTTTGCGGAACATACCCGACCCGGACAGCCCGGGCGGGCGATCACGCCGGCCCTCGTCCGCCCGCAATGATGCCAGCAGCGACCATTTTCGCGGTGGTCGATCTTGCCCGACCCGTTGGGGCCGATCAGGGTCACGATCTCGCCGGGGCTGGACCTCGATATCGACATTGCGGGTCAACCAACGGCCGCCGCGATTCACCCCCACCCCCTCCAGGCTGACCAGCGGTTCCGCGGGGCGGTCTTGGGCGGCCCTCGGGGGGCCATCGGTAGGAACGTCCGGGCGGCGACGTCGGTCATGATCCCGTCTCTCGGTTGCCTCTTGCGCCGACATATGACAGCGGCTAGGACATATTCGCAACGTTATAATATAACATTTCTGGAGACACCCGATGCGGAAGACTCCATCGCCGCCTTGGCCGCCCTGCTCGCCCTGCTCGCATCCCCGACTACTGACGCCGGCGCATGCCGACATCGGAGGTCGTGGCAACCATCAAGCCGCTCCACTCACTGGTTGCCGCGAGTCATGGAGGGCGTCGGCGAGCCTGACCTGCTGATCCCCGGCAGCCTGGTCACCGCATTCCGTTACTCGCTCAAACCGTCACTGACGCCAGATCGCTGGAACAGGCGCGACGTTGTCTTCTGGATCGGACACGGACCTGGAGTCCGCGCTCGAGCGCCCGCTCGAAACGACCCTGGATCCGATGCAGCGCCAGCGGAATAATCGACACTGCGATGATGAACGTGCCCGGCATTCACGCGAGCCAGCTGCGTTCTCGACGCATCATGAAGACCACGACCATGAGTCACGGCCACGACGCCGACGAGCACAAGCACGAGCATGAAGGACGAGCACGATGATCACGACCATGCACGGGCACCGCCACGCGCATCACGGGACCGATGCGCATATCTGGCTCGATCCGGACAACGCCCGCGTGATGGTCTCGGCGATCGCGGCGACGCTCAGCGACGCGATGCCGGATCATGCCGCCGCGTTCGCCGCAAACGCGACGCGGATCGACTCCGAGTTGGTGACGCTGGCCGGCGACATCTCCAAGATCCTGGAGCCGGTCTGGTTCAAGCCTTTCCTGACCTTCCACGACGCGTTCGGACATTTCGAGGCGCGCTTCGGTCTCGCCTCGGGCGAGGCGATCAGCGTCAACCCGGAGATCAAGCCCGGCGCCAGGCGGATCGCCGAACTGCGCGAAGAGATCGAGGAGGAAGGCTTTGCCTGCGTCTTCATCGAGCCGCAGTTCGACCCGGCCATCGCCGAGGTGATCGTCGAAGGGACCGATACGAAGATCGCCACCCTCGACCCGCTCGGCAGCGCCCTTGAGGAGGGACCGGCGCTGTATCCCGCGCTCATCCGAAAAATCGCGACCACCCTGCGCGACTGCATGGCCGACTAGGACGGGTCGTCATATCCGAACCCGGTGATGAAGGGACGCAGCCGGTCGAGATACGGCTCCATCTGCGGCCGGTATCGCTCCCAGCGTCCCTTCGCCCGGGTGTAGATCGGTTCGGACACCTGGCGGAAGCTCGGCGTACGGATCAGCCCGCGGGCGCGGGCATGACCGGTATGATCCAGCACCGACGGATCCCACTCGAGATCCAGGAAGTCCAGAACCCGGCGAGCGGTCCCTTCGACGTCGCCGATCAGGTCCTCGTAGCGGACGATCTCGTGCGTGGGCGACAGGCTCTCGGCGACGCGCTTCCAGAGCCCATGATGCGGGCATAGAGCGCCGTGGCGCCGTCCATCGAGGTGAAACTGGCCATCGCCGGATTGAGACGGATCGACTGCATGAAGCAGCTCAGGCAGCAATCGCACGGATGGCGGAGCGACAGGATGATCTTCGCATCCGGATAGAGCCGAAGCGCCAGCGGCAGGTAGACGGTATTCAGCGGCATCTTGTCGACCACCACCCTGGGCAGGCTTTCTCCGCCCCAGCGCGCCAGCCTTTTCTCCAGCCCCGCCCGAAGCTGTTGGGCCTGGGCGTCGCCGAGCCCCGCAAGCCGGGCGGGGATATCCGCCGTTTGATTGGAAAAGCTGGCGCCCAGCCCGGCGAGAACCGGCTGCTCCTCGATCACATGGACATCCGGATGGGCATCAAGGATCTGATCCAGCAGGGTCGTACCGGAGCGCGGAAACCCGACCATGAAAACGACAGGAGCCTCGGCCCCGGCGATCGGAGTCCAGCGGGAAATCCAGTGCGGCTCCATCGCCGCCTCGAATCCAGAGACGATCGACAGGTATGAACCGGGATCGGCGGACTCGGGCGCCGCCCGCGCGACAGCGGCCGCATTGGCCCGCGTGAAATGCGCGTAGGCCGCCGCCGGTTCACCCAGGCGGTCCCGCAGGGTACCGAGCTCGAATTCCACCGCATCGCGGCCGATCTCTCCCGTCATCCGCTCCGGCAGGGCCTCGAGCCGCTCGAGGGCCTCCCGCAGCCGCCCCTGGCGCCGTTCCACAATGGCGAGGATGGTAGATGCGGCATGATCCGCGCCGTCGACCAGAAGGGCTCGGCGCGCCACACGCTCGGCCGAGGCGAGATCGGAAAATACCTCGAGCAGACCACCGAGACGGCGCCATGCCAGGCCGCCCCCCGGGTCCAGAAGCGCGGCGCGCCGCAACTCGGTGACCGCGGCCTCGCGCGCGCCCTGCTCCCGCAGCACCGTCGCGAGGTTCGCTCGGACCCAGCCAAGCGACGGGTCGAGGGACAGGGCGCGCCGTCCCGCCGCCAGGGCCAGCGGGTCTCGACCCGTCTGCTGGTAGCTTCCCGCCAGCGTTCCGACGGCCTCGGCGCTGCCCGGCGCAGAGATCGCCCACATGGCGGCGGCGCGGTGGCGTCGCTCGGCACTTCTGCCGGCGGTCACCACCACCAGCAGGGAAGCCGCCGGTGCGAGGGACGGCTCCAGAGCGAGCGCGCGATGCAGACGGTCCTCCGCCGCATCAACCAGCCCGGCGGCCCGAGCTGCCAGCGCTGCCTGCAGCCAGCCGACGGGAACTCCCGGATGGCGCGCCGCGACGGATCGATAGGTGTCCGCCGCCTCGGCGAGGTCGCCGGTGCGTGCCTGCCCCTCGGCCAGGGCCATGAGCTGTCGCGTTTCGGTGACGAAGGAGCGATCAGCCAAGGGCGGACTCCGCGGGGCTGACATCGGGTAGGACGAAAAGGAAACGCTGGGGAGGCATGTGTATCCGCGTGGTTCAACAGTTGGGCGGTTCCGTGGGTGCGCAGCGGAGGTCATCCAGTCGATCCGACGGCAACGATCAACAATACACGGCGCGGACGGTTGGCGCTGCCGCAGCACGATAGAAATTCCGGGCCGCCACCGACCGCCGCCTTTTCCGGCTGCCGCACGTCTCCCATCTTCTCTCGCCAGAGGGACGTGTCGTCGGGACCGTCCGAATGCCGAGAGGCTCCCCCGCCGTGCGCAGCCGCCTTCGAGGTCCACGGCCTCGACCCTCGCGAACGCCCTCGAATGACTGACGACAATCCCTCAGTGGGTCCGGGGCTCGATCGGGCACGCGCCCTGCAGCACGCCGGCCACCTCCGCCCCGCCCTCGAAGCGTATGAAGCGGTCCTGCGTTTGGCCCCCAACAATCCGGACGCGCTTCTCGGATCGGGTTTGGTCCTGGCCGCGCTCGGCGCGCATGGACCGGCGGTCGGGCAGCTCGAAAAGGCCCGAGCCGCTGCTCCCGCCCGCGCCGACATCGCATTCGCCTATGCCCGCCTCCTCAGCGACGCCGGACGCCTGACAGCCAGCGAGCGGGTCTACCGCGACACCCTCGCCATCGACAGCCGCCCCGGCGGCCTCCTCGCCTTCGCCCAGGGCATGCGTCAGCTCGGCCGCCTGGACGACGCGGAGTCCGCCCTGCGCGACGTCCTCGCCCTGAGCCCGTCGGCGCCTGCCTGGCTCGCCCTGTCCGACGTTCTGGTGGACCGCTACCGGATCGAGGAAGCCGTGACGGCCTGCCGGGAGGCGGTCGACCTCGCTCCCGCATCCTCGGCCGCCCATCTACGGCTCGGGACCCGCCTGCTGGAAGCCGGGCAGACCGACGGGGCCAGGCTCGCCTTCCGGGATGCCATCCGGCACGAGCCCGCCAATACCGCTGCACGATATAGCCTCGCGCGGATCACACGGCATATCGAAGCCGATGACGGGGTCCGCGATCTTGAGCGGCTGGCCGGACCGGAGACGCTCTCCCCCCGGCAGCGGGCGGATGCTCACTTCGCGCTGTTCAAGGTATGGGAGGATCTCGACGATCCCGACCGGGCATTCCGGCATCTGGCGGAAGCGAACCGCCTGATCAGACGGCAGGTGTCGTACTCGAGCGCCGCCGACCGGCGCTACTTCGCGGCGATCGAGCGGGCGTTCGACGCGGTCGCCGATGGCAGCGTCGGACATGCCGACCCGCGGCAGGACGCGCCCGGTTCGACCTGCATCTTCGTGGTCGGGTTGCCCCGATCCGGAACCACCCTGGTCGAGCAGATCCTGGCCAGCCATCCGCTCGTGCACGGCGCTGGAGAAATCCAGAATCTCCGTTGGGAAATGCTGCGCGGGCTGGAGCGCATCGGCCGATCGGAGGACGGGTTCCCCGACGGCGTCCGATACCTCGACGCCGAGGGATGGCGCGCCATCGGTCTCGGTTACGAGGCCTCGTTGGAGCCGGCCGGCCGGCCGATCACGGTCAACAAGACCCCCGGAAACTTCCAGATGGTCCCTGCGATCTGGGCCGCCCTGCCCGGCGCGAAGATCGTCCACTGCCGCCGGAATCCTCTCGACACCTGCTTCTCGATCTTCCGTCACAACTTCGTCGGCTGGGGGTTCCTCTACGCGTACGATCAGGAGGAAGTCGCCGCGCTGTACGCCACCTACGATCGGTTCATGACGCATTGGTCGACCCATCGACCGGAAGGGATGTTCGACCTGTCCTATGAACGGCTGGTCGCCGACCCGGAGGGCACCGCCCGTGCGCTGCTGGACTACTGCGGCCTGCCCTGGGATCCCCGTTGCCTGGACATCGAGGGCAACCGCCGGCTGGTGCGGACCGCCAGTGTCGAGCAGGTCCGCAGTCCGATCCACGGTCGGGGCATCGGCTCCTGGCGGCGCTACGAAAGGCATCTCGAGCCGATGCGCGCCGCCCTCGCCCGCGAGGGGATCCGGACTGGCCGATGATCGACCGAGACGTGCCCCCGGCCTCACGCGTCTCGGCGACGCTGCAATCCGTTCCCGAAGATGGCGACGAAGACCTGATCCGCCTCCGGCCCTGGGCGGCTGGATATCGGCAGCATGACGCGAACGGCCACGCCGAACTCGTTCTGGAAGATCTGAATGAGATCGATACTGGGCAGCCGGAGCTGGCGCACCTCCCGCAGTTCCGCGAGGAACCTGGAGCCGAAGCGGGCATCGACCTCAGAAGCGAACCGACCGGTCCAGTTTTCCCCGGTCAGATCCGCGACGAAGCTGCCCTCCAGCCGGTTCCGGAAATCGTCGCTCACCTCGTCATACTCGTAGATGCTGAGATAGCCGAGCCATCTCGTCATCCGGGAAGCGTCGAAGCTCTCACGGTCAGGCAAACCGTTTTCGCCACGGCTCGCATGCCAGTAATCGATCAGGGATCGGACAAGCGGGCTCAGTTCACCCGAGTCCGCCTCGAACCGGGCGCTGGCATTCTTGGGCAGGTCCAGCGGCTGGCCTGCGATCGTTCGAACGCCGCGGTCGGGCGCGCTGCGCCTGAACATCTTCATGCCGGTTCGCACTTTCCATGCACCTGGAAGGTCTTAACGGCCAACTTTGCCTAAAACTAAATCTAAATCGCTTTATTCGTTTGGCAACGCAAAGATCCACAGTGTGAGTTATCCCACGTGATCTCGGGCGTGGCTGGACGGGCGAATCGCGAATCACGTACTCTCCTCGCCGCCGGTCTTGGTGACCGGGCGGGGGTTCCGGATGTCCAAGAAGAACACCGTCCTGAAGGCGATCGCCGATGTCCTCGGCCGGAACAGCGCCGCATACACGGACCTGGCCAGCGCCATCGAGAACAACGACAACCTGAGCCTCATCCTCTGCCAGCAGACACTGGAAAGTCTGCCTCTCGAGACCAAGACGGAGCTCTGGTCGCGGGTACGGGACCTCGAAGAAGGACTCGCAAGGGGTATCGCGGAAGGCGCAGACACGGACGAGGACAGAGACATCGCCTGACCGGAGGGGATACCGGTCCCGTTTGTCTCGGTTGCGCCGATCCGGTCGGCATCCCGAGCCCGGCAACGCCGGTGTCCGCGAACTGCGACCCGTCAGGCCATTGTTCCTGGGAATAGTCGGGGCTTTCGGCCTATGATCGGCGGGAGTGCACCGCTGTCCCCATGAAGAACCCGACGAGGATCGATGTCCGGTCGACTCAACGCATCGGTTGGACGGTACCGCCAGGATCGGTTGAGGGTCGTCGATCCGATCTATGCCGGCGCGGTCGTTGCGGACTACCCCAAGGCGGCGAGACTGCTCGAGGCCTGGCACGCCTGGCGGGGCGACCGGTCCATCCCCGAACGCAGCGATGTCGACCCCGTCGACATTCCCGATCTTCTGCCCAATCTCTTCCTGCTCGACGTGGAAGAGAGCGATTTCCGCTTCCGCCTCGTCGGCGAGCAGATCTCAAAACGCTACGCCAACAGACTGAAGGGCAAATGCATCGGAGAGGTCATGTCCGGCGCCGGCCTGGACGAGACCCTGTATGAACACAGGCGCTGCGCCGAGGACCGCCAGGCCGCGATGGTCTGGCAAAGCCGCGACCTCGCTTCCGCCGACGACATACGGGCCTATACACGGCTCATTCTGCCCCTGGGCAGCGCCGGCCCCCGGG
This sequence comes from Thalassobaculum sp., assembly GCA_048983575.1. Lineage (GTDB taxonomy): Bacteria > Pseudomonadota > Alphaproteobacteria > Thalassobaculales > Thalassobaculaceae > Thalassobaculum. The sequence continues at coordinate 1,950,338 of JBLZTD010000001.1, read as the reverse complement.
CAAGCCACATCATCGGCGTGATGGATTTCTACTGGTAGCCGGCGAGCCCGTCCGCCGTCTTCTATCCGGTGTTTTCAAGGACGACGCCCGCGAGGGGTGGAAGATCGACGACGACCGACTGCGCCCACCCGTCCCAGGGAACATCCTCGCTGTCGACCCGGTCCCGCACTACGGCGCCGCTTCCACCGTATTCGGCGGCGTCGGTGTTCAGCCGCAGGGTCCAGCCGCCGGACGCCGGCACGCCGAGGCGCCAACCATCCCGATGAACCGGTGTGAAATTGAAAGCGGCGGCAACCGGCGCATCCCCCGTCTCGCCGAACCGGGCCCAGGCGATCACCGACTCCGCCACCGCACCGCCGTTGATCCAAGCGAAGCCGTCTTCCCTCGTATCGCGCCGGTGCAACGCGGGCAGGTCCCGGTACAAGCGGTTCAGGTCGCGGACCAGCCGCTGCACGCCGGCATGGTCGGGCGCCTGCAGACTCGCCCAGGCGAGCTCCGCATCGTGGTTCCACTCAGCCTCCTGGCCGAATTCGCCGCCCATGAAGATCAGCTTCTTGCCGGGATGGGTCCACATGAACGCGTAATAGGTGCGCAGGTTGGCGAAGCGTTGCCAGCGGTCGCCCGGCATGCGGCCGAGCAGGGATCCTTTGCCGTGCACCACCTCGTCGTGACTCAGCGGCAGCATGAAGTTCTCGCTGAACGCATAGTGCAGCCCGAAGGTCATCTTCGAGTGATCATGGCGGCGATGGAGGGGGTCCTCCTTCATGTATTCGAGGGTGTCGTTCATCCACCCCATGTTCCACTTGTAGCCGAAGCCGAGACCGTCGCTGTCTGTCGGACGGGTGACGCCCGGCCAGGACGTGGATTCCTCCGCCACCGTCATGACAGACGGATCGGCGCCGTACACCACTTCGTTCATCCGCTTCAGCAGGGCGATGGCTTCCAGGTTCTCCCGGCCACCATGGATGTTCGGCACCCACTCGCCGTCCGAGCGGCTGTAGTCGCGGTAGAGCATCGAGGCCACGGCATCGACCCGCAGGCCGTCGGCGTGATACGCCTCCAGCCAGTACAGGGCGTTGGCGATCAGGAAGTTGGAGACCTCCCGGCGGCCGTAATTGTAGATCAGGGTGTTCCAGTCCTTGTGGAAACCCTCCCGCGGGTCGGCATGCTCGTACAGTGCGGTACCGTCGAACCGGCCGAGCCCGTGCGGGTCGCTGGGGAAATGCCCCGGGACCCAGTCGAGGATCAGACCGAGGCCGTGATCGTGGCAGGCGGCGACGAAATCGCGGAATTCCTCGGGCCGTCCGAAGCGGATCGACGGCGCGAACAGCCCGACCGGCTGGTAGCCCCAGGAGCCGTCGAACGGGAATTCCGAGATCGGCATGATCTCGATATGGGTGAAGCCCATGTCGGCCACATACGGAACGAGCTCTTCGGCCAGTTCCTTGTAGGACAGCATGCGGCCATCCTCCTCCCACCGCCGCTTCCACGAGCCGAGATGGACCTCGTAGATCGAGATCGGCGCGTCGGCCCGATTGCGGGCGGCGCGCGCCTTCATCCAGGCGTCGTCATGCCAACCGTAGCCGCGCAGGTCGCGCACGATCGAAGCCTGCTGCGGTGGGTGCTCGGATCCGAAACCGACCGGATCGGCCTTCAGCGGCTGTAGCATGCCGCCGGGTCCGCGGATCTCGTACTGATAGGCTGTGCCTTCGGTGAGCCCCGGCAGGAAGATCTCCCAGACACCGGTGGCGCCGCGGCGACGCATGACGTGGCGCCGGCCGTCCCAGGCGTTGAACGGGCCGACCACCGACACGCGCATCGCATTGGGAGCCCAGACGGCGAAATGGACGCCGTCGATCCCCTCATGGGTCATGGGATGGGCGCCGAGAACCTGCCAGAGGCGGAGATGGCTGCCTTCGGACAGAAAGTACTCATCCTGCTCGCCGATCACCGGCGGGAAAGCGTAGGGATCGACGACCTCCCAGGCGTCATCGCCGCGCGTGGCGCGCAGGCGGTACCGACCTGGATGGACCGTCAGAGTTCCGGAAAAGACGCCGTCGGGTCCGGATTGCGTCAGGGATGTCAGGGTTTCGCCCGTCGCCTCGGAGACCGCGTCCACGGTCTGCGCGCCGGGCAGGAAGGCGCGCACGACGAAGCCGCCGTCGCGCGGGTGAATGCCGAGTACCGAAAACGGATCCGGGAAGACACCCCGGGCGATATCGGCGGCGGTGGTCGGATCGATGAGGTTCGTCTCGTCGGTCATGGATCTCCGCTTTGCCGTTGTTGTCGGATCGCCGCCGGCCCGCAAGCCGCGACGATCTCGTTTGGGACTACACCCGGGCGTCCACCTCCCAGAGCATCCTGTGCGTAACCGCGGATCGTGCGGTCGGAGGAGAACCAGCCCATCGGCGCGGTGTTGAGGACGGCGCTCCGGGCCCAGGCATCTTTCTGGGCCCAGGCCGCATCGACCTCGCGCTGGGCGGCGTAGTACGCATCGAAATCGGCGCAGACCATGAACCAGTCGTGGCCCCGCAGGTTGTCTACCAGTGCCCGGTACCGGTCCCGATCATCCGGCGAGAACATGCCGGACTCGATCTGGTCGACCACTTCGCTGAGACGCGGCGACGCGGCGATCGCCGCAGAGGGGTCGTAACCCTGTTCCCGGGTGGCGCTGACCTCATCGGCGGTCTTGCCGAAAATGAAGATGTTGTCATCGCCGACCCGCTCGCGGATCTCGACGTTGGCGCCGTCGAGCGTGCCGATGGTGAGCGCGCCGTTCATGGCGAACTTCATGTTGCCGGTGCCGGACGCTTCCATCCCCGCGGTCGAGATCTGCTCGCTCAGATCGGCCGCGGGTATCAGAACCTCCGCCATGGAAACGTTGTAGTTCGGCGGATACACGATCGCCAGCCGGTCGCGGGTCTCCTCATCGCCGTTCACCGTGCGACCGATATCATTGATAAGCTTGATGATCAGCTTGGCCATCGCGTAGCCCGGCGCGGCCTTACCGCCGAAGATCCGGACCCGCGGGGCGAAAGGCGCCGAGGGATCGCGCTTCATCTCGTTCCAAGCGGCAGCCGCCTCGAGGATGTTCATCAGCTGGCGCTTGTATTCATGAATGCGCTTGATCTGGATATCGAACATCGCGGTGGGATCGACGGTGATGTCGAGCTTGTCCTTCAGATACCGGGTCAGCAGGTCCTTGTTGACTTTCTTGGCCGCGGTGAACCGGGAGCGGAATCCGGAATCGTCAGCCAATGGAGCGATGACCTTGAGCTGCTCGAGATCGGTTTCCCAGCCGTGTCCGACCGCCTCCGTGAGAAGGCTGGCCAGCGCCGGGTTGCAGCCGGCAAGCCAGCGGCGCGGCGTCACCCCGTTGGTCTGGTTGACAATCCGCTCCGGGTGCAGCGCGTGCAGGTCCTGGAAGACCGTGCGCTTCATCAGGTCGGTGTGCAGCGCCAGACGCCGTTGACCTTGCGCGCGGCGATGAAGGCGAGATCGCCCATCCGCACATCGCCGCCATCGATGATCTTCACGCTGTCGGGGCGTGGCCGGTTCGCGGCCGTGCACGACACGGCGTGGGCCTCGTCGATCCGCTCGATCAGCTCCATGTGCCGCGGCAGGACGCGCCGCATGAGATCGACGGGCCAGCGCTCCAGCGCCTCGGGCATCAGCGTGTGGTTGGTGTAGTGCAGGCAGCCGCGGGCGGTCAGGAACGCCTCGTCGAACTCGAGCCCGTATTCGTCCACCAGGATCCGCACCAGTTCCGGCCCGGCGATCGCCGGGTGGGTGTCGTTGAGCTGGACCGCGACCTTCTCCGGCAGCTTGCGGACATCCTTGTGATGGGCGGCGAAGCGGCGCACCAGGTCCCGCAGCGATGCCGCGGTGAAGAAGAACTCCTGCTTTAGGCGCAATTCCTTGCCTTGGGGCGTGCTGTCGTCGGGATAGAGCACCCGGCTGATCGTCTCGGCCAGAACGGCCGGCGCCGCCGCCGCCAGGTAGTCGCCGCGCGAGAATGGCTCGAGGTCGTATACCTGCGTGGCCTGGGCCGACCAGAGGCGGAGCGTGTTGACCCAGCGTCCGCGCCAGCCCGGTACCGGGGTGTCGTAGGCGGCCGCAAGAACGGTCTCCGCCGGATGCCAGACCTTGCGTCCTCCCTCGCCCGTCTCGACGCCGCCGCCAAATCCGATCGGATAGACGCTTTCGGTACGCTGAAACTCCCAGGGATGGACCTGGGTCGACCAGTCCTCGGGCTGCTCGATCTGCCAGCCTTCGCTGAACCGCTGTTTGAACAACCCGTGCTCGTACCGGATGCCGTACCCGTAAGCAGCGACGCCCACGGTCGACATGCTGTCGAGGAAACAGGCCGCCAGCCGTCCCAGACCGCCGTTTCCCAGAGCCGCGTCGGGCTCGTCATCGACCACGTCGTCGTAGTTGACGCCGAACCGGTACATGGCGCGCCGGGCATGATCCTCGATCCCCAGATTGAGAACCGCATCCTCCAGCAGACGGCCGATGAGGAACTCCATGGACAGGTAGTAGACCCGCTTGCGGTCCTCGGCATAGATCCGTCGCGTGGTCTCGAACCACGGATCGACCACCAGATCGCGAATCGCGCGCGACAGGGCCATGCGCCAGTCCGCGAGGGAAGCCGCCGCCGTCGTCTTTCCGATGGAGTAGAGCAGGTGGTCGTGAATGGCGCTTTCCAGATCTCCCGGAGGCCGTGCGTGCCCGAGCCAGGGCCTGCAGTCCATGCATAGAAAAGTTCCCTTCGCTGTCACCCGCGAAATACCGCCGGATGCCGATCAGCCGGCATCCGATCGTCCTGTCCCGCTTTCGAGCGTTCTCCCTTGCCCGTAATTTATCTATCGCGCATGCGGCGGCTGTCCACCGTGCGCCTTACGGGTCCGAGCGCCGGTATCTCATCCAACTCGCCGACGCCTGCCGGACATTTTAGGCGCCAGTTCGGGTATTCGTCGACCGTGCCCGGAAAATTCGGCTGGTCCACACGGGCGAAAACATCGTCGAGCTGGACCGCCAACAGATCGGAGGCCCCCTCTGCGAGAAACGCATGGAACCGGGCGATGTCGTCGACATCCAGGTCCCGCGGCGGTTCGTCGGAGGCGCCGTCGACCAGCCAGTGAAGCCGGCGGCGATCCCAATCCCGGCGCTGCCGGGCCTGGGCCGCCATCGCCTCGTCGAGCTGCCCGAAGGCCAACTGACGTTCGATTTCCCACCCCTGCCAGAACCCCCGCACCGTCGGCGTATCATGGGTCGAGAAGCTGGCCAGCGCGCGCGTGCGGTATTCCGAGGGATGGCAAAGATCGCCATCCGCACCGCGTTCGAACTGGGCGACGGAGCAGCCGTAGAGGTTGGCCTCGGCCAACCGGTCTCTCAGCCCCTCCGGCAGGACGCCCAGATCCTCGCCGATCATGATGCAGCCCGCGTGAAACGCCTCCACCTTGGTGATGGCGAGCAGGATGTCTGTTGGGTAACGCACATAGGTCCCGGGCGTTCCATCCTCCGGCACCCAGAAGCAGCGCATGAACCCGAGAATATGGTCGATGCGGGCGAGCCCGGCATGGCTGGCGACCGCCCGCATGGTATCGACAAAGGGCCTGAAGACGTCCTCCTGAAGGCCCAACGGCGACATCGGCGCCAGCCCCCAGACCTGACCCTTGGCGTTGAACTGGTCGGGGGGCGTTCCGAGCGACACCCCGCGGGCGAAGGAATTGGGTTCAGCCCAGACCTCGGCACCGTCCGGACGCACGCCGATTGCCAGGTCGACATAGAGGCCGAGGGCCATACCGGCACCCTTCGCGCAGCGTTGGGCCTCGGCAAGCTGCGTCTCGGCCAGCCACTGCAGATAGGCGTGATAGCCGATCTCGTCCTCGTTCTCGGCGGCGAAGCGGCGAACGGCAGAGGTCGTGGGATGGCGCAGCGAGTCCGGCCAGAGCCGCCAGTCCGCGCCATGCTTGAGCGACATCGCCTCAAAGGTCGCGAAGTCCTGCAGCGCCCCCCCGGAGCGCGCCCGGAACGCCCGGAAATCCTCCGCCTCGACCGTGTCGATCGACCGGTAGCTCCGGCGGAGCGCCTCGTCCAGCACACGCCGGCTCTCCGAGTAGTCCACCAGCGCCCGCGACCGCAGCTCACCGGCCTCCGCCGACAGCTGCCGCGGCTCGATATGGTCGGTATTCAGGAAGGCCCGGTGGGTCGGCGAGTACGGGCTGGTCGTTCCGGACGCGGCGCCCAGAGCGTGCACCGGGTTGATGCCGAGGAAATCGGCGCCCTGACGCCCCAGTGCCTCGGCGGCGACGCCCAGATCGCGATAGGTGCCGATCCCGGCATTGTCGTCCGACCGCAGACCGTAAAGCGCGGCCGTCACGCCCCAGCGCGGGGCATCCAGCCCACGCATGGCAAGGTCCGGCGCCGCCTCGGGCGCGGCGACCAGCAGCGAGTGGGCTTCCCGGACGATGATCAGATGCAGACCGATGGGAAGCGGGGGCAGTCCGATCACGCCATCCCGGGACCGTCCGCCGTGCAGCGGCTCGGCCGTTCGAGGATCCGGCGCCAGCCGCCATTCCACATCGGCGCCTCGGACCTGCAGGTCCGTTGGTTCGCCCGCACGCACCACGATCGCCGCGGGCAGGGACCGGGCGTCTTCCAAGGACTGCAGCCGCCGCAGAGTGTCGCCCGGGTCGTCGGTCTCCAGGCCCATGGCCGAGAGCAGGGCACGCTTGGTGTCCGGCGATGTCACATGCTCAATGGCGGCGAGGTCTCTGTAGCGGTCGAAGATACCGGCGTGGGCGCCGAGTGCGTCCAGGGCGGTGTCCGTCATTCCATCGTCCCGTTCCGATTCAGGGCAAATACGACCATCGAATCCGCGGTCACGGATTCCTGTTCGAGAACCGCGCGCTCGGGCTCGGTCGGTGCGGCGGTATCGAGGCAGCGCATCCAGTGGCGCCCTTCCGGCGCGTCCGGGAGCGCCACGGAGCGGTCACGCTGCTGATTGTTGAACGCCAGGAACACGTCGTCGTCGATCAGCGAGGGATCGGCGGCCTCGGCCGATCCGCGCACCCGCAGGCAGAAGACGCCCAGGCCCGGATCGCGCCAGTTGACGCTTCCGCCGTCGAAGCCGCGCCAGATCACATCCGGCTGGTTGTCCTCGGCGCGCACCCGGCCATGCAGGAAGCGCCCCTGACGGAGAGCCGGATGAACGCGGCGCAACTCGGTGAGCCGCTGCACGAAGGCGAGCAGCTCCGTATCGGCGCCCGGCCAGTCGATCCAGCCGATCTCGTTGTCCTGGCAGTAGGCGTTGTTGTTGCCGCCCTGGCTGTTGGCGACCTCGTCGCCGGCAAGCAGCATCGGCGTGCCCTGCGAGACAAAGAGGGTCGTCAGCATGTTGCGCCGGCGGCGGGCGCGGCGGGCGACGATCCCGGGATCGTCGCTCGGCCCCTCGACGCCGCAATTGTCGCTGTAGTTCCCCTCGTGGCCGTCCCGGTTGTCCTCCTGGTTGGCCTCGTTGTGCTTCTCGTTGTAGGCGGTGACGTCGGCCAGGGTGAAGCCGTCGTGGGCGGTGAGCAGGTTGACCGAACTCCAGGCCGCGCGCCCCGCCTTGTCGAACAGTTCGGCCGACCCGAGCAGCCGCGCCGCGAGACCGTGCGGACCGTGGTCGTCGCCGCGCCAGAACTTGCGGACGTCATCGCGATACCGATCGTTCCATTCGGCGAAGGGGAAGGGGAACCCGCCGAGGCGGTACCCGCCCGGGCCGATATCCCACGGCTCGGCGATCAGCTTCACGCCCGCCAGCACCGGATCCTGGGTCATCGCGTCCAGCAGGCCGGCGCCCGGGTCGAACCCGTTCTCCTCGCGCCCGAGAGCGGTGGCGAGGTCGAAGCGGAACCCGTCGACGCCCATCTCCTCCACCCAGTAGCGCAGGCTGTCCAGCACCATTCGCGCGACGAAGGGGTGAGCGGTCCGCAGCGAGTTGCCGCAGCCGGTGTCGTCGGCATAGAAGCGCGGCCGGGCGTTCTGCAGGCGGTAATAGGCGCCGTTATCCAGCCCCCGATACGCAACCGTCGGGCCACGATGATCCGCTTCGGCGGTGTGGTTGTAGACCACGTCCAGCAGCACCTCGATCCCGGCATCGTGCAGACGGCGAACGGAATCGCGGAACGCCGCCACGCCGCCCGGACCGGCATAGCGCGAATCCGGAACGAAATAGCTGATCGGGTTGTAGCCCCAGTAGTTGACCAGCCCCTTGTCCGCCAGGAAACCCTCGTCGAGGATCGCCTGGATCGGCAGCAGTTCCACGGCGGTCACGCCGAGCGCCTTGAGATGGGCGACCACGTCGGGATGGCCGAGCGCGTCGTACGTGCCCCGCAGCGGCCCGTCGACCAACTCGAACCGTTTCGGTCAGCCCCTTCACATGGGCTTCGTAGATCACGCTGTCGGCCCAAGGCGTGCGCGGGCGGAGACCGAGCTCAGGCGGGCCCTCGGGCGCCACGACAACCGATTTCGGAACGAACGGCGCACTGTCGCGGCCGTCGAAGGACAGATCTTCCTCCGGCGCCCGGATGTCGAACCCGTACAGGCGCATCGCTCTGAACGAAGGCGCCGTCCAGCGCCCGGGCGTAGGGGTCGATCAGCAGCTTGTTCGGGTTGAAGCGGTGCCCCCGCTCGGGCGCGTAGACGCCATGGGCCCGGTAACCGTAGCGGCAGCCCGGCTGGAGCACCGGGACATACCCGCGCCAGATCGGGCCGCTGCGTTCAGGCAGATCGACCCGGAGCGTCTCATTCCCGTGCTCGTCGAAGAGGCAGAGTTCGATCCGGGCGGCATTCTCGGAAAAGACGGCGAAATTCACCCCTTCTCCGTCGCCATGGGCGCCCAGGCGGTGATAGCTGCCGGCGAGGATCTCCAACACGTCTCCTGCGGTGACTGATGGTGTACCGATCCGAGCATATCGGGTCGGCGGCCCTGAGCTGCAAGCACGATGCTGCACCGCAATATACGCGGGATGCGCTTGCAGCGCCAATGGCCGCCGGACCCGGTGCGATCCGCGACTCAGGTTGCCGGGGGTGGCGGCAACGCCGGGTCGATGCCGGTTTCCGGTCCGCCCAATCGGCGCGCCGATCGGAACGGATCACTTTGCGTATTTGCCGGTGAGTTGCGGCGTGTAGGGGCCGTCGAGACCTTTCCTTATGCTGCAGACGACTGTCGCGGGCCCAAGTCCGCTTGAGGGGATCGCTGACCGAGACCTTGAGAACACCAAGACCCTCGACTTCCAACTCGATCCGATCGCCGTCCATGAACGGGCTCAGACCTCGATGGTTGGTGCCCGTCGCGACGATGTCGCCGGGCTCCAGCGTGTGCATCGCGCTCAGCCACTCGATGCAGCGGGAATCTGTGCGCCATGTCGGAGGTATTGAACGACTGACGTGTCTCTCCGTTGACGGTGAGGCGGACGTCCAGGTCGTTCGGGTCGGCGATCTCGTCCTTGGTCACCAGGTAGGGACCGGTCGGCGCGAAGGTCTCGCGCGACTTCACCTGGAAGAAGGTGTTGCCGGCGGGCGGCAGTGCGCGGGCCGAACCGTCGATGAAGTTCATGTAGCCGAAGACGTAGTCCATCGCCTCCGAAGCCGGGACATTCCGGGCCCGTCTACCGATGACCAAAGCGAGTTCCGCCTCGCCCTCGAACACCTCGGCCGGAACGTCCGGCAGTTCCATGGTGCCGCCGGTGCCGATGATCGCGCTCGGCGACTTGTGGAAGCCGTTGATCTGCGGCGGCTTCGGCAGGGTCCCGTCTTCCATGTAGTTGACGGCCATGCAGTCGATCTGACGCGGCAGAGGCAGAGGCGGACGGATCGTCACCGCGGCCAGGTCCACCGGCGTTCCTTTGGATACGGCCGCCTCGATCGTGCCGCGAACCTCGTCGAACCGGGCGATCACCGCGTTGATCAGTCCGCGATTGTCCAGGTGCGGCAGATGCCCGACCGCCCCGGTGATGTCGATCACCGCGTCGCCCGAGCCGCCAACACGCCGAGCCGCCAGTCACCGAGATCCGGGTGATCGAAATACAGAAACTTCATGGCCGCTTTCTCCCTTTGCGCCTCGCCCGTCTCATCGGGCTTGGCGCCGATCATAGGCGGGGAGTTCGGCAAGGGAAACGCACCGAAGGCCCCCATCCTCATGTGCGTCCGCAACAACCTCGGCCGCCATCGCCGCGCCGGAAAGCGTCGGGAAGCCGGAAGTCGTCGGCGAACCGGCCAGCCGTAGTCGGATGCAGCAGCGCGACGGACGCGACCAGGACCAGACATCCGGCGACGGCGAGACCGAAGAACGCGGACTCGGCCAGGCGCGGCACGATACCGCGCCGTTCGAGCACGGCGATGGCGAGCCCGCTGGCGGCCGTCGCCAAAAGAAGTGCGAGGGTGGTCAGGCAGAGGATCAGGGAAACCGACATGAGACGCGCCTTATGTTGCAACTCATTCTCAATTGCAGTATCCATAAATGAGAATTAGTCGCAACAAGGGATTTTCGACATGGGCCATCCCGCCAGTCTCCGTCCACCCAAACGGGCCCCGCACCGCATACCGATCTGCCGGCTGACGACCGGAGAAGCCCTCATCGTCTGGGCGGTCCGCCACTGGGTGCAGTCGGTAAGGGCAAACTCGACCCCCGCGAGCTGCTCACCCGGGGATTCGCCTCCCTTGAGGCCGGCGACATCACGGCGAAAGATATGACGCGGGCGGTCGATCGGCTGCTGATGATCACCCTGGAGCAGGCCACCACGGTCCGGGATGTCGGCTGCGTGCGCTGTCCGGCCCTCGGCGACGGGGAGCGGGACATCCTGCAGGCGATCGCTCTAGCCCAGCGAGGTCGCCCAGACGGATCTCTGGCGGTGGTCCGGGGCTGGTTGCCCGCCGCCGCCGCCTCGATCGCCTATGAGCAGGTCGCCGCCCTCGCCCGCTGCCTCGATGCCGTCGACCTCAAGCTGCCCCTGCGCCCGGCCGACCTGGAGACGACCTGGTGGATCGACAGCCTAGCCACTCACCCCCAATCGTCTGCCCTGATGCACTAGCCATTCCGGCAGCCGAGCGTGAATCCCCTTGCCTGACGGCCGTGGAAACCGGAGACTACGGCCGTCGTGGCGATCGGTTGCCCAATCCGGGCAGTCGGTCAGGGAAGCCGGTGAAATGCCGGCGCTGCCCCCGCAACTGTATGCGGCGAGCGACCCCCGATAAGCCACCGGAACTCTTCCGGGAAGGACGGGGGTTCGCGTTCGAGCCGTGAGCCAGGAGACCGACCGCGACGCGTCACCATCCGGCGGGCGGGGTGTTCCGACGGTAGGGCCGAGGTCCGAAGGGTGGCGATTGCGCCACCGCGACCGTCAGGCCAGACATGCCGCCCATCTCATCTTCCGTCTCCCCAGCCTCAGCCCCGATATTGCGGACCGACCGCGTGGCTCTGCGGGTCGCGGGCCGCGCCCTCGTGAACGACGTGAGCCTCGCTCTGCGGCCGGGAGAGGTGGTCGGCCTGCTCGGCCCGAACGGGTCGGGCAAGAGCACCCTCCTGCGCCTGCTCGCCCGCCTGGCCGAACCGTCGGACGGGACCATCACCCTGGATGGGGCGCCGCTCGGCACTCTGGATCGGCGCGAGACCGCCCGAACGGTCGGCTATCTGCCGCAGAGCGCCCGCAGCGAATGGCCGCTGTCGGTGCGCGAGACGGTGATGCTGGTGCGACGCTGTTCCTGTCGCCGCTGTCCCGCACGTCGGGTGCCGACCGTGACGCCGTCGCCCGTGCCCTTGCGGTGACCGACACCGCCCACCTCGCCGACCGCTCCGTGAGCACGCTTTCCGGCGGCGAGCGCATGCGGGTGATGCTGGCGCGGGTGCTCGCCGGGGAGCCGTCGCTGCTGCTGCTTGACGAACCGGTCACCGGGCTCGATCCACGCCACCAGTTGGAGGCGATGCTGCTGCTCGAGCGGCTGAGCCGGGAGGGGCGGGGCACCCTCGTCGTTCTTCACGATCTGACGCTGGCCGCCCGATTCTGCCATCGGGTCTGCGTTCTGCATCTGGGCCGGGTCATGGCGGAAGGGCCGCCCGCCACCGCACTCGATCCGGCAACCATCGAGACCGCCTTCGAGGTGGAGGCCCGAACGATCGGGAACGGCGCGGACGCCGTGATCGTGCCCTGGGCGGTCCGTCCTAGACACGCCCCGCATCCGGCCGCCGGAGGCACGGATGCCTGAACCCGCCGATCGCCTGCACATGCCTGCCCACGAGGCTCCGCGCCGAGGACCGGTCCTCGCGGCCCTCGCTGTCGCCGCTTCGGTGGCCGCGCATGGCGTGGCAATGGCGGCCGTCGCCGGCTTCTGGAACCACGAGGCCGCCACCACCGCCCGGCCGGTCGAGGTTGTCATGGTCACCGTGACCCGACCGGAACGCCCGGCCGCTCCCGCAGCGGCCTTCGGCGGACCGGCGCCTAACGTCGCCCAGCGATCCGACGCGCCGGAATCGCCCCCGATCCGACAGGCCGACGCAGAGTCAGCGCGAGGCGCCCATCGTGTGACGGCAATTCAACCGGCGCGGGTCGAGCGGCTTTCGCAGGCGGCGCCCGTCGAGAGTCTCCAGGTTGCGGCGACCCCGATAGAGCCGGCCCCGGTCGAGCCGGCCCCGATCGAGCCGGCGCCGATCGAGGCAGTCCCCATGGCATCGACAGCACTCCAGTCGGCCGATGTCGAGAGACGGACCGAGACAACGGCCTCCTTTCCGTCAATCGGCCGGCCGCCGCACCCGGTTGCGCGACCAACCGAGACGGACCGGACACCTGCCGCCGACCGTCTGCCTACACCGTCGTCGAAAAGGCCGTCCGGCGGTTCGACGGCGCCGCCGGCACGGGCCTCGTCACAGGGATCGGCGACGCTCGCCGCCCTCAGCGGACCGTCGGATGCGGCCCCGGCGACCGGGGTCGACGGCCGTGCAGCGACGTTCGAGTTGGGATCGGCCGGCAATCCGGCGCCGGACTACCCCTATCGGGCCCGACAGCGCGGCTGGGAAGGCCGGGTGGTTCTGCGGGTCGCGATCGACGACCGGGGACGGCCGGTCGACATCGACATCGCCACCAGCAGCGGCCATGGGATTCTTGATCGGGCGGCGCACCAGACGGTGGCCGGGTGGACCTTCCGGCCCGCGACCCGGGACGGGCGGCCGGTCGCCGGGGAGGCGATCGTTCCTATCGTGTTCCGCCTGAATTAGATCAGGCCGAGGCCTCCAACAATTGCCAGCAGGCCAAAGCCGACGACCAACGCCCCGGCTCCCCGATTGATCCAGCAGACGGCGGCCTCGGTCAAGCGGCTGCGCAACACACCGGCGACTCCACCCGCGAGGATCAGCCACCAGGCGGCTGAGCCGAGGAACACACCGACGATCAGCATCACGGCGGGTCTCCATCCCGCGTCGTCCCCGATCACCACACCGAGCCCCGCGAACAAGGCCACGAAGGTCAGGACCGTCTGCGGATTGGCCAGGGTCAGGCCGACGGTCTGCGCGAAGGCCAGGAGCGGATGCGGGCCGACGGGGGACGTCGCCGCGGGCCCGCGCGGCCGGCTGCGCCAGGACTGCACGCCGAGCCAGACCAGTGCGGCGCCGCCGGCGAGGCCCAGAACGTTCTGCCAGGCCAACAGGAAATCGGACACCGCCGTCAGACCAAAGGCCACCACCGCGCCGTAGGTGGCGTCGGCCACGGCGGCTCCCAGGCCGGTGGCGAACCCGGTCGCGAAGCCGTGTTCGAGCGACCGGCGAATGCAGAGCAGGCCGATCGCACCCACCGGCATCGCCAGGGCAAGGCCGAACAGCAGCCCCTGACCGAACGGCCCGAGACCCCAGTCAATCATTCGCACCGTCCCCGCCCCGAATTCTCCCCTTCTGGATCGCCAAGAGCGATAAAGAGTGGGCGGATGTCCGTCCAGCCCCCGTCATCGAGCGGTCTTCAAGGCGAACAACGGAACCTTCTCCGCCATGCCGCGCACCGGATGGGCCCCCATATCCTCCAGGGCGGCGCGATCCAGCCGGCCGGCCACGTCCCGCGACATCAGGACCGGGCAGCCGAGCGGCCCGCAAAGCGCCTCGATCCGGCTGGCGAGATTGACCGCTGGGCCGATCACGGTGAACGCCTGCCGCCCGCCGGCGCCGACATTGCCGTACCGCACGGTGCCGATATGCAGGGCGATATCGACCGGCAACGTCTCCGGATCCCGCTCCGCAGAGCGGCGACCCGCGCCTGGATCGACCGGGCCGCCGCCACGCCGCGTCGACAGGCCGCGGTCGGATCCCCGGTCGCATCGAAGACGGCGAGAAAACCATCGCCCAGAAAAGCGAGGATCTCTCCGCCCTCCGCCTCGATTGGCGGGACCATCGCGTCGAAATGCCGATCCAGGAAATCCACCAGACGGGCGCCGGGCATGCGGTCGCTGGCGGCCGTGAAGCCGGCCAGATCGGCCACCAGGATGACCGCCTCCAGCGACTGTGTGTGGCCCGGCTGGACCGATCCGCTGAGCACCGCGATGCCGGAACGCGGCCCGAGATAGGTGCCGAGCAGGTCGCTCGCGATGGCGCGCTCCCGTCCCGGTTCGCAGGCTGCGACGAGCCGCGTCGCAAGGCGGTCGAGGACGGCGAGATGGCGCGGCGCGAAACCGCCCGGCCGGCGGGACAGCCACCGCACGATAAAGCCCTCCGGCCGCTCCCGCCCGGCCTCGCCGACGGGCACGAGATGCGCAAGATAGTCGCTCACCCCTTCCGCCCGCAGTTCAGAAAAGACCTCGAAATCCATCGGGCAGGCCGGGTCGTGAAGCGCACGGTGCATGCGGCGCTCGCCGGTGTTCATCATGTGATAGAGGGGGCTGTTGAGCCAGACTTCGCGCCGGTCGTCCCCGTGGCGCCAGACCCCGGTGTCGGGTGCCCCGTCGGCGGTCCAGGTGACGCCGATCGAGTCGATCTCCGGATGGAGGGTACGGGCACCGACCCGAATCTCGTCCAGCGGCACGCCGGCCGCTGCCAGGCCTTCGCCGACCAGAGACGCGATGGTCTCCACGTCGGCCCGCCGCACGGCCAGCTCGACGAGCCGATCCTCCAGCCCGCGCAGCGCGCTCTCCAAGGCGTCCATATCCGCCATATCGTCGGTCCACGGTCGCTGGGTGATGCCCGGACTGTAACCGTGGCCGACGGTCGCTTTCAAACCCTTCGGCAGCCTGCTAGACGAAACCCATGCGTTCCCCCGTCGCCCGCGAGATCAGCCAGCTCAACGCCCTGCACGCCACCCCGGTCGGGACGGCCTGGCGGGGACCCGATGGCCGGATCGAACACCTCACCCCCTCGCGTGCGGCCCTGCGCGCCCACGAGACGCCGCCGGTGGTCTGCCACGCCCGCTCCATCGCCCGACGGCTCGACGTCGAGCAGATCCAGGCGCTCGATGTGCTGGAGCTGTTCGCCTTCGTGCGGCCGGCGACCTTCTGCCTGCCGACGCCCCGCGGGCTGGCCGAGGCGATGGGTCTGCCTCTGCCCCACCATCTGGACGAGGCGCCGGACACCCTGCTCGCCGCCGCCGACGCGCTGCTGGCGGAACTGCCGGAACGCCAGGCGATCGGCGAGCGGGACCGCTGGGCCCGGCCGATCGCCAGGGCGATGGCATGACGGCGGCTGGGGCTGGGGTCGGCTGATCCTGCTCGCTCTGGACGAGCCGGATCCCGGCCGCCGGCGCCGATCCGCCCGGCCACCATGGAGATCTGGCGCGACCTGCAGGAATGGTCGGAGCACGCGCCGCAGCCGCCGGCCGGCCACGAGTTCGGTGGGCGAGAGCGAGGCCCGGGTGCGGCTGTCCAGCATGCTGGGCGACGATGCCGAGCCCCGCCCCTCACAGTCCGACTACGCCGCCGCCACCTCCGCCGCCTTCCGCCCGCGCGAGCGCGAGGACGAACCGACGGTCGTGCTGGCCGAGGCCGGCACCGGCGTGGGCAAGACCATGGGCTATCTCGCACCCGCCATCGGTCTGGGCCGAGAAGAACGAGGGCGCGGTCTGGATCTCCACCTACACCCGCAACCTGCAGCACCAGATCGACGGCGAGCTCGACCGGCTCTATCCGGACCCGGTCGGCAAGGCGACGCAAGGTGGTCGTCCGCAAGGGGCGGGAGAACTACCTCTGCCTGCTGAATCTGGAAGAGGCGATCCGCACGCTGACCATGCAGCCGCAATACGCCACCGCGCTTGGCCTCATGGCGCGCTGGGCGCGGGCGACGCGCGACGGCGATCTGCAGGGCGGCGACTTCCCGGCCTGGCTGGTCGACATGCTCGGCGCGGGGCCGTACACTGGGCCTCGCCGACCGCCGCGGCGAATGCATCTATTCCGCCTGTCGCGCACTACAACAAGTGCTTCATCGAGCGCTCCGTCCGCCGGCTCGCCGGGCCCGGATCGTCGTCGCCAACCACGCGTTGGTGATGATCCAGGCCGCGCTCGGCGGCGGTGGACGACGGCCATGTGCCGACCCGCTACGTGTTCGACGAGGGCCACCACGTCTTCGATGCCGCCGACAGCGCCTTTTCCGCCCATCTCTCCGCGCTGGAAGTCGGTCGAGCTGCGGCGCTGGCTGCTCGGGGCCGAAGACACGGCGCGGCGGCCGGGCGCGGGGCCTGCGCCGCCGGGTGGAGGAACTGATCGCCGATCGGCCGCGCCGCCCTGGACGGCGCTTGACGACGATCGTGGAGGCCGCGCGCGCCCTGCCGGGCGACCGGCTGGATGAACCGGCATCTCCGACGCCCAGCCCAAGGGCCCGACCGGAGACCTTCCTGGTCACGGTGCGCCAGCAGGTCTACGCCCGCGCCCACGACCCGCGCTCGCCCTACGGTCTGGAATGCGAGACCCGGCCGCCGGTGGACGGGCTGCAGGCGGCCGCCCGTAGCCTGGAAGCGGCGCTGCGCCGGCTGGTGGAACCGATGCTCGCCCTGCGCAAGGCAGCTGCTCGCCATGATGGACGAGCAGGCCGAGGACATCGACACGCCGACCCGGCTGCCGGATCGAGGCCGTCGCGCGCGCCCTGACCCGACGCGGCGAGTCGATGGTCGAGGGCTGGCGCGGCATGCTGCTGCAGTCTGGAGGCGGCAACGCCGGCGGAATTCGTCGACTGGATGGCCGTCGAGCGGATCGACGGCCGCGACATCGATATCGGTCTGCACCGGCACTGGATCGACCCGACCCTGACCGTTCAGCCAGACGGTGGCGACGACCGCGCACGGCGCTGGTCGTCACCTCCGCCACCCTGCGCGACGGCACCGGCGACGACGATCTGGACTGGCACGCGGCGGAGAACCGCACCGGCTCGCTGCACCTGCCGAAGCCGCGCCGATCCGCGCCGCCGGTCGCTTCGCCTTTCGACTACCCCGAACCGGACCCGTGTCTTCATCGTCGGCGATGTACGCAAGGACGACGCCGATCAGGTCGCGGCGGCCTATCGCGACCTGTTCCAGGCGTCGGGCGGCGGCGCGCTCGGCCTGTTCACCGCCGATCAGCCGCCTGCGCCAGGTCCATCACCGCATCGCCGGCGCCATGGACCAGGCCGGCCTGCCGCTCTACGCCCAGCATGTGGACGGGATGAACCTCGCCACCCTGATCGACATCTTCCGCGCCGAGCCGGACGAGCTGCCTGCTCGGCACCGACGCGGTGCGCGACGGGGTCGACGTGCCGGGGACAGTCTGCGGCTGATCGTCTTCGACCGGGTGCCCTGGCCGCGCCCGGACGATCCTGCACCGGGCCCGGCGGCAGGCCTTCGGCGGCAACGCGCTATGACCGACATGCTGACCCGCCTGCGCCTGAAACAGGCCTTCGGACGCCTGATCCGCCGGGCCGACGACAAGGGCGTCTTCGTGCTGCTCGATCCGAGCATGCCGAGCGCGCCTGCTCGGCGCCTTCCCGCCGGATGTTCCGGTCAGCCGCTGCGGCCTGGCCGAGGCGGTGGCGGAAACCAGGGCGTTCCTGCATCCGAACTGATCAGCCGCGATCGGGGCGAAGACCTCGAAGACCCGACGGCACCGCGCGTTCGGCCCAGCCGGCAAGCCGGTCGCGATTCTTCAGCACACCGTAGCCGATCAGTAGAACAAGGATGCCCAATGCGCTGAGCGCAAACGGGAACCATGGCGACTCCTCGAACAGGCGGAAGGCCAGGTAGCCGAGGTAGCCCATCACGCCGCTGACGCCGAACACCAGGAAACCCGCCGGCGCAGGAACACCGAGACTGCGATCAGGGCGACGTTCAGCAGGCAGTAGAGGAACCGGGCGATTTCGGTTTCCGTTTCCGACAGCGACAGTCCGCCCCAGAACATCAACAGGCCGAACAGATAGAGCCAGAACGCATGATCCTTGCGAAAGAAGAGATCAGCCGCATAGGCCACGATCAGCACCGGTATCCCGAAGACCATCGATACGGTCCGCCGGATCTCGAAGGCATCGCCCCCGTCGCCGACCAGCAACGGGGCGAGATCCATCGACATGAACCACAGAATCACGCCGATCACGAAGACCAGGAACGGAAACCGGTAGAGCAACAGCAGAACGCCGCCGATCAGGAGCGTCACCACCTCCATGGCGAACCATCCGCCCCGGATGTAACGGGTGAAGTCGCCGTAGTCGCCGGGGTCCGTTCCCGGCCAGAGTCCCGCCTCGACCTGTATGCCGTAGACGATCATCGGGACCATGGCCAGGGCGACCGTCACGCAAAGCCCGGCCGGTACGGTCATAGCTGGCCGCCGGCTCAGCAGAACTCCCGGCAATCAGGAAAACAGTTCCGTAGAGGCCCCCGACGACGGCGAATCCCGATCCGGAGAGGTCGTCCCAGTGCTGGCCTACATAGAGCGTCATCGCCGACATGACGATCAGCGCACCCGCATAGAAGAGGACGTTGACACCGGTAAAGGCGATCCGGTCCGGCTCTCCTCCATCCGCGACCACAGCTCCGCGCCCTGCTCGGCGGTCAGCCCGGTGCATTCGACGGCGCGGTCGAAATGGGTCCGGTCGATCTTCATGCTCGGCTCCCGGTCGGCGCACACCAAGCGCGGCAACCGTCAGTCGAACGTCAAATCAGGGCACGCGCAAGGCGTAGCGCGTCCAGACCGCCACGCTGAACAGGATCGACCGCCCCCGCCTGGTGCAGGGCGCCGAGCCAGACCGGGACGGCGGCCAGGAGAGCGGCGATGCCGAGACCGACCTGCGCCAGCACGGCGGCGCCGAGCAGCGTGAGCGCCACGCGCCCGTCCCTTCGACCGCGTTCCGGTGGCGGGCGACGAAGACAAGGGTCAGCACCGCCGTCAGAATCGCGATCCAGCGGTGATGGAACTGAACCGCCGGCACGTGCTCGACCAGGGAGCGCCATCCCAGATCGGGGTTCCAGTACTCGGCCGGCACGAACTGTCCGCCCATGAGCGGGAAGGTGTTGTAGGCGTAGCCGGCGTCCGTTCCGGCGACGAAGGCGCCCAGCACCACGGTGATCGAGATCGCCGCCAGAACGTGGCCGGCGCCGATGCGCTGGCCGCGCGTTCCGCCCGACGGCTTCTGAACGAGACCGAGCGCCGTCCATAGCAAGAGGCCGAGGATCAGGAAGGCCATGGAGAGATGCACTGCCAGCCGGTACGGGCTGACCCGGGCCTCGTCCACCAGGCCGGAGGTGACCATCCACCAGCCGATCGCCCCCTGGATGCCGCCGAGGACGAAGAGCAGCACCAGCCTCGGCACGAGCGACCGTTCGATCCGGCCGGTAATCAGGAAGAACAGGAACGGCACGGCGAACACGATCCCGATCAGCCGGCCCCAGACCCGGTGGACATACTCCCAGAAGAAGATCGTCTTGAAGTCGTCGATCGACATCCAGAAATTGACCGTCTGGTACTCCGGCGTCGCCTTGTAGATGTCGAAGACCCGCTGCCACTCCGCGTCGCTCAGCGGCGGGATCCATCCGACCAGCGGGCGCCACTCCACCATGGAGAGGCCGCTCTCGGTCAATCGGGTGATGCCGCCGATCACGATCATGGCCGCGACCATGAAGGCGGAAGCGAACAGCCAGCCGGCCACCGCCGGGCGCGCGCGCTCGGCCTTGCTGGCGGGAAGGCCGGAGGACAGGGAATGTGTTGCGTCGGTCATGCAAGCGGATATGGCGCAGGCGAACGCGCCGGTCAAACGGCGGGGTGTCGCATGGGGCCCATCAGCTTGCGGCGGAGTGTGGGAGACCGTAGGCGATCGGACCAGGTCGGCCGGGCGTTGCCCACAGCGCGCCGGCCGGGTAAAACCTGTATTAAACCAATCCAGAGCTTGGCCCCGATCCGCCGGGCGACTAAGTTCGGCGCAATACTCCAGCACTTCGAGCCCGAGCCGCCCATGTCTCCTGACGCCGCCACCGACACGTCCTTCACCGCCGCCGACGGCACCGGCCCGCATGCGACCGACGTGACGATCATCGGCGCCGGCCCCTGCGGCCTGTTCGCGGTGTTCGAGCTCGGGCTTCTGGATCTCAAATGCCATCTGGTCGACATCCTCGACCGTCCGGGCGGACAGTGCGCCGAGCTCTATCCGGAGAAGCCGATCTACGACATTCCGGCGGTGCCGATCTGCACCGGCCAGGAACTGACCGACCGGCTGATGGAGCAGATCGCGCCGTTCGACCCGGTGTTCCACCTCAGCCAGATGGCCGAAAAGCTTGAGAAGCTGGAGGACGGCACCTGGCGGCTGACCACGGATATCGGCACGGTGATCGACAGCAAGGTGATCGTCATCGCCGCCGGCGGCGGGTCCTTCGTGCCGAAGAAACCGCCGATCCCGGGCATCGACGCCTATGAGGGAACCAGCGTGTTCTACGCCGTACGCCGGATGGAGCAGTTCCGCGGCAAGCGGCTGATCATCGCCGGCGGCGGCGACAGCGCCCTCGACTGGACCCTGAACCTGCAGCCGCTGGCGGAGTCGGTGACCCTGGTCCACCGCCGCGACGAATTCCGCGCCGCGCCGGACAGCGTCAACAAGATGCGCGCGCTGGTGGCCGAGAAGAAGATGACCCTGGAGATCGCCCAGATCTCCGGCCTGGAGGGCGACAACGGTCAGCTCACCGGCGTCGTCTTCAAGGACAAGGAACGCGGCGAGTGGTCGGTGCCCTGCGACATGCTGCTGCCGTTCTACGGCCTGACCATGAAGCTCGGACCGGTGGCGGAGTTCGGCCTGAATCTGGAGCAGAACCTGATTCCGGTGGACACCGAGAAGTTCGAGACCTCCACGCCCGGCATCTTCGCCATCGGCGATATCAACACCTATCCCGGCAAGCTGAAGCTGATCCTCTCCGGTTTCCACGAGGCGGCGCTGATGAGCCAGGCGGCGGTGCGCGATCGTCCATCCGGACAGGAAGATCCGCTTCCAGTACACGACCTCCTCCACCGATCTGCAGCAGAAGCTGGGTGTCGCATGATCCTGAACGTCACCACCCGGACGGCGAACGCCACGCGCTGGAGGCTCTGGAGGGGTGGCGCGTGATGGAGGTGATCCGCGACTGGGGTCTGCCGATCCTGGCGGAATGCGGCGGTGCCTGCGCCTGCGCCACCTGCCATGTCTATGTGGACGAGGAATGGCTCGACAAGCTGCCGCCGCGCAGCGAGGAGGAGGAGGAGAAGCTGGACGAGGCCTTCGACGTCCGCGACAACTCCCGCCTCTCCTGCCAGATCCTGATGAGCGATGAGCTTGACGGCCTGCACGTCACCATCGCGCCGGTGGCCCGGTAACCTCCCCACCATGACCGAATTGGCGGCGATCGCCGAACGCTACCGGCGGTTCGTCGACGACCAGGTCCGGGGCCGATCAGCCATATACGAAACGCTGGGTCTCGCCGTCGCAGACAGCCCCGAGATCCTCTCGTTCCTGTCCGAACTACCCGCGTCCAAGCAGCAGCCAAATCTCCTGCTGGCCGCCGTGCGGCATGTCTGCGGTGTGCCGTCGGACGGACCGGCCATGGCGGCCGCGATTCGTGCGCACGGACCCGAGATCCGCGCCCTCATGCTTGCCCGCTCGACCCAGACCAACGAGCCGGGGCGCTGTGCCCTGATGATGCCGATCCTCGCCCGGCTGCCGCAGCCCCTGGCGCTGTTCGAGATCGGCGCCTCCGCCGGTCTCTGCCTCTTTCCGGACCGTTACGGGTACGACTACGGCGGCGCGACCCTGCTGCCCCCGGGAGCCTCCGCCGACATCCCGGTGTTTCCCTGCGCCATCGATCCTCCGGACGCCGCGCCCCGCACCTATCCGGTCATTGCCTGGCGTGCCGGTCTCGACCTCAATCCGCTCGACCCCGACGACCCTGCGGAGCGGGACTGGTTGCGCACCCTTGTCTGGCCCGAACAGACGGCGCGGGCCGACCGGCTTGCCGCCGCCCTGGATATCGCGCGGCTCTGCCCGGCTGCTGTGCACCGACGGAACCTGCTCGACCCGCTCGACGGCCTGTTCGACGGCGCCCCGGCGGGGGCGGTCCGAGTGATGGTCCACAGTTCCGTGTTGGCGTATGTCGAAGACCCGGACGAGCGAAAGGCCGTATGCGATCGCATCCGCGCGGCCTGCGACGTGTGGATCTGCGCCAGAGCCCCCGCGTCCTGCCCTGGATCGCCGACAGCGGGCCGACGCCGCCGCAGGGCATGTTCATGCTGGCGGTCAACGGAAAGCCGGTCGCCTGGACCGACCCGCACGGTTCGGCGGTGACCTTCATCGACCCGGCGGCGGACCTTCCGGTTGTCTAAAGATCGCCATTCTGTGGTCCAGTATGCAAGCAACTGGACCAGCGGCGACGGTTTGTCTAAACCTCGCGAAAAGATCCGAAAGCCATGCAGACTGAGGGGATCCGAATGAAGATCAATGTCACGGACCGCGACGGGGGCGAGCACGAGGTCGAGGCGACCAAGGGCTGGCGGGTGATGGAGATCATCCGCGAGGCCGGCCTGCCGATCACCGCGGAATGCGGCGGCGCCTGCGCCTGCGCCACCTGCCATGTCTATGTCGACCCGGAGTGGTGGGACAAGCTGGAGCCCCGCGGCGAGGAGGAGAACGACATGCTCGATCTCGCCTTCGAGGTTCAGGAGAACTCGCGCCTCTCCTGCCAGATCCTGTTCGACGAGAGTCTCGACGGCCTGAAGGTCACCCTGGCGCCGGAGTGATCAATGCCGGAGAGCGGACGACCATCCGCTCTCCGCTCGACGCTTCAGTGATAGGCGAAGTCGTGGGAGGCGTAGGCGATCTCCTGCGGCCTGACCAGTTCCGCGTTTGCGATCCGGACGGTGTGGAGCCGACCGTCCAGATTGCGTTCCCAATAGTCAAGGAAGCGGGTGAGCCTGGGAAAGTCAGGCGCGATATCCATGTCCTGCCAGAGATAGCTCTGCAGGAGTTTCGGGAAATCGGGCAGACGATAGAGGATTTCCGCCGTGGTCAGCCGGTATCGGTACAGGTCTTTGACGTTTGGAACGGTGCCAGACTGCAGCATCGCGCCTCACCTCCGTATGAACGCTGTTGACGGAAAAAAGTCTGCTGGTAGAAAGCCCGCCACGGCAAGACGAAATTCGTTTAACTTCAGTATTTTAGCAGCCGTCTCCGGACTCTGCTGCCACGCTCTCGGCGCAGCCTTTCCCGCCACGGCCCTGGCGGGCAGCGGCACCTGCGCCGGGATCGATGCCGGCGGCGACGGCGATCTCGCCGCCTGTATCGTCAACCAGCTCTGCGTCGAAGGGATCTACGATCCGCCCCGGTCGGTCGATCTGCCGGAAGCCGCCGTGGCGGCCTACCGGAACGCCGAGATGGACATCGAGGTGCGCCACTTCCGTCTTGAGGTACGCTTCCGCAAGCGGGCCGGCGCCGATATCGGTCAGTGCGGCTATACCGGACCGACCCGTTTCATGTACTCGCTCGTGGAACCTGCCGGGCCGACCACCCTCACCGTCACGTTCGATCCAGCCTGGACGTACTGATCCGGCCTCCCGCATCGGGCCCCTCGCAACCCGTTGACCTCGCCGGAACGCGACCTCATATGCCGGATGTCGCTGATCGGAGAAAGCGCCGCGCGGCACCCGCGACAATCGCAGAATTCTCACGATCCGGCGCTGATCCATCTTGACAGAAATACCCCACTTCCTTACATCGCTGGCACTCACCGGGCACGACTGCTAACAAACGGAGCGGGCCCGGGGACATTGCTCAAACTGCACGTCTCAACAGAGTGTATACGGAGGAAGGGTCATGAAATTCCGGCCGCTCCACGACCGCGTGGTGGTTCGTCGTCTCGACGCCGATCAGAAGACCGCCGGCGGCATCATCATCCCCGACACGGCGAAGGAAAAGCCGATGGAGGGCGAAGTCCTGGCCGTGGGCCCGGGCGCCCGCGACGAAGTCCGGCAAGGTTGCCGCGCTCGACGTCAAGGTCGGTGACCATGTGCTGTTCGGCAAATGGTCCGGCACCGAGGTCAAGATCGACGGTGAAGACGTTCTGATCATGAAGGAATCCGACATCATGGGCGTGCTCGAGGGCACCTCCAAGAAGTCGACCAAGAAGGCTGCCTAACAAGCTGTCTTGATCAGCGAGGGGCCTTCGCAAGAAGCCGCTTGTACTAAGGGCTAATCATTCCGAAAGGGAGAATATCAACATGGCTGCCAAGGACGTTAAGTTCGGCATCGACGCGCGCAACAAGATGCTGCACGGCGTCGACATCCTGGCCGATGCGGTCAAGGTGACGCTGGGCCCGAAAGGCCGCAACGTCGTGCTGGAGAAGTCGTTCGGCGCTCCGCGCATTTCCAAGGACGGCGTGACCGTCGCCAAGGAAATCGAGCTGACCGACAAGTTCGAGAACATGGGCGCGCAGATGGTGCGCGAAGTCGCTTCCAAGGCCAACGACGTGGCTGGCGACGGCACCACCACCGCGACCGTACTGGCGCAGGCCATCGTCCGTGAGGGCGCCAAGGCCGTTGCCGCCGGCATGAACCCGATGGACCTGAAGCGCGGCATCGACAGCGCCGTCGAGGCCGTCGTCGCCGACATCGAGAAGCGCTCGAAGAAGATCTCCACCTCGGGCGAGGTCGCCCAGGTCGGCACCATCTCCGCCAATGGCGAGAAGGAAATCGGCGAGATGATCGCCGAAGGCCATGGAGAAGGTCGGCAACGAGGGTGTGATCACCGTCGAGGAAGCCAAGTCGCTGCACACCGAGCTCGACGTCGTCGAGGGCATGCAGTTCGACCGCGGCTACCTGTCGCCGTACTTCGTGACCAACGCCGACAAGATGGTGTGCGAGCTCGACAACCCGTACATCCTCCTGCACGAGAAGAAGCTCTCCAACCTGCAGGCCATGCTGCCGGTTCTGGAGCAGGTCGTGCAGTCCAGCCGTCCGCTGCTGATCATCGCCGAGGACGTCGAGGGCGAGGCCCTGGCCACCCTCGTGGTCAACAAGCTGCGCGGCGGCCTGAAGGTCGCGGCCGTGAAGGCTCCGGGCTTCGGCGATCGCCGCAAGGCGATGCTCGAGGACATCGCGATCCTCACCGGCGGCACCGTCATTTCCGAGGACGTCGGAATCAAGCCTCGACAGCGTCACCCTGGACATGCTCGGCACCGCCAAGCGCGTCGCCATCTCCAAGGACGAGACCACCATCGTCGACGGCGCCGGCAAGAAGAAGGACATCGAGGGCCGCTGCACGCAGATCCGCGCGCAGATCGAGGACACGACGTCCGATTACGACCGCGAGAAGCTGCAGGAGCGTCTGGCGAAGCTCGCCGGCGGTGTTGCGGTGATCCGCGTCGGCGGCGCCACCGAGATCGAGGTGAAGGAGCGCAAGGATCGCGTCGACGACGCGATGCACGCCACCCGCGCCGCGGTCGAGGAAGGCATCCTGCCGGGCGGCGGTTCCGCCCTGGTCTATGCCATCAAGGCGCTCGAGAAGGTCAAGTACAGCAATGACGACCAGCGCATGGGTGTGAACATCATCCGCCGCGCGCTGGAGGCCCCGGCCCGTCAGATCGCGTCCAACGCCGGTCACGACGGTTCGGTCATCGTCGGTAAGCTGCTCGAAGTCCAAGGACAGCAACTGGGGCTTCGACGCCCAGGGCGGCGAGTTCACCGACCTCGTGAAGGCCGGCATCATCGATCCGACCAAGGTTGTCCGCAGCTCGCTGCAGAACGCCGCGTCGGTCGCCGGTCTGCTGATCACCACCGAGGCCATGGTCGCCGAGAAGCCGGAGCCGAAGTCGGCCGCGCCGGCCGCGCCGGACATGGGCGGCATGGGCTTCTAAGCTCGGTCTCCCTACAAGACAAGACGGGCCGGGGAGCGATCCCCGGCCCGTTTGCATTTTGACGATCTCCGAAGGCGGACCGAAGCGGGACCGTCCGACACCAAAGAGTCAGGTCGGCAACCCGATCCCGGCCCACCAGGTCTCGAAGGCGGCAGGCTCGGTGAAATGGTGGGTGACGAAACCGAGCGTCCCCGCCGCATCGATATTGGCTGCACTGTCATCGATGAACGCGGTTCTGGCCGGATCGAGCCCGGCCCGCGCGACGAGCAGGTCGAAAATCGCCGGATCCGGTTTGATGACCCCTTCCTCGCCGGACACGACGACGGTGTCGAAGTCCTGCAGGAACCCGAAGCGCCGCGCCGTCGGCGGGAAAGTCTCGGCACCGAAATTCGTGAGCCCGTGCACCGGCACGCCCGTCGCCTTGGCGCGGCGCAGGGCGGCGACGGTCTGCGGGATCTCGCCCGGGATCATCTCCTGAAAACGACCGTAGAACGCGCGGATCTGCGGCGCGTATTCCGGATGGCGGCCGATCGCCTCCTCGACCGCCTCGGCAATCGGACGGCCCCGATCCTGCTCGAGATTCCAGGTCTCGGTGCAGACATTGGACAGGAACCACGCCACCCGGCCGTCATCCGCCGTCATGTCCACATGGGTGAACAGCTTCCTGTACAGCAGCCGCGGATCCCAGCGGATCAGGACGTTGCCGATGTCGAAAACGACGGCGTCGACGGTGGCGGGCATGATCGGAGTCCTTTGCGGCGGGTTGAGGGTCGGACGACGTCAGTCGTCCACCGGCGGGTCGATCGCCAGGATGAGCGCGGAGTGGTCGAGATCGCCGTATCCGCCCTCGACCATGGCTTCCCAGAGGCCGGCGTTGGTCTTCAGGCCCGGCAGGTCGATCCCGACACCCTCGGCCAGTTCCTGAGCGGCCCGCATGTCCTTGCGCTGGATAGTCGCCTTGGCCCGGGCACGGAAATCTCCGGTGGCCGATGCGGTCGCCATGCAGGTCCAGAATCCGACTCTGGGCGAAGCCGCCCATGATCGCCTCACGCAGCACCGCCGGGTCCACGCCGGCGCGCCTGGCCAACGCCATGGCCTCGGCGACCGCGCCGATGGTCATGCCGACGATCATCTGGTTGGCCGTCTTGGCGACCTGCCCGGCGCCGACGGCGCCCACATGGGTGATCCGTCGGCCGAGCGCCCTGAGCATGGGCTCGATCCGCGCGAAGTCCGGATCGCTGGCCCCCACCATAATCGTCAGGCTGCCGTCCTCGGCCGCCGTTGTTCCGCCGGAGACCGGGGCGTCCACCCAGTTGCCGCCACCCATGCGCAGTCGGCCCGCGAAGTCTCTGGTGGCAGCCAGTCCGGTGGTGCCCATGTCGACAAGCACGCCGTCCTCCGCAAGTCCATGCAGCACGCCCCACCGGTCCTCCATCGGATCGAAGACCACCTCGCGCACGGCATCGGCGTCGGTCACCATGACGACCACGACGTCCGAGGCCTCGGCGACATGCCGGGGCGAGGGCTGAGGGGTGGCGCCCGGCAATTCGGCGGCCAGCGACTCCGCCTTGTCGATGGAGCGGTTCCACAGGGCGAGCTCGGCACCGGCCGCCGCGAGCCGTCGGGCCATCGGCGCGCCCATCAGACCGAGGCCGACGACGCCGATGCGCCAGCCCGAGAGCGCCGGCGGTGCGGCAGGTGTCCGGGGCTCGCTCACGACGGCGCCCCGATCGGGTCAGATGCGGGCGTAACGGGCGCCGGCGCCGCGTTCGATCGCCGCGGCGGTGAGCCGGTCGACGTTCAGGTCGTGGCGCAGCATCTCCAGGTAGCGCAGCTCCTCCTGGGTCGCCTCGCCGTCGGCGGCGACCACGTCGCAGGCCAGCGCGTAAGCGGTGGGGCAGAGCCGCTCCGGGAGATTGGCCTTGATCTGGCCGATCGCCGTATCGAGACCGTCGGACTCCGACAGCATATCGGTCGCGGCGGCGGCGAGTTGCGGCAGGTTGCCCCGTTCGAAGTCGGCGAAGATCGGCAGGTGGTGGACGATGCCGCGGATGGTCTCGAGCTCGCTGTCCGCAAGCGACCCGTCGGCGGCGGCACCGAGCACCATGGCGTAGACGAGGGCGGCGTGGTGGCTGATCATCGAAATCCCTTGAGGCAGATGGCTTTCATGCCCGACCGGTATACCGGTCCACGCGGGCGGCGACAACCGAGCCGACATACTATTGACCGGCCGTTCCGCCACCGCCGGCACGCGCGGGGTTGCCCGCGCCCGACGATCGTTCCCAAATAGATGCGCGCGGACGAGCCAGGATCCGAAAGACCGTCCCGAAGAACGGGTTCGGCAACCGCGCGACAACCAGGGGAGGAACAGGGCGCGTGCCTACGGACACACCGAACCTCGGATATATCGGCCTCGGACTGATGGGCGGCCCGATGGCGCAGCGTCTCGTCGGAGCGGGCTTTCCGCTGCATGTCTGGAACCGGTCGCCGGACAAGTTGGCGGCGCTGGTCGATGCCGGCGCCCATGCGGCGCCCAACCCGCGGGATGTGGCCGAGGCCAGCGACATCGTCTTCACCTGCCTGACGGATACCGATGCCGTCGAGGCGGTGGTGTTCGGCCGGGACGGTATCGCCGAGGCGGGGTCGGCCGACAAGACCCTGGTCGACTTCTCCTCGATGCGGCCCGACAAGGCCCAGGAGTTCGCCGATCGCCTGCGGGCGACGACGGGAATGGGATGGATCGATGCGCCAGTTTCCGGCGGCGTGCCCGGTGCGACAAACGGCACCCTCACGGTGATGGCGGGCGGCACCGAAGCGGACTTCGAGCGGGTCAGGCCCACCGTCGCCCATCTCGCCGGACGGTTCACGCTGATGGGCGCCAACGGTGCCGGACAGACCACCAAGCTGATCAACCAGATGATCGTCGGCGCCGGTCTGGCGCTGATGGCGGAATGCTGCCAGTTCGCCGAGGATGCGGGCATCGATCCGGCGAAGCTGCCCGAGGCGCTGGCCGGCGGGCGCGCGGACTCGCCGCTGCTGCAGCAGTTCATGCCGCGCATGGCGGCCCGCGACCGGGACGTGCAGGGCCGCATCGCCATCATGGTGAAGGACCTGAACACGGTGATGGACACCGCCCGGCAGCTCGGCTCCTCCCTCCCCCTCACCGGTCTGGCCGCGGAAATCCACAAGCTGCTGGTCAAGCAAGGGTTGGCCGACGAGGACAACGCCGCCACCGTCGACCTGTACACTCGGAACGATCACTGAGGGCGGTGCCGAGACGTCCAGGGTTGAAGTGGGTTTGATCGCGGCCCGGCGCCGTGCAACGTTGACTGGTCACGTGGGAGAAGATGCATGGCGAAGCCTCTGAAGGACTATTTCGAGCACGGAATCGCGGCCTACGCCCAGGACCTGCGAGAGGGCACGGTGACCGCGACGGCGGCGACGAAGGCCTGCCTGGCGCGGATCGACGCCTACGAGAAGCTGGACGCGTTCCAGGTGGTCGACGGCGATCGTGCCCTGAAGGCGGCGAAGGCGATCGACGCCCTGCTCGCCTCGGGGATCGACCTCGGACCGCTCATGGGCGTGCCGATCGGGGTGAAGGACATCATCGCCCTCGACGGCCTGCCGACGACGAACGGCTCGCTCATGAAGAGCGAGCACCTCACAGGGCCGGAAGGGTCGGTGATGCACGCGCTGAAGGCGGCGGGCTGCATCCCCATCGGCAAGACCAAGACGGTGGAGTTCGCCCTCGGCGCGACCGGCGTGAACGAGGCCCGCGGCACGCCGTGGAATCCCTGGGACGCCAACACCCACCGCATCCCCGGCGGCTCGTCGAGCGGGTCGGCGGTGGCCACCGCCGCCGGGCTCTGCGGCTTCGCGCTTGGGACCGATACGGGGGCTCCGTGCGGATCCCGGCCTGTTTCACCGGTCTGTTCGGCCACAAAACCACCGTGGGCCTCTGGCCCACCGACGGCGTCTTCCCGCTGAGCCCGAGCCTGGATTCCATTGGCCCGCTGACCCGCAACGCGGGCGACGCGGCCCTGATCCATGCGGTCCTGACCGGCGAGCGGGTGCCCATGCCGGCACGTCTCGAAGGGCTTCGGCTCGGCCGACCCACCAATTTCTTCTTCGACGATCTGGACGATCAGGTGGCCGGCACCGTCGAGTCGGCGATCGTCGCCTTGAGCGCCGCCGGCGTGGAGATCGTCGATATCGAGATTCCCGAGGCGGCGGAGCGTGCCCGCCTGTTCCCGGCCATCGTCCCGCCCGAGCTGATCGCCCGACTGACGCCGGAAGCCTTCGAGACGGCCCGGCCGAACATGGATCCCGTCACCGCCGAGCGTGCGGCCCACGGGCTCACCGTCGCGGCGACGGAACACCTTGCCGCCCAGTACCGACGGATCGAGTTGGAGCGCATCGCCGCCGAGCGGTTCGACGGGCTCGACGGCTGGATCTCCCCGACCTGTCCCTTCGTGCCCATGCCGGTCGACAACCTGCAGCATCCGGAGGAGGCGGCCCGCGCCCTGCTGTCGTCGCGGAACACGCAGCCGGGGAACATCTTCAAGCTGTGCGCCGCGTCGCTGCCGATCCACCAGTTCGGCGCGGCCCTGCCGGTCGGCCTGCAGCTCATGTGCCCCGGGGGCGAGGATGGCCGGCTGCTGTCCATCGCCATGGCGCTGGAAACGGTTCTCGGTGCCGGCAAGGCGCCGGACCTGAGCGGATTCGAAAAGTAGCGGAGGCCGACCGGCCGGGCACGCAGATGCAGACAATCAGGATCCCCACGCGTCTGGTACGGGACGGCCTGCTTCATCTTCCCTCCGCGCTTGGCGGGTTCGAAATGGTGCTGCCGGTCGGCATCCTCTCGGACATCGGCGCGGCCGAGCTCGTTGCCGCCGAACTCTCCGGCGGGTGGGAAGCGGAGGAGAGGCGGTGGCTGCGCGCCACGCTCACGCCCGAGCACACCTTCGTCGATGTCGGCGCCCATTTCGGGATCATGGCACTGGAAGCCGCAGCGCTCGGCATTCGCACGGTGGCGATCGAGCCACATCCCGACAACCTCCGCACGCTGAGCGCCTGTATCGCCCATAACGGCGTCGGGCCGATGGTCCGGGTCGTCGCCGCGGCGGCCACGCGGACGCCCGGACCGGTCTGGCTGCGCACGAATACCTCCATGGGGCACACGCTCAGCAGCGAAGTGCCGGATGCGTCGGAGCGCGCGGCCCAGTGGTCCGAAGGCCCGCTCGCCGGACAGCCGGTCTGGCTGGTCGCGGACGGGCTGTCGTTGGCAGAGATCCTCGCCGGCGAGCCGGGCGGGCTCGTCCTGAAACTCGATGTGGAAGGCCACGAATTCGATGTGCTGAAGGGCGCCGAGCCGCTGCTGGCCGCCGGACGGATCAGCCATGTTCTTTGGGAGCGCGGCGACGGCGAGAACCGGAAACCGGATCACGCCGACATCGAAGACTATCTGTCCGCATACGGCCTGAAGACCCGGACGCTCACACCGCTGAACGCCCTCTCGGAACTGGAGACGGCCTGAGCCCGCGCCGTCCCCAGACCGTCGGCGGCCGTTCAGCCGGCCGCCGTGCCACCTTCCCGGTTCATGCCGACCTTGCCCGCGAGCGACGCCTCCAGGAAGGGATCGATATCGCCGTCCAGCACGGCCGACGGATTGCCGCTTTCGTGGCCGGTCCGCAGGTCCTTGACCATCTGGTACGGCTGCAGGACGTAGGATCGGATCTGATGCCCCCAGCCGATATCGGACTTGGTCGCCTCGGTCGCGTTGGCCTCTTCCTCGCGCCGCTGGAGCTCGGCCTCGTAGAGCCGGGCCCGCAGCATGTCCATGGCCGTCGCCCGGTTACGATGCTGAGACCGGTCGTTCTGGCACTGCACGACGATTCCGGACGGAATGTGGGTGATGCGGATCGCTGAGTCGGTCCGGTTGACGTGCTGTCCGCCGGCGCCGGAGGCCCGATAGGTATCGACCTTCAGGTCCTTGTCCTCGATCACGATATCGATGGAATCATCGACCACCGGATAGATCCAGGCGCTCGAGAAGCTGGTATGGCGCCGGGCCTGGCTGTCATAGGGCGAGATCCGGACGAGCCGATGGACGCCGCTCTCGGTCTTCAGCCAGCCATAGGCGTTGTGCCCGGTGATCTTGATCGTCGCCGATTTCAGGCCGGCCTCTTCGCCGGCGCTTTCCTCCAGCCATTCGACCTTGTAGCCGTGCCGCTCGGCCCAGCGCGTGTACATCCGGAGCAGCATTTCGGCCCAGTCCTGGGCTTCCGTGCCGCCTGCGCCCGCATGGACCTCGAGATAGCAGTCGATGGCTGTCCGCCTCGCCCGAAAGCATGCTCTCGATCTGCATCTTCTCGGCCTTGGCGCGGACCGCCTCTAGCTCCTTCTCGGCCTCGGCGACGGTATCCGTGTCGCCCTCGGCCTCGCCGAGTTCGATCAGCATGACGGAATCCTCGACCGCCTGGTCGAGCGCCTTCACGTCCTCGATCTGCTTCTCCAGGCGCGTGCGCTCCTGCATGAGCTTCTGCGCGCGGTCCGGGTCGTCCCAGAGACTCTGGTCCTCGGGTCAGGGCGTCCAGTTCGGACAGCCGCGTCAGTGAGGCATCCCAGTCAAAGATGCCTCCTCAGCAGTTCGATCGACTGCTTGATTTCATCGAGGGTCTGGGTCGTCTCGGCGCGCATTGCGCCCTCCGTGCAGGTGACGTCCGTCGCTGTTTGGGAAGACGGTCTGTCGCTTAATAGAGGCCGGAACCGCTGGTCGCAACAGGCGCGGCGGAAGCGGGGGCCGAAGCCGGCTCCGTGCCGGAGGACGCAGGCCCCATGCCGCCGCCGATGACCAGGCTTTCGCCGGTCGGCTCGGTCCCCGGCTTGAACGCTTCCAGAATCGCGCCCCGCGCGCCGGAGCTCGACCGCGCGCCCGTGTCATGGTCGATCCAGACCATGCGCACGCCGGGCGGTATTCTGAAGTCCGGCGTGACCACCCCGTCCAACGCGTCTTTCATGAACAGCTTGAAGATCGGAGCCGCCACGCTTGAGCCGGTATCCTTCTCTCCGAGCGTGCGCGGCTGGTCGAAACCGACGAACACGCCGACGGCCAGGTCGGGAGAGAAACCGACGAACCAGGTGTCCAGGTTGTCGTTGGTGGTACCCGTCTTTCCGCCGAGGGTCTTGCCGAGTTCGGCGATCCGCCGGCCGGTGCCGCGCTGGACCACCCCCTCCAGCATGGAGACCATCTGATAGGCGGAGGCCGGATCGACGATCTGCTCGCGGGTATCGGGGATGCGCGGCGGCGGACCGCCGTCCCAGGCTTGGGCGTTGCAGCCTTCGCAGGGCCGTTTGTCGTGCCTGTAGATGGTCTTGCCATGGCGGTCGACCACCCGGTCGAACAGCGACGGGGTGATTCGCTTACCGCCGTTCACCAGCATGGAATAGGCGGTCGTCATCCGCATCAGCGTCGTCTCCGCGGCGCCGAGCGCGAAAGACAGATGCGGCTGCATCTCGTCGACCACGCCGAACCGCTTGGCATACTGCACGACCGTGTCCATACCGATGGTCTGGGCAAGACGGACGGTCATCAGGTTGCGCGATTTCTCGATGCCTATGCGCATCGGGGTCGGCCCGTAGAACTCGTTGGAGTAGTTCGACGGCTTCCATTTCGGGAGTCCAGGCCCCTGGTCCAGAACGAAGGGCGCGTCGAGAATCCGGGTCGCCGGAGAATAACCCTCATCGAGTCCGGCCAGGTAGACGATCGGCTTGAACGACGAGCCGGGCTGGCGGCGTGCCTGGGTTGCCCGGTTGAACTCGCTCATATCGGCGCTGTAGCCGCCGCTCATCGCCAGGACACGGCCGGTATGGGGGTCCATCGCCACGATCGCGCCGCCGACATTCGGGATCTGGCGGAGCGCCACGGTGGCCTCCCGATACGGCTCGCCGTCGGCGTTTTCGGTTACGGTCTCCACCGGGACCACGTCACCGATCGACAGGACCTCGGTGACCGAATTCGGCGTGCCACCGAAGCGCTGATCCTCCAGCCATTTCCGTGCCCACTTCATCTGGTCGTAGGGCAACGTGGCAAGCGATCCGTCCGGGAAGCCGATGGTCGCGGCTTTGGCATCGGCCTTCACGACCGCACCGAGACGCCAGTCGCCGAGGCCGGCCGGGCGCTTGACCCCGGCGAGCGCGTTCCCCCAACCGGGCGCGATCTCGATCTGCGCGATCGCGCCGCGCCAGCCGTGCCGGCGGTCGTAGCTCTCCAGCCCCTCGCGCAGCGCCTTCTCGGCGATCCGCTGCAGATGCGGATCCAGGGTGGTTCGCACCGAGAGGCCGCCCTCGTATAGTCCCGTCTCGCCGAACCGCTCGATCAGGTCGCGGCGGACCTCTTCGGCGAAATACTCGGCGCTGGTCTCGTCTCCGGTCGAGGCCACGGTCACCGTCAGCGGCTCGCGTCTCGCCGCCTCGGCCTCGGCCTCGGTGACCCAGCCGTTCTCGCGCATCTGACCGATCACCCAGTTCCGGCGGCCGACGGCGGCCTCATGCCGGCGGGTCGGATGGTAGTTGTTCGGCGCCTTCGGGAGGGCCGCGAGATAGGCCGCCTCGGCGACGGTCAGTTCCGCCAGCGGCTTGTCGAAGTAGTTCAGGGCTGCCGCGGCGACGCCGTAGGAGCCGAAGCCGAGATAGATCTCGTTCAGATAAAGCTCGAGGATTCGGTCCTTGGTCAGCGCGCGCTCGATGCGGAACGAGAGGATGGCCTCCTTGGCCTTGCGATCGATCGACACCTCGTTGGTCAGCAGAAAGTTCTTCGCCACCTGCTGCGTGATGGTCGAGGCGCCGACCGGGCGGCGGCCGGTCCCGTAGTTCTTCACGTTGATGACGACGGCAGAGGCGAGGCTGACGAAGTCGATGCCCGGGTGGTTGTAGAAATTCTTGTCCTCGGCGGCGAGGAACGCCTTCACGACCCGTTTGGGAATGGCCTCGATCGACACGAAGACGCGTTTGTTGCGGGCATACTCGGCGAGCAGCCGGCCGTCATCCGCGTGCACGCGGGTCACCACAGGCGGTTCGTAATCCGCGAGGAACTGATAGTCGGGAAGACCGCGCCCGAAATGGTGGAACGCGTAGAGCACGGCCCCTGCTCCACCGATCGCGGCAATCAGCAGAACCGTGACGATACCGAGCAGCCAACGCATCAATTCTCACACCTCCGAAACCGTCCCCCACCCTAGCAGACGCACAGACCCTGTGCATTCCCAACGCCGTGAGGCCGAGCCGGTTTCAGATCATGGAGCATGAATATGACGCGAAGACGGCGGATTGAGCGCGTTTGGGGACTGGATAAAAGCGTCACCACCGTGGCAGTCTCCCAACATCCACAACCATTCCGGGGTCACACGGCAATGCTGACTCGCCTGCGCGCCTTTCTCTTCGCTTTTTCGGCTCTTGGTTTGCTCAGCGCCTGCGCCAGCGGCGCGAAACCGGAAGCGATGGTGGCCCATACCACCGACGTGACCGCACCGGCGAACCCGGCGCTCCAGGGCGCCATGACGGTCGGCTCCGTCACGGGCGGGTCCGAAACGAACCCCATGTGGACATCCCAGGTGGACGACGCCTCCTTCCGCCAGGCGCTGGAGGACAGCCTGCGGATCCAGGGCTATCTCGCCCCGACGCCGGCGGAGGCGCGCTACACGGTCGATGCGCAGATGCTCTCGCTGGACCAGCCGTTCATCGGCTTCGAATTCACGGTCACCTCATCGGTCGACTACATGGTCGACGGCGCCGGCGTGAAGCGCAGCATTCCGGTCACCGCCGAAGGCTCGGCGACCTTCGGCGAATCCCCGCTGGCCGTGGAGCGGCTACGGTTGGCCAACGAGAAAGCCATCAAGGAGAACATCCGCACCTTTCTGGTAAGGCTTTCTCAGTTCTGATCGGTGCGACCGGACACGGCGGATTGACGCGGCAGCTCCGAGTTCGCACCTTATCCTCTGCGCACGGAAGGACCTGCCGGAGGAGACGCCATGACCGAGACGCCGCTCGCCGACGACACTGTCGAGATGTTCCGCCGCGACGGGGCGGTGAAGCTCTCGGGCGTGTTCTCCAGGGAATGGATCGCCGAACTGCGCGACGGCATCGACCGCAACCTGCGCGAGCCCGGCACCTACGCCAAGGAATACACGCCAGAGGGCAAGCCGGGCTATTTCTTCGGCGACTACTGCAACTGGCAGCGCATTCCCGAATATGAGGACTTCCTCAAGAACTCGCCGGCCGCCGATCTCGCGGGCCAGCTCATGGGCTCGAAGAAGGTGGTCCTGTTCCACGAGCATGTGCTGGTCAAGGAGCCGGGCACCGAGGAGCGGACCCCCTGGCACCACGATCAGCCGTACTACTGCGTCGAGGGCACCAAGACCTGCTCGCTCTGGATCCCGCTCGATCCGGTGCCCCGGGAGGTCTGCGTCGAGTTCGTGGCGGGATCACACGCCTGGGGCAAGCGCTTCCTGCCGACCAAGTTCAAGGGCGAGGCGTACGACCGGGCCGACGACGGCCTTGAGCCGCTGCCCGATATCGAGCTGCAGCGCGGCGAGCACACCATCCTGGGCTGGGACATGGAGCCGGGGGACGCCATCGCCTTCTCCTTCCTGACGGTCCACGGCGCGCCGGGCAATCCGGGACACGGCGGCAACCGGCGCCGCGCCTTCGCCGCCCGCTTCTGCGGCGACGACGTGGTGTATGTGAAACGCCAGGGAGAGGTGTCGCCGCCCTTCCCCAACGTGCGTCTCGGCCACGGCGAGCCGCTTCACGGCGAGGAGTTCCCGGTTCTGCGGGGGTAACGGGGGCGGGGGCGCCGAGTCGACGGCCAGTCTCCTTGCCGCCCGGCGCCCGCGCTGGTAGAGACCCCCTCCCACTAGCGATTCGCCCGCCTCCCTGACAGCGCTCCGAGGCGGGCCGGGAGAGGCTCCATGGCCACCAGCACCGGTTCAGACCGCGTCTACCTGTTCGACACCACCCTGCGCGACGGTCAGCAGACCCGCGGCGTCGACTTCACCGTCGCCGACAAGGCGGCGATCGCCCGGGCGCTGGATCAGCTCGGCGTGGACTACATCGAGGGCGGCTGGCCGGGCGCGAATCCCACCGACGACCGCTTCTTCTCCGAGCCGCCGAAGATGGAGAACGCCCGCCTCGTCGCCTTCGGCATGACCCGCCGCCCCGGTCGCAGCGCCGAGAACGATCCGGGCCTCGCCGGCATTCTCGACGCCCGCGTTCCGGCGGTCTGTCTGGTCGGCAAGACCTGGGACTTCCACGTCGATGTGGCGCTGGAGATCGAGCGCGAGGAAAACGTCGCCATGGTCCGCGACAGCATCGCCCGCGCGGTGACGGTCGGCCGCGAGGCGATGTTCGACTGCCGAGCATTTCTTCGACGGGTTCAAGGCCAACCCGGACTACGCCTTGGAATGCGCCGAGGCCGCCTACGCGTCGGGCGCCCGCTGGGTCGTGCTCTGCGACACCAACGGCGGCACGCTGCCGCACGAGATCGAGGAGATCGTCGCCAAGGTCGCGGAGCACGGTCCCCGGCGACCATCTCGGCATCCATTGCCACAACGACACGGGCAACGCCGTCGCGAACTCGCTTGCCGCCGTCCGCGCCGGCGCCCGTCAGGTTCAGGGGACGATCAACGGCCTTGGCGAGCGCTGCGGCAATGCCGACCTGATGGCGGTCATCCCGAACCTTGTCATCAAGATGGGCATGGAGACGAATGTCGGCGCCGGCAAGCTCAAGCACCTGACGGCGGTGTCGCGCCTGCTGGACGAGCGGCTCAACCGCGCCGGCGATCCGCACCGCGCCTATGTCGGCGCCGCCGCCTTCGCCCATAAGGGCGGGCTGCACGTCTCGGCCGTGCAGAAGGACCCGAAGACCTACGAGCATGTGGAGCCGACGAGCGTCGGCAACCAGCGCCACATCCTGGTCTCCGATCAGGCCGGCCGCTCCAACATCCTCGCCCGCTTCGCCGAGATCGGCGTCGAGATCGACCCCAAGCATCCCAAGGTCCAGCGGCTGGTCGACGAGGTGAAGGAGAAGGAGTTCCTCGGCTATTCCTACGACAGCGCGGAAGCCAGCTTCGAACTGCTGGCCCGCCGGTTGATCCAAGGCGTGCCGGACTACTTCACCATCGAACGCTGGCGCGTCATGGACGAGCGCCGGTTCAACGCCAAGGGTCAGCTGGTGATCGAGTCCGAGGCGACGGCCACCCTGCGGGTCGGCGGCACCGCCCGTCACGAGGTCGCGGTCGGCAACGGACCGGTCAACGCGCTGGACACCGCCATCCGCAAGGCGCTGAGGCCCTCCCTGCCCGGCATCCAGGGCATGCGGCTGATCGACTACAAGGTGCGCATCCTGCCACCCGCCCGCGACGGCGACGGCACCGACGCCACCACCCGGGTGATGATCGAGAGCGAAGATGAGACCGGCACGACCTGGCGCACGGTCGGCGTCAGCCCGAACATCATCGACGCCTCGATCGCCGCCCTGTCCGACGCCATCACGTGGAAGCTGCTGCGCGACGGCACGGCGGCGCCGGCCAGCGGATCCTGACACCGTGGCCGGAACGGATCTGGGGCGGCTTGAAGCCGGAGCCGGCGACGACCTGGGTCCGGCGGTCGTGCTGGTGGAACCGCAGCTCGGCGAGAATATCGGCGCCTGCGCCCGAGCGATGCTGAACTGCGGCCTCACGGACATGCGGCTCGTCAACCCGCGGGACGGCTGGCCGAATCCGAAGGCGGAGGCCATGGCCGCCGGAGCGATCGAAGTCCTGGAACGCGCCCGAGTCTATCGGAGCACGGCGGAGGCCTGTGCCGACCTGACCTACGTGCTCGCCACGACCGCCCGACCACGCGGCGTGATCAAGGAGGCCCTGGTGCCCCGGGCCGCCGCCGCCCAACTCCGGGCCCGGATCGGTGCCGGCCAGCCGGCAGGGGTGCTGTTCGGCCCGGAACGCGCAGGGCTGGTGAACGAGGACATCACCCTGGCCGACGCGGTGATTACCGTGCCTTTGAACCCCGGCTTTTCGTCGCTGAACCTTGCCCAGGCGGTCCTGCTGATCGGCTACGAATGGTATCAGGGCGGCGACGACACCCCGGACGTCCACCTGATGAGCGACAGTCCGCCCGCACCCGTCGGGACCCGCGAGTTCTTCTTCACACGCCTGGAAACGGAACTGGAGGACGCCGGCTTCTTCTACCCCGAGCATCTGGGGCCGACGATGAAGCGGAATCTGCGCACCCTGTTCACCCGCGCCGGCCTGACCGACCAGGAGGTCCAAAGCCTTCATGGGGTGATCAAGGCCCTGACCGGCCAGCGCCGCCGCCGACCCTGAAGGAGCCTCGGGCGACCCGGGCCCGGACCCAGGACTTCCTGCTCCTAGGACTTCTTGGTCAGCAAGGCCTCCAGGCTGATGTGCTCCGGCGACTCGAACATCGTCATGATGTAGCGCACGTCGCCGCGCGAGTAGCCGTCCGCCAGGAAGTGCAGGAAATAGCCGTTCAGCCAGGCCGCCGTCACGCACAGCGCGATGATCGGGGTCTGCTGGCGGGTCGCGCTGTTCATCAGGAACGGATAGTGCTGGACCAGTTCCTCGCTCCAGATCTTGTTGAAGCGCGGGTCGAGCGGACGGAGCAGGCCCTCCTGAAAGATCCGGTAGGACAGCCACATCTGCTCCATCGCGGAGTACTCGTTCTCGCTCCCGGTCTCGTAGACGTCGCGCAGGAAGGCCTTGTGACGGTCCGGCCGCAGAACCATGACGCCCGTGTTGACCATGTCCGGCTGATCGTCCGGCAGGCCCGCCTCGGCATAGCGCTCCTGCGCAGTCGGCCCGCGCTCGCGCTTGAAGATGCCGCTGCCGAAGCGGAACGCCCGGTCCCAACGGTTCTCCAGGGTCTCGCTGTTCGGCTGGGTGGCCGCGAACGGCACCGCCCCGATGCCGTCGGAGTCCCCGTAGTGCTCCACGATGCAGGGGGCCGAGTGGTAGTTCACGAAGATGTCTGCGTCGATCCAGACCACATGGTCGTAGCCCTGCAGGCCGGGATGCTCGAGGATCAGGCATTTCTGCCAGTGTGGCGTCCGCTCGGTGGCCCGCGGCGTGGGATCGATGTAGTCGTCGATGAGAACCAGATCGTAGCCGTGCCTGTCGGCATAGGCCTGCACGCTCTTTCGGTAAAGGCCGTTCCACATCGACTGGTAGCCTTCGCCGATCACCATCGTGGTCAGCGCCTTGCGCCCCGCCATCTCATGTCCTCGCGTCGGTTCGGTCCAGGAGACGGTAGGCGGCCCGAAAGCCGGATGTAAAGCGACGCGACCGCGGCCGGAACGGTCAGCCGCCGGCGTCGATGACCCGACGGAAATAGTCGACGGTCCGCGCCAGGCCCTCCTCGAGCGGGACCGAGGGTTCCCAGTCCAGCAGGTCTCGGGCGCGGGAGATATCCGGCTGACGCTGGCGGGGGTCGTCTTCCGGCAGCGGCCGATGCTCGATCCGCGACGTCGATCGCGTCAGGCGGATCACCGTTTCGGCCAAGTCCAGCACCGTGCACTCGGTCGGGTTGCCGAGATTGACCGGCCCGGTCACCGCGTCATCGCTTCGCATCAGACGCACCGAGCCCTCGACCAGGTCGTCCACGTAGCAGAACGAGCGGGTCTGGCTGCCATCGCCGTACAGGGTGATCGGCTCTCCCGTGAGCGCCTGCATGACGAAATTGGAGACGACACGGCCGTCCCGCGGATGCATGCGCGGTCCATAGGTGTTGAAGATGCGCGCGACCTTGATCCCCAGGCCGTGCTGGCGGCGGTAGTCGAAGAACAGCGTCTCCGCGCAGCGTTTGGCCTCGTCGTAGCACGCCCTCGGCCCGATCGGATTCACATTGCCCCAGTATTCCTCACGCTGGGGATGGACCGTCGGATCGCCGTAGACCTCGGAGGTCGACGCCTGAAATATCCTTGCGTCCAGACGCTTGGCAAGTCCCAGAAGGTTGATGGCGCCGTGCACCGAGGTCTTGGTCGTCTGGACGGGGTCGTGCTGGTAATGGATCGGCGAGGCCGGACACGCGAGATTGAAGATCTCGTCGACCTCGATATAGAGCGGGAAGGTCACGTCATGGCGGACCAGTTCGAAATCCCGGTTGTCCAGCAGATGGGTGACGTTGGCCCGGGTCCCGGAGAAAAAATTGTCGACGCAGACCACCTCGCAGCCCTCGCCCAGCAGCCGCTCGCAAAGGTGCGAGCCGATGAACCCGGCGCCGCCGGTCACGAGGACGCGTTTCCGCCCGAAATAGTCCTGGCGCATGGAATGTAGGGCTCCGTCTGGCGTGGATGCAGGCCACGGGCGCTGCCGTCGGCAACGCGCAGAATATCCGGTATCCGGGCGCGATGCGAGGCGGCTGAGCCGGCCGGCAGGCGGTCGGCGCCCCACGGTCCGTTTGACATTTATCGGTCGATCCGTATAACGCGCCCATTCCCGAGAACGAGGAGCATGCGCAACCGGCATGTTCCCGGCCCGGCCACCGCTTCGGCGGCGTGTCGGATCGCCCTATCGGGACAACCTGCCCGCCGGCCGCAGATAGGCCGAGCAAGGGCCGAAGAAGAAGGAGTGACGCGATGGCCAAGCGCATCGCCGCGAAACATAAGATCGACCGCCGCCTGGGTGTGAACCTCTGGGGCCGTCCGAAGTCCCCCCTGAACAACCGCGAGTACGGCCCGGGTCAGCACGGGCAGCGCCGCCGCAAGCCGACCGACTACGGCGTGCAGCTCATGGCGAAGCAGAAGCTGAAGGGCTACTACGGCAATATCGGCGAGAAGCAGTTCCGCAAGTACTACGCCGAGGCCGTGCGCCGTAAGGGCGATACGGGCGAGAACCTGATCGGCATTCTGGAGACGCGCCTCGACGCCGTCGTCTACCGCATGAAGTTCGTGCCGACCGTCTTCGCCGCCCGCCAGCTCGTCAACCACGGCCACGTCAAGGTCAACGGCAAGCGGGTGAACATCCCCTCCTTCCTGGTCCGCGAAGGCGACGTGG
The DNA here is from genome assembly GCA_048983575.1 of Thalassobaculum sp. Classification (GTDB taxonomy): domain Bacteria; phylum Pseudomonadota; class Alphaproteobacteria; order Thalassobaculales; family Thalassobaculaceae; genus Thalassobaculum. Next base: position 1,907,943 of record JBLZTD010000001.1, on the reverse strand, counting down.
TCGAGGTGAAGGAGAAGTCCCGCGAGCTGCCGGTGGTTCTCGAGGGCGCACAATCCAACGAGCGCGATGTGCCGGACTACCTGGAGGTCGACCACTCGAAGATGACGGGAACCTTCGTCCGCACCCCGAAGCTCGAGGACGTGCCGTATCCGGTGCAGATGGAGCCGAGCCTCGTGGTCGAGTTCTATTCGCGCTGATCCGCGACGCGACCAAGAGTTTGCGATGGGCCGGCCCTTGTGGCCGGCCTTTTGCTGTCGCGACACCGAAAGGCAGTCGCCCCGCCTCCTCACGTTAACCAATTGTTGATCGGGTTTGAGCGATATACCGTTCAACAGTAGGGGGGAACGAGGATATGGCGACGGCGACGATGTATACGCCGGCCCCGGTTCTGGTCGTCCAGGCCGTCCGTGAGCATCAGCTCGGCCATTTGGAAGCCGCGGCCGACCTGTACACCCGCGCCTTGCAGATTGATCCGATCGAGCCGGACGCCCTGAACCTTCTGGGCACGCTTCACCTTCAGAGCGGCGACCTGGCCGCGGCAGTCCCGTTCTCCGCGAAGGCCGTGCTGGTCGATCCGCGATCCGCAGCCGCCTTCAACAATCTCGGGCTGATCCTCAAAGCGGCGGGCCAGACCGCGGCCGCCGCCAGCTGTTACCAGAAGGCGATCCTGATCGACGGGCAGTTCGCCGATGCCCACAACAATCTGGGCGTGATCCTGAAATCGGAAGGGCACCTGCTGCGCGCGATCGACTGCTATCGCCGCGCCCTCGATCTCGACCCCACCCTGGGCGAGGCGTTCAACAATCTGGCCAACGCCTATCAGGAGATCGGCGAGTTGCATGAGGCGGTAGAGGCGTACCTGCAGGCCGCCGAGCGGATGCCGGAGAGCGATACCGTGCATTTCAACGTCGGCCTGCTGCTGAACCGGCAGGGTCGCTACGACGACGCGCTGATCCACCTGCGCCGTGCCCTCGAGATCAATCCCGCGCGCGCCGACGCCGAGCATCTGGTCGCCGCGCTGGAAGGCCGCACCACCCGGACCGCGCCGCCCGAATACATCCGCAAACTGTTCGACGACTACGCACCACGATTCGAAGCCCATCTGGTGGGCGACCTGAACTGCCGGATCCATCTCGACATGGTCGGCCTGATCAACCAGCACCGGGGGCGGCGCCGTTTCTCGCGGGCGATCGATCTCGGCTGCGGGACGGGACTCGCCGGGGCGGCTGCCCGCGGTTTCATCGACCAGCTCATCGGCGTCGACATTTCGGAGAAGATGCTGCGCCAGGCAGAGGTGAAGGGCGTCTACGACTCGCTGCAGGCCGCTGAAATCCACAGCTATCTGGAGCAGAACGACGAGCCGGTGGATCTCGTCATGGCAAGTGACGTGTTCATCTATATCGGCGCGCTCGACGCCATGATCGGGCTGCTCGCCGCCCGCATCTCCGGCGGCGGACTGCTCTCCTTTTCGGTGGAGGCCGAGGTGCCAGCCGCCTCCTGGCTCCTGCGTCCGTCCGGACGGTTCGGCCATGGCGATGCCTACATTTCGGCGCTGATGGAGGAAAACGGCTTCCGGGTGATCGACAAACTGAGCACCGATCTCAGGAGCGACCGCGGCAAGCCGATACCCGGCATCATCTATCTCGCGGAAAAGCTCGCCGCCTGACAATCTCAGGGCGCCCACAGACGGAATCTGGACTGTCGCGCGTTTGCGACTAGATTGCTTGGCGTTCAGAGCACCCGTGGGAGACCCGCTCCCGGGCCCGCCAGCGGAGGGGCTGCATGAGTGTCTTGCGCCAGATCCTGATCGTCGGAGTTCTGGCCGCCCTTGCTGCCGGCGGTTGGATAATTGCCGGCCCGATGCTGTCCGCTTCCGACAGCGGCGGAGTGCCGAAGAGGGGCGGCTCGGGCCAACCCGCTGCGGCCGTGGTGGCCGCCGTCGGCTTCGCGGCCGAGCGGGTTCGCGTCGAGGCCGTCGGGACGGCCCGGGCTCTCCGATCCGCGACGCTCTTCGCCCCGACCGCAGGCGAAATCGAAACCATCAATTTCTCCGCCGACGCGCCGGTCGAACAGGGCGAGGTCCTCCTGGAACTCGATCGCGAGGCGGAAGAGCTCGCCGTGGACCTCGCCCGGGTCCGGTTCGCCGACGCCGACAGGATCGTCAAACGCCTGACCAGCCTGAGCCGGACCGGTGCCGTAGCCCAGGCGACGCTCGACGATGCGCTGACGACCCTTGAGGCCGCCCGTATCGAGCTGAAACAGGCCGAGGTCGCGCTTTCCGACCGTATCGTCGTGGCACCGTTCTCCGGTCGGATCGGCCTCACCGATCTCGACGTCGGGGATAGGGTCGCCTCGGACACCCGGATCGCCACCCTGGACGACCGCTCCACCCTTCTGGTCCGCTTCGACGTACCGGAAGCGCTGCTCGGCCGCGTGCGGGTCGGCGACACCGTCTCTGTCGTTCCCTGGTCCAGCAGCGACATCACCGCGGAAGGCACGATCTACGATGTCGGAAGCCGCGTCGACGAGGAGAACCGGGCCTTCACGGTCCGGGCGCGCATCTCCAACGACGCCGATCTGCTGCGCCCCGGCATGAGTTTCAGGGTCAATCTCGACATAAGAGGCGCCGAATATCCGCGCGTGCCGGAAGTCGCCATCCAATGGGGAGGCGACGGATCGTTCGTCTGGTCGGTCAGCGACGGCACCGCCCGGCGCGTGCCCGTGACCATCATCCAGCGCCAGGAGGCGACGGTTCTCGTCGATGGCGCGATCGGTCGTGACGATCTTGTGGTCGTGGAAGGCCTTCACCGGATGCGACCCGGCGCACCCGTCGACGTCATACCGGAGACGCAGACGGTGCCGAAGACGGTGCCGGCGCGCCTGCAGGACGCCAGCTCGTGAGCGAGTCGGCGCCCAAGCCGTCGGCCGGCGTCAGCGATCTGCCGGCGCTGAGCGTCCGCCGGCCACTCCTCGCGCTCGTCCTCAACCTGCTGATCGCGCTCGCCGGCATCGCCGCCATCCTGGCCGTGGAGGTGCGCGAACTGCCCAACGTGGACCGCCCCATCGTCAGCGTCCGCGGAATCCTGCAGGGCGCGTCGCCGGAGACCATGGATCGGGAGGTCACCAGCATCGTCGAGGGCGCGGTCGCCCGCGTGAACGGCGTGCGCCAGATCCGCTCTTCCAGCGAGGAGAATAACTTCCGCATGCGGGTCGAGTTCGATCCGTCCGCGGACCTCGATCTAGCCGCCGCCGACGTGCGCGAGGCGGTCAGCCGCGTCGAGCGGGAGCTGCCGGACAACGTCGAGCAGCTCGCCGTGGTCAAGGCCGACGCCGACGCCTCGCCGATCCTGCGGCTTGCCGTGCTCGGCGAGGAGTTCAGCGACGAGGAACTGTCGCGTGTCGTGGAGAACGACATCATCCCCGAACTGATCTCGGTGGACGGCGTCGCCGACGTCACCCAGTTCGGCGACCGCGAGCGCCAGCTTCGCGTGGTGCTCGACCCGCTGCGCCTGAGCGCGTACCGGCTGTCGGTCAGCGACGTGATCGACGTCCTGGAGAACGCCCCGTTCGACATCCCGGCCGGCAGCTTCGGCTCCGAGGACCAGGAACTGATCGTGCGGGCCGACGCGACGGTGGAGAACGCGTCCGAGGTCGAGGCGATCGTCATCCGCGACAACATCCGGATCGGGGACATCGCCCAGGTGTTCTTCGGCCCCGAGGACGCCGAGAGCCTCGTTCGGGTGAACGGGACCCAGGTAATCGGCCTTGGCATCATCCGACAGGCCCAGTCCAATACCATCGAGATCTCGCAGCGGGTGCGGGAGACGGTGACCAAGCTGAACAACCGGTTCGAGCGGATTCAGATCATGGTCACGTCGGACGACGCCCTGTTCATCGAGGGATCTGTGGAGGAAGTGCTCTACACCCTCGGCCTGGCGGTTCTGATCGTTATCGCCACGCTCTGGCTCTTCCTCGGCTCGCCCAGCGCCACTCTGATTCCCTGCGTCTCGATCCCGATCGCACTGATCGGCTCGGTGGCGGCGATCTGGCTGCTCGGCTTCTCGATCAACATCCTCACGCTGCTGGCCCTGGTGCTCGCCACCGGCCTGATCGTGGACGACAGCATCGTGGTGCTGGAGAACATCCAGCGCCGCCGCGCCCAATCGCTCGGTGCCCGGGCCGCCGCCGTCCTCGGCTCTCGCCAGGTGTTCTTCGCCGTCATCGCCACCACGGCGACCCTGGTCTCGGTCTTCGTGCCGATCTCCTTCCTGCCCAGCACCGCCGGCCGGTTGTTCCGGGAATTCGGCTTCGTGCTCGCGATCGCCGTGCTGATCTCCTCCTTCGTCGCCCTCACCCTGGTCCCGGCTCTCGCCGCCCGCCTCGGTGAGGAGCGGAAGAAGGATCGCGGCCTGCGGTACCGACTCCGCCGGATCGGCGGCAGGCTCTCCGCCCTCTACGCGGCAACTCTCCGGGCGACCCTGAACGCTCCCCTCGTCGTCCTCGCCGTCGCCGTGGCGCTCGCGGCCGGCTCCTGGCTGGCGTTCGACCGGCTGGACCGGGAACTGCTGCCGGATGAAGACCGGGGGATCATCTACGCCTTCGGCACCGGCCCGGACGGCGTCGGCCTCGCCTACAGCGACCGGCAGGCGGACAAGATGGAAGCTGTCCTGCAGCCCTATCTCGACAGCGGCGAAATCGAGTCGCTGTTCACCATCGTCGGCCGCTACGACCTCAACCGGGTCTACATTTCCGCACCGCTCGCGCCGTGGAAGGAACGGGCACGCTCGCAACGCGAGATCATGGACGAGATCCGGCCGAAGATGAACGCGATCCCGGGCATGCGGATCCGCGTGTACGGCTCCAACAGTCTCAACCTGCGCGGCAACGCGGGCGGGCTCGAAGTGGCGCTGATCGGCAACGACTACCTGCAGCTCTACGAGGCCGCCAAGGACATGACCCGCGAGGTCGAGGCTCGGCTGCCCTACCTGTCCGATCTGCGGATCTCTTACCAGCCGACCCAACCGCAGCTCTCCGTGCGGATCGACCGGCGCCGTGCCTCGGACCTCGACATCCCATTGGACGATCTGGCCGACACGCTGCGGGTGATGATCGACGGCATGGACATCGCCGACCTGAACGTCCGCGACCAGTCGATCCCGATCATGTTGGAGGCGCGGAGCGGGGCGATCGACGATCCCAGCGATCTGATCAATCTCTATGTGCGCACCGACAAGGGAACGCTCGTCCCGCTCTCCAGTCTGGTCTCGCTGAAGGAGGAAGGGGTCGCGGCCGAGCTGGATCGCCATGTTCAGCGCCGGGCCGTCGAGATCGACGCCGACCTGGCCCCCAGCACCACCCTGCAACAGGCGGCAGCCGACATGCAGCGGATCGCCGCGGAGATCCTGCCGGAGGATATCGACCTGATCCTGCTCGGCGAGGCCGAGGCGCTGGAAGAGGCGGAGCGCGAGGTGATGATCACCTACGCCATCGCCATCGTCGTCGTCTTCCTGGTCCTGGTCGCACAGTTCGAAAGCCTGACGAGCGCGGCGATCGTGATCGTCACCGTACCGTTCGGGATCGCGGCGGCGATCTACGCCCTGCTGCTGACCGGCACGTCGATGAACGTCTACAGCCAGATCGGCCTGGTCATGATGATCGGGCTCGATGGCGAAGAACGGCATTCTGGTTGTCGAGTTCGCGGACCAGCTTCGCGACCGAGGCTTCTCGGTGCGGGAGGCGGTCGAACGGGCGGCCGAAGTCCGCCTGCGCCCGATCGTGATGACCATGGTCTCGACCGTGCTGGGCGGCCTGCCGCTGATCCTGAGCCACGGCCCCGGCGCGGAGGCGCGGGCGGCGATCGGTTGGGTGGTGTTCGGCGGGCTCGGCCTTGCCGCGATCTTCACCCTGTATCTCACGCCGGTCGTCTATCTGTTGCTCGCCCCGCTATCGCCGGCGCGGGCCAGCGGCACCGGCAAGCTTGAGCGCGAAATGGTGCACGCCGCCACCGTCCCCGACGTGGCCGAAGGCGATACGCCGGCGCCCTCCCCCAAGCCGTCAGCGCAGGGGGCCGGCGGCGACTGACCGCACCTGCATATAGTGGTACAGAGGGTTGATCCGTCCAGCCGGCCATCAACGGAGACCCGGTCGTGACCGCTTTCGACATCGCCGCGATCCTGGTCTGTTTGGCGGCCGGGTGCGGTGTGCTGAACCATTTCCTGATTCGTCTGCCGTCGACCGTAGGGCTCGTGGTGATCGGACTCGCGGCGTCCCTGATCCTGATCGGCATCGACGCGGTGATCCCCAGCTTCAGCGTCGATGACGTCGTCCGCCGCCACCTTCTGGAAATCGACTTCGCCGACACCCTGCTGCAAGGGATGCTCGGTTTTCTGCTGTTCGCCGGCGCCCTGCACGTCGATTTCGAGTCGCTGCAGGAGCAGAAATGGGCGGTCGCCCTGATGGCCACCATCGGGGTGCTGATCTCCACCGGCCTGGTCGCCTTCGGCTTCCACCTGCTGACCGGCGTGCCGATCCTGATCGCCTTCGTCTTCGGCGCGCTGATCTCGCCGACAGATCCGGTGGCGGTCCTGAGCCTGCTCAAATCGATCAAGGTACCGGCATCGCTCGAGACCAAGATCGCCGGGGAGAGCCTGTTCAACGACGGCGTGGCCTATGTGGTCTTCCTGATCGCCTCCGCCGCGGCGTTCCGGGCGGAGTCGACGCGCCCCTGGGTGCCCTCGACATGGCCGAGCTGTTCCTGGTCGAGGCGGTCGGCGGCGCGATCCTCGGCGGTGCCGCGGGATGGCTCGTCTACCGGGCGATGCGCCGGATCGACGACTACGCGCTCGAGGTGCTGCTGACCCTGGGTCTGGTCATGGGGACCTATGCGCTGGCCAGCGCCCTGCACATGAGCGGCCCCATCGCCGTCGTCGTCGCCGGCCTGCTGATCGGCCATCGCGGCGTCAAATTCGGCATGAGCACCACCACCCGAGAGCATTTGGACGCCTTCTGGCGGCTGATCGACGAGATCCTGAACGCGGTGCTTTTCCTGCTGATCGGCCTCGAGGTCCTGGCCGTGGAGTTCGACACCAGCTACCTGCTCTACGGGCTCGCGGCGATCCCGCTGGTTCTGGCGGCACGGGCCGTCGCCGTCGGCGTCCCGGTCACCGTGCTCAGGCTCCACCGGATCTTCACGCCGGGGGTCGTTCCGATCATGACCTGGGGCGGGCTGCGCGGCGCGATCTCCGTCGCCCTGGTGCTCTCCCTGCCCGACCATCCGGAAAAGCCGATGCTGCTGACCGTGACCTATGTCGTGGTCATCTTCTCCATCGTGGTCCAGGGACTGACGACGGGGAAGGTGGTGAGGCATTTCGTGAAGGGGACGGCCGGCGGCTCCTAGCCGCGTCAGTCGAGCACGGACGCCGTCTCGGCGACCACGGCCCCGGCCGCGCGCATGTCGGCCATGGCCGCGTCGAGGGAGCCGCCCAGATCGATGGCGCGGCAGGCGTCGGTGAGGATCACCGCCTCGAACCCGGCCTTGCGGGCGTCCTGCACCGACCAGGCGACGCAGAAATCGGTCGCCAACCCCGCGAAGAACAGACGCCGGAATCCGCGCTCCCGCAGAAACCCGGCGAGGCCGGTCGGCGTCGCGTGGTCGTTCTCCATGAAGGCGGAATAGCTGTCGATGCCGGACCGGTGGCCCTTGCGGAGAATCAGATCGGCCCGGTCGAGCGCCAGATCGCGGTGCAGTTCGGCCCCGGCCGTGCCCTGGACGCAGTGATCGGGCCAGAGGGTCTGCGCTCCATAGGTCATCTCCACGCTTTCGAACGGCGCGTGCCCCGGATGCTGGGAAGCGAAGGAGCTGTGACCCGCCGGATGCCAGTCCTGGGTCACGACCACATGGGCGAAACGCTCGGCCAGCCGGTTGGCGACCGGCACCAGGGTATCGCCCCCGGCGACGGCCAGGGCCCCGCCGGGCATGAAATCGTACTGCAGATCTACGAGGACGAGACAGTCGGTCCCGCGCGGGATGAGTTCGCTCATGGCAGCCTCCGGTCCGGGCTCCGCAAGGGTAGCGGGCGCGGACCGGCGCGTCGATCCGCGGGCGCGACTCCTCAGCCGGGCCTGAACGCGCCCCGGGTGCGGTTGGCGAAGGCGACCAGCGACAGCATCACCGGCACCTCGACCAGGACGCCGACCACCGTCGCCAGCGCCGCACCGGACTGCAGGCCGAACAGACTGATCGCAACGGCGACCGCCAGCTCGAAGAAGTTCGACGTCCCGATCAGGGCGCAGGGTGCGGCGATGTTGAACGGAATGCGCCAGGCCCAGGCGGCGGCATAGGCGATGAAGAAGATGCCGTAGGACTGGACCAGCAGCGGCACCGCGATCATGGCGATGACGGCCGGCCGCTCCAGGATGACCTGACCCTGAAACCCGAACAGCAGGACAACGGTCGCCAGCAGACCGAGGACGGAGATCGGTTTGACCGCGCCGGTGAAGCGGGCGACCGCCGCCTCGCCGCCGCCACGCGCCGTCAACCGCCACCGCGTGATCGCACCTGCCGCCAGCGGAATGATCACGTAGAGCCCGACCGAGAGCAGCAAGGTCTCCCAGGGCACCTCGATGTCCGTCACCCCGAGCAGGAAGGCGACGATCGGCGCGAAGGCGAAGACCATGATCACGTCGTTCACCGACACCTGTACGAGGGTGTAGTTCGGGTCGCCGCGGGTGAGCTGCGACCACACGAACACCATGGCGGTGCAGGGAGCGGCCCCGAGCAGGATCAGCCCGGCGATGTACTGCTGGGCGTCGGCCGGCGCGATGAAGTCGGCGAAGACCACCTCGAAGAACAGCACACCGAGCGCGGCCATGCTGAACGGCTTGACCAGCCAGTTCACGACGACCGTCACCACCAGACCTTTCGGCTTGTCGGCGATGTGCCCGAGACTGGCAAAATCGACACTCACCATCATCGGATAGACCATCGCCCAGATCAGCACGGCGACGATCAGGTTGACGTTCGCGACCTCAACCGCCGCCAGCGCGCCGAACAGGCCGGGCAGCGCGAAGCCGAGGGCCACGCCGGCCGCGATGCAGAGCGCGACCCAGACCGAGAGCCATTTTTCGAAGAATCCGATGCCGGCCGGTGCCGGGGCTGCGATGCCGTCCTGAGTCATGAGCATTCCATTGTGGGCATTCCGTTGATTGACGCGGCTCAGGCCGCAACGCGAGGGGGGCGGTAACGGCCAAAGGGATTGCGGGCGGAATTGCCCATCGAAAGCCGCAGACCGCTGTAAAGCCTATCGTCCGCCATCGACCGCCGTCCTCCGCCGAAACCGGATCAGTCGGCGGTCACCCCTTCACGGGAAGATCCGACCGCCGCCTGCTCGCCGTCTGCACCGGCCGCCCTCAGGGACTCCACGAAGACTCCGCAAAGCTCCGGATGGCCGCCGCAACATTCGTCGGTGAGGAACGTCAGCAACCTGCGCACACCATCCATTTCGACGGCATAGAAGATATTGCGCCGGACCCGCCACGACCGCAGCAGGCCGGCCCGCTCCATCTGGGCGACATGGAAGGAGACATTCGAAGGCGCAAGGCCCGCATGAAACGCGATATCTCCCGCCGCCATTCCGGACGGCCCCGCGCGCATGAGCGCCCGAAAGATGGTCAGCCTGTTCTCGTGCGCCAGCGCCGCGAAGGCATCGATCGCCTGTTCCTCAACCGTTTTCATAATTTTACTATCATTGAAATATTACGGCGATGTGGCGCTTGCAAGAGGATTTTGACGTCACGGCACCTCTCCGTCGGGGTCCGACGCTTCGAGAACCAGGAGAGTCAGGTCGTCGCTTTGCCGGATCACTTCGTACAGATCCTCCCAGGGAGTCTCGATCCGACACCGGTACTCGCTGCCGATCCGTTCCTTCACCGCGATTTCGAACCAGGTCTCGGTCCTCGCCAGCTTGGCCCGATAGTGCTGCTGCGGTCTGAGATCCGCCGATGAGCTGATCCGGATCCCGCCGACCGAGAGATTGACGATGCGCGCCTCAGGGTCGAGGTCCTGGCCCTGCAGGGTGCTGATCGACACCGTTGTGTCGGTTGTCCGGCGGCTGAAAATGCGTCGGTCTTCTGCCATTATGATCCATTGCGTCGATTGGTGCTGGCCAGAGGTGTCGCCGCGGGCGTCAGCCCGCCAGGTCAGATGACTACGCTCTATTATCGATATTTTCACGAAGTTGCTGCGACAAATTCAAGACCTCGTTCCGAGTATGGTCAATCAACTCGATGAGATCCTGAACCTCGGCGCCTTGGATACGGCCGCCGGAACCCCATGCCCGTTCGGCGGTGGCGGCGGCGTCCGCAAGCCGATCGGCACCGAAATTCAGACACATGCCCTTCAGGCCATGCGCCAGTGTCGAGGCTTCCGGAAGACCGTCCCCCTCGGTCAACCGGGCAAACGCGGGCCGGGCCTCGTCAAGGCTGGCGGCAAACCGGTCCAGCATGGTCGCCACGGTCCCCGGGGCCAGGGATACCGTCAACATGTCGACCCTGGAGCGGTCGATCACGTCTGCGAACGGCGGCAATGCCAGGCCCGCCGTCCCCGGAGCAGGATCGGTGACCAACCCCGTCAGTTCGGCGAGCAGCGTCTCCAGAGCGTCGAAATCCACCGGCTTCGACAGGTAGCCGTCGAAGCCAAGACCGAGATAGCGGTCGCGGTGCGCCGGACCGGCATGGGCCGTCAATGCGATCATCGCCGGCCGTGCCCCGTGGGCCTCACGGATTCGCCGGGCGGCTTCCTCGCCGTCCATTTCCGGCATCTGGATGTCCATCAGGACCACGTCGAAGGGCTCGCGAGCGACCGCTTCGACCGCCTCGACCCCGTTCTCGGCCGTAGAAACCGTATGGCCGAGGCGGGTCAAGGCGGTCTGCATCAGAATTCGGTTGATGTTGTTATCTTCGGCGACCAGCAGTCTCAGCGGGGTCACCGTCCGCGGCTTCGCCCCGATCGGATCGGACGCCAGCGGCTCGTCCCTGTCGTCAACAAGGGCTGTCAGCAGGGCTGTGGGCTGCACCGGTTTCCGCAAGACACGGTCAAACAGGGAGAAGCGGTCTCCGACCCCGCTCAGACCGACATCCGCCGATGTCGCCAGAAGAAGCCGAGTGCCGGAAAGCTCCGGGTCGGCTCGAACGCGCTCGGCCACGTCGAGTCCGTTCAGGCCCGGCATATTGTGGTCGATCACGGCGATGTCGAAAGGACGCCCCTGGCGCCGGGCCTCCCGCAGCCGGTTCACGGCCTGCCGCGGATCCCCGAGACCGGCGCTCTCCATGTTCCAGAGAGCCATCTGCCGACGGAAGATGTCGACGTTCAACGGAACGTCGTCAACGATCAGACACCGTTTTCCTCGCAATCGTTCGGCCTCGTCGCTGGCGACGGCGCGGCTGTCGGCGGCGGGCAGCGGCAGGTCTAGACGGAAGGCGCTGCCCGATCCCGTCATTGAGGAGGCGGTGATCCTTCCCCCCATGAGGTGGGCGAGGCGCTGGCTGATGGCGAGGCCGAGGCCCGTGCCCCCATAGCGCCGCGAAATGCTCTCGTCGGCCTGGGAGAAGTCCTTGAACAGGACGTGAAGGCGATCCGCCGGGATACCGATCCCCGTATCTTCAACCGTGATGACGACCTGCGCGTCACCTTCCGCCCCGACGGTGACCGTCACCCCGCCCTGCTCGGTGAATTTGACCGCGTTGCCGACGAGGTTCAGCAGGACCTGCCGCAGGCGGCTTGCATCGCCGATCCTTCTGAGCGGCATCGAGGTGTCGACGAAGAAGCCGATCTCAACCCCCTTGGCCGCCGCCTGGGGATAGAAAAGATCGGCGACGCTGCCCACCACCTCGCCCAAGTCGAACGGCTCCCGCGCCAGTTCGAGCCCGTCGAACTCGATCTTCGAGAAATCCAGGATGTCGTTCAGGATGACCAGAAGGTTGTCCGCCGACTGCTTTGCCAGCGAAATCATCGAGCGCTGTTCCTGGGTAAGCTCGGAATTCAGCACCAGCCCGAGCATTCCGATGAGTCCGTTCATCGGCGTTCGGATCTCGTGGCTCATCATGGCCAGGAAGCGGGACTTGGCTTCGTTCGCGCGCTCCGCCGCCTCCTTCGCCCGCGTGACGTCGGTCACGTCGCTCAGGACCATGAGGACCCGCTCCTCGGCCCGGGAGATGCCGACCTGATAGATCCGTCCCGGCACCTCCTCCCCGGCTGCCCCGTTCTCCTCGTCGGCCGCCCCCTGCCCGTCAGCGCCCGACCGGAAGTCGACCTGCATCCGCTCGGTCGCGCCGGTGGCGAGAACCCGGGCGCAGGCCTCGAAGACCTTGGCGGTCAGCACCGTCGCCGCCACGCTTAGACGCAGCCCGTCAAGGGCTCCTCCCGCAGCGAGAATGTCGACCGCCCGCCGGTTGGAGACGGCGACCAGGAAATCCGTGATCGCGCCGTCCTCACCATGGACCGGCCGCAACAGCACCAACCCCTCGGTGCTGGTCTCCATCAATGCGTCGAATGCGTCGGTCTTGTTGTCGGCCGGGGTGTTGTAGCAGACGAGCAGGGTCCGGCCGTCCTCCTCCACCGGAAGGATCAGCCGCTCCCAAAGCAGCACCCCCCGGGCGTGACTGGCGCGGTGCAACGTGTAGAGCGGGTGGAGATCTCTCAGCGTCTGTTCGTACTTTTCGGCGAAGAAACGGCCGACCTCGCTGTCGAAATCCGCCGTCGTCCGCCCCGACATGTCGAAGCCGGAAACCCGGGCGATGCCGACCCCGTAGTGGCGATAGCGATAGGCACCATCCTCGGGAACGAGAACCATGAGGTTGGCCGACAGGAGCGGCCGTTTCTTGGGCTCGAACGCGGCGTAGGGCGGGACCCCGCCAGCCTTCGCCATTTCAACCCATTCCCGATACAGGCCGCGGATCGTCCGATTTTCGACCAGGCGGTCGATTGCGTCACGGATCTCCGTGTGAAAAACCAATTCGTCGCTCCAGACTTGCTAACGGAAAGGTAGAGCCAAACCCGCTGAAACAAAAGCGTAAGGCTACCGGACGTCGCACAGCGCCTTGACCACCGTCCGGCGCATCCGGAGCTCGTCCGCGACCGCGGGGAGTGTCGCGGGCGTGAAGCGGAACGATGACTCGGTCGCGAAGACGGCGACCCGCGCCTGCTCCGCCATCTCCCGTATCGACGACGGATGCGCGGTGAAGGATCGGCCGCGCCGGACGGAACCGGCCACGTGCACGCCGACCATCCGTCCCTCCCCGTCGAACACCGGTCCACCACTCAGTCCGGAGAGCGGCCGGGAATCCTCGGGGAATCGCTCCAGCTCGGCCCAGGCGATCACAGGCTCGCGGGTGCTGTAGCGACCCCGCACATTCATCACGCTCACCCCGAGCATCCGGGACCGCATCTCCCCAGGTTCGCCCCTGGGAAACCCCACATGGTAGGCGATGTCGCCGGGTCTCGGAGCGGCCTCGGTGAAAACGACGGGCGGTCCGGAACGGTCGATGCGCATGACGGCCACATCGGCGTTGCCATGGACCGAATAGCTGCGCGCACGGATGCCGCGGCCCGGCCGATCCAGGACGCCCACCACGTCGCAACCGTCGACCACGTGGCGCGCGGTCATCCACACACCCTCGGCAATGGCGAAGGCGGTACCGCTGCTGTCCCGCCTGTCGCCGATCGAGATGGAGAATTCGGGAACGCCACGCAGGTCCGGGACACCACCGTCGCGCGGCACGGAGGGAGCCGGACGGCGGACCGACACCTGGCCGCCGTCGCGGGCCGGCGGCGGCCCGTCCAACAGGGAGGAGGCGACCGCGATGACCGCCACCAGGAGAACTCCAAGAAGTCCGAGCCTGTCCTTGCCGATCCGCATGGCTCAGCCGGAGATCGCCGCCGCGTTGACCGCCGCGACCGACAGCTTGACGGCGGCGACCAGAATGGCGGGACCGATCTCGTTACCCTCTATCCGATGCCAGAGGCCGCCGAGGATCGCCTCGACCAGTCGGACCACGGCCAGTTGCAGCGCCAGGGCCACCACGCCCCAGACGACGATATCGACCACGTTGATGCTGGCCGCCATGCACACCGCCAGCGGGATCGCCAGTCCGAGCAGCGCACCGGAATAGGACACCGCCGCCGCCACGTTGCCGGCCCTGATGAGGTCGAGTTCTCGGATCGGGGTGATCTTCTCGTAAAGCCAGGCGCCGACCCCCAGCATGGCGAGTGTGACCGCCAGATGCAGGACCAGATAGGGAAGGCCGGACAGGAGGGAGTCGATCACGGCTTGCATACGGAACCTCAGAAGGTCGGTCGGTTGGAGCGCTGGGGGATCAGCGTATCGTCAGGTACAGGGCCGCGATGGCGAATGTGGCGGCAAATACCGCCGCTGCAACGGCAAATCGCAGAATTGACGGGCTCTTTTTCGGTGTCCGCGCCCGCTCGAATGCGGCCTCGATCTCCAGCCGTTCGAGCATCTGAATGATCGCGCCGACCGCCGCCTGATGGGAGGAGGCCATCGGCGCGAACGCAACTCCCACGGTATCGCCGTCCGCCTCGACACGTACGACACGGCCGCGCACGACCACCCGGATATCGGCGCCGCCGGCCTTGCAGTACAGCAGTCCGGTGAACTCCGCCCCAAGCGAGCGGATCTCGGGCGGGGCCTGCATCCGCAGGCCGCCCATGGAGATATCGAAGACCCGGCAGCGCTGACGCTCGACGCTGATTCCTGTGCGCTGGGCGACATAGCGGTCATGCGCCCGCAGCTCCGGCCCGGCCGACAGATCGTCGATCACGGAAGAGCCGCCTTCAGGAAAGTGGGACGCAGCCAGGGTCATCGGCGATCGCCCGCCAGTTGTCGATGGCACAACCTACCATTCCCGTCCGGCGACCGCCACGCGGCGGACTCGGTGCCGCCGTGCCCTGCTAGCGGCGACCGGCCGTCACAGGTCCAGACGCGCTTCCGCCCGGCCGTCCTCGATCGCCGCCGACACCGCGTCGGCAATGACCCGGGTACCGGCGGATCCGCCATACTCGGTGGGAACCAAGCCATTGTCGTCGAAGGCGACCTCGACCGCCTTGTCCAGCACCCGTGCGGCACGCGCGCAGTCGGCCACGCCATGGGTGTCGGCCAGCCATTCGAGCATCATCGCCGCCGAGAGCAGCGTCGCCGTCGGGTTGGCCAGCCCCTGGCCGGCGATGTCCGGCGCGCTGCCGTGGCAGGGCTGGAACACCGCATGGCGGGGGCCGATATCCGCCGAGGGTGCCATGCCCATCCCGCCCATCAGTCCGGCACCAAGATCGGAGAGGATGTCGCCGAACATGTTCTCGGTGACGAGCACGTCGAACATCCAGGGCCGGCGGACCATGTTCAGCGCGCAGGCGTCGACATACATATGGGACGGATCGCCGACGCCGTGGCGCGCCGCCACCTCGTCGAATATCTGGCGGAAGAAGTAGAAGCCGCCGATGACATTGGCCTTGTCGACGCAGGTCACCTGGCCGGAGAATCCGCGCTGCTGGCGTTTCGCACCGAGATTGAAGGCGAAGTCGAACAGCCGCTCGGAGCCGGCGCGGGTGATGGTCTGGGTGTCGTGGGCGGCCGTGGGTCGGTCGGCAGGACCGTCATAGACCGTCTTTCCGCGGCCGGCGAACAGGCCCTCGGTGCTCTCACGGATCAGCACGAAATCCAGGTTCTGCGCCCGCTGATCCCCGAGCGGCACGGGCGCGCCCGGCAGGGTGCGCACCGGACGTACGCCGGCGAACAGATCGAAGGTCTCGCGCAGATCGAGCTGCGGTGCGATCTCCCGACCGTCGGGATAGCGGATATCCGGCATGCCCATCGCGCCGAGCAGGATCGCGTCGGCCTTGTCGGCCCGGGCCAGTGCCTCCTCGGGCAGCGCGGTGCCGGTCTCCCTGTAATGCGCTGCCCCCGCGGACTCCGACCGGAAACGCAGATCAAAGCCGCCGATCCGTTTGCGCAGGCTTTCCAGGATCGCCACGGTCGGGTCGATGACCTCCGGCCCGATTCCGTCACCGGGAAAAACCGAGATCTCGAAAGCGGTGTTGGCACTCATGGTGGACATCCTCCCCTGCAGGTCCTGTCCCGACGGTTCTTCATGGCTTGCTTCGATCGGCATTTCCGGCGGGCGGCGCATGGTGGCGCGCACCCCGACCGCCGACAAGCGCCTTTAGCCGGCCCCCGTCCACCCCGCGATGCCCTGGTACAGCAGCCGCAGCGCCAGCAGTGTCAGGAGGATGCGGAATGCCGTCCGGAACCGCGCCTCGGGCATGCGGTTGACGATCTGCCGCCCGGCCAGGGTGCCGAGAAACCCGCTGGCAATCATCAGTCCGACCAGCGGCAGCCACGGCAGGTAGGCGAAGCCGACGGCGGCGAAGGCCGCGACCTTGAGGGCGTGCTTGAGGGTCATGCAGGCGGCGAACGTGCCGATGGTGGCATGGCGGTCGCCCAACCGCTCCGGCGACAGGAACGGCGCAAGGAACGGCCCGGTGGCGCCGGCGAACATGGTGATGAAGGCGGTCACCGCGCCGATGACCGTGAAGCCCCGATCCGGCACGCGGTATCGGCCGAGCGACGGAAGCCAGGTGGTGACCAGCACGAATTCGCCGACCACGATCAGCAGCGCTTCGCGCGGCAGACGCACGGCAAGTTGGGCGCCGATCGTCACCCCGACCACGGCACCGAGCAGGAACCAGAACACGATCGGACGGCGGATATACCGGTGGAACAGCAGCACGCGACCGCTGTTGGAGCCGAGCTGGACCAGGCCGTGGACGGGGATCAGCGCCGCCGGCGGCACCATGCTGGCCATGGTCGCCACCATCAGCATGCCGCCGCCGAGACCGAGAGCCGATGTCATCAGAGAGGTGACGAAGCTGAGCGCGACAAGCGACAGCGCCGCCAGATCGCTCAGCGGCGCCGGAACCACATAGGCGAGGAGGGCGTCCATCTCGGCGCGCCGGGCCTCAGTTCAGCCCCGCTGCCGTTTTCATCTCGTCCAGATGGGCGTCGCATTTCGGAAGATTCCCCAGAACCTGCGGACGGGCGGTCTCGGGATCGTTCTGAATGATCGTGGTGACCTCGATCGTTCGCATCACGACGTCACGCTGGAACGCCGCCTCGTGCTGGTCGCGGGTCTGGCCGCGCTTGGCGAATGCGTCGAACACCTGGAGGAACGTCTGCCGCTTCTCCTCGTTGCCCTCTACCGGAAGCTCGAGTTCCGACATGGCCGACTGGTAGAAGGCCACGCAGGATGCGGCGATCCCCATCAGTTGGCGCTCGCGATCCGTCAGCGGACCGGATGTCTGGGCCCGGGCCTCCGACATCCACGTCCCGGAGAGACAGGCACCGGCGATCGGCGCGACGACGGCAGCAACCGGGAGAACGCGGACGAACCGCATGAAGGCTTCGCTCATTTGAGTTCTTTCCCACGACCTTTACGACGCGCAATAAACACGCATATCCGTGACCTAACAACCGCCGGCGTGGCTGGCACAGAGGAGCAGTACCCATGACCGACCCCGCCGTTGCCGCCGCTCAGGAAGCCGTCCGCGCGCTCAAGGGACGTATCCAGTCCCTCGACGACAACGGCCTCGACCTTATCTTCCGCGAGGCGCGGACCTTCAACGGCTGGCAGGACCGTGACGTCCCGGACGACCTGCTGCGCACCCTGTTCGACGTCGCCAAGATGGGGCCGACCGCCGCCAACGGTTCGCCCATGCGCGTGGTGTTCGTGAAGAGCACGGAAGGCAAGGACCGTCTGAAGCCGGCGCTGTCGGGCGGCAACGTAGACAAGACCATGGCCGCGCCGGTCTGCGCCATCGTCGGCTACGACCCGGCGTTCTGGGAAAAGTTTCCGTTCCTGTTCCCGCACCGGGACATGTCCGGCGCCTTCAAGGACAATCCGCAGGCGGCCGAGACCGGCGGTTTCCGCAACGGTTCGCTTCAGGGCGCCTATCTGATGATCGCCGCCCGGGCGCTCGGTCTCGACTGCGGACCGATGTCGGGCTTCGACCAGGGCAAGGTGGATGCCGAGTTCTTTGGCGGCACCACAATCAAGTCCAATTTCCTCTGCAATCTCGGCTACGGCGAGCCGGACAGCGTCTTCCAGCGTCTGCCGCGCTTTGACTTCGACGATGTTTGCAGCATCGTGTAACCGCGTTCTGCGGGCGTGCGTGCGGGGCTGATCCGAAGCACGTCTTTTCCTTCGCGTCGGGAGCCGGCGCCGCGCTGCCGCGTTGGCCCCTTCAGTGGAGAAATACAAGCCCGCCGGCCGGGCACCCGAATGGAGAACTGTCGTGCGTAAGGTCCTGATCGCGATCGCCGCCGTCGTTGTCGTCCTCGTCGCCGCCGTGCTGGTTGTGCCGAGTCTGATCGACTGGAACGGCTACAAGCCGGAAATTCAGGCCGCCGCGCGCGACGCCACCGGACGGCAGTTGACCATCGACGGAGATCTGTCCCTGTCGATCCTGCCTTCGCCCACCCTGTCGGTCGCCGACGTGAGCCTTGCCAATATCGAGGGCGGGTCGACCCCCGAGATGGCCAGCCTCGACTCCCTCGACGTCTCCGTCGCGCTGTTCCCGCTGCTCTCCGGCGAGATCCGCATCACATCGGTCACCCTGGTGAGGCCGACGATCGTGTTGGAGAAGCTGGCGGACGGTCGGGTGAACTGGGCCTTCGACGGCAGCGCAGGCGCGGAGGGCGGCGCCGGGGATCCGGCGGCCGGCGACAGCGGCGGCGCGCCCGCCCTCGCCATCGACGGAGCGGTCATCGAGGACGGCCGGCTGGTCTATCGCGACGCGACGACCGGCGCCGAGCACACGGTGTCCGACGTCAATCTGGCGGTGTCCGCCGGCGGCATCCAGGGACCGTTCGAGATCGAGGGCGATATCGGCTACCAGGGCGTTCCGCTGACGCTGGACGGTGCCCTCGGCGCGCTGGATTCCGAACGGGCGACCGCGCTCAGGCTGACCGCCTCCGCCCAGGACGGCGCCGTCGAACTGGCCGTCACCGGAAGCCTCGACATGAATGCCGGACCGAGCTTCAAGGGCCGGGTCGAGGCGTCCGCTCCCGACCTGGCGAAGGCCATGGAAATGGCCGCGACCTTCGGTGCGGAAGTACCCGCGGATCTGCCCGAGAACGCCGTCTCGCTGACCGCCGACCTTGACGGCTCCCCGATCTCCGTGACGGCGGACAACCTTGTCGTCACGCTTGGTGAGTCGCGTTTCCAGGGGACCGTCGACGCCTCTCTCGACCCCAAGGTCTCCGTCGACGTCGCCCTGTCCGGGAACCGCCTCGACCTGGACGCCCTGCTGCCGCGGTCCGACAGCGCCGCTGAGACCGGTGCCGGTGGGACTGCGGGGCAACCGCCGTCGGCCCCGGCGGGCGGCGGCACGCAGACGGCCGGGACCGGACTGCCGAGCGATATCGACATCAAGGCGGACCTTCGGATCGACGCCGTGCAGTACAACGGCGCCGCCATCCGCAATGTCCAGCTCGACGTCTCCCTGCGCGACGGGGTCGGCGATCTGAGGCTGGCGACGGCACAGCTTCCGGGCGGAACCGACGTGACGATCATCGGCGGCGTCGAAGCCGGGCCGACCTTCGTCGGCAGGCTCGAGGCCGCGTCGGACAACATGCGCGCCACCCTGGACTGGCTCGACGTCGATCTGGCGGGGGTGCCGGCGGATCGTCTCCGCAAGGCGGTGGTAAGCGCGGCCATCCGTGCCTCCGCCCAGGAGATCCAGGTCTCGGACTGGACCATGGAGCTGGATGCGACCAAGGCGCAGGGCGGGCTGACCCTGGCGCTGCGCGACCGCCCGGCCTTCGGCCTAAGCCTCGCCATCGACCGGATTAACGTGGACGCCTATCTGCCGCAGGAACCCGCGCCGGCCACCGCACCGGCCGGATCGGCCGACGGCACCGCCCCGGCGCCGGCATCCGGCGGCGACAACGCCGAAGCATTGGCGGTACTGGACACCTTCGACGCCAACATCGATCTGCGGCTGGGCGAGGCGACGGTCTCCGGAATCACCGTCGCCGACGCCCGGATCGACGCGCTGCTGCAGGGCGGGACACTGACCCTGCGCAATGCGACGGTCGGAGACATGGCGGGTGCGTCCGGAACGATCTCCGGCGTGCTGCGGGACGCCGCGAGTCGGCCGTCGGTCGACCTGTCCTTCGACCTCTCGGTCAGGAATGCCGACCGGTTCGCCCGCCTGCTGTCCACCGACAGCCCGATCCCGGCCAATCAGCTCGGCACCGTGGCGCTCAAGGGAACGGCGGCCGGGAACATGAACGACGTCGCCCTGGATGCGCGCCTGACCGTCGCCGGCGGCACCCTGGATGTGAAGGGAACGGCGCAGCCGCTGACGTCCCCGCCCACCGTCAACGTCACCTACCGGGTCCGCCACCCGGACACGAACCGACTGGTCGCCACGCTGGCGCCCGGCGCCCTGGACGGCTTCGGTGCGCTCGGCGGTCTGGACATCGACGGCGAAATCCGGACCCGCGACGACGGGCGGTACGCCAACCGCGTCGCTGCCTTTACCGGCGGCGGGCGGTTGGAGCTTGTCGGCAATATCGATCCGTTCGCGGCGGTTCCGGACGTCAACATGAAGATCGTCGTCGCGCACCCGAGTGCCACCGACGCGATCCGTCTCGCCTCGCCGACGTATCGGGCGCGGGGCGGCAATCTCGGACCGTTCGAGGCGTCCACCCTCTTCAACGGACCGGTCGACAGCCTGACGCTGAGCGAAACCTCGATCGCGGCCGGCCCGATCAGGATCACCGGCAACGGCACGATTTCCGGAGCCGGCCCGCGCCCGCAGATCACCCTTGCGCTGACGTCGAACCGGATCGACCTCGATCCGTGGCTGCCGCCCGAGGCGCCGACACCCCAGGGCGCGGCCCCGGCCGCCGCCCCAGACCGGCGGCTCCGGCAGCGGCGGAAGCTGGTCGCGGGACCGGATCGACACCTCCGGCCTGTCCGCCGCGGATGCCGATCTCACCATGGGGATCGAAGCCATCCGCTACGGCAGCTACGTGGTCGACAACGCGGAGCTCGCCGCCGCGCTGAAGGACGGCGTCCTCACCGTGTCCAAGCTCGCCGGAGGCATGTTCGGGGGAACGTTCGACATGACGGCCATGCTGGCCGACCGACCGACGCCGGAGGCAGCCCTGACGGTCAAGGTCCGCGACGCCGATGTGCGCCAGGCGGCGCAGACCGCGGCCGACACCGACATGGTAAGCGGTATCCTCACCTACGACACCGATCTCACGGCGCAGGGCGGTTCGGAGTACGAACTGGTCTCCAACCTGAACGGCACCGGTTCGTTCCAGGTGCGCGACGGCACGGTTCAGGGCTTCGATCTGGCGGCGTTCTCCGACCGTCTGACGGAGTTGAACCGCGCCAACGATTTCGTCGACCTGACCCAGCGGGCGTTGGCCGGCGGCGAGACTGCCTTCCAATCGCTGTCGGGCACCTATCAGGTGCAGCAGGGCGTGCTCCGGTCGAGCGACATCGCGCTGGACGCCGACGCCGCCCAGGGATCAGCGACGGCCGTCGTCGATCTGCCGCCGCGGCAGATGGACGTGAACATGCAGGCCCGGCTGACCGACCACCCGAACGCGCCGCCGGTCGGCATGCGCCTGGTCGGCCCGTTCGACAACCCACGCCGCATCCTCGATATCGACGAGATGCAGCGTCACGTCGTCCGTCAGGTCGGCACACGCACCCTCAAGGAGCTCGACAAGAGCGGCACGGTGGAGAAGCTGGATAACCTGCTGAACGGCGGCAGCGGCACGCAGGGAGGTCAGAGCGGCGGCTCGGCGGGCAGCGGCACCTCGGACGGCGGCAGCGGTACCCAGGCTCCCCAGCAGCAGCTTGAGGATGCGGCCAAGGGGCTGCTCAGGGGCATCCTGAAAAACTAGCGGCCAGCAGGGGGCAGCGGGCGGCGTCCATCGCCCCCCCTTTCAGAACGCGCAGCGACGACCCGGGTGTCCGGGTCGTCGCCGGCGGTGATGCGATCAGGTGCCCGCCGTCATCGGCGCGCCCAGCCGGCGCAGGGTGGCGATGATGCTGAGCGCGGTGATCTTCCCGGTCTTCGGGTTCTCTTCCGTCGGTACGTTCTCGATGGTCATCGTGAACCGGGCGCTGTCCGCCTCCACCGTGATGGTGTGGGTGTTGCGGGTCACCTCCGGATCGGCCCAGATCTCCAGCTTGGTGTCGTCCGCGCCGATGCCGGCCAGCGACAGGGCGGCGGCGACGTTCACGTTGGCCGGGAAGCCGGCGGCGCCGTCGCGGGCCGAGCCGTCGAACACCTTCTTCGCGGTGTTCAGGCCCTCGAGCGAGATGTTGTTCTCCACCAGATAGGGCGCCCCGGCGAGGCCGCCCGGCGGCTTGCGGGTGACCAGCCGGACTTCGGAGATTTCGCCCTCGGCGGCCGCACGGACGGCGTCGAGGCCGATCAGCGCGCCGGTGGGGACCACGATCCGGGCACCGCTGCGGCGGGCCCGCTCGACCAGATCGTCATGGCGCAACAGCGCACCCACACTGATCGGGAGGAAGATACGGCCCCGGTCCACCGCCGGGCCCGCCACCTCGGCGAAGACCGAGGCCGGGGCGCATTCGACGACGACGTCGGCGAGATCGGCCAGGTCGCCAAGCGGCACCACCGGCACCTCGGTCTGGAATCCGGACATGTTGGCCCGGGCCTTGTCGGCATCGCGAGCCGAGACCGCGACGAGCCTGAGCCCTTCGATGCTGCCGCTGTCCAGCGCGGCCGCGACCTTCTGGCCGATTGCGCCGAATCCTCCGATGCCGACCGTGAGCGGTCCTGATGCGGGCGACCCCGATGCTGGCGATGTTGACACGCCGTCCTCCTCGTCCAAGGTTGGTCGCTGTCGTAGCCCCGGTGTGTCGTCCATGTCCAGCCGTCGATCTCTCCGCCTTCGCCATCCGCACGCGTTGCGCTGCGCAGTGGCGCTGGCAATGGCCGTCGGCCTCTGCCTGCCGCAAGCCGCATCGGCCCAGGACAGCGCGCCGCCTTGCCGCACCGCGACCCTGGTGGTGGCCGGAGGGGCCGGCAGCGGAACCGACCTGATCGCGCGGGCCATCGCCGACGCCGCCAACCGCGCCGAGATCAAGCCGCTCCTGAACGTCCGCAACATCGACGGCGACGACGGGGTCGATGGCGCCCGCGCCGTTCTGACGGCGCCCGGCGACGGCTGCATGATGCTCGCCGCCCACCAGGGTCTGCTCGTGAACTTCCTGACCTGGCGGGCGCCGTTCGCTTGGCAGGACTTCCGTCATGTCGCCCTGCTCACCCGCACGCCCATGGCGCTGGTCTCTCCGGTCTCGGCGCCGTTCGATGACGCCCGCACCCTGAGCGAGGCCGCCCGGGAACGCCCGATCCTGACTTCGGTCGGCCCCGGCACGGTCGCGGAATTCACCATGCGGGCCCTTGCCGAGACGATGGGTGTGACGTTCGAGTACGACGTGATCTCCGGCGCCCGCGACCGGGTGATGGCTCTGCTGGCGGGCGAGATGGAGTTGACCTCCGTCCCCACGGCGCTCGCCAAACGGCTGGCCGAGACCCAGACGGTCCGCACGATCGCGGTCACCGACCGGGCGCCCAGCCTCCTGCTGCCGGATACCGATACGCTGCGCGACCAGGGCATCGCCTACGACTATGCGATCGACCTCGGCATTCTGCTTCCGCAATCGGCGTCGCCCGAACTGGCCGCGCGTCTGGCGGACGACCTGGAGCGGCTCTGGGCGACCGGATGCTGCAGGAGACGCTTGCCGGCTACGATGTCCGCATCGACTTCCGCCCCCTCACCCAGTACACGATCTACTGGGAAAACCTGATGGCCTCCTGGCGCGAAATCGCGGTGGACGCAGGTTACGAGCGCTCCAGCCGATAGGTTTTTAGACGGATTCCGGTGCGCCCGTCGGAGGGCGCGTCGATTGACACGACGCCCCAGCCCGTTATTTAGGGGAGATGGCCGCGCCACGGTTCGCGCCAATCGGCGGGGTCCGACCGGTGCGGTGATAAGTCCCGGACACCCATCCGACCAATCAACAGGACGAACAGGGGAACCGACCTATGAAAATCAAATCGACCCTTCTCGCGGCTGCGGCCGCCGTCGTCGTCGCCGGTACGGCGTTCGGCACCAGCCCGGCTGCGGCCGCCGATTTCGGCTGCCGGACCGCCAAGCTGATCGTTCCGTGGGGTGCCGGCGGCGGCACCGACGTGATCTTCCGCCAATTCGTCGAAGCGGTGAACGAAGCCGGAGCCGAGCCGGAACTGCAGGTCGTCAACATCGGCGGCCAGGGCGGCAACAAGGGCGCGAAGGAAGCGGTCAAGGCGAAGCCGGACGGCTGCACCCTGTTCGCCATCCATCAGAGCGCGCTGACCAGCTACTTCACCGGCCGCGTCGACTTCACGTGGGACGCGTTCGAGCCGGTCGCCATGCTGACCCGGACCCCGGCGATCTTCGGCGCGAACCCGGACGTGCCCTATAACAACGTCACCGAGATGGTGGCCTATGCCAAGGAGAACCCCGGCAAGATCAACGCCGGCGGAACCCTCGGGTCGACCAGCCACTTCGTCTATCTCCTGCTGGAGGACGCGGCCGGCATCAAGTTCAACCACGTGTCCTATGACGGCACCCGCCAGCGCATGACCGCCCTGCTCGCCAAGAACATCGACACCGGCGAGATCAACTTGGCGGCGGCGAAGCAGTACATCACCTCCAACGAACTGAAGGCGCTCGGCATCACGACCGAGAATCGCAATCCCGAGATCCCCGACGTCATGACCGTCAAGGAGCAGGGCTACGACATGATCTACGGCACCGACCGCGGCGTCATGCTGCCGAAGGGCGCGTCGAAGGAGATCATCGATCACTATGCCGGCCTGTTCGAGGCGGCGTCGAAGAATCCGAAGGTCGTCGAGGCGATGGCCGCCAAGGGCACCGACGTGAACTATCTCGGCCCGGACGCGTCGGCCCAGTACTGGACGGACACGTTCAACAACTGGAGCCGGATCGCGAAGGAAGTCGGCATCTACAAGGCCAAAAACTGATCTTTGGATCCGTCGGGACGGGCGTCGGCAGGAATGCCGGCGCCCGTTCTGTTTCATCCGGCGGATTTTGTTACAGTCAACAATCCGATAACCAGGAATTGACGGGGGACCGAAGATGTCGGTGAGCCGCGACACGATCGTCGCCATCCTGCTGCTGGCGTTCTGCGGCGTGCTCTGGCACGCCTCCTACGACATCGAAATCACCAGCTACGGAACGATGCCGAGCACCGTCTGGCCGCGCATCGTCATCGCCGCGACGGCCGCCTTCTCAGCCCTGCTGCTCCTGAGATCGCTGGTGGTGCGGGAAGAGGCCGCCATCGACGACACCGCGAAGGTCCCGTTCCTCCAACGCTACCGCAACGCCGCCATCATCTATGCCCTGTTCCTTCTGTTCCTGCTGACCCTGCCGACACTCGGCATGCATCTCGGCGGAGCCCTCTTCGTCTTCCTGGCGCTGACTGCACTCGGCCGCCCCTCGCCGAAGCTGATCGCGGTCCATGCCGCCATTGCAGTCGTCTCCATCGGCGCGATGTGGTCCATCTTCACCTTCGGCCTGCGGGTGATCCTGCCCCAGGGCGAAATCCTGCCGATCTGAGCGGGGAGAGCCGAAATCATGATCATCGAGAACGTTCTCTTCGCCTTCCAGGAAGTCTTCCACTGGAAGAACCTGGGCCTCATGTTCCTGGGGACCACGGCCGGCCTCATCGCCGGATCGATCCCCGGCTTCACCATCACCATGGCGGTGGTCCTGACCCTGCCCTTCACCTTCGGTCTGTCGCCGGTCGAGGGGCTGTCGACCATGATCGGCGTGTTCGTCGGCGGCCTTTCCGGCGGCCTGATGTCCGGCATGCTCACCGGCATTCCGGGTACGCCCTCCTCGATCGCCACCACCTTCGACGGCTTCCCGATGGCCCGCAAGGGACGTCCGGGACTCGCCCTCGGTCTCGGGGTCTGGTCCAGCTTCTTCGGCGGCATCTTCAGCGCCGTACTGCTTGTCACCCTGGCCCCGAGCCTCGCCAAGATCGGCCTCGAGTTCGGGCCTTGGGACTACTTCGCGCTGGTGTTGTTCGCCCTGACCATCACAGCCAGCCTGTCGGGCGAAACCCTGGTGAAGGGGATCATCGCCGGCCTGCTCGGCCTGTTCGTCGCGTCCGTCGGCGAGGATGAGATCAACGGCGTCGCCCGCTTCACTTTCGGCAACGAAACGCTGGAGAGCGGCTTCGACTTCCTGCCGGTGCTGATCGGCCTGTTCGCCTTCAGCCAGCTCCTGTCCGACGTTCAGGACACGGAAAAGGCCCGCCAGCCGCTCATGAGCGGGGTCGAGGCGAAGGGTGTGCGCGTCGAGCACCTGGCCGCCATCCGCATCATCTTCTCGCGCTGGGTCAACCTGGTGCGCTCGTCCCTGATCGGCGTGTTCACCGGCGTACTGCCGGCGGCGGGCGGATCGATCTCCAACATCCTGGCCTACGACCAGGCGAAGAAGGCGTCGAAGAACTCCAGCGAGTTCGGCACCGGTACCCCGGACGGCATCATCGCGCCGGAATCCTCGAACAATGCGACCGCCGGCGGCGCGCTCATCACGATGATGGCCCTCGGCATTCCGGGCGACGTGGTGACTGCCGTGATGCTGGGCGCGCTGCTGATCCACAACGTGCAGCCGAGCCCGAGTTTCATCACCGAGAACCCGGACCTCGCCTACGCGATCTTCATCGCGTTCTTCCTGGCCCACTTCATCATGATCACCATGCAGGCCTTCTGCCTCCGGGCGTTCCTGCTGGTGGTCCGCATCCCGATGTACATGCTGGCCGCCGTGATCCTGTCGTACTGCGCGATTGGCGTCTTCGCCCTGAACAACATCCAGGACGACATCTGGACCCTCTTCGTCTTCGGCCTGATCGGCTACGGCATGAAGCTGCTCGGCTTCCCGCTGGCACCGATGATCCTCGGCGTCGTCCTCGGCCATGTGGCCGAACTGAACCTGAGCCGGGCGATCTCGCTCTCGGGCACGGGCGAGCAGTTCCTGCTCGATATGGTCACCCGGCCGTGGGCCCTGTTCTTCCTCATCATCGCGGCGTTCTCGATCGTGTTCCCGTGGTATCAGAAGGCGCGCGAGACGGCGTCCTGGACGCTCGGCTACCTGCCGGCGCTGATGGTGTGCCTGGCCGTGCCGCTGGCGATGATGGAGGGCTGGCCCCGGACGCTGATCGCGGTGGTATTGGCGCTGGGCGCGGTTTATCTTCTGGTCCAAAGCGCGCGTCGGGGATGGAGCATTAGCACCGACGACGCCGCCTGATCCTCTCACCGGCCGGCCCGGGCAGGCGCCCGTTCCGGCCTCCAACCGCATTTCCCTGGGGAGCGACATGTCGCGTTTCGAGATTCAGAACCCGTATCTGCTGTTCCTGGGCGACGCGCCGGACCAGCTCGCCGCCAAGACCGCGAACGGTGTGAAGGTATGGCGCCCCGACTGGTGTCTCGGCCAGTTCCGCTTCCCCGCCTGCAAGGCCGATCTCGGCCTGCCGGACATGACCATCGAGGAGGCGGCGGCGGCCGGCGTGAAAACCGTGATCCTCGGCGTCGCCAATCGCGGCGAATTCATCCCCGAGGCCTGGATCGTCGAGCTGGTCAAGGCGCTGAACCTCGGGATGGACATCGCCTCGGGCCTGCACACCCGCATCACCACGATCCCCGCGCTCAAGGAAGCCGCCGAGAAGAACGGGCGCAAGCTGTTCGACGTGCGCCACCCGACACGCGACTATCCGGTTGCCAGCGGCGTGCCGCGCAAGGGCAGGCGCCTGCTGACGGTCGGCACCGACGTGTCCGTCGGCAAGATGTTCACCACGCTCGCCATCGAGAAGGAGATGCGGGAGCGCGGCATGAACGCCGATTTCCGCGCCACCGGTCAGACCGGCATCTTCATCGCCGGGTCGGGCCTGTCGGTCGACGCGGTGATCGCCGACTTCATCTCCGGCTCCATCGAATGGCTGGCGCCGGAGAACAGCGAGGATCACTGGGACCTGATCGAGGGTCAGGGCTCGCTGTACAACGTTTCCTATTCCGGCGTGACGCTCGGGTTGATCCACGGCGCCCAGGCCGATGCCCTGGTCATGTGCCACGAGATCGGCCGCCCGCACATGCGCGGCCTGCCGGACTACGAGGTTCCGGCGATCCCGACGGCGATGGACACCATCCTCCACATGGCGAAGATGGTGAATTCCGACGTCAAGTTCATGGGCGTTTCCCTGAACACCTCCAATGTCAGCGCCGCGGAGGCCGAGGCGTTCAAGAAGAAGACCGCCGAGGAGACCGGGCTGCCGGTCGTCGATCCGCTGAAGGACGGCGTCGGTCCGATCGTCGACCGGATCGCCGCCACCTACTGAGCCGATGACGGCCGTCGTCGACCTCCTGCGCCCGGTCCTCGAGGATCGGGCGCGTGCCGGCGCGACGGTCACCTACGCCGATCTCGCCCGCACCGCCGGGGTTCCTCCGCCGCACACGGTTCACAAGACCGCCGAGGCGTTGGAAGCGCTGATGGAGCTGGACGCGGGAGACGGCGGCCCGCTGCTGGCAGCCGTCGTCATTTCAAAGGCGCGCGACGGCATCCCTGCGCCCGGGTTCTTCCAGAAAGCGACGGAGCTCGGCCTGTATTTCGGCCCGGACCGCGGCCCCCAGGCGGCGACGTTCCACACATTGGAACTCCGGAAGGTCTGGGCGGCATATGGCCCGGGCGCCAGATAAGGGACCCGGAGCGGTTGGAGACAGGCCCTCAGGGCCTATACCCCGCGCCGCAGGTGCAGCGCCCCAAGCCGGCTGAAGAAGGCGTAGACGCGCCGGATCGCCGCATCGGCAGCGGCCTGGTCGACTGCACGCTCGGCAAGCCGCAGGCGAAGCTCAGAGACCGTAGGGCGGTCCCGTAGCCGGGCGAGGACCAGGCACTCCTCTTCCGTCAGGGTTGTCGACATCCCGAGCTTGAGGGCCCCGTAGGGCACGGCCACCTCCACCGTCTGGCCGGCGGCTCGGGACAGGGCGCCGAAATCACGCGCGCCCAGCATGGCCGGCATAAGCCGCGTGTCCTCACAGTCGAGCAGATCCGTCATGTCCACCGCTCCACGCGCCGCCGGGACCGCGAAGAACTGGTGAATATGCAGGATTCCGTGCAGCCATTCCGCCAGTTGCGCGCGATCGATCGGCGCCAGAGCAGCGGCCTGGGCCCGGAGAGCGGGCGTGGCGAGCAGCGGTTCCGGATCGTAGAGAAACGGGTGAACGAAGCCGCGGATCTCGAGACCCGATCGCCGACAAAGAGCATCGAGTTCGGATATCTCGAACGCCCGGTCGTTTGGATTGAGGTATCGGTCGGCCAGTTCGACATCATCGGACGCCGGGATGTATTTCAGATGCGGGTTTTTGGTGATCCAATTATGCGGCGGCAGCGCGCCGAGCATCCCGCGCATAGACTTGACGTCGGCGCCGGCATCGGCGGTGCCGCCCAATAAACGCAGTGCGCTCTGCATCGGATAGATGCCCGTTCGACCCAAGCGGCCATAGGCCATGATCCCGATCCCGCCGTGGGGAGCGAGGAGTCCCGCCAGGACGTCGAGCGCGGCGGCCGGATCGGCGACATGATTGATCACGCCGGAGAAATCAATGTAGTCGAATGGCGCCAAGTCGAGCGCCGCCAGATCTTCGATCGGACGGATCAAGTACTCGACATCGTCCAGGCCCGCGTCCAGCGCACGCCGACGCGCGATCGCAGCGGACGGCGCCGACAAGTCTGCGTAGACGAAATCGCAGTCGATGCCCGCCTCCCGGAAGGCCCGGCCTATCGCCTGCATCGCCACGCCGGTCCCGCCGCCGGCAAAAAGCACGCGGATCCCTCGGCCGACCCGTCCGTCCAAGGCATGGTGAACGGCACACCATGCGTCACCAAGAATGGTGGATCGCGGCGATCCCTCCGCCTCAAGATCGGGATAGGGATAGGCCTCGTAAAATCGTCTCACCGCGTCGGTAGGATCGCCCGCATGCCCGTTGTCCGTTCCCATCGGCCGGTTTTCCTCAGCCGATGCCGTCGGTGCCGGCGCCGCAGACGATGGTGCAGACGGTCTCGCCCTTCTCGGCCCGAACCGCTCCGGCCTTGAGCGCGGCGAGGCCCGCGGCACCCGCCAGTTCCGCCCCGATCCCGCATTCCGCCCAGAGCCACCGGGCGGCATCGACCATGGCCGCGTCGTCGATCAGCACGATGTCGTCCACATGGGCGGAGATCAGGTCGTAGTTGACCTGCTCGCTGCGACGGGGCGCCAGGGTGCCCGCAGCCGTGGTGATCGCGTCCAGGGTGACGAGACCGCCGGCCTTGCGGCTCTCGTAGTGGGTCGGCGCCCCAACCGGCTCGACGCCGATCACCGTGACGCCGGGGCGCAGTGCCTTGATCGCCGTCGCGGCCCCGGCGATCAGGCCGCCGCCGCCGATGGCGATGATCACCGTATCCACATCAGGCACCTGCTCGAGGATCTCGAGACCCACCGTCCCCTGTCCGCTGATCACCGTCTCCGGCGCGAAGGGGTGGACGAAGGTCATGCCCTCCGCCTCCGCCCGCGCCTTGGCCGCCACCGCCGCCTCGTCGAAAACGGCGCCCTCGATCACCACCTCCGCGCCCCAGCGGCGCAGGCTCTCCGCTTTCGCGGAAGGGGCAGAGGTCGGCAGATACACAACCGCCCTGGCCCCACCCATCCAGGCCGCATAGGCGACCGCGAGGCCGTGATTGCCGCCGGACGCGGTGATCAGGCCGCGCGCCACCTCGCCGTCGCTCAGCGACTTCAGCGTGTTCACAGCACCCCGCACCTTGAAGGAGCCGGTCGGCTGCAGGAAATCCAGCTTGAGAACCAGCCGCCCCTCGGTCACCGGTGTCAGCTGCCCGACGGGCTCCAGCACCGGGGTCTGGCGCACATGCCCGGCGATCCGATCCCGGGCGGCGCGGATGGTATCGAGGGTGACCGCCATCAGATGGTGATTCCCCCATCCACGATCATCGCCTGCCCGGTCGTATAGGCGCTCTCGTCGCCGGCGAGATAGACCGCCATGGCTGCGATCTCCTCGGCGGTGCCGAGACGGCCCAACGGTTGGCGGGCGATGAAGTCCTTGCGCGCCTGCTCCGGGTCGTCGAACGCGTTGATGCGGTCGTCGAGCGACGGCGACTGGACCGTCCCCGGACAGATCGCGTTGCAGCGGATGCCCTGGCGGATGAAGTCGGCGGCGACCGACTTGGTGAGGCCGATCACGGCGGCCTTGGTGGTGCCGTAGATGAACCGGTTCGGAATGCCCTTCAGGTTGCCGGACACCGACGCCATGTTGATGACGGAACCGCCGCCATTCTCCAGCATCGCCGGAAGGAAGGCGCGGATCATCCGGTACATGGCCCGCACGTTCAGATTGACCGAGAAGTCGAAGGCGTCTTCGTCGCAGTCCAGGACGGTGCCGTGGTGGACGAAGCCCGCGCAGTTGAACAGGACGTCGACCGCGCCGACGTCTCCGCGCAGCCGCCTTGATCGCGTCGGCATTCAGGACGTCCAGCTTGCGGGCTGTGATACCCTCGATGGTGTCGATTTCGGCGAGCGCCCCGTCGTTGATGTCGGTGGCGATGACCGACGCGCCCTCCCGCGCGAAGGCCTCGGCGCAGGCGCGCCCGATCCCCTGCCCCGCCGCGGTGATGAGCGCGGTCTTGCCGTTGAGCCAACCTGCCATGGTGGTGTTCCTCCCGTTTCTCGTTGCTGCCGGCAGTTAGCCCGGCGGCGGCTGGGAGGGCAAGGGGGTCAGTCGGATGACGGAGCCGAGACGGCCGGTGGGATGCGGGGGTGCCACCGGTAGCTTGATCCTGACTTGCGCCAGGATGACGGGAAAGATGACGCCCCCTACGCCTCCACCCTCGGCTTGCGCATCACGGTGACGTCCGGTACCGCGCCGTCGACCTTCGCGACCTCGACCAGGGTCGAGTGCGCCGACGGTCCCTGGGCGAGGCGGGAGGTGCCGCGGTCGCGGGTCAGGACATTCGGGTTGCCATGGACCTCCAGGCCGCCCGGCGTCTCCGGGTCGTACCAGGCACCGGTGGAGAGCTGGATCACCCCGGGCATCACATGGTCGGCGACGATCGCGCCGGCCAGGCAGGCGCCGCGGTCGTTCCAGACCCGGACCACGTCGCCGGAGGAGATCCCCCGCGCCGCCGCGTCGTCCGGATGGATGGTCATCGGCTCGCGCCCCGCGACCTTGGAACCCTGGCTCACCTGGCCGCAGTCGAGCTGGCTGTGCAGCCGGGTGCGTGGCTGGTTCGACATAAGATGCAGCGGGAAGTCCTTGGCCTTCTCCCCGCCCAGCCACTCGTCCGGCTCGCGCCAGACCGGATGGCCGGGGCAGTCGTCGTAGCCGAAACCGTCGATGGTCTCCGAGAAGATCTCGATCTTCCCGGAGGGTGTCTTCAGCGGATTGGCGTCCGGGTCGGCCCGGAAATCCTCCAGCATCACCATCGGCTTCTCGGGGTCGGGGAGCTCCACGTGCTCCTGCTCCCAGAAGGTCTCGAAGTCCGGCAGTTCGAATCCGGCCTCGGCGGCGCGCTGACGTGACTGCTCCCACAGATGGCGGATCCAGTCCATCTCGTCGCGGCCCTCGGTATAGCGTTCCGCGAAGCCGAGCCGCTCGGCCAGGCCGGTGAAGATCTCGTAGTCCGGCCGGCTTTCCGCCACCCGCGGGATCGCCTGCTTCATGGCCGAGGACAGCGGCTCCCAATGGGTGATCGAGAGGTCGTTACGCTCCAGCGACGTGGTCGACGGGAAGACGATGTCGGCGTGGCGCGCCATCGAGGTCCAGAAGATCTCGTTGACGATGATGGTGTCCGGCTTGCGGAAGGCCCGGACGAGTTGGTTGATATCCTGGTGGTGATGGAACGGATTGCCGCCCGCCCAGTAGACCAGCCGGATATCCGGATAGACCCGGCGGTCGCCGTTGAAGTCGTACTCGGCGCCCGGATTGAGCAGCATGTCGGACACCCGCGCGACCGGGATGAAGTCCTTCACGCCGTTGATGCCCTGGGGCACCGACGGCCAATGGAACTGTTTCACCGGATTGCCGATGCCGTTCTCAGAGCTGTAGCCGATGCCGAACCCGCCCCCCGGCAGGCCGATCTGACCCAGCATCGCCGCCAGGACGACGGTCATCCAGATCGGCTGCTCACCGTACTCGGAACGCTGCATCGACCAGGTCGCGTTGATCATCGTGCGCTTCGACGCCATGCGGCGGGCGAGATCGCGGATCGTGTCGGCCTCGACGCCGCTGATCGCCGCCGCCCAGTCGGCGGTCTTCGGCTGACCGTCGGTCTCGCCCCGCAGATAGGCCTCGAACGGCGCGAAGCCGGTCGTATAGCGGTCCAGGAACGCCTTGTCGTGCAGGCCCTCCGACACGAGCGTGTGGGCCAGCGCCAGCATGATCGAGACGTCCGAGCCCGGTCGCGGGGCGATCCATTCGCCGCCCAGATCCGGCGGCAGATCCGAGCGGATCGGGCTCAGATAGACCAGCTCGCAGCCGGCATCGGCGCAGTCGCGCAGCCCGTGGTAGCAGGTGTGGCGACCGACGCCGCCCGAGGTCACCTGGGCGTTCTTCACCGGCATGCCGCCGAACATCACCAGCAGTTCGCAATGCTCGGCCAGGACCGGCCAGGTGGTGTGGGTGTCCAGGATCTCGCGGAACGGCCCGACGATATGCGGCACGATCATCTCCGCCGCCGCGTAGGAATAGGTGCCCCGGTGGGACACGTAACCGCCGAGCTGGTTGAAGAACCGGTGGATGTGGGAATTGGCGTGGTGGAAGCGGCCGGCGCTGGCCCAGCCGTAGGACCCGGCATACATGGACCCGTTGCCGTGCTCCGCCTTCACCCGCGCGAGCTCCTCGGACGCCATGTCCAGCGCCTCGTCCCAGGGCACGGCGACGAACGCCTCCGAGCCGCGGCCCACCGGGTCGCTCCGGTGGCGCTTCTCCAGCCACCCCTTGCGGATATGGGGGCGGCCGACCCGGGTCTCGTGGGTGACCGCATCGACGATGCCCGGTCCGATGATCGCCGGAGCCGGGTCCTTGTCGTAATCGTGCACGGCGATCAGCCGGTCGCCCTCGACCTCGGCGAAATATGTGCCCCAATGGGTCGCGGTCGGAATCAGGGTACGCTTGATCGCTGTGCTCATCTCGTCCGTCCTTTCGCGGTGGCCCCGACGGAACACCCGGCGGGAGCCTCAGGCCAGCGCGGTGTCGATCACCGCCGCCTGCTCGGCCTTGTGCCACACGCCCCAGCCGACGGCGGGAGACGGTGCGGCCTCACGTCCCACATAGGTGGCACGAGCCCCGGACGCGCGCAAGCCGCCGAGGATGCGCGCCAAATAGGGATCCAGGTGACGCCAGGCCCCCATGTTCTCCGGCTCCTCCTGGGCCCAAACGACCTCAGCATCCGGGTGACGTTCCAGGATGGCGGCGATCCCCGCCTCCGGCACCGGATAGAGTTCCTCGACGCGGATCAGGGCGATGTCGTGGATGCCGCGCTCCCGGCGGGCGGCGGCGAGATCGAAGTACAGCTTGCCGGAAATCAGCACGACCTTGCGCGCGTCGGCCTCGATCCCGCCGTCGTCAATCACCGGGCGGAAGCGGGTTTTGGCGCCCATTTCGCTCAGCCTGGAGACCGCCTCGCCGTGGCGCAGCCCGGACTTGGCGGTCAGCATCACCAACGGCCGGCGCCAGGGGGCCAGAAGCTGGCGGCGCAGGGCGTGAAACAGGTTGGCGGGCGAGGCACAGGCCATGACAGAGATGTTGTTGCGCGCCGCCATCTGAAGGAACCGCTCGGGCCGGGCCGAGGAATGCTCCGGCCCGCCCCCCTCGAGCCCATGCGGCAGCATCAGGACGAGACCGGACTGACGCAGCCATTTGTCGTCACCGGCGACCAGGAACTGGTCGATGACCGCCTGGGCGCCGTTGGCGAAATCGCCGAACTGGGCCTCCCAGCAGACCAGCGCGTCCGGGTCCGTGATCGAGATCCCGTACTCAAAGGCCAAGCAGGCCTCCTCGGTCAGCGGGCTGTCGGCGAAGGTCGCGTGGTGCGGTGTCGCCGCCAGGGCGGCCAGCGGCGTGTGCTCGGCGCCGGTTTTCTGGTCGAACACCACCGCGTGGCGCTGGGAGAAGGTCCCGCGCCGGCTGTCCTGCCCGGTGAGCCGCACCGCCTTGCCCTCTTCCAGCAGCGAGGCGAAGGCAAGCGCCTCGGCCGTGGCGAAATTCACGCCGTCATCCAGGGTGTCAAGCCGGTCCCGCCACTGGCGGGCGATCTTCGGATTGAGCGCGAACCCCTCGGGCACCGCGACACTCGCCTCGGCGAGACGGCGCAGGCGGGCGGCACCGACACCGGTCGGCGGCGCGTCGCCCTCGCCGCGCACCGACAGGGAGGACCAGCGCCCCTGCAGCCGATCCGCCGAGTTCGGCTTGAAGGTCTTGGCCGCATCGAACGCCTGGTCCAGCGCCGACCAGTGGCGCTCCGCCAGGGCGGCCGCGTCCGGCTCCGCGAGCACGCCGTCAGCGACGCAGGCGGCGGCATAGCGGCCGGGCGTTGCTTCGGTCTCGGCGATCTTCGTGTAGCGCACCGGCTCGGTGAACATCGGCTCTTCGAGCTCGTTGTGACCGCGCCGCCGGAACCCGACGATATCGACCAGGATGTCCCGGCCGAACCTCTGCCGGTAGGCGAGCGCGATGCGTCCGGCGCGGGCGCAGGCGTCCACATCTTCAGCGGAGACGTGGAGGACCGGGGCGCCGATCGCCTTGGCAACGTCGCTCGGGTGGCGGGAGGAGCGGCCGTGTTCGGGCTTGACCGTAAAGGCGAGTTGATTGTTCACCAGCACATGCACCGACCCGCCGACCCCATAGGCCGGCAAGGCGGCGAGCTGCAGCATTTCGGCGATCACCCCCTGGCCGGAAAAGGCGCCGTCGGTGTAAATCAGTAGCGGGAGAACCTTCTTCTCCGGCGCGTCCTCGCCGCTGCGACGGCGCAGGTCCAGAACCGAGCGTGTCTTACCCAGCGTCACCGCCGAGACGATCTCCACATGGCTCGGGTTCGACGGCATGGTCATGCGGATACGCCGCTCGACGCCGTCGGCATCGGTGAACGCACGCTCGCCGGTGAAGCCCAGGTGGTACGGCACGTCCGACGACGCATCCGTTCCCTCCGGCACCTGCGGGGTGCCCAGCAGCTCGGAGAAGGCGGCGGTGAGCGGCTTGCCGACAAGACGGGTGATCAGGGTCAGGCGGCCGCGATGCATCGGAGCGATCACGGCCTTGTCCATCCCGGACCGGGCCGCGTCGCCGACGATCGCTTCCAGCAGGACGATCAGCGCTTCAAGTCCCTCGATGCCGAAGCGCTTGTTGGTCGGCAGGCGCTTGTTCATGAAGGCTTCCATGGCATCCGCCGCCAGAAGCGCATCGAGCCGGTCTCGCCGCTCTTCGACGGTCGGGTCGGCGAAGAGCCCTCCTTCGACGGCCCCGATCAGCCAGTCCCGCGCCGCCGGGTCCTCCAGATGCATGACCTCGGCCGTGAAGCGTCCGCCCCAGGCGGCACGTAACCGAGCCTCAAGGGCGCGCGGCGTGGTACCGGCCGCCGGTGTATCGAGATCAGCCTCGACCAAACCGTGGGCGGCGGGCGACAGCTCCGGATGGCCCGGCGGCATCCGCAGGTCGAGCGGGTCGAGGGCGGCGGCGAGGTGCCCGTGTGTGCGCCAGGCCGCCGTGAGGCGCTCGCAGGCCACCGCCACGCGGCCATCTCCGCCAGCCGGTGCCGACGGTGCGCCGCGGATCCCGGTCGTCTCGGCGTAGGGCGCGAACACCGCCCAGAGGGACGGATCGACCGAAAGCGGGTCCTTCAGAAAGCGGGCGTAGAGGTCGTCGAGATAGCCGGCGCCGGCGCAGGGAAGCGGATGCATGTCGGTCCGATGGGGTCGCTCAGGGGGACGAAATGGATTGTATGCAGCTGCATACCGCCATCTTTACAGACCCGAGTCGAGACGCCTAGCCTTCGGATTCCCTTGGCAAAACGGATCCGACATCCCATGGATGAACATTGGAGCGCGGCGGCCCACCGTCACTTGAAAGCCGCCGGCGTCCGCCAGATCGGCTACGTGCCGGATGGCGGTCTTCGACTGCTGATCGAGCGCTGTCTCGGCGACAACGAGATCGAGACGGTGATGTGTGCGACCGAGGAAGAGGCCGTCGGCCTCGCCGCCGGCGCCTGGCTCGGCGGCCAGAAGTCGGCGGTCCTCATGCAGTCGAGCGGTGTGGGCAATACCATCAACGCCATCGCCTCGCTGATCTCCTCGGCCAACTTCCCGTTCTTCGCGATCGTCACGATGCGCGGGCAGTGGGGCGAGGGGAATCCGTGGCAAGTGCCGATGGGACAGGCCGTGGTCCCCACCCTCGAGGCGGTCGGCGTGAAGACCTTTCTCGCAGAGAGCCCCGACGCGGTGGACATGATGATCGAGTCCGGCCTGCGGATGGCCTATTCGACCGACACCCCGGTGGCCGTCCTGGTCGGCCAGAAGGTGATCGGCTCCAAGATCTGGACGGCCGGAAAGGCGGTGAACCAATGAGCACCATCACCCTGCATCGCCGCGACGTCCTCGGCGCCGCCATGGCCGAGCGCGGAGACACGCTCTTCGTCTCCGGCCTCGGGTCGACCACCTGGGACCTTGCCTCCTTCGGCGATCGGCCGGAGAACTTCTATCTCTGGGGCGCCATGGGCAACGCCTCGATGATCGGCCTCGGGATCGCGCTCGCCCAGCCCCACCGCAGGGTCGTCGTCCTCACCGGCGACGGCGAGATGCTGATGGGCATGACCAGCTATTCGACCATCGGCGCCAAGCGTCCCTCGAACCTGGCGATCTGCGTCATCGACAACGAGACCTATACCGAGACCGGGCGCCAGCCGACGGCCACCGGCCGCGGCACCGACCTGTCCGCCGTCGCGGCGGCCTGCGGCTTCGCCAAGACGGCGATGATCCGCACCGACGCGGACGCCAAAAAGCTGGGGCAGCTTCTGTTCCGGGAGCCGGGCCCGGTCTGCGCCGTCGTCAAGGTGGTGGACGAGGATCTGCCGATGTCGGTCCCGCCCCGCGACGGCGGATACCTGAAGACCCGGTTCCGCATCGGTCTTCTGGGCGAGGAGGCGGCGGTGCAGCCTTAAGCCCACCCCTCTCGTGCCCCAATCACCCCTAGAGGATCCGCAGGTTGCGGCATCGATGTTGGGTCCGCGTCGTGTCAGCGCCATGGCCTCGGCGCGGTTCGCGGAATCCTAGAGACAAATCTGATCATATTGAATTACTTCATGATTCAATATGATCGGTGAATTTTTATCTAAAACAATAAGATAGAGCAAATTCACGCACGCTGACGCGATGACGAAGTGATCCCGTCAGCGAACGATCTGCTCTCGCGCAACTCGGCGTCCGATCTTTCGCTTTGACACACCCGCACCTCATGATGCAGCGTTCCGTAGAAATACAAGAGACGACCGCACCAATAAATACAAAAAACTCAACGCCAAGAACACAACAGAGTGTGGCAATGAGCGACGACAGGAAACCTTACCAAGCCTCCTCGTCGGTACAAAATAGTGCCGTCTACAAACTCGTTACTTCAAGAATACTTGAAAACTTTGAATCTCGCCTGAAACTGGACTCTATAGACGAGTATACACGCCAGAAACTTCGGATGTTTCAACCGACTATCGACCTGGAAATGAGCGACATCCTGGCGGACTTTTACCAGCATATGAAGCAATTTCCTCAGGCGGAGAAATATCTGGCCGGGCGGGACGTGAATTATCTGAAGCTGCGCCAATCCCAACACTGGAACCGGTTGTTCTCGGCAACTTTCAACGAAGACTACATAAGCTCCGCCGTTCGGGTTGGCCTGGTGCATCACAAGATCGGCCTGCCGCTCTTCCTCTACCTGTCCGGCTACAATCGGGTGCAATGCGACCTGACCGCGCTTGCCATAAAACATCACGCGGGCACGCTGGCAGCGACTGATACGGTCTCGGCCATAATCAAGGCGGTGGCTATCGACATGGACATTGCGATTTCCTGCTATTTTCTGGCTGAGAACCTGCGGCTAAGGATCGATGACACGAGCCGCAAACTGGTCTAGCCCGCCATAGCCCGCCGCTTCCCTGCCGTTGCCAAGGACGTCAGACTGCCGGCCTGAACCATCGATGCGCCGGAGACTCACAGATGACCTTCACCTG
The DNA here is from genome assembly GCA_048983575.1 of Thalassobaculum sp. GTDB lineage: Bacteria > Pseudomonadota > Alphaproteobacteria > Thalassobaculales > Thalassobaculaceae > Thalassobaculum. The sequence continues at coordinate 1,868,497 of JBLZTD010000001.1, read as the reverse complement.
GAACATGCCGGAAGAGGATCGCGCGGCGATCGAAGAATGGTTCGCCACCTGGAGCGGTCGGGTCGCCGCCGTCGATTTCGTTCCGGCGATGGCGCTTTTCGAGGACGCCATCGCCAGTTTCGGAACTCACATGGACGTGATCGAGGGGCTGGACCGGCTCGCCGACAACCAGTGGCGCAACGTCTGGCCCACAATTGAGGATTTCCGCTGGAACCTTGAAACCTTGAAGGTCGGGGTGTCGCCGGACCGGCGGTTCGCCATCGGGGTCATTACCTTCTCTTCCACCGGGATCGCCGAGGACGGCACGCGGTTCGACCGACCGGGCCGTGGAACAGTGGCGTTCGCTAGGCCGGCCGTGGATTCAGCCTGGAAGGGCGTTCACACGCACGTCTCCCTGAAGCCCGGCACCCCGCAGAAGAGCCACGGCAGGCGCCCGGCGAAGAGCTGAGACACGGTCTCCAGATCGCTTCCTCAGACGCGTTTCTCGGAAATCATGACCATGAACGGGATCGCGCCGTCGTGCCGGCCGCGATGGACGATCATCTGGCCCATGGCTGTCACCACCCGATGCTCGAGGTTCTTGAAAGCGCCGTTGACCTCGAAATCGATCACGTCCTTGGGGAAGATCTCGGAATCGACATACTCGGCGAAGAGCTTGACGATCTGGACCGGCGTTCGGCTCTCGAACACGTCGGCCGGCGCCTCGAAATCGTAGGAGCCCTCGGCGTCCCGGCGGGCACTCATCATCGTTGCCGTCAGCATGATGGTCTCGGACACCTCGTCCTCCCCTGATCCTGGACTGGCCGATCTCTACCACACGCACATGAAGGTTTGGCGACGCCGGCGGCAGGTCATCCGTTCCAGGGCAGCGCCAACTCCCGTTCGGCGATCAGCCACGCGCCGCCGAGCACGCCGGACAGCACCAGGGACACCACGCCGGGCCAGTCGGTGTCCTTCGGGGCGAATCCCCGGCCCTGGAGAAATCCACGGGTGGCCGCCAGATCGTCGGACAGCAGCGCGTAGCCGGCCACACCCGGCGCCGGCGGCACGGTCGCTCCAGGCAGCAACTCCGCCGCCCGCTCCGACGTCGTCAGCAGGATTCCGCCGCGCGCCAGCGGAAACCGGATCAGATCGTCGCCCAGCCGCACCGGCGAGACCTCGGTGAAGCGCGCGTAGCGGTCCTGCGCTTCGCCCAGATCCTCCGGCACGATGATGACGTCGCGCAGAGCAACGATGCCGTTCTCGTGACGCATCCACGCTTCCTGCCAGACCAGGTCCTCGGTGTGATGGGTCAGCACCTGCACCCGGCCCTCGGGCATGTCGGTCGCCGGATTCTTGATCACCGTGAACGCGGCATCGGCGGAGCCCGTCTCCTTGCCGTCCTCGGTCAGCAGCGGCACCGGGCGTTTCAGCGGGGTCGGCTCCTGCGGATGGAAGCCCGCGGCCATCTGACGCTCGCGCCGCGCGAGGGCGTCCGGATCCGCCATCGCCACGATGTGAACGCCCGTGTAGCGGTCGAGCTGCCCCTGGGTCCGCTCCCCGGTCGGGGTCGAGGGATCGGTTACCGTCAGAACCTCGAGATAGCCCTCGCGCAGCATGACGCAGCGGTTCGCCGTTCCCATGGGACGGCGCTGCCCGGTCTCGTCGGTGAAGGCGTGCAGGACATAGGGAGTTTGCAGGAAGCCGAGGCGCGTCAGTTCGACATGCGCCGCTTCCATATCCGGCACGAAATGCCCGAGATGATCGAGAAACGTCTCGCCCGCCGCCGGGAGCTGTCGCCATACCGCCATGTTTCCGCCTCTTTTAGGGAGTGGGCTTCCCGTACCGGAAAGACTTCGACATGATAGACAAGATGGACGGGGTTACCAGACGGCTGTTTCGCGCCGAAGCCCGACCGACAGGAGGATGCCATGAAGGATCGTATCCGCCGCTGCCAATGCCGCGCCGCCCTCACGGCGCGCGCTGCCCATGCCCAGTTCTGCGATACGCTCGTGGTCGGGACGATGATGGCGGCCGCCATCGCCGGGGCCGCCTGGCTTATGACCAGGCTCGCCGTCTGAGCTGAGATCGTCTGACCCGAAGCGACGCCAGATCCGTCCCCAGCTCCAGGTCCGACGGCCATCGGCTTGGTGTGTCCAACACCCCTGGCCCACTGAGCGACTGCGCGCTTCCCCATCCGCCGAGGAAAGACCCGCAATCCCCGGATAGCGGGGAGACGGGCCGACGCCTACTGATCGCCGAAACAGCTCGGAGATCAGACGATGTCGACCGTCACCCGCCTGCAGATCGCCGGATGCGGCCTGCACCTGGCTGATCAGATCGCTCTTGTCGGCGTCCCGCTCGCGGCCGCCCTCGCCTTCGATGCCTCGGCGGAGGTGATCGGCATTCTCGTCGCCTGCCAGTCCATGGCCCATCTGCTCGGTTCGCTTCCCGCAGGACTGATGGTCGATCGCGGCGCGCCCCGGCGGGTTGCGCTCGTCGCTGTCCTGATCTCGCTGCTCGGCTTCGCGGTAGCGGCGACGGGCGTCCAGGGCGGCAGTCTGATCGGGTTCGGCACCGGCGTGACCGCCGCCGGGTTCGGCATCGTGCTGTTCGTCCTCACGTCCCTTTCGCTGCTGCCGCGCGCCGTGCCGGCGGCGGCCCTCGCCCAAGCCAATGCCCGTCTGGAAATCCCACGGGCCGCGGCCTCCTTCGCGGTGCCGCTGGGTCTCGGCGCCGCCGTATCGGCCGACACCGTCGCGTGGATCTTCCCGGCAGCACTGGCCGGCGGATGTCTCGCCCTGGCCGCTGTCGCCGGCCTGCCGCACTACTCCGCGGGCCGCCCGAGCGCCCAGAGCCCGCTGCGCCGGGTCCTCGATGGCGGCGCCTTCGTGCTGGCCAACGAATTCCTGCTGGCGATCGCCGCCTGTGCGCTGTTCTGGAATTTCGCCTTCTCCGCCCTGCTGGTCACCATGGTGCCGCTGATAACCGACGTGTACCGGATGGATCCGGGCGTGTTCGGCCTGGCGATGGCCGCCTTCGGCCTGGCCGCTTTCACCGGATCCAGCCTTGCAGCCCGGGTGGCCGGACGGGTCCCGCCGAAATCTCATCCTGCTCTTCGGACCGTGCAGCTCTGTGCCGGCGGTTCTGCTTCTGCTGACGGTGTCGCCCGGGGGATCGCCGCTGCCGATCTATGCGGCCTTCTTCGGTCTCGGCTTCGGGCCGTCCATGTGGCTGATCGCTCAGAATTCCGTGCGCCAGGTCGTCAGCCCGCCGGACATGCTCGGCCGGGTCAATGCCGTGATCCAGACGGCGATCTACGGTGCCCGGCCGCTCGGCGCCTTGAGCGGCGGCTTCCTGGTCGCCCTGACGTCGCCCGGGACCGCGGTGGTCTTCATTTCCGCGACCTTCGGCCTGTCCTTCGCCGCCGCCGCTCTGAGCCGGCTGCGCACGATCCGCAGCTACGGCGATTTGGGCGCGGCGGAGCCGGGCTGACTATTTCGCCCGTTTCAGTTCCCGGCGGTCGGTGCGGCGGTTCCAAGGCAACCAGACCGAGAACGCCACCGACGCCAGGGACGGGACGGCGACCGGATCCGGCCGGGTGATCGGCACCGGCAGCTTCTCGTTCGAGCCGCCGGAAAGCCAAAGCGCCAGGCGGCGGCCGAGGGCGGTGGTCATGGCCATGCCGCGCCCGTTGCAGGCGATGGCCGACCAGCCCTGATCGCTTTCCCGCTCACCGAGGGTCATCAGCCTCGGCATGAAGTCCCGCGCCGCCGCCAGCCGCCCCTGCCAGGCATAGGCCGGCTCCAGGGGCGGAAGCTGGGGCAGCATCGCTCGCAGGCGATCCAGGTGGTACGTCTTCGCCCGCTCCGCCGATCCGAAGGGCGAGGCGAGCAGCCCCCCGGTCACGATCCGGTTGTCCCAGGTCCAGCGGTAGGCGACCAGTTCCTTTCGGGTGTCGGCCGCCGCCCGATCCTTCGGCAGAACGCTCTCGCGCAACGCCGGGTCCAACGGCTGGCTCGCCACCTGGAACAGGGTGATGGGGAACTGGGTCGCCTCGGCCTTGGGGGCGAGCCCACCGCCGGTCGCGTTGGTGGTGAGGAGCAGCCGCTTGGCGATCAGCACCCCGCGGTCGGTCGTGACCCGCCAACGGTCGCCCTGGCGCTCCACCGACCGGGCGCGGGAGCCGGTATGGAGCGTCGCGCCCGCCTTCACCGCAGCGCCGGCGAGCCCCCGACAATAGGCAAGCGGATTCAGGTGGCCCCCGGTCGGATCGAGGAGGGCGCCGTGATAGACGTCAGACCCGGTCTCATAGACCGCTTCGTCCCGCGACAGCGCCTGGACCGGTCGCCCGAGTGCTTGCCACTGGGCGACCCGATCCTCGAGCCAGGCCAGCTTCTCCGGCGTGTGAACCGGCTGCAACCATCCGCTCTGCCGCGCCTCGCAGTCGATGCCGTGGCGCCGGATCAGCTCGAAGACCAGCTCGCCACCCTGCCCGATCATGTCACAGATCAGCCGTCCGTGCTCCTCGCCCAGCAGCTTGCCCATGACCGTCGGGTCGAGACCGGTGAGCAGATTCGGGACCACGAAGCCGGTGTTCCGCCCGGACGCGCCGAAGCCCGGCTCGTCGGCCTCCAGCACCGTGGCCTCGACCCCGGCCTCGGCGAGATGCAGGGCCGTCGAGAACCCGAGATAGCCGCCGCCGACGATCGCGACATCGGTCTCGGCCTCGCCCTCAAGCGATCCCGTCGGCGGTCCCTCCGGCGCTGTCGCGTGCCAGAACGATGCCTGGAAGGACAGCGACGGGTGCGGGGCCGCCGCCAAGCGTTCGAAAAGAGTTCGGGCGGTAGCCCTCGTGCGCGATCTTGATCATGGACGGATGCTAGATCGGCAACGCCCGCGACGGAATGCCTTCCGTGCAAACGCTGCCGACCGCCTTCAGCGCGCGAGGGATATCCGCTTTTGCAGGAATCGCCCTATCCGGCGGACGACCGGGGCTGTTTAGTGCCGTCCATGGTACAGCCTTCGAAATCCGACGAGGCGTCGGCGCCAGAGACGGTGCCCGCTTCCGAAGCCAAACCCGGTCTGGGCACCCTGCTGGTGGTGGTGTTCTTCACCACCATGGTGATGACACTGGCCAGCATGTCGGTGCTTTGGATTCCGGCGATCGCGCCGGCGGTGGCGGCGGATCTGGGGGTTTCTCCGGCGCTGGTCGGCTACCAGTTCACCCTGGCCTATGTCGGAGCGATGGCGTCGAGCCTTCTGGTCGGCGGGTTCGTCCAGCGCTTCGGCGCCTGGCGGACCAGCCAGAGCAGCCTCGGCATGCTCGCCATCGGTCACCTGATCCTCATGTCCGGGCATATCGAGCTGATGATTCTCGGCTCGGTCGCCACCGGCTTCGGTTACGGCATGATGAACCCGCCGGCCTTGGACCTGCTCAACCGGGTTGTCACGCCGTCGAACCGCAATCTGGTCTTCTCCGTGCGCTTCACCGGCGTGCCGCTCGGCGGTGTGCTGGCCAGTCTGGTGGCGCCGTCGCTGGCACTCGCCTTCGGCTGGCAGGCGACCATGCTGGTGGTCGGCGCCCTCGGTCTCCTGCTGTTCACCGCCATGCAGCCGCTGCGCGCCCGTTTCGACACCGATCGGCAGCCGGACGCCAAGGTGATCCGGGATCCGTTTTCCGGACTGCGTCTTGTCCTGCGCTCCCGGGCGCTGAGGTTCTTCGCCCTCACCGGCCTGTGCTTCGCGGCCGTGCAGCTGTCGCTCATGTCGTTCACCGTCACCCTTCTGGTGGACGAGGTCGGGTGGACCCTCGTGACGGCCGGCGTGGCGCTGTCCTGCGTCCAGGTCGCCGGTGTCATCGGCCGCGTGAGCTGGGGCGTGATCGCCGACCGCCTGCGGTCCAGCACTGCCGTGCTCATCATCATCGGCAGCGCCATGGCGGTCGCCAGCCTGTCCGCCTCGCAGATCGGGGGCGGCTGGCCGGAGATCGGCGTCTTCGTCTTCTTCTTCGCCTTCGGACTTGCTGCGGTCGGATGGAACGGGGTCTTCGCCAGCGAGGCGGCGCGGATCAGCCCGCCCGGCGCGATCGGGCACGCCACCGGCGGCGTGCTGTTCATCACCTTCTCCGGCGTGCTGTTCGGCCCGGTGGTGTTCTCGATGCTGTACGAGGTCACGGGGAGCTATTCGGCGACCTTCTTCGCCTCGGCAGCCCTTGCCGCGCTGGGCGTCGTCTTCCTCGGAATTTCCCGCCGGGCGGCGCGGGCGGACGCCGCTCAGTAGACGATCTTGCCGTCCGGCCGGAACGCGTGGAAGACGAAGGCGAAGGTAATCTCGTGGGCGACATCGGTACCGTCGCGGGTGACGACGACGTTGCCGATATCCCGGCCCTCGGAGATCCTGCGGGTGTCCAGGGCGGAATTCTGGCCCGGCGCCCAGGTGATCTTCAGGTCGCCATCGCTCCAGCCGCCCTTGTCCCGCAGCATCGGCAGGCTCCACGCCATGTCCCCGACGACGACCACCCGGGTCATCGCCGGCAATCCGTCGGGCATCGATCCGTCATAGAGGAACGGCACCGGCATGGTGTCGTAACCTTTATACGGGTTTATGCCGTAGGGTCGCGCGGTCGGGTCGTTCGGCAGCAGGACCCTGCCGGCGGGAAAGCGCTTGGCGAAACGCTCGGCACTTTCCAGGCGGGCGGGCACCGAGCGCAGCCGCGCGCCGGTCAACACGCCGACGATCGCTTCGCCGGTATACTGTTGCCACCAACTCTCCGTCTTCCGATCGTACATGATCAGACCGGAGTTCCGCAGCTTGCCCGTCGTCCCGAAAGAGAGCGGCTCGCCTTCGACCCGCCGGTCGAAGACGATGGCGGTGTTGCAGAGCGGGCAATAGGTGACGGCGAGCGGGACCCCGCCGACGATGTCATTAACGATCTCGTGCCAGATCAGAATCCGCAGCGGATACGCCCGGGCATCGCCGCCGACGGCAATCGAGATCACCGGTTCCGTCGGCGCCACGTCGGCGAACCCTTCGGATACGGAGGCGAATCTGGGGGCGTCGATAGACGGAATATCGTCCTTCTCGGGACCGCCGGAGCTGATTTCCTCCAAGGCCACGGCATGCTTCGAGAAATCCGTGTGGGGCCATGCCGTCCGCCAGTCCTCCCCCGCCCTCGCCGAGATCGGAGCAAGAAGAAAGGCCGCCAGAAGAACCAGAACGATCTGGCCCGATGTCTTGATGCGAGGAAGGATCATGCCCGAACAATGCGGCAAGGCGGCTCTTCAACGGAAATCACGAAAGGGAGACCGAAGCGCCACCAACAGGACAAAGGCCAGCAAGCGAGGGCAGGTCCGGCGAGACTCACCCGGTGCCGAGCTTCGCGGAGCGCGACCGGATCTCCGATAGACGGGGGTCCGGGGCGAAATCTTCGACCGGATCGTCGATATCGCCGAACTGCCGGAAAAGCTCCGCCGAACTCGATGGCGGTGGAAGCGACTTTGCGGGATTCCCGGGGATTCAGCATGTCGAACGCCTTACCGGCCTGGCGCCGGTCGATTTCGGCAAGGGTATTCGCCGCCTTGACGACGGCCGCGTGCACGAAACCGGTTCCGACGGTACGGTCCACCGCATCCGCCAGGATTTCCAATGCTTTGCGATCCGCTTCGGCTTTTGCCATCGGTCACCCAAATCCCCAGACAGGGGAAGCTCACCTCAACCAACCACTAATCAAAATCCTTGATTTGCCCGAGTCGCGCAAGGGAATTTGAATTCGAAAGATTCCTGAACCATCGTGAAATCGCCAAAAGCGATTCCGAATGGAAAGCACGAGCGCGAACGATTCCAATGGGTGCCGACGAACGGCCTGCGTCACGCGATTGAAGCCGACCGCTGTCTCGGGTAGCGTCAACCCCTGGCAATGATAGGAGCCTGACGGTGAAAATATTGATTTCCTCTGATATTTTTTGCCGTGTTGATCGCCATTGCCATCCGGATGACCCGGCGTCAGTTCCGCCTCGACCAGTTCGCCGGGCCGCCTCTCCCGCCGACAGGAGAGCGAAGCGCCCTCGTGGCCGCCGCCGATGCAGACGGCAAGTTTCATCGGGTGCATGACGGCATCGAGGAAATGCGTCGAACCTGGCATCCGGTACGCTTTCCGTCGGGTTGGGAATCGCGCACCGGCGGCTTTCCCGAGGAAAGGGTCTACGCCGACACCACCATGATCCAGCGCCGCGACTGGTGCGCCGAGCACTGCGAGCAGCCGTGGCGTGTCGAGGTCGCACGCGGCAACGCCCCCGTCTTCTGGTTCCAGTCGCCCCGCGACGCCCAGGCCTTCACCGAGGCCTGGTTCCCGTTCAAGTGCGCCTGACGGCCCGTCGGGTCTGCGGACGCCCGCGTTCTCCGAAAGAAAACCGGTACCGGTCTGAGAGGCGGGCCCAGCCTACTGATTCTGTTGACGCCAGACCGAGGGGTGCTCGAACTTCAAACCCCAGATCCCGGCTTTTTCGCGCTTGGCCATCTGCTCGAGCGGCGCATAATCCGGCCTCTCCTCGGGCAGGGCGACGGCCCAACCCGTCCGGACCATGCGGGTGTTCAAATTCATGTCGCCCGCATAGCAGGTCCCGATCATCCGCCCGCCCTCGTCGGTCCCTTCCCCCACGCAGACCACGCTGTTCCGCCCGACCATGTCGCGCAGGGCGTCCATCGCCTGAATGCCGCATTGGAACGGCCGGCCGAACTCGTTCTCGCAGTATTGATCCGTCTCCGGCGCGTCGATCCCCGACAGCCGTACTTCTTCGCGCCCGATGAAAAGCGTATCTCCGGACGTCACCTGGGGACGGCCTTTGATCTGCTGCGCCTGAGCAGTCGCCAAACTGCCGGCGGCGCTTAAGGCCAGGACGAGCCCTATCGCCGCCAAGGTTCCCCTCATACCATCACCTTCGATGTCTCCGGACGGCCCCGCGAAGCCGGGCGCAGTCTACAGGAGAACGCCGACGGTTCCGATACCCGGATTGCGCATCCGGATTAAAGGATTTCGAGCGGCCGCTTCGAGGTAGGCGGCGGGAAAGCGGACTCCAGCGCGGCCAGATCGGCGGCGTCCAGGCCGACCTCAATGGCCGCCGCGTTCTCGCGGACATGCTCAGCGCGCGCCGCCTTGGGAATGGCGATGATCCCGTCCCGCCGCAGGACCCAGGCGAGCGCCACTGCCAACTCCGATATCCTGTGCTTCTCAGCGATCTGTTTCAGAGCGGCGTGGCCGGCAAGACGGCCCTGCTCCAGGGGAGAGTAGGCCATCACCGGCATAGAATGGCGCGCGCACCACGGGAGCAGGTCGTATTCCGGCCCCCGGCGGCCGAGATTGTACAGGATCTGATTGGTGGCGCAGACACCGCCGCCGACGTCGTGGACCTCCTCCATCTCGTCGGCGTCGAAATTGCTGACCCCCCAGTGGCGGATCTTCCCGTCCCGGCGAAGCTGGTCGAAGGCGGCGAGGGTCTCCTCCAGGGGATGCGATCCTGGCCAATGCAGCAGGTACAGGTCGATGGTCTCGATGCCCATGCGCCGCAGGCTTTTCTCGCAGGCCTCGATCGTGCCGTCGCGGTCGGCGTTGAATGGCAGAACCTTGGACACGATGAAGAGACCGTCGCGGCGGCCTGCGATGGCGTCGCCCACTACCTCCTCCGACCCGCCCGACGCATACATCTCGGCGGTATCGATCAGGGTCATGCCGAGGTCGATCCCGAGGCGCAGCGCGTCCGCCTCCGCCGCCCGGTCCGAGCCCCGCTCGCCCATATGCCAGGTTCCGAGTCCGAGTGCCGGCACGGTTTCGCCGCCCGGCAGGGTCACCGTCTTCATGCTTGCCTCCCCCGCTCCTCTCGCGCCCGGCGCACGCTCTCCTGATAGCGCACCACCCGCTCCTTCAGGCCCGGCCGCGATGCGGACGCAACGAGCGCCGCCATGTCCCGGGCGCTCAGGTCGGGAGCCCGACCGTCGTCCAGGGTCAGACTGCCGACCGTGGCCAGAATCCGCGTCTCCAGCCGGATGGCCGTCTCGGCGTACCGCTCGATCTCGTCGGCGACCCCGTCCTCGGCGATGACCGCATCGACCAGTCCCGCCGCCAGAGCCTCGTCCTGGTCCAGGCGCCGTCCGCTGGCGACGATCTCCAGCGCCCGGTCCGCACCGACACGACCGGCCAGCCGCCGGGTGCCGAGGGCGATGCCGAACCCGGCACCGGGAAAGGCGAAACGCCCGCTGCCGACAACGATCCGGCGGCGACAGGCGGCGACCAGATCAGCCCCTGCCCCCATCGCCGCGCCGCGCACGAGGGCCATGGTCGGCATCGGGGCATGATAGACCGCCTGCAACAGGGTTTCGATCCGGACCAGCCGCAGAAGCAGGTCGCCGTCGCTGAGACTGTCCAGATCGCTCAGATTGAAGCCGGCGCAGAAATGCCTGCCCGTCCCCTCAAGCACGATGAGCCGCACGCCGTCTTCCGACGCCGTCTCGATGGCTGACAGCAGCGCTTCGACGATGTCCGGGCTGAGGGCGTTGCTGCTCTCCGGACGGTTCAGGGCGAGATGCAGAACCGCTCCGTCGCGGCGCGTGACGACGGGGTCGCTCACACCGCCGCTCCGAGCGCGTCGGCAATCGCCCGGCCGGCCTCGGACGTGGACGCGGTTCCGCCGAGATCGATTGTGCGTCCCGACTGGCTGGCCAGGGCGGTATCGACCGCGTCCTCCAACGCCATGGCGGCGCGCAGCGCGGTATCGTCCCCGTTGTTCCGGGCGATCCAGCCGATCAGCATCGCCGTGGACAGGACCAGCGAGGTCGGGTTGGCGACGCCGCGTCCGGCGATGTCTGGGGCCGTGCCGTGGGCCGCCTGGGCGATGGCGTATCTGTCGCCGGCGTTCAGCGACCCGGCCACACCCAGACCGCCCGCCAGCTCCGCTGCCTGGTTCGACAGGATGTCGCCGAACATGTTCGTGGTGCAGATCACGTCGAACCGCTCCGGCTCGCGCACCAGAAGCGAAGCCATGGCGTCGACCAGGACCTCCTCGACCTCCACGCCGCTCTCGTCCCGCGCCGCCGCCTGCACGGCGTTGCGGAACAGTCCATCGGACAGCTTCAGCACGTTCGACTTGGTGACGATGGTCAGCTTCTTGCGCCGTCCGGCCGCAAGCGCCGCAGCCGTGCGGCCGATCCGCTCGGAGCCCTGGCGGGTGATCTTGCGTACGGCCAGCGCCAGGTCCGGGGTCGGCATGAACTCTCCGGAGCCGATATGCATCGTGCGGTCGGCATAGAAGCCTTCCGTGTTCTCGCGGGCGATCACCAGATCCATCGACTTGGCCAGCGACGGCACGCCCGCACGGGTGCGCGACGGTCGGATGTTGGCGTAGAGATCGAGCCGCTTGCGGAACTCGGCCGAGGGGTTCAAGCCCCCCTCCGCCGGCGGCGGGTACGAGGCCGTATCGACGGGTCCGAGGATCACACCGTCCACTGCGGTGGAGCGGGCGAAGGTATGGTCGCTGACCGTGACGCCGTCCTGCCTCAGACCCTCGAGCCCGACCCGTCCGGTCTCGATCTCCAGTCCGAAGCGATAGGTTGCCTCCAGCCGCTCCAGGACCGCAGCGACGGCGTCTGAGATCTCCGGACCGATACCGTCTCCGGGCAACAGCAATAGCTTCATGGTCTCTCCCCGCGGCGCGCCTGATCGGCCGACCGATTTCGTTCTTTTGTAGGATGCCCGAAACGAAAGAAGTCACGGACCGCCGGTATCCAGATCATCGAAAAAAGCGCGCGGACAGATGCGCCTCGATTTCCACGGTCGTCCCCCGCAGATACGCGTTGGGCGCCCGGTGATGCCATTCTCGACCTTAGGGAGACATACCGATGGATCGCTTGCAAGATACCTATGTGGGGAACACCGCCGGTGATAGCGGGCAACACGGCCTGTCGTTCGACGACTGGGACGAGGTCCAGACGCCGCCGCCGGCCGTCACAGATTTTGACAAGGTCGTCGACAGGGCGATCTCGCGCCGCGGCTTCCTCGGCGGTATCGCCATGTTCGGCACCGCCGCGTTTCTCATGGGCACGTCCGCGCTGACGCCGGCCCGCGCCGCGTCCCGCCTCGCCTTCGATCCCATCGCCGCCAACACCCTCGACACCGTCACCGTGCCGAAGGGCTACAGCTGGCACATCGTCGCCACCTGGGGCCAGCCGCTGTGGTCGCACGGCCCCGCCTTCGACGAGGCCACACGCGGGACCGGCGCCAGCCAGGAGCTCGCCTTCGGCGACAACACCGACGGCATGGCGATGTTCACCGACGGCGACCGCCACGTCCTGGCGATCAACAACGAATACACCAACCGCTCGATCCTCTACGGCGCCCGCGAGAGCAAGCTGCCGGAGACCGACGACGACGTCCGCAAGGGCAAGGCCGCGCATGGCGTCTCCATCGTCGAGGTCGCGGAGACCGACGGCGTGTGGAGCATCGTGGTCAACTCGCCGATCAACCGGCGGATCACCGCCGACACGCCGATGGAGATCACCGGACCGGCCCGCGGCCACGACCTGCTGAAGACCGCAGCGGACCCGAGCGGCACCATCTCGCTCGGCACCTGGAACAACTGCGGCAATGGCCGGACCCCCTGGGGCACCTACCTGACCTGCGAGGAGAACTTCAACGGCTACTTCTCCTCGTCCGACGCCGAGTACACGCCGAGCGCCGAACTCAGCCGCTACGGCGTGAAGACCGAGGACTGGGGTTACGCCTGGGCCACGGCGGACGAGCGGTTCGACATCTCGAAGCACCCGAACGAGCCGAACCGGGCGGGCTACATCGTCGAGATCGATCCGTTCGACCCGACCTCGACCCCGAAGAAGCGCACCGCCCTCGGCCGCTTCAAGCATGAGAACGCCGAACTGGTGGTCGACGGGTCCGGTCGTGTCGTCGTCTACATGGGCGACGACGAGCGCGGCGAGTTCATCTACAAGTTCGTGTCCGACGGCGTCTACAGCGTCGGCGGCGACAATTCCGACCTGCTGGAGGCCGGCTCCCTGTTCGTCGCCAAGTTCCACGACGACGGCACCGGCGAATGGCTGGCCCTGACGCCGGAAACCACCGGCATGGCCTCCCAGGCGGCGATTTCGGTCCATACCCGCCAGGCCGCCTCGGCGGTGGGGGCCACCACCATGGACCGCCCGGAATGGGTGGCGGCCAACCCCAACAAGGCCGAGATCTACTGCTGCCTGACCAACAACCGGAACCGCGGCGTGAAGCCGAATGCCGGCGGCGACGACACCTCGGTCAACGGCCCGAACCCGCGCGAGAACAACAACTACGGCCAGATCGTACGCTGGATGCCGGACGGCGGCGACCACACCGCGGCAGGGTTCTCCTGGAACCTGTTCGTGCTGGCCGGCAACCCGACCGTCCATTCCGACGCCTATGCCGGATCGCAGAACGTCACGGCCGACAACATGTTCAACTCGCCGGACGGGCTCGCCTTCGACACCACGGGTCTGCTGTGGATCCAGACCGACGGCAACTACAGCAACGAGGGCGACTTCGCCGGGATGGGCAACAACCAGATGCTGATCGGCGACCCGGAGACGGGCGAGATCAAGCGCTTCCTGGTCGGTCCGAACGAGTGCGAGGTGACCGGTTTCGCCTGGAGCCCGGACCGCAAGACGGTCTTTGTCGGCGTCCAGCATCCGGGCGAGAAGGGCAACAGCCACTTCCCGGGCGGCGGCGGCTCCGTCCCGCGCTCCTGCGTCATCGCCATCCGGCGGGACGACGGCGGGCTGATCGGTTGATCCGACCGCAGCGCGGCGACCTATGGCAGGGGCGGCCTTCGGGCCGCCCCTAGCGTTTGATGAAACGAGTTCAGCTCCGGCCAACGAGGTCCAGGGCCGTGGCGTTGAACCAGTCCGCGTCCTCGTACTGCACCCAGTGGCCGATGCCGGCGCGCATCACGATCCCGGCCTCCGGCTGGATCGCCTTCAGGGCCGCGTGGCGCGCCTCGAAATAGCCGACCGCCGTGACGTCCTCCGCCCCCCAGATCAGGTTGATCCGACCCCGGATCAGCGGGAAGGTCCGCGACAGCCGGTCGCTGAGGGAGATCGGGCGCGACCGGATGCGGTTGCGCGCCATGTTGATCTCCTGGATGTGGTCGGCAAGCGCGTCGATGTTGCCCTCGTCGGCGAACATCAGGATGCCGAGGTTGTGGCGGCGCAGGCGCGCCTGTTCCTCCGCCGGCATGTCGGGGGTGATGCGGATCATCTGCTGGGTGACCGGGCTGCGCGCGCCCATGCCCGCCGCGCCGACGCCGGTATAGCTCACCACCCGCTCCCCGAGGATCGCGGCCACCAGCCCGCCGATGATCGAGCCGAAGGAGAAGCACATGAGGCGGATCGGCTCGCGCTCCGCCGTCACCCGGCGCAGCCCGTCGGTGACGATGGCCGCGAGGCTGTCGGCGTCGTAGGGCTGGTCCGGATCGTCGCTGTCGCCCTGGCCCGGCATGTCGGCGGCGATCACCCGGTAATGTCCGGCGAGAACCTCGACGTTGCGGACCCAGTGGTTCCAGGACCCGAAGCCGCCATGCAGCAGGATCAGCGGCTCGGCCTCGGGCGCCCCCCATTGGCGCCAGACCATGGATCCGGATCCGCAGGGCGTTCGGATCTCGGTGGCCAGGGCTTCGATACGGGCGAGTTCGGCGGCAGGGGAAGCGGCGGCCGCCGGCGCGGGAGAGGTCGTCATGGGCCGATCGAAGCGGGGTGGCGGTCGGAAGTCAACGCCTCAACTGGCGGGCCGCCTAGCGGCGCAGTTCGGGCACGGCGATCACCAGCAGCAGCATCGCCACCAGGCCCTCGAGCGAGATCACCGTGAGCGCCATCGACCCGCCGAGCCAGTCGGCCAGCCAACCGACATGCAGCACCCCGATCGGCCCGGCGCCGATGCAGACCGAAAGGATGCCCATCAGGCGGGACCGGATCTCGGGCGGCGCTTCCGCGAACATGATGGCGCTCTGCATGGACGCGAATCCGGAGATCCCGAACCCGGCCACGACCAGAACCATGAGCGCGCCCGTGTAGCTGGTCTGCAGGGAGAACACGAAAACGCAAACGACGAACAAGGCGGACCCGAGCAGATAGATCCGACGGAACCGCTCCGGAGCGGCCAGGAAGGTGGCGGCCAACGCGCCGGCGAATGCCCCCGCGCCCTCGACCGACAGCATCATGCCGATCCAGACCGCGTCGACGCCGAAGGTCTCCTTGCCCACCACCGGAATCATGGCGGCATAGGGGAAGGCGAACAGGTTCACGATCACCGTGATGCCGAGATGGCCGACTAGAGGTCGGGAACGGCGCAGATAGGCGAAACCGTCGCGGATCTCGGCGAACAGGGCGAAGGGTCGCGGCTCCCGCGCCGCCGGCCGATACACCACCAGCACGGCCAGCAGGACGGAGACGGCGAAAATGCTCGCGGAGACCGTGTAGATGCCGTGCATGCCGATGGTGGCGTAGAGGCCGCCGCCGGCGATCGGCCCGATCATCCGGGTGGCGTTGTTGGAGGCGCTGTCCATGGACATGGCGGCGCCGAGGCGGGCGGTTCCCACCATCTCGCCCAGGATCGTGCGGCGCACGGGGAAGTCCGTCGACCAGCCAAGCCCGGACAGGAAGGCGCCGAGGCCGACCTGCCATAGCGTGAGCGTCCCGGCCCAGGCGGACAGCGCCAGGGCGCCCGCGGTCAGCGCCATGAGGGCGAGCGAGCCGACCAGCAGGAGCTTGCGATCGAGACGGTCGGCGATGACGCCGGTGACCGAGCCGAACAGCGCCATCGGCGCCATCCGCAGCATGGTCATCAAGCCGGTGAGCGTGGCCGACCCCGTCTCCGCGAAGACCCAGACGCCGACAGCCAGCATCTCCAGCCAGCGCATCGCGCCCATGAGGACGCCGATGGTCCAGAGCTTACGGAAGGTGGGATCGGCGACGAGGGAAAGCGGACCGGCGGTCCGGCTTCGCGCGTCGTCGGCCCCGGCGGGGGGTATCATGGGGGCTCCCGTCAGATCTCGCCGGCGCGGCGCAGCATGTCGATGGACGCGGCGAAGGCCTCCGCCGTACGGCTCACTTCCGCCGGTTCGTGGGACGCGGAGACCAGGCCGCCGCACATCGGGTTCGTGTCGACGCCGTTGACCAGCATGGCGAGGCGCAGGAGGCGGATCAGTTCCTTCGGCCGGTCCTTCATCGCCACCGCCGGCAGCGACAGCGGGTCGAAGGAGAGCGGGTCCACCGGCCGGTCCGGTTGGACGAACAGATGGAAGGTGGAGAAGCCGCCATAGACCGCCCAGGGCAGACCCTTGTCGACCAGGACCCGGGTCAGGGCCTCGCGGATCGCCGCCGCGGTGTCGTTGGCCCGGGCGCAGGCGTCGCTCTCGGCGATGATCGTCAGGGCCTCGGCGCCGGCGGCGGCCGACACAGGGTTGGCGTTGAAGGTTCCGGGATGGGCGATCTTCTCTCGGCCGCGCGCGGCGGCGGCCTCGAAGTCGAGGGCGTCCAGGATGTCGCGCCGGCCACCGACCGCCCCGCCCGGCAGACCGCCGGCCAGGATCTTGGCCCAGGAGGTCAGGTCGGGCTCGATGCCGAACACCTCGGCCGCCCCGCCCGGCGCCACCCGGAAGCCGGTGACCACCTCGTCCATGATCATCAGCACGCCGTGCTGCGCCGTCTCCGCGCGGAGCAACTCCAGGAAGCTCGGAGCCAGGGGGGTGAAGCCGGTGCCGCCGCCGGTCGGCTCGACGATCGCCGCGGCGATGTCCCGGTCGGCCGCCAGCAGGCTCCGCAGACCGTCCGCATCGTTCGGGTCGAGCAACACCACCCCGTCGCTGACGCCGTCCAGCACGCCCGGCGAGGAGGAGCCGTCGAAATGGCCGGCGACGCCGCTGGCCATATGATCGTGCCAGCCGTGGAAATGGGTGCGGAAGCGGATCACCTTGCGCTTTCCGGTGAAGTCCCGGGCCAGGCGCAGGGCCATCAGGGTGGCCTCCGTGCCGGAGGAGGTGAAGCGGATACGCTCCGTTCCGGGACAGAGGCGGCGGACCGCCTTCGCCCAGGCGATCTCCCGCCGCTGGCCGGCGCCGAACTGGGTGCCGTCCGCCATCGCCGCCTGCACCGCCGCCGTCACCCGCGGCTCGGCATGACCCAGCAGCAGGGCGCCGTGGCCGCCGTAGAAGTCGACATAGTCGTTGCCGTCCACGTCCCATTTGATCGGCCCGGCCGCGCGCTCGACATAGAGGCCGTAGGGCTTGAGATGCCGGGCATCGTGGGTCACGCCGCTCGGGAACAGATCCCGCGCCTCTTCCGCCAGCTCGGCCGAACCCGGGGTCTTCTCCCGATACGCGGCCTCGATCGGCGAATTGGTCAGGCGGTCCTGCACTGTCCGGCTGTCGGGCATCTCGGCTCCTGCGGGCTAGTCGGCGGCTTCGGCGACCCGCTTGTCCGCCATATAGGCCGACAGTTTGGGCCAGACGGTCTCGGCCAGGGTTGCGAAGGACCGGCGCCACATCGGTAGGGCGCCCTCCATGTCGTGGCCGGTGATCATGAGCGTCCCGAAATCGCCCACCTCGTCGCGGAAGGCGATCAGCCGGTCGAGCACGGTGCCGGCTGAGCCGGCGATCACCAGATCCTTGGCGGTCTTCATCGCCTCGGCCTTCCTCGAGTCCCAATCGATATCCGTCGAGAAGTCGCCACCGGCCAGTTTCCCCTGCGAATTCAGATAGGTGTAGTACCAGGTGAAGGTGCCGTCCGGATCGTTCAGGATCGCCTCCGCCTCCGCGTCCGTCTCGGTGATCAGCACGCTGCGGCCGACCCGCCAGACCGAGGGATCGGGCGTGCGCCCCGCCTCCCTGGCTCCGGCGACGTAGGACGGCCAGTGGGTGGCGATATCGGCCGCCGGGACGAAATTGCCGGACAACAGGCACCAGCCGCGCTGACCGGCAAAGTTCGCGGTCATCGAATTGGCGCCGCGCACGGAGACGGCGATCGGCGGATGTGGCTGCTGGTACGGACGGATCATCCGCCCGATGCCCATCTCCGGCAGGACACGGTTGGTCAGGGACGCGGTCACGTGGTCGCCCTCATGGGTGAACGGCGGATCCTCCGTCCACATCTTCAGGATCAGGTCGATGGACTCGATCATCGCCATCGCCCGCTTGCGTCCGTCCAGATTGCCGAACATCTCCCAGTCGCTCGACAGTCCCCCGGAGCCGATGCCGAACAGGAACCGGCCCTTGGAGAGATGGTCGAACAGGGCGGCATGGCCGGCGACGACGGCCGGGTGCTGCTGCGGCAGGGAGATGACGCCGGTGCCGAACTTGATCTGCCTGGTCTCGGCGATCAGCGAGGCGTTGAAGATCAGCGGCGACGGAATCGGTTCGGCGGTCGAGGTGTAGTGCTCGCCCATCCAGGCCTCGGAGAAACCGAGCCGGTCGCCGAGCAGCACCAACTCCCGGTTTTCCCCGATCACGGTCGTCAGGTCGCGCCCTGGCGGATGCAACGGCATCATGAACAGCCCGAGATTGACCATCGGAGACTTCCTCCCGTTCTTATCGATCTGAAGACGGTACCATCCGGCCCGGCCGGCGCGGAAGCTGGGGAATCCGCGCCGGCAAGCCGCCGCGCTAAGCCTTATGCCGGTCGAAGGTCGGGCTCATCAGGATCTCGTTCAGGCAGGCGCCGGGGCTGAGCGCCGCCAGGAAGGCGACCACGTCGGCCACGTCCTCCGGCTGGATCACCTGCTTCAGCTCATCCGGCGTCAGTTTCTTCGGACGCCGGTCGAGGATCGGCGTGCGGACCTCGCCGGGGCAGATCGCCGTCGCCCGGATACCGTCATTGCCGTGCTCGCGCTGGATCAGGAAGCTGAGCGACATCACCGCATGCTTCGAAGCGCCGTAGGCCACGCCCGCCACCTCCGAGTAGAACCGCCCGGCCCAGGACGACGTCGTCGCGATCACCCCGTCCTTCTGCCGCAGCATGATCGGCAGGGCGGCGGCGACGCCGTTGTAAACGCCCTTGATATTGGCATCGATCACCGTGTCCCAGCCGTCCAGCAGGGACGGATCGGCCGCCGCCTCCCGCCAGGTGCGCTGGGTGACGTTGGTGCCGGCGTTGTTGAACTGGAGATCGAGCCGTCCGTACTCGGCGTCGATCCGCTTGCCTGCATCGAGTACTGACGCCCGGTCGGTGATGTCGAGCGCGATCACCTCGGCCTTGCCGCCGGCCGACTTGATCTCTTCGGCCACCTCCTGCAGCGGCGCCTCTCGCCGACCGCTCAGGACGACAGCGATGCCATCGGCTGCGAGCCGACGCGCCGTCGCCTCGCCGATCCCGGTTCCCGCCCCGGTGATCCATGCCACCATCCCATCAACACTGCGCATTGGCTGCCCCTCCCTTTTGGTCGATACTGGCTGTTCCGCCTCCCAAAGCTTAGCGACATGCCGCCTCCCACCGACAGCCCTCAAAGTACCGCCGGTGGCGACGCCCCCTGCGGTCGTCACCCCGCTTGTCCGTTTTCGGACATGGTGGGACGGGCTGTCGGGAAACGTGCGGGGGTCGATCTGGCTGTTCGCCGCCAGCCTGGTTTTCGCGGTCATGGGGGCGCTGATCAAGTTCGTGGGCCAACGGCTGCCGGTGGTGGAGATCCTGTTCCTGCGCCAGGCCTTCGTGATCGTGGTGATGTTGCCCGCGATCATGAAAGGGTTCCCCTCGGTGTTCCACACCGACCGGCTTGGCCTGCACCTGCTGCGTGTCGGTCTTTCCGCGGTGGCGATGACCACTGGGTTCACCGCCCTGGTCCACCTGCCGCTCGCCGAGGCGACCGCCATCAGCTTCTCCCGAACCCTGTTCACCACGATGCTGGCCGTGGTCATTCTGCACGAGATCGTCGGCTGGCGGCGTTGGAGCGCGACCGCCGTCGGCTTCCTCGGCGTGGTGATCGTCGCCCATCCGTCGCCGGAAGGGCTCAACGAATACGCCCTGCTCGCCCTGCTCTCGGCCTTCTTCGTCGCGATGATCATGATCTGCCTGCGGATGCTGGCCCGCACCGAGCGGCCGTCGACGATCATTGCCTACCAGTCGGTCTGCCTGACGGTGATTCTGGCCGGCCCGGCCTGGTACTTCTGGGTCTGGCCGAGTTGGGAGGATCTGGCGCTGACGGCGGTGATCGGCGGGGTGATGTCGCTCGCGCAGTTCGTCAACATCAAGGCCTATGCCAACGGCGAGGCGGCGGCGATTGCCCCGGTGGAATACGTGCGCCTTCTGGCCTCCGCCGGGTTGGGCTTCATGATCTTCAGCGAGGTGCCGACGATCTACACGGTGATCGGCGCCGTCTTCATCATCGCCTCGACCCTCTACACCGTGCGCCGCAACGCGATGAAGAACACGCCCATCCCGCCGCGGCCACCGGAAGTGGCTCCCTAAGCAGCAGTCGCTGACACCGCTCACACCGTTTCGATGAACAGTCGGCCGACGGCGCTGCGGTCGCCCTTCCCGGTGGCCCCTGTCGGCAGGGCATGGACCACCTTGAGCCGCGAAGGCAACTTGTAGCGCTCGAGCCGCTCGCCCGCCCAGGCCAGCACCTCCTTGGGCACTGGTTCGCGGCCGGGTGCGGCGGTGATGACGGCGATCACCGCCTCGCCGGTATCGGTATCCGGAACGCCGGATACCAGCGCGCCGGCGACGTCCGGGTGGGTTGCCAGCACGGATTCGACCTCCAGCGGCGCCACCTTCATGCCACCGCGATTGATCAGGTCCTTCGCCCGTCCGACCAGCGCGACCCGCCCGTCCGCGCGGACCTCGGCCAGATCGCCGGTCCAGAAATAACCGTTCTCGTCGAAGGCCTCGGCCGTTCGCTCCGGATCGCCCAGGTAGCCGAGCATCGCGTAGGGCGAACGGATGCGCAGTTCGCCGTCCTCGGCGATCCGGATCTCGATATCCGCACCCGGCCGACCCAGAGAGCCCGCCGCCGCGTCGTAATCCGGCGGATCGACGAAGAAATCGCAGGTCCCGGTCTCCGTCAGCCCGTAGATGTCGCCGAGTCCCGCCTGCGGCCAGGCGGCGCGGATCTTCGCCCCGAGACCCGCCGGCAGCACCTCGCCGCCGGCCATCACCGTCCCCGACCAGCCAGGGAGGGACGCCGTCGCTTCCTGGTGCAGCAGGCCGCGCAGCAGGGTCGGAACGGCCGGTACCCTGTCGACGTCTGAGCGGGCCAGCACCGCCGTCACCGCCTCCACCGACAGCCGCTCCGGAAAGACCAGGACCCCGCCGGACAGCAGCGTGAGCCAGGTCACCCATTGCCCGAAGCTGAAGGTGAGCTGCAAGGCGAGAAGCGTGCGGCGCCCGTCGCGCCAGCCGGTCTCGCGGCGGATCCTCTCCAGCTTCGCCGCCTGACGCCGGGCCGACAGCACCGCCGCCTTGGGCGCCCCCGTCGTCCCGGAGGTGAAGACGATGGTCGATGCGCCGTCCAACATGGGATCGGGACGGAGACGCGCGACCAACTCCTCCACCCGCGCCTTGGGTGTCGCCCGATAAATCGGCACCGCCACGCCGCCGGCCCGATAGGTGCCCAGGAGCTCGATCAGATCGCCCGGCGAATTGTCGACGAAAACAGGATGGGGACGGAAGCCGCCCACCCCGCGCTCCATCAGCTCTTCGGCCCGCATCTCGGCACGGCGGGCCAATTCGCCATGGGACATCGTCGCTGTGCCCAGTTCAATCGCGGGCGCATCGCCATGCTCCTCCATGGCGGCGAACAGGGTATCGGCGAAGACGGTCATCGGCGGGGCAGACAGGAAGCGATTGGGACCATACCCTCATCCTCACCCGCCCAAGCAGAACGGACAAGCCACCGCCATGACCGACACCGTGCTTTACGAGCGCCGGGGCAATGTTGCCCTGATCACCCTGAACCGCCCCGACCGTCTGAACGCCATGGACCAGCCGATGCTGCAGGCGCTGGACGCCGCCTGCGACCGGGCGGAGGCGGATGACTCGGTCGGCGCGGTCGTCATCACCGGCGCCGGTAAGGCCTTCTCCTCAGGCTTCGACCTGCAGGCCCAGGCGAAGAACACGCCGAAGGGTGTCGCGGAATGGCGCCCGGTCCTGCGCCGCGACTTCGACTGCACCATGCGGTTCTGGCACATGAGCAAGCCTACCGTGGCCGCCGTGCACGGACCGGCCCTGGCCGGCGCCTGCGAGCTGACCATGGCCTGCGACATCACCGTGGCGGCGGAGGACGCCGTCTTCGGCGAGCCGGAGGTCAAGTTCGGTGCCGGGATCGTCACCATGATCCTACCCTGGGTGGTCGGCCCGAAACGGGCGAAGGAGATCATCCTGCTCGGAATCGACGACATCACCGCCGCCGAGGCCAAGGAGATGGGTCTGATCAACCGGATCGTGCCGGTCGGCCAGGACGTGGAGACCGCCCTGACCCTCGCGCGGCGCATGGCGTCCATGGACCGGACTCTGATCCGCGAGACCAAAAGGGCGGTGAACCGGACCTACGAGATCATGGGCATGGGCACGGCACTGGAATCCGCGCTGGAGGTCGACATGCTGATCGAGGGCGAGGGGATGGCCACCAAGCATCACTTTCTGGAGATCGCCCGCAGCGACGGTCTGCGGGCGGCCCTGAAATGGCGCGAGGAACGGGCCGCCGAGGCCGACCGGGAATAGGACACGGGCTGGACGGCCGGGGGCGCGAAGCACATCTTTGCAGGGCGCGACCAAACTCCGCGCCCAATGGAGGAAAGCGAATGGCGAAGGCGATGTTCGGGGCCGGCTGCTTCTGGAGCCCCGAGGAACACTTCCGCAAGGTTCCCGGCGTGACCGACGTGGCCGTGGGCTATGCCGGCGGAACCAAGGAGAACCCGACCTACGAGGAGGTCTGCACCGGCAACACCGGGCATGCCGAGGTGGTCGAGGTGGAATACGACCCGGCGAAAGTCGATTTCGAGGACCTGCTGGAGGTCTTCTTCGACATCCACGACCCGACCCAGGTCAACCGCCAGGGACCGGATGTCGGGACTCAGTACCGCTCCGCCGTCTTCTTCCAGGACGCCGAGCAGGAAGCCGCGGCACGCGCGGCCAAGGAGAAGCTCGCCGCCCGGGGCGTGCCGGTGGCGACCGAGATCACCAAGGCCGACACGTTCTGGCGGGCCGAGGACTACCACCAGCAGTTCCTCGCCAAGCGGCGCAAAGGGGTTTTCGGGAACCTGTTCCGATGAGCGGCGAAGAGACGGGGCTCAACAGCGATCTCGCGCAATTCGCCCGGATCGACACCACTGCCGTCGACTGGCAGCCGAGTCCCAGCCCCAGCGTCTTCCGCAAGCGGCTCGACCTCGCCGGCGACAAGGAGGCGAGCCGGGTGACATCGATCGTGCGATACGCGCCCGACAGCGTCTTCCACAGCCATCCGCATCCGGACGGCGAGGAGATCCTGGTGCTCGACGGCGTGTTCTCCGACGAGCATGGAGACTATCCGGCCGGCACCTTCCTGCTGAACCCGGAAGGCTTCGAACATGCGCCCCGGTCGAAGGACGGCTGCGTCCTGTTCGTAAAGCTGCGCCAGTACCCGGGCGCCCGCGGCCAGATCACCATCGACACCACCAAAGGCGGGTGGCGCCAGGGTCTGGTCGAAGGGATCGAGGTTCAGGACCTGTACCGGGAGGACGGCCATCCCGAGCATATCCGCCTCGCCCGGTTCGCTCCGGGGGCGGCCACGCCGGAGCACGTCCATGCGGGCGGCGAGGAAATCTATGTGATCGAGGGTTCCGTGGAGGACGAGTTCGGCGTCCACCCGGCCGGCACCTGGGTCCGCTATCCCGACGGCTCCCGGCACACCGCGTCGTCGCCCCAGGGCGCCCTGCTCTACGTGAAGAGCGGTCACCTGTCGTAAGCCTGCGCGCCGCGCTATCCTCCCCGTCTGCACTCAGGAGGAGGATACACCATGGCCAAGATCGCCCTCGTCACCGGCGGCTCGCGCGGGATCGGTGCCGCCACCTGCAGACTGCTCGCCCGCGACGGCTGGGACGTCGCCGTGAACTATGCGAGCAACAGCGCCGCCGCCGACAAGGTGGCCGATGACGTCCGCGCCACCGGCCGCCGGGCCATGACGGTACAGGCCGATGTCGGCGACGAGGAGCAGGTTCTGGCGATGTTTGCGGCTGTGCAGACGGAACTGGGCCCGATCGACGGTCTGGTGAACTCGGCCGGGATCATCGGGCCGGTCGGCCGTGTCGACGCCCTCAAGCCCGAGGATATCGACCGGGTGCTTAAAACCAACGTGGTCGGCTGCATCCTGACCTGCCGGGAAGCGGTGAAGCGGATGTCGACCCAGTACGGCGGCAAGGGCGGCGCCATCGTCAACGTGTCCTCCGGCTCGGCTTATATCGGCAATCCGGGCGCCCAGGTGCTGTACGCGATCTCCAAGGGGGCCGTGAACTCGCTGCATATCGGGCTCAGCCAGGAGGTCGCCGGCGAGGGGATCCGGGTAAATGCCGTCTCCCCCGGCATGACCGCGACCGAGATGGTCACCGAGGAGGCCGCCGCCGCCAATGCCGGCCGCATCCCCATGGGCCGGCTCGGCGAACCGGAGGAGATCGCCGAGGCCATCGTGTGGCTGATGAGCGACAAGGCAGCCTACACCGCCGGCGCGAACATCCGGGTCGCGGGCGGACGGCCTTGACCGGGCCGAGGCATTTCTGCGCTACCGTGAACAAAAAAAGAACTTTTCACCCGGTTTAAGGACTGGCAAGGTGCCCCGCCAACAGACGGGGAGGACACGTCATGGCTGAACCAACCGTGCGGACCGGCGGCTGCATCTGCGGCGGTGTGCGCTACAGGATCACCGGCCCGATCAAGCAGGTCGTCGTCTGCCATTGCCGGGAATGCCGGCGCCAGACCGGGCATTTCATGGCGTCGTCCGATGTGTGGAACGACCATTTCGAGCTGACCGAAGCCCGCGATCTCGGCTGGTACCGCTCGGGGCCGAAGAGCCGGCGCGGCTTCTGCAAGACCTGCGGCTGTTCGCTGTTCTACAAGGTGGACGGTGGCGAGAAGGTCTCTTTCGCGGTCGGGACGCTGGATGACGGCTGCGACGGCGGCATCCGGATCGCCGCCCACATCTTCACCGCCGAGAAGGGCGCCTACTACGATCTGGACGGCGCCCCGGCCTATGCCGATGGCGGCGACAGCGTGCCGATGCCGCCGCGAGGATAGCCCCGCGCCTTCCCAATCGTCGCCATCCCGGCGAGAACCGGACCTGAGCCGGGTCTCGGCCGGGCCCCAGTGACAGGCGCCCCGTTCCGGGTCCCGGTCGGTCCCCGGATCGCGCCCGGGGTCCTCCGGGATGACGGTGGAAACGACGCGTCAGCAACAGCTATGCCGTGCCCGCGAGCGCGTCTGCCATGAGGTCGATCGCCTTGCGGGCCTCCTGCTCCAGCCGCGCCGAACTCGATGGACAGGTCGCGGGCGGTGATCGCGGGCAGCAGGTCGTCGTTGTGGATGTAGCCGTTGCGCTTGTCGCGCAGCCAGACGTAGTCGGGGCCGAAACGGACGGTGTTGAGATGCAGTCCGCCGCCGCCCCCACCGCTGTTGCCGACGCGGCGGACGTCGCCGACGGCGACATCCATATCTTCCAACTCCCAATCATGGCCGCCGACCTGGTCGGCGATGTCGCTGTCGATCGCGGTCTGGGCAAGGATCAGGGCCGTCACCCAGGCGCCCGCGGCGAACACCCGGCGAAGCTCGGTGAGGATCGCCTCGGTCTGGGCATCGACCCGGAGCGGTCGGTCAACCCCGGCGCGGCGGAGACGGTCGTCGAACCAGCGCAGCCGCTCGTTCCATTGGCGCAGGGACGGGGGATCGATCGGCGTCACGGCTGCCTCCTCGCATCGTCTCTGCCGGAAGCCTACGCGGTTGAGCGGGGGGCGTCAGCCCGGGCGAGTCCGGCCAAGGATCCCATGGGCCGATGTCAGGGCGGTCTGCCGCGAGGAGCCGCCGAATCGTCGCGCATGCTATTCCGTGGCGGCCTGCACGAAGGTCGGCCCGAGAGACGGATCGTCCGCCACCGTGGTCGAGGTCACCGCGTCCACCCGGGCCAGCGGCGGCCCCCGCCGGCAGCGCTCGGCCAGGGCGTCCAGCGCCACCGGTTCGCCTCGGGCGGTGATCTCGACGGAGCCGTCCCGACGGTTGCGGACCCAGCCGGCGAAGTCCGAGATCGGCCGCCGTGCCGACCGTCCACGCCCGATAGGCCACACCCTGCACCCGGCCGGTGACGGTCAGGTGGCGGGTCTCGACCATGCGCGGCCCCTATTCGAACTCGATGATGGTCTGGTCGACCGCGAGGCTGGCGCCGGCGCTGGCGTGGATCTTGGCGACCGTGCCGTCCTTCTCCGCGCGCAGCACGTTCTCCATCTTCATGGCTTCGACGACGCAGACCTCCTGGCCCGCCTTCACCGGATCGCCCTCGGAGACGGCGATGGAGACCAGCAGGCCCGGCATCGGCGAGACAAGCAGCTTGGAGGTGTCGGCGGCCTCCTTGGCCGGCATCTTGTCCAGCGCGTCGGCGACGCGCGGCGGCACCACCAGCACCCGCATGGACGCCCCGCCGAAGGACAGCTCGCGGTAGATGCCGTCCCGGTCGATCTGCACCGGGAACGGCTCGCCGTTCACATTGCCGTCGAACACGGCGATGGTCGCGTCCAGCGCCCCGCGCACGGCGTAGCGCTGGCCCTTCACCACCACGTCGTAGCCGTCCTCCACCGGGCGGATCTCGACCCGGGTGTTGTCGCGCCCCTCGCGCACGGTCCAGAAGGTGGCGATCTCCGACTTGCCCCGGTTGGCGATCTGGCCGCTGATCCGCAGGCTGCGCTCGGCATCGTCGCGGGCGAAGGCGACGGCCAGCGCCTGCATGGCGCCGCGCTCGTAGTCGCCGATCGCCGCCCCGTCGAAACCGTCGGGGAACTCCTCGGCGATGAAGTTGGTGGTGAGGTCGCCCTTGCGGAACCGCTCCATGGCGATGGTCGCCGACAGGAACGGGATGTTGTGGCCGACGCCGCGGATCCGATAGCGGTTCAGCGCCTCCTCCATCCGGTCGGCGGCCTCGTCGCGGGTCTCCCCGTAGGCGACCAGCTTGGCGATCATCGGGTCGTAGAACATGGATATCTCCGAGCCCTCCTCCACGCCGTCATCGACGCGGATGCCCTCGACCTCCAGCGGCGGCTCGTAGCGGGTCAGACGGCCGATCGACGGCAGGAAGCCGCGGTAAGGGTCCTCGGCATAAACTCGGGCCTCAATCGCCCAGCCGTCCATCTTCACCGCGTCCTGGGTCAGCGGCAGCTTCTCGCCATAGGCGACCCGGATCATCTGCTCGACCAGGTCGAGACCGGTGACCATCTCGGTGACCGGGTGCTCCACCTGCAGGCGGGTGTTCATTTCCAGGAAGTAGAAGTTCTTGTCGGCGTCGGCGATGAACTCGACCGTGCCGGCGGAGACGTAGCCCACCTGCCGGGCCAGGGCGCACGGCCTGGGCGCCCATCTCGGCCGCGGGTCTCGGCGTCGATGAACGGGCTCGGCGCCTCCTCGATGACCTTCTGGTGACGGCGCTGGATCGAGCACTCGCGCTCGCCCAGGTGGATGACGTTGCCGTGCTTGTCGGCCAGCACCTGGATCTCGATGTGGCGCGGCTCGGTGACGAACTTCTCGATGAACACCCGGTCGTCGCCGAAGGAGGAACGGGCCTCGTTCATAGCCGAGCGCACGCCGTCCTTCAGCTCGTCCTTGGAGTTGGCGATGCGCATGCCCTTGCCGCCGCCGCCGGCGGTCGCCTTGATCATCACCGGATAGCCGATCTCCTCGGCGATCTCGGCGGCGTGGTCCGGCCCCTCGATCAGCCCGACGAAGCCGGGCACCGTGCTCACACCCGCCTCCTTGGCGATCTTCTTCGAGGTGATCTTGTCGCCCATCGCCTCGATCGCCTTCACGCCGGGGCCGATGAAGGTGATGCCGGCCTTCTCCAGCGCCTCGCAGAAGGCGGCGCGCTCGGACAGGAAGCCGAAGCCCGGATGCACCGCTTCCGCACCGGTCTGCTGGCAGGCCTCGACGATCCTGTCGATCAACAGGTAGCTCTCTGCCGAGGGCGGCGGGCCGAGCCGCACCGCTTCGTCGGCCATGCGCACATGCTTGCCGTCGGCATCGGCGTCGGAATAGACGGCGACCGTCTTGATGCCCATCCGCTTGGCGGTGCGGATGATCCGGCACGCGATCTCGCCGCGGTTGGCGATGAGGATCTTCGAGAACACTTTAGACACCCCTATTGTCCAGCAGTTCCGCTAGGCAGCATTTCCATCATTTTTGAGATATTGATCGTGCCTTTAACAGTTCGCTCAGCATCCGACACTGTATTTGCCGCAGACTTAACGAATCCTGAAATCTTACCAAGAAGACTTCCCTCTACCTCTTCACCTTCAGTCAACTCTTCCTGCTTCCGCCAAAGAAGAGAACTAACAGAGCCAATCTCTCGCCAAAAAACCTCTTCCCCAAGATATTTGAAAGAATATATAGCAGACAACAAACTACTTAAGCGAATAACAACATGGTATTTTACTATTTCATCCAACATTGAGCCGTTCACGTCATCAATTATCGAACTCAACTTCCCAGCAAGCTCAGAAATCTCGTCCTCGGACAAAGCGACTTGCTCCCTCTCCATACCGGACATGTCCGCAAATACTGCTAACGTTCCTACCTCTGCTGCAGTAGGCGCTTCTCCCAGAACCTTGTCAAACTGAACGCCAACATTCTTCAATTGATATAGAACCCTACATTTTCCAACGATACCCAACAAATCTTTTTGAGTGGACAAAGACATATTTGACTTATCAGAAATTTCCTTCTCTGCTCCTTCTACAATATCTCCAACATCTTTTAAAAAAACATAAATATCCTTTTCATTCTTCAGTTGAGGAAAATGAAAACGGAGACGCATTGCATACGCTTTGGCAGAACTGTCTTCAATTATTTTTCTTAATATTTCCAAGAGACGAAGAGTATACATAATCATACTCCCTCACAGCGGGATATTGTCGTGCTTCTTCCACGGGTTCTCGAGCTGCTTGTCGCGCAGCATGGCCAGCGCCCGGCAGATCCGGCGCCGGGTGTTGTGCGGGCGGATGATGTCGTCGAGATAGCCCCGGCTGGCGGCCACGAACGGGTTGGCGAAGCGCTCCCGGTACTCCTCGGTCCGGGCCTCGATCTTCTCCTCGTCGCCGAGATCGCCGCGGAAGATGATCTCCACCGCCCCTTTCGGCCCCATCACCGCGATCTCCGCCGTCGGCCAGGCGTAGTTCACGTCGCCCCGCAGGTGCTTGGAGCTCATGACGTCGTAGGCGCCGCCATAGGCCTTGCGGGTGATCACGGTCACCTTCGGCACCGTCGCCTCGGCATAGGCGAACAGCAGCTTGGCGCCGTGCTTGATGATGCCGCCGTATTCCTGCGCAGTGCCCGGCAGGAAGCCCGGCACGTCGACGAAGGTGACGATCGGGATGTTGAAGCAGTCGCAGAACCGCACGAAGCGGCCGGCCTTCTTGGCGCTGTCGATGTCGAGGCAGCCGGCCAGCACCATCGGCTGGTTGGCGACGATGCCGACGGTCGAGCCCTGCATGCGGGCGAAGCCGATCAGGATGTTGCCGGCATAGCCCGGCTGCAGCTCGAAGAAATCGCCCTCGTCCACGACCTTATGGATCAGCTCCTTCATGTCGTAGGGCTTGTTCGGGTTCGCCGGCACCAGGCTGTCCAGCGAGTATTCCGGCCGGTCCGCCTCGTCGGAGGTCGGCCGCACCGGCGGCTGCTCCCGATTCGAGGCCGGCAGGAAGTCGATGAAGCGGCGCAGATTGAGGATCGCCTCGACGTCGTTGTCGAAGGCGAGATCGGCCACGCCGGACTTGGTCGTGTGGGTGACCGCGCCGCCCAGCTCCTCATGGGTGACCGTCTCGTGGGTGACGGTCTTCACCACGTCGGGGCCGGTGACGAACATGTAGGAACTGTCCTTCACCATGAAGATGAAGTCGGTCATCGCCGGGGAGTACACCGCACCGCCGGCGCAGGGGCCCATGATCATCGAGATCTGCGGCACCACGCCGGAGGCCATGACGTTGCGCTGGAACACCTCGGCATAGCCGCCGAGGGAGGCGACCCCCTCCTGGATGCGCGCGCCGCCGCTGTCGTTCAGGCCGATCACCGGGGCGCCGACCTTCATCGCCTGGTCCATGATCTTGCAGATCTTCTCGGCATGGGCCTCGCTGAGCGAGCCGCCGAAGACCGTGAAGTCCTGGCTGAACACGAAGACCAGCCGGCCGTTCACCGTGCCCCAGCCGGTCACCACGCCGTCGCCCCGGACCTTCTGATCGGCCATGCCGAAATCGGTCGAGCGGTGCTCGACGAACATGTCCCACTCCTCGAAGGAGTCGGGGTCCAGCAGCAGGTCGATCCGCTCGCGCGCGCTCAGCTTGGCCTTGGCATGCTGCGCGGCCACCCGCTTCTCGCCACCGCCGGCCCGTGCCTGGTCCCGCATCTCTTCGAGACGGTGGATGATGTCCTGCATCGTCGATGCCCCTTACGCGTTTCCCATGGTCGTTTGGCCGGCGATCCTAGCAGACTTCGCCGGAGAGCAACCCCTTGAACCGTTCCGCCGCCTTCATCTCCGCGCGCAATCCGGCCCGGCGCAGCTCCGCCTCCCGATCCTGCCCCCATTTCTCGACCTGATAGGCTTCGTCCACCTGGGAGAGGCCGAACGCCTCGGCGGCCTCCAGTTCGCCCTCCAGGAAGGCGAGACCCAAAATCAGCGAGCCGGTGATCGAGGTGACGGTGTGCAGCGGCGCCAGATACCAGTCGTCCACGCCCTCCACCGCCGCGCGGAATGCCGCCAGCGTCTCGTCCGGCTGCCGCACCGGCATGACGCCGCTGGTGACGACGAGACCGACGGACAGCTTGTTCTCCGCCCGCTCGCGCCACGGCGTCCACTGGGTCACCTGGCGGGCGACCAGATCCTCCGGGCCGTCGGCCAGAAAGCAGAGTAGATCGGACCCGCCGAAACCGGCGATTTCGCCGACGACGTGGCCGCGCTGCGGCGTGACCCGGTCGGTGACGGTCGCGGCGAATCCCATCATCGCCATGGACTGCGGGTCGATCTCGTCGCCCTGGGCATCCCATTCGGCGGCCACCGCCTCGGCCAGCTGCCAGGTCGGCAGCGAGAGCGGGCGCTTGCCCGGGGAGCGCAGCGGGCGGCCGTCCAGCGTGACGACGAAGGATCCTTCACCCCCCTCGTCCACGGCGACGGTCTTGTAGACGCGTTTCATGGGTCCTCGTTCCGTGTGTCCTACTCGACGGCCTTGCGCAGGCTGTCGAACAATCCCCTGATGCCGCCGGGCTTGTCCTGCTGTTCGCGCGACGTCGCGGCTCCCGATCCGGCACCGGCCGGCATCGCCTTGCGTCCCTCGGCGATCGCCACGGCCTCCGCGCAGGCCGGCTCGTCGGAGCCGGAGGAGACGAAGGGCAGCAGGAGCGCGAACGGCCCGGCGATGGCCGCACCGCCGACGACCGATCCGATCCCCTTGGCCACCGCCAGCGGATCCGGCGCAATCTGCGGATCCCGCAGCGCTCCGGTCAAGAGGATCGGTGTGGCGAGACTGATCAGGCTGGCGTCCTTCGGGTTCGGGACCAGCCGCATGTCCAGCCGTTCGCGGGCGAGATCGATCGTGCCCTCTCCGGCGATGGTCACCCGGTCGCTGTCGATCATCAGGATCCGGGTGTCCGCGACGCCGCGCTTCAGGGTCCAGCGTGCGACGGCGCAGTTCAACGTGCCGCGATCGCTATCCTCGATGAACGGCAGGAACTTGGTCGTGAGGTCCTCGGCGATCAGTTCCCAATCGTCATTGGAAAGCCGGCCCTGGTTGGCGACGATCCAGGCCGAGCCGCCGAGGCTGGCCATCATGTCCCGCACGCTCACGCCCGAGGCGGTGAGGTCGAGCGCCGCATCGCCGCGCGCCTCCAGGGTGTCGGAGCCGTGCAGCTCCCGCGCGAGCTTGCCGAAATCGGCGTCGCGCCAGGTCGCGGTCATCGACTGACGGGGCGTCGTCTCGGCCGCGTTGACGGCTGCCGAAGCCTCGATCCGTCCGTCCGCCAACAGGGCGTCCGCCCGGTCGACGGTCAGCACGCCGTCCCTGAGCACCGCCCGCAGGGTGATATCGGTGAGCGCCAGATCGCCGGCGCTGAACCGGTCCAACGCGAGGTCGATATCGCCGTCCACCAGCGTGAGCAGGTCGAACGGCAGTGCCGCCTCCAGGGCATCGCCCTCGCCCGCCCCTTCCGTTTCCGGCAGATCGATCGCGTCGGCCTTCAGATCCATCCGGACGACCGGCCGCGGGCCCTCCAGGACTGCGGAAGCCGTTCCGTCCACCGTCAGACCGTCGAGACTGACGGACAGACGGTCCGCCTCGACGGAAACCAGCGCACCGTTCCGGGACCGGGCATAGCGCAGGTTGGCGGCGAACCCGATCTCGTGATCTCCAAGGCGTCCGCTCAGGTCCACCGGCAGGGTTGCTCCTGCCCGCAGCGCCTCGGAGACGGAAGGCAGCGTTCCGGTCAGGCTCACGGACTCGCCGTCCAGGTCGGCCTCGAGCGTGACGTCCAGCGAGGCCGAAGCGCCCGCCGTCGCCATCTCCAGCGTGGTGATCCGCACCGTCTGTCCGTCGCCGCCGGGTTCCGACCGCCAGGTCACGGTGATGTCCTTCAGTGAGACCTGGCGCAGCAGCGGCACCGAACCCGCTGCGGACCCGTCGCCCGTTCCCCCGCCCGCGCCGGCGAACGCCCAGTTTCCGGCACCATCGGCATTGCGCTCCAGCAGAACGTCCACATCCGCCAGCGTGACACGGTGCATGTCGAGCGTACCGGAGATCAGCGGGACGATCTCGACAGCCACCTCCAGCCGGCCGACCGTGACCATGTCCGGTCGGCTGCCCCAGGAGGCGTTGGCGAAGTGGACGGTGTCGGTCGTGAGAGTGGGACGGGGCGTCCAGGCGAGGTGGATATCGCCGTCGATCGCCAGCCGGCGCCCCGTTGCCTCCTCGACCGCCGCTTCGATCTCCGCCTTGTAGGCGTTCAGGTCGAGGGTCGCGACGAAGATGACGAGACCGATCGCCGCGATCGCGAACACCCCGACGATACCGGCCAGAACTTTCATCCAACGCATGGCTCAGTCCCCGTCGTGCGGGTTGATCAGACGATCCGCCACCGGGGCGAGCTGATCGAACCGATCCAGGATGATAACCGATCCGGCAACCTGGAGCCGAGCCGCATCGTGGTACCCCCAGGACACGCCGATGCCGGCGGCGATCCGGGCATTGACCGCGGTCTCCATGTCGAAGGTCGTGTCGCCGACCATCACCGTGCGGCCGGGCGCGCATCCCGCTTCCGCCATCGCGTCCCGCAGCGAGGTCGGGTCCGGCTTCCCGGGGCCGTCATCGGCGGATTTCAGCGCCACGAAGCGGTCGCGGATGCCGTGCCCGTCCAGCACGGACAGCAAACCGCGCCGTCCCTTGCCGGTGACGATGGCGAGCAACCAGCCGCTCGCCTCCAGGGCGTCCAACGCCTCCATCGTTCCAGGAAACAGCGGCTCGGGTCCCCGGTCCCCGACCTTGGCGTCGAAGTAGGCGTCCCTGTAGGCCTGTCCCAGGCGCTCGACCTGCAGGCCGCCGATCCCGGGCGCCAGCCGGCGCAGCGCCACGTCGAGCGGCAGTCCGACGACCTGCCGCACCGCCGCCGGGCTCGGCGGATTCTCGCCCTCGGCCGTGAACGCCTCGGTCATGGCGGCGACGATATGGTGCTGGCTGTCCACCAGGGTGCCGTCGAGATCCAGGGCGCAAAGCTTCAGCTCCGCCATGGTCACTCCTCGAACGGCTCGAACGGCGAGCCGTCGAGTTCCGGCTCCAGGCCGAAGAACTCGAACGAGCGGATCATATGGTCCTGCAAAGGGGCGATGACCTCGACCGGCACACCGTCCTCGTCGGGAATCCGGATCGCACGGGCGTGCAGGTGCAGTTTGCGGCTCACGCCCTCGCCCTGCAGGAACGCCTCGGCCCCGCCGTACTTGCCGTCGCCGAGGATCGGCGTGCCGATAGCCTCCATATGGACGCGGAGCTGATGCGTTCGGCCGGTCACCGGATACAGCGCCACCAGGGCCGCCCGTCGCCCAAGCTTCTCCAGCGTGACGTAGCGGGTGACCGCCGTCTGCCCGTTCTCGTGGTCGACGGCCATCTTCTCTCCGGCCTTGCCCGGCAGCTTGCCGATGGGCAGTTCGATCTGGCCGGATGCCGGTTTCGGCTCGCCCACGACCAGGGCCCAATACACCTTGAGCGCGGACTTCGCCCGGAAGGCGTGTGTCAGCCGCCGCGCCGCCCGCTGGGACCGGGCGAGCACCAGGACGCCCGAGGTGTCCTTGTCCAGCCGGTGGACCAGACGCGGCCGTTCCGGCGCCCCGAAGCGCAGGCTGTCGAGCGCGCCGTCGATATGCTTGGTCGTCCCGGATCCACCCTGGACGGCAAGGCCGGCAGGTTTGTTGATCGCGATCATCTCGTCGTCGCGGTAGAGAACGGCGTCGATCAGCTCGGCCCCGGTCTCCGTATCCCGGCGGACCGGCTTGGCGAACTGCAGGTGCGGCTGGGCATCGCCGAGCGGCGGGATGCGGATGGACTGACCCACCTCCAGCCGCTGGTTCGCCTTGGCCCGCTTTCCGTCGACGCGGATCTGCCCGGTGCGCAGCAGCTTCGAGAGCTGGCCGTGGGCGACGGCGGGGAAGTGACGCTTGAACCATCGGTCCAGCCGCTGGTCCGCCTCGTCGGCTGCGATCACCCGGGTTTCAACATAGGCACTCATGCCAGCACGCTCCGCATCAGGGCTAGGCCGGCGAAAAGCGCCAGGATCGACAGCGCCGCCGACGCTGCCACATAGACACCGGTCATCATCACATCACCCCGCTCCCAAAGCGTCGCCACGTCCAGCGAAAAGGTCGAGAAGGTGGTGAAGGCACCGAGGAAACCGACGGCGAGAAAGGCCCGCATCTCGCCGGAGAGGTTGAGCTTGAGGGCTCCAAGCTCGACCAGGACGCCCATGGCGAAGGAGCCGATCACATTGACCGCGAGGGTCCCCCAGGGGAAGCCGTGCCCCATCAGATGCGCGAGCCAACCGATCGTCTTGTACCGGGCAACCGCGCCGAGCGCGCCACCGAGGGCCACCGCGAGAAGCATCTTCATGGGCGCGGGCTTATCTCAGGTGACGCCGAATATCCAGCCCTCGTGCCGAGAAGCCGGCTCCCGGGCCGGTGCCGACCACACCGCCGGATCGGCCGCCAAGCGCCGCAATGCTGCGGCGGCGACCACCGCATCGGCCTTGTCCTCGGTATCCAAGACCGCCCCGCCATAGGGCGTCGACCCGTACGCGGCGAGGGTGGCGTCGATCACCGCCCGGTCGCGCCAGGCGCGGGGGTTCTGCCCGGCGGCCATGAAGTAGCGGCGCGGAAAGATCTCGACCAGGGTCACCGGCCCCGGCGGCGCGAACGGCCAGACGGCGGCACCTGCGGCGGCACCTGCGGCGGCACGGTCGGCGATCCGGTGCAACAGGCGCATGCCGGCCAGCGATCCGGTCCCGACATTCGCCGCGCCGATGCACTTGAAGACCGGATGCGGGGTCGTGACGGCGGCGCAGGCCAATTCGGCCCGACGCTGGCGGTGGGTGTACCGGGTGCCACGGCCGAGCGGCGACAGGTAGTGCTCGGCGACCGGCGAACCGGAGGCGTAGACCGCTCCGGCGTAGAGGTCGTCGCTTTCCCCGGCCAGGCGTTCCACCAGGGCCCAGAGCGACCGCACATCGCAGAGGTCCGGTCCGGTCTCCGGAAAATAGGCGTCGCGGTCCGCATGCGCGTAGGCGAAGGCGAAATCGAAACCGGCCAGCACCCGCCGCCCCGCCGTGATCTCCCTGTCCAGAAGCGCCAGGACGTCGAGCCGCCGCCACAGCCCGCCTGACTGGGGCCCGTCGAGCAGGCGTGGGGCGCCGGATCCCGGCCGGCACTCCGCCACCCGCAGGCCCGGCAGCCGGCGCGCCTTGGACCCGGACCAGTCGATCCCGAGAAACCGTTCGAAGACCGGGACGTCTGTCATTCGTCTTCGCCGGTTTCCTTATCCCGGTCCTGGCGGCGCTTGTCGCGGAGCCTGTCGAAATAATCGACGCGCTTGCGGATCTCGCGCTCGAACCCGCGTTCCACCGGATTGTAGAAGCGCTGCCGCGCCATACCCTCGGGGAAATAGTTCTGCCCGGAGAAGCCGCCCTCGGCGTCGTGGTCGTAGGCGTAGCCGGCGCCGTAGCCGAGTTCCTTCATCAGCTTCGTCGGGGCGTTCAGAATGTGCGCCGGCGGCATCAGCGAACCGGTCTCCTTCGCCGCCCGCTTCGCCGCGCCGTGCGCCTTGTAGCCGGCGTTGGATTTGGGCGCGGTGGCGAGATGGATGACGAGCTGGCTGATCGCCAGATCCCCCTCGGGCGAGCCGAGCCGGTCGTAGGTCTCCCAGCAGGCGATCGCGGTGGTGACGGCGGTCGGATCGGCCATGCCCACATCCTCCACCGCGAAGCGGGTCAGCCGACGCAGGATATAGGCCGGGTCCTCGCCGCCCGCGAGCATCCGGGCGAGCCAGTAGAGGGCGGCGTCCGGATCCGACCCGCGCATCGATTTGTGCAACGCGCTGATGAGGTTGTAGTGCTCTTCCCGGTTCTTGTCGTAGACGGGCGCGCGCCGGTTGACCCCGGCCGCCACCCCTGCCGAGTCGAGCGGCTCATGCGGCGAGAGCTCGAAGACCTCCTCCGCCATGTTCAGCAGGAATCTGCCGTCACCGTCCGCCATGGCGCGCAGGGTGGCCCGACCGTCCTCGGTCACCGGCAGCGGCCGCCCCTCCTCCGCCGCCGCCCGGTCGAGCAGCCGGTCAAGGGCGGCATCGTCGAGTCGACGCAGCACGAAGACCTGGGCGCGGGACAGCAGCGCGGCGTTGAGCTCGAAGCTCGGGTTCTCGGTGGTCGCTCCCACCAGCGTGACGGTGCCGTCCTCCACGACCGGCAGGAACCCGTCCTGCTGGGCCCGGTTGAACCGGTGGATCTCGTCGACGAACAGCAGCGTGCCCCGGCCCGACGCCCGAAGGCCGCGCGCCTGCTCGAACGCCTTCTTCAGATCGGCAACGCCGGAGAACACCGCGGAAAGCGGCATGAACTCCAGCCCCGCCTTCTCCGACAGCAGCCGGGCGATGGTCGTCTTGCCGCAGCCCGGCGGACCCCAGAGGATCATCGAGGCGAGCCGTCCCTTGGCCAGCATCCGGCCGATCGGCGCCTCGGGCCCGAGCAGGTGGTCCTGGCCGACCACATCCTCCAGCCGTTCCGGCCTGAGCCGGTCGGCGAGCGGGCGCGGCGCCTGGGAGTCGAAGAGGCTCATGGGGCCTGCCTACCCCTGAACCCGAGTCGTCAGCACCTTGCCGTCGCGCCTGATCGACAGCTCCCATCCGCCCCTTGCACGCTCCAGCACGTCACGCAGGGTGGCGACGCTGTCTATGTCACGGTCGTTGATCCGGACGATGACATCCCCCCTGCGCAGACCGATCTGGTCGGCCGCCGTGCCGCGGCGCAGGCCGAGGACGACGACCCCGCGCGCCATCTCGTCCAGCCCCTCCTCGATCGCCAGGGCCGGGGACAGGTTGGCCACCCGGCTGCCGGCGAAGGGATTGCGGCCGTTCAGGTCGGTCACATCGGCCGGCGGATCCTCGGCCGGCGGCTCCATGATGAGCGACAGGTCGCGTTCCCGGCCGTCGCGGATCACCCGGATCGTCACGTTCTCGCCCGGCGCCCGGGTCGCGACCCGGTAGCGCAGCGCGCCGCTGTCGATGACTTCGCGGCCGTCGATGGCGACGATCACGTCGCCCGGCTCGACGCCCGACCGCTCCGCCGGGCCGCCCGGATACAGCGTATTGACCAGGGCGCCGACCGGCCGCTTCATGCCGAGACTGTCGGCCAGGTCGGAGGTCACCGTCTGCGTGCGCGCCCCGAGCCAAGGCCGCACCACCCCGCCGTCCCGTGCGGCGCGCAGCACCGTCGCGACCATGTTGGACGGTACCGCGAAGCCGATGCCGACCGACCCGGCAGCACCGGCCCCGCGCTGGTTCGAGAAGATCGCGGTGTTGATCCCGACCAGACGCCCGTCGGTGCCGATCAGGGCGCCGCCCGAGTTGCCGGGATTGATCGAGGCGTCGGTCTGGATGAAGAAGCTGTAGTCGGTGATTCCGACATTGGTGCGGGCCAGCGCTGAAACGATGCCCATGGTGACAGTCTGCCCGACACCGAACGGATTGCCGATGGCCAGAACCAGATCGCCGACCGAGAGATCGTCGCTGTCCTGGATCTCCACATAGGGCAGCGGCTCCTCCAGATCGTCGATCGCCAGCACCGCAAGGTCCGTATCGGGATCGGCCAGGATCAGCCGCGCCTTGAACTCCCTGCGATCGTTGAGGACGACGGTAATCTCGTCGGCGCCCTGGATGACGTGATTGTTCGTCACCACCGTGCCGTCCGCATCGACGATCACGCCCGACCCGAGCGACGTCGCCTCGCGCCGGCGCTGCGGCAGCGAGGGCACCAGATCGCCGAAGAACCGCTTGAAGAAGGGGTCGTCGAACAGCGGCGAGACGCCCCGGCGCTCGGACACGACGGTACGGGTATAGACGTTCACCACGGCGGGCCCCACCTCGCGCACCAGGGGGGCGAAGGTCAGGCTGATCTGCTCTCGAACTCTGCGGCACCGAAGCGTTCTGGGCCGCGGCCGGAACCGGCGCCAGAAGCGACTGGGCCACGAAAATGGCGCCCATCATCCGGATCGCGATCCGTGCGGCGGTGAAAAGCTTCATTTCCGGCCCTCCAGCCCGTGCAGTTCGGTTGTGGCGACAGGAAGCTGTGTTAGGCTTCCCAATCTAGGGAGTCCAGCCGACCGTGCCAGAGGGGACCCGATCAGGGGCCCGAGGGTGAGCCCCCGACCCCCCGGCATCCAAGGCCGCTCCACGATCATGAGCGCAAGGAGGCGCGGCATGACCGACGCGCCGAAACCCCGGTTACGCCCTCTGGACGCCGCCCGCGGCGCCGCACAGGAACTCGCGGACCACGGTCCCGAGGCCACCGACCTGACGGCGGTCAACACGGCATTCCGAACCCTGACGGACATCGCCGAACGGCATCCCTCCATGGAGGGGCTGATGCGGATCGCCGTCTGCGGGGCCACGCGCTACATGGCAATCGGCCGGCGGATCGGCGATATCGCCGTCGTCCGCGACGCCCATCTGTTTCTCGCCACCCTGTCGCTGCGGGACGAGGACGACCCGCTTCCCCACAGGGCGCTGGCCGAGGCCTCGGTCGATCTGATGCTGGCGGAGGCGCAGCAGACCGGATTTCCCCGGGCGCTGGAGACCTACCGGACCGTTGTGGCGATCAGCCATGCCCGGGGCGACGACCCGAACGTCGCAAGCGCCCATGCGAAGGGGGCGGCGAATCTGGTGGCCCTGGCCCTGGAAGCGAACGCGCCGCTGGAGGCCGACCGGGCACTGACGGACCTCGCCCGCCTCGAGGCCGCCCAACCCGGGATGCTGCTCGTCCGGCAGCAGCGTGGACGCGGCCTGTTCAATCGGGTGGCGCATGCCGCCCGCCGCACCGAGGTCGAGGACCGGCCGCTCGATGTGACCGGGCTGTCGGAACTCGCCGCCCTGATCGACGTGGCCCGACGCCTGCCCGTCGACCCCGACCTGGTCGATCTCGCGGCGGAAGGGATCTTCGCCTTCGTCACCGGGCTCGGCACCCGCGGCGAAGTGGCGCTCGCCCGCAGGCACTACGACGATCTGGCGGCTCTGGCGCAACTGGCGGAGGCCGGCATCCTGGTCCAGCGCCGGCTGGCGGACGCCGCGTTCAACCTGATCACCGATCTCTGCGAACTCGGGGAGCCGGAGGAGGCCACCCTGCTCTACGGCGACCTGTCGGGCCTGTCCGTGGTGCATGACGACGACCGGTCTATCTGCCTGTCCCACGCCAAGGCGGCAGCAAATCTCGTCCTGACCCACCGGGACCGGGGCGACCATACCGCAGCCGACGTGATCGCCGACGACCTGCGCGGCCTGATCCTCGCCCATCCGGAGGACATGGACCTGATGGAGGTCGCGACGTTCCTGGATCTGGCGGACGTGTAACCTGCGGAACGACCCTTCCCCGAAAAAGAAAGGGCGGCCCGAAGACCGCCCTCATTCATCTCGTCGCAGAATAGAACTCTATCAGAAGAGGATCAATCAGATCGCCGACGGCATCGCCGAGCCGTACTCGGTCTCGTCGGCGTTCTGGACCGGGCCGGAATCCTGACCGCGGGCGTCCTCGTCGCGGTCGACCAGCTCAATCACCGCCATCGGGGCGGCGTCGCCGTAGCGGAAGCCCGCCTTCAGCACGCGGGTGTAGCCACCCTGACGCTCCTTGTAGCGGTCGGCCAGAACGTCGAACAGCTTGCGGGTCATGGCATCGTCGTTCAGACGGCTCATGATCAGCCGGCGGGCATGCAGGTCGCCCCGCTTGGCGAGCGTGATCATCTTCTCCACGACCGGGCGCAGTTCCTTCGCCTTCGGCAGGGTGGTGACGATCTGCTCATGCTTGATCAGCGCCGCCGCCATGTTCTTGAACAGGGCCTTGCGGTGGGACGCCGTGCGGTGGAGCTTCCGGCCGCTGTTACCGTGACGCATCTCTCGATCTCCTCGTTCTCGCCTGGTCTCTAAGGGCTAGCCTTAGAACGGCTCTTCCAGACGCTTGGCCAGTTCCTCGATGTTTTCCGGCGGCCAATTGGTGATTTCCATACCGAGCGACAGCCCCATCGAGGCCAGCACTTCCTTAATCTCGTTCAGCGACTTGCGGCCGAAGTTCGGGGTCCGGAGCATCTCCGGCTCGGTCTTCTGCACCAGATCGCCGATATAGACGATGTTGTCGTTCTTCAGGCAGTTCGCCGAACGGACCGACAGCTCCAGCTCATCGACCTTGCGCAGCAGGTTCTTGTTGAACGGAAGATCGTGGGTCTCTTCCGCCTCGCCGCGATGGGTCGGCTCCTCGAAGTTGATGAAGAGCTGCAGCTGGTCCTGGAGGATCCGCGCGGCATAGGCCACGGAATCGTCCGGCGTCAGCGAGCCGTCGGTCTCGACGGTGATCGAGAGCTTGTCGTAGTCGGTAACCTGCCCGACGCGGGTGTTCTCGACCTTGTAGGCCACCTGGCGGACCGGGCTGAAGATCGCATCCACCGGAATCAGGCCGATCGGCGCGTCTTCCGGACGGTTGGCGGAGGCCGGCACGTAGCCCTTGCCGGTCTCGACTGTCAGTTCCATCGACAGGGTCGCATCACGGTCCAGCGTGCAGATCACGTGGTCCGGATTCATGATCTCGATGTCGGACACGGTTTCGATCTGACCGGCCGTGACCTCGCCCGGACCCTCGGCACGGAGGCGCATCTTCTTCGGCCCTTCGCCATGCATCCGGATGGCGACCGCCTTGATGTTCAGCACGATGTCGGTGACGTCCTCGCGCACGCCCGGCACGCTCGAGAACTCGTGCAGAACGCCGTCGATCTGGATCGCGGTCACCGCCGCGCCCTGGAGCGACGACAGCAGAACCCGGCGCAGCGCGTTTCCGAGAGTCAGGCCGAAGCCCCGCTCCAGCGGCTCGGCAACGATGGTCGCCTTCCGCTTGGGGTCGTAACCCGCCTGGACATCGAGCTTGTTCGGCTTAATCAACGTCTGCCAGTTCTTTTGGATCACGGCTCAACCCTTCTTCTAGAACGGCGATCCCGCCGGGCGACCGGACCTGTGTCCGGCTGCGGCCGACGGGGCTCGTATTTCTGCGGAGGCCCGAATATCCGGGGCTCCGGCGCCCGGATCAGACCCGGCGGCGCTTGCGCGGACGGCACCCGTTGTGCGGGATCGGCGTCACGTCGCGGATCGACATCACCTGGAAGCCCACGGACTGAAGCGCGCGCAGCGCGGACTCACGGCCGGACCCCGGACCGCAGACTTCGACGTCCAGGGTCTTCATGCCGTGCTCGGCCGCCTTGCGACCGGCGTCCTCGGCCGCGACCTGGGCGGCGTAGGGGGTCGACTTGCGCGAGCCCTTGAAGCCCATGTGACCGGCCGACGACCAGGAAATGGCATTGCCCTGGGCATCGGTAATGGTGATCATGGTGTTGTTGAACGAGGCGTTCACATGCGCGACGCCCGAGGTGATGTTCTTCTTTTCGCGGCGGCGAACGCGCGTCTGCGTCGGTTGCTTTGCCATCGTCTTCCGTCTCCTGGTCCGACCCGGCGACGGCCTCCCCGATGAGGAGGCCTGCGGGCGTCGCTGTGGGTCGTTACTTCTTCTTGCCGGCGATCGGCTTCGCCGGGCCCTTGCGGGTCCGCGCGTTGGTGTGGGTGCGCTGGCCGCGGACCGGAAGGCCCTTGCGATGGCGCAGCCCGCGATAGCAGCCGAGATCCATCAGCCGCTTGATGCTCATCGAGGTCTGTCGGCGCAGATCGCCCTCGACCACCAGATCGGTGTCGATGGCCTCACGCAGCCGGCCGAGCTCATCCTCGGTCAGCTCGTGGACCCGACGTTCCTCGGGAATGCCGACCTGAGCACACACCTTATCGGCGGTCGTCCGCCCGATACCGTGAATGTAGGTCAACGCGACAACGACGCGTTTTTGCGTCGGAATGTTCACACCAGCGATGCGCGCCACGCCTGTTCTCCTCACTCAAGTTCGGGGCGTTCAAAACACCAAACGCGCCCGCACAAGAAGCCCTCGGCTCCTCGTCGGCCCGCGCAAAAGAATCCGCTAATCAGGGGCGCGGATTATATTCACGGGCACACACAAGTCAATCTCTCAAACCCGGTACGCCACCCCCATGGCGTCGGCCGGGTTCACTTCTCTCCGGGCTCCTCGCGGAGCCGGTATGCGTTCCGCCTCAGGCGGCCAGGACCTTCTCCAGGTCCGCTGTCACGTCGTCCATGGACTGCATGCCGTCGACCGTCTTCAGCGCGCCCTTCCCCTGGTAGTGGGGAATGATCGGGGCGGTCTGCGCGCGATAGACGTCCATCCGCTTGCGCAGGGTGTCCTCGTTGTCATCGCTGCGGCCTTCCTCGGCCGCGCGCTTCAGAATCCGGTCGATCATGCGATCCTCATCGACCCGGAACTCGATCACGTGGTCGATCTGCAGTCCCTTCTTCGCCAGCATCGCATCCAAGGCCTCGGCCTGGGCGACGTTGCGCGGGAAGCCGTCGAGGATGAACCCTTTCGTGCAGTCCGGCTGCTCGATGCGCTCGGAAATCATGCGGACCATGATGTCGTCCGACACCAGTTGACCCGCATCCATCACCGCCTTGGCTTCCTTGCCGATATCCGATCCCGAGGCGACCGCCGCCCGGAGCATGTCGCCGGTCGAGAGCTGCTTCACGCCGAATTTCTCTTCTAGACGCTTCGCCTGGGT
Source organism: Thalassobaculum sp. (assembly GCA_048983575.1). Taxonomy (GTDB): domain Bacteria; phylum Pseudomonadota; class Alphaproteobacteria; order Thalassobaculales; family Thalassobaculaceae; genus Thalassobaculum. Next base: position 1,824,857 of record JBLZTD010000001.1, on the reverse strand, counting down.
GCCCTTGCCCGCGCCCGGCGGGCCCAAAAGGATCAGGTTCATCCTCGTTTCCCCCGGATCTTCGATTTCTTGATCAGGCCTTCGTACTGGTGCGCCAGCAGATGGGACTGGATCTGCGTCACCGTATCCATGGTGACCGTCACGACGATCAGCAGGCTGGTTCCGCCGAAGTAGAACGGCACCGAATACTGGCTGATCAGGATCTCAGGCAGGACACAGACGAAGGCGAGATAGGCGGCACCGATGACCGTCAGCCGGGTCAGCACGTAGTCCAGATAGTCTGCCGTATTCTTGCCGGGACGGATGCCGGGGACGAAACCGCCATACTTGCGGAGATTCTCCGCCGTTTCCTGCGGGTTGAACACGATCGCGGTGTAGAAGAACGCGAAGAACACGATCATGGCGACGTAGAGCGCGATGTAGAGCGGCTGTCCGTGACCGAGCAGCGCCGTGATCTGGGTCAGCCACTCCGGACCGCCGCCACCGGCCGAGAAACTGGCGACCGTGATCGGCATCAGCAGCAGGGAACTGGCGAAGATCGGCGGAATCACACCGGCGACATTGATCTTCAGCGGCAGATGCGAGCTCTCGCCGCCCGTCATGCGGTTGCCGACCTGGCGCTTGGGATACTGCACCAGAATACGGCGCTGCGACCGCTCGACGAAGCAGATGAACGCGATGACGGCCACCGCCATCACCAGCAGGAACAGGATGATCAGGGTCGGCAGCGCACCGGTCCGGCCCAATTCGAAGACACTCGCCAGCGCCGACGGCAGGTTGGCGACGATGCCGGAGAAGATGATCAGCGAGATGCCGTTACCCACACCGCGCGCCGTGATCTGCTCGCCGAGCCACATCAGGAAGATCGTGCCGCCGACCAGGGTGATCACGGTGGTCGCGCGGAAGAAGGCGCCCGGATCGATGACAGCGGTCGTGCCGCCCGGTCCCGGCAGGGACTCGAGCCCGACAGCGATGCCATAGGCCTGGAACGATGCCAGAACGACCGTCAGGTACCGGGTGTACTGGTTGATCTTCTTGCGACCGACCTCGCCCTCCTTCTTGAGGGCCTCCAGGTTCGGACTCACCGCCGTCATCAGCTGCATGATGATGGCAGCGGAGATATACGGCATGATGTTCAGCGCGAAGATCGTCATCCGCCCGAGCGCGCCGCCCGAGAACATGTTGAAGATGTCGAGCACGCCGCCCGAGGTCTGCTGGAAGATCTCGTTCAGGATTCCCGGATCGATCCCGGGCACCGGAATGTAAGTGCCCAGCCGATACACGATGAGCGCACCCAGCGTGAACCAGATGCGCTTCTTGAGTTCGGTCGCCTTGGAAAAGGCTCCAAGGCTCATTTGCGAGGCGAGTTGGTCGGCACCAGTGGCCATGACTTCGTCCTAGCGTCTGAGGCTGAGCCCACACCCGGACGGTCCGGGTGCGGACAGACAGACCGGCAGGTTACTCCGCCGTCTCTTCCGCCTTCGCGGCGATGCGCGTCGTGATCGTCCCGCCCGCCTTCTCGACGGCCGCAACGGCCGCCTTCGACGCGGCGGCAACGCTGATATCCACCTTCGACGTCAGCTCGCCCTGGGCAAGAAGACGCACACCGTCCTTGGCGTCGCCGGCGAGACCCGCAACACGCAGAGCGGCTTCATCGATGGCCTTCGACGCATCGACCCTGCCGGCGTCGATCGCCGCCTGCAGACGGCCGACATTCACCACGTTGAAACGCTTGGTGAAGTTGTGGTTGTTGAAGCCGCGCTTCGGCAGGCGGCGGTAGATCGGCATCTGGCCGCCTTCGAAGCCGTTGATGGCCACGCCGCTCCGCGCCTTCTGACCCTTGTGGCCCTTGCCGCTGGTCTTGCCGAGGCCCGAACCGGTACCGCGGCCGACGCGCTTGCGCGGCCGGGTCGCGCCCTCGTTGTCCTTCAGCTCGTTCAGTCGCATCGTACAGTCCTCGTCTGCGCATCCGGGCCGGCGACCGGGGCCGCCCGCCGGTTGATTACGCCTGGTCGACGACCTCGACCAGGTGCTTAACCTTCTCGATCATGCCACGCACGGCCGGCGTATCCTCGAGCGTACGCTCGCGGTTCAGCTTGCCGAGGCCGAGGCCCGTCAGCGTCGCGATCTGATCCTTCTTGCGGCCCAGCCCGCTGCGGACCTGCCGCACGGTGACCGTCGTCCCGGCTTTCGCCTTCGTCGCCATCATCAGCCTCCGTCAGCCTGCCGGTTACTCAGCGCTGGCAGCTTCCGCCGCCTCGCCCTGACTGTCACGGCCGAAGATCTCCGCAACCTTCTTACCGCGCTTGGCGGCGATGGAACGCGGCGCGTGAACGTTGCGCAGCGCCTCGAAGGTCGCCTTGATCATGTTATGCGGGTTCGAGGTGCCGATCGACTTCGCGACCACATCCTGAACGCCGAGCGCCTCGAAGATCGCGCGCATCGGGCCACCGGCGATGATGCCGGTACCGGCCGGAGCCGCCCGGAGCGTCACACGCCCGGCGCCGAACCGGCCATTGATATCGTGATGAAGGGTCCGACCTTCGCGCAGCGGCACCCGGATCATCGAGCGCTTCGCCTGCTCGGTGGCCTTGCGGATCGCCTCCGGAACCTCGCGCGCCTTGCCGGCGCCGTGGCCGACCCGGCCCCGCTGATCGCCGACCACGACGATGGCCGCGAAGCCGAAGCGCCGACCGCCCTTGACCACCTTGGCCACGCGGTTGATGCCGACCAGCTTCTCGATCAGATCGCTGTCTTCGCGATCCCGGTTGCGGTCCTGCCTGTCCTGACGTGCCATGTCTTGGCCCCTCTTAGAACTTCAGACCGGCTTCGCGCGCTGCATCCGCAAGCGCCTTCACCCGGCCGTGATAGATGTAGCCTCCGCGGTCGAACACCACGTCGCTCACGCCCTTCTCGATCGCGCGGGACGCAACGAGCTTGCCGACTGCCTCGGCCGCTGCCTTGTCGGCACCGGTCTTCAGCGAGGACTTCAGCTCCTTGTCGAGCGACGAGGCGGCCACCAGGGTGACGCCATCGACGTCGTCGATGAGCTGAGCATAGATATGCTTGGACGAACGGAAGACCGACAGACGCGGACGACCGGCCGCCTTGCGCCGAAGCTGCGCACGACTGCGCATCTGGCGGCGCTTGAAGAGATCCTTGGACGAAAGCATCGCCGAACTCCTACTTCTTCTTACCTTCCTTACGAAGGATGATCTCGTTCGCGTACTTGACGCCCTTGCCCTTGAACGGCTCCGGCGGACGGAAGGCGCGGATTTCGGCGGCGAGCTGACCCACCACCTGCTTGTCCGAACCGCTGATGCTGATCGCCGTCGGACGCTCGCACTTCATGGTGATCCCCTTCGGGATCGGGAAACGGACCGGATGGCTGAAGCCGAGCGCCAGCAGCAGGTCGTTCCCCTCGATGGCGGCACGGTAGCCGACGCCATTGATCTCGAGGTTCACCGTATAGCCTTCCGAAACGCCGGTGACGATGTTGTTCACCAGCGCCCGGGTCGTGCCCCACATGGCGCGCGCCTTCTTGGACTCCCGCTTCGGGATGACCTTGACGACGTTATCCTCGTGGACGACGTCCACCTCCGGCGAAATCGGCGCCGACAGCTCACCGAGCTTGCCCTTCGCCTTGATCTCGTCGTTGGCGATCTCGATCGTCACACCGTCCGGTACGGTGACCGGATATTTACCGACACGTGACATCATCGCCTCCGATCAGAATACCTGACACAGGACTTCGCCGCCGACATTGGCCGCACGGGCCTCGTTGTCGGACATGACGCCGCGCGGGGTCGACAGGATCGCAATCCCGAGACCGTTATAGACGCGCGGGAGGTCCTTGATCTTGGAGTACACCCGGCGGCCCGGCGTGGAGACACGCTTGATCTCCTTGATCACCGGCTCGCCCTCGGAATACTTCAGCTCGATTTTGATCTCCGCGACGCCGGCCCGGACATCGTCCTGGCTGAACCCGCGGATGTAACCCTCGCGCTGCAGCACCTCGAGCACGTTCGCCCGCAGACGGGACGCCGGGCTAACGACGACCGACTTGCGCGCGCTCTGACCGTTACGAATGCGGGTCAGCATGTCCCCGAGAGGATCGCTCATCGACATTTGCCGACCTCCCTCTTACCAGCTCGACTTGACCAAGCCGGGGATCTGGCCGATTGAGCCGAGATCCCGCAGCGCGATCCGCGAGAGCTTAAACTTGCGATAGACGCCGCGCGGACGCCCGGTGAGTTCGCAGCGATTGCGAATGCGTTCCTTAGCTCCGTTCTTCGGGAGCTTCTGCATCTGCAGCTGCGCGGCGAAACGCTCCTCGATCGGCAGCGACCGGTCCATCGCAGTCGCCTTCAGGCGAGCCCGCCTGGCAGCCTGCTGGCTGCTGAGCTTGCGACGGGCGTTGTTCTTCTCAACAGCGCTCTTCTTAGCCATGTCGTCCTCCGACCTCGATCAATTGACGAACGGAAACTGGAAGCGCTTGAGCAGTTCGCGCGCCTCGTCGTCCGTCTTCGCCGTGGTCACCACGATGATATCCATGCCCCGGATGGTATCGACCTTGTCGTAGTCGATTTCCGGAAACACGATCTGTTCCTTGATGCCCATGGAGTAGTTGCCACGGCCATCGAAGCTCTTCGGATTCAGGCCCCGGAAGTCGCGAACCCGCGGCAGCGCGATGTTCACCAGCCGGTCCAGGAACTCGTACATACGCTCGCGGCGCAGGGTCACCTTCACACCGATCGGCATGCCCTCGCGCAGCTTGAAGCCGGCGATCGACTTCTTGGCGCGGGTAACCACCGGCCTCTGACCGGTGATCCGGGTCATGTCGTCGAGGGCCGCCTGAATCTTCTTGCTGTCGCCGACCGCCTCGCCGACGCCCATGTTCAGGACGACCTTCTCGATCTCCGGAACCTGGTGCACGTTCTTGTAGTCGAACGTGGACTTCAGATCCGGGCGGATCGATTTGGTGTATTCCTCGTACAATCGAGCCATCTTGCCTTACCTCGTCCCCGGTTCAGGCGTCGATCGCTTCGCCGGAGCGCGTCGCGACACGGACTTTCTTGCCGTCGCGCTCCTCGAAACGAACACGGGTCGCCTCACCCGACTTCGGATCCACATGCATCACGTTCGAGAGATGCAGCGCCGCTTCGCGCTCAACGATACCGCCCTGACTGGTCTGGGTCGGCCGCTGGTGGCGCTTGATCATGTTCACGCCCTGAACGACCACGCGGTTCTCGTCCGGGATCACCCGCAGGACTTCGCCCTGCTTGCCCTTGTCGCGGCCGGTGGTAACGATCACCCGGTCGCCCTTCTTCACACGCGCGGCCATCACAGCACCTCCGGAGCGAGCGAAATGATCTTCATGAACCGCTTCGCACGAAGCTCGCGGGTCACCGGACCGAAGATACGGGTCCCGATCGGCTCACCCTGCTTGTTGATCAGCACGGCGGCATTGGTGTCGAAGCGGATCGCCGTGCCGTCCTGACGACGGATCTCCTTGGCGGTCCGCACGATGACGGCGCGGTGAACGTCGCCCTTCTTCACGCGGCCCCGCGGGATCGCTTCCTTCACCGACACCACGATGACATCGCCGACCGACGCGACCTTGCGCTTCGAGCCGCCGAGCACCTTGATGCACTGCACCCGTCGAGCGCCGGAATTGTCCGCGACGTCGAGGTTCGTCTGCATCTGAATCATGACCTGTCCTCCTCGGCCCGGGTCACGCGCCGGCCGCGGCGTCGTCGTAGACGACCGCGAACCGCTTGTTTTTCGAAACCGGCGCGCACTCGATGATGCGCACCATGTCGCCCTGCTTGAACCGGTTCTCAGGATCGTGTGCCGAGAACCGCTTCGAGCGGGTGATGAACTTCTTGTAGAGCGGATGCATGACCCGCCGCTGGACGTTCACGACCACCGTCTTGTCGCCCTTGTCGCTGACGACGGTGCCCTGAAGAACACGCCTCGGCATTGCTTTCTCCTAACCCCTGGACCGGTGCTTACGCCGAAGCCCCGGCGCGGGCCTTCTCGCCCATGATCGTCTTCACTTTGGCGATCTCGCGCCGGACCTGGCGCACGCGATCGCTGTTCTCGAGCTGACCGTTCGCCCGCTGGAAGCGCAGATTGAACGCCTCCTTGCGGAGCTGCAGGAGCTGCTCCTTCAACTGGTCCGGCGACTTGGTCCGGAGATCTTCGGCAACCTTGTTGGCCATCCTTACGTCCTCCTCCGGCTCACTCGCCCAGACGGGTCACGAACCGGGTGTCGACCGGCAGCTTCATGGCGGCGAGGCGGAACGCCTCCTCGGCCAGATCCTTCGGCACCCCGTCCAACTCGAACATGATCCGTCCCGGCTTCACCCGGCAGACCCAGAACTCCGGGGAGCCCTTACCCTTACCCATGCGGACTTCGGCCGGCTTGCTCGACACCGGCACGTCCGGGAAAATCCGGATCCACACGCGTCCGGCGCGGCGGATGTGACGGGTGATCGCACGGCGGGCGGCCTCGATCTGGCGCGCGGTGACGCGGGCCGGCGTGGTCGCCTTCAGACCGTAGGCGCCGAAATTGAGCGCCGTCCCACCCTTGGCCAGGCCATGGATGCGGCCCTTATGGGCCTTACGGAACTTTGTGCGCTTCGGGGACAGCATCTGTCTTCTCCTCTCAGCGGACGCTTAGCGACGATCGCCGCCGGAACCCGGCTGCTGCTCGGCCAGGCGCTTGTCCTGCGCCATCGGGTCGTGAGCCAGAACCTCACCCTTGAACACCCAGACCTTCACGCCGCAGGTGCCGTAGGTGGTGAAACCGGTGGCCTCACCGTAATCGATGTCGGCGCGCAGCGTGTGCAGCGGAACGCGGCCCTCGCGATACCACTCCGTGCGCGCGATCTCGGCGCCGCCGAGGCGGCCGCCGCAGTTGATCCGGATGCCCAGTGCGCCCAGACGCATGGCCGACTGAACGGCCCGCTTCATGGCACGGCGGAACGCGACCCGGCGCTCGAGCTGCTGGGCGATGTTCTCGGCCACCAGCTGCGCGTCGATCTCCGGCTTGCGGATCTCGACGATGTTCAGCGCCACGTCGGTGCCGGTCATCTTCGACAGATCCTGACGGAGCTTCTCGATGTCCGAGCCCTTCTTGCCGATCACCACACCCGGACGCGCCGAGTAGATGGTGATGCGGGCGCGCTTGGCCGGACGCTCGATCACGATGCGGCTCACACCCGCCTGGCGCAGACGCTTGTTCAGGTACTTACGCAGCTGGATGTCCTGGTGCAGCAGATCGGCATAGCCCTTGCCCGCGAACCAGCGCGAGTCCCAGGTGCGGTTGATGCCGAGCCGAAGCCCGATCGGATTGACCTTATTACCCATCAGTCCTGCTCCTCGCGCTCGCGCACGACCACGGTGATGTGGGCGAACGGCTTCTCGATCTTGCCGACCCGACCCCGGGCCCGCGGACGGAAGCGCTTCATCTTGAAGCTCTTGCCGACATAGGCCTCCTTGACGAAGAGCCGGTCGACATCGAGCTGGTGGTTGTTCTCGGCATTGGCGATCGCCGACTCCAGCACCTTCTTCACGTCCCGCGCGATGCGGCGCTTGGAGAAGGTCAGAGTGGCCAGCGCCTTCTCCGCCCGCTGACCGCGGATCATCTGCGCGACCAGATTCAGCTTCTGCGGGCTGACGCGCAGATTGCGCAGCTCAGCCTTCGCTTCGGTATCGTCCAGTCGCCGTTCGGCAGCCTGCTTGCCCATTGCCTGCTCCTCTAGCCTCAGCGGCGCGACTTCTTGTCGGCCATGTGGCCGTAATAGGTACGCGTCGGCGCGAACTCGCCGAACTTGTGCCCGACCATGTTCTCGCTCACGAGCACCGGAACGAACTTCTGGCCGTTGTGCACGCCGAAGGTCAGGCCGACGAACTGCGGCATGATCGTCGAACGGCGCGACCAGGTCTTGATGACCTCGTTGCGGCCGGACTCGCGCGACTTTTCGGCTTTCTTCAGCAGGTAGCCGTCGACGAACGGTCCCTTCCAAACGGATCGAGCCACCGAACTTCTCCTTACTTCCGGCGCCGGCGAACGATGAGCTTATCGGTCGCCTTGTTGTTGCGCGTCTTCTTGCCCTTGGTCGGCTTGCCCCACGGGGTCACCGGATGACGACCGCCCGAAGTCCGGCCTTCACCACCGCCATGGGGGTGGTCGACCGGGTTCATGGCGACGCCTCGCACCGACGGACGCTTGCCCAGCCACCGATTGCGGCCGGCCTTGCCGATGTTGATGTTCTGCTGGTCCGGGTTCGACACCGCACCGACCGTCGCCATGCACTCGCCGCGCACCATGCGGACTTCGCCGGAAGCGAGGCGCAGCAGCGCGTAGCCGGAGTCACGGCCGACGATCTGAACGTAGGTACCGGCGGAGCGGGCCATCTGGCCACCCTTCTCCGGCTTCATCTCGACGTTGTGCACGATCGTGCCGACCGGGATGCTGCGCAGCGGCATCGCGTTGCCCGGCTTCACATCGACCTTCTCGCCGGCGACCACCTTGTCGCCCACGCCGAGACGCTGCGGCGCCAGGATATAGGCCTGCTCGCCGTCCTCATAGGTGATGAGGGCGATGAACGCGGTCCGGTTCGGATCGTACTCAAGACGCTCCACGGTGCCGACGACGTCGAACTTGCGACGCTTGAAGTCGACGATGCGATAGGTCCGCTTGTGACCGCCGCCCCGGCGGCGCGTGGTGATGCGCCCGGTGTTGTTGCGGCCGGCCTTCTTGGTCAGACCCTCGGTCAGCTTCTTGACCGGCTTGCCGGACCAGAGCTCCGAGCGGTCGACGATGACCAGCTGACGCTGCGACGGCGTCGTCGGATTGAATGATTTCAAAGCCATGGGTTTACACCCCCGCCATCAGGTCGATCGTCTGGCCCTCGGCGAGCGTGACGACGGCCTTCTTATAGTCGGAACGACGGCCCGGACGGCCCCGGAACCGCTTGGTCTTGCCCTTCACCAGGATGGTGTTGACCGCCGACACCTTCACGTCGAACAGACGCTCGATGGCCTGCTTGATCTCCGGCTTCGCGGCGTTGACCGGGACCTCGAAGGTCACCTGGCCGAACTCGGAGCCGCGGGTCGACTTTTCGGTCACGATCGGACGGCGGATCAGCTCGTAGGCCCGCTCGTCGCTCACCTTGCCCGCCTTGGGCTTGTAGGGACGAATGCTCATTTGAGGCGCGCCTCCAGCTGCTCGACCGCGCCCTTGGTCAGGACCAGGGTGTCGCGGCGGAGAATGTCGTAGACGTTGGCGCCCTGCTGCGGCAGCAGGTCGACCAGCGGAATGTTGCGCGTGGCGCGGGCGAAGTTCTCGTTCACGGCATCGCCGTCGATCACCAGGACCGACGACCAGCCAAGCTTCTTGAACTTCTCGGCCATCGCCTTGGTCTTCGGCTCAGACGCGGCCGCCTCGTCGATGACGATGAGCTGACCGGCCTTGGCCTTCGCCGACAGCGCGTTCTTCAGACCGAGCTTGCGGAACTTCTTGGTCAGATCGAAGCCGTGATCGCGAACCACCGGACCGTGGACGGTCTGACCGCCGCGGAACTGGGTCGCCCGCAGCGAGCCTTGACGGGCTCGGCCGGTTCCCTTCTGGCGCCACGGCTTCTTCGTGGTGCCGGAGATCTCGGAGATCGACTTGACCTTGTGGTTGCCACCGCGGCGCTTGGCAAGCTGCCAATTCACCATGCGGGACAGGATGTCTTGACGCGGCTCGAGACCGAAGATCGCATCGTCGAGATCGATCTCGCCGGTCTTCTCCGCGTCGAGGTTTGTGACGTCAATCTTCATGACCTCAGTCCTTCTTCTCGGCGTCGTCTTCAACCGGCGCGTCCGGGACTGAGGCCCCCTCGGCAGCGGTCGGATCCGCCTCGTCGCCCATGGCCTCGGACGCCTGCTCGAGAAGCGACGCACCGGCCTCTTCCTCGCTGACCGCCTCTTCGGCACCGGCCGCTTTCAGTGACGCGGGAAACGGCGCGCCTTCCGGCATTCCGGCCTTCACGGCGTCACGGATCAGGACCCAACCACCTTCGGACCCCGGCACGGAGCCGCGGACAAGGATCAGACCGCGCGCCGGATCGGTGGCGACGACGGTCAGGTTCTGGGTGGTGACACGCTCGTCACCCATGTGACCGGCCATCTTCTTGCCTTTGAAGACGCGGCCCGGATCCTGGTTGTTACCGGTCGACCCATGGGAACGGTGCGACAGCGACACGCCGTGCGACGCCCGCAGGCCACCAAAGTTGTGGCGCTTCATGACGCCGGCGAAGCCCTTGCCGATCGACGTGCCCGTCACATCGACCTTCTGGCCGGCGATGAAATGGTCGGCCGCCAGCTCCGCGCCGACATCGATCAGCGCGTCATCGGAGACGCGGAACTCGACCACTTTACGCTTGGGCTCGACCTTCGCCTTGGCGAAGTGGCCGCGCATCGGCTGCGTGGTGCGCTTCACCTTGCGCACGCCGGCGCCGAGCTGCACCGCGGTGTAGCCGTCTTTGTCCTGGGTCCGCTGAGCGACAACCTGGCAGCTGTCGACCTTCAGCACCGTGACCGGCACGTGGGCACCTTCCTCGGTGAACACGCGGGTCATGCCGACCTTCTGAGCGATCAGTCCTGAACGCATCGTTCCCGTCCCCTCAGAGCTTGATCTCGACGTCGACGCCGGAGGCGAGGTCGAGCTTCATGAGCGCGTCCACGGTCTGCGGAGTCGGGTCGACTATATCGAGGACCCGCTTATGGGTGCGGATCTCGAACTGTTCCCGGCTCTTCTTGTCCACGTGCGGCCCGCGCAGCACTGTGAACCGCTCGATCCGAGTCGGGAGAGGAATGGGACCCCGCACGCGCGCGCCGGTGCGCTTGGCGGTGTTCACGATTTCACCGGTCGACTGGTCGAGGACCCGGTGATCGAACGCCTTCAGGCGGATGCGGATGTTTTGACTGTCCATCTTTCCGCTACTCTCAACCTCATTGGCCTGACGGCCGTAATTACCGCGCGCACTCCGGCTCGCCGGGCCTCGCACAGAAAAATAAGCGGATGCGCACTGTTGCTGCGCTTCCGCCTTCGGCCTTTTGGGGATTGGTGTCTTAACTATCTGAGACTGCGTCTGACCCGAACCGTGCGGTTCCAGTCACAGCCAGTCCCCAAAGGTGGGCGGAACCTATTGATGCGGGGCAAGGTCGTCAAGAGCGAAATTCAGTTTTCGAACGCCTCGTCCCGCCCGACACATTTCCGCAATAACCTTGCGCTGTGGCGGCCGATGGCGTGCCGTTTCGCATCGGATTGGGGATCGACGCGGGCCGGTCCTGCATCTAGTGGTCTTTGTTGTCGGCGCCACCCCATTTAGGATCGTTCCCGCCGCCCCGAAACCCTTCCTCGGATTCCCATGATCGAGAACGGTCTGGCTCTGCTGACGGTCGCCCTCCCGTTGATGGGGAGCCCCGGTCCGGCGATCGTCAGTCTGGCGGCCACCGGCTCGACCTTCGGCTTTCGCCCGGGCCTCCCCTACCTCGCGGGGATCCTGGTCGGCAATTCGACGGTGCTTCTGATGGTCGCGACGGGCATCACCGGCATGGTGCTGGCCCTGCCGGCCGCCGTACCGGTGCTCACGGGCATCGGCCTGGCCTATCTGCTCTATCTCGCCTGGAAGATCGCGAACGCCCCCGTGGTGCGCAACGCCGACGCGACGGACAGGGCGCCGACCACCGGCGGCGGGTTTCTTCTATCCCTCGTCAACCCCAAGGCCTACGCCGCGATCGGCGCCGTTTACGCCAGCGGCAGCCTCGCCCCGGATAAGCCGGCCCTCGATGCCGCCCTGAAGATCGCGCTGCTGATCGCAGTGAACGTCACGGTCAACACGACCTGGCTCGGCATCGGAGCCGTCTTCTCCGGACTGCTGCGCAATCCGCGGACCGGACGGATCATGAACTGGTCCTTCGCCGTCCTGCTGCTCGCGTCGGTCGCGTTCACCACCCTGCGCTGAGCCACTGCTGATCAGCCGGGAAAGCTTGAGGCATAACAGAACGGGGGCGCCGAAGCGCCCCCGCAATACGCCACCCTGTCGGGAGGGTTACTCGATGATCTTGGAGACGACGCCGGCGCCGACGGTGCGTCCGCCCTCGCGGATGGCGAAGCGCAGGCCCTCGTCCATGGCGATCGGCGCGATCAGCTCCACGTCCATCGCGATGTTGTCGCCCGGCATCACCATCTCCGTGCCTTCCGGAAGCGCCACCGTCCCCGTCACGTCCGTCGTGCGGAAGTAGAACTGCGGACGGTAGTTGGTGAAGAACGGCGTGTGACGGCCGCCCTCTTCCTTCGTCAGGATGTACGCCTCCGCCTTGAACTTCGTGTGCGGCGTGATCGTCCCCGGCTTCGCCAGAACCTGACCCCGCTCCACGTCCTCGCGCTTCGTGCCGCGCAGAAGAACGCCCACGTTGTCGCCCGCCTCGCCCTGGTCCAGAAGCTTGCGGAACATCTCAACGCCCGTGCAGGTCGTCTTCGTCGTGTCCTTGATGCCGACGATCTCGATTTCCTCGCCGACCTTCACGATCCCACGCTCGATACGGCCCGTCACAACCGTCCCGCGGCCCGAGATCGAGAACACGTCCTCGATCGGCATCAGGAACGGCTGGTCCTTCGGACGCTCCGGCGTCGGAATGTACTCGTCCACCGTCTGCATCAGCGCGAGGATCGCCTTGCGGCCGATCTCCTCGTTGCTGTCCTCAAGCGCCGCAAGCGCCGAGCCCTTGGTGATCGGAATGTCGTCGCCCGGGAACTCGTAGGACGACAGAAGCTCGCGGATCTCAAGCTCGACCAGCTCGAGAAGCTCCTCGTCGTCAACCTGGTCCACCTTGTTCATGAACACCACAAGCGCCGGAACGCCAACCTGACGCGCCAGAAGAATGTGCTCCCGCGTCTGCGGCATCGGACCGTCCGCCGCCGACACCACGAGAATCGCACCGTCCATCTGCGCCGCACCCGTGATCATGTTCTTCACGTAGTCGGCGTGACCAGGGCAGTCCACATGCGCGTAGTGACGGTTCGCCGTCTCGTACTCCACATGCGCCGTCGAGATCGTGATCCCGCGAGCCTTCTCCTCAGGCGCCTTGTCGATGGCGTCATACGCCATGAACGTCGCACCGCCAGACTCCGCAAGCGTCTTCGTGATCGCCGCCGTCAGCGTCGTCTTGCCGTGGTCGACGTGACCGATCGTGCCGATGTTGCAGTGCGGCTTCGTCCGCGCGAATTTCTCCTTGGCCATCCCAGTATGCTCCGTACGAAATAGGGGGTGACGTTATGGGTGAGGTGTCGGGGTCGCGAGCGTGGCCGATCAGGCCATCTTCGCCCGCACCTCGTCGGCGACAGCCTGCGGAACAGGCTCATAGTGGTCGAACTGCATGGTGTACTGTGCCCGACCCTGGCTCATCGAGCGCAAGGTGTTCACGTAACCGAACATGTTCGCCAACGGCACCATGGCATCGACGACGCGGGCGTTGCCGCGCTGGTCCATGCCGCTCACCTGGCCGCGACGGCTGTTCAGGTCACCGATGATGTCGCCCATGTAGTCCTCAGGCGTCACCACCTCGACCTTCATGATCGGCTCGAGCAGGACCGGGCCGGCCTTCGCCATACCTTCCTTGAAGGCCGCACGCGACGCGATTTCGAACGCCAGCACGCTGGAGTCGACGTCGTGGTAGGCACCGTCGGTCAGGGTGACCTTCATGTCCACCACCGGGAAGCCGGCGAGCACACCGGTATCGAGCGCGGAGTTCAGGCCCTTCTCGACGCCGGGGATGTATTCCTTCGGCACCGAACCGCCGACGATGGTGTTCTCGAACACGAAGCCCTCACCGCGCCCCTGCGGCTCGAAGGTCAGCTTGATCCGGGCGAACTGGCCCGAACCGCCGGTCTGCTTCTTGTGGGTGTAGTCGACTTCCGCCGTCTTCGTGATCGACTCGCGGTAGGCGACCTGCGGAGCGCCGACATTGGCGTCCACCTTGAACTCGCGACGCATCCGGTCGACCAGGATCTCGAGATGGAGCTCGCCCATGCCCTTGATCACGGTCTGGCCGCTCTCGACGTCGGATGTCACGCGGAAGGACGGGTCCTCCGCGGCAAGACGGTTGAGCGCGACGCCCATCTTTTCCTGGTCGCTCTTGGTCTTCGGCTCGACCGCGACCTCAATGACCGGATCCGGAAACTCCATGCGCTCGAGAATGACCGGCTTCACCGGGTCGCAGAGCGTGTCGCCCGTCGTGGTGTTCTTCAGACCCGCGATGGCGACGATGTCGCCGGCCCGCGCTTCCTTCACATCCTCACGGTTGTTCGAGTGCATCAGCAGCATGCGACCGACACGCTCGCGGTTGTCCTTGACCGTGTTCAGCACCGCGGAGCCCGTCTCGAGAATACCGGAGTACACCCGCACGAACGTCAGCGAGCCGACGAACGGGTCGTTCATGATCTTGAACGCCAGGGCCGCGAAGGGCTCGTCGTCGGACGACTTGCGCTTCATCTCGGTCTCGCCGTCGACGGAGACGCCCTTGATCGCCTCGACATCGGTCGGCGACGGCAGGTAGTCGACCACCGCATCCAGCAGCGGCTGCACGCCCTTGTTCTTGAACGCCGAGCCCAGGAACACCGGCACGAAGCTGCTGCTCAGCACGCCCTTGCGGATGCACGACCGCAGAACCTCCTCGGACGGCTCTTCGCCCTCCAGGTAGGATTCCATCGCCGCGTCGTCCATCTCGACCGCCAGTTCGACCAGCTTCTGGCGGTATTCCGCCGCCTGATCGGCCATGTCCGCCGGGATGTCCTCGTACTCGAACTTCGCACCCAGCAACTCATCCAGCCACCGCACGGCCTTCATGGTCACCAGATCGACCAGCCCGACGAAATCGGACTCGACACCGATCGGCAGCTGCATGACCAGCGGCGTGGCGCCGAGGCGATCGATCATCATCTGCACGCAGCGGAAGAAGTCCGCGCCGATGCGGTCCATCTTGTTGACGAAACAGATGCGCGGCACGCCGTACTTGTCGGCCTGGCGCCAGACGGTCTCGGACTGCGGCTCGACGCCGGCGACGCTGTCGAACACCGTGACGGCGCCGTCCAGCACGCGCAGGGAACGCTCGACCTCGATCGTGAAGTCGACGTGGCCCGGGGTGTCGATGATGTTGATCCGGTAGTCGCGCCAGAAGCAGGTCGTCGCCGCGGACGTGATGGTGATGCCGCGCTCCTGCTCCTGCTCCATCCAGTCCATGGTGGCGTTGCCGTCATGGACCTCGCCGATCTTGTAGGACCGGCCGGTGTAATACAGGATACGCTCGGTCGTGGTCGTCTTGCCGGCATCGATGTGCGCCATGATGCCGATGTTGCGATACATTTCGAGCGGATGAGTGCGGGGCATGACTCACGTCCTCGTCTCTTGAGGTTTCGGCCGCCCCCGTCCAGCCAGGGCGCTCGTCTCGCCGTGGCTCGGGGCCGCCATATAGCAGGAACGGGCCGGTCTATACGCCAGCCCGCCCCAAGATGCCAGTCGCCGTTACCAGCGGTAGTGGGAGAACGCCTTGTTGGCGTCGGCCATGCGGTGGGTGTCTTCCCGCTTCTTGACCGCGGTGCCGCGGTTCTGGGCCGCGTCCGACAGCTCGCCGGAGAGCCGCTGGACCATGGTCTTCTCCGACCGCTTGCGCGCGGCGTCGATCAGCCAGCGAATGGCCAGCGCCTGGGCGCGCTCCGGACGGACTTCGACCGGCACCTGATAAGTCGCACCGCCGACACGGCGGGAGCGCACTTCCACATGCGGCTTCACGTTGTCCAGCGCCTCGTGGAAGGTGCGGACTGGCTCACCGCCCGCCCGCTTCTCCAGCACGTCGAACGCACCGTAGACGATGCCTTCGGCAACCGAACGCTTGCCGTCGTACATCAGGCAGCTCATGAACTTGGAGACGACCTGGTCCCCGAACTTGGCGTCCGGCAGGACCGGACGCTTTTCCGCGCGATGGCGACGCGACATGCTTCGTTCTCCTTACTTCGGGCGCTTCGCGCCGTACTTCGAGCGGCGCTGGCGACGGTCCTTCACGCCCTGGGTATCGAGCGTGCCGCGGATGATGTGATAGCGCACACCCGGCAAGTCCTTGACGCGGCCGCCGCGGATCATGACGACCGAGTGCTCCTGCAGGTTGTGGCCCTCACCCGGAATGTAGCTGATGACCTCGTACCCGTTGGTCAGGCGCACGCGGGCGACCTTACGCAGGGCTGAGTTCGGCTTCTTCGGGGTGGTGGTGTACACGCGCGTGCACACTCCACGCTTCTGCGGGCACGCCTGCAGGGCGGGAACCTTGTTCCGTGCAACCGGAACCTTACGACCCTGGCGGATCAGCTGATTGATCGTCGGCATGCGTCGACCCTCTTAACCACAAACACGAAGCCCCACCACGGGATACCCCATGGGGGAGGTTCGTTTGAACCATGCGCCGACATGCGGTTGCCCGCCACGACGCTTCTCATATTCGACCCTTCGTGCGGTGACCGCGTTCAAGTCACCCGGGAATCCGCCGCCTTAGGCGTTCGACCCGAGGGAACAGCTGGGCCCCCGTCTCAAAGTGCGCGGATACTATTGATGCACCCGGCGGGGGTCAAGCGGATTATCGGTCGGGCGAACCCGACCGACTTCCCCGTCACATTCCGGCATTCCAGGCACCCAAGCGCCCGGAATGCGCAACTTTGTTGCCGGGTTTCCCCGGCCCGCCTTACTCGGCGGCCGTGACCTCGCCCTCGGTCTCCAGCTTGACGGAATCGCCTTCGGAGGCCTGGGGTGCCGGCGCGAGGGCGCGGTCGCGATCGGCGGCCACGCGGCGCAGGCGGTTCATCACGCTGCCCGTACCGGCCGGGATCAGGCGGCCGACAATGACGTTCTCCTTGAGACCGTCGAGGGTGTCCTCCTTGCCGGAAACCGCCGCCTCGGTAAGGACGCGGGTGGTCTCCTGGAACGACGCTGCGGAGATGAACGACTTGGTCTGCAGCGAGGCCTTGGTGATGCCCTGCAGCACCGGCTTGGCCACCGCCGGACGGAGATTCTCCGCCAGCGCCTTTTCGTTGGCCTCCTGGTACTCGTCGCGGTCGATGGTCTCGCCGACCAGCAGCGTGGTGTCGCCGGCCTCCATGACTTCGACCTTCTGCAGCATCTGGCGAACGATCACCTCGATGTGCTTGTCGTTAATCTTCACGCCCTGCAGGCGGTAGACCTCCTGGATCTCATTGATGAGATAGTCGGCCAGCGCCTCGACCCCCATGATGTTCAGGATGTCGTGCGGGACGCGCGCGCCGTCGAGCAGCATATCGCCCTTCTGCACGAAGTCGCCTTCGTGCACCGCGAGGTGCTTGCCCTTCGGGATCATGTACTCAATCGGATCGGCGCCCTCCTCGACCGGACGGACCACCACGCGACGCTTGGTCTTGTAGTCCTTGCCGAACTCGACCCGTCCGTCGGCCTCCGCGATGACCGCGAAGTCCTTCGGGCGACGGGCTTCGAACAGCTCGGCCACGCGCGGCAGACCACCGGTGATGTCGCGGGTCTTGGACGACTTCGCGCGGGATACGCGCCAGCACGTCACCGGCTTTCACCTGCGCGGCGTTCTCGACCGACAGGATGGCGTCCACCGACATGAAGTAGCGGGCCTCGAGGCCGTTGGCGAGCTGAACCACCTCGCCGGCGTCGTCACGCAGGGTGATCCGCGGCTTCAGGTCGTTGCCGCGCGGCTGCTGCTTCCAGTCGACCACGACGCGGGAGGAGATACCCGTCGCCTCGTCGGTGACCTCGCGCATGGACAGACCGTCCACGAGATCGACGTAATGGGCGACACCCTCCCGCTCCGTCAGGATCGGGATCGTGTACGGGTCCCACTCGGCCATCTTCTGACCCGCCTCGACCATATCGCCGTCGTCGACTGCCAGCTTGGCGCCATACGGCACGCGGTGACGCGCCCGCTCACGGCCCTGCTCGTCGAGAAGGACGATCTCGGTGTTGCGGCTCATCACCACCAGCACGCCGTCGGAGTTGGTGACGACGTTCCGGTTGTGCAGCTTGACTTCGGCGCCGATGGAGGCCTCCACCGTCGACTGCTCGGCACCGCGCTGGGCGGCGCCGCCGATGTGGAAGGTCCGCATGGTCAGCTGCGTGCCCGGCTCGCCGATCGACTGGGCGGCGATGACGCCGACCGCTTCGCCGATGTTCACCGGCGTACCCCGCGCCAGATCACGGCCGTAGCAGGCCGCGCAGACGCCCGGCTGGGTCTTGCAGGTCAGCACCGAGCGGATCAGCACCGCATCGATACCGGCCCGCTCCACCGCCTCGACCAGGGCCTCGTCGATGATCTCGCCCTTTTTGACGACGATGTCGCCGTTCAGCGGGTCGAGGACGTCCTCGAGGGTGGTGCGGCCAAGGATACGGTCGCCCAGAGGCTCGATCACCTCACCACCGTCGATCACCGCCCGCACGGTCAGGCCGTCGGTCGGTGCCGCAATCGACATCGGTGATGATGCAGTCCTGGGCCACGTCGACCAGACGGCGGGTCAGGTAGCCCGAGTTCGCCGTCTTCAGCGCCGTGTCGGCCAGACCCTTACGGGCACCGTGGGTCGAGTTGAAGTACTCGAGCACGGTCAGGCCTTCCTTGAAGTTCGAGATGATCGGCGTCTCGATGATCTCGCCCGACGGCTTGGCCATGAGGCCGCGCATGCCGGCGAGCTGCTTGATCTGCGCCGCCGAACCACGGGCACCGGAATGGGCCATCATCCACACGGAGTTCACCGGCTTGGTGCCGTCGTCCTCCTTGATGACCGCCATCATCTCCTCGGCGACCATGTCGGTGCAGCGCGACCAGACGTCGACCACCTTGTTGTACTTCTCGCCCTGGGTGATCAGCCCGTCGAGATACTGCTGCTCGAACTGCTTGACCTGCTCGTTCGCCTCGTCGACCAGCCCCTGCTTGGCTTCCGGAATGACCAGATCGTCCTTGCCGAAGGAGATACCGGCGCGGCAGGCATGGCCGAAGCCGAGGCCCATCATCCGGTCGGCGAAGATCACCGTCTCCTTCTGGCCGCAGTGGCGGTAGACCATGTCGATGACGTTGGAGACTTCCTTCTTCGTCATCAGCCGGTTGATCATCTCGAAGCGCAGCTTCGGGTTGTCCGGCAACAGCAGGGCAAGCTTCAGGCGGCCCGGCGTGGTCTCCACGCGCTTCACCACCTTCTCGCCGTTCTCGTCATAGGTCGTGACCCGCGCCTTCACCTTGGTGTGCAGGGTGACGGCACCGGTATCGATCGCGTGATCGACCTCGGCCGGGTCGGCGAACGCCATGCCCTCGCCCGGCTGGTTGTCGCGCTCCAGGGTCAGGTAGTAGAGGCCCAGGATGATGTCCTGGGACGGCACGATGATCGGCTTGCCGTTGGCCGGGCTCAGGATGTTGTTGGTCGACATCATGAGCACGCGGGCTTCGAGCTGCGCCTCCAGCGAGAGCGGCACGTGAACCGCCATCTGGTCGCCGTCGAAGTCGGCGTTGAAGGCGGTGCAAACCAGCGGGTGAAGCTGGATC
This sequence comes from Thalassobaculum sp., assembly GCA_048983575.1. Taxonomy (GTDB): domain Bacteria; phylum Pseudomonadota; class Alphaproteobacteria; order Thalassobaculales; family Thalassobaculaceae; genus Thalassobaculum. The sequence goes on along the minus strand of JBLZTD010000001.1, from coordinate 1,805,228 downwards.
GCCTTGCCCTCGACCAGCTTCGGCTCGAACGCCTGGATGCCGAGGCGGTGCAGGGTCGGCGCCCGGTTCAGCATGACCGGATGCTCGCGGATCACCTCTTCGAGGATGTCCCAGACCTCGGGACGCTCCTTCTCGACCATGCGCTTGGCGGCCTTGATGGTGCTCGCCATGCCGTAGAGCTCGAGCTTCGAGTAGATGAACGGCTTGAACAGCTCCAGCGCCATCTTCTTCGGCAGGCCGCACTGGTGCAGCATGAGATCCGGGCCGACCACGATGACCGAACGGCCGGAATAGTCGACGCGCTTGCCGAGCAGGTTCTGACGGAAGCGGCCCTGCTTGCCCTTCAGCATGTCGCTGAGGGACTTCAGCGGACGCTTGTTGGCCCCGGTGATGACGCGGCCGCGGCGGCCGTTGTCGAACAGCGCGTCGACGGCCTCCTGCAGCATGCGCTTCTCGTTGCGCACGATGATGTCCGGCGCGCGAAGCTCCATCAGACGCTTCAGGCGGTTGTTCCGGTTGATCACGCGACGGTACAGGTCGTTCAGGTCGGAGGTCGCGAAGCGGCCGCCGTCCAGCGGAACCAGCGGACGCAGCTCCGGCGGAATGACCGGCACCACGTCGAGGATCATCCACTCCGGACGGGAGCCGGACTCCTGGAACGCCTCGATGATCTTCAGCCGCTTGACCAGCTTCTTGCGCTTGGCCTCGGAACCGGTTTCGCGCAGTTCGACCCGGACGGTCTCCTGCTCGACCTCCATGTCGAGACGGGACAGCATGGTCTTCAGCGCCTCGGCGCCGATCTGGGCGACGAAGGCGTCCTCGCCGTAGTCGTCCTGCGCCTCGATAGTACTCCTCCTCGCTGAGGAGCTGCTTCTCCTTCAGCGGCGAGAGCAGCGGATCAGTGACCACGAAGTTCTCGAAATACAGAACCCGCTCGAGGTCCTTCAGCGTCATGTCCAGCAGCAGGCCGATCCGGCTCGGCAGCGACTTCAGGAACCAGATATGGGCGACCGGCGAGGCCAGGTCGATATGACCCATGCGCTCGCGCCGCACCTTCGAGAGCGTGACTTCGACGCCGCACTTCTCGCAGATGATGCCGCGGTACTTCATGCGCTTGTACTTGCCGCACAGGCACTCGTAGTCCTTGATCGGACCGAAGATGCGGGCACAGAACAGACCGTCGCGCTCGGGCTTGAAGGTCCGGTAGTTGATGGTCTCCGGCTTCTTGATCTCGCCGAACGACCACGACTTCACGCGATCCGGGCTCGCGATCGAGATCTGGATATTGTCGAAGCTCTGCGGGCCGCTCGGCTGACCGAAGATGTTCACCAACTCGTTCATCGAAGCACTCCTCGCGCCACCTGGCGCTGTTTGCGGATCCGGGCGTCCCCGGAACTCCTAGCCGGCTGCGTCCCGGCGGATACCGTCTGCGCGACGCTATCCCCGGGACTTTGCCAACCGGCGACTACACCGGATGCGACCGCCTTCGCGGCCGCTCCCGGCGTCAGTACTCCTCCTGGTTCAGCTCGACGTTCAGTCCGAGCGAACGCAGTTCCTTCACCAGAACGTTGAAGGATTCCGGAATACCGGCCTCGAAGTTGTCGTCGCCGCGGACGATGGCTTCGTAGACCTTGGTACGGCCGGACACGTCGTCGGACTTCACCGTGAGCATCTCCTGCAAGGTGTAGGCGGCGCCGTAGGCTTCAAGGGCCCAGACCTCCATCTCACCGAAACGCTGACCGCCGAACTGCGCCTTACCACCCAGCGGCTGCTGGGTGACCAGGCTGTACGGGCCGATCGAGCGGGCATGGATCTTGTCGTCCACCAGGTGGTGCAGCTTCAGCATGTAAATATAGCCGACTGTGACCCTCCGGTCGAACTGCTCGCCCGTCCGGCCGTCCCACAGGTCGACCTGGCCGCTGGACTCGAGGCCCGCGCGCTCCAGCATGCCGACGATGTCCTCTTCGCGGGCACCGTCGAACACCGGCGTCGCAAACGGCACGCCGCGCCGCAGATTACGGGACATCTCTACGATCTCGTTGTCCTGCAACGGATCGATCTTCTGACTGTACTCGTCGTCGGAATAGATGCCCTTGAGCTTGTCGCGCAGATCGCCCGCCCGGGTGTCCTTGCCCATGTTCTCGAGCATCTCGCGGATCTGACGCCCAAGACCGGCCGCCGCCCACCCGAGGTGGGTCTCCAGGATCTGCCCGACATTCATGCGCGACGGCACGCCCAGCGGGTTCAGCACGATGTCGACGGCGGTGCCGTCGTCCAGGTACGGCATGTCCTCGATCGGATTGATCTTGGAAATGACGCCCTTGTTGCCATGACGGCCGGCCATCTTGTCGCCCGGCTGCAGCTTGCGCTTCACCGCGACGAACACCTTGACCATCTTCATGACGCCCGGCGGCAGCTCGTCGCCGCGCTGCAGCTTGTCGACCTTGTTCTCGAACCGGTCCTTGAGCTGCTCGATCGACTTGTCGAAGTGCTCCTTCAGGCCCTCCAGATAGTCCATCAGCTTGTCGTCATCGACGACGAACTGACGCCACTGACCCGGCGTGTACTGGGCGAAGACCTCTTCGGTCAGCTCGCCGGCCTTGAAGCCCTTCGGACCGCCGGTGGACATCTTGCCCATCAGCAGTTCCTTGAGGCGGTCGAAGAAACCACGCTCCAGGATCGCCCGCTCGTCGTCGCGGTCCTTGGCCAGCCGCTCGATCTCGGACCGCTCGATGGCCTGGCTGCGCTCGTCCTTGTCGACGCCGCGGCGCGAGAACACCCGCACCTCGACGACCGTACCGGTCACGCCCGGCGGGACCTTGAGCGAGGTGTCACGGACGTCGGACGCCTTCTCGCCGAAGATCGCCCGGAGCAGCTTCTCCTCCGGCGTCATCGGCAACTCGCCCTTCGGCGTGACCTTGCCGACCAGGATGTCGCCCGGATTCACCTCGGCACCGATATAGACGATGCCCGCCTCGTCGAGGTTCTTCAGAGCCTCTTCGCCGACGTTCGGAATATCGCGGGTGATCTCCTCCTGACCCAGCTTGGTGTCGCGGGCCATGATCTCGAATTCCTCGATATGGATCGAGGTGAACACGTCGTCGCGGACGATGCGCTCGGAGATCAGGATCGAGTCCTCGAAGTTGTAGCCGTTCCAGGGCATGAACGCGACCAGCACGTTCTTGCCGAGGGCCAGTTCACCGAGCTCGGTGGACGGGCCGTCGGCGATGATGTCGCCGCGGCTGACCACGTCACCCACCGCCACCAGCGGTCGCTGGGTGATACAGGTGTTCTGGTTGGAACGCTGGAACTTCAGCAGGCGGTAGATGTCGACGTTCGACGCCGTGCCTTCCAGATCCTCGTTCGCCCGGACGACGATGCGCTGGGCATCGACCTGGTCGATCACGCCGGACCGCTTGGCGGCGATCGCCACGCCGCTGTCACGGGCGACCGTGCCCTCCATACCGGTGCCGACATACGGCGCCTCGGCCTGGATCAGCGGCACCGCCTGACGCTGCATGTTGGAGCCCATCAGCGCGCGGTTCGCGTCGTCGTTCTCGAGGAACGGGATCAGCGCCGCGGCCACGGACACGAGCTGCTTCGGCGAGACGTCGAGCATGTCGATGTCTTCCGGACGCGCCAGACCGAAGTCGCCGCGCCGGCGGACCGGAACCAGCTCCTCCTCGAACTTGCCGTTCTCGTCGATCGGCGCGTTCGCCTGGGCGATGGTGTAGCGCCCCTCCTCCATCGCGGAGATGTACCGCACCTCGTCGGTCACCACCCCGTCGGTCACCTTGCGGTACGGCGTCTCGATGAAGCCGTACTGGTTGACCCGGGCATAGGTGGCGAGCGAGTTGATCAGGCCGATGTTCGGGCCTTCCGGCGTCTCGATCGGGCAGATCCGGCCATAGTGGGTCGGATGCACGTCGCGCACCTCGAAGCCGGCGCGCTCGCGGGTCAGACCGCCCGGGCCAAGCGCCGAGAGACGGCGCTTATGGGTGATCTCCGACAGCGGGTTGGTCTGGTCCATGAACTGCGAGAGCTGGGACGAGCCGAAGAACTCGCGCACCGCCGCCGCCGCCGGCTTGGCGTTGATCAGGTCGTGCGGCATCACGGTGTCGATATCGACCGAGCTCATGCGCTCGCGGATCGCCCGCTCCATGCGCAGCAGGCCGACGCGGTACTGGTTCTCCATGAGCTCGCCGACCGACCGAACCCGGCGGTTGCCGAGATGGTCGATGTCGTCGATCTCGCCCTTGCCGTCCTTCAGGTCGACCAGGACCTTCAGGATCGCCAGGATGTCCTCCTTGCGGAGCACACGCAGCTGATCGTCGGTCTCCAGGCCGAGACGGGCGTTCATCTTCACCCGGCCGACCGCCGACAGATCGTAGCGCTCGCTGTCGAAGAACAGACCGGCGAACAGGGCCTCGGCGGTCTCCAGGGTCGGCGGCTCACCCGGTCGCATCACCCGGTAGATGTCGACCAGGGCCTCCTCGCGGGTGGCGTTCTTGTCGAGCGCCAGCGTGTTCCGCATGTAGGCGCCGACATTCATGTGGTCGATCGCCAGGACCGGAAGCTCGGTGACGCCGATCGACGCCAGGGTCTCGAGCAGCTCGGTGGTGATCTCCTCGCCGGCGTCGCAATGGACCAGACCGGTGCTCTCGTCGATCAGGTCCGAACCGACATAGTGGCCGATCAGCTGCTCGCTGGTGACGTAGCATGTCCTTCAGGCCGCCCTCGAGCAGCTTGCGGGACGTGCGCGGGGTGATCTTGTCGCCGGCCTTGGCGACGACTTCGCCCGTATCGGCATCGACCAGATCGTCGGTGAGCTTGGCGCCGCTTCATTCGGTCCGCGTCGAACGGTAGGCGCCAGCCGTCACCCTCGCGGGTGTAGGTCACCTTCTCGTAGAACGTGCCGAGGATGTCCTCGGCGCTCATGCCGACGACCTTGTCGCGCTGCACGTCGTCGCCGTTGGCGTGGCACTCCTTGATGTAGGTCTCGCTCTGGTCGGAGAGCAGAGCCAGCAGGAGCGTCGTCGCCGGCAGCTTGCGGCGGCGGTCGATGCGGACATAGGCGATGTCCTTGGCGTCGAACTCGAAGTCGAGCCAGGAACCGCGATACGGGATCACCCGGGCGGCGAACAGATACTTGCCGGAGCTGTGGGTCTTGCCCTTGTCGTGGTCGAAGAACACGCCGGGGGACCGGTGCATCTGGCTGACGATGACCCGCTCGGTGCCGTTGATGACGAAGGTGCCGTTGGCCGTCATCAGGGGCATGTCGCCCATGTAGACGTCCTGCTCCTTGATGTCGCTTGATCGACTTGGAGCCGGTCTCCTCGTCCACGTCCCAGACCACGAGGCGCAGGGTGACCTTGAGCGGCGCGGCGAAAGTCAGGCCGCGCTGCTGGCACTCCTCCACGTCGTATTTCGGCTCCTCGAGCTCGTAGCGCACGAACTCGAGCATCGAGCGCTCGGAGAAGTCGCGGATCGGGAACACCGACTTGAAGACCTCCTGCAGGCCGACATCGCCGCGGTTCTCAGCGGTGATGCCCATTTGCAGGAATGCGTCGTAGGAACTCTTCTGAACCTCGATGAGGTTCGGCATCGGCGCGACTTCGGGAATGCGACCAAAGCTCCTGACGAACGCGCTTACGACCGGTGAAGGATCCGACTGCGGAAACTGCCATCTTGCGACCTCGACCTCGCGTGTGACCCGCGGACATCGTTGTGTCCGATGGGCGAAACGGTGACCGTCACCTCGACGCGACCCTTTCGGGGGACCGGCAGGAGCCACCTGCGGCGCGTCTTCGGCGGGCGATCCTCGCCTCGGCCCGGGGTCGGAAACTGGTCCGGCCCCGGGCGGAGGGGAGGAAACGGGTCGGGAGCGGACACGCTGGCGCGCCGCTCCCTCCCCGAATTCTAGCTGGAAATCGAGCTCAATTACTTCAGCTCGACGGTGGCGCCAGCCTCCTCCAGCTTCTTCTTCAGCTCGGCGGCCTCTTCCTTGGAAGCGCCTTCCTTAACCGGCTTCGGCGCACCCTCGACCAGATCCTTGGCCTCCTTCAGGCCCAGACCGGTGATGGCGCGAACTTCCTTGATGACGTTGATTTTCTTGTCACCGGCGGAAGCCAGGATAACGTCGAACTCGGTCTTCTCTTCAGCGGCCGGGGCGGCATCGCCACCACCGGCGGCAGCGGCAACCGCCACCGGAGCGGCGGCGGAAACGCCCCACTTCTCCTCGAGCATCTTGGACAGCTCGGCCGCCTCGAGGACGGTCAGGTTCGACAGGTCTTCGACGATCTTCGCAAGATCAGCCATTTCAATTCACTCCTGGTTGGTACTTCTGACGACAGAGCGGTTCGTCCGCCCTCACTCCGACTGCTCGCCGCGGGCAGCGAGGACCCGGGCAACCTGGCCGGCCGGCGCCTGACAAGCACACCAACCATCCGGGAAGCCGGGGTCTGCAGCAGACCCACGAGCTTGGCACGCAACTCGTCGAGCGACGGAGGTCTTGGCCAGAGCCTTGACCTCGTCGACACTGAGTGCTCGTTCGCCCAGGCCCCCACCAACGATGGTGACCTTGTCATTCGAATTGGCGAACTCGACGATCACCTTGGCGGCAGCCACGGGATCGGCCGACGTCGTCACCGACGTCGGACCCGTGAACAGATCGCTCAGGTTCTCGTAGCTGCGTGCCCTGCAGAGCAAGACGGGCGAGCCGATTCTTGGTGACCTTATAGCCGGCCCCGGCTTCGCGGACCTTCGAGCGCAGGCCTTCGACCTCGGACACCGTCAGACCCGTCTGATGGGTGATGACGACGACCTCGGAGCCCTCGAACGTCGAGCGAAGACAGTCGACCAAATCGGCCTTTTCGGTTCGGTTCACCTCTTATCTCCGCAATTGGAACCGGCGGATCCGTTCTCCCTCCGGGATCGGGATCCATCGGTCCGGTTGCACGAAGACGGCATTGCCATGCCGCCCCTGTTCGCCTGTCCCAGAAGACCAACACGACCGGCCAGGCCGGATGCCCGTTGGCGCTCCCGTCTATACGGGCAGGAATTTAAGGTTCCTGCGGATCTCTCCGCCGGAACCGCCCGTAGTCTCGGACAGGTCGGACCGGGCATTACCCCGGCCCTACGCCGACCCCCGGATCCCCTTGCGGGACTGGCCGGAGGCCGTCGATCTCATGTCGCGCGACCGCCTCAGGCGGTCGGCGCGGTACCCAGTTCGGCGGTGTCGATCTTGATGCCCGGCCCCATGGTCGAACTCACCGACACGCGCTTGATGTAGTGGCCTTTGGCGCCCGACGGCTTCGCCTTCTGGATCGCGTCGACGAACGCCGTTGCGTTCTCCACGAGCTGATCCTCGGAGAAGCTCGCCTTGCCGATACCGGCATGGACGATGCCCGCCTTCTCGACCCGGAACTCGACCTGGCCCGCCTTCGCCGCCTGGACGGCATCGGCCACGTTCGGCGTCACCGTCCCCAGCTTCGGGTTCGGCATCAGGCCGCGCGGGCCGAGCACCTTACCGAGACGGCCGACGACGGCCATCATGTCCGGCGTGGCGATGACCCGGTCGAAATCCATCACGACCGTTCTGGATCTCCTCCATCAGGTCCTCGGCGCCGACCACGTCGGCGCCGGCCTCGCGGGCCTCGTCCGCCTTGGCGTCCTTGGCGAAGACGGCCACCCGGACCGACTTGCCGGTACCATGCGGCAGCGACACGACACCCCGGACCATCTGGTCGGCGTGGCGCGGATCGACACCCAGGTTCATCGAGATCTCGACGGTCTCGTCAAACTTGGCGCTGGCCGCGCCCTTGATCAGCTTGATGGCCTCGCGACATGCCGTAGACCGCCTCGCGGTCGACGGCTACCGTACGCGGCGCGAAGACGCTTACCTTTGTTTGCCATGATCGCCTCACTCCACCACTTCGATGCCCATGGAACGGGCGGAACCCTTGATCATCTGAACCGCACCGTCCATGTCGACGGCGTTCAGATCCGGCATCTTCTGCTCGGCGATCTCCTCGACCTGGGCCAGGGTGACCTTGCCGACAGCGCCCTTGTTCGGCGTCGACGCAGCCCTTGGCCACCTTCGACGCCTTCTTCAGGAAATAGGACGCCGGCGGGGTCTTGGTGATGAACGTGAAGGTACGGTCGCCGTAGGCGGTGATCACCACCGGCACCGGCATACCCTTCTCCATCTTCTCGGTCGCGGCGTTGAACGCCTTGCAGAACTCCATGATGTTGAGTCCGCGCTGACCGAGCGCCGGGCCCACCGGGGGAGACGGGTTCGCCGCCCCGGCCGGGATCTCCAGCTTGATATAGCCGACGATCTTCTTAGCCATGTGTTGCCTTCCTCTAATCGGTCCGTGGTCCGATGCCGCAGGGCTTCGCGGTCATCTCCCACAGGCCGTCCAAAACACGCCGTTCCGGTTCCTCAGCGCTCGCGCCTCGGAATCGAACCCGAACCGGCTCAGGTTTTCTCGACCTGGGTGAAATCCAGATCGACCGGCGTCGAACGTCCGAAGATCGACACCGCAACTTTGAGACGCGACCGCTCCTCGTCGACATCCTCGACGAGGCCATTGAAGGTCGCGAACGGACCGTCGGCGACACGAACCTGTTCGCCGATTTCGAAGGTGACCGACGGCTTCGGCCGGTCGACGCCCTCCTGACACCTGCTTCAGCAACCGGGTCGCCTCCGCATCGGTGATCGGGATCGGCTTGCCCTTGCCGCCAACGAACCCGGCCACTTTCGGCGTGTCGACTTGACCAGATGCCAGGTCTCGTCGGTCAGTTCCATGCGGACGAGGATGTAGCCGGGGAAGAACTTGCGCTCCGTCGTCGCCTTCACACCGCGCCGCATCTCGATGACTTCTTCGGTCGGCACCAGGACATCGGTCGATCAGGTCGCCGAGTTCCATCTGCTCGACCTGCTCGTTGATGGACTGCGCGACCTTCTTCTCGAACCCGGAGTAGGTCTGCACCACGTACCAGCGATGTCGCCATGTCAGCCTCCGAGCCCCAGAACCAGTTGCACGCCCCAGGCCAGGACCTGGTCGACCACGAAGAAGAACACCGAGGCCAGGAACACCATGATGAAAACCATCAGGGTGGCCACCGCCGTCTCCTTGCGGCTCGCCCACGTGACGCGCGACACTTCCTGCCGCACCTGACGCACGAACTGGGCGGGACTCACCTTCGCCATCGTCTCTGCTCTCCGCCGCACTGCCCCGGGAAAAGCCCCGGATCGCACTGGCACCAATTCCGAACACGTGAATGCGGATGGCGCCCATCGGTTTCCCCGACGGCGCCGCCCGCGGAACATATCGATATAGTGGCAGGAGTGGAGGGGCTCGAACCCCCAGCCCCCGGTTTTGGAGACCGGTGCTCTACCAGTTGAGCTACACTCCTAACCTCGCAACAAGCGTGACCGCGCCTCCGCTTCTTACTCGATGATCTTGGAGACGACGCCGGCGCCGACGGTGCGTCCGCCTTCGCGGATGGCGAAGCGCAGGCCCTCGTCCATGGCGATCGGCGCGATCAGCTCCACATCCATCGCGATGTTGTCGCCCGGCATCACCATCTCCGTGCCTTCCGGAAGCGCCACCGTCCCCGTCACGTCCGTCGTGCGGAAGTAGAACTGCGGACGGTAGTTGGTGAAGAACGGCGTGTGACGGCCGCCCTCTTCCTTCGTCAGGATGTACGCCTCCGCCTTGAACTTCGTGTGCGGCGTGATCGACCCCGGCTTCGCCAGAACCTGACCGCGCTCCACGTCCTCGCGCTTCGTGCCGCGCAGCAGAACGCCCACGTTGTCGCCCGCCTCGCCCTGGTCCAGAAGCTTGCGGAACATCTCAACGCCCGTGCAGGTCGTCTTCGTCGTGTCCTTGATGCCGACGATCTCGATTTCGTCGCCGACCTTCACGATCGCCACGCTCGATACGGCCCGTCACAACCGTGCCGCGGCCCGAGATCGAGAACACGTCCTCGATCGGCATCAGGAACGGCTGGTCCTTCGGACGCTCCGGCTGTCGGAATGTACTCGTCCACCGTCTGCCATCAGCTCGAGGATCGCCTTGCGGCCGATCTCCTCGTCGCTGTCCTTCAAGCGCCGCAAGCGCCGAGCCCTTGATGATCGGAATGTCGTCGCCCGGGAACTCGTACGGACGACAGAAGCTCGCGGATCTCCAGCTCGACCAGCTCGAGAAGCTCCTCGTCGTCAACCTGGTCCACCTTGTTCATGAACACCACAATCGCCGGAACGCCAACCTGACGCGCCAGAAGAATGTGCTCCCGCGTCTGCGGCATCGGGCCGTCCGCCGCCGATCACCACGAGGATCGCACCGTCCATCTGCGCCGCACCCGTGATCATGTTCTTCACGTAGTCGGCGTGGCCAGGGCAGTCCACATGCGCGTAGTGACGGTTCGCCGTCTCGTACTCCACATGCGCCGTCGTAGATCGTGATACCGCGCGCCTTCTCTTCAGGCGCCTTGTCGATGGCGTCATACGCCATGAACGTCGCACCGCCAAACTCCGCAAGCGTCTTCGTGATCGCCGCCGTCAGCGTCGTCTTGCCGTGGTCAACGTGACCGATCGTGCCGATGTTGCAGTGCGGCTTCGTCCGCGCGAATTTCTCCTTGGCCATCTCTCGTCGTTCCCGTCGGCTGCATCGTGGAGGCATCCTGGAGATGCCGGAAAAACTATTCCCCTGAGGGTCTTGCGGTCGGTCGCGATCCGGTCAGCGAGTGGTGGTGGGGGTAGGATTCGAACCTACGTACGCATACGCGGGCAGATTTACAGTCTGCTGCCTTTAACCACTCGGCCACCCCACCATGGATCGGATCGCAAGCTCGCTTCCGTAAGCCCCGTTCCAGAGGGAGTGCGAACTATGTTAATTCGCGACCGTTTGTCAACGAAGAACACGACAAAAAATCCGCTCATCGGTTATCCGGGCGGTCTGTCGTCTCGCAACCGAGGGAAACCCTAGCACAGCCATGGCGAAACGAAAACATCCCGGACGCCCGCCCCGCGGCGCCCCGTCTTCCGCCGCTCGCCGCGACCTCGCAGGCGGGCACGGCCCCGGCGGTCCGGGGAGGGTTCAGCGCGACGCCGGGCGCGCTCCTGCCGATCCGAATCTGCTGTTCGGTCGCCACGCGGTCCTGGCGGCGCTGGCCAATCCGCGCCGCCGGATCCGGGAGATTCTGTGCAGCGAGGAGACGGCGGACGCCGTGGCTTCGGCCATCGCCGGTCAGCCGGAAGCGCGGCGCGCCGTCCTGCCCTCTCCGCGCATTGCCGAGTCGGACGAGTTCGCCGCTCTGCTCGGCGAGGCTGCGGTGCACCAGGGAATAGCGGCCCGGGGGGAGCCGCTGCCGGAGACGGCGCTGGAGGACGTGCTCGACGCCGCCGGCCCGCAGGCGATCCTCATGGTGCTCGATCAGGTGACCGATCCGCACAACCTCGGGGCCGTCCTGCGCTCGGCCGCCGCGTTCGGCGCCGACGCGGTGATCGTCCAGGACCGGCATACCCCTCAGGTGACGGCGGTGGTGGCGAAGGCAGCCTCCGGCGCCCTGGACGTCACGCCGCTGGTGCGGGTCACCAATCTGGCCCGGGCCCTGCGGACCGCCCAGGAGTCGGGTTTCTGGTGCGTCGGTCTGGCCGAGGAGGGAGCCGATCCGCTGCACAGCCTGGAGCTCTCCGGCCGCACGGCCCTGGTCATGGGAGCGGAGGGAGAAGGCCTTCGCCGGCTGACGCGCGAGACCTGCGACCTGCTTGCTCACCTGCCGACCCTCGCGCCGATCCGCTCGCTCAACGTCTCCGCCGCCGCGGCCATCGCCCTGCACCACGCCGCTATCGCACCGTCCCGAAAGGTGGGTTAACCTTTGAGGAAGGTTTTTAGGTGATAACCGAAAGGCGGGTAACGGATTCGAATCCAACCGAGAAATGGTCGATCCAAGGCCGTCTTCAGGGAAGGGCCGACACCTGTCGGCCCGATCCGGGATTGAACGATTGTGGGGGCAGGAATAGCCATGGTGTTCACGCCGCGCGAGGACATCGACGTCGCGAAGTCAGCGATATGCGAGGAACCGGGGGACCTCTTCAAGGCCGACGCCCGCGAGGTCATCATACGCGCCTGCTCAGCCTATCTGGTCCCCCGCAAGTTGACCGCCGTCGAGCTGCTCTACAATCCCCGCCACCAGGCCGATCTGATGAACAGCGGCACCAGCGCCATGCAGGCGGTTCAGAAAACCGCAAGCTGGCAGGTGCGCGGCATGAGCGTTCCAGTCAGCGAACGCATCCGGCGGCTTTGGGATATCGTCGATCAGGCCAAGCTCGACATGGCCGCGCGGGTCGAGGAGTTGGCGCCGTCCCCTCTGACGCCGGAAAACGCCGTCAGCCTGCTGGCCCGGACGCCGCAAGAGGACACGGCGGCCTTCACGTTCCGCACCCTGTGCTCGCTTGCCGCCGGCCTGGCCGACAAGAAGACCTGGAAGGACAAGATCGACGCGGTGCTCAAGATCGGAGCGGCGGCCTCCGAACCCCCGGCGCTGGCCTGTATCGACCTGCAGCTCGCCGAACTCCTGCGCCCGGTCGACGCGCTGGCGGATGTGGTGGGCGAGTTTCCCACCGCGGGCGACGGCATCGGGACTCTGCTGCCGCTGGTGACCGGCACGGCCAAGCCGACCGACGCGCCGCCCAAGGCGGTCCTGGCGGTGCCATTCTATAAACTGCTGGCCCGCGCGCCCATGCCGGACACCAGGACCGCGCTGGCAGGCCATGTCGTCCGTCTGGTGACCGGCTCGGACAAGATGACCACGAAGAGCCTTACGGACGAAATCGGCTTCGTCGTCGAGCTCCGCGACCGGTTGATGATCGACGGCGTCCTGATCGGCGGCGAGACGACTCAGGAAGCGTTGGAGCGCCGGCTCGCCCGCGCGCTCTCGGACCAGACCATCGACATGCTCATGCAGGGCACCCGGAGCGTCGGCGAGCGGGTGATGCGCGCCGTATCGCTGCACAGGAAGGTGTTCGGCGAGGCAGCCCGCGGGTACCTCGAGCAGTATGTCGTCGAACTCATGGGCCAACCGCAGATCGAGGCAAAACTGGTGCCCGAGGGTCTCTCGGTGCGCCATCAGATCAAGGCGCTCGGCGCGCTGCACCGGGCGCTCAAGGCCTCCGGCATCACCGGCCGCGCCCGCGACCGCATGGCGCGCCAGGTCGAGCAGGCGCAGACCGCCTTGCTGGACAGCACCCGGTTGCTCGAGAAACTGAACGACGGCAGCGGGTCCGCGGCGGAGCGGCTGATGCGGGTGGTCGATCTCTGCCGTGAAGGCGCCTTCACCGACGGCGAGAATGCCGACCGCGCCCGCGCCGCCGCCCAGCAGCTAATGAAGCGGCCTGATTTCCTCGACAGCTATCTGGACGGCGCCAGCCAGAAAGGCGAACGTGCCTCCAGGCTGCGGGATCTGCAGCGCAAGCTGGCCGAAGCGAGGATCGTTTGACCGCGAACTCCGGGGAAGACGCGAAGACCGGGGGCGACCCCAATCTGCAGCCCCATCTCGACCGGGACATGGTCGGCTACGGACGCAACCCGCCGCACGCCAACTGGCCCGGCGGTGCCCGGCTGGCCATCAATTTCGTCATGAACTACGAGGAGGGATCAGAGTATTCGATCCCGGACGGCGACGGCTTCTCCGAAAGCAGCCTGACCAACTCGCCGGACAGCCCAAATGCGCCGGGTTCCCGCGACCTGGCGGCGGAGTTGATGTACGAGTACGGGACCCGGGTCGGGTTCTGGCGCCTGCACCGTTTGTTCGCCGAACGCAACCTGCCCCTCACCGTCAACGCCTGCGCGCTCGCTCTGGAACGCAACGACGAGGCGGCCGCCATGATCCGGGAAAGCGGCTGGGACATCTGCTGCCACGGCTGGCGCTGGGTGAACCATTTCGAGCTCAGCGAGGCCGAGGAGCGCGACCACATCGCCCGCGCGGTGGAGAGCCTGACGCGCACCACGGGCGAGACGCCCGCCGGCTGGTACTGCCGGCACGGGCCGAGCGTCCACACCCGTCGTCTCGTGGTCGAGCATGGCGGGTTCCTGTACGACAGCGACAGCTACGCCGACGAGCTCCCGTACTGGACCGAGGTCGCCGGCCGGTCCCATCTGGTCGTGCCCTATTCGCTGGCGACGAATGACAGCAAGTTCTCCCGCAACCATTTCCCGACGGGCGACGACTACTTCACCTTCGTCAAGGATGCGATCGACATGCTCTGGGCGGAAGGGGCGGAGACGCCGCGTATGATGTCATGCGGGCTGCATCTGCGGCTCATCGGTCACCCTTCCCGCGCAGCCGGGCTCGCGCGGCTGCTCGACTATGTTCAGGAGAAGGGCGGGATCTGGGTGACAGGCCGTCGCGCCATCGCCGAGCATTGGATCCGCGAGCATCCTCACGCCTAGGCCGGGCCGGCCGCTAAACCGGCCCGTCGGCCGGACGACGCATGATCCAAGGCTTGACGGCGCCCCCCGAAGTGCGCAGAAACGCGGGCATGCCGGTATAGCTCAGCTGGTAGAGCATCTGATTTGTAATCAGAGGGTCGCGGGTTCAAGTCCTGCTGCCGGCACCACCGTTCAGGTTTCAATTTCGATCCTCAACAGTCTCCGGCAGCGTCCGGTCCGCGCCGTGTTTAACCGACCCCCGCTGGCGGATGCAGCCGAGACCGAAGCGGCCACCGATGTTGTGCGATCGGAGACGGCTGTGATAGAGCCCGGCCACGATCGTCGGGTTGAGCCAAGCGTCGCCTTCTCCATTTTCTGCTCCGGTTCCATGCTAATTGTCGGACTGCAATGCGGCCACGATGCCGCCGTCAGCATCATCCAGGATGGAACCGTCACTCTGCATCTCGAGCGGGAACGTCCGACGCGGGAACGCCACGCCAATTCCATGTCGGCGGACCTTATCGACGAAGCCCTGCGCCAATGCGGGCTCTCGGAGACCGACATCGACTACTTCGCGCTCTGTACGACCCAGAGCATGGGCTACGGCTCGACGGACGGGGCCACGCTCCGCTTCGAGTACGATTGGGCGACGGCGGAGAAGCTTGGACGCGACCGGTTCAGCGCCGCTGGCTTCAAACGCATCCACAAGATTATCGAGACCAGCATTCCGCGGCTTCCCAATACCGACGAAGGACCGTCTCTCTGCCTGAACCTGGAAATCCAGAGCGAGACCCCGGACATCTGGCACGTGCCGGGAGGAATGTCCGCGATTGCCGATCTGCCGGCCGACGCCATTAAGAACTTCTGTTCGAGACGGACCGCTACGAGCAGGAATTCGTGCTCCCGATGCGGGTCACCTACAACGGTCGGCGGTATCCTGCGATCGGCGTGATGCACCAGCTCTCCCACGCGGCGGCGGCCTACTACCAGTCACCGTTCGACAATGCACCGATTTTCGCCCACGACAACGCCTCGATCTTCCATGACGACGGCGGCTATCGGGCCGGGATGATCTTCTACGGCAAGGGCCGTCATCTGCGTCCGATCTGGCGAGCCAGCATCGTCGCCGGGCTTCTCTATTCCCGAATGGCGGGTTTGCTTGGCTTGGGTAGCATGGCGGGCCCCGGAAAGCTGATGGGGCTGTCGGCCTACGGAACGCCTGAATTCTTCGACCCCCGCTTCGTCGGCGACGCCTTGGCTCTGCAGGAGATCTACGATCCCAAGCATCTCGCGGACTACCGGCCGGACGCGCACTGGAACGGTATTCGGGGATGGTTCGCCGCCCTGCACGGCCGGGCCATGCGAGCCGGATACAGCAGAATAGACGAGCCGTTCACTGATCTCGGCAAACAGTCCGCAGCAACCGTTCAGAAGACCTTCGAAGAGCTCGTCGCCTACACGGTCGCGCGGATCGGGGATCTCCTGGACAAGGCGGATATCCCGACATCCGCCCTGTGTTTCAGCGGCGGATGTGCGCTGAACTGCCCGACGAACACGCAGACCGTCGAGAACAGCCGGTTCACCGACCTGTTCATTCCCCCATCGTGCGACGACGGCGGCCTGTCTACCGGGGCGGCGCTCTACGTCTATCATCACATCCTTGGCTTCGAGCGGGAGGCCGGCACGGCGATCGACCGCAACATCGCCTATCTCGGCAAGGAAGTGACCCCCGGGGAGATCGCCAAAGCGATCGAGGCGCAGCGCGATGACCTTGAGATCGAGGACCGTGTTGATACCGTCTCACGCTGTGCCGAGGACCTTGCCGGCGGCAAGATCGTCGCTCTGTTCGACGGACGGGCGGAGTCGGGACCGAGGGCCCTCGGCCACCGCTCCCTGCTCGCCGATCCGCGGCCGCGGCAGAACTGGGACCGTATGAACGAAGTCAAGCAACGCGAATGGTGGCGACCGTTCGCACCCGCCTGCCTGAGCGAACGATTGCGCGATCACTTCGACGGCGGACCGGAACACTCGCCGCACATGCTGTTCAACTATCAGGTCACCGACAAGCGCCTGGCGGCGGTCACCCATGTCGACGGCTCGGCGCGGGTCCAGACAGTGGGAAGGGATACCGGCAAGATCCGCGGCGTGATCGAAGCTTTCGACCGTCTGACGGGACTCCCCGTCGTTCTCAACACCTCGTTGAACGGCCCCGGAGAGCCGATCCTCGACACGCCCGAGAACGCCCTTTCCTTCATCAAGTCGAGTGCGGCGGACGCGCTGTATATCGGCGGCTATCGGGTACGGCGGAAAGACAAAAGCCCGGGCTGAGAGAACCGTCGGCCGATCCTGTCCGCCGCCAAACGCCCGACCGGCGATCGCGGCATGGGCAATGCCGACGACCGCCGACGCCTTTCCCATGCGGACCGTCCCCTGACCGGCCCGCAACCCCACCACCGTTAAGGGAATACTTTGCCGGTTGCAAAATCGTGCGGTGTTCGCCACCGTGGCGCCTTCCTGCTCGCGACGGTAGAGCGGGCACCGCAACCGGAGCAGGCGAGCCCGTGGCGACGGCATCCGATTTCCGCGTTCCGGCGGCCTCTCCAGCCGCCTGGTACCTGCTGTCAGCGTTGCTGTTCGCGGTGATGCTCGCGCTATTCAAATGGCTCGGCCAGACCCTGCCGACCACACAGCTTCTGCTCCTGCGTCAGCTCGGGGTCGTGGCCATTCTGGTGCCGGTGATCGTGCAGTCCGGCGGCGATGTGCTGAGAGCCCAGCGGCCAGGGCTCAACCTGTTCCGAGGCCTGCTCTCGGCCAGCGCGATGCTGGTCGGCTTTACCGCGGTCGTGCATCTGCCGCTGTCGGAATCGACGACCCTCAACTTCACCAAGGTGTTCTTCGTGGTTCTGCTCGGCGGGCTGGTGCTGCGGGAGAAGGTAACCGCGACGCGGTGGGGGGCGATGGCACTCGGTTTCGCCGGCGTCGCCGTCGTCCTGGCACCGGACGCGCGCTCGATGGTCGATCCCATGTCACTGCTCGCCGTGCTGGCGGCTTTTCTGACCGCCGGCACCATGCTCGTGGTCCGAAAGCTGGCCCAGGTCGAGAGAACCTCGACGATGATGATCTGGCAGTCGGCGATCGTGCTGGCCGTGGTGGCCGTGCCCGGCGCCTCCGGCTGGCTGACTCCGACCCTCGAGCAATGGGCATTGATCGCCGCTCTCTGCCTGCTGATGGGCGCCTCCCAATGGACGATGATCCGGGCGCACCGGTCGGCAGAAGCGTCCGCGCTTTCGCCGCTCGAATACACCCGCCTGCTCTATGCCGCCGCGCTCGGCTATCTGTTGTTCGGCCACATCCCGGAGGGCGAAACCCTGATCGGCGCCGCGCTGATCATTGCCGCCGCCCTCTGGGTGCGCCGGGACGGTCGCACGGTGGTGGCCGGAGAGGAGGAAGAGGAAGCGACGGACCCGGCCGAACGGCAATAGACGGCCGCTTCTCCCCGCAATCGGCGACACCGGTTCAGATCCCAGGTGGCTTCGCTGCCCCGCGATGGGTACACTGGCCGTCGGCTGACGGTCTCCCGAGAGGCGCTCCGCGACGCGGCGACGCGCACGGTGGATCGGCCTGGCGGCGGAATGTGGGACCTGCGCGTCATGACGTTTTCGATGATCGAAGTCAGAACCCGCTGGATCGGCGACGACGGACGCGACGCGACGCCGCTCGATCTGTTCGGCAAGGTCAACGACCCGATTGCCCATTTCGTGCTGCACACGCTCGGATGGATCCGGATCAATTTCTTCGGCCAGACCTACGAGGTCTCCCTCGACCCCCGCTCGGTCCGCACGCCCGCCGTCGAGCGGTTCGTGGCCTGGATGCAGGAGATGCACGCCGATACCGACCGCCCGTGGCTGGTAAAGATCTCGGCCTTTACGGGTCGGGACTGGATCTCGGTGACCGATACGGCGCCCGAGGGGATCATCGCGTTCCTCGATCGGATCCTCGAGTTCGGGAAGCCCCCGGCCGTACCCGAGACCCTTCAGGTCCGCCAATGCCCCCTCGAGCGCGCCTCGAGCTTCGGGGTCGACGCCGTCAATGCGCTGATCGACCGCTGGAAGACGACCCGCCAGGGACTGCCGGTCGACGACCCGAACGTCCGCGCCCTTCTCGCGATCGCGAAGTCCGGGTGCACGGTCAAAATCCTCAGCCGGGACAATTTCGGTCGGGTGGTGTTCGGCACCTACACACCGTCGCTCACGACGCTCTGGTCGCGCAACTCCTGGGGGCAATTCCTGGGCGCGCCGGTCGGCGAAGTGGTCCCGGACCGCGCGCTCGGCTCGGCTGTGGAACTCTCCGCCCGGCACGTGATGGATACCGGCCGCGCCACCGTGGAAACCTGGGAAGGGCCGGTGCTTTCGTCGACCGGGGTCATCGCCGACCTCGCCTGGGACCGGCTTACCGTGCCGCTGACCTCGCACGAGCCGAACGACGCCGTGCTCGTGGTCACCCACCGTCTGACCCCGGTCGACGCCAGCCGGCTCGCAAGCTGACCGCCCCAACTCGGCAAACTCGCTCCTACCAGTTCGGCCCAAAAGAGAACTAGGATTGCCTCTTCTCGTCCATCGGATGCAGGGGTGCTCCATGTACAGCTACGCCAGCCCGACGCACGCGCCGTCGACGTATTCCTTCCTGCGCGCCATCGATGCCATCCATCCCGACCATGAAGGCTCACGAGATGTTATGAGCCGGGCCGCCGTGGCCTTTCAGGCCGATCTAGACCGCTTTGGCTACACGCTTGACGTGGTTACCGACGTCAAGGCGTTCACCGAAATCGTGACCTCCGTGGGCAAGTTCGTCCCCAACGCCTTCGATCCCAAAATGAAGCCGTCGCGACCGGGCGACATCTTCGGCCTTGTGCTGCGGGACGCCGACGGCAATGTCGCCGCCACCAACGGATGCCGCCTGTACCGCCTGGGCGTGACGACCCTCGCCGATCACCTGGCCACCTTGGCCCTGTTCTACGCCAATCCGGTCGAACAGATGGCCCGCGGCGAGCGGCTGATCATCGACGGGCCGGCCAACGACTACGCGATGACGGTGGACGACAAGGCGATCTGGGTCGGCTGCTTCTGGGTCCGTCCGGACCTGCGCAAGGCGGGCTCCAACGCCAGCTACATCATGCCGTTCGCCGCCCGCTTCCTCGGGGCCGCCTGGTGGGGCCGGTTGATCACGTTCTCGATTGTCGAGGCATGGGCCCGCAAGCAGGTGGCGCAGAAGCGTCTCGGGGAGCCCGACGTCTACGAACACATCCACTGGTTCCGCCCGCACATCCCGGACCGCACCGACATGGTCCTGATGGTCACCGAGCCCGAGGTGGCGGTCGAGCGCTGCGAGAAGTACCTGCGGGGCGAAGGCCGGTTCTTCGTCGCCGACCCTGAGCATCCGGACCTCGCCGTCTCCGCCGGCGACTGAACGCGGGACGGCGGAAACCCTGTTCGCCTACGCAGCCATTGACGGCGGCGCTTGGCGACCGATCTATTTAATCCATGCGTTGAGCGCGTGCCGGGCGTCTTTTGTCCCGGCCGCCCGATCCCCGGACCGCCGTGACGGCCGCTGCCAAGGAGGAGCCCGTGTTTCGAGCCGCCCTGCTCTCCCTGTCGATCCTGCCCGGTCTCGCCTCGCTCCCGGCCGCAGCGACGGAGGGACCGGTCAAGGCCACCTACGAGGTCTATTTCGGCGGCCTGCACGTGCTGAGCGCGGAATCCGAGTTCGCGCCGGCGCTGAACAGCTACGACCTGACGACGCGCGCGAAGACGCGCGGAATCCTGGATGTGCTCTTCGGCTGGCACGGTGTCAGCCGGTCGGCCGGTCGTTTCCAGGACGGCAGAGCCGTCCCGGACCTGCACGTCAATCGCGGCTGGCGCGGGGAGCGGAAACGCTCCGTCGTGCTCGAATACGGTCCCGACGGCCAGGTGACGACGGCCGAGCTCGAGCCGGCCCCGGACCCGGAGGAGGTGACCGAGGTGCCGGAGGGTTCGGAACTCGGAACCGTCGATCCGCTGAGCGTCATCGCCCAGGTCTCACGCGCCGTGACCGAGGCCGGGCGGTGCGAGGGAGAGTTCGCGGTCTATGACGGGCGCCGACGATACGACCTCAGGATTTCCGACCGGGGGACGGAATCCCTTCCGGCCACCGGCTACTCGATCTTCAGCGGAGAAGCGATGCGCTGCGGCGTCGAATACGCGATGCTCGGCGGGCAGCGGAAAGACCCCAACAAGTACGCAAAGACCGCCCGGGAGCGCGTCGTCTATGTCGCCCGTCCGCTCAAGGACGGGCCGGCGATCCCCGTCGGCCTGAAGATCGAAACCGATTTCGGCACCCTCATGGCTCACATCACCAGCGTCGAAACGCAGGGCGGCATCACCCTGGGCGATGCCGGATCCCGCCGCGGCTCACGTTGACTCTTCCAGCGCCATCGTCAGCTCGCAGGCCAGGCGACCGTCGCCGTTGAGCGCGCAGAGTCGGGCATGGACGCCCTCAAGGTCCCGCTCCCCGACCAGCGTCAGCCTGTCGTCCCAGAAGATCGGTCGTCGGAAGCGCGCGACGAGGGCCGCCGTCGGGGCCGACCGCAGATCGGCCGCCAGGTATCCAGTCATCCAAGTCATCGTCATCAGCCCCTGCGCCAAGGGCGCGCGGTAGCCGTAGCGGGCGGCAAATGCCGGATCGAAATGGATCTCGTTGCCGACGGGCCTGGAATAGGCGGCCACGTCGTCCGGCCGCATGGTCTTCTCGGCCAGCACCGTTGCCGGTATCCGATCGTCGGACCGGCCTCCGGTCGGTCGGCCGGCCGAGGGCGCGCCCATTTTCTCCAGATCGGGCAGGAGACGAACGTGCTCGGACACGACCGCCAGGCTCCGGTCGGCGCGACGGACTTCGAAACGCTGAACGATCTGCCGACCGCGCGGCACCTCCTCGTTCGACACGGTCTCCCCGGAGAACAGCACCGCCCCGCCGAGAGGCACCGTTCCGAAGAGCGTGAGGCGGTGCTCGACATGGATGTAGCCGTCGATTCCCTGTCCCGCCGCCGACATCGCGCGGAACCCGTCATTGCCCCAAAGGGTCGGCTCGGTGAGGTCGCCCCAGACAGCCGGGTCGACGGCGCAGGCTCTGAGCGCCGCGTCCTGAGCGGCAGCCTCCCGAATGAGGGTCCGCTCCGGAAAGCGAAACCCCGGCGCCAGGGTCTCGGCCGCCACGGGTCAGTCCTCGATCTCGGCCGCGTCGACCATGCCGCCATAGACCGTATAGCCGCCATCAACCGGCAAATTCACGCCGGTCACCGTGCGGGCGAGGGGCGAGGCAAGGAAGATCATCGCGTCGGCGATGGCGCTCGGCGGCAGCATCTCGCCCAGCGGGGTGCGCCGTCTGATCTTCTTCTCGTCGATCTTGCCCTGGTCGATGAGGTTCTGAACCAGCGGCGTGCGGATATATCCCGGCGCGATGGCGTTGACGCGGACGCCGTGCTGCGCCCATTCGCAGGCGAGATTCCGGGTCAGCCCGACCACGCCGTGCTTGGCGGCCGTGTAGGCGTTGCGGCGCGGAAGGGCGAGGATGCCGGCGATCGAGGAGATGTTGATCACGACCCCGTATCCGGCGGCGATCATCTCTCGCCCGGCCCGTTTCGACATCACGAAGGTGCCGGTCAGGTGGACGTCGATCAGGCGCTGCCAATGCTCCGCAGTCTGGTCGATCGTATCGAGGAACGTATCGGACATGCCGGCGCAGTTGATCAGCACGTCGAGCCGGCCGAAAGCCGCCATGGTGGCCGAGACCAGCCGGTCGGCGGTCGCCTCGGTCGAAACGTCGCCACCGAGGCCGATATGGCCGTCCCCCAGGGTTGCCGCCTGCGCCTGCGCGACATCCTCCTTCAGGTCGGCGATGGCGATCCGCGCGCCGCGGTCGGCGAAGGCCTGGGCCGCCGCATAGCCGATCCCGCTCGCGCCGCCGGTGATGAGCACACCCTGCCCGCTGAAATCCGTGTCGGACATCCGTTTCCTCCTGGAATTGCCCGCGCTTTCCCGGCCGGGTGCGCGGTTACCCGACCAGTCTAGGACGTCCCCCTCCGCGCCGTCATCCCATCCAGAATTCCCGCCGTCACTTGGCCGTCAGTGCCAGGCGCATGCCGAGAATCACCAGGGCGAGACCGACCAAGAGGCCCCAGCCGAGCGTTTCGTCGAGCAGGAACGCGCCGAGCAGGGCGGCCGTGATCGGCGCCAGCGCCAAAAAGAGCGTGACGTCGCTGGCCGCCATCTCGCGCAGGGAGTAGAGCCAGGCGACGTAGCCGATACCGCTGGACGCGCCGATAAAGGCCACGATCCCCCAGGGCGCCGTCTCCAATGCGTCCCAGCCGATCGGCGGCGCGTCGAACGGCGACAGCGCCGCCAGGAACAGGACCGACGCCCCCATGGCGAGGCCGCTGACCTGGACGGTGGGGTAGCGGGTCAGGTAGGGCCGGTAGAGCACCGAGCACACCGCGCCGGTCAACGCGCTGGCGAGGGCAGCACCAATCCCGACCCACAGGTCGATGCCCACCGCCGCGCCGATCAGCCTATCGCCCAGCGCCGCCGCCACCCCCAACGTGGTCAGCGCCGCCCCGATCAGCCGGCGCACGGTCAGCGCGTGGCGGCCCAACACGGCGGAGATAAGCACCGTCTGAACCGGCATGGTGGCGAAGATCAGGCTGCCGAGACCTGCGGAGATATGCATCACTGCCAGGTTCAGCAGGGCGACAAGGATGCCGAACTGGCCGATGCCCAGGGCAGCGATCACCCAGAGGTCCCGCCGCGGAATCCGGCGCCATCCCAGATGCACGGCCAGCGGCAGAATCATCGCCGCCCCGATGGTGTAGCGGAACAGCGCCAGCACGGTCGGGCCGAGATCGTCCACCGCCGCACGGCTGGCGACGATGGCCGCCCCGACCTGCACTCCGGTGAAGGCCGCGGTCAGTACAGCGAGCGGCGGCCGCTCCATACTCATAAGACCGCGCTCATCGAGCGGACGTCACAGGTCGCGTTCCCAGGTCTCCGCCACCATGGTGACGCCGAACGCGGTCAGCGGTTCGCTGGCCACATGGTCGAACCCGGCCTTGCGGTAGATCGCGCGGGCGGCGGTGAGGATGTCGTTGGTCCACAGGGTCATGCGGGTATATCCCGCCGCCCGGGCGAAGCGCATCGCCTCCTCGGTCAGGCGCTTGCCGATGCCGAGTCCACGCGCGCGCTCGTCGACGAACAGCATGCGCAGCTTCGCCGTCGTCGGATCCGCATCGACCACGAAGACGGACCCCACGACCTCGCCGTCGCGCTCGGCGATCCAGCAACAGTGGCGGGTCGGGTCGAACGTATCGACGAAGTCGGCCGCAATCTGCGCCACCAGGGCCTCGAAGCTGATGTCGAAGCCGTATTCGGCGGCATAGAGCCGGCCATGGGCGGCGATCACCGCGCCGATATCGCCTGGACGGTGCGGTCGCAGGAGATAAGGTTCCGCCGGAGCCGTCGTTGGGTCCAGGATCGTGCGGATCGTGCCCATGGCCGACAGCAGCCGGTCGCGGTCGGCCGGTGCCAGGTCGGCGAGCACTTCGGCGGCGATGACGTTGGCGCGGTCGTACATCGGCGTGAAGGCGGCCCGGCCAGCCTCGGTGAGGGAAAGCCGCCGGATCCTTCCGTCTGTGGGATCCGACACGGCTGCGACCCAGCCCTTGGCCCGGAAGCCCTTCAGCAGGCGGCTGACATAGCCGGGATCGACGCGCATGTCGGCGCTGATCTCCTTGGCCGTCGGACCGTCGCGATGGGCGATCTCGTAGAGCACGCGCATCTCGGTGAGCGAGACGGCACTGCCCTGATGGTCCGGCCCGAGCGCGCCGATATAGGACGTGTAGAACCGGCTGAACCGCCGGAACGCGGCGACTTCTGGGGCGAGGGCGGCGGCGGCGGCGGGGGCGGCGGCGGAGTCGGGATCGGGCATGAAAGTGACGATAGCACTGATTTACATGCTTATAGCAATTAGTTTATCTCTCCTTGCCGGTCATCCCGGCGAGGTCCGGGCTCGACCCGGAGCTCGGCCGGGACCCAGTCCGGGCGCCTGGTGCAAGCTCCCGGGCAGATCCCGGATCAAGTCCGGGCTCTCCCGGGATGACGCGTTAGGGTCATGTCGGGTGCAAACCATGTCACCCGTTTCCGCCCTCAGCCCGCCGCGCTATGCTCGCCGCGTCCGCGACGGACCAACGAGAAACGACCACCGTATCCTACAGGGAGAACCTGCCATGTCCGCCTCTTCGGACGCCAACCGGCTGATCGTACGCCTCAGCAAGGCCGACAACGTCGTCACCGCCCGCATCGACCTCACGCCGGGCGTTGAGCTGGCCGGCGAAGGCGTCAGCACGACCGCCGCCGTCCCGGCCGGCCACAAGATCGCCACCAAGCCGATCGCCGCCGGCGAGCCGATCCGGAAATACGACCAGATCATCGGTTTCGCCACCGAGGCGATCGGCCCGGGCGATCATGTGCATGTCCACAATGTCGAGATGCAGGACTTCGAGCGCGACTACGCCTTCGGCGCCGACGTCAAGCCGACCGCCTATTTCAACGACAGCGAGCTCGCGACCTTCCAGGGCTTCCGGCGGGACAGCGGCCGGATCGGCACCCGCAACTATATTGGCGTGCTGACCAGCGTGAACTGCTCGGCCACGGCGGCGAAGTACATCGCGGACGCCATCACTCCGCAGGTGTTGGAGCAGTATCCGAATGTCGACGGCGTGGTGGCCCTCACCCACTCCACCGGCTGCGGCATGGCCGGCGACGGCGAGGGCTACGCGAACCTGCAGCGCGTGCTCTGGGGCATGGCGCGCCATCCGAACTTCGCCGGCGTGCTGATGGTCGGCCTCGGCTGCGAGGTCAACCAGATCGACTTCCTGCTGGAGGCCTACGGTATCAAGCGCGGCGAGGCGTTCCAGACCATGAACATCCAGGACGCCGGGGGCCTGCGGAAGACCGTGGACTGGGGCTCGGGCATCATCAAGGAGATGCTGCCGAAGGCGAACGAGGCGACCCGCGCGCCCTGCCCGGCAAGCGAACTGACCCTGGCGCTGCAATGCGGCGGGTCCGACGCCTATTCCGGGATGACCGCCAATCCGGCCCTCGGCGAAGCGGCGAACCTGCTGGTGCGCCATGGCGGCACCGCCGTTCTGGCCGAAACCCCGGAGATCTACGGCGCCGAGCACCTGCTCACCCGCCGCGCGGTCAGCCGCGAGGTCGGCGAGAAGCTGATCGAGCGGATCAAGTGGTGGGAGGACTACACGGCGCGCAACGGCGGCGAGATGAACAACAACCCCTCGCCCGGCAACAAGCGTGGCGGGCTCACCACCATCCTGGAGAAGTCGCTGGGCGCCGCGGCGAAAGGCGGGACCACCAACCTGACCGGCGTCTACAAGTACGGCGAGACCATCGACACCAAGGGTTTCGTCTTCATGGACAGCCCCGGCTACGACCCGTGCTCGATCACCGGCGAGGTCGCCAGCGGCTCGAACATCGTCTGCTTCACCACCGGCCGCGGCTCGGTCTACGGCTGCAAGCCTGCGCCGTCCCTGAAGCTCGCCACCAACACGCCGATGTACCAGCGCATGTCCGACGACATGGACATCAACTGCGGCGAGGTGCTGGACGAGGGCATCTCCATCGAGCAGATGGGCCAGCGGATCTTCGACCGGCTGCTCGAGGTCGCGTCGGGGGCGCCGACGAAGTCGGAGGCTCAGGGCATGGGCGACAACGAGTTCATCCCCTGGCAGATCGGCGCGGTGATGTGAGCGGCTCCTTCGCCGACAGCTATCTCGGGCAGCTTCGCAAGATCATCGGCCCGCGCCCGGTTCTCATGCCGGGCGCGCGGATCATCGTGGAGAACGCGGCCGGCGAGATCCTGCTGATCAAGCGAGGAGACTTCAAACTCTGGGGCTGGCCGGCCGGATCGGCGGAGATGGGTCAGTCGATTGAGGAGACGGCCCGTGCCGAACTGCGCGAGGAGACCGGGCTCGTCGCGCACCGGGTTACCCCTGTCGGCTTCGCCAGCGACCCGGTCCACGACCGCATCGAGTACCCCCATGGCGACGTGCTGCACGCCTTCGCGATGATCTTCCACGTCACCGAATGGTCGGGAGAGATGCGCGCCGACGGGCATGAAAGCCTGGACGTCCGCTTCTTCGCCGCGGATGACCTGCCGGAGGACCGGACGCCGCCCGTCAGCCGGACCCTCGCCGCCCTGCAACGCTACAAGGCGAGCGGCGGCCAGTTTCAGCTGATCTGAGGGCTTTCTTGCGAGCTGCAGCCCGGACTGACGCTAGGCGGTCAGCCCCGTCACGACCCGCTCTGTGTCGCTCACCCAGCCGAACAGGTTGTTCTCCCCGTAAATGACGGAGATCGCCGCTTCGTGCAGGGTCGGCGTGGTGGCGGCGCAGGCGTCCTCGACCGTCAGGCATCTGAAACCCCGATCGACCGCTTCGCGCAGGGTGGAGGCGACGCAGCACTGGGTCGTCACGCCGAACAGGATCAACGCCTCGATCCCGCGTGCGTGCAACCGGTCCTCGAGGTCGGTCCGGTAGAAGCTGCCGAAGCCTGGCTTGTCGAGCACCGTCTCGCCCTCGGCGGGCCGGCATTCGGCGATATGGTCCTGACCGGGTTCGCCGCGGATCAGGAACCGGCCGAGCGGTCCGTCCCGTCCCGCCACGTTGCGGTCGCGCTTGAGGCGGTGCATGTCGGACAGGTCCGGCGCGTAGCCTTCGCGGGTGTGCACCAGCATCAGGCCCGCGGCACGGGCAGCCGCGATGAGGGCGACAGCGTTCGGAACGATGGCCCGCATCGGCGCGATGTCGTCCCCGAGAGCCGCCACCATGCCGCCCTCCTCCAGGAAATCGCGCTGCAGATCGATTGCGATCAGCGCCGTGCGGGCTGGATCGGCCTCGAAGCTCAGGCCGGCATTGCAGGAAATCGTCACCATGGTCCCGGTGTACCCGGAACCATGGTCACGAACCATCCGCAATCTTACCCGGCCGCCTGCTGGGCGATGGTGGCCTGTGCCGCCGCGAGGCGCGCGATCGGCACGCGGAACGGCGAGCAGCTCACATAATCGAGCCCCACCTCCTCGCAGAAAGCGATCGAGGACGGATCGCCGCCGTGCTCGCCGCAGATGCCGAGCTTGATGCCGGGACGGGACGCCCGCCCCCGCTCGGCCGCGATCTTCACCAACTCGCCCACGCCCTGCTGGTCGAGACTGACGAAGGGGTCGACCTCGATGATGCCCTTCTCCTCGTAGAAGTGGATGAAGGCACCGGCATCGTCGCGGGAGAGACCGTAGGTCGTCTGGGTCAGATCGTTGGTGCCGAAGCTGAAGAACTCGGCCTCCTTGGCGATCTTGTCGGCCTGCAAAGCCGCGCGCGGCAGCTCGATCATCGTGCCGACCAGATAGTCGATCTTGGTGCCGGTTTCCTTGGCCACATCGGCGGCCACCCGATCGATGATCGCCTTGATGATGCGCACCTCGGCGTCGGTCGCGGCCAGCGGGATCATGACCTCCGGCAGCGGCGCGTTGCCGCTCTTCGCGATCTCAGTCGCCGCCTCGAAAATCGCCCGGGCCTGCATCTCGGAAATTTCCGGATAGCTGATCGCGAGACGGCAGCCGCGGTGCCCGAGCATCGGATTGCTCTCGGTCAGTTCCAGCGCCCGGCGCTTCACCGTCTCCACGGAGACGCCGGCCGCCTTGGCGACCTCGGCCATCTCCTCCTCGGTGTGCGGCAGGAACTCGTGCAGCGGCGGGTCGAGCAGACGGATGGTGACCGGCAGACCTTCCATGATCCGGAAAAGCTCGATGAAGTCGGCGCGCTGCATCGGCAGCAGCTTGGCCAGCGCCCCCCGACGGCCCTCCTCCGTGGTCGAGACGATCATCTCGCGCATGGCGACGATGCGGTCTCCCTCGAAGAACATGTGCTCGGTGCGGCACAGGCCGATCCCCTCGGCGCCGAAGTCGCGGGCGACCTTGGCGTCCGCCGGGGTCTCGGCGTTGGTGCGGATGCGCATGCGGCGCACCGCGTCGGCCCATTCCATCACCTTGGCGAAATTGCCCGACAGCTCCGGCTGGATGGTCGGCACCTCGCCCAGCATCACCTCACCGGTACCGCCGTCGATCGTGATCCGGTCGCCGGCCTTCACCTCGGTGCCGCCGACGAAGAAGGTCTTGTTGGCGTAGTCGACGCGGATCTGGCCCGCCCCCGACACGCAGGGCCGCCCCATGCCGCGGGCGACCACCGCCGCGTGGCTGGTCATGCCGCCGCGGGTCGTCAGGATGCCTTCCGCGGCGTGCATGCCGTGAATGTCCTCGGGGCTGGTCTCGATGCGCACCAGGATCACCCGCTCGCCCTCGCGGGCCGCCGCTTCGGCGCCGTCGGCCGAGAACACGACCTTCCCGGACGCGGCACCCGGCGAGGCCGGCAGACCCTTGGCGATGACGTTGCGCTCGGCCTCGGGGTCGAGGGTGGGGTGCAGAAGCTGGTCGAGGCCCTGGGGCTCGATCCGCGAAACCGCCTCGCGCTGGGAGATCAGCCCCTCTTCGCACCATATCGACGGCGATCTGCAGGGCGGCGTGCACCGGTCCGCTTTCCGCTGCGGGTCTGCAGCATGTACAGCTTCTTCTGCTGGACCGTGAACTCGATGTCCTGCATGTCGCGATAATGCGTCTCCAGCTTGAGACGCACGTCGTCGAGCTGCTTGAAGACCTCCGGCATGACCTCTTCCATCGCCGGCAGGTCGGAGCCCTGCTTGCGCTTGGCGGCAACGGTCAGGCTCTGCGGGGTGCGGATGCCGGCGACCACGTCCTCGCCCTGGGCGTTCACCAGGAACTCGCCGTAGAACATGTTCTCGCCGGTGGACGGATCGCGGGTGAAGGCCACGCCGGTGGCGCAGTCGTCGCCCATGTTGCCGAAGACCATGGCCTGGACGTTGACGGCCGTGCCCCAGCTTTCCGGGATGCCGTGCAGCTTGCGGTAGACGTTGGCCCGCTGGTTGCGCCAGGAGCCGAAGACGGCGGTGATCGCCCCCCAGAGCTGGTCGCGCGGATCCTCGGGGAACGGCTCGTCGAGCTGTTCCTTGACCTTCGCCTTGAACTGGTCGACCAGGGCCTTCATGTCGTCTGCGCTGAGCTCGGTGTCGAGGGAGACGCCCTTCTCCTCCTTCGCCAGCTCCAGCAATTCCTCGAAATGGCCGTGGTCGACGCCCATGACGACGTCGGCATACATCTGAATGAACCGTCGGTAGCTGTCATAGGCGAAGCGCGCGTCGTTGCTGCGCTTGATCAGCCCTTCCACTGTGGTGTCGTTGAGGCCGAGGTTCAGGACCGTGTCCATCATGCCGGGCATGGAGACGCGGGCGCCGGAGCGGACGGAGACCAGCAGGGGGTTGTCGGCATCGCCGAACACCATGCCGACCTCGTCCTCGATCTTTTTGATCGCGACTTCGACGGCGTCGGTCAGGTCGTCGGGATAGACCTCGCCATGGTCGTAGTAGTAGGTGCAGACCTCGGTGGAGATGGTGAATCCCGGCGGCACGGGCAGGCCGATGGAGCTCATTTCCGCCAGGTTGGCACCCTTGCCGCCCAGGAGGTTGCGCATGTCCGCGCGCCCCTCGGCCGAGCCGCCGCCGAAACCGTAAACCCACTGTGTCATGCTTCTTTTCCCTCGATCTTTCAGCCCTCGACCCGCGAGAAGTCGGCGATGTTCCCCATCACCGTTCGGACGGCGTCGAGCAGGCGCAGTCGATTGGTTCTCAGTGCCGAATCGTCGGCATTCACGGTTACCGCGTCGAAGAATGCGTCGATTGGCCCCCTCAAGTGAGATAGGGAGGACATGGCA
Source organism: Thalassobaculum sp. (assembly GCA_048983575.1). Classification (GTDB taxonomy): domain Bacteria; phylum Pseudomonadota; class Alphaproteobacteria; order Thalassobaculales; family Thalassobaculaceae; genus Thalassobaculum. The sequence continues at coordinate 1,774,856 of JBLZTD010000001.1, read as the reverse complement.
CTCGTAAAGTCTTCCGCCGTCAGGTGGTCCGCAATCGCCGTCTGCGCGTGGCGCACGGACTCGTAGAGCGCTGCCTCTTCCGGCTGGCTCAGAATCGCAGGATCGATGCGGTCCGCGAAGGTGGATCCGGTCGCCGTGAACGGCCCGTCCTTTTTCTCCTCGGCGCGCAGGATGTTCGAGGCGCGCCGGTAGCCGGCCAGCAGGTTCGCGCCGTCATCGGTGGCCAGGAAGCCGCTCAGCGCGTGGACCCGGGCCAGCAGGCGGACCAGATCGTCCTCGCCCCCCAGTTCGAACACGGCGGCGATCAGATCGTGGCGCACCCCCTGCTCGCGCAGGTGCACCTTGAGGCGGTCGGCGAAGAAGTCGAGGAGCTTAACGCCGACGTCTTCGCTCGAGCCTTCCGCCCCCTTGATCCGCGTCCTGGCATCGGCGAAGAGCGACAGAAGAGAGATCCTGAGGCCGTTCTCGATGATCAGCCGGATCACCCCGAGCGCGGCGCGGCGGAGCGCAAACGGGTCCTTGGAGCCGGTCGGGGTCTCGCCGATGGCGAAGAAGCCGACCAGGGTGTCGATCTTGTCGGCCAGGGCCACGGCGACCGAGACCGGCGCCGTGGGGCAGGTGTCGGTCGGGCCGAGCGGCGAATAGTGCTGGGCGATCGCGTCGGCGACCTGGGCGTCCTCGCCAGCGTCGAGGGCGTAGTAGCGGCCCATCACGCCCTGCAGTTCCGGAAACTCGCCCACCATGCCCGTGGTCAGATCCGCCTTGGCCAGCGACGCGGCGCGCCGCGCCAGATCCGGATCGGCGCCGACCGTCGGCGCGATCTCGGCGGCCAGGCGCGTCACCCGCTCCACCTTGTCGGCCATGGTGCCGAGCTTGTCGTAGAACTTGACGTCGCGCAGCGCCTCGCGGCGGTCGCCGAGCTTCACGGCCCGGTCCTGATCCCAGAAGAACTTGGCGTCGCTCAGCCGCGCACGCAGGACCTTCTCGTTGCCGGCGGTGATGTTGGCGTTGCGGGTTTCCTCGCTCGCCATGTTGGAGACCAGGATGAACCGGTCGGCCAGGGTGCCGTCGGGCTTCTCCACCGCGAAATACTTCTGGTGGCTGCGCATGGAGGTGACCAGCACCTCCGGCGGCACCGACATGAACTCGGCGTCGATCCGCCCCATGAGCGGGACCGGCCACTCGACCAGACCGGCAGACCTCGTCCAGCAGGCCCGGATCGTCGCGCAGCACCAGCCCCTCGGCCTCGGCCAGCGCCTTCGCGCCGGAGACGATGGCCTCCTTGCGGTCCTCCCGGTCGAGCATGACGAAGCCGCCGCCGATCTCGGTGCGGTATTCGTGGAACGAGGAGACCGCCACGGCGTCCGGCGCCAGGAACCGGTGGCCGCGCGTCTCGCCGGTGAAGGTGAGCTGCTCTTCCCCGAGATCGAGCCCGCCATCCAGCACCGCGCCGTCGAACACCGCGAGGATGTGATGCAGCGGCCGGACCCAGCGGAAGCTGTTGCGGCCCCAGCGCATGGATTTCGGCCAGGGCAGCTCCCGGATCGCGGCCAGGATAATCCCGGGCAGGACATCGGCGGTCGCCTCGCCCTTCTTCTCGATCACCACGAACCAGAACTCGCCCTTGCCGGTGTCGCGCTTCTCGCACTGGTCCAGGGTCAGTCCGGTCGAGCCGAGAAAGCCTTGGATCGCCTTCTCCGGCGCATCCACGCGCGGGGCCGCGCCGCTCCTCGCTGACATCCGGCTGCTTGTCCGGCAGGCCGTCGACCACAAGGGTCAGCCGGCGCGGGGTGACGAAGGCATCGACGCTGTCGAAGGCGAGGCCGGCGCGCCGTCAGCTTCTCGGTGACGAGTTTCTTCAGGTCCTCGGCGGCGCGCGCCTGCATGCGCGCCGGAATCTCCTCGGAGAACAGCTCCAGCAGCAGTTCAGGCATCGTCGGCTCCAGGGCGGCGGGCGGCCGCCTTCTTCTTTTCCCAGTCGGCCTTCCAGGCGGTGCTGACCTCGACCCACTTCTCGCAGCAGCCCTTCGCCAGCGTGCGCACCCGGCCGATATAGGCCTGGCGCTCGGTGACGCTGATCACGCCGCGCGCGTCCAGCAGGTTGAAAGCATGGCTCGGCCTTCAAACACTGGTCATAGGCGGGCAGCGGCAGGTTCGGCCTCCAGCAGCGTCTGGCGCACTCGGCCTCGCAGTCCTTGAAATGCCGGAACAGCATGGTCGGTGTCGGCGTGCTCGAAATTGTAGGTCGAGAATTCGAGCTCCGCCTGCTTGTAGACGTCGCCGTAGACCTTGCCGCCATCCTCTTCCGGGATGCCGTCCCAGTCGAGCATCGTAGACGTTCGTCAACGCCCTGGATGTACATCGCGAGACGTTCCAGCCCGTAGGTCAGTTCCACGGCTGACCGGCGATGCAGTCGATACCGCCGACCTGCTGGAAATAGGTGTACTGGCGACACCTCCATGCCGTCGCACCAGACCTCCCAGCCGAGCCCCCAGGCGCCCAGCGTCGGGCTTCTCCCAGTCGTCCTCGACGAAGCGGATGTCATGCGGCCATGGGATCGAGGCCGATGGCCCGCAGGGAGCCGAGATAGAGCTCCTGGCTGTCGACCGGCGACGGCTTCAGCGATCACCTGGAACTGGTAATAGTGCTGCAGCCGGTTCGGGTTCTCGCCGTAGCGCCCGTCCGTGGGCCGCCGCGAGGGCTGCACATAGGCGGTGCGTCACACGGCGTCGGGCGCGAGGGAGCGCAGCGTCGTCGCCGGATGGAACGTGCCGGCGCCGACCTCCATGTCGTAGGGCTGAAGGACCACGCAGCCCTTGCTCGCCCAATAGGACTGCAGCGTCAGAATCAGGGACTGGAAATCGGTGCGTGGCTGATGCGGTGTGCCGGGCCTGTCGCCGTCGGGCATGTCTCGTCTCTCGCGGGATTTCGCGGGTGCGAGAACCTAGACGGGCACCGGGGGCAAATCAAGGAGGGAAGGGAGATCGGAGAAGGGAACCGCCCGCCTGCCGCTCGCGTTATCCATACCGAAAGGTGGACAGCGCAATGGAAAAGGTTCTCGTCATTCTCAGCCTCTTCGGATGCTCCGATGCCGGCACGCAATGCGAGCTTCTGCAGACGGCGGACCAGCTCTACCGGTCCCAGGCAGCCTGCGAGCGCCGGATCGACGCCGTCCTCCGGAAAGCGGGCCGGGACGCGCCCTATCCGACCGTCATCGTTCATTGCGGAACGGCCGAGGAAACGGCCCGGGTTCTGGACGATCTGACCCCCGGTCGAGCGGACAACCCTGCCATCGCGGTGACCGAGACAGGAACCTTTCCGAGTTCCTGAGCGTATCGTGGCCGGGACGGGTCGCCGGCGCCCCGTCCCGACCGAAATGAAGGCGTCAGTCGGTCACTTTCTGAGGCCGGCGTGTCGCACGATATCGGCCAGGGAGCCGATCGTCGCGGTGTTGAAGCCGGACGTGACCTCGATCCCCTTTGACGTCACCGCGCGATTCCCCGCGTGGTTGAGATAGCTGTTGGGATCCGACTTGATCAGCCCGACGATGACCTCGGCGACCAGACGGCTTCCGACCGCGCCCAGGGTCTGGCCACCCTTGTGCACCATGGCTTCCCGAAGGATGTAGTACCAGAGCGGCGTGCGGCCCGCGAACCCGCCATCCCGCACCGCCTTCGCCAGGGCCGGGTCGTCGCCGGCGACCTGATCGTCGGTCATCGGCACCACGCCCATCTGCTCGGCGACCGCCTGTCCGGTCGGAATGCTGAACAGATATCCGCGCAGCAGGTTCCGCTGGGCGAGAACCGCCATCATCTTGCCGATCTCGGCCGGGCTGAAGTTCAGGCTGCTCAGGCCTCGGGCGAGCCGAGGATCGATCAGACGGGCCTTCTGCGGTCCGCCGAACACGTCCGCTGTCAGATCGACGAAGTTGCGCCAGGAGATCACGTTCTCCGGCTTCAGCCGGTGGTCGGCCCCGACGAGCGTATTGCCGGCCCGGTTCCGCGCCGGCTCCAGGATCTCGTCGATGTTCAGGGTGACCGTGTCATTCACCTTGTAGAACGGCCGGATCATCGAATGGGCAAAGCGGAAACCCGCCACGGAGAACTCAAGCGGCATGAAGACCGCGCCGTTATTGGCCGCCGGATTGTAGAACCGCGGACCGTTCACCAGCACGTCCTCGACGATCCAGGGATCGCAGACCGCCGGCAGGTATTCGTTCAGGACGATGTACTGATAGGCCCATCGCACCAGCCGCCGGGTCTGGCTGTACCGGCTCTGCGCCGAGCTGCCATGCGTGCCCTCGAAAACCACGTTGTTGAACCGCAGCAGCGCGGCGTGGAACTGGCTGACGTTCAGGTTCTCGTCGTTCCTCTCGTCGCCGATGATCGCCTTGTTCACCTCGGGGCCGCCGGTGTGGCGGGGCAGGTCCAGGAAGCCGTCAGGGTCGAATTCAACCTTCAGGCGCAGGTCCTTGTAGAACTGGTCGGAAGCGGTCGTCACCAGATCCGGATCGCTGGTCGCGCCGATCAAACTCGGCCCGTCGCCATACAGGCTGTCGAGGTCGAACTGCGGACGGCGGGCATTGAAAACCCGCTCGACCACCTCCGCCGGGGCCACCGGCCTCAACCCGGGTCGCACGTCCCCGTTGCCGTCCGAGATCGACAGACCGCCATCGGCCTCTTCCCGGTCGGTCCGCGCCGTCAGATCGTGATCGATGAACTGACCGAGATAGGTCATGATCGCCGGGATCCTGCTGTCGAGTTGGGGCTGCGGATCCGCCTGCGTGCCGGGATCGCCCATCGCCTCGCCCAGTTTCAAGCCCATTCACGGTGTCGTCGGACACCGGCAGCAGGCAGTCTGCCGACCGTGCCGCGTCCTCGAACATGTAGCCGAACGGAGTGCAGAACAGGATCTGGCCTTCGGTCTTCACACCCTCATGGTGACTGATCTTCATATCGACATCCTCTTCCCTGTCGAAGAGGCGGCCTGGACCGCCCGCCGCGGACCGCCTTATCCCGGCACCTTTCTGACGGGTTCCGCCGGGTGCGGCAGTGGGCTTTGCCACGCGGTTAACGGCGAATGAACGCACAGCCATGCGGGCTGTCGTCAGGACCGATCCGCGTTGCGACGACGGTTGTGGGTTGGCGCTCTCGCCGCGCGGGGGCTATAAGTCGCGCCACGCAGTGCGACCAGGGAGACCCGCCGATGCCCGACCGTTTCGACCTTTCCGGCAAGACCGCCCTCGTCACCGGCGCGAGCCAGGGACTCGGCGCCGGCTTCGCCAGGACGCTCGCGTCCGCGGGGGCCAGAGTCGCCCTCGCCGCGCGCCAGACGAGCAAACTGGAGACGCTGAAAGGCGAGATCGAGGCGGCGGGCGGCACCGCGGCGGCGGTGTCGATGGATGTCACCGACCCTCAACTCGGTCCGGGCCGCCTTCGACGCCACGGAAGCGGCGCTGGGGCCCGTCGACATCCTGGTGAACAACGCCGGGATCGCCGTGACCAAACCCTTCCTCGAAATGAGTGTCGAGGACTGGGACTCGGTGCTCGACACCAACCTGAAGGGCTGCTTCCTCGCCGGACAGGAAGCGGCACGCCGGATGGCCGCCCGCCATGCCGAAAACGGCGACGGCGGGTCGATCATCAACATCGCCAGCGTGCTCGGCCAGAGCGTGATCGGCCACCTGTCGGGCTACTGCACCTCCAAGGCCGCGCTCATCCAGCTCACCAAGTCCATGGGCCTCGAGCTGGCGCGGGTCGGCGTACGGGTCAACGCCCTGGCGCCCGGCTATATCGAGACGCCGATCAACACCGACTTCTTTCACACCCCGGCCGGCGAGAAGCTGGTCAAGGGCATTCCCCAGCGCAAACTCGGCCAGTCCGAGGACCTTGACGGCGCCCTGCTGCTGCTCGCCTCCGACGCGTCGAAATACATGACCGGGACGGTGGTCACCGTCGACGGCGGCTTCCTGGTGGCCTGACGTCATGGCGCCGCCGCTCATCGATCCGCGCGACCTGGATTTCGCCCTGTGGCGCGTCCTCGACGCCGAACAGCTCACACGCTACGAGCGCTTCGCCGACCACGGCCGCGAGACCTTCGACGCGGTGATCGAGACCGCCCGGCGGATCGCCGAGGAGAAGTTCAGACCGCACGCCGCAAAGGCCGATGCCAACGAGCCGTATCTCGAGAACGGCAAGGTTGTTCTGATTCCGGAGATCGGCGCCGCGGTCCGCGCCTTCGCCGAGGCCGGGTTCATGGCCGCCCACCACGACACCGACCGCGGCGGCATGCAGCTGCCCTGGACGATCCAGCAGGCCGCCTTCGCCCATTTCAAGGCGGCCAATGTCCCGACCGCCGCCTATCCTTTCCTGACCATTGCCGGCGCCAACCTGATCCACGCCCACGGCTCCGAGGAGCAGCAGCGGACCTGGATGCAGCCGATGCTGGAGGGCCGGTTCCTGGGCACCATGGCCCTGTCGGAACCCCACGCCGGCTCCTCCCTGTCCGACGTGCGCACGACCGCACGGCGGCGCGACGACGGCACCTATGCCATCAAGGGCTCTAAGATGTGGACCTCGGGCGGCGAGCACGAGATCTCCGAGAACATCGTCCACATGACCCTGGCCCGGATCGAGGGCGCGCCGCCGGGCGTCAAGGGTCTCAGCCTGTTCATCGTCCCGCGCTACCGGCTGGACGACGGCGGCCGGCCAAGCGTGGCGAACGGCGTGCGCCTGATCGGCCTGAACCACAAGATGGGCTACCGCGGCACGGTCAACACCGCGCTCAGCTTCGGCGAGGAGGACGACTGCATCGGCTGGATCGTCGGCGCGCCGGACAAGGGCCTGCTTCAGATGTTCCACATGATGAACGAGGCCCGCGTCGGCGTGGCCTTCGGTGCCATCATGCTAGCCTATCAGGGGTATCTGGAGAGCCTCGCCTATGCCCGGGAGCGGCCGCAAGGGCGCCATCCCGGCGACAAGGACCCGACCACGCCGCAGCTCGCGCTGATCGAGCATGCCGACGTGAAGCGCATGCTGCTGCAGCAGAAGGCGGTCGCCGAGGGCGGGCTGATGCTGGCGCTCGACCTGGCCATGCGGATCGACCGGGCCAACCACGATCCGGCCGAGGACCTGCGCCGGCGCGAGGGCCTGCTGCTCGACTTCCTGACACCCATCGTCAAGGCCTGGTTCTCCGATCAGGCGCTGAACGCCAATCACAACGCCATCCAGATCTTCGGCGGCTACGGCTACACCCGCGATTTCCCGGTCGAGCGGTTCTACCGGGACAACCGGCTGAACCCCATTCACGAGGGCACGAACGCGATCCAGGCGATCGACCTGCTCGGGCGCAAGACGACGATCCACGGCGGCGAGGCCTTCGCGGCGGTGATCCGGGAGATCGACGCGACGATCCATGAGGCGGGCGAGGTGCCGGAGGCCGCCGAGATCCGGGACGCCACGCGCATCGCCCGGAACTGGCTGGTGGAAACCACAAAGGTCCTGACGGAAGCCGCCCCGGAAACCGGCCCCATCCGGCTTCTGGCCAATGCCGAGGCCTATATGGACCTGGCTGGTCTGACCGTGTTCGGCTGGATCTGGACCCGGCAGGCCGTCGCGGCGGCGCGCGAGGGCGGCGACTTCGCCCAGGGCAAGCTCGCGGCCGCCCGCTACGTCGCCCGCTGGGAGCTGCCGCGCGCCGAACAGCGCGCCCGACTGCTGCAATCCCTCGACGCCACGCTTGTCGATGTGCAAGAGAGCTGGTTCTGAGACACACACCGCCCAATGGCTCTACCGTTTTGGAGGACGATCCCATGACCATCCAACGTCTCGGCGTGTGCGGCGCCGGTATGATGGGTTCCGAAATCGCGCTGGTTTTCGCGCTCGCCGACGTCAAGGTCCGGATGATGGACGCCAGCCAGGAGTTCGTCGACAAGGCGATGGCCAAGCTGGAGAAGACGCTGGACTCAGGCATCGGCCGCGGCTTCTTCGCCGAGGAGGACAAGCCCCGGGCCCTGGCGAATATCGAGACCTTCACCGACGTCTCCACCTTCGGCGACTGCGACCTGGTGATCGAGGCGATCACCGAGGACCAGGAAGCCAAGGGCGCGCTCTACAAGGAGCTCGACACCGTCTGCAAGCCGGACGCGATCATCGCCTCCAACACCTCCTCGATCTCGATCTCGGTGCTGGCCTCCTACTTCTCGGAAGCGCGCCAGGGCAATTTCCTCGGCCTGCACTTCTTCTCGCCGGTCAGCCGCATGAAGCTGGTCGAGGTGATCAGCGGCATGGACAGCGATCCCGAGGTGGTGAAGCGCGCCACCGCGGCCTGCGAGGTCGCCGGGAAGACTCCGATCCAGGTCAAGGACGTGGTCGGGTTCGCCGTGAACCGCATCCTGTTCGCCATGTGGGACGAGGCCATCCGCCTGGTCGAGGAAGGTGCCGCAACCCCGCAGGATATTGACACCGGCTGCCGGCTCGGCCTTGGCCATCCGGTCGGCCCGTTCGAGCTGATGGACAACATCACCATCGACCTGACCCTCAAGGTCAGCCAGATCCTGGAAGACGCCTACGGCGACCGGATGCATACCCGACCGACGATTAAGCAGCTCCATGCCGCCGGACGCCTGGGGCGGCGCTACGGCCGCGGCTGGTACCGCTACCAGGACGGCAAGCGGGTCGACTGACGCCCCCGCCATCCTCCACTCCCCGGCCTCGGGCCGGGGAGTGCCGGTGCGCCCGTCCCATGAGTTCCGCCTCCCCCGTTGCCCTCAGGGTCCGTTTCCTCTAACAGAGGGCGCCACCTGACGGTGGACTCCTGACGACCCGAAGGTAACTGCGTCCCGTGACCGACGATCCCGTCCTGGATCCCGCCCAGACCGCCCTGCTTCCGGCGGGCTTTCGTGACATCCTCGCCCCGAACGCGGCCAACGAGGCCCGACTGATCGATCGCATGATGTCGACGGCGATCGGTCACGGCTATCTGCGGGTCAAGCCACCGCTGATCGAATTCGAGACCAGCCTGCTGCAGGGTCCGGGGGCGGCCACGGCGGAGCGGGTCTTCCGGCTGATGGACCCGATGTCCCAGCGTATGATGGGCCTGCGCGCCGACATGACGGCGCAGGCGGCCCGCATCGCCACGACACGACTGAAGAACGCGCCGCGGCCGGTTCGACTCTGCTACGCCGGTGAGGTGCTGCGGACCACGGCGAACCAGCTCAATCCCGAGCGCGAGGTCGTCCAGGTCGGCGCCGAGCTGATCGGCAGCCCCACCGCCGAGGCCGATGCCGAGATCATTCTGGTCGCGATCGAGACCCTGCGCGCCGTGGGCGTCGAGCGCATGTCGCTGGACCTGATGGTGCCGAACTCTGGTGCCAACGGTGCTGGCCCAGCTCGACCTGCCGCGCAAGACCATGGCCGCCCTGCGCCAGGCGGTTGACCGCAAGGACGTGGCGGCCGTCGAGGAGATCGCGGGTGCCAATGCGGCCGTGCTTGTCGGCCTGCTGGAGGCGGCCGGCCCGCGCGATGCGGCAATGCGCGCGTTGGCCACCCTGGATCTGCCGGACGCCGCGCGCGAGGCCCTAGACCGGCTGACCGCCGTTGTCGATCTGGTCGCCGCCGTCGAGCCCGATCTGTCCGTCACGCTCGACCCGGCGGAGAATCGCGGGTTCGAGTATCACACCGGCATCGCCTTCAGCCTGTTCGCCCGCGGCGTCCGATCCGAGATGGGCCGCGGCGGCCGCTATCAGCCGAACCACGATCCCGAAGGAACGGCCACCGGCTTCACGCTCTATCTGGAGCGGGTTCTTCAGGCCCTGCCCGACCCGAAGAGCGCGGAGACCGTGTTCGTGCCCCACGGGACGCCGCGCCATGAGGCGGCGGCGCTCCGCCGGGACGGACGCATTACCGTGGCGGGACTGACGCCGGTGGAGGACGCCGGGGCCGAGGCCCGGCGCATGGGCTGCACTTTCATTCTGCGCGACGGCCAGGTGGCGGCGCTGGGCTGAGGCCGTCGAGGCCGGACAGACTGAGGACAGGAATATGAGCAATGTCGCGGTGATCGGCGCCCAGTGGGGCGACGAGGGCAAAGGCAAGATCGTCGACTGGCTGTCGGAGCGCGCCGACGTGGTGGTCCGCTTCCAGGGCGGTCACAATGCCGGGCATACGCTCGTCATCGGCAACCAGACCTTCAAGCTGAGCCTGCTGCCCTCCGGCGTCGTGCGCAAAGGCAAGCTCTCGGTGATCGGCAACGGCGTGGTGGTCGATCCCTGGGCCTTCGTCGCCGAGAACGCAGCGGATCGAGGAGCAGGGCGTCGAGCTCTGACGCCGGACGACCTGCAGATCTCCGAGGTCGCCGCCGCTGATCCTGCCGGTCCACCGCATGCTCGACCAGGCCCGCGAAAGCGCCCGAGGCGACAACGAAGATCGGCACGACGGGACGCGGCATCGGCCCGGCCTACGAGGACAAGGTGGGGCGCCGGGCGATCCGGGTCGGCGACCTGGCGGAGCCGGAGACCGTCAAGGCCAAGGCCGCCTATCTCGCCGAGCACCACAACGCCTATCTGCGCGGCCTCGGCCAGGCGGAGATCGACGCCGACGCCCTGGTCGCCGAACTGGAGGCGATCGCGCCGAAGATCCTGCCCTACGCCTGCCGGGTCTGCCGAAGCGCCTCGACAGCTGCCCGACGCGCCGGCAAGCGCATCCTGTTCGAAGGCGCCCAGGCGCGTGATGCTGGACGTCGACCACGGCACCTACCCGTTCGTCACCTCCTCCAATACCGTCGCCGGGCAGGCGGCCACCGGCTCCGGCATCGGGCCGACCTCGATCGGCTACCGTGCTCGGCATCGCCAAGGCGTACACCACCCGGGTCGGCGAAGGGCCGTTCCCGACAGAGCTGACCGACGAGACCGGCAAGCGTCCTGGGCGAGCGCGGCCGGGAGTTCGGCGTGGTCACCGGCCGGGCCCGCCGTTGCGGCTGGTTCGACGCCGTCATGGTCCGCCAGGCGGTGCGCACCGGCGGCATCACCGGCATCGCGCTGACCAAGCTCGACGTGCTGGACGGGCTGAAGGAGCTCAAGGTCTGCACCGGCTATCGTCCTGGATGGCGAGACCATCGACTACTTCCCCGCCGGCATGGCGGCGCAGCGACGGGTCGAGCCGGTCTACGAGAGCATCGAGGGCTGGTCCGAGAGCACCAAGGGCGCGCGATCCTGGGGGCAGCTTCCGGCCAATGCGATCAAATACGTCCGCCGGGTGGAGGAACTCATCGGAGCGCCCGTCACCCTGCTGTCGACCTCGCCCGGAGCGCGAGGACACGATCCTCATGGAAGATCCGTTCGCCGACTGAACACGACAGGCCGCTGCCAACCGGCGCAGCCCTTCGACCGTCCGGACCAGCGTGCTAGACTTTTTCGGCGCGGCGTGATTCGCGTGGCTGGAGGACTCACACGTGGCGGACCCTGTCGTCCTGAGGGAACGGATCGAGATCGACCCCGATCGCCCGCTTCCCGAGTTCAATATCCAGAATGCGGCGGCGTATGCCGCCAAGGCCCGCCGTGAGAGTCGGGGGAAATGATCGCCTATGTCTGCGATCCGCGTATCCCCTATCGCCACGACGACCTCGAAACCATGCGGGGCTTCACCACCAACGGGCTGATCCGAATTCGTCGAATGGGGCATCGCCACCTGGCGGCCGCTAAATCGGCGCCTTGCGATCGTTGCCTATGAAAAACCCCTGGGCGGCCGCCTCGCGATGAATTCGGCGTCGACGATCGAGCCGCTGAGCGACGAGGCGATCACCCGTAACTTTCTGACGCCGGCGATGAACGTGCTCCGGGACATGTCGGCCCGCGGCGTCCCGCATCGAGCCATTCGGCCGGACAATCTCTTCTACTCGGACGCGAACAAGCGCCACATCATCCTGGGCGACGCGCTGACGGCGCCGCCGGGTCTGAACAATCCGGCCTTCTGCGAAACGCTGGAACAGAGCATGGCCGATCCGGAGGCGCGCGGACGGGGCACCGTGAGCGACGACCTGTATGCGATCGGAGTGTGCCTCATCTTCCTGCTGCTGGGCCGCAACCCGGCGCACGAGGCCACGGCGACCGAACTGATCGAACGCAAGATCACCACGAGCTCCTATGCCACGCTGACGCAGGGCGCTCGCATCCAGATGAACATGGTCGAGCTGCTCCGCGGCCTGCTCGCGGACGACCCCCGCGACCGTTGGTCCGTGCGCGAGGTCGAATTGTGGATCGGCGGCCGCCGGCTGACGCCGAAACAGGCGAAACTGCCCCCGAAGGCGGCACGTCCGATCACCATCGCCGGCCGGGATTACGACAATGTCCGTTCCGCCGCCGAGGCGCTCGGCCGCAATTGGATGGTTTCCGGCGAGGTGGTGCGCGGGCAGGACTTCGACAACTGGCTTCGACGCAGCCTGACCGACGAGCGCGCGGTCGATGCGATCACCAAGACGGTCGGCAGTCAGGCGCTCCTGGCCAAGACGCCGGATTCCGAGAATCCGCGTCTCGTCACACGGGCCTGCATGGCCCTCGATCCGGGGGCACCGCTGAGGCACAAGGGATTCAGCGCCCATGTGGACGGCGTCGGCCCGGCCTTGGCGATGGGTTTCGATCGCGAGGATATGCGCCAGAAGGTCGCCGATCTGGTCAACGGCAAGTTCATCGGAGCCTGGATGGCGCTACAGACGCGCAGTCGCTCGGATCTGAACGAGATGTACGGGGTCTTCGACAAGCTGCCGGTCCCGCTGAGCATGCCGGGCATGGGCTATGGCATCGAGCGGGTCCTGTATGAGCTCAACCGGCACCTTCACTGCCTGTCTCCCCTCATCGAGCCATTCTTCGTCACCACGATCGACCGGCTGATCCCGGCAATCGAAGGGGCTGCCAAAGGACGGGACCGGCCCAGGACGCCGATCGACCGCCACATCGCCGCGTTCGCCGCCGCCCGCTCAACCGACGTGGACGAGCGCTACCTGAGAGCGCTCTCCGCCAATGACCCCACCGGAACCAGCCAGCACCTGGCTGCCCTCAGCCTGCTGGGCCGGATCCAGTTGATGACCAAGAATGGCCCCGCCCCGACCTTGGCCGCGTGGTTCGCGGAACTCATGGAGCCGGCGGTCAACAGCTTCCACAACCTCAAGCAGCGCAAGGCGGTGGAAGCGAATGTCGCCCGGGCCGCCGAAACCGGCATGCTTATGGAACTGCAGGCGATCTACGCCGACCAGAAGGCGATCCAGCGCGACCAGCAGGGTTATGCCCAGGCGCAGCAGGAACACCGCTACTGCGGTGCGCAGATCGAACAGCTTTCCCTCGAGTTGAACAACAAGGAGCATATGGCAACCGAACTCGGCGAGCAGGTGGCGGCCGTCGCCTCCGGCGTGATCGGCAGCCTGGGCTCCACCGCCATCATCGTCCTGTACATGCTCTGACCCGCAAAGCGTTTTCGCCGATTTAGGATCACCCGTTTCCGATGAGCGCCAACACCGCCAGCTCCGCCGCCACCAAGACCATCATGTTCGTCCTCGTCGCGGGCGGGGCCGTGATGTTTCTGCCGTCCATGATGCTTCTGGTCGTCGGCATGACCCCAACCATGGCTGCGATGCTGACCGACCGGCGCCGGGAGAAGTACGCTACGCTGTGCGTCGGCTGCATGAACTTCACCGGCGTGCTCCCCTACATGATCGAACTGTGGACGCAGGACCATTCCTACGACCACGCCTTCAGCATCATCGCCAATCCGTTCACCTGGCTGGTGATGTTCGGGGCGGCGGCGATCGGCTGGGCGATCTATTTCGTGGCGCCCGGAATCGTGGGCATGTTCATCGCGATGCGCGCCGACCAACGGGTTGAGCGGCTGCGCCGGCGCCAGCGTGATCTGGTGGAGGAATGGGGTCCCGGCGTGGCCGGCAGCAATGACCGCGAAAAATCGGAGTCGGGGGACAGGGGAAACGGCCAGGAAAATTGACGGCCAGTCCCCACGCGCCGTTAGGGCGCTCGAACCGTGCTTCGCCGGCTGATTTTTTCCGCAGCGAGATCGACCGAGCTCCGGGTCGCCAAACCCGGCCCGGTCAGTTGCGATCGTGCAGCAGCTTCTTTTCCATAGCCGCGTTCTTGATCGCCTTCTGAAGCTTCTCGAACGCCCGCACCTCGATCTGACGGACCCGCTCACGGCTGATGCCGTACTCCTGGCTCAGGTCCTCAAGCGTGGTCGGATCATCGCGCAGGCGCCGCTCCGTGAGGATGTGGCGCTCCCGATCGTTGAGCGTCTCCATCGCGTTGTTCAGCAACGCGCGGCGCTTCTGCAGTTCCTCGTCCTCGGCAAGGCGCGATTCCTGACTGACCTGGTCGTCATCGACAAGCCAATCCTGCCATTCGCCCTCTCCGTCGACCCGGAGCGGCGCGTTCAGGGAGTGATCCGGACTCGCCAGCCGGCGGTTCATCGAAATGACGTCGGCTTCGGTCACATCGAGCCGCTCGGCGATGGCCTTGACCTTTTCGGGCGGGAGATCGCCATCGTCGATGGCCTGCATCTGGCCTTTCAACTTGCGCAGATTGAAGAAGAGCTTTTTCTGCGCGGCGGTCGTGCCCATCTTCACCAGCGACCAGGAGTGCAGGATGTACTCCTGGATCGAGGCCCGGATCCACCACATCGCGTACGTGGCCAGACGGAACCCCCGCTCGGGATCGAAACGCTTGACGGCCTGCATCATGCCGACATTGCCTTCGGATATCAGCTCGGCCACCGGAAGACCGTAGCCGCGATAGCCCATGGCGATTTTAGCCACCAGACGGAGGTGGCTGGTGACCAGCTTATGGGCAGCGGCGGTGTCCTCATGCTCGCGCCAGTTCTTGGCGAGGATGTACTCCTCCTCCGGCTCGAGCATCGGGAATTTGCGGATTTCCTGCAAATACCGCGACAGATTGCCTTCGACGCTGATTGTGGGCAGCGTATTGCCGCTCGACGCCATGCAATGTCCTTCTCAGTCAACCTAGTATGCAACAGACGCGGAGATCTCATCCCCGCACAGTTAATATTTAGTATTGTATATGGCGATTTGAAGGCAGGGGTCAGCCTGCGGCGAGAGCTTTGAGGAGCATCACCAAATCCCGGGGCAGCGGGCTTTCAAACGACAAGGCCTCGCCGGTGACCGGGTGTTCGAAACCGAGAACAGCCGCATGGAGTGCCTGGCGTGGAAAAGCGCGAACGGCTTCACGCGACGCCTGGGGGATCCGGGAGACCCGGGCGCCGTGGCCGCGTCCGTAGACGGGGTCGCCGATCAGCGGATGCCCGATATGGCTGAGATGCACCCGGATCTGATGGGTGCGGCCGGTTTCCAGGCGGCATTCCAGCAGGGCGGCCCCTGCGGGCCGCTCGAGCGTTCGGTAGTGCGTGACCGCGTAGCGCCCGCGGGCCTCGTCCACAACCGCCATGCGTTTGCGATCCTTCGGATGGCGCCCGATCGCCGCTTCGATCCGACCGGCCGGCGGAACCGGATTGCCGAAGCACACCGCTCGGTAGGCCCGATCGATATCGTGCGCGGCAAATCGTGCGGCAAGGGCGGCATGGGCCCGGTCGGTCTTGGCGACCACCAGCAGTCCCGAGGTGTCCTTGTCGATGCGGTGGACAATTCCGGGCCGTCGCACCCCGCCGATTCCGGAAAGGCTGTCACCGCAATGGGCGATCAGGGCATTGACCAACGTGTCTCTGGGAGATCCGGGAGCGGGATGGACGGTCATGCCCGCCGGCTTGTCGATGACGATCAAGTCTCGATCCTCGAAGACGACGGTCAGCGGGAGGTCCTGTCCCTCCGGCTCCGCCGCTTCCGGCGGGGGCAAGGTGATGCGGTAGACGACCCCCGGTTTGACCGCGCTTGAGGGGTCGTTTATCGTCGCCGCGCCGTCGCTGACATTCCCTTGCAGGATCAATGATTTCAGTCGGCTGCGTGACAATGCGGGAGCGTCTTCGAGGCGGTCGACGGCTGCGGCGAGCCAACGGTCGAGCCGATCGACGGGCAACGAGGCCAACGTTCCGGCGGACGCCTCGACGAGGACGGTTTCAGCTTCCGGTGCCGGGTCGCCGAACTCATACAGGACGGGATCATCGGTCATGACGGGCACCATAGGCGAAGGCCCATCCGGGGAGAAGCGGCGCGAAGTGCCCTATCTCGGCGTCATCAAGATCGCCGCGGTCGTGATGGGGGTCATGATCATCGTCGGCATCGCCGTCATCGGCGTCACCATCGCCAAGCGCCTGTCCGGCTCTGACGATGGAACGGGTCAGCCGGTCGCGGGAGAGCCTGCCGCCACCGCACCCAGGGCGATGGGCGACATGACAATCCCCGTTCCGAGCGGCGCTCGGGTCATTGCGATGGAACTGGAGGGGCGTCGGCTGGCAGTCAGACTGGCGCTTGCCGACGGGCGAACCGCCGTGCTTCTGCTCGACGTCGATACCGGCAATAGCCTCGGCCTGTTGACGTTCGACCCGGGAACGCCCTGACCCTTCCGGGACCGGGAGGGGAGACTTTCCAAACCGATATCCGAAGCTGCGTGTTCCCGAAGGCGCGTCGATCAGAAGAACTGGAACATGTCGGAGCTGAGTTGGGACGAGGTCAACCCGATGATCCTCACGTAGTTGTTCGCGCCGAGCTCAATTTCCACGTCGCCGTCGGCATTGTCGGCAGCCGCTGCCTGAATGCCCGCAAAGCCGGCGATGCCGGATCCGTTCAGATTGCGGGCCAGATGGATCACGTCGCCGGTCGAGAAATCCGCCAGAACATCGAAGCCGTTGGACTCCTCGACGTAGATCATATCGCTCCCGGTACCGGAATAGATCCAGTCGACACCCTCCCCACCGTAGATCACATCGTCGCCGTCGCCACCCTGCAGGACGTCGATCCCGTGGGGGCTTCCCGCAATTCCACCATACAGGGTATCCGCACCGTCCCCGCCATGGAGGACATCGTTGCCAGCGCCGCCGTATAGGATATCGGTGTCCGCCCCGCCGGAAAGCGTATCCTCTCCGCCGCCACCGGAGAGCGTGTCGTTCTGGCGGTTGCCGAACAACACGTCGTTGCCCTCTCCGCCATAGACCAGGTCGTCCGACTGGCCGCCGTAGATCGTATCGGCCCCAAGCTGGCCGGAAAGACTGTCCTTGCCGTGGTTGCCGTAGACAAGGTCGTCTTGCTGACCGCCGAAGACGGTATCATTGTCCTGACCGCCGTAGAGGGTGTCAGTGCTGAGATTTCCGTAGAGAACGTCGTTCTGCTGATTGCCATAGACCGCGTCCGCTCCGTCGCCCCCGTATGCCGTGTCGCTGCCCACGCCACCGAAAACTCTGTCGTTCCCCCCGTCTCCGCCAAGGCTATCGTCGCCCGCTTCGGAACCGATCGTGTCGTCACCATCGCCGCCGAACAGCGTATCGTCGCCCTCGCCAAGCGAGATGAACTGCGAGGCGTCGTCCCCGATCGCGTAGTTGTCGCCGGACCCGCCATTCACCGTGGCCGAACCGATGATGCTGGCAAACTCGATATTGTCGAGTTGCAGCGTCGAACCGCTCGGCAGCGATCGGACGTCGATCACGAATGCCTCCGACTGGGTACTACCCGACCCGGCAGCCGTGCCTGTAATGACGATCGGTGCGCTCAGGCTGGTCGATGTCGTGGTCGGTATGATGGTCCGCACGTCAAGCGTCGTCGTCGACGCGAGCCTGTTCAGGAAGGTCTGTGCGCCACTGATCAGGCTCGTCTCGCCGGACGAAGTCCCGGGCATCCACGGCCGAGACGAGTGTGGTCAGGGCATCGTCCCTGCTCTGTGCCGTGGCCGGACCTTCTGAGGTGATCGAGGTCTGTGCCGGCAGGGTCGCCGTGACGACATTGCCGTTGTTGTTGGTGTCCTGAACGATCGGCGCGGACGCCGTCGAACTCGCCGACGTGTTCTGGATCGTCTGGGTCTGGGTGGTCGTCGTCGAACCCGTGGTAGGATCGGTCGTGGTCGTGGTCGTGGTTGTCGTTGCGGCTGTGGTGTCCGAGCCGGAGTCGCCTCCGGAAGAGCCCCCACCTGATGAGCCACCGCCCCCTGAACTCGCCGCTTCGATGGTGATGCCAAGTGCCGGAGAATCCGAAGAGACATTTCCGGCTGCATCCTGCTCGCGGATGGTGACGGAATAGGATCCCGCCGTGAGCGAGCTGGCCGTTACGTTGTAGGTACCGCCGGCGTCGCTTGTGAACGTTCCGACGGTCACTCCATTGGCCAGCAGGGAATGCAGGGCGGAACCCGTTGTATTGGTCCCGGAGAAAGTCGGTGTCGCGTCGGAGGTCACATTGTCCGTGCTGCTGGTGCCGGTGTCGCTAGAGGCGGCCAGATCCGGTGTCGCCAGAGTGCCCGGAGCGGCTGGTCCCGTGGTGTCGATGACGATGTTCAACGCGGTGCTTGCCGGACCTTCGTTGCCCGCCACATCTTCGGTGCGCGCAGTAATGGCCTGAGTCCCTGCGCTCAATGTGGCGGTGAGCGTGTAGGTCCACGCCCCGAGGGCGCCAGCCGTAACCGAACCCACAGTCGTGCCGCCAACCAGAATATTGACGAGGGCGTTGGCGACAGCCCCGTCGCCACTGATGGTCGGGGTCCGCAAGGCTGTGAGATTGTCGGTGCTGCTGGTCCCGAGGTCGCTGGTGGCGAGAAGATCCGGTGTCCCGGCCGTCCCGGGCGCCGCCGTGTCGATGACGAGTCCAAGCGCAGCGGAACTGGGGCCGGTGTTTCCAACGGCGTCGGTCACGCCTACAGCGATGTTATGGGACCCCGCCGAGAGCGTCGCCGTGTAGGACCAGGAGCCGCCCGTTGCAACGACGGTGTTCACCGTCGTGCCGCCGACGATGATATGGACCCTGTCGCCGTCGCTTGCCGATCCCGACACCTGTTGAGTCAGCGAACTGGTGATGTTGTCCGCCGACGACACGCCGGTATCGCTGGCCGCAAGCAGATCCGGTGCGGCAAGCGTCGTCGGAGCGGTCGTGTCGAGCACGACGTTGAGGGCCGTGGATGCCGAACTCACGTTGCCCGCCAGATCGGTCTGAGCAACCGAGATGGCGTTGGTGCCTTCCGAAAGGCTGGTTGTGAAGGTGAAGCTCCAGGCGCCGGCTCCACTGGCCGTCACGCTGCCGACCGTGACCCCATCGTCGAGGATGTGAACCGTTGACCCCACCTCGACGCCGCCGCCCTGAACCGTTGGATTTGCAGTCTGCGTGATGTTGTCGCTGCTGCTGGTTCCGGTATCGCTGGCCGCGTCGAGATCGGGTTGGCCAGGGGTGGCCGCGGTCGTATCGACGACCACGTTCAGCGCAACGCTGGCCGGGCCCGAATTGCCCGCGACGTCCTGTTCAAGGACGGTAATCGCTTGGCTACCCGCCGACAGCGTCGTCGCGAAGGCGAACGTCCAGTTCCCGGCGCCGGAAGCGGTGGTCGAGCCGACGGTCGCGCCCCCGACAAGAACCTGAACGATCGCATTGGCGGATACACCCGTCCCGGCGATCGTCGGGGTCGCCACGTTCGTGACGTTGTCCGTACTGCTGCTTCCACCGTCGCTGGACGCGATCAGGTCGGCCGGTGCGATCGTGTCGGGCGGCGTCGTATCCACAATGACGCCCAGGGTCGAGGAGGCCGACGAACTGTTGCCGGCAGCGTCTGTCGCCAGAACGGACACCGCATACGAGCCGGCCGAGAGCGACAACGTTGCCGTCCAGGATCCGCCGGCCGCCACCACAGTCGTCGCCGTCACCCCGCCGACCAGGACCGACACCGTGTCTCCGGCCGCCGCCGCCCCTGTGACCTGTTGGCTGACTGCGGAGGTGACGTTGTCAGCCGACGACGAACCCGTGTCGCTGGCAGCCTGCAGATTCGGGGCTCCGAGTGTAGCCGGGGCCGTCGTGTCGACCGTCAATCCCAGCACCGCCGAGGCAGTTCCGACGTTGCCGGCGACATCGGCACCTTGGACCGCAACCGCATAGCTGCCGGAGGCAAGCGTCAAGGTGTAGGTCCAGGATCCGCCACTGGCGGTCGCCGTTCCGACCGTGACGCCGCCCACCAGGACGCTCACGATATCGCCGGTCGTGGCACTTCCGGTCACTGTCTGCGTGGTGGCCGAGGTGATGTTGTCGGTCGACGACAATCCGAGATCAGAAGACGCCAACAGGTCTGGCGCGGCCAGTGTCGGCGCCGCGGCATCGACGACGAGGCCCAACGCGGCACTGGCCGGACCATCGTTCCCGGCGACGTCCTCCCCCACCGCGGTGATCGTGTGGGAACCGGCTGACAGCGTCGACAGGGTAAACGTCCAAGTCCCGGTCCCTGACGCCGAGACACTTCCGGCCGTCGTGCCGTCGACAAGGATGTGGACCAGAGCGTTGTTTACGGCATTTGTGCCCTCGATCGTCGGCGCCGCGACACTGGTGATGTTGTCCGTCACGCTTGAACCGCTGTCGCTCGACGCAAGAAGATCGGGAGCGCCCACAGTGCCGGGCGCGCTTGTGTCGATCTGCAGCCCAAGCGCCGCCGATGCGGCTCCAGCGTTGCCCGCCGGATCGATCGCCTGCACGGTGATCGCATAGGATCCAGCGGTCAGGGTATGCGTATAGGACCAGGAGCCCCGGCCGCCACGACGTTTCCTGCTGTCACGCCGCCAACCAATATGCTGACCGTATCCCCCGTGGTCGCCGAGCCCGAGAGTTGTTGGGTAGCGGAACTTGTGACGTTGTCGGTCGTCGAGACGCCGGTATCACTGGCCGCCAGCAGGTCCGGCGCCTGAAGCGTCGACGCCGCGGTCGTGTCGACCGAGATGATGAGGGATGGCGAGGCCGGGCTAACGTTGCCGGCCGTGTCGGTTTGCACCACGGAGATCCCGTGGCTCGCGGAGGACAATGTCGAGGTGACGGTGAACGACCAGGCACCGAGCGACGTCGCCGTGGTCGACCCGATGGTCACCCCGTCGACCAGAAGGTGGACGGTCGCGCCGGGTTCGGCGCCACCGCCACCGAAGGTTGGGGTGCCATTGTTTGTGATGTTGTCGGTATTGCTGGACCCCGTGTCGCTACCCGCCGTCAGGTCTGGCGTCGCCAGTGTTGACGGGATCGCCGTATCCACGACCACGGCAAGGCCTGAGGATGCCGATAATTCGGCGGTCCCCGTATCCTGCACGGCCGTGATGACGTTGGTTCCGGCCGACAAGGTTGACGTAAAGGTAAAGGTCCAGTTGCCCGAACCACTCGCCGTCACCGTCCCAGCGGTGACCCCACCCACCAGAACATGGACCGAGTTCCCCGCCGTCGCCGTCCCAGCAACCGTCGGCAGCGCATTGGACGTGATGTTGTCGGTATTGCTGGATCCGGTGTCGGACCCATCCGACAAATCGGGCGCTGCCGGAGCGGAGGGGCCCGCGACAGCGAAGTTGATGGTGTCAATGCCAAGCCGCCAAGTGGTGCCGCCACCGTATGTGATGCTGAAGCCCGTCACCGCGGTCCAGTCGCCTGGGGTAATGGTCGCGAAGAGGCCGCTCGCCAGGCTCCCCGCATTATCTGCTTGGGTCACCGCGCTCCCGGTGCCGGTCGGCGTAAACGTGTAATTCGCACCGTTGTCCGGATCGTTGTATTCGAGAATCTGGAAACTGGTGATCTGAACTGCTGCGCTGAACGAATAGGTCAGGGTCACGCCGCTCGCGACAACCGCTTGCGAAACGACGGCGTTCCCGTCAACGCCGCCGGCGGAGATGTGAATCTGATTGTCCGAGGTGGCCGCGCTGATCGTCACCCCACTCTCGGGCGAAGTCAGGGTTGTCGTGGTGTTGATCGTCGTGACGGCACCGAAGGTGAAAACCGGCAACAGCCCCGGATAGGCCAATCGCGCCTCGCGAGAAAAGGCAAGCCCCCTGCGCGCCGGGGATGGCCAAACCCCGTTGAACGCTTCACCGCCGACCGGACCGTCGGCCGCCGTCACTGGGCGGTCGAACAGTTCAGACAACCGCTCGACGAAGACGGCACCCGCGTCTCCGACACCGATCGAACAGCCGTACAGAACGAGTTCCGCATCCGATGCGAGAGCCCTGCGGATCGCGTCGAGGAGGGGCGGTCTGGCGGTCAGCGCCCGGATATCGACCGTTGCACCGCAAAGCTCGAACGCTCCGGGCTGTCCATGGGACAGGATATGCAGACCGCGCAGGTTCGACAGATCCGCCAATGCCAACGCGATCTCGGCCAGCCCGTCGCCCGTTTCGGGGAGTGTTACGACCCGAATGCCTTCGCGCAATCCGGTGAGCAACGCATCCGCATGCACCACGCCCGGATCGACAAACAGCAGTTCGCCAACGATCGAAGGATTTTCCCGTCGAGCACCGCTCGTTTCGAAGCTTTCAGGCACAAGAGTGTTCGGTCCGGTGTTCAGGCCCTTCGTGGCAGGCTGTCTCCCCACGATTTGCTGCAGACGCCAATGATTACCCATTCCAGATCGACCCTGTTTTCGTATCGGGGCCTCCTCGCCAATCCGGAAACCGCCCCAGATGGAAGATCACGCAACACAACCCCAAAAATGATACCTTGAATAGAAATATTATACAGAGTGAGCGGAGAAACCCTCTCTCCCGCACTGATAGTAGATCATAAAATTTAATACAATCGGATGAAATTTTTGCACGTTCTCTCAAACCCTGCTAATCCCACCTTCAACAGCAGAAGTAGAAATCAATCAAAAATCATATATATTAATCAATATGTTATATCATTCTTGACTCCTTTAACCCCCGCCTTCATCACCCGAAGGCAACCCTTTGGAAGAATCCTCGGCCCGGACAACTCCGACTGCTGATGCATAGAGCTCCGGTGGCGCGCAGGCCGAAACGCCGAGTGAGTCCACCGGCTATGAGTCCCTAAAGTTGAATAAAGCTTTACTCTCGCATAACGAGTTATTATCATCTTGTATGAGATCAAAACGTGATTTCGACGCCACAGCGACCGGAGAATGAAATGTCTGACCTGACGGCAGAATGGTTTGAACGGCCAGCCGGCAAAACATCCACACTTCTCGCGTTCGGCCGGATCGCCGATGACGAGGCAGGTGCCCGCACGCGGAGATCCAGATCACACGCCACTGACCGATGGCGGCTACACGGTCAGCCATCCTGAACCGGGAACGATCGAGCATCTGCACCTCTGCTGCGAAGTGGACGGCGAATGCGCCTGTATCGATCGCGGCGCGGAGGTTCGGATGCCGGCGAAGAGGCTTGACCACGAGTGCTGCGTGCTGCCCGCGATATTCGGCTGACGCGCGGAGAGGAAACCTGGAGGACGTCATGCCGGACGCTGAGAGCGCATATATCGGTGAAATTGCCATGCACGGCTTCGGCCACGCGCCGGTCGGCTGGGCCTACTGCAATGGCGCAGTAATGCCGATCGCCCAGAACCAGGCAATGTTCTCGCTGATCGGATCGCTTTACGGCGGGAACGGGCGAGAGACCTACGCCCTGCCAAACCTGAACTCCCGCTCGCCGGTCGGCGCCACGATCAGCGGCGGCGCACCGGGTCTCGCCCCCTACGACATCGGCGATATGCTCGGGGCGGAAGGATCGGTTCTCGCACCCTCGCAGCTTCCTAGGCACTCCCACATCGCGACGTTCTCCGCGGCCGTCCAGCGCGAATACGCGGTCGACGCGCAGAGCTACATCTCGGGCGCCGACAAGCCGGTCCCCGAGATGGCCGATCTCCTCGCCGCGAGCGCCGACCTTCGGTTCCGTTCGCCGGGCGGGTTCGGAGAGCCCGATAGGGTCCTGATCGGCGCGTTCACGGCCATAAGCGGCGACCTGATCGGCGGAACCGTAACCCTCGCCGCTGCCGGAACGGCGGCACCCTTTCCACGGAGAAGTCCGGTCACGGCGGTGAACTTCTGCATCTGCGAGGCCGGCATCTACCCACCGCGCAGTTGATCAACCGAGGAAAGACCCCCAACCCCACCGACACAATCCAAAGACGGGAGGTACAAATGCCGGTAAGCGGCGCCGCGTACATAGGCGAAATCTCCATGTTCGCCTTTACCTACAGCCCTCAGGACTGGATGAGCTGCAACGGCAGCCTCATCAGCATTTCCCAGAATACGGCTCTGTTCGCCCTGCTCGGCGATTCCTTCGGGGGAGACGCGCGGGTAACGTTCGGCCTCCCGAACATGAACTCGCGCGCGCCCGTGGGGCACTTCGCCGGCGGATCGTCGATGGGGCTCACCCAGTACCGGCTGGGGCAGATCGATGGCGCCCCGCACGTGAACCTGCGGCCGGACAATCTTCCGGCCCACACGCACGCGGCCACATTCGTCCCGACCTCGACCCCGGCGACAGCCAGCCTGAGCGTTTATGTCAGCGGGGCAGACAAGGCGACGCCGGTCGCGGGCGATCTCATCGCCGGGAGCGGCGTTACCCGCTTTCGGGCCGCGGGTGGCTTCGGGGAACCCGCCAAGGTCCCGCTTGGCGGGATCGAAACCGACGAAGGCCAGATTACCGGGCGCGTCACAATCGAACACACCGGCGGCGACGCCCCGGTTGATATCCTGAGTCCCGTGCTTGCGGTCAACTTCTCGATCTGCGCGACCGGGCTGTTTCCACCGCGACCCTGATGGATCCTGGATTGGCAAAACGCCCCGGAGGATGCGCATGCCCGTTACACCGTTGCCGACCAGCCTCTACATGCTGCGGGGGGAACACTTCTGTGCTCATGTCGGCGACCTGTTCTGGCTGGAAACCGCACAGGGCCCGCTGCAGCTCCGCCTCGTTCACGTGAAGGTCGGCGCGCAACCGGTTTTCTGTGGGACGGAACGATGCCCGTTCACCCTCACCTTCATCAGCCCCCCGGGGATCTATCCGCGTTGTAGCGGCGGAATGATAAATCTGCGTCACGCCAGGCTGGGCCTGAATTCAAGGACCTTACATCGCCCCCTGCGTCGGCGACGCACACCCGTCCTGGGGACCGGGCCAGCTCTGGGCGGCAACGTTCACCTGATGCCCGGTCGCGCAATCCAAGCTCAGCCGACCGCGAACGTCAGACGCCGCTTGCGGCACCGCGAACGTTCCCGACCAAGGCACCCGGCGGATGCACGTCATCCACCGGGCCGTATCCGTCAGAACGACAGCGCGTCGACCCGAACCACATGGGGGAGATCCTTCACGCGCCCCAGCACCGCGTCGTCGATCCGCTGGTCGACCTCGACCAGGGCGATTGCCTCGCCGCCGGACTCGCGACGTCCAAGATGGAAGGTGGCGATGTTGATCCCCGCCTCGCCAAGCATCGAGCCGAGCGCGCCGATGAAGCCCGGCTTGTCGTAGTTCCGCACGTAGAGCATGCGCGGCGCAAAATCGGCTTCGATCGCGATCCCCTGGACTCCCACCAGCCGGGGCTTGTCGCCGCCGATCAGCGTGCCTACCACCTCGCGGGTCCGGGTCTCGGTGGTGACCGTGACCCGCAGCAACGTCTGGTAGTCGGGCTCGCGATCGTGGCGGGTAACGCTGACATCGATACCGCGCTGATGCGCCAGCGAAGGCGCGTTGACCATGTTCACGCTGTCCACCTGGGTGCGCAACACGCCGGCGATCGCCGCGGCCTTAACCGGATCGGCGTTCAGGCCGGCCGCATGGCCCTCCAGTTCGATCGTGATCGACCGGATCGCGGACCGGGTGAGCTGACCGCAGAACGATCCCATCAGTTCGGCGAGGCGCATGTACGGCCGCAGGATCGGCGCTTCCTCGGCGGACACCGAGGGCACGTTGATGGCGTTGGAGACGGCGCCGGTCAGCAGGTAGTCGCTCATCTGTTCGGCGATCTGCAGCGCCACCTTCTCCTGCGCCTCGGAGGTGGCGGCGCCCAGATGCGGTGTACACACAACGTTCGGGTGGCCGAACAGCACGTTCTCCGTCGCCGGCTCGGTGACGAAGACGTCGAAGGCGGCGCCCGCCACCTGACCGCTGTCGAGGGCGGCACGCAGGTCCTCCTCGACGACCAGGCCGCCGCGGGCGCAGTTCACGATCCGAACGCCCTTTCTCATCTTCGAGAGGGCCAGAGAGTCGATGAGGCCACGGGTGCTGTCGGTCAGCGGGGTGTGCAGAGTGATGATATCCGCCTCGGCGAAGAGTTCCTCGAGATCGACCTTGCGCACGCCGAGTTCGACCGCCCGCTGCTCCGACAGATAGGGGTCATAGGCCAGCACGCGCATGCGCAGGCCCCGGGCGCGGTCGGCGACGATCGAGCCGATGTTTCCGCAGCCGACCAGACCGAGGGACTTGCCGGTCAACTCGACGCCCATGAATTTGGACTTCTCCCACTTGCCGGCCTGGGTCGAGGCGTCGGCCTGGGGAATCTGTCGGGCGAGCGCGAACATCATGGCGATGGCGTGCTCGGCGGTTGTCACCGCGTTGCCGTGGGGCGTGTTCATCACGACAACGCCGCGCTCGGTCGCCGCCTTGGTGTCGACGTTGTCGACGCCGATGCCGGCGCGGCCGACGACCTTCAAATTGGCCGCCTTGGCCAGCACATCCGCCGTCACCTTGGTGGCCGAGCGGACGGCAAGGCCGTCATAGTCGCCGATGACGGAGAGCAACTCGTCGGCGGCAAGCCCGGGGCGGAAATCGGTTTCGATGCCGCGGGCGCGGAAAATCTCCACCGCCTGCTCGCTGAGCTTGTCGGAAATCAGAACCTTGGGCATGGGATCTCCCGATCTGAAGGGGTCGGCTTCCCGGAGGGCGACGCGCCGTCCTCCGCCCCTGCTGCCACACGGCACGGGGCCCGGTCGCGCCGCCGGCACTCCGGGAAGCGGGTTGTAGGAATGCGGGCTAGGCCGCTTCGGCGAGCTCGGACTTCACCTGGCCCCAGGCCCAATCGAGCCAGGGCAGCAGCGCCTCGATATCCGTGGCTTCCACCGTCGCCCCGCCCCAGATACGCAGGCCCGGAGGAGCGTCGCGATAGCCGGCGATGTCGTACCCGGCCCCCTCGGACTCCACCAGCGTCGCGATTCTCTTCGCCGCGGCGTTCTGCTCGTCTTCGGAAAGAGACCGGAAGGCGGGGTCCACGATCGAGAGACAGATCGATGTGCTTGAGCGCACCGCCTTGTCCCGGGCAAGGAATCCGGCCCAGTCGGAGCCGTCCACCCAGCGTTCGATGGCGGCCAGATTGGCATCGCAGCGCGCCTTGAGCGCGGCGAGGCCGCCGATCTCCTCGGCCCAGGCAAGCGTGTCGAGGGCGTCCTCGACCGCCAGCATGGACGGCGTATTGATCGTCTCGCCCTTGAAGATTCCCTCGTTCAGCTTGCCGCCCTTGGTCATGCGGAACAGCTTGGGCATCGGCCAGGGCGGCGTATAGCTCTCCAGCCGTTCGACCGCGCGGGGGCTGAGCACCAGCATGCCGTGAGCCGCCTCGCCGCCCAGCACCTTCTGCCAGGACCAGGTGACCACGTCGAGCTTGTCCCAGGGCAGGTCCATGGCGAAGGCCGCAGAGGTCGCGTCGCAGATCGCCAGCCCCTCGCGGTCGGCGGGGATCCAGTCGCCATCCGGAACGCGGACCCCGGATGTCGTGCCGTTCCAGGTGAAGACCACATCGCGGGAGAAGTCGACCTGCGCCAGATCGACGATCTCGCCATACGGCGCCTCGAGCACGCGGACGTCTTCCAGCTTGAGCTGTTTGGTGGCGTCGGTCACCCAGCCGGCCCCGAAGCTTTCCCAGGCCAGCATGTCGACGCCACGGGCGCCGAGCATCGACCACATGACCATCTCAACGGCCCCGGTATCTGAGGCCGGCACGATGGCGATGCGATAGTCGTCGGGGATTCCGAGGATCCGGCGCGATCGGTCAAGAATATCGGCCAGTTTGGCTTTACCGATCTTGGACCGGTGAGACCGCCCAAGGGCGGCATCGGAGAGTACAGCGGGGCCCCATCCGGGTCGCTTTGCACACGGTCCGGATGAGAACAACGGCACCCGCGGCAGATGCTGCGGCTTCATGGTTTCATCCTTCAATGTAACCGCTCGTTGGGGAGCGGCGGCCCGCTGGAGACACTAGGCGGGATTGCAGGCGAGTCAACCGCTCGATCAACCGCTCTTTCTGCTGAACGACGACGGACGCGGAGGTGAACGTTGACCGTTGATCCCAAAAAAAACGCAAATCCGTTTTGCAAATATCGACGAATGACGTGACACAGAGCGCCGAAGCGCCGCGGATCTGCATGCTTCTTTGCCTAAAATTAATCCCAATACGATCATTAAACATGATTTTTTCTCGCTAAATACGTTCTTTTTGTCGGCACACAACCCGAGACCAGGTATCGGGAAGAAATCCCGCTTAGAAATTAAAGGATACTTTAACTTTTTTACGAACAAATACGCATCAACGAAATGCTGAATAAGAGTAGAAAACGGCCGAAAGCCGTTAGATTTCGCGACGAAGAATAGATCTGCCGCAAACACCGACCGACCCTTGCCGCGCACGAAATGGGCGAGGCAGAACACTACGAAGAGGTATGACGAGCCATGACGACGACACTCTCTACCGACCAACCGACTGAAGCCGTCCGCACGCGTGACTCCCTTCTTTTCAGGATCCTGGCCGCCTTCGGCCTGGTCATCGCTGTATTCGTCGTGGGTGCGGGCCTCACATTCTTCAACCTGACCCAGATCTCGTCGGACGTGCACAAATTCGCGGAGATCGCGAAGGAAGCGGGAAGTGCGGCGAAGATCGAGGCGCAGTTCGCCAAGATGAACGGCCATGCCCGAGAATACGCAAGTCAGGGCAAGGAAAGCGACGCCGAGGCAGTCCAGTCACTCGCCGCGGAAATCCAGAAGGAGATCGAGTATCTCCGGAGCCACGAGATCCCGGCGGAGCTCGCCGAGCGTGTCACCGAAATCGAACAGACCGTCGCCCAGTATCAGACCGATTTCGCTGCGGCCGCGGTCCTGGAGCGCGAGTTCAAGCATCTCGTCAACGACCGGATGATCCCGCAGGGTCAGCTTCTCGTCGAAGACATGGACAAGATGCAGAAGGCATTCGTGGCCACGGGCGATCTGAATGCCGCCCTGAAGGCCGGCACCGTGCGCGAACACCTGCTGCTGCTGCAACTCCACGCCAACAGCCTGGTCGGACATAAGGACACGAGCGTCAAGGAACTGGTGGATCAGGAAATCGCGATCTCCGCCGCCGCGCTCGCGGATCTGGAGTTCCTGGCCCGGACGCCGGACACTGTCGCCCTGCTGGACGAGGTGAAGGGCCTGTTCGCCGACTACCGCGAGGCGGTCGAGACGGCCCATAAGGACGAAGTTGAGATCCGGAACATCGTCAACGGCCCCCTTCAGGCCAATGCCGACAAGATCGCCGTGGCCACCGAGGCGTTCCTGGCAAAGGCGACGGCTCTGGAAAACGCGATCGAGGAAGACGCGCTGGATCGGATCCTCTGGACCGAGATCGAGGTGGCGGTCGCCAGCCTGATCAGCTTCGCCCTCGGCGTCGTAATCGCCGTGTTCCTGGGTCGCCGGCTTTCCGGAACCGCCATCTCCCTGTCGGCCGTGATGGACAGGCTCGCCAATCAGGACTTGACCGTTGAGGTTCCTGGTGTCGACCGCCGCGACGAGTTCGGTCTCATGTCGCGCGCCGTCGAGGTGTTCAAGAAGAGCATGATCCAGAACCGTGAGATGGAGGAGGCTCAGAAGGCCGAGCAGCTGAAGCGCGAGGAACGGGCACGGCGGATCGAGGAACTGACGGCCGCGTTCGACGCCGGCGTCAGCGAGATGCTGGAGATGGTCTCCTCCGCGACCACCCAGCTCGACGCATCGGCCCAGTCGATGTCGAGCATCGCGGAACAGACCATGGAACGCTCGACCGCGGTCGCCGGCGCCTCGGAGGAAGCCACCACGAACGTCCAGACCGTGGCGTCCGCCGCCGAGGAGCTTTCGGCCTCGATCATCGAGATCAGCAACCAGATCAGCGAATCCACGCGGATCTCGAAAGAGGCGTCCATGAAGGCCCAGACCACCAGCGAGGCGGTCGGCAGCCTGGAGACGGCGGCCGCCCAGGTCGGCAACATCGTGAGCCTGATCAGCGACATCGCCGAGCAGACCAATCTGCTGGCGCTGAACGCGACGATCGAAGCGGCCCGCGCCGGGGAAGCCGGCAAAGGCTTCGCCGTGGTGGCGACGGAGGTGAAGTCGCTCGCCGACCAGACCGGAAAGGCGACGGTCGAGATCTCCGACAAGGTCGCGCAGATCCAGACCGAGACCGGTCGCGCCGCCGAGTCCATCCGGGAGATCGCCAGCACGGTTCAGCGTCTCGACGAGATCTCTTCGGCAATCGCGGCCGCCATCGAGGAGCAGTCCTCCGCGACCCAGGAGATCGGCCGCAGCGTCCAGGAGGCTGCCCAGGGTACCCAGGAAGTCTCCTCCAACATCGAAGCGGTCAGCTCCGGTGCCCAGGAGACCAGCTCCGCCGCCGCCGAGGTCCGATCGGCGACCAGCGACGTGTCCGGACAGAGCGATCGTCTTCGCACCCAGATCGCGCAGTTCCTGTCCGACGTGAAGGTCGCCTGACCGGGTCTGACGGAAACGACGACAGGTCCCGGGCCCGCCGCAATCCAATTGCGGCGGGCCCGGCTCCGTTTAGCCACATCCCGCAACTGCGAAAAACCCTGCTGGACTCGCAAAACGATTGCCCTCAGGCTTCCCCCTTCAAGAAACTCCAAACAACGGAGGGGCTCTATGAACTGGGGACGCACAATCGCAAAGACTGCGGCAAAGACCGCACTCGCGGCAGCCGTCGCGCTGCCGATGACCATGGGAATGACCGCCACGGCATCCGCCGAAACGACGCTGCGCGTGGTGATGCATTCGGACTTGAAGATCGTCGATCCGATCTGGACGACGGCCTACATGTCCCGCAACTACGGCTACATGGTGTACGACACGCTGTTCGCGATGGACGCCGATACGAACGTCCATCCGCAGATGGTGGACACATACTCGGTCAGCGACGACAAGCTGACCTACACGATGACCCTGCGCGACGGCCTGAAATGGCATGACGGCGCGCCGGTCACCGCGGAAGACTGCATCGCCTCGATCAAGCGTTGGGGCGCCAAGGACTCGATGGGCCAAAAGCTCCTGGAGTTCGTCGCGGAATTCAAGGCGGTGGACGACAAAACCTTCCAGATCGTGCTCAGCAAGCCCTACGGTCTCGTCATCGCCTCGCTCGCCAAGCCGAGCTCGAACGTTCCGTTCATGATGCCGAAGCGTGTCGCGGAGACCCCGGCGAACGAGCAGATCTCGGACTACACCGGCTCCGGCCCGTTCGTCTTCAAGGTCGACGAGTGGAAGCCGGGCGACGTCGCAGTCTTCGAGAAGTTCGACGACTACGTTCCGCGCACCGAAGAGCCGAGCTGGGCCGCCGGCGGCAAGGTCGTGAACGTCGACCGGGTCGAGTGGGTGTCCATCAAGGATCACCAGACCGCCGTCAACGCCCTGCTTGAGGGCGAGGTCGACTATCTCGAGGCTCCGCCCACCGACCTGCTGCCGCTGTTCGAGGGCAATGACGACATCACCGCCCAGATCCTGAACCCGCTGGGCAACCAGTACATGTTCCGGCTGAACTGGCTGCATCCGCCGTTCGACAACGTGAAGATCCGCCGGGCCGCCCTCATGGCGATCAACCAGGTCGACTTCGTCCAGGCCACGATCGGCAACCCGGAGTACTACAAGGAATGCCCGGCGATGTTCGTCTGCGGCACCTCCTTCGCCAGCGACGAGGGCACCGAGATCGTCATGAAGTCCGATATCGCGGGCGCCAAGAAGATGCTCGAGGAGGCCGGCTATGACGGCACCCCGGTGGTGGTGATGCAGTCGACCGATGTCGACGTGCTGAACAACCTGGGCCCGGTCGCCGCCGACAAGCTGAAGCAGGCCGGCTTCAACGTCGATCTGCAGGCGATGGACTGGCAGACGCTGGTCGCCCGCCGCGCCAAGAAGGAGGCGCCCTCCGAAGGCGGCTGGAACGTCTTCATGACGTCCTGGACCGCGGCCGACATCCTGAACCCGATCTCCGCCGCCGGCTACAATGCCGGATGCGACAAGGCGTGGTTCGGCTGGCCGTGCGACGAGAAGATGGAGGAGCTGCGCGAGGCCTTCGCCACGGAGACCGACGAGGCCAAGCAGAAGGCGCTTGCCGTCGAGATCCAGAAGCGGTCCATGGAGGTCGTGACCCACGCCCATGCCGGGCAGTGGTACCAGGTTCCGGCCTGGCGGAGCGACAAGCTGAGCGGCGTGCTCGGCGGGCCGTTCCCGATCTTCTGGAACATCGCCAAGTCCGAGTGAGGACGTGGCGGCGCGACTCCTGACGCTGGAGCCATAAGCGCAAATGTTCGGATTCATCATCCAACGTCTGCTCGCCACCATCCCGGTCCTCGGGATGGTGGCGGTCTTCGTGTTCCTGATGCTGCGGCTGACGCCGGGCGATCCGGCGGCGGTGCTCGCCGGGGACAACGGAACACCGGATCAGATCGCGCAGATCCGTGAGGCCCTGGGTCTCAACGAACCGCTGCTGATCCAACTCGGTATCTGGGTCGGGAACATCCTTCAGGGCGATTTCGGGCAATCCTACTTCTTCAAGAAGGACGTCTCGGAGCTCATCCTGCTTCGGGTCGAGCCGACGGTGGCGCTGGCGACGACGACGCTGATCCTGACCATCGTCGTCGCCGTGCCGATCGGGGTCCTCGCCGCCTACAGGCACGGGACCTGGATCGACCGATCGGTCATGGCCTTCTCGGTTGCCGGCTTCTCGGTCCCGGTCTTCGTGCTCGGCTACATCCTGATCTATCTCTTCGCCATGGAGATCGACCTGTTCCCGGTCCAGGGCTACAAGCCCATCGCCGACGGGTTCTGGCCGTTCCTCCACCGGCTCGTCCTGCCGAGCATCACCCTCAGCGTGATCTACATCGCGCTGATCGCCCGCATCACCCGGGCGAGCGTGCTCGAGGTTCTCGGCGAGGACTACATCCGCACCGCCTACGCCAAGGGCCTGAAGCCCAACACGGTTCTGCTGAAGCACGCCCTGCGCAATGCGGCGGTGCCGATCGTCACCGTGATCGGCATCGGCATCGCGCTGCTGATCGGCGGCGTGGTGGTCACCGAGAGCGTCTACAACATCCCGGGGCTCGGCCGTCTGACCGTGGATGCCGTTCTCGGTCGCGACTACCCGACGATCCAGGCGATCATCATCGTGTTCTCCTTCGTCTACGTGGTGATCAACCTCCTGGTCGACCTCAGCTACAGCCTTCTCGACCCGAGGATCCGCTATTGACCGAGGGCACGGAACATCTCGTCGACGGCGCCGCGTCGGCCGACGCGGCCTCACGCAAGGCCACGCTCTGGGAGCAGGTGGTCCGCAACCCGAGCGTCATGTTCGGTGGCATCGTCCTCGGCATCATGGTTCTGGTCGCGGTCTGCGCGCCGCTGCTCGGCACCATGGACCCGAGCGACATCGATCCCGCCTGGCGCAACAAGAACCCCGGGACCGAGCGGACCATCATCGCGAGCGACGGCACCGAGAGCACCTGGGTCTATCTGATGGGCACCGACACCCTTGGGCGCGACACCTACAGCCGGGTGATCTACGGCGCCCAGGTGTCGCTCGCGGTCGGCCTCGTGGTGGCCATTCTGTCGCTCGCCATCGGTCTGGTCATCGGCCTGGTCTCCGGATACATCCGCTGGCTCGACGCCATCGTGATGCGGGTGATGGACGGGCTCATGGCGATCCCGGGGATCCTGCTGGCCATCGCCCTGGTCTCGCTGGCCGATGCGGGGCTGGTCACGGTCATCCTGGCGATCACCATTCCGGAAATCCCGCGGGTGGTCCGGCTGGTGCGGTCCATCGTGCTGTCGATCCGCGAGGAACCCTATGTGGAGGCGGCGATCTCCGTCGGGACCCGCGTGCCGCTCATCCTGATCCGTCACGTGCTGCCGAACACCATCGCGCCGCTGATCGTCCAGGGGACCTATATCTGCGCCTCGGCGATCCTGGTGGAGGCGATCCTGAGCTTCCTCGGCGTCGGCATTCCGCCGGAGACGCCGACCTGGGGCAACATCATGGCCGAGGGCCGGGTGCTGTTCCGGGTCTATCCGCACAACATCCTGTTCCCGGGCATCTTCCTGGCGATCACCGTGCTCGCGGTGAACATGCTCGGCGACGGATTGCGCGACACGCTCGATCCCCGCATGCGCAAACGGCTGTAGACGATGACCGACGCCACCGACCTCAAAC
This sequence comes from Thalassobaculum sp., assembly GCA_048983575.1. Classification (GTDB taxonomy): domain Bacteria; phylum Pseudomonadota; class Alphaproteobacteria; order Thalassobaculales; family Thalassobaculaceae; genus Thalassobaculum. The sequence continues at coordinate 1,740,539 of JBLZTD010000001.1, read as the reverse complement.
CGATTCTGGAGATCGACAACCTGACGGTCGATCTGCCCGACGGCAACGACCGACGCCATGCCGTCGACGGCGTGTCCATCACGGTCGGCCCGCGGGAGATCGTCTGCCTGGTCGGGGAATCCGGGTCGGGCAAGTCGGTCACGGCGTTCAGCGTCATGGGCCTGCTGCCGAAGGGCCAGCTCACCCCCAGCGGCGGGGCCATCCGCCTGATGGGCGAGAACGTCCTGGAAGCCAGCGACGAACGCCTGCGCGAACTGCGCGGCGCCCGCATGTCCATGATCTTCCAGGAGCCGATGACGGCCCTGAACCCGACCATGACCTGCGGCGACCAGATCGAGGAGGTGCTGAAGACCCACACGGACGACGATCAGGCGACCCGTCAGGCGAAGATCGTCGACATCCTGGAGCAGGTGCAGCTCCCGGACCCGCCGCGCATGGCGGCGTCCTACCCGCACCAGCTTTCCGGCGGCCAGCGCCAGCGGATCATGATCGCCATGGCGCTGGTGCTGGAGCCGGTTCTGCTGATCGCCGACGAGCCGACGACGGCACTGGACGTGACGACCCAGGAGCAGATCCTCAAGCTGATCAAGGAGATCCAGCGCACCCACGAGACCGCGGTCCTGTTCATCACCCACGACTTCGGCGTCGTCGCCGAGATCGCCGACCGGGTCGCGGTCATGCAGTGGGGCAAGGTGGTCGAGGAGGGCCCGGCCGAGGCGGTGCTGAAACGCCCGCAGGAGACCTACACGAAGATGCTGATCGGCGCGGTGCCGAGCTTTACGCCGCACGGGCGGCCGCGCGACGCCAAGGCGCCGGTGGTGCTGACGACGGACGGTCTCTCCAAGACCTACGGCGGCGGCGGCTTCTTCCAGAAGGCGCGGGAGGTCCACGCTGCCAAGGACGTCAATCTGGAGATCCGGCGCGGCGAGACCCTCGGCATCGTCGGCGAGTCCGGCTCCGGGAAATCCACGGTCGCGCGCTGCATCGCCCGGCTGATCGACCCAACCGAAGGTCACATCTATCTGGACGACGACGACATCGCCAAAGCTTCGCAGTCGCGGCTTCGCCATCTGCGGCGACGGGTGCAGATCGTGTTCCAGGATCCCTATCGCTCGCTGAACCCCCGACGCACCGTCGGTGCCTCGATCGTCGAAGGCCCGATGAACTACGGTATGGGCCGCGAGCAAGCCTATGAGCGCGCCCGCGAGCTGATGTCCCTCGTCCGGCTCGATCCGAACGCGCTGGACCGCTTCCCGCACCAGTTCTCCGGCGGCCAGCGGCAGCGCATCTGCATCGCCCGCGCCCTCGCCATGGGGCCCGACCTTCTGATCGCCGACGAGGCGGTCTCGGCCCTCGACGTGTCGGTCCAGGCCCAGGTGCTCGAACTGCTCGACGACATCCGGCGCCGGCTGGACCTCGCCATGCTGTTCATCACCCACGACCTTCGCGTGGCCGCCCAGGTCTGCGACACGGTCGCCGTGATGCATCGGGGCCAGGTGGTGGAGTACGGCGAGGCGGCGGAGGTCTTCGGCAATCCCCAGCACGACTATACCCGCGCCCTATTCGCGGCGGCGCCCGGTCGCGGCTTCGACTTCGGAGGCGGCCTCACGCTGGCGGCGGGCTAGGGGCGTTACCGTCTTGGGACTGCACCCTGACGCCACTGCGCCCGCCCGATCGCCGCGGGAACCGGCGTGCCCATCGGGCGTTCACCTCCCAAGCGTGAAACGAACTGCGGGCGGGTATCCCAATGACCATTCTTCGACTGATCCTGACAATTTTTCTGCCGCCGTTGGGCGTTTTCCTCACCGTCGGCATCGGCGCGCACTTCTGGATCAACATCCTGCTGACGCTGCTGGGCTACATCCCCGGCATCGTTCATGGCGTCTGGGTCATCGCCAAACGGTCCGAGTGACCCTTCCCGCGGGAGCCAGCCTCCCGCGTCCCTCGCCGGGCGACGCCATTCGAATGTGGCTGCTGCGAGCGATCCGGATGCTCGCCCTGCTCGTCCTGACCGGCGTCGCGGGCGGCGGTCAGAGCGCCGCGCAGGACACAGCCCCGCCGCAAGCCGGTCCGAACGACGCGCCACGATCGGTCTCCGTCCGACCGGCGGCGCGTGACGACGCCATCTCCGGCCGGATCGAGCGGATCCTTCGTGCGACGGGCTGGTATTCCGACATCGAGGTGCGTGCGACCGAGGGCGTCGTCTTCCTGGACGGCGTGACGGAAACCGAAGAGCACCGGATCTGGGCGCGCAGCCTGGCGGCGAACACACAGGACGTCGCCGCCGTCGTAAACCGGATCACAGTCGACCCCCGGATCGATTGGACCTTCGCACCGGCCGTCGCGGAAGTGCGGGCGCTGATCCGCACGGGTCTGGCCAGCCTGCCCTTGATCGCGCTGGCCCTGGTGATCCTGCCACTGGCGTTCTACGCCGCGACCGTGGTCGGACGTCTGGTCGAGTGGGTGCTGCGCCGTCAGATTTCATCCCCGTTCCTGCGCCAGGTGATGGCGCGCACCGCCTCAATTCCGGTGTTCCTGATCGGGCTCTACATCGTCTTGCAGGTCGCCGGGTTGACCCAACTCGCGCTGTCCATCATCGGCGGCGCCGGCGTGGCGGGGATCATCGTCGGTTTCGCCTTTCGCGATATTGCCGAGAACTTTCTGGCGAGCCTTCTGCTGAGCATCCGCCAGCCGTTCCGACGTGGCGACTATATCTCGGTCAGTGGCGAGGAAGGCACGGTCCAGAGCATGAACACCCGCAGCACCCTGCTGCTGTCACGGGAGGGCAATCACATCCAGATACCGAATGCGGCTGTGTTCAAGAGCACCATCGTCAATTTCAGTGCCGCATCCGCCCGCCAGGAGTACCTGGAGGTCGGGATTGGCTACGACGTGTCGATCGCAGCCGCCCAGGAGATCATCCGCCGGGTGCTGGTCGATCACGCGGCGGTGCTCGAAGAGCCGGAGGAGCCCCTGGTTCTCGTGGACTTGCTCGGCAGCGCGACGGTGAACCTGCGGGCCTATTTCTGGTTCGATGGGCACGCCTATTCCGTCTACAAAGTCCGCTCCGCCCTGCTGCGTCTGATCAAGAAGGCGCTGACCGAAGCCGGCATCTCGATGCCCGACGAGGCCCGGGAGGTCATCTTCCCGCAGGGTGTGCCGGTCATCACGATGGGCGGCGAAGGCGATGCCGCTGCCCGCCCCCCAACGCGTGCCCAGGCGCAGGACGCCTCCCTGCCGAAACCGCCAACCCAGGAACCCGGCACATCCGCGACCGAGGCCGAAGGCGATCTCGACAACGACACGGAATCGCTGGAGCGGCACGCGGCCGCGGCCGAAATCCCCGAAGCCGGCCAGGATCTGCTGGCCGACGACGGGCGCAGGCTCTGACACCGGCAATGGACTACCCTCGCCGAAAATAGAGCAGATCGTCCGGTGACGGGATCACTTCGTGATCGCGTCAGCGTTCGTGAATCTGCTCTATCTTATTGTTTTAGAGAAAAATTCACCGACCAATTTGAACCATGAAGTGATTCAGTATGGTCGGATTTGGCTCTAACTGCCGGCTTGGCCCAAAGTTATCAGGCCGAGAGCCAGCACCGTGCCGAAGATCGGCAGCACCGCGAGACCCGCCAGGGCGAACAGGCCGTCACGGGCCAGCAACCCCGTGGCGATCAGCAGAACCGCGCCGCCGAGGATGGATGAGGAGAACGGCACCAGCTCGAGAACCGGCATCGCCAGCCCGCACAGGAGGCAGACGAGTTCCAGCGCCGTCCGTCCGGGCGGATCGATCAGCCACTTCAAGCGCGTCTGTGACCGGTTGTCCAACCAACGGGCAACCCTGCTCAGCGTGGCGATGGCCTCGCGGGCGCGGCGGCCGCTGACGTTACGACGGGCGATGAAGCTCGGTATCCGAAGGCTGCCGACACCCGGAAAGACCATCTGAGCGGAGATGATGGCGATGAGGGCGCCGCAGAAACTCGACATCAGCGGCACGCCGGACAGCGGCGACATGACGATGAGCGCAGGGACGATCAGCAGGGGAAGGTATGATCGACGGCCGAACGCCTCCAGCGTTTCGCCCATGGTGACCCGCTCGCCCTGCGCGGTATCCGCCATCCGCTCGACGATGTCCGTGATCGGCCGGGCCGACGCTTGCGACGGCTCGGAGCCGGGTGCTGGATCGGTCATGGAGACCCCGAAAATGGATCGTGCCGAACGGCCGCCGCCATCCCGCGCTGGTCGGTGCCTGGATCGGTGCCCACGGCATGACGCTCGCCGGAGCCGCTCCCTTGCGCCGTCGACGGCGTGACCCACGCAGCTCTTCCTGGCGGCCGAACGCTGTCGAGATACAACGCGCGCTCGACGGACAGGTTCCCGATTGAACGCGATGACCGGCGATGCGGATGGCAGGCCGCCCGGCGGCACCCGGAACGCCATAACGCGCAACCGACCCGAGCCTGATGCCGGCCGATCTTGGGGGAGGGAGATGTCGGTGAGGAAAAATGGTGCCCAGGGGCGGATTCGAACCACCGACACGCGGATTTTCAATCCGCTGCTCTACCAACTGAGCTACCTGGGCGGCGCCGAAGCGCGAGGGGGTATATAGCGGCCGTGATCGTGCCTGTCCAGCACGTCTCGACGGTGACTCTCGACGCCCCTCGGGGCGTTGAAGTGACACCGTGCGGCCCGTACATTGACGACGCCATGCAGATCGTCGACGCCCTCCGTCTCGCCATCCGACACTTCAACGCCGGCCAGGCGGCTGAGGGAAGCGCCCTGTGCAGCGCCATTCTCGACGCCCAGCCGGACAATCCGGTCGCCAACTGTCTCCTGGCCCGCGCCCGGCTCCGGGAACGTGAGCCGGAGGAGGCGCGGATGCTGGTGGACCGGGCGCTCCGTGCGGCGCCGGATTATCCGCCCGCGCTCGAGCTGAACGCACAACTGCTCGACGAGGCCGAGGGCGCGGACCGGATTGCCGCCGCCCGCGCCTATCGCCGCGCGCTGGTCGCCAGCCCCGGTGCAGGCAGCCTGTGGTTCGCCTACGGCAATCTCCATCAGGGTGGTCTTGAAGACGCCGCCGGTGCGGTTGCCTATTACCGGCGGGCCCTGGCGGCAACGCCGGGTGACATCCCGACCGCCATGAACCTGGCGACGGCCCGTCTCAAGCTGGGCGATCCGGAAGCCGCGCTGGCGCTCTGCGAGGAAGCCCTGTCCCGCCGTCCGACCCATATCCGGGCCCTGGCCCTGAAGTCGACGGCTCTCTACGATCTCGGACGCCCGGAACCCGCCGATGCGTTGACCGGCTTCGGCAGCCTGACCAGAGCCATGATGCTGCCGGTCCCTGAGGGCTACGCCACGCTCGAGGCGTTCAATGCCGCCTTCGCCGAGGCCATCCGGCGCCACCCGAACCGCCGCGACGATTTCGATCCGACCAAGCGGGCGATCCGCGGCGGCTCGCTGGTCACCGATCTGCTGAAGCACGACGATCCGGCGATCCGCGGCTTCCACGCGGCCCTGGATGCCGCCATCGCCGCCTATGGCGAGGCGCTGCCGCACCTTCCCGGGCATCCGCATATCAACGGCCGTCCGCGCGGCTACGCCCTGGACGTCTGGGGCAACATTCTGCGGGCCCAGGGGCACCAGGACGGCCATATCCACAATCTCGGCTGGCTGTCCGGCGTCTACTATGTGGAGATGCCCGAGGTGCTGAGTGAGGAGGATGCCGACCACCAGGGCTGGATCGAATTCAACCACCCGGGCTACGGCATCCCGGACAGGGGGACGGCGACCACCCACCGGGTCTGCCCCAAGCCCGGGATGATCGTTCTGTTTCCATCCTATGTCTGGCACCGCACGGTGCCGTTCCACGGCGAGGGCGAACGGATCTCCGTCGCCTTCGACCTGCATCCGCGATGAAGCCGCCGGCCCGAACGGGTGCCTCTGCGGGAGCCCCAGCGGGAGCCTCCAGGGGAGCCTCCGCGGAAGCCGCAATCGTCGGCGCCCTGCAGCGTGCCGGAGCGCTGTTCCGTGCGCGCCGGTACCAGGAGGCGGCGCAGGCCTATGGCGAGGTCGTCCGACTGCGACCGAAACTGCCGGACGCCCACCACAACCAGGGCGTGGCGCTCAAGGCGGCGGGGAACCTCACCGACTCGATCGCCTGCTTTCGCCGGGCGGTCCGCCTGAAACCGGACTATCTCGCCGCCCATGTCGAGTCTCGCCGCAGCGCTGGAGGCGAAAGGCGACCTGCGGGGCGGACTCGAGCATCGCATCGACGCCTGGCGGCTTGAACCGGACGCGCACGAGGCGCGCGAGGCGCTGATCCGCGCTCTTCGGCGCTGCCCCTACGACAAACCGCATCCGGCCGCGCGGACCGCGCTTGCCGCACTCCAGGCGAATACGGATGTCGATCAGCAGGCCCTGTCCGATCCCGCCATCCGGCTCTGGGCCAGCCATCCGGCCATCCGTAGGGGATTGGAGGCCGCCCGCCTCGACTTTCCCGAACGCCCGGCGGCGTCGGGATTCAAGCCGATCACGGCGTTCCTAGCCGACGGCCTGGTCATCGGCGCTCTGTGCTGGTCGATCCTCGCCCACGCCGATATGGAGGCCTGGCTGATTCGCACCCGGCATTGGCTTCTCGACAGTGCCGTCGCCGGCAGTCTCGGACGGATCGATCCCGACTGGCTCGCCGCCATCGCGGTTCAGGCCCGGGCGGCCGAGTGGGTCTGGTTCGAGACCGAAGAGGAGCAGGATCTGCTGATCCGGCTTGCCGACCAGCAGGGGAAGGGTGTGCCGATCCCGCACCGGGAACTGATCCGGGCCATGTACCTGCCTCTGGAAACCGACCCCGGGATCGACCCGCTGTACCGCGAGGCCGGGGCGCTCGCACCCGAAGACGTTTCGCCGCGGGCTCTGCTTCTGCGCCGCTCGCTGATCGACCCGCGCGACGAATGGCGTCTCGCCGAGGAGCTGGCGCCGGGACAGGTTCACGACGCGGTCTCGCGCGCGGTCCAGAGCCAGTACGAGGACAACCCCTATCCGCGATGGCTGACCCTGTCGCGGCGCCCTCGAACCACGCCGAGCCGGCATCTGGGCCAGGTTCTCGCCCTGCCCGAGCCACCCCGCGCGGAGGATGTGCAGCCCCGGGTGCTGATCGCCGGATGCGGCACCGGACGGCACGCGCTGCAGACGGCGCTGCGCTACGAGAATGCGGAGGTGGTGGCGATCGATCTGTCGCGCGCCTCCCTCGCCTATGGCCGGCGCATGGCTCGTGAACTGGGTGTGCGCAACATCCGCTTCGCCCAGGCCGACATTCTGGAGATCGGCACCTACCCCGAGCGCTTCGACCTGATCGAGAGTTCCGGCGTTCTGCACCACATGGACGAACCGATGCGCGGCTGGCGCGTGTTGCGGCGGCTGATGGCGCCGCGGGGGCTGATGCGCCTCGCCTTCTACAGCCGCCGGGCGCGGGAGCCTTTCGATGCGGTCCGCCGCACGGTGCCGGAGCGCGGCGACATGATCGGACGGATCCGCGCCGCCCGGCGTGCGGTCTATGGATTGCCGGCCGGCCATGCCGCCCGGGCTCTGCTCCGGTCCGCCGATTTCTACGCAGCGTCCGGCGTGCGCGACGCCCTGCTGCACACCCAGGAACACACGGTCGACCCGCTCTGGATCGGCCAAGCGCTCGAGGATCTTCGACTGCGTTTCCTCGGCTTCGAGCTTCCGGACCCGGCCATCCTGACGGAATACAGGCGGCGCAATCCCGGCGACCCGAGCGGCCTCGATCTGACAGCCTGGGACGCGTTCGAGATCGACTACCCGGACGTCTTTCTCGGCATGTATCAGTTCTGGGTCCAGGCGGACGGATAGGAACGCGGTGGCGCCCGGGTTCCCCCTCCTCGAGCGGCGGTTCGGGGAAGGCCCCAGCCCTATTCCTCGCCCCGCTCCATGCGCGCGACCATGGCATCGATCTCGGTCTCGTCCGGGACCTCCTCGCTCGGGATTCTATAGGTTTCGCCAAGCCAGCGCCCGAGATCGACCTGCTTGCAGCGCGCCGAACAGAACGGCCGCACCTTGGCGTCGCTCGGCTTGCCGCAGATCGGACATTTCACTTTGCGTGCCTTGCCAATCGGATGGATCTCACCCATCGGTTCCCGCCCTTATGCGTCGCTCTCGATCACTGCGTCATCGGCTCCGAGTGCCGGGTCCGCAACCACGGCCAAGGCGCCGAGCCGCTGACGCTCCGTCTTCAAGATAGTGGCACCCGGGCCGTCGAGCCAGTCGGCGACGTCGGCCGGAACCCGCAGCCGGGGCCTGGCGATCCCGCCAACCTCCCGGCGCAGACAGTCCATCGCCGCCCAGGCGCGTGCGCGTGCGGAAAGAGGCCGGCCGCCGATCGGCGTCAGCATCTCGGCGGAGAGCGGCCGGCGCGGCGATTCCCGCAGGCACTCGAGCATGCCGCCGGGTGTCCAGCCCAGAATCCGCCAGGACGCGGGATCGTGCGAAACCGCCGCCTCCAACGCCTGTTTTACCTGTTCTCTGTCGCCGGCCCCGCGCATGCGCGGCAGATCGATCAGCAGTGTCCCGCGCAGCCCCCGCAACCGTGCGACGGCGGCCGCGACGGCGGCCGCGTCGGCATTGGCCCGGACCAGGGCGTCGCCACGCGGAGAGCGGGCAAGGTTGACGTCGATCAGCGTCGCCGTCTCGCCCTCCTCGACGACCAGAGCCACGCCTTCTGCCACGAAGACGTCCCTTGCCAGGGCGCGGTCCAGCGCCTCATCGCCGCCTGCCTCACGGAAGTGGAGGCCGTCCCTGTCGGTCACGATCTCCGCCGAGGGGGCGTGCGCGCGGACCCGGACGTCCAGTGCCGGCGGCGGCAGCAGCCAGCAGGGCGGCGTGCCGGTTTCCGATTGCGCGACGATCTGCCGCCAAAGCTGGACAAGACGGGACGCTTCGTCGGCGATCTCCGCGGGGGTGCGGTCGCGCGCGGCGGCGAGGACCATGGCGCCGACATCCACCGGCAGGACCGGCTGGACCGCCGTACGGATCGCCATGCGCCGACCCTTTGCCCTGATCGTCGATGCGATGCCGAGTTCCGGCTGAAACGGCGTAAGCAGGACGCCATCTCCCGCCAGTTCCACGCGACGACGCAGCACCGATCGTTTCCCGCCGGCAGAATCCCGAATGACCTCGACCAGCAGGCGCTCGCCGTCATTGGCGCGGCCGTCTCGGATATAGCCCGACCCGGCCGGCAGATCGGCCACCGGCGCGCCACCGGCCGTACGGGCGGTAGCAAGAGCGATCCCGCCGATCAGGCTCGGCCTGTCGTCGCCCTCGACCCAGATTTCGACGACCTCGCCGTCACACAGGAACAGCACCCGGGACACGCCCGGCGCCTTGTGGATCACCGCGCGGTCCACCGCGGTCATGCAGGCGTCTCGCCCGATGCCGTCGCGTGGACGAAGCCGATGCCGGTCAGCAGCGCGTAGGTCTCCGCCAGGGCGAGGCCCACCACGTTGGAATAGGACCCGTTGAGGAAGTCGACATAGGCCGCCGCGAGCCCCTGAACGGCATAGCCGCCCGCCTTCCCGGTCCAGTCTCCCGATGCCAGGTAGGCGTCGATCTCGGCATCCGACAGCCGCTTGAAACCGACGCGGGTCTCGACCACACGCTGATGGGACGCCCCCGCTGGATCGATCAGGTGGATACCGCCGATCACCCGGTGACGCCGGCCGGACAGCAGCGAAAGACACCGGCGGGCCTCGCCGGCCTCCTCGGCCTTGGGCAGGATGCGTCGGCCGCAGGCGACTACCGTGTCAGCGGCAAGCACGAAGCAGCCGGGATGCCGGGGGGCGACGGCCTCTGCCTTTGCCCGGGCCATCCGGGCGGCGTAGACGCGCGGCTTTTCGGCGGGATCCGGGGTCTCGTCCACCTCGGCAGGGTCCACCGCGTCGGGCACGAGCCCGATCTGCGCCAGCAGGACGCTGCGGCGTGGGGAGGCGGAGGCCAGAATGAACGAAGCGCCCTTTGGCGGGCGCAATACGATCGGGGCTGTCATCTCGGGGAGCAGCCCGGCGCGGTTACTTGAACCGGAACGTGATCCGACCCTTGGTCAGGTCGTACGGGGTCATCTCGACATTGACCCGGTCGCCGGCCAGCACGCGAATGCGGTTCTTGCGCATCTTGCCGCTGGTATGGGCGAGAACTTCATGGTCGTTATCCAGCTTCACGCGGAACATCGCGTTCGGCAGCAGTTCGGCAACAGTGCCGGAAAACTCGATCATGTCTTCTTTTGCCATTATCGCTCCTTGTTGCTGTCTGGGGCGTGCCTTAAGTGCGTGTGCCAGGGTGAAAGGTCAAGTTGTTTTCCGGTAGACAGGCCGCCCCCTTCACATGCGGAACACTCTAGCATCCCCGCCCCGACGGAAGCCCGGAAACGTTCCCGGGGGGCCGGAGGCCCGGCGGAAACGACTACGCGGATCAGGCCAGATAGGCGAAACGCCGGCGGATGCGCTCGACCAGCGAATCCCGCACGGCCCGGTAGGCGTCGAGCCGGGTTTCTCGATTGCCCTCGATCACCGTCGCGTCGAGGGTCGGCCAGTATTCGATGTCGCAGGCCATGGTCCGGGTCAGTTCGATCGCGCGGTGCTGGGCTTCGGGCGACAGCGAGATGATGACATCGAAGAACCCGTCCTGCAGCATGTCGAAACTCTTCGGCCGGTGCCGTCCCATGTCGATGCCGATCTCGCCCATGACTTCGATGACGAACGGGTCCAGATCGCCGGTTCCGACCCCGCAGGAGTCCACGTAGATCCGGGTCCCGGCCATCGCCTTCAGGATTCCCTCGGCCATGGGCGAGCGCACGGCATTCATGCTGCAGGCGAACAGCACCGCGCTCGGCTGCTGGATGGTCGCGAAGGGATCGCTCACCGCCACCGGCTCAGCCTCGGATGTGCAGAACGCACAGCAGCGTGAACAGCCGCCGCGATGTCGCGTGGTCGAGCGCGATGCGGCCTTCCAGCCGATCGCGCAACATCTGGGACCCTTCGTTGTGCAGGCCCCGGCGACCCATGTCGATGGCCTCGATCTGCGACGGGGTCAGCCGCTTGATGGCGTCGTAATAGCTCTCGCAGATCTGGAAGTAGTCCTTCACCACCCGTCGGAACGGGGCGAGATGCAGCGAAATCTGCGTGCGCGGGGTATCGGCCGTGTCGCGCACATCGAAGATCAACCGATTCTCCTCGATGGAGAGGCGGAGGTGGTAGGGGCCCTGACCGCCGTCCCGCGGGCGGAAACGGTTATCCTCCAGCAGGTCGTAGACGGCAATCGCGCGCTCCTGCTCCACCTCGGCACTGCGGCGGATCACCGTCCGCTCGTCGAGCGAGATGTGCACGATGCGCGCGTCGTCGCCGGTGGGATCCAGCGGCGCGTTGTCGGCATCATCGCCCGACATGCGCCCTCCTCAGTTGTTCAGCGCCGGTTCAAACGAACCGCGATCGACCGCGCGTGCGCGTCCAGGCCTTCCGCCTCCGCCAGTGTAATCGCGGCAGGGCCGATTGCGCCAAGCCCGTCGATATCGGCGGCAACGGTCGTGGTCCGCTTCATGAAGTCGAGAACGCCGAGACCGGACGAGAACCGGGCCGTGCGCGCGGTGGGCAGCACATGGTTGGGGCCGGCAACATAGTCCCCCAAAGCCTCCGGCGTGTACCGGCCGAGGAAGATCGCACCGGCATGGCGCACCCGGGCCGCCATGGCGTCCGGGTCCGCGACCGCCAGTTCGAGATGCTCCGGCGCCAGACGGTCGATCAGCGGCGGCACCTCCTCCATCGCGCCGGCAACGATGACGGCCCCATGGGTCCGCCAGCTCTCGGCGGCGATCTCGGTGCGCGGCAGGGTGGCGAGGTGGTCGTCCACGGCCGCCACCACGGCATCGGCAAAGGCGGCGTCATCGGTGATCAGGATCGCCTGCGCGGCAGTGTCGTGCTCGGCCTGGCTCAGCAGGTCGATGGCGATCCAGGACGGATCGTTCTCGGCGTCGGCGACCACCAGGATCTCGGACGGGCCGGCGATGCTGTCGATCCCGACCTTGCCGAAGACCTGACGCTTGGCGGCGGCCACATAGGCGTTGCCGGGCCCGACGATCTTGTCGACCCGGGCGATGCTCTCGGTTCCGTAGGCAAGCGCCGCCACGGCCTGGGCGCCGCCGATGCGCCAGATCTCCGTGATCCCGGCGATGCGGGCGGCCGCCAGCACCATGTCGCTGACCACGCCGTCCGGCGTCGGCACCACCATCACCCGGCGCGACACCCCAGCGACCTTGGCCGGCAGCGCGTTCATCAGAACGGAGGACGGGTAGGCCGCGGTGCCGCCGGGCACGTAGAGTCCGACCGCGTCGATCGAACTCCAGCGCAGGCCGAGACGGATGCCCGCCGGGTCGTTGATCTCGAAATCCGTGGGAAGCTGGCGGGCGTGGAAGCTCTCGATCCGCTCCGCCGCCAGTTCGAGCGCCGCGCGGGTTTGCGGATCGATCCGGGCGACCGCCGCCTCGACCTCCCCGGCGCCGATCGCGAGGCCGGTCTCCGCCGGATCGAACCGGTCGAACCGCCGCGTATAGTCGAACAGTGCGGCGTCCCCGCCCTCGATGATCGCGGCGATGATCGCGGAGACGGTGTCTCCGACCTCGGCCTCTGTCTCCCGCTTGGAGTTGACCAGTTCCTCGAAAGCTTCCTCGAAACCGGCCTGCCCCGTCACCAGCCTACGCGGCACGGGCAGCCTCCCGGAAACGGGCGATCAGGTCGTTCACCGGCCCCGGCCGCGTCTTCAGCGCGGTACGGTTCACCGCGAGGCGGGCGCTCACATCCGCGATCCTGTCGATCTCCACCAAGCCGTTGGCCTTAAGGGTCGAGCCGGTCTGAACCAGATCGACGATGCGGCGGCACAGGCCCAGGTTCGGCGCCAGCTCGAGGGCACCGTTCAGCTTGATGCATTCGGCCTGGACGCCGCGGCGGGCGAAGTAGCGACGGGTGACGTTCGGGTACTTGGTGGCCACGCGCAGGTGCGACCAGCGCTGCGGATCCTCATTCGCCGCCAGCTCGGCCGGGGCCGCGACCGCCAGATGACAGTGGCCGACATCCAGGTTCACCGGCGCGTAGATCTCGGGATGGTCGAACTCCATCAGCACGTCCGACCCGGAGACGGCCAGATGGGCGGCGCCGAAGGCGAGAAAGGTGGCGGTGTCGAAGCTGCGCACCCGGATGATGTCCAGGTTCGGATCGGCGGTGGCGAACTGGAGCTGACGCGCGTCCTCGTCGAAGAACGCGTCCTCCGGTTCGATCCCGGCCCGTGCCATCAGCGGCGCGATGGCCTTGAGGATCCGCCCCTTGGGCACGGCCAATACAAGCTTGTCGTTCGCGTTCACGACTTTGTCGTCCCGTAGATGATCCTGCGACAGAGAACCTCGCGGTTCCGGCCCCCGAACGGCCTAGACGGCTCCATCCGCGTTGCCGTCGTCGTCGTGGGACGGACGGAACACCGTAGGCCAGGGGGTGCCAAGGTCCTCCACGTGACAGGACAGGCTCTCCACGTCAAGCCGGATGGTCGAGTCGCCGGCGAAGACCAGATCGACCGCATTGTCCGCGTAGACGACCGACAGCAGGTTCAAGATAAGGCTGCGGTCGCTCCGATCCAACCCCTTGCTGCGGACGGACCGGACCCCTTCGAACCGGATTCCGGTGTGGACGCGCTCATAGGGCGTGTCCCGGTCGTCCGTCTGCCTGTGCGTCGGCCTGCCATCCGGCGCGATCTCCCAGCGGAACCGGCCGGCGACCATGACGAAGCGGCGGTCCTCGGCCTCGTAGGCCATCTCGGACACCGGCACGACGGCATCCTGCAGATAGGCCGAGACCACCGCCAGATCCTCGCTGTCCTCGGCGCGGACCCTGAGCGGGCGATCGCGTCCCCTGCCGAACAGGGAAAGTGAGGGGCGCCGGGCCACGCCCCTATTCCTCCGCCGCAGCCCGGTCGGAGCCGACCCGGGCGACATCCGCGCCGCATGCCGAAAGCTTTCCGACCAGGTCCTGATAGCCGCGGTCCAGATGATAGATCCGATTGATCACCGTCTCCCCTTCCGCCGCCAGCCCGGCCAGCACCAGAGAGACCGAGGCGCGTAGATCGGTCGCCATCACCTGGGCGCCCTTGAGCGTCTCGACGCCGCGCACCATGGCGGAGGCGTGATGGACGGTGATGTTGGCGCCCATGCGCGAAAGCTCCGGCACGTGCATGAAGCGGTTCTCGAAGATCGTCTCGGTGATCATCGACGCGCCCCGCGACACCGTCATCAGCGACATGAACTGCGCCTGCAGATCGGTCGGAAAGCCCGGGTAGGGTTCGGTCATCATATCGACCCCGAGCACGCGGTCCGCGCCGCGCGACACCCGGATGCCCCCGTCGACCGCCTCGATCCCGACACCCGCCTCGCGCAGCGTCTCGGCCGCCGCGTCGATCAGCGCCAGATCGGTATCCGCCAGCAGCACGTCGCCGCCGGCGATGGCCGCCGCCATGGCATAGGTGCCGGTCTCGATCCGGTCAGCGACAACCCGGTGCTCGGCGCTCCCGAGCTCGGGTTTGCCCTGGACATGGATGGTGTCGGTACCCGCGCCCTCGATCTCGGCGCCCATGGCGATCAGGAGCTTGGCGAGATCGCCGATCTCCGGCTCGCGCGCCGAGTTGATCAGAACGGACTCCCCGTCGGCCAGCGCCGCCGCCATGAGCAGGTTCTCGGTCGCGCCGACGGACACGAACGGGAAGGTGACCCGGCCGCCCCGGAGCCGGCCCTGCGGCGCTTTCGCATCGATGTAACCCGCCTCGATGCTGACCTCCGCGCCGAGATCGGCGAGCCCCTTGAGGTGCAGGTCGACCGGCCGGTTGCCGATGGCGCATCCGCCCGGCAGCGAGACCCGCGCCTGGCCGAAGCGCGCCACCAGGGGGCCGAGCACCAGAACCGACGCGCGCATCTTGCGCACCAGGTCGTAGGGTGCCGTGGTGCTGTCGATCCGGCTCGCGTCCATGGCCATGTCGGTGCCGTCGCGGTCGATCCGCACGCCGTGCTGGCGCAGCAGGCTGGTCATCGACGCGATGTCGGCCAGGTCCGGCACGTTGGTCAGTTTGACGGGCGCGCCCGTCAGCAGGCTGGCAGCCATCAGCGGCAGAGCCGCGTTCTTGGCGCCGCTGATGGGGATGGTCCCGTGAAGCGGGCGTCCGCCTCGAACACGAATCTGGTCCATGAATCACACAAGATGCTGTTTCGTCGGTTCTACCCGACCGGATGGCCGAGTCTCAAGCACGACGCGGAGACGATGCACCGGCTTTCCGGCTAAACCATGGCAACAAGACGGTTATTCCGACCCGTCAGGGTCTTTCGATGACGGTCCGGCCGCGGCCCGAGCACGCGACTGCGCCTTGCGGCGGCGCAGATTCGCCCGCAGCGCCTGTTCCAGGCGGGCGGTCCGTTCGTCCTTTTCCGCCTCGCCCGAGATCCTATCAAGAGCTTTGCCGGCAGCTTTGCCGGAAGCACCGCCGGAACGGTCGCCCGGGGCTCCGCTTTGGCGGTCGTCCTGGCCCATCGCCTGCACCCGAAATTCTGTTGCACCGCGTTCCGGACCGGCGAGGAACCCGTCCCGGCCCCGACCCGGTGAACGTCGCCCGTCTCTACCACGCCCGATCATCGGCTGCACGAAAACCGCACTTGCACCCCGGGGGCGTCTCTGGCATGTATGCGCCGCCTCGCGGGTCGGCGACCGCTTCGTCGCCCTTTTGCCCGCCGCAGGACGCTGCCGTAGCTCAGGGGTAGAGCACTCCCTTGGTAAGGGAGAGGCCGAGAGTTCAAATCTCTCCGGCAGCACCATCGCTTCCCTTCCTGCCGGTTTCTAACGCCGCGAACGGTCTTTCGCGGGCTCGACGGGCGTGTGACCGGTTGCGGGCGGGCGCGGCGGCGGGCCTAATCGGCGCATCGCATCCCTGCCTCGGGCCCTCTGCTTGACCGACCTCCTGATCGACCTGCTGCCTCTCTTCATGTTCCTGACCCTGATGGGGCTAGTGTTCACGAGCTACCCGATCGGGTTCGCACTGGGCGGGACGGCGATCCTGTTCGGCTTCATCGGCATGGGGCTCGACGTCTTCTCGTTCCGCGAGTTCTTCGTTTTCGTGCCGCGGGTCTGGAGCATCGCCGAGAACCTGCAGATCATCGCCGTGCCGCTCTTCGTCTTCATGGGCGTGATGCTGGAGCGCTCGCGCATCGCCCAGGACCTGCTCGAAGCGCTGCAGATGCTGCTGCGGCCCGTCCCCGGCGGCATGGCCCTGGCGGTGACCCTGATGGGGGTGATCTTCGCCGCCATCACCGGCGTTGTCGGCGCGTCGGTGATCATGCTGACGCTGATCGCCCTGCCGACCATGCTGCAGGCCGGCTACCGACCCTCCCTGGCGCTCGGCACCATCGCCGCATCCTCCACCCTCGGTATTCTGATCCCGCCCAGCATCCTGATCGTCTTCCTCAGCGAGATGATGCAGATCTCCTTCGGCTACCTGTTCGCCGCGGTGATCTGGCCCGGACTGCTGCTCTCCGGGCTCTACCTGCTCTACATCGCCGGCTACGCCTTTCTGGTGAAGGGGGCCGCGCCGCGCCTGCCGCCACCACCGAAGGATCGCGACCCGCTGGTGTTCTGGGGGGTGCTGGCGCGCGGGATCGTGCCGCCGGCGATCCTGATCTTCCTTGTCATGGGGTCGGTGCTGTCGGGCCTGGCGACCATCACCGAGTCGGCGGCGGTCGGCGCCGGCGGCGCGCTGCTGCTGGCCTGGCTGCGCGGCAACCTGGGGCGGGAGAAGCTGCGCGAGAGCCTGCACCGCTCGGCGATGACGGTCGGCATGATCTTCGTGCTGTTCATCGGCGCCACCAGCTTCGCCTTCGTCTTCCGCATCCTAGGGGGCGACGAGGTGATCAACCTGCTGATCGACGCCGCCGACCTGGATGCCTGGGGCATCCTGATCATGGTGGTCGCGCTGATCTTCCTGATGGGCTTCTTCTTCGACGTGCTGGAGATCATGCTGATCGCCATTCCGATCTTCGGTCCGATCGTCGCCCCGCTGGATTTCGGCCCGCATATCGCCCAGGGCGACGTGCTGTACTGGTTCGCCGTGCTGGTGGCGATCACGCTCCAGACCTCGTTCCTGACGCCGCCGATGGGTCTGTCGCTGTTCTACATCAAGGGCGTCGCCCCGGCCTCGGTGACCATGCGGCAGATCTATGTGGGCATCGTCCCCTTCGTGATCCTGCAGATGCTCTGCGTCGCCATCGTCATGGCCGAGCCCGGGCTGGTCACCGCCCTGCCCCGCTGGCTGTTCGTCCAGTGAGGCGCACGTGAAGGCCCCGTAACGCCCCGCCTCCGGACACTGCCCCCGCCCAAAACCGCCGGATTGATCCGCCCGGGATCAAAAGACGGGCCGGCCACGCCACGCGGTCGTCTTCACACCGCATTTGATACCCTCTAGGGTTGTTTGATGGCTCCGCGGGGAAACGTGTTTCGAGTTCTCATTTCAGCAGCACTTCTCCTGCTTGCGTCGCCGGCCATGGCGGCCGACTCGCCGCGGGCGTTGCTCGGCGCCGACACCTGTCCGGTTTCGCTCCCCGACGCGGGCGGGTGGACCGAGGCCGAGAAATGGACCTGGGAACGCGTCTGCACTGGCGAATGGGTTTCTCTGAACCGCCGCGACGAAACCACCCTGGCCTGCAACCCGGCTGAGATCGACGGTGAGGTTCCGCCCCATCGCCGCCTGAGCGCCAACTTTCTGCACCTGATCCTGACTCACCCGCTCTACCAGGGTGCGCTTGCGAAACCGCAGATCAACATCTCATGCGCGAGCATTGAGGGGCAACTGGACCTCGAAAACGAAAGGATTGCACCTGAATTGGGCCTGTTCTGGACCCACCTCAGAAATGGCGTGATCCTCAGAGGAGCCCGGTTTGATCGGTCGGTCTTCCTTCAGGGAAGCCGCGTCGACGGAACCCTGTCTGCCGACCGCGTGCGAATTGCCGGCAACCTGTTCCTGCGTGATGGATCGACGGTAACCGGCGACATTCGCTTGCTAGGCGCCAAGATTGACGGGGACGTCGTAGCGGAAGACTCGTCCTTCCAGGCCGCATTCCTTGCCGACGAGATGAAAGTCGGCGGCCGCCTGTTCCTGAGCAACGGATCGACGGTAGCCGGCGACATTCGCTTGCTCGGCGCCAAGATCGACGGGAACGTCGAGGCCAACGGCTCGACCTTCCAGGCCGCATTCCGTGCCGACCGGATGCAAGTCGGGGGCAGCCTGTTCTTGAGTAGCGGGGCGACGGTAACCGGCGACGTTCGCTTGCTAGCCGCCAAGATCGACGGGAGCGTCTCAGCAAACGGCTCGACCTTCCACGCCGCATTCCGTGCCGACCGGATGCACCTCGGAGGCAACCTGTTTCTGAGCGATGGAGCGACGATAACCGGCGACATTCGATTGCTTGGCGCCAAGATCGACGGGGACGTCGTAGCAAACGGCTCGACCTTCCACGCCGCATTCCGTGCCGACCGGATGCAAGTCGGGGGCGGCCTGTTTTTGCACGACGGGACGACCCTAACCGGCGACGTTCGCTTGCTCGGCGCCAAGATCGACGGGGATATCTCAGCAAACGGCTCGACCTTCCACGCCGCATTCCATGCCGACCGGATGCACCTCGGAGGCAACCTGTTGCTGCGTAACGGAACGGCAGTAAGCGGCGACGTTGACTTGTCCGGCGCCGAGATCGGCGGCTTTTTGCAACTGCAGGGTTCCACCTTCGAAGGCACCATAAGTGCAAACGAAATACAGGTAGGCGAGGAACTACGTCTCTCCTATCCCGGGAATCCCAACCCGGAGTGGGGAGAAGATGCAAGCATGCTGCTCAGGAATGCCACCGTCGGCGCCTTGCAGGCGGAGATCGAGGCCTGGCGCACCGATAAGAACCGGTGGCTGACAACCGACCTGACCGGCTTCACCTACCACCGTCTCGGTGGTTTCGGCGCGCATCGGGCGTCTGACGGGATGAACATGGCAGATGCCCCCGCCGACAGCCTGGTCGAGTGGATCGAGCAGTCTCAGCCCGATCACGACTTCCGTTACGACCCACATCCCTACACTCAACTGGCCGAAGCCCTGGACCGCGCCGGCGCGGCCGCGATCGCCGATCAGGTGCGCTACGCCCGCTTCGAGCACAAGCGCCGCGCCGGCAACACGCCGCTCAGGGAGAAGATCGTTCTCGAAATCGGAAAGTATCTGGTCGGCTACGGGGTCTTTCCCTTCCGGGCGCTCCTATGGTTCACCGGTCTGGTCGCGTGCGGCGTGCTGATGGCAAGCCTCAGCCGGTCGCCGGCCCTGCGCGGCGGCGGCGCCAAGTTCTGGTACAGCCTCGAGAACGCCCTGCCGCTCATGGAACTCGCCGAATCCCATAAGAACCTCTCCCACGAGAACGGCTTCGTCACGGGCTTCTTCCACGCCCAAAAGGTACTTGGGTTCGTCCTGGCCACCATCCTGATTGGCGCGCTGTCACTGCTGGGTGGGTGAAACCCCAAACTCAAGGACGCCGACATAAGCGCCGCCCCTCCGCTGCCGGCGCTCGACCGCAGCGGATCGCGATCGGAGCACCGGGTCGGGGCGTGTTCGAGTAACCTGGAAGAACGCTTCCGCGACCGCCGCAAGGCGACGCGGTCAACAGAGGAGCGGCGCATGACGCACGACACCGACCGTCCCGCCCCCTGGCGCCTCCTAATCCGGCTGGCGGACGCGCTGGAGCGGCCGGCGGTCTGGGCGGGACAGGCGGTGTCGTGGCTGTTCCTGCCGCTGATCGGAATCATCCTGTTCGACGCGCTCGCCCGGCGCTACCTGCGCAAGTTCGAGTTCGTGATGGAGAGCGACCTGCATTTCTATCTGAACTCGCCGGCGATGCAGGACGCCGAGTGGCACCTGCACGCCATCATCATGCTCTGCGCGCTCGGCTATGCCTGCGCCCGCAACGCCCATGTGCGGCTCGACATGCTGCGCGGCCGGCTCGGCGCGCGCGGTCGGCTCTGGGTCGAACTCCTGGGAGGTCTGTTCCTGCTGCTGCCCTTCGTGGCGATCTTCACCGCCGACAGTTTCGACTTCTTCTGGATCGCCTGGGAGCATGACGAGACGGCGGGCGAGACCAACGGCATCGGCAACCGCTGGATCATCAAATTCTTCATGGTCCTCGGGCCCGGCCTTCTGTTCCTGGCCGGACTCTCGGCGGTGATGCGCGTCTTCGTGCGGCTGTTCGGTCCGGTGGAACTGGCGCCCGCCACCCGGACCGACGCGATCGCCGACCGGAATTTCTCGGCGTTCAACTGAGCGCGGGCGCTCACGGAAACCAAACACCCCCGGACGGAACCCGGGGGTGTTCGGCATGTCGGCGGCTGCTCGGCCCGATCACTTCATCGGCGAGTGGGCCGAGGGGAACATCAGCATCGAATGCATCTCATCGAGGAAGCCGCCGGCCTCCTTCAGGAAAGCCTGCCATTCGGGATCCTTGGCACAGGCGTTGCGGGCCTCCATCCGGTGCTCGAAGCTGTCATAGACCCAGAGATGGGAGACCTCGTTCGGCTGCCCCGCCTCGGTATGGAAGATGCCGACATTCTTGGAGTATTTCTCCCGCGCCGGCTGGACCGCCAGGAACTTCTCCAGCCACGGCTTGGCCTTGCCGACCTTGCAGCGGTAGTAGCGGTACTCGTAGATGTGGCCCTCGCCCTCGGGCGGGGTCAGCGGCTTCATCGGGTTCAGCAGGCGTATGTCCTGGCGCAGGATCAGCGGACCGGCCTGGGTCAGGTACTTGTTCTTCCAGTCGGCGTTCTCGCCCAGCGCCGCGCGCCGCTCGGCCCGGTGATTCAGGTCGTCGTAGGACCAAAGGTGATGCACCTGGTTCAGCGCGCCGATCTCGGTCAGCCAGTAGCCTTCGAGCGTGCCGTAGTCGTTGCCGCGGATCGGCCGGCCCACCTCGCCGGACAGCCGGGCCAGTTCCGGCGCCTTGCCGGCCGGCGTCGTATAGGTGCGCAGTTCGTAGATCATTCGGGTCTCCCTCCTGGTTCCGCCGTGCAGGCGCGCCGGCGGTTATCGGTCTGCGATCATCGGCTCAGGGCGGCACGGCGCAAACCGTCCAATTCGGCATGGGTGCCGCGACGTGGCGTGGCGCGGGTTGCGCCTATTCGGCTGCGAGCGGCGGCACCGCCTCATCCAGGGTGTTGCAGGCCCCGGTCACCCGCGTCTGGCGCATGCGGCGGCGATGGGCGTCCGCGTCGTACCCGGCGCCGCGATGCAGCAGGCAGCGGTTGTCCCAGATCACCAGGTCGCCCGCCTGCCAGCGATGGTGGTAGATCGAGGCCGGTCTGGTTGCCTCGGCCAGCAGGGCGTCCAGCAGCACCCGGCTCTCCTCGTGGCCCCAGCCCTCGATCTCCTTGGCGTGGGAGCCGATATAGATGTTGCGGGCGCCGGTACGCGGATTGGCGCGGACCAGCCGCTGGCGCACCGGCGGCAGCGACGCGGCGTGAGACTCGGACACCGGCGCCACTTTGGAGCGCGAGTACACATAGTCGTGGATGCAGATCAGCGGGTCGAGCCGGGCCTGCTCCTCGACCGGCAGGCGGCCGTAGGCGGCACGGCCGCTGACGAACTCGGTCTCGCCACCTTCCGACGGAACCTCGTGGGCCGACATGATCGACACGAAGGTCGGCACCGAGCGGAACGAGGAGTCGGAGTGCCAGAGGTTGTTTCCGGTCTGGAACACCGTGCGCTGGTGCGCATTGCCGAGCTTGGTGCCGTCCTCAAGTACGTTGCCGATGGTGTGGAAATGATCGACCTGTCCGCTGGTCCCGAGGGTGACGTGGTTCGCTTCCGGTTCCCCGAGCGCGCGGGTCAGCGCGAGCTGCTCGTCGTCCTGAAGGTGCTGGCCCGGAAACACCAGGAAGGAATAGAGGTCAATGGCGTTGCGGATCGACTCGACCACCGCATCGTCGAGCGGTCCCTTCAGACTGACGCCGGTTAGACTGGCGCCGAACTCGTCATGCAGCGGGGCGATGGTGAAAGCGGTCATGGCGGCTCCTCCCTTGCGGGATCCTCCTCGGGATGCCCGTCATTGGTTGAAGCAAGCGTGAGCCAACGGCGCGCGCGCCGCAAGATGCCCCGTCGTCCCCGATCCCGACTGCCGTTTCGGCGTCAGACCCCGCCGACCCGTCGCGATCCGTTCGGACCGGTCACCGGATCGAGCCCGAAATAGAGAACGCCGATGGTCATCGCGATCTCCGTACCGCCGGCGGTGAGGGGACAGTGGACGCTCCCGTAGGTCCGCCATGTCCGATCCCGCGCCCACGCCACATGACCCTGACGGAAAACCGGGCAGCCATTAGTGACAGGCCGCCGGAACGTATCCAGCACCTTGGCCTCGGCGCCGCTGTAGTTGCTCTCTCTCACCGTTCGCCCGGTGTAGTCCCTGTCGAGGAACTGGGTGATCGCGGTGCCGACAAGGCGGTAGCGAAAATCGGCACCTCCGCCAAGCACGTCCATGATGATCACATGGCCGAACCAGCGTGCCAGCTCGTCGATCATGAAGTTCGCGCGATCGGGAACGACCGCAGAACCGCGCTTCGTCTGCCAAAGCTCGGCAAAGGCCGAGACCATTGGATGGTCGCAGCGATCGACGACATCGTGGCTGGGGACGTCATCAAGGAACACGGTCTGGGCGGGCCGTCTCAGCGAAACCATCCGTCACCGAACCCCTACCAACTCTCGCATCAGACACTCCTTCAAGCCTGAGCTGGAGAGAATATGGCCGCGTGAGTTAACGGAGAATTACCCGACTCGGTCACGGCGCCCGAGCCGCCGGATTCTCCCGAATTGGGCGCTCGACCCGGAGACCAATTCGGAGTCGTCGAATGTCAATACCGTAACGACCCTCATAACAGGAGGAATCGATCTTCCTAAGGCCCGTTGCCTTTCCCTAAGATGGAAGAACACGCCGCCGGCACTTCATCCGGTTGCGGGGGAGCGGGGTCTTTGCCTTAGGCAGATCGTCAGAACCGTGGCGATCCACCTGACGGTGCAGGCCTAGGAGACCGATCAGACCGCTTTTGATCGGGGATCGCGATGGGGGACGCATGAGCAGATGGTCGGTCGCGATCGTCGATAGCGGCGTTACGGACGAAACCGAAGCGCGGCATGGAGCAAGCCTCTTCAGCTACGATTACTACGCACGCGACGGGGACACCGATGGCGGCCGCGCCACTTCGCACGGATCCCTGGTCGCCGAGGCGGTCGAACTGACAAACGCCCATCTCGAGAGAGTGGATCTGCAGATCTCGAGCAACAGCGAGCGAGCCCTTTCAAGCTACGCGGTGAACAGCGCGCTGGGCGATGTCGGTAGTCTGGCCGATAGCGGCTGGAACATCGGCGCCGTGAACATGAGCTTCGGCAGCACCTACTCCTATTGGTCCAGTCCGTTCCGCAGCGCGATCGGCCTGCTGCATGGTCAGGATATCTTCAGCGTCGCAGCCTCCGGTAACGGCGGCACCTCCCGATACCTGGAGTCACCGATATACCCGGCGCGTCTGCCGAACGTGATCTCCGTGGGCAGCCACGACGGAGAGGGGAACCCGTCCTACTTCTCCAGGAACACCTCCGGGGGCGTCCACCTGCTGGCGGACGGCGAAGACGTTCCCGGCACCGGCGACAACGGCACAAGCTTCGCGGCGCCGCAGGTGGCGGCCACCGTCACGACGATGCAGGCCCTGGTGGAAGGCGCCACCGGCGATCGACTGAATTTCGCGGAAGTGATCGATGCGCTGCAGCAGGGTGGCCTCGGTCCCCGTTCCGCCGTCGATCCGGCCGACAACAGGACGACCTATTTCCTGCACGACCACGGCGGGTCGGTCGACTATGTGCTGGCGCGCTATGTCGACCCGAATTTCTCCGGGCTCGAGTATATCGCGTCCTATTCGGATCTTGAGGCCGTCTTCGGCCGGGACGCGGGCTCGGCGCGATCCCACTTCATCACCGATGGGATATGGGAAGGACGGACGGTGGCCTTTGACGGGCTCGAATACATCGCCAGCTATGCCGACCTCAGAGGCGTATTCGGAACCGACCGGACAGCCGCCGCCACCCACTATCTGGATGCCGGTCGTGCCGAGGGGCGGAGCGTCAGCTTCGACGCGGATGCGTATATGGTGGCCAATCCCGACGTGGCCGCAGCCTTCAATGGCGACCCGGACAGCGCGACCATCCACTACATCACCGCCGGAGCAGCGGAAGGGAGGCCGACATCGGGTGCCGCAACCGGCACATCGACGCCCGCGGCGGTTTCCGAATCCGGCACGGACTTTGCTCGCGATGCGTCGACGCCGGGCCGGGTAGGCGTCGGACAATCGGCCACCGGGACGATCGGCCACATCGGCGACCGAGACTGGTTCGCGACGGAACTCACAGCCGGCGAGACGGTGGTGATCCAGGCCCGCGGCGCTTCGAGCGGCGGCGGTACGCTCTACGACCCGGAGCTCTTCGTCTACGACAGCAGCGGTTCATTCGTCGCATACGATCTGGATCACGGAACAGGATGGGACGCCTATCTGGCGTTCACGCCGTCCCAATCCGGCACCTACTTTCTCGAGGTCGATGGCTACTCCCGATACACCGGGAGCTACACCCTGTCGGCCGCCTCCGTCTCTCCAAGCTCGCTGAATGATCTCTTGGCGGGGCGGGACGTTTCCGACCGCGTCGCCAGCGCATTCGAGGAGGTAGAGATCGCCGCGCTGGCCGATGGAATGCCGTCGAGCGACCCGTTCGGCCTCCTCTGAGGCGCGATCGGCAGCGCAGAATCAGCCGGTTACGGGACGGACCCTCTCGGCACCGAAGACGACACTGACCACGGTTCCCCGTCCCAGCGTGCTCTCCAGTCCGACCTCCGCGCCGTGCAGTTCGGCAAGCATCTTGACCAGATACAGTCCCAGCCCCGTCCCCTCGGCCTGGGCCAGGGCCGGGTTGCGGGAGCGGGTGAACGGTTCCCAAATGGTCTCCCTGTCCTCCGACGAAATGCCGGCCCCTGTATCCGCCACCGACAGCACCAGATCGCCCTCGTCGCCAAGCAGCAGGCGAATCGTCGTCCGCCCGCCCGACGGCGTGAACTTCAGCGCGTTGGACACCAGGTTGGTGAGAATCTGCCGGATCGCCTTGGCATCGGCGTAGAGCGCGGGCACCTCGTCCGGCACGTCGATGTCGAGGGCCACACCTTTGCGATCGGCCTCCACACCCAGCACCGTCTTGATCGAGGAGATCTCGCGCGACACGTCGACCCAGCTCTCGTTGATTTCGAATCCGCCGCTCTCGATCTTGGAGAGATCCAGAAGATCGTTCACCAACGCCAGCAGATGCTGGCTGCTCTCATGAATGATCTCCGCGTATTCCTGCTCACGCGACTTTTCGCGGTTCGGCCGGTGCTGCAGCTTAAGGATCTGGGAAAAACCGATAATCGCTGTGAGCGGCGTGCGAATCTCGTGGCTGATGCGGGCGAGAAACGCGCTCTTCGCCCGGGTCGCGTGCTCGGCGCGCTGCAGAGCCGAGCGCACCTGCTGGTCCCGGCCAACCAGATGGGAATTGGCCTCCGCCAGATCCTTGGCGCGGGACAGCAGTGCCTCTCGAGCCTGCAAGGCCCGGCTGACCACCACCACACCGGCCGAGAGCGCCAGGATCATCAGGATGGCCGCCGGGATCGCCAGATCGCGAAGAGCGTTCAGACCGGCCCTTGGGGCGTCCCAGTCCAGGGCGGCGATGACGGACCCGTCCGACCGATAAAGGGTCACGGCATGGTCCGAGACCGAGCCGATATCGTAGACAACCTGGAGATTGGGCAACCCGAAACGGGAGCCAGATCGAGCCAGCCACTCCTCATCGAGCAGTCGCAGAACGATCAGAACAGGGCGCGCGTGGGGCGTCAGATCTTTCGGCGTAGGCTCCTCCGGCGTAATCGCGGCGACCCCGGCGACGGCAAGACCGCGATCGGTCCTGACGAGACAGGGCAGGCCATCCGGATTGCCCATGGGCGAGGCCCGGGTCAGCCCGATGACATTGGACAGGTCGGCGACGACCTCGCTTTCGGTTCCGACGGTCAGGGCCGGGCGATCCGGATCGCTCCAGACGAAGACCGGAGCATCGGCACCGTCGATAACGATCGTTCCAGTCGTACCGAAAGTCGCCGCCAGGTAGCTGCCGAGATTCGTCTCCGCCCAGTCACGGTCCAGGTCGTCGAGCACCCGCTCGCCCATGATGTCCCAGTAGGCATAGTCCTTGGCCAGGAGGCCCATGTCCCGGGTGAGGTCCTCGACCGCCGTGATCGCAAGCCGGCTGGACGATCTGGCGGCGGATCTGTCGATCTCGACGACCGCATACCAAAGGGTGCCGACGGCGAGACCCAGGGTGAACAGGACCAAGGCGACGACCGGGGCGTAGAGGCGCCAGGTCGACGATTCCCCCTTCGGCTTTCCGCCGGGCTGATCG
Source organism: Thalassobaculum sp. (assembly GCA_048983575.1). GTDB lineage: Bacteria > Pseudomonadota > Alphaproteobacteria > Thalassobaculales > Thalassobaculaceae > Thalassobaculum. Next base: position 1,713,932 of record JBLZTD010000001.1, on the reverse strand, counting down.
TCATCTCTGAAGCTCACGTCCGGCCCTTCCATCCTCTGATCACCGCGCGACGCTACCATCGCGATCTGTGACGGCAAAGCGCCGCCACGGATGTGGGAATCACCACCTTCCGCGCGCCCGCGCACCGGCGCGCGCTCCCGGACCGTGCTTCACTGGAGATCGCCGGCCCCCGGTACCTCAGGGGATCCGATACTCGGCGAGGAATTCCGGCTTGAAGACGAGGCCGTGCCCCGGGCGTTCCGGCGGAACATATGTCCCGCGCTCCGGCAGGATCGGCTCGACCCAGGCATCTTCCATCCAGTCCACGTATTCGATCCAGTGGGCGTTCGGAATCGCGGCCATCAGCTGGACCATCAGTTCGGGGAACAGGTGCGGCGCGATGCGCATGCCGGCGCTTTCCGCCATCGCCGCGATCCGCCGCAGTTCGGTGAACCCGCCGCGCATCACATCCGGCTGCAGGATCGGGATCTTCGGATGGGCGAAGAACGGTCGAAGATCGTAACGGGTGAAATGGGTCTCGCCGCCGACGACGCGCAGGTCGAGCGCGTCGGCGATGCGGAAATAGCCCTCGACGTCCTCGCAATCCACCGGCTCCTCCAGCCAGTAGACGCCATGGTCCTGGAACTTCCGGCCGACGGCGATCGCCTGGTCGACGGTCCAGCCCATGTTGACGTCGATGCAGATATCGACGGTCTCGCCCAATGCAGCGCGCATGGCGGACACATGGGCGATGTCGGTTCGATCGTCGTAGAGATGGCCCGCCTGCATCTTGATCGCCCTGAAGCCCCGCTCCACGTAGCGCTTCGCCTTGTCGACCATCCCGTCGCCGCCGAGACCGCGCCAGCAGCCCGAGCCGTAGGCGGCGATCTCCCGCGGCGCCCCGCCCCACAGACGGAACAGCGGGAGCCCCGCCACCCTGGCCGTAGCGTCCCACAGCGCGATGTCGAGCGCGGATTGAGCGAGCACCGTCACGCCCATGCGGCCGATCCAATAGTTGGACCGCCAGAGCTCCTCCCACAGCACCTCGACCTCGGTCACGTCGCGGCCCAGCGCATGCGGCTTGACCAGTTCCTCGACGCAGGTAGCGATCGTCTCCATCCCGCCGCTGAGGATCTGCAGATAGCCCATGCCAACGATCCCACCGGCGGTCTCCACCTCGACGACAATCAGTTCGCGTAGTCGGTCGTAGCTCGGCGACCAGCGCGGCGCGTCGATCCAGGGCGCACGCAGCCGGTGAACGCGTATATCGGCAATCCGGCGATCCGCGCCGGACGATGTGGTGCCGGACATGAACCGTCCTCCCTCTTGTTCTTGTTCGCCAGAATAGGCCGGGGCGGCGCGCGGGCTCTACCCCCGCCCGAAATCCCGCTGCTACCGTCGCCCTCCGCCCGACGGAAACGGCAGACGGACAGGCTCAGGCCCGGCAATCCAGGAGGACCCGCAATAAATCAGGCAACCGTGTTGGCCCAGGTGGCGCGAAGCTTCGCCGACCGGCCGGCCCTGTCGCTCGGAACCGAGATTCTTTGCGACTACGCCGGGTTCGCCGACCGGGTCGCACGGCTCGCCGGGGGGCTGCGCGCGCTTGGACTGCGAGACGGCGACCGGGTCGCCCTGGTCATGAAGAACTGCCCGGCATTCTGGGAATCGCTGTACGCCATCTGGCATGCGGGTCTTGCGGCCGTCCCCGTGAATGCCAAGCTGCATCCCAAGGAACACGCCTACATTCTGGACAACTCGGGCAGCCGGGTCTGCCTCGCCACGCCGGAGCTCGCGAACGACCTTGCCGCCGTGCGCGGCGACGTTCCGGCTCTCGACCAGCTGATCGCCACCGACGGTCCGGACTACGGCGCTCTCGGCGACGGCAAGCCCGCACCGGTCGCCGAAACGCGGCCGACCGATCTCGCCTGGCTGTTCTACACATCCGGGACCACCGGCCGGCCCAAGGGCGCGATGCTCAGCCACCGCAATCTGAATTCGATGGTGATGAACTATTTCGGCGACGTGGACACCATCCTGCCGACCGACAGCATGATCCACGCCGCCCCGATGAGCCATGGCTCCGGCCTCTACGGGCTGCCGCACGTGGCCAAGGCCGCCAACACCGTTGTGCCCCGCTCCGGCGGCTTCGATGTCGCCGAGACCCTGGCGCTGATCGAGCGCTGGCCGGGGGCCACGTTTTTCTTCGCCCCAACCATGGTCACCCGCCTCATCACCACGCCCAACATCGACAAGGCCGACCTCGCGAACCTGAAGACGATCGTCTATGGCGGTGCGCCGATGTATCTGGAGGACGTGAAGCGGGCGCTCTCCCTGCTCGGCCCCAAGCTGGTACAGATCTACGGTCAGGGCGAGGCGCCGATGACGATCACCGGCCTGCCGAAGCACATCTTCACCGACACGCATCACCCGCGCTACGAAGCCCGGATCGGCTCGACCGGGTTTCCGCGCACAGATGTCGAAGTCCGGGTCGTCGACGGCGGCGGCAAGGAGGTTCCGGTGGGCGAGACCGGCGAGGTGATCTGCCGCGGCGATGTGGTCATGGAGGGGTACTGGAACAATCCCGAAGCCACCGCGTCCTCGCTGCGCGACGGCTGGCTGTGGACCGGCGATGTCGGCGCTTTCGACACGGAGGGTTTTCTCACCCTCAAGGACCGCTCCAAGGACGTGATCATCTCCGGCGGCACCAATATCTATCCGCGGGAGGTCGAGGAAGTGCTGCTGCGCCACCCGGCGGTGCTGGAGGCCGCGGTCATCGGACGGCCCCATGCCGACTGGGGCGAGGAAGTCGTCGCTTTCGTCCGTCCCCATCCGGGGCAGGCGGTCGCGCCGCAGGAGCTGGACGCCCTGTGTCTCGACAACATCGCCCGTTTCAAGCGCCCGAAGGAATATCTCCTGGTGGACGATCTGCCGAAAAACAACTACGGCAAGATCCTCAAGACGGAGCTCCGCAAACTGGCCGCGCCGACGGCCGACGAACCGAACGGATAGCTGAATGGATAATACGCCCTGGGGCTGTGACAGCGACTACGGTGTCCTGCGCGACGTCGCCCTTCGCTCACCGGAACACTTCGGCTGGTTCGACGCCAACGCCGTGGCGAAGGAAACGCTGCGCAAGGGCGTCACCTTCGACGCCAAGCTGGCGGCCGAGCAGCACGCCGCCTTCGTGGCCGCGTTCGAGGACGCCGGGGTGCGGGTCCACATGGTCGATGCCGACCCGGCCCTGCGCTACCACGTCTACACCCGCGATCCGGCGATCGTGACGCCATGGGGCGTCCTGATTGGACAGATGCAGCGAGAGCAGCGCCGAGGCGAGGTCGCCCCCACGGTGCGTTTTCACCAGAAGAGCGGAATTCCGATCTGGAACTGGGTGACGGCGGGCGCGCTGGAAGGCGGCGACGTCCACCTGCTGCGCCCGGGCGTCGCGGCGATCGGCGTTTCCGGAAATCGGACGACACCGGAGGCCGCGGAACAGGCCAAGGGCTGGTTCGAAGCGGAGGGTTGGGAATGCCGGATCATCCCGATCGCCGAGCACTTCCTGCACCTGGATCTGCTCATTTCCATGGTTAACGAGTCCCTTGCACTGGTTTGTACGGATGTCGTCGAGCCGGAAATCATCAATTGGCTGAAGGAACTGGGTATCCAGCCTGTTGCCACGACATACTCAGAAGCCATGCGACTTGCCGGGAACTGTCTTTCGATTGGAAACGATCGCGTAATCTCTTCGGCGGAGGCCGACAAGGCCAACGCGCAATTGCGCAGTCTCGGTATAGAAGTATACGATCCACCCCTGACGATGTTCACGCTCGCCGGCGGCGGGCCGAGATGTCTGTCGCAGCCGCTCAGGCGAGAATCCGTCAAGCCAGCCTGAACCGGTCAACCGACTGGATAGGACAGCTACCCGGCGATGGTATCGAAAAACCTCAGGATTGACCGATCGACCTTCTCCGATCTGGTCAAGAAGCACGAGCGGTATCTGGCCGACCCGAAGACGGGCGAGCGCATCACCCTGATAGACGCCACCCTGACCGGTATTCAGGCGACCGATATCGACGTTCAGAATTCGGCATTCACCGGAGCCGTGTTCATCAATTGCTCCTTCTGGCGGGTGAACTTCCAGGAATCCGACTTCGAGCTGTGCGACATGAGCGTCTGCACCTTCGAAGGATCGAACATGCGCAACGCCGGACTGCGCGGCGTGCGGATGAAAGGGTCGAACATGAAGAAGGTGGACCTCACGGGCGCCGATCTCGGCCCCGCCACCTCCGCCCTCGCCGGCCAGCATGCCACCGCCGACCTGAGCGATGCCGATCTCGAGCGGGCCGAGCTGCGCAAGGCCGTCCTGGCCGGCGCCAACATGCGCCGCGCCAACCTGTTCGAGTGCAATCTCGAGGGCGCCATCCTGAGGGACGCGAGCCTTGAGGACGCCAATCTTTCCGGCGCCAACCTCAACGGTGCCGATCTGAGTGGCGCGAAGCTGAAGGGCGCGCATCTGCGCAACACCAACCTCGAAGGCGCCAATCTCGCCGGCGCCGACCTGGAAGGCGCCAAGGGTTTCCTCGGGATGAAGCAATTCGAGCCGCCCCTGCAGAAGAAACTCAGCGACCATGTGGAATGGGTCATGAGCGAGGGCCGCAAGGGGCAGCGGGCAATCCTCAAGGGCGCGAAGTTCGGCGGCAAGAACCTGTCCTACATCGAATTGACCTGCGCCGATCTCTCGGGCGCCGACCTGCGAAAGTGCAATCTGACCGGCGCCTATCTCGCGGGGGCCGACCTGCATGGGGCGGACCTGACCGAGGCGATCATGACGGAGGCCGACCTTCGCGGCGCCGATCTGACCGGCGCCGTCATGGAGGGAGTCGATCTGAGCGACGCCCAGACCAAGGAACTGATCGTCAAATCGCGCAACGGCACGACGAAGCTGAAGACCCGCATCGACGCGGGTTAAGGTTGAGATCCGGCCGCAGCAATCGCGCTGCGCATCTACTCGATCATCCGCTCCAACATCTCCAGCCGATCCGCATCCGCCACGGGCTTGTCCCATCGGATCCGTGAAATCCGCGGAAACCGCATCGCCACACCGGACTTGTGCCGGGCGGAGCGGTGGACGCTGTCGAAGGCCACCTCCAGCACCAGACCCTGGCTGACCTCGCGGACCGGACCGTAGCGTTTGACCGTGTGGTCTCGCACCCACTTGTCGATCTGCTTCAATTCCTCGTCGGTGAATCCGAAATACGCCTTGCCGACCGGGACCAGTTCCCCCGCCCCGGTTTCCGGATTCTCCCGCCAGGCACCGAACGTGTAATCGGAGTAGTAGGACGACCGCTTGCCGTGGCCGCGCTGGGCGTACATCAGCACCGCATCGACGGTCAGCGGCCCGCGCTTCCACTTGTACCAGAGCCCCTTGGGCCGTCCGGCGATATACGGCGCATCGCCGCGCTTCAGCATCAGCCCTTCGGTGGCGGTGCCTCTGGCCGAAACCCGAAGCGCGTCGAGATCCGCGTGACCCTCGAACGACACCAGATCCGACAGATCCATGCGCCGCGGCGCTTCCCGGTCGAGGAAACGCTCCAGATGCGCCCGCCGATCGTCGAACGGTAGCGGGCGCAGGTCGTCGCAGCCGTCGAACAGGATGTCGTAGAGCCGGACAAAGGCCGGATACTTCTTCAGCATCGCCGCGCTGACCGTCTTGCGGTTGAGACGCTGCTGCAGCTCATTGAAGGGGCGCACCGCTCCGTCCTTCACCACCAACAGCTCGCCGTCCAGCACGCCCTCGAAGGTGACATGGTCGAGCACATCCGGAAACGCGCCGCCGATATCATCGCCGGTACGGGAGTACAGCCGGGTCTCTCCGCCGCGCGACGCGATCTGCACCCGGATGCCGTCCCACTTCCATTCGGCCCGGAACCCCGCCAGATCGAGGCCCGAGACCTCGTCCTCCTCCAGTGGATGGGCGAGCATGGGTGGGCGGAAGATCGGACGGTCCTCCAGGTCCGGACGCGCGCCCCTGCCGTCGAGCCAGGCAAAGAGCTCTTCGTAAGGCGGGTCGATTCCGTGCCAGAGTTCCTCGATCTCGGCCGGATCGACCCCCCCGTACTCCGCCAGCGCCACCTTCGCGAGGCGGGCGGAAACGCCGACCCGCAGGCCGCCGGTGATCAGCTTGAGCAGCGCCCAGCGGCCGGTGGCGTCCAGCGGGTCGAGCCACTCCTCGACCACGTCGGCCGCCTCGGCCCGCGTCGCCGTCTGCAGGCGTTCGACAACCTCGGTCAGGGAGGGCCAGGCGCGGTTGGTCGCCCGTTCCGGCCAGATCAGCGCCGTGGTCTCCGCCAGATCCCCCACATAATCGTAGGACCATTCGAACAGGACTGGATCCGCCCGGCGCATCGCGAGTTCGCGCACCGCACCCGCCTTCACCCCCTTGAAGCCGAGCGCACCCGTCAGCGCCGCCAGCGCCCAGCCCCGGTCCGGGTCGGGCGCGCTGCGGAAATAGGCGACCAGACGCGCCAGCTTGGCGTTGCGCGACGAGGTGTAGACCAGCCGGTCGAGCAATTCGGCGAAGGGCTTCACGCCGTCGCTCCCGTCACTGCTCGTCCTCCTCGTACCCGACCAGAGCCAGGGCCCGGGCCCGGTAGCCCCTGGCGGCGGCCGCATGCATCAGCGCTTCCTCGTTGCCGTGGGTGATCCAGATCTCCGGGGCTCCGACATCGTCGAAGGTCTGCAGGAGTTCGTCCCAGTCCGCATGGTCGGAGATGATCAGCGGCAGTTCGACCCCGCGCTGGCGGGCGCGCTGGCGCACTCGCATCCAGCCCGATGCCATGCAGACGACCGGATCCGGCAGGCGCCGACCCCACCGGTCGGCGATCGCGGAGGGCGGGGCGATCACGATCTCGCCCTTGAACTCGTCCCGCGCCACGCCCTTGCGGCCGGCCGTCGCCGGCTGCAGGTCCCCGAGATCGACGCCGTGGTCTCGGTACAGGTCGCAGAGGGTCTGCAACGCGCCATGGATGTAGATCGGTCGCTCCCATCCCGCTTCGCGCAGCAGCGCGATCATCCGCTGCGCCTTGCCCAGGGCATAGGCACCGATCACATGGCAGCGGTCGGGGAACAGCGCGACGCTGTCCAGCAGCTTGGCGATCTCGGCGCGATCGTCAGGGTGGCGGAACACCGGCAGGCCGAAGGTGGCCTCGGTGACGAAGACGTCGCAGGGTACCGGCTCGAACGCCGCGCAGGTCGGGTCGTCCCGGCGCTTGTAGTCGCCCGAGGCAACGATCCGCGCGCCTCTGTACTCGAGGCAGACCTGCGCGCTGCCGAGCACGTGGCCGGCCGGATGCATGGACACCGTCACGTCGCCGATCTTCAGGCTCTCGCCATAGCGCACCGCCTGGCGGTCCTGCTCCGGCTCGGCACCGTAGCGCGCCGTCATGATGGCAAGGGTCTCGGGCGTTGCCGCGACGGCACCGTGACCGGCCCGGGCATGGTCGGCATGGCCGTGGGTGATCACGGCCCGGTCGACCGGTCGGACCGGGTCGACATAGAACCCGCCGGGCACGCAGTACATGCCGGCGGGGCGGATCTCGATCCAGGTCTCGGGGTGGGGCGCGGGAGCGGGCGGCATGGGCGCAAGGGTAGGCCGCCGGCGCCCGCCGTCAACGGCCTCCTCAGACGTTGTCGAGGCGCGCCTTGCGACCGAGATAGCCGCCGTGGTGCCGCACGCCGTAATCCTCGCGGGTGACGCCCTTCTGCTCCATCAGGGTGAGCGTAAGGGCATCGGCGATCGCGCTCATGGCGGCGATCGAGGCCGACGGCGTGAGGCCGAGCGGGCACGGCTCCTCGATCACGCCCATGTCGAGCACGACGGTCGCCCGCTCACGCAGAGCGCTGTCGGGGTGCGAGGTGATGGCGATGACGGCGCCGCTGCGGTTGACGTGGCGCGCCATGTCGACGCATTCCAGCACCTCGCGGGTCTTGCCGGAGGTGGAGAAGGCGATGAGGCAATCGCCCTCGGCGATAAGACCCAGGTCGCCGTGCGCCGCCTCGCTGGGGTGGATGTAGACGGCCGGGGTCGCGGTCGACGCCAGGGTGGCGGCGAACCGGCGCGCCACGAAACCGGCCTTGCCCATGCCGACCGTCACGACCTTGCCCGGTGCTGCCCGCATCAGCTCGAGCGCGCGCTCGAAACTGGCATCGACGGCGATCGAGCGGATGGCCGCGGCCTCGGCGTCCAGGATCGCGCGGATACGGTCGGTGACGGACATCAGGTCTGCTCCGGTCGGGGGAATGCGACAGCCTTTAGGCGCTCCCGCGGCCGTAGGCAAGGGGCGGGCCGACGCGAAGCGGATCAGCCGGACGACATCGGCAAATCGAACCGGTTGATCGGCACCGCCGCGCAGCTCGAATCCTGCGGCTCGGCCTGCCTCCCATCATCGGCCATCAAACGAAGTGTACCCGCGCCTCGCCCAGATGCTCGAACCGGATCAGCACTTCGGCCGGTTCGGTGAAATGCACGGTCTTCACCACGCTGCCGAGCATCACGAACTCTCCGGCCTTGAGCGGGCGGCCCAGGGAGACGCGGTGGTTGGCGAGCCAGGCCAGCGCCTCCATCGGGTGGCCGAGGATATCGCTGCCCCGGCCGGATCCGGCGCGGACCTTGTCGACATACATCTCGCCCTCGATCGCGCCGAGGTCGAGATCCTCCCAGTCCTCCAACGCCGCGCCCAGAACGACGCCGGCATTGAAGAAATCGTCAGCGATCAGCACCGGCGCGGAGAGAGAGGGGAAGTGCGCGTACCGGTCGTCGACGATCTCGATGCCCGGCATAAGCGCCGCCACCGCCCGCTTCACGTTACCCCGATCGTAAGGGATCCCGGTCTCCGGCAGGTCGGCGCCGAGCCGGCAGGCGATCTCGCACTCGACTCCGACCCGATGGAAACGGTTGAGCGGAAGCTCGACCATGTGCTCGTGGACCGTGGAGGCGAAGACCTCACCGGCACAGGGATGATCGATCTTCAGATAGGCCTGCATGACCGGCGTGGTACAGCCGATCTTGTGGCCGATGCGCCGTCCGAAACCGGCAGCCTCGAGCCGCTCGTGGACCAGTGCCTGAACGGCATAGCCGTCCGCAACGCTCTCCGGCTCCAGGTCGGCCGGCGGCTGCGGCGTCGCCCCCCCGCCGGTCCGGGCCTTGACCAGCAGGTCCGCGAGGTCGCTCTGCGCTTTCGGCGTCATGCGTTGCGCCGCTCCTGCAGGATCGTGGCGGCCGCGTCCGCCAGCACCTGACAGCCGATGGCGATGTCCCCGCGGTCGCTGTCCTCGGCGAAATCGTGGCTGATGCCGCCGATGGAGGGGATGAACAGCATCGCGCAGGGCAGCTTCGCGACCAGCACCATCGGGTCGTGACCGGCGGCGGACGGCATGGACTGCCACTTCCCCGGCACCGTCGCCTCGGCGGCGGCGGCGATGTGCTTCTGGAAGCCCTCGTCCATCACCGACGGGCGCACGGGCTGGCGCGACCGGGTGTACTCGATCCTCGCCTTGCCGCGGCTGTTGATGTCGTCGGCGATCCCAGCGGCGATCTCCTCGAACCGGTCGAGAATGCTTTCATCCTGGTCGCGGAACTGCAGGTCGAGTTCGGCATAGCCGGGCACGATGGACGCGGCGCCCGGCTGGATCGAGGCCCGGCCCATGGTCCAGACCGTCCGCTCGCCGGCGACCTTCGGGAACTCCTGGTTCACCCGGTAGGCCAACTCGTAAAGCGCGGTCGCCGCATCCTTGCGCCGGGCCATGGTGGTGGTGCCGGCGTGGTTCTGCTCACCGTGGAAGGTGAAGCGCATGGCGCGGATGCCGACGATGGCGGTGACGACCCCCACATGCTGCTTGGCCTCCTCCAGATAGGCGCCCTGCTCGATATGCGCCTCCAGATATCCGAGGTAGCGGTTCTCCTCCATGGCCAGCCGTGGCACCTCAGTGAGGCCCGCGGCGGCGATGGCGTCGGTCAGCTTGGTGCCGTCCCGGCCGACGGCCGCCTTCTCCGCCTCGGGGTCGAGCACCCCGGCCCAGGAGCGGCTGCCGAGACACCCGAGGAACGAGCCCCTCCTCGTCCTGCCAGGAAACGACATCCACGGCGAGGTCGGCCGTCTCCGGGTCCTCGGCGAGGCATCGGGCGATTTCCAGCCCGTAGATCACCCCGAGCGCTCCGTCGAGCCAGCCGCCGCGCGGCTGGGTGTCGGAATGGCTGCCGATGAGCAGAACGGGACCCGGCTTGGAGGTGCGGCCGAACACGTTGCCCACGCCGTCGACCGTGGTCTCCAGCCCCGCCTCTTCGAAGCGCCGCTTGAGCCAACGCCGGGCCTCCATGTCCTTCTCGCTGAGCGCGGTGCGGACCACGCCGGTCTCGACACCGCCGATGGTGCGCAGGTGGTCCAGGTCGGCGAGCAGGCGCTCGGCATTGATCTTCGGCATGGGGTCCTCCAGGTGGGTAAAGCGCAGCCTATCCCGCCGCGCCGCCGCCCGTCATCACCCTGAAAGCCTGGCCTCAGACGTCGGCGCTGCGGCGCACAATATAGCGGTAATACATCGTCGCCCCGGTGGTCGAGAGGGTGATCGTCTCCTCCGCCTCCCATCCGTGCAGGGAGAAGGCATTGGAGACCACCACAGCGCCGTCAGGAAGTTCGTGCAGCTTGATGCCAAGCGGCTTCATGGCGCCGATCATCAGGTAGCAGGTCGCGGCGTGGAACTCCGACAGATCGGCCTTCAGGAAATCGGCCCGGCGGTATTCCACGTTGGGGCGCGGCTTCAGCCTCAGACGCAGGCACGAGACCCAGTACGGGATCGGCGACAACTCGTAGCCGACGATCCGGTTCTCCGGGTAACGCGCGCCGAGATCCTCGGCCAGCGCGCCCCAGCCGGAACCGAGATCGACGATAGGCCCGTCGATCGTCTCCGGCAGCAGGTGAAGCAGCGCCTGCCGGGCAGCCGTCCCGGAGGATTGCGGCGGCACGCCGGTCCGGATCGCATAGAAGACGATCAGCAACGTGCCGGCGAGCAGCACGATCAGAAGAACCGCCTCGAAAGGCGAGACCGTCGCTTCTCCGATAATGCCGTCGAGCCAGTCGCTCACGTCGTCGTCCCCCGTTCGCGCCCGGCCTGTCCTGCCTCGGCGCCGGTCGAGGCCTTCTAGTCAGCCGGGGCCCGCATGTCGACCGCCGCGCGGCGCGGTGGACGTTTCCGGGCTGAAGCCTGCAGCCCGCATGCTATTCTGCCCGTCCTGACGCAGCCCCGCTCCCACCCAACCTCGCCCGACCCATGTCCATCGCCGAACGCCTGACCGGGCTCAGTGCCCGCGACAACACGCCCATCGCCATCGTCGGCCTCGGCCACGGGGCGACACACTGGGTTGCCGCCACTTTCTATCTTCTCCTGCCCAGCCTTTCGACGACGCTGGGCTTGGACTACGCCGCGACCGGCCTGCTGGTGTCGATCCTGCACGTCAGCGCCTTCCTCGCCAATTTCGGATCGGGGCCGCTGACCGACGTGACCGGAAGGCGGGTCGCGTTGCAGGTGCTCTCGCTCCTGCTGGGCGCGGCGGCGCTGGCCGCGCTCGGACTGGCGGGCGGGCTGCTGGCGGTGGCGGCGCTGGTCGCGGTGATCGGCGTGTCGAACAATCTCTGGCACCCGCCGGCGATCAGCTATCTCTCGGCCCGGTTCCCGGCCCAACGCGGTTGGGCGCTATCGGTCCACGCGCTCGGGGCCGGCCTCGGCGACGCGGTGGCCCCCCTCGCCGCCGGCGCCCTGCTGGCCGCGTTGACCTGGCAGGGGGTCGCCCTCTACGCGTCCCTGCCGGTGCTGGCGGTCGCGGCGGTGATCGGTCTCGGCCTCGGCCGCGCCCCCGCTTCCAGCCACGGGGACGGCGGGACGGGTGTCGATCTCGCCCAGTATCTCTCGGGCCTCGCCGCGGTGGTGAAGGACCGGGCGGTGCTCGGCCTTTGCCTGATGTCGGCGTTCCGGTCGATGACCCAGAACGGGCTGATGGTATTCCTGCCGCTCTATCTCGCCCACGAGATGGAAGTGTCTCCGCTGGTCATGGGAATCGCCCTGGCGGCGCTCCAGGGAGGCGGCCTGATCGCCACGCCGATCGCCGGTCGCCTGTCGGACCGGGTCGGGCGTCGGCAGATCGTGCTCGCCGGTCTCGGCGTTTCCACGATCGCCATCGCCGTGCTCACCCTGCTCGGCGACGAGATCTCCTTCATCGCCGGCGTGTCGGTGCTCGGCTTCGCGCTCTACGCCATCCGACCGGTGGTGCATTCCTGGATGATGGACCTGACGCCGTCCAATCTCGGCGGATCCGCCACCAGCCTGATGTTCGGGGCGCAGACCGGCCTGTCGATCCTGGCCCCCGTGGTCGGCGGCCTGGTCGCCGACGCCTACGGGCTGGTGGCGACGTTCTACGTGCTGGCCGGCACGATGCTGATCACCAATCTGCTCGCCTGGCGCCTGCCGAACGTGAAGCGTGCCACCGCCGACTAGGCGTCGCCCGGATACCAGTTCGGCGGCCGCTTCTCGAGGAAGCTCGCCAGCCCCTCCTTCGCCTCGTCGCTCTGACGCTTGAGGGCGTGTTCCTCCACCAGTTCGGTGAAATGCGCGCCCGACAGGTCCAGGCCCGCCTCGATCAGCGCCCGCCGCTTGGTCTGAGCCAACGCCTCGGGCGCGCTCATGAGCAGACAGTCAATCACCGGTGCCGCCGCCTCGTCGAGCCCGCCTTCCGCGCAGACCTGGTGCACCAGCCCCATCTCCTGCGCCACCCGGGCACCGAACCGCTCGCAGGTGAGCGCGTAACGGCGCACGTTGCGAACACCGATAGCGGCGTTGAGATGCGGCACGATGATTCCCGCCATCACCCCCCACCGCGCCTCTGTGATCGAAAAGATCGCATCCTCGCTGGCGATCACCACGTCGGCCGCCGCCGCGATCCCCGTGCCGCCGCCGAAGCAGCCGCCATGGATCAGGGCGACGGTCGGCTTTGGCAACTCTGTCAGCCCCTAAATCGCGCTCGCGGTGCGGCGGGAGACCTCGATGTTCTCCAACGGGCTGAGCCGGCCCATCTCCTTCAGCCAGGAGAGGTCGGCCCCCGCCTGAAAGTGCCTGCCGTTCCCGCGGATCACCACGACCCGCACCGACGGATCGGCGGCCAGGGCCTCGACGCCGGAGATCAGCGCCTCGATCACCTCGCCGTTATAGGCGTTGTTGCGCTCGGGGCGGTTCAGGGTGACGGTCGCCACCCCGCGCTTGTCCACGGAACACAGAACCACGTCGCTCATATCGCTTATCCTCCCAAGGCGCCGGCGAGCTGTGCGCCGAGGCCGGAAATCAGGTCGCGCGCCTTGGCGACCATGCGGGTCTGGCCCATCGACCCGTGGATGATGCCCGCGTGCTCGGTATGCTCCACGGGCACGCCGGCGGCCTTGAGTTTCTCGTAGAACAGGCGGGAGTCGTCGCGCAGCACATCGACGCCGGCGGCGTGCAGGAAGCAGGGCGGCAAGCCGCCGACATCCGCCTTCATCGGCACCGCACGCGGATCGTCATGGTCGGCCGGACCGCTCAGGTAGTGGGCGAAATACGCCTTCATGTCGGCGGTGGTCAGGCCCCAGGCGCCGCCGCCGAAGGCCCGGTAACTTGCCGTCTCGAAATCGTCGCCGAACACGCCATAGACCAAGCCGAGCGCCTTGACCGGCGAGCTGCCGCGCTGCCTCAAGGCCAGTGCCGCGCCGACCGCGAGGTTGGCGCCGGCGCTATCGCCACCGAGCGCCAGGCGGGCCGGATCGACCGACCAGTCGGCGCCGGACGCCGCGATGAAATCGACCACCGCGACCGTCTCGTCGATGGCTCCGGGGAACTTCGTCTCCGGCGCCAGCGCGTAGTCGACCGCCGCGACGACGCAGCCCGAGGCGCGCGCCAGAAGGTGCATGGATCGGGCATGGGTTTCCAGCGACCCGACGACCCAGCCGCCGCCATGGAGATAGACGAGGACCGGCAGATCTTCCGCCTCGCGCGGGTACAGCAGGCGCACCGGGATATCGCGCCGCGGCCCCGGAACCCGGGTGTCGACGATCCGCGCCAGGGTCGGGCGCTCCTCGTTCCACCACTTCCGGTCCAGTTCCATGCGCTCCCGCGCCTGTGCGGGCGTCAGGGTCGAGCGGTCGGCCGCTAGACCGTATTCCGCGGCGATCTCAGCCGACCGGGCCATCGCCTGTCTCATATCCGGATCGACCCAGATCTCGTCCTCGGCCAACTCTCCCTCCATGGTGTGCCTGACACTGGTGTGTTTACCACTGGCCCCGGTCGGGGGAGCGGTGCAGCGGCCCGCCGGGCGCCGTGAGGTCCCAGCCGGTCAGGGTACGGTCCTGATGGACCGCCCGCCACGACAGCATACGCTCGGCGTAGACCGCGCGGATATCCCGATAGTCCTCGTCGTCGGCGCGGTTGTCGAGTTCCTGCGGGTCGCGTCCGAGATCGTACAGCAGGGGCGGCAGGCCGGAGAAGTGGACGTATTTGTAACGATCGTCCCGCAGCACGGTGAGTTGGCAGGAGTCCAACGGCAGGCCGAGGGCGCGCTCGGCCTCGCCGCTGGCGGTCTCCCGGAAATCGAACTCCCAGTGAACGGCGTTGCGCCACGTATCCGGCATCTCGCCATGCAGGAACGGCAGCAGGGAGCGACCGTTCATCGCCGGCGGCTTGGCCACCCCGATCGCCTGCAGAATGGTCGGCGCGACGTCCACCGCTTCGGTCATGACATCGACCCGGCCGAAGACCGGCGGTCGGGGCGGCTTGACGATCAGCGGGATCCGATAGGCGCCGTCGTACCAGCCGAGCTTACCGAAGAGATAGTGGTCGCCGAGCAACTCGCCGTGATCGCTGGTGACCACGATCAGGGTGTCGTCGTAGTCGCCCCGCTCCTTCAGAAAGGCCATGAGCCGGCCGACCTGGGCGTCGACCTCGGCGATCATGCCGTAATAGACGGCGCGGATGGTCCGGACCGCCTCATCGTCCAGATCCGCCACCAGCCCCGGAGCCTCGTAAACGAAGCTCGACAGAGCCACACGCTCCATGGCGTAGCGCTGAAACGGGTGGATTGCCGCCTGCGCGTCCCGGCTTTCCGCACGGACCGGCAGGGCGACGTCGCCGGGCGCGACCATCGTGTTGTAGGGCGCCGGTACGACGAAGGGCGGGTGCGGGCGCAGATGGCTCACATGCAGGAACCAGGGCGCGCCGCTCCGGGCCGTGCCGCCATCGCGATCGCGCAGATGGCCGATCACCCGATCGGTCAGAAAGGCGGTCTCGGTCTGATCCGCCCCGAAGGCGGGCGGCTCGGCATGGGGCCCCGAGGGCGGCAGGTCGCCGCCGTTCGGTCGCCAGATTCTCTGCGGCTCCTCGCCGGACAGGGTCGCGGCGTCGAGGCCGTGCCCGGCGAGCCACCGCCGCCACAGCGCCCCGTCCTCGCCGAGCGGCGTGTGGACGGCGAAATCCGGTGCGATGCCCTCATAACTGCGCATGCGGGGATTGCCGGGCGCAATGGTGCGCGGGTCCGCACTCTGGTCCGTGTAACCGAACAGCAGCGGGTCGTAACCGGCCTTCCGCGCCTCGGTGGCGACCGTCGGGTGCCGGCGGTCCAGCGGCGTGCCGTTGCGCAGGACCCGGTGGTTCATCTGGTACAGGCCGGTGAGCAGCGAGGCCCGGCCGGGCGAGCACGGGGCGCATTGCGCCCAATGGTCGGAGAACAGCACACCGTCGGCGGCCAGCGCGTCGAGATGCGGCGTGCGCACGCTCGGATGGCCGAGCGCGGAGAGGCAGTCGCCCCGGAACTGGTCGAGGGTGATCAGCAGAACGTTCGGGCGCAGGGTCATCGTCCGGCCGGAGTCTTGGTGCGGGGCCGGAACCATGCCGGGCGGCGGGGCGGCGCGCAACCACGCCCGTGCACGGGCGGACTCAGGATTGCCGACCGCGCGGTCCGGTGCTAACCGCTTTGGGATGGATCTGCTCACCTCCGTCGCCGGCAGCTTCGCCGAGACATACGGCGAGGCCCGCGAGAAATTTCTCGCCGCCCTCGCCTCCACCGGGACCTCTCCCCGCGTCTACGCCAACCCGAACAAGGGGCCCGACGGCGGCGACCTCGCCTGCGAGACCGCCTGGATCGGGCCGGAGGACGCGACCAAGGTGCTGGTGGTGATCAGCGCCACCCACGGCGTCGAGGGGTTCTGCGGCAGCGGCCTCCAGGTCGACTGGCTGGCCGATGGCGGCCCGGCGCGGCTGCCCGACGGGGTGGCGGTGCTGCTGGTGCACGCGCTGAACTGCCACGGCTTCGCCTGGTGGCGGCGGGTCACCGAGGAAGGCTGCGACCTCAACCGCAACTTCATCGATTTCGGGCAACCGCTTCCGGACAATCCCGGCCACGACGAGCTTGTCGATGCCTTCGTCCCCGACTCCCTGGACGAGGACACCATCGAGGCCGGGGAGCGCAAGATCGCCGAGTTCCGCAAGGCCCACGGCGAGTTGGCCTTCCAGTCGGCGCGCAAGGCCGGCCAGTACCGCCACGCCCATTCCGTCTTCTTCGGCGGTTTCGAGGAGACCTGGTCGCGCCGGACGCTGACAAGGATCTTCGACGACTACCGGCTCGGCGATCGGGCGGCGGTGAGCGTGGTCGACGTTCATACGGGTCTCGGCCCGTTCGGCTATGGCGAGCCGATCTGCGGCCACAAGCGCGGCTCGGTCGGGCTCGAGCGGGTGCTGTCGATGTACGGTCACTCGACTGGCCTGCCGGCGGAGGGCCAGTCGTTCTCCATTCCCCTGCACGGTACCCAGCGGGCGTTCTGGCAGCCGCGTCTCGACGACCGCTACACCTACGTCGCCCTGGAATTCGGAACCTTCGATACCGACCGGGGTCGCCGGGCGCTCAGGGCCGACCACTGGCTGCACAACCGGGGGGACGTCGACTGGAACGATCCGCAGACCCGCGCGATCAAGATGGAACTGCGCACCCAGTACTATCCGGCGACGGACGACTGGAAGGAGATGGTCCTATGGCGCGGCCGGCAGGTCCTGCGGCAGACCGTGGAGGGATTGGCCCGGTTCGCCTGATCTTCGCCTAGCCATTCACCCCGCGGCCGACCTGACGGTTGTCGCCCCGAACGGCGCCGGGGTACAAACGGGCATCAATTTGATCCGGCGGAGAACGGCGATGGCGAACACCGAGATTCCGGGCGTGGTCCGGCGCACGGACCCGACCGGCGAGCCGGCACCGCTGGTGTTCGACAGCCCGCATACCGGCCTGCTGTTCCCCGACGACTTCAAGCCCGCCATCCCGCTCGACATCTGCGAGCGGGTCGCCGACTGGTTCGTCGAGGAATTGTTCGGCGCCTGCACCGACCACGGCGGCATCCTGGTCGAGGCGCTGTTCCGGCGGGCCTATATCGACCCGAACCGCGACACCGCCGACCTCGACCTGTCCATGGTGACAGGCGACTGGCCGGAGCCGGTCGCCGTCACCGAAAAGACCAAGCGCGGGGCCTCGCTGATCTGGAAGGTCATCGACGGGGAGACGGAAATCTATCCGGGCAAGCTGCCGGCCGACCTGGTACGGCACCGGATCGAAACCTATTGGCGGCCTTACCATGCCGCCCTGCAGCAGGCGCTGGACGAGACCTACGACCGCTTCGGCCGGGTCTACCATGTCGACTGCCATTCGATGCCGGAATGGGGCGACGCCCGCTGGGGCGACCAGGGCGAGCGGCGGGCCGATTTCATCGTCGGGACCCGCGACGGCACCACCGCCGGCACCGCGTTCACCGAACTGGTGGTCGAGAGCCTGCGCGCCTCCGGCTACTCGGTCCGGGTCAACGACAAGTTCAAGGGTGTGGAACTGATCAAGCGCTATTCCGACCCGTCGCAGGGCCGCGAGTCCCTGCAGATCGAGGTGAACCGGGGGATCTACATGGACGAGGCCGCGGTCACCCGCAACGAGCGGTTCGCCGGCACCCAGGCGGCCATCACCCGGATGATCGAGGATCTGGAAGCCTTCGCTCGAGTTTAGGCACGCGGTCCTATAGCTGGGGTTCGCCGTCCCGAAACACTTGGCGCCACTGACGGATCGCGTAAGCCTTGCGCAGGCCAGTAGGCCAGAACGGATCGTTTATCACCAGGTGATCGACTTCTCCCGGTCCCACCGCCTCGACCAGCCACATGCCGCCCTTCACCTCTCCTTCCGCGTCCAGCAGCGGCCCCGCACTTCGGACGCTGTCTCGATTTTCGGTGAGGTAGGCCAAATGCGCGTCCATGTGGCGCGGGCGGAGTGAGGGATCGGCCGCGGGGTTATCTTCGAAGATCACGGCAAAAAGCATTGGAAGCCTCCGGCTGGGTCAGGGGCACCATCTGTACTGGCTGCATCACTGCCGTTGAATTGGATTATTTTGCAGTTCAAACTGCAGAAATGCAGAAAAGAAACTGGAACGATCTGCGCTTTCTCCTAACCCTCCGGCATCATTCCCGGCTGGCTCAGGCTGCCCGCGCGCTGGGCGTCGACGCCACCACGGTGTCTCGGCGCCTCGCGGCCCTGGAAGCAAAGGAAGGCCGGCCAGTGGTTCGGCGTCTCGCCGACGGAAGGCTGGAGCTTACTGGGCACGGAGCGGCGCTGGCAGTGGCCGCCGAACGGATGGACCAGGACCTCGCCCGCCTCGACGGCCGATCACCCGGCGGCGTCGGCACGGTTCGCCTGACCGCCGTACCGGTAATCGCCAACCGGCTGCTGGCCCCCGCGGTCGGCCGTCTGGCGGCGACGCACCCGACTCTGCGGCTCGACCTGATCGCCGATGCCCGGGACCGCAACCTTACCCGGCGCGAAGCCGACATGGCGCTGCGCTTCGCGCGTCCACGCGGCGGCGGGCACCGCATCCGCGCCCGGCGGATCGCCACCCTGTCATTCGCGGTGTATCGCGGCCGAGAGTTGGCGGGGACACAGCCCTGGGTCGCCTACGACGAAACGGCGGCCGACCTTCCCCAGGCTGCCTGGATCGAGGATCGGCTGCGCCGGGCGGGGGCGACACGGCCCACGCTGAGAGTAGGCGATCTGGAAACCGCACTGGAAGCCGTCGCCCATGGGCGTGGCCGCACCCTCCTGCCCCGGGCCGTTGCGGACCGCGATACCCGCCTGGTCGGAGAGCACGCCGAAGAGGTCACGGTCACGCGGGAGGTCTGGCTGCTCACCCCGACCGAACTGAGCCACCTGGACCGGATCTCAGCCGTCGCGGGGTGGATTGAGGACATTTTGGCGACAGACAGATTCTGACAACCTCCGCCCTGTCCGGAATTGCCCGAGGCCCATGCCCGGATGCGGCAGGGTGCCCGAGGATTGCGCGGAGCGCACACGGCGGATCGGTGGGTCATGGCACATCAAGCCCGCGCTAGTGGTCGAAGTGGGTACCCTGGTGGAACAGCATCTGCCAACCGGCATCGCGCTTGCGCCACAGGGAGCTGCGGCGGCTCCCGCCCTCGGGCAGCGTATAGGTCACCAGCACCACGTCCGGTGCGACCCGCCGCACGGTGAAATCCTCGATGGTCGACGCGCCGGTCAAACCAGGGTCCGCCGCGAGGGCCGCCAGGATCGCCGCGCGGGTCCAGACCCGGCCGTACTGGCCGATCTCGGTGAACTCCGGGTCGAGTAGGGCCCCGACCGCCTCCGGATCCGCTCGGACCGCGGGATCAAGCAGCCGCTCCTCCAACCGCCGGATTTCGGCTTCAAGCTCCGCGCGTTTCAAAACCGGTCGATCCTGTAGGGCGCCATGTCGATGCCCGGGTCCCGCCCGGCGATCTGGTCGGCGATCAGCTCGCCGGTGCGTGCCGCCAGGGTCAGGCCGATATGGCTGTGGCCGAAGCCGTGGAACACATTCGCATGCTCGGGCGAGCGGCCGATAACCGGCACGCTGTCCGGGGTCGACGGCCGGAAGCCGAGCCATTCCCGGGTGACCTCGTATTTCAGGCCCGGCAGCGCCTCCTCGGCCATCGGCAGCATGCGGTAGACCCGGCGGAAGTCCGGCGGTGCGTCCACCCCGGCGAACTCCGCCCCGGTGGTCAGCCGCAGCCCGTCCTGCATCGGCGCCAGAACGAAGCCGTGGTCGCCGATCACCGTCGGGCGGCGCAATTCGGGTCCCTCGGTCACGGTCAGGTTCAGGTGGTAGCCGCGCTCGGTATCCAACGGGACCTTGCGCCCGAGCATGGCGCAAAGCTCGTGGCTGCGGGCGCCGGCGGCGATCACCACCGCGTCGCAGGGATACATCCCCCGGTCGGTGACCACCGTCTCGACCCCGGCCGGCCCGGTCTCGAGGCGCCGGACCTTCTCGGCGATCCAGGTACCGCCGAGTTCCTTGAACTTGGCGAAATAGGCTTCCGTCAACTTGATCGACTGGCTGACAAAAGCGTTCTCAGGCTGGTTGTAGCCGTGGGTGAACTTTCGGTTCAGGCCGGGCTCCAGCTGGCGGATCTCATCGCCGTTCAGTTCGTCGAACTTCACGCCGCGCCGGGCCATGACCTCGCGTTCGTCCTTGGTCTTGTCGTAGCTCTGCTGGCTCGAATAGACCTTCAGCCAGCCGACCGGCCGCACCACGTCGTGGGCGCCGGACAGGGCGATCAGCTTCTTGTGGGCGACCAGACCGTCCTTCGACAGGGCGCGCAGGGAGTGGGATATCTCCTCGACCCGCTTCGGGGTGCTGGCGGCGAGGAACCGTACCAGCCAGGGCAGCATCTTCGGCAAATAGGCGGGCCGGATGTTGAGTGGCGAGGCAGGGTTGGTGAGCATCTTCGGCACCTGTTTCCAGTTGCCCGGGCTCCCGGTCGGGTAGACGCTGCCGATGGCGATGGACCCGGCGTTGCCGAAGGAGGTGCCGGTCCCCGGCGAGGCCGGATCGACCAGCGTCACCGTGTGCCCTTCCCGCTGCAGGATCAGCCCCGTGGCGACGCCGACGATGCCGGCGCCGACGATGAAGATGCGCTTCGGTGCGGCAATGGCGGCGGCGGTCAACGCTGGGTCTCCTTGAGCATCTTGAGAAGGGCGATCAGCCGCTCGTCGCGCTGGGCCTCCAGATCGTGGATGGTCCGATCTCCCATTTCCTCCCGGATCCCGTCGATGAGCTTGGCTTTCAGCTCCGGCGTCAGAGTCGGCGTCTTCTGCATGTCCTTCCACCAGCCTTCGATCGGCGGACCGAACTGCTCCAGCATGGCCTCGAAACCGCCTTTCCCGCCGGTCAGGTTGAACACCATGTGCGGGCCCATCAGCGCCAGACGCAGACCGGGTCCCTGGGCGATCGCGGCGTTGACGTCCTCGACGCTGGCCAAACCGTCATCGACGGCGTTCACCGCTTCGCGCCACAGGGCGGCCTGCAGGCGGTTGGCGAGATGCCCCGGCACCTCCTTGTTCACGTAGATCGCGTGCTTGCCGATATGGCCGTAGAAACCGTGCGCCCATTCCGCCGCGGCGCGTTCGGTGGCCTTGCCCAAGACCACTTCCACCAGCGGGATCAGATGCGGCGGGTTGAAGGGGTGGCCGACAACCAGACGCCCGGCGAAGCCGATTCCGTCCTGCAGGTCGGACAGGATCAGGCCCGAGGTCGAGGTCGCCACCACGGTGTCCGCCGGCACCGCGTTGTCGATCCGCTTGTAGAGGTCGAGCTTGATGGGCGCCCGTTCCGGCGCGTTCTCCTGGACGAAATCCGCCCCGGCCACCGCGGTCGCCGGATCGTCCGCCAGGGTCAGCGTGCCTTCGCTGCCGACCGCCGTCCCGATGGCCTCGAGTTGGGGACGGGCATTGTCGACGAAGGCCTGGAGCCGCTCTTTCCAGCCATCGGCCGGGTCCCAGGCGGTCACGTCGTAGCCGCGCGCCAGAAAATAGGCGGTCCAGCTCGCGCCGATCGTGCCGGTTCCGAGCACGGCGATCCGCTTGACCTCTTCGAACGGCTTGTAAACGGCCATCTTCTTCCTCCCTGGCATTCCGTCCCTCAATGGCCCACATATCGACAGGCGACCATTCAGTTCGGGGTGATATCGGCGGTCCGCCCATATCAGCACCGGCAACAGCGAAAGGGAATGCGGCGATGCGACGGAGGGAACTTTTGACGCTGGCTGCCTCTGGAATACTGGCCACCGGAGTGCTCGCCGCGGTGGCGGCCCCGGCTCAAGCGGGACTCCTCGACCGGTATCGCTGGAAGCGCCGCCTCGTCCTGGTCTTCGCTCCCGTGAAGCCGCACCCGAGCCTGGTGGTGCAGCGTAAGTGGCTGAAGGAAGCCGCGGACGGCCTCGCGGAGCGGGACATGACCGTCGTGGAAGTGGTCCAGGATTCGGTCTACGTGAACGGTCAACCGACGATCGAGCTGAACGCCAAGGCGTTGCGCCAGGAGTTCAACGCCTCGATCATCGAGTTCAGCGTCGTGCTGATCGGCAAGGACGGCGGTGAGAAGCTTCGCAGGGACGAGCCGCAGACCGCCGCACGGCTCTTCGACGTCGTGGATGCGATGCCCATGCGCCGCCACGAAATGCGCCAGCGCGAAAAGGAGAAGCGCGAGCGGGAAAGCTGAGGCAGAGCGGCCGCCGAAAGGAAGGCCGCAACAAAGCGCACCCCGTGCGCAAATTCCGCTTGCAATGCGCACTTTGTGCGCTTAGATCGGCGCATGGAGGAAGCCGATGGCGCGTATCGCGAAACCCCCGCTCCGACTCACGGCGCAGTTTCTGGCGGAAACCGGTCCGCGATACGCGGGAAGCACCCGTTGCCCGAACCGCGGTCGTCGCTTCCACGCCGTCCCTGCGGCGATGGCGGCAGCGTCTGGAGAGAGGGCTTGGTTCCGCGAATGAGTGCGTCGCTTTTCTTCGTCCCTCCCGAACCCTGGGGTGCCGACGACCGGAGTTTGACGGCTGCTGTCGACACCGTGCGAGGCCCGCTCGTGGCGGACGTGGCCGAATGGCGGACCGCGCCGACGGTTCTCCGGGACAGCCCCGACCGCAGACTCGCCAGACAGGGCATCCGGCTTTGCTGTACGCCGGCCGGTGAGGGCCGAGAGGTCTGGAGCCTTTTTGATTCCGCCGGCGAGGTCATCGCCAAGGGTACCGTCGCTCTGCCCGCACCGACCTTCAGCGACGAAGTGCCGAAAGGGGGCCTGCGCGCGCATCTGGAAGACCTGACCCAGGGCCGGGCGCTTCAGCAGTTAGCCGAAATCACCGTGACGGAAATCCTGGTGGCCTTGCGCGACGAGGACGCCAAGATCCGCTCCCGCCTTGTCTTCACGATCGCCTCGACCGGTGACGGCGCGGCGGAAGCCGATCTCGCCGTGCAGCCGCTCAAAGGCTACGAACGCGATGCCAAGAGGGTCCGGGCGCGCGTCACCGACTCGCTTGGCTGGATCCGCTCGCCAACACCGGCACTGATCCGCCTCCGGTCGATCGCGGGGGCCGCGCCCGGAACCGCGGGATGGGACCTGCGCGCGGACGATCCCGCCGGCCCCGCCATGCGGGAGATCCTGTCGGTCCAGCTCGATGTCATGGAGGACAGGCTTCCCGGCGTGCTCGCCGACCGGCACCCGGACTACCTCCACCAGTTCCGCGTCGCCATCCGCCGGACCCGCTCGGCGCTATCCCAACTCACCGATGCGATCGCCCTGGAAGGACGCGCCGAGGCGGTCGAGGGTTTCCGATGGCTTGGCCGGATAACCAGCCCGGTGCGCGACCTGGACGTCCAGCTCCTCGATCTCGCCGAACGCCGCGCGCGGATGGAGGGCGACCCCCACGCCCTGGATGCGCTGGAACGCCACCTGGAGACCCTGAAGAAAGCCGCTCACCGCGATCTCGTACTCGCTCTGACAGGTGACAGGTTCCAGGCCTTTCTCTCGCGCTGGCGCGACAGTCTCAATCCGTCGAGTGCCAACTGGACGGCGACGAAGTCCCTGCGCGCGCCGTTCGCAGACATCGTCACGGCCCGGGCGGTCAAGCTGTTGCGCAAGGTGCTGCGCGAGGGCCGGAAGATCGGCCCCGAGACCGAGGCGGAGAGACTCCACGACCTGCGCAAGCGCATGAAAAAGCTGCGATACGTCACGGAATTCCTGTCCGAGATCCTGCCGCGCGACCGCAGCAAGCCGGCGATCAAGGCGCTCAAAGGTCTGCAGGATGTCCTCGGCCGGGTCCAGGATCGCGAGGTGCAGGTCGAGGCGCTGCACGGCTACGGCCGGACGCTGGCGAGCCGCAAGGGCGTCGGGGCGGAGACCCTGATGGCCATCGGCGCCTGGAGCGAGGAGCTGGATCGCGACCGCCGGGCGGCCCGCGACGCGTTCGCCGCCGCTTTCGGAACCTTCGCCGCCAGGGAGACGCAGGCGCTGTTTCATGACATTTTCGACGGGCCCGCCGGAGACCAGCCCGGCCGGCGACGCCCGAAGGAGGACTGATGCGGATTCTGGCGAGTTACAACATCAAGGGCGGCGTCGGAAAGACGGCGGCGGCCGTCAATCTCGCCCATGTGGCGGCGCAGCGCGGCAATCGGGTTCTGGTGATCGATCTCGACCCGCAGGGCGCGGCGAGCTTCTACTTCCGGGTCAAGCCGAAGGTGAAGGGCGGCGGCAAGGGGCTCGTCGGCGGCAAGCGCGATCTGGACGATCTGATCAAGGCCACCGACTACGACAACCTCGACCTGATTCCGGCCGATTTCCGCTACCGAAACCTCGACCTGATGCTGGAGGCCGAGAAGAAGTCGACCCGCCGCCTGCGCAAGCTGCTGAAGCCGCTTTCCGGCGACTACGACATCGTCATCCTCGACTGCCCGCCCAGCGTCTCCCTGGTCTCCGAAGCCGTGTTCGAGGCGGCCGACGCGCTTATCATTCCGCTGATCCCGACGACGCTGTCGCTACGCACCTACGACCAGTTGGAGACGTTCAAGGCCGAACAGAAGATCAAAGGCCTGAAGCTGCTCCCGTTCTTCTCCATGCTCGACCGCCGCAAGGCGCTGCACCGCGAGATCGTCGAGAGTTTCCCTCGGGACCACCGCAACGTGCTCGGCGTGCATATCCCGTATGCCAGCGCGGTGGAACGCATGGGCGTCGAACGCGAGCCGCTCACCGCTTTCGCTCCGCGCACCGCCGTCGCCGGCGCCTACAGGGCGCTCTGGGACGCGGTCGACGCGGCGACCGGATAAGGGCTGCCGCAAGCCCGCTCAGGGCTGCTTACCCCTTGTCCGCCTTGTCGCGCAGCAGCCCGAACGCGAAGCAGGCCACCGCCACCATGGCGAGGTAGGTGGTCTGCCAGATTCCGAAGGAGACCAGGCCCGGTGCGATGGCGACGGCGGCCAGGGCTGTCGCCCAGGGCCGCAGGGGCGGCGCCATGCGGCCGATCCGACGGGCCACCGCCACCAGGAAGCCGATCCCGAGCAGCACGCCGACGACGCCGGTCTCGACCCAGAGCTGCAGGCCGGCATTGTGCGGATGCGGTTCCGGCTTCGTCATCTTCTGCGCCCGGGCCAGCCGGTCGGGATCGATCGGCCTGTGATCGAAGGCATCGAGACCCCAACCGGTCCAGGGCCGCGCCCGCGCCAGGGCCGCCCCGTGATCCCAAAGCTCGAGGCGATGCCGGATCGCCGGGTCGATATGCACCGCCCGCGCGTCCACCCAGTCATAGGCCGCCGGCGCCGCCCACGGGGCCGACAGCAGCTGCAGTGCGACCACGATCACCATCGCCCAGCGCACCAGCGTCTCGGCGACGGCCGACACGCCGAGCGCCAGCACCGCCAGCAGGACGCAGAGTTGGGCGGTGAGGGAATCGCCCATCGCGGCGACCGCGCCCGCCGCCGCGAGGACCCCGGCGCCCGCCGCCCGGCGCCGTCGCAGCCACAGCCATCCGGCGGCGACCACGGACAGCAGCACCAGGGCGACCAGGCCCCGGTTGAAGCGGGACATGGACACGAAAGCCCCGGCCTCCCGGCCATCCAGGAACCGATAGATCGGCGCGTCCAGGCCGAGCTCGACGGCCGCGACCGCAATACCGAGCAGCACGCCCGCCACGAGCATCCGCCCGGCCCGTGTCCGGTCGATACCGGCGAGCGCCACCATGCCGCCGGCCGCCAGCGGCAGCAGCACGAACACCGCCGCCGCCGCCTGGGGCCAGCGGCCGCCGCAGGGCGGACAGGCCGGCGCCACGACCAGGGCGATCAGGTGCAAAGCCAGCAGGCCAAGAGCCGGCACGGCGAGCGTCCATCCGGGCCAGGGCACGCGCCGACCGACGACCGTGGCTGCGAGCAGAAGCAGCGACAGCGTGACCGCCATCGCGCTCATCCCATGCTTGGCCAGCAGCCCGACCGTCGGAAAGGCGAGCAGGATTCCGGCGGTGAGCCAGGTGAGCGTCCGGCCCTCGGTCACGATCGACGCCGCCGCCACCAGGGCGCCGCCCGGCTTGTCCGCCGCCATATCCGATCAGCGCCCCTTGTAGACCGGCTTGCGCTTTTCGTTGAAAGCCCGCACGCCCTCGAGACGGTCCTCGGTTGGCACCGTCCGGTTATAGGCTTCGATCTCGAAGTCGTAGCCGTTCTTCAGATCCATCATCTCCGAGGCGTTGATCGACTTCTTAGCCTGGCGCACGGAGATCGGCGCGTTGCCGGCGATGGTGCGCGCGGTCTCCAGGGCCTCGTCCAGCAGCGCGCCCTCGGCGCAGATGCGGTTGACCGCCCCCCAGGCCAGCGCCTCCTCGGCGGTGAAGGGCTTGCCGGTCAGAATGATCTCCTTGGCCCGTCGAAGACCGACCGCGCGCGGCAGGTTCTGGGTGCCGGCGGCGCCCGGAATGATGCCCAGCGTCACCTCGGTGAGCGCGAAGCGGGCGGTCGGCGCGGCATAGGCGAAGTCGCAGCCGAGCACGATCTCCAGCCCGCCGGCGAAGGCGGCGCCGTTGACCGCGGCGATGATCGGTACCGGGCAGTCGAGCTGGGCCTTGACCATCTGCTCGAACAGCGCGTGCTGGGCGCGCCAGGTGGCGTCGCTCATGCCGTTGCGTTCCTTCAGGTCGCCGCCGGCGCAGAACGCCTTGTCGCCCCGCCCGGTCAGCACGACGCAGCGGATCTCGCCGGCGTCCCGGTACAGCTCGACCCAGAGATCGCGCAGCTCGAAGCCCATCTGCGTGTTGAGCGCATTGCGCACCTCCGGACGGTCGAGGGTGACCAGCAGCACATGGTCGTCGGCCATCTCCAGGGTCAGGGTCTCGAACTTCATGCCGTCCACGCTCATGCCACTCGTTCCTTCCAGTGTGTTCCGTCCCGAATGCCGGGGCCGCATCATGGCGGTGCGCCGGGCCGTCCGTCTACGTGCCGCTTGCCTCGAGGGCATCAGGGCTAGCATGGTCCGCGTCGACGTTCGATCACCGGACCCTTCAATGACCGACGACACCGCCAATCGCAACCGGGACGCCCGCGCCCGGGCGGTGCCGGTGGAGAAGGAAGACTCTGCAGACCAGCTGGCTCTCGACAAACCGGAATTGACCCGCTATAAGGCCGCCTCTTTCGCGGCTCCCCGGCGTTCTCGCCGGATCCGCACGGATGGGCGCATAGCTCAGTTGGTAGAGCAGCTGACTCTTAATCAGCGGGTCCAAGGTTCGAGTCCTTGTGCGCCCACCATCCGACCCCACGAACGATGCTTTGTCCCTTTGACTTCCCCTCGGCGATGAGGCGAGCTCATCTCCGCACGCCTGCTCCGGCCAAGCTCTACGACTCAGCAAAGCGGGCATCGTCGCAGGGGGGTGGGAACGGTTCCGGGGTCTTGCGTCTCGGAGCGCCGCCCGCAGAGATCCGATCGGGACGCCGACGCCTCTTGACCCGCAGCCGGCGCGGACAAGATCACGGGCACGGAAACCTCGGATGCTGGATATGCGAATCCTGACCCTGGTCGCCGCCGCCACTTTCCTGGCGCCGGCCGCCCTTGCCGAAGACATGCAACGCGTCGGCGGGTTCGAGATCGATCGGACCGAAGTGACGGTCGCGGCCTTCCGCGCATTCGCCGAGGCGACCGGCACGGTAACGGCCGCCGAGCGCGCCGGCGGCGGAGAGGTCTACGAGGCGGGATGGGTGACGAAGCCCGGCTGGACCTGGCAGGCCCCCTTCGGCCGTCCCGCGCAGGACGATGAGCCCGCCGTCCACGTCACCTTCGCCGAAGCCCAAGCCTATTGTGCCTGGCGCGGCAAACGGTTGCCCACGGATGCGGAGTGGTTGGAAGCCGCCTACACGGAGCGGCGCGCTCACCCGCCCGGCCCGTTCCGGACCGGGACGACCTATCCCTACCCGACCGGGGAGACGCCCCAGGGCGCGAACTGCCTCGCCGATTGCGGGTCCGCACCGGCCATCGACCACTCGGCCGTGCTGACGCGCGGCATCGGCCATGCGCCCGTCGGCACCACCGCGGTCGGGGTCAACGGACTGCACGACATGGGCGCCAATGTCTGGGAATGGGTGGACGGCGAGGATGGCGGGCGCAAGATCACCCGCGGCGGCTCCTGGTGGTACGGGGAGCGGCAGATGAGGCGCACCCATCTCGCCTCGAAACCGGCCGACACGGCCGTCGTCTATATCGGTTTCCGGTGCGCCCGATGATCCTTCTGGTCCGGGCCTAGGCACCGGAACGGGACAGCCCCGCCCGTTTGGCCTATGATGCGGGCGTTTCTTGGCGCTCGGTTCCGGGGGATACGGTGCCTCTTCCCGACATCACGATCATCGACACCACGCTGCGCGAGGGTGAACAGTTCGTGCGCGCCGATTTCCCGTCAGACGCCAAGCTGGCGCTTGCGCACGCCCTGAGCGCGTTCGGTGTCACCTTTCTCGAGGTCACGTCGCCCGCCGCGAGCCCCCGCTCCCGCGACGACGCCGCTCGGATCGCGGCCGCCGGCCTTCCCATCACCGTCGCCGCCCATATCCGCTGCCATCGCGACGATGTGGACATCGCGCTCGACAGCGGCGTCGGCGCGCTGAACATGGTGATGGCGATCTCGCCGATCCTGCGCCGGGCCAGCCACGGTCAGGCGATCCCGGACGTGGTGCGCACCGCCGCCGAAATCGGCGAGTACGTGCGCAAGCGCGCACCGGGCGTGCTGCTTCGGTTCTCCAGCGAGGACGCCTTCCGCTGCCCGCTGAACGACCTTCTCAACGTTTATCTGCCGCTGTCGGAACTGAAGCTGTTCGACCGGCTCGGGATCGCCGACACCACCGGCGCGGCCACGCCGGACCGGGTGGGCGAGGTGGTCGGTCTGGTCGCCCGGCTGACCGGAACGCCGATCGAGTTCCACGGGCACAACGACATCGGCTGCGCCATCGCCAACGCCCATGCGGCCGCCCGCGCCGGGGCCGCTTTCATCAACACCACCGTGCTGGGCATCGGCGAGCGCAACGGCATCACCTCGCTCGAAGGGCTCATCGCCGTGCTCTACGCGATGGACCCCGAGTGCACCAAGGCCCGCTACGACCTGCCCGCCCTCCCGGCTCTCTGTCACCATGTAGCCGCGTTGGCCGGCGTGGATGTGCCGTTCAACGACGTGCTGGTGGGCGAGACCGCCTTCAGCCACAAGGCCGGTCTGCACACCAAGGCGGTCCACAACGACCCGAGGGCTTACGAGGCGCTCGATCCGGCCGATTTCGGGCTGGCGCGGGAGATCGCCATCGGCCATCGGCTGACCGGCTGGAACGCGATCCGGGTCCGGTCCGAGGCGCTCGGCTACCGGCTGCCGCTGGCGGTGCTGAAAGCCGTGACCCGGCGGGTGAAGGAAGCCGCGGATGGCGGCGACCTGTCGCTGGACGCCGTCGACGCGCTCATCGCCGAGGCCGCCAATGAGGATCGGCCGACCGCCACCGACTGAGGGATGGCCGGGTCAGGCGGCAGACCGCTGGCGCATGGCGAAGGTGGCGAGCCCGTAGAGCATCGCCAAGCCGCCATAGACGATGCCGAGCGACGCGAGCGCGGCGGAATTGTCCGACGCCGCCACCAGCAACAGGCCGACCAGCGCGGGTCCGGAAATATGCCCGATCCGCTCCAGGATCCGGTAGACCGCGATGGTCCGGTCCCGTCCGACCGCGACAGCGGCGCCACCGGCCGCCACCCGGGCGATGATCGGCGCCGCGATCAGACCCTGGCCGATTCCGAGCAGCGCCACGGACACCGCGATCGCCGCACCCGTCGCAGCGGGCAGCGGGAAATCCGCCAAGGCGCCCTGGACCGTGCCCGCGAGACCGGTCAGCCACGACGGCATGACCACGCCGCCCCCGTCCGTGCCGCCGATCCCCGTCACCAGTCCCAGGCCGGCCATGCCGAGGGCCAACGCCACCATGCCGACCACCAGCGCCCGGTCGGTCGACCCCAGCGCCGCCACCAGACGCGGCGCGACGGCGGTTACCAGATAGGTGACGATGGCGAACACCATCAGCGCCTGTCCGACCTCGTCGTCGCCATAGCCGGACCGATGCAGCACCAGCGGCATGGCGAAGATCGCCACGCCCGCGAGCGCGAACTTCGAGGTCACGCCGATCATGGAGAGCAGGGCGAGGAAGTCCGGAAACACCAGAACCCGCTTCAGATCGGCGAACAGGCGGACCGGCTGGCGATCCTCCGCCGCCTTTACCAGCGAGGGCAAGGCGACCCGGATATACATCAGCGCGAGAATCCCCACCCCGCCGGCCAGGGCGACGAACGCGTTGTCGTCCATGAACACCGCCAGCAGGCCGCCGATACCGGTGCCGACGATCAGCCCGCCGTTGTAGCCGAGAACCTGCGCCGCCGCCGCGCGAACGCGATCTTCCGAGGAGACGATCTCGAAGGCGTAGGCCTGAACCGCGATCAGCAGGATCCCCTGTCCGATGCCGCCGAGCGCCCGTCCGGCGCAGAGCGCCCAGAACGACTCAACAAAGCCGACCAGAAACAGCCCGGCCGCGACCGCCGCGGCTCCAGCCATGAACAGGGCGCGCAGGTTGGTCCGCTCGGTCAGGATCGACGCCGGAATCAGAGCCCCCGTCAGGCCGATGAAGAACAGGCTGAATGGCAATGAGACTAGGTTGCGGGAGAGCCCTTCGGCCACCACCCGCTCCTGACTCATTTCGGGCAGCACCGAAAGCACGAGGGAGTCCGCCAGGATCCCCAGGAAATACGCCGGCTGCAGCACGGCCAGCCCGGCCGCGCCGGTCATCCGGGGAGCGGCCGCCGCCTCCCGTCGGGCGCGCACCGCCCGGAAGAAGATGGTGGCAAACAACATGCATCCGAAGAACAGCGCGGCGAAATTTCGCCCCCCGGCACCCATCGCCTGGATGACGACGGACAGCGGCAGTTCGGCGGTCAGGGTCAGAACTCCTTCCGCGTCGATCGGCTGCGAGAAGGACAGCGTTCCGTCGCCGGCATGCGCTACGGCATGTTGCTGGTCGGCGATCCGGTGCAGCGTCACCCCGTCGCGGCTGAGGGTAATCGCCGCGATCTGCGGGTTGATCCGCCGGTAGTCCCTGAGCGCCTCATCGATGCCGCTCAGCGCCGAAATGGGAATCCCGATCTCGGCGACCGCCGCCAGCCGGGCGGCCATCGACCGGGCCAGACCCTCGGCTTGGCCCTCCACACCCTCCCGGTAGAGATTGAACATGACGCCGACCAGAACAGCCATCACGACCACGACCGTGCCGGTGAAGCCGGTTGTCAGCCAGCGCCGCGCCGCCGTACCGCCTTTCAGGTCGATGATGATCTGCAACAGCGCGTAGAGGAGAAACAGGCCCCCGGCGGCGAGGAAAACGGGGACGAAGGCGTCATCGACGGTCTTTCGGATCGTGGGTCCGTCCACATACAGGAGGACGAAACCGACCGTTCCGAACTTATCCGTCACCGGCAGGCTGAGGATCTCTCCGCGCTCGGTTTCGGCGACCGCGCCGTCCTTGATCTGATGATGGCCATGATACCCGCTCCTCTCGGCTTGGAAGCGCTCCCGGCAGTCGGAATCATCGGCGTGGGTATGCACGGCGACACAGGAGATCGGCGTGCCCCGGGCATCCGCGAGAGCGACCGTGTGGATCGATCCGTCGACCGCAGCAAGCTGCTCGGCCCGCCGGTCGAAGCCCGTGAACTGGTCGAGGGGCAGACCGCTCTGAGCGAACTGGTTCAGCGAGTGCTGAACCGTTGCCCCGAGCTGAACCACCCGCTGCAGCCGCATGTCGGAGTAGACGCGGGTCGCCTCCCCATAGCCGACATAGGCGAACATAAGGAGGCTGATACCCATCAGCACAATGCCGGGCAGGATGGCTGACAGTCGGGTCATTCAGATCTCCGGCCCCTGGCCTCGGCCGGGGCACGCGTGCTCGGGAAGTGAGGCCGGCGGAGGCGGCGCGACCCTCCGTGCGCGCTCACCCCGCCTTGGTTGCGGGCTCGGCGGCCGGAGCGGGTTGCTGCTGGTCGCCGCCGATCCCGTCGAGTCGCGGATCGACCATGCGCTGCACCTTGCGCAGATCACGGGCGAATTTCTCGTTATGCCCGTCGTCCAACTCCACGGCCCGGCGAAGAATGTCTGCGGCAAGGACCTTGTTGCCGTACTCTGCTAGGTACATGCCATAGGCGTGAACGATGCGCGGGAAGTCGGGAGCCATGTCGTAGGCTTCCTTGAACTTGACCCCGGCCTCCTTGGTCTTGCCCTGCGCCAGCAGCGAGTTCGCCCAGTACACGACGGCTTCCGGATAGTGCGGGTCGATCTCGAGCGTCTTGCGGAAACGCCCGATCGCCTCGTCATGCAGGCCCATGGTCTGAAGCGCCTCGCCCCAGCGCATCATCGGACGCGGGAAGGTCGGGTCCAACGCCAGCGCCTGACGGTTCTTCATGACCGATCCTTCCAGATCGCCCTCGAAGAACAGGACGTGGGCCCACAGCGCATAGACCCAGGGAAGGTTCTCGCGCGGGGCATGGACCAGGGCGTGATCGATCGCGTCCTTGGTCTTGGTGAAATCGCGCTCCGGGATCTCGCGGCGGAAGTTGTAGACGGCGATCAGGTACGGATCGAGCTCTTTGAGGAGTTCGAGCGACGCCCGGTTGATCAGGCCGTCGATATCATCCTTCGAGCCGCGCTGCTCCAGCAGAAAATGCCAGTACTCGGAAGACTGGCCCCGGATCCGCAGGACCAGCTCGTCGCCATCCTCGACGAACTCGCCCGAGAACGAGTAGGGCAGAAAGCCGAGAGCCACCTGGGTGGCTCGGATCGGCTGCGCCAGTCCGAACCAGTCGCTCAGGGCCTCGACCGATTTCGCCTGGGCGGTCTCCTCCGCGACATAGGCGCCCCGGTTGGTGCCGGCTTCGTCGCTGATCCGGGCAACGCTGTCCGACAGCATCGTGGTGGCGACCGCATTCGAATACCCCTGGTCCTCCAGTGACGGCGGCACCGAGATATTCTGGATGACGATGGTGTCCGGACTGATGAAGTACGACACCGCGAAAAATGCTCCGACGGCCAGAGCCGGGATCGTCAGAATGTTGTCCAGCACCGCTCGTATCCTCCTCCACGCGACGCCGCCGACATTATCATTGCCCGGCCCTTTCGCGAACGTCCTCTCCACCGCACCCGCCTGTCGGCGGACGCCCCATCGGCCTTGACCCCGGCCCCGGGTTCGATCCGTTCCTAGAACACCCTTTGTCCGAAGGCCACCACCTGCCGGCCGTCGGTATCGTAGACGAAGGTCGATGATTCCAGGAACGAGAACGGGATCTTCACGCCGATCCGGTCGGCGATCAGGAAATTGATCGCGAGATCCGGCGGCGAGACGGTGCCGACGGGAAGCGCCCCCGGCTCTGCCGCGCCGGTCACCACATCGACCGCGTAGACCGCCGACAGGGTCAGCGCGCTGGTCAGGTTTACCCCGATCGAGAGCAGCGCCGAATCCTCGCCCTCCCGGACGATGTCCGGCAGCATCGAGACCACCGGCAGCGTTCCGGCATGGCGGTTGATCTGCGCGATCCGCTCGTAGACGGAGGTCGACCCGGTGATCAGAAGGATGCTTCGACGCAGCCCCGGGTCCAGCCGGCGCATGGTGGCGATGGCCGCCGGAAGCGCGGTCTCGAGTTCCTGTTCAGCGGTGGCATCGCCGCTCACGGTCACATCGACGATGGCGAGACCGAGCGCATCGGCCGCCTTCTTGAGCGGATTCACCTGGGTCAGGACGGCACTCTGGTTGCCCGCTGAATAGGCCAGACCGATGGTCGTCAGATCCGGAATCAGGCGCCGCAGATAGGCGACGAGCGTGCCGGTCTCGACGTTGATCGAGGTGTAGGCGATGTTGGTGCCGCTGCCCGCCGGATCGTCGAGATGACCGGAGGCGACCGGGTCCTTGGAGGCGCTGGTCACCGCCGGGATCGCGTGACCGCTGTGGTGCGCCCGCAGAAAGCTGGTGGCGGAGGAGCCGGCCGACATGATGAGGTCCACCGGCTGCCGATAGGACCAGTCCAACGCCTCCCGTGCCACCGCCTCGTCGCCGTCATAGTACCAGATGTCGAACCGGGCCGGGACGTCGCGTCGCCGGAAAACCTGGAGGATCGTGTTGACCGCCAGGGTGTAGGCCTCCACCGACCGGCTCGGGATCACGATCATGACGCGCTTCGCCGCGTCCGCCCCGTCCCGGGGTACCGCGACATGGCGTGCGCTGTCGCCGGCATCGGTGTCGATGGCATAGCCCGCCAGCGTGGCGTCTTCATAGACCAGCCAGTCGAGGACCGGCCTGTCGCTGCCGGCGGCAAGAGCCGGACCGGACGCGAGGCCGAGCAGCAGGACGAGGAACCGGATCATCTTGGCAGACCTTGTTGGCAGACCCTGTTGGCAGACCGTGCGCTCACAGGACGGTCACTGTCGCGCCCCGTCTCAGACCGGGACCGTCCCCTCGACCGTCAACCGGTGCATGACCCTCGCCTGATCCGGCGGCGTGAAGGTGGCCGTGTGGATCACCGAGGCGTTGTCCCAGGCGACCAGATCGCCCTTGCGCCACTTGTAGCGCAGGATCTTGTCCGGCGGCGTCGCCTCCTCGCAAAGCCGGCGCAACAGCGGCCGGGCGACGTCGTCTTCCAGCCCCTCGATGCCGACCATCATTTCGTCGTTGAGATACAGCGCCTTGCGGCCGGTGACCGGATGGGTACGGGCGACGGGATGACGCTGCTCCGGCACCGCGTTGCTCTTCTGTTGGGTCGGCGAGGGCGCTGAGGCGGCCTCCTCGGCGAGGCGCTTGCGCTTGAGCTCTTCGATTTCCGCCTTCTCCTCGGCCGAAAGCTCGCGGTCGCCGGAGAACACGAACTCCTTGCGCTGATAGCGGTGGATTGCCCGACGTCCGTCGATCAGCGCCCGGGTCTCCGGGTCCAGCCGATCATAGGCGTCGTACATGTTCGCGAAGAGCGTATCGCCGCCCCGCGCCGGCACCTCGACGCCGTGCAGCAGGGTCACGCTGCTCGGCTTCTCGACGAAAGTGCTGTCGCTGTGCCAGTGGGTTCCGGCGCCATCCCGACCGATCGGTTTGCCGTCCTTGCGCACGTTGGACAGGACATAGATCTGCGGATGCTCCGGGTGATTGTAGGCGCTGATGAAGAACGGCTCGATCGGACCGAAGATCTCGGCGAAGCGGATGAAAGCCTCCGGCGATATCTCCTGATCGCGGACGGCGATCACCTGGTGACGGTAGAACAGCGCGCGCACCCGCGCCGCCTCGTCCGGCGTGACCTTCCGCGACAGGTCGAGACCGGTGATCTCCGCGCCGAGGAACGGCGACAGCGGGACCGCCGCAAGTTCGGCTCCTTCGGTCCGGGCACCGTTGGCCAAATCCGTCCGCATCACCTCTGCCTGCATCACACACCTCTCCGCCGGTCGCCCCCGGCATCGTCCGCTCGCGCGTTCCGACGGTTTGACCGCGCGATTGCACCGACCGGTCAGGAATGATTCTATGGACCGGCCATCTGACGATTTCTAGCACGAACCCGGCCCGCCGGTCGCGGGGTCAAGTGACACCCACATCGCGACGCAACGCCCGGCCAATCCGACCGCGCAACGGTCACCTCCCAATGGAGCGGACATGCCGCCAGGCCCCTCCCCGTCCCCGGTCATCTGGCTTTCCGCCGACCAGGTGTCGGCCGATTTCAGTCTGCCCCCCGGCACCGCGACGGAGGGTCGGCTGCCTCTGGCGCATGCACGGGTCCTGGTTCTGGTCGGTCTGACCGGCGCCGGCAAGACCGCCACCGTCGCCGCGCTCGCAGGCCGCGGCGCGGTCCGCGCCGTTCTGCCCGACCGCCGGGACATCACCGATCGGATCATTCTCCCGGCCATGACCGGCGATCCGAGCCGGACGGTAACCGACCGGCTCGAACGGTTCCGCCTGACGGCGGCCTTCCGAGAGCGCCATCCCGGCGGCATGGGCGATGTACTTGAGCGTCTGGCCATCGACGCCGATACCGGCGTCGGCCAGATCGGCGATGGATGGATGGTCTTCGACGGAGTGCGTGGGCCGGCCGAGGCGGCCGCCGCCGCCCGCCTGCCGAATGCCGTATTCGCCGTGCTGCTGGCCCCGCCGGAACTGCGCGTCGCCCGCCTCTGCCTGCGCGACGACCCGTTCGACCGGGCGACCCAGGAAACGGACCAGGAAGCGGGCCGGATCGGGAGAGATGACGCCGCCGACCCGGACTACGTCCATGTCCTCGAAGAGCACGGGGTCGGTGACCTGATGTCGCGCTCCGCGGTCCGGCGGCTGGCGCGGGTGCTGTCGGACGCCAGTGTCGATCTGGGGGCCGTGGGCTCGTCCTCATCGATCGTCGTGGAGGAGTCCCGATACTACGATTTGGCCGAGGCACTCGCCGTATTGAATACCCTGGCTCCGGGCCGGACGGTTGTCGCGGACACGTCAAACAACGGCATCGATTTGGTCGTCGACATTGTCGCGACCGCCATCAACCGGCCCCTTGGCGGGGCCGGTTGATGGACGATCCGGTACCGGACAATCGACTTGACGGTCGAACAGACTACTCGCCGGTGTACCAGGCGTCGGCGTACAGGCCGCCGCTGACGGCGCCGAGCAGGCGCATGCTGCCTCGGAAGAAGGCGTATCCCTGGGAGTGGATCAGCGCCATCGCGCTGCCTTCCCCGAGAGCGCCGATGCTGGAGCCCGTCAGGGTGCCGTAGACCGGAAGGATCAGCCCGTCGGTCACGATCGTCGCGACCACGGCACCGCCGATGACGCCGGCGGTAATGGCCACGGCGCGATAGCCGTCGAACGCCGAAACCTCCGGCGGCGGCGTGACGGTCTGGGCTTTCGCCCCGGCCGCCGCGATGACGGTCAGGCCAAGGACGATCACCAGAGTCCTGGCGATTGTTGACAGCTTGCTCATTGCTCTTCTCCCTGTTGATCGCAGCATGGGGTGCATGCCCGATCCTGGCGTCGCATCCGGGGCTTCTGAACCGTCGGACGCAACCTCGAAACGCAGGTCAATCGCCTACGAAATACATCCCCATCAGACCGCCGCCGAACGCCACGGTCGCGGCCGCGATGGTGTGAACGGCCATTTCTCCGGCCAACGGCAGCGAACCGGCGGCCACCATCCAGCTTCCCCCGAAGACGTTGGAGGCAGGCAACCCGATCAGCGGCGTGAGCGCCGCGCCGCCGGTGACGACGTTGAGCACGAGCGCCCCGCCGGCCGCGCCGAGCAGTGCACCGGTGACCGAACTGATGGTCTGGATATTGTCGTCGCGGGCATCGGCGAGCGACTGAACGATGGTGGGACTCACCGGTCCGTTCTGCGCCGACCCGGAGAGGGCAGGCTGCTGTGCCATGGCCGGCGTCGCCACCGTCATACAGAACGCGACGAAAGCCAGTGCGAGTTTCCTAAATGCCTGCTGCACCCTACCCCCCTTGAAACATCCACCCGGCACCCGGGCGGCCCGTCACGGCGTCGGTCCGGGTGGCCGACCCGTCGGACTTTCAGCCTCTGATACCGGACTTCAACGCCGCTGCCTGTACGGCATCGGCGGCGGAGCAATAGGTCACGATGAGCTCACGATCCTCGATGGTGATCGCCCCCGGCGTGACCGTGTCCGGAGCCGCGACCTCCGCGTAGAACCCGTTCTCGTAGCCGTACATCCACCATTCGGCGAACTGCTCGGAATAGAGTGCGCCGACGAACTGCGCCGCGAGAAACCCCGAAACCGTCGCCAAGAAGGTCATGCGTCTCTCTCCCCGGCGGCGCCGTCAGTTCCGCTCGACAATGCGACAGAGTTCCATATCGGTCTTGGCCAGCGGCGTACCGGCAAGGTCGAACGCGAGACGCTGCGCCTCGCTGCCATTCGGATCCGGTTCGATGTTCCAGAAGTAGCCCGACACGTGATCCGAATTCCAGATCGCCAGGTTTTCCGCCGAGACCTCGATGAACCCGAGCGCCAGCAGCGTGCCCGCGAACGTCGTCGTCGCCGTGAGCAGGAATTCCATCTGTTCGCTCGCGAGTTTTGAAAAGCCAGGGTTCCGATCCTACCGTTCCCTCCGTTGAGTGGCAACAGACGGCGGTGACGGCCGCACAGTCCGCACCGGCAGTCGTCCCCCGACGATCGTCCCCCGGCGATCGTCCATTTTCCGCCACCGCACGGATGCCGCCGCCAATGGAACACAGCGCCACCGCAGAGAAGGTCACCGCGCAGTGTTCAGGCGCCTTCAGCACCCTGACCCTTTACGAGACGCATCTGTCGATCGACCGGACCCAGTTCATCTGCGACGTGCACGAGCTTGTGTTCCGCTCCCACCCGATCCGCAAGAGCCGGATCGAGATTTCGGAGATCACCGACCTCGGCATGACCGCCTCGATCGCGCTGCCGCCGCTGTTCGTCGTGCGCTACGCGGGATGTTCCCAGCTAACGGGCTATATCCTGCATGATGCGATCCTCGAGAACGTCCATATGCTGAGCTTCATTGACAACCGCCCGTTCTACGCGCTGTACCATCAGCTCGAGACGATGATCGCCGCCCGCCGGTCCGCCGCCGGACGGGAGCCATTTCCCGCCGGCCGCAGGCCGGCCCGTAGCTACCCCTAGAGCAGCGCCCGTTCCATGACCCTACGCGATGTTGCGGCCTATCTCTTCTCGTGCCTGATCGTCGCGGCCTTCGCCGCGAGCGGGGTCTATGCGTTCCACGGCGCCCCGACGGGCCGTGAGAACGCCGCGGTGTTCGAGCGGCCCGACTGGGCCCGCGAGATCAACAACCATGTCGGCTTCCCGGCCTACCGTCTGCGCAAGGACGGGTCGTCCGTCGCCATCGGGCGGGTGGCGATGCTCAGCCCGGAGAGCTTGAGGATCTCGGTGTTTCCCGATGTCGACATGGACCCTGTGGCGGAATCCCGGGTGCTGCTGCTCGAGACCAACGCCCGCTCGCTGCTCGCCCTGGTGCCCGATACGTCACGCACGCAGATCGCCAGGGACATGGAGCGGGTGGCCCGGTCCATGCGGGACCGTTTCGTCGCCATCGTGCGGGACCCGGCCTTCGACGAGGCGTATCGCAATCGCCTGCAGGAGATCGTGGTGGACGCCTACCGCCAGGTACGCGCCGACCCCGGCCTCGACATGGCGACCGATCGGGCGATCGAGATCTACCGCCGGGAATACGCCTCCGAATTGAGCAACAGCCTGCTGATCGCCGCCATCCCCCGTCTTCGGGCGGCGGCCCTGGAAATGATGACGCCGAGCTGGCAGGGGATGCTCGACCTCCTCACCGAGGGCCGCGTCGACTATTCGCCCCTCGGCGACGCTGCGGCCGACCTGCTGCGCAACGACGACTTCTTCGACGCCATGGTGATCCACGCCCTCGACCTCGGCCGCGACCGCAGGTTCTGGCAGGTCGGGGTCCTGCTCGCCGACGCCTTCATCGACGCCGTCTCGGACGATCCGCGCACCGAGGCCCTCCTGGACGACATCTCCCGCGATCCCGCCTTCCATGCCGAACTGCAGGTGGTGGAGCGCGAGGCGGCGGCGGCCACCACGACGATCTTCTCCACTGTGGTCGGGCGCGGGCCGGACATGCAGCCGGACGCGCTGCC
The DNA here is from genome assembly GCA_048983575.1 of Thalassobaculum sp. Classification (GTDB taxonomy): domain Bacteria; phylum Pseudomonadota; class Alphaproteobacteria; order Thalassobaculales; family Thalassobaculaceae; genus Thalassobaculum. The sequence goes on along the minus strand of JBLZTD010000001.1, from coordinate 1,673,853 downwards.
GGTCCGCATCATCCGCTATATCCTGCTGCGCCGCCCGCGGGTGGTGGCCATCGTCCTCGAGGAGGGCGAGGAGCCGCCGTCCACCATGCTCGAACGCTTCACCCCCCTGACGAGAGCCGGATCGTGACAGCATCCTCCGACGCCCAGCGCCCCGCACCGGTCCTCACGGTCGCGGGTCTCTCGATCGCGCAGCCCGCCGGCCGGGTCCTGTTGCAGGATGTCGACCTGACGCTCAATGCCGGAGAGATCGTGATCCTGGCCGGACCGAGCGGGACCGGAAAGTCGACCCTGATCAACATGCTCTCGGGCGCCATAGACCCGCGGGAGGAGGGGTGGCAGGCCGAGGGACGGATCAGCTACGGCGACCGCGACTACGACCTGACGACCGACCGGGTAGCGATCGGCGGCGTGGTGTTCCAGAACTTCGCGTTGTTCGACGATCTGTCGATCGCCGACAATCTGGCGCTCGCCAGCGACCACAGCGACGCCATCGGCGAGGATCTGCGCAACGCCATCGACCGGCTGATCGAGGATGTGGACCGCCGTCAGCCGGTCGCCTCGGCCAGCGGCGGTCAGCGCCAGCGCGTCGCCATCGCCCGCACCCTGCTCGGCAACCACCCGGTGCTCTTCCTGGACGAGCCGAATTCCGGCCTGGACCTGTCCTCCTCGCGCCAGCTCGCAGAGCTGCTGCGCGACCTGGTCGACGAGGTCGGCATCCCCGTGGTGATCATCGCCCATCACTTCCGGCATCTGATGGACGTCGCCGACCGGGTGCTGGTACTGGATTCGAACGCCCACGATCTGGTGGAGCTGGAGGTCAACGGCGACGCCGTAGAAGCCGCCCTCACGGCGGTGGAGAACAACGAGGCGCCGATCGCCCTTGAAGCGCCGGCAGCGCCCCGCTCCGGGACGCCGGGAGCGCCGGGCGATGGTGGACCGTTGCCGGCAGCGACGGCCCGCTGGCGGATCGACTGGGCGCTGCGCTACTTCTTCCGCTACATCTGGGAGCTGTGTTTCGCCCCGTCCGCGCTGCTGTTCGTCGGCCTCGGATGCACCATCGTCGGCTTCGTGACGACCTGGTTCATCTTCATGTACCTGCCGTTCCGCGACTATCTGCTGCCGATCATCCATTCAGACGCGCTTGCCGGGCTCGCCTTCAGCGAACTGCGGGTTCTGGCGCCGCTCATGGCGGCGGTTCTGATCAGCGTACGCAACTCGTCCCTGATCACCGCCAGCATCGGCCACAAGGTCTATTCCGACCAGATCAAGTTGATGCGCAACCTGAACATCCCGCATCGGCTCTACATCAACACCATGATCATGACCGCGTCGGGCGTGGCGGCGGTTTTTCTGGCGGCGGCCGCGGTCAGCCTGACCGCCTGGGTGGCGATGATGACCTGGTCGATCATCTTCCCGGAGGGGTCCACCTACATGTGGCGCGACCAATTCCTCCAGCGCCTCTGGCCGCCGGGCGTCTCGTTCCTGATCGGCTGGGAATGGATCCTGGCCAAGACCGTGCCGTCGATCGTCGGGGCCTCGGCCATCGCGCTCTACTTCGGCTACCGGCCGAAGCATGATGTGCTGGACATCAACAAGGCGATCGCCCAATCGCTGATCTGGGGTCTGTCTTTCGTCCTCAGTTGGCAGTCGGTCCTGACTTCTGATTGAGTTCAAGCGGGTGTCGGCCCGGCTTGAGGCGACTTTCTGAGGCGGTTGGATCGGCGGAGATATTAGGATCGGATCATGCAGCAGTTCCTTGACTACTTGGGCAGCTTCCGCGGCGGACGGCGCTTCGTCTCGCTGGAGGAGGAGCGGGCGCTGCTGCAGGCGGCGACCGCACGGTTCGGCATGGCGCTGGATGACGCCCGCTCGGCCCTCCTTGTCGGTGCGCGCCAGTCCGATATGGTCCTTGAGAGCGAAGTGGCCGACGAGGTCGCCGGTTTCCTGTCCGGCCGACTGCGGCAGGGGGAGCGCATCGCCCGGGCGGACTTCCGGGACGCGACCGACTTCTTCACCGCCAGGGCCCGCAACTCCGTCTCGATCGAAGAGGCCCGGCAGCGGGTGCGCCAGCTTGTGACGCGGGCGGGCTGGAGTCCCAAGCCCGCCGGTTGGCTGTGGGGCAGCACCGGCTGGTTCGACCGAATTCCCGAGCCGCCCTCAGCCGCTTCGACACGGATGCCGGCAACGCCCGACCTGTCGGCGGGCGCATTCGCCGCTCCCTCCGGCGGCGGTATGGGAGGACCGGATGGTGGCACGGGCGACGTTCTGCAGGCTTGGGGTGAGGCGCTGCGGTCACGGAACGTCGACCGGATCATCGCGCTCTACGCGCCGGACGCCCTGCTGTTGGCGACGGCAGAAGATCAGCCGCTCATCGGACCGGCCCGGATCCGGACCTATTTCAACCGGCTCGCCTCCTATCAGGGGCTCTCGGTCAGATTCCAGGATGAGCTTCAGCGTCTGCGTTCCGACCGTGCGACCCTGGTGAGCGGGCTCTATGTCTTCTCCTGGCAGGATCCGCAGACCGGCGCTGCGGTCGTCACCCCGGCGCGCTACTCGTTCGCGGTCCGCGACAACAGCGGGAGCGTGCAGGGTCGGATCGCCATGCAGCACTCCTCGCGTGTGCCCGGAAATTACCCCGGGGCCGACGCGATCTGAGCGAGCCTGTCGCCGACCGCCGCCAAGCGTCCCCCGTCCGCCAACGGTCTCCTCAAAGAGGTCAGACGTTGCGGCCTTCCTCGACGATCTTCACGCCGCCGATCCGACTGTGGAAGTGGGCGTAGCAGAGACCGATCGCCATGACGACGACGACCGTGAACTGCATGGCGTTGACCAGGTCGGCGCGGCTGTCGATCGTCACCCATTCCTTGTCGATGGCGAACCACGCGCCGGCGGCGGCGGTGACGGACACGAACAGCAGACCGGTCCGCTGCAGGGCCACGGCCCCGGTTTCGGTGATGTTGTAATAGGCGAAACCCAGCGCACCGAAGCAACAGATCTTCAGGATAATGTCCTGATCCGGATGATCCACGACCCAATGGTAGTAGGAATATCCGCTGGTGTTGTAGGTGGCAAAGACGATGAACGCCGGATAGAGCAGCCGCGCAAGGATGCCGCCCGGTCCGAGGATGAAGTGTCCGTCCATGGGATGCGTTCCGCCGCTGTCCTGCCCGCGTCCGCCATCCTACGAACCCCGGTCTCCGCAGGCAAGCGGGCTCGACGGGCACGGCCCTCGGCCGACCGGTTCAGCGGACCCGCTCAGCAAACGGGCGCCACCGTTCTGACCTGGCACAGCGCAGCCCCCATGCGGAGCTTTGCCTCAGCCACGGTCAGATCGCGCTGGGTCCGGATCACCTCCCGCAGATCCGCCTCCAGGACCGGCCGGTTCCGGGCGCTGTCCAGCCAGTTCAGCAGATAGTCCGCCCCCCACAGGCCGGCGGCGATGGCCCCGGAAAACAGGGAAGCGCCGAGGAGCCCGCCGGTATCGACCATCGTGGCTCCGGCGGCGCTGCCGATCGTCGGGATGACGAAGGGGACGATCACGAGACGGGTCGCCGCGCTCAGCACCCGTATCGACAGCGGCCGGACCGAGCGCGTCAGCACCACCTCCGCCTGCGCCGGACCGCCGGCCGTGTCGGGCAGCGCCGTACCGGGTCCGCGCATCAGGCGATCGGGGGCCGACGGATACCAGTCGGTCAGCAGAGGCTGCGCAAAGGCCGCAGGGGCTCCCCTCGACGCCCGCGCGGCCGCCAGCCTGCGGTCCAGAAGGGCGAGCCGATCGACCGCTTCCTGCCAGCCCTCGAAGAGTGCGTGCTCGGCCGCCTCCGGGCGGATCACGCGCTCTTCGAACGCCTGAGCCACATAGGCCTCGAGATCGCGCCCGATCTCCTTGGTATCGAGCGACTGGCCCTGCCAGAGCTGACTGCCCGCGGTCTGGACGCCCACTCCGGCGAGCCGGGCGCTGATCACCAGGCTCGAGATCCAGCCATAGACCCATTCGGCATAGTCCGGCACGCGGGCCTCGATCCGCTCATAGGGCCGGCTGAGCTTCACGGCGACGAGCGCTTCGGCGGCATGGCGAAGGGTGACCGCATCCTGCCGGACCCAGCGCTCGGCCCGGCTCTCGTCGACCATCGCGACAGCCGCGGCAGCGCCAGACGCGTTTCCCACAGCGCCGGCGGCGAGCCCCCCTCCGATGAGCACGAGCCAGAGGACAGAAGCCGTCATGACACGTCGGACCACCGCAGCACCAAATCGCGGTACCATCTTCCGCATCGACCTGCGACAGATCACACGCATTCTCAGAGCCCGTTTTCTGTTACTGTCGATCCGGCAACCAAAGGTCGGCGGCCACAAACGAGATGACGCTGTAGGCGTCGTGGGGCATTATGTGCACTGCGGACGCCAGACGTCACGCGCCGACCAATCACGAATGGGAGTATACGAGATGAAAGCGCTGGCTTTCCTGGTGGTATCCGCCGGTATTCTGATCTCTTCGATGTCGGCTGCGTCGGCGCAGCAGGCAACGACGACGCCTCCAGCGGCGGCTCCCGCCACCGAGGCGGTGGGCGGTTCGATGCTCACGCCGGAGCAGATTGAGAACCTCAACGCCATGGTCGACCAGATGCAGTTGAGCATGAACGACATGGTTCAAGCCGCCCGGGACGCCGCTCTCCAGATCGGCACAGATTCGAAGACGGTCGTGCTGACCACAAACGATCTGGCGGCGATCGCCATCGGCTCGGTCGGCGGCGCGCTCGTCATCGACCTGCTCGGCGGCGGCGGCCTGGCCACCATGGCCGGCGCCGTGCTCGGTGGGGTCGGGGCGCACTGGCTGATGACCCGCGAGGGGCCGCTGTTCGAGCAGCCTCTCTGAGGACCTTTCGGGGCGGCGCTCCTGGATCGGAGAGTCGCCCTGCGGACGGGATGGACGGAAATCGCGGGGATACGGCAGTTCCGGCGGGTCGGCGGGGGATTTTGTTTCGGATTGCGCTCCAGGGCATTACCGTTGATAAAGTGACCCGATTTCAAGGAATTGCAGCACAGGCAGCGTAGTTCGATGGTGTCAGACCCAGAGGCAAGACGGCGGTTCGCCGACATGATCCGCATAGAGGGGATGAACGGCGGGTTCATCCGCGCGGAGGACGAGCGTCGGCTGCTCCAGGAAGGCATGACGCGCTTCAACCTCTCCCTCGACGAGGCGAACGGCGCCATGCTGGCGACCGTGAACGACCAGAAGATGGTCCTTCAGCGCGCGGCCGACGAAGGAACGCGCGAGTTCCTGAACGTGCAGGCAAACCGCAACCGGCAGCGCTGCCTGTCCAGGGCGGACTTCCGTCAGGCCGTCGAGATGTACCGCGCCAAAGCGAGACAGCGGATCTCGGAGGACGAAGCCAAACGGCGCGTGAAGGCGCTGATGCGCGAGGAGGGGATTTCGGCGAAGCGTCACGGTTGGATCATCCGGTCCAGACGCTGGTTCAATTCGATCCCGGAGCAGATCGCTTAGACACGCGGGATCACGCCCGTCCGAAACCCGAGAATACAGGTCCGAGGATACTGGCATGGCGAACCGACCGCGGCTGCCCAACGTGGATCCCGAGGATCTCGCGAAACTGGCGAACCAATACCCGGGCAGCCGGCCATCTTCCGGCGCGACGGACACCGCTGCATCGGGGACTAGCGGACCTGCGGGGAGCGCGGGAACCGCGTCAACCGCTTCTTCGTCCTCGGGCTCCCCCTCCTCCGGCTCGGGCCCGACCCTGTCCGCCCCGGGTGCCGGTCGCAGCGGCGGCGGGTCAGGCAGCGGATCCGGGGGGGGATCCTCCGAGAGCAGCGGTTCAGGGCCGACGGGCAAGAGAAAAGGCAGTTGGTCGGCCGCCTTCTTGACCTTTCTGTTCGCGCTGATCGCCGTCGCAGCGGCCGTCGCTGCGATCGGCGCGCCGAGCTATCGCGCGGAGATCCACCGCCTCCTGACCGACTACGGCAAACCCTACCTCGCCGACGACACGATCGACATCCTGTCCGGCCAAGACACGCAGCGGCTGGAGGTGACCTATGACGGGCTCGATCAGCGGATTGAGCGGCTGACCCAGGCGCTGGAGCGGGTGACGGCGGCGGCTGGCGTCTCCGGCGACGATGCCCGCGCCCTCCTGTTCCGCGATGAGACGGACAGCCGGCTGGAGGCTGTGACGGCACGGCTGGAGGCGCTGGCCACCCGGACCGGCGACCTATCCGAGCAGCTTTCCGCCGAGACCACCGCGCTCTCCGAGCAGTTGACCGCACGGAGTGCCGAGCAGGGAGACGCCCTCGCCGGGTTGGAGGCGCAACTCCAGACATCGCTCGACGCCCTGAAGGCCTCGATGGCGGCCGTGGAGGAAGACGTCTCGGCTGCCCGCGGCGATCTCGGCGTCCTCGCGGCCCGGGTCGCCGCAACCGAGGGCATACTGGAAGATCAGGCGACTTTGAACGTCGCGATAACGGACCGGTTCGAGGCGATCGACGACCGGATTTCCAATCTCGTGACCGATTTCAACGGCCTGCTCGACCTCACGGACCAGGTCGCCCAGACGGTAACGATCTTCAAGAACGAGAACATGCCAATCCTGGCGGTGGTCCAGCTCCGCGGCGCCGTCGACCGTGCCGAGGCCTACGGAGCGGAACTGGCCTTCGCCCAGAGAGTTCTGCGCGGGGCGCCCGGCAGCCAGGAAGCACTGGCCACATTGGCCGGTCACGCCGGCGACGGCATCGCGTCCGCATCGGAACTTCGGCGCGATCTGCGGCTGATCGCGGAGAATCTCGGTTCTTTCGTGGCCAACATGGAGTCCTGGTCCGACCGGGTCAGCGGCTGGTTCACCATGCTTGTCGGCACGCCTACGGTTCCCGAGGCCCGCGAGGGCGGCGGGCTGGTCTCCGCCATCGCCACCATCGACGAGGCGCTGGAGCGGGGCGATCTCGAACTCGTGATACGCGAAGGTGCGGCGCTGCAGGCGGAACGGCGATCGCCGGCCCTGGCCGACTGGCTGAAGGCCGTTGTCCAGCGGGTCCAGGTCACCGATGCCCTGCGGAAATTGGAAGCCGTTGTCTACGCCCAAGCGACCGCTCCCAGCGAGAGCCAGGGGGCGGTGAAGGCCCAATAGGGTCGAGCCAGAGCCACCCGTGGAACCCGGCGACCTGCTTGCCACTCTCGGAGCCCGTCTCGTTGGCGGCGTCGTGCTGGTCGCCCTGCCACTGATCGGCTACGTCGTCGCCAATCTGATCTGGCACATGAACACCCTGGTGTTCTTCCACCGGGTGACCCTGCTCTCCAAACTGGCGATGGTCACGGGACTGCTTCTGGGCGTCGGCGTCCTTGCCGCCGCCGAAGCGCGGCCGTCGTTCGACATCAATGCGATCGTGGCGAATGGCGGCGCCTGGGACGTGACCTGGCGCCGTTTCCTGACCGATATCGCCAATCCCGGCCTCTACGGCTACCAGCCGCTGTGGGAGCACCTGACGTCGTCCGACTTGAACGGGCTGTGGGTGGTCTACGGCGTCGCCATCTGCGCGGCGGCGCTCGCCTGCGCGATCGCCTCCATTCTCATGCTCCGGGGGGAGGAGTTCCTGATCGGGATCGTCGCCATGCTGTACGAGATCCTCGTCATGCAGGCACTGGCGATCTACGTCCTTGTCCTGCTCGCCTATACGCTGTGCACGTTCAACTTCTGGACGGCCCTCCTGGCGCTCATCGTGCTGCAGTATTACCGCTACATGAACAGCCCGAAGAGCCGGCATTAGTTTTTCCGGCGATTCCAGCCTCCGGCGCATCGGAGCGACCGATACTTTTCATATCCGCTGTAGTATATTTCCGTTGAACCAATTTGCAGCGATACGGGGGCACAGCCGTGACGGACGAGGATAGCGGCAACACTGCCAAGACACCGAGACGTCGGACCGCGGCAACGGGCAGCCGGACGGCGGCATCCAAGCCACGCGCCAAACCGGCGGCGGCGAAGACGGAACGTCGCGGCAAAGCCGGCAACGTCAAGGCATCGGACACGAAACCATCCGACACGACGCCATCCCACACGACGCCATCCGACGCCAAGACGGTTGCCGCGGCGGCGCCGACGGTCGCCACGTCGGCAGCCCCGACACCGGCAGCCCCGACACCGGCAGCCCCGACATCGGCAGCCCCGACATCGGCAGCCCCGACATCGGCTCCGGCGGCATCCAGCAGCACATCTGCGACCGGCTCCACCACCGGATCAGGTGGAAGCGGAGCGGGCGGCTCAGGGTCGGGCGGCTACACCCGCATTCCGGCATCGGAATCCAGCGGATCGGGCGGTTCGGGCCTGATGAGCTTGCCGACCATCCTCAGCATCGCGGCCATCGTCATCGCGATCCTGATCCCGGTCCTCGCGGACAGGAACGACGGTCCGAAAGCCCCGGCGGTGGACGTCGAGGCGCTCAAGGTGCAGCAGACCGAACTGGTCGCGGCCATCGCCGACCTGCAGGCCAGTTTCGACGCCATGGGCGCGGAGCAGGATGCGCTTCGCAGTTCGGTGGACGCGTTGAAGGTCCCGGCGGTCATGATCGCCGCGACCGATCTGCGCGATGCCATCGTCGAGGGCGATCCGTTTCTCGAGCCGCTGAACCTGTTCCGCGCCATCGCCGGCGAGAACGAGGCGGTGGCGTCCGTCTATGCGCTAGAGCCTCTGGCGGCGATGGGCGTGCCGACCACCGAAGAACTGCAGGCCCACTTCGGTGACCTCTCCCATTCGGTGATCGCCGCCTATCAGACCGTCGAGTCTCGAAGGCGACCTTGCCAAGCGGGTCTCCGAGACCATGGCCAACCTGACGGCAGCCACCACGCGGTTGCGCTGGCGTCTCGACGGATCGACGGCGCCGGAAGGCACATCACCGCTGTCGATCATGGCGCGCGCCGAAATGGCGGCCGAGACCGCCGATTTCGACAGCGTCATCCTGGAACTCGAGGCCCTGCCGGAAGACCTGAAGGCCATGACCACCGACTGGGTGGAACGGGTCCAAGCCCGGGCGCAGGCCGAGACGGCCGGCGAGGATCTCGAACTGTTCATGATCGAGACCCTGGCGAAAGCGCGGCAATAGCCCGTCGACGCGCACCCCGCGTGGCGACATCGGGAATCCTGAAGGGGAGCCCGGCGGGGGCTCCTGTTTAAGGCTAGAGGGCAAGACTGACTAGGGCGAGGGACCGGCGATGCCGGTCCCTTTTCTATTGGCCGAACAGGATCGGTTCGATCTCGCGCGCCAGGTTGCGGATCTCCAGCGCCGCCCGGTTCTTCGGCGCCAGACTGAGCGGGGACGCCCCGTGATAGGACGCCTCCTGGAAGATCACCCGATCGCCGATCCGCGACTTCAACGGGTTCAGCCCCAACTGCTCGAGGTTGCGTTCGGTATGCCGCACCACGGTGGTCAGCCGTTTCACCCGGTTGAGCACCGAATGGAAAGCGATCTCCCGCCGGGTCAGTTTGCTGGCGCTCCCGATCACCTGCTTCATCTTGGCCGCCTCGAACAGGCTCGCCTCGTCCGGCATCACCGGAATCAGCACCATGTCCGCCACGCCGACGGCGTAGACCATCGCCTGGTTTCCGAAGCCGGCGGTGTCGACCACTACAATATCCGCCTCATCCCCAAGCGCGTAGACCGCCTCGATGATCTCATGCTCGTTGGCGTTGGCCTGCACCGAAATCCCGTTGAAGCCCGACTGGCTCTTCCGGGCCCAGCGCGCCATCGCCTCGTTGGGGTCTGTATCGAGGATCGCGACCCTCTTGCCCTGATCGCGCCAATACGAGGCGAGAGCCGCCCCGATGGTCGTCTTGCCGGTCCCGCCTTTGCTCGTGGCGACAACGAGGATGCTGGCCATGGTCGCAACAACATTTTGTGTATTGGGAGGTCAATCATGACCGACACGTCTTGCCGGCGATAGCGCGATGTTGCCCGGACGCCAGTTTTCCGCTTTAGTTCGCCAGTGTCTTGGCAGGCGGGCCTTCAGATGATTCTGTACAACTCCTCTACCAGTCGCGGAATCCTGCGGACCGGCGCCTCCGTCGCCGTTCTGGCGGCGATGCTCGCGGTCGCCCAACCGTCACCGGCACGGGCCGGCGTCGTCGGGGGCGCCTTGGAGACACTCGCAAGCTGGGTGTCGGGAATCGAGACCGCGGTCGGCACTTGGTTCAACTCGACCCTCGGCACCATCACGATCCCGGACCGTGAGAAGAGTGCGGCCCGCGCGGTCGCCGAGATGGCGTTCGACAATCCGGCCAGCCTCGCGGAAATCGCGGGCCGGGCCGGCTTCCGTCTGGCCTCGATCAGTTTCACCAATGGCGGCAAGCGGGTCGACGGTTTGGTCTTCGCCTATGAGCGGATGATCGAGAAGGAAGGACGCCTCGCGCTCTGGCGCAACGTGCTGGAGGTCCAGGACACGCCGTTCCGCCCGGAGATGGAACTCGTGCGCCTGCTTTTGAACGCCTCCGACATGCAGGAGAACCGGGCCCCCGCCGGGCTGACCCTGAGCGCGGTCACGATCTCGATCTACGACGACGACCTGAAGGCTTCCTGGCGGTTCGACCCGGTCGCGGCAGAGTAGGTCGCCGGTAGGTCGCCGCCCGAACCGGAAGACGGCCGTCAGCTATCTAATTACGTTCAGGAAGGCGGTCGGGCTGATCGAGGCGTCGCCGATGAACGGATAGCTGAGCTGAAGCACCATCAGCAGGTGCAGCGTCAGGAACGAGGTCAGCAGCGCCGACATCACCGTCTGCGATACGACGTTGACCGTTCCGAAGAACCACGGGAACACGATCGCCATCAGTGTTCCGCTGATCAGCACCGCCCAGACAAGGGCGATCAGCGATCGCGACACGGTGGTCAGGCGCAGCGCCCGGTACTCGTTGATCTGGTTAACCCATTCGATCGTGTTCTGCTGCAGCGCCTTCTGCGCCTCGGTCACCGGCTCCACCCGCATGAAGACGTCGTTCATATCGGCGAGCCGAACGGAGACATCGGGGTCCGCGATGCCGTAGCTCATCACCCGCCACTCCTTCTCCACCACGGCGCGGGCATATTCCCGGACCGCCCGGCGCATGGCCGCCCGGTCTTCGTCCTGGCCCGGCTGATCGTAGGTCTCGGCAGCCAGGGACAGCGACGCCAAGGTCGCCGCTTCACGCTGGGTATTGGTCTGCGCCGTGGTGAAGTGGTCGAAGGCGCCGATCATCGCCAAGCCGAGGGTCACGGCGTAGACTTCGCCGAGGAATCCGAACTTGGCACCGCCGATGAAATTGTTCGGCTCCAGTTCGAACGGCGTGAAGACCGAGTTGACCAGCCAGGAGCCGATGATCGACAGCAGGATGCCGACCGCCACGGTGAAGGGAGCGGCAGTGCTCAGGGGAATGCCCGCGAGCTGAAGACCGATATCGTATGTCATCGTCGCCGCTCTCCCACCGGTCTCCGCGCGATCCCGCCGGCCGCGCCGTCACACCCCGTGCCACGGGGTGCGACGGCCGCCGTTCGGTCAGTGGTGCTCGTGGCCGAGTTCGCCCTTGCCGGCATGGACCTTACCGTCCTTGGTCTTGATCCGGATCACAGCATCTACCTCATTCGGCAGGTGGTCGTCGAGCTTCCCCACCAGCACGCCGTCTTCTACCGCCAGCGCGACCTTGGTCGGCTTGCCCCCGATCAGCAGAACCACGTCGCCCCCGGCCGCTTCACCGGTCAGGTCGGCACCCGCGTGTTCGAACAGGCGCACTTCCAACTTGTCCTCGTGGACCACGACCTCCGCGTCATACGGTCCCACGGCCAGGATCTGTCCGCCATTCGGCCCTTTCTCATGTTCGCCATGGGCGTGCTGGGCCAAGGCCGGGCCCGAAACGGCAACCGCGGCGGCCAGCAGGACAACGGCCAGGAGATCTCGAACGAAGCGCATCGTGTTGGTCCTTTCACGTCGGAGGATTGTCGATGGATAAGGGTCGGGGTTCAGTACGCTTCCTTGAGCGCACCGCTCTCCGACCGCTGGGCCTGGAGGTAGTCGAGCGATTTCTCGCCGAACAGCTTGAACAGGACCGGGGTCAGCAAGGTGTCCAGCAGCAGGGCGCTGACCAGTCCGCTGAAGATGACGACGGCGATGGGGTGCAGGATCTCGCGGCCTGGGATGTCCGATCCGATCAGCAGCGGGATCAGGCCGAGCCCGGCCGACAGACAGGTCATCAGCACCGGCGCCAACCGTTCCTCGCTGCCGCGCACGATCAGATCGTCGCCGAACCGCTCGCCTTCGAAGAGCACCAGATTGATGTAATGGCTGATCTTCAGGATGCTGTTGCGGGCGGTAATTCCGGCCAGGGTGACGAAGCCGAACATGGCGGCGATCGAGAGCGGGAGGTTGAACACCCACAGCCCGACCACACCGCCGATGGCCGCCATCGGAATGATCGTCATGATGATCAGGCACAGCGTCGCCCGTTTGTAGCGGCTGTACAGCACGACGAAGATCATCGCGAGCGAGGCGAGGGACAGGAGCAGGATCGATTTCGACGCGTGCTCCTCGGCCCGGAAGGTGCCGTCCAGGTTCACGAAGTAGCCCGTCGGCAGCTCGGCGGCCCGCACCTGCTCGTTGATCGCCTCCACCACGCGGCTCATGTCGCCGGCGCTGGCGTTGGCGCGCACGACGATGCGCCGGCGCATGTTTTCGCGGTCGATGTTGTCCGGCCCGTCGGTCTCGATCACTTCGGCGAAGCTGGACAGCGGCACGTGCCCTCGGGGCGTGTCGATCAGGAGGGAGGACAGTCCCTGGCTGTCCCGGTCGCTGTCCCGCATGCGGATGACGAGGTCGAAGCGCCGCTCGCCCTCGAAGACCTCGGACGGCGAGAAGCCGAGCGCCATATGCTGAAGCGTCTCCAGCACCTTCGACGGGGCGATCCCGTAGGCGGCCGCCCGCTCATGGTCGATGGAGACGGCGATCTCCGGCAACCGGGACTGGGTCGAGACCGCGACATCGCCGATACCGGGAATCGTCCGCATGTCCTTCGCGAAGCCCTCGGCCAGATTGCGCAGGACATCGAGATCGTCGCCGAAGACCTTCAGCGCGATCTTCGCCCGCACCCCGGAGATCATGTTGTCGATGCGGTGCGAGATCGGCTGGTCCATGAAGACCCGGACCGGGAACGGCGCCAGTTTGCGGCGGATGTCCTCGGTGACCTGCTCGCTGGTACGGCCGCTGTCCGCCAGGCGGACGTTGAACTCGCTCACGTTGACGTTCTCCGCGTGCTCGTCCAACTCACCGCGCCCGGTGCGGCGGCCGACCGCGAGCACGTCCGGGACCTGCAGGAGCAGATGCTCGATGACGCCGCCGATCCGGTTGGACGCCTCCAGCGAGGTGCCGGAGGGCGCCTCCACGAGCACCACCAGGGAGCCTTCGTTCGCGGTCGGCATGAAGATGCGGGGAAGCGCCAGGGCCGAGAGACCGACGATGGCCGCCAGCACAGCACCGCCGGCCACCATGGTCCAGCAGCGGGACAGCGCCCAACGGACCACCACCCGGTTCCACCGCTTGAGCCGGGTCAGAACGGCGCCGTCGCCGGTATGCATCAGCTTGCTGTTCGGCAGCAGGAAGTAGCAGAGCACCGGCGTCAGCGTCGTCGCGGTCAAGAGGCTGGCCAGGATGGCGACGATGTAGGCGGTGGCGAACGGCGCGAACATCCGCCCCTCGATGCCCGACAGCGCATAGAGCGGCAGCAGGACCACGATGATGATCATGGTCGCGATCAGGATGCCCGACCGGACCTCGATCGAGGCCTCGGCGATCACCTCGAGCGGCGGCCTCGGAGTTCGGAAGAGCGGCGTTCTGGCGCAGACGACGGAAGACGTTCTCCACGCCGACAACCGCGTCGTCCACCAGTTCGCCGATGGCGATGGCGAGACCGCCGAGGGTCATCGTGTTGATCGACAGGCCGAGCGCGTGCAGCACCAGGATCGCCGACAGCGCGGAGATCGGGATCGCCGTCAGCGAGATGATCGTGGTGCGCGCGTTCACCAGAAAAACCGCGAGCACGATGGCCACCACGACCGAGGCCTCGATCAGCACCCGCTGGACGTTGTCGATGGAGATCGAAATGAAATCCGCCTGGTTGTAGAGCGGCGTGTGGACCTCGACGTCTTCCGGGAAGCTGACGGCGAGGCCGTCGACCGCTGCCTTGATCCGCTCGACCAATTCGAGGGTATCGACCCCCGGCTGCTTCATGACCGACGTGATGACTGCGCGCGAGCCACCGTAGCCGGCGTCGCCGCGCTTCGGTCGGGCGACGAAATCGACATCGGCGATCTGCTCAAGCGGGATCGAAATGCCGTCGCGTTCGGCCACCCGCACCCGCCGCAGATCCTCCAGCCGGGTCCCGGAGCCCAGATTGCGGATCACGTATTCACGGTCGGACTGATCGACGAAGCCGCCGCCGGTATTGGTGCCGAACCGGTGCATCGCCGCCGCGAGTTCGTCGATCGTGACATTCACCGCCATCATCCGCGCCGGATCCGGCGTGACCCGGAACTGACGCACCTCGCCGCCGATCGGAATCACCTGGGCCACGCCGGGCTCCGCCATCAGGCGCGGACGAACGACCCAGTCGACCATCTCCCGCAGTTCCATCGCGGAGGTCTCGTCGCCGCTGGTGAAGGCAAGCAGCATGATCTCGCCCATGACGGAGGACATCGGCGTCATGAAGGGCACCACCCCGTGCGGCAGGGTGTCGGTGATCTGCTCGAGCCGTTCGACGACGAACTGCCGGTCGACCAGCACGTTCGTGTCCCAGCCGAATTCCAGGTAGACCATCGAGATGCTGCGCCCGGAGACGCTGCGGACCCGCTCGAGGCCCGGCAGTCCGGCCATGCCGCTCTCGATCGGGTAGGTGACCAGAGCCTCAACCTCCTCGGCCGACAGACCCGGCACCTCCGAAATGATGGTGACCATCGGCCGGGTCAGATCCGGATAGACGTCGACCGGCATGCGGGAAAGCGACAGCAGGCCGTAACCGATCATCGCGAGGGCGACGACCAGGACGAAGAGCCGGTTGCGGAGGCTTTGCTGGACGAGTTGGGCGAACATGATAGCGGCGCCTTAGTTTCAACGTCTCTTAGCCCAGCGCTGCAGCAGGGCGGGACAGAAGGGCGACGCGGGGCGCGTCCGCCCCGTGTTCACACCAGGACCGCGGTCGAGATTCCCATGACAAGGCCGGCGACCACCGCGCTCATGCCGACCCACCGGCCTACGCCACTGTAGCGCAGCCCGGCCGAGAGGCCGGCGAGCGAGATCAGCCCGCCCATCAGGATCAGCCATGTGCCGTTGCTCTTCTCCGCCGCGGCGAGCTCACTCACGCCTTCCGTCAGTGTCGCTTGATCGCCACCGGCGCTGCCGGACATCACACCCGCCGAAGTCTCTCCGCTCTCGAGGGATGCGTCCACCAGCGCGTCGGACAGGCCGAGTACCAGCAGATCTTCTCCGGCCGCGGCGACGATCGTCATCACCACGTCCGACCCGCGCAGGGCGTCGGCATCGACACCGGCGGGCGGCCAGGGCGACGCCAGATACACGCCCGGCACCACCTGTTCGGCGACCAGCGGCTCGTCGGCCACGGTCAGCAGTTCCAGATAGGCGTCGAGGACCGGCGCGTTGGTGTCTGCGTCATCGAGGAAGATGGCCAGCGCGCCCGAAACCGGCATGGCGACCACCTCGAACCATGTACCGGACGCCATCGCTCGGGGCCTCAGGTCATCCAGAGAAACCGCCGGCAGGGCCTGCTCCTCACCGTGGTTGTGTCCGGGACCGGCCTGCGGCGCGGTCGCAGACACCGCCAGCAGCCCCGCCACGAGCACCGCCCGACGCATCGAAGTCGCGAAACCGCCGAAACGACGGGTCTGGTCCATCGCGCTGTCCATCAGCGCACCTCCGACAGCAGCGTTGCACCGGCGACCACCACCCGGACGCCATCCTCGAGACCGGCATCGATGATCGCGATATGCGATCCGGCAGGCGTCCACTTGACCTTGCGGGCCTCATATTGCTCCGGGCCTCTGGCGACCCACACGGTCATTTCCCCGTTACTGCGGCGCACCAGGGCGCTGCGCGGGACCATGACGCCCTCGACCTCACCGACTTCCCGGACATTCACCACGACCTGCTCGCCGATGCGCACCCCGTCGGGTACGCCCGCGACGCGGAACTGCACCGGCGACGACTGGGCTCCGTCGGTCGACAGCCCCAGACCCTGCAGCACGAGGTCCATCACCTGGCCGTCCTGGGTCTCCGCCGTAGAGCCGGTCTGCGCCAGATCGGCCTGGGAGCCGAACGAATCCGCCTCGACCCAGAGGTCTTCCGTATCGGCGATCTCCCACAGGAGCTCGCGTTCCCCGACTACCTGACCGACCCGAACCTCGGAGCGGGCGATGATGCCGGAGACCGACGCGGTCAACGGCTGGCGCGCGTCAAGGCCCGCTATGAGGGCATCGCGATGCGCCCGCAGCTTGTTCAATTCGATCCGCATCGAGAGAATCCGGCCCTCGCGGAACGGCAGCAGCGGCAACTCACGGGTCCGGGCGATCGCCAGTTCCTGTTCGGCGATCCGGCCGCGCACCAACGCGATCTCACCCTGCAACTCTGCCCGCTCCCGGCTGGACAGGATCGGCACGAGGTATCCGAGTAACTGTCCCTTCTCCACCCGTTGCCCGATGACCGGGAAGCCGAACTCGCCAACCTCGATCCGTCCGTTCTGCTCGGCCTGGACAAGGCCGCTGCTGGTCGGATTGGCGATGACATGGCCGACCAGCCGCCGCGTGGTGGCGATCGTTCCCTTGCAGGAGAAGGCCGTCCGGACCTCCAGTAGACGCTGTGTCACCTTCGGCAGAAAGATCGTGCCGTCCGGCAGACGCTGAGCACTCTCGTCCATGAGACCGAGCTTGTTCAGGACGGCAACGTCCTCGCCGCTCAGAGTAATCGGCTTGGTCGCGTCCTTCGGCTCCAGCCGCAGACTTCGGTCGCGGCAGCCCCCTCTGCGGCAGCCCCCTCTGCGGCAGCGACGGGCGCGGCTTTGGTCGCCGTTGCCTCGCCGCTCTTCAGGGCCACCGGCGTGATTCCGGGTCGGCGGGTCGACATCGTCGCTGCCGACGGCCGGGGATCGTCGACCGGCCCGGTTTCGCCGGCCGCGTGCGGCCCATCGGGCCGCTCCAACGCAGCGGACTTCATGGTGCTCGGCGCCAGACCGACGGCCGCCTCACCGCCGGCGCTCGTGCCCCACCACAGTCCGGCCATGCCCTGTTCGCCGTAGCGCTGCCGGTCGCGGGCCCCTTCGGTGGAAACCAGCCCGAACATCTGCATGGCACTGACGCCGATGATCCGGGTCGACTCCGCGAGTTCGCCGCCAAGGTAGTAGGCCCCTTCGGCAAGCTGCCAGCCGGTGGCGGCGACCGCCGAGGTGCCGTCGGCAATGCCCTGGGCCGCCGCCTGGGCCACCCGCGGCACAGTCTCGGAGAGCGAGTCGGCGGATACGCTGCCGCCCGCCGGGGCGATCGAGCTCTCCAGTTGGGCCGTCAGAGGCTGAGCATTTGAAACCGGCACGGATGATCCGCGTGCCGCCGTATCTGCGCCGACGGGCCCGCCGCCCAGATTCATAAGGGAAAGACTCCGCCGACAGCGATCGCCGCCAGGGCTGCACCACGGACCATCATGCGCCCCTCACCCCTCGACACTCCGACGGCACCGGATGCGACGGGACGCCGACACAGGCGCGTAAACCGGATACCCGAACCGGGAGTCCGGCCAAGCCTCGATCTGTATGAGAAGAAGAGCTAATCACCTTCTATCCTCGCGCGCATTCGAGTCAGTCTTGGTTCCCAGGGGATAGATACGATCATCGATCTTCCACCACCAGAAATGCCGATAGAATATAACATGACCGATCATAACCTATGAAGATATAATGATTTTTTTGAATAGGCCGCGTCGGGGGGTCGGAAGCGAGGCAGCGGCGCTTGCGGCGGTGTTGCCGACGACGGCATGCCAGACCGAGCGGGGGCTGGCGGGGCCGAAGACCCGGATGGTGGGGGAGATTTGGGTCGACCGCGTGATCGCCGCCGTGGAACGCTGTTCACTGGGAATTGAGCGATCGGACGACGGCACGATCCGTCGCATCGAGACCGCACCGCGAGCGAGGAACCGGATATGACCGCCGGCGCCGTAGGCGACACGCCAGACCGCCTTACCGTCACGGCAGCCAACCGGCCGGAGGAATCGACGCGACTAGCCGCCGCGATCGGGACCTTCGCCGAGACCCATGCCCTTACGCCGCGCGCCGTCCTGCATCTGGATATGGCGGTGGAGGAGATCGTCTCGAATGCGATCAAGTATGGTTTCAAGGACGCTCCTGTCCGAGAGGACGCGATCGAGCTCTGCCTGACCTTCGGTGGCGACCGGATCACGATCCGCATCGCCGATTACGGCCGGCCCTTCGATCCGCTGTCCCAGGCGCCGGAGCCGGATACGTCCGCGACGGTCGAGGATCGGGCGATCGGCGGACTGGGTGTACACATCGTCAAGACGGTGATGACCGAGATGCGGTATACCCGCGACGGCGACCGCAACATTCTCGTCATGACGCTGCCCCTGACCGATCACTCCTGAGCGGCCGGACGGGGAACGCGACGTGACGGGGCTCGGCGCCGGCCGTTAGTCTGCCGGCCTCTAAGAGGTGAAGGAACTGGAAGCATGCAGATCGACACCGCGACCGACGGCGACCTGCTGGTCGTCTCCCCCAAGGGCCGGCTGGACAGCAACACGTCCCCGATGCTGGAGACCGTTCTGCTGGAACGCATCGCCGCCGGCGACACCAAGGTGAGCGTCGATTTTGCCGACGTCGCCTACATTTCGAGCGCGGGCCTGCGGGTCCTGCTGATGGCCGCCAAACGGGCCGGTGCGGGTCAGGGCAGCGTGTCCATGCACGCGATGTCGCCGGAAATCAGAGAAGTCTTCGAGATCAGCGGTTTCCTGACCATCCTCAAGGTCTATCCCGACCTCAAGGCGGTTCTCGCCGACCGCTGAGGGGAACCGGGCCGCGCGCCGCGGATAACCGTCAGTCCTCTTCGACGCCGGCGCGGGCGATCCGCACGTCGCGGTGAACCGACACGCCGAGAAGCAGCCCGAGGCCGATCATCATCGTCAGCATCGCGGTACCGCCATAGCTGATCATCGGCAGCGGCACCCCGACGACCGGGATCAGGCCCATGACCATGGCCACGTTGATGAACAGGTACAGGAACAGCGTGGTCGTGACGCCAAGCGCCACCAATCGGCCGAACTGGCTGCGCGAGCGGATGGCGATTGCGAAACCGTAGGCCAGCACCAGCACGTAGAGCCCGATCAGGCAGGACGCGCCGACCATGCCGAACTCCTCCGCCAGCATGGTGAAGATGAAGTCGGTCTGTTTCTCCGGCAGGAAGTTGAGATGGCTCTGGCTTCCCTTGAGGAAGCCCTTGCCGAAGATCCCCCCGACCCGAGCGCGATCTTGGACTGCAGGATATGGTAGCCGGAACCGAGCGGATCGCTCTCCGGGTTGAGGAAGGTCAGGATCCGCTTCTGCTGATACTCGCGCAGAAACTGCCAGACGACCGGCACCGCGCCCACACCGGCGACGAGCACGGCGAGGAACTTCCAGATCCTCACCCCGGCCAGGAAGAAGATCGCGCCGGACCCGGCGATCATCATCAGTGCGGTGCCCAGATCGGGCTGCTTGAGCACCAGGAGGGCCGGCAGGAACACCATGATCAGCGGGATGATCAGGTTCAACGGATTGCCGACCTCCTCGTAGGTCAGGCCGTTGAAATACCGTGCGAGGGCCAGCACGAGGGCGATCTTCATGACCTCCGACGGCTGCAACTGGAAGACGCCGAGATCGATCCAGCGCTGCGCCCCCATCCCGATCTCGCCCATCACCTCGACGAGTCCCAGCAGAACCAGGGCGACCATGTATCCGAGATAGGCGGTCCGCATCCAGAAGCGGATGTCGACCAACGCGATCGCCAACATGATGCTGAGACCGATGCCGAAACGCAGGGCGTGGCGGTACGCCCAGGGCATCCAGTCGCCGTTGGCCGCCGAATACAGCATCAGGCAGCCGACACCCGCGATCGTCACGATCAGCAGAACCAGCAGCCAGTTGATCGAGACAAGCTTCTGACCAATGGTCAGTTCGGGCGGATTCAGACCGTCTGAGCGGAACGAGATCGCCATCAGCCGCCCCGCCGCTCGCGTCCGCCGATGGCCCCGTCACCGTCCTCGCGCGACGCGGTGACTCCGGGCCCGGAGGGCGGATCGATCCTGAGCGCCTCGCGCAGCACGTCGGCGGCGATCGGAGCCGCCATCGACGACCCGCCGCCGCCATGTTCGACCACCACGGAAACCGCGTAGCGCGGCGCCTCCACCGGGGCGAAGCCGACGAACAGGGCATGATCGCGAAAGCGCCACGGCTTCTCTTCCTTGTAGGCGCCCGACAACCGGTCGGCCATGGTGATCCGGCGGACCTGGGCAGTGCCCGTCTTGCCGCCGATCCTCACGTCGTGCTCGCCGCCCTGAACCTTCCTGGCGGTTCCCCGCGGACCGTTCACGACCTCCGACATGGCCAGGCGCACCGCTTCGAGATGGCGGTTGTCGATGGCCATGTCCGGCACCGGCTCCGACTCGCCGTTACGGATTTCCAGGCGCGGCACCACGGCCTTGCCGCCATTGACGAGCCGCGCCGTCATCACCGCGAGCTGAAGCGGCGTCGTCAGCATGAAGCCCTGGCCGATGGAGGAGACCAGCGTTTCGCCCTGCTGCCATGGCACGCCCCGGGTCGCCAGTTTCCATTCGCGCGTGGGGATCAATCCCCGCCGCTCGCCCGGCAGGTCCACATTGGTCATCTCGCCCAACCCGAACCG
This sequence comes from Thalassobaculum sp., assembly GCA_048983575.1. GTDB lineage: Bacteria > Pseudomonadota > Alphaproteobacteria > Thalassobaculales > Thalassobaculaceae > Thalassobaculum. The sequence goes on along the minus strand of JBLZTD010000001.1, from coordinate 1,652,895 downwards.
CATGGCCATCGACGAGATCCGGTCGATCCCGATGCGCTTGGCCAGCTCGTAGTAGTAGACGTCGCAGCTCTGGGCGATCGACTGCTTCATGTCGAGCCAGCCGTGACCGTATTTCGACCAGCAATGGAACCGGGTGTCGCCCAGCGTGAGATGACCCGGGCAGTAGAACTTGGTGTCCTCCCCCGCCAGGCCGGATTCCAGCGCCGCCAGCATGACCAGCATCTTGAAGGTGGAGCCCGGCGGATACTGACCGGCGACCGCCTTGTTGTTCAACGGGCCGCGCGGATTGGCGAGCAACTCCTCCCAATCCTTGGCGGAAAGACCTCGATTGAACGGGTTCGGGTCGTAGCCGGGCGCCGACGCCAGCGCGCGCAGCTCCCCGGTATGCACGTCCATCACCACCACGGACCCGCTTTCCGCCTCGACGACTTTGCCCTCCGCGTCGACCAGGACGGTCTGCCGGTCGGCATAGGCCTCGCGCAGGGCCGGTTCCGCGGCGGCCAGGGCAAGCTGGGCGCGCGGGTCATCGGTCGGCAGCCGCTCCGCCGTGCCACGGGCCAGCCGCTCGGTCGCGTAGCGCTGCAGATTGATGTCCAGGGTCAGCCGGATGTCGCGGCCCGGTTCGCCGTCCTCGCCGGGGAGCTTGCGGATGATGCGACCGAGCGCGTTGACCTCGACCTGGCGGCGGCCGGCGGTGCCACGCATTTCGAGATCGTGCAGTTTCTCGATACCGCTCTTGCCGATGCGGAAATCCGGCAGCTCCAGCACCGGATCGCCGGACAGCTCGCTCTCGGAGACGGCGGCCACATAGCCGGTGATGTGAACGGCGGTATCGGCGAACGGATAGCGCCTGGAGCGGCCGACCTCGATGCGGATCCCTGGGAGATAGGGCGCATTCACCGCGACCCGGGCGATCTCCTCGCGGGTCAGGTTCTCGACCACGGTCACCGGAACGAAGGCCCGCTTGCGCTTCACGTCCTTCAGCACCCGCCGCACGTCCCAGTCCGGCACATCGATGATCGAGCGCAGCGCGGACAGGGTGGCCGCCACATCGTCGGTCTGCTCGCGGACGATCTCGACGCGGAAGTTGTCCTGATTGTCGGCGAGCGCCACACCGTTCCGATCGAGAATGCGTCCACGGATCGGTTGCAGAAGCTCCAGGTTGAACTGGTTGTCGCCGCGACATCAGCTCGTAGCGGTCGGCTTCCACGACCTGGAGATAGTAAAGTCGTGCGCCGAGCGCGCCGATCAGGGCGAGCTTGCCGCCGGCCAGCACCAGCGCCCGGCGGGTGAAGACCTTCTGAACATCCTGCTCGCTCGACTTCAGCATATCCGCCTACCGAACCACGTACCGATGGACCCGCACGAAGATCCACGCCACCACAGGAAACCCCAGTACGGTCACCAGGTACTGGAACAGCACGGGTTCTGGCCCGATCAGGCGGAACTGTTGGGCAGACATCAGGAGCCAGGCGAAAATCGAGATCGGCAACTGGATCACGACGAAGCCGAGCCAGGTCAGCAGGAACGGCTTGGTCACCAGCGCCCGTCGCTGGGACAGGGCCAGGGCATGGAGCAGCAGCAGGCTGACGGCCGTCAGCCCGAGCGGCGTGCCGGTGAGGATGTCCTGCAGAACGCCGATCAGGAACAGCGCCGAAGCCGGTTGAAGGTCCGGGCGGAAGACCGCCCAGTAGAAGGTCGCCATCGCCGTGTATCCGGGCACGACCGCCGCGTAGCCCGGGATGCCCACTGTGATCACCGACAGCACGGCCAGGATCGCCGTCAACGCCATCGGCGTCGACTGGCGTATCCACAGGTCCAGACGTTGGGTCGCGGTCGGACGCATCATGGCAGGACGCCGCGGGACCGGGTCTGGCTTTCCTGCCCCATCACGGAAAACGGCGGGATGTTAGCGCTCTCCGGCTGGACCACCCCTTCCGTACCGGTCTGCAGCAGGCGGACATATTCCAGGCGCTCCCAGTCGACGAAGGGAGCGACCCGGATGGCGCCGTCCGCAATGGTCGTCACCATGCCGACGGCCAACCCCGGCGGGAATACCCCGCCGTGGCCGGATGTGACGACACGGTCGCCGGGGACGACCTGGGCGTTCTGCGGCAGGTAGACGAGCCGCGGTGCGCGGGTGTTGTCGCCGGCCAGCACCGCCGGGTCGCGGGTCCGCTCGACCACCACGGGGATCTGCGAGTTCAGGTCGGTGATCAGCAGCACACGGCTGTATTCCTCGCCGACCTCGACCACGCCGCCGACCAGACCTTCTCCGCTGACCGCGGCATTGCCGAGGAAACGCCGTGCTTGCGCCCTGCCGTGATCATGACGCTGCGCACGAAGGCGCCGCCGCCATCGGCAATCACCCGGGCGCTGACGAAATCGATCTCCCGCGGCGGCACGAAATTGGTGAGCGCCCTCAGCGCCCGGTTCTCCGCCTCGAGCCGGCGGGCGACGTGCTGCCAGCGGTCGAGCCGATCATTTTCCACCGTCAACCGCGCGTTCTCCGCCCGCAGGTAGCGCAGGTCACGGACGTTGTTCAGCATGTCGGTCACCGCCTCGGCGGGGCGCGCAGCCACCTCGATCACCGGGGCGAGCGCATCGAGCACCACGACCCGGGCGCGCTCGACCAGGAGCACGTCGGCCTTGCCAAGCAGCATGAGGGCAAAGGCGGCGGCGATCAGCGTGGCGAAGGCGAACCGGCTCCACAGAGACCGCACGGGCTGTGCCACGCTGCTGAACGATCCGGGTCGCTTTGCCATCGTCGTCGGTCACCTAATCGGGTCGACGGTGTCTCCGAACTGGACCGCGCGGACCAGCGTCAGTAGGCGCCGATCAGCACGTTGCGCAGGACCTTCATCTCTTCCAGGCAACGCCCTGTGCCGAGCGCCACGCAGGAGAGCGGGTCGTCGGCGATCATCACCGGCAGGCCGGTGGCATGGCGCAGCACGAAGTCGAGATTGCCGAGCAGGGCGCCGCCGCCGGTCAGGACGATGCCCTTGTCGACGATGTCGGCGGCCAGTTCCGGCGGGGTCTGCTCCAGCGCGACCTTCACCGCCTCGACGATCTGCGCTGACCGGCTCTGCCAGGCTGTCGGCGATCTGCGACTGGTCGATGATGATTTCCTTGGGCACGCCGTTCATCAGGTCGCGGCCCTTGATCTGCAGGCCCTTGCCGGTGCCGTCCTCGGGCGGATAGGCGGACCCGATCTCCTTCTTGATCCGCTCGGCACTGCCCTCGCCCACCAGGAGGTTATGGTTGCGGCGGATATAGGCGATGATCGCCTCGTCCATCTTGTCGCCGCCGACCCGGACAGAGCGGGAATAGACGATGCCGCCCAGCGACAGGACCGCAACCTCGGTTGTGCCACCGCCGATATCGACGACCATGGATCCGGTCGGCTCCGTCACCGGCAGATTCGCACCGATCGCGGCCGCCATCGGCTCCTCGATCAGGAACACACGGCGCGCTCCGGCGCTTTCCGCGCTTTCCTGGATCGCCCGGCGCTCCACCGCGGTCGGAGCCCGACGGAACGCAGACGATGACCTGCGGGCTGGCGAAGGAGCGGCGGTTATGCACCTTGCGGATGAAGTGCTTGATCATCTCCTCGGCGACTTCGAAGTCGGCGATGACGCCGTCGCGCAGTCGGACGGATCGCCTGGATGTTGCCGGGCGTACGGCCAAGCATCTGCTTGGCCTCGTCGCCGACGGCCAGAACCTGCTTCTTGCCGCGAACGGTGGCGATGGCGACCACCGAGGGCTCGTTCAGGACGATGCCGCGCCCCTTCACGTAGACCAGGGTGTTGGCCGTGCCGAGGTCGATTGCCATATCGGCGGACAGCATTCCCAGGAGATTGGCGAAGAACATCGTTTCTCAGTCCCGTCGATGTTGCGGCTGTGCCCAGGGCGCCCATGGACCGGCCGATCGAATCCCGTCAGAGCCGCCGCCCCGGTACACGACCTGGACGGGCGCACGGCCCGGCTCGTGTTCTGCGTTTCGACGCCACGACCTTACAGTCGGCCGCACCTGCGTCGCCCCCGTCCGCTTTGCGCTGCTCCGATACGCTACATCTAGCACAATATCAGGATTCGCAGACGGTTACAAAGCGCTCTTCATCGAGAGTCGTCAAAAAGTCTCCGCCGATTCCGATACGCGGCCCGTGGTCGGCTCGGACGTCAGTTTCACCCGCTCGAACGGACGAACCAGTGCTGCGAAACGGGAGAACGCGGCCATATCACGAAACGGGCCGGTGGACGAGCGAAAGGCGGCGAAGGCGGCCGAAATTTCTTCCCGGTCCGGGGCGCCGGTACGCACCACTCCGATCTCGGTGGAGCGCCCCTGCGCGCGGATCGCGCCGGCGGCTTGTTCCGCTACTGCCGCCGGCGGCAGATTCGCCTCCCCCAATCTCTCCCGAATGTACGCTTCCGCCGGACGGAAAGCCTCTCTGACCGCATGCGCCATCAGAGGCCGCTGGGTCGGCCCGAACCGGATGTCTCCATCCACCGCCATGATCAGCGGAAAGATCGGGCAGATCGCCGGGATCAGCGTGTTGGTGTAGATCGGCGCCTTCCAATACGTCGCGGCGATCTCGGCGAAGTGTTCGGGCGTCCGGATCGCCCGCATGCCGGACCGCTCCAGCGGCAGGATCTCGATCTTGGGCTTAGTGATGTCCACCGTGTCATTGGCGACGTCGACATAGAGCGCCCCGAGCTGGATCGCGTTCTGCAGGTAGGCCCCGCGCAGATCTCCCCAGATCGGCTTCACCAGACCGCCGGAGCGGACGAAGTCGGCCACCGGGTTTCGGCCGGCGCCCGAGCGCTCGGACAGTGTGCGTTTCAGGCGGGCCCAGACATCGTTGCGGATTTCTCGGCAATACCCTTCCGGATAGGGTTTCGGTCCGGGCCAGTCCCGCCGGCCGGCGGCGACATCCCGGTCCGTCTCCGCCCTGAGATCCCGGAAAATGCTTTCGACCGTCCCAAGATGCGGCTCCAGGAACCGGGCGGTCAGCGTTCGCTGACGGCGGTTGGGAGCGCGGATCTCGGTCGCGTTGATCCACTCGTCCAGCAGAGCGTTCAGGTCGGCGTCCATGGACTGACCCTACTCCAGAAACGGCGATGCGGCGCCAGGAAACCCGACGCCGCATCCCAGTCTACACCCGAGAACGGGCTCAGTTCTTGGTCTGGTCGACCAGCTTGTTCTCGGCGATCCACGGCATCATGGCGCGCAGCTTCTCACCGACCTGCTCGATCGAATGCTCGGCCGCCCGGCGGCGCATGGCCTTGAACGAGGACTGGTTGACCTTGTTCTCCAGCATCCAGTTGCGGGCGAACGTGCCGGACTGGATGTCTTCCAGGACCCGCTTCATCTCGGCCTTGGTCTCCTCGGTCACGATGCGCGGGCCGGAGACGTACTCGCCGTACTCGGCGGTGTTGGAGATCGAGTAGTTCATGTTGGCGATGCCGCCCTCGTAGATCAGGTCGACGATCAGCTTCACCTCGTGCAGGCACTCGAAATAGGCCATTTCCGGGGCGTAGCCGGCCTCGCACCAGGGTCTCGTAGCCGGCCTTGATCAGCTCGCACAGACCGCCGCAGAGCACGACCTGCTCACCGAAGAGATCGGTCTCGCACTCTTCGCTGGAAGGTGGTCTCGATGACGCCGGCACGGCCGCCGCCGATGGCCGACGAATAGGTCAGAGCGCGACGCTCGAGGGCGTTGCCGGAGGCGTCCTGGTCGACCGCGATCAGGCACGGCACGCCGCCGCCCCGCAGGTACTCGCGAGCGCACGGTGTGGCCCGGGCCCTTCGGGCGCGATCATGAACACGTCGACGTCGGCGCGCGGGCTCGATCAGGTTGAAGTGCACGTTGAAGCCGTGAGCGAAGGCGATGCGCTGCGCCAGCGCGCATGTTCGGCTTCAGGTCCTCGTTGTAGATGTCGCGCCTGCAGCTCGTCCGGGGTCAGCATCATCAGCACGTCGGCCCACTTGGCCGCCTCGGCCGGCGTCATGCACTTCGAGGCCGGCGGCCTCGGCCTTCGTGCGGCTGAGCGCGAGCCTTCCTGCAGCGCGACGACCACGTCCTTGACGCCGCTGTCGCTGCAGGTTGTTAGCACGTGGGCATGGCCCTGGCTGCCATAGCCGACGATCACGACCTTCTTGGTCTTGATCAGGTTCACGTCGGCGTCGCGGTCGTAGTACACGCGCATGGGTCTCTCCCTCCTTCGGGTCTTTCGGTTCTCAGATCGGGTTTTCGATGTTTTTGATGGAGCCGTCGACGGTTTAGCCGTGCAGCCGCCTCCGGTCCAGATGATTGGTCTGTATGCGGTCAGTCTCCGGTCACGCGTCCGAAGCCTTCTTTGCCCGGCGCTTCGGCTTGGCCTTGCGGACGAGCGGCATGTGCACGTGCTCACCCCGCGCGATCGCGACCACGCCGGTGCGCGACACCTCGACCTCGCCCAGCGAGACCATCAGGTCGATGAAGGCGTCGATCTTGCCGGTGTCGCCGGTGAGCTCGAACACGAAGCTTTCAAGGGTGCTGTCGATGGCACGGGCGCGGAAGGTGTCTGCGATGCGCAAGGATTTCGATCCGCTTTTCGCCGGAATTCCGGATCTTCACCAGCGCCATCTCTCGGCCGACATGCGGACCTTCCATGGTCAGGTCGTGGACGTCGTAGACGGGGACGAGCCGGGCGAGTTGGGCCTTGATCTGCTCGATCACCATCGGCGTGCCGGATGTGACGATGGTGATGCGCGAGCGGGCGTTGACCTCGTCCACCTCGGAGACGGTCAGGCTTTCGATGTTGTAGCCGCGGCCGGAAAACAGGCCGATGACACGGGCGAGCACACCCGGTTCATTGGCCACGAGCACGGCGATGGTGTGCCGGGCGATCGGTTGGTCGGTGGTTGTCACGTCGGATCTCCGAAGGGCGGCGGTGGCCGGCGCCCGGTGAAGGGAATGGCAGGAACGGCAGGCGGGACGGCCGCCGGGCAAAGCCGGCGGCCGCGGATGCCGTCATACGAGGGCCATGCCCTTGTCCGTCACAGTCTGCTGCTCCTGATCACTCGGGCTCAGGATCATCTCGTTATGGGCCCGGCCCGACGGAATCATCGGGAAGCAGTTCTCTTCCTTGGTCACGCAGATATCGGCGATCACCGGGTGCGGCGTAGCGATCATCTCGTCGATCAGATCGTCCAGCTCATCCGCCTTGGTCGCCCGCAGGCCGACCCCGCCGAAGGCCTCGGCCAGCTTCACGAAGTCGGGCAGCGCTTCCGAATAGCTCTCGGAATAGCGCTTGCCGTGCATCAGCTCCTGCCACTGGCGGACCATGCCCATCCACTGATTGTTGATGATGAACGCCTTCACCGGCAGATTGTACTGCCGCATCGTCGACATTTCCTGCATGTTCATCAGGAAGCTAGGCCTCGCCCGAGATGTCGATGACCAGCGACTCCGGATGGGCGATCTGGACGCCCATGGCCGACGGGAAGCCGTAGCCCATGGTACCAAGCCCGCCCGAGGTCATCCAGCGGTTCGGCTCGTCGAAACCGAAGTACTGGGCGGCCCACATCTGGTGCTGGCCGACCTCGGTCGTGATGTAGCAGTCTCATGCCGCGGGTCTTCTCGAACAGCCGTTCGATCGCCTGCTGCGGCTTGATGCTCCTTGACAGCTCGGCGTGATACGCCAGGCATTCGCGGGACCGCCAGCCGTCGATCTGCCGCCACCAGGCGGCGATCGCCTTCTCGTCGGGCTTGCAGGACTTGGCCTTCCACACCGCCAGCATCTGCTCGAGCACGGTAGCCGCGTCGCCGATGATCGGCACGTCGACGGCCACGTTCTTGTTGATCGAGGACGGATCGATATCGATGTGGATCTTCTTGGAGTTCGGCGAGAAGCCGGACAGTGCGCCGGTCACCCGGTCGTCGAAGCGGGCGCCGATGCACACCATGACGTCGCAGTCGTGCATGGCCAGGTTGGCCTCGTAGGTCCCGTGCATCCCGAGCATGCCGAGAAACTGCCGGTCCGAGGCCGGGTAGGCGCCGAGACCCATCAGGGTCAGGGTCGCCGGGTAGCCGGTCTTGCGCACGCAACTCGCCGAACAGCTTCGACGCCTTCGGCCCGGCATTGATCACGCCGCCACCGCCGTAGAAGATCGGGCGCTTCGCCTTGGCGATCAGCTCGACCGCCTTCTCGATGGCGCTGTCGTCGCCGGCCACCGTGCGGACGGTAGGTCTTTGTCGGCTCCTTGTCCTTGGCGTTGGTATAGGGGCCAGTCGGCGAACTGGATATCCTTCGGCAGGTCGATCACCACCGGTCCCGGGCCGGCCGCTGCGGGCGACGTAGAACGCCTCGTGCATGACCTCGCGCCAGCTTCGTCCGGCGTCCTTCACCAGGTAATTGTGCTTGGTGCAGGGACGGGTGATGCCGGTGGTGTCGGCTTCCTGGAAGGCGTCGTTGCCGATCAGGTGAGTCGCCACCTGGCCGGTCAGGCACACGATCGGGATCGAGTCCATCAGGGCGTCCGTCAGGCCGGTCACCGCATTGGTCGCGCCGGGGCCGGAGGTCACCAGCACACACGCCGACCTTGCCCGTGGACCGGGCATAACCCTCGGCGGCATGGACCGCGCGCCTGTTCGTGGCGCACGAGGATGTGCCGGATGGCGTTCTGCTGTGAAGATCGCGTCGTAGATCGGCAATACCGCCCCGCCGGGGTAGCCGAATACGACCTCTACACCCTGATCCTTGAGCGCACGCAGGATAACGGCGGCGCCCGACATGATCTCGGGTTTGGCCGTCTTGGGAGACGACGGAGTACGGGGGGACGTCGTGCGGGGTTTTGCCACCGTTCCGCTCCTTCACTGTTGCGATCTCGCCGCCGGTGCCCAATTCCGGGAAACGCCGGACTGGATCCGGGTTGATAAAGACACTTGCGGCGCGGGGTTGCTCCCGCGCCGACGGGCGGGAACCTAGTCGCTCAAAATTCGGGGCGTCAACATGAAGGTGCGAATTTCCGAAAAGATTTCCTGAAATCTGCTTTTCGAAAATTGCGCATCCATCCTGATATCAGACACGAACTGATGGCGAAACCAGGTTCTCTGGCGCTTGGCATATTGTCGCGTGGCGATGACCGAGGCCGACACCGCATCGTCCAAGGACGATTTTCCATCAATATAATCAATTAGTTGTGGCACACCGATCGCCCGCATGGCAGGCAGAGAGCGGTCAAGCCCCCTTGCGGCGAGCCGCCGCACCTCCTCCACGGCGCCTTCCTCGACCATCCGTCTGAATCTCGCCTCTACGGCGTCGGCCGACACCGGTCGCGGCGGAAAGAGCAGCACCCGGCAGTAGCGCAGATCGTCGCGCCCGCCGGTCGGCTGAGCCTGCCAGTCGGAGAGCGGCCGGCCGGTCGCCCGCGCCACCGCCCAGGCCCGTTGCAGGCGCTGGGAATCCCCGGGCTCGAGCCGGGCGCCCAAAACCGGGTCCATCGCGGTGACCTCCTCCTTGAAGGCCGCGCCGCCGAGCTCGGCGTAGCGGGCGATGGCCTGCGCCACAACCTCCTGAGGAACCGGGGGCACATCTGCGATCCCACGCATCAGGGCGTTCAGGTAGAGCCCGGTGCCGCCGCACAGGACCGGCAGCCGGCCAAACTCCAGGGCGGCGTCGATCTCCCGGGAGGCCGCGTCCCGCCACCACGCGACGGAGCCACGCTCGGCAGCGCGCAGCACACCGAAAAGCCGATGCGGAACTCTGGCCTCCTCCGCCTCCGACGGCCGGTCGGTCAGGATCCGCAACTCGCGATAGACCTGCATGCTGTCGGCGTTGATGACCGTGCCACCCAATTTCTCGGCCACCTGCAGGGCGAGAGCGGTCTTACCGCTGGCCGTCGGCCCGGCGATGACGAGCACGGTTTTATCGGCCGGAACTGCAGCGGTGCTGGACATGGGTCGGCGCTACGCGATAAGTCCGCGCCATGCAACAGGTTCTGACGCTCTGCGCCGCGCCAGGCGCACTCACCGCGGATATCGTCTCCACCGCCGCCCGGCTCCTGGCGGAGCCCGGCATCAAGGTCGGAACCCCGCACTGGCTCGCGCCGGACGAGGCTGCCGACATCCCTTTCGACGCAGAGCGGCCCGGCGACAATCTGGCTAGGCTCCGCGCCGCTCTCGACCATTTGCCGGTCGACGTCAACGCCGGTCCGCGGGAGGGGCGCCGCAAGCGTCTTCTGATCGCCGACATGGACAGCACCATGATCATCGGCGAGTCGCTCGACGAATTGGCCGAGCATGCCGGAATCCGCGACCGCATCGCTGCGATCACCGCCAGGGCGATGCGGGGAGCTCGATTTCGAAGGCGCGCTCAGGGAGCGTGTCGGGATGCTCAAGGGCCTCTCGGCAACGACCATCGACGCGGTCATCGACGGGTTGCAGATCACCCCCGGGGCCGACGTCCTGGTGGCGACAATGAAGGCGGCGGGGGCCTATTGCGCGCTCGTCTCGGGCGGCTTCACGCCGATGACAGGCGCGATCCGGCACCGCCTCGGCTTCGACGAGGACCGCGCCAACACGCTGACCGTGGCGGGCGGCGTCCTGACCGGCACCGTCGGCGAGCCGATCCTGGGCCGCGACGCGAAGCTGGCGACCCTGAAGGAACTCTGTGCCGCCAAGGCACTGTCTCTCGCGTCGGCGGTGACCGTGGGAGACGGCGCCAACGATCTGGCGATGCTGGAAGCTGCGGGGATGGGTGTGGCGTTCCGCGCCAAGCCTGCCGTCCGCGACGCCGCCGGATTCCGCATCGAACACGCCGACCTGCGCGGCCTGCTTTATCTTCAGGGTTTCAAGTCGACGGAGTTCGCTGTTCCCGCGGCCGACGAGCGCCCCTGAGGGGCGCGCATCCCGTCACTTCGGGTAGCCGTCCACCGGAAGTCCCCGATTGAGCCATCCCGGTTCGGCCCCGGTCTCGTCGTACCGGCCGAACATGCCTTCCTTGACGTTGTAGACCCGCGTGAAGCCGGCTTCGATCAACCAGGCCTGGGCCCGGGTTGATCGGACGCCGGTGGTCGCGATCGTGGCAATCGCCCGGTCGCGATCGCCGCCGACCGCCGCCAAAGCGGCGGCGACGAAGCCGGCGCGGCCGTCCGGGTGATGGATGCTGGCGCCGACCGCGCCCTCGGGCAGGCCGGTCTCCCGCCATTCACGCTCGGCCCGCACATCGAGAATTCGGATCTCGCCCCGCGACGCCATGGCATGGGCCTCCGGCGCCGCCAGCCGCCCGCCGGCGGGGATCAGGGTCTTCGCCGCGACGAACCCGCCGAACAGCAGCGCGCATACGACGATCAAGACAGGAAGATGGCGCCGGGTGAACATGGCGTGAGCCTATCCGATTCCATCGGCGGCGCGGCAATTATTCTTCCGGGCCCGTCCGGGCCGCGCGTTCCGCTGCCGGGACGGCCGAGCGGCGCCATGGAAGGAGCCTTGAAACAGGAACGGCGCCGGTCCCTGTAGGAACCGGCGCCGCCTCCTCGCTCCGCGATAAGGGCCTGGGGGGCGGGGGGATCAGCCCTTGTCTATACGGAGCGGGATGAACCTCTGCTCTCCCTGTCTATTGACCAGAAGCAGAATGGTTTTCTTCCCATTGGCGCGGTGATCTTCGACAAGTTTCCGAACATCCTCGAGCGAGCGGACCTCGTCCTGGGCGACTTCGACGATGACGTCACCCTCGCGCAGACCCTTGTCGGCGGCATCGACGGTGTCGTCCACTTCGGTGACGACAACGCCCGATACCTCTTCACCGACCCCATATTGCTCACGCAATTGCGGCGTCAGAGTGGCGAGACCGAGGCCAAGTGAGTCGACGCGGCCTTCGTCACCCTGCTCCGGCGTCGCGGATGTCGTCAGAAGGCGCGCCTCCTCCGCCTGCTCAAGCTCGCCGAGGGTCGCGGTCACCGTCATCGCCGCACCGTCGCGCCAGATCTCCACCGGGACCTCCCGGCCGACCCGGGTCTCGGCGACGATGCGCGGCAGGGTGCGCATCTCGTCCACCGGTCTGACCGTTGAAGCCGGTGATGATGTCGCCCGGCTGGATGCCGGCCGCCTCGGCCGGACCTTCCGCCGTCACGTCGGCGACCAGGGCGCCGCGTGCGCTGTCGAGACCGAGGGAGTCGGCGATCTCGGGGCTCACCTGCTGAATCCGGACGCCCAGCCAACCGCGGCGGGTGCGGCCGAACTCCCTAAGCTGCTCGACCACCCCGGTCGCGAGATCCGAGGCGATGGCGAAGCCGATGCCGACCGAACCGCCCGTCTGGGAGAAAATCGCGGTGTTGATGCCGACAACCTGGCCTTCGAGGTTGAACAGCGGGCCGCCGGAATTCCCCCGGTTGATCGAGGCGTCTGTCTGGATGAAATCGTCATAGGGTCCCTGGCCGATGTCACGGCCGCGGGCCGAGACGATACCGGCCGTCACGGTTCCGCCGAGACCGAACGGGTTGCCGATGGCGACGACCCAGTCACCCACGCGCAGCGCGCCGGAATCGCCGAACTCGACGAACGGCAATTCCCGCTGACCGGGATCGATCGACAGCACGGCGACGTCGGTCTTCGGATCCTTGCCGATCAGGGTCGCTTCGTACTCGGTGTCGTCCTGAAGCCGAACCTTGATCTGGTCGGCATCGGCGATGACGTGGTTATTGGTGACCACGATACCGGCCGGATCGACGATGAAGCCGGACCCGAGCGACTGGGCCGAGCGCGGCCGGGAGGGACGCTGCCCCTGATTGCGCTCGAAGAAGTCCTTGAAGAATTCCTCGAACGGGGAGCCCGGCGGGAACTGGGGCATGTCGGGCATGCGGGACGCGTCGACGGTCTGCGTGGTCGCGATGTTGACCACGGCAGGCAGCAGGCGCTCCGCCAGATCGGCGAAACTCTCGGGAGGCGCTTTGGCATGGGCCGCATTGGACAGGGCCATGCCGAATGCCAACACGGCGGCGACCGCTGCGGCCAGCGCCATGCGGTAAAGGTAGGCGGCGGTTTCCGCCCGGCCGTCCCGCGCGCGTGCGCGAACGGCGGCTGCAGAGGTTTTCACGCCCATTTGTATTTCGTCCCTCTCGTCTCGAACCGGCTTCGGAAGACAGCATCGCGACTATCAGCCTGTCGCACAACAGGTGGGCTCTCCGGGCCGACAGTCAACGTCTGGTCGGACCCCGAAGGCGGCCTTTCACATACATATGGGTTTCAGGGAGAAGGTTGGGGCGTCCGTTTGGGTGCTAAAAGGCGGCGGTCAGCCGCGGATCAGCCAGAGCAGGAACACACCGAAAGCCGCCGCCGATAGTCCGGCGACGCGCATCGCACCGGGCGGCTGCGTCAATATGACCGCCATCGCCCGGCGCAACACCTCGGGGGCCGCGGCGTACAGCAGCCCCTCGATCACCAGAACAAGGGCGAGGGCGGCGAGAAAGTCGTTCACGACCTTGCGCGCCGCCCTACCGGGTTACTGACCGGGGGCCGAGATACCGCCGGACATGGAGTTGAAGTACTTGAAGAAGTCACCGTTCGGCGACAGCACCATGGTGGTGTCCCCGTTGCTGTTCTGATCGCCCATCACGGTCCGATAGGCCTGCATGGTGCGGTAGAAGTCGAAGAACTCCGGATCGCGACCGAAAGCGTCGGCGTAGATCTTGATCGCCAGACCGTCACCCTCACCGCGCAGGGTTTCGGCTTCCTTCTGCGCCTCGGCGACGATAACCGTTCGCTGCTTATCGGCGTCCGCCCGGATCTTCTGAGCCTGCTCGTTACCCTGGGCGCGGAACTCGCGGGCCTCCCGCTCACGCTCCGAGGTCATGCGGTCGAAGATGTTCTGACGGGTGGCGTCGGGGTAGTCGGCCCGGCGGATGCGCACCTCGATCAGTTCCATGCCGAACCGCTTGGCGCTCTCATTCACCTCGGCCCGGATGTCGGTCATGATCCCCGCGCGCTTGTCGGAGAGAACCTCGATCAGGGTCTGGTTGCCGAGCACCTGACGCAGCGACGAGTTGATGACCACCGACAGGCGCGACGACGCCTCCCGCTCGGTCCGCACGGCCCGGAAGAACTGCAGCGGATCGATGATCTTGTAGCGGGCGTAGCTGTCGACATCGAGACGCTTCTGGTCGGACAGGATCACCTGCTGGCGCGGAGGATCCACGTCGAGCGCCCGACGCTCGTAGTAGATCGTGGTTTCCGCGACCGGGATCTTGAAGAACAGGCCGGGCTCGCGGATTTCGCGGACGGGCTGACCGAACCGAACGACCAGCGCCTGCTCCGTCTCGTCGACGATGAAGAACGACTGGGAGAGGACGATACCGGCAACGACGACGATACCGCCGAGAATGGCTAGGGTCCGGTTCATCAGTTTGCCCCCCTCTGGGTGCTGGTGGTGCCGGTCGAGCGATTGGCGCCGTTATTCAGGCGGTTCTGCACTTCTGGCAGCGGCAGGTACGGCACCACGCCGGAACCGCCCGCACTGTCGTCGATGATCACCTTGTTCACGTTGGCCAGGATGCCCTCCAGCGTCTCCAGATAGATCCGCTTGGTGGTCACGTCCTTCGACTGGACATAGGCCTCGTAGACCGAGTTGAAGCGGTTGGCGTCACCCTCGAGCCCGGTTCACCACCTCCTGGCGGTAGGCGTCGGCGTTTTCGACGAGCTGCGCCGCCTCGCCTCGCGCCCGCGGCACGACGTCGTTCCGGTACGCCTCGGCCTCGTTCTTCAGCCGCTCAAGATCCTGGCGCGCACGCTGGACCTCGTTGAAGGCGTCGATAACCGGCGCCGGCGGATCGACCTGGTCGAGCTGCACCGACCGGATCTCGATGCCGGCTTCGTACTCGTCCACGAGGGCCTGCAGCTGCTCCTGGGCCGCCACCTGGATCTGGCCGCGGCGTTCGGTCAGCGCGTCCTGAATCCGCGTGTTGCCGATGATATCGCGCATCACCGCCTCGGCGGAGACCTTCACGGTCTGCTCGGGGTTCTGCAGGTTGAACAGGAAGTCGCCGGCGTTCCGAATTCTCCAGAACACCACGAAGTCGATGTCGATGATGTTCTCGTCACCGGTGATCATCTGGCTTTCCTCGGCAACGTCCCGGCCGGTGCCCCCGCGGAAGTCGGCGCCGGAGCGGAAGCCGACCTCGATGCGGTTTTCGCGGGTCACGTCAGGCTTGAAGACCTCGCCGATCGGCGCCGGCCAGTTCCACTGCAGACCCGGCTCTTTGGGTATGCCGTCATACTTGCCGAGGACGAGTTCGATGCCCTGCTGGTTCGGCTGGACCCGGTAGAAGCCGTTCGCGGCCCACAGGAGCGCGAGAACGATGACTCCGAGCACGATGATCTTCGGGCCGCCGAAGCCGCTCGGGATCATGCCTTTGAATTTCTGCTGCTGGCGCCGGAGCATCTCCTCGATGTCCTTCGGGCTCGGCCCCTGGCCACCGCCTCCACCACCACCACCGCTGCCTCGCGGTCGTCCCCACGGGGAGTTGCCTCGACCGCCGCCGTTGCCGCCGCCGTTGCCGCCGCCCCACGGGCCCTGTCCGCGTCCCCCTTGATCGCTCCAAGGCATGGTTCGTCCTCTCTGTTCAAAGCCGCGGGGGACCTAGCATGTCACCGACGCGTTGCAAAGCGCGGGCCGGCACTCTATGTCCCGCCTGCGAGCGGGAAGTCTTTCGTAGCTCCCGGTATGTTGGCGAAATCGCGGGGATTTCAAGCGATGACGACGGTTTCCGAGCAGTCCGTTCAAGACGCCCTGGCCACGGTGGCGGATCCGGGCTCCGGCGCGGCCCTGCCGGACCTGGCACGCGTGTCCGGCCTGGTGATCAAGAATGGCAATGTCGGGTTCTCGCTCGAAGTCGACCCCGCCCGGGGGCCGGCGCTCGAAGGACTGCGCAAAGCCGCCGAAGCGGCCGTCCTCAACCTCGACGGCGTGACATCGGCCACCGCCGTGCTGACCGCCCATCGCGCCGGCGGCGGACCTGGCGGCGGTGGATCCAGCGGCGGACAGCAGCCGCAGCGCGCGGCCCCGCCGCAGCAGGGTCGCATGCCGGCGCGGCCGGAATTGCCGGGCATCCGGTCGATCGTCGCCGTCGCGTCGGGCAAGGGCGGCGTCGGCAAGTCGACCGTGGCCACCAATCTGGCGCTGGCCCTGGCCGGCCAGGGCTTGGCGGTCGGGCTGCTGGACGCCGACGTCTACGGTCCGTCCCTGCCCCGCATGATGGGCATCAGCCGCAAGCCCGAGAGCCGGGACGGCAAGACTCTGATCCCGCTGGAAAACCATAACATCAAGATGCATGTCGATCGGCTTCCTGGTGGCCGAAGACACGCCGACGATCTGGCGCGGACCGATGGTGATGAGCGCACTGGAACAGATGCTGCGCGACGTCGAGTGGGGCGAGTTGGACGTGCTCGTGGTCGACATGCCGCCGGGCACCGGCGACGCCCAGCTCACCATGGCCCAGCGGGTGCCGCTGGCCGGCGCGGTCATCGTCTCCACGCCGCAGGACATCGCCCTGCTCGACGCCCGCAAGGGGCTCAACATGTTCCGCCGCGCCGACGTGCCGGTGCTCGGCATCATCGAGAACATGAGCTACTTCCTGTGCCCCCATTGCGGCGAGCGCAGCGAGATCTTCGGGCATGGCGGCGCCCGCCAGGAGGCGGACAAGCTCGGCGTGCCGTTTCTCGGCGAGGTGCCGCTGCATCTCGACATCCGGATGGCCGGCGACGGCGGCACGCCGATCGTGGCGGCGGATCCGACCGGACCGCACGCCGAGGCCTTCGCCGCCATAGCATCGAAGGTGTCCGAGGCCCTGGCCGGCCCGTCGCAACGCAAGGCTGCGCCCAGCATCGTGTTCGAGTAGCTTGCCCCGGCTCTCCACCTTGTCGATCGGTCCCCGGGGTCGACATCGACGCCAAGACGGCGGCTTGGGGATGGGAAATGAGGGATCGGTGTCCGTCCCGGACACTTAGACGCGCACGTAGTCGGCGAAGGTGAAGGCGGGACGCCCCGCCTCCGCCGGGTGTTCCTCGCGCCAGGTCTCCTTCCAAAGCGACCAGTCGACCGCGGGGAACAGCACTTCTCCGTCGGCCTGCATATGCACGTAGGTCAGAGCCATCCGGTCGGCGGTCGACAGCGCCAGCGCGAAGATCTCGGCGCCGCCGATGACGCAGATCTCCTCCTCGGTCCCGCAGGCGGCGATCGCCATCTCCAGGCTGGACGCCCGCTCGGCCCCATCGGCCGACCAGGCGGCATTCCGGGTGACGACGAGCGACCGACGGCCCGGCAGCGGGCGACCGATCGCCTCCCACGTCCGCCGTCCCATCACCATGGGCCGACCCCAGGTGCGCCTTTTGAAATGCGCCAGATCGGCCGGAAGCGACCAGGGCAGGCCGCGCTCACCGTGGCCGATGACCCGATTGTCGGCGACGGCGGCGATGAGCGTGAGGATGGCCATGGGACAACCCTGAGATTATTCACCGCTCCCACCGTGGCACCGTCCGACGGGATGGGGCAAGATCGGGCGATGGGATCGGGATCGGAGAGCGGCGTCGACATGCCGGCGGAGATCGGACGCGCACGCGATCTGGCACGGCGTGGCGATCTGCAGGCGGCGATCCGCGAGTTGGAGACCCTGGCCCGGACGAGCCGGGATCCGGCCCCGGCGATCTTCGAGATCGGCAATCTGACCAAAGCGGCGGGACTGTACGATCAGGCTGAGGCCGCATATCGGAAAGTTCTGGAGACCTATCCCGGTTCCATCGAGGCGGCGACGAATCTGGCGAATGTCCTCACGGCGAAGGGGCAGACCGACACCGCGATCGCCATCCTGCGGAACGTGCAGTCGGTAGTGCAGGGCAACCCCATCGTCGATAGTTCGATGGCCGACGCACTGTTTGCCGCCGACCGGATCACCGAGGCCCTGGCGGCCTACGACGCTCTGGCCGGGCGGTATCCGGACTACCCGCCGGTCCACGCCAATCGGGGCGAGGCGCTGGCCCGACTCGGCCGCCATGGGGACGCGATCGAGGCGCTGGACCGGGCCGCCGCCCTCGATCCCGGCAATCCGGACATCGTGCGTAATCGCGGCTTCAGCCGCCTCGCCCTCGGTCAATTCCGGGCCGGCTTCGCCGACTACGAGGCCCGTCTGGACGCGCGGCTGCCACAGGCACCGGTGCGTCTGAACCTGGATGTACCGCGCTGGGACGGACGGGTGCCGCCGGACGGCCCGCTGCTGGTCGTCGCCGAGCAGGGTCTTGGCGACGAGATCCGTTTCGCCGCCGCTTTACCGACGCTGATCGCACGGGGAGTCGACACGATCGTCGAATGCGACCCGCGTCTGGTCGACCTGTTCTCCGCCAGTCTGCCCTCCGCCAGTCTGCCCTCCGCCACTCCACCCGGAACCCGGGTGATCGCCTTCGATCGCCGTCGGGACGGCCAACGCCCCGTCTTCGACTATGCCCGTCTGGCCAGCCGGTTGCCCGACCCGCCGGCCGCCTGGATCGAGGCCGGCAGCCTTCCATACCTGCTGCGCCTGCCGGCAGGCGCGCCGATGGCCCCCGTCGGCTTCCTGGAGACGCCCACCACACGGACCATGCTGATGCGGGCCCGGCTGAAGGCCGAGGCGGCCGGGCGCCCCCTGATCGGATTCTGCTGGGGTAGCGGCGCCGAGAGGGCTCGCGTCAAAGGTTCTACCCGGCGCTACCCGCATGGCTTCCGGTGCTCTCGAACCTGGATGCCGCCTTCGTGGATCTGCAATATGTCGAACTCGGAGAGCGAGCGGGCAACGCTGGAGCGTTTAAGCGGGGCGGAGATCATCGGCACCGACGGCGTGGACAAGCGCAACGACATGTCGGCCGCCGCCTGCCTGGCCGCCGCGATGGATGCGGTGGTCGGGGTTTCCAGTTCGGTCACCGCCATGGCCGCCGCGGCGGGCACGCCGACGGTGGAAGTGACACCCGAGCGGACCTGGGTACCGCTGGTCGAGGGCCGAGACGCGTGGCTCGGCCCGCTCGTCGCCGCCTATCCGGAGAAACCGGGCGACTGGGACGAGGCAATGCGGCGCGCACTCGCCACGCTTCGGGAAATCCTTCCGGAAGAGGCCTGATCGGTCAGCCCCCGTCGAGCGCCCGTCGCATCTGGGTGACCGCCCGCTGCCAGCCGCCCTCGTGGTCCTGCCAGTAGAGCCGCGCTGTCGGATACCAGGGGGTGCGGGCCTTGCCGAGGCCCCATCGGGCATCCGCCCCGCTGTCGAGCAGGATGCGGGTATCGCCCCCCAAAGCCGCCGCGAGATGCGCGACCAGGGAGTCGATCGTCACCGCCACATCGCAGGCGGCGACCCGCGACGCCATCGGCATCGGACATCGGTCGGATCGGGATCCGGCTCCAGCAGCAGCTTGTCCGATGCCATGTCGCGCTCCTCGGGTGTCATCCCGCGCTGGAGCGACACGACCACCCGGCCCGGGATCGCAACGGCGTCGAGCACCGCCTCCAGCGGGATCGATCGCCGGGCCGCTTCGGGATCAGGATGGCGCCAGGCAAGGCCGATGATCCGGTCGCCGTCTTTGCTCCAGCGATCGCGCCAGGACGACGCCTTCGCCTGATCCGCTTCCAGATAGGCTTTCGCCAGGGAGCCGTAGTCGTTCTCGTAGATCTTCGTGTGGAGGGCGAGACTGCCGATGGCCGACTGGTAGTGCAGCAGCCCGCCGGTGATCGCCTCATCCGGCGGCGAGGCTCGCGGCACAACGGTCATGCTGTCGAAAGAGCGCGCGAACAGAGCATGCATCCGCGGGTCGCGTTCGAGAATCGAGCGGACTGGGATCGCGCCGGATCATTTCGGCAGCATGGCGGCATAGCGGATCTCGTCCGCCGGAGAGCCCTCGCCCCAGACCAGGAGAGACTTGTCCTTCAAGGAACCGCCGTCCCATCGGGGCATGTCGAAATCGCGCCCCTTGGCGCCGATGCGTCGGTCGACGTCGTTCGCATCGAACCGCGCCTCGTAGGCCGCCCACCCCTCGCCGTCGCGACCGATCGCGAGCATCGCCAGAGCGAGGATGGTGCGCGCGACCGGATCGTTGCTGGAGATCGCGACCGCCTTCTTCGCCGGCTTCGATCGCCTCGTCCGGCCGTCCGAGCTTGAGGCAGACATCGGCGACACCGGCCAGGGCGCGCACCGAAGCCGGGTCCAGGTCGGTGGTGTTCCGGTAGGCGTCCTCGGCCTCGTCGAGGCGGTCTCAGGGACATCAGCACATGGCCGAGCGCAAGCCAGAGCGCGGGTTCGCGGGGGTCGGAGCGGAGTGCGAAGCGAAGATCGTTATAGGCTTCGACCGGCTTCCTGCCGGCCATGAGGGCTTCGGCCCGCTCCGCCTGGGCCTGGGCCCAGAGCGGATCGCCGCGCCGGATGCGGTCGAGACAGGCGAGGAAATCGTCGATGGCGCCGACCCGCCAGGCAATACGGCCCATGAGGAGCAGCGCCTCGGGGGCGTCGGGCGCGATGCGCCAAGCCTCCTCGGCCAGCACGAAGAGCCTGATCGGGCTCGCCCAGTTCGAGGGCCATGTCCGCCGCCCGGGCCCTTGCTGTGATCGGTGCGCCGTCGATGGCCGCCTTGAACCGCTCGAAAGCAGCTTTCGAGTTTCCCGCCGCCGCCAGTTGCTCGGCTTCGTGAAGAGGATCGACAAGATTCAGGTCACTGCTTCCGCCACGATACCCCGGCCCGCATTTGGAGATGGAATCCACCGTGCCGGATCTCCCTTACGCACAATACCCTTTAATACCGGTTAACGAGGGCTTATATCTCCTTCTGTCGGCTTCGGTCGACTATGGCGATGAACGGCGCTCGGAATAAGCGTTGCGGACCCGGGGGCAGTACCCGGCGCCTCCACCATAATTCCGCGACTTCCGGTAAAGGAATGATCGGGACGTTTCATGGGGGCGAAACAGGATCGACGCGCGTGGTAAAGGACCGCTTTTTGCCCGGCATGGTACCGCCGTTATCGGGCCGTATGATAGTTGCGAACGACAACTATGCTGAGGCGCGCCTGGCTGCGTAATGCAGCTCGGTAGTCTCGACTAATCCGTTGCGGTTTGCATCGTAACGTGGGGCTCGCGGGCCGCCTAGCAACAGAAGGCTCGCACCCTTCCCGCGTCCATCGCAGTCGACCCCGCCATCCGGCCCGCTCATTCCGCCGGGGAGGTCAGCCCGCGGCATTTTTCCCTTGAAGGGCCACGGGGCGCTGGTGTTCATTGACCGAACGTCCAATGTTCGGGAAGCCGATGGCTGACGATCTCTTCCGATACGACCTCATGGTCGAAACAGCCCTGCGCGGCGTGGTTCGCGACGCCCTGCGACGGGCGGCGGAGCGTGGCCTTCCAGGCAATCATCACTTCTACATCACGTTCAAGACCCGCGCGCCGGGGGTTCACATCCCCGCCTATCTTGTGGAACGCTATCCCGACGAGATGACGATCGTCCTGCAGTTCCAGTTCTGGGATCTGGAAATTCTGGAGGACCAGTTCTCCGTCACGCTCAGCTTCAACGACGTGCGCGAACCGCTGACCATCCCGTTCGAGGCGCTGACCGGCTTCGCCGATCCGTCCGTTCAGTTCGGCCTGCAGTTCCAGCAGACCGCGAACGGCGACGCGCCCTCGGGCGACGACGATCCCGACGGTGACGCGGCGCCCGACGAAGACGGCGAGGCCACCGACGACGCCGGCGGCTCCGGCGAGGTCGTCTCCCTCGATCAGTTCCGCAAGAAGAAATAGGCTTAACGATGCCGGGGCCGGCCGGATCGGCACCCGATACGATGCCGCAGACCGGAGAGGATACCCCTATGGCGGAGTTCGACTTCACCGAGATGTTCCCGCTCGGCCCGGATACGACCGAGTATCGCAAGCTGACCGGAGGCTACGTGTCGGTCGGAGGCTGGGCGGCCGCGAGGTCATCAGCATCCAGCCCGAAGCACTGAGCATGCTGGCCGAGCAGGCCTTCATGGACATCTCCCACCTGTTGCGGCCGGCGCACCTGCAGCAGCTCCGCACCATCCTCGACGATCCCGAGGCGTCCGAGAACGACCGGTTTGTCGCCTACGACCTCTTGAAGAACGCCTCGATCTCGGCCGGTCGCGTGCTGCCGATGTGTCAGGACACCGGCACCGCCATCGTCATGGGCAAGAAGGGGCAGAACGTCTGCACCGGTTTCGACGACGAGATGGAGCTGGCCCGCGGGCATCCAGAACACTTACGTGAACGCACAATCTGCGCTACAGCCAGTTGGCACCGCTCACGATGTTCGAGGAGAAGAACACCGGCACCAACCTGCCCGCGCAGATCGAGCTCTATGCCGACAAGGGCGACGCCTACAAGTTCATGTTCATCGCAGAAGGGCGGCGGGTCCGCGAACAAGACCTTCCTGTTCCAGCAGACCAAGGCGGTGCTTGAACCGGGACGGGTCTGGAGAAGTTCCTGGACGAGAAGATCCGCACGCTCGGCACCGCGGCCTGTCCGCCCTACCATCTGGCGATCGTGATCGGCGGCACCTCGGCCGAATTCAACATGAAGACGGTCAAGCTCGCCTCCTGCAAGTACCTGGACAACCTGCCCACCCAGGGATCGGAAAGCGGCCACGCCTTCCGCGATCTCGGAATGGGAGGCGAAGATCCTGGAGATGACCCAGAACATGGGCATCGGCGCGCAGTTCGGCGGCAAGTACTACTGCCACGACGTGCGGGTCATCCGACTGCCGCGCCACGGTGCCAGCGCTGCCCGATCGGCCTCGGCGTCTCCTGTTCGGCCGACCGTCAGTGCTATCGGCAAGATCACCCGCGACGGCGTGTTCATGGAGCAGCTCGAGACCGACCCGGCCAAGTACCTGCCGGATATCGACGAGGCGTCGCTGACCGCCGATGCGGTCGAGATCGACCTCGACCAGGCCGATGGAGGAGATTCGCAAGACTCTGTCGCAGTACCCGATCAAGACCCGGCTCTCGCTGCACCGGGCCGATGATCGTGGCCCGCGACATCGCCCACGCCAAGCTCAAGGAACTGCATCGATGCCGGCGAACCGCTGCCGGACTACGTGAAGAACCACCCGATCTACTACGCCGGCCCGGCGAAGACCCCCGAAGGATACGCTTCCGGGTCGTTCGGACCGACCACCGCCGGGCGCATGGACAGCCTATGTCGAGCCGCTGCATGGCCAATGGCGGCAGCTATGGTGACCCTGGCCAAGGGTAACCGCTCTCCGGTGGTGCCGCGAGGCCGTGCCAGAAGCATGGCGGCTTCTATCTCGGTTCGGTCGGCGGCGCCGCCGCCAAGCTCGCCCTGAATTCGATCAAGAAGGTCGAAGTGCAGGAGTATCCCGAGCTCGGCATGGAGGCGATCTGGCGGATCGAGGTGGAGAAGTTCCCCGCCTTCATCGTCGTCGACGACAAGGGCAACGACTTCTTCAAGAACATCTGAGCCCGGACCGGCTGAGCCGATGTCCGTTCCCGCCTTCGCCGCCGTCCCGATCCTGCGGATCTTCGACGCGGTGAAGGCACTGGGCTTCTACCGGGACTGGCTCGGCTTTTCGGTCGATTGGGAACACCGCCTCGAAGACGGCGGCCCGTGCTACCTGCAGGTCTCGCGCGGCGGCATGCGGCTACACCTCACCGAGCACCACGGCGACTGCACGCCCGGCGCCACCGTGTTCGTGCAGACGACCGGTCTGGCCGCCTTCCATACCGAGATCATGGCCCGCGACTATCCGTTCAACCGCCCCGGTCTCGATCCCGCCCCCTGGGGCGGCCTGCTCATGGAGGTCACCGATCCGTTCGCCAACCGCCTCCGGTTCTGGGAGAACGACGCGGCGTGACGACAGATGTCCTCACCGACGGCCCGGCCGATGCCGCGACCACGCTGGTCCTCGCCCATGGCGCCGGCGCGCCGATGGACAGTCCTTTCATGTCCGCCATCGCCGCGCGGATCGCCGCCAGGGGCTATCGGGTCGTGCGGTTCGAGTTTGGCTATATGGCGGAGCGGCGGAGCACCGGGCGAAAGCGTCCGCCGGAACGGGCGCCGGCCTTGCTCGATCAATGGCGGCAGGTGATCGACCGGCTGGGCGGCCCTGGCGCCGTCGTGATCGGCGGCAAGTCCATGGGCGGACGGATGGCGTCGCTGATCGCCACGGAGGCGGCGGTGCGCGGCTGTCTCTGCCTCGGTTATCCGTTCCACCCGCCGGGCAAACCGGAAACGCTCCGCACCAGCCACCTGTCCGGTCTGCTATGCCCGACGCTGATCGTTCAGGGAACGCGCGACCCGTTCGGTACCCGCGACGACGTCACGGCGATGGGTCTTCCGGCATTGGTGTCCGTCGCCTGGATAGAAGACGGCAACCACGACCTTGCCCCGCGCAAGGCGAGCGGCTGGACCGTCGAAGCGGCCCTGGACCGCACTGCGGAGGTTGCCGACCACTTTCTGCGGCCGCTCTGACGATTTGCCGTGGCAAGACGCGGCGAGCGTCGACCGCCAAGTGGCCAGTTCAAGATGAAAGGTATTACCGCGTCAGGATCGCCTGTACGTCCCGCGGGTCGAGACCGACTGCCTCCACCTCTTCACGGGTGACAAGCACCGGCACAACCTCGGTCGGAAGTTGGCCGAGCAGACCGCTCACCGGCCCCGGTCGCGACATGTCGCGCGTCGCCATCCATCCGAGCACGCCGCCCACGATGGGAGGGCCCGCGACGAGAGCCATCCACGTAAACGCCACCAGGGCGAAACGCACTGCTGCATTCGCCCGATCGGATACGGAATCCTGTTGGTCACTCCAGGTATCGACCGCCATTACCTCGTCCCCACGATAGAGTTAGGCCGGATCGTCTAGGACGAAAGAATACTCTCTGGGTGTAAAAATTCAATTAACAGAGCAAATCACAAAATTCATCGCTTGGAGCGGAGCATTCAATCAAATTTACTTTTCAATCGATCTTGCGGTCAGGCCGGCGAGTGCTCCCGGTGCCGTTCCGTGTATTTCGATAGTTTTTTTATCAAATACTCCGCGTCCTCCTCCGAGAAGCCTTCCTCATCCGCGTCGAACGTCGTCAGGACCCGCTCCAGCACGGTCTCGGCGAACCGGTCGCGGGCATCCGGCGCATCGACCATCTCGGTCCCACGGGCGACGTCAACGGCCGCGCGCAGGATGATACGGTCGTGTTCCGAGAATCCTGCCTTGGACGCCAAGGACTTCAGGCCGCTGGCGCCGTCGTCATGGACCAGCAGGTCGGCGTTGCGGAACGGGATCCCGGCGCGCACGGCGAGACCCGCGGCAACGAAGGCCAGATCGCCGGTACAGGCGGCCCGGAGCAGGGTCGAGTTCGGTCAGGCGGCCGTTGCGCGCCATTTCGCGCGCCAGATCCTCGACCTGACGGGATCGGCCATTGTCCGAGAGCAGCCCGAGGGTCGCCCGCTCCCGGCCCTCGAGCACCAGGTCGGTCGCCAGGTCCGGTGAAATCTCATGCCGGCTGACAAGCTCGTCCTTCAGCTTGTCGGAGACCATCGAGACCAGCCTCTCGGCGACACCCACAGGCAGCGTGGCGCGGCCCACCATGGGCTCCTGCAGCCGTGGACTGTCGCCGAACCGGTCCAGCGCCTTGCCCAGCGACGGTTCGTCGAGCGCGGCACCGGGATTCGACACGACGGCGACCACGACGTCCTCGTTGCCGCGCTCGACCAGCGCGCCAGCGACGACCTCGGATACTTCCTGGCGGCCCGCGATCGCGAGCTGCTTGTCGCTATCCCCCTCCTCGACGATGGAGACCAGATCGCCGTCGGTCAGGACGACACTGTCGCGGATGATCGGCAGCGAGACATCCGCCACGTCCTTGGCCAGCTTGAGCGCCACGTCGTGCGGCAGGCCGACCGCATGACGGACCGCATCGGCGAGCAACCGGCGGACCTGCTGCTCGATGTCACCGGCGAGCTTGCGGACGATGTCGAGGGCGATGTCGCGTTCCGCCGACCCCAAATCGGCGCTGTCGATCGACCGGCCGAGGGCATCCGCAACCTCGCCCCGCGCATCCGGGCCAGCCTCGCGCGACAGTTTCGACATGAGCTGGGCCAGGGTCGGCGCTGCGTCATCACCGGTCATTGTTCGACCCTCCAGAAAAATACGGTTCCGGAACGATCATAGCAGCGTTTTCTTCCGCGCGCTGCGATTCCGCAACGCCTGCAACCGCTGTCAGTCGCGCACGACCATGACCGAGCAGGTCGCGTGCCGCACGACCCGCGCCGCGTTCGGCCCGAGGAGATAGTCGGAGAGCTCCGGGCGGTGCGAGGCCATCACGATCAGGTCGCACCCGGTCTCTTCCGCGGCCTTCACGATCTCCTGGTAGATCAGGCCGTGGGTGACGATGTGCTGCACCTGCACCCCGGTGGGGATCGCCGTCTCGCAGAAGCTGTGGAGATGCTCCCGCGCCGCCTCGATGGCCCTGGATTCGAAGTTCTCGGGAAAGAACCCGGCGACGATGCTGGAATTGAACTCCGGCACCACCGTCATGACGTGGAGCCGACTGCCGAAGGCCTTGGCCTGTTCGACCGCCGTCGCCACCGCCTTGGCCTGGGTATCGGGCTCGTTCAGATCGACCGGCAGCAGAATATCCGAGAACATCTCACCCTCCCTCAGAACGCCGGCACGTCGGTGCGCCGACGCTGCAGGACTATGACCAGGCCGAGCAGGAGCAGGGCCGGGATGTAGAAGATCTCCTTCGGCAGGCGCTCAACCGCCACGTGGATCTCCGCGATGCGGACGGGATTGTCAGCGTAGAAGTCGAAATCCGCGAGCTTCTGTCCGGGCACGCTGCCTGCCGAGACCCGGGCGGAAAGGCTCGTCCAGCCTGGCCACACCGTCCTCGATCATGACAGGAAGGTCGGCATCCTGCAGACGCTGACGCCCCGTCGCCGGCCGGTCCGAGCGGCAGGATCAATGTGGTCTCCGCGGTTTCCCCGGTGTTGAAATCCGGGCCGGCGATCACCAGCCGGAGTTCGCCGTTGTCGGGCAGTTCGCCCGCCAGTTCGACGACCCGGGTCGGGTCGACGCTTCGGAACGGCTCCTCCACCATGTCGAGCCAGAAGCCCGGCCGGAACAGGGTGAAGGCGATCAGCAGCAGCGCCACCGCCTCCCACGCCTTGTTCCTGGCGAAGAAATAGCCCTGGGTGCCGGCGGCGAAGAGCAGCATGGCTATTGTCGCGACAATGAAGACGACGACCGCCTCCAGCGGCGTGACGTCGATCAGCAGCAGGTCGGTGTTGAAGATGAACAGGAACGGCAGCGCCACCGTGCGCAGCGAATAGAAGAAGGCGGTGAAGCCGGTCTTGATCGGATCGCCGCCGGAGATCGCCGCCGCCGCGAAGGAGGCCAGCCCCACCGGCGGCGTCACATCCGCCATGATGCCGAAGTAGAAGACGAACAGGTGCACCGCGATCAGCGGCACGATCAGGCCGTTCTGCGCGCCCGAGCTCGACGACCACGCCGGCCATCAGCGAAGAGACGACGATGTAGTTGGCCGTGGTCGGCAGGCCCATGCCGAGGATCAGCGAGAATGATCGCCACGCAGCACCAGCATCGCCATCAGATTGCCGCCCGACAGGAACTCGACGAATTCGGCCACCACCTGGCGCGACGCCCGGTCAGCGATCACGGTGCCGACGATGATGCCGGCAGCGCCGGTCGCGACGGCGATGCCGATCATGTTGCGGGCGCCGGCGATCAGCCCGTCGATGATGTCGCTGAAGCCCGGCCGCGAACGGCCGCGGCCAGAGTCGCCCGCGCCTCGCGGAAGCATCGCTTTCAGCGGGCTGCTGGGTAATGCAGCGATGAAGATCATCGCCACGGTCGCCCAGATAGGCCGACAGACCCGGCGACTTGCGTTCGACCATCAGGCACCAGACCAGCACGATGATCGGCAGCAGGATAGTAGATGACCGGTCAGAGCCGTCGGCCTTGACCTCCGGCAGGCGAGACGACCGGCTGCGTTCGGATCGTCCACCTGCGAGGTCCGGATATCGCGAGGCGACCCAGAGCACCGTCCAGACATAGACGACGACGAAGACCGAGGCACACGGCCATAGCGACAGGTCGCATCGCCGAACAGCATCCTTCGATCCAGCCGAGACGCCAGTAATAGACAACCGCCGCCAGGATGACGATGGCTGAGAAACCGGTGATGCACGCACCGGATCAGCGCTTTGAATCGACCGTGCTTCGGGCCGCCCGGTTTCGGCAGCCCCTGCATGTCCTGCCTTCAGCGCCTCCAGATGCACGATGTACAGCAGCGCGATGTAGGAGATCAGCGGCCGGCAGGATCGCGTGCTTGACCACGTCGAGATAGACTGACACCGACATATTCGGTCATCAGGAACGCCGCCGCGCCCATGACCGGCGGCATGATCTGGCCGTTGACCGAGGACGCGACCTCGACCGCGCCCGGCCTTGTCAGGCGTGAAAAGCCGACCCGTTTCATCAGCGGGATGGTGAAGGTGCCGGTGGTCACGACGTTGGCGATCGAGGAGCCGGAAATCAGACCGGTCATCGCCGAGGACACCACCGCGGCCTTGGCTGGCCCGCCGCGCAGGTGCCCGAGCAGGGCGAAGGCGACCTTGATGAAATAGTTGCCGGCACCCGCCTTATCGAGCAGTGAGCCGAACAGCACGAAGAGGAAGACCATGGAGGCAGACACGCCGAGCGCGATGCCGAACACGCCCTCGGTCTGCATCCAGAAGTGCCACATGGCCTTGCCGTAGGATGCGCCCTTCCACTGGATGACGTCCGGGATGAACGGCTGATCTCCGAAGAAAACGTAGATCAGGAAAACCGAGGCGACGATCACCAGCGGCAGACCCAGCGCGCGGTAGGTGCAGATCAGCACCAGGGCGATGCCGATGGTCGAAATCACCAGGTCGCCGGTCGTCGGGAGGCCGGCGCGCAGCGCGATGTCGTCCTTGAAGACGATGAGATAGAAGCATGCGGCCACGCCGAGAGCCGCGAGAACCCAGTCGTACCAACGGCACGTGATCGCGCGGCGACGACTTGAACAGCGGATAGGACATGCAGGCCAGCACGAAGGCGAAGGCCAGGTGGATCGCCCGCGCCTCGTCCGAGTTGAACACGACGCTCAGGCCGGTGAGATCCTGCAGCATGAAGGGCAGGTTCGACGCGTAATAGAGCTGGAAGAGGGACCACGCCAGCGCGAGCAGCGCCAGAAGCTTGCCGACGACGCCGGTAGGGTTGCGGTTGCCGGTGTCCGTTGAGGCGACGAGGTCCTCAAGGTCCACGGCTTTTGAGGAAGCGGACTTGGTCGCTCATGATCCGCCCCGATCTGGCAGAGCGGACCCGCGATCGGGTCGAGGCGCCGAAATCATCCAAAGAAATATTTAGAGGTGGCGGGGAGGACGCCGCGGCGCCCTCCCCGCTCCGGAATCACATCAGGCCCAGTTCCTTGTAGGCCTTCTCCGCGCCCGGATGCAGCGGGGCGGACAGCGAGTCCCTGATCATCTCTTCGGCCTTCAGGTTGGCGAAAGCCGGATGCAGCTTGCGGAAATCGTCCAGGTTGCTGAGAACCGCCTTGGCGACGATATAGGCGACCTCATCGGCGACCGCCGCCGAGGACACGAAGGTTGCGCCGACGCCGAAGGTGTTGATGTCGTTCGGATTGCCCGGATACATGCCGCCCGGAATGATCGCGGTACGGTAGTAGGAATTATCGGCGACCAGCTTCTTGATGGCGTCGTTGTTCGCGTTCACCAGAACGGCGTCACAGGTCGACACGGTCTCCGAGGTCAGGGCCGACGGGTGGCCGACCAGCCAGAAATAAGCATCGATCTTGTTGTCGCACAGGGCCTGACCGGTCTCGGCCGACTTCAATTCGGCCGCCAGCTTCAGGTCGGACCGCGACCAGCCGAGGGCCTCTTCCATCACTTCCCAGGTGCCCCGGGTGCCCGAGCCGGCGTTGCCGATATTGACCCGGGTGCCCTTGAGATCCTCGATGTTCGTGATGCCCGAGTCCCGGCGCGCCAAAATCGTCACCGGCTCCGGGTGCACGGAGAACATGGCCCGCAGTTCCTTGAACGGCCCGGCATCCTCGAACTTCGAGGTGCCATTATAGGCGTGGTACTGCCAGTCGGACTGGGCGACACCGAACTCCAATTCGCCGGAGCGGATGGTGTTGATGTTGTAGATCGAGCCGCCGGTCAATTCCACGGAGCAGC
Source organism: Thalassobaculum sp. (assembly GCA_048983575.1). Lineage (GTDB taxonomy): Bacteria > Pseudomonadota > Alphaproteobacteria > Thalassobaculales > Thalassobaculaceae > Thalassobaculum. Next base: position 1,622,648 of record JBLZTD010000001.1, on the reverse strand, counting down.
GGATGCCGTGCTCCTTGCGATCCTTGTTGACGAGACGGCAGATGGCGCCGCCCGTCGGGTAGTACACGCCGGTGACGCCGCCGGTACCGATCGAGATGAACTGCTAATTCTGCGCGGTGGCCGAGCCCGACCCTCCGACGGCAAGCGCGCCGGCGCCAAGCGCCACGGCAAATGTAGTGGCAAGAAGCCGCTTCATGTGAAGTCCTCCTGAGAACTCTCCAAATAGAGCCAGTTTTTTTTCGACCCGGCGGTCTCCGCTGGGGCCACTCCTGGGGGCCCCGCCGGTTCGCGTCCCCGCTCACCACGGAAAACCGCCTGGATCCAAGGGTCGTAACCCTTGTGCGTACTATGGCGGGGTCATTCGCCGGAGGTCAACAAAGCCGTGCCCGCTGCGCACAAATCCGGAGCCATCCGGTTTCAAAGAGATGAATGGTTAGCCGCGGGTTTACCATGACCGGCACACCACGCGGCGCCATGCCGCATTTGTCCTCGGGCCGCAGCACCAGATATCCCTGGCATGAGCGAGAACCAGACACCGAGTGCGGGCGGGATCCGCGTCTACTACAACGGCGCCTGCCCGGTCTGCCGCACGGAGATCCATCATTATCGGCGGATCGCCGACCGCCATGCGCTGGACGGGCTCGAGTGGACCGACATCACCGAACGGGCCAACACGCTGGCGCCCTGGGGGATCGACGACGACACCGTGATCCGGCGCCTTCACGTGGTCGACGACCGGGGCCGGCTGTTCGCGGGCGTGGACGGCTTCATCCTGATCTGGGCTCGTCTCCCCCGCTACCGCTGGCTGGCGAAGCTGGCGTCGGTCGGATGGATCAAGCCGGTGGCCCACGTCCTCTACGAGCGCATTCTGGCGCCGGCACTCTACCGCTGGAACAAGTCAAAGGGCCGCGTCCCGCCGGTCGCCACACCGCAATAGAAACCCTTGCCTTGGGGCGATGCATTCCGCTGTATCCCATCCGGATCCCCCCATGCGCAGGAGAGCCTCGTGGCTGCACTTTCAGGACAGGTCGCCCTTATCACCGGGGCGTCGGCTCCGCGCGGCATCGGCCGGGCCATCGCCCAGCGCCTTGCCGCCGACGGCGCGGCGGTCGTGGTCACCGACATAGCGGGGAACTTCACTCTCGACGACGCGACCCATGACCGGGAGACGCTGCTGACGGAAATGGCCGCCGAGATCGAGGCGTCCGGCGGTACCGCCCTGGCTCTGACCCTAGATGTCACCAGCGGCGAGGACATCGCCCGTTGCGTCGGCGAGACGATGAGCCGGTTCGGCCATATCGACATCCTGGTGAACAACGCCGGCTCGTTGGCCGGTTCCGCCAGCTTCATGGACACCACACCGGTACAGTGGAATACCAGCTTCCAAGTCAGATCTGCTCGGCCCAGTGATACTCTGTCAGGCGGTGATCCCCGCGATGCGGTCCCAGGGCGGTGGACGCATCATCAACATCGGCTCAACCGGCAGCCTGGGGGCCGAGCCGGGTTTCGGCGCCTATACCGCGATGAAGCACGCCCTCGCCGCTCTCTCGAAGACCATCGCGTCCGAAGAGGGACAGCACGGCATTCTGTGCAACACCGTCTGTCCTGGCTTCATCATGACCGATATGCACATGGCGGCGAACCGGCGGCTGGCGACCGAAGCCGGGCTCAGCATCGAGGCGCTGCAGGCACAGCGCTACGCGACGGTGGCCACCCGAAACGCCGGGCAGCCCGAGGACGTCGCTGCGGCCGTCGCTTATCTGGCGGGGCCGGGCGGCCGCTACGTCACCGGCACAAATCTGCCGGTCAGCGGAGGGGTTCCGTACGGCATCTGAGCATCTGGCAGATGATGATCCTTCCCCGTCATCCCGGCGAACACCGGCTTGGCCCGGGGGTCGGCCGGGACTGAGGGGCTGACGCCAGAGGCACGGTCCCGGGTAGCCCCCGGATCGGGTCCGATGTCTCCCGGGATGACGGAAGAGCTAGGGTCGCCCCCTACGCCGCAAGCGCCGCGTCGACCGCGTCGCCCAGCTTCTCGACCAACTCGGTGATATGGCTCTGGTCGACGATGAAGGGCGGAGCGATCAGGACGTGATCGCCGTGACGCCCGTCGATCGTGCCGCCCATCGGATAGACCATCAGCCCGCGTTCCATCGCTTCGCGCTTGACCGCCGCGTGCAGCTTGCGCGCCGGATCGAAAGTCTCCTTGGTCGACCGGTCCGCCACCAGTTCGATCGCCATGAACAGGCCACGCCCCCGGATGTCTCCGACATTCGCGTTGTTGCCGAACCGCGCTTCCAGCGCCCGGCGCAGAGCCGCTCCCTGGGTCCGCACGTTTTCCAGCAGGTTCTCGTCGCGGATCGCCTCCTGGACGGCGAGCCCGGCAGCGCAGGCGGCCGGGTGTCCCATATAGGTGTGCCCGTGCTGGAACGCCCCGCTGCCGTCGCGGATCGCCTCGAAGATCTTGGTGGCGACGAGCACCGCGCCGATCGGCTGATAGCCGGCGCCGAGACCCTTGGCGATGGTCATCAGGTCCGGCGCCACCCCATCCTCTTCGCAGGCGAAGAGATGCCCGGTCCGGCCCATGCCGCACATCACCTCGTCGAAGATCAGCAGAACGCCATACCGGTCGCAGATCTCGCGGATGCGCTTCAGGTATCCCGAAACGGCCGGAACCGCCCCGGCGGTGGCGCCGACCACCGGCTCGCAGATGAAGGCGGCGACGGTGTCCGGCCCGGCCTTGCGGATGGTCGCGTCGAGTTCGTCGGCGACCCGCAGGCCGTATTCCTCCTCGCTCTCGTCGGCCCGCTTGTCGCGGTAGGCGAAACAGGGGGCCACGTGCTCCGCATCGATCAGCATCGGGCGGAACTGCTCGCGCCGCATCTCGTTGCCGCCGACCGCGAGCGCCCCGAGGGTGTTCCCGTGGTAGCTCTGGCGCCGCGCGATGATCCGGTGGCGCTTGGGTTGGCCGATTTCGATGAAGTATTGGCGGGCCATCTTCAACGACGCCTCGACCGCCTCCGAACCGCCGGAGACGAAATAGACCATGTCGAGATCGCCCGGCGCTTCCCGGGCCAGATGCGCCGCCAACTTCTCCATCGGCTCGTTGGTGAAGAAACCGGTATGGCCGTAGGGAATGGCGTCGAGCTGGCGCTTGATCGCCTCGATCACCTTGGGGTGGCTGTGCCCGAGGCAGGACACCGCCGCGCCGCCGGACCCGTCGAGATAGCGCTTGCCGTCGGCGTCGATGATGTAGACGCCGTCGCCCTTGACGGCGACAGGCGGAACGGCGCGGGCGTTGCGATGGAAGACGTGGCTCGTGCGTGCGGACATGGGATCGCTCCAGGCGCGGGGGAGACCCGTATCGAACGCCTCGCGGACGGGAGCGTCAAGCGGAGCGTGGGAAAACGGCGATAGAGCGGCCACAGGCTTCTTGGCGCGCTCCGCGTGTCCGTGGATACTCCTGCCATGATTCTGTTTTCGCAGCGCCACTCGCCCTTCGCCCGCAAGGCGGAAGTTGCTCTCCTGGAAGGCGGCGTGACCGGCGTCGAGGTCCGCCATCTGGCGAGCCACGTCCGCCAGGGAGACGCGCCCGCCCATCCGGAGAACCCGCTCAACACGGCCCCGCTGCTGATCCTTCAGGACGGCCGCGGGGTCTTCGACAGCGAGGAGATCTGCTTTTACATCAACGAGTTTTCCGGCGGCCGCCTGATCCCGAAAGACAGCGGCGAGCGGCAGGCGGTCCTGACCCTGCAGCATCTGGCGGCGGGCCTGTGCGGGCTCGGCGCCGACCTGCGCTGGGAACTTCAGCAGAACGAGATGGGGATCAGCGTTCCGGGACTCCGCGAGGATCTGATCGCCCAGCTGGACGCCGCCTACGACATCCTCGAGAACGGCCCGGCCATGGGAAAGACGCCGCCGGATCAGGTGGCCGATATCGGCGTGATCGCCCTGGCGACAGCCCTGGACTGGCTCGAGTTCCGGGAACTCGACCGCTATGTCTCGCCGCATCCGAATCTGGCCTGGTGGGTCGATGTCTTCCGCGAGCGCCCCTCGATGCACGCCACGGAGTACGAAGACCTCTCGGAACTCTGAGCGTTTGGGCGTTCGACGCCCTAGCCGTGGAGCGCCCGCCAGACCTTCTCCGGGGTCGCCGGCATGTCGATATGCTTGCCACCCAGCGCGTCGACCACCGCGTTCATCACAGAGCCGAGCGCCCCGGCGCAGCCCGCCTCGCCGCAGCCCTTGGCGCCGACCAGGTTGGTGGTGCAGGGCACCGGGTGGCTGTCGTAGCGGAACATCGGCGCGTCGCTTGCCCGCGGCATGGCGTAGTCCATGAACGAGCCGGTGACGAGCTGACCGCTGTCGTCATAGCGGACATGCTCCATGAGCGCCTGACCGATGCCCTGGACGATGCCGCCATGGGCCTGCCCCTCGACCAGCATCGGGTTCACCACCACGCCGAAATCGTTGACCATGGAATAGCGCACGACCTCGACGACGCCGGTGTCCGGATCGATCTCGACCTCGGCCACGTGGCAGCCGTTCGGGAAGGCCGAGGGTCCGGTCTCGTGTGCCAGACTGACATTCAGGCTCTGCGGCACGTCCTCCGGCAGCTGCAACCCGCTGCGGATCTGCTCGGCGAGGTCCATGATGCCGATCGACCGGTCCGTGCCGGCCACGGTGAAGGTGCCGTCGGCGAACTCGATATCGGCGACCGCCGTCTCCAGGACATGGGCCGCAATCTTCCTGCCGTTCTCGATCATGACGTCACCGGCCTCGATGATCGCGCCGCCGGACGACATCATCGACTTCGACCCGCCGGTGCCGCCGCCGACCAGCAGCTCGTCGCTGTCGCCCTGCAGCAGCCGGATCCGGTCGAACGGGATGCCGGTGCGCTGATGCAGGACCTGGGCGAACGGCGTCCAGTGGCCCTGGCCGTAGTCCAGCGTCCCGGTGATGATGGTGACCGTGCCGTCATCCTCGAAGCGCAGGCCGCCCATCTCCTTGCCCGGAGGGCCGGTGACTTCGAGATAGTCGCTCATGCCGATGCCGCGCAGCTTGCCACGCGCCTCGCTCTCCGCCCGGCGTGCCGGAAAACCGTCCCAGTCGGAGAACGCGACCGCCTTGGCGAAGACGGCCGGGAAATCGCCGCTGTCGTAGGTCATGCCGGACGGGGCACTGTAGGGGATCTGCTCCGCCTGGATCTGGTTGCGCCGGCGGATCTCCAGCCGGTCGATGCCCATTTCCCGGGCGGCGGTGTCGAGCAGCCGCTCGACGTAGTAGTTCGCCTCCGGCCGCCCGGCGCCGCGATACGGGCCGATGGTGGAGGTGTTGGTGAACACGCATTTGGTGTTCAGGTCGAGCACCGGCGTGCGGTAGACCGAGATCAGGTTCTTGACGGCATTGAGGGTCGCCGGCTGCGGGCCGACCGGGCTCAGATAGGACCCCATATCGGCGTGGATGTCGGCGCGCAGCGCCAGGATATGGCCGTCCTTGTCGAAGGCCATGGCGGCCTCGACCACGTGGCCGCGGCCCTGGTGGTCGGAGACGAAGGCGCCGGAGCGCTCGTCCAGCCATTTCACCGGCCGGCCAAGGTGTCTGGCGGCGTGCAGCAGCGGGAAATACTCGGGATAGGGCCCGCCCTTCATACCGAACGAGCCGCCGACATTCTTGGTGATCACCCGCACCTTGTCGGTCGGCACCTTGAGGACCGCATTGGCCAGGGCGTTGCGCAAACCGAAGGCGCCCTGGCTGCCGGCGATGAACGTGTATTTCTCCTCCGCCGGGTCGTAGGTGGCGATCGCCGAGCGGGGCTCCATCGAGGCGACGACGACCCGGTTGTTCACCAGATGCAGCTTGCTCACATGCGCGGCTTCGGCGAACGCCTTCTCCGCCGCCGCCGCGTCGCCGTAGTGGTAGTCCAGGCAAACGTTGTTCGGCACGTCCGCGTAGAGCTGCGGCGCGCCGTCCTTCGCCGCCTCCACCGGATCGGTGACGGCGGGCAGTTCCTCGATATCGACCATCACCGCTTCGGCGGCGTCCTTGGCCTGCAGGTAGGTCTCGGCGACCACCATGGCGACCGGATCGCCGACGAACCGGACCACGTCGCCGGCGAGGCCGGGGCGGCGGGGTTTCAGCATGTCCGAGCCGTCACGGTTCTTGAACGGCACCACGCAGGGGATGCCGCCGTACCCGTCGAGATCCTTCGCGGTATAGATCGCCAGCACGCCAGGCATCGCCAGCGCGTCCTCCAGATCGATGCCGAGGATTCTCCCGTGGGGCACCTGGCTGCGAACGACGCACCCGTAGACCTGGCCGTCCAGGTTCACGTCGTCGGTGTATTCGCCACGGCCCTTCAGCAGCGTCGGATCCTCACCACGCGGAACCGACTGGCCCACGCCGAACTTCATGGTCGCAAGATCGCTCTCATGCAGGACGTTCATGTCCGCTTACCTCTTGTGATCGATATCTGGCTGGGCCGACGAATCCCGGTGAATAATGCTAGCGCAGGATCGCGTCGCGAAAACCCTGCCAGTTCGGAAATACACCCGTCGGCGATCCCCCGAAGGCGGAAACGCCGGTTCTTCACCCCTGCGTCAGCGTCCAGACGACGATGTCGCGCAGCACCGCGCCCAGGGCAGCGTCGAAGGTGCGGATGATATCGGGCATGCGGTTGGACGGAGATCGGCGCTTCGTCTCGAAACCCTCGGACGCCACGATGATCCGCTGCGGCATCTGCACCTGCTTGACGTTGATGCGCACGTTCACGGCGGGGATCTCGGCGCCGTCGAAATACTCCGCCTGGAATTCCCGGAGTTCCACCTTGAGGGTGAAATCGGACCGGAAGGTCACCCCGTCCCGTCCGACGCCGACGATCCTGTCCGAATTCTCGAAGGACTCGATCAGCAGCCGCTGCACCATGTTCGGCGCGTCGTCGACCCAGGCCACGCCGGAATAGTAGTCCAGGGTGAGCGGCTCCCGCGCCACCGCGATGCGCACGGTGGACAGCCCGGCCGGGGCAGTCGGCCGCTCGATGGCGAGCTGCCAGGGGGCCTGCGGCAGGTCCGCCGGATAGGTGCTCTTCGGCGTGAGCGAATAGAGCTGGGGCGGCGGCTTGCCGATCGGAAGCTGGCCGCAGGCCGCCGTCAGCCCGGCAAGCCCCGCCGCCAGAAACGCCCGTCGCGGAAGTTGGGTCATTGCTCGGCCTCCACTTGTCCGTCGCGGTCCCCGAACAGGAACTGCGAGGGGTCGCGATCGATCTGGCGCAGCACCCGGTCGATGTTCGACACCAGAACGCGCGCCTCGACCAGGAATTGGGTGAGTTCGTAGAGGCCGGTATTGGAGAAATCCTTCATGCCCGGCCGTGCTTCCGCAACCATCCCTTCGAGCTGAGCCGCCGTCGCCGCGATGTTGTCGCTCGCCTTCCCCAACGACCCCGCGAGCGCGGTGATCTCGCTGTCGAGGCCGACCGCCGTGCCGCGCACCGTCGCCAGGGTCGCCGACGCCTCGTCCAGCAGTGGCCCGAGGGCGGCGGACGCCCGGTGCAGTTCCTCCACGCTGGCGGAGGCTCCCGTGATCGTCGCCTCGATCTCGTCCGTTCGGCCGGCCACCGCGGAGCTGACCGCGGCCAGATCCGCGAGAATCCCATAGACTCTCAGCTCGTTCTCTTCGCTCAGGAAAGACTGCAGCCGCGTGAGCAGCGAGACGAGCTGGTCGGCAATCTCCGGGGCCGTCTCGAACACCTGGCTGAGCGCCGAGGACCGGGCAGGAATCCGAGGCACTTCCTCGCCGTCCGCCGGCTCCAGTTCTTCGGCGGCAGCGGTCCCACCCTCGATCTGGATGAAGCCGATACCTGTGAGTCCCTGGGCCTCCAGGACCGCATACATGTCCTTCTTAACCGGCACATCCGCGTCCACATCGATATCGACCCGGATCAGCTCGACATTCTCCGGATCGATCCGGATGTCGGCCACCGTCCCGACAGGTACGCCGCGGTAGCGCACCGGGCTTCCGGTACTGAGCCCGTCGACCGATCCCTTGAACTCGATCCGAAAAGGCCTGGTCTCCTGGTCGAGGCTGACACCACCGAACCAGATCGCCAGAAACAGACCGCCGGCCAGCAGCAGGATGGCGAACGCACCGACGGTGACGTATGAGGCCTTGGTTTCCATCGTCCCCCGCTACCCCTCCGCTCCGGCCGCCGCCGGACGGTCGAACGCGGCCCGCGCACGCGGACCGTGGAAATAGCTGCGGATCCAGGGATGCTCGCTGCGCGTCAGGTCGTCCATGGTGCCGACGACCACCTTCTTGTCCACCAGAACGGCGATGCGGTCGCAGATCCGGGCGAGGCTGTCGAGGTCGTGGGTCACCATGACGACAGTGAGCCCGAGCGCGCGGCGCAGGTCCAGGATCAACTCGTCGAAATCGGAGGCGCCGATGGGGTCCAGACCCGCCGTCGGCTCATCGAGGAACACCACCTCCGGGTCCAGGGCGAGCGCCCTGGCGAGGCCGGCACGCTTTTTCATGCCCCCGGAGAGTTCCGACGGGAACTTGCCGCAGGCCTCCGGCGGCAGACCGACCAGGGAGACCTTGAGGCGCGACAGCTCGTCCATCAGCGCCGCCGGAATGCCGCCGCGCTCGCGCATCGGCACCTGGATGTTCTGACCGACGGTGAGCGCGCTGAACAGGGCGCCGTCCTGAAACAGCATGCCGAACCGTCCGGCCAACGCCGCGGTCGACGTGCCGTCCCAGGAGACCCGTTCGCCGAGCAGCGTGACCTCGCCCTCGGCGGGACGCTGCAGGCCGATGATGGTGCGGAGCAGCACCGTCTTTCCGGTACCCGATCCGCCGACGATGCCGAGGATCTCGCCGCGCCGCACGGACAGGTCGAGCCCGTCATGGACGGTGTGGGTCCCGAACCGGGTCACCACGCCGCGCACCTCGATCGCCGGACCGTCACGTTCCATCGACAGGTCGGTCATATCCCGATCTCCGCGAAGGCGACGGCGAAGGCCGCGTTGAGCACGATGACCAGGAAGATCGATTCCACCACCGCCCGGGTCGTGTATCGGCCGACGCTCTCGGCGCTGCCCGACACCCGCAGGCCGTCGTAGCAGCCGACCAGGGCGATCACGAGGGCGAAGATCGGCGCCTTCAGCAGACCGGTGCCGAAGTCCCAGAACTGCACGGCCGCCTTAAGCTGGGTCAGGAACTGGGCGAAGGAGAGGTCGAGAAGGAAAAGCGCCACCACCGCGCCGCCCAGGAGGCCAGCCGCGTCCGCCCAGATAGTCAGCAGGGGCATCACCACGATCAGCGCGATCAGCCGCGGCAGAACGAGGACCTCGATCGCCGACATCCCCATGGTCTCCAGCGCGTCGACCTCCTGGTTCACCTTCATGGTGCCGATCTGGGCGGCGAAGGCGCTGCCGGACCGGCCCGCGACGATGATCGCCGCCAGCAGGATGCCGATCTCCCGCAGCACTGAGACGCCGACGAGATTGACCGTCAGGATCGTGGCGCCGAACTGCTCGAGCTGCAGGGCGCCCATATAGGCGAGCACGATACCGACGAGAAAGCAGAGCAGGCCGACGATCGGCAGGGCGTTCAGCCCGGTCGCCTCCATCTGCGCCACGGTGGCGGTGACCCGCAGGCGCCAGGGCCGCACGATCACGCCGGCGAGGCAGACGAGGGTATAGCCGAAGAATCCGGCTAGGTTGCGCGCCACCTCCGCGCCCTCGACGACCGCCTGTCCGGCATGTTCCAACGGCGCGAGCAGCGGATTGCCCGCCGGCGGCGCGACCGGCGCGCTCGGGTCGGGAATGACCGCCTTGTCCAGGATCGACCGATAGGCTTCCGGCAGGTCCTTGAGATCCGTCGCCACGCCGCGCGCCTCGGCACGGTCCAACGTGCGGCGGATCGCCCAGGCACCGGCGCTGTCGAGGGCCGAAAGCCCGCCGACATCGACCACCATCCGTTCGACCGGCCGCTCTGCGAGCGCGCGCAGCTCCCGGTCCAGTGTCCGCACGGTATCCAGCGTCCAACGACCCGCCAACCGCAGGACCAGAGATCCGCCGCCATCGGTATCGGCGATCAGGGGCGGAGCCACAGAGTGCCCGGGGTCGGTCACGTATCCTCCCGTTCGCAAAAAGCCGAGCCAGCTTAGATGGATACGTTCCGAGCGGCTAGGACGGCGCGCGGGGGAAAGCGGATAAAGCCAGTCAATTGGCGCTTTCTTCGTCGCAGCAGTGTATCCTTCATGCAGAGGTTCGGCCAATGCGGCCCACACCGGAACGGGGAAGGACATGGCCATGACAGCGATCTCCAGACGATCCGTCATCAATTCCGGGCTGGCCGGCGCGCTCGGCTGCGCCTGCTGCGGTGCCTTTTCTCGGCAGGCGCTCGCCGCCGACGGTCCGTCCTGGAGCTACAAGGGCGCCACCGGTCCCGAGGCCTGGGGTTCCCTGGGCAAGGACTACGCCGCCTGCGGCCAGGGGACGGCGCAGTCGCCGGTCGATCTGGCCGCGCCTATCCCCGCCGAGATCGATCCGGTCGCCGTCCGCTGGGAAGCGGATATGGACGGCCAGGTGATCAACAACGGCCATACGATCCAGGTGAACGTGCCCAACGGCAGCATCGTGAAGGTCGGCGCCAAGAGCTACGAGCTGCTGCAGTTCCACTTCCATCACCCGAGCGAGCATCTGGTCGAGGGCAAACCGCTGGCGATGGAGGTGCATTTCGTCCACCGTTCGGCGGCGGGCGACCTGGCGGTGATAGGGGTGCTGTTCGAGGAGGGCGCGGAGAACGCCGCCCTCGCGCCGATCTGGTCGGCGATGCCCGGGCAGAAAGGCGACGGTCCCATCGTTGCGGTCGCTCCCAGGGCGCTCCTCCCGGCCGACAAGGCGCAGTTCCGCTACGCCGGCTCGCTCACCACGCCGCCCTGCTCCGAGGTCGTGGCCTGGATCGCCTACCGAACGCCGATTCAGGCGTCCCGCGCGCAGATCGCCGCCTTCGCCGACCTGTTCCCGATGAATGCCCGGCCGCCGCAGCCGCTGAACCGCCGCTTCCTGCTCCTGGGCGGCGGCTGAGGCCGAAACTGCAAGAACCGCTCTAGGCGGCGGCGGACCCGGTTGGTAGCGTCCTCCCAACAAGAAATCCTGGGAGGAGAGACGTCATGGCCGCCAACGGACACACCCTGCTGCCGACCTCGCTGGTCGGATCCTATGCCCAGCCGAACTGGCTGCTGGACCGCGCCAAGCTGGCCGGGCGGTTCCCGCCGCGCACCCGGGCGCTGGAACTCTGGCGCATCGCCCCGGAATTCCTGGAAGAGGCGCAGAACGACGCCACGCTGCTGGCGATCCGCGACCAGGAGCGCGCCGGCCTCGACATCATCACCGACGGCGAGGCGCGCCGGGAGAGCTACTCCAACCGCTTCGCCACGGCGCTGGACGGCGTCGACATCGACAACCCGGGCACCGCGCTCGACCGCTCCGGCCATCCGAACCCGGTGCCGCGCGTGGTCGGTCCGATCAGCCGCAGACACGCGGTCCAGGTCGAGGATGTGAAATTCCTGCGCGCCAACACCGACCGGCGGATCAAGATCACCGTCCCCGGCCCCTTCACCATGTCGCAGCAGGCGCAGAACGATTTCTACAAGGACGAGGCGGAACTGGCGATGGCCTACGCCGCCGCCGTGAACGCCGAGATCAAGGACCTGTTCGCCGCCGGCGCCGACATCGTGCAGGTGGACGAACCCTACATGCAGGCGCGCCCGCAGAAGGCCGAGCAGTACGGCATTGAGTGCCTCAACGCGGCGCTGGACGGGGTCCAGGGCGAGACGGCGGTGCATATCTGCTTCGGCTACGCCGCGATCATCCACGAACGGCCGGCCGGCTATTCCTTCCTGCCGCAGCTCTCCCGCTCCACGGTGGACTCGATCTCGATCGAGACCGCTCAGTCGGATCTCGACTGCACCGTCCTGGAGGAACTGCCGCAGAAGAAGATCATCCTCGGCGTCCTGGATCTGTCGGACATGACGGTCGAGAGCCCGGAGACGGTGGCCGAACGCATCCGCCGCGGCCTCGAACACCACCCGGCGGAGCAGATCATCGTCGCCCCCGACTGCGGCCTGAAATACCTGCCGCGCGACGTCGCCTTCGCCAAGATGAAGGCGATGGCGGATGGGGCGGCGGTCGTCCGGGCGGAACTGTAGGCGGCGACGCCATCGGGGACCGGCTCTTCTCAGCGGAGCCGGTTTCCTCTAAGGGAGAAGCCACGCGAACCCCCAGAGGCAACCCGAGCGGAGGACGACCCCGTGGATCTGAAAGAGCATATTCGCGAGGTACCGGATTTCCCCAAGCCGGGCATCCTGTTCTACGACATCTCCACCCTGCTGGCCCATCCGGCGGCCTGGAAGGAGACGGTCGCCCAGCTCGCCGAAATCATCAAACCGTTCAAGCCGGACCTGCTGGCCGGGATCGAGAGCCGCGGCTTCCTGACCGCCGCTCCGCTGGCGCTGGAACTCGGCCTCGGGTTCCTGATGGTCCGCAAGAAGGGGAAGCTGCCGGGACCGACCGTGCCCTACACCTACGATCTGGAATACGGCACCGACACGGTGGAGATCCAGGAGGGCGCGGTGCAGCCGGGCCAGCGCGTGGTGATCCTCGACGACCTGCTGGCGACCGGCGGCACGCTCAGCGCTTCGGTCGAACTGCTGCGCAAGGTCGGCGGCGAGGTCGCGGGCGGCGCCTGCATCATGGAACTCACCTTCCTGAACGGCCGCGACAAGCTCGACATCCCGTTCGAGAGCCTGCTGCAATACGACGACTGAGGCTTCGCCCCGCACGCCACCATTCACGTCATCCCGGGAGCGCCCGGACCCGATCCGGGTGCTGCGCGCGACCCCGAGCGTGTCCTGATGGGGCCCGGCGAGCTCCGGGTCACGCCCGGACCTCGCCGGGATGACGATCGAGAGAAGGTGAAGGGAGAGGCCACCCTAAAATCTTGACCCTGCGTGATCTTGCGCGGGTGTCGTGCGCGCCCTATCCATGAAGTCCGGTGGCGTTTCTGCTAAAGATCCGCCCGAACGGACACCAAGGACACCCGCCTTCGGTCAATCGCCCGCGCCCAAGACCGGCGCGGCTCCAGGATGAGGAGACACCCCATGACCGCTTGCATCGTCGGATGGTCTCACCTGCCCTTCGGAAAGCGTAGCGAGGACGACGCCGAGAGCATGATCGTCCAGGTCGCCACCGCCGCCCTGGAAGACGCCGGCCTCACCCCGGACGACATCGACGCCGTCTATCTCGGCCATTTCAACGCCGGCTTCGAGCGCCAGGACTTCACCGCCTCCCTGGTCTTCCAGGCCGACGACCGGTTCCGTTTCAAGCCGGCCACGCGGGTCGAGAACGCCTGCGCCACCGGCTCGGCGGCGGTGCATCAGGGCATCCACCTGATCGAGGCCAAGAAGGCGAAACGCGTCCTGGTGGTCGGCGTCGAGAAGATGACCGCGCTCGGCGGCAAGGAGATCGGCGACACCCTGCTGAAGGCCAGCTACCTGAAGGAAGAGGCCGGCATAGAGGGCGGCTTCGCCGGCGTGTTCGCGCAGATCGCCCAGGCCTATTTCCAGCGCCACGGCGACAGCATGGACGCGCTCGCCCGGATCGCCGCCAAGAACCACCGGAACGGCGTGGCCAACCCCTACGCCCAGATGCGCAAGGATCTCGGCTACGAGTTCTGCCGGACCGAGAGCGAGAAGAACCCGTACGTGGCCGGCCCGCTCAAGCGCACCGACTGCTCGCTGGTCTCCGACGGGGCCGCCGCCATCGTGCTGTCCGACGTGGACACCGCGCTCGCCATGGACAAGGCGGTGATCTTCCGCGCCGCCCAGCAGGTGAACGACTTCCTGCCCATGTCGAAGCGCGACATCCTGAAGTTCGACGGATGCGCGGTCGCCTGGAAGCAGGCGCTGGCCCAGGCCGGCGTCGGCCTCGACGATCTGTCGCTGGTCGAGACCCACGACTGCTTCACCATCGCCGAGCTGATCGAGTACGAGGCCATGGGCCTGACACCGGAAGGCCAGGGCTCCCGCGCCATCCTGGAAGGCTGGGTCGAGAAGGACGGAAAGCTGCCGATCAATCCATCCGGCGGCCTCAAGTCCAAGGGCCACCCGATCGGCGCCACCGGCGTCTCGATGCACATCATGGCGTCGATGCAGGTGCGGGGCGAGGCCGGCGACATGCAGGTCAAGGACGCCAAGATGGCCGGCATCTTCAATATGGGCGGAGCCGCCGTCGCCAACTTCGTCTCGATCCTCGAGCCGCTGCGGTAAGACATGACGGACGGCCGGGCCCGGACATACCGCATCCGCCAGGCCCGGCCGGACGAACTGCACCTGCTCGCAGAGATCGACGTCGCCGCCGACCGCAGGTTCGACGGCACGGCACATGCCGCCGCCATCGCCACCTACGCGCCGGTTCAGGTTGACGACCTTGTGGCGATGCAGGATGCGTGGCGGCTCTGGGTAGCGACCGACGCGGACGGGATGCCCGTCGCCTTCGCCCATACGGCGGTCGATACGCCCACGGTCCTTCACCTGGCGCAGGTTTCGGTGCATCCGGACCATGCGGGGAACCGGCTGACCCGGCGCATCCTCGACGGCCTGACCCGCTATCACCGGGGACGCGGCATCGGCGAGATCACGCTCACGACCTTCCGCGACGTGCCCTGGAACGCTCCCTATTATGCACGGCTCGGGTTTACCGAGATCCCGGACGTGGACGCCGATGCGGATCCGCATCTCGGACCGCGACTGATCGATCAGGTGGCCCACGGATTGCCGCGGGAGAGCCGGGTGGCGATGCGGATGGTGCTGGGCAGCTGACGCCTGTCTTCTTCAATCCCTCTCCCACTTCCCGGCCTTGTGCCGAGGCCTTCCCCTCAGTCTGTACGATCCCCTCGGCGGCTCGCACCGGCGGACCCGTGGCCCCCGGAATAAATCCGGGGAGGCGGCGAGGAGCAAAGCTATGGGAGCAGGAGATCCGCGGCCGCCTGATCCAGCGCATCAGCCGGCCCTTCGTCGCCAAGCGGATCGCGCGGCGTGAGCCTGTGTCGGACAACCAACTCGGCCAGGGCTGTGCGCTTGTCATCGTTCAGCAGCGCGCCCTCGCTCGCCAGCAGGCAGGCCGACGCTGCATGGTACAGGCCCGACGCCACGGTCCTCGCGCGCGCGTCGTCCCCCGTCTCGGCAGCGCTGCCGACCGCCGCCACCGCGCGGCCCAGCAGGCCGTCGATCCGGCCGCGCAATCCATTCTCCACGCCGGCCTCGGCCATCCGTCGGGACAGCGCCGAACCGAGGGCCGCATGGGCGCCCTCCTTGCGGCTCGCCCGCAGCACGTCGAGCGCCACGATATTGCTGGTACCCTCCCAGATCGAGCCGAGATGCCCGTCCCGCACCAAACGCGGCTCGATCCACTCCTCAATGTAGCCGACCCCGCCCCGCGCCTCCATGGCGTCTCCGGCGACCTTCCGCGCGTCGCGGCAAACCCGGAACTTGACCAGCGGCGTCAGGATGCGCCGCAGCTTCATGCCCTCCGCGTCGCCGGCATCGGCCCGGGCCAGCGCGTCGGCGGTGAACATCGTGACCGACAGCGCCTGCTCCGCCGGCAGCATCAGCTTCAGGAGTTGGCGGCGCTGCAGGGGCAGGTCGATGAGTCGGCGCCCGAAGGCCTCCCGCCCCTGTGCCACCGCCAGCGCCTCACGCAGGGCCCGGCGCATGATCCCGGCGGACCGCACCGCGTTGGACAGGCGCGACTGGTTGATCATCTCCGCCATCTGGACAAAGCCATGGCCCGGCTCACCCACCATCCAGGCGCGCGCGCCGTCGAGCGTGATCTCGCCGGACGCCATGGAACGGGTGCCGAGCTTGTCCTTGAGCCGGACGATCCGATAGCTGTTGCGGGACCCGTCCGGCAGATCGCGCGGCAGCAGGAACAGCGACACGCCTTTGATCCCCACCGGGGCACCCTCGGGCCGCGCCAGGACCAGGGCGAGCCCGGCATCGGTGTTGGAGCAGAACCATTTGTCGCCGGTGAGCCGCCAGGCATCGCCGTCCGGCCGGGCCACCGTAACCGTTGCCGCGACATCGGAGCCGGCCGCCTTCTCGGTCATGAACATCGCCCCCTGGATCTGATCCTCCAGCCGCTCGGCGGTCAGGCCGGGGAGATACCGCGCGACGAGGTCCGGATCGGCGTACCGCCGGATCGTGCGGGTCAGCGCGTCGGTCATGCTGATCGGGCAGAGCAGGCCGAACTCCGCCTCGGCGAACAGGTACTGCAGGGCGTATTTCGCGGCGTGCGGCACAGGCCCGTCCAATCCCAGGGCCGGTCGGTGGGACAGGGCGGCGAAGGCGAAGTCCTGGAAGCCGATCCGCTCCATCTCGACATAGGCCGGGTGCTTGTCGATCGCCTGAACGTCGCGCCCCTGGCGGTCGCGATGGCGCAGCACAGGCGGGTTACGGTCCGCCTCGTGCGCCAGATCGTCGAGCCGACCGTGCACCAGTTCCCCCAGACGCCGGAACGACGGGGTCAGGGATGCCAGATCGCCGGGCGCCAGATACAGCCCCAGCAGCGCCCGCAACGCCGGATCGCCGTCATAGGCGTTGAGACCGCGCGTGTCCGGCTGCAGGCCGTCCACTGTTGCGGGGACGGTCATATCCATGGCTTCCTCCCACGAGAGCCCTTCTTGGTTCGGGGCTGGCGCCAGCGTGCCACCAGGTGGCATGCAGAACAACTCGGCGAAACGGACATTCGGGAGCGAGCGATGACCGACAGCTTCAAGGCCTACCTGCTGCGCGAGGGCGACGACCGCAAGGTGTCCGGCGCGTTCGAGGACGTCCCCGTGAGCGACCTGCCGGACGGGGACGTGACCGTCCGCGTGGCCTACTCCACCGTCAACTACAAGGACGGCATGGTCATGAACGGCATCGGCCGGCTGGTGCGGACCTATCCGCACGTGCCGGGCGTCGATTTCTCCGGCACCGTCGAGGCCTCCGACAATCCGGCCTTCACGCCCGGCGACAAGGTGGTGCTGACCGGTTGGCGGGTCGGCGAGATGCACTGGGGCGGCTACGGAGAGCTGGCCCGGGTCAGGGGCGAGTGGCTGGTCAAGCTGCCGGACGGCCTGTCGCTGTCGCGGGCCATGGCGCTCGGCACCGCCGGGTTCACCGCCGGGCTGGCGGTCGACACCCTGGAGAGTGCAGGCATGGACCCGTCCAAGGGCGAGGTGCTGGTCACAGGTGCCGCCGGGGGTGTCGGCAGCGTCGCCGTCGCCCTGCTCGCCGCCAAGGGCTACAGCGTCGCGGCGGCGACCGGGCGAGCCGAGACCCACGCCTATCTGAAGGATCTCGGGGCCGGTACGCTCGTCGACCGGGCGGAACTGGCCGAAGCGCCGGGCCGGCCGCTGAACAAGGAGCGGTTCCAGGCGGCGATCGACAATGTCGGCGGCACCACGCTGGCCAACCTGCTGACCCAGATCTCCTACGGCGGCGCCGTCGCGGCGGTCGGTCTCGCCGGCGGCAACGAGGTCACGACGAGCGTGCTGCCTTTCCTGCTGCGCGGCGTGAACCTGCTCGGCATCGATAGCGTGATGTGCCCGGCAGACCGCCGCGCCCGTGTGTGGTCGATGATCGCGGCCACCCTGCCGATGGAGAAACTGGACGCGATCAGCCACGGCCACGCTTTCGACGAGCTGCCGGCGCTCGGCAAGGCGATCCTCAAGGGCGAGGTGCGCGGCCGCGCGGTGGTGACGGTCGGCGGAGAGTAGATCCGCTCACGCCCCCTCACCCTCTCCGCCGACGAATCGGTTAGACTGGCCTTCGGATCGTCGCTTTCAGGAGTTCCCCATGCCCCGCCTCGCCACCGCCCTCGCGCTCGGCGCCGCGCTGCTGCTGTCGGCCTGCTTTCAGGACAGCAAGGCGGAGATCGCGAAGAAGGCCGAGAACATCTCGACCGCCGATGAGCTGCGCGCGGCGCTCGGCGATCCCGACGAGCTGAACAAGGCCGGGCCGATCGAGGAATGGATCTACGATGCCTCCGACGGAACCGTCCGGTTCCCGATCCTCGCGGGCAAGGTCGGTCCCATGGTCACCGGCGGCAAGCGCGAGAAGTAGCGACGTGGCGATGTCTCAAACCTTCCCGCGCGCGATCTTCGGTTTCGCGATCAGCGCCTGACCGGCACCCCCAACCCCAGTCGTCCCGTCTCCGGTCGTGCATGGCGCATGCGAATTGCACAACGCGGAGAAGCCTGCACAATGACCGGGCCGTCGCGTCGGGAAGTGCGGGGAGACGACGGCCCGTCAGGCTCCGCGACAACCGTAATGGCAAAGCGCCGTCGCATGACCGTCCTGCACACGACCGGGCTGTTCCGAACCGGCCTGGACGCCCACCGGCGCGGTGACCCGGCCACCGCCGCGCGGCTCTACGCCGAGGTGCTGGCCCGCGATCCCGATCACGCGCCGGCGCATTTCCTGGTCGCCATGATCGAGCGGTCGGCGCGGCGCATCGACAGCGCCCTCGCCCACGCCCGTGCGGCGGTTCGGATCGCCCCGCAGACGGCAAGCTACCGCCAGGGCCTGGCGGAGGTCCTGCTGGCCGACGGGCGGGTCGAGGAGGCCGAGCGGGCGTTCCAGGCGGCGGCCCTGTGCGAGCCTACACTCGACGCGGCCTGGGCTTGGCTCGCCGGACGCCGGGAGCAGCTTGGCGATCTTGTCGGCGCCGAACGCCTCACCCGCCGCCGGCGATGCCTCTCCGACGGTCGGGCGGCGGCCACGGCCCATGCCGAGATTCTGGCCCGGCTGGGCGATGTGGAGACGGCCTGGACGCTTGGCGACCGGGCGGCGCGCACCGACGGCCCCTACGACGCGGTCGCGGACCTCAAGGCCGGGCTCATGCCGCCGCCGATCCCGACCAATCGCGACCAGATCCTGGAGTCGCGGCAACGGCTGTCCGATGCCCTGGACCGGGTCGCCGGCAGCGGGCTTCGGCTTGAGGATCCCGTCAGCCA
Organism: Thalassobaculum sp.; assembly: GCA_048983575.1. Classification (GTDB taxonomy): domain Bacteria; phylum Pseudomonadota; class Alphaproteobacteria; order Thalassobaculales; family Thalassobaculaceae; genus Thalassobaculum. The sequence goes on along the minus strand of JBLZTD010000001.1, from coordinate 1,603,589 downwards.
GATCGGGCGCGTCCCGTTCTATCTGGCGTTCCACGGGATCGACGACCGGGCGCTGGCGGAGCGGTTCAACGATGTTCTGCGGGCCGCCACGCCGGCGTTCCGAACGCCGCGAGAGGACACCCCTCGGCTCCCGGGCCGGATGCGGGTCGGCGTGTTCTCCACCTTCCTCAACAATCACACGGTTCTGCGCTACACCGAGGGCCTGATCCGGGCCATGGCGGGGCGGCCGGATCTGGAGTCGGTCGCGATCCCGACCACCGGGATACCGGTCGCTGCGCGCCGACATCTGGAGAGCCTCGGCGCCGCCGTCGCGCCGGTGTCGCGCCACTATCCGCAGGTCGCGGCCGAAATCCGGGCGATGCACCTGGACGTGCTGGTCTTCGCCGATATCGGCATGGAACCGCTCTCCGCCGCCCTCGCCCACAGCGATCTCGCCCCGCGCCACATCGTCCTGTCCGGGCACCCGGTCACGACCGGAATCCCGCGGGCTCGACGGATACGTCACCAGTCCGATGCTCGAACCGGCGGACTACGCCGCCCATTACACCGAGCCGTTGATAGAGGCGCCGTTCTGGCCCTTGGATTACGGCCGCGCCGACCCGGCGCCGAGCGCCCGTCCCGTGCCGGAGAGCGATCCGTCCGCCACGGTTCTGCTCTGCGTCCAGTCGCTGTTCAAGATCCATCCGGACATGGACGCCGCCTTCCGCGAGATCCTGGCACGCGTGCCGGGCGCCAGGCTGCATTTCGTCGGGATGCGCGCGGGCATGCAGCCTGTAACGGAGCGGTTTCGGTCCCGCCTGATCTCCGCCGGCATCGATGTCGACGACCGGGTGCGGTTTCTGTCCCGCATGTCCCTTGCGGAGTATCTCGCACGGCTGCGCAGCGCCGACGTGGTGCTCGACAGCTGGTACTTCTCGGGCGGCGACAGCTCGCTCTCGACCCTGGCCGCCGGCATGCCGATCGTCACCCTCGAGGGCGCGTTCTATCGGGGCCGGCAGACGGCGGCGCTGATGCGCGAGATCGGGGTTCCCGACACCATCGCCGCGACCGGCGAGGCCTATATCGACCTGGCCGTCTCCCTGGCCACAGATCCGGCGCTCGCCGCCGACCTGCGCCGGCGGGTGGAGGGCGGCGCCGGGCGGCTGTTCGGCCGCCTCGACGGGGCCGACACTCTGATCGACCGGATCGTCGGCCTGACCTAGGCCCCGCCCGCGCCAGGTTCCACGACGCTCAGTTCCCGCGCAGGGTGGACCAGAACCGCACCGGCTCGCCCACAGCATCGCCGACCAACTCGTCGTCGCGCATCACCACATTGCCGCGCACCAGGGTCGCGATCGGCCAACCGGTCACCGTCTTGCCGTCGAACGGGGTCCAGCCGCACTTGCTGGCGATCCACTTGTTCGTGATTTCGCGTTTGGCCTTGAGGTCCACCAGCGTCAGGTCGGCGTCCCAGCCCTTGGCGATGCGCCCCTTGCCGGCGATGCCGTAGATCCGATGCGGGCCGGCCGAGGTCAGATCGACGAGCCGCGCGAGCGAGAGCCTTCCGGCGTTCATGTGGTCGAGCAGCAGCGGCAGCAGGGTCTGCACCCCGGGCATGCCGGAGGGGCTCGACGGATAGGGCCGCTGCTTCTCCTCCAGGGTATGCGGCGCATGGTCGGACCCGATGACGTCCACCGATGCCGTCGGCAATGGCCCGCCACAGGGCGTCCTGATGGTGCTGTTCGCGCACCGGCGGGTTCATCTGGGCCAGGCTGCCGAGCCGCTCGTAACACTCGGGGGCTGCCATGGTCAGGTGGTTCAGCGTCGTTTCGACCGTCGCCACATCCTTGTTCTCGGCCAGGAATTCCATCTCCTCGGCCGAGGTGATGTGCAGCACATGGACCGGGCGCCCGGCGGCGCGGCCCAGCCGGACGATCCGCTGGGTCGCCTTGAGGGCGCATTCCGGCGAGCGCCAGACCGGGTGGGCGCGCGGGTGGCCTGCCTCTTTGGCGATGTGCTGGCGCTCCCGCAGCATGTCCTCGTCTTCGGCGTGAACGGCCACCCGGCGGCGGCCGGCGGCGAGCACCTTGGACAGGAGCTCGTCCTTCTCCACCAGGAGCGACCCGGTGGACGAGCCCATGAAGACCTTCACCCCGGCGCAGCCCGGCAGACGCTCCAGGCCTTCCAGCAAGTGCAGATTCTCTTCCGCCGCGCCCACGAAATACGCGTGGTCGCACCAGGCACGGCCCTTCGAGCGCGCCAGCTTGTCGTTCAGTTCGACCTCGGTGAGGGTCAGCGGCGAGGTGTTCGGCATCTCGAAAATCGAGGTGACCCCGCCCATGGCGGCCGAGCGGGTGCCGTGGTGCGATGTCCTCCTTGTGCTCGAGGCCGCGGCTCGCGGAAATGGACCTGAGTGTCGATGACGCCGGGCAGGACGGTCAGCCCCGAGGCGTCAACGGTCTCCGCCCCATCCGCCGTCGCCAGATCGCCGATCGCGACGATCTTGCCGCCGGCAACCCCGAGATCCACCCGTTCCAAACCCGACGGGGTGCACACCTCGCCGCCCCGCACCACCAGATCGTATTGCGCCATGCCTGCCTCCGCTCGTGACCGCGCCAGCATACCCACGCCGAGCCGGGCGGCAACCGGTCACGGGCGCCGAATTGTCGTGCCACCTGCGAATTGCCACGGTGGAGCCGCGCGGCACGACCTGCGATAGTCCGGCGGTTTTTCACGCCGCTCCCGAGGACCGTTTTGTCCCTACCGCAGTTCGACCTGGCCTTGCCGCGCCGCGGGCCCGCGCCCGTCCCCACGATCGAGTATTTGGAGGGCGGTACCTGGCCGCTGATCCGCCGGCACCTGCTCAATGTCGGGCTGATGATCCTCACCCTCGGCCTTTACCGGTTCTGGGCGATCACCGTCATGCGGCAGATCCTCTGGCGGCGCATCCGTTTCGCGGGTCAACCGCTGGAATACACCGGCACGGGGATCGAGATTTTCCTCGGATTCCTGCGTGTGTTCCTGATCATCCTGCTGCCCCTCGGCATCATCTTCGTGCTGATCGAACTCGCTCTGGAACGGGAACTGCCGACGGCGAACGCCGACGCCATCGAATTCATCGACCTCGCCTATTTCGTCATTGTGTTGGTGCTGATCGAGATGGGGCGGTTTCTCAGCTGGCGTTACCGGATCTCGCGCACCCGCTGGCGCGGCATCCGCGGCCGGATCGAGCTGCCGGCCTCGCGCTATCTTCTTGTCGCGGCGGGAGCCGCGGCGATGATCGTCTTCTCCGGCTGGTTCCTGAAGCCGGTGGTCGACCTCTACCGGGCACAGTCGGTGATCGGCGCGCTCAATATTGGCGGTCTGAGGGGTCGGTATCGCGGCGGCGTGTGGAACCTGATCGGAATCTGGATCGCGATCTGGCTCGGCTTCGGGCTGCTCGCCATCGGCGGCGCCTTCGTCTGGATCTCCGTGATCGGCATCGCCGTCGCCGCAAACAGCGAAGTCACCTTCGGCGTCGGCGCCGCACTCGTCGGTCTCGCCGCCTTCTGGGTCGGCCTCTTCATGTTCTCGATCTACCGCGTCGCTTTCTGGCGGCATGTCTGCCTCATGTCCGACCTCGGCCCGGCCAGAGCCCGCTTCACGGGCGGCGCGGTCGGGCTCACCTGGCTGACCTTCGGCAACTGGCTGATCCTGATCTGCTCCCTTGGCCTGCTCGCGCCGGTCACCTGGGAGCGCAAGATCCGCTATATATCGCGCTACGTGGTCGTCACGGGCGTGCCGGATCCGGCCGATCTGAGGCAGGTCGGCGACGACGACAGCGCCATCGGCGGAGAGGGACTGGCCGGTGACTTCGATCTCGCCTGACGACAGCCGGGCGGCGGGCAGCGCCCGGGGCAATGCCCATCTGCTCGACGGGGTGACCGGCGCCGATCACCGGGTCGCGATCCTGATCGAGACCCGGGGGCTGCGCCTGTTGCCGGCAGCCCCGGAAGCCGCCGGCCCGCAATGCCCGCTGCTGTGGCCCTGGCCAACCGTGTACCGGCCCGCTTCGGCGGGCGAGGACATGATCTTCGGCCACCCTGGACGCCCAGGACGCGCGACTGACTTCCGACCTGCCGGAACATGCCCGGGCCATCCTCGACCGGGCCACCGGCGACGAGCGCCGGTCGGGCCGGCCGATCTTCGGCCTCGCACGGCGCCCCGGCGCCGGCGTCGCCATCGGCGCGACGATCGCCGTCCTGGCCCTTGCACTGCTCTCACTCGCACCGTTGAGCGGCCTCGCAGCCCGTCTCCTGCCCGCCGACACCGGCGCTGCCTCTTCCGACGCGGTGATCGACTCGCTCGCCGCGTCCCACCGCCGGTGCGGCGGCGAGCCGGGCCTGCAGGCACTCGACACCCTGACTACGCGACTGGCGCAGGCGGGCGACCTCGACCCGCCGCAGGTCACCGTTGTGGACTGGTCCCTGGTCAATGCCTTCGCCCTGCCCGGCGGCAGGATCGTGCTGACGAACGGCCTGATACAGAAGGCCGAGGACGGATCCGAGATCGCGGCCGTTCTGGCACACCGAGATCGCCCATGTGGTCCATCGCGACCCGATGACCGGCTGGATCCGGCAGGAGGGGGTGAGCCTTGTGCTCGCCGTCCTGTTCGGCCAGGAGGCTGCCGGCTCCATCGCCTCCAGCCTGACCGGGAGCCTGCTGAACGCCACCTATACCCGCGATCAGGAGGACAGGGCGGACCATACGGCCCTCGACCTGCTTGCGGCCACCGGCATTCGCGCCGATGGCGGACGGGCCTTCTTCGAACGGCTGCGGCACCGGGCCAGGGACGACACGCTCGGCTCGTTGCTGACCCTCATGGACACGCATCCTGGCGGCGATGACCGGGCCGACCTCTTCGCCGGAGCGAAGACCGGCGACGGCCCGGGCCTGGACGCGGCGCAGCTGGCCGCCGTGAAACTGATCTGCCGGTGAACCGGCGCCGGCGTCAGATCTTTTCGCCGGCGACCGCCTCGCGCAGGGCCTCGATCTGCGATCGCACGGGCAGGTAGGGATGGACCTTCAGCGCGGCCTCGAAGGCTTCGAGTGCCTCCGCCTTGCGGTCGAGCTGCAGATTGATCAGCCCCAGCCCGGAAAGCGCGCCGAAGTGTCGCGGCTCCAAGGCCAGCGTCCGACGGATGTCGGCGATGGACTGCGCGTAATCGCCGAGCAGATAGTGGATCGTCGCCCGCTTGTTCCACGCCTCGGCGAAGTCCGGCGCCAGGCGTACCGCCGCGCTGAAGGCGGCTAGCGCGGTCTCGCGATCCGCTTCCCGCATAGCGCGCAGCCCACGGTCCATTGCGGTGGAAACGTCCGGCTGTCCCTGCCGCTCGAGCCAGACCGCCCAGATCTCCCGCTCGGTCGCATGGGCAATCGAGAATACCTCGGCATTTCTCAACTTCTCGAATAGTGAGGGCAGTCGAGGATCGGTCTGGTCGGAGGCGGCCGGAAGAGCCATCAGACAAAGCGCTCCGAACACAAGAGCAATCCACCTAAATTCATGAAAAATACCATTCATTATTGTACTCCCCTTCTTCCGAGGTAATCGTTTATTAACCGCTTCCAAGTAAGGTTATTACCGTTATCCGTCCCACCAGGAGTTGATTTATGTCCGTCACGCGAACGGCCCAGCTCGAGAATACCGAAAATCCCGAAGCCTTGGCGGAAACCGATCCGCCAGCCAGGCGACCCGGCGGTTTTGGAATTGCAGGCCGGCTTGGCACGGCGTTCGCTGCGACAACCCTGCTGACGGTTCTTACGGCCGGCGTCGCATGGTTTGCCTTCTCAAACGTCGAGGGAACGCTGACCACGGTGACCGACAGGGCCATGCCGGCCGTCGCGAGCAGTCTGCAGCTCGCCGCCAACAGCTCGGAAGTGGCCGCCTCCGCCCCGAGCCTCGTGTCGGCGAAGTCGGAGGAAGAACGCCAGGCCATCCGCGAGAAGCTCGCCGCCAAGCAGGAAGAGCTGCAGCGACACCTGGAGGAACTCCGCGCCACCGGCGCCGACGTCGCGGCCCTCACCGCGCTCGCATCGACTCTGTCCCAGGCCATGGCCGACCTCGACTCCGCGGTGGCGCGCCGGGTGGCCGCAAAAGACAAGCTCGGCCAGGCGATCCAGACCGTTGCCGACGTCAACATCGGGTTTCAGGAAGACGTGCAGCCGATGATCGATGAGGCCAGCGAGCGCATGGTGTCGACCGGTGAGGCGGCCATCGCTGCCACGTCCTCGACGATCGGCACGCTGCTGGGTACCAATCTGACAGAACTGAAAGACATCCTGATTCTGGCGAGCAACGGTCAGAAGATGCTGGGGATGCTCGCCCGGGTCGCCAGCATGTCCGATCTGGATCGCATCGAGGCGGAGAAGGCCGCGTTCAAGGACCTGGCCACCGAGGTTCAGTACTCGGTCACCAGCGCGCCGGACAACGAGAACGGCAACCGGTTCCGCGAAGCCACCCTCGATCTGATCGAGCGCGGCACCGGGGAGAACTCCGCCTTCGACATTCGGCGCAAGGAGCTCAACTGGGTCGAGTTGACGACGGAGCAGTACGAGCAGGTCCAACGGCAGCGCGAGGAGCTGGACGCCTCCCTGCCCGAGATTGCCCAGGCGTTCGACAAGTCCCTGACACCGTTGGTCTCCGAGGCCCAACGCAACATGGCCTTCGCCGGGCGCGACCTTGCGATCGGCACCCGCAGCACCATCGGCGGGCTGGTCCAGAAAGACTTCAAGGAGTTCCAGCTCATGCTGGAGGCGGCGGCGACCGCCAACCTGATCATCGGCAATCTGAGCGCCGCTGCGGGCGCCGAGTTCGGTCCGCCATCTGGACTCGATCAAGCTTGAATTCCTCACCGCGGTCTCCGCACTGGAGGAGCTGCGGGACGAAGCGGCCCAGATCGAGCGTCTCGCCGCCCTGGTGCCCAACCTCAGCAGCATTCTCGATCTCGCCAACGACGACGGTGTGTTCGACCGTCGCGCCGCGATGCTGCTGGCCGAGGCCGATGCGGACTCCTCCATGGTGCGTGCCCGCGACGTGTCCGCCTCCTTCGGCGAAGCGGTCGGCGATCTGGTGGCGTCGGCCACGGCGTCCGCGAACGCCACCGCCGACGCGGCCAAGGCCACGATCGATGACAGCCGGATGCTGATCGCCGCCCTGGCCATCGCCAGCGTGGTCGCCGCCATCGTCATCGGTATCCTGGTCGTCTGGCGCGGTGTCGTGCGCCGTCTAACCGGACTTGCGGCGATCATGCGCCGGCTGGCCGACGGCGACCTGGACGTCGAGGTCGACACCCGGGGCAGCGACGAGATCACGGCCATGGCCGGGACCGTCCAGGTGTTCCGCGACAGCGCCCGGGAAGTCGAGCGCCTGCGGGCCGGCCAGCTCGAGGCCGAACGCCGGGCGTCGGAAGAACGTCAGCGCCAACGGGTCGAGTTGGCGGACGCGTTCGAGAGCCGGGTCAAGGGTATCGTCGACCGACTGGGGACCGCGTCCCTGGGCATGGCCGAGACCGCCAAGAAGATGGCGGCCGGCGCCGGCGATGTGCGCGAACGCTCCACCGCCGGTGTCGGTGCCGCGCAGCAGACCTCGTCCAACGTGCAGACCGTCGCCGCCGCCGCGGAGGAGCTGTCGGCCTCGATCGTCGAGATCTCCAATAAGGTCAGCGAGAGCTCGGCCCGCGCCCGCGAGGCGGCGGACCAGGCCGACGAGACCAACCGCACGGTGGAGACCCTGGAGCAGGCGACCAACCGGATCGGGACGGTCGTCACCCTGATCCAGGACATTGCCGAGCAGACCAACCTGCTCGCCCTGAACGCCACCATCGAGGCGGCGCGCGCGGGCGAAGCGGGCAAGGGTTTCGCGGTGGTGGCCTCCGAGGTCAAGTCGCTGGCCAGCCAGACCGGCAAGGCGACTGAGGAGATCACGATACAGATCAAGTCCGTACAGGACGGCGTCGCCGCCGCGGTCACCGCGATCCGCGAGGTTTCCGAAGCGATCCGAGAGATCGACAGCCACGTCACCGCGATCGCCGGCGCCGTGGAGGAGCAGGGCGCGTCGACCCAGGAGATCGCCCGCTCCAGCCAAGAGGCGGCCACCGGCACGGACGATGTGACCCGGACCATCGAGATGGTCTCCACCGTCGCCAACGACACCGGCCAGCAGGCCGAAGAAGTGCTCACCTCCGCCAATCGGCTGGCCGAGGATTCCTCGGTGCTGAACCGCGAGGTCGAGGGCTTCCTCGATCAGGTCCGAAGCGGCGGCCAGAGCTGACACCGATCTTCGGCTGAAACGAAAAGGGCGGGAGAAATCCCGCCCTTTCCATTTGATGCCTCGCAGCTTGATGCCTCGCAGGCGAACCGATCCGCCGGCGGACCACCGCCCGCCCCGTGTCTCAGCCCCGTGTCTCAGCCCAGTGCCTCAGCCCAGCGCCCGCTCCAGTTCGGCGATCAGGTCGTCGCTGTCCTCGATGCCGACCGAGAGCCGGACCAGGCCGTCGGAGATGCCGAGCGCCTCGCGGATATCCGTCGGCATCGCTAGCATGGGTCATGATCGCCGGATGCTCGATCAGGCTCTCGACGCCGCCCAGGGACTTTCGGCCAGCGCGAACAGCTCGCGTGCGCTCGAGGAACGTTCTGGCCTCGTTCGAGTCCGCCCTTCAGCACCGCGGTGACGATGCCGCCGAACCGCCGGTCATCTGCCGCTGGGCGATATCGTGCTGCGGGTGGCTCGCGCAGACCCGGGTAATAGCACGCGTCTCCACCTTCGGGATGGGCCTCCAGGAAGGCGGCCACCGCGCTGCGCACCGTCGCAGATGCGCGTTCCATCCGCACCGGCAGGGTCTTCGAGGGCGCGCAGCACAAGAAAGCTGTCGAACGGCCCGGCGATCGACGCCGACGGCGTTCTGCAGATACCGGCCAGCGTTGTCGCGGATCAGCTCCGTCCTCGGCCACCACCGCCACGCCGCCGACCACGTCGGAATGGCCGTTCAGGTACTTGGTCGTGGAATGCATGCACGATGTCGATGCCGAGATCCAGCGGCCGCTGCACATAGGGGCTGAGCAGAACGTGTTGTCGCAGACCGCTGATCAGGTCTTGTGCGTCTTCGCGATAGGCGGCGATGGCGGCGAGGTCGACCAGCTGCAGCAGTCGGGTTGGTCGGCGTCTCGACCCAGACCATCTTCGTCTTTTCGGGTGATCGCCGCCTCCAGGGCCGAAGGATCCGACAGGTCGACGAAGCTGAAATCGCCAGGCCCGAGCCGACCGCCTGCTGCACGTTCTCGAACAGCCGGTAGCTGAACCGCCGTAGAGGTCGTCCATCGCGATCGACATGGTCTCCAGCTGTCCAGCAGCTCCAGCAGCGTGCCGATGGTCGCCAGACCCGATGCGAAGGCGAAACCCGCCTCGACCCGTTCTCCAGATCGGCGACGCAGCGCCTCCAGGGCGAAGCGGGTCGGATTCTGCGCTGCGCGAGTACTCGAAGCCCTTGTGGACGCCCGGGCTTTCCTGGACATAGGTCGACGTCGCGTAGATCGGCGTCATGATCGCACCGGTCGTCGGATCGGGAGATTGGCCGGCATGGATGGCCCGGGTGGCGAAGCCCGTCGGTTGCGGCTGGTGTTCTTGGGACTGGTCATCGAAAGGCTCCGTGCGTCACGCCGACGGATCTGGCGGATGTGGTTGATGTAGGTCGACCTTGTGTGATCATGCCGTAGGAAGGTATCGCCGTCGATCGACCATGGCCACCTCGTTGCCGGCCGTGAAGAGCGCGAGTCACCTCGTCGATCGGACCGGTCTCGCGGCGATCACGGTTTCGACCGCTGCTCGGTCATCATGCTTCGAGACCGGATCGCCACAGACCTCGCGGCGTCGTCGCAGACCGCCGAGCAGGATGTCCTCCTCGTCGAGGATGCCGACGATGCTGCCCTTGCCGTCCATCACCGGGACCTGCGCTGACCTCGTCGGCCCGCATTCGGTTGTATAGCGGTGTTCAGGATCGTATCGTCTGGGTCCGACGCTGATGACACCCGGCCCTGGTCGGCGCGCCGTACATGATCAGGTCGCGCAGGTCGTCGTGCGGTCGGCCGGTCGAGCCAGCCGCTGTCGACCAGCCATGCCTGGTCGATAGGCCTTGGACGAGGTACTTGTTGCCGGTATCGCAGACGAAGGTCACGACGCGCTTCTTGGGCTCGGTCTGCTTGCGCCGACACCACTTGAGGGCGCCGGCGAGGAGCGTGCCGGTCGAACTGCCGCCGAGGATGCCCTCGGTCCGCAGCAGATCGTCGACGGCGGCGATCAGCGCCTCGGCATCGGCTCACGCACCACCGCAGTCGTCGATCACCGACAAGTCGCAGGTTCGGCGGAATGAAGTCCTCGCCGATGCCTTCGACCAGCCACGAGCCGCCCTCGTCTGTCACCTCGCCGGTCTCCACGGCCGTGCCGACGACCGAGCCTTCCGGGTCGGCGACCACGATCGTGAGGTCGGGATCGATCGAGGCGAAGTAGCTTCCCAGCACCGGAGATCGTGCCGCCGGAGCCGACGCCGGCAGACGAATGGCGTCGACCTTGTCGTCCGAGCTGCTCCCAGATCTCCGGTCCGGTCGTGGCCTCGATGGGCGGCTGCGGGTTCGCCGGATTGTCGAACTGGCTGGCCCAGAACGCGCCGGGCGTGTCCGGCGACGAGCCGTTCGGCCATGTCCTGGTAGTACTCGGGATGGCCTTTGCGCGACGTCGGAACGGGTCATGCCGCACCTCGGCACGCCGAGGGCGCGCAGGTGGCGGATCTTGTCGGCACTCATCTTGTCCGGAATGACGAGAACCAGCCGATAGCCCTTCTCGGCCGCCACCAGCGCCAGACCGAGGCCGGTATTGCCGGCCGTCGCCTCGACGATGGTGCCGCCCGGCTTCAGCCTGCCGTCGCGCTCCGCCGCCTCGACCATCGACAGCGCGATCCGATCCTTGATCGACCCGCCGGGGTTCTGGTTCTCCAGCTTCACGAACAACCGGCAGGGACCGGTGTCGGTCCTGGTGAGTTCGAGCATCGGGGTGTTGCCGATCATCGACAGCACCGACGTCGCGGGCGTCATGGGCTTCTCCGGGTCCGCTGTCATCGTCCCGGGCGATATGGGAGTGCAATGCCGCGCCCGAAAGCGCCATCCCCGCGCGAGATCCGTTCCGCACGGTCATCATCGGGCGAACGCGGCGGCAGTGGCGGCGGCGCCCCTATTCGAGGATGCGATAGATCAGAGACAGAAGATCGTGCAGCGGCTCGTATTTAAGGCGGCCGCCGAAATGCCGGTCGGTGATGAACCGCCGCACCTCGGAAGCGTGGTCGAGCCGTGAAAGCTCGTCGCCCAGCTCGTTGAAGACATCGGAGGCATGGCCCAGAAAGGCGATGAACGGGCCCGGGCTGCGCTTCTCCACGAACAGAGCGTTATAGGCGTCGTTGTATTCCAGCAACCGGCCGCGGGCGTGCTGCCAGCGGTCGCGCACCTTGTGCCGCACCCCGTCGCGGATCTCGTCCACGATCTTGCGATGGCCGGACGGGACCATGTCCGTCGGCGTGGCCGAATGGGTGAGCCAGGTCGCCAACTCGCGCACCCGCTTCTCCAGCCGGGTCAGCCGATAGTCGTAGTAGATGACGCCCTTCCAGGAGTGCAGCGCCTTGGGCGCCTCTTCGATCGACAGCTCCATGGCGTCCAGGATCGGCCGCAGGCCGTCCATGTCCTTGGCTTCCCAGATCTTCTGCACCAGCGACCGCAGCCGGGCCTGGGTCTTCGTCGCGTCGGCGCCGCCGAAGGCGAACTCGACGATGGGGCGGAAGCGCCGCATCACGTGCTCGCGGATCTTCTGCCACTCCTCCTCCTCGATCTCGAAATAGCCGGGATGCGGCGTGATGCCCTCCGCCTCCAGACGGTCCCGCATCAGGAACGGGTCGAGGGAGGGGAGACTGTCGAGGATCTGGATGATATCGCGGTCATGGATGTAGTTCGCCATGTTCCGGCTGCGGTCGAAACCGAGCTGGAAGGACATCGCCTCATCGAATTTGGGATCGCCGGCGAAGATCGACTTGCCGCCTTCGAACGCATTGGCCTCGTTGAAGGCGAAGTAGAGCTTCGTGCCGACCCGATAGTGGCGCTCCCGCTGGTAGTCCGGGTCGAGCAGGGCCTGCTTGATGAAGATGATGCGGTGAAGCTCCGGGTGGCGGAACAGCTGTTCGTCCCGCGGCGCCCCCTCCGCCATGATCGCGCGGTGCAGCCGGTCGACGTTGAAGACCCGGGTCGATCCTGAATTCAGTTCGCTCGCCAGATAGGAGGCGGCGAGCCTGTCGCTGTCTACGAGTTTAGACGGATCCAGCATGCACCGGTTCTTCCCTTAACCTCTCGGCACGCGACTATATACGGGAGGAACGGCGGTCCGCCAGATTGACCGGCCGAACGGTATCCTCCGACTGATCCTGACATTCCGGATGGAGCATGCAGCCCGTCGGAGAACAACTGGCATCCGGGCGGTATCCCGTAACCTTTGGCCCCGCCTACATCACCGCTTCGATCAGATGCGGACCCGGCTCCTCGACGGCACGGGCGAGCGCCTTGTTGAAGCCGTCGGCATCATCGACCCGCACACCGTCCACGCCCATGCCCTTGGCCAGCGCCACCCAGTCCAGGTGTCGGCCGGTCCAGGGTGAGCATGTCGATCGCCTTCCGCCCGGATTGAGCGCGCCGACATTGGTCAGCTCATGGCGCAGGATGGCGTATGACCGGTTGGCGAAGATCACGTTCACCACGTCGCAGCCTTCCCGCGCCTGGGTCCAGAGCGCCTGCAGGGTGTACATGCCGGAGCCGTCGCCTTCGGTGCAGATGACCTTGCGGTCCGGGCAGGCGATGGCCGCTCCCGTCGCATAGGGCATGCCGATGCCGATCGACCCGCCGGTCAGAGACAGCCAGTCGTGCGGGGCCGCGCCCTGTGTGAAGGGCATGAAGCCGCGCCCGGAGGTGACGCTCTCATCGGCGATGATCGCGTTCTCGGGCATGTGGTGACCGAGGGCGGCGGCCACCGAATCCGGCGTGATGGCCCCGCCGGAGATCAGATCCGGCTTCTTCGCCTCCTGCAGCTTCGGCTCGCAACCCCAGGCGTCGAGCTCGTCGCACAGCGCCGTCAGAACCGCCCGGTGGTCGTCGGCGATATCGGCCAGCTCGACCACGTTGCAGCCGTCCGGGATCAGCACGCTCGGCTTGTCCGGATAGGCGAAGAACGCGACCGGCACCTTGGCGCCGCAGCAGGACGAGGTTCTTCACGCTCTCGAGCTGCTTGAGGGCGATGTCGACCGGGTACTGGATGCGCTCGATCGCAACCCGGCCCGCCCCGCGCTGCCAGCGGCCATTGGAGGTCATCGCAGGACAGGCGCCGCAGCCGGTCTTGCGCCTGCAATCCGGCCGGCGATCTCCAGCAGGTCGCCGCGCAGGGCGTCGCCGGTCATGTCAATCAGCGTCTCCTTGCCGGAGCTCAACGCGGCGGCGGCGGCCTTGACCGCATCGGGATCGGGACCGGCGCGCGGCGTCGGAGCGACCGGATCGGCCGGACTGTCGCTGTCGTCCCAGGCGGTGTTGGCCGGCAGGATCAGCGTGGCGATCTGACCCGGAGGCCCCATGGAGGCGGCCACGGCGGCGGCGCCGTCGCCCGCGACATCCTTGGCCGAACGGGAGGTCTTCACCCAGCCGGAGACCGGACGGGCGATTCCCTCGATGTCCGCGGTCAACGGCGCATCGTGCTCGATGTGGTAGGTCGCGTGCTCGCCGACGATGTTGACGATCGGCGTGAACGCCTTCTTCGCGTTGTGCAGATTGGCAAGGCCGTTGCCGAGGCCGGGGCCGAGATGCAGCAGTGTGGAACCGGGCTTGTCCGCCATCCGCGCGTAGCCGTCGGCCATGCCGGTCACCACGCCCTCGAACAGGCCGAGCACGCAGCGCATGCCGTCGACCCGATCGAGAGCGGCAACGAAGTGCATCTCCGAGGTGCCGGGGTTGGTGAAACAGACTTCCACGCCGGAAGCAACCAGCGTGCGGACCAGGGATTCCGCGCCGTTCATCTTGGGGCCGTTCATTGATTTCCGTCCTCGACGGGTTGAGCAAAGCGGCGCGATCATGGCCGCACCGACGCGGTCGGGGCAAGAGGCGGAGAGCGGACCGGCGGACAAACCGGCCCGCTGCAGGTGCGGAGGGGAAAACGATGGCGAGAACGCCGGACAAGTCCGCAAGGGACGAAGTGGCAGATTTCCTAGATCAGAATACACTTTACGAGCCGAAATCGCTCGAGGAGGCGATCATCACGATCGACGCCTACAGCGACCGGCTGCGCTTCCTGTGGGAGCAGTACATCAAGGTCGTACAACTCAACATCGTCCTCGCCGGCGCCACCATCGGTCTGATCGCCAATCTCTCCCTCCTGCGCAGCAGCACGAACGATCTCATCGGCCTGGACTGGCTGCAGGCGTCTCTCGTTCTGGCGGGCATCTCAGGATTGGGCGCGCTCGTCTGGCGTTTCTGCGCCCAAGTCCAGATGGAGCGGCAGGTCTACGGCAACGTGAAGGTGGCCCGGTGGTACTTTCGCATCAATGCGAGCGAAGAGCCGCAGGGCCTTCTCTGCCCGTGTGCGCCGGTATGAGGTAGCCGCCTTCTGGCTGAAGCTGGCAAGTGGCGGGTTCCTGCTGTTCTCCTGGGGCGCCCTTTTCGCCTTCGCCTATCAAAATCTGGGAGCCTCGGCCTCATGACCAGCGAGCCTTTCTTGAGACCGGCAGCCCGGCAACCCTATGGGTCTGACCGTCGGCACCTGGAATCTGGGTTTGCTCCAAATCGGTCCATCGCGGCGGCCGTTGTTCCAGTTTGCCCTCATGTCAATGCACGCTTCGCCGTCCAGGCCGATCTGCATCGCGGCCGCTGGATTTGACATCCTGGCCGTTCAGGAATGCTTCGGGGCCGGTCGGCGCGACACGTTGGCGACCCGGTTCGCTGCTAGCCTGTCGGTCGCGGCAAACGCCCCCAGCGCGCCCCTGAGGCTGATCGATGCCGGCCTGCTCGTGGCGAGCAGGCTCGACAACCGGCGCCCCTCCATCGAAGCGCTTCGGGCACGGCTGATCGACGAGGCGATCTTCGCCCACCCCAGTCTGCAGCGTGTCGAGATCCGGACACCGGCCGGGCGCTGGATCGCCCTCTACAACACCCACACAACCGCAGGCGGCATATTCAGCCACCCTGAGAAGTCGCCGAAGCGAGCGGGTCCGCGCCGTCCAGTTCCGACAGATCATCGACCGGGCGCTCGCCGATCCCCTGCCGGCCATCGTGTGCGGCGACATCAACGCGGGGCCGCGAGCTCCTCCGGACAACTTCGCGCAATTCGCCGATGCCGGCTTTCTCGATGCGGTGGCCGACGCCGCGTCTCCGGCGACACCGTCCGACACCTGGGAACAGCGCAATCCCCTCAATGTCGCCAGCCCGCATGCGACCTCGCCGAACCAGCGAATCGACCATGTCCTGCTCAGCCCCGCCGCGCGACGGATCCTGGCGCCGAAGCGGAGTTGGAGACTGTTCGACCGAGCCGATGGCAGTCCGGGAGTCGAGGCCCCCATTACCGCCTCAGACCACTACGCGGTGGCCGTGGATCTCCGTGAAGAGTAAGGCACAAGGCTTCTCTGATTCCTGCGCCGCGGAAATATCTTACTCACCTGCAATATATCTGAATCGTAATTTTTCATCGAATTTCCATATACTTCGAGACGCACCTGAAATTTCGGATGATGCGGACTACAATCTGCTGCGGTGGGTTTGTTACCAAATCACAGGCGGAATTCGTTCCGATCCGCCGCCGCATTCGATCCGATCATCCCGTATCGGCCTGCAGAGGCCGGTTGCGACTCGCCCGATACTTACGCATGAGAGGATACTTCGATGACCTCGGTTTCTTCCGAGCTCGACCAGCTCGACGAACCGGTGTCCGCCCCTCCCAGGACGCGTTCCTGTCTGCGGTGCCGATCGGATTTTCAGAGCGAGTGGGCGGGCGAGCGGATCTGCAAGCGCTGCAAGGGGACGTCGGCCTGGCGCGAAGGCATTCCGGGCACCAGCCACGCCGGATAGCGGGCGGTTACGCGGGGGTCTTCCGACCTGTTTCTCCCTTACTCCCCGCGCACCAACCGGTGGATGAAGCGCAGCTTCTCGATGACGTCATGGGCCAGGACGAACGGATAGAGATCCGGCTGACCCATGCTGCCGTTGAGGCTGTCCACCGCGCCGTCAGCGGCACCCAGGCTTGGACCAGCGTATCGAAATCGGCTGTCCGGTAAGGGTCGACTCGATCTCCATGGATAGCACCGGATCGGTGCCGGCACGCGCCCGGATCGTCATGCCGAAGGCCTGCGCCGTCTCAAGCGTGTCGACGATGTGCAGATAGCGCGCCCAGCTCTCGGCGAAGTCCTCCCAGGGATGGGCGGTCGCGTAGGAGCTGATGAAGCGGTGAGTCCAATTCGGCGGGCGGTCCCGTCTCGTAGTGGCGATTCAACGCATCGCCATAATCCGCGCGCTCGTCCCCGAAGAGCGCGCGGCTTGGCTCGAACCAAGCCGTGTTGGCGACGAGATCGTTCCAGTAGTAGTGGCCGATCTCGTGCCGGAAATGACCGAGAACCGTTCGGTACCGTTCGGTCATGTCCGTCCGCATCCGTTCCCGCGCGACCGGATCGGCCTCGGCGAGGTCGATGGTGATCACGCCGTTGGCATGGCCGGTCATCACCGGTTCATCGGAATCCTGCGCCGACAGGAAATCGAAGGCGAGTTCCGCCCTGCGGATCGTCGTCCCTGCTCCGTACGGCAAGGCCGAGGCGCATCAGGCTATAGATCAGACGCCGTTTCGCCGCTTCCAGCGGCCGCCAGAGGGCCGCGCGCTCCGGATCGTTGAGGTTCGGCACCGTGCGGTTGAGCCGGCAGGCACGGCAGAACGCGTCCTGGCTTTCCGCCGGCACCATCCAGTTGCAGGCACCGAGCCCGGCATTGGCACAGGCCCGGTATTCGTGGTCGAGATCGCCGAGCGCCTGCCACCGGCCGTCAGCCGCCGGCTGCAACGCGCTGAGCTGCGCCTGACCGGGGAGATAACCAAGGCTGTGGCCGCATCGCACGCACACCGTGTTCTCAAAGTAGAGGAGCTGGCCGCAGCTCTGGCATTCGAAGAGCTTCATGATGGAGGTCGTTTGCGTGTGGCCGGATCCGGTCGCCTTGGCATGTCGAGGGACGAGAAGAAATCGCGCGACGCTTCCTCTGCAACGCCGTCGGACGCCTCGCGGTTCGTCGCGAACAGCGAAGTTTCCTGCGACGAGTCCGACGGACCGTCGCCTTCCGTGGCATCCCCAAGCTCTTGTCCGCCCTTCTCGACGACGGAGGAGCCTCGGCGCTTCGCCTCGCGACCGAACTCGTGGACGTCGATCAGCGCGCGCAGGAACTCCGACCGCAACGCCGTGTCGGAAATACGTTCATCCGCCAGACGGGCCATCTCGCAGATGTGGCCCATTGGAATGTTGAACTCGAACATGATCTTGCGCGCCCGGCCCCGGCATTCAACGAGATGCGCTGCCAGACTGTCGGAATCGTAGTTGCGCAGGAATTCGCCGGCGGACCGGCGTTCCTCGGCACCCTTCCCGCTCTCTTTCTTCGACCCGGCGTTCATTCCGAGACCACCATTTGAGTGACACATCTCATTCGGATACCCCGGCCGCCGCAAAATGAACCGGCCGCGGAGATCCGGATGACCAATATTTTTCCAGACCTTAGATGTGGGCCAAATCCTTCAAAACAAGCACCGAATTGTTCTATTTGCAGCCCACAGGGACCGGCGTAGTACAATTTTCTGTATTTTGTTACCGCAAATAATCTGCCGGCTCCGGAGACCACTTCATTAACCGCAGGTCGACAACGGAACGTCCCATTCGCGGCCATCCCCAGGGCACCCCCGTGGCAGGCGCTGCCGGACGGTTCTCCCCAAAGCTGGTTCCTGTATGCTGCCGCCCGGATTCGCAGCCGAAAGTTCGCCCGTGCCGTCTCCTCCCACAACCGCCCGCGCCTTCGGGATCGAGATCGGCGACCTGCCGCCCGGTCCTGCGAACACCATCACGGACGTGCCCGGCGTCACCGTCGGGCAGGTGACCCTGAGCGAGGGCGCCGTTCAGACCGGCGTCACGGCGGTGCGCTTTCACGATGGGCACCCGTTCCGCGAGAAGCTGCCCGCCGCCACCCACGTCCTGAACGGCTTCGGCAAGAGCGTCGGCCTGGTCCAGATCGACGAGCTCGGCACCCTGGAAACCCCGGTCGTGCTGACCAACACCCTGTCCGTCGGCACGGCCTCGACGGCGCTGGTCCGACACATGCTGGAGATCACGCCAGAGATCGGCGCCACGACCGGGACGGTGAACCCCGTCGTCATGGAGTGCAACGACGGGTCCTGGCTGAACAACATCCGTGGCCTGCACGTTGCGGAGAGCCATGTCCGCGCCGCCCTGGAGACCGCCGCACCCGACTTCGCCCAGGGCAATGTCGGCGCCGGCACGGGAATGAGCTGCTACGGCCTCGCCGGCGGTATCGGCAGCGCGTCGCGGATCGTCCGAGTCAGCGGCCGGGACTTCACCCTCGGCGTGCTCACCCTGTGCAACATGGGCCGCCTGCCCGATCTGCGGGTCGACGGGCGCCCGGTCGGCGCCGCGATCGCCGCCCGGATCGCCGAGCAGACGACCACGGCCGAGCGGGGATCGATCATCTTACTGATCGCCACCGACGCGCCGTTCGACACCCGACAGCTTCGCCGCGTCGCCACGCGCGCCGGCGCCGGGATCGTGCGCACGGGCTCGTATCTGGGATCCGGCAGCGGCGACATCGCCCTCGCCGTCTCGACCGCGGAACCGATTCCGCACGCACCGGGCAAGTCGAAGATCCTGACCCGCCGCGTGCTCCACGAAGACGCGATCGACCGGTTCTTCCGCGCCGCCATCGAGGCGACCGAGGAGGCCATCCTCAACGCCCTCCTGGCGGCCGAGCCGCGCACCGGGCGCGAGGGCCGGAGCCGCCGGGCGCTGCGGGAGTATGTTGAGTTGCTGACCAGCTAACCCTAGCCCACCCCGTCATCCTGAACTTGATCCCGAAACGAGTTCGGGAAGACGGATGGGGACGGGGTGTTGCGGGTCAGCCCGCCCCGGCCACGATCCCGTCGTCGTGCAGTTTGCCGATGGCCCCGCTGTCCAGACCGAGCGCCTCGGCCAGGACCTGATCGGTGTGCTGACCGAGTGCCGGCGCGGGGGCCACGGGCAGGCGATCCAGGCTGCGGAAATCGATCGGCGAGCCGGGGGTCAGCACCGCCCCGACCTCGGGATGGGTCACGGTCTGGAACAGCGGGTTCTTCTCCGACGCCCGCCAGTCATCGGCCAGCATCTGCCCGACGGTCTGATACGGCCCCCAGGTCACGCCCGCCTCGGTCAGCGCCGCGCCGACCTCCGCCAGGGTATGGCCGCCCGTCCACTTCTCGATCAGCGCGAACAGGACCTTGCGCCATTCGAAGCGCTGGCCCTCGTCGGT
Organism: Thalassobaculum sp.; assembly: GCA_048983575.1. Classification (GTDB taxonomy): domain Bacteria; phylum Pseudomonadota; class Alphaproteobacteria; order Thalassobaculales; family Thalassobaculaceae; genus Thalassobaculum. The sequence goes on along the minus strand of JBLZTD010000001.1, from coordinate 1,583,975 downwards.
GAAATCAACGCCGAGCGCGGTTTCCAGCCCGGCCACCGTCTGCTCGATTCCGGCGACCCTGCAGAGCCCCTTCCACTGCTTGACGGTTATGGCGGAGATCATCACCCGGCGCCCGTCCGCGGTGGCGAAATCGCGTCCGAACGCGCCGTAGAGGTCGTTGCCGATCGGCCCCCGGTCGACGCCGTTGCGCTGAACCTCGCCGATCTGGCCCATGTTGCCGACCATGGCCATGGCGACGTCGCTCAACGCCACCTCGGCGCGTCCGCCTTTGCCGGTCTGCTTGCGCCGGTCGACCGAGGCAACGATGGCAAGGGCCGCGTGCAGGCCGCAGCCGACGTCCCAGGCCGGAAGGACGTTGTTCACCGGCGTCTCATCCGGTCCGGTCAAGTGCGGATACCCGACGGCGCAGTTGATCGTGTAGTCGACGGCGGGAGAGCCGTCAGGGCTGCCCTTCACGGCGACGGAGATGGCGTCGGCCCGGCGCTCCTCCAGCACCTCCTGGGAGAGCCAGGGCAGGCCGGCGAAATTGGTCAGCAGGATGCCCGCATCCTCGCCCGGTCGAGTGGCCAACGCCTGCACCAGTTCGCGCCCGCGCGGATCGCGCAGGTTCACCGCCACCGACTTCTTGCCCTTGTTCAACCCGGCCCAGTACAGGCTGCGCCCGGTCTCCTTCGACAGCGGCCAGCGGTTGTAGTCGAGCCCGCCACCGATCATGTCGACCCGGATCACCTCCGCGCCGAGCTGGGCCAGGGTCATGGCGGCGAGCGGGGCGGCGACGAAGGCGGAGGCCTCGACGATGCTGAGGCGGTCGAGAAGGTCGTACACGGACGGTCTCCCACTGGGATGGATGCCGGAAACGGAGGGGAACAGACCTTACGGAAGGGCGCGGCCGAGGAAAAGACGGGACGCGGGGTCGCCGCCCTGCCTACGGTGCCGGCCGCTCCTACTGCGCCACCGCCCGATACACGGTGATGTCGATGTCGCGGCCGCGGGAGTAGTTCAGCCCCAGCACCTGACCCGTCGCTTCGACCACCAGACCGCGAGCGGCAACCGCCGCCACGAACGCCTCCGACTGCCGGCGCTCGACGACGGCAACCGCGCAGGCGGGATCGGCGGCGAGCACCTCGGCCGCCCCTTCCGCGTCGCTCAGACGGGTATCGGTACCGAAGGTGAAGACCATGCTGGGCTCGGAGAACCCGGCGCTGACCAGCGGTCCGGTATCGCAGGCTCGCGTATCGGCGACGGCCGGCTGCAGCGACCGCGCGATCCAGAGCCGGTCCAGCATCGGCGCGACGACGGCGAAGGTGACGGCGTAGAACACGCAGACGCCGACGGCGAGTTGAACCAGTCGGCCGAGGGAGATGTCCCGCAGAAAACGGATCATCAGGGCGACGACGACCAGACCCAGCACGCTGGCCGCCACCGCCTCGACACTGACCGCGCCGGTGAGATGCAGCTTGGCGCCGACCGGCACCGCGGCCACGGCCAGACTGACCAGGACGGCCAGGACCGCGATCACGCGATGGGCGGTGCGCGCTTTGCCGGCGGCGACGAGATCGAGTCCACCGGCGAGGAACAGACCGGCCAGGACGGCCGCCGCCGGATACGTCGGATAGGTGTAGTGCGGCAGCTTGGTCGCCACCGCCTCGAAGACCAGGACGGTCGGCACAATCCAGCAGATCAGGAACCGGACGTCGGCGGAATTCCGGCGGGTCCAGGCGAGAACCGCTGCCCCCGCCGCAAGCGCCGTTCCCGGCCAGAACGTCACCAGGAACGCAAGGGTGTGATAGCCGGGAGGAGCGCCGTGGGAAATCGTCGCCCTGGGCCACTTTGCCGAGCAGGGCGTGGCCCACCGCCTCCTCAAGGAAGGCCGGTCCGACCTTCATGCTGATCGCCACAATCCAGGGCGCGATGACCGCCGCGGTCAAGGCCACGCCCGGCAACCAGTACAAGCGACGCAGCAACTCCCGATCCCGGTTCCAAAGGCACCAGGCGAGGATCGTGGTGCCGGCGACAAGGGTCACGATCGGCCCCTTGATCAGCACGCCGAGGCCATGGAACAGCCAAAACGCGGCCGGCGAGCGCCAACCGCCGCCGAAGAACCCCGTCGGCCGGTCCGGATGGGTGGCGATGCGATGCAAAGCGATCTGCGCCGCCAGAATTGCCGCCACCAGCAACGCGTCGGTCTTGGCCGTGCGCGCCTCGACGCTTGTGATCAGGGCGAGCGCTATGACGATGGCCGCAGCCATGCCGGCGGTCGCACCGCCAAGGCGCGCTGCGAGCCACGCCGTCATGGTAACGATGGCAAGCGCGGCGAGCAGAGATGGCATCCGATAGGCCCAGATCCCCGCGTCGGGTCCGCCGCCCAGGACCTGCGCGCTCGCCGCCTGCAGCCAGTAGGTCCCAACCGGTTTGACATGGCGCGGGACGTCCTGGAAGCGGATATCCACGAAATCGCCGGTCTCCAGCATCTGCCGCGACGCCTGGGAGTAACGCGCCTCGTCCCGATCCATGGCCGGCACCTGGAAGATGCCTGGCATCAGCGCCGCCACGGCGATGACCATGACGATCAGCCATTGCCGCGGCGACAGGGCGGTCGGCGCCTGGGGCGCGTCGGGTATCATCGTGCGTGGTCTCCGTCGGGGGCGCGGTCGGCGGCCGGGATGGGGTTGACCCCCACGCTCGTGCGCCGCAGCAGCCAGACCACGCCCAGCAGGTCGACAATTCCGACCAGGGCGCGGCCGATATTGGTGTATTTCGACTGGCCCGCCGCACGCGGCCTGTCGTCCACGGACACGTGAACCGTCTCGAAGCCGTAGCGCTTCGTCAGGGCCGGCAGATAGCGGTGCAGGCTGTCGAAGTAGGGGAAGGCCAAGAACAAAGGCCGTGGAACCACCTTGAGGCCGCAGGCGGTATCCGGGCAGTCGTCGCGCAGCAACAGACGGCGCACGCCGTTGCCGATCCGCGACGCGATCAGCCGCCGCAATCCGGCCGTGCGGCGGCGTCGAATGCCGGCGACCAAGCCAATACGGCCAACCCGCTCCGCATCGATCCGCGCCGCCATGGACACCACGTCGGCCGGGTCGTTTTCGCCGTCGCCGTCAATGGTCGCCATCCACAGCGCGGTGGCGGCCATGGCGCCGGTGCGGAGCGCCGCACTCTTGCCCGACCGGGCAGCGTGGCGGATCGAGAGTCACGCGGCTGTCCTGCGCCGCAAGATCGGCGACAATACGGTCGGTTCCGTCCCGGCTGCCGTCGTCGACGACGACCACCTCGACCCGATAGGCCGCACCGACCTTGTCGAGCACTTCGCGGAGCAGCGGCGCGATGGCGCCCGCCTCGTCGCAGACAGGCACGATCACGCTAAGCGGGGGCAGAGCGGACGGATCGGAACTGGAAGACTGGATCTCGGACATCGACCGGTCGCGCGGACAGTTGCGGGGCCCCTCCTAGCAGATACGCCGGGGCAAAGCGATGACGAACCCCGGGGGTTGCCCGGCCTCGATCAGGACGCCTCGCCCCGCAGCCTGCGGAACAGCGTCTGATAATTGGTGACGCAGGCGGCCCGTGTGAACTCCGCCGCGTGACGGGCGGTGCCGGCGGCGACGAGACGGTCGGCGAGGCCGGGTTCCTCGATCACCCGGCGCAGCGCATCGCGCAGGGGCGCGGCCTCGCCCTTCGGCACCACCAGGCCATCGGCACCGTCGCGCACGAACTCGGCCGGACCGTCGGCGTCGGTGGTCACCAGCGGCTTACCGTAAGCCCAGGCCTCCAGGGTTACCGTCCCGAACGGTTCATGGCGCGACGGGAAGGCGACGATATCGCAGCTCCGGAAGAAGGCGCCCGTGTCGCGCCGCCAGCCGAGGAACTTCACCCGGCCGGCGATTCCCAGATCGACCGCGAGCGCCTTCAACGCCGCCTCCTCCGGGCCGCTGCCGGCGATCCAGAGGTGCACCTGCGGCAGGTCGGCTGCCGCCCGCATGAGCACGTCGAGGCCCTTCACCGTGTGCAGGCGGGAGGGGGTGAACACCACGGTCGCACCCTCGGGCACCCCAAGCGCCGTGCGATCGGCCGCCGGGCTGGCATCCTGTTCGGCGAAGTTGGCGATCACGCTGCATCGCTCCTCGGGCCAGCCGCCGGCGATGACGTGCCGGCGGATCCCCTCGGTGATGCAGATCAGGTGATCGCATTTGCGGAAATACTTCAGATCGTAGAAGCCGCCGAGGCGGGCCGCCTTCAGGTGCGGGCCGTCCGGCATGAAGGCGCTGGCCCGGCTCATGTAGGAGAGCACCACATCGGGTTGGAACTCGGCGACGGCGCGGCGCAGGGCGGCGCCGGTGCGGAAATCGAGCCAAGAGCCGAACGGCGCTTCGGAGACCGGCACGGCGCCGGCCTCAAGATCCGCGCGGCGGGCCGGGTTTGGACGGATGACGGCGCGCGACTCCTCCCCCGCTTCGGCGAGCGCCCTGGCCAGGGTGACGAAGAAGGTCTCGGCCCCGCCATTGGCGGCACCGGCGAGGATCGAAAGGATGCGCACGGGGCTCGGTCCGCGTGGGTGGTGCAACGGGCCGCACTATGGCGTCCGCCGGCGCCCCCACACAAGGTCGATGGTCGGAACCGAAGGCCGAGCGTCTTCGCTCAGCGGCGCAGGCCCGCGATGGCCGCGTCGGTCCCGCGCACCAGCCGCGCCATAAGATCCGCGGCGCTCTGTTGACGGGCCATGGGCACGCCCTGCCCGGCCCAGAGCGAGAGATAGTCCGCCTCGCCCGCGGCGGCCGCCGCCGCGCGCATCGGGCGCGTCAGCGCGTTCTGGATCGGGAAGGGCAGCGGATCGTGGTCGGCCATCTCGGTCAGGAAGCGGTTGCGCACGCCCCGCGCCATCCGGCCGGAGAAGGCCCGGGTCAGCGCGGTATCGGTCTCGTCGGCCGCCAGCAGCGCCTCCTTGTAAGCCGGCGGGACCCCGGCCTCCTCGCAGGTCAGGAATGCCGTGCCCATCTGCACCGCGCTCGCCCCCAGCGCCAGGGCGGCAGCAATGCCGCGTCCGTCCATGATCCCGCCGGACGCCACCACCGGCACGGTCACCGCGTCGACCACCTGGGGAACAAGGGCCATCGTGCCGATCAGCGACGTCTCCGCCGGTCCGACGAAGGTGCCGCGATGGCCGCCGGCTTCCGCGCCCTGGGCGACGACGGCGTCCACGCCGGCCCGCTCCAGGGCGACCGCCTCGGCCACCGTGGTCGCGGTTCCCATGACCACCATGCCGCGCCGCCTCGCGGCGGCGATCGCTTCGGGCGGCACAATTCCGAACGTGAAGCTGAACACTTTGGCACCGCTTTCCAACGCAAGCGGGAAGCGGTCCTCGAACGGATCCTTGAGTCCGGTCGGAAGGGACGGCACGTCGAGACCCAGCTCCCGATGGTAGGACGCCATCCGCTCTACCTCAGACGCCGCGTCTTCCGGCACATCGGGAACCGGCAGCGGCGCGAACAGGTTGATCCCGAACGACCGGTTGGTCCGGCCGCGCACGGTCGCCGTCGCTTCGGCCATCTTTTCGACCGGCAGATAGGTGGTGCCCATCGTGCCCAGCCCGCCCGCCTCCGACACGGCGGCGGCGAGCGCCGGCGAGTCGGCACCGGCCATCGGCGCCTGGATGATCGGGTGGTCCATCCCCAGGCGGTCCAGCAACGCGTTCGATCCGGCCACCGCAGCCTCCCCTTCGGTTTCCCCGCGACGCTAGCCGTCGGACGCGCGGACAAAAAGCGGTTTGCTTCAGAACCGGCGATCTTTTTTGGTCGATACGGGAGACGGGCGGCGACGGCAAGAATCGGGTATCGTCACCGGTATCGAACCATCAGGGAGCGCCACGATGCGCCTGGACGACACGGTAACGGTCGAGTGCACGGACACCGACCAGACGATGGAAGCCCAGGTGATCCGGATGCAGGGCGACCGGGTGGACGTGATGGTTTCCGGTCTCACCCTCTCCTTGCGCCGCACCAGGCCCGGGATCTACGTGGGCAACCGGGGCGGCATGGAGTTCGTCCTGAAGTCCAAGTAAGCCGGCGGTTCAGGCGGTCCGGTTCTTTAGGCTGCCCGACTTTCCAAAACGTTGCCGCGCAGGACATCGACCGAGACATCCATCTTCTCGAACGCTTCGGGCGGCCCGTAAAAGCTGCCCTGCAGCGGGATCGCCTGGCTCGGATCGCGGGCGACGCCGACGCGGATCAGGTTCTCGCCGCCGATGATGCCGTTCGTCGGGTCGTATTCCACCCACCCCGCGCCGGGCAGGTAGACCTGCAGCCAGGCATGGGTGGCGCCGGCCCCCTGAATGGGTTTGGCGCCATGGATCGCGCGGGTGCCGGCGACCGTCCCGGTCCCTGCACTCGGGGCCATGGCATCCAACTCGACGGCCGGGTCGAACACGTAGCCGGTGACGAAGCGGGCGGCGAGGCCGAGCGATCGAACCGCCTCCATCATCAGCAAGGCGAAGTCGCGGCACGTCCCGCGCTTGCGCGCGAGCGTCTCCGACGGACTCTGGACGCCCTCCTCGTGCCGGGGCCGGTAGACGAAGTCGGCACGCACGCTCTCGGTCATGCGCCGGAGCAGCTCCATGGTCTCGGTCCGCCCGCCGGCGAAGAACGAGCGCGCCCAGGCCTCGATCGCGCCATCGTCGGGATGGTGACGCGCAATCGTCCGGCCAAGATCCTGGAGGTCGTCGAGTGCGTAGGCGAACGGAAGATAGCGGGCGTGTGCGGCCACACCGAAAGCGACGTTCCTGGCCGGGTAATGCTCGACGACGATGACGCTCTCGAAAAACAGCCGGTCGGCCGGGTCCTCGAACCGGGCCACCGCCACGGAGTTCGAGAACACGTCGTGCATCCACCAGACCTGAGATGCCGGGCGGATCTGAAGGCGGCTGTCCACCAGCCGCATGTCGTGGCTGTCGCGGGGCCGGAACAGCAGCCGATGCTCGCCGAAGCGCACCGGCTGACGGTAGGTATACTCGGTTCGGTGAACGATGCTCAGGACCTGCATGGCGGTCTGCCCACAACCTTGAACGCCGCTATCCCTAACGACGAATCATGAACAAACCGTTGCGGATCAGTCCGCCGCTTCGGCCATCCCGAAGAACCGCGATCCGAGCGCACCGCCAAGACCGAGCAGACCGTCCTGGATCGCGTCGGCGAAGCGGTGCAGCCAGGCGGGGTCGATCCGTTCGGTCGGCGTCTGGCCGGAGATCTCCATAACCCTGCCGAGAGCGTCGCGAAGCCCGTCCCCCAGTTCCAGGCCGTGCTCGCTCTCCAGGCACGCCAGATCGTATTTGATGCGGTACAGGCAGAAACAGATGGAACGCGGGAACTCGCTGTCGGACATCAGAAAGCGGGCCACATCGCTGGTGTTCATGCTGCCCGGCCGGGTCCGGCGGTACGCCTGGTAGCCGGCGGCGGACCGCAGCAGGGCGTTCCACTGGCTGATATCGATCGGCGACCCCGGATCCTCCTCCACGCTCTGGAGTTGCCGGTATTTCACGTCGAGTAGGCGCGAGGTCTGATCCGCCCGCTCGATATGCCGACCGAGCTGGTAGAACCGATAGGCCTGATCGCGGTACAGCGTGCCCTCGGCGATGCCCGTATGGGTCTGGCAGTTGGTCTTGATGAAGGCCGCGACCTTCGCCAGACGGGCCAGACTGATGTCGCGACGCTTCAGGTCGTGCATCTCGCCATAGAAGGTGTTCAGGTGCGCCCAGAGCTCGGTGGAAATCAGGTGGCGCACGGTCCGGGCGTTCTCCCGGGCATACCCGACCGAGTTCAGGACCGAGGTCGGGCTCTTCGGGTCGATCAGGTAGAAGTACAGGACCGCCGCCGCCGTCGCTTCCTTGTTGCGGCTGAAGAACAGCTCCGTGTCCGCGTTGATGCGGATCACCGCCTCCCAATCGCCGGTCGCGCGCGGATCGCGGGCGAAGGAGCCGTGGGTATCGAGCAGGCGGGCGAGATTCTCCGCCCGCTCGACGTAACGGCCGAGCCAATACACGTTCTCTGCATAGCGTGACAGCATGGCGGCTACTCCAGAACCCAGGTGTCTTTGGACCCGCCGCCCTGCGACGAGTTCACCACCAGCGAGCCTTTCTTCAGCGCGACGCGGGTCAGACCGCCGGGCAGAACCCAGGTCGACTTGCCGGTGACGCAGAACGGCCGAAGGTCCACATGGCGAGGCTCCACCTTGCCGCCGATCAGGGTCGGCGACACGGACAGTTCGACCATCGGCTGGGAAATGTAGTTCGCCGGGTCCTTCTCGATCGCCTTGCGGGTGACCTCCAGCTCGCGCTGCGACGCCCGCGGCCCGATCACCACGCCATAGCCGCCGGCCTCGCCCACCGGCTTGGTCACCAGCTTGTCGAGATTGTCGAGCGTGTACTGTAGCCCGTCCTTTTCCCGACACAGGTTGGTCGGCACGTTCGGCAGGATCGCGTCCTGGTTGAGATAGTATTTGATCAGCCGCGGCAGATACGCGTAGACGCCCTTGTCGTCGGCAACTCCCGTTCCCACGGCGTTGGCGATGGTCACGTTGCCCTTGGCATAGGCCCGCATCACCCCCGGCACGCCGAGCATGCTGTCCTCGCGGAACACCTCGGGATCCAGGAAGTCGTCGTTGATCCGGCGGTAGATCACATGCACCGGCATCAGGCCGCCGGTGGTCCGCATCCAGACCTTGTCGTTCTCGACCACCATGTCCTGCCCGGTGACCAGCGGGATGCCCATCTCCCGGGCCAGGAAGACGTGCTCGAAATAGGCGGAGTTGAAGGGGCCCGGAGACAGCAGCACCACCTGCGGATCGGTCACGCCGGCCGGCGCGGTTTCGCAGAGCGCCTGGTGCAGCCGAAGGCCGTAGTCGAGGATCGGGCGCACATTCATGCCCTCGAACAGGTTCGGCATGGTGCGCCGCATGAGTTGGCGGTTCTCGACGACGTAGGAGACGCCGGACGGGCTGCGCGCGTTGTCCTCCAGGACCACAAACTGCCCGTCCCCGCCACGCACCACGTCGACGCCGCAGACATTCACGTAGCTGTTCTCCGGAACCTTCAGCCCGACCATCTCCGGGCGATAGTTCGGGTTCTTGAAGACCAGATCGGCCGGCAGCACCCCGTCCTTGATGACCTTCTGCGCGCCGTAGATATCGGCCAGAAGCAGGTTGAGGGCCTGGACACGCTGGATCGACCCGCTCTCGATGGTCTCCCAGTCGGCCGGTGTGAGCACCCTGGGGATGAGGTCGAACGGGAGCACCCGATCGACGGACGAACCCTCATGATAGAGTGTGAACGTGATGCCGAGATTGAACAGCTCCCGGTCGACGGCCTTGGACAGCCGGCTGAGTTCCTTGGTCGTCGTCCCGTTCAGCCGTTTCAGCAGGCTCGCAAGAACGGTCCGACGATCAGCATCGCCCTGATACTCGCAAAAGAACCCGTCGGGATCATAGTCTTCAAGCAGTCGGTGCCGCGCGCGGATAGCCGCCTCCCGTACATTAACGAAAACCTGCCAATAGCATTAACCACCCGCCGGGTGCAGCGCAACGGGGTGGCGGTCAGGCCTCAACCGGCGGCGGCGACCTCTACGGCGACCGTCCGCTCACCTGTGGTCACGCCGTCGCGTTCCACGACGATCCGGCCCCGCCATTCTCCCAACGGCAATCCGGTCGGAAACCGCTGCGGAGAATTGCGCAGACCGAATGCCCGGTAAACCGACGCCTGATGCCGATCGAAGGTCGCAGTCTCGTCGATCACCACCGTGCCGTCGGGCGCAGTGATGGTAACGCGCCCGATGTCGCCCGGTTCCACCCCGGCGGCACGGAACCAGACGACGATGGCGCCCGCATCCGGGAAGAGCGTCGTTCGCGCGGCCGTCCCGGCGGCGGCGGCGTCGCTTTCCGGGATGCCGTCGAAGAACGCGGCATCAAGAAGAACCGGTGCCCGCTGGGCGGCAAGCGCGGCGAGGGTCGCCTGATCCCACAGAGGCTGACTGCCGAGGCCGCATTCGGGACCGCCCGCGATCCCCCGGAAGGGATCGACGACTTCCCCGTCGCGGGAGAGGGACATGTGGATATGGGGAAATTCGGTCATGCCGGAAAGCCCGACGGCCCCGAGGTTCTGTCCGGCCTCCACCTCCTGACCGGTCTGCACCAGGAGACTGCCCTCGCGCATGTGGCAGTACTGGGTGGCCCAGCCGTTGCCGTGATCGAGACGCACGCCGTTTCCGCATTCCTTGCCCGCGGCCTTGGCGGCGGCGATGCCCGACGACCCGGCATCGGGCTCGCCGTCACGGGTTCCCACCACCTTGCCGGCCGCGGCGGCGAGCACGGGCACCGTATTCGCGATGAGCGACTCGTTGGACAGCCCGATATCGGTGCCTTTGTGGCCGTCATAGGACATCTGACCGCAGCGATAGTCCTGACGTTCCCCGCTGGGATCGACGTCGACGTAGTTCACGATCCAGCAATCGACCCCGGGATCGCAGGCGATCGGAAGCCCGAGGGTGATCGGCCGCTCCTCGACGGCAGCCAGGCCGGACGCCTGTGCGGGCCGGCTCGCGGCGGCGGGAATGACGGCCACCGGCGCGGTGGCCGCGTTGGCCCGCGCTTCGGCCGCGGTCGCGTCCTGACGTGCCTGCTCGTTCTCCGGATTGAGCGGTATATCGACCCGCCAGTTGTGACCCTCGGGCGACAGAACCAGCCAGAAGCCGTACCCGAACGACGCGAAGGCGCCGAGGAAGGCCAGAACGATGAAAGCGCGCATCAGCAACGGTCGTTCTCCGCGTCGTCCGGCGCCGACCGCCTATCGGGCGCGCACCATCCGCTCAAGGTATTCACCGTATCCCGATTTCGCCAGGGGGGCGGCCAGTTTCAGGACCTGCTCGGCGTCGATGTAGCCCATATGGTAGGCGATCTCCTCGACGCAGGCGATCTTCAGCCCCTGCCGATCCTCGACGGTCCGGACGAATTCCGATGCCTGCAGGAGGCTCGCGTGAGTCCCGGTATCGAGCCAGGCATAGCCCCGACCCATCCGCTCGACCCGCAGGTCGCCCCGGTCGAGATAGACCCGATTGACGTCGGTGATCTCCAGTTCGCCGCGTGCCGACGGTTCGATGGAGGCGGCGATGTCGACGACGCTGTTGTCGTAGAAATACAGGCCGGTGACCGCCCAGTTGGAGGCCGGGTTCGACGGCTTTTCCACGATCGAGGTCGCCCGGCCGTCCTCGTCGAAATCGACCACGCCATAGCGCTCCGGGTCGCTGACGTAGTAGCCGAAGACGGTCGCGCCGCCCTCCTGGGAGGCCTGGTCCCTGGCGTTCTGCAGGATCTCGGTCAGCCCGTGGCCATAGAAGATGTTATCGCCCAGGACCAGGGCGACCGGATCGTCGCCGACGAAGTCGCGGCCGATGATGAAGGCCTCCGCCAGGCCGTTCGGCTCCGGCTGGACCGCGTAGGTGATCTCGATGCCCCATTTGGTGCCGTCGCCCATCAGATACTGGAACGCCGGCTGGTCCTGGGGGGTGGTGATCACCAGAATCTCGCGGATCCCGGCGAGCATCAGGGTGGTCAACGGGTAGTAGATCATCGGCTTGTCGTAGACCGGCAGGAGCTGCTTGCTTGCCACCATGGTCAACGGATAGAGCCGGGTGCCCGAGCCCCCGCCAGAATGATGCCCTTCATCAGGCCGTCTCCTCTGCCGCCATACGGGCGGCGAAAACCTCGTCGAGCGCCGCCTGCCAGGACCGGCGCGGCAGGGATGGCAGCGCGGCGACCAGCGCCGAGCTGTCGAGTACCGAATAGCCCGGGCGCTTGGCCGGCGTCGGATATTCGGCCGTGGTGATCGCATGAACTTTAGGGCGCCGGCCCCAGATCGTCTCAACCCTCTCGAAGATCGCCTCGGCGAACCCGTGCCAGGTGGTCTGCCCCTCGGCGGTGTAGTGGTAGGTGCCGGGAGCGACGGGATTGCCCGCACTCCGAGCCCGGAGCAGGGCCAGAATGGCGCCGGCGATGTCGACCGCCGCCGTCGGCGTGCCGTGCTGATCCGCCACCACCTTGAGCTCGTCGCGGTCCTTGCCGACCCGCAGCATGGTGTTCATGAAATTGCCGCCGCGCGCGGCGTAGACCCAGGCGGTGCGCAGGATCAGATGATCCTCCAGCGCGTGGCGAATCGCCGTCTCTCCCGCCTCCTTGGACGCGCCGTACACCCCCAACGGGGCGACCGGATCCTCGGGGCGGTACGGCCGGTCTCCGGTGCCGTCGAACACGTAGTCGGTGGAAACGTGGATCAGCCCGATGCGGCGCTCGGCGCAGCTCGCCGCCAGCGCGGCCGGACCGTCGCGGTTGATGGTGAAGGCGAGTTCGCGTTCCTGCTCGGCCTTGTCCACCGCCGTATAGGCGGCGGGGTTGACGACCAGGTCCGGGCGGACGGCGTCGAGGGCGCCGTCGATCCGGCCCGGCTGCCCCAGATCCAGGCGGTCGCGGCCGACGCCGACGATCTCGATCCCCTCGGCCGCCGCCTCGCCGGCCAGACGAACGAGCGCACCACCCACCTGACCGGTCACTCCGGTGACGAGAACCCGCATGGTCAGCCCGTCTTTCCGGAGGCGGTGGAACCGGTGCCGACGCGCGACAGCCCCGTGCGCGCGGCCAGCGGGCCCCACCAGTCCTCGTTCTCCAGATACCACCGCACGGTCTTCTCGATCCCGCTCTCGAAGGTCTCGCGCGGCGTCCATCCAAGCTCGCGCTCGATCTTCGCGGCGTCGATGGCGTAGCGGAAATCGTGGCCCGGCCGATCAGTGACGAACGAGATCAGGTCACGCCGGCTGCGGCCGCCGGAAAGCGGCGGAGCATGGCGGTCCAGCAGATCGCAGATCGTCTCGACCACGGTGAGGTTGGCCATCTCGTTGTGGCCGCCGATATTGTAGCTTCCGCCGGCCACGCCCCGGGACAGCACGGTCCAAAGCGCGCGGGCGTGGTCCTCGACGAAGAGCCAGTCGCGCACGTTCTGCCCGTTGCCGTAGACCGGCAGCGGCTCGCCCCGCAGCCCCTTGATGATCATCAGCGGGATCAGCTTTTCGGGGAAATGGAACGGCCCGTAGTTATTCGAGCAATTCGAAAGGACAACGGGCAGGCCGAAGGTTTCCCCCCAGGCGCGGACCAGATGGTCCGACGACGCCTTGGAGGCGGAATAGGGAGAGCGCGGGTCGTAGGCCGTATCCTCGGTGAACATGCCGTCGTCGCCGAGCGATCCGAAGACCTCATCCGTCGAGATGTGATGGAAGCGGAACTCCGCCCGGCGCGCGCCTTCCAGCGTATCGAGATGCTGGCGGGCGGCCTGCAGCAGCCGGAAGGTGCCGACGATGTTGGTCTGGATGAAATCCTCGGGCCCGTCGATCGAACGGTCGACATGGGATTCGGCGGCGAGATGCATCACCGCATCAGGATCGTGTGTCTCGAAGATCCGCTTCAGCGCCGCCGCGTCCACGATGTCGGCCTGCTCGAACGCGTAGCGGTCGCTGCCCTCGATCGCGCGGAGCGCGGTCCCGCTGGCGGCATAGGTCAGCTTATCGAGATTGACCACGCGGACGTCCGTTTCGGCGATCAGCAGGCGAACCACCGCGGACCCGATGAATCCCGCCCCCCCGGTGATCAGAACCGTTTTCGGTGTCGCCATGATTATCTCCTGACTCGCGATCAGACCGTGAAATACAGCGGCAGGTCGGCCAACGCGGGATGCTTGGTGTCCTTGTCGGACAGGGTCGGCTCGATGCCGTTCAGCGGCCAGTCAATCGCGATCGACGGATCGTTCCAGGCGATCCCCTTGTCGTGATCCGGAGCGTAGGGCGCCGTGACCTTGTAGATCACCTCGGTATCCGGCTCCAGCGTGACGAAACCGTGGGCGAAACCGACCGGCACCAGGATCTGGTTCCAGGCCTCCGCCGAAATCTCCGCGCCGACCCATTTGCCGAAGGTCGGAGAACCGCGGCGGATATCAACCGCCACATCGAAGATTCGGCCCTTCACGACCCGCACCAACTTATCCTGCGCGAAGGGCGGGGTCTGGAAATGCAGGCCGCGCAGGACCCCGATCGCCTGGGACATGGAGTGGTTGTCCTGGACGAAATCGAGATCGAGACCGTGCTCCGCCAGGGCCGCCTTGTTGTAGGTCTCGGAGAAGAAGCCGCGCGCATCCCCGAACCGCTTCGGCGTCAGAAATCTTGACGTCCGAAATCTCCAGCGCCTCAACCTGCACGACACCCCTCCAGACTGCGATGCCCGGCCCGCGGACCTGTCCGTGAGAATTCGGGTCGGTAACGGGGCGGGTGATAGCATGTGGCAAGCGGCGTCCACAACCGCGCAGGCTCGCGCATTTCAGGGAACCGGCCCAATGTGCTAGTGTTATTTTGTGGAGTAGTTTGACACGATTGAATATGACCCGGATCCTGCAAGGTGGAGTTCCGGGCTTCGACTATAAAACAAGGCGACATTCGGGATCAGATGAGCCTGACGATCGACCCACTCTCCGACCCGTCCGACAGGAGGGTCGTCCCTTTGCGCCCCCGGCCGGTTGGCGCCTCCCAGAGGGAGTCGAAGGCGTCGGCGCCGCTGCGGGCCCATGAGTGCACCGTCGTCATCGTGTCCTATCGCACCGGCGTCGTGCTGCTGGAGAGCGTCGGGGCCGCCCTGAAGCAGGACGGCGTCAAAGCCGTTGTCCTGGTGGATAATGGGAATTCGTCGGAGACCCGGGCCGCGGTCGATGCGCTGGCCGCAACAGACAAACGCCTTATCGTGCTGCGCGGCCACGGCAATATCGGATTCTCAAAGGGCTGCAATCTAGGCGTCCGCTACGCCCGATCCGCCTACGTCCTGCTGCTCAATCCCGACTGCATCCTGCGGCCGGGCGTCGTGAACCGCGTCTTCTCGGTGTTCGACGAGGCGCCGGACGCGGCGGTGGCGACCGTCAGGATCGAGAACCTCGACGGCAGCGAGCAACGGGGCGGACGCCGCAATCTGATGACGCCCTGGACCTGCCTCGTCGAGCTCTTCCGGTTCGACAAGCTGATGCCCAACCATCCCCATTTCCAGCGGCTGAACCTCAACGAGAGCGAGCCGCTCGAGAAGGTGACGGCGGTCGAGTGCATCTCCGGCGCCTTCATGATGATGCCCGCGGACACCTATGCCGAACTCGGCGGCATGGACGAGGAATACTTCCTGCACGTCGAGGACGTCGATCTCTGCATGCGGGTGGCCAAGGCGGGCCGGCCGATCCTCTATGTGCCCGACGCCGCCGTGACCCATGTGAAAGGAACGAGCCGGGTCTCGCCCTTCACCGTGGAATGGCACAAGTCGGTAAGCGCCATGAAGTACTTCCGCAAGCATTTCCGGCCGCAGTACCCAGACCTGATCCTGCGGATCATCAGCCTGGCGATCTTCGCCCGGCTCGCCTACCGGGCGGTACCGATCACGATCGCCTGGATCACCGAGCGCCTGCGGAGCGGCTCCGGCGAGGACCGCAAGCTGCCGAAGTGACGGCGGCCCGCCGCGGTCAGCGCCGCCAACCCTCCAGAAACCCTGTGGCGATCGCCCGGAGCTTGGCACGCTTGTCGCTCTCGTAGAGAGCGGCTTTCCAGAGGTCGTACAGCGCGGCCGCCAGATCCCATGCGATCCAGCCCGGAACGTCCCGCCAGAACCGGCGCCAGACCCGCACGCGGTTGCGGTGGATGAGCCGCCGCCGCCAGGCGGTATGGGTGTTGAGCGCCACCTTGCGACCGAGCAGTTCAGCTTCCTCGAACTCGCCGAGACGGTGGGTCAGGACCGCATCGCCGATGCCGGCGATCTCGAAACCGGCCCGGCGCAGCCTCAGGCAGAATTCGATATCCACGTAGTCGATGAAAAAAGGCGCCGCCATCGGTCCCACCACGTCGAGCACGTCGCGGCGCAGAAGGCTTCCCGACGCGATCGCGAAGATCCCGTGCCGCACCACCGCCCCCGGGACCATCGGCCCGCGCCGCAGCCGCCACCCGCCCTCGCCGGCGAGCAGATAGGGTTTCAGCGTCCCTTCGACATCGGTGAGCCGGGGCGACAGCAATCCGACCCGCCGGCGGTCCGCCAGTCTCGCCCAGCCTTCGAGCATCCGCCGGACCATGTCCGGGGCCGGAACGCTGTCGTCGTCGAGCAGCAGGATCCAGTCCGCGTCGTCGCGGCGGGCGACGTCGAGCCCCTGGTTCTGCGCCGCAGCCAGACCCACATTCCGGTCGTTCTCGATCAGGGTGAGAGTCGCTGACGCGTCGGCCCTGGCCCGCAGCCTCTCCCGGGTCTCGGCGATGCTCGCATTGTCGACCAGCACCACCCGCGCGCACTGTGCGAGAGCGGCGTCGAGGACGTCATCCAGGCGTCCGTCGGGCTCGTGGCTGACGATCACCGCCACGACCCTCGCCGCTTCCTCCTGCGGTTCCGGCAGGCGGACGGGCAGATCGGCCAGCGGCCGGGCATCAACCGCCCGGCGCAGGAAGCGCAGGGGCGACCAGGTCATCGCCCGCAGCGCGCCGGTCCGGGCAAAGCCCGCTATCTCGGAGCGTTCCCGCATCGCCTCCGGAAGGCCTGTCACCGCCTCCCTCAGCGCCCGCGCCCGCGCCCCGGCCCCGCCGCGCGCGATCGCCGCGATCACGGCGGCGATCGCGAGCACGCCCATGACCGGCGCGAACAGCAGTCCGGCAACCGCCGGCATCCCCCGGACATAGGTCCAGACCCGGTTTCGGGTCGCGTGGCGCAGCACGAAGTCCGACGCGGTGGACCCCGACCCGACATGGCGGACCACCGCCCAGGGGGTTATCACCGACCGCCAACCGGCCCGCCTCAGCCGCAAGGCCAGATCCACGTCCTCGTAGTAGCAGAAGAAGCGCTCGCAGAAGCCGCCGACCGCCTCGAACGCCTCGAGTCGGTAGAGGGCGGCGGCGGCACAGGGCCCGAAAACCTCGCTTTCGGCCACCGCGACGGCGAGGTCCCCCTTGCCGCCCCGCCAGGCCGCCCCCCAGGGGGCGTAGGGATCGCCCACCCCGTCGAGCCGATCGGGATCCTCATGGCTGATCTGGACCGAGGCGATGCTGGCGGCCTCGGGGTGACGCTCGGCCGCGGCGATCAGCGCGTGGAGCCAGCCGGGTTCGGCGAAGGCGTCCGGGTTCAGGGTGACCAGATACCGTCCCCGCGCCGACCGGGCCGCCAGGTTGTTGCCGGCGGCGAATCCGAGATTGTCAGCCGAGCGGACAATCGTCAGCCAGTCGCGCGGCGCCAGGGCGTCCACCGCGCCATCCGTCGAGGCGTTATCGACCAGGATCACCTCGAAATCGCGGTGGGTCTGGCGATCCAACGCCTCCAGACAGCGTCCGAGATCGGATCCGGACTGGTAGGCGACGATGAGAATGGAGGCTATGGGAGGCGCGGCGGGCACTGTCTCAATCGCTCGCTTGGAACTCGGAGCCCAACCCTACCACGCCGGAGCAGCCGTGCGAGCGTCCTCGGGCTTGACAGGCGGGGGACCGGGCGGGCCAATGCGGCACCCTGGAATAGCCGCACCACAGGACGCAATGACCCGTATCGTTTCGCGCTTCCCGCTGCCGCCGATGAGCCTCGGCACGGAACGTCATCTGACCGTGCACAGCTACGGCGACCCTGACGCCACGCCGAAAGCCTACCTGCAGGGTGGGCTGCACGCCGGCGAACTGGCGGGTCCCTTGGCGCTGCACCATCTGATCCGACGCCTGGACGCGGCCGAGCACGAGATTCTCGGCCATATCATGATCGTGCCGGTCGCCAATCCCATCGGCCAGTCCCAGGTGATGCGCGGGACCATGTCCGGCCGTTTCGCCGAGGCGGACGGATCGAACTTCAACCGCGGCTTCCCCGACATCGCTCAGGAAGTCGCAGAGGCCGTACGCGGCGGCCTTACCGCCGATGCAGCCGCGAACGTGACCCTGGTGCGCGAGGCGGTCGCCGACCTTCTGGCGGAGCGGGCCGGCATGGCGGCGACCGAGATCGACTATCTGCGCATCACCCTCATGCGTCTTGCCTGCGACGCGGACATTGCCCTCGACCTGCATTGCGAGGAGGAGGGGCTTGTCCACCTCTATGTCGATGCCCTGAACTGGCCGGATGCGACGGACATCGCCCGCTTGCTGAACAGCCGCGTCACGCTCCTGACCAATCCGACCGCCGCCATGTCGTTCGACGAGGCGATGACCGCCCCATGGCGCAAGCTCGACGGGGAAGGCGTTGATTCCGGATGCCTCACCGCGACCGTCGAGTTGCGGGGGGCCGCCGATGTCGGAGACGCCCTGGCGGAGGAGGACGCGGACTGCCTCTACCAGATCCTGCAGCGCCGCGGCATCGTCGCCGGCGCCGACGAGGTGGAACTGGAGGACGAGCCGCCGGTGCGCGCGGTGCCGGTGGAGGGAATGGAACGGATCGTCGCCCCGACGCCCGGCATCATCAGCTTCCGCGTCCCCCTCGGAACCGAAGTGACCGCCGGACAGCCGATCGCCGATCTGGTCGATCCGACCGCCGACGACCCCGCCGAAGGCCGGATCGAGCTGACGGCCGGGTGCGACGGCCTGCTCTACGCCCGTCGGGCCCAGCGCTTCGCCCATACCGGCGCCACGGTGGCGAAGGTCGCCAGCAGCCGCCCGGTCGGCCCGGCGACCACCCATCTGACGGATTGACCGCACTCGAATGCGCAAAGTCCGCCCCGCCTCTGCGGAGCGGACTCTTTCGTGCCCGAAAGCCGGCGGATTTACTTCAGCAGATCGAGGATGAAGCGCGGCAGGGCGAAGCTGCCCTGGTGGACCGCCGGCGTGTAATAGCGGGTCGCGACATCGGCCTTCTCGAACCGCTCTTCAAGAACCGAGAGATCGGTCTTGCGCTTGCCCGCATCGTCGGTCGCCCAGCCGAACGCCATGAAGCCGCCCTGGTAGGTCGGGACCGGCGCCACGAAGAACCAGACATCGGCGAAGCTCTGGCCGAGCCGGTGCCAGGAGTTGGTGACCTCGGTCCCCTGGACGAAGGGCACGCCGTTCTGCGTCACGACGATGCCGCCGTCGGTCAGGCAGCGCTTGCAGTCGGCGTAGAACTCGGCGGTGAACAGGACCTCGCCCGGCCCGATCGGATCGGTGCTGTCCACGATGATCACGTCGAACCGATCGTCCGTATGGGCTACATAGGCCGCTCCGTCGGTGATGACCAGATTGAAGCGCGCATCGTCGAACGCCCCGGCACTGAGCGACGGCAGATGCTCGGCGCTCATATCCACCACGGCCCGGTCGATCTCGACCATGGTCAGGTGCTCGACCTCCGGGTGCTTCAGCACCTCGCGGGCCATGCCGCCATCACCGCCGCCGATGATCAGCACGCGTTTGGCATTCCCATGCGCCGTGAGCGGCACATGGGTCAGCATCTCGTGATAGACGAACTCGTCGCCCTCGGTGGTCTGGACCACGCCGTCGAGGGTGAGCACCCGCCCGAACTTCTCATTCTCGAAGATGATCAGGTCCTGGTGCTCGGTCTTCTCGCGGTAGAGGACGCGATCCATCCGAAGACGCTGCGCCAGCCAGGGGTGCAGCGTCTCCGTGAACCATTCCGTCATACCACCATGCCCCGACGGTGATCGCCGACATTGACGCGCTCGGGCTCGAACGCGGCCTTCAGCACGTCGATCGCCTTATGCGGCTGCGCGTCGCCGCACATGAACACGTCGAACGCCGCGTAGTCGCATTCCGGCCAGGTGTGGACGGAGATGTGGGACTCGGCGAGCACGGCTACGCCGGACACCCCGCCGTTCGGCGAGAAGTGGTGCAGGTGGATGTGCAGCAGGGTGGCGCCGGCCTCGGTCACGCACTTCTTCAGCGCCGTCTCGATATGCTCGATATCGTCGAGCCGGGACGCGCCCCAGAGGTCGATGATCAGGTGCGTGCCGGCGAAGGTCAGACCGTCGCGTTTGACGAAATGGTCAAACCGTTCGTCCGAACTACTGAAACCCGTGGAGGGAAGCCGGATAACATTGTCGTCGCTGTGACGACGGGCGGATTCGTCCTGGAATTCGCTCGGCTGAGTGGCCGAGTCCATCCCCAATTCGGCGGTGAGTTTCATATCTCACTCCTCCTAACCAGAAGATTGACCCAGCTACCCTTAGACCCTCCACCCCCATGGACCACGGCGGGCCCTACGGGACGAGCGGAATGGGCAGACAAGAAAACCCACCCCACAGGGGGCGGGCGTCACGAGTTTTCGCCGGTTTGGACCCCACTCCCTCGCGGGAGCATGGCGATCGTCGTGCAGGCAGTGCGTCGAGTCACCTCCATGGGGGCCAACGCCCCTGACGCGATTTTCCTGGGCGTCCGGTCTCCACCGTGGGCCCAAAAAGAAAGGCCCGGATCCGTGGAGCAATCGCCCCGCCGTTTCCCGGCCGTTTCTGCAGCGGAAGATGAGGCTAAGACGTCGGCAGGTCAAGGGGATTCATGTAGTTTCTCGCGGCATATCCGGCTTGACCGCATCGCATGGCTCGGAGCTAGCTTGCAGGGTGTTTTCCGTTGCGGAGATCCGCCATGCCCCTCGACCTCTGGCTCGCCTTCGTGGGCGCCTCTCTGGCAATCCTGCTGCTGCCGGGACCGACGACGATGCTGATCGTCGGCTATGCCATGGGAGCCGGCCGGCGGGCGGCCTTCGGCGCGCTTGGCGGCGTGCTGGCCGGCGATCTCGTGGCGCTGGCGCTGTCCGCCGCCGGGCTGGGCGCGGTTCTGTCGAGTTCCGCCACCCTGTTCACGGTGATGAAGTTCGCTGGCGCGGCCTACCTGATCTGGCTCGGCGTGAAGATGTGGCGCGCACCGGTCGATCCGCATGTGGTCGACGCGGCGGAAGCGGCGGCGACGGCCGACCGCCGACGCGGCCAGACCGGCAAGCGGGCCCTGCACGGTTTCGTCGTCACCGCCCTGAACCCGAAACTGATCGCCTTCTTCGTCGCCTTCCTGCCGCAGTTCATGACGCCGAACGCCCCCGTGCTCGATCAGCTCCTGGTGCTGGCGCCGACCTTCCTGGCGATCTCGGTGGTCACCAACAGCGCCTATGCCTTCGCCGCCGGCGCCGCCCGCGACCGTCTGCGGTCGCCCCGAGCCCTGACGATCATCAACCGGGTCGGCGCGGGCTGCCTGATCGGTGCGGGAGTGCTGACGGCGGCGATGAGGCGGGCGTGATCGTGGCAGCCCGGATCGCCCGCCCCTTTACGCTCCTGGGACTTGTTTCGCCATTTCTGCTCGGCGGAACGGCGGCACTTGCAGCCGGCGAATGGGAGTCAATCACCGCTGCTGATACCCATGTGCGCCTGGAGCATGACGTCGTCGCCTCCGCCGCGGCAAGCTTCGCGCACATGCAGACGCAGGACTATTCCGCCGACCGGCACCTAGCGGTCTACGCGACCGACGACTACCACCCGCATCGAGCGGTCATCCTCTACGACGCCCTGCTGCCCGGCTACAAATACGAGGTGACGACCGAGCCGGAAGCGATGATCCGCCGGTTGAAGCGGATTGAAACGGTATCGCCCAAGTATGGCGAGCGGAGCGATCTGGTCTCGCGCAATCGACGCTTCACGATCCGCCGGTTTTCATTTGCCCGCGTCGGCTGTTTCGCCTTCGTGCGTTACTGGGGAATGGCGCAGATCGAGCTCACGGGCGAGGGTGATCGGCGCGTCCAGGGTTATGTCTGCGGTCGCCCGGGAGTTGGACTGACCACCGACGGCGTCCGCGCGATCCTCGACGGACTCGTTATCGGGGAATGACCGCGCTCAGTCCGGCCGCCTGACGACGAAATCGATCTCGACCAGCGCCCCTCTCGCCAGCCCGGTCACGCCGATACAGGTGCGGGCCGGGCGGCGGTCCTCGGCGAAATACTTGGCGTAGACCGCGTTCATTGCGGCGTAGTCGCGCTCGAACTCGGTGATGAAGACGCGGGCCTGGACCACATGCTCGAAGCCGAAGTCCGAGCCCGGCGAGCACGCGCCGCAGATTGTCCATGGTCTTCTCGGTCTGCGCCTCGACGCCGTCGGGCAGCGGTGTCGCGTCGTCGTCCGGATCGGTGGCGAGCTGTCCGGTCACCATGACCCAGCCGTCGACCTCGACCGCGTGACTGTAGGGGGCGACTGGGGCCGGGGCGCCCGCCAGCATGTGGAAGATCGGTGCGCTCATTCTTTCCTCTCCCGATGAGGTGACATCAACCGGCCCGCCGGCGGCGACCTCGGCGGCGGCCGCCCTCCTCGTCGAGGCTTTCCGGCGTGGCGCCCGCCAGGCGGCCGCCCTTGGCCCAAGGGGTACCGAGTTCGGCGGCGATCCGCTCGAGGGTCGGGCGGTCGCCCGGCACATAGCCGTTCAGAGCGTCAGCGATGGCGCGGACATGGTCCGGCTTGGAGCCACAGCAGCCGCCGACGATCCTCGCCCCGGCGTCGCGGACAATGCGGGCATAGGCCGCCATCGCCTCGGGCGAGCCGTTATAGACGATCTCGCCGTCGACATATTGCGGGATGCCGCAATTGCCTTTGGCGACCACCACCGCCGACGGATCGGCCTCGGTCAGGTCGAGCACCGTCTGCGCCAGTTCCGCCGGACCGACGCCGCAATTGGCGCCGATGGCGCTCGGCGGCACCGCCAGGGTCGGAGCGAGCGCGGCGAAGTCGGCCGGCGTCAGCCCCATCATCGTGCGGGCATTGGTGTCGAAGGTCATGGTGACGACGATCGGCAGACCGGTACGGGCGGCGCCGGCGACCGCCGCCGCCACTTCCTCGGCCGCCGACATGGTCTCGATCCAGAGGATGTCCGCCCCGCCCTCGGCCAGTCCCTCGGCCTGGGCGGCGAAAGCGGCCTCGCCGGCTTGCGGTGTCAGCGCGCCAAGCGGCTCGAACAGTTCTCCGGTCGGACCCATCGACCCCGCGACCAGACAGATCTTGCCGGTTTCCTCGCGCCAACGGTCGACGGCCCCGCGGCACACCCGCGCGGCAGCGGCGTTCAGCTCGGCCACCCGGTCCTGGGCACCATGCAGCTTGAGCCGGTGGGCGGTGCCGCCGAAGCTGTTCGTCAAGACGATGTCGGAACCGGCTTCCAGAAAACCGCGATGCACGGTGGCGACTTTCCCCGGTGCCTCGACATTCCAAAGTTCCGGCGAGTCTCCGGTCTCCAGCCCAAGGGCGAAGAGGTTGGTGCCCATCGCACCGTCGGCGATCAGGTGGCCGCGCTCGGCGAGCAACTGCAGCAAGGCGTTCGACACGCGGCGATCTCCTATTCCGAGGACTGCGCCGTGCGGCGGCGCCTGGTCACGCGACGGCGGTTGACGCCGGCCTCGGTCTGACGCTGACGCAGGGCTTCCAGCACCTCAAGGCGCTTGGGATCTTCGTAGCGCGACCAGTGGGCGATCTCCTCCATCGAGCGCCAGCAGCCGAGGCAGAACCGGGTTTCGCGGTCGATCGAACACACGCCGACGCAGGGACTGGCCACGGTGGCGGGGACGGTCGGTCGGGAGGGAGCGCTGGTCATGGCGGCACTCTATCGAGAGATGGCTCGGCTACAAAAACGAAAGCGACGTCGATGCATCCACCAACGTCGCTCCCAGACTTTTTTACTCCGTGCCGGCGAAGATCCGCCGACAGCGTCATCGGCCCCGGATCAGGCGGCCTTGGCGTTCTCGCCCTCATAGGCGGCGACGACGGCGACGAACGCATCCATCGCATCGCGCACGCCCTCGACGCCATTGGCGGTGACCAGCGAGCCTTCGACGACGAACGGCGTCGGCTCCCAGCTGGCGCCGGCGGCCTCGAGTTCGGCCCGAGTGTCCTCGCTGGAGGTCACGGTCCGCCCCTTCACGGTCTCGGTCTGCGCGAGCAGCTTGCCGGCGTCGCCCACGATGGCGACCGGCATGGACGCGCGCATGAACGCCTTCAGCACACGCTGGCTGTGCGGATCCTCGGCCATCTTCTCAACGGCACGCATGCCCCCCGGAACCACCAGTCCGTCATAGTCGACTGCCAGCGTTTCGGCCAGATCGACATCTACGGGGAAGAAGTGTCCCCAGGAACCCTCGTACCAGCCGTTCACGAGACCGTTCGCGCGCGACACCACTTTGGTGGTCGCACCGGCCTCGATCAGCTTCTTCTGGGGTTCGGTGAACTCGATCTCGTCAAATCCGTTGGCGAGCATAATGGCGATGGTACGTCCGGCGAGCGGCTTGTCTGCCATGCGGTCCTCCTCTTTGATGATACCGTGTCAGCCCGCCCGGCGCCTGTGCATGCAGAGGAACTCGGCGGACGAAACGCGCGGGCGCCCGGAAAGCACGGACTGCCGTTGGCGCGTTTGACGTTGTGGAAACTTGAACGCGTGACTTAGCGTCCCGGAGCGAATAATTCAAGGGCGCTGTTATGCGTATTGTGCAATGCAGCGGTAACAGAACCGTTAACGCGGCCGCGAGGCGCGGCGGGCCAACAGCCCGGCCAGGACGAAGCCGGCAAGCGGCAAGCCGATCTGCAGGATTCCGTACGCCGCGATGATCCGCCGATCGCCGCCGGCGGCCCTGGCCACCGCCTCAGTCGTGAGGGTCTCCACGCGACCTGCCCCGGCGAACAGGGTCGGAAGGTAGAGGGCGGTCGAGACAGCGACTCCGACCGCCGCCGCGGTCAGGACCGGGCGGGCGAGAATCGGCAGGGTGACCGAAAACAGGACCGCGGTCGGCGAGCGCCCCAGGCTGCGGGCCACGGCGATGTAGCGGGTATCGAAGCGCCGCCAGGCCCCCGCCAGCGACAGGAAAACGTAGGGCAGCACGAAGATCAGATGGCTCCACACCACGGCGGGCCAGCTTCCGTCGAGCCGCGCGACGACGAGCAGGACCTGAACGCCGAAGAGAAAAGCCACCTGCGGGACGATCAGCGGAATGTAGAGCAACCAATCCGCCGTCCGGCCGGGGCGCCGAGCCGAGCGGGTCTCACCCTCCAAGCAGGCGACGACCAGCACCAGGGCGATGGCGGTGGATGCGAGTGCGATTGACGCACTGGTCAGCGCGGCGTCGACGAGCGCCGGGCCGTCGCGATGCCAACCGTCGATCGCGAGCCGATCGGGAAGCGCGGCGGGAAAGCGCCACGGACCGGCGACCGACCAGACGGCCAGAACGGCGAGCGACAGCACGGCGAGGAGGCAGGTGAGCCCCATCGCCGCGGCGCAGGCCGCGCGCGCCGGTCCCTCCCCCTCGCCCCGGCCGCCGGCACGACTCCAGTATCGTCCGGCCCGGGCCGCCAGCCGCTCACCGGCGATCCATGTCGCGATGGCGGCGAGCGCCAGCGCGGCCTGCAGCACTGCCCCCGCCGAACCGACGAAGCGCCGCTGCAAATCCGGATCGCCCAACCACTGCACCACGCGCACGGCCAGGGGCGACGGGGTGGTGGGGCCGAGCAGGATCGCCATGTCCACCGTGGAGGTCGCAAAGGCGATCACCGCGAAAATCGGCAGACGCAGGCGCGGATAGACCTGGGGCAGTACCGCCTTCAGCCAGGCGGTCATCGGCCGGTAGCCCATCGACCGCGCCGCCGCAACGGTCTGTCGCACCGGCAGGCTGTCGAGGGCGGCGAGCAGCATCAGGAAGAGGAACGGCGTCTCCTTCAGGATCAGGCCGAGAGCCAAGGAGAGGCCGTTAGGGTCCTGAACGATGAGCAGGTCCGGAGGCCGCGCCCATCCGGTCGCCCAGGGGGAAATCAGGCGGACCGCCCAGCCGCTCGGCGCGATCAGAAAGGCGAGTCCGATGGCCAGCGTGACATGGGGCACCGACAGGAGCGGCGAGATCAGCCGCACCGCGGCCCTGAAGAGCGCGGTATCGCCGGAGGCCGCCACGAAGCCGACGACGAGGCAGAACGACACCGCCGTGGATCCGAGACCGACCGAGAAGGACAGCCAGACGCTCGTTGCGAGGCCGGGCTCGGCAAACAGCGCCCGAAACACGTCGAGGGTCAAGGCTTCGCCGCCGAGCACCGGCAGCCAGCCGAATGCCGGCAGCAGCGTCCCGACGAGTCCAGCGGCGATCGGCCCGATCATCGCCAGCAGCGTGAATGCCGGAGCGAGGCGGATCATCGACCACCGGTCCGCTTACCGACAGCGGGGCCGGGACCGTCCATGCCGAGCACCGTCAACTACCGTCCGCTGGCGTAGCGCCGCTCCCACTCCGCTTCCAGCCAGCCGACCCAGCTCGGATGCGGCTCCGGCAGGACAGGGCCGAGCTCCTCGGGCGACAGGGTGGCGATCCCGAGCGGCAGGGCCGCGAACGCCGCCCGGTCGCGATCCGGCAGCGCGGCGACATCCAGCACCGTGAAATCGCCCCAGACCCTCGGATCCTGCTTGCGGAGCTGCGCCTCCGGCGACATCAGGAAATCGGCGACCACCATCGCCGCCTCCCTGCCGGCGGCGTTGAAGGGGACGGCGACGAAATGCGTGTTGCCGATGGTACCTCCGTCGAAAACGAAGGTGCGCACCGTGTCCGGCAATTCACCCGCCTCGATCGCCGCACTGGCCCGAGCCGGGTTGAAGGCAAGCGCGAAACTCACCTCGCCATCCGCAAGCAGGCGCCGGAGCGCCGCCTCGTCCGGCGGAAACGCGCGGCCGTCGCGCCAGAGATGGGGGTGCAGGGTATCGAGATAGGCCCAGAGCGGGGCTGTGACCGACCGGGCCGCAGCCCCGTCGCCGGTCGCATCCAGAGGATCCGCGAGGCGGTCGGGCTCGGCGATCCTCATCGCCAGGATCTGCTTGAGGAACGTGGTGCCGAGGAAATCCGGCGGCTGCGGATAGGTGAAGCGTCCCGGATTGGCGCGGACCCAGTCCAACAGGGCGGCGGCGTCCCGGGGTGGCTCCTGCACGTACGCAGTGTCGTAGATCAGGGTGAACTGGGCCATGCCCCAGGGAGCCTCGAGCCCGTCGGTCGGTACCGAGAAGTCGACGACGGTGGTCGGCTTACCGTCGACATCCACCAGCGCGAAATGCGGCGCCCGGTCGACCCAGGGGCCGTGCAGGAGACCGTTCGCCTTCATCGCCGCGAAATTCTCGCCGTTGATCCAGATCAGGTCGATCGATCCGTCCACTTCCCGGCCCGCGGCTTTTTCCGCCAGCACGCGGCTGACGGCATCGGCGGTATCGGACAGCTTCACATGGACGAGGTCGATGCCGTACAGCGCGTCCACCCGGTCGCCGACCCAGTCGATATAGGCGTTGACCCGGTCGTCCCCGCCCCAGGCGTTGAAATGGACCGTCTGCCCGGCCGCGGCGGCGACGATCACGTCCCAATCCCGCGTCTCGGCGCTGTCGACCCGGGCGGGCGGCAGCAGCAGCACGGTCAGTGCGAAGAGGAAAAAAAGGCGCCTGATGGCCATGGTCGGCTCCCGTCGATCGGTCGGAGACGGAACCTAACCACGCCAACGAACCGGACGCAGATCAATTCTGGGTCAGCGTTGCAGGCTTGCAACACTGATGGAAGCGGGGGGCGTACGGGGCGGAAGGGCAATAGATGGAGCGGGTGATGGGAATCGAACCCACGACATACAGCTTGGGAAGCTGTCGTTCTACCACTGAACTACACCCGCGATAGAGGCCAGAACATGCGACAAGACGGGTTTCGGCGCAAGCGCCTTCGCCGGCGGTAATGACAATTTAAGGTATTCGTGTTAACCACTTGTTCTCAAACATTGTTGGCTCGGCAGAACGCCGGATTCTCGCAGAACGGAGACAGCCATGGCAACGGTGACCACCACTGTAGCGGGCCTCAGCGGCGTTGCCGCCGGCGGCGGCACAGATACGTTGCAGATCACGTCGGGAACGCTTCTGGCGGCGAGCCTGAACAGCATCGTCGGCTATTCGACAATCACCATCACCTCCAACGCCGCCCACGTGATCACGCTCCCTTCCACCGCCCTCAACAACACGAGCGGAACGGTCACCGTTTCCGTTACGAGCACCATCGGTGTCTCCTTCAGTTCGGCGAGCTTCACCGGGACCCAGCTCAAGGCGAATGCCACCCTGTCGGAGGGGGACGACACCGCGACCGGCGGCCCGGACGACGATCTGCTGAGCGGCGGCCTCGGGGCCGATCTCCTGTACGGAGGGGCCGGCAACGGAGACGACATCCTGGTCGGCGGCGGTGGGCTGGACTCTCTGTTCGGAGCCGATGGCAATGACAGCCTTACCGGCGGCGACGGTCGCGACATCATCTACGGCAATGTGGGCGACGATCTGATCCTAGCCGGCAGCGCCGGCAATTCCGTGTTCGGCGGCCGTGGCGCCGATATGATCAGCGGCGGCGAAGGCGCCGACAGCCTGGTCGGCAATTCCGACGCCGATACGCTGTACGGCGGCGACGGTGACGACTACCTCTACGGCAATACCGGGATCGATCAGCTCTTCGGCAATTCCGGCTCGGACACTCTGTTCGGCGGACAGGGCGACAACTCGCTCCACGGCGGCGAAAACGGCGACGTCCTCTACGGCAATATCGGAAACGACAGCCTCAACGGCGGCGTCGGCTCGGACACCCTGTTCGGCGGGCGCGACAACGATCTGCTCAGCGGGGCCGCCGGTATCGACGTGATCTACGGCAACCTCGGCTCCGATCTGCTGCGTGGAAACGCGGACGGTGACAGCCTGTTCGGCGGCCAGGGCGGCGATATCCTGTCGGGTGGCGACGGGGCCGACTACATCGCCGGGAACCTCGGCAACGACCTGATGATCGGCGGATCGGCCGGCGACACCTTCGCGCTGTTCGCGGGGTCGGGCGCTGACACGATCAGCGACTTCTCCCGGGCCGAGGGCGATGTGCTGTCGGTTTCCTCTTCGGTCACCTATTCGACGGCGGACGGGTCGGGAGGGGCGGTGATCACCTTCTCGACGGGGGCCACGGTCACGCTGACCGGGATCTCGGCGGCGTCCATCAGCAGCGACTGGTTCTCGGTTGGCTGAGGCGATGGGCGAGCCCGGCGCACTCCGGCTCGAGGATATCGTCCTCACCATCGGCGGCCGGCCGCTCTTCGACCCGCTTTCTCTGGATGTTATCCCCGGCGAAGTCGCGGTGGTGATGGGACCGAGCGGCTCCGGTAAATCCTCCTTGCTGTCGCTCATCGCCGGTCTTCTGGATCCCACGATCGCTGCAGAGGGCGACGTCCGGATCGGGGAGCAGTCGATCCTGGGCCTGCCGCCGGAACGGCGCGGCGTCGGCCTGCTGTTTCAGGATGATCTGCTGTTCCCGCATCTGACGGTGCGCGACAATCTGCTCTTCGGGATACCGTCGGCCCTGCCGGCAACCGAGCGGCGGGCGCGGGCGGCGGAGGCCTTGGAGGAGGCGGAGCTGGTCGGCTTCGACGATCGGGACCCGGCGACCCTGTCCGGCGGCCAACGCACCCGCGTCGCGTTAATGCGCACCATGCTGGCGCGGCCGCGCGCGCTGCTGCTCGACGAACCCTTCAGTCGCCTCGATCATGCGCTGCGCGATCGGATCCGGCGCTTCGTCTTCGATCACGCCACAAGCCGGAAGCTGCCGGTGCTGCTGGTCACCCATGATCCGGACGATGCGGATGCGGCCGGCGGCCGCCGGGTTTCGTTGCGCCCGGCCTGAGCCCATATCGACGATATCCGGCGCCGGGCGGTGTTGCGTTCACCCCCGCATGACGGCACGTTAGCCTGCAGGAGAGGAGGCGGGCGATGTATTCGCAGACCACGCGCGGCATTCAGGTGACAGTGACCCCGATCTACCTGGACGGGCAGTCCAATCCCCAGGACAACCACTATGTCTGGGCCTATCAGGTCCGGATCGAAAACACGGGCACGGAAACCGTGCGGTTGCGCACCCGGCACTGGAAGATCACCGACGCCACGGGGCATACCCAGGAGGTGCGGGGACCCGGCGTGGTCGGAGAGCAGCCGACATTGGCACCGGGCGAGCATTTCGAATACACGAGCGGCTGCCCGCTGCCGACGCCGTCGGGTCTGATGGTCGGCAGCTACGCCATGGAAGATGCGGCCGGTGCCATGTTCGACGTGGCCATCCCGGCGTTTTCCCTGGACAGCCCCTACGAAACCGGACGGCCAAACTGACCGCACGGGCAGGCGCTCGGACGACCCGCCCCTCTCGGGTCGATCACGAATGGTTTATTGAAGTTTTCCAGCGTTGCTTTGATCCAGCGGGGGGCTTCGTCGTATAAGGCATGTATCGAACGCTGAAAGGCGACATTCGGCTACTGGCTCTGTCCCCATCGCCAAAGCCTTGACTCAAGGTGCCTGGGATATCCCCTCCCGAAGCAAAGGACCCCCGCATGACCCCCTACGACAACGCCCTCGCGACGGCCGAGGCCGGTATCGCCGCGCCCGAAACCGCACGTCCGACGCGCGAACAGGCTGAGCGTGCCGTCCGCACGCTGATCGAGTTCGTCGGCGAGGACCCCGACCGCGAAGGTCTGCAGGACACCCCCAAGCGGGTGGTGAAGTCCTATGAGGAGCTGTTTTCCGGCTATCTCTACAATCCGGCCGACATCCTGGCGCGCACCTTCGAAGAGGTCGAGGACTACGACGAGATCGTCCTGCTGCGCGGGGTGCGGTTCGAATCGTTCTGCGAACACCACATGTTGCCGATCATCGGGACCGCGCATGTCGCGTACTTCCCGAGAGACCGCGTCGTGGGCATTTCCAAGCTCGCCCGGGTGATCGACGCCTATGCCCGGCGCATGCAGATCCAGGAGCGACTGACCGCCCAGATCGCTCAGGCGATCGAGGACGTTCTCCGGCCGGCGGGTACCGCCGTCGTCATCGAGTCCGAGCATCACTGCATGAGCACCCGCGGCGTCCGCAAGCCGGGCGTCGGCATGGTCACGACCCGGATGTTGGGGTGTTTCAAGGACGATCCCGACCGCCGGCGCGAGTTCTACCAGCTCGTCGGGCAACCCACCTGAGTCGAGCGCTCCCACTCGACATTGTCTTCGGAGCGAGGTCATCCTATTTTACAAGACAGTTCTTGTAAAATAGGAGATCGAGCCCGTGATCGTCCCCATCAGGAGCCTGTACGAAGCGCACCTGACGGTCCGCGACCTGGACCGTTCGGTCGCCTTCTACCGCGATGTCCTCGGGCTGCCGCTGGCGCATCTCGTTCCGGCCCGCAACGCGGCATTCTTCTGGGTGCCGAAGTCGGAAACCGCCATGCTCGGCCTCTGGGGAGTCGGAACGGCGCCCATGGGGATGCGGCTGCATATCGCCTTCACTGTCGACTTGCCGGATGTGGAGCGGTCGGTCGGTGCGCTCCGCGACGCCGGGCTGACACCCCACTTCAACAATGTTCCGATCGACGAACCGATCGTGCTGAGCTGGATGCCCGCGACCAGTGTCTATTTTGACGATCCCGACGGCCATTCTCTGGAGTTCATCGCCATGATGGCGGACGCGCCGCGGCCCGACCTCGGTGTCATGTCCCTGTCGGAGTGGCGGGCGATGAACCACG
The DNA here is from genome assembly GCA_048983575.1 of Thalassobaculum sp. GTDB lineage: Bacteria > Pseudomonadota > Alphaproteobacteria > Thalassobaculales > Thalassobaculaceae > Thalassobaculum. Next base: position 1,552,421 of record JBLZTD010000001.1, on the reverse strand, counting down.
CGGGATCCGACTGACGGACCCTCCGCCGGTGGACAGTCGGCCATCGATGATCGATCATCCCGCCGCACCGACCACCCTTGGGCAGGACCCGCGTGATCGATTTCGGACCGGTCTTCTTCATCGTCGGCCTGCTGCTGACATTCCTGTCGGTCGCGATGTGCGTGCCCGCGGCAGTCGATCTCGCAACCGGTCACCCGGACTGGCAGGTCTTCCTCGGCGCCGCCGGGATCACCCTGTTCATCGGCGTCTCCCTGATGCTGTCGACCCGCACCGTGCGCGGCGCCAAGATCGGCCTGCGCCAGGCCTTCGTGCTCACGACCATGAGCTGGGTGGCCATCGCCGCCTTCGGCGCCCTGCCCTTCGCCTTCTCCGAACTCGAAATGACGGCGGCGGACGCCTTTTTCGAGTCGATGTCCGGCGTGACCACCACAGGGGCCACGGTGATCGACAACCTGGACAACGCGCCGCCCGGCATTCTGCTCTGGCGCGCACTGCTTCAGTGGCTTGGCGGCGTCGGCATCATCGTCATGGCTCTCGCCGTGCTGCCTATGCTGAGCGTCGGCGGCATGCAGCTCTTCGCCACCGAGGCATTCGACACGCCGGACAAGGTGCTGCCCCGGGCCGCCCAGTTGGCCGGCGGAATCGGCAGCCTGTATCTCGCCCTGACCTTCGTGTGCGCCATCGCCCTCTGGCTCGCCGGCATGGACGGCTTCGACGCCGTCGCCCACGCGATGACGACGATCGCCACGGGCGGCTATTCCACCAAGGACGCGTCGGTCGGCTATTTCAACTCGCCGGTCATCGACTGGATCATCATCTGCGGCATGATCGTCGGAAGCCTGCCCTTCGTGCACTACCTGCGGATCACCCGTGGCGACACCAGCGGCCTTCTCCGGGACAGCCAGGTGCGCTGGTTCCTGAGCATCGTGGTGATCTGCGTCGCCCTGGTGAGTATCTGGATCGTCACCCAGATCGGTCTCGGCGCCCAGGACGCTCTGCGCTACGCCGCCTTCAACGTGATCTCGGTGATGACAGGGACCGGCTACGCGACCACGGATTTCGGCTCCTGGGGGGGATTCGTCGCAACCATGATGCTGATCCTGATGTTCGTCGGCGGCTGCGCCGGATCGACCACCTGCGGCATCAAGATCTTCCGCATCCAGGTTCTCTACGCCACCGCCAAGGTGCAGTTGGCGCGGTTGCTTCGGCCGCACGGGGTGTTCATCCCCTACTACAACCGCAAGCCGATCCCCGAAACCGTCTCCGAGGCGGTGATGGGGTTCTTCTTTCTGTACATCCTGTGCTTCGGGCTGGTTGCCATGGCCCTGGCGGCGATGGGACTGGATTTCATCACCGCGCTGTCCGGCGCGGCCACGGCGATCAGCAATGTCGGCCCAGGTCTCGGACCGATCATCGGACCGGCCGGGAACTTCGACCCGTTGCCGGACATGGCGAAATGGCTGCTTTGTTTCGCCATGCTGCTCGGCCGTCTGGAACTGTTCACCGTACTGGTGCTGATCACCCCGACCTTCTGGCGGAGATAGGCCCCTCGGGACCGCCCTGACCGAACTGGAGCTCCGCGAGGCGCCGGTAGAGCGGGCTCGACCGCATAAGCGCCGAATGAGGCCCCTCGGCGACCAGACGCCCCGCCTCCATGACGCAGATCCGGTCGGCCTCGATCACCGTGGCGAGCCGGTGGGCGATGACCAGGGTGGTCCGCCCCCGCATCAGTCTGTCGAGCGCGTTCTGCACCAGCCGCTCGTTCTCGGCATCGAGGGCGCTTGTCGCCTCGTCCAGTAGCAGGATCGCCGGATCGCGCAGCAGGGCACGGGCGATGGAGACCCGCTGGCGCTCGCCGCCTGAGAGCCGCACGCCCTTTTCGCCGAGAAAGCTGTCGTACCCGTCCGGCAGCGCGCTGATGAATTCGTGCGCGGCAGCGTCGCGGGCGGCGGCGATCACCTCCGCGTCGGTCGCGTCAGGGCGGCCGTAGCGGATGTTCTCCATGGCGCTGGCGGCGAAGATCACCGGGTCCTGCGACACCAGGGCGATCCGTCTACGCAGATCCGTAGGGTCCGCCGCGCGCGCATCGACGCCGTCGACCAGGACCCGGCCCGACGCCGGATCGTAGAACCGCAGCAGGAGCTGGAACACCGTCGTCTTCCCCGCACCGGACGGGCCGACAAGCGCCACCGTCTCGCCCGGCGCGACCGAGAGAACTGCAGCCCGCCGAGCGCCGAGGTATCCGGCCGCGACGGGTAGTGGAAAGTCACGGCATCGAATGCGACCCGGCCTTCCGCCGGCCAGGGCAACGGCTGCGGCGCGTCCGGCGCGCGAATCTCCGGCTCGGCCTCGAGCAGTTCGATCAGCCGTTCGGTGGCCCCGGCGGCGCGCAGCAACTCCCCGTAGACCTCGGAGATGATGCCCACCGAGAAGGCGACGGTCACGCCATAGAATATGAAGGCCGCCAGTTCACCCGGCGACATCCGGCCGGCCATCACGTCGTTGCCGCCCACCCAGAGCACGAAGCCGACCGAGGAGAACACCAGCAGGATCACCACTGAGGACAGGAGGCCGCGCAGTCGGATGCGGCGGATCGCGGTCGAGAAGGCGGCCGCCACCTCGCCGCCGAAGCGCGTCCGGTCCTCGGCCTCGTGGGTGAAGGCCTGCACCGTGCGGATCGCGGCGAAGCTCTCCTCGGCGAAGGCGCCTACATCGGCCACCCGGTCCTGGGACTCCCGGCCGAGCTTTCGCACCCGCCGCCCGATCAGCACGATCGGCACGACGATCGCCGGCACCACCAGCATGAGCAGGCCGGCGAGCTTCGCGTTGGTGATGACCAGCATGACCAGTCCGCCGGTCAGGGCGAGCAGGTTGCGCAGCGCCATGGATGCGCTGGAGCCGATGATCGACTGCAGGAGCGTGGTGTCGGTGGTGAGGCGCGACAGAACCTCGCCGGTGCGGGTCACCTCGAAGAAACCCGGATGCAGGGAGACGACCCGCGCGAAGACGGCGTTGCGCAGATCGGCGACAATCCGCTCGCCGAGCCAGGAGACCAGATAGAACCGGGCGAAGGTGCCGACCGAGAGCACGACCGCCAATCCGATCAGCGCGGCCAGCGCCCGGTCGAGCTGCGCCGGATCGCCGTCGGCGAACCCGTCGTCCACGAGGATGCGCAATCCCTGGCCCACGGCGAGGGTCGCGCCGGCGGTGACCACGAGTGCGATCATGGCCAGCACCACGCGGCCGCGATACGGGGCGACGAATCCCAGGATCCGCTTCAGGACCGCCAGATCGCGGCCCTTGGGCCGGTCCTGAGGGTGGGCCGTGGGCGTGGTGTCGGCGCTGTCCGGCCTTGCGGCGGTTGTCTCGCTCAAGTGGCGTCCTGGGGTTCGGCTGTCGGTCACCACACTATATAGGCCGCTCGGCTATTTCTGCTGCCCATGCTTCTCGACGAAGGCGCGGAACACCGACAGGGTCGCCTCACTGACATGGTGCTCGATTCCCTCGGCATCGGCTTCGGCGACGTCGCGGTCGACACCGATGACCATCAGAAAGTCGCAGACCAGCCGGTGGCGCTCCTTGCACATTTCCGCCAGAGCACCGCCCGTCCTCGGTGAGAAAGATGGCCCTGTAGGGTTTCGACGTGACATAGCCGTCCCGCTCAAGCCGCTTCACGGTATTGTTGACCGTTGCCGGGGTCACGCCGAACCGTTCCGCGAGCGACACCGCCCGAGCCTCGCCGTCCTGGTCGATCAGGTCGGCGATCATCTCCACGTAATCCTCGGTCACCTCGCGCGCATGCTCGTCGCGCAGACGCTTGAAGGTCTGAGCGTGATCCTCGACCGACCGGAAACCGTCCTCGTCCGCCATCCCATCCTCGGCACAAATCTGGGACGGGACAGTACGACGCGCGGAGATTTCTGGCAATTTAGGCTTGACTAACATTTGGAGGCACCCCAACTCTTGTTGGACGTCGCTGCACTCGCAGGTGGACCGGAGCGTTGACGACATGGATGATACAAGACGCAACCTTCTGAAAATATTTACATTATCTGCGATTATCGTGACCTCTCTGCTGGGCGCCGCGCGGCTCGGCATTGCCCAGGCCGCCCCATCGGTATCCGTTGTCGCCACGACCTCGATGATCGCGGACGCGGTCCGGCAGGTCGGCGGCGAGCGAGTTGCCGTCACCGCTCTCATGGGCCCCGGCGTCGATCCCCACGCCTATCGCCAGACCCGCAGCGACATCGCGGCGATGCTGCGCGCAGACGCCGTGCTCTGGCACGGCCTGTACCTGGAAGCGCAGCTTGAGGACTTCCTGCTGGAGCTCGGGCACCGCAAGCGCGTCTTCGCGGTCGGCGAGGCAGCCCCCAGGGAAAAACTCATCGCCCATACCGAGTACGAGAACCGGTTCGACCCGCATATCTGGATGGATCCGACGCTCTGGGGGTCGGTCGTTCTTGCGGTGCGCGACGCGCTGAGCGAGATCGACCCGGATGGCGTCGCGGTCTATGCCGCCGGAGCCGAGCGGCACCTGGCGGAGATCGACGCGCTGAAAACCTATGCCGCCGAGCGGCTGGCGACGGTACCGGCGAACCAACGGGTCCTGGTCACCGCCCATGACGCCTTCAGCTATTTCGGCCGCGCCTTCGATTTCGAGGTGATGGGGATTCAGGGCATATCCACCGAGTCCGAGGCGGGCCTGCGCCGCATCGAGAAACTGGTGAAGACGCTGGTCGACCACGACATCTCCGCCGTCTTCGTCGAAAGCTCGGTGTCCGAGCGCAACATCCGAGCGCTGATCGAGGGAGCGGCGGCACGCGGCCATGCCGTGACCATCGGCGGCGAACTGTTTTCCGACGCCATGGGGCGGTCCGGCACCTACGAAGGAACGTATATCGGCATGATCGACCACAACGTCACCGGCATCACCCGGGCGCTAGGCGGCAACGCCCCGGCGCAGGGAATGCAGGGCCGGCTGGCCCTCGGTTCGTGACGGACCGGGTAGCGAGCGAGAGAGGCAGGGAATGAGCCCCGATCCGCAGATTGAACTGGTGGCCGACCACGGCCGGACACTGACGGCCGACCGACCGTCGTGCCCGCTGGAGGTTCGCGGCCTCACCGTTTCCTACGGCGAGAAGCCGGCCGTCTTTTCCGTCGATGCCCGCTTCCCGTCGGGCAGCATGACCGCCATCGTCGGCCCGAACGGCGCCGGCAAATCGACCTTCCTCAAGGGTATTCTCGGCATCGTTCCGCGACTGGCCGGCGAGGTCCGGTTCTTCGGCCAACCGTTCAAACAGGTGCGCTCGGACGTGGCGTACGTTCCGCAACGCGCCTCGGTGGATTGGGACTTCCCGGCACGTGTGATCGACGTCGTCATCATGGGCCTGTACCGCGAGATCGGCCTGTTCCGTTTCGCCGGCTCGCGGCAGCGGGCCCGGGCGATGCAGTGCCTGGAGCGGGTCGGCATGGAGGACTTCGCCGACCGGCAGATCGGCCAGCTCTCCGGCGGCCAGCAGCAGCGCGTCTTCCTTGCCCGCGCTCTCGCCCAGGATGCCGAACTCTATCTGCTGGACGAGCCCTTCGCCGGCGTCGATGCCGCCACCGAGCACGCCATCGTCTCGGTGCTGAAGGAGCTGAAAGCGGCGGGCAAGACGGTCGTCTGCGTGCATCACGACCTGTCGACGGTGACCGCCTATTTCGACCGGGTGCTGCTGATCAACATGCGCAAGCAGGCGGAAGGGCCGGTCGACGAGGCCTTCACGCCGGAGACCCTGCAGGCCACCTATGGCGGCCGCCTCGCCGAGAGCCAGATCGACGAGCTGCGGCTGGGCTCGGCCTGAGGCCGGGCAAAGCGTCGGCCATGACCACGTTCGAGCTCTTCCTGGACGCCCTCGCCCTGCGAGCCGGCTATAATTCGGCGCTGGTCGCGGTCGGTGCCGGGCTGCTCGGCGTCGCGGCCGGCGGGGCCGGGGCCTTCGTGTTCCTGCGCAAGCGCGCACTCGTATCCGACGCCATCACCCATGCCACCCTGCCCGGCGTGGCGCTGGCCTTCATCATCATGGCGCTGCTCGGCGGCGACGGCCGATGGCTGCCGGGGTTGATACTCGGATCCGCCGTCTCCGCCGCCATCGGTCTGATCGTCGTCGAGTGGATCACCGCCCGCACCCGGTTGGGCGAGGACGCGGCGATCGGCGCCGTCCTGTCGGTGTTCTTCGGTCTGGGCATCGTGTTGCTGACGGTCATCCAGACCATGAGCCAGGGCAAGCAGGCGGGACTCGACAGCTTCCTGCTGGGATCGACCTCCGGAATGCTGGCCGGCGAGGCGGTGCTCATCGCCGCCGCCGGCGGCGTCGCGGTCGCCCTGGTCGTGGCGTTGCGACGGCCGATGACCATGGTCGCCTTCGATCCCGAGCACGCCGCGACCGTCGGCATCGACGTGCGCCGAACCGACCTCGCCATGATGGGTCTGGCGCTGATCGTCACCGTGATCGGCCTCAAGATCGTCGGCCTGATTCTGATCGTCGCCCTGCTGATCATCCCGCCGGTCACCGCACGGTTCTGGACCGACCGGGTCGACCGGCTGATCCTGATCGCCGCCGCCGCGGGCGGCCTCGCCAGCTACACAGGGGCGGCCTTCTCCGCCGCCGCGCGCGACGTGCCGACCGGACCGGTCATCGTACTGTTCGCCTTCGCCCTGTTCGTCCTCTCCCTCGCCCTGTCCCCGCTGCGCGGCGTGCTCGCCTCGGCGCTGCGGCACAGGCGGTTCCAGCACCGGGTCCATCTGCGGCAGGGATTGCTGGCCATGGCCCGGGGCGAGGCAATCTACGACCGGCTGACCCTTCGGATCCTGCGGCGCCGTGGCCTGATCCGGCGCGATGGGGTGGTCACCCTGGAGGGGCGCGGGGCCGCCGGCCGGGCCCAGCTCGACGAGACCCGCTGGGCCACCGCCCGGCGGCTGCGGGCGGACGATCCGGTGCTGGAACGCTATGACGGCCTGACGCCGATCGACGACGTGCTCACCGCCGACCAGGTCGCCCATCTGGACCGCATGCTGCCGAAGCCGGAATCCACGTGAGGGGGCCGGCGTGATGGATCTCGGAGCCGACTTTGTCCAGCTCAGCCTGGCGCCGATCGTCATCGGGACGCTCGCCGCCATCGCCTGCGCGCTGCCCGGCAACTTTCTGCTGCTGCGCCGCCAGGCGCTGATCGGCGACGCGATCAGCCATGTGGCGCTGCCCGGCATCGTGGTTGCCTTCCTGGTGACCGGCACCATAGCCGCCTGGCCGATGATGATCGGCGCCGCCGCGGCCGCCGTGGTCGCCGTCGCCCTGATCGAAGCGATCAAGCGGCTCGGCCGGGTCGAACCGGGAGCGGCCATGGGCGTGGTGTTCACCACCCTGTTCGCCGCCGGCGTGCTGCTGCTGGAACAGTCCGATACCAGCGGCGTTCATATCGACGTCGAGCACGCGCTGTACGGCAATCTCGAGAGCCTGATCTGGTTCGACGCGACCGGCTGGGGGTCGCTGCTCGATCCTGTGGCGCTGGCCGGGCTGCCGCCGCAGCTCTTACGTCTGGCGATCGTGCTGGCGGTCATCGTGGCGTTCGTCGCCGCGTTCTGGAAGGAACTGGCGATCTCCACCTTCGATCCGGGCTTCGCCCAAGCACTGGGCATCCGCACCGGCGCGGTCGGCTTCGCCCTGGTCGTCGCCGCCGCGATCGCCGCCGTCGCCGCCTTCGACGCGGTCGGCTCGATCATCGTGATCGCCATGTTCGTGTGTCCCCCGGCGACGGCGCGGCTGATGACCGACCGGCTCGGCCGGCAGATCGCCTGGAGCGTGCTGTTCGCCGCGACCGCCGCCGTGGCGGGCTATGTGTTTGCCGGTTACGGCCCACTCTGGTTCGGTTCCCCCTACGCCGTCAGCGCCGCCGGGATGATCGCCACCGTCTCCGGGATTCAACTCGGCCTCGCCTGCCTCTTCGGGCCGCGGCGCCGGCGCACCGGTCAGACCGCGATATCGAACTAGATCACCGCGCGCCGATTCCGGGGTCGCCCCGCCGCGGCCATCGCGTATATCTGTGGAACATTCCACCGTAAGGATCCCGCATGCCGACCTCGTCCGAGCGCCTCGACCGCGCCATCGCCATGACCGAACGCCTGATCGCGTTCGACACCACCTCGCGGAACTCCAATCTGGCACTGATCGAGGATGTGAAGGCCTATCTGGGCGACCTCGGGATTGCCGCCCGGCTGACCTATGACGACGACGGCGGCAAGGCGAATCTATGGTGCACCATCGGCCCGCAGGAGCGCGGCGGGATCGTCCTCTCGGGCCATACCGACGTCGTCCCGGTGGACGGCCAGGAATGGTCGACCGACCCGTTCACCCTGACCCGCAAGGGCGACCGGCTGTACGGGCGGGGGGCCTGCGACATGAAAGCCTTCGTCGCCGTCGCCCTGTCCCTGGCGCCGGAAATGGCGGCCGCCGGTCTGAAGGTGCCGATCCATTTCGCCTTCTCCTATGACGAGGAGGTCGGCTGCATCGGCGTCCAGCGCATCGTCGACGACGTGGTCGCCAACCTGCCGCTGCCGCGCGCCGTCATCGTCGGCGAGCCGACGGAGATGAAGCTGATCGGCGGCAACAAGGGCACCCGGATCTACAAGACACGGGTGACCGGGGTTCCCGGGCATTCCAGCGATCCGCGCCACGGCGCCAACGCCATCACCGCGGCATCGCGGATGATCGCCTATATCGACGATCTCGGTCGGGAAATCGCCGCAAACCCGCCGACCGACAGCCCGTTCGACCCGCCCTACACCACCCTGACCGTCGGCATGATCGAGGGCGGCACAGCCCACAACATCATTCCCGAATTCTGCGACATCACCTGGGGCATGCGGGTGCTTCCGGACGACGACGCCGACATCTACGAGGCGAAGATCCGCGACTTCTGCAGCGAGAGGCTGGAACCGGAGCTGAAGACCATCGCTCCGCATGCCGGCTTCGAGCACCGTCGGCTGGTCGACGTCGCGGGCCTAAGGCCGGATCACGAGTCCGCCGCCGAGACGCTGGTCCGCCAGCTCACGGGCCTGAATCAGTCGAGCGTCGTGTCCTTCGGCACCGAGGCCGGAACCTTCCAGCGCGCCGGCATGCCGGCGGTGATCTTCGGACCTGGCAGCATCGATCAGGCGCACAAGGCAGACGAGTTCATCGCCGTCGACCAGATGGCCCAATGCGTTGACTTCATGGTCGATCTGATAAGGTGGGCAAAAGCAGAGGCCTGAGACAGCGCCGGGAGCGTCGCATGGCGGAAGAGCGGGCATTGGGCGGATCCGAGATCGAGCGCGTCGCGTCTTGCGCCTGCGGATCTCTGACCGTCATCTGTCGAAGTGAGCCGGCTCTGGTGGCTCTCTGTCACTGCCGCGACTGCCAGCGAAAGACCGGGGTCCCATTCGGGATCGGAGCGTTCTATCCACGGTCAGCCGTCACAATCGTTGGAGAGTTCGCGGGAATACCGTCGGCGATCCGACAGCGGCCACGATGTCGAGAACCATTTCTGCCCAACCTGCGGCAGCACGGTCTTCTGGTTCGCGCATCGAATGCCCGACCTCATCGCGGTCGCCCCGGGCGCCTTCGCCGACCCGCATTTCCCGAAGCCGGTCAAGGCGGTCTATGGCCAGTATCGCCACGACTGGGTGCATCTCGACATTCCGGAAAGCTGACGATTGAACGACCCGGCGCTCTACGGGACGCGGATCGCCTCCATGGCCGCCCGTGCCTTGTCGGGGATCGGCGCCGACTTGTTCGTGGCCCGATCGACATAGACGTGGACGAAATGGCCGAAGGCGCAGATCGCCTCCTGGCCCTTGCGGAACAGCCCGACCTCGTAGGTGACGGACGAGGTGCCGATGCGGGCGACCCGGATGCCGGCCTCGACCACGTCGGGGAAGGCGATCGGCCGCTTGTAGGAACATCTGGTCTCGACCACGAAGCCGACCGTATCGCCGTTCAGGTAGTCGAGCCCGCCCTTCTCGATCAGGTAGTGATTCACCACCGTATCGAAATAGGAGTAGTACTCGACATTGTTCACGTGGCCGTAGACGTCGTTGTCCATCCAGCGGGTCGGAATCTCCAGGAAATGCCGGTAGTCGGCGCGGGCCAGCTCAGCCTCGGCGGTCATGTCGTGATCCCGTTCAGGAAGTCCCTCAGAGCGTCCAGGGTCTCGTCCGGGCGCTCGATCGACATCATGTGACCGGTCGCCGGCAACACCGCGAGGCGGGCATCCGAAAACGCGCCGACCATGTCCTTCGCGCCCTTCACCGGCGCCATCCTGTCGTCGTCACCGGCCAGGATCAGCACCGGACAGGCGACCTTGGCGGCCGCATCTCTCGCTCCCGCATAGTCGTTCGACGCCTTGAGATCGACGCCGAGCGGCCCGCGCAGCCCTCGCTCGAGCGTCCGCAGACCCGCACCGGGCATCCAGGCGCCGGGCGCGCGGTTGCCGCCGATCTGCGCCGGCCGGCCGAAGCCCCAGCCGATCATCGCCTCGACCGCGCCGTGGTCGCCGTTGTCGGCCGCCCCTTGCAGCGCCGGATTCACCGGCATCGCCGCCGCCGCACCCAGCATCATCAGGGCCAGGGCCTTGTCTCCGGCATGCGCCACCGCCTCCAGGGCGATCAGCGCACCCAGCGAGTGACCGGCCACGGCGAACCGCTCCGCTCCCGCCGCTTCGACCGCCTTCAGCACCCAGGCTGCCATGGCCGGCACATCGGCGAGCGCCGGACCGGCGCTGCCGCCATGGCCCGGAAGGTCGAGGGCGAGGACCGACCAGCCGTGATGGGCGAAGTAGCGCGTCTGCAGCGTCCAGACCGTGTGGTCCATCCCGGCCCCATGGACGAAGACCAGGGCGGGCCGCGCGGGATCAAACGGGCGACCACCGGTGGCGGCGAAGGCCTCGCGTCCGTCGACAGTCAGTTTCATGCCCCGGCCGCTCCGGCGAGTTTGACGGAGGTCGCCCGCGCGGCCGCGCGCAGCGCCTGCTTCAGGTCCTCGATGAGGTCCTTTGGATCTTCCAACCCGACCGACAACCGCACCAGATCCTCGCTCAACCCGGCCGCCTTCATCGTCTCGGCGTCGAGTTGCTGGTGGGTGGTGCTGGCGGGATGCAGCACGAGCGACTTGGCGTCGCCCACATTGGCGAGATGCGACCAGAGCCGCAGCTTCTCGATGAACACCCGCCCCGCTTCGCGCCCGCCCTTGATGCCGAAGGCGATCATCGACCCGGCCCCTTTCGGCAGAAGCCTGGCAGCGACCGCGTGGTCGGGATGATCCTCCAGTTCCGGATAGGCCACCCAGGCCACCTCGTCGGCCTCTGTTCAGAAAGGCAACGACCGCGCGGGCGTTGGCAACGTGGCGATCCATGCGCAGCGGCAAAGTCTCGACACCCTGCAGGATATGGAACGCGTTGGCCGGGCTCATGCAGGCGCCGAAATCGCGCAGGCCCTCGGCCCGGGCCCGCATCAGCAGGCGCCTGAGGCCCGTACTCCTCGGCGAAATCCAATCCGTGATAACCGGCATAGGGCTCGGTGAGGGTCGGGAACTTTCCGGACGCCTCCCAGTCGAAGGTGCCCGCCATCGACCAGGATGCCGCCGATGCGCCACACCGTGGCCGCCGATGCCACTTGGTCAGCCGAATGCATCACCAGGTCGGCGCCGTGGTCGATCGGCCGGCAGAGATGCGGAGTGGCGAAGGTGCTGTCGACCATCAGCGGCAATGCCGGCGTCGTGGGCGATTTCGGCCAATCGGCGGCGATATCCATCACCTCCAGGCCCGGATTGCCGATGCGTCTCGCCGAAGACCAACCGGGTCTCCGGCCGGATCGCCTTGCGGAAGGCCGTCCAGGTCGCGCGGGTCGAACCTTCGTGGTCTCGATCCCGAAGCGCGGCAGGGTGTGGCTGAACAGGTTGTTGGCTGCCGCCATACAAGGCCGAGGAAGACGACGATATGCCCACCCTGCCCCATCAGGGTGGCTGATCCCCAGGAACAGCGCGGCATGACCGCTCGGCGGTGGCAGACGGCACCGACCCCGCCCTCCAAAGCGCGCGACCCGTTCCTCCAACACCGCCACGGTGGGGTTGGAGATGCGGGAATAGATGTGGCCCGCCCGCTCCAGATTGAACAGGGACGGCGGCATGCTCCACGTCGCGGAACACGTAGGACGTGGTCTGGTAGATCGGCACGGCCCGCGCGCCGGTGGTCGGGTCCGGCTGCTGACCTGCATGCAGGCTGAGCGTGTCGAAACCGAAGACGTTTCCGTCGGAACTCATCGCATTAGTCCCCGATTTGGAATTTTTCCCTATCCGACATGGTCGGTAGTCGTAACCGTCGCGTGGAGGCAGTCTATCGGCTGCGGTGACGGTCGTCCTGTTCGAGTGTTCCGGAGTGGGATTCGCCGGACCCGGATACGGTTACGGGGCCGCGCATGCGCGGCCCCGCCCGATTTCTTCGCTGTGAGCTCCCTGCCCAACTTGTTCCGTGGCAGACGCTATCGGGGCCGCACAGTTCCGTCAAGCACGTTGATGTGGGTAATCCCACAGGCATCCGATATATTCAGAAATCGACATCAGTGTCAGGATCTGAACAGAGCGTTCGCCGCGTCCGCGACCCCCTTCTTACGGTCGATCATCTCCCGTGCGCGCAGGATCTCCGCCTCCATCGCCTGGATGTAGTCTTCGAGGTCTTCGATGTTCCAGGTCGAGAGATCTCTTGGCTTCTTCGGGCGTTTACCCGGTTCCAGCTCTTCAAGGTCGACCATGGCCACCTCCTGCGGTCGAACATCTGAACAATGCGTTTGCTTGTCGCGGCACGCTCTCTATATAACGTCCGAAATCCGTAACAACCACGCCATGCAACCTGCTGACGCGGGACGAACCCGACGACGAGGGAGAGAGTATCATGACGCAGCCGCTGATGCCGAAAGCGACCGCCGTCTGGCTGATCGACAACACCGCCCTCACCTTCGAGCAGATCGCCGCCTTCTGCGAATTGCACGCGCTGGAAGTCCAGGCCATCGCCGATGGCGAGGTGAGCGCCGGGATTCAGGGCTTCGACCCCGTTCTGAACGGTCAGCTCACCAAGGCGGAAATCGAGCGGTGCGAGAAAGACCCCAAGACGAAGCTCGCCATGGCCAAGTCGACCCTTCCGAAGCCGGTCGAGCGGACCAAGGGCCCGAAATACGTGCCCGTCGCCAAGCGCGGCGACAAACCCGACGCCATCGCCTGGCTGCTGAAGCACCACGAGGAGCTGAAGGACTCGCAGATCGCCAAGCTGGTCGGCACCACCAAGGACACGATCAACAAGGTTCGCGAGCGGACCCACTGGAACTCGCAGAACATCCAGGCCCGCCATCCGGTGTTCCTCGGCCTGTGCAGCCAGCGCGACCTCGACGCCGCCATCGAGAAGGCCGGCGGCACCAAGGTTCCGCCGGAGGAGCAGCTCGAGTCGATCAGCGAGCTGCCGTAAGGACTATTTCCGCATCTCGGCGATCAGGGCGGCGAGCGAGCGCTTTTGCCGCCCCTTTTCGTCGAAATTGGCCGGATCCAGCCAGGTCTGGAACGCCGACTTGATGGCCGGCCACTCGCCGTCGAGGATCGAGAACCAAGCGGTGTCGCGGTTGCGGCGCTTGTACATCACCGCCTGGCGGAACAGCCCCTCATAGGTGAAGCCCAGGCGCTCGGCCGCCGCCTTTGACGGCGCGTTCAGGGTGTCGCACTTCCACTCGTAGCGCCGGTAGCCGAGCTCGTCGAACACCCGCGCCATCATCAGGTACATCGCCTCGGTCGAACCGGTTGTTCGCTGCAGCAGCGGCGAGAAGGTGATGAAGCCGACCTCGATCACGCCGTTCGCCGGGTCGATGCGCAGATAGGTGCAGAACCCGACCGCTTTGCCAGTCGCCAGATCGATCACCGCGAAGAACAGCGGGTCCTCGCTCCTGGCATTGGCCGCCAGGGCGGCATCGAACGCCGCGCGATCGGTGTAGGGGCCTACGGGGAGATAGGTCCACATCCGGCCGGTCTCGTCCCTGGAAAAGGCATCCCATAGCGCGTCGGCATGCGTCGCCGGGTCCAAGGGCTCCAGCCGTACGGTACGGCCCTCCATCGGGCTACGGGGCGGACGCTCACAGGGTGTCCAATCGGCGACGGCCGGGCCGATATCCTGGCCGAGGTCATTGATGCGGGTGGTCATGGGTATGCTCCGGCGGATGGTTTGGACCTCCTGCATGCGCCTGATCGCTGCGCCGGCGTAGATCCAACGCCGAACCGCCCGACGGTCCAACCTCCGCCTATTCCTGCGGCATCCCCTTCGGACGTGCCAGCCGCTGCTGGGCGGCGATCCGGAACGGCGCATTGGCGGCGCCATAGCCGCGATAGCCGCCCCGCCGCTCAACCACCTCGAAGAAGAAGCCGTCGCCATAAAGCCGGCTGTAGAGCTGGAAGAATTCGCCGTGATCGTCCCGATCGTACAGGACGTTGCGGGCCTTCAGGTCTGCGACGAAGTCGGGATCGAGCCCGAACCGGGCCTCCACGTCGCCATAGTAGTTCGCCGGAATCTCCAGCGCCCGGAAGCCGTTGACCGCCAGCGTCTCAGCCGTCGCCATGATGTCCCCGGTCTCGAATGCGATGTGCTGCACCGACGAGCCGAAGCTCTCGGCGACGAACCGGCCGGCCAGGGTGCGCCGGTTCTCGGCCCCGTTCAGCGTGAGGCGCAGGGCGGCGTCCGGGCTCTCGATCGCCTGGCTGCGGACAACGCCGGCGGGGTCGATCACGTCCACCATCGGCGCCTTCGCGGTATCGAAGATCGCCGTGTAGAACAGCATCCAGGTCAGCATCTCCTCGTAGTTCATGGTCTGGGCAAGATGGTCGATCCGGGTCAGACCGGCATCGGCGGCCCCATCATCGCCAAGCGGGTCGTCGCCAAGCGGGTCGTCGCCAACCGGCTCGAACTCGATCTCCCAGACCCGGGCGAGCTCCGTCTTATCGTCGATGAAATGCATCACCCCGCCGCCGACCCCCCGGATCGCCGGGATCTTGAGTTCGCCGGGACCGGTCGGCTGCTCGAACGGGTCGGCCAGCAGGGCGCGGGCGCGGGTCACCGTCGCCTCCGCATCCTCGACCTTAAGGCCGATATCGCAGACCGAGGTGCCGTGCATCAGGTAGGAAGAATGGGCGAAGCCCTCCTTCTCCGTATTGATCACCAGGTTGATGCCGCCCTGACGCCAGAGTTCGACATCCTTGGAGACGTGCCGGCCGGCTCTGGTGAAACCGAGATTCCGGAACAGTCCGGACAAGTCCCCCGCCTCGCGCTCGTCGGCGGTGAACTCGACGAACTCGATGCCGGAAACCGCGATCCGGTCGGGCATGGCCGGTGGCGCAATGGCAATCCCGGGCTCGGCGCGGGCGACCGCGTCCATCAGGGCGATCAGCGAGCGCCGCCCATCGATCGAGATCGATTTGGGCGAGCCGCCGCGGAACTGGTCGTTGAAGATCTCCAGGGATAGGACCCCGTCGTAGCCGGTCGCCGCGACCGCCCGCATGAACCCGACCACGTCCAGATCGCCCTGGCCCGGCATGTTGCGGAAATGCCGGCTCCAGTAGAGCAGGTCCATGTCGATCAGCGGCGCATCGGCAAGCTGGACGATGAAGATCTTGTCACCGGGTATCGATCGGATGGTGTCGACATCGATCTTGCGGGCGAGGGTGTGGAAGCTGTCGAGAATCAGTCCAACAGCCGGATGGTCGGCCCGTCTGACGATCTCCCAGGCGTCCCGATGGTCGCTGACATGCCGTCCCCAGGCCAGGGCCTCGAACCCGACGCGCAGGCCGCGCCTGGCCGCCCGCTCGCCCAGTTCCGCCAGATCGTCGGCCGCCCGGTCGATGCCGCCGAGCGCCGCCTGCGAGGTATTGGAGCAGATCAGCATCAGGTCGGTGCCGAGTTCCTGCATCACGTCGAACTTGCGCTCGGCCCGCTCGAAGGCCCGGCCGCGATACGGCTCCGGCAGACCCTCGAAATCACGGAACGGCTGAAACAGCGTGATGTCCAGGCCGGCGTCTCGGATCATCCGGCCGACCTCCCGCGGGCCACCGTCATAGGCGAGGAAATCGGTCTCGAAGATCTCCAACCCGTCGAAACCGGCCGCCGCGATGGACGCGAGCTTCTCCTGAAAGTCACCGCTGATGGAAACGGTCGCGATCGAGGTCTTCACGCGGGGTTCTCCATTTTTTGGCGCTCAGCCGTGTGGCGCTCAGCCGGGACCGAAGCCGTCGAACGTAGCCCGCATCGCGTCCGGATCCGCCGGCAGGCCGCTGAACAGTTCGAATGCCTTCACAGCCTGGAACAGCGCCATGCCGGCACCGGTCGCCACCCGGCAACCGCTTGCCTTGGCGGCGCGCACGAAATCGGTCTCCATCGGGAAATAGATGATATCGACGACCCAGTGCCGGGACTCGAGGAGGCCCGCCGGCAGCGGGAGGCCCGGGTGGTCGGCCATACCGACCGGCGTGGCGTTCACGATGCCGTCCATGTCGGCCGCGACGTCTTCCGCGCTCTCGGCCACCACGGCACGGCCGCCGCCGACCCGCGCTTCCAGACCGGCGACGAGCCTCTCGGCGCCCGCCCGATTGGTATCGGCGACCATCAGCGTCCCGACGCCGCAGTCGAGCAGCGCGTTGGCCACCGCCGATCCGGCCCCGCCGGCGCCGATCAGCAGAACCCTCTCCTTCGACTCTCCCCCCATGGTGCGCCGAAAGCTTTCCGCGAAACCCCAGAGATCGGTGTTGTGGCCGACCCGCCGGCCGCCTTTCAGCACGATGGTGTTGACCGCGCCGACCGCCCGCGCCTCGTCCGACATCTCGTCCAGGAAGGCCACGGCCTGCTGTTTGTAGGGATGGGTGACGTTGACGCCGGCATAGCCGCAGATCTCCGCCGCCCGCAGCATGTCCTCGAAGGGCGGTGTCGCCGCCATCTCGGCCGGGTCGATGCGGGTGTAGACATAGCGCAGCCCCTGACGCGCACCCTCCACCTCGTGCATGCGCGGCGTCCGCGACAACGCGGTGCCTCGGCCGATCAGACCGACCAACACCGGCCGCCCCAGCTCCGTGCCCATCGTCTTCTCCCCCGACGTCTCGGTTTATTCTCGGGAGAGTGTCGGATTGCCCGCGTTCCTTCAAGAATCGCGTCGGCCGGGCTGCGGCCGCCGCCCGGCGCGGGTCGGCGCGGCATTATTGCCGGATCAGGACTTCTCCCAGCACCTCGACCTGCCCGTCCGACGTGAGATCGATGACGACGAACTCGCCCGACGCCGTGCCCCGGCCGGTCAGGGCGGTGATGTTCACCTGATGGGTGACGAGGACCAACCGCTGATCCTCCGGCTGACTGCGCAGAAACTCGATGGTCGCCCGGGTCTGTTCGTCCCGGCGGTGCCTCGCCTCGAAGAAGGAGTTGAGGGACGGCAACGGCTCGACCGCTCCGAGCCCAGGAGTTCGGCGGTCTCGGCCGACCGGCACCACTGGCTGGTCAGAACCCGATCGACCTCGATCCCGTTGTCGCGGAAGGCCGCGCCGATCCGGCGGGCCTGGTCACGGCCGGCGTCGTTCAGGTTGCGCTGGGTCGAGCAGTCGTCCAGGCGGAAGTTCGACGGATCGCTGTAGCCCGGCGCGTAGGCGTGGCGCATCACCGCAATCGCCCCAGGCCGCGCCATGGCCTCCCAGCCTTCGGGGCTGGCCGACCCGGTCCGGGGACCGACGAGGGAAAGCAGGGCGAATACGATGAGCAAGGCGGTTGCGGTGCGGGCCATGGCGGTCCTCGTGTGAGTGGAGTCCGTGTCGCCCATCCACCTAGGACTTCACCGCCCGAAGGACCAGCCGTCGCGCGATCGTCGACGGCGTGATAGACAGGATCATGCGCCCGAGTTTCGAAGAACTGGATTACCGGCCGACACCGATCGGCGCGCTCAGCCTGCGCCGACGGCACGATCTGCGGCTGGGCGAGGACGTGCTGGAGATCAAGCTCGGCGACGCGTTCCTGATGTCGAGCCGCTTCACCGCCTCGGAGATCGCCCTGGCGCGGCTGGGCCTCGCGGAGATCGCCGCCGATGCTCCGGACGTCGTGGTCGGCGGCCTCGGCCTCGGCTATACGGCCGCCGCCGTGCTGGAGGATAACCGGGTCGCATCGCTGCTGGTGGTGGACATGCTGGAGCCGGTGATCGACTGGCACCGGGACGGCCTGTTGCCGCTCGGCCCCGCCCTGACGGGGGATGCGCGGTGCCGGCTGCTGCTGGGCGACTTCTTCGCGCTGGCCGCCTCGGCGGACGGATTCGACCCCGATCGGCCGGGCCGGCGGATGGACGCGATCCTGGTCGATATCGACCATGCGCCGGACGACCTCCTGGACATGGGCAGCGCCGGCTTCTACACGCCGGACGGGCTCGCCGCGATGGCCCGCCACCTCAAGCCCGAAGGCGTCTTCGGGCTGTGGTCGAACGACCCGCCGGACCCGGCATTCACCGACCGTCTGAGCGGTGTTTTCGACAGCGCACGGGCCGAACCGGTGGTTTTCGACAATCCCTACCAGGGTGGAACGGTCACCCAGACGGTCTATCTCGCCCGGACTCCGGATGATCTCCTGCCCGGTCTGCCGCACGCCCGGCACCCGGCCGTTCGAGACGGTCGAGGGGCGGCGATACCGCCGCTGCGACACCTGTCTCGCCACCTTTCTCGACCCGGATCAGCATCCCTCCCTGGAGGAAGCGGTGGCGCACTACGGACACCATCGCAACGAGGTGGGCGACCCGGCCTACCGACGCTTCCTGTCCAGGCTCGCTGGCCCGTTGTGCGCTGTTCTCCCCCGGGAGCGGCGGGGCTGGACTACGGCAGCGGCCCCGGGCCGGCTCTGGCGGACATGCTGGAGGCGGCGGGCCACCGGATGGCGGTCTACGATCCGGTCTTCGCCCCCCATCAGGATGCGCTGGAGGCGCGCTACGACTTCGTGACCTGCACGGAGGTCGCGGAGCATTTCTTCCAGCCGGCCGACGAGTTCGACCGGATCGGCCGCTTGCTCCGGCCCGGTGGCTGGCTTGCCGTCATGACATGTTTTCAGACCGACGACGTTCGCTTCGCGTCCTGGTACTACCGGCGCGATCCGACCCATGTGGTGTTCTACCGGGAGGAGACGCTGCGCCACGTCGCGGAGCAGCGCGGCTGGGCCTGTACCATCGCGGCCAAGGACGTGGCATTGATGCGGATGCCCGACCATCAGTCCCCGATATAGGCGATCATCCGGCCGGCAACCAGCGCCCCGACCCAGCACAGAAGCGAGACAGCCGCCGCCCTGACTTGGATCATCCGGGGGGCCTGCGCCACGCGCCGACCCCAGACCAGATGGGTGGCGATCGCCGACGCGGCGCCAAGGCCGAGGAGAGCGATTTTGGTCAGAAAGGCCGGATTGGCTGCGTACTCGATCGGGCGCACGGCGAACAGCAGCAAACCCGAGGCGACCGCCAGAACGAGGCCGGCGGCCGCCGTCGGCACCAGCACCCGGATCAGGTCCGCCGTCTCGACCCGGCGCCAGACCCCGAACAGGCGCAGGTCCAGCGGCAGGATCGCGCCCACCAGAAGGGCGATACCGAAGACGTGCGACGTATTGACCGCCGCATACCCCCAGCGCGACACCCTGAGAGCCTGGGCGAGATCGCTCGCCGCGAGGGCCGTCAGCAGGGTCTCCAACGCCAAGGGTGAGCCTCAGTTGCGGCCGGGGTAGAGCGGATACTCGTTACCGTCGATGACGATGCGCTCCGCCTTCAACAGCTTCCTCGCCGGATCGGCCGCCGGCTCGCCGATGATGGTGAGTTCGTTGCCGACGGCGAAATGCTCGTCGGTCAGACCGGCCCGCTCGTTCCGCCAGGGCTGGCCGACCTCGACGGTCCAGATCTCACCATCGGCATCCACCTTCAACTCTCCATGCGGATTGCCGAGCCGGGCCTCCCGGATCAGGCCGGTCAGCTCGATATTGCCTCCCGTCGTCCAGCTCCAGCCATGATGGGCGACGGCAGGTACCGCGGCGGCAGACAGGACAAGGACGGCGGAAAGTGCCAGAACGGCTCTACGAAAACGCGACAGCATGACGGCTCTCCCAGGGCATGGTTCGACGGATCGATGAGGTTCCTCGCCCTAAGATGGGTCGTCCTGGTCCGTATCACAGGGGGCGAGGCAGCATCGCGGCGTTTTACAGGGCGCCCCGATCAGCCGACGTCGCGACGCGCTGCGAGCGTCGACTTGCCGCCGCGACACGGCTAGTCTGCGACCGTGAAAAAGACTGCGAATAAGACATTTGCCATGCGCGTACCCCTCGATCTTGCCGGCCCACCGACGGAAAGCGGAAACAGATGACGCCGCTGTCCTGGGTCTTGGTGATCTCGGCGGTCGCGGTCGCCTGCCTGTTGGCCTGGCTCGCCCATCGACGAGGCCGGAGCGCGCACCAGCTTGCCGATGAGGTGAAACGGCTCCGGTCGCAGGCGCCCGATGCTGCACTCGCGACCGTTCCCGGACCCGTCTGGCGGCGCAACGCGGCAGGCGAGATCGTCTTCGCCAATGCCGCCGCCCGGCCGCTGCTGGACGATCTCGCCAGATCGGGTTCCCTGGCGGCCCGAGCCCGGGAGACGGGACGCGAACAAAGCGAAAGCCGCAACCTTGTGATCGATGGCAATCGCCGTCTGTTCGAGATCTTTGAGACGCCGGAGGCCGCAGATTTCGGCAATGGGACGATCGGCTTCGGACGGGATGTGACGGCGCTCGAACAGCTTCAGTCCGACCTTGCACGGCATGTCGACGCCCATGCCGAGGTGCTGGAGAAGCTGAACAGTGCCATCGCCGTGTTCGGCCCGGACCGGCGGGTGGTGTTCGCGAACACCGCCTTCGCCCTGATGTGGGAGATCGACCCGGATCGGTTGGAGACCGGACCGACGCTGTCCGAGATACTCGATATGGCGCGGGAGACCCGTCGCCTACCCGAGCAGTCCGACTTCCGGGCCTGGCGCGAGGACTTCAACCGGCTTTTCACCACACTGATCGATGCGCACGAGGAGCTCCTGTTCCTGCCGGACGACAGTACGCTCCGCATGGTCGTCACGCCGCACCCGTTCGGCGGCCTGCTGATGACCTTCGAGGACGTCACCGACCGGCTCACGCTGGAACGCTCCTACAACACGCTAAGCGCCGTTCAGCAGGAAACGCTCGACAATCTCTACGAGGAAATCGTCGTGTTCGGCGTCGACAGCCGCATGAAGCTGTCGAACCCGACCTTCCGCCAGCAATGGGGCCTGTTCGGTCAAGGCGACCGGTCGGCTCTCGACGAACCGGAACCGTCGGCCGATGTCGTTTTCGAGGCGATGCGCCCGATGTTCCCCGCGGACCGCTCCTGGGCCGAGACCAAGTCCGAGTGGATGAGCTATCTGGCCGGCCGGGAGGTGCAGACCGGCACCGTGCATCTGAACAACGGGCTGGCGCTGGACTTCGCCGTCGTCCCCCTGCCCGACGGCGCCACCCTGCTGAACTTCCGCGACGTCACCGACACGCTCGCCGTGCAGAACGCCCTTCAGGAACGCACCGAGGCGCTGGAGACAGCGGACCGGCTGAAGAGCGAGTTCCTGGCCAACGTGTCCTACGAGTTGCGCACGCCGCTCAACGCGATCATCGGCTTCTCGGAAGTGCTCGAGCAGGAATACGCCGGGCCGATGAACGACCGGCAGAAGGACTACGCCAACGCGATCCTCGGCTCCTCGAACCGCCTGGTCCGGCTGGTCAACGACATCCTGGACCTCGCCACCATCGAGGCGGGCTATCTCGAACTGGAGCGGACGCCGGTCGATCCGGCGCAGCTGGCGGGTGCCGTTGAGGGTCTCGCCCGCGAGCGGGTGAGGGCACGCGGCGTCGGCCTCACCGTACGCTGTCCCGACGACGTGCCGCCGATCGAGGTCGACGAACGCCGCCTGACCCAGGCGCTCTACAATGTCGTCTCCAACGCGGTCGCTTTCACGCCGGAGGGCGGCGAAGTGTTGCTGTCGGTGCAGGATCTCGGCGACGTCGTGGCGTTCCACATCAAGGATACCGGGGTGGGCATCGCGCTCGACGACCAGAGCCGGGTGTTCGAGCGATTCGAACGCCGCGGCCGGTCGAGCGGCGCCGGTCTCGGCCTGGCGCTGGTGAAATCGCTCGTCGAGCTTCACAACGGAACGGTCACGCTCTCCTCCGAGCCGGGCAAGGGAACGGAGGTCGTCTGTACCGTCCCGCGGCGACCGCCGCCGCAACAGGCGGGGGTGCGCGGGAGCGACCTTACGTGATCGTCATCGCGCTGGACGATCTGGAGGCCACCCGGCGTCTTGCGGCGGCGCTCGCCGTCGCCGCCCGGCCCGGGCTGGCGATCCTGCTGTCGGGACCGCTCGGCGCCGGCAAGAGCGAACTCGCCCGCGCCTTCGTGCGCGCCTGGCTCGCCGATCCGGAAGCCGAAGTGCCGAGCCCGACATTCACCCTGGTCCAGCCTTACGAGGGTCCGCGCGGAACCGTCTGGCATTGCGACCTCTATCGTCTCGCCGATCCGGACGAGGTGGACGAGCTCGGACTGCGCGAGGCGTTCGCCGAGACGGTTGCGGTTATCGAATGGCCAGATCGTCTCGGTGACGATCTGCCCGCGGATCGTCTCGAACTGGCGCTCGAAATATGCCATGGAAGTGATCGTCGGATCGCCCGGCTGACGCCCCATGGGCGCTGGGCGGACCGCCTGGATGCCATCGACACGGGAACCCCGCCGGGTGACAGACCGCCACACCGAGATTGACGTTTTCCTGGAGTTCGGCCGGATGGAGCGGGGCATCGGTCGCGCTTCTGGCCAAGGATGCCTCCTACCGGGTCTATCACCGGGTGACCCGCGGCGCCGACCGCGCCGTCCTGATGGACGCGCCGCCGGACCTGGAGGACGTCCGCCCGTTCCTCGACATCGCCCGACAGCTACGCCGATTCGGCTATTCCGCTCCAGCGGTCCTGGCCG
This sequence comes from Thalassobaculum sp., assembly GCA_048983575.1. Lineage (GTDB taxonomy): Bacteria > Pseudomonadota > Alphaproteobacteria > Thalassobaculales > Thalassobaculaceae > Thalassobaculum. The sequence continues at coordinate 1,529,324 of JBLZTD010000001.1, read as the reverse complement.
AGGACGTGCCGGCCGGCCTTTTGCTGCTCGAGGATTTCGGCGACAGGACCTTCACGCGCATCCTTGCCGATCCGAACGAGAGGGATTGGGACGAGGAGGCCCTCTACGGCCTCGCCGTTGACCTGCTCGCCGACCTGCACGAGCGGGCTACGGTTATCGGCTTCGATGCACCGCCCTATGACGGCGACCGGCTTGTCGAGGAAGCCGACCGCATGTTGCGCTGGTACGCACCGCTGGTGCTGGGAGACGTGGTGCCGGATGCCGACGCGGAAGCCTACCGCGTGGCCTGGCGCGACGCGGTACCGGCGATGACCTGGGGGCCGGACACGCTGGTCCTGCGGGACTTCCACGTCGACAACCTGATGATCCTGGCGGACCGTGACGGCCTCGCCCGGTGCGGCCTGCTCGACTTTCAGGACGCGCTGACGGGCAGCCCCGCCTACGATCTCGTCTCGCTTCTGCAGGATGCCCGGCGCGACCTGGAGACGGGACTGGAGACGCGGATGCTGGAACGCTACCGCGCGCAGCGGGACATGGCGGATTGGGACGGGTTCCTGCGCGCCTACCACGCGCTGGGCGCCCAACGCGCGATCAAGATTCTCGGCCAGTTCGGCCGTCAGCAGGGCTTCTTCGGACGGACCAGCTACATGGTCCACATCCCGCGCTGCTGGACGCATATCGAGGCGGATCTTGCCAGGGCCGGACTGGACGCCGTCGCCGCCTGGCTCGACCGTGCCATGCCGCCGCCCATGCGCAGGTTACCTGATCCTGAGGCCCGCCTGCCGGCCTCCATAAGCCCCGCAATCAAGCGATAAGAGATCGGTGAGAAAGCCGCCATGCTGCTTCCCGGATTGAGCCGCCGCCCGGACTGGGTGCCCGAGACCGCCATGGTGCTCTGCGCCGGCCGCGGTACCCGCATGGCCCCGCTGACGGACACCATGCCCAAGCCGATGGTGTCGGTCTGCGGCGTACCGATCATCGATCGGACCCTGGAGCACCTGGGGCGCGCCGGGGTGAAGCGGGTGGTCGTGAACGCCCACTATCTCGGCGACCAGATCGCCGACCACCTGACGGGCCGAACCGATCCGCCGGTCACCGTGATCCGCGAGGAGACGGTTCTGGAAACCGGTGGCGGGGTGAAGAACGCGCTGCCCGAACTCGGAGACGATCCGTTCTTCGTGATCAACGGCGACAGCGTATGGCTCGACGGCATGCGCAACACCCTGCATCGGTTCGCCGACACCTGGGATCCGGAACGGATGGACATCAAGCTCCTGCTCTATCCCTTCGCCCGGGTCCTCGGCTGGCACGGCTACGGCGACTACGCCATGGACGAGGTCGGTCGGATCCTCAGCCGCGAGGAATGCCGGGTCGCGCCCTACGCCTATATGGGCGTGAGCATCGTGCACCCCCGGATCTTCGCCGACGCGCCGGACGGCCCATTCTCGATGAAGCTGTTGTTCGATCGGGCGGAGGCGCAGGGACGGCTGTTCGGCGCGCTGCATGACGGTCTCTGGTACCATATCTCGACGCCCATCGACCTGGAGCAGGCCAACCAGCGGTTCGCCGGTGGCCACATGGCGGACGTGCCCTTCTTCTGACCGGAGGCCGGCGAGCCGGATGACCGACCGCGTCTATACGATCCCGATCGGCACGCCGTTCCTCGACCGGCTGGCGGCAGGGGTGTGGGAACGGGTCGGCGGCGACCCGATCGCCTTGACCGACGTCCGGCTGCTGCTGCCGACGCGGCGCGCAGTGCGCTCTGCGGCGGACGCTTTCCTGCGCTTCGGCGACGGCCGGCCGATGCTGCTGCCCAAGCTCTCCACCGTGTCCGACGTGGACGAGGACCTGCTGGATATCGAGACCGGGGAGCAGGCCGGCGCCGCCGGCGCCCTGGAGATCCCGCCCGCGATCCCGGATCTGCAGCGCCAGCTCGAACTGATGCGCCTGGTGACCGCCTATCTCCGCGCCGATCCGGACAGCGCCACCCCGGACACGCCGGAGCATGCCTTCCGTCTCGCCACGGCGCTGGCCCGGCTGCTGGACGAGGTGCAGATGCACGGCCTCGACTTCGCCGCGCTGAACGACCTGGCACCGGACGCCTATGCCGCGCACTGGGACAAGACCATCGCCTTTCTCAAGATTGTCACCGAGGTCTGGCCCGGGCGGCTGGACGAGTTGGCGGCGATCGATCCGATGGCCCGGCGCGACGCCCTGATGCGGGCCGAGGCGGCGGCGCTGCGGGCCAATCCACCGACGGCGCCGGTGATCGTCGCCGGCTCCACCGGCTCGATCCCGGCCACTACCGAACTGATGCGCACGGTGCTGAAGCTTCCCGCCGGCGCCATCGTCCTGCCCGGCCTCGACCTGGAGAGCGACGCGGCGAGCTGGGCGGCCATCGGCGACGATCCGACCCATCCGCAGCACGGTCTGCACAGCCTGCTGCGAACCCTGGGCGTCGAGCGCGACGCGGTACGGGCGTGGTCGCCCGCGGTCACCGGCAGCCGCGACCGGCTGATTCGCGAGACCATGCGGCCGGCGGCCACCACCGAAGCGTGGCGGACGCTCTCGACCGCCGAAGACGCCCCCACCCCCGCCGCCTTCGACGGCCTGCGGCGGATCGACGCCGCGTCGCCGCGCGAGGAAGCCGGAATCATCGCCCTGCTCATGCGCGAGGTCCTGGAGCAGCCGGGCAAGACCGCCGCCCTGATCACGCCGGACCGGCGCCTGGCCCGCCGCGTCGCCGTGGAACTCCGACGCTGGCGGATCGACGACGACGAGGGCGACAGGCTGGAGGTCAACGATTCCGGCGGCGCGCCGCTCTCCAACAGTCCCGTGGCCGTGTTCCTGCGTCTGCTGGCGAAAGCGGCGACGGATTGCGCCCCGGTCGCCCTGCTCTCCCTGCTGAAGCATCCGCTGAGCGCCTGCGGCATGGATCCCGACAGGTTCGGCCGCGCCGTCGAGCGTCTGGACCGCGAGATCCTGCGCGGACCGCGCCCGGCCGCGGGGCTCGACGGATTGCGCAAGGCGGTCGAGGCCAGCGGGCTCGACGCCGAACCGAAGGGCGGCGCTGATCGGCCTGTGCGGCCGGTTGACCAACGCCCTCGGGCCTCTGGAAGCAGCACTCTCCCGGCCGTCGGTGGCGGTCACGGAGATCCTGGATGCCCATCTGTACGCCGCCGAGGCACTGGCCACCTCGCACGACACCCATGGCAGCCTGCGCCTCTGGGTCGGCGAGGCGGGCGAAGCCATGGCCCGGCTGTCCAACGAGTTCGCCGACGGCGCGGCGGGCATGGAGCCGATCGGTGGTGGCGACTGGCCGGGCCTGTTCGACGCCCTGCTGGAAGGGCGGGCGGTGCGCCCGCGCTACGGCAGCCATCCGAGACTGCATATTCTCGGCGTTCTGGAAGCCCGCCTGCTCGCCTTCGACCGGGTGATCCTGGGCGGCCTCAACGAGGGCACCTGGCCGGCGGAGCCGAAGCCGGACCCATGGATGAGCCGGCCCATGCGCCGGGATTTCGGCCTGCCCGCCATCGATCTCGCCATCGGCAAGGCGGCGCACGACGTCGCCATGGCGCTGGGCGGTCGCGAGGTGTTCCTCACCCGCGCCCAAAGGGTCGACGGCAGCCCGACCATACCGTCGCGCTGGCTCCTGCGCCTCGACACCGTCGCCCGCGCCCTGCACAGCGAAGAGCGTCTGGCGTCCTGGCGGGCCCCGGGTTCCTGGCACACCCTGCTCGACACACCGGAGGCACCCGATCCGGGCCGCCCGCCGGAGCCGCGGCCGCGCCTCGACCAGAGGCCGCGCAAACTCTCGGTAACCCGGGTCGACACCTGGCTGCGCGATCCGTACTCGATCTACGCCCGCTACATCCTCGGGACTCCGTAAGCTCGATCCCCTGGATATGGAAGTGGGCGCGATCGAGCGGGGCAACGCCATTCATCAGGCGCTCGAAGACTTCGTGAAGGACTATCCGCGCGATCTGCCCCCGGATCCGGCCGAGGTGCTGATCGAGTACGGCAAACGCAGCTTCGAGAAACACATGGACCGCCCGGGGGTCTGGGCCTTCTGGTGGCCGCGCTTCGAACGGGTGGCCCGCTGGTTCGTCGAGGTGGAGCGCGAGCGCCGCAAATCCCTCGACCGCTCCCTGACCGAGCGCAAGGGGTCCCTCACCCTCGCCGGCCCCGGTGGACCCTTCGTCCTGGAGGGGACCGCCGATCGGATCGACCGGAGGGGCGACGGAACCTATGCGATTATCGACTATAAGACCGGATCCAATCCCACCCTCGGCGATCTGAAGGCCGGCCGCGGCGCCGCAGCTACCCCTGGAGGCCATGATCCTGATGGGCGGCGGGTTCGAGCCCGAACTCGCGCGGGCCGACGTTGCCTCCCTTGAGTACTGGCGGGTCGGCGGCGGCACCCCGCCCGGCAAGATCGACGCGGTCGATGCCCTTGTCCCCGAGCTGGTGGAGAACGCCCGCACCGGGCTGGAGGCGCTGATCGCCGCATTCGACGACAAGTCCGACGCCCTACCACGCCGCGCCGGATCCGCGGCGCAGCCTCCGCTTCAACGACTACGACCATCTGGCACGAACGGGCGACTGGTCCGCCGGCGACGACGGCGAGGCCTGACATGACCTCCGACACCGCTGCCAATTCCGCCACAGCCGTCGAGGAGGCCACCCGCAACCAGCGGGACGCCGCCGATCCCGCGGTCTCCGCCTGGGTCGCCGCGTCGGCCGGTTCCGGCAAGACGAAAGTCCTGACCGACCGGCTGCTGAACCTGCTGCTGGCCGGCACGAAACCCCAGCGGCTGCTCTGCCTCACCTTCACCAAGGCGGCGGCGGCGGAGATGGCCACCCGCCTGTCCCGCACCCTGGCGAAATGGACCGTGCTCGACGCCGACGCCCTTGGCGCCGAGCTGGAAGCCTTGGACGGCCGGGTCGCGAGCCAGGACCGCATGGCCAAGGCGCGTAGGCTCTTCGCCGAGGTGCTGGACGCGCCGGGCGGGTTGAAGATCCAGACCATCCACGCTTTCGCCCAATCCCTGCTCGGCCGCTTTCCGCTGGAAGCGGGAGTGCCGCCGAATTTTCGCCTCGCCGACGACCGGGCGGCGGCCGCCTTGCTGGAGGATGCCGAGCGCTTCGTGCTGGAACGCGCGCGCGGCGGCGGCGACGGCCCGCTTGCCGATGCGCTCACCGTGGTGACCGAACGGGCGGCCGAACAGACCGTCCGCGACCTCCTGAAGACCATGCTGGTCCAGCGCACCCGCCTGACCCGGTCGGTGGAGGCGGCCGGCGGGATCGACGCAATCGCCGCCCGACTGCACGCCATCCTCGGCACCGATCCGGCTGAGAGCGACTGGAGCCTGCGCCGGACGGCAAGCGCAGAGGGTGCCGTCGAGCGCGACGCCCTGCACGACGCCGCAAGCGCCCTTGCCGCCGGCAGCAAGACCGACGCCAAACGGGCCGATGCCCTGTTCGACTGGCTCGCCCTGCCGGACGGGGATGCCCGCGCGACGGTCTGGGACGACTACAAGCGCGCGCTGCTGACCCAGGAGGGCACGATCCAGCGCGCGGCTGGCGACCAACGGTGTACAGCAGCGGGCACCGTCGGTGCTGGCGGACCTGACGCGGCGAGGCGGAGCGGCTGTCTCGCGGTCGACGGAACGGCGGAAGGCGCTCGATACCGCCGCTGCGCTCGGCCGCGCTGATCCGCCTGTCGGCCGCCATCATCGATGCCTATGCCGACGCCAAATCCCGCCGCGCCCTGCTCGATTTCGAGGATCTGGTGGAGCGCGCCCGCCGTCTGCTGGCGGCGCCCGGCACCGCCGCCTGGGTGCTGTTCAAGCTGGACGAGGGGCTGGAGCACATCCTGATCGACGAAGCCCAGGACACCAGCCCCGCCCAATGGGAAATCGTCCGCAAGCTCGCCGAGGAGTTCTTCGCTGGACTCGGTGCCGCTGCCGAGCGGTCGCCGGACCGGCCGCGCACGATCTTCGCGGTCGGCGACGTGAAACAGTCGATCTTCAGCTTCCAGGGCGCCGCCCCCGTCGAATTCAGCCGGGCGCGCGAGTATTTCGCCGACCGAGTCACCGCCGCCAGGCAGTGCTGCCGCGACGTCCAGATGCAGGTCTCGTTCCGCTCGACTTCGGCGGTCCTCGCCGCGGTCGATGCCGTTTTCGCCCGCGAGGACGCACGCCAGGGCGTGGCCGAGATCGTCGCCGGCGTCACCCGCGAGATCACCCATCGCGCAAGCCGGGAGGGACAGGCCGGGCGCGTGGAACTGTGGCCGGTGATCGAGCCCGAGGAGGAGGAGAGCGGATGACCCCTGGTCGCCCCCGCTCGCCCGTGCGTCGATGGACGCGCCGGTCACCCGCCTCGCCCAGGCGATCGCCGCCCGGATCGCCGGCTGGATCGGCACCGGCGAATTGCTGGAAGCGCAGAACCGGCCGATCCGGCCGGGCGACGTCATGGTCCTGGTGCGCCGCCGCGGCGCCTTCGTCGCCGAACTGGTCCGCGCGCTGAAGGCCGCCGGCATCCCTGTGGCCGGTGTGGATCGCATGGTCCTGACGGAGCAGATGGCGGTGCGGGACCTGATCGCGCTCGGTCGAGTCCCTGCTGCTGCCCGACGACGACCTTACCCTGGCGACGGTGCTCAAGAGCCCGCTGGTCGGCCTGAGCGAGGACGACCTGCTCGACCTTGCACACGGCCGGCGGGAACGCCGTCTATGGGCCGAGCTGCGCCGCCGCGCGGACGAGACACCGGCGTTCGGCCGGGCTGCCGGCCGGCTGACCCGCTGGGGAGGGATGGCCCGCCATCTGCCGCCGCACGCCTTCTACCAGCAGATCCTCTCCGCCGACCGGGGCCGCGTCAGCGGCTGGTCGCCCGGCTCGGCCCGGACTGCGAGGACGCGATCGACGAGTTCCTGGCACAGGCCCTGGACGACGAGCGGGAGAATCCGCCGTCGCTGCAAGCCTTCCTTCACGCGGTCGTCGCCGGCGAGCACCGAGGTCAAGCGCGAACTGGAAGGCGGGGATATCGATCAGGTGCGGGTGATGACCGTCCACGGCGCCAAGGGTCTGCAGGCGCCGATCGTCATCCTGCCCGACACGGTCCGTCCACCCCAGCTCCGCGACCCGGTGGTCTGGATGGCAGCGGCATCGACCTGCCGCTTTGGGCGCCGTCCAGCGGCAGCGCCGACGCGATCTCCGCCGGCGCACGGGCCAGGGCGCGGGAAGCGATGGAGGAGGAGTATCGCCGCCTCCTCTATGTCGCCATGACACGGGCCGAGGACCGGCTGTATCGTCTGCGGCTGGAAGGGCCGGCGCGATCCGATCCAGAAGGCGCTGGTTCGGCCGATGCCAGCGCCGGTCTGCCCGGGAGTCGCGGCGGAGGAGGAAGACGGCACCCTGATTGTTTCGCGCCCCCCAGAACGGCAACGCTTCCGGCGCCACCGCAGGCGGCCGACGGCCGACGCGGTCGGAGCCGCTGCCGCGGACTGGGCGCAGAGCCGCCGCCCCGCGCGAGCCTGACCCCGCCCCGTCCGCTGGCGCCGTCACGCCCGGCCTCGGACGAGCCGCCGGTCCGCTCGCCGCTGCAACGCCGACGGCACCGATCCGCTTCAAACGCGGCGTGCTGATCTGCACCGCCTGCTCCAGCTTCTTCCCGACATGGACCGCTGGGCGGCGGCGCGCAGGCCGGCCGTGCCCTGCTGGCCCGCCCGGTCCACGGGCTCGTCGGAACAACAGGTCGGGATCCTGGCTCGACGAGGTCCTGGCGGTGCTGGACGATGCCGGCCTTCGCGCCGGTCTTCGGGCCCGGATCGCCGCGCCGAGGTCCCGATCGTCGGCCAGGTGACGGGACCCGACGGCCCGCGAGATCGTTTCCGGCCAGGATCGACCGCCTCGCGGTGCGCGCCGGCGAGGTGCTGATCGTCGACTACAAGACCAACCGGCCGCCGCCCGAGTTGATCGATGCCGTAGCGGACATGTACCTGCGCCAGATGGCCACCTATCGTTCGCTGGTGTCGTCCCTATATCCCGGCCGATCGGTGCGATTGCGCCCTGCTTTGGACGGACGGGCCGTCGCTGATGCCCGTGCCGGACAGCGCTGCTGCAAGGGTTTGGCGCATTGCCTTGACCCTGAGGGGCGGCATTCCGCATCCTCCGGCGGTGAGGAACCGCGAAAGGATGACTCGATGACGACAAACCCGGTTTCCGACGCACTCGTTCGACGAGGACGTCCTGAAGTCCGACACCCCCGTGGTGGTCGACTTCTGGGCCGAGTGGTGCGGCCCCTGCAAGATGATCGGCCCGTCCCTGGAAAAGATCGCCGACGAGCTCGGGGAGCAGGTGAAGGTCGTGAAGCTGAACATCGACGACAACCCGAAGACCCCCGCCGCACTACGGCGTGCGCGGCATCCCGACGCTGATGGTCTTCAAGGACGGTCAGGTTCACGCCCAGAAGATCGGCGCCCTGCCCGAAGAGCCAGCTCAAGCAGTGGATCGAAGTCCTCATCTGACCCGCTGCCAGCCCACAGTTTGCCCATCAGGACGGCCCCGCTTCGGCGGGGCCGTTTCCGTTTTAGGTGACCGGCGATAGACCCTCCCCTCTCGTCATCCCGGACGAGACCGGACTTGATCCGGGCTCGGACCGGGACCCCAGGACATCGTTCCGGACCGGGTCCCGGCCGACCCCCGGGTCAGGCCCGGGGCTCACCGGGATGACGGTAGGAAGAGTTTCGTTCCAGTCTACGGAGGGGCCCTAGCCGTTGAGGCGCTACCCGTTCTCCGCCAGCACCCGCCCCGCCAGATACAGCGAGCCGGCGATCAGCACGCGGCCCGACTCCCCGCCCCCGGCGACGATGCCGGACAGCGCCTCGGCCACGCTCTCCCGGGCCGCCGCCGCGACACCGGCGGTCCCGGCCATCGCAGCGACCGCTTCCGCCGACAGGCTCGCGGTCTCGCCCGGAATGGTCACCGTGCGACACGCTCGCGGGCAGGCCGGCGAAGGGACGCAGATAGTCGTCCGCCGCCTTGGTATTCAGCATGCCGACGATCAGATGCACCGGTTCGTCGGGTCGCGCGGCGCGCCACTCGGCGATCTCGGCCGCCACCGCCCGGCCCGCATCGGCGTTATGGCCGCCGTCCAACCAGAGCGTCCAGCCGTTCGGCAGCCTCTCAACCAGGGGACCGCGGGTCAGACGCTGCATCCGTGCCGGCCAGGACGCGGTGCGCAGCCCTTCGGCCCGGTGCTCCGGGGTATTGGGCAGATCGCCGGCCACCGCCCGGGCGACGGCGACGGCCAGGGCCGCGTTGTCAGCCTGGTGCGCGCCCGGCAGGGCGGGACGCGGCAGGGCCTCGACCTCGCCACCGAACGCGACCGACAGGCCATCGGGATCGGGCCGCACGGCGTAGTCCCGGCCCTGCACCTGCATCGGCGCGCCCAATTCCGCCGCACGCTTGGCGATGACGGCGAGTCCCGCCGGTTGCTGCGGTCCGACCACGAGCGGCACGCCGGGCTTGATGATGCCCGCCTTCTCGAAAGCGATCTTCTCGATCGTATCGCCGAGAAACTGGACGTGGTCGATCGACACCGGCGTGATCACGGTGATCAGCGGCCGGTCGATCACGTTGGTGGCGTCGAACCGCCCGCCGAGACCGACCTCAAGCAGCAGCACATCCGCCGGAATCCGGGAGAAGGCCAGGAACCCCGCCGCGGTCGTGATCTCGAACAGGGTGATCGGCTCGCCGGCATTGGCGGCCTCGCACTCCTCGAGGATGGCCGAGAACGTGGCGTCGTCGATCAGGTCCCCGGCCAAGCGGATGCGCTCGTTGAAGCGGACCAGGTGCGGCGAGGTGTAGGCGTGTACCCGGTGTCCCGCCGCCTCGAAGATCGCCCGCAGATAGGCGACGGTGGAGCCTTTGCCGTTGGTGCCGGCGACGTGGACCACCGGCGGCACCGACCGCTCGGGATTGCCCAGCCGATCCAGCAGCGCCTGCAGGCGCCCCAGCGACAGATCGATCGCCTTGGGGTGCAGGGTCTGCAGGCGGGCGAGAATGGCGTCCGGTAGACGGGGGCTCGCCCCCCGGCGGTCGGGTCCGAAGACGGGGCGGTTATGATCGTCTCCTCCGGCAGCGCCGTTCGAGTGTCCGGCCACGCTGGGCGTGCCGGAACGGGTCAAGACGGCTCAGGTCTTCTTGATATCGGTTCCAGCCGGAAGCGGCGCGGCCGCCCTGTCGTCCGGGTCCTGATCCCCGGTCCCGCCGTGACCGGCACCGTGACCGGCCTCTTGCGACGCATCATGGCCGGTCCGCTGGCCGGCGACATCCTGGTCGGGAATGTCGAGATCCGGCTGCGGCAGGGCGACCACCTCGGCCGACGGCTCGCGGAACATCATCAGGCCGAGGAGCCGACCGAGCATCGCCTTCAGGTCCCGGCGGTGAACCACGGCGTCGACCATGCCGTGATCGCAGCAGGTATTCGGCGCGTCTGGAAGCCCTCGGGCAGCTGTCTCGCGGATGGTCTGCTCGATGACCCGCGCGCCGGCGAAACCGATCATCGCGCCCGGCTCGGCGATGTGCGATGTCGCCCAGCATGGCGAAGGACGCGGTGACGCCACCCGTGGTCGGGTCGGTCAGAACGACGATGATAGGGCAGGCCCGCCTCCTTGACCTCGCTCGACCGCGATCGATCGTGCGCGGCATCTGCATCAGCGACAGGATGCCTTCCTGCATGCGCGCGCCGCCCGAGGCGGGAACGACGATCAGCGCCGGCCTGCTGCGTCACCGCCAGGCGCGCGGCCGGCCAGGAACCCGTCGCCGACCGCCGATGCCCATGGACCCGCCCATGAAGTCGAAATCGAATACGGCGACGACGACGGGCGCGGCCGTCGATCTTGCCGTGGGCGACGACGATCGCATCGTCTGCGTCCGGTCTTGGCCTGGGCCTCCCTGCAGCCGGTCGGTATACCGCTTCTGGTCGCGGAACTTGCAGCGGGTCCGATCCGGCGTCGTCGGCAGTTCGATCCGTTGGTATTCGCCGTCGTCGAACAGCATGCTGCGAGCCGCTCGTCGCGCGCCGAGGCGCAGGTGATGGCCGCAGTGCTGGCAGACCTGGCAGGTTCTCCTCCAGATCGCGGTGGAACAGCATCTGTCCGCAGGTCGGGCATTTGTGCCAGAGGTTGTCCGGCACGTCCGGTCTGCGCCGACCAGCGCCTTGATCTTCGGGCGGACGAAGTTGGTCAGCCAGTTCATAGCCGCCGTCCTGTATCCGTCATGGGATCAGGTCACGCGCGCCACGCGACAGCGTCCGCGACGTCAGTCACGAGGACAGCCTTGGCGACGGCGCTGGCGGCGGCTTGCCGTCCGCGTCCAGGTTGTCCTGCGATCCGTGTTGACGATGCGCCGAGCCGACGACGGCGGCGTCGGCCACCCTGCGCGACGTCCGCGGCCTGTTCCGGCGTCTTGATGCCGAAGCCGACGGCGACCGGCAGGTCGGTATGCCGTTCGCAGGCGCTCGACCGCACCGCGTGACCATCGTCGCTGGAGGCCGAGGCTCGTCCCGGTGATGCCCGGCGATCGAGACGTAATAGACGAAGCCCGACGGTGTTGCGTCAGCACCGTCGGCAGGCGCGTGTCGTCGGTGGTCGGGGTGGCCAGGCGGATGAAGCTGATGCCCGCGCGCAGCGCCGGGCATGCACAGCTCGTCATCTTCCTCCGGCGGCAGGTCGACGACGATCAGCCCATCCGACCCCGGCCTCGCAGCGCGTCGGCGAGAAGGCGTCGACGCCATAGGCGTAGATCGGGTTGTAGTAGCCCATCAGGATGATCGGCGTGTCCGGATCGATCTTCGCGGAAGCGCGCGCACCATGGCCAGCGTCTTGCGTCAGGGTCATGACCGGCCTTGCAGCGCGCGCTGGCCGGCCGCCTGGATCGCCGGGCCGTCGGCCATCGGATCGGTGAACGGCATGCCGAGCTCGATCATGTCGGCGCCCGCGCCCGGCAGGCCCGGACAGGATCTCGACGACTGGTCTCGCGCATCCGGATCGCCGGCGGTGATGAACGTGACGAGACCGGCCGCGGCCTTCCGCCTTCGAGCGCCGCGAAGCGGGCGTCGATGCGGCCGCATCGCGCAGCCGTCATCAGCAGTTCCATCGCCCCGAGCATCTCGGCGACCGCGATCGACGTCCTTGTCGCCGCGGCCGCACATGTTCATCACGATCAGGTGGTCCTTCGGCAGGTCGGCGGCGATCTTGCCCGACATGGGCGAGCGCATGGGCCGGTTCCAGTGCCGGGATGATGCCTTCCATGCGGGTGCACAGCTGGAAGGCGTCCAGCGCCTCGTTGTCGGTCACCGGGCACATATTCGACGCGTCCCAGATCGTGCAGCCAGGAATGCTCCGGGCCGATGCCGGGATAGTCGAGCCCGGCGGAGATCGAATGGGCCTCCAGTGATCTGGCCGTCCTCGTCCTGCAGCAGGTAGGTCCGGTTGCCGTGCAGCACGCCGGGGCGGCCGCCGGTCAGCGACGCGGCATGCTCGTCCGGTGTCGATGCCGTGGCCGCCGGCCTCGACGCCGATCAGATGCGGACATCCGTGTCGTCGAGGAAGGGGTGGAACAGGCCCATGGCGTTGGAGCCGCCGCCGATCGCAGGCGACCAGCGTATCCGGCAGCCGGCCTTCGGCCTCCATGCATCTGCTCGCTGCGTCTCGTTGCCGATGACCGACTGGAAATCGCGCACCATGGCCGGATAGGGATGCGGGCCGGCGACGGTGCCGATGATGTAGATAGGTGTCGTCGACATTGGCGACCCAGTCGCGCAGCGCCTCGTTCATCGCGTCCTTCAGGGTCGCCGGCGCCGGTGGTCACCGGCATGGACCTCGGCGCCCAGCAGCTTCATGCGGAACGACGTTCGGCTTCTGGCGCTCGACGTCGGTCGGCGCCCATGTAGACCACGCAGGGCAGGCCGAACAGGGCGCAGACGGTGGCCGTCGCCACGCCGTGCTGACCGGCGCCGGTCTCGGCGATGATCCGGGTCTTGCCCATGCGCCTGCGCCAGCAGGATCTGGCCCATGCACGTTGTTGATCTTGTGCGCGCCGGTATGGTTCAGCTCGTCGCGCTTGAAGTAGATCTTGGCCCCGCCGAAGTGGTCGGTGAGCCGTTCGGCGAAATAGAGCGGGCTCGGACGGCCGATGTAGTGCTTCTGGTAGTACTCGACCTCGCGCTGAAACTCCGGGTCGAGTTTCGCCGCCTTGTAGGCGGCGTCGACATCGAGGATCAGGGGCATGAGCGTTTCGGCAACGTAACGGCCACCGAAGATTCCGAAATGCCCGTTCTCGTCCGGACCGGACCGCAGGCTGTTCGCAGGGGCAGGACTGGCCATGGCCGAACCTCGTGAAAGCGTGGGTGAGGCACGGTCTTAAGGCCGCAGGCGGGGGGATGCAAGGGGACTGGGGGCGGAGGCGGTGCGGACCACCGATCTGCGGGCCCGGCGGGTCGCGGCGGGGCTGGGGATGGCCTTGCCGGGTTCGGGGGTGCCTGCCCCTCGGCTCGGGCGGCGCGTCTGGGTCCCGGGCCGCCTCCGGATCAGGTCCGGAGCCGCCCAGGATGACGTCCATGGGAAGGGGCGCGACAACAGGTTCGTCACCCCGGACGAGACCGGGCTTGACCCGGACTCAGGCCGGGATCCGGTTTTCATGCCGAACTACTCGACCGTTTTTCGATCCCCGCGCAGAGGCGGGTTGGCGAACCGGGAGAGGTCCAGCTCTCCGGCACGAAGCGCGCAATACAGATCCTGCCAATCCGAATTGATCCCCTCGATCAGCGCCAGCTTCCAGGCACGGCGCCATCGTTTCACGCGCTTCTCCCTCAGGATTGCGTCCTCCATTCGGCCGTGCATCTCGAAGTAGACCAGCCGGTGGACGCGATACCTGGCGCAGAAGCCAGCCGTTGAGGCGCGGTGCACTGCCACTCGACGGACGAGATCGCCGGTCACGCCGGTGTAGAGCGTTCCGTTCCGCCGGGAGGCGAGGATGTAGACGCAGGGCTGGATCGGATCGCGCATGCTGGACCTATGGGAACGCTGGGAAGGTTTCCCGTCAGCCCGATCCCGGCCCGAGTCCGGGTCAAGCCCGGTCTCGTCCGGGATGACGTGAGAAGAGAGTATTGAAAGGCAATTCAATACCCTACCCCGTCATCCCGGGCGGCTCCGGACTTGATCCGGAGGCGGCCCGGGACCCCGAGCGCAAGAGAACGCCGCGAAACGGACGAGGGGACGGCCGCAACCGTCCCCCTTTTCGAAACGAAACGCCGGATCTGCGACGCCCCAGAGGGCTCCTACTCAGACGGCTCCTACTCAGACCGCTCCTACTCCGCCGCCTCGATCGCCACGTCGCCGTTGGCGGCCGTCTCGCCGTCGATGACGAGCTTGCCGTCGGCGGCGGAGACGATCACCACGTCGCCGTCCTTGATCCGGCCTTCCAGGATGCGGTTGGCCAGCGGGTTCTGCAGCGATCGCTGGATCACCCGCTTCAGCGGCCGGGCGCCGTAGACCGGGTCGTAGCCGGCTTCCGCCAGCCAGGCCAACGCCGCGTCGTCCAACGCCAGCTTGATGTCGCGGTCGGCGAGCATCTTGCGCAGACGGCCGAGCTGGATGTCGACGATGCCCTTCATCGCCTCCCGCGCCAGGCGGGTGAACAGCAGCACCTCGTCGATCCGGTTCAGGAATTCCGGCCGGAACGACGCCCGCACCACGTCCATCACCTGCTCGCGCACCGTCTCGACGCCGACGCCGTCTGGCATGGCCGGCCAGAGCATCGGCGCCCAGGTTCGAGGTCATGATGATCATGGTGTTGCGGAAGTCGACGGTGCGGCCCTGACCGTCGGTCAGGCGGCCGTCGTCCAGCACCTGGAGCAGCACGTTGAAGACGTCCGGATGCGCCTTCTCGACCTCGTCGAACAGCACGACCTGATAGGGCCGGCGCCGCACCGCCTCGGTCAGAGTACCCCCCTCCTCGTAGCCGACATAGCCCGGAGGCGCGCCGATCAGGCGGGCGACGGCGTGCTTTTCCATGAACTCAGACATGTCGAGCCGCACCATCGCGTGTTCGTCGTCGAACAGGAACTCGGCCAGCGCCTTGGTCAGCTCGGTCTTGCCGACACCGGTCGGGCCCGAGGAACAGGAACGAGCCGATCGGCCGGTTCGGATCCTGCAGCCCGGCCCGCGCCCGGCGCACCGCGTTGGCGACCGCCGTGATGGCCTCGTCCTGGCCGACCACCCGCTTGTGCAGGTTCGCTTCCATGGCCAGCAGCTTGTCGCGCTCACCCTCCAGCATCTTGTCGACCGGAATGCCGGTCCAGCGCGAGACCACGGAGGCGATGTCGCCGTCGGAGACCTCCTCCTTCAGCATCCGCTTCGACGAGGCGTCCTCGGCCTGGGCCAGGGTCTGTTCCAGCTGCGGAATGACCGAGTAGGTCAGCTCGCCGGCGCTTGGTGAGATCCCCGGCACGCTGCGCCACGCTCCAGATCCTGGCGGGCGGCGTCGAGCTTCTCCTTCACCTTCTGGGCGCCGGTCAGCATCTCCTTCTCGCCCTGCCAGCGCGGCGGTCAGTTCGGCCGAGTCGGTCCTCGAGTTCGGCCAGTTCCTCCTCGAGCACCTCGAGGCGGTCCTGGCTCGCCTTGTCGTCCTCCTTCTTCAGCGCCTCGCGCTCGATCTTGAGCTGGATGATCTTGCGGTCCAGTTCGTCGATCTGCTCGGGCTTGCTGTCGACCTCCATGCGCCGCCGGCTCGCCGCCTCGTCCACCAGATCGATGGCCTTGTCCGGCAGAAAACGGTCGGTGATGTAGCGGTTGGACAGGTTCGCCGCCGCCACCAGGGCGCTGTCCGTGATGCGCACTCCGTGGTGCAGTTCGTACTTCTCCTTGAGCCCGCGCAGGATCGACATCGTGTCCTCGACCACGCCCGGCTCGGCCACGAAGACCGGCTGGAAGCGCCGCGCCAGGGCGGCGTCCTTCTCGATGTGCTTGCGGTACTCGTCGAGGGTCGTTGCGCCAACGCAATGCAGCTCGCCGCGCGCCAGGGCCGGCTTCAGCATGTTCGACGCGTCCATCGAGCCCTCGGCCGCACCGGCGCCCACCAGCGTGTGCAGCTCGTCGATGAACAGGATGACTTCGCCGTCGGTGTTCGCCGAGTTCGTTCAGAACGGCCTTCAGGCGCTCCTCGAATTCGCCGCGGAACTTCGCTCCGGCGATCAGCGCGCCCGAGGTCGAGCGACAAGCAGTCTCCGGTTCTTCAGGCCTTCCGGCACGTCGCCGTTGACGATGCGCTGGGCCAGCCCCTCGACGATGGCGGTCTTGCCGACGCCGGGCTCGCCGATCAGCACCGGGTTGTTCTTGGTGCGCCGCGACAGGACCTGGATGGTGCGGCGGATCTCCTCGTCGCGGCCGATGACCGGGTCGATCTTGCCGTCCCGCGCCGCTTCGGTCAGGTCGCGGGTGTATTTCTTCAGCGCGTCGAAATTGCCCTCGGCATTGGCGCTGTCGGCGGTTCGGCCCTTGCGCATGTCCTGGATCGCCTTCTCCAGGTTCTGCGGCGACAGGCCCGCCTCGGTCAGGGCCTTGGCGGCGTCCGTCCCGGCGGCGAGCGCGATGGACAGCAGCAGCCGCTCGACGGTGACGTACTGGTCACCCGCCTTCTTCGCGACCTCCTCCGCCTGAGTCAGAACCTTCGCCAGTTCCGGCGACATGTAGACCTGACCGGCACCGCTGCCCTCGACCTGCGGGAGCTTCTCCAGGATCGAATCGACGCGGGCGAGCGCCGCTTTCGGGTCGCCACCGGCGCGTTGGATCAACGTCGCCGCGAGCCCTTCGGAATCCTCGATGAACACCTTGAGAAGGTGTGCGGGGGTGAGTTTCTGATGACCGCGGCCCAGAGCCATGGTCTGCGCCGCCTGAAGGAACCCCTTGCAGCGGTCGGACAGTTTCTCGAAATTCATGTCGTCTTCTCCACGAGTACCGCGTTTCGCCAGTACGACCGCCGAAGCCCCATGAGGCGACTCCGACGGCCTCGTCCGTAACCGGGAAAGTCTAACCCCGATCCGTCTTTCGAGGCGGCCCGGTCAGGCGCCACCCCGCTTCGCATCAGACATGGGTGTTGCAATGCGGCAACACAAGACTTCGGCGCACGGTTCTGCGGCATACGCTCGCGTTGACAGAGCGGGCCCGCGGGCGTTCTGTCGAGCCATGAACGCGCGCGTCACATCGATCCACCGGTATCCGGTGAAAGGTCTCTCCGCCGAGACCCTGGAGGCGGTCGAGCTCGAGACCGACCGGCTGATCCCGTTCGACCGCCGCTTCGCGATCGCCCACGGTTCGGCCCCCGTCGATCCGGCAGCCCCCGAGTGGCATTCGAAGGCGCATTTCCTGCAGGTCATGAGCGTGCCGAAACTGGCGGCGCTCGAGACCGTGTTCGACGACGCGACGGCGACCTTGGAAATCCGTCGCAACGGCCGACAGATCGCGCGCGGCGATCTCACGAGTTCGAACCGGCTGCACCGTGATCGAGCAGTTCTTCGCCGCCTATGCCAAGAGCGATCTGCGCGGGGCGCCGAAAGTGGTCGATCTCGGACAGCGCGGCTACACCGACACCGACGCCCCGTACCTCTCCGTCATCAACCTCGCATCCGTGCGCGACCTAGAGCGGGTCGTCGGCAGAACGGTGGATCCGATGCGGTTCCGCGGCAATCTCCTGGTGGACGGCCTGGAGCCGTGGGTGGAGATGGGTTGGGTCGGCAGGACCCTGACGATCGGAGGAGCGACGCTCAGGGTCGAGGAGATCATCGGCCGCTGCGCGGCGACCAACGTCGATCCGGCGACCGGCCAGCGCGATCTCACCATCCCGCACGACCTGCAGCGCGGATTCGGCCACACGGACTGCGGCATCTACGTCCGTGTCACCGGCCCCGGCCGGGTTGCCGTCGGGGATCCGCTGAACGCCGGCTGAGGAATCCGCTCATCCGGTTTCTCCCCTCTCCGTCGTTCAGGACGGACCGGCGGAGGGATGGGCGCATGGGCCTGCGGCATGGTCCTGACCTGCGTCAGGACGGCGGGATAATCCACCAAAACCGACCCCGTCATCCTGATGCAAATCAGGATCAGGCCACGGACGGCGGCCACGGACGGCGGCCCTGCCCGATGGCCCGACTGCGGCGGTAGAATTGACTGCGCGACCCCGGCTTTTCCGGGAGAACGAGAAAGCCAAAAGGACAACGGCCGAGAAAGAAGAAGGCCCGGTCGCGCTGGACCGGGCCTTTCTTGTGCTCGTCGTGGGGCGCGTCAGCTCGCGGCAGCGGCGCCGTCGTCATCGGTATTGGCCGGCTGATCGGCGCTGGCGGCGCGGCGGCGGCGGCGCGGACGGGGCTGTTCCTCCTCGCCGGAAGCGTCTGCCTGGGGCGCCTCGGCGTCGCCCTTCCCGCTGGCGACGCGCAGCGTGCGCCGAATGCCGTCTTCCTCGACCGCCGGTGCGGCATCATCCGGAGCAGCGACCCGCCGCGGACGGCCACGGGGGCGGCGCGGCGGTGCCGCATCTTCCTGAGCCGCGTCGGCCGGAGCCCCGGCAGTCTGACCAGCGTCCTTCGGCGAACCGTCCCGATCGGACGTGTCGTCCTGAGAGGCCTCGGACGAGCCCCGCCGCTTGCCACCCGCGTTCCTCTGGTCGGCATCTCCCCGTCCGCCGTCGGACCTGACAGGGCGGTCGCTCTGGCCGTCATCACGGTCGTCGGAGGGCTGTTCGTCGTTGCCGCGACGGTCGGCACGGCGCTCGTCGCGATTGCCGTTGCCACTGGTGTTCCCGCCGTTGTTACCGCCGCCATTGCCGCCGCGGTAATCGTCGCGATCATCCTCGTCTTCGTCGTTCCAGTCGCGCGATCCGCCGGAAGGCTGCTGACCCGCATTCCGGTTCTGCCGTTCGGCCTCGCTCTCGGCGAAGGTGCTCACGATCCGATAGTAGTGGTCGGCGTGCTGGAAATAGCTCTCCGCGAGCACACGGTCGCCGGACGCGGAGGCGTCGCGACCGAGAGCCAGGTACTTTTCGTAAACCTGGTTCGCGTTACCGCGGATTCGGACATCGGGCCCGTTGCTGTCGAATGTCTGATTGCGGTTCGGCGTGTTCGGACGACGATTACCCCGTCCGCGACCACGCTTCTGGTGTGGGCCTTGTCTCATGCCAAACACATTTCCTGTTGTTTCGAAGCGGACCCCGTGTCCGGTTCGCAGGCCACTTTTTCAAACAGATCGGCCGGTGTCCCCTCGGGTACCGGGCGGACCGCGCTCTGCGATCACCATGCTGACAGTGGCTCCGGCACGGACCAAATAAGCCCCTTGCCTGACGCGAACACTATCTTGCTTCCCCATGAATTCCAAGCTGTTTTCGGCTAGCTAGGGGGCATCCGAACGGGTGTTGTTCCATTTGAGAACCAGTGCGCGCGCCACGCCGGCGAGGTCTTTTCTCCGGGCGCTCTCCGTCAGGCTCATTCCTCCCGGTCCGGGCCGCGCCATGATCGCGGCGACGGCGTCCGCCTGCCCGATCCCGAGTTCGAGGACCGCCACGCCGTCGGACGCCAGGCTGCGGCACAGAATCGGCGCCAGGGCCCGGTAGGCATCCAGGCCATCCGGGCCGGCGGCGAGCGCACCCAACGGGTCGTAGGCGCGAACCTCCCGGTCGAGCGTATCGATCTCGCCATCGGCGATATAGGGCGGGTTGGATAGGATCAGATCGAATCCACCGCCGAAGCCCGGGTAAGACCAGTCCTGACAGCGGATCTCCGTCCGCTCCGCCAGACCCGCCGCCGCAGCGTTCCGACGTGCCACCGCCGCCGCCGCTTCCGAGCGCTCGATGCCGAGACCCGTCGAGTTCTGGGAACTCCGACAAGGCTGCGAGAAGGAGACAGCCGGTGCCGGTACCAAGGTCGAGGATGCGCCGGGGTGGAGCGCGGTTGCCGAACGCCTCCAGGCTCGCCTCGATCAGCGTCTCGCTATCCGGCCGGGGATCGAGCGTATCCGCCGTCACCTCGAGGTCGAGCGTCCAGAACGCCCGCCGGCCGATGATCTTGCTCACCGGTTCCCGGTCCAGCCGACGAAAGAGCAGCGACCGGAAGCGGCCGAGCGCCTCGACTTCCAGGGCGGTCTCCTCGTGCGGCCAGACCGCGCGCCCCAGGGCATGGCCGAGCAGCAGGCGGGCGTCGAGGCGGGCGCCGTCGATCCCCGCCTGGGCCAGCGCCGCCGCCCCGTCCTTCAGCGCCTCGCGGATGGTGGTCACGCCGCCCGCCGTCAGGTCAGCGTCGCCAGGCGCTCGGCCTCGTCCTCGGCGATCAGCGCATCCAGCAACTCATCCAGCGCCTCTCCGGTGATCACCCGATCGAGTTTGTACAGGGTCAGGTTGATGCGGTGGTCGGTGACCCGGCCCTGGGGGAAGTTGTAGGTGCGGATCCGCTCCGAGCGATCGCCCGAGCCGACCTGACTCTTGCGGTCGGCGGCGCGGGCCTCGTCGGCTTCCTGGCGCTGCAGGTCGAACAGCCGGGCGCGCAGGATGCGCATGGCCTTCGCCCGGTTCTTGTGCTGCGATTTCTCGTCCTGCTGGGTCACGACCACGCCGGTCGGCAGGTGGGTGATTCGCACCGCGCTGTCCGTCGTGTTGACGTGCTGACCGCCGGCGCCGCTGGAGCGGTAGACATCGACGCGGAGGTCCTTGTCCTCGATATGGACGTCGACCTCCTCGGCCTCCGGCAACACGGCCACGGTGGCGGCGGAGGTGTGGATGCGCCCCTGACTCTCCGTCACCGGAACCCGTTGCACCCGATGCACGCCACTCTCGAACTTCAGGCGCGCGTAGACGCCGCGCCCGGTGATCGACGCCACCGCCTCCTTGTAGCCGCCGAGCTCGTTCTCCGAGACCTCCATCACCTCGAAGCGCCAGCCGCGACCCTGGGCGTAGCGCTGGTACATCTCGAACAGATCGGAGGCGAACAGGGCCGCCTCGTCGCCCCCGGTGCCGGCACGCACTTCGAGGATGACGTTCTTCTCGTCCGCCTCGTCCTTCGGCAGCAGCAGGATCTGCACCTCTCGCTCGAGATCCGGCAGGCGGGCCTGGATCTCTCCGACCTCCGCCTCGGCAAGCGCCTTCATGTCGGCGTCGCCTTCCTCGGCAAGCGCCCGGGCCTCCGCCAGTTCGGCGCGGGTGCGCTTCAGCTCCTCGACCTTCGCCACCACGGGCGCCAGTTCCGACAGCTCGCGCGACATCTTCTGGAAATCGCTGGACTCCAGCTTGTCCGGGCTGGACATCAGGGCTTCCAACTCCTTCGCGCGGTCGACCACCCGGTCGAGGGTCGCCTCAAGGCTCACGTCTCGTCTCCTCCGTTCGCACCCGGCATGCCGAACAGCCGGGCCACAAGATCCCTGGTCTGCCGATCCAGCCTCCCGTCCTCCGCCAGCTCCCGCAGCACCACCGACGGCGCATGGGACAGTCGGGCGGCGATCCTGCGGATCAGTTCCGTGTCACCGTGCGGGCCGGCGACCTCGGCGACCGCGGCCTCCACATGGGCGCGCAGGGCGGCGATCTCCGATGCGGCGTCCCGACCCGAGCGTTCCCGCGTGAAGTCCGTGACCGCCTGCTCGACCATCATCTCGGCCCGCGCGGCCTCGCCCGCCCGATCGGCCATGCCGGCCCGGCTGATCGCTTCCAGGTCGCCGAAATCGTAGACGAACGCCTCGTCCAGACGATGCACCGCAGGCTCTACATCGCCCGGCACCGACAGGTCGAGCAGGAAGAAGGGGCGGCGGCGGCGGCGCCTCAAGGCCGCTTCGATCATCTCGGCGGTGATCAGATACCGTCCTTCGCCGAGCGTGGTGACCACCACGTCCGCCCGATCCAGCGCGGCCCCGAGCTGTTCCAGATCGCCGTGATGGGCCCCGATCTCCCGCGCCGCCAGCGCCGCGCGCCGTGCGAACCGGTCGAGCACCTCCAAGCCGTCCATGCCGGCCGCCGCCATGTGCTCGGCGATCAGCAGCCCGAGTTCGCCGGTGCCGGCGAGCAGACCGCAGCGGCCGTCCAGATCGCCGAACAAATCGCGGACCCGGGCGACGGCAGCAGCGGCGAGCGAGACGGGCCCTTCGCCGATCCTTGTCTCCGTGCGGACCCGCTTGGCCACCGCGTAGGCGGCCCGCATGGTGTCCTCGATGACCGGCCCGGTGCCGCCGAGGTCGCGGCACAGACGATGGGCGGCGCGGATCTGACCCAGCACCTGCGGCTCTCCGACAACCTGGCTGTCGAGGGCGCAGGCCACGCGGAAGACATGGCGCACCGCCTCACCGCGATCATGGGCGTAGAGCAGCGGCCGCAGCACCGATCCGGCGAGGTCGACGGGCCGTCCCAGTTCGGCGGCAACGGTATCGGCGGAGACATCCGGGTCGGCGAATTGGCCGATGACCTCGACCCGGTTGCACGTGGAGAGCACGATCGCCTCTTCCGCCCCGCCCGCCTTGAGCGCTTCCAGCATGGCGGGCATCTCGGAATTGTCGACGAACAGTTTCTCGCGCACCCCATCGGGGCAGGTGCGGTGATCGACGCCGATCACCTGAAGCGGCGGAGGAGCGACAGACATGATGCGCCCCTAGAGTGCCGCGGTCCGCGCCCCGTCGGTCCGGTCGAGTTCCGCGCTCCAGATGACGTCCTGCCAAGTTCCGGCTCCTCAAGCGCCCGGCCGGGTCCCATGCGGGAGCACGTTCCACGGCGCGGTTCGGCTTATTCCGCCGCGACGCCGGCGTCCGCCGCAACGCGTTCCGCTTCGATCTCCGCCGCCTTCTTCTCGATCAATTCGACCATGTGGTCGACCACGTCCTTGCTCTTCAGGCGATGATCGGGCTGGCCGGCGATGTAGACCATGTGGGTCCCGTTGCCCCCACCTGTGATGCCGATATCGGTCTCCCGCGCCTCGCCCGGCCCGTTCACGACGCAGCCGATCACCGACACGGTCATCGGGGTGGTGATATGGGCCAGCCGCTCCTCCAGCACCCGCACGTTCTCGATCACATCGAACTGCTGACGGGCGCAGGACGGGCAGGAGATCACGTTGACGCCGCGATGGCGCAGATTCAGCGACTTCAGGATATCGAAACCGACACGGACCTCTTCCTCGGGCGGGGCGGACAGGGAAACCCGGATCGTGTCGCCGATCCCGCTCCAAAGCAGCATGCCCAGGCCGATCGACGACTTCACCGTGCCAACGCGCTGCGCCCCGGCTTCGGTCACGCCGAGATGAAGAGGGTAGTCGCAGGCCTCCGCCAGTCCCTGGTAGGCGGCGGTGGCCAGAAACACGTCCGAGGCCTTCACGCTGATCTTGAAGTCCCGGAAATCGTTGTCCTCGAGAATCCTGGCATGGTCGAGCGCACTCTCGACCATCGCCTCGGGACAGGGCTCGCCGTATTTTTCAAGCAGGTGCTTCTCGAGACTGCCGGCGTTGACGCCGATGCGCATGGAACAGCCGTAATCCTTGGCCGCCTGCACCACCTCCCGCACCCGCGCGGCCGAGCCGATATTGCCCGGATTGATCCGCAGACATGCGGCCCCGTTCTCCGCCGCCTCGATCGCGCGTTTGTAGTGGAAGTGGATATCCGCGACGATCGGAACCCCGACCTGAGCGGTGATCTGCTTCAGCGCCTTGGAGGAGTCCTCGTCCGGGCAGCTCACCCGAACGATGTCGGCGCCGGCGGCCTCGCAGCGCTGGATCTGCTCCACCGTCGCCTTGACGTCGGCGGTGAGCGTATTGGTCATCGTCTGGACGGTGATCGGCGCGCCGTCACCGACCGGGACGGAGCCGACATGGATGCGGCGGGACGGGCGGCGGTGGATATCGCGGTAAGGTCGGACACTCATAGTGGCCTCGAATGTCGGTGCAGCGTGGGTCCGCTCTTCACCCAGTATATAGCCGATGACCGGCCGCTCCGAAAGCCGCCCGCCAGCCCAACCCGCCGACAGCGCGCCGCGTCGGGCTAGTTGCGGCCGGCGATGGCCGTACCGGCGGCGAGCCGGTCAGGGTCCAGGGCGATGTTGCGCACCACTTCACCGAAGGTTCCGAGACTGGGAGCCGGCTTTCCGTCGACCACGATCTCCAGCGCCCCGGCATTGCCGGTCGCCAGCGTCAATCCGGGACGGTCCGGCACCCGGTACACGTCGCCGCTGCGCAGGACCCGTGTGAACAGAGTGGTCCCCTCAGCGGACCGCACCTGTACCCAGCTCTCGCCGGTCGCGCGCACCACAACCCGCTCGATCGTGGCCGGGACGGGCGTCTTCTCCACCGGGTTCGGAACCGCCGCCTCGGAAGCGCCGATCAGCCCGCTGAGACGCGGTGCGCTGGGTACCGGGCTTCCCAGCGGTTCGGTCGCAGCCAGCGCCTGGGTCGGTTCGGGAGCGGCCGCAGCCAAGGGTGGCGAAGCGGCAGGCGCACCGTCAACCACGTTCGGTCCAGCCAAAAGCTCCGCCTCGGCATCCGCCAGAACCGGCTCGGATGCGCCGGTATCGGTAGATGAGACGGTATCGGCGGATGAGTCGGCCGGCACAGTGGCCGACGAACCGCTGCGGGCACTCGTGGCGGCGACCGGCTGCCGCGTGCCGGCCTCGCCAGACACTTTCGGATCGTTTGCCGATGCCATCGCCGTTTCGCGCCCGCCGCCTTGCGCCGGCGCAGTCGCGTCCGCCGGCCCGGCGGTGGCGACCTCAGCCGGACTGGCGGGAGCAGGCTCGGTCACTGCCCCGTCGCCCGCGTTCGAGCGGGCGGTAACGGGCACACCGGTCGGATTGGCCGCCCGGTAGGAACTTTCCGGCGTGGCATCGGAACCGGCGGTCTGGGCGGCCTGTTGCGCGGTATCCCGCTGAGCCGGGGCGGGCGGCGCGGGCACCGACGGTGCGCCGGACTGGCCCTCGATCAGCATCGCCAGACGCTCGGGCACCTCCGGCACCATGTCGTAGACCGACAGGCCGCGTTCGGACATCCAGTACCAACCGCCATAGGCGAAGCCGGCGAGCAGCACGGAGGCGAACACCAGCCCGAGACCGGGCACCCGGCCCTCGGGCGCCGGAGACGGAAAGACGAGCTGGGTCCGCTGCGCGAGGCCCGCGGCTTCCTGCTTGAAGCGGGTGACCGCCCGTTCGACATCCAGGCCGAGAAAAGCGGCATAGGTTCGGACGTAGCCGATGGCGTATGTCACACCGGGGAGCGCATCGGGGCGCCCTTCCTCAAGGGCGGCGAGGAACTCCCTGCGGATGCGAAGCTGGGCGGCGACATCGTCGAGCTGAAGGCCCGCGGCTTCCCGCGCCTGGGTCAGCTCTTCCCCGATGGTCGGACTCGCCCCGGAGTCTCGATACGGCATCGCGTCTCCCTCCTTGGCGGTGGTCCGGGCCGTGGACAGGACGGCGCCGTCGCCAGAAGCAGAACGGCTCCCCACGCTCCGGCCCGCGTCGCCGTCTCCACGCGCTCCGGCCTCGTTCGCAGCCTCGACCCCAACCGCCAGTTCGTCGGGTCGAGCCGCGTCGGCGAGCGACTCAATCTCCGTGAGCCGCAGCTTCGCCCGTGCTGTCTTTAGCGTCATGATCGCCTCAGCCAAGCAGCGGAGTTCCCACCCCAAGCCCACGCCTCCGCCCCGGCGCGAACCACTCTCAAGATGGCGAGACGATACTGCAATGAGTCATGTAATTCAATTGACTATTCAGGAGAGCGACCTTCCAACCTTAGAAAGCCCCCGGATCGCGCCTATCGAAATGGTAACTTCTCAGCGGGTGTCTGCGAGGTAATTCTTCAAACGATTTCGTATGGAACTTCCGGTTTTTTTCATCGAATACAAAATAAAATCGGATAACCTATTGATATCAGTCGAGAGTATTGCCTCCTTAACCGGTCCAACCGAGACGGCGGACATCGACAGCGACCGATAGCCGAGCGCCACCAGGGTCAGCGCCTCGAGCGGCCGCCCGGCCATCTCGCCGCAGACGGAGACATCGATACCCGCCGACCGTCCGGCCATGGCGATCCGGCGCATCGAATCCAGGAACAACCCGGACAACGGATCGTATCGCGTCGCCGTGCGTTCGCCGCTGCGGTCCGCAGCGAACAGGAACTGCAGCAGGTCGTTGCTGCCGACGGAGAGGAAATCCGCCGCTTCGGCCAACCCTTCGATGTCGAGCAGGGCGGACGGCACCTCCACCATGGCGCCGACCGCGATATCACCGCGGGTCCCGGAACCACGACCGGCCGCCCGCTCGATCTCCAGGTCGATGATGGCCCGGGCGGCGCGGAACTCGTCGGCGGTCGCCACCATCGGCAACATGACACGAAGCGGCCGGGAACCCGCGGCGTGAATCATCGCCCGCACCTGCTGGCGCAGGATCGCCGGCTGGTCGAGACCGATCCGCAGGGCGCGCCAGCCGAGGGCCGGATTCTCCTCGACATCGTGGACGAAGGAATGCAGCCGCTTGTCGCCGCCCGCATCCAGCGTTCGGAACGTCACCGGCCGCCCGCCAGCCCCGTCGAGGATTTCGACGATAGAGCTCGGTCTGGGCCTCGACATCCGGATACTCTCGGCGGACCAGGAAAGGGATTTCCGTGCGGTAAAGTCCGATTCCCTCCGCGCCGACCGTCTCCAGCTGGGACACGTCCACCAGCAGACCGGCATTCACCTGCAGCGAAACCCGCACGCCATCCCGGCTGACCGCCGGGGTGTCCCGGAGTGCCGCATACCGCGCCCGCATCGCCTCCCGCGCCGCCAGGCTTTCGCGAAACTGGGAGCGGGCGTCGTCGCCCGGACGCACGAAGACCTGGCCGTGATCGCCGTCGACAATCAGCAGGTCTCCGGGATCGACCTCGTCGATCAGATGGGCCAGCCGCCCGACCACCGGGATATCGAGAGCCCGGGCGACGATGCCCACATGGGCGGTGGCGGAAGCCTCTTCGAGCACAAGCCCCTTGAGTTGATCGCCGGCATAGTCCAGCAGCTCCGCCGGTCCCATGGAGCGGGCGACCAGGATGAACGGCTCGGTACCGCCCATCGCATCCGCGTCATCTGCGGCAGCCTCCTCCCCCGGCGCGAGGCGGCGCAGCAGACGCAGAGCGACATCCTCGAAATCGGCCAGCCGCTCGCGTAGATACTCGTCCTTGACCGCCCCCATCCGCGACCGGGTGTCGTCGCGCACCTTCTGTACCGACGCGGCCGCGGTCAGACCGCTGTCGATCGCGTCGCGGATCCGCCCGATCCAGCCGGTATCGCGCGCAATCAGCCGGTAGGTCTCCAGCACGTCACGGTGCTCGCCTGCCGCGGACAGGGCCTCCGACTCCATGACCCGGTCCAGGCTCTCGTGCATATCGGCCAGGGCGGCGCGCAGCAGGTCGTGCTCCACCGCGGGGTCCTCGGCCACCACGCCGCCGATCACCACCCGCGGCTGGTGCAGCCGCGCCTTTCCGATGGCGATTTCCTCGTGGATGCGGATGCCGTGAACCAGCAAAGGGCCGCGGTCACGCCCCGGCTCGCCGCCGGGCAAACTCATCGTCGCCAGCACCTCGGCCAACACCATCGCGAGGGTCTCGAGGGATTTCGACCTCCTCCTCGGTCAGTTCGCGCATGGAAACGTGCTGGACGACCAGAACGCCGAGCACCCGGTCGGACCGGCGGATCGGCACGCCGGCGAAGGACTGGAAGGCCTCCTCCCCGGTCTCCGGGCGGTAGGCGAATTTCGGGTGCTTCTGCGCCTCCGCCAGGGTCAGCGGTAGACGGGTCTCCGCAATGTGACCGACCAGCCCTTCGCCGGGCTGAAAGAACAGCCGGTGGACCGCCTGCGGGTTCAGGCCCTGGGTGGCGCAGAGTTCCAGCACCCGGCCCGGGCGCTGGACGTAGATCGAGCAGACCTCGGCGCCCAGTTCGTGGGCAATCACCTGAACTGTGCTGTCGAGGCGCTGCTGCGGCGTGCCGATCCCCGCCATGACGTCGCGCAGGCGGCGCAGCATCTCGCGGGGACCGCCCCCCGGTCCGGTTTCACGGGTTCCGGTGGGCGCGTTCATGACACTTAGCCGTCACCATCGGCATCGAGGCCGTAGGCGGTGTGGAGGGCGCGCACGGCGAGCTCCGTATAGTCGGAGGAGATCAGCACGCTGACCTTGATCTCGGAGGTCGAGATCACCTGGATGTTGATGCCCTTCTCGGCCAGGGTCTGGAACATGGTCTTGGCCACGCCCGGCTGGCTGCGCATGCCGACGCCGACGACGGAGATCTTGCACACACCCGAATCGGAGACGATGTCGCTGTAACCGAGGTCGCCCTTCAGGCCGCCCAGCACCTGGTGCGCGCGATCCAGGTCGGTGGCGCCGACGGTGAAGGTCAGGTCGGTCGACTTGCCGTCCTGGCTGACGTTCTGAACGATCATGTCGACGTTGACGGCGCTGTCCGCCAGCGATCCGAAGATGGCCCCGGCCACGCCCGGCCGGTCCGGCACGCCGACCAGCGTGACCTTCGCTTCATCGGGGCTGTAGGCGATTCCGGTGACGACTTGCTGCTCCACGATCTCTCCCTCGTCGACGACCAGCGTGCCGGGCTTGTCCTCGAAGCTGGAGAGGACCTGCACGCGCACGCCGTGCTGCATGGCCATGGCGACCGATCGGGTCTGGAGAACCTTGGCCCCCTGGGAAGCCAGTTCCAGCATCTCCTCGTAGGTGATGCGGTCGATCTTACGCGCCTTGGCGGTGATCCGCGGATCGGTCGTGTAGACCCCGTCCACGTCCGTATATATGTCGCACCGGTCGGCGTCCAACGCGGCGGCCAGCGCCACCGCCGACGTGTCCGACCCGCCCCGGCCGAGCGTGGTGATGCGGTTGTCCGGCCCGATGCCCTGGAACCCGGCGACGACGGCGACCTGCCCCTCGGCGAAGCGCTGGCGCATGACCGTGGTGTCGATTTCGCCGATGCGGGCCTTGCCGTGAATGCCGTCGGTCTTGAACGGAATTTGCCAGCCGAGCCAGGAACGGGCGTTGATCCCGAGATCCTGCAAGGCCAACGCCAGCAGGCCGACGGTGACCTGCTCGCCCGAGGCGACGACAACATCGTACTCCCGGGCGTCGTGCAGGCGGGCGATCTCGTTGGTCCAGGTCACAAGCTGATTGGTGGTGCCGGACATGGCGGAGACGACCACGGCGACCTCGTTGCCGGCATCGACCTCGGCCTTGACGCGGCGCGCCACGTTCTTGATCCGGTCCGTATCGCCGACGGAGGTCCCGCCGAACTTCATTACGATGCGCGCCATCGTCCTGTCCGCTCCCAGTCTTCAGGGTGCCGGGCCCGATGCGCCTTTCGGTCGCAAAGCCTTGCCGGGTCGCGGCGGCGCTATCATTAGTATGGGGACTCCGCTGGAGCAAGCGGCAGCACCGCTTAACGATGCGAGGATTCGATCATGCTCAGCTCACTGTTGCGTCGGGCCATGTGCGGCCGTCCCGAACGGACGCCGGAAGCCCCGCCCGAAGGCGCTTCGGATGCTGCCGGACGGGGCACCGTGGACCCGGCCGACATCGACCGCTTCGCGCAGTTGGCCGGGCGTTGGTGGGACCCGGACGGGCCGCACGGGCCTTTGCACCGCTTCGTGCCGGTACGCATGCAGGTGATCCGCGACGCCTTGGCGCCACTCTCCAAGGACGGCGCGGGACGACAGGTGCTCGCCGGCCTCGATGTTCTCGATATCGGCTGCGGTGGTGGCCTCCTGTCGGAACCGATGACCCGACTCGGCGCCTCGGTGACCGGCGTCGATGCCGACGGCGCCGGAATCGCCGCCGCGATCGCCCATGCCGGCGAGATGGGGCTAGAGATCGACTACCGCGCTGGGGCCGCCGAGGATCTCGCCGCCGAGGGCAGACGCTTCGACGCCGTCGTCGCCAGCGAGGTCATCGAGCATGTGGCCGACAAGGCCGCCTTCGTCGAAGCGCTGGCAAGGTTGGTGCGTCCGGGGGGCGTGCTGGTTCTGACCACGATCAACAGAACCGCGCGCTCCCGGGCCCAGGCGATCGTGGCGGCGGAGTACATCCTGCGCTGGGTTCCGCGCGGCACCCACGACTGGAATCAGTTCCCGAAACCGTCGGAACTCACGGAGATGCTGGAAGCGGCCGGGTTCGAGGTCGATCCGCCGCTCGGGCTGGTCTTCGATCCCGTGGACGGATCGTTCTCGCTGTCGGCCGATGCCCGGGTGAACTACGCGCTGGTGGCCCGGAAATCCTGAGCCGGCCCGCCCACTCTCCTCTCCGCCGCCCCGGCACCCCGTCCGCCGCCCCGTCATTCCGTCCACCGCACCGTCATCCCGGGCGGCTTCGGACCCGATCCGAAGACGGCCCGGGACCCGGTCGCAGCAAATCCCCCGCTCGGCAGATTCCCGGCGCAGCGGTCGGGGTCCCGGCCCAGCCCCGGAGAGAGGTCCGGGACTGTCCAGGATGACGAGCGGGGTTTCAGGGATAGGCGCTTCGACGGTTAGTCGTAGCTGCGCTGGTCGTCGATGACCTTGCCGTCGTTGGCGAGACCGTCCGGGTCGACCAACTCCACGCTGCCGCGCATCTTCGTCACGGACTGAAGGGTCTCGGCGATCGCGGCGCGCAGAGACTCGTCCCGAACGGAGACCTCGACCGCGAGGGTCATCGCGTCCACGCCCTTCTCGCCGGTGACCGTCAGTCGCGCACGCGAAACCTCCGGATGACGGGCGGCGATCTCCGCGATCTGGGAGGGATGCACGAACATGCCCTTCACCTTCGTGGTCTGGTCCGCCCGGCCCATCCAGCCCTTGATCCGGAGATTGGTGCGCCCGCACGGGCTCTCACCGGCCAGAACGGCGGAGAGGTCGCCCGTCGCGAACCGGGTCAGCGGATAGTCCGGGTTCAGGACCGTCACCACCACCTCGCCGACCTCGCCGTCCGGCACCGGATCGCCGGTGCCCGGGCGCACGATCTCCACGATCGCGCCCTCGTCGACGATCATGCCCTCACGCGCCGGGCTCTCGTAGGCGATCAGGCCGAGATCGGCGGTGGCATAGGCCTGAAGGCAGCCCACGCCCATCTCCTCGATTTCGGCCCGCAGGCTCGGGGGCAGCGCGCCGCCGGAAACCAGGGACTTCTTCAGGGATGAAACGTCCTTGCCCGCCTCCGCACCCTTCTCGAGCAGCGTCTTCAGGAAGGCGGGCGTGCCGAAATACCCGACCGGCTTCAACGCGGCGATGGCGTCGAGCTGCTGCTCGGTGTTGCCGACCCCGCCGGGGATGACCGGGCAGCCGAGCGCCTCCGCCCCGGACTGACCGATCCAGCCGCCGGGGGTGAGGTGATAGGCGAAGGTGTTGATCACCAGGTCGCCGCGCCGGAACCCGGCGGCGAACAGCGCGCGGGCGAAGCGGTAGTAATCCGCGGCATGGCCTTCCGGCTCGAAGATCGGCCCCGGCGAGATCAGGACCCGGGCCAGATCGGAGAGCGGCGTGGCGTTGAGCCCACCGAAGGGCGGGTTCTGCCGCTGCAGGTCGACGAGATCCGACTTTCGCAGCACCGGCAGCTTGGCCAACGCCTCGCGCGTGGTGACGGCATTGGCATCGACCTCGGCCAGCGTCCGGGCGAAATGGTCGGTGTTGGTCTTAGCATGGGCGATATGCGCCGGCAGACACTCCGCCAGCGATTCCGCCCGCTCGGCGGCGCTGCGGGTCTCGAGCGCGTCGTAATGGTCGGCCATGAGTTCCTCCGACAGGGTGAGACTGACCGGGGCGGCTCAGCCGAGCCAGCGCTTGCGGCGGCGGTAGTGCTT
Source organism: Thalassobaculum sp. (assembly GCA_048983575.1). GTDB lineage: Bacteria > Pseudomonadota > Alphaproteobacteria > Thalassobaculales > Thalassobaculaceae > Thalassobaculum. Next base: position 1,497,471 of record JBLZTD010000001.1, on the reverse strand, counting down.
CACGTCGCGGAAGCTTCTGCGACCCTCGCCGCCGAGGCCGAGATAGAATTCCTTGACGTCCTCGTTGTTGCGAAGTTGCTCGGCCTCGCCTTCCATGACGATCCGGCCGCTCTCCAGGATGTAGCCGAACTTGGCGTATCGCAGAGCGATGTTGGTGTTCTGCTCGGCCAGCAGGATGGTCACCCCCTCCTGCTCGTTGATCTGCTTGACGATCTCGAAGATCTGCTCGACGAGCTGCGGCGCGAGCCCCATGGAGGGCTCGTCCAGCAGGATCATCTTCGGCCGGCTCATCAGCGCGCGGCCGATGGCGACCATCTGCTGCTCGCCGCCGGAGGTATAGCCCGCCTGGCTGGTGCGGCGCTCGCGCAGGCGCGGGAAGTAGTTGTAGACCATCTCGAGGTCGCGCTGGATGCCCTGGCGGTCGCCGCCGCGGGTGAACGCGCCGGTGAGCAGGTTCTCCTCCACGGTCAGGTGCTCGAAGCAGTGACGCCCCTCCATCACCTGGATGCAGCCGCGCTTGACCAGTTCGTTGGGACTGGAGGCCTGAACCGCCACCCCGTCGAATTCGATGCTGCCCTTGGTGACCTCGCCCCGCTCGGTGCCGAGCAGGTTGGAGATCGCCTTCAGGGTCGTCGTCTTGCCCGCGCCGTTGCCCCCCAGAATGGCGACGATCCCGCCCTTCGGCACCTCGAGCGAGATGCCGCGCAGCACCAGGATCACGTGGTCGTAGATGACCTCGATATTGTTGACCTTGAGCAGCGGCTGGGCCGCGTCGGGAGCCTCGGTTGTTACGCTCATGGGTTATCGTCCTGGGTTGGCGCCGGCAGGGTACGGGGCGTGTGGGCGGGAGCGCCGGTCGGTGCCGGCGCCCCCAGTGTCGTCCGTCGGCAGCCGCTCAGGAGCAGCTACGCGGGGTGATGCTGCTCTCCTTGGCATACTGAGCGGCATCCTGTTCGATCAGCGGCCGGGTCAGGGCAGTATCGGCCTTGATCCAGTCGGTCTTGATCTCCCATGCCTTGCCGTTCCACTGCTGGATCTTGATCGCCGGATTCTGGCCCTCATGGTTGTCGCAGGTGATGGTCACCGGCGGCATCAGGCCCGTCATGCCGAGTTCCTCGATACGCTCGGCGGTGACGTTCAGGTTCTCCATGCCCCAGCGCATCTCCTCGCCGGTGATCACCCGGTTGCCGTACTGCGCCTGGGCGGTGCGGATCGACTCGACCACGTAGGCCGCCGCCGCCATGCCCCGCGAATACAGCACGCCGCCGATCTCATCGCGGTTCCAGGACCCCTTGCCGGCGTCATAGAGGGCGTTGATGTCTTCGTAGACCTTGAAGTCGGTGCCCACGCCGTTGAACGTCGCGCCCTTGTAGCCGACGGCGCCGTCGCCCGCCGGAATGACGTCGGGCTCGGCCGCCGCCCACCAGTTGCCGATGAACTTCTCCATCGGATACTTGACGTTCGAGGCCTCGTTGATGGCCGTCGAGTTCATCGCGCCCCAGCCCCACATGATCATGTAGGCCGGACGGGACCGGCGGACCTGCAGCCAGATCGACTTCTGCTCGGTCATGGCCGCCGGCGGAACCGGATACTTGTCGTAGGTGAAGCCGTACTTCTCGGCCAGGATGTCCAGGGTCGGGATCGGCTCCTTGCCATAGGGATGGTCGAGGTAGATGAAGCCGAGATTCTGGCCCTTCAGCTTGTCGTATCCGCCTTCCTGGTCGGCGATGTACTTGATCACCGCCGTCATCTGGTTCCAGTAGGTCGACGGGAAGTTGAAGACGTAGGGAAACACCCGGCCGTCGGCGGCCGAGGTGCGGCCATAGCCCATCGACAGCAACGGAATCTTGTCGGCCGTCGCCTTCTCGATCAGGGCGTAGGTGATGCCGGTGGACCACGGGTTGATCACCGTCGCTCCGCCGTGCTGGTTCTTGACGCGGTCGTAGCATTCGACGCCACGGTCGGTCTTGTAGCCCGTCTCGCACTCCTCGTAGATGATCTCGACGCCGTTGATGCCGCCGTCCCGGTGGTTGATCATCGCCAGATAGTCGGCGAAGCCGTGGGCCGTCGGGGTGCCGCTCGGCGCGTAGGGGCCGGTCTTGTAGACCAGGTTCGGAATGAACTGGCCTTCGGCCTGCGCGGCGCCGGCCAATCCGACGAGGCCGACCGCTGCGGCGGCCATGGTCATGGTAACTGAACGGAAGTTCATCTTCCTATGTCCTCCCTGTTTGCAAAGCGATGCTTTGCTTTTGTGGCGGCGATCGATGCGGCTGATGCCGCGTCCTCCCGCCGCCGAAACGGAGCGCCCGCGCGTTTTCCCTACCAGTTGCCCTAGTACGGGAACGGCCACAGGCGCAGTTTCTCCTTCGTGATCGCCCAGAGCCGGGCCAGGCCATGCGGCTCGACGATCAGAAAGAAGACGATGAGCGCACCGAACACCATGAACTCGAGATGGCTGATCAGTTCGGTGGGCACCTCCAGGCCGACCCATCCGGGCGCGCTGTTGAGGAAGATCGGCAGGAGGAAGATGAAGAACGCCCCGAGGAAGCACCCGAGAATGCTGCCCAGCCCCCCGATGATCACCATGAACAGCACGGTGAACGACCGGAAGATGTCGAAGGCGGTCGCCTCCACGGTATTGATGTAGCAGAACGCCCAGAGCACGCCGGCGACGCCGCAGTAGAACGAGCTGACGGCGAAGGCCGACAGCTTGGTCGGCAGCGGCTTGATGCCGATCAGCTCGGCGGCAATGTCCATGTCGCGGATCGCCATCCAGGTCCGCCCGATCCGGCCGCGGACAAGGTTGGCGGCGATCAGGGCGAGGATCACGGTGAAGGCGAGAATGAACAGATATCGCGCCTCGACCGACGCCTCGGCCCCGGTGACGAGAAAGCCGAACATCTCCCGCGGCGGCGCGGTCGGCACGCCGGAGATCGAATAGTTCACGAACCACGGCACCTTCTGGAACAGCCAGAGCAGGAAGAACTGCGCCGCCAGGGTGGTGACCGCGAGATAGAACCCCTTGATCCGCAGGCTCGGCAGGCCGAAGGCCACGCCGATCATCGCGGCGCAGATGCCTCCGAGAATGACCACGGCCCAGATCGGCATCCACGGGAAGGCGGTGGCGATCTTGTAGCCGAGGAAGGCGCCGGCGGCCATGAATGCGCCGGTTCCAAGGCTGAGCTGTCCGCAATAGCCGAGCAGGATGTTCAGGCCGATCGTGGCGATCGCCATGATCAGGGTCGGGATCAGGATCGATCCGAGCCAGTACTCGTTGCCGATGACCGGGATCACCAAGGCGGCGAACAGCACCACCGCGATGACGAAGATCCGGTCGAAGGGGATGCGGAACAGGGCCTGATCGGCCGCGTAGCTCGTCTTGAAGATACCGGCTTCGCGATAGAACATCCTCAGACCCTCTCGATGATCTTGTCGCCGAACAGGCCCTGCGGCCGGTACAGCAGAAACAACATCGCCACCACGTAGGCGAACCATTCCTCGATGCCGCCGCCGATATACGGACCGAGGTAGATCTCGGCGACCTTCTCGCCGACGCCGATGATCAGGCCACCGACGATGGCCCCCGGCACCGACGTGAAGCCGCCGAGGATGAGCACGGGCAACGCCTTGAGCGCCAGGATCGACAGGGAGAACTGAACGCCGAGCCGCGAGCCCCAGATGATGCCGGCGACCAGGGCGACCAGACCGGCCACGGCCCAGACGATGATCCAGATCTGATTAAGCGGGATGCCGACCGACAGCGCCGCCTGGTGGTCGTCGGCGACGGCGCGCAGGGCCCGGCCGATCCGGGTGTAGGTGAAGAACAGGGCGAGCACGGCGACCAGACCGCCGGCGATGATCGCGGCGGAGACGTCGAACTGCTGCACCATCATCACGCCGTCGGGACCGACGAACCAGGCCCCGTCCGGAATGCCAATGTCCAGCGGATGGACATCGGCGCCCCACAGCAGCTCGCCGAAACCTTCGAGAAAGAACGCGATACCGATGGTCGCCATGAACAGGATGATCGGCTCCTGGTTGACCAGGTAGCGCAAGACGAACCGTTCCACCGCGAAGGCCCACGCCACCATGATCGCCGCGGCGAGGACAAAGGCGACGACCAATGGCAGCCCCATCTCCAGGAAGCCGACAAAGCACAGGGCGGCGAACAGGACCATGAAGCCCTGGGCGAAGTTGAAGACCCCCGACGCCTTGAAGATCAGAACGAAACCGAGGGCGATGAGCGCGTACATCGTGCCGGCGAACATGCCGTTCAGCACGACCTCGATGAAGAACCAGAACTCAAGCATGCCGTCTCCGCCCGTCAGTCTTCATGGGGGACGCCGAGATAGGCGTCGATCACGTCTTGGTTCCGGCGCACCTCGTCCGGCGTGCCGTCGGCGATCTTGCGGCCGTAGTCGAGCACGACCACGCGATCCGAGATGTCCATCACGACGCCCATGTCATGCTCGATCAGCACGATCGTGGTACCGAACTCCTCATTCACGTCCAGGATGAAGCGGGACATGTCCTGCTTCTCCTCGACGTTCATTCCCGCCATCGGCTCGTCCAGCAGGAGAATGCTGGGCTCCATCGCCAGGGCGCGACCGAGTTCCACCCGCTTCTGCAGGCCGTAGGGCAGCCGCCCGACCGGCGTGCGGCGGATCGACTGAATTTCCAGGAAGTCGATGATGGTCTCGACGAACGCGCGGTGCTCGATCTCCTCCCGCTGGGCCGGCCCCCAGTGCAGCGCCTGCCAGAAGAAGCCGCGGCGCATCTTCAGCACGCGCCCGGTCATCAGGTTGTCCAGGGTCGACATGCCGCGGAACAGGGCGATGTTCTGGAACGTGCGCGCGATGCCGTTGGACGCGGCGAAATGCGGGTCCATGGCCGACATGGACTTGCCGTGGAAGGTGATCGTTCCCTTCTGCGGCTTGTAGAAGCCGTTGATGCAGTTGAGCATCGACGATTTCCCGGCGCCGTTGGGGCCGATGATCGCCCGGATCTCTCCCTTGCGAACCTCGAAGCTGACGTTGTTGATCGCCTTAACGCCGCCGAATCCGAGCTCGATATTCTCGAGCTTGAGCACGACTTCGCCGGCCTCTCTGAGCGGCGCCTCCGCCGCGTCGGCGTGCCCGTCCTCCCGAAGCCCTTCCACTGCAGCCACGATCACCCCGCCTTCTTCAGTTCGTCCGCCGGCGCGCCGCCGCCGACCTCCATAATCTTCATATCCGCCTGGATGCGGGACCGGCGGCCGTCCTCGAACGTGACCTCGGTGTCGAGCTGCGCCGTGCCGACATCGCTGTAGAGCGAGTTGATGAGCTGGCCGTAGCGGTCGGAGACGACACCCCGGCGCACCTTGCGGGTGCGGGTCAGTTCGCCGTCATCGGCGTCGAGCTCCTTGTAGAGCAGCAGGAAGCGGCGGATCCGCTGATGCTCAGGCAGGCCCTCGTTCACCGTCTCCACCTCGCCGCGGATCAGCTCGTACACCCGGTCGTCGGCCGACAGGCCGGTATAGGAGGTGAAGCCGACCCGGTTCTTCTCCGCCCATTTCGAGACGATGGAAAACCGCACGCAGATGATCGCGGTCAGGAACGGACGGCCCGAGCCGAGGATCACCGCCTCGCCCACATAGGGCGAGAACTTGAGCTTGTTCTCGATGTATTGCGGCGAGAATTTCACTCCGGTCGCGGTCTCCGCCATATCCTTCACCCGGTCGATGACGGTCAGGCGGCCCTTGGCGTCGAAGTAGCCGGCATCGCCCGTGTGCATCCAGCCGTCGCGCAGATCCGCCGCCGTCGCCTCCGGGTTCTTGTAGTAGCCGGTGAACATGTTCGGGTGCCGGGTGACGATCTCCCCCACCCCCTCTGGATCGGGATTCTCGATCTTCACCTCCGTGCCCTCGAAGGGGACCCCGACCGTATCGACGTCGAGATCCTTGCCGTCCTGCAGGGTGTAGGCGCCCAACGTTTCGGTCTGGCCGTAGAGCTGTTTCAGCGGAATGCCCATGGCGAGGAACAGCTTGAACGTATCCGGCCCCATCGCCGCCCCGCCGGTGGCCGCCGAGGTGACGTTGGCGAAGCCGAGCCGGTCGCGCAGCGCGCCCATCACCATCATGTCGGCCAGGGTCGAGTGCCGGCCCTGCTCGACCGCCTGGACGGCGATCTTCAGACCCTTGTCGAACAGCCACTGGTTCAGGGAGGAGGCGTCCATCATCCGCGCCCGCATGTCGGCGGCGATCTGCTCCAGCACCCGAGGCGCGAGCAGCAGGAACGTCGGGCCGATCTCCCGCAGATCGGCGAAGCTGGTCTCCTCGCTCTCGGGGAAATTGACCTTCATCCGCGATATCAGCCCGAACCCGAAGACGTAGACCTGCTCCATGATCCAGGGCAGCGGCAGGACCGAGACGTACTCGTCGTTCGGGCCCTTGGGGTCGGCTTTCAGATAGCTGTGGATGTGACGCACGAACCGGCCGTGGGGCAGCATCGCCAGCTTCGGGTTCGAGGTGGTGCCCGAGGTGGTGCACAGGATCGCCACGTCCTCTCCCGAGGTCGCGGTGACCATGGCGTCGAAGGCACCCGGCGCTTTCTCGGCCGCCGCCTCGCCCGCCGCGATCAGGTCGGCGAGATAGATCAGCCGCGCGTCCTCGCGTTTCCGCATCCCGCGATTGTCGGCATAGACGATGTGCTTGAGCGTCGGCAGCCGGTCGCTGAGGGCCAGGAACTTGTCCACCTGTTCCTGGTTCTCGGCATAGGCCAGTTTCACTTCCGCGTATTCGGCGAGGTAGCCGACCTCATCCTCCAGGGCGTCGCGGTAGATGCCCATGGTCATCGCGCCGGCGGCATGGGCGGCGATCTCGAAGGCGGTCCAGTCGCTGTCGTTGTCGCCGATCAGCGCCACGACGTCGCCCTTGCCGACCCCCAGATCCGCGACCGCCAGGGCGATGTGCTTCACCTTGGCGCCGTACTCGGCCCAGGTCGTCGTATGCCAGATGCCGAGATCCTTCTCGCGCACGGCCACGTCGGAGCCGTGGTTTTCGGCATTGTACCGCAGCAGCTTGGGAAGCGTGTCGTAGACCGCCGGATCCGGGTAAGCCATCTGCCCTTCGTCCTCCACATCCGTGCAGGGACGAGGGGCCCGATCGCACCGCTCGGGTCGACTCCCCGACCGGAAGCCGCAAGCGGGCACGTTCCCGTTTCCATCCCTGACCTTGCCCCGCCCTTTCGTCTCCCGCTGCCAGCGGAAGGCCCGTTCGGTGGCTTTATTTTTTTCTCCCGCCGAAGCAGGGTCTCAATTCGATACGCGAATTCGTATTGCCCCGCAAGACACAAGCCATTGCCGATTTTGCACTAGACAGCGATTGCTGCGGCGCACAATCGGCGCGTTCTCCAGGATTGGTAAGCATGACCGAGACAGCTCTGGCCAAGCTCGACGGCTCGTCCCCGCAGATCGCCTTCCTGCACGAAGGATTGGGTGCGATCACCATGTGGCGGCGGTTTCCCGAGACCCTCTGCGCCGCCGTCGGACTGGGCGGATTGATCCAGGATCGGACCGGTCATGGCGGAGCGGAACCTTTCGCCGATCCGGTACGAGGCGGCCACCCGCTCGACTATCACGACCGCGAGGCGGAAGCCCTGGTCGGCCTGTTGGATCGGGAGGGGGTCGACCGGGCGGTCCTGTTCGGCCATTCGGACGGGGGCACCATCGCCCTGCTGGCGGCCACCCTGGCGCCCGACCGGATCATCGCCTGCATCACCGAGGCGGCCCATGTCTTCGTCGAGGAGGTGACCCTCGGCGGCATACGCGACGCCGTTGCCGCCTACGAAGCGCCGGAGAGCCGGCTCCGCGCCGCGCTCCTGCGCCATCACGGACCGGAGCGGGCGGACAAGGTGTTCTACCGCTGGGCCGACGCCTGGCTGTCGCCTCCCTTCGCCGCCTGGAACATCGAAGATCGACTGGCCGGGGTGCGCTGCCCGGTCCTGGCGATCCAGGGGCTTGAAGACGAATACGGTACGCCGGCACAGGTTCACGCGATCGTCGACCAGGTCGCCGGACCGGCCGCGCCCCTGCTGATCCCGGACAGCGGCCACGCCCCGCATGTCGACAGCGAGACAACCGTGATCGCGGCGGTCCGGGATTTCCTGTCGACACTCTGATCCCTCAAGCGCCCGTATATTTATTTTCTCCGGTCGGGATAAGCGACGCCCGTGGCTGCGTATACTCGCTGTCACTCTCTGGAGGCGGCCGGCATGGTCACCAGTTCCGAGATCCTGGATCACGTGCATCAGCTTCGGCGGTACGCGCGTCTGCTCTGCGGCAATGCCGTCGATGCGGACGACCTCGTGCAGTCGACGCTCGAGAAGGCGGTTCGTCACACCGGCCGGTTTCGGGAAGGCCAGGACCTGAGGGTCTGGCTGTTCGCCATCCTGCACAACACCTTCCGGTCGTCGATCCGGGAGAGCCGGTCCCGGCGGGATCGGGAAACCTCATGGTTCGAGGCGGGCCAGAGCACCGTTTCGGGCACGCAAGAGGCGAGCGCGGAACTGTCCCGCGTGCTCGCGGCGATCGGCGACCTTCCGACTCAACAGCGGGAGGTCCTGCTGCTCGTCTCCGTCGAAGGATTCTCCACCGAGGAGATCGCCTACACCATGGACATCCCGGTCGGCACCGTCCGTTCGCGGCTCGCCCGCGGCCGCGAGATGCTCCGCCGCGTCCTGGAGCACGGCACGACCGTCCATCCCCTGACCGTTGTTGGAGGCCACGATGCCCGATAGGTTCGAGGACTGGGAAATCGGCGCTTATGTCGACGATGAACTCACCGCTGAACGCCGCACGGAAATAGCGGCGGCGATCGAGACATCGCCGGACCTGGCGCGCCGGGTCAGGGACTACGCCCACCACAAAGCGCTGCTGGCCAGCCTCGGCGGCCTGAGCATCGGCGATGATGTGCCCGCAGAGATGCGGGCCACCGCGACCCGGCTCAGCCGGGCGATGTCCGTACAGGGATGGCTGCGACGCGGCCGGGACGCTTTGGCAGGGCCGAGCCGCGTGGCGGCGATGCTGCTGGTCGGCGCGGTGGTCGGGTGGAGCGCCCAGACCGCCTTCTCCACGACCGCCGCCGACGGCATCCCCAGCACGATGTCGTTCATCGACGAGGCCACCGAAGCGCACCGCACCCTGTCCCTGGCGCCGATGTTCGCGAGTGACGTGGCCGTGGTCGACTTCGCCAAACTTTCCGAGATGTTCTCGGAGGTGATCGACCCGGTGGCGCTTCGAGCCGGCGGACTGATCCTCACCAAAGTAGACATCGCCTCGACCGACAACGGTCCGGCGGTCCAGTTCCTGTTCTTCGATACCGATATGCGCCCGGTGTCGCTGCTGCTGTCGGTCAACAGCGCCATTCTGAGCGCGATCGACGTCCAGGACGGCGAGACCCTGGTCACCAGCTACAACGATTTCGCCGTGGCCTTCGGGCGCCGCGATACCGTCGCCTTCGCCGTAACCGCCGCGCTTCCCGAACGCCGCGTCGGTGAAATCGCCCGCCAGCTCGTCGCCTCCGCCGGATTCTGACCCGCCATGAGCATCGATCCCTTCCCGAAGTTCCGTTCCGGGGACTTCCTGCCGCCTTTCATCGCCGAGTCACCGATCAATCCGCGTTTCGAGTTCGCAGCGGCAGCCGGACGGACCGTGATCCTGGCCTTCATCGGCAGCGCCACGCGGGACGGCTCGCCGGCCGCCATCAGGGCCCTGCGCTCGATTGAGACCGAGCTGCACCGACGGGGAATCCTCATCTATTTCGTCACCGCGGACGCGACGGATCGACAGACGGACGCGATGGAATCGGCAGACCGCCGCACGATGCCGTTCTGGGATACCGATCTGGCCATACACGATCTCTATGGGATGATCCAACGAGGCGACGAGCCGGAGAACCGGCGCGCCCGGCTGCGGAGCGGCTGTTTCGTGATCGGGCGAAACCTCCGCCTGATCGAGTTCCTGAGCTTCGCCCCGCTCGACAGTTTCGTCCAGCGGGTGGCCGCCACCGCCCAGCGCATTCCCCGCACTCCACCCAAGGCCCGGGTTGGCGGCCACGCCCCAGTCCTGCAGGTGCCGGACGTCTTCGACCGCGATTTCTGCCGGCACCTGATCGCCGGCTACGAAGCCGACGGCGGCGGACCCAGCGGCGTGATGCGGGATGTGAACGGGATCACCACCGGGTTTCTGGACCATTCGGTGAAACGGCGCCGGGACGCGGTGGTCCGCGACCCGGACACCCTGCGCCGGATCCGCCACGATCTTCATCGCCGCCTGATCGGCGAGATCAGGAAAGTCTTCGCTTTCGAGGCGAGCCGGATCGAGCGGTTCATCGTCGGCTGCTACGACGCGGAAGACAACGGGTTCTTCCAGGCCCATCGCGACAACGGCGGCCCCGGAACGGCCCATCGCCGCTTCGCCGTCTCGATCAATCTGAACGCCGAGGAGTTCGAGGGCGGCGAGCTCTGGTTCCCGGAATACGGGCCGCATCTGTACAAGCCCGAGACCGGAGGAGCGGTCGTTTTCTCCTGCTCGCTGCTGCACGAGGCACGACCGGTCACCCGCGGCCGCCGCTACGCCTTCCTGCCGTTCCTGTTCGACGACGCGGCGGCGAAAATCCGCCAGGCCAACCGTGCGTATCTCAGCACTGCCGCCCCTGTGGAGGTCGGGAGTCCGGCCGCATAGGACGTATCGACATGCCGAAAATCTCGCTGTCCCTGGATGCCGATCAGCTCGACCGGCAGATCATGGATATCCGGGGGATCCTCAGACTGCCCCGACTGTCCCCCCGCCCTCGGGCAGATCTGGCACAGCTTCTGACCCTGCTCATGACCTTGCGGCGGGCTCTCGACGAGGCTGGGTGATCCCGGATGGGTGGGGTGGAGGCCGTTTGCTCCACCCCGCCCGATCCCGTACCGGCGTTACGTGTCAGCCGCCGGCAGACGGATGATGAAGCGGGCGCCCAGGATGTCGCCGGCCGGGCTCTTGCGGTTCTCGGCCCGTATGGTCCCCTCGTGTGCCTCGATGATCTGCCGCGAGATCGACAGGCCGAGCCCCGAATGGGTGCCGAACTTCTCCCCCTGCGGCCGCTCGGTGTAGAAGCGGTCGAAGACCGCCTCGAGCTTGCCGTCGGGCAGGCCCGGGCCGCCGTCCTCGACGACGATGACCACGTCTCCGTTCTCCCGGTGGGACCGCAGGCACACCATGCCCTCCGGCGGCGAGAAGCTGACGGCGTTCTCGATGAGGTTGCGCAGCACCTGGACCAGACGGCCCTCATGGCCGTTGACCGCAAGCCTGTCCGGCTCGGACAGCTCAGCCCGGACGCGCGGCCCGCCGCGATCCTCCCGGGCGGCGCCGTAAACCTCCGCCAGGGTGCCGAGCAGACCGCCGATATCCACCCGCTCCTCCTCCTCGCGGCTGATCTCCGCCGCGATGCGCGACGCCGACGAGATGTCGGTGATCAGCCGGTTCAGGCGCTCCACGTCGTCGACGATCACCGCCAGCAGCCGGCGCTGACGCTCCGGATCCTCGACCCGCGACGCGGTCTCAACGGCGCTGCGCAGGGAGGTCAGCGGGTTCTTGATCTCGTGGGCCACATCGGCGGCGAACCCCTCGATGGCGTCCAGCCGGCGCCACAGCTCCTCGGTCATCGATCGGATCGACCGCGACAGATCGCCGATCTCGTCCTTGCGGCCGCCGAAATCGGGAATGTCGATCCGGCGGTGGCGGTTGTTCCGCACCAGTTCCGCCGCGTGGGCGAGCCGCTGGATCGGCCGGGTGATGGTACTGGCGAGATACAGCGAAAGCAGGACGGTGACCAAGAGGGTGAAGGCGAAGATCGACAGGATCTCGAAGCGGACCTCGCGTACGGCGGTGTCGATCTCGTCGCCGTCCAGGGAGAGCATCAGCGCCCCGAGCACCTGTCGGTATCGCTGAACCGGAACGGCGGTGGAGAGGATCAGCCCGCCCTGCTCGGTCTTGCGGACCGCCCGTTCGGTGGTGCCGGACAGCGCTGTCGCCACCTCGCGCAACGGGGCCTTGTCCGATCCCTGCTCCTGCCAGACCGGAAGTTGGCCGCGGCGGGGCAGCCAGTTGACCATGGCGTTGTAGAGATCGATCGCCAGCCGTGCGAGCGGCTCATTCTCCATGGGCGGCGGCAGCGGCACGATCCTCACGGCGCCGGCGGACCCGGCCAGCTGCCGGCTGTCCGCCAGGATCACGCCGCTCGGATGATAAACGCGGATGCGCGAGGAGGTGACCACCGACAGGCGGCGGACGATCCGCTGCACCCGCACCGGGTCCAGCCCTTCGTCCTGGATCACGTTCGGTTCGATGCCGAGTTCGCCGATCGTCCGGGCGATCACCTCGGCCTGGCGGGTCAGGGCGTCGAGCTCGCCGCGGATCAGGGCATTCTGGTAGCGGTCCAGGTAGAGGACGCCGACGAACAGGATGGCGATCGACACCAGGTTGATCGCCAGAATCCGGGCCGTCAGCCCGGACACCGACGGCCAGCGCATCGCGAAGACGCGGCGCCGCTTCTGCCTGTCGCGGGCGCGACCGGCGCCGTTGCGGGCGTGGCCATCCCGCGCCGACGTCTCGCCCGCGGAACGATCCCTGGACACCGCATGTTCGTCGGGATCGGCCCTCAGGCCGTCTCGGTCCGTCGCCGCCATGGTCTCCCCCGGTCGCCCCGCCCGTCCCGGACCCGGGTCACTCGCGGTACCGGTAGCCGACGCCGTACAGGGTCTCGATCTTCGAGAACTGCTCGTCGGCCGATTTGAACTTCTTCCGGATCCGCTTGATGTGGCTGTCTATCGTGCGGTCGTCGACGTAGATATTGTCGCCATAGGCCGCATCCATCAGCTGGTCGCGGCTCTTCACGTGACCGGGCCGCACAGCCAGGGCTCGCAGGATCAGGAACTCCGTCACCGTCAACGGCACCTGCTTCCCGGCCCAGCTGCAGATGTGCCGCGCACCGTCCAGCACCAGTTCGCCGCGGACCAGCGGCGCCTCGGACTGCGGGTTGAACTCGTCCTGGGCGAGATCCTGACGGCGCAGCAGCGCGCGGATCCGCTCGATCAGGAGCCGCTGGGAGAACGGTTTGCGGATGTAGTCGTCCGCCCCCATCCGCAAACCGAGCACCTCGTCGACCTCGTCGTCCTTCGACGTCAGGAAGATCACCGGGAGCGCGGAGGACTTCCGCAGCCGCTGCAGCAACTCCATACCGTCGAGGCGCGGCATCTTGATGTCCAGAACAGCAAGATCCACCGGCCTCTGGTTCAGGCCCCGCAGCGCCTCCTCCCCGTCCTTGTAGGTCCGGACCTGAAAGCCTTCCGACTCCAGCGCCATGGAAACCGAGGTGAGAATGTTCTGGTCGTCGTCAACCAGCGCGATGGTGTTCGTCATTGTCCGCCCCTTTCTCGCAACACGATGTCGCCAGAGTTCGGGTTTGTCCGCCCAATCCGGCAAGGGCTTGGCCGCAATGGGGCGAAGTGAGTGGGGGCGACCACGAAACCGCCGCATTTCGACCCGGCGCATTCCGGTCGGCACCCGTCCCGGTGTATAGCATGGGTATGACCGATCCCGACGCCAAGTCTCGCGAAACCCAGCCGACGCCCGCCGAAACCGTGCGCGGGCTGCTCCGCGGCGTCGATCGGGCGACCCTCGCCACGCTGCAGCATCCGGACTCCGACGGACCGGCCGGGTGGCCTTACGCGTCGTTGGTGATGATGGCGGTCGATCACGACGCGGCGCCGGTGCTGCTGATCTCGACCCTTGCCGAGCATACCCGCAACCTGATGACGGATCCCCGTGCCAGCCTGCTCCTCGACGGGACATCGGGTCTCGACGAGCCGCTGACCGGCGCCAGGGCGACGGTCATGGGGCGGCTGGCGCGGAGCGACGAGACCCGCCACCGGGCCCGCTACCTCGCCCGCCACCCGTCGGCGGCGATGTATGCCGGTTTCGGCGATTTCTCGGTGTGGCGCATGCAGGTCGAGCGGGTGCATCTGGTCGCCGGTTTCGGTCGGATTCATTGGCTCGACGGCGCCGAGGTTCTGGGCCGGTCGGGGCTGGCCCTGGAGACCCGGGAAGCCGACGTCGTCGACCACATGAACGCCGATCATGGCGACGCGATCGCGCTCTATGCCCGTGTTCTGCTGGGCCTGGACGGCGAGGGCTGGACTATGACCGGCGTCGACGCCGACGGGGCCGACCTGCGGCTCGGCGGCCGCATCGCCCGCCTCCCCTTCGACAAACCGGTCGACGATGCCGAGAGCGCCCGGGTCGAGCTGGTCAGACTGGTTAAGAGAGCGCGAAAAAAGGTGACGGAGAGCCGATAGAAATCGCGGAAATCCGTCATTTCTTGAATCCGGAACGGTTAAGGCGTATATTGAAGATCGGAGACAGAGAATGCTGCAACCGTTGCTCACGCCATCACCGACCAATGCCCAGCCGAATGCTGGGCTGGTGGTTCCGCGTCCGGTTCAGCAGGAGCAGTCCTCCAGCGCCACCCGGAACCTGACGTCGAATCCCGTCCGGCAAACCTCGGAAGCGGAGGAAGCCGGCGCCGACAGCGAGCAGGACCGGGAACAGCGTGTGGACGGCGCGCGGACGGCCTTCGCCTATGGGCGGGGCAACGGACGGGGCGAGACGCTCGACATCTTCGTCTGATCATCCCGCCGGCGGCGGTTGACGATCGGGATAACGGAGCGGCCTTCACCGGCCGCTTTTTTGTTCGGAGGCTGCTTTGTTCGCAGGCTGCCGCCGCCGATGTTGCGGGCGGCGCCCGGGACCGCCACACTCCCCGTATGTCGAACACTCCCCCGCCCGAGAATACCCTTCAAGGCCCCGTCACCCGCCGTGTACCTGCCGGCGACAATCGTGAGCGGCTGGTCTGCGACGATTGCGGATTCATCAACTACATAAACCCGAAGATCGTCGTTGGATCGGTGGTGACCCTGGGTGACAGGTTCCTGCTGTGCCGACGGGCCATCGACCCAAGGGACGGCTATTGGACGATCCCGGCCGGCTATATGGAGGAACGCGAGACCACGGTCGAAGGCGCCATGCGCGAAGCCTGGGAAGAGGCCTACGCGAAGATCGAGATCGACGCGCTGCTCGGCATCTACAATATCCCGCGCATCAGCCAGGTGCAGATGATCTACCGCGCCCGCCTGCTCGACCCCGACGTCAAGGCCGGCGAAGAGACCCGCGAGGTCGGGCTGTTCGCCTGGGACGAGATCCCCTGGGACGACCTGGCATTCCCGAGCGTCCGCTGGGCGCTCGATCACTGGCGCCGGACCCGAGACCTGACCGATTTCGCGGCGTTCCCGGAGCCGGTGCAGGGATTGTAGGGGCTCACCTGACTCCCCGTCGTCCTGACGCAAGTCAGGACCATGCTGCCAGCGTGCTCCCATCGCACGATCTGCTCCAGCGTCGAGGCTTGATCCTGATTTGCATCAGGACGACGGCATAGGGTGGGTACGCAGCGGTCACCCGCAGGTGCGGCAGCCCGGGCGCTGGCGGTAGCGGATCTCCTGCACCGACATGTCCAGCGCGTCCCACAGCATGAGCCGGCCCCTGAGAGGCTCGCCGAGGCCGAGGAGCAGCTTGAGCGCCTCCGTCGCCTGCATCGTCCCGATCACGCCGGCCACCGCGCCCAGAATGCCCGCCTCCTCGCAGCGCGGGGTCAGTTCCGGATCCGGCGCTTCCGGAAACAGGCAACGGTAGCAGGGCGCGTCCGCCTCAGGCATCACCGTGGTGAGTTGGCCCTCGAACCGCGACAGCGCCCCGGCGACCAGCGGAATACCGGCCGCCCGGCAGGCGTCGTTCAGCGCGTAGCGGGTGGCGAAATTGTCCGACCCGTCGACGACCACGTCGGCGCCGGCGACGATCCGATCCGCGTTTTCCGGCGTCAGCCGCTCGGCGACCGTCTCCACCGCGATGCCGGGATTGACCCGGGCCAGAGTCTCGGCGGCGGACTCCACCTTCGGCCGACCGACCGCGTCGGTCATGTGCACAACCTGGCGCTGCAGGTTGGTCAGGTCGACGACGTCGTCGTCCACCAGGACCAGGGTCCCGACCCCGGCGGCGGCCAAATACAGCGACACCGGCGCGCCCAGCCCGCCGGCGCCGAGCACCACGACCCGGGCGTCGAGCAGCCGCGCCTGCCCGTCCTCTCCGACCTCGTCGAGGATCAGGTGGCGGGCGTAGCGGTGGAATTCGGCTTCGCTCAGTTCACGCATGGGGCAGTTCTACTCCGGTGACGGCCGGCCGCCAACCAGGTCGATGGAGACCCGGATCTACCCCCGACCGGTCGACCCGAACCCGCCCGCACCCCGCGCGGTCTCGTCCAGACTCTCGGCCTCTTCCCAGGCGACCCGACTCACCGGAGCGACGACGAGCTGGGCGATGCGGTCGCCCCGCTCGAAGGTCACGGGCTCCTGGCCGAGATTGACCAGGATTACCTTGATCTCGCCGCGGTAGTCGCTGTCCACGGTCCCCGGCGCGTTGACGCAGGCGATGCCGGAGCGGAAGGCGAGGCCGGACCGCGCCCGCACCTGTGCCTCGTAGCCCGCGGGCAGGGCGATGGCGAGGCCGGTCGGGATGGCGAAACGCTCCATCGGCGCCAGTGTGATCGGCGCCTCGATGGCGGCCCGCAGGTCCATACCCGCAGCACCTTCGGTCTCGTAGGTCGGCAGCGGCAGATCGGTGCCGTTCGCCAGCCGCGCGATGCGGACGGGAACGGTCATGCGAAGTGGTCCGCGATCCGCGCGGCGAGGCGCCGGCCGACCTCGGCCTTGGTCATGGCCGGCCAGTCTTCGGTGCCGTCGGCGGTGACCAGATGGACCGTGTTGCTGTCGCCGCCGAAGGTGCCGGTGGCCGGCGACACGTCGTTCGCCAGGATCCAGTCGCACCCCTTGCGCGCCCGTTTGGCGGTGGCGTGTTCCACAACCGTCTCGGTCTCCGCCGCGAAACCGACGACCAGGGCCGGACGCCCGTTCGGCCGCTGCGACAGGGTCTTCAGGATGTCCGGGTTCTCGGCGAGTTCCAGGGTCGGGATGCCGCCCGCCTCCTTCTTCATCTTCTGGTCGGCCGCGGCGGCGACCCGCCAGTCGGCGACGGCCGCGGCGCAGACCACGATATCGGCCGGCAGCGCCGCCTCGCAGGCCGCCAGCATGTCCCGCGCGCTCTCGATGGGCACCGTCTTCACCCCGGCGGGGTCCGGTTCGCGGGTCGGGCCGGCGACGAGGGTCACCTCGGCCCCAAGCGCCCTGAGCGCGGCGGCGATGGCATGGCCCTGCTTGCCCGACGACCGGTTGGCGATGTAGCGGACCGGGTCGATCGGCTCGTGGGTCGGTCCGCTGGTAACGATCGCGCGTTTCCCGGCAAGCGGCCCGGCGCTCTCGGCGAAGTAGGCCTCGGCGGCGGCGACGATCTCCAGCGGCTCGGCCATGCGCCCGAAGCCGTATTCGCCGCAGGCCATGTTGCCCTCGTTCGGCCCGACCACCCGGACGCCGCGCGCCGTCAGCGTCGCCAGATTGGCCTTGGTGGCGGGGTGCTCCCACATGCGCACGTTCATCGCCGGCGCGACCATCACGTCGGTATCGGTCGCCAGCAGGAGGGTCGAGGCAAGGTCGCCGCACAACCCGTGCGCCATCTTCGCCATCAGGTCGGCGGTGGTCGGGGCGACGACGATCAGGTCGGCCGAGCGCGAGAGCTGGATATGCCCCATCTCCGCCTCGTCGGTGAGGTCGAACAGGTCGGTATAGACCTTGTCCTCGGTGAGCGCGGAGAGCGAGAGCGGCGTGACGAACTGCTCGCCGGCCTTGGTCAGCACCGCGCGCACCGCCGCGCCCCGTTCGCGCAGGCGGCGGGTCAGGTCGAGCGCCTTGTAGGCGGCGATCCCGCCGCCGACGATCAGGAGAATGCGTCTGTTGCTCAGCGTCATGGCCGGGAAGGTAGCGCGAAGCGATGCGGCGGGCGAGAGGCTTTGGGTCAGGCCTCTGTTCACCCCATCACGTCATCCCGGGCGACCCCGGACACGATCCGGGGACGGGCCGGGACCGCAGTATCGACGCCGGCTCCGGGTCCCGGCCGAGCCCCGGGTCAGGCCCGGGCCTCACCGGGATGACGGTGGGGAAGATATAGGTAGATCCCGTCAGGATGACGGGCCCTGCGCGCGCGTCAGTTCGCCACCGCCTGGCCGCCGTCGATGTAGAAGGTCTCGCCGTTCAAAAACGGGATGTCGTCGGCGACGATGGAGCCGACGAACCGCGCCACCTCCCAGGCTTCCCCCGGGGTGCCGCGCGGGATCGCCTTCTCGATAAAGGACCGGAAGCGCTCGTTGTCCATGTGGGAGCGGTTCAGGTTGGTCAGGGTGAAGCCCGGTGCGACATCGACCACGCGGATGCCCTTGCGCGCCCACTCGACCGCGAGACAGCGGGTGATCGCGCCGACCGCCGCCTTCGACGCGCAATAGGCCGCCGTGTATTTCACGCCGATCTTGTCGTAGTGCGAGCCGATATTGACGATCACCCCGCCGCCGCTGTCGATCAGATGCGGATAGGCCGCCTGGCACATGGCGAACAGGCCGACGGCGTTGGTGTTCAGCACCTCGGAGAACTCCGCCGGCGAGAAGCTCTCGCTGCGGCCCTCCTTGTGGATGCCGGCGTTATTCACCAGGGCATGCAGCCCGCCGGTCTTCTCCGCCAGGGCCTTGAGCGCGGCGGCACCCGAACCCGGGTCGGTCACGTCGCAGGCGAGATTGACCATCCGGTCCGCAAGTTCGGCCGGCACCGGCTCCTCCTCCGGGCCGATCCCCTTGCGCGACAGGCATCCGACGGTCAGGCCGCGGCGGGCCAGTTCCAGGGCCATTTCAGCCCCGAGGCCCCGCGAGGCACCGGTGACGGCGACGGTTCTGGTGTCGGTCATGGTCGTTCCAGGTCAGAGATGGCCGAGCTGGGCCCGACGGAAGGCGATGCGGCGGTCGGCGGCGTTGAAGTTCCGCGAACTCTGCTTCGGCGGCTTGGCGTCGCTGACCTTTAGATAGACGAAGGTCGGCCCGTCGGTCCGCCGCAGCTCCCGGCCGGCGGCCTCGATCTGGTCGGGCGCGGTCACGGTCATCACGTTCCGGATGCCGAGCCCCTTGGCCGTCAGCGCCAGGTCGGTGCCCATGGAGGTATGGGTGAGCTGGTTGCCGGTCTCGCCGTAGCGCTCGTTGTCGACGCAGAGGATCGACATGTTGGTCACGCCGGCCCCCATTACCGTGGCAAGCGCGCCCACATTCATCAGCAGCTCGCCGTCGCCGCAGGCCACCAGGATCCGCTTGTCCGGCCGCGCGATGGCGAGGCCGAGGCCCATGGAGACCGAGGCGCCCATGGCGCCGCCAAGCAGGAAGCAGTTATCGGCGTCGGCCTCGATCGCGTAGAGGTCCTGCGCCGTCCCGGCGAGGCCCGCGACGATGAGAAAGTCGCGGTGGTTCCCGATGATCGCCGGTACCGCCTGGGCGCGGTCCATGCGCTGGTTGGAGCCGGTGATCTTGATCTCGTCGGTCATGTCCGGTCCCTCCCTCAGAACGCCTTAGCGCCGATGAACTTCTGGGTCAGCAGCATCGCCACCGCCTGTTCCGACTTGAAGGCCATGCCCATGGCGGCAACGGTCGCCTCCTTCAGTTCGTCCTCCCTCTCGACCTCGATCACGTGCACGCCGATCGCCTCCAAGCAGGGCTTCACCGCCTTGCCCATGGGCACCTGCCAGGGGTTCTGTTCGCCGTAAGTGCCGCGCATGGTGATGATGGCGAGGAACGGGAACCGGCCGTTGGCCTGCAGGGAGAGCATGTTGATGCAGTTCCCCGTCCCGCTCGACTGCATCAGCAGCACCGCCTTCTTGCCGCCAAGGTCGGCCCCGGCCGTCAGCGCGACGCCCTCCTCCTCCGTGGTCAGAGGGATCGAGTGCACCCGGTCGTCTTCCAGCGATTTCTCGATCATCACCTTGTGGCCGCCGTCGGGAACGTAGGCGAAGATCGACACGCCGCCGTCAACCAGCGTGTCGTAGAGCTCGGCGCCCCATACCGATTGGTCCGACATTTCCGTGCGTTTCCTGTGTTTTCGTTGAGCGGGCAGTCACGCTAGCACGCTGATTTCCACGATTGTATGCAATATTTGACCCTCTCAGGCGCCGAACCGGTCGTCCAGCCCCTGATGGAACGGCAGGTCGACCAGCGCACAGTACTCCGCATAGGCATGGCGCGGTCCAGCATCGGCCGGCGTCCCGTCGCGCTTGAGAGCCGCCATGGCATCGGCCACCGCACGGGTCGCGGAGAACAGGGCCGTCACCGCGTAGAGCACCACGGAGAACCCCATCGCCTGCAGGTCGGCGGCGGTCAGCTTGACCGTCTCGTTGCCGTCGACGATGGAGACCACCTTCGGTCCCTCCACGCCCTTCGCGACCGCCTCCACCTCGGCGACGGTCTTGATGCCGTCGACGAAGACCAGATCGACCCCCGCCTGCCGATAGAGCCTCGCCCGCCGGATCGCCTCGTCCGGTCCAAGGGACCCGATGGCGTCGGTACGGCCGATGATCAGCATGTCATCGTCACCGCGCGCCGCCACGGCGCAGGCGAGACGCCGGGCGTTCTCCTCGGCGTCGATCAGGCGGATGCCGGCGAGTTGGCCGCAGCGTTTCGGCGCCATCTGATCCTCCAAGTGGATCGCCGCCACCCCGGCCTGGATGTATTCCCGGATCGTGCGGTGGATGTTCGACGGCCCGCCATACCCGGTATCGGCGTCGGCGATGACCGGGATTCCCGTGGCGCGGACCATGTTGCGGGCGTGCTCGGTCATCTCGGTCTGGGTGAGCAGGCCGATGTCCGGCGTGCCCAGGCGGCTCGCCGTGGCGCCGAGGCCGGTCATATAGACCGCCGGGAACCCCGCCTGCTCCACCAGCCGGGCGGTGATGCTGTCGGGCGCGCCGGGCGCCATCACGATCTCGCCGCTGGCGATCAGGGCCCGCAGGCGGGCGGCGGGGGAGGCGGTCATCGGTCAGACTCCGTCAGTTGGGCGCGCAGCGCCGGTTTCTGCAGCTTGCCGTTGGCGTTGCGCGGCAGCGGATCGGCGGTCAAGGTCACCGTCTCGGGCACCTTGTAGTCCGACATCCGCTCGGCGCAGAAGGCCTGCACCGCCGCCGCGTCCAGGGTCGCGCCCTCGACCGGACGCACGATGGCGTGGACGCGCTCGCCCAGGACCGGATCCGGCCGGCCGACCACCGCAGCCTCGGCGATTTCCGGATGGTGGTTCAGCACGTTCTCCACCTCGGCGCTGAACACCTTGTAACCGGCGCGGTTGATCATGTCCTTGACCCGGTCGAACACCTTCACGAAGCCGTCGGCGTCGACCGTGCCGATATCGCCGGAGCGCCACGCCCCGTCGACGAAGGCCTCGCGGTTGGCTTGCGGCCGGTTCCAGTAGCCCGGCACCACCATGGGCCCGGAGATCCAGAGTTCTCCGGTCTCGCCGGGCGCCAGAACGGCGCCGTCCTCGCCGCGGATCTCGACCCGTCCGCAGGGCACCACCTGGCCGACGCTGTCCGGGTGGGACGTATTCAGCCCCGGCGGCATGATCGTCGTCGGGGAGGTCGTCTCGGTCGCGCCGTAGGCGTTCACCAGCACGAGAGTTGGCAGTAGGTCATCCAGCTTGGCGATGGTCGCCTCGGGCATCGGCGCGCCGCCGAAGCAGCCGACCCGCCAGGCCGAGAGGTCGTGGGCGGCAAGATCCGGCTGCATCACCGCGAGCGTGTAGAGCGCGGGGACCAGGATCGTGTAGGTGATCCGCTCCCGCGCCGCGGTCTCCAACAGCTCCGGGACTTTGTATCCGCCCGCATCGCCACCAGCGCGCCGCCGGCGATCAGGGTCGAATAGAAGATGCCGACCAGTCCGCTCACATGGCTGAGCGGGATCGCCGCCAGGGACCGCTCAGCCTCGGTGAAGGACAGGCAGCGGGAGAAGGCGAGCGACGACTGGACGATGCCGAAATGGGTCAGCATCGCGCCCTTCGGACGGCCCGTCGTCCCGGACGTGTAGAGAATGACGGCGACGTCTTCCTCGCCGATCTCCGCGACGGCATCCATCGGATCACCGGACAGCAGATCCTCGAACGGACGCGCGCCCTCAGCCGGGCCGCCGACGGAGACCCGGTGGCGCAGATCGGGGATGTCCACCGACGGCGGCACGTTCTCCGCCAGCGCCGCCTCGTGAATCAGCACGGTGGCGCCGGAATTGGTCAGCAGGAACTCAAGCTCCGCCCGCCGCTGGCGGATGCCGATGGGCACGCAGATCGCACCGAGCCGGTTGCAGGCCAGGAGCGAGGCCACGAACTCCCAGCCGTTGTCGAGCAGCAGCGCCACCCGGTCTCCCGGCCCGACACCAACCGCTGCGAGCCCGCCGGCGATCCCGGCGACCCGACCGTCCAGCTCGGCGAAGGACAGCCGCACCTCTCCGGCGACCATCGCGTCGCGCTCCGGGAATCGAGCCACCAGATCGGGGAACAGGGTCGC
Source organism: Thalassobaculum sp. (assembly GCA_048983575.1). GTDB lineage: Bacteria > Pseudomonadota > Alphaproteobacteria > Thalassobaculales > Thalassobaculaceae > Thalassobaculum. Next base: position 1,474,884 of record JBLZTD010000001.1, on the reverse strand, counting down.
GAGGGTCGCCGGCCGCTCGGCGTAGCACCGCACCTCCCGCCCGTCGTAACGGGTCTCGACGGCGGTCGCGCCGATGCACCCGTCCCAGAACCGATCCTGCGGCGCGGGGTCTAGGGCGCCGGCCACGGACCCTCTCCCAGCGCCGCCACACGCGGGCCGACATCGCGCGCGCCGGTGTCCAGATTGCCGGGCTCGCGATACTTCCGCAGTTCCAAACGGCCGATCTGGTTGCGGTGGACCTCGTCCGGCCCGTCGGCCAGCCGCAAGAGCCGGGCGGTCGCGTAGGACGAGGCGAGGCCGTAGTCGTTGCTGGTCCCGGCGCCGCCGAAGGCCTGGATCGCCCAGTCGATCACCTGGCAGGCCATATTGGGAACCGCGACCTTGATCATCGCGATCTCGGCCCGCGCCTCCTTGTTGCCGACCGTGTCCATCATCCAGGCGGCCTTCAGGGTCAGCAGCCGGGACTGCTCGATCAGGATGCGGGCCTCGGCGATGCGCTCCAGCGTCACGGTCTGCTGCGATACGGGCGTCCCGAAGGTGACCCGCTGCTCGGCCCGGCGGCACATCGTCTCGAGCGTCCGTTCCGCCAGTCCGATCAGCCGCATGCAGTGGTGGATGCGGCCCGGGCCGAGCCGTCCCTGGGCGATCTCGAAGCCGCGCCCCTCGCCCAGCAGCATGTTGGCGGCGGGCACCCGCACGTCCTTGAAATCGACCTCGGCACGCCCGGTCGGGCACGGCGTCGAAGCCGAAGACCGGGATCGGCCGCATGACGGTGACACCGGGCGTGTCCTTCGGCACCAGGATCATGGACTGCTGCTTGTGCCGGTCCGGATTGTCCGGGGTCCGACTTGCCCATGAAGATCACGATCTTGCAGCGCGGGTCGGTGGCGCCGGTGGTGTACCACTTGCGGCCGTTGATGACGTACTCGTCACCGTCGCGGCGGATCGCAGCTTTCGATGTTCGTGGCGTCGGAGGAGGCGACCGCCGGTCTCGGTCATGGCAAAGGACGAGCGGATCTCGCCCGCCAGCAGCGGTTCGCAGCCAGCGCTTCTTCTGCTCCTCGGTGCCGTAGCGCGACCAGCACCTCCATGTTGCCGGTATCCGGGGCGGAGCAGTTGAACACCTCCGGTGCGAGGGGCGAGCGTCCCATCACCTCGCAGAGCGGCGCGTAGTCGGGTATTCGACAGGCCGGCCCCGAGGTCGCTATCCGGCAGGAACAGGTTCCAAAGGCCCGCCGCCTTCGCTCTCGTCTTCAGCTCCTCGACCACCGGCTGAACCTTCCAGGGGCCCAGCTCCGCTGTTTCGGCGAAATAGCGATCCTCGTTCGGATAGACGTACTCGGCCATGAAGGCCTCGATCCGCGCGCGCAGATCGAGCACGGCAGCGGCGTGCTGGAACTCCATGGTTCCTCCCCTTTCATTTTCCGCGAGCGTGCCACGGCGGAACGGGACGGAGAAGCCATGGAAATCGGGTCGCGACGGTCCCGGCTTGCGGGGTCACCCGGAGGACGACTAGGGTCGGCCGCCCAGCCGAATGTCCGTCAGAGAACCGCCATGCCCGAAGGTTTCGCCGATACGCAGGAGCCGCCGTATTACGCGGTGATCTTCACCTCGACCCAGACCGAGGCCCTGAAAGGCTACGACGCCATGGCCGAGGCGATGGTCGACCTCGCTCACGCCCAGCCCGGCTGCCTCGGCTCGGAGAGCGCCCGCACGCCGAACGGGGTTGGCATCACCGTGTCCTACTTCACCGACGAGGAGTCGATCCGCGCGTGGAAGGCGCATGCCGACCATCTCGGCGCGCAGAAGCTCGGCAAGGAGCGGTGGTACGCCCACTACGAGGTTCGGGTGGCGCGAGTCGAACGCGCCTATTCCGGTCCGCAGGGGCGGTAGGTTTCCGGCCCGCCGGCCTCAGACCCGATTCAGGAGACGGGCACGGATGGTCCCCGGAAGCTCGCGGATCTGCTCCAGGATATCGACGCCGTTCGCCACCTCGCCGTCGACATCGAGCACCACATAGCCGATCTGACCGTCGGTCTGATAATGCTGGGCGACGATGTTCAGGCCCTGGCGGGCGAACAGATCGTTCAACCGGCCCAATTCCCCAGGTTCGTTGCGCTGGACCTGGATGAAGCGGGTGACGAGCGTCCCCTTGGGAAGCTGCACCTCGGGGAAGTTGACCGCGCCCATGGTCGATCCGACATCGGAGTACTCGACGAACTTGCGGGCCACCTCGTCGCCGATACGCTCCTGCGCCTCCTCGGTGGAGCCGCCGACATGCGGGGTGAGGATCACGTTGTCGAGACCGCGCAGCGGGCTTTCGAAGGCGTCCTTGTTCGATTTCGGCTCGCTCGGGAAGACGTCGACGGCGGCACCCGCCAGATGGCCATCCTTCAATGCGGCGGCCAGCGCGTCGATATCGACCAGGCCGCCGCGGGCGTTGTTGATCAGGAACGCCCCCTTCTTCATCGCGCGGATCTGCGCGACGCCGAACAGCCCCTTGGTCTCGGGCGTCTCCGGCAAGTGCAAGGAGACCACGTCGGACTGGGCAAGCAGCGCGTGCAGGTCGGCGGTCGGCTCGACATTGCCGTGGCTCAGCTTGTCGGTGCGGTCGAAATAGATCACCCGCATCCCCATCGACTCCGCCAGCGTGGCGATCTGCGTGCCGATATTGCCGTAGCCGACGATCCCGAGCGTCTTGCCCCGCACCTCCCGCGAGCCGGCCGCGGTCTTGGCCCAGCGCCCGTCATGGGCGGCCATAGACTTCTGAAAAGCGCCGCGCATCAGCATGACGATCTCCGCGATGGTCAGTTCGGCCACGGAGCGTGTGTTCGAGAACGGCGCATTGAAGACCGGGATCCCCAGCGCCGCGGCGGCAGGCAGATCGACCTGGTTGGTGCCGACGGAGAAGCACCCCACCGCGACCAGCGTGTTGGCCGCCTTCAGAACCTCGGCGCTGAGCTGCGAGCGCGAGCGGATGCCCAGCATGTGCACCCCCTGCAGCGCCTCGATGAGCGATGCCTGATCCATGGCACCGGACAATTCCTGCAGGTTGGTGTAGCCGGCGTTCAGCAGCACGTCCTTCGCCGTCGGGGAGATCCCCTCGAGCAGCAGGATGCGGATCTGGTTCTTCGGGCGGGACAGTCCCTTTGCCATCTGGCTGGGTCCGTTGCGGTTTCAGGATGCGGCGCCTTCTACCCTAAATGCTGCGCCGCACCAACCCGTCACGCCGGGCGAAGTCGCATTCCGGATTCCGGGCGGTCGGCCGGTTCCGACGCGCTGTCGCCGTCCTGACGGCCCAGCATGAACAGCAGGAAACCGGCGATGGCGATGTGAAGCACGTTCCAGGCGATACCGTTCAGGAACGCCGCCGTGTAGCTCAGCGTCAGGTCGTAGATCGCACCCGACATCCAGCCGCCGATGCCCATGCCGACAAGGGTCGCCGAGAGCACGATCCCGACCCGGACCCCCGCCTGGGCCGCCGGGAAGAACTGTCGCACGATCAGCGCATAGGTCGGCACGATCCCGCCCTGGGACAGGCCGAACAGGGCCGAGACCACGTAGAGCGGCACCAGACCGTCGAACGGTAGGAACAGGAGCAGCGCCAGCATCTGCAGCGTGGAGCTGAGCAGCAGGGTCGGCAGCGCCCCGATCCGGTCCGCCAGCGCGCCGCAGACCAGACGGCTGACGATGCCGGTCGCCAGCATCAGGGACAGCATTTCCGCGCCGCGCTGGCTGTCGTACCCGAGTTCCAGGCAGTAGGCGACGATATGCACCTGCGGCATGGCCATGGCGATGCAGCAGGCGAGGCCGGCGATGATCAGCAACGCCTGCAGGACCGGGCTCGGCAGCGGCGCCCTGCCGTTGCGGCCGCGGGCAACCACCGGTGCCGGTGCATGGCCGATCGGCGACCGCCGGCGCAGGGTCAGCGCCATCGGGACGACCGTGGCGACGCAGAAGATCGCGATGATCTGGTGGGTCTCGCGCCAGCCGACGTCATGGACCAGATAGTCGATGATCGGCGGCCAGACGGTCCCGGCGAGATAGTTGCCGCTGGCGGCGATGGCGACGGCGATGCCCCGCCGGCGCACGAACCAGTGGGAGATGTCGGCCAGAAGCGGACCGAACGTCACCGCCCCGCCCAACATGCCGATCAACAGCGCGTGACCGGCCGAGAAGACCCAGATGGAGGGCGCGACGCTGGTCGCGCCGTACCCGGCGCCGAGCGCGACTCCGCCGAGGCAGAGCGCCGGAACGATCCCGACCCGGTCGGCCAGCTTGCCCATCAGCACGGTGCCGATGGCGACGCCGATCAGGGTGAACGTGTAGGGCAACGACGCATCGGCACGGCTGATCCCGAAATCGGCCTCGACCGCCGGCAGGACCACCACCACCGACCATAGGCCGGCGCCGCCGACCATGCTGATCAGCAGGCACATGGCCAGACGGGCCCATGCGTAGGGGCCGTCAATGTCTCCCGGGGCATCGGAATTGTATCGCGGCTCCGGTTCGCCGACCGTGGTCCGGTTCATCCCGCCGCCTTGGCCAGCGCCCGTTCAACGTAGTCCAGGCGGTCCTGGCCGTAGAAGTTCTCGTCGTCAACGAAGTAGGTCGGTGCGCCGATCACGCCGCGGATGATCGCCTCGCCGCAATTGCGCTCGAGCTCGGCCTGCACCGCGTCGGTCATGGCCTCCTCGATCAGCGCCTTAGGATCCCCGTACCCGGCCTGCGCGACCAGATCGGCCACCACGTCGGCGTCCGCGATGTCGCGGTCGTAGCGCCACAACGCCTCGAGCACCAGCAGGCTGAGCCGGTCCACGTCCCCCACCTCGCCGCGCGTCACGGCCCGCTGACCGGCGATGACGATCCCGCTCGGCAGTTCGACCGGCCCCATGTGGTGGATCGGCTCGCGCAGGATCTCGACCCCATGCGCCTCGGCGCAGCGCAGAGCGTCGACCATCGCGTAGTGGCGCAGCATCGTCGGCCGCTCGCCGAACTGGAAGTTCGCCGATTGCGGGCATGGTCTTCGACAGCAGGATCGGCCGATGCACGATGGTCCGCCCATACTTCGCCGCAAGGGCGTTCAGCCGTGCGGCGCCGATGTAAGTGAAGTTCGAGCGGGTGGAGTAGTAGTAGTCGATGGTCTTCATGCTGCGTTGCTCCCGGCTTCGTCGGACAGCCTGACCGGTTCCGGCGCCGCCCGGCCGCGGATCATGTCGGAGGCTTTTTCCGCGATCATCATGGTGGAGGCGTTGAGGTTGGCGGACGGCATGGTCGGCATCACCGAGGCGTCGACCACACGCAGACCCTCCAGCCCGTGCAGGCGCAACGTGTCGTCGACAACCGCCAGTCTGTCGCCGCTCGGCCCCATCCGGCAGGTGCCCATGGGGTGGAAGGTGGTGGTCCCCCGATGCCGCGCCGATTCCAGAAGCTCCTCGTCGGTCGCGACGCTCGGACCCGGATAGGTCTCGCCGGCGTTGTAGGTTTCCATCGCCTTGGACGCCATGATCTGACGGGCCAGCTTCATCGCCGCCAGAAGGACACGCCGGTCCTCCTCGTGGTCGAGGTACTTCGGCTGAATCACCGGGGCCTCGAACGGATCGGCGTTGCGCAGGCGGACATATCCCTGGCTCTCCGGCCGCTGCTGCCAGGACGCGATGGTCATGCCCGGCTCCCGCTCGAGCGCCGACTGCACGCCCTCCGCATAGGAAGCCGGCGTGAAGGTGAACTGGATGTCGCCGAACTGCAGGGCCGGATCGGAGCGCCAGAAGCCGTAGACCAGGGTCGGGCTGATCGCCAAGATGCCCTTGCGGGTGGTCAGATACTTCATCACCTCGCCGGCCAGCCTCAGACCGCGGGCGCGCTCGTTGATGCTGTCGGTGTTCTTGACCCGGTAGGCGAAGCGCGGGGCGTAGTGGTCGCGCAGGTTCTCGCCGACTCCCGGTAGCGCATGGCGAACCTCGATCCCATGCTGGGCCAGATGTTCCGGCGCGCCGATGCCCGACAGTTGCAGCAGTTGCGGCGAGTTGTAGGTGCCGCCGGACAGGATCACCTCCCGGTTCGCCTTCACCTCCGTCGGGATGCCGTGGCGGCCGCCCTTGTTGTAGCGCACGCCGGTCACCCGCTTGCCCTCCAGCGCCAGCTCGGTCGCGTGGGCATGGGTGATGACGGTCAGGTTCGGCCGCTTCATCGCCGGATGCAGGTAGCCGCGCGCCGCGCTCAGCCGGCGGCCGCCCTTGATCGTGCGCTGGGCGTAGTTCACGCCCTCCTGCTTCTCGCCGTTGTAGTCCGGGTTCTTCGGGATGCCCTGCTCCACGCAGCTCTCGATGAACGCCTCGGTGAGCGGGTGCGACCAGTCGATGTTGGTGACCGTCATGTTGCCGTCCCGACCGCGGAACGTGTCGTCGCCTTCGCCCTGCCGGCTTTCGCAGCGCTTGAAGTAGGGCAGCACATCGGCATAGCCCCAGCCCCGGTTGCCCATCTGCGACCAGGTGTTGAAATCCAACCGCTGGCCGCGGTTGTAGATGTGGCCGTTGATCGAGCTCGACCCGCCCAGCGTCTTGCCGCGCGGCGCCTTGATGCTGCGGCCCGCCGTCCAGTGGCTCGGCTCCTGCTCGTACAGCCAGTTCACCGACGGATCGAGGATGGTCTTCATGAAACCGGCGGGGATGTGGATGAACGGGTGCCAATCGCTCGGCCCGGCCTCCAGCACGCAGACGGAGGTGCCGGGATCCTCGCTCAGACGGTTGGCGAGCACAGAACCGGCGGAGCCGGCACCGACGATGACGTAATCGAAGCTGTCCATTGGATGACGATCCGGATCTTGATGCTGTCCCCGGATGACGGGGTGCGATCAGTCCTAGCACAGGGAACGGGGCTCGCGGGAGAGAGAAGCGGGCGATTTTCACTGTGCCGGAACGGCACGAATGCTTGTGCACTCGCGAAGAAATTTTTGCATCTGCGAAGAAAATCGGAAACAGGAGGCCGGTCCCTTAGGCCCGCCGTGCCGGCCAGGCGCAGAGATCGCGCAGAAAGCAGCTTTCGCATAGGGGCGCCCGCGACCGGCAGGTCAGCTTGCCGAACTCAAGCAGCCAGAGATGACCGTCCAGCTTCGCCCAGTCCGGCGCGCGACCGTCGAGCGATCGGGCGGTGTCGGCCTCGGTCTTCCCCCGCGCCAGGCCGAGGCGGTTGCAGACCCGATGGACATGGGTGTCCACCGCGATCGCAGGCTGGCCATAAGTGAAGAGCAGCATGATGTCGGCGCATTTCCGACCGATGCCCGGAAGCGCCATCAGCCCCTCCCGGGTGCGCGGCACCACGCCGCCCGCGACCTCCAGCAGATGGGTGCAGAGCCGCCGCAGGTTCCGCGTCTTGGTGTTGTAGAGGCCGCAGGGCTTGATGGCCGCCGCGATGGCCGCGTCGTCCAGCGCCAGGATGCCGGCGGGCGTATCGGCCAGCGCGAACAGCGCGTCGCGGGCTCGGGCCGTGTTCTCGTCGCGGCTCTGGGCCGAGAGCAGGCAGGACACCAGCGCCTTGAACGGCTCCGGGTCCTCCTTCACGTGGGGGTCCCGCGGCCCCGGCGGCGCCCGCTCCGCCAGACGGCGGAACACGGTTTCGACATCTTCCTCGCTCAACATGATCCCGATACGCTTCCGCCGCCCTTCCGGATCGCCCAGGAGTTCCCGTGACCGTGCCTGCCACCATCGATCCCGGCGCGATCATCTTCGACTGCGACGGGGTTCTCGTCGATTCCGAGGCGATCGTCATGCGGGTCGAGCGCGATCTGCTGGCCGAGGCCGGACTCGTCTTCGAGACGGCGGAGTACGTGACCCGTTTCACCGGGCTCTCCTACGATGACTACTTCGCCGCCCTGGATGCGGAGAAACGGGTACGCTCCGGTGACGGCCTGCCGCGCGATCTCTACGACCGGATCAAGCACCAGAGCACCGCCGCCGTCGAGCGCGACCTGGAAGCCGTCGCCGGCATCGCCGATCTCGTGAGCGCGGTGACGGTGCCAACCGCCGTCGCCTCCTCTTCCTTTCCCTGGTCGCTCGACATGAAGCTGCGCAAGACCGGGCTGTACGACCGTTTCGCGCCGCATATCTACTCGACCAAGCTGGTGGCGAACGGCAAGCCGGCGCCGGACATCTTTCTGTACGCCGCCGAGCGGCTGGGGGTCGCGCCGTCCGCCTGCGCCGTGGTGGAGGACAGCGTCAACGGCGTCCGCGCCGCCGTCGCCGCCGGGATGACCGCCTGGGGCTTCACCGGCGCCGGTCACGCCGATCCGGGCCTGGCCGAGCGCCTGACCGCCGCCGGCGCGGAGTCCGTGTTCGACAGCCATGCGGCGATTGCGCTCCGCTTGACCGGATAAGACCAAGAAGAACCACATCGGGAGGAACGGCCATGGCCGCGGATCGGGTCGAGAACGCCACGGTGGACATCGCGATCGTCGGCGCCGGGTTCGCCGGGCATGTACATGCTGCACCGGGCACGGGGGATGGGCCTGCGGGCGGTCGTCTTCGAGACCGGCGACGGGGTCGGCGGCACCTGGTACTGGAACCGGTATCCGGGCGCACGCTGCGACGTGGAGAGCATGGAGTACTCCTACCAGTTCGACGACGAGCTGCAGCAGGAGTGGTCCTGGTCCGAGCGCTACGCCGCCCAGCCGGAGATCCTGCGCTACGCCAACCACGTGGCCGACCGCTTCGACCTGAAGCGCGATATCCGGTTCGAGACCAAGGTGACCGCCGCCCATTTCGACGACGCGGGCGGGTTCTGGCATGTCGAGACCGAAAGCAAGAATGGCGGGGTCGACACCGTCGCCGCGACCCATCTGGTGATGGCCACCGGATGTCTCTCCTCCGCCAACGTGCCGCATTTCGAGGGGATCGATGACTTCAAGGGCGACTGGTACCACACCGGGCGCTGGCCGAAGGAAGGCGTCGACTTCACCGGCAAACGGGTGGCGGTGATCGGCACCGGCTCGTCGGCCATCCAATCGATCCCGGTCATCGCGCGGCAGGCGGACCATCTCACCGTGTTCCAGCGCACCCCGAACTACGCCGTACCGGCGCACAACCATCCGGTCGATCCGGAGCGCGAGGCCTGGTTCAAGGCGCACTACAAGGAGCTGCGGGAGAAGGCGAAACAGGGCCGCTCCGGTCAGCTCTATTCGGTACGCGACCTGCCCTGGGGCAGCGAGCCGCTGGAGACGGCGAAGGCGGAGTTCGCCCGGCGCTGGGACCTCGGCGGCTTCTCCTATCTCGGCGCCTATGTGGACCTGCTGGTGACCAAGGAGGGCAACGACGTCGCCGCCGAGTTCGTGCGCGAGAAGATCCGCGAGACGGTGAAGGACCCGAAGACCGCCGAGCTGCTCTGTCCGACCAGCGTGATCGGCTGCAAGCGGCTCTGCGTCGATATCGGCTATTTCGAGACCTACAACCGGGACAACGTCACCCTGGTCGACATATCGAAGGCTCCGATCGAGCGGCTGACCGAAGCGGGCCTGATCACCGGCGGGCGGGAATACGCCTTCGACGCCATCGTCTTCGCCACCGGCTTCGACGCCATGACCGGTTCGCTGAACCGGATCGACATCCGCGGGCGCGGCGGCCTGCCCCTGGTGAAGAAATGGGAGGCAGGCCCCCGCACCTATCTGGGGCTCACCACCGTCGGCTTCCCCAACCTGTTCCTGATCACCGGGCCGGGCAGTCCGTCGGTGCTGACCAACATGCTGCCGACCATCGAGCAGCATGTGGACTATGTGAGCGACATCATCGACCACCTGCGCGCCCATGGGCAGACCACCATCGAGCCGGAGCAGGACGCCGAGGACGCCTGGGTCGACCACGTGAACGCCATCGCCGGCGGCACCCTCTATCCGAGCTGCAACTCCTGGTATCTCGGCGCCAACGTGCCCGGCAAGCCGCGGGTGTTCATGCCGTATCCGGGCTTTCCGGCCTACGTGAAGAGATGCCAGGAGATCGCGGCGGCGGGGTACGAAGGGTTCCGGCTGGGTTAGCTCTCAACAGCCCCGGCGTCATCCCGGCGAGCACCGGGCTCGACCCGGTGGTCGGCCGGGACCCAGCCCCATTCGATCCAGATCCCGGTCCGCACCCGGATCGCGTCCGGGATGACGAGAGAACGCCATGGGGACGGAGGCACCGCCCCTCAGATGCTCGTCACCCGCTCCGGCGCCGGGGGCAGTTCGCCGCGTTCGACGGCGTGCACCGCTGTCACCAAGCCCCGGTTCGCCGGGGCGTCGATACCGATCTCCGCCCCCTTCTCGGCGATGAAGCCGTTGATGTAGTCGATCTCGGTGCGCCGGCCCTTGGCGATATCCTGGGCCATGGACGGGCGGCTCTCCTCGCTGCGGCCTTCGCAGGCGGCGAGCATCTCAGCCTCAATGGTCTGGCGCTGCGTGGCGTCGCCCTTCCAGGCGGCGATCCACTCGTCGCCGGTGAACTTGCCGATCTTCTCCAGATCGTAGCCCAGCGCCTTGCCGATGGCCGCCGCCTCACCGCAGATGCGGATCTGCAGCCAGCGCACGTCCGGGTCGCGGGCGCAGCCGTTGTTGCCGAGGCCGCTTGCGGCACTCACCCCGTTCTGATGGGCGTTGGCGCAGAGCTTCGACCAGCGCTCGCCCCAGAGGTTCGTGGTGGTCTTGGCGCTGTCGACACCGGCCAGCATGCCGCAGATCCGCTCGACCCGCTCGGTGATGCGCCCGTGCACCTCGCCGACGCGGAACACGGTGTGGCTGTTGCCGCCGAGCGGCACGCCGCGCTTCACCTCGGCCGGACCGGTCAGCTCGACGGCGATCTTCGCGGCGATGCAGCCGACCACCCGGCCCCACCCGACCACCTTGGCGATGGTCTCCTCGTTGATGCAGTTCTGCAGCGAGACCACGTAGCCGTTCGGCGACAGGTAGTCCTGGATCATCATCGTGGCCCAGGCGGTGTCGAACGACTTGGTGCAGACGAAGGCGATATCGATCGGCGCGGTCTTCTTCAGCGACTGGACGTCGGTCAGGTGGATCGCCTTGGCCGGGGCATTGAAGCATTCCGCCTCGGTCAGGCCGTAGAGGTTCAGCCCGCCTTCGTTGATGGCGTTCACGTTCTCTGGCCACGGATCGATCAGGGTGACGTCCTCGCCGGCGCGGGAGAAATAGCCGCCGACATAGGCGCCCACGGCACCGGCCCCGACGATCGCGATCCGCTCGTTCATCGTGTTCTTCCTTGCTGTCGTGTCAGTGCGGCCGGTCGCCGCCGCCGATGGTCAGGCGGTGCATCACGCGCCGCTCGCCCGGATAGTCGTTCAGGGCCATGTGCTGGGTGCAGCGGTTGTCCCAGATCACCAGGGTTCCCTTGCGGTAGGAGGCGCGGGCGGTGAAATCCAGGGTTCCGGCATGGGCCTTCAGGAAGGCGACCAGCGCGTCGCTCTCGTTGTCGCTCAGTTCCTTGATACGATAGAGATGGCTGCCGCTGATGTAGAGCGCCTTGCGGCCGGTCTCCGCATGGGTGCGGACCAGCGGATGTTCGCTCTCCATCTTTGGCGCATTCTCGACGTTGTGGGTATCGAAGCGGGTGCTGCTCATCAGCGCGGCGCGGCCGCCCCGCTTGCCCTTCAGGTCGCCGCTATAGACGCCGGTGAGGCCGTCGACGAAGGACCGCATGGTCGGGCTCAGCGTCTCGTAGGCACGGTAGAGGTTGGTCAGCACCGTGTCGCCGCCGCGCGACGGCACCTCGTGGGCGTAGAGCATGGTGGCGATCGGCGGCCGCTCGTCGAACGACATGTCGGTGTGCCAGGCGCCGCCGAAATTCTTCTCCTCATCCGGCTCCTTACGGATCTCGAAGACCTCCGGATGATCCTCCAGCCCCTTCACGAAGGGATAGGGGACAAGCGGGCCGAAACGGCGGGCGAAGGCCTTGTTCTGCTCGATCGTCAGGTCCTGGTCGTGGAACACGAGAAGCTGGTTCTCGAGGAAGGCCCGGTGGATCTCGGAGAAGGTCTCGTTGCCGAGTTCCTTCGACAGATCGACACCGGAGATCTCAGCGCCCATTGTGCCGCCGATGGGCTTTACGGTTATTGTCTCGTACTGCTGCATCGCCTTGCCTCCCATCCGGACCGTCTGATCGACGCGGTCCTTGCCGATAATCCCAGCACGGGCCGGCGCCCGCCGTCACCCCACCAAATTCGCGGAGCCCCTTTGTCCGACGCCCCCCCGAAGCCGCCCGCCAACGCCTATCTTCTGCTGGTGCTGACCACGCTGTCCTGGGGCGCCAACGCGGTCGCCGCCAAGATGTCGGTGGGCGAGCTGTCCCCCATGCTGCTCACCCTGTTGCGCTGGCTCGGCGTGTTCATCCTGCTGGTGATCTTCGCCCGCGGCCAAGTCGCGACGGAATGGCCGGTGCTGAAGCGGCACTGGGGCAAGATCTTCGTGATGGGGGCGCTCGGCTTCAGCGTTTTCAACACCCTGATGTACGTCGCCGCCCAGCATACCCAGGCGGTCAATATCGGCATTCTGCAGGGCTCGATCCCGATCTTCGTGCTGCTCGGCGCCCTGGCCGCCTATCGGACGCCGGTGACCGGCGTGCAGATCCTCGGCGTGGCGATCACCATGGTCGGCGTCGCGCTCGTAGCGTCGAAGGGCGATTTCCAGCGGCTGGCGACCCTGGAGCTGAACCACGGCGACGTCCTCATCGTCTTCGCCTGCATTCTCTACGCCGGGTACACCGTCGCCCTGCGCAACCGGCCGCCGCTCTCCGGCATGGCGATGTTCGCCGGCCTGGCGACCGCCGCCTTCCTGACCTCGATCCCGATCGCCGGATACGAATACCTCGCGGGCGACTTTCAGGCTCCGACGGCCAAAGGCTGGGCGATCGTCGCCTTCGTCGTCGTCTTCCCGTCCTTCCTGGCGCAGATCTCCTTCCTGCTCGCCGTCGATCAGGTCGGACCGGGCCGGGCCGGGGTGTTCGTGAATCTGGTGCCGATCTTCGCCGCCGTGCTCAGCGTGGCGGTGTTGGGCGAGGCCTTCCACCTGTATCACGCCATGGCCCTGGCCCTGGTGCTTGGCGGTATCGCCATCGCCGAACGGTTCAAGCGCTGACGGAGCAGCCGATGTCCCCCACGCCGATCCCCTTCACCCTCTCCATACCCGAGGCCGATCTCGACGATCTGGGCCAACGCCTGGCCCGCACCCGGTTTCCCGACCGCACGCCGGGGGAGCCCTGGGCCTACGGGACCGATCCCGACTATCTGCGGGACCTGGTCGCCTACTGGCGCGACGGCTTCGACTGGCGCCGCGAGGAGGCCGCCCTCAACGCCTTCCCCCAGTTCCGGGTCGAGCTCGACGGCATCCCGCTGCACTACCTGCAGGCGCCGGGCAAGGGGCCGAACCCGATCCCGCTGCTGCTGCTGCACGGCTGGCCCGGATCGGTGCTCGAATTCCTGGACATCATCCCGCTGCTGACCGACCCGGCCGCGCACGGCGCCCCGGACGCGCCGAGCTTCACGGTGATCGCTCCGTCGCTGCCGGGCTTCACGCTGTCGTTCAGGCCGGACCAGAAGCGGTTCTCCTGCGAGGAGATGGCAACCACCCTGGCCCGGCTGATGGCCGAGGTCCTCGGGTTCGAGCGCTACATGGTCCAGGGCGGCGACTGGGGCGCCTTCGTGGGGTCACGCATCGCCTTCGATCACCCGGATCGGGTTCGGGCGCTGCATCTGAATTTCCTGCCGCTGCGCCGCGACGCCGCCGTGACCGAGAATCCGAGCCCCGAAGAAGCCACCTACCTGGAGGAACTCGCCGAATTCCTGAAGGAGGAGACGGGCTATCAGGTGATCCAGGGCACACGGCCACAAACCCTGGCCTCCGCCCTCGTCGACTCGCCAGCCGGACTCGCCGCCTGGATCGCCGAGAAGTTCCACGTCTGGACCGACAATGACGGCCGGATCGAGAATGCGGTCGGCCGCGACCGTATGCTGGCCGACATCTCCCTGTACTGGTTCACCGGCGCGATCGGCTCGTCCTTCTGGCCCTATTTTGCGCGGGCGCACGGGCCCTGGCCTATTCCGCTCGACGGCACGATCGACGTCCCCATGGGCTATCTGCAATCACCGCGGGAAATTCTACGACCTCCGAGAACAGCCGCGGCCCGGGTCTATTCCAACATTCGTCGATGGGAAACGCTGGAAAGAGGTGGGCATTTCGCCGCCCTCGAAAACCCGACGGCTCTCGCCGAGGAAGTTCGCGCCTTGGCGTCCGGCTTGTAGGCGGCCGAAGACAGAATCGACAAAACAACTATCGATTGTCCCTGAATATCCTGTTATCCTCCCTGAAAGACCACGGGAGGTGACAGACATGAGCGGCACTGGATCCAAGAGCGCCGGCGGAATCAAGCGACGCGATTTCCTTGCGGGCGCAGGGGCGATGGCCCTCTCCCTGCCGACCTTCGCCCGGGCGGCGATCGCCCAGGGAACGGGGCCCGGCATCGCTCCCGAGGGCGCCAGGATCGCCCGCCTCGGCATCTATCCGGCAATCGGAATCTGCCGGGTCGGCGGCAGCAGCCAATGGTTCTACGCGCCGGAAGTCCCCGGCCTGCCGCCGAAGCCGGAGGACGGCTCCTTCAAGGACGGCGCCGAGAAGATCAAGAAGCAGGTGCAGCGGTTCCGAATCTACGCCTTCGACAGGGAGGGCCGGGTGATCCGGGAGATCACCGCCGCCGAGGCGCAGATCCAGTGGACGGTCCATGTCGCCAACACCAAGGCGGCCTGGTACGGCTTCAACAATCCGATGGACAACGGCGACCTCGCGCCCGGGATTCCGGGGCAGCGTCGCAATCAGTACTTCGTCGGCGCGCAGAAGCGCCTGGACAATCTGGTGATCGACGGCGGGGCGAAGTCGATTTCCGGGACCGACACCAATCGCGACGGCACGAACCCGGACTTCGCCATGGGCGGCACATTCTGGGGTTCCGAGGCCGTGGGGCTCGGTCAGCTCAGGACCGATTCCGACGGACATCTGCTCGTGGTCCCGCCGGACGGCGTATCCAAGAGTCCGACCGGGGCCGGTATCACCAGCTTCGCCGACAATGACGGCTGGCACGACGACTGGTGCGACGGTCCGGTCACCGCGACCGTAACGCTCAAGGACGGTATTGCGGCCGAACCGGATCTGGACACCGCCGCCGATCCGGCCTGGGTCGCCTGCGTCGGCCCCAATTTCGCCCCGGAGATCGCGCCGGTCTCAACGATGTACGACGTCATCTACGACATGAACGTCCGCCTTAACTGGCAGAGCCCGCCGGAGCGGCCGTCCTTCACCAAGGACATCTATCCGACGCTGCAGCGCCTCGGGCAGATGCAGTGGCTGACCGATGCGGCAAATCTGCGGGAAGCCTGGATGGGCCACTACTTCGACTTCGCCGACCCGGCGCTGATCGACCGGCTGGCGAAACAGGAGAACCGGGACCTGCGGGAGCAGGCCTTCGCCCAGATCCGCCCGCCCTTCCAGTTCTCCGGCAATACCGAAGCGGAGTATTTCACCGAGCAGCAGCTCAAGGTGCCGTACATGCTCGGCGACGGTATCAACTACGACGGCAGCCCGTATCAATGGTTCCAGATGGTCCACCTCCAGTACCGGTTCCTGGTCGACTGGAAGGATGGGAAGTACGTCGACGACTGGAACCCGGGCGAGACCGGGATCGAGACCTTCGACGAGATCCCGCTCGACCAGCAGCCCTTCGCGCTGACAGAGGCGGCGCTGATGCCGCTCAGCGGCGGCGCCTTCCATCCGGGTGTCGAACTGACCTACTACCTGCGCCACAAGGCGATGTACGCGCGGGCCAATCCGAAACCGGACAAGCCGCTACCCGAACCCTTCCGGATCGCCATCGGCGATCGACCGACCTTGCTGCAGGATGTCGGCCAACTCCTCACCCCGGAATTGACACTGGTCGGCGATCCGAACAAGGGCATCGCGCCGGCGGTTGGACCGGCCATGCCGGGCGACTTGACCCGGTGGATGGGCCTGCCCTGGCAGTGCGACGCCTTCAGCTGTCAGCAGGTTCTCATGCAGAGCGATTTCCCGACCGCCGTCTGGTGGCCGGCCCTGCTGCCGATCGACGTCCTTCCGGTCGATTTCCTGGAGAATCAGGTCATCAAGGGCGAGACGCGGGACGGTCAGAAACTCGGTCGCGAGGAGCGGATCAAGTACTTCAACCAGCGCGCCGACTGGAAGCGCGGCGTCGCCGGCATCGGCTACCACGCCAATGCCAGCTATTGGGACGGCATCACCAACATGATCCTGCTCTGGGAGCGGATGGGTTTCGTGGTCAAGCGCGAGGTGCCGGAACAGGTGGCCGCCGATCTCGGCATTCCGCGCGAGGTCTATGCCGAGGTCGGACGCGGCGACACCATGGAGTTCCGCTTCAAGTGGACGCCGCCGGACGGGCAGTTGCCGAACTGAGGGCCGCGTGACCCGAACTGTCGCCGTCATCGGCGCGGGGGTCGCCGGACCGGCCGCGGTGCTCTCCCTGGCCGCGGCCGGGCTGAAGGTGCGCTGGTTCGCGCCGCCGCCAGATCCGGACCACGATCCGGTGGGCGAGACCCTGTCGCCCGCCGCCAATCCCATCCTGGAGCGGCTCGGGCTGGCGGAGGCGATGGCCGCCGCCGGCCATCGACCGTCGCACACGACCCTGTCGTCCTGGGGCAGTCCGCAGCTGCTCGACCGAAATGCGATCCTGCACCTGGAAGGGCCGGGCCTGGTGCTCGATCGCCGCCGATTCGAGACGGATCTCCGCCGAACGGCCGAGAAGGTCGCCGAACGGGTGATTGACGCCAAGCTTGCCGGCGCACGCGCCGCGCAGGGCGCATGGCACCTGTCGGCCGAGACCGGAGAGACCCTGGACGCCGATGCGGTGGTCGACGCCTCCGGGCGCAACGCCGTGATCGCCCGGAGGCATTCGAAAGAGCAGAGAGCCGACCGTCTGATGGCGGTCCATGCCTTCCTCGACCAGCACGACGAGGGCGTGGAGCCGACCCCAGCCGTGCTGATCGAGGCGGTCGAGACCGGCTGGTGGTACGCGGCCCTGCGTCCAGGCGGCACCCTCTCGGTCGCCTATTTCACCGATCCGGACCTGCTTGGCGAGACACCGACCCGCGATCTCGAGGCCTGGCGGGTGCTGATCCGCGGCACGCGCTATATCGGCCGCTGGATCGACGATGCCGGTTTCGCCATGGACGCGCCGCCGCGGGCGTCAAGCGCCGGCACCACCTGGCTCGCCGCGCCCGCCGGCCGGTCGGAGGGCGCATCCTGGATGGCGGTCGGCGACTGCGCGGCGGCGTTCGACCCGCTGTCGTCCCATGGCATGACAACAGCGCTCTGGGCCGGGGCCCAGGCGGGCGCCGTGATCCCCGCCGCCCTCGACGGCGACGGCCCGACCCTCGACGGCTATGGCCGCGCGGTGCTCGACGGGGTCGCCGGATTCCTCGACCAACGGCGGCGCATGTACGCGATGGAGCGGCGCTTCGCCGACGCGCCGTTCTGGCAACGGCGGATACGGCCGGAGACCGGCCAGACGCAAAGCTCCTAGAGCAGAGTCACGCACGCTGACGGGATCACTTCGTGATCGCGTCAGCGTGCGTGACTCTGCTCTATCTTGTTGTTTTAGAGACAAATTCACCGATCATATTGAGTCATGAAGTGATTCAATATGATCGGACTTGGCTCTAGCGGAACAGGAAGCGCTTGTGGGCTTCGGCCATGTTGCGGGCACGGATCAGGAACTCGCCCGCCGCGCGCGGATCGACCGTATCGGCCAGGGTTTCCTCGAACAGCGCCAGCCAGCGGTCGAAATGCGCCGGTGTCAGCTCGCCGAGGCCGGCATGGACTCGCATCGGCATCCCGTCGTAGCGGCCGGTCATGTTCAGAACCGACGACCAGAACGCCTTCAGCCGCTCGAAATGCGCCGGCCAGTCGTCCACGTGCCGCATGAAAACGGGCCCCAGGACGTCGTCCTCGCGGGCGCGGCTGTAGAAGGTCTCCACCACGAGGGAGATGTCGTCCTCGCCGACCCGGGCGAAGGGCGGATCGACGGGAGAGGCCGGCGGCGTCGAATGGTTCGTCATGACATCACGCTATCACGCGATCCGACCGAGCGGACACCAGAGACTATTTCCCGCCCAGCGCCTTGTGCGCCCGGGACTTGAACTCCCGGCGGTACAGGATCGCCACGACCCAGAGGGAAGCGGCGATCAGCGCGATCGGGTGCAGGAACCAGGCGGAGGCGGCCAGACCGAAATAGTAGGCGTGCATGCCGCCATTGTAGTGCCGGGCGGCCAGGGTGGCGATCCGGGCCACCACGCGCGCCCGCTCCTCGGCGACCGCCGGATCGTCGGACGCGCCCGGCTGCGGGATCGACCCGAGGACCACGGCGGCGTTGTTGTGCAACCGCAGCGACCAGGCCAGACGGAAGAAGGCGTTGATGAACACCACGATCAGCGCGCCCACCATGACGCCGAACCGGTCCCGCGTCGTCTCCAGCAGATAGTCGAAGCCGTTCAGCACCGCCACCGCGTGCTCGCTGCCGCCGATCATCGCCGCGAGACCGCCGATCACGAAGATCGAGGTGGAGGCGAGGAAGGCGGAGTTGCCGGCCAGCGAGCGCAGGATCTGGATGTCGATGATCCGGTTGTCCCGATGCACCGCCGCCGCCGTCCACTCCCCGCGCCAGCCCTGCATGAGCCCCGACAGGTTGTCGCCCCGCTCCGCCGCCCGTTCGCCGAAGATCTCGTAGCCAAGCCAGGCCGCCACCAGGACGGCCAGGGCCAGCACGTCCAGCGGGGACAGGATCTGCATCACCGTCGTCATCTGATCTCCGATCCCCTCTCGCGGCGTGAGGCCGATCTCGAAGCCTGAACGCACGATTTCACCCTGGGCGGGCGGACGCAAGGCGCCTACCGTTGGAGCGGAATCGGCTCCGCCAGGGAGCCGCGAACGGGAGGACGTGCATGGGGTCGCTGGACGGGAAGATCGCGATCGTCACCGGCGCCGGGAAGAACATCGGCCGCGAGATCGCCCTGACCCTCGCCCGGGACGGGGCGGCGGTGGTGGTGAACGGCCGGAGCGATCAGGCGGCGGTGGACGCGGTCGCGGACGAGATCACAAGCGCCGGGGGCCGCGCCTTCGGCCATCTGGCCGATGTCAGCGACGAGGCGGCGGTCGCGGCGATGGTCGGACGGACCGTCGAGACCTTCGGCGGCATCGACATCGCCGTCAGCAATGCCGGCCTGCGCCGCCAGACGCCGTTCCTGGAGATGGGGTTCGCCGAATGGCGGGAGATTCTGTCGGTCGCGCTGGACGGCGCCTTCATCCTGACCCGCGCCTGCGTCCCGCACATGGTCGCCCGCAACCAGCACAGTGGCGCGGGCGGCGCCATCGTCGGCCTGTCCGGCGTGTCGACCCATGTGGGCACGCCCGAGCGCTGCCACGTCTCCGCCTCGAAATCCGGGCTGGAGGGGCTGATGCGGGCGCTGGCGGTGGAACTCGGCCCGCACGGCATCACCGCCAACTGCGTCTCGCCCGGCGCGATCGACACGGTACGCGGCGCCGCCGCCGGTCAGATGCCGAGCACGATGCGCGCCGCCGGCGTCCCGGCCGGGCGCAAGGGCACGGTCGGAGAGATCGCCGCCATGGTCCACCATCTGGTCGGACCGCAGAGCCGGTTCATCACCGGCCAGACCATCCACGTGAACGGAGGAGCCTTCCTGACATGAGCAACCTGCCCTTCGCGAACGAGCCGCTCTCGCCGCATATCGGCCTGGAGATCACCGGCCTCGACCTCAACGCGCTGGACGACGACACCACCGCCGCCCTGCGGCAGGCGTTCAACGACCGCCACGTGCTGGTGTTCCGCGACCAGGACATGACCCCGGCGCAACAGGTGCGTTTCGCCGAGCGCATCGGCGAGCCCGACATCTACCCGCTGCTCAGCGGCATCGACGGGTTCCCGATGATCACGCCCATCGTCAAGGAACCGCACGAGACCAACAATTTCGGCGGCCTCTGGCACAGCGACACGACCTATATGGAGACGCCGCCGATGGCGACCATGCTGCTGGCCCGCGAGATCCCGCCGGTCGGCGGCGACACCCTGTTCGCCAGCCAGGTCGCCGCATACGACGCCCTGTCCGACGGCATGAAGGCGATGCTGGCGCCGCTCCGCACGATCAACAGCTCGGCCAAGGCCAACGCCACCAAGACCCGCGAGGACCGGGTGAAGGGCGACGACGCGAAGAAGGAGTTCACCTCCTGCCACCCGCTCGTGCGCACCCATCCGGAGACCGGCCGCAAGGCGCTCTACACCAATGTCGGCCACACGGTGCGGCTCGACGGCTTCACCGAGGAGGAGAGCGCGCCGCTGCTCGCCTACCTGCACGCCCACCAGACCCGCGAGGAGTTCCAGTGCCGGGTGCGCTGGCGCCAGGGAACCCTGGTGATGTGGGACAACCGGGCGGCCATGCACTACCCGGTGAACGACTACCACGGCCACCGCCGCGAGATGCACCGGATCACCCTGAAGGGCGACAAGGTGGCCTAGGCGGGAGGCCGGTAAGGGAGGCCCGTCAGACGGGACAGGCGCCGCACCAGATGCGGGGACCTGACCGGGTTTTTGATAGCGACGGTTGCCGGTGTTTGGCAAACTGGCGAGAACCTAATGGGATTGTTACCTGTGCAGAGTCCGTTGAAGGCATCAGTGGGTGTCAACGTGAGGAGCAGTAGCCGGAAGGTTATGAAGTTCCTTGGGCTCGGTAATCGATGATTATAGAAGATCAAATTCTAGCGCATGACAATTAAGAGTGCACGATGCTTCCCGACGCATACATGGGATTAGGCGTAAGCACCACATACATCGTTTTCTGTCTAATCATCAGTCTATTTTTTGCATTATTCGCAAAAGTAATCAGAATTTTGAAACTTATTAATTTGAGATTTATAGTATTTTGGTTATTTGTATTTTGCATGGTCTTTCCTAGTGATTTCGCAATAATTCGATACTTTTTATATTCTATTAACTACACTTTTCTTGGAGGTTCAGGCTCTTTTGAACAAAAAAATGATGGAAAAACATTTCATTATTCTATAGATATTGGAGAAATGAAAAATTGGTGTAGGTATTCTTGTATTCTATTATTCGTTGATGGAAAAGTGCATTCAGTTTCTTATACGGATAAAGATTTTGGCATAATACGGGTCTCTCTAGACAGAACGAACGAACGGTGCTCCGAAGATGTTCTCCTTAATAATATGAAAGAAGAGGAAGCCTACGTAAAATTGTTGGATCTGTGTTTTGTCAAGGAAATCGAACAATCCCCGAGCGCCGCATTCATTATATCTCGTAATGAAATGAACCTAGACAGAGGGCGCATATACGAAACGATCATCAGTCACAAAAAATCTGGATCGTATATCAAGGCAGTAAGTTATTGGCTTCGTCCAACGTGGGGACACCAGTGGACAAATGAAATGATTGTTTCTGATCGATCCCGAATAAAGATAGGCGACGGTGAGTTCCGGAGATTCAGCTCGGTGCTCGAATTGGCAGCACTTTGGAATGATCCTCTTGTCGTCGAAGCAACACGTTGAGCGCAATTGATTCGAGATCTTACTTCACGATTTCGACCAAAGCTCCCTGGTTCCGCATCACCCGGCGTCGATGTCCTAGAAAGCAGGACCGAAGTAGTCGTCAGCGCCCGACCCGCCGCCCCTACCCGTACACCGCCAGCGCGACCTGTTGGCTGACGCCTTTCAGGTCCACCGCGCCGCGATCGGCGAACAGGGCGTAGGTCGGCAGGTCGCGGTCGAACAGCATGGTTGAGAAGCAGGCCTCGTTGTCGCCGGCCTTGGCGGAGATGCGCGCGGCGAGCTGCACCGTGGAGCCGAAGAAGTCGTCCTCCTTGTGGATCGCCTCGCCGAAATGCCCGCCGCAGCGGATCTTGTAGGACGGCACCTCCGGCCGGTTGGCCAGCCCCTTCATCATGTCGATCACCGCCACCGCGCAGGCGACCATCCGCTCCTTGTTGGCGAAGCTGAGCATCAGGCCGTCGCCCAGATGCTTCACCTTGCGCCCGCCGAACCGCCGGCACATGTCGAGGACCACCTCCTCGTGGTGGTCGATCACCGACTGGGCCGCCGCGTCGCCGATCTCGCTGGTCAGGCGCGTGCTGTCGACGATGTCGGTGAACAGGATGCCGACCTGGACCTTGCCGCCGAGCCCGACCTGGAGCGCTTCGGAAATGCCGAACGCCTCCTCGAAGGTGCGCTTCAGGCCGTCGATATCGGCGTTCTGGTAAAGGCGGAAACACTTCGACCCGACGCGGATCGAGGCGTGCGCGTCCTTCTCGGTCAGGTAGCGTTCCATGGTCTGCACGAAATGGCCGATCGCCTCGTGGCTCTCGATGAAGAACCGCAACACCTGGGACACCACCGACCGACCGCGCTCGGAGAAGATGTTGATATCCTGCTCGATGGAGAACAGCACCCCGATCGCGAACAGGCTGATCTTGCGGGAGAAGTCGAGATCGCGGCGCGCCGCTTCCAGAACACCGCCATCGGTGAGGGTCTGGAAGAAGGTCTGGAACTGGCGGTAAGTCGCGTCGGCGACGATCAGGTCTTCCTGCGGTGTCTCGAGTTCGTCCTCGAAGACGGGCACCTGGCCGCGCATGCGGGTGGGCACCGCGACCGGCGGCGGCACCACGGTGGCGTCGCCGTCCTCGCCGTCGATCTGACGGGCGCGGATGGGCACGAACAGGAAGGACAGCAGGTCGGAGAGCGAGCCGCCGAGACCGAACCGCCGGCCGCCGGGCGCGGCCGCGGGCTGGACGCCGCCCGGCCTGCGCGCAACGGGCTTCGCGGTCGCCGCGGGATCCTTGCGGCCGGACGGCGCGCGGGCGCGTCCGGTCGCGCCGGATGCCCCGGGGCGCGGCTTGACGGGCTGCGCGGCCGGCGGCGGCGTGCTTACCGCGGCATCCTCGAACCGCTTGAACAGAAGCGTACGGCGCTTGAACATGCCGTCGTCCTCAAGCGTTTCCTCGACCAGCCTGAGGCCACTGCCCGGAGGATCGCGCTCCAGGCGCTGAACCTCCGATCGTGCCTCGCCGAGTTCGCTCGGGTCGAAGGACTGCATCGTGCGCCACTTGCCCTGCGACTGGACCTCGATCTCGTACGCCACGATCTGAGCCATGTCGGCTTCCCCCACCCGGACGGGCCCGCCATGCCTGTTTGCAAGGCGGCACCCTCTGCCGTCACCGTTTCAAGTGCGGATCCGTGGATGCATCCGCCGATTCAGTACCGCGAACCGGTGGGCAACGCCAGTCGGGTCACTTTTTCTGAAAGGGTCACTTTTTCTGAAAGGACAGGGACGACCAGTCCTCCCACAGGGTGGCCAGCGCCGCGTAGTCGAGATCGCCCATGCCCTTGGCCTCGGCGATCTCGTAGGGCGTATGGGACGCCAAGGTGGCGAACAGCGGCACCCCGAGATTCTGCGCGGTCTCCAGCGCCAGCACCGAGTCCTTGCGGGCGTTCGACACCGACATGCCGCCCTCGTAGTTGCCGTCGGCCATGCGTTCCTGCACCCGGTGGACCAGCGGGCGCAGCAGTCCCTCCTCGCGGTTCAGGATGTCGACCATGGTCTGCACCGGAACCCCCAGTTTGGTCGACATGGCGAACGCCTCGATCAGCACGACCATGACCGCATGCATGACGCCGTTGTTCACCACCTTGGTGCCCATGCCGGCACCGATCGGTCCGAGCTCGAAAATGCGCTCGGCCAGCAGGTCGAGCACCGGGCGGGCCAGCGCGATCTCCTCCGGCGACCCGCCGAGGAAGAAGGTGATCTTCGCCGCCGCCATGCTCGCCACCCCGCCGGCGATGGCGGCATCCACGAACCCGACACCCTCGGCCTTGCACCGCGTGTGGCAGGCGATGGCGGTCGCGGGGGTGACCGTGCTGGTCTCGATGACGATGGCGGGCCGGTGACCTGCGGCGAGAATCTCCTCGACCACGGCGATGGACGCTTCGGGCTTCGGCAGGGAAAGAATGATCCGGTCGCACGTCGCGGCGACGTCCGCGGCACTCTCCGCCAGGGTGACGCCCATGCCGGCGGCGGTCCTGCGGCGCTCCCCGCTGAGATCGAAGCCGATCACGGTCTGGCCCTTGTCCAGCAGCGCCTTGCAGACCGACGCCCCGGCATTGCCGAGACCGATGATGCCGATCGGAGTACTCATTCTTCCATTCCCTTCAGGTGGCGGTTGGTCGGTGGTTTCAGTTCCGGTAGTCGCCGAGGCCCATGCGGTCCAGCTTGCGCTTCCAGGCGGCCAGTTCGAGCGTGCCGATGCCGGCGAGGCGGGCGCCTTCCGACTTCTGGGCGCGGGTATGGGCGACGATCTCCTGGGGGATCGGCAGGAGTTCCGCCTGTCCCCCGGCCTGGGCCAGAACCTGCACCCGGCAGGCGCGCTCCAGGTTGTACATGTGGAAGAACGCCTCGGCCACGGTCTCGCCGACGGTCAGCGTGCCGTGGTTTCTCAGGATCAACGCCTTGCAGTCGCCGATATCGGCGACCAGGCGCGGCTTCTCGGCATCGTCGAAGGCCAGGCCCTCGTAGTCGTGATAGGCCACGCCGCCCGGCAGGAACATGGCGAACTGCGAGGCGTCGATCAGTCCCTCGCGCTGGCAGGAGACCGCCACGCCGCTGTCGGTGTGCAGGTGGATGACGCAATGCGCCCCCGGGACCGCCTCGTGTACCGCGCCGTGGATGATGAAGCCGGCGTAGTTGATCGGGTACTCGCTCTCCTCGACGATGTTCCCCTCGAGGTCGATCTTCACCAGATTGGAGGCGGTCACCTCCTCGTACATCAGCCCGAACGGGTTGATCAGGAAGTGGTTCTCCTCCCCCGGCACCCTGGCGGAAATGTGGGTGTAGATCAGGTCGTCCATCTGGCGGGCGGCGAAGATCCGGTACACGGCGGCGAGGTCCTCGCGCACCTGCTGTTCTTCGGCCGAGCGGCGGGTCGCGGTTGGCATCGAAGTGACGGTCACGGTCGTCCTCCCTCAGGTTCCTGTGAATTCGGTGATGTCGGCACTCTCCTCCGGCGGGAAGTCGATATGGATGTGGTTGCCGTCGGCGTCGAAGATGTTCACCTGGGTATGGCCGAAGCCGTCTCCGGGCAGAACGCCGCACTTGTAGGGTACGTTCTCGGCGCGGAGATGGGCCAGAAACTGCTCGAGACCGGTCGCCCTCAACGCGAAATGCTCGAGCTGCTGGTCGCCGCGATACTCGGCCGTCGCGTCGGTCCCGACGATATGCACCACGGCATCGGGACCGGAATACATCCAGGCGCCGGCGAAACCGAAATCGGGCCGCTTACCCTTTTCCAGACCGAGCACGCGCTCGTAGAAGGCGACCAGACGCGGGACGTCGGTCGTGCGGAGATTGACATGATCGAGCCTACCGATTGGCATGACGTCCTCCCGTGTCCGTTTTACCGCAGCATAGACCCAGGCCCTGACGCGACGCCATGACCGACCGACTCTCCAACGCCGACCTGCGCCGCCTGTTCATCCACCAGCACGCGCTGTCGGGATCGCCCGGCGGCCCGCTGACCCGCGACGGCCTGGACGCGCTGATCGACCGGCTCGGCTTCGTGCAGGTCGACACCATTTCGACCCTGGAGCAGGCGCACCACCACATCCTGTTCACCCGGGCGAACGGCTACCGGAAATCCTTGCTCAAGCACCTGCTGGAGACGCGCCGGTCCCTGTTCGAGCACTGGACCCACGACGCCTCGATCATCCCGACGCGGTTCTACCCGTTCTGGAAGCCGCGCTTTCGCCGCTACAAGGCGCGGATGGACGCGGCCCCGCACTGGGACCAGCGTTTTGCCGGGCGGCGCGACGCGGTGCTAACCGAGATGCGGCGGCGGGTCGAGGCGGAGGGGGCCACCACCTCGCGCGACGTCACGCCGGACGATACCGAGGAACGGGGCACCTGGTGGGGCTGGACCCCGTCCAAGACGGCACTCGAATATCTCTGGCGCTCCGGCGAGTTCGCGGTCGCCGGACGGCGGGGCTTCGCCAAGGTCTACGACCTCTCGCATCGGGTGATCCCGCCGGAGCATCACGACCCGGAGCCGGACCATGCCGCCTTCGTCGACTGGTGCGGAGGCGAGGCGATCTCGCGGCTGGCGGTCGCCACCCACGGCGAGGTCGCCCGCTTCTTCGACTCGATCTCCCCGGCCGAGGCGCAAGCCTGGTGCGAGGGCGCCGGCGGGAACACCCTGCGCCGGATCGAGATCGAGCAGGCCGACGGATCGGTGCGCGAGGTCTGGGCCCGGCCGGACGTTCTGGACCTGGCCAGAGAGGCGCCGGAGCCGCCGGCCCGCGTGCGCTTCCTCTCGCCCTTCGACCCGATGATCCGCGAACGCGAGCGCACCCAACGGATCTTCGGCTTCGACTACCGGTTCGAGGCCTTCGTACCGGCGGCCAAGCGGGTCTACGGCTATTACGTCCTACCCATGTTGGAACGCGACCGGCTGGTCGGCCGCATCGAGCTCAAAGCCCACCGCGACCTTGGCGAGCTGGAAGTGCGCGGGCTGTGGATGGAGCCGGGGGTGCGCGCCTCCAAGGCCCGCGACGCGAAGATCGATGCGGAGATCGAACGCTGGCGCGCGTTCACCGGGATGGAGCGGGTCGTGCGGTAGCGGCGGGGCCCCTTCCCTTGCATCCTCTCCCTTGCATCCTCTCCCTTGCGTCTTCTCCTTTGCATCCTCTCCCTCCCATCTTTCCGTCATCCCGGCGAGGCCCGGACCTGATCCGGGGCTCGGCCGGGACCCTGCACGACCGCCCGCACACGGTCCCGGGCAGCCACCGGATCAAGTCCGGTGTCTCCCGGGATGACGGTCGTTGGAGATGACAAGCGGGCGTTCGATCTCGCTCCGAACAGCCCCGCCCCGGGCCTGACAAACGACGGCACGCGCCGAAGGGCGGTTTCAACGGTTGGGGGCAGCGGGCCCGTCGGACGCCGCTACCCCACCAGATCCCGCCGGACCACGCCTGTGAGGCAGCCGATCGCGCCCGCCGCCTTGACCAGTTCCGAGCCGTCGACGGTCACGCACTCGATCCCGGCCTTCTCGTAGGCCTTCTGCACCGCGTCGTAGCCGCCGAGCATCAGGATCTTGCGCGGGCCCAGCGTCACGATGTTCAGCGCCCGGTTCAACGTTCCGTCGGTCTCTCCGTCCGGTAGCCAGAGGATCTCGTAGCCCCGATCCTCGAGCGCCCGCACGGCGGAGAACGGCGTGCGCCGGGGCCAGCAGATGGCGAGGTCCCGGTCGACGATCCGCAGCATGCCCATGAAATGCATGGTGCCGAACGGCATGTCGACGGCGAGGGTCTCGACGCCGATCTCCTCCATCGACGCGGCGATCTGGGCGGCGGCGTCCTCGTTGGTGCGCAGACCCAGGCCGATCATCACCGTCTCCGGGTCGATCCACATCAGATCCGCGCCCTCGAACACCGCATTTCCGGTCAGCGTGCGCAGGATCGGCACACCCGCATCGGCAAGGCGCCGCGCGACCCAGCGTTCCTCGCCGGCCCGCACGGTCGAGGCCGGTCGGGCCAGGATCGCGCCTTCCGGCGACATGACGAACAGGTCGGCGCAGAACATCTGGTTCGGAGTCGGCTGCCCCGCCGGGTCGACATACTGCACGTCAACGCCGTTGGCGCGGTATGCCTCGGCCATGGCGTCGTGCTGGGCGCCGGCCAGGCCCAGGTCGAGCGGTTCCAGCATCTGCACCGAATTCGGATCCTCCAGCGCCGCTGCCAGCTCGCCGCCGGGACGATGCAGCAGAACCGACCGCAGGGTGGCGTACTCGCTGTCGATCCCGCTCGCGGTCCAGAGATCGCCGATCTCCTGCCGGTGGGTGCGCGTGCGGCCCTGCCAACCGGGTCCGCCATAGGCCGCCGAATTGAAGGTGTTGCCGGTGCTGTCCAAGATCCCCTCCCGCGTCGCGTTGGACCGGGAGGATTGTCGGGCATCCCCCGAATGTCAAAGGCCGGAATGACAGGGAACCGGATTGCCGTCGATCCGAGGCGGTGCCGGACGAGGGTTCCGGTCCGGCCGCGCTCGTCCGTTCAGCCGCCGCCGACGGCGTGCATGCCGACCAGGACGCCGCCGATGCGCCCGGATTCCAGCATCAGGGGCAGGTCCAGGCGCTCGAAGGCGATGCGCTGACCCTGCAACACACGGCTGTAGCGCGAGGCCAGCGGCATGGCGGCCCGGGTCACCGCGTCGCAATTCGCCTGGAACATGCGACGGTACTCGGGATCGGGCAGCGCGCTCAACGGCTGGCCGGTGACGTCGAGCGACGAGAGTTCGACGATCTTCCGGCCCACCAGGCGGAACACGCACTCCCCGCCCGGAACCGGCCGTTCAAGCAGGATCATCCAGCCGGCGAGTTCCGGCACTGTGGCGAAATCGACATCCGAGAGCTCCGGGCACCGGCGAAACTGGCGAAGGTCGTTCCAGAAATCGAGAACGTCCCGCATCTTCGATGTCCGCAGCCAGGATCGAACCCCCGCCGTGCTGAAATCCGGAGCGTACTCGACCGAGCTGGTATCGAGATCCGGGTACGGCGTGGCGGGGTCGGTGAGGGCCATGGACGGTCCCGTTATGGCAAGCCTGAGCGGATCGTAAGACAGAAATCCCCAGCGTCAATGCGACTTTGTGGCATTTCTCACAATCTCGAGGATTTCGGCCGTGTGCTCGCCGAGTTCGGGGGGCGGCTCTCGGAGTGCCGCGGGAGTCTCGGACAGCTTGACCGGAAACCCGGTCATCCGGATCGGCGTACGCCCCTCGCGCTCCGACTGGATGACCATCTCCTGAGCCAGCACCTGCGGATCGGTGAAGACTTCGCTCAGTCCCATGACCCGGCCGGCAGGACAGCCGGCCCGGTTGATCGCCTCGATCCAGTGCTCGACGGGCCGCTCCCGCGTGACCGCATTGATCCGCGCGTTCAGGGCGTCGCGGTTCACCATGCGGTCGGCATTGGTGGCGAACTCGGGCTCCCGAAGCAGTCCGTCGAGACCCAGGACCTTCAGAAAGCGTTCGACGAAAGTATCGTTCGACGGGGCGACCGCGATCTCCCCGTCGGCCGCCTCGAACAGGCCGTAGGGCGCGACGATCGGATGATCGTTGCCGGTGCGGGTCGGATTGCGGCCGGTGGCGAAATACTCGGCGGAGAGATAGGCCATCATCGAAATCAGCCCGCCGGTCAGGCTGCTCTCCACCTGCTGGCCGCGGCCGGTCCGATGCCGGGCCTGAAGCGCGGAGACCACGCCGAAAGCGCAGTACAGGCCGGCGATCAGGTCGGAGATCGGCGGGGCGGCGCGGCGGGGCGGGCCGTCCGGGTCGCCGTTCACCGCCATGAAGCCGCTCATCGCCTGGGCGATGAAATCGAAGGCGGGCCGGTCGACATAGGGGCCGGTCGAGCCGTAGCCGTTCACGCTGGCACAGATCAGGCGGGGGTTGATCTCGGCCAGCCGCTCGGGCGAGAAGCCCATCTTGGCGAAGACGCCGGGGCGGTAGTTCTCGACGACGACATCGGCGGTCTTCAGCAGCCCGGTGAGGTCCGCCTTTCCTTCGTCCGTGTAGAGATCGAGCACCACCGACTTCTTATTGCGGTTGAACTGGGCGAAGTACCAGCTGTAGCCCTCGACCATCGCCCCCTGCCCGCGCACGGGATCGCCGGCCGGCGGCTCGACCTTGATCACCTCGGCGCCCATATCGGCGAGCATCAGGGTGCAGAAGGGTCCCGCCAGAATCCGCGTTAGATCGACAACGCGGATGCCGTCGAGCGCCCCTGCCGGGGCGCCCGCAATGTCACTTTCCGACACGAATGCTTACCCCTCAGCGGTGCGGACGGCGTCCATATCATGCAGATCGAGGCGCTGCCCCGCCTTCATCACCTGACCGGGCAGATCGTGGCCGACCACCTTCTCCACGTCGCAGGCGATGGCCATGAGCTTGCGCAGATCGATCCCGGTCTCGATGCCCATCTCGTGCAGCAGATAGACCAGATCCTCGGTGCAGATATTGCCCGTGGCCCCCGGCGCGAAGGGGCAGCCGCCGGTGCCGCCGAACGAGCTCTCGTACTTGTCGATCCCCTCGTCGAGGCCGGCCATGACATTGGCAAGGCCGATGCCGCGCGTGTTGTGGAAATGCAGCCCCATGGTCAGCTTCGGCGCCGCCTCGCGCACAGCGGCCACACCGGCCCGCACGGTCGGCGGGGTCGCCATACCGGTGGTGTCGCCGAAGGTCATGCCGACGAAGCCCATATCCTGGAACCGCTTCGCGATCATCGCCAGCTGGCTCGGCGGAACGTTGCCCTCGAACGGGCAGCCGAAGGCGGTGGCGATGGCGCCATGGACAGGAATGCCGGCGTCGCCGGCGATCCTGGCCACATCCTCGAAGCCCTGCAGCGACTCCTCGACGCTGCGGTTCACGTTCTTCTTGTTGTGGCTCTCCGACGCGGAGACGAAGACCACCATCTCATCGACGGCGCATTCGGCGGCGCGGATGGCGCCGCGGGCGTTCGGCACCAGGGCGGCGATGATCGCACCCTTGCTCCGGTCGATCCCGGCCATCACCTCGGCCGCGTCGGCGAGCTGAGGCACCGCCTTCGGCGAGACGAACGAGGTCGCCTCGATCCGCGGTACGCCGGCATCGATCAGCCGGTTGATCAGCGCGATCTTCTCGGCGGCGGAAATCATCCGCTTCTCCGCCTGCAGGCCGTCGCGGGGGCCGACTTCCGTCACCTCCACCTTGCGCACCTGGGTCATCTCGTTTCCTCCGTTCTTCAGAATGTCCAGTGGGGCGGCCTGGCGCCGGCCACCGGGGAGCGGAACGTCACCAGCGCGTCGCCGGCCAGCGATCCGCAATACACCGTCTTCAGATCCGGTCCGCCGAACGTGATGCTGGCGATGTTCTTCAGTGGCCGCTTCGCACCGATCATCAGATCCTTGCGGCCGTAGCCACCGCCGCGCCAGCGCCCCATGGCGTCTGCGATCTCCGCCGGATCGCAGTCCTCCAACACCACATGCTGGCGGGTGTCGGGGCCGACGCGGACCAGCCGGTTGCTCATCACGCTGGCGCACCACACGCCGCCGTCTTCGTCGAACTCGAACCCGTCGGGAATCACGCCGTCGATATAATCGACCACCGTCTGTCTGTGGCCGAGGCCTCCGCCCGTCAAAGCGAACCGCGAGAGCCGCCGCGCCATGGTCTCGTTGGCATAGAGCCAGCGCCCGGACGGATCGACCTTGACCTCGTTGGTGTAGCCGAGCCCGTCGGCGACGATGCGCGCGGTCTCCGGCCGGTCGACCGCATCCATCAGGATGACGAAGCCGTCCGCCACCTCGCGGTGCATCGCCCGGTCGCGCGGCACCCGCCAAGTGCTGACCGAGATCCAGACCCGGCCCTCCTCGTCGAGATGCACGAAGTTGACCGGCGGCACGTCATGGCCGTCGATCTTCAGGAGAAGCGGCGAGCAGGATCCGTCGGGTGCGAGGCGCCACGCGCCGCCGCTGTCGCCCAGGTTCGCGATCAGGAACGAGCCGTCCGGCGCCATCGACCAGCCGTTCGGCATGAAATCGGCGGGAGCCCCGGCGCCGGCGAGGATCGGGTATGGCGTCCCATCGGCATCGAGCCGGGCGACTCCGCCGCCCCCCGTCGGCAGGGCGTGGCTGACCCAGATCGCGCCGGCCTCTGTGCAGGCGACGCATTCCGGGCGGCTCAGGCCGCTGCCGAAGAACGATACGGCGTCGGGGGTGATCGTGAAATTCATGACGCCGGACTGTAGCGCCGTCCCGATGGGCCGAAAAGACGGCCATGTGCATGCTGTGATGCCGGTACGGCATCTTGCGGCGCGGCGATC
Source organism: Thalassobaculum sp. (assembly GCA_048983575.1). Taxonomy (GTDB): domain Bacteria; phylum Pseudomonadota; class Alphaproteobacteria; order Thalassobaculales; family Thalassobaculaceae; genus Thalassobaculum. Next base: position 1,442,904 of record JBLZTD010000001.1, on the reverse strand, counting down.
CCCTGGCATCATGCCGCCCTCACCGGAACCAAGGATGCAGCGATGGACCTCCTCCTCTCCGACAAGACGGCCCTGATCTCCGGCGCCTCGGCCGGGATCGGCCGCGCCGCCGCCCTTCTGCTCGCCCGCGAAGGAGCACGGGTCATCGTCCACGGTCGGCGCGAGGCCGCCCTGCAGTCGGTCGTCGACGAGATCGCGGCCGCCGGCGGTCGGGACCCGCTGGCAGTCACCGGCGATCTCGACAGCGTCGAGGGCTGTGCCGCCATCGCCGACCGGGCGCTCGCGGCATCGGGCGGTACGATCGACATCCTGATCAACAACGCCGGCGGATCGCGCCCGATGGAGGATCACTGGGACGAGGCTTTCTGGGAGGCGTCGTTCAAGCTGAACTTCGAGGCGGCGCGACGGCTGTCGGCGGCCATCGTCCCCGGCATGAAGGAGCGCGGCTGGGGCCGCATCATCAACGTGACCGGCGCCATGGTCGGGCCGTCGATGAACGCGGCCATGCCAGCCAAGGCGGCCCTTCAGTCCTGGTCCCGCACCCTGTCGCTGGAACTCGCGCGGTTCGGCATCACGGTGAACACGATCGCGCCCGGCCGCATCCACTCAGACCAGATCGACACCCGCCTGCATCCGACCGAGGAAAGCCGGCAGGCCTTCATCGACCGGTACATTCCGGCAGGCTATTTCGGCGAGCCGGAGGACCTGGCGATCCTCATGGTCTTCCTGGCCTCGCCGCTCGCCCGCTACATCAACGGGGCGGCGATCCCGGTCGACGGGGCCATGCAGCGGATCGGTTGAGCGTCACTTGTCCGGCAGCGGAATGAACTCTTCGGAATCGCCGGGGACGACGTCGAACTTGCCGGCCTTCCAGTCGGCCTTGGCCGCCTCGATCCGGTCCTTGGAGGAGTGGACGAAGTTCCACCAGATGTAGCGGGGGCCGTCCATCGGCTCGCCGCCGAGCACCTGGATGCGTGCCCGGCTGGCCGCCTCGACGGTCACCGGGTCGCCCGGATGCAGGACCAGAAGCCGGCCGCACTCGAAGCGGTCGCCGGCGACGATGATGGTGCCTTCGGAGACGTAGATCGCCCGCTCCTCGTGCTCGGCCGGGATCGGCAGCCGGGCGCCGGTCTCCAGCGCCACGTCCGCGTAGATCATCTCCGAGAAGGTCGTGACCGGAGACGTTGCGCCCCACATGGACCCGGCGATGACCCGGACCGCCTTGCCTTCCGCCTCCAGGGTCGGCAACGCCTCCTGGGTCCGGTGCTCGAAGGCCGGGGCGATCTCCTCGCTCGCCTTCGGCAGGGCGATCCAAGACTGGATGCCGAACAGGTGCGGTCCCATCGCCTTGACCGCGTCGTCCATGCGCTCGGAATGGACGATGCCCTTGCCGGCGGTCATCAGGTTTACCTCGCCGGGCCGGATCGGCTGGGTGGAGCCGAGGCTGTCGCGGTGATACATCTCGCCGTCGAACAGATAGGTCAGGGTGGCCAGGCCGATATGCGGATGCGGGCGGACGTTGATCCCCTCGCCGACCGGAAAGGCCGCCGGGCCCATCTGGTCCCAGAAAATGAACGGGCCGATCATCTGCCGCTTGGCGGAGGGCAGCGCGCGCCGCACCTCGAAACCGCCGATGTCACGGGCCCGCGGAACGACGGTCAGTTCGACCGCGTCCGGTTTCTCGGCGCTGTAGCAGTCGGGATCGAGTTCCTGCAGCGTGCTCATGGCGGCTCCCCAAAATTCGGGGACAGGATACACGAAGTTGTGGCGGCGGGGGAGACGCCCCTACCCCACCCGGCGTCGCACCACCGTGACCCCGACGCTCTCGGCGTCGTGGAACACGTCGAGCTTGGAGATGGTGACCTCGGCCCGCGTCGCCCGTTCGTCGGCGAGACAGATCTCGGCCACCCGATCCGCCAGCGTCTCGACCAGCTTCACATGGCCGCCACCGGCCAGCGCGCGGACCGCCTTGACGATGCGCTCGTAGCAATAGACCCGCGCGTAATCCTCGCGGAACCCGCCATCCGGGCGCACCACGTCGACCGCGATGTCGACCCGCACCCGCTGACGAACGCCCTGCTCATGGGCATGGATACCGATCTGGAAATCCACCACGAGGCTGTTGATCCGCACCGTGTACAGGGCGTCCACCACCTCTTGAGTGTCCGCCGCGCGCGGTTCGTCGATCGTGAAGGTCATCGGTCCCTCGGGCGCCATGGTCCCATCTCAGCCAGTTGTCGCCCCCCGCGAAATCGGGGTTGCGTGTCGTCGAGCGCTGCGCACCCTAGACGCAGGAACGGGGCTTTGTCGTCCCAAACCCGCCATCGAAAGGGCGAAACCCGTCCCGCCACCTTCCTATCTTGGCGCGGCGCCCCGTCAGGGCTAGGGTCTGCCCCAAACTTGTATACAAACCGGAGGAAATTCCATGAGCGACAAGGCTATGTTCGAGGCCGGCCTGAAGAACCGCCGCGAGGTGCTGGGTGCCGAGTATGTGGACAAGTCGATCGCGTCCGCCGACGACTTCAACATGCCGATGCAGGAACTGGTCACGGAATACTGCTGGGGCGAGGTCTGGGGCCGTCCGGGCCTGACCCGTCAGCAGCGGTCCATGCTGAATCTGGGCATGCTGGTCGCGCTCGGCCGCAGCCACGAGCTGCGCCTGCACATCCGCGGCGCCATCAACAACGGCCTGACCAAGGACGACATCAAGGAGGTCTTCCTGCAGACCGCCATCTACTGCGGCGTCCCGGCGGCGATCGACGCCTTCCGCAACGCCCGCGAGGTATTCAAGGAGATGGGGATCGACTGATCTCCACCGCCCCCGCCCGCATCCGGAACACATAAACACCACGGAGAGACATATGTCCGACATCACCGTCGGGTGGATCGGCATCGGCAACATGGGTTGGCCGATGGCCCGCAACGCCAAGCAGGCCGGCGTCGATATCGCCGTGTTCGACCTGGACCAGGACAAGCTCGGCCGCTTCGCCGACGAATTCGACGCCAAGCGGGCCCCCAGCCTCGCAGCCCTGTCAGAGATGTCGGACGTGATCGTCACGATCGTTCCGGACGGCAAGGTCGTCCGCAAGATCTGCTTCGGCGACGGCGACAACCTTGCCGCCGGCTTCGCCGCGGGCAAGATCCTGGTGGACATGAGCTCGTCGGCCCCCATGGGGACCCGGGCGCTCGGCGACGAGCTGCATGCCAAGGGCGTCACACTGATCGACGCCCCGGTCTCCGGCGGCGTGGTCGGGGCCGATAAGGCGACCCTGTCGATCATGGTCGGCTGCTCCGATGAGGCGGCGCTGGCCAAGGTCATGCCGACCTTCGAGGCGACGGGAAAGAACATCTTCCGCTGCGGTCCGCTCGGCGCCGGCCACGCAATGAAGTGTCTGAACAACTACCTCTCCGCCGTCGGCCTCACCGCCACGAACGAGGCGCTGCTGATCGGTCAGAAGTTCGGTCTCGATCCCGCGACCATGGTCGACATCCTGAACGTCTCGACAGGACGTAACTCGTCAACCGAGCGCAAGTACCACCAGTCGGTGCTGCCGCGGACCTACAACTCTGGCTTCGCCACCGCGTTGATGGCCAAGGACGTGGGCATCGCGGCCGGTCTCGCCGGCGACCAGGACATGTTCGCGCCGCTGCTGCACGAGCTCAACGAGATCTGGACCAAGTACAACGAGGTCATGCCCGAGGCCAACCACGAGGCGACCATCGAGTATCTGGAGAAGATGAACGCGACCAGGCTCAAGGGCCCGAAAGCGTAGGGCCCGAAAGCGTAGGGCCCAAAAGCCTGAAGCCCGCAAACCTGGAGCCCGGATCCAGGAACGGCGCCGCCCGACAAGAAGGCGGCCCGGTGCAGGACGCAGCGAGGAGGAGAAGACCATGGCGGGCCAGCCGCTGGAGGGAGTTCCGCATACTCGCGGTCGAGCAGTACGGCGCCGGCCCGTTCGGCACCATGTACCTGGCGAACCAGGGGGCCGAGGTCATCAAGATCGAGAACCCGGCCGACGGTGGCGACATGGCGCGCGCCGTCGGCCCGTATTTCTTCGATGACGATGGCAAGCAGAGTCAGTTTTTCCACTCGTTCAACCTGAACAAGCGCAGCGTCGCCCTCGATCTGCGCAACGCCGACGGGCGGCGGATCTTCCGGGAACTCGCCGCCACCGCCGACGCCGTCACCAACAATCTGCGCGGCGACGTGCCGGAAAAGCTCGGTATCGACTATGCCAGCCTGAAGGACGTGAACCCCGGCATCGTCTGCGCCCACCTCTCCGCCTACGGGCGCGACGGCTCGCGCAAGACCTGGCCCGGCTACGACTACCTGATGCAGGCGGAGGCCGGATGGTTTTCCGTCACCGGCGAGCCAGGCTCCCCGCCGAGCCGCTTCGGACTGTCCGTGGTCGACCTGATGACCGGCGTGACCATGGCCTTCGGCGTCACGTCGGCGATCCTTCAGGCGCGGGCCACCGGCGAAGGCCGCGACGTCGATGTCAGCCTGTTCGATCTGGCGCTGCACACGGTGACCTATCTCTCGACCTGGTATCTGAACGCCGGCCACGTTCAGGACCGGCTGCCGCGCTCGGCCCACCCGTCCCTCACCCCCTGCCAGACCTACAGGACCAAGGACGGCTGGATCTATCTGATGTGCAACAAGGAGAAGTTCTGGCCGGCGCTCTGCCAGAAGATCGGTCGCCCTGAGCTCGGATCGGATCCGCGCTTCGCCACCTTCAGGGACCGGCTGGCCGAACGCCCGGCGATCCAGGAGATCCTGGACGATGCGCTGAGCGCCAAGACCACGGCGGAATGGATGGCCGAGTTCGGCGGGTCCGTGCCCGCCTCGCCGATCCTCGATATCGCCGACGCCATGGACAATCCCTTCGTCGCCGAGCGCGACAGCATCCACCGTTTTCCGCCACCGCCGAACGGCCCGGCGCTCGGGCTTGAGGAGGCCTTCCGCATGGTCGCCCATCCGATCCGCAATTCGGGATCCGCCCCGCCGAAACGGCCCGGCCCGGAACTCGGCGGCGACACCGACGCGCTGCTGGCCGAACTCGGCTACGACGGAGATCGGATCGCCGCCTTGCGCAAGACGGGAGCGGTCGGATGAGTATGAAGCTTGCCTTTATCGGCTTCGGTGAGGCCGGCCCGCAGATCGCCCAGGGCATGCTCGGCGCCGGCGCCCGGTCCGTCACCGCCTACGACATCCTGGCCGCCGATCCCGCCACCCGCGACGCCTGGGTCGCCAAGGCAGAAAGCGTCGGCGCCAAGGCCTGCACGACCCCGGCCGACGCCGTGGCCGAGGCCGACCTGATCCTCTCCACCGTAACCTCCGAGCGCGCGCTGGAGGCGGCGGAAAGTGCGGCCCCGCATCTGCGCCAGGGCCAGCTCTATCTCGACCTCAACTCCTGCTCGCCCGGCAAGAAGGTGAAGGCGGCCGAGGCGGTGGAGGACCGGGGGACCGTGCGCTACGTGGACGTGGCGGTGATGGACACGGTGCCGGGGCGCGGCCACACGGTGCCGATGCTGCTCGCCGGGACGGCCGCCGAGGACGCGGCGGAGATCCTGCGCGGCTTCGGCATGAATGTGGAGGTGGTTGGCGGCACCATCGGCCAGGCCTCCACCATCAAGATGGCCCGCTCGGTGTTCATGAAGGGGATCGAGGCGATCCTGTGCGAGAGCCTGGTCGCCGCCGATCGGGCCGGGGTGGCCGACCGGGTGCTGGCGTCGATCCAGGCGACGTTCCCCGATACCGACTGGCGGGCGCTGGCCACCTACCACATGGGCCGCATGGCGGTGCACGGGAAGCGCCGGGCGATCGAGATGGACAGCGTCGCCGACACCCTGCGCGATCTCGGCCTGGAGCCGTCCACCGCGCTCGGCACCCGCGACCGACAGATGTGGGTCGCCGATCTCGGCCTGCGCGAGCGCTTCATCGGCGGCGGTCCGGAGACGCTGGAGGAGTACCTGGAGGCGGTTGCCGAGAAGAGCGGAAAGCCCGCTTCCCACTAGACAAGAATTCTCTTGCTATTACATGGTGGCGTGCGGCCGGGAACGACGCGGATCGCACGCTCCGCACTTGGCGTACCGACATACCGCGCACCGGCCCCCGTGGAGACCCCTCCACGGCGACGAATTTCACGAGAGGAGAGCCGCAATGGCCTTTGAACTTCCCGATCTTCCATACGCCCATGACGCCCTGGCGCCGGTGATGTCCAAGGAGACCCTGGAGTATCACCACGACAAGCACCACAACGCCTATGTCGTGAACGGCAACAAGCTGCTCGAGGGCAGCGGCCTGGAAGGCAAGTCGCTGGAGGAGATCGTCAAGGCCTCCTACAACGGCGGCCAAGGCGGCGGCCTGTTCAACAACGCCTCCCAGCACTGGAACCACGTTGAGTTCTGGAAGTGGATGAAGCCGAACGGCGGCGGCGCCATTCCGGGCGAGCTGGAGAAGAAGATCGTCTCCGACTTCGGTAGCGTCGACGCGATGAAGGAAGAGTTCGTCCAGGCCGGCGTCGGTCAGTTCGGCTCCGGTTGGTGCTGGCTGATCCTGGGCAATGACGGCAAGCTCGCGATCACCAAGACCCCAAACGGCGTGAACCCGCTCGCCACCGGCGAGGGCACCGCCCTGCTCGGCTGCGATGTGTGGGAGCACTCCTACTACATCGACTACCGCAACGCCCGCCCCGACTACGTCAAGGCGTTCGTCAACGACCTAGTGAACTGGGAGCGCGTCGCGGAAATCTTCGGCGAAGCGTCCTGACGGTTCAACCCAACGTCGCCTCGAAGACTTCAATCGGTCTAAAGAGGTTTGCCGACTACATTTGAATGCCATTTGACACCGAGATCGGCGCCGCAAGTCTTCTTGCGGCGCCGCTTCTGATTTTATGAAGTGAATCATAAGAGCTCAGCACAACATTGCGACTAGTATGCATCGCTACTATTCAACCATTGACGAGTGTGCGGATTCTCACGCGAATCGGCCTTGTGAGCGTTTGCGCCACCATGCGACAGTTTCACTATGAAAGCTGTCCAGGGGCGAGTGGACATGGGGGATGACGACGAGTCCGTCGTGCAGGAAGGGTTCTGGCTGAGTCAGGCCGGCCGGCAGAAGCGCCATTCCGATGGCGCGGGCGGCGAGGCCCCGATGCTTGCCGTCATGCTGCACGATCTCGGGTGGATCGATGTCGGGATTTCGGAGTCCACCGCCGTCGTCCGTCTCAACCCGGGCGCGGTTGGGGCGGAGATCGCGAGAGCTCTTCCCCGCGAACTTGAGGAAAGCGCAGCCGGCCGTCGCGTCGAGCTTGTCCTGTGCGACCAGGACGCCAATCCGGTCACCATCGCCTTTCCCGACGCGGCCAGCGCCTGCGCCCATCTGGATACGGTGCTGCGTCGGCGCGGCCAGACCGGAACCATCGCAGAGGATGGCCCGGACCGTGGTGAGACCGCCTCGATCTGGGGACCGGAGGCCTTCCCGATCCCGCTTCCCTTCGATCTGTCCGACAGTCTGCGCTACCCGATCGCATCACCGCTCCGCCGCGACGGGGAGAACGGCAACCATGTGGATGAGGAACGCTTCGCGCGCAGCCTTACAATGGCCGAATGGCTCGCGCCGCTGAACACCGCGGATTCCCTACGCGACCGCCGCCTTGTCGAATCCACCCCGGAGATGGTCAGCTTCGCCCTGCGTTCCCTCGGCTGGATCGCCGTTAAGCGAAGCTGGAAACTGCACGGTAGATCGCTCCGGCAGACGGTGCCGGAGGTGGTCGCTCTCGACCCCGCCGCCGTCCGTCAAGAATCGCTCACCCAACTGATCGCGCTCTGCACCGAATGGTCGCGGCTTCCGGGCGAGGTGACCTTCGCGTGGTGGGATGGAGTCGCCTGGGTGCGCGAGAAGGGCCTGCCCGGGGATCTGGCCGACCGCCTGCGCGCCCTTTGTCGGATTGCCGCGAATGACGAACCGATGTCGCTGGTGGACAGCGTCGAAGTGCCGATCCACTCGCTCCTCGCCTCCGGCACCAGGTGGAATGCCGACCACCCGTTCGCCGTCACCCTGAAACGCTGGCAGGACGAACGCGCCAATGCCGGAAGGGACGACGGAATCCTGCGGGACCTGGAGCGGCTGGGTCTGTTCCAGCGGCGCACCAAACTGCTGATCGTCGACGACAATGACGAGATCCGGATCGCCCGCTATGCCTCCGGCCGGGTCCGGGTATGGGACGAGTGGGAGGAGCAGGCGATGCACGGATCGCGGCTGCTCGACGTCCCGGATCGCGGTCTTGGCCAGCGCGTCCAGCGCGATCTGCAGGCGGTTCAGCGGCGCGGAGAACCGGTGGTGCACCGCTGTACCGGTGTGGTTTTCGCCAGCGCAGGTCCGCGAATGGCGCAATGGTCGCGGCTGACGGTCCCGATCTTCGCTTCGACGGGGGGCGGCGGACGGATCAGCGCCCTGCTGTCGACCTGCGACGTAGAGCTGGTCGCGCTGATCTGAGCCGTTTGGGGACCGGCTCGGTGATGATCCAAGGCGATCACCGGTCGCGCCGGCCCGGCCGACGGCCTATAGAGGCAGCGCCACAACGTTTCGGATTTCATCGATGCCGGGCCAGCCCCTCTCCGCTTCCCCTCCAGCGGCAGGAAAAACACAGATGCCGGCCGCCTTCCTCGACCGCGACGGCGTGCTGAACGTCGATGTCGGCTACGCCCACCGCGCGGATCAGATCGACTGGGTCGAGGGGTCCGTCGACGCGGTCCGACGGCTCAACGCGGCAGGGTTCCGGGTCTTCGTCGTCACCAACCAGTCCGGAATCGCCCGCGGTCTTTACGGCGCCGACGCGGTCGAGACCCTGCACCGTTGGATGGATGGAGAATTACGGCGGCTGGGCGCCCGGATCGACGACTGGCGATACAGCCCCTACCATCCCGACCATCAGGCCGAGCGGTTCGCCGACAAGGCGTCATGGCGCAAGCCGGCCCCGGGAATGCTGCTCGATCTGATGCGGCACTGGCCCGTCGAGCGCGACCGTTCGTTCCTGATCGGCGACCGGGAATCGGATATCGAGGCGGCGCGCGCCGCGGGGATCGCGGGCCACCTGTTCGCCGGCGGCAATCTGGATGCCTTCGTCGCCGCCCTGCTGAGAAACCGGGAGCCGGAGTGACGCCGTGACCAAGATTCACCCCGTGCTGCTGTCGGGCGGCGCCGGCACGCGGCTCTGGCCGCTCTCGCGTTCGGCCTATCCCAAGCAGTTCCTCACCCTGCTCGACGAGCACTCACTGTTGCAGACGACGGCGCTGCGCGTCTCCGACCCGGCGGTCTTCTCCCCACCGGTGGTGGTGACCAACGCCGACCACCGTTTCATCGTCGCCGAGCAGCTCCGCACAGCCGGGATCGCGCCCGCCGGCATTCTGCTGGAGCCGGAGGGACGCAATTCCGCGCCCGCCGCATTGGTCGCGGCGCTGCGGGTAATGGCAACCGATCCGGACGCGGTTCTTCTTCTGCTGGCGGCGGACCATGTCATGACCCGCCCAGCCGCGTTTCTGGAGGCCGTCCACGCCGCGACGCCGGCCGCCCGGGATGGCCGCATCGTGACCTTCGGGATCGCACCGGACCGCCCGGAGACCTCCTACGGCTATATCCTGGCGGGCGCGCCGGACGCCGTCGGGGTGGCGCCGGTGGAGCGGTTCGTCGAGAAACCGGACGCCGAAACCGCCCGGGGATATCTCGCCGACGGACGCTATCTTTGGAACTCCGGGAACTTCCTTGCCGCCGCCGCGGTCCTGGAGCGGGAAGCGGGACGGTTCGCGCCCGACCTGCTCTCCGTCTGCCGAGAGGCGCTTGCCAAGGCGCGCGACGATCTCGATTTCCTGCGCCTGGACCCGACGGCGTTCGCCCGCGCGCCGTCGGTCTCCTTCGACCACGCGATCATGGAGCGGACCGCGTCCGCCGCCGTCATCGCCTGCGATCCGGGCTGGAGCGATATTGGCTCGTTCGACGCCCTGGCCGAGGCGCTGGGCCGCGACGGCGACGGCAACGCGACCTCCGGGCCGGGCGTCCATATCGGCAGCACCGGCACGACGGCGCTCTCCACCGGTCCGCTGATCGCCACGCTCGGCCTGGAGAACACGGTCGTGGTCGCCACGTCGGACGCGGTGCTGGTCGCCGCCGCCGACCGGGCCCAGGACGTCCGCGCTGTCGTGGACCGGCTGAGAGAAGACGGATTTGACCAGGTCGCCGGACACGCCGACGTCCACCGTCCCTGGGGGTCCTATCGCAACCTTGATGTCGGCGACGGCTTCCTGGTGAAGCAGATCCGGATCAAGCCGGGCGGACGCCTGTCCCTCCAGACCCACGCGCACCGAGCCGAGCATTGGGTCGTCATCGAGGGCCGGGCCCGGGTCACCCTCGGTCCGGACGCCACGAGATTGGAGGTCGTCGACCTGTCCGTACACCAGTCGATCGATATCCCGAGAGGCTGGGTGCACCGGCTGGAGAACACCACCGACGCGCCGGCGGCGATCATCGAGGTGCAGTCCGGCGCGGTCCTGTCGGAGGACGATATCGAACGGCTGGACGACGTCTACGGTCGGAGCAACCCGCCTGTGTAACGGAAAGGCGTTTGCCTGAGTCCGACTTATTCAAATAGCCTCAAAGCTGCGAAAAATTTTATTCAAAAATAGGCAAACAATGGCAATAGTGGTGTCTCCGAGTTCGAAACTAGCCACCAGATCGTGTGTCCATGACCATGCGCCTTACCGCGCTTGCCGCCTGTTCAGCCGTCATCTTCGCGTTGTTCTGCACGCTCGCTACCGGCCCCGTCGCGGCCGCTTCCGGCAAAGGACCGGGGTACTACGAGGCACTCATGCACTACTGCTATAAAGGCGGCCTCGCCGATCGGATCGGCCGCGATCCGGACATGCTGTCCCGGACCGGCGTCGCCAGCAAGCGGGCCGCCCTCAAGGATCTGCGCGGGGCCCTGGGACGGGGTGACGCGGCGGTGACCGCACTTTGCGCCACCGGCTACTACCGTGCGATCCAGGCCGGGTACGTGACCGTCATCCGCGAAACGAAGAGCGACTGATCGGCTTCGGTACCGGGCATTCCGACCCATTCGGTCGCGACCACACGCTCTAAACTTCCAGCCATTCCCGGCGGACCTGATCGTCGGCAGCGAACTCGGCGGGAGTCCCGTCGAAGACCAGCCGACCGTGCCCCATCACCAGAAGACGGTGAGAGATCCGCAGGGCGATCGTGAGCTTCTGCTCGACCAGCAGGATCGAGACGCCGCGCCGGGCGATTTCCTCGAGCAGACCGGCGACCCGTTCGACCATCTGCGGGCTGAGCCCTTCGGTCGGTTCGTCGACCATCACCAGATCGGGATCGCCCATCAGGGTCCGGCACATGGTCAGCATCTGCTGCTCGCCGCCGGACAGCGCCCCGGCCACAACATCGGCCCTCTCGCGGCAGATTCGAGAACAGCTCGAACATGTCCTCCATGGACCATCGGTCGTCCGGTCGCGGGCGGCTGGACTTCATGCCGAGGACCAGGTTCTGGCGGACGGTCAGGGTCGGAAAGATGTCCCGATTCTCCGGCACGTAGCCGATGCCAAGATGGGCGACCTCGTGCGGTTTTCGCCCGGCGATCTCCTCGCCGCGCAGGCGGATGGATCCGACCGGCGGCACCTCGCCCATGATCGCCTTGCAGGTGGTGCTGCGCCCGACCCCGTTGCGGCCGAGCAGACTGACGATCTCGCCTTCGCCGACCTGAAAGCTCACGCCCTGCAGGATATGACTCTTGCCGTAATAGGCGTGAAGGTCCGTGACCTGAAGCATCAACCGACCTCCTCGCCCGCGGCGTCCACGGCGCCGAGATACGCCTCCTGCACCGCCCGGTTCGCCCGGACCTCCTCGGGCGTGCCGGTGGCGATGATCTCGCCGTAGACCAGGACCGAAATCCGGTCGGCCAGATCGAACACAACGCCCATGTCGTGCTCGACCATGACCAACGTCCGACCCTCCGTGACCCGGCGGATCAGAGCGACCACGCCCTCCGTCTCGCTATGGCTCATGCCCGCGGTCGGTTCGTCCAGCATGATCACCTCCGCGCCCCCGGCGATGGTGATGCCGATCTCCAACGCCCGCTGCTCGGCATAGGCCAGGACTTCGGCCGGCAGGTCGCACCGGTCGAGGAGGCCGATCTCGTCCAGGATCCGGGCCGCGCGTTCGTTCAGGGCGCGCTCGGTGTCGACGAGTTGCCAGAAGCTGTTGCGATACCCCATCGCCCAGAGCAGGCCGCAGCGGACGTTCTCGAACACGCTGAGCCGGGGAAAGATATTGGTGATCTGGAACGAGCGGCTGAGCCCCTTCCGATTGATCTGGTAGGGCTGAAGCTCGGTCACGTCCTCGCCGTTCAGCAGGATGCGGCCGGCAGTCTTCGAGTACTTGCCGCTGATCAGGTGGAACAGGGTCGATTTTCCGGCGCCGTTGGGGCCGATGATGGCGTGGCGCTCGCCGGAGCGGATCTCCAGGTCGATGCCGCGGATGATCTCCGTCGGCCCGAAGCTCTTCCGCACGCCCTGCATCTGCAGCGCCGCGCTCATGGCGCGCCTCCCACCGCACCCGTGGCCTTCGCGAAGGCGTTCCGCAGCCCCGGGGCGAGACGGGAGAGACCGTAGGCGCCGCCGACGGCCAGAACGGCGGCGACCAGCCAGGGGAGGGCCGTAGAGACGTCCAGGGTCAGGCCGAAGACATGGGCCTCGCTTTCTCCGACGACGCTCTGGTTGGCGACGTTCCCCATCTCGAACAGGAGGATCGTCCCGGCCAGGAAAGCGACCAGCGGCACCGCGGCCACGGCATAGGAGACGGCCAGCGGACCCAGTCTTCCCGATCGGAATGCCGGACCGTGCATCGCAACGAGCCCGGTCAGCCCGCGCGGCGCGTACATCACGGTCAGCACGAACAGAATGCCGACATAAAGCTGCCAGAGCTCGGTGTGATTGGAGAGCACGGTCTGCAGCAACGTCAGCACGATCGCCCCGACGATCGGCCCGACGAAGAACCCGACACCGCCGATGAAGGCCATGAGCAGCACCCAGCCGGAGGTGACCAGGTTCAGGTTCTCCTCGGTCAGGATCTCATAGTTGATGGCGAACAGCCCGCCCGCCATGCCGGCGAAGAACCCGGACGCGCAGAACGAGACGAAGCGGACGTAGCGCTGGCTGTAGCCGACGAACTCGGCCCGCTCCTCGTTGTCGCGCACGGCATTGGCCATGCGGCCGGCGGGCGTGCGCGAGAACAGGTACATGAACAGGGCGGCGACCAGGACAACACCGGCGGTCAGGTAGTAGACCTCGACCTCGCTCAGGAATTCGTAGCCGAAGACCGGCGGACCCATGGTGCGATCGCCGCTCACCCCCTCCTCGCCGCCGAAGAAGGCGACGAAGATGATCGAGCAGGCGGCCACCAGCTCGCCGACCCCGAGCGAGATCATGGCGAAGACCGTGCCGGCGCGCCGGGTCGAGAAACCGCCGATCGGGATGGCGAAGGCGAGGCCGAACAGACCGCCGACGAGGGGCAGCAGCGGCAACGGCAGCCACCAGCCGTCGTACTCCACGTAGTTCATGACATGGACCGACAGGAACCCGCCGAGGCCGAAATAGACCGCATGGCCGAAGGACAGCATCCCGCCCTGGCCCAGCAGCATGTTGTAGCTGAGCGCGAAGACGATGGAGATGCCCATCTGGTTCATGATCGTCACGCCGACCGCCGACGGGAACACCAGCGGCATCACCATGAGCAGGACGAAGGCCGCCCCCCAGACGGGCAGCGTCCGCGAAAAGGCGCCGCGCCGCATCTGCGCGTCCGCAACCCGCTTCCAGGCGGGTTCGGCCGCGCTCTCGTTCACGCTCATGTCTCTCGTTTCCCCATGAGGCCGGTCGGGCGGAAGATCAGGATCAGGATCAGCAGGATATACGGGAGGATCGGCGCCACCTGTGGCAGCGACAGGCTCCAGAGATCGCGCAGGGCGTGATCCGCGTCGAAGCTGACCCCGAACAGGTCGAGCAGGTCGTTGACCGACCAGTCGAGCGCGATGGCGAAAGTCTGCAGCCAACCGATCAGCAGCGAGGCGACGAACGCGCCCGCCAGCGAGCCGAGGCCGCCGACGACGATCACCACGAAGACGATGGACCCGAGCACGAACGCCATGCCGGGGAAGGTTCCGAGCGCCGGGCCGGCGATCACGCCGGCGAGGCCCGCCAACGCCGAGCCGACGCCGAAGACCCCCATGAAGACCAGCGGCACGTTGTGTCCCAGGTTGGATACGGTATGCGGATGGGTGATCGCCGCCTGGATGATCAGCCCGACCCGGGACCGGCTGAGCACGGTGAACAGGCCGATGAAGATCCCGACGGAGATCAGGATCATGAACGCCTTGTAGGCGGGAAAGTTCTGCCCGTAGAGGGTGAACAGCGGGAACTGCAGGATGTCCGGCGCGCTGTAGTCCTTGGTCGCCTTGCCCCAGAAGAACTGGACGATCTCCTCGATCAGGAAGGCGAGCCCGAAGGTGAAGATCAGCTCGGCCACATGGCCGTGGCGATGCACGTGGCGCAGGCCGAAGCGCTCGACCAGCGCACCGGCCACGCCGACCAGCAGCGGGGCGATCACCAGCCCCGGCCAGAAGCCGACATAGGTCGAGATCGTGTAGGCGAAATAGGCCCCCAGCATGTAGAAGCTGGCATGGGCGAAGTTGAGCACGCCCATCATGCTGAAGATCAGCGTGAGGCCGCTCGACAGCATGAACAGCAGCAGTCCCGTGACCAGGCCGTTCAGCAGCGAGAAGATCACCAGTTCGGTCATGAGGTCATCCCGTCAGGGCCGCGCGATCGGCGGCGCCGCCCCCCGGGATACGAAGGTGCGGCGCCGCGCGGGATCGTCCGGATCAGGCGTCCGGCCGCTCCATTTCGCAGGTGGTCGGGCTGTCCTTGCCCGCCATCGGGACCGTCTTCTCGTCCACGAGGCCGTAACCGGAATTGTCGGCGTCGATGACGATGCCCTGGTTCGTATGCACCGAGATGTGGACATCCTGGATGGCCTGGTGGTCCGAGGGTCGCATCCAGACCTTGCCGCCCATGATGGTGTCGTACTCCATCCCTTCGAGCGCGTAGGCCACCTTCACCGGGTCGGTGGTGCCCGCCGCCTCGATGGCCTTGGCCAGCATCGCGACCGTGTTGAAGATTCGCGGCTGGTTTATGTCGTTGTCGGGGTACTTGGCCTTGAACCCGTCGTTCAGTGCCTTGAACTCGGGCGACGGCGGGTTGAGCGTGCCCTCGCGAACCGAGCGGATGATGCCTTCGCCGAGGGCGCCGAAGGTGGCGGTGATGCCGTCATGGGCGCCGTAGTAGGTGTAGATCGGCGAGTTCACCCCGGCCTCGATGATCGCCTTGCCGAGACCGACCATGTCGGCCCCCCAGTTGCCGGTGATCACCGCCTGGGCGCCGGACGCCTTGATCTTGGTGGCGTAGGGCGTGAAGTCCTTCACCTTGCCGATCGGGTGCAGTTCGTTGCCGACGATCTCGATATCGGGCCGCTTCTCGCCGAGCATCTGTACCGCCGCCGCGGCCACCGCCTTTCCGAAACTGTAGTCCTGGCCGATGATGTAGACCTTCTTGATCTCCGCCTTCTCGGCGATCGCGTCGGTCAGCGCGTCCATCTTGATGTCGGCATTGGCGTCGAACCGGAAGTGCCAAAAATTGCACTTGTCGTTGGTCAGCGCCGGGTCCACGGCGGAGTAGTTCAGAAACAGGACGCGCTGGTCGGGATTGCGCCGGTTGTGCTTCTCGATCGCATCCGTCAGCGCGTTGGCGACGCCGGACGAGTTGCCCTGGACCACGTAGTTGATGCCGTCGCTGATCGCCCGTTTGAGCTGGATCAGACTTTCTTTCGGACTGATCTTGTTGTCGAGCGGGACGATCTCGAACATCCGGCCGTCGAGCACACCGCCCTCGGCGTTGACCAAGGTCTCGGCAGCGAACTCGAACGACCGCAGGCCGGATTCGCCGGTGGTCGCGAACGGTCCGGAAAGTGGGTCGATGAAGGCGATCTTGATCGGATCGGCGGCCTCGGCGCTGGCGGAAAACGCGAGCGCCAAAGCGGCGGTGGCGGCAAGAGCCGCCCTACGGGTAACTGCCATGTAATCCTCCCTCTGAGGACGATCGGCCGTCACTTTTTAGGTGCGATGGTCCGTCGTCGAGGAAAGCATGGCGGGTGGCCCCATAGGGGTCAAGCACGGTGGACGGGGCCGTTGGCGCCGATTTGGCCGATACGGGAGGGCCGTCGGCAAATCATTCAGGGATGAAACGACAGAGGGAATTGGCGCGCCCGGGAAGATTCGAACTCCCAACCTCCTGATCCGTAGTCAGGTGCTCTATCCAGTTGAGCTACGGGCGCTTGCCGAGGGTCGCCCCCCGAAGGCCGCGCAACCTACTCAAACACCTTCGCCTTGGCAAGAGGGCTGATACCGAAATCCTTCGGGCAAAAGAACTTGTTCGGATTCCGTGGTTTAAGTAGTATCCCAGCACTGATTTGTGAGCGAGGTCGAAGGATAATCGCCGGGGAATTCTCGAAGGGGACATTCCACGGGTGCTGACACCGCGCATCGCATCACGGACGCGCCCGGTCGCGAGGGGAAGCGGCACGCGTCCTTCGGGGGTCCGGGTTGGGAATAAAAAGGGATGACGCGGTGATCGGATCGTTCGACTCCATGCGCCGCCTGGCCATAGTCAGTGCCGGCGTACTCGCCCTGGCGGGGTGCTCGTTCAGCAGCGATTCGCTGTGGCCGTCTCTCACCGGAGAGGCGCCAAGCGCCGAGGCGCCAAGTGATACGGTCGCCATTCAGCCGTCCTCGGGCGAGCTGTCCGGTTCGCCGCTGATCGGTGGGCCGCCGCCGCTCGGCAACACCAATTTCGAGATCAACGCCCCCGCACCGGCTCAGCCGACCGGCACCTTCGTCGGCGAAAAGGTGCTGCAGCTCCGGGGCGATCTGGTCCGCCTGCAGGACAGCATCCGCGGTCACAACGGCACGCTGCAGTCGCTGCGCCAGCAGACGGTGCAGAACGCCCGGAATTATCACCAGACCGTCGCCTCCATCGAGTCGCGGCTGCAGGTCGGAACGACCCCCGGCAACCCGCAGCTCGTCGATCAGTGGAACAGCGCCCAGCGCCAGCTCGAGCAGGTCAACACCGACATCTCGAACATGAACGCGCTCGCCAACCGCGTATCGGCCGATGCCGCGCTGTCGACCTATCTTCTCGAGAGCGTGCGCGCCACCTACGGCCTGTCCGGCGCCGTCGAGGTCGATCACGAGAACCTCTCGGTCCTGGAAGACGAGACCAACCAGACCGTCGTCCTGATCGACCGCCTGCTCACGGAGCTGAGCGACGACATCCGTCGCCAGAGTTCATACGCCGCGAACGAGCGCAACGATCTGAACACCATGGCCGTGGCGATCAAGAACGGCGAACTGTTCGGCACCAG
This sequence comes from Thalassobaculum sp., assembly GCA_048983575.1. Taxonomy (GTDB): domain Bacteria; phylum Pseudomonadota; class Alphaproteobacteria; order Thalassobaculales; family Thalassobaculaceae; genus Thalassobaculum. Next base: position 1,425,368 of record JBLZTD010000001.1, on the reverse strand, counting down.
CCTGGCGAACCGCTCCTTCGGCGGCGGCACCGCCTTGGCCGCAACGCCCGGCGCCAACAGCATTCCGGCTCCGTCCAGCGCCGGTCTCGCCGGCCGGCGGCCGCTGGTGGTCATCCGCTTCGACCGCCCTGGCGTCGAGTACGAGCAGCCGCTGTACAGCGCCGTCCGCCGCGCCCTGGAGCGCCGGCCCGAAGCGATCTTCGACGTGGTCGCGGTGAGCCCGCAATCGGCCAATCAGGGCCGGGCGGCCCTCGACGCCAATCAGGCCAAGCGCAATGCCCAGAACGTGTTCCGCAGCCTGCAGGAGCTGGGTCTACCGCCCGGCCGCGTCGCGCTCTCGGCGCAGTCGGCGCCTGATGCCCGGTCCAACGAGGTTCGGATCTACGTCCGCTAACATCGGTTCGGCGCGCGGCACTCCGCCACGTGCCGGGTGATCCGGATCGGTTTCCTGCGTCGTAGACAGCGACGGAGGTACCCGATGGCCCGTTTCTTTCTCTATCGTTCCGACGAAGCCCGCACTGCGCCGTGCCGTCGGGTTTTCCGGCGCTCTTCGGCCCGGGACGTCTTGATGGCCCTGTGCCTGGTCGTCGGCCTGCTATCCAACGCCTTGGCGGCGCCCGCCGCTGCGCAGACGGCGGAAGAGGCCGCCGCGTTTCGCGACGTGATCTCGGCCCAGGTCGACGCCTTCCGAGCAGATGCCTGGGACCGGGCCTTCTCCTACGCATCCCCCGGAATCCGCACCATGTTCGGCGACAGCGAGCGGTTCCGCTCCATGGTGTTGGGCGGCTACGAGGTCGTCGCCCGTCCCCGCGTGTTCGAGTTCGAGGAGGCCACGACGGTGAACGGGCGCCCGGCCCAGCCTGTCTTCGTGATCGGACCCGACGGCGTTGCCAGGCGCGCGCTGTACTTCATGGAGCAGCAGCCGGACGGGAGCTGGAAGATCGACGGCGTCGTCCTGGAAACCCTGACCGACCGAACCACCTAAGCTGTCCGGGCCACAAGGCATGTCGCTGCACCGATTGCCACGGGCGCGCTAGGCCGTTATAGCCGCTGCGATCAGATAGCGCGGAGGCGATCGGACATGGATGCGAGCACCGACGACGGACCCCGGCGGTCCTTTCCGGTTTCCTGGGAGGAACTGCACCGCACCGGCCGCGCGCTGGCCTGGCGGTTGCTGGATGTGGGCCCGTTCAAGGGCATCATCGGCATCACGCGGGGCGGTCTGGTCCCGGCTGCGATCGTCGCCCGCGAATTGGAACTGCGTCTGATCGATACCATCGGCGTTTCCAGCTACGCCGGCTATGACGGTCCCCGCGGCAAGCTGCAGGTCGTCAAGCCGCCATCCCTGACGGAGGACGGAGACGGTTGGCTGATCGTCGACGATCTCGTCGATACCGGCGAGACCGCCAAAGTGGTCCGCGCCATGCTCCCGAAGGCGCACTTCGCCACGATCTACGCCAAGCCGGCCGGGCGCCCCCTGGTCGATACCTTCGTCACCGAGGTGAGCCAGGACACCTGGATCTATTTCCCCTGGGATACCGAGCCCCGACCGGTCGATCCGATCATCGGTCTGCGTCCGGCGACCTGACCGGCACGCTGTCGACGAAGCGGAGATCGCCGATCCTCACCGCGACGAACACCCGCGCCGGAGTGCCGGCCCGGTCCACCGGAGCCAGCGTGCGCGGATTGCGCACCTCCAGATAGTCGATCGCGTCGAACGCCGCCGACTTCAGGGCGTCCATGCCCCAGGCGATCTCGCCCGACGGCGTACTGACGCCATCGGCGAGGCGGCCCGCCATGCGGCCCAAAATCCGGCTGAGGCTGGCGACCCGGTCACGCCCGGCCTCATCCAGCCGGTCGATCTCGGCCACCGGCGTGATGCCGCCCGGCCCGCGCGCCGCATCCACCACGCGGACAAGCGGCGCACCCTTCCGCCCCGACAGACGGGAGGCCAGGACGCAGGCGCGCTGAAACACGGCGCCACTCTGGTACAGCCGGTTCGGGGCGATCACATCGACCAGGCTTTCGATCCGGCCGACCGCTTCGGTCAAGGCATTCCGGCCGAACTCGCCCTCCATACTTTCCGCAAAGCCCGGCAGGCTGTCGACCGCAGCCGGCTCGATATCCTTCGGCGCGACGTAGAGAATGTCGGCTCCGTTCCGGGACAGCAGCGTGCGGCCGACCGGATCGGTCAGAACCTCGGCTCGCGGGCCGGCCGCCACCACCACCCGGTCGCATTCCCGTGCCGCAAGGGCGAGGAGCATCAGATGACCGACATGGGCCTCTCCCAGAACCGGTACCAGCCCGATCGAGCATCCGTCCTCGCGCCATTCCTCCAGGAACTCGACCAGGGCATCCAAGTCGGAAACGACCTCGACATCGCCCTCCTCATCGCCGTCGAGATTGAACGAGAGGGCCGGATCGTATGGACCCACCCGGTCGTTGTCCGAATTTCCCGTCGTCTTCGACATAGGCACTCACCAATGGTCCTGGCGTTCCGATCGCGCGGATCGATCATCGCCGGGCGCCGAGAACCACGCCGGTCCATCCGAGGGCCGGCGAACCAGCTTCGGCGCGAGGTTGATATTCAGCGTACCCCGACGGCCTGCAGCCGCGTGGACCCGCCCCACCATTGCCGGTCACGGGCCCAACCACCCGACCGGTGCTGCCGAAGGCTACACCGCAGATGCGAAGACCGGCAAAGCAAAATCTGCGACCGCCCACCGCCCCGCACCGACCCACGCCCGCCGAATCAGGCGTCCGGGTACCGCGGCAAGTTGAGCCGGAACGTCGACCCGTCGGACCCGGTCCGCTCCAGGGTCAAGGTACCGCCATGGGCCTGCGCCAGATCGCGGGCGATGGTCAACCCGAGCCCTGTGCCGTCCCGACGACTGGAGAACTGGAACGGCTGAAACAGGCGGCCCCGCCCCTCCTCCGGGATGCCGGGTCCGTTGTCGATCACATCGATCACCGCCCGTCCGCCATCCTCGCGGGCGACAATGCGCAGGGTGTCGGCGCCGGCATTGACCGCGTTGGAAGCGATATTGGCGAAGACCCGATACATCTGATCCCGGTCGGCCTGAAGCTCCACGTCCTCCGCGCCGGCCAGCAGGACACGCACCGTCCCGCCCCGGGGCGCTTCCAGTTCCTGACGCAGATCGTCCACCAGGTCGGCGAGCCCAACCGCATCCAGGCGGAGCGGCGGCGTTTCCCTTGCGAAGTTGAGCGTGGTCGAGCACAGGGCCGCCGCCCGATCGATCGCCTTCACCAGGGTCGGCGTCACCTTCTGCACGTCCGGATCCTGGCTCATGGACAGCCGGTCGGAGATCAGGGTCGCCGTCGCCAGCATGTTGCGGAGGTCGTGACTGATCTTGCTGACCGCCGTGCCCAGCGCGGCCAGCCGCGTCCGCTGGCGCAGGGCCGCACGCATCTCCTCCTTCATGAGGCCGAGTTCCCGCAGGGCCACGCCGATCTCGTCCCGTCTTCCGCCGTCATCCAGGTCGGTCGAGCGGTCCTCCGGCCGTTGGCGGAAGGCGACCAGACTGCCGGTGATGCGTTGAAGCGGTCGGACCAGCAGCCAGCGCAGGCTGACAAAGACCAGGGCGGCGGTGAAGACCGAGATCAGCACCGACAGGGTCAGGATGCGCCAGGAGAAATCGTACATCACCGCACGAAGCGGGTACTCGTCCAGGGTCACCGTCACGGTAGCCGTGGGCTCCATCGGCGCCGGTCCGGTCACTCGCAGGATACGATTTCCGGTCTGAAACAGGGCGTCGAAGGCGTCGTACACCAGTTCGAGCGGCATCGGCGCATACAGCGACACATGGACTTCCCCGGGCGGGCGCATGGGCCGGCTGAGCGAGCGGCTGTCGCCGTCCGGCCCGGTGACGATAATTTCATATGCCCCGACATGGTCGAGCAGTTCGAAGGTCAGTGCCTGGCTGATGATCCGGTCGGGAGAGCCGTCGATGGCCAGAGCCGCCAGATGCGCCTTGTCGAGCTTCTCGGTCAGATAGGTCAGCCGAAAGCGCGCGATCGACGGGGTATAGATCAGGACTTCGGACAGCATGACGAAGAAGATCGTCAGGCATAGCAGCCGGAAGGACAGAGAGCGCATCGACGCGGCGGCCCGACGGTCAGGAGAACCGCATCAGGAAGCGCACGATCCGGCGGGTCCGCGACGAGAACAGCTTCGGCACATACCAACTCCCAGCGGCCCGCTTCACCACCTCGCTGCGGGTCGGGTAGGGCACGACCAGACCGGCGAGGTCCGAGACCTTGAGCTTCTTCGCAACCGCCAGGGTGCAGAGCGAAACGATCTCGCCCGCCCCGGTGCCGACCACGACCGCCCCCAGGATACGACCCTTCGGCGAGACGTAAAGCTTGACGAACCCGCTGACATCGCGCTCGGAGATCGCCCGGTCGTTCTCCGCGAACGGCCAACGCAGCACCTCGAACGGCGCGCCCCGCTCCCTCAGCGCCGCCTCGTCTTCGCCGACACTGGCCAGTTCCGGGGCGGTATAGGTCACACGCGGAAGGGTCGTACCCGCCTTCGCGGGAAGCCAGAACAGCGCATTGCGAATAACGATGCCGGCATGGAATCCCGCCAGATGGGTGAACTGCGCCCCGCCGGCCGCATCGCCGACGGCGAAGACCCGCCGGTTGGTCGTCCGCAGCCGGGCGTCCAGGACAAGACGCCCGCGCCCGTCGGTCTCGATCCCAGCGCGCCCCAGATCCAGCCCTTCGAAGCCCACCCGGCGGCCGACAGCGACCAGCAGATGGCTGCCGGCGAGGATCGTCTCCCCATCATCGCCGCTCACCGTCAGTTCGATACCCTCGGCCGAGGGTCCGGCATGGATCGCAGCCGCCCCTTCGTGGATGTCGACGCCGTCCCGACGCAACGCCAGACGCACCACGTCGGCGGCTTCGGAATCCTCGTTGCCCAGCAAGGTTTTCGCCTCGACCAGGACCACCTCGCAGCCGAGCCGGGCATGGGCCTGGGCGAGCTCGCAGCCGATGGGCCCGCCCCCGAGCACCAGAAGCCGGCGCGGGCGCTCCTCCAGGTCGAAAACGGTCTCGTTGGTCAGGAAGGGCACGGTATCCAGGCCTGGGATCGGCGGCACGGCCGGGGTGGAGCCGGTGGCGATGACGACGTACTTCGCCTCCACCGTCACCCCGCCGCCCTCGACCGTGCGGGCGCCGGTGAAACGGGCTTCCGCCTGAACCACGCGCACGCCGAATCCGGTGTAGCGTTCGACGGAATCCATCGGCGCGATCTCGGCGATCACCCCCTGGACATGCGCGCGCACCCGGGCCCAGTCCACTTCCGGAACCATGGCGCCGAGACCATAGCGGTCGGCCTGCGACGCCCCGTGGGCGGCATGCCCGGCGGCCAGCATGGCCTTCGACGGCACGCAGCCGACATTCAGACAGTCGCCGCCCATCGCTCCCTTCTCGAAGAGCACGACGCTGGCACCCATCTGCGACGCGCCGGCGGCGACGGACAGCCCCCCGGCCCCGGCGCCGATCACGCAGATATCCGCCCGCACGCTCTCGCTCATCGTCCTGCTCGCTCAGTAGGGAACTGACTCATGCCGGGATACTCGCCGATTTGGGGTTGCCTGGGAAATGCGCACGAAAGCGCGGCGGGTTTCACGCCGAGGACGGCGTGCCGCGACGGAACCGCTTATAGATGACCGGGATCAGCGACAGCAGCGCCAGTCCGGCGATCGGGATCAGCACCCCCGGCTCCAGGAAGATGCCGACACCCGGCACCTCGCCCCGCGCGAGCACCGTGTCGAGCCCGTTGCCCACGGAGACGAAGACGAAGGTTCCGGGGATGATTCCGAACAGGGTGCCAATCAGGAAGACCCGGGTGGAAACGCCGAGCAGCGCGGGCACGATATTGACCAGCCAGAACGGAAAAAGCGGCACCAGGCGCAGCACGAGCAGATAACTCAACGCATTCTCCCGGAAGCCCTCTTCGAGCCGGGCGACGAACGGACCCGCCTTGGCCCGCAGACTGTCGCCGATCGCCGTTCGGGCGGCGAGGAACACGGCCAGCGCCCCGATCGTCGCCGCGACGACCGTAATCGCCGTCCCTTCCAGCAGCCCGAACAGCAGCCCCCCGGTCACGGTCAGCACCAGACCGACCGGTAGAGAGAAGGCGATGGAAACCGCATAGGCCAGAGCATAGGCAAGGCGGGTCGCCACCGGATGCTCCGCCACCCAGCCCTGAAGCAGGTCGCGGTTCTCGGACAGGGACTGGAATGACACGAAGCGGTCCAGGTCGAAGGCGAAGAACGCCACCAACCCGCAGAGCAGAACGCCGAGGGGCAGAAGTCGCCTGACCGGTCCGCGTCGGCTTTGGTCGGCATCCAGCGTTTGAGTGTCGCCGTCGTCGTCTCGCACGATCCCTCCGTTCGGCCGGTCGCCGCCGTTGCGCGCCGCCGGTCCAGTCTCCCACCCGTGTCGAACGGGTGCCCTCCATGCATGATGAACGGGCGCCCCGGTCCGGCCAAGATGCGCGCTGACCGCGCAGGCGCCAGTCAACAGGGCGTGAGCGGTTCGTGTTCGCGGTATCAGCACCGCGTCGATGGCGCCATGAGAACCGGTTGAATGGCGCTACCAACAGAGCCAAAGACGGCGCAGGATCGCCCGCAACAGCACAATGGAGGCATCCCATGCCCGACGGCCAAGCGTCGATCACGAAACCGAGCGTCTGCCCGCTCGACTGCCCCGACACCTGCAGCCTCGACGTCACGGTCGAAGGCGGGCGGGTTACCGGCGTTCGCGGGTCGACCGCCAATCCGCTCACCGAAGGCGTGGTCTGCAACAAGGTCGCGCGGTACTACCCGCACTTCGTCCATGGCGAGGGGCGCCTGACCCACCCGCTGAAGCGGGTCGGCAAGCGGGGCGAGGACCGGTTCGAGCGGATCGGCTGGGACGAGGCGCTGGATCTGGTTCATGAAGGGCTGTCAGAGGCGATCGAGACCCATGGTCCCCAGTCCGTGGTGCCGCTGGCCTATGCCGGCCCCCACGGGATGCTCGCCGGTGGGTCGATGGACATGCGGTTCTTCCACAGGATGGGCGCCACCCTGCTCGACCGCGGCCCGATGTGCGGCGGCGTCAAGGGGGAGGCCTTCGTGTCGGTCTATGGCGCGATGCCCGGCACCCCGCCTGAGCAGGGCGTCGACGCGGAGCTGATCGTCGTCTGGTCGAATAACGTCACCGTCTCCAACCTGCACTTCATCCGCACGATCAACCGGGCCAAGGCCGCGGGCGCGAAAATCGTCGTCGTCGACCCCAAGCGTATCAAGGCCGCCGAGCAGGCGGACATGCACGTGGCGATCCGGCCCGGCACCGATGTGGTGCTGGCCTTCGCGCTCGCCGCCGAACTGGAGCGGATCGGCGCCTTCGACCAGGCTTTCATCGACCGCTGGGCCGTCGGCGCCGACGAGTTCATTGCGGCGGCCCGGCAGTGGAGCGTCGAGCGCGCGGCCGCGGTCTGCGGTGTGCCCGAGGAGCAGATCCGCACGCTGGCCGCCTGGTATGGCGCCGCCAGCCCGGCGCTGATCGGCATGGGCAACGGAATGGAGCGCAACCAGAACGGTGGCAACTCGGTGCGGGCCGTCGCCGCCCTGCCGGTGCTTTGCGGGAAGTGGGGCGTCCGGGGTGGCGGCCTGATCGCCAAGGTGGGCGCCGCGGTGCCGAAGACCATGGCCCGGCTGCAGCGGACCGATCTGATTCCAGACGGCACCCGGCGCATGAACATCATGGACGTGCCGGCCAACATGCTGCGCGACGATCTCGACCCGAAGGTGGCGGCGGTCTTCGTCTACAACCACAACCCGATCGCCGTGTTTCCGGACCAGGCGCAGGTCATCAAGGCGTTCAGCCGCGAGGATGTCTTCGTCGTCGGCTGCGACGTGCAGATGACCGACAGCATGCGCTATGTCGACGTCATCCTGCCGGCCTGCAGCCATTTCGAACATGCGGACCTGTTCCCCGCCTACGGCCAGACCTATCTGCAACGGGCGGAGCCGGTGATCGCGCCGGTCGGCGAGGCGTTGCCGAACACCGAGATCTTCCGCCGGCTGGCCGCCCGGTTCGGCTACGACGAGCCCTGCTTCAAGGCGAGCGACGCGGACCTGATGGACGAGGCCGTGGACGGCGACGACCCCCGCCTCGGCGGCCTGAGGCCGAGTGCCCTGCCGCTCGACCGGGCGCTGAACATGACGGCGGACGGCGCGCAGGAGATCGTGCCCTTCGCGACCGTGTTCCCGAAGAACGCCAGCGGTAAGGCGGAACTCGCCTCGGACTGGATGGAGGAGGCGCGCGGATTCCGCGTGCCGGCCTACCGTCCGGTCGACAGCGCCTATCCGCTCGCCCTGATCACCCCGTCCTCCGCCCACCGGACCAACGCCACCTTCGGCGGCCATGCGGCGAGCGACGGGATGCAGCCGCTGGAGATCAACCCGGCGGACGCGGCGGCGCGCGATATCGAGGAGGGCGATCTCGTGCGCGTGCACAACGATCTCGGCGAAACCCGGTTGCAGGCCACCCTCACCGATACGGTGCGGCCGGGCACGGTCTTCTCGCCCAAGGGCACGTGGACCCGGACGAGCGATACCGGCCTGACGGTGAACGCCCTGCTGCCGACCCACAAGGCGGATCTCTGCGAAGGCGCGTGCTTCAACGATGCACGGGTCGAGGTGACGAAGGTCTGACGCCCGAGCGGTTGCTCATCCCTTCTCCTGTCCGCCGTCCGGGCTCGGGAACGGCAGCACCGTCCCCCCGCCTCCGTTCAGCGGGGACGGGGGTCGTCGCGCCAGCGCGGTCAGGATGAGCGACACGGCGCCCCGCGCGTCGCGATAGGGGAGATGCGTCGCCATCAGGTCGCGGTAGCGGATCTGGACGATGCCGGCCGGCACCAGTCGCCCCGCGCCGGCGTAACCGGCGCCGATCCAGGACAGAGGCGTCCCGGGCTCCGCCCGCTCCGGATACTGGCCGATCAGATCGCCTCCCAGCAGGGCGCGGCTGTTGGCGCCGGCGAACTCGACCCGGTATGCCCGGTGCAGCGGGTCGAAATGGGCGAGCATCAGGTTCGGCATGATCTCGCAGAGATCGGCCAGGAACAGTTCGTCCGCGTCGGGCAGGTCGGCCCCGGCCCGTTGGTCGTCCCAATAGCGACGCAGATCGTCGAACCATTCCGGTCCGGACAGCGCCCAGCGCTCCTCCTCCGTCCCGTCTTCGCACAGGAACATGCCCGTCTCCTCGTTCCGCGATACACGACGGCGACCGCCGCTACGGAGGCTATGGAAGGCACGGAACGGATTTTCCCGAGGGTGGAAGGGCATGGCGGAAAACGCGGGGTCTTTGACATTGCGGCCAAACAGCATGGCGCGCACGCTTCGGTCATGCTCGATCGATACCCGCCCGCGCCTGTCTCCCCTCCGCCCTGCGTGGCGATCCTCGCCGTACCCGGCTGCCAGTTGCTGGACGTGACCGGGCCCTATGAACTTTTCACCTCCGCCCAAACTCCCGACTCGCCCTCCAGGGCGTATCGGGTGCTGCTGGTGACCCCGAACGGTGGCCATGTGGAAACCGAGGCGGGACTCCGTCTGGAGGCCCAGGCGACCGTCGCCGACCTGGCGCCGTCGTCGGTCGACACGCTGATCGTCGCCGGCGGCCCGGGGCCTCGCCAGACGCCTCTCGCCGGGCCGCTGGGCGACTGGATGACCGACACCGCCCGAACTTGCCGCCGCGTCGCCACGGTCTGTACGGGCGCGTTCCTGCTGGCCCGCACCGGTCTGCTCGACGGGCGGACCGTGACCACACATTGGCAGCACGCCGATACGCTCGCCTCGCGCTACCCGAGGATCACCGTGGAACCGGACCGGATCTACGTCGAGGACGGACGGTTCTGGAGTTCCGCCGGGGTGACGGCGGGCATGGACCTGACCCTGGCGATGATCGCCCGCGACCTCGGCCGGGACGAGGCGTTGAGGATCGCCCGATCCAAGGTGATGGCGATGCAGCGCAGCGGCGGCCAGCGCCAGTACAGCGCCGAACTCGCTCTGCAATCCGCCGCCGATACCCGGCTGGCCTCGCTGCAGGCCTGGCTCTTCGAGAATCTCCACAGGCGGCTGTCGGTCGAGGACCTCGCGGCCCGTGCCGGCATGGCGCCCCGCACCTTCGCGCGACGGTTCCGCGAGACCGTCGGCGAGACCCCGGCGGCCTTCGTCGAACGGGCCCGACTGGACGCCGCCCGCCGACGCCTCGAACACCCCGGCGCCACCGTTGACCGAGTGGCGGCGGAGGCCGGTTTCATGAGCGCCGAGCGGATGCGCCGAAGCTTCCAGCGAGCCTTCGGCGTCTCCCCCGCGGAATACCGGTGCCAGTTCGGAGCCCCGCCTGCGCCGGAGGATCCATCTACCTGCACAGCAGAAACAGAGGAGAATGAGAGATGCGCGTCGGCTTCCTGATGTTCGACGATCTGGAGGAGCTGGACATGGTCGGCCCCTGGGAGGTCTGGACCATGGCCGGTCACCTGAAGCCCGAAATCGCCTGCGTGACCATCGGCCCCGGGGAGGCGCCGGTGCGCTGCGCAAAGGGGATGCGGATCTGCCCCGATCATACGATGGATGCCTGCCCGCCACTCGACGTGCTGGTGGTGCCGGGCGGCCAGGGCACGCGGCGCGAGGTGAACAATCCCGCGCTGCTGGACTGGATCGCCAAGACGGCCGAAACCTGCACCTGGGTCACTTCGGTCTGTACCGGCTCGATGCTGCTCGCGGCCGCCGGCCCTGCACGGGGCAAAAGGGTCACCACCCACTGGCGCGCGGTCGACCTGGTGCGCGGCCGCGGCGAGGCCGGTGAAGTTCTGGACGACGTCCGCTACGTCCGCGACGGCAACGTGGTGACCTCGGCCGGCGTCTCCGCCGGGATCGACATGGCGCTCTGGCTGATCGGCGAGATCTGGGAGCCGGCCTTCGCCCGTCAGGTCCAGCGCAACATGGAATACGAACCGGCCCCGCCGCATCAGGGCGCGGTCTAGCCCATCATTCCTATGCGGAGAGGCGCCCCCGGGCCGGTGGCTAGTCCGCTGCGCCTATGGCCAGGAACTTGTCCCGGCGATCGGCTCGAAGCTGGCCGCCATCCGTCCCCAAAAGATCCCCGAGGGCGTCGTCGATCGCCGCACCAAGGGCGTCCAGCGCCACGGCTGGTTCGCGATGGGCGCCGCCGAGCGGTTCCTTGACGATGCCGTCGATCACGCCGAGCTTTTCCAGGTCCTGGGCCGTCATCTTCAGCGCCTCGGCCGCGTCCTTGGCGTGCTCGGCCGAGCGCCACAGGATCGAGGCGCAGCCCTCGGGCGAGATCACCGAATAGATCGCGTGCTCAAGCATCAGGACCCGGTTGCCCGCGGCCAACGCCACGGCACCGCCGGACCCGCCCTCGCCCAGGATCGAGGCGATCAGCGGCACCCGAACGTGCAGGCAGGTTTCGATGGCGCGCGCGATTGCCTCGGCCTGCCCGCGTGCCTCGGCGTCGACCCCGGGATAGGCGCCGGCCGTATCGACGAAGGTCAGGATCGGCATCTTGAAACGGTCGGCGAACTGCATCAGCCGGCGCGCCTTGCGATACCCCTCGGGGCGGGCCATGCCGAAATTGCGCTTGACCCGCTCCTCGGTCGTCGCGCCCTTCTCGGTGCCGATCACCACGACCGAGCGGCCCCTGAAACGGCCGACGCCGCCGACGATGGCGGGGTCGTCGGCGAAGGAGCGGTCGCCGGCCAGCGGCACGTACTCGTCGATCAGATGGTCGATCGCCGCCTGGGCGTGCGGACGCTCCGGATGCCGGGCCACCTGCACCTTCTGCCAGGGCGAGAGCTTCTGATAGGTTGACCGAAGCTGGCGCTCGACCTTGGCCTCCAATTTGGCGACCTCGTCGGCGATGTTCATTTCGCCGTCGCTCGACAGGTGGCGAAGCTCTTCGATCTTGCCTTCCAGATCGGCGATCGGCTTTTCGAAATCGAGGAACTGATGCATGCGGGAACGTCACTCCGTTTGCGGCGCCGCACCATACAGAGGCAGGGGAACCGTCTCAAGGCAACAGCACGGCCCGCCGTTGGACCGGCCGGAGCCGCTCACCGTTGGGCCAGCGGGTGATGGCTCTCGACGAGGGTGCGGAGCCGTTCGGCCAATACATGGGTATAGATCTGCGTGGTCGAAATATCCGCATGGCCGAGCATCTGCTGAACGCTGCGCAGGTCGGCGCCATGGTCCAGCAGATGGGTCGCGAAGGCATGGCGAAGCACGTGGGGCGAAACCCGCTTGCGCTCTATCCCCGCCTCCACCGCCACCCCATCCAGCAATTGGCCGAACCGCCGGCGCGTCAGATGGCCCTCGGCGGAACGCGACGGGAAGAGAAACGGCGAGGACTTTCCGGTCATGAAGACACCGCGCACAGCCTTGTAGTCGGCGATGGCGGCCATGGCGGCGTCGGTCAGCGGCACCATCCGCTCCTTGCCGCCCTTGCCCCGAACCAGCAGCACCCTCGGATCGCGGGCGACGGCGGCGAAAGGCAGACCGACCAGCTCCGATACCCGCAGCCCGGTGGCGTACAGGATCTCCAGCAGGCAGACCAGACGGCGCCCCTCGGGCCCATCGACGTCGCGGGCGGTGTCCAGCAGCGCGTCGACCTCGGCCTCGGACAGGATCTTCGGCAGGGGCCGGCCCTGGCGCGGGGCGTCGAGGACCGTTGTCGGGTCGTCGCTCCGGTGACCATCGGCATAGAGGAAACGGTAGAACTGGCGCAGGGCGGACAGCCTTCGGGCGGCGGTCCGGGGCGCCATGCCGGCCCGCTCCATCGAGTCCAGGTAGCCGCGGAGATCGTCGCTGTCCGCCGTCGCCAGCGCCCGTTTGCGGCCGGTCAGCCAGCCACCCGCATCGGCAAGGTCGCGGCGATACGCGTCCAGGGTGTTCTTCGAGACGCCGCGCTCGGCGACCAGCATCTCCAGAAACGCCTCGACGGTGAAATCCCGCGGCGGTCCCGCGGCCTTCTCCGGATCCGGGGCGGCGTCCGGCATGTCAGAGACCGTGTGCCAGCGCAACTTCGGTGGCGAAGCGCCGGGCCTCCGCCTCCAGGCCGACTGCGGTCAGGGCGGCGACGATGTCGGCCAACGCGGGCACCGCGATTTCCGAGAGAGCCGTCTCGCCGGGCGCCGAGACGCTGAGCGCCACAGTCTCTCCGAGCCGGCGGCTCTGCGCCGCCGCGCGGATGGCATAGGGGTAGGCCGCTCCGGGTACGGCCTGAATGTCGACCGACGGGGCAGCGACCAACCCGCGCCAGGCGTCGTCGCCGACCGGATCGTCCAGGGCTGCCATCAGCGCCAACGCAGCGGCGCCTCTTAGAGACGCCTGATCCGGATCGATCGACCGCAGATGCCGCCACCAGCGGGCGACGGCCTGCAGGTCGAACGGCGTCACGCCGTCGCCGCCGGCAATCCGCCCGAGCGCCCAGAGGCTCAACCACGCATCCGTAGCTTCGCCCGACCCGTTGGCGGACTGCCGCAGCAGGCGCTGCAACCAGGGCCGGACCGCTTCCACGTCGCCGGCGGCAAGCAGACCGCGCACGGCGTTTGCGGCGAAAGCGTCAAGGTCGGGGCCGGGTTCAAGCGCCACAAGGAACGGGGCGAAGAGACGCGCGGTCTGACGCCAGGCGGCATCGTCCTCGGCCAGTTCCATGGCCTTGGCGATCGCCCGGGCGCGGCCCACCGGCTCCGTCTGCGCTTCCGCCACGCGCCACAGGATCGCGCGCCCCAGCGGACCGGGATCGGCCTCGGCAGCGGCAAGCGCGGCATCGACCGATCCGGTCGACACGGAAACCTCGTCGTACAGGTCGGTCAACTCCTGCGGAGCGATGGCGCCGGCGCGCTCCGCCCGCTCCGCCGCTTCCAGCCGGGCCGCGAACGGCGGCGAGGCGGACCCCCGGGCCAGGCCGACAAGGACCGGCAGCGACGCGATGGCGGAAATGTCCGGGTCCACCTTCAGACCGGAAACCCGGGCCAGCGCCAGATGGACAGGACCGGCGCCCCCCATTCGGAACTGTGCGCCTCCCTGCCCCGTCGTGGCGGCCTGAGCCAGCGCCAGAATCAGCTGATCGTCCTCGCCGAGTTCGGCCAGCAGCCGGGCGCCGAAGTCGACCTTGGCATCGAGACCGGCGCGCGCATCGCAGACAAGCGCCACTTTGATCCAGAAGGCGTCCGTCGAGGCGTTGGTCAGCCTGTCGTAGAGCGCGCAGGCGCGCTCGTCGTCGCCACGGGCGAAGGCCGCTTCGGTCAGCGGCCGGCTGAGCTGAAGAGACGAGGACCCGCCCGGCACCCGCTCGCCGAGCAGGGCGAGATCGTCGATCGCCCCCATGGCCAGAAGCTGCTCGGCCCGCCGCGCCAGCAGGTCGCCTTCCTCGGTCAGATCGGCCGGGGCCGGGCCGGCGCTCAACAGCATGCGACGGGCCAAGGCACGCAGTTCCCGGCTGTCGGGAGCCGCGGGCATGAGGGAGATCAGCCGCAATGCGATGTCGCCCGGAGTGCCGGTCCAGTAATCCGCCGGCAGACCGTCGCCGCCGGGCGTCAAGGTTCCGGTGGCGTCGATCGTAAGTCGCTGCACAGGATTGAACGTTATGGCGCCGTCGACCGTGGTGCGCGACGGCTGCTCCGGCGCCGGCGGGGCCGATTGGAACACCGGTGCTCCGGGGGACGCACCCGTCGTCGCCCCCTGCCCGGCCCCGGGGGCCGCAGGCGATGCTGGTGCCGGCGCGGAGTCGGTCGGCGGCGGGCCGATCTGGATCGGCGCACCGATCTGCGCGGCGGCTGGGATCGGCACGAATGGGGCCTCTCCGGAACCGACGAGGCAGAGGCCGAAGAGCAGTCCTGCACCGAACCGCCTACCTGGCGACCGGAGGCGGCTAGCGCGGGAACCTGTCATTGGGAATTACCTTCTCGACGGACGACGTCGGTGCCGGGATGTCCCAGGTAAGCAGGAACAAAGCGCCACCGGCGACGATCAGGAGAACGAAGACAAACAGAAACAGTGTAAAACGCATGGCCAAGGCCCGGTCGCCGGAATCGGTTCAAGTCGACTCCGCCATGCCGACCGACTCCGAAGAGGCGCCGTCAGTCGGCTGGCGAGCGTCGCGACGCATATGCTAGGGTCCTAACTAAGGCGCGACGGTGGCACTCTAACCGGTGGCGCACTGCGCGCGCAAACGAACCCACGGGATCCGGCCATGTCCGGGACATTGACCATGGCGGCTTGCCCGACCACGCCGGCGGCGGCGACCGAATCGACCCTTGAAACGGCGCAGGAGAATGCCGTCGACGCCCTGCTCGAGCGGCCGCTGGTGCTGGTGGGGCTGATGGGGGCCGGAAAGAGCAGCATCGGCCGCCGTCTGGCACAGCGTTTCGGTGTCGACTTCGCCGATGCCGACAGCGAGATCGAGAAGGCCGCCGGCCGAACCATTCCCGAGATCTTCGAGGCGTTCGGCGAGGAGGAGTTCCGTAACGGCGAGCGCCGTGTGATCCGGCGCCTGATCGAGAGTGGCGGACCGCGTGTCCTGGCGACAGGCGGTGGCGCGTTCATGGCCGACGACACCCGCGCGCTGATCAAGGAGAGGGGCACCTCGCTCTGGCTGAAGGCGGATTTCGAGACGCTGTTCGAGCGGGTGTCGAAACGGTCCAACCGGCCGTTGCTCAAGACCGCCGATCCCAAGGCGACGTTGCGGGACCTGATGGCCAAACGCTATCCGGTCTACGCCGAGGCCGACATCGTGGTGGAAACCCGACGGGTACCAATTGAGGAGACGGTCGATAAAGTCTATCACGCGATCCTCGACCACCTCGAACGCGAGGCGACGCACTCTCCATGACGCTCTACCGCACGTTGGCCCCTTGCAAGACGGAACACCGATGACCGACACCGCATCGAGCGACATTGAGACCGTCGAGGTCGATCTCGCCGACCGGCGGTACGCGATCCGCGTGGGCGCCGGCCTGATCGCCGCCGCCGGCGCGGAACTCGCGGACCTGATCGACGGCCGTCAGGTGATCGTCATCGCCGACGAAGGGTTGGCCGGCCACCATCTCGGCGCGCTGGAAGGGGCGCTCAGGCAATCCGCCGTCCGCCGGCTGGACATCCTGACCACACCGGCCGGCGAGGCGGGGAAGACCTTCGAGCGCTATCAGGACCTGTGCGAACGGGCCCTGGCGCTCGGCATCGACCGGCGCACGCTGCTGGTCGCCTTCGGCGGCGGCGTGGTCGGCGATCTCGCGGGCTTCGTCGCGGCCAGCCTGCTGCGCGGCCTCGACTTCGTCCAGATCCCGACGACCCTGCTCGCCCAGGTCGACAGTTCGGTCGGCGGCAAGACCGGGATCAACACCCGCTACGGCAAGAACCTGGTCGGCGCCTTCCACCAGCCGCGCCGGGTGCTGATCGACACCGGCGTCCTCGACAGCCTGCCGCGGCGCGAGCTGCTCGCCGGTTATGCCGAGGTGGCGAAATACGGCGCCATCGGCGACCGCGAGTTCTTCGAGTGGCTGGAAAGGCACGGCCCGGCAGTGATCGAAGGCGATGCCGCCGCCCGGCGCCGGGCGATCGTCGCCTCCTGCCGCGCCAAGGCCGAGGTGGTGGCCGGCGACGAGCGGGAGCAGGCCGGCGGCAGGCGGGCCCTGCTCAACTTCGGACACACCTTCGCCCACGCCCTGGAAGCCATGGCCGGCTACGACGGCTCGCTGCTGCACGGCGAGGCGGTCGCCCTCGGCATGGTCCTGGCGGCGCGGCTCTCGGTCGAGACCGGCCCCTGCTCCGGCCAGGACGCCGACCGGCTGGCCCGCCACCTGAGCGCCGTCGGCCTGGCGACCGACCTCGACGCGGTCGATCCCGGACGCGGCTGGACGGCCGACGCACTGCTGGCGCATATGACGAAGGACAAGAAGGCCCGCGACGGGCGCATCGTCTTCGTCCTGCTCGACGCGCTCGGCGCGGCCCGGGTGCGCGATGACGTCGACCCGGCCCTCGCCCGCGCGCTGCTGACCCGGCCACGGGCGGCCTGAGCCGGAGAGGCGCGACCATGGAGCTGCCTTCTGACTTCACCATAGACGCGGGAACGGCGATCACGCTCGGCGTGATCTTCCTGCTGATCATCCTGTCCGGATTCTTCTCGGGATCCGAGACGGCGCTGACGGCGGCCAGCAAGGCCCGCCTGACCCAGCTCGCCCGCAAGGGCAACACCCGGGCGGGCACCGTCGTCGCCCTGCGGGACAAGAGCGACAGCCTGATCGGGGCGATCCTGATCGGCAACAACATCGCCAACATTCTCGCCTCGGCACTGGCCACCAGCGCGATGATCGCGCTGGTCGGCGAGAACGGCGTCGCCATCGCCACGGTGACGATGACCATGCTCGTGGTCATCTTCGCCGAAGTGCTGCCGAAGACCTACGCGATCAACAACGCCGACAAGATGGCGCTGGTCGTCGGCCCCATCGTCCGCGTCCTCGTGCTGGTGCTGACCCCGTTCACCTGGGCGACCCGGGTGATCGTCGGCGCCACCCTGAAGCTCTTCGGCGTCTCGGTCTCCGCCGGCCTCGGCCATGACGAGCGCGAGGAGGAACTGCGCGGTCTGATCGAGATGCACGCCGATGGCGGCCGCGAGGTCGAACACGAGCACGAGCGGGCGATGCTCCGGAGCATCCTGGATCTGGCGGATGTCGAGGTCGAGGAGATCATGACCCACCGGGGGTCGGTGCGGATGATCGATGCCGAGGCACCGATCGACGAACTGCTGGAACAGGTGCTGGAGAGCCCGTTCACCCGTTTGCCGCTCTACCGGGCGGAGCAGGACAACATCGTCGGCGTGCTCCACGTCAAGGCGCTGCTCCGGGCGATCCGCGCGGCCAAGGGCGAGACGCCGGAGTCCTTCGACGTCATGGCGATCGCCTCCGAGCCGTGGTTCATCCCCGACACCACAACCCTGCTTGATCAGCTCCAGGCGTTCCGGGAGCGGCGCGAGCATTTCGCCGTGGTGGTCGACGAGTACGGCAGCTTCATGGGCGTGGTCACGCTTGAGGACATCCTCGAGGAGATCGTCGGCGATATCCTGGACGAGCACGACGTGGCCGTCGCCGGCGTCCGGCCGCAGCCCGACGGCTCCTACGTGGTCGAGGGATCGGTGACGATCCGCGACCTGAACCGGGAATTCGAGTGGAACCTGCCCGACGAAGAGGCCTCCACCATCGCCGGGCTCGTGCTATACGAGGCCCGGAAGATTCCCGAGGTCGGGCAGGAATTCGCCTTCCACGGCTTCCGGTTCCGGATCCTGCGGCGCCATCGCAACCAGATGACCCTGCTGCGCATGACCCCGATCACGGACGAGTCCGCGGCCTGACCGGGCCGCCCCGATCCCCTCCGCTCCTTCCTTCCGCTGCGACGAGAGACCCCCATGCCCCTGAGCCCTCCCGTAGAGCGCGAACCCGTCCACGACCGCACCATCGTCTGCAAGGGCTGGCGGCGCAGCGACGGGCTGTGGGACATCGAAGGGCACCTGGTAGACACCAAGAGCTACGCCTTCCCGAACGACTTCCGGGGCACCGTCGAGGCGGGACAGCCGATCCACGATATGTGGCTGCGGCTGACCATCGACGAGACCATGAAGGTCCACGGGGCGGAGGCGGCGACCGACGCCAGTCCGTTCCCGGTCTGCCCGTCGATCACGCCGAACTTCAAGCGTCTGGAGGGCCTGACGATCGGCGCCGGCTGGCGCAAGGCGGTGCGCGAGCGGCTCGGCGGGGTCGAGGGCTGCACCCATCTGGTCGAGTTGCTGGGGCCGCTCGCCACCGTGGCCTATCAGACGATCTTCGGCGAGAAGTCCCGCATGAAACGCGAGGCCGAGGCAAACGGCGAAGCGCCGCCGCCACCGGAGACCGGCGGTAGGCCCCCGCGCCTGCTCAACACCTGCCACGCGTTCTCGGACACCGGTCCGGTGGTCGAGAAGCTGTGGCCGGACTGGCACCGGCCGAAGGCCGAGGCGGGGGAGTAGGGGCACGCGCCCAGCCGTCATCCTGACGCACGTCAGGATCAAGCCGCCTGCGGCACCGACAGCCCTGTCGACGCCGACACAGCGTCAACCGACCGATGCTTGATCCTGAAGCGAGTTCAGGATGACGGCGTTCATTATTTCCCCCGTCATCCCGGTGAGCGCCGGGCTTGGCCCGGTGGTCGGCCGGGACCCCGGGACAGACGATTGGACAGGCGACCGGAGCACGGTCCCGGCCCGCCCCCGGATCCGGTCCGGGGGCGTCCGCAATGACGGTTGCGCTATTACGCCCTACCGGCCGACGAAGCTCGGTTTCTCCTTCGCCAGGAACGCCTTGTAGCCGCGCTGGAAGTCCTCGGTGTCGAAGGCGTCGTAGCCCTCGTCGATCTCGGCGGCGGTGAGCGGGGCCGGGTCGGTAAGGCGGTAGACGAACTTCTTGTGCCAGCGCGCGGTCAGTGGCGCGCCCTCGGCGATCTTGCGCGCCCATTCGTAGGCGGCCGCCTCGACCTCCCCATCCGGCACCACCTTGTTGACGATGCCGTAGTGGTACGCCTTCTCCGCGTTCAGCAGGTCGCCCACCAGCAGCACCTCCAGCATCGCCGTGGCGCCGTATTTCTTGACCTGGAACTCCAGCTCCTCCGCCGACTCCACGAGGCCGAGGCGCTTGACCGGCACGCCGAACCGGCTGCTCTCGCCGCAGATGCGCAGGTCGCACAGGGCGGCGAGGCCGAAGCCGCCGCCGACGCACAGCCCCTCGATCAGGGCGATGGTCGGGTGCCGGCAGGTGACGACCGCATGGCCCGAGGGATTCGAGGTCTTGGCGTACTCGATCGCCGCCTTCTTGTCCTTGCGCACGCTCTCGAACTCGGAGATGTCGGCGCCGGCCGAAAACGCCTTGCCGCCCGCCCCTCGGATCACCACGCAGCGTAGCTCCGTATCGGCGTCGAGCGCGGTGAACACCCTGCCGAGCGCCCCGAACACCTCGAGATTCATGGCGTTGTGCTTCGCCGCGCGGTTGATCGTCACCGTCGCGATCCGGTCCTCGATATGGACCAGCACATCCTCGGTGCCGCTCATGTCGCCGGTTCCCGTCACGTCGCTCATTCCGCCGCCTCCTTGCTCGGGATCTCGCCCAGCAGGACCGCCCCTTTCTCCGCCATCGCCGCGATATCGCCGTCACCGTAGCCGAGTTCGGCGAGCACGTCGGCGGTGTGCTGGCCGAACAGCGGTGACGGTGTGGCCACCTTGCCCGGCGTGCTCTCGAACTTGATCGGCAGGCCGATGGTCTGAACCGTGCCGGCGACCGGATGCTCGGTGGTCGGCACCATGTTCCGGGCGATGGTCTGCGGATCCCGATGCATCTCCAGCACGTCGAAGATCGGTCCGGCCGGAATGCCTCGTGCCTCGAACTCGGCCAACCACTCGGCGCTGGTGCGGGTTACGAACCGGGCGTTCAGCTCGGCCTCCAGTTCCTTCAGGTTGGCCATGCGGTCGCCGTTGGTGCGGAAGCGCGGGTCGTCGGCAAGCTGCGGCGCGCCGATCATGTCGAGCATCCCGGTCCAGAACGGGCCGGTGTTGGCGGCGATGTTGATATAGCCGTCGGCCGTGCTCACCGCCTGATAGGGCGCGTTAAGCGGGTGGGCCGAGCCCATGGCGCGCGGGGCGACCCCGGTGGCGAAGGCGATGGCCGACTGCCAGTAGGTATGGGTGATCCCCGCCTCCATCAGCGAGGTGTCGAGCCTCTGCCCCTCGCCGGTCTTCAGACGGTGGGAGTAGGCGGCGCAGACGCCGAGCGCCAGCAGCAGGCCCGCGGTGATGTCGCAGACCGGGGCGCCGACCTTCACCGGCGGGCCGTCCGGCCGTTCGCCGGTGATGCTCATCAGTCCGCTCATGCCCTGGGCGACCAGGTCGAACCCGCCGCGCTTGGCATAGGGCCCGGTGCGGCCGAACCCGGAGATCGAGGCGTAGATCAGACCCGGATTGATCGCCTTCAGAGCGTCGTAACCGAGGCCGAGACGGTCGAGCACCCCGGGGCGGAAGTTCTCGGTCAGCACGTCGGCCTTGGCGACGAGCTTGCGCAGGATCTCCGCGCCCTCTTCGGTCTTCAGGTCGATGACCACGCCGCGCTTGTTGCGGTTCATCATCATGAAGGCGGCTGCCTCGCCGTTGATGTCCGGCGGCAGGTTGCGCCGCGTGTCGTCGCCGCCCTTGATCTTCTCCACCTTGATCACGTCGGCGCCCATATCCGCGAGCATCAGCCCGCAGGTCGGCCCCGCCATATGGTGGCAGAGCTCGATCACCGTCATGCCCTGGAGCGGTCCGAACCCCCGGTTCGCCATGCAGTCCTCCCGGTCTCGCTGTCTTATTCTTGCTTCCCCACATTTCCCCACGGGGACGCGCACCCGGTCAAGTCACCCAGACGGAAGCCCCCGTTCCCGTCTCGACAATCCGGCGCCGAGCTTGCACCTTCCCGCCAGACAATGCGGAGGATGGTGATGAGCAAACCCAGGATCGCGGTGTTCGCGCTCGGCGGGACGATTTCCATGGTCAAGGGGGAAGCGGGCGTGCGGCCGGGGTTGACGGCGGAACAGCTCGTCGCCGCCGCGCCGGGGATCGACGGGCTGGCCGAGATCGAGGCACGCACCATCAGCACGATCGGAAGTTCGGATCTCTCCGTCGATGCCGTCCTCGACGTCGCCCGGGCGATCGAGGCGGCCGCCGCCGACGGGATCGACGGGGCCATCGTCACCCAGGGCACCGACACGATGGAGGAGTCAGCCTTCCTGCTGGACCTGGCGCTGCGGGTCGACGTGCCGGTGGCGGTGACCGGCGCCATGCGTAATCCGCTGTCGATCTCCCATGACGGGCCGGGCAACGTCTACGCCGCCATGCAGGTGGTGACCGATCCGGCCGTAAGGCAGCGGTCGCACGATCTGGGCGTGATGGTCGTCATGCTCGACAGCATCCATGCCGCCGTCGATGTCGCCAAGACGAACACCAGCCGGATCGACGCCTTCGCAAGTCCCGAAGCCGGACCGCTTGGCGTGGTGGTCGAGGACAGGGTGCGCCTGACCGGCCGCCCGGTGCGCGACCACAAGACGGCCCTCGACATCGCCCTGGGCGACACGCTGCTGACCGGCGTCGCCCCGCCGCTGCCGTCGGTCGCCCTGCTGACCATGGCCATGGGCGAGAACGGCGCCCTGCTGGCGGCGCTTGCCGACGATCCGGAGACCCTCGGCTTCCGCGGCATCGTGCTGGGCGCCATGGGCGGAGGGCATACGCCGTCCTGGCTCACCCCGCATCTGGATGTCCTGACCCCGCGCCTGCCGGTGGTCATGGCCGGACGGATGCAGGCCGGATATCTGCTGGCCAAGACCTATGAACGCGAGGGATCGGAGATGGACCTGCTGCGCCGCGGCGTGCGCTCCGCCGGCCGGCTGCCGCCGCTCAAGGCGCGGCTGCTGCTGACCGCGATGCTGATGGGCGGGCTCGACAGGGCGGCCATGGACCGGGTCTGGGCAACGGTCAACTGAGTCCGGCACAGATGTGAAAAGGCGGCGCCCCGGCTTCCCGAGGCGCCGCACACCCCTGTCCCCCAACGCTCTGGGGAACATACCCGCTCAGGCCGCCTGGACCTTTCCGACGAACCGGTCGACCACGTCCTTCAGTTCGCCGGACACGGCGGTCGTCCGGCCCGCGGCCTCTGAGACGTTGCCGACGGTCTCGACCGTGCGGTCCGTGGCGTCGTTCACGCCGCCGATATTCACGGAGAGCTGCTCCGTCCCGCGCGCCGCCTCCTGCATGTTGCGGGTGATCTCCGCGGTGGCCGCCTTCTGCTGCTCCACCGCGGCGGAGATCGCCGCGGAGATCTCGTCGACCTGCTCGATGCTGGTGACGATCTCCCGCACCGCCTGCACGGAAGTTCCGCAGGCTTCCTGGACCCGTCGGATCTTGCCGGCAATCTCCTCCGTCGCCTTGCCGGTCTGGGTCGCCAGCGACTTCACCTCCGAGGCGACGACCGCGAAGCCCCTGCCGGCGTCCCCGGCCCGCGCCGCCTCGATCGTGGCGTTGAGGGCCAGCAGGTTGGTCTGCTCGGAGATGCTGGTGATCAGTTCGACCACCTGGGCGATCGCCTCCGACTGGGCCGCAAGATCCTCCATCGAGGTCAGGGTGACGCGTGCCTTGTCCGACGTGATGCGGACCGTGTCGCTGGAGCGGCTTACCTGTCCGACGATCTCGCCGAACGAGGAGTCCATTTCCTCCGCCGCCGCCGACACGCTCTGCACGTTGGAGGAGGTCTGCTCGGAGATCGAAGCGACTTCGGAGCTCCGGTCCTTGGTCTCGCCGGCGACCGTGCGCAGGGTCTCGGCCGACCCGCTGAGCTCCTCGGACACCCCGCGCAATTTCTCCAGACGCTGGCCGATGCTGGTCTGGAACTCGGAGATCGCCTCCTCAAGGGCCGCGGAACGCGCCTGGCGCCGCTTGTCGCGCTCCGCCTGCTCGGCTTCCAGGTCGCGGTTGCGCACCATGTTCTCCTTGAACACCTGAACCGCCCGGGCCATCCGCCCGATCTCGTCCCGGCTTTCCGTCGACGGGACCTCCGTCTCAAGCTGCCCCTCGGCCAGATCGCCCATGCTGTCGGTCAGCGCCTGGACCGGGCGGGAGATGCTCCGCGAAATCAGGACCGACGCCAGAATGCCGACGATCAGCGCGGCAAGCGTGACCGCCGCGGCGATGAGGAGCGAGAACTCGGCGGTCGACTGGATGGTGGAGCCGAGGTCGTCCTGCAATTCGAGATACTTGTTCTCCATCTCGTCGATGAGATCGGTCGACTGCATGCCGATGATGTCCAACGTGTCGCGGATCAACGCGTTCCGCTGAACCGTCATCTGGACGATGGTGTCGAAGGTCTCGCCGTAGGCGGTGAGCTCCTCCTGAACGCTGATCGCCCGGAAGTCCCCGGAATCGACCAGTTTGTTCATGATCTCCAACGCATTGCCAAGATAGCGGCGCACGTACTCGATCGCCGCCGGATCGTTGGTGACCAGGAACCGCTGGGTCGCGAAGCGGACCTCCAGGGCCCCTTCCAGCGCGAAGGTCAGGTCGCCCATCGCCTCGACGTCGCCCCAGCCCTTGGCGTCCTCGACCATCTCCTTGATCGTCGCGGTGAACTGGTCGCCGATGCCGTCGAGCTCGGCGACGATCTTTCCGCGCCTCTCCTGCAGGGCCGTGACCTGGCCGAATGTCTGCCCATAGGTCAGCATGTACTCTCGGAGCTGTCCGAGCCGGACGATCTGCTCCTCGTCCGTGATGGTGGCCTGGGCGTCGTCGAGACGCGCCTGTGCCTGGTTCAGACTGTCCTCGACGGTGACGATGGCGCCGGTGGAACCGCCGGACTCGAAGTCTTTCACCCCGAGCTGGGCATTCAGGATATTCGCCTGAATCCGCGCGATCAGATTGGTGTTGGTGGCAATTCCCCGATAGTTGGAAACGCCTTCCCGCGATTGCCAGAGGCTGTAGCCAACCTCACCGGCCAGAGCCAGGAGCAACAGGATGATAATGCCGAAGCCCGCTGCGAGCCTGGCACCGATCCTGAAGTTCGACAGGTAAGAATGGGCTGACATGTTCGAACACCTTCTTTGTTGGCTCGATTCATCCGCTCATCCAAGTTGTAACGGAAATGTTAATATTCCCTGAAAGAAAAAAGGGTCATATTTTCGATACTTTCTCGGAAAAGTTTTAGCGATTTGTTTCATGGCGGGAAAAGACTCGCCGGCGACCGAGAACGGACCGCCGTCGATGAATGCCCTGTCTAGAAGGGGTTAGCGGATCACGCCGCATAAACCGGGCGACAAAGCCGCCGTTCGCGTCCTTCATCACCGACGCTCCGATCACGGCCCACCGCGCCGTGCTGACCAACTACCGGGGGTAGTGGCGGCACGGTCAGCGCCAATGGCGACCTCAAGGCCGGGAGAACCGTTCGCACGCGCCGTGATCGCATCCCGTCCCAATAAGGCTGAGACGATCGAGAATACTTTGAGCGCCCCCCTACACCCCGGGTCTTGGCCGGGGGTGCCGGACTGTCAGTTGCGCCGGTCGGCCGATGCCATCGCCCGCGATGGGCACCCGGGCACATCGTTGGCGACCGGATTCCGGTGGTCCTCACCCGCGGCCGCGCCGAGCAGGAGAGCACGAACCTCCTCCAGCTCGGTGCGGAGGGATACCAGCGACGCGACCACCTCGATGGAAACGACCCGCCCGCACTCTACGATCTCGGCAATACGGTCGCCCGCCGCCTTCGCCTGATCGGCCAGATCCCAAATCGGGCGGGCCCCGGCCGAGATCCCGCGATCGGCCCGGGCAGCTTCGATGGTGGCGTTCAGGGCCAGAAGACCGATCTGCCCGGAGACATCGTGGAGCGCCTCGACCTCCTCGGCCGGGGACGATCGCGCCGTCTCGGAGACCCGAGCCTGGTCGGTGTCGGACCCTGTGAGGCCGACCAGCCCCATCGCTCCATGCGCCTCCGGCCGCATACCCGCGACATTTCCACGCAGGGACTGGCTCAGGACCGCAGCCCGCTCGGCGACGGCCTCCGTCATCCGCTGAACGCGATTCAGATTTACGCGGGTCAGCGTTCCGTTGATCCCGCCCTGAGAATCCAACTCGTTGCCGACGTTTGCAGTCTGGGTCACGCGGGACATGGCGATATCCGGAAGCCTGTGAAGAAATACCGCTGAACGCCCCTGCGGACGACCGGCATATGCATGACTTACCCGGCCTCCGAAAAAGAAACGTTAAAGAGCGCAAAAAGCGCCGGATACGCTCCCCATCAGTGGCCGGTCGCAGGCCTCAAGCCAGCCCGCCGTGCCGACGGATGAAGGAGACGATCTCCGGTACGCCGGTTCCGTCCTTCAGGTTGGTGAACAGGAACGGCCGGTCGCCCCGCATCCGCTTCGCTGTCCTCCTCCATCACCGTCGAGGTCGGCGCCGACCAGCGGCGCCAGATCGATCTTGTTGATGATCAGCAGGTCGGAGCGGGTGATGCCGGGGCCGCCCTTGCGCGGGATCTTCTCCCCGGCGGCGACATCGATCACGTAGATGGTGATGTCGGCCAGTTCGGGACTGAAGGTGGCTGCCAGGTTGTCGCCGCCGCTCTCGATGAAGCAGATCTGCGCCGAGGGAAAGAGCCCGGCCATCCGTTCGACCGCCGCGAGGTTGATCGAGGCGTCCTCGCGGATGGCGGTGTGCGGGCAGCCGCCGGTCTCGACCCCCATGATCCGCTCCTCCTCCAGCGCCTGGGCGCCGGACCAGGATGCGGCGGTCCTCGTCGGTGTAGATGTCGTTGGTGACCACCACGAGGTCGTTCTCCACCCGCATGGCCTTGCACAGCGCCTCGACCAGCGCCGTCTTGCCGGATCCGACCGGGCCGCCGATGCCGACGCGGAAGGGCCCGTGGGGAGATGTGCTGAGTGCCGTGCTCATGACCGGAACAACCTCGTGTGCTGGGTTTCGTGTCGCATGGAACACCAGTCGACCATCGGTGCGGTCGACCAGAGATCGTCTGGATCGGCGGCGATCGCCGCCGACGCGGTGGAGAGGATGGCCGGTTCCAGGGCCGCCGTGATCCGCTGGCCGTCGGTCTGACCGATCACGGACAGCCGGATCGCCGCCGACACCGTGTTCGCCGCCACCCCGTGCAGGAAGAACCGCAGCGTCGCGCCGATATCGATTCCATGCGCCGCCGCCGAGACGCCGACGGCCACCGGCAGCGCGAGCTCGATGCCGGCACCGGCGACGCTGGCCGCCATGGCGTCCAGCCGGGGCTCCGGCCAGGCGGCGCGCACCGTGCGCAGGAAGGCACCGCCCTGCACGACCGTCTCCTGGGCGAGTTCCGCCGTGCCCTTCAGCGCCGCCGCCAGTTCCGCCGTCTCGAGAAGCGCCGGGCCGTCTCCGACCTGGCGATACGCCCGCGCGAGCAGAACGGCGTCCTGACGCGGCGCTCCGGCGGCAATCAGATGTCCGGTCCAGGTCTGAAGGCTCCCCGCATCGGTCACCAACCCCGCCTCGACCGCCCATTCGAGGCCATGGCTGTACGCGAAGGCGCCGACCGGAAAGGACGGCGAGGTCCAGGCGGCGAGCTTCAGCAGCCCGTCGGCGCTGGCCTCAATGTCCATGGGCGTGGGAGTGCTGATGTCCATGCCCGTGATCGTGCCCATGGCCATGATCGTGTTCATGCTCGTGATCGTGGTGATGGTGGCCGCCATGGTGGCCTCCCGGGGTCGCCGGATCGCCATAGGCGCCGCCCTCCGGCTGGAACGGCCGGGTCACCCGGGCGAGATCGGCCCCCAGGCCGGTCAGCATCTCCTCGATCACGTGGTCGGGACGGATCAGGATCGCGTCCGCCCGGATCTCCGCCGGCAGGTGCCGATTGCCGAGATGCCAGGCCAGGCGCAGCAGCGCGTGGGGCGTACCCGCCCGCACCTCGATCAGCGCCTCCGGCGCCGCCTCGATCCGGAGCCAGCCGCCGCCGTCGAGCCGGAGCCCGTCGCCGCCGGCCATGGCCACCGGTTTGGCGAGATCCAGCAGCACCTCGTCGCCGCCATCGGTGGTCAGCATCATCCGGCGTCGGAACCGGGCGTCGAAATCGAGGGTGACGACGGCCTTCGCCTCTCCCTCCGGCCAGTGCCCGGCCCGGGCGTGTTCGATGGCGCGGGTCATCGTCCTTTTCCTTCCCTTACTCTTCTACCCACCTCCCGGCCTCGGGCCGGGGAGTGATTCTCTAAACGTCCTGCGGTTCTTTAATTCCATGGTCATCCCGGCGAGCTCCGGGCTTGACCCGGAGGTCGGCCGGGACCCAGCGCTCTCTCCCGGTCCCGGCCCGCCCCCGGATCGGGTCCGGGAGCGTCCGGGATGACGAGGGTGGGTGGAACGGATTTGCCTCTACGCCCCCTCAGAACAGGAAGTACCGCTGGGCCATGGACACCACCTCCGCCGGTGCGCAGGTCAGCAGGCGGCCATCGGCGGTCACCTCGTAGGTCTCGGGATCCACGGTGATCTTCGGCAGGTAGTCGTTCATGCGCATCGCCTGCTTGGAGATGCCGCCGCGGGTGTTCTCGACGGCGACGGTCTGCTTGGCGAGGCCGTACTGATGGCGCACGTCGCGCTCGATCGCCGTCTGGCTGATGAAGGTGACGGAGCCCGCCGTCCGCGCCCCCCCGAGCGCGCCGAACATCGGCCGGGAATGGACCGGCTGCGGCGTCGGGATCGACGCGTTCGGGTCGCCCATCTGGGCGCTGGCGATCAGGCCGCCAACCAGCACCATGTCCGGCTTGACCCCGAAGAAGGCCGGCGACCACAGCACCAGATCGGCCCGCTTCCCGACTTCGATCGACCCGACCTCGTGGGCCACGCCCTGGGCGATGGCCGGGTTGATCGTGTACTTGGCGACGTAGCGCCGGGCGCGCAGGTTGTCGTTCTCGCCGGTCTCGCCCTCCAGCCGGCCGAACTGCTTCTTCATCTTGTCGGCGGTCTGCCAGGTGCGGATCACCACTTCCCCGACGCGGCCCATGGCCTGGCTGTCGGAGGCCATGATCGAGAAGGCGCCCATGATCGTGCAGGATATCCTCGGCGGCGATCGTCTCCTTGCGGATCCGGCTCTCGGCGAAGGCCACATCTTCGGGGATGCGCGGGTCGAGGTGATGGCAGACCATGAGCATGTCGAGATGCTCGTCCACCGTGTTGACCGTGAACGGCCGCGTCGGATTGGTCGAGGACGGCAGCACGTTGGCCTCGCCGCAGACCTTGATGATGTCCGGCGCGTGGCCGCCGCCCGCCCCCTCGGTGTGGAAGGCGTGGATCGTGCGGCCCTTGAACGCGGCGATCGAGTTCTCGACGAAGCCGGACTCGTTCAGGGTGTCGGTGTGGATCATCACCTGGACGTCGAACGCGTCCGCCACGGACAGGCAGCAATCGATCGCCGCCGGGGTGGTGCCCCAGTCCTCGTGCAGCTTCAGGCCGCAGGCGCCGGCACTGGATCTGCTCCTCCAGCGCGCGCGGCAGAGCAGGCGTTGCCCTTGCCGAAAAACCCGAGATTGATCGGCAGGCCGTCGGCCGCCTGCATCATCCGCACGATGTGCCACGGTCCCGGCGTGCAGGTCGTGGCGTTGGTCCCGGTGCGCGGGGCCGGTGCCGCCTCCGAGCATGGTGGTCACGCCGCGACGATCAGCGCATCGTCCACCTGCTGCGGGCAGATGAAGTGGATATGGCACGTCGAGACCCGCCGGCGGTGAGGATCTTGCCCTCGCCGGCGATGGCTTCCGTCCCCGGGCCGATGACGATGTCGACGCCGCGTCTGCGCGTCCGGGTTTCCGGCCTTGCCGATGCCGACGATCCGTCCATCGCGCACGCCGATATCGGCCTTGAACACGCCGGTCACGTCGAGGACCAGTCGCGTTGGTGATGACCAGTATCGACCGCCCCCTCGGCCCGCGTCGCCTGGACTCTGGCCCATGCCGTCGCGGATCACCTTGCCGCCGCCGAACTTCACCTCGTCGCCGTAGGTGGTGAAGTCCTTCTCCACCTCGATGACGATGTCGGTATCGGCAAGCCGCAGCCTGTCGCCGGTGGTCGGTCCGAACATGCCGGCATAGGACGCCCGGGGCATCTTGCGCGGCGGCACGTTGCCCTGCCCCTTGCTCGCCTCTGGCAGGGCGCCCATGACCTGGCCGTTGAAGCCGAACACGCTGCGCGCCCCGCCGAACGGCACCAGCGTGACCTCGCGGGTCTGACCGGGCTCGAAGCGGACCGCCGTCCCCGCCGGAATGTCGAGCCGGCGGCCGAGCGCGACCTTTCGGTCGAATTCCAGGCCGGGATTGGTCTCGGCGAAGTGATAGTGCGAGCCGACCTGCACCGGCCGGTCGCCGGTATTGGCGACGGTGACGGTGACCCGGTCGGCGCCGGCGTTCAGTTCGATCTCGCCCTCGGCGGGGATGAGTTCACCCGGAATCATGGCCTCTCTCCTCGCTCAGCGGATGGGGTCGTGGACGGTGACGAGCTTGGTCCCGTCGGGGAAGGTCGCCTCCACCTGCACCTCGTGCAGCATGTCTGCGATCCCCTCCATGACCTGCTCTTTGGAGATGACCTGGGCGCCGGCCGCCATCAGATCGGCGACCGACCGGCCGTCCCGCGCGCCTTCGACCACAAAGTCGGTGATCAGGGCGATGGCCTCGGGATAGTTCAGTTTCACCCCGCGCTCCAACCGCCGGCGCGCGACCATGGCCGCCATGGCGATCAGCAGCTTGTCCTTCTCGCGTGGACTGAGTTGCATTGGACCCTCCCGCTTGTCTGCGCCCGATAGGGTGCCGCCGGTTGGCCCCGGCGTCGATCCTTTTTCGCACGTGCGAAAGCACCGCTATACGGACCAGATCACCGGCATGCGTGCCGGCCGCCCAAGCCACAGGGCCCGACTGCCGCTCCAGATGTCCGCAAGGGCCGTTCGGCCCAGCGCGGGCTCCCGGGCCAGGACGCGCACCACGACCAGATCTTCCGCCAGCGAGCTGACGCCGACGCGCAAACCCTCCCCTGCCGGCTGCGCGCGGGCGACCTCGACGGCCGCCGTCGCTCCCTCGCCGACCAGCAGCAGCGTCGCCAGCGCCTGAGCGCCCCCCAGACCCGCCGCGGCGGCCATCCGACCCGCGATGTCGCTACGCAGCGCGAAATCGTCCGCCCAGACCAGCCGTCCGTCGCGGTGCAGGCGGATGCGATCGCGCAGCGAGCCCTCCGCGAAGACCTCGCCGCGGGCGATCCGCCCGAAGACGACGGTCTCCGCATATGCGAAGCGGCCGCCTCGGGCGACATCGATTTCCGTGCTGCGGGAAAGACGGGAGCCGTCGAACAGGATCGTGCCAGAGGACAGCATCTCCAGGACACCGCCCCCGCCGACCCTGAAGCGGTTGGCGAGTACCGCCTCGGCCCCGGCGCTGCGATAGACTTTCTCCGCCGCCTGGGTGGTCGCCAGCAGCGCCTCGTCGGCGCCGACATCGATGGACACGGCCAAGCGATCGCCGCCGACCACGCCGCCGGCCACGTTGGCGATCACCACCGTGCGCGGCTCGCCGCTCTCGCCATGCCGGCCGGAACAGGCGCATGGGCGGGGTGAAATGCAGGTCGGACAGCCGTCCTTCGGCGACGGCGACCCTCAGAGCGCCGTCGTATCGTTCCAGATCGGCGGCGGTACGCAATATCGTCGTCACGCGGCCAGCGGCTTTCCGTCCTCGACGCTGGGGCCAACACCCGCGACGGTCGTGCGGTGCATGACCCGCGGATATCTGCTTTCGTCCCAGGGACGGCCGCGGTGCAGAACCGCACGGTTGTCCCACATGACCAGATCGCCATCCTCCCACTTGTGGGTGTAGCAGTGCTCCGGACGGGTCACGAGATCGGTGAGGCGCCGGAGCAGGGCACGCCCCTTTTCCACCGGCCAGCCTTCGATATGGCTCGCATGGGCGCCCGCATAGACCGCCTTGCGACCATTCACCGGGTTCGTCCGCACCAGTTTCTGACGCACCGCCGGAAGTTCCTGCCGATCCTTGTCGGTAAGCAGTGTCTTGTCGATCAGGCCCCGGCTGTAGAGGAAGTCGTGAACGGCGATCAGCGGTTCGTACTCAGCCTGTTCGGCCGCGGTCAGCGCGTCCCAGGCGGCGCGGCCCGACGCGAATTCCGTCTCCCCGCCCTCCGGCGGCACGACACGGCCCGACAGCATCGAGGCCTTCGCCGGAACCGGCTTGAAGGAACTGTCCGTGTGCCACATCTGGTTTCCGGTATTGAAGATCATCCGCTTGTCCTTCGGCGGAATGAGGTTGCCGTCGGCATCCAGATTCGAGAAGACGGCGATGGTCGTCCCCTCGCCGCCCGGATTCGCGGAAATCGTGGTCTCCAGGTCGCCGAAACGGCGTGAGAACGCGGCCTGCATGACGTCGTCGATCCCGTGCTGTCCACGGATCACCAGCACAGAGTTGTCCTCGAACGCGGTTTCGATCGCCGCGAACTCGGCTTCGCTCAAGGCGCCGATGTCGACACCGGTGATCTCCGCGCCCAGGACCGGAGTAAGCGGGGTGATCGACAGAGCCATGCAAGCCTCCCTATAAGGACAATCTCCGCGATGGGGCGAAATGGTCACTCCCGCAGCACGGCGCGGTCAAGACCTGCTCGCCAACCGCCATGGACGCAAACGATGCTTGAACTGCCCGCCCTGCTCTCCGCCGACGACCTTGCGGCCATCCGCGAGGATCTGGAGATTACCGTTCTGCTGGACGGCGGCGCCACCGCCGGCGCCATCGCCCGCAAGGTGAAGCGAAACCTGGAGGTCTCAGGCGAGGATCCGGCGATCAAGCGGATCGGCGACCGGGTCACCGGCGCGCTCAACGGCAACCGGGCCTTCCGCGAATTCGCCATGCCGCACAAGATCCGCGTCCCGATCGTCAGCGTCTACGAACCCGGCATGGAATACGGCAACCACGTTGACGCTCCGATCATGGGCGACGGGCCGATCCATGCGACCCGGACCGATCTCTCGGTCACCGTGTTTCTGAGTACTCTCGACAGCTACGACGGCGGCGAACTGGTGCTGCTCTGCCCGACCGGGGAGCGCAAGGTGCGCCTCGAGGCGGGCGGCGCGGTCGTCTATCCCACACACTACGTCCACCGGGTCGAGCCGGTCACGCTCGGCAGGCGACTGGCGGTCGTGACCTGGATGCAGAGCAGAGTGCGCGACCACGAGGAGCGGCAGATCCTGTACGATCTCGCAACCGCCATCCGCGCCCTTCCGGGGGAGACCGGATCCGCCGAACGCCTGCGCCTCCACCACGTGTTCACGCGCCTGTACCAGAAGTGGGCAACAGTCTGAGACGCAGCGCTCTCACGGACACTTGTGTTCAAGTGAACGCCGCCGAGGGATACCGTCGGAACTCCCGTATATGGAGGCTCTGATGCGCGCCCTGCTTCTCGCCCTTCTGCTCATTTTTGGTGGCCCCATGGGTGTCCCCGCCAACGCGGAGACCGCAGCCCCCTATTCCGGGACGGTGGCGGTCGAGACCGGCAGACCTTTCACGCCCTATACCGACGCCCTGAAGGACGCGATCCAGGAGAACGGCTTCGCGATCATCGGCATCGCCTGCGCGAACTGTGCGATCAAGGGGGTGTTCAACGAGATCGTGCCGGGGAACCGGGTCTTCCTGTTCTTCCGGCCCGACTACGCCCGGCGCATGCTCAGCGCCAGCACCGCCGCCGGGATCGAAGCGCCGATCCGGCTTTACGTCACGGAAGAGGCGGATGGCCGCGCCGTCGTGACCTACCGGTTGCCGAGCCATGTCTTCGGCGCCTACGGCAACGACGCGCTGACCGCAATGGGCAGGGAACTCGACACCCATGTGGAGTCAATCCTGGCCACGGCGGCTGGGAAGTTCTAAGGGCGGCACGCGAATGTCGATCGCCCTGCCCGGCTCTCTCCCGGCTCAGCGCCCGCTCCTCGCGCTCGCCGGAATCGCGGCAACGGCCCTTTTCGTCCAGATATGGAGCGAAAGCCCGACCCGTGCCTGGGTCCTGCTGATCGGGATCGCTCTGGGAATCGCGCTGTACCACGCGGCTTTCGGCTTCACCGCCGCCTATCGCCGGGCGATCGTCGACCGGGATCTGTCCGGCATCGCCGCCCAGGCGGTCATGCTGATTCTGGCCATGGTTCTGTTCGCCCCGGTCCTCGCAGCCGGAGAGGTCTTCGGGCATGCGGCCGGCGGCGCCGTCGCGCCGATCAGCGTCGCCATGCTGACCGGTGCCTTCGTCTTCGGAATCGGCATGCATCTCGGCGGCGCCTGCGCCTCGGGCACGCTCTTCACGGTCGGTGGCGGCAACAGCCGGATGATGGTCACCCTGGCATTCTTCTGCCTCGGGTCCTGGTGGGGCACGCTCGACCTCGCCTGGTGGCGCGCCCTGCCGGGCTTCGGGCCCGTCTCGCTCGGTCAAGAGTTCGGCTACGGGACGGCCGTGATCCTGCAAACCGGATTTCTCCTCCTGGTTCTGTGGGGTCTGCACCGGCTTGGCGCCCGGCTTCGGCAGCCGCTCGGCTGGCGCACCGCGCCTGGCCTCGACCGCCTGCTTCGAGGACCCTGGCCGCTGCTCTGGGGCGCGCTCGCGCTCGCCGTGCTGAACGCCGCGATGCTGGCGGTTACCGGCCGACCCTGGGGCGTGACCTGGGGCTTCACGCTTTGGGGCGCGAAGGCGATGGCCGCCTTTGGCTGGAACCCGGCGGACAGCGCATACTGGAGCCAGGACTGGACATCTGCGGCCCTGGCGGCGCCGGTGCTGTCCTCCACCGTCTCCGTCTCGAACATCGGCATTCTGCTTGGTGCGCTGGCCGCCGCGTCACTCGCCGGCAAGGTCGGCCCGACCTGGCGGATCGGCTGGCGACCGCTGGCCGCCGCGGTCATCGGCGGGCTGATGATGGGATACGGCGCCCGCCTCGCCTATGGCTGCAACATCGGCGCGTTCTTTTCCGGCGTCGCCTCGACGAGCCTGCACGGATGGGCCTGGATCGCCATGGCGTTGCTCGGCTCGGTCATCGGCATCCGCCTGCGTCCGCTCTTCCATCTGGATGGGACACCGGCGAGAGACGGGTCGGGACATTGACCTTGTATACAAACGCGCCATCTCTCGTGCGCCCATTCACCGCATTCCCCGCCTGCCTCTTGGAAGGATCCTGAAATGAGCGACAGACCGACCCTCGTTTCCCGCCGCACCGCCATGCTGGGTGCCGTCGGCGCAACCGCCGCCCTCGCAACCGGTATCACCGGCACGACCCCGGCCGCTGCCACAGCGCCGATGCTCGGTGCGCACGGTCCGACCCATCAGCGTTTCAAGCTCGGCGACTTCGAAGTCACGGTCATCCATGATGGGTTCATCGCTCTGGACGGACCGCACCCCATCTTCGGCCAGGACCAGGAGCCGCAGGCGGTCGAGGCGCTGGCGGTCGAGAATTTCCTGCCGCCGAAGCGCATGACGATCGGGTTCTCGCCGGTGATCGTGAACACCGGTTCCGAACTCATCCTGTTCGACACGGGCAACGGGGCGGGGCGCCGTCCGAACGCCGGCCACCTCCGCGCCCTTCTGGCCAATGCCGGCTACACGCCGGAGCAGATCGACATCGTCGTCCTGACCCACTTCCATCCCGACCACATCGGCGGTCTGATGGAGGACGGGGCCCCGGCCTTCCCGAACGCGCGCTACATGACCGGTCAGGTCGAGTACGACTTCTGGTCGCCCGTGGAGAAGGCCAGTGGCCCGACCGAACGGGTCGGCAAGCTGGTGCAGTCCAACGTCGTGCCCTTCGCCGAGAAGATGTCGTTCCTGGGCGACAACCAGGACGTGGTCTCCGGCATCACCGGGATGGCCTCCTTCGGCCACACGCCCGGTCACATGGTGTTCCACATCGAGAGCGCTGGTAAGCGGATGATGATCACCGGCGACATCGCCAACCACCACGTCGTGTCGCTGCAGAAGCCGGACTGGCATGTCCGCTTCGACATGGACAAGGCCAAGGCCGCCGAGGCGCGCCGCAAGGTGTTCGGGATGATCGCCGCCGACAAGATCGCGTTCTCCGGCTATCACATGCCGTTCCCGAATGTCGGTTATGTGGAGACCTACGGCGACGGCTTCCGCTACGTGCCGTCGAGCTACCAGTTCGCGGTCGACTGACCGCAAGGCACCCACCAACGCGCGGAGGCGGCCCGACACCAGTCGGCCGCCTCCCGCACCTTGATCCGTCAGTCTGGGGAGTCCGGGTCCACCGGCCAGCCGGTCTCGCGGCAGAACCGGAGCTGATCGGCGGCGAAGACCGACAGGTCGCGCTCGCGCCAACGGCCCATGGAATCCAGGCGGATCACATGCTCGACCGCCCGGCTCAACGCCGCGTCGTCGACCGCGATGCCGATCCGCTCCGCCAACGTCCCGGCCTCGGTCTTGGGATCGGCCGCGAAGGCGTCGAAGTTCAGCGGGTGAAGCCGGTCCGGATAGCGCCGCAACAGGTCGTCGAGACGGCGTTGGGTGCGGATCCAGTATTCGAGCTGGGCGGCTTCGGGAGCGGGAAACGCCTGCGGATCGAGCTCGAAGAGCCAGCTCCAGTTGCCGAGCTGTCCCTTGTTGTCGCTGTAGGCCATATCGAGCGGGTGACGGGTCACGTAGATGAACCGCGCGCCCGGCCAACGTTCCAGGATCGGCTCCACGAAGATGTGGCAGTTCGGTTCTTTCGTCATCCAGCCGATGGCCGACGGGACGCCGGCGAGGCCCCGGCCCTGCTCCGTGCGGAACCGCCCGAGCGCCGGCCAGCGCAGAACGTCGAGCCAACCTACACCGTCGCGCATGACACGCTCGAACAGCGCCAGTCGCCGGTCAATCGCCCCGGGCGTCGCCCCGCCGCGCACCCAGTCGGGCCGCTTGAACAGGTCGGTGAAGATCAGGTTGTCGTTGGCGCCGTTCAGGCAGCCGCCGGCGTAGTAGCCGAGGGCCATCATGGCGCCGGCGACCGCCCGGGTTCCCGAACCGCCGAGCCCGCCGATGAAGAGGATGGGTGCTTGAGAGATCACGAAGGCCGGATAGCCGAGCCGGGCGAGCGCGTCAATGGCGGCAACCGGACGCCGCCCCCTAGACGCGGGACGGGCGGAACAGCGTCACCAGCAGCGCGATGGCGCAAACCACATAGGCCGCACAGGCGAGCGCGATCGCCTCTATCGAGACCCCTGCATCCAGCGCCCAGCCCATGAGCGCCGGCGAGAGGGCGCTGGAAACCACGCTAAAGGCCGAAACCAATGCCCGGATCGCGCCGAGGTGCCGCACCCCGTAGATCTCCGCCCAGAGCGTGCCGAGCAGGGTGGAGGACGCGCCGGAGGTGGCCCCGCAGAGGGCGAGAAAGACCAGGCCGGCCCAGACCGCGTCGGAGGCGGCAAGCAGCGTCAGCCCCGCCGCCAGCGGCGCCAGATAGACCCTCGCCACCCGGCGGGCGCCGACCCGGTCAACCGCGGGGCCGGTCACCAGGGCGACGGCGATCTGACAGCCGGCGAAGGCGACATAACCGGCGGCGAAGACGCTGAGGTCCCACCCTTTGGTCTCGGTGAGATGAACCTGGTGGAACAGGACGCCGGTGACGATGAACGAGGGCGCGAGCACCGCGGCCATCGACCACAGGAAGGTTGGGTCGCCGATCACCTCCCGGCGGGTCCACTGGCGCATGCCCCCGTCGCCGCCATCGTCTGTGCGCGCCATCAGGGCGGCATGCCGACGGCCATGCCCCGCCAGCAGGACGAGGGCCAGCGGCAGATACACGCCGAGGGCCAGCAGGGCCGCGCCGCCATAGGTCCAGCGCCAGCCGATCAGCGCGATCATCGCCACGGCCACCGCCGGCCAGACCGCTTCCCCGGCGGGAAAGCCGAGCGCGGCCAGGCTGACCGATCGGCCCCGGACCCTCGGATCGGCGTAGCGGGCGACGGCGGTGACGGCGGTGTGGCTGGCCAGGCCCTGGCCGAAGAAGCGCAGGCAGAAGACGGTCACCACCAGCATCACCGGCCCGGTCGTGGCGGCGGCGAGCGCCGAGGCGCCGGCGATCCCGACCAGCACGAGCCCGCCGAACAGACGCAGGTCCACCCGGTCGATCATGCCGCCGGCCCAGAGCAGCAGCAGGCCGCTGGTCAGGGTCGCCGCCGAATAGAGGGCCCCGAAACCGCCGTGACTGAGGCCGAACGCGGCGCGAAATTCGGCCGAAAACAGGGAAATGAAATAGGTCTGACCGAAGCTCGAGCCGAAGGCCATGACGAAGCCGAAGACCAGCAGCCGCCAGTCCAGTGTCGCTGCACGCTGGAGGGTCATACGCTGGTCCGGGCCGGCGGTTCGCCGTCCATCGGCGTGGCGAGCGCGAAAAGCTCGGGCGCTTGGGCGACACCCGGGAGGTCCGGGCGTCCCCTCGGGGAAACCGAAAGCTCCGGACAGGCGTCGACCACGGATCGCGATACCAGCACAGCGTCGCCGGTGATCTTGCAGGCCTGCTCGATCCGATGCGCGAGGTTTACGACATCGCCGATGACGGTGAACTCGAGCCGATCCTCGGTCCCAACATTGCCCACCATGGCCTCGCCGGCATGGACGCCGATGCGGTGGCGGATCGCCGGCTCGCCTGCCGCGGCGCGGTCCGCGTTGATCGCGGCCAGCGCCTGCATCATCCCGTCGGCGGCCCGAACCGCCCGGGCACAGGGTGACGAGGCCGTTCCCGTCGCCCCGAAGGTCGCCAGGATGCCGTCTCCGACATATTTGTCGACCGATCCTCCGTTGCCGAAGATCACCGCCGTCATACGCTTCTGATAGTCCGCCAACAGGCGCAGCGTGGCGTCCGGACCGAGCCTCTCCGTGAGCCCGGTGAACCCGGCGATATCGGACACCAGCACCGCGACGAACCGCCGGCTGCCGCCCGGACGCAGGAAGTCCGGGTCCGCCGTCGCCACCCGCTCCGCCACCTCCGGCGAGAAGTACCGGCTGAGTTGGCCCGTCGCCTGCTCCAGCCGTGCGGCGGTGAGGACCGTGCGCCGGGCGATCCAGGTCGAGAAGGTCACGATCCCGCCGGTAGCGACGAGGATTGCCATCTCGTTGGCCGTCCGACCCAGATGCAGCGCCGGCCCCATAACATGCTCCTGCCAGGTCGGCAGCTGGGCGATCACGGTGGCCGGATCGTCCAGGGCGAGATAGATCAAGCCACCTTGGAACAGCGTCAGCAGCAGAAGTCACCACCGCCGGATAGAGCGGCTGCAGCGTGGTGGCGGTCAGCACCAGCAGGATCATACCCATGGGGTAGCCGGTCTTCGGCAGATAGGCCGCGGCGGCGCCCGTACCCTGCCATTCCAGGAACACGAACGGACCCGTCGCCAGAACCGAAACCACGATCGCGACCACGCCGGCGGTTCCGACCCAGCGGCCGCGGCGCACCAGAACAAGCAGTCCGCCAAGCGCCAGAAGCGCCGGCACCGCGATGGCCAGCACAGACAGCGGGATCGCGCGGCTCACGAACAGAATGATGCCGGCCGCCAGCACGATCAGCCCGACGATCTCCAGCGTTATGAAGAGGGCGACACCCTTCGCCTCGCGATCGCGCAGGACCTCGGCGGTCGTCCGCACGCCGAACTCAGCTCCGCCAGCGCAGGGTGGTCTCGCGCACCGGATTCTCGAACGCGCCCTCGGTCCAGCCGCCATAGGCCTTCTTCAGCCGGAAGTACCACTTGGCCTGCATGTCGGCGTCGTTGATCAGCATGAGATTCGGCTGATGTTTCAGACCGCGTTGCTGCTTGACGACCACATCGCGGTCCTGGCCGAGGAACTTGCGCGCGAAGATCCGCAACACCGGCTTCAGGGCCCCGGCCCAGCCGACGTTCCAGTAGATCATATGGTGGATCTCGGTCGTCTCGGCGTCGATCGGCGTGACCGTCGTCAGGTTGCAGACCCGCTTGTCGCCGACCTCGATATCCTCGATGCGGATGCCGGGAAGACGGAAGCGGATTTCGGTGGTCGGCGTACCGCCGAGGAGCTTGTAGGCGGCGGAGTTGCTGGACGGCTGGTGCCGCAGCATGGCGAAGCCGAACTCGGCCGGGCCGAAACGCTTCGCCTTCTCGTGGATCGAGCGCTTGCTGCGCCACCACCAGCTTTGATGCACGAAGGGTCCGTGCGCCGGATCCATCAGGCCGATCACCGCGTGGTCGATATGGCTCGGAAAGATCATCCGCTCGGTCAGGCCCGGCCCCTGCGCGGTCACGTCCGGCAACTCGGGGGGCGCGGATTTCGGCTCGCCCCGTCCGCGCGGATCGGAGGACATGTAGACCCAGATGCCGCCGCCGCGCTCCTCGACCGGATAGGGCCGCACGCGGATCGCGCCGACATCCATCTCCTGATCTTCCGTCAGCGAGGGAATGCAGGTGCATTGGCCGCTCGGGGCGAATCGCCAGCCGTGGTAGCAGCACTCCACCTCCTGGCCGTCGAACCAGCCGTCCGACAACGGAATGCCCCGATGCGGGCAGATGTCGCGCAGGGCGAAGACCGCGCCTTCGCTGGTCCGCGCGAACACCAGCGGCTCGCCCAGCAGCGTCTTGTCCCGCATCGCCCCCGGCTTCAGCGACGCCGACGGCATCGCGAAGTACCAGATGTCGCGGAGGAAATCGTTTCCGTCGATCGTCATGGGCCGGACACTGCCACCGGCATCCGCGGGTGGCAACGGGGATGCGCTCCGGCGAAGAGAGGACTCAGCTCTCGGCGCAGTCCATGCAAATCGTCGCCGCTGGATCGAGGGTGAGCCGGGCCGGGTCGATCTCCTCGCCGCAGCGCACGCAGCTTCCGTATTCGCCGACGTCGAGCCGCTTCAGGGCCGAGCCGATCCGCTGAAGCTCGAGCGTCCGGCGCCGGTCGGTCTCCAGCGCCATCTCCTGATCCTGGATCGCGTCGATCCGGGACAACCGTCCGACCCGGGACTGATCGAGCTCGACCGCGTCCCGTGCCGCCTTCGATCCGGCGACCAGCGCCTCGATCTCGGCCTGCCGCTGCGTTCAGGACGCGGCGCACCGCCTCGTCATCGTCCGTATCGAATGTCACATCTGTCATCCTGATAGAATGCGCCCCCCCGCGGGGGAAGTCACGCGCGGCGTTGGCACACCCACTCCCCTCCCCGAGGGGGCCGGCCTGGAACCGGCCGATCGCCCTCTCACCCGCCCACGATCAGTAGACGAGCTGATCGTCGCCGCTGGAGCCGCCGAGCACGATCTCGCCGCGGTCGGCCAGGTCCTTGGCCGACTGCACCATGGCGGTCTGGCTGTCTTCGACGTCCTTCAGACGGATCGGTCCGAGCGCCTGCATGTCCTCGCGCATCAGCTTGGCGGCGCGCTCCGACATATTGGAGAAGAACAGGTCGCGGAGCTCCTCCGACGCGCCCTTGAGGGCAATGGTCAGCTTGTCCTTGTCGACGGCCCGCAGCAGCGTCTGCACGCCGGCCGGATCGAGACGGTTCAGATCCTCGAAGGTGAACATGAGCGAGCGGATCTTCTCGGCACTGTCCTTGTTGCGCTCTTCCAGGGCCGACAGGAACCGGCTCTCCGTCGCGCGGTCGAGGCTGTTGAAGATCTCCGCCATCATCTCGTGGCTGTCGCGCCGGTTGGTGCGCGCCAGGTTGGACATGAACTCGGTGCGCAGCACCCGCTCCACGTCCTTCTCGATCTCCTTGT
This sequence comes from Thalassobaculum sp., assembly GCA_048983575.1. GTDB lineage: Bacteria > Pseudomonadota > Alphaproteobacteria > Thalassobaculales > Thalassobaculaceae > Thalassobaculum. The sequence goes on along the minus strand of JBLZTD010000001.1, from coordinate 1,383,990 downwards.
TCACCGCCTCCATGCGCAGCATGCGCATGACCACTTCCATGGCGAAGTTCTCGGGCAGGGTGGCCAGCACCTTGGCGGCATGGCCCTGCTGGACCTTGCCGAGAATGACAGCGACGGTCTGCGGGTACTCGTTCTTCAGGTAGTTAGCCAGAACGTTTTCGTTCACGTTGGCCAGCTTGTCCCACATGGTGCGACCCGCGGGACCGCGGATCTCCTCCATGATATCGGCGACCCGATCCTCGCCGAGCACCTTCGTGAGCAGCCGTTCCGTACTGTCCAGCGACCCCACAAGCGATCCCGTGGAGGACACCTGCTCGGCGAATTCGACGAACAACCTTTCGACGATATTCGAAGAAACAGTCCCGAGCCCGGCCATGACCTGGGAGATCTCCTTGATCTCCTCGTCGTCCATCTGCCCGAAGAGCTTGGCGGCCTGCTCCTCGCCCAGCGACATCAGCAGAATGGCGGCCTTCTCCGGCCCGTTGATACTGCGGTAATCCTCGCGAACGCGCATGTTCCCTCCGGCCCTACGCTCGGCCCTCACCCCGATCGCCCCGACAGCGGGATCGCGATCTTATATCCACAAAACAAAAGGGTACATCTCCAAGGTTACAATCTGGTGCCGACGGTTCCCGTCCGCTAGACGTGAAAATCGTTCAACCGCCGGTCGTCCATCCAGACCACCTCGGATCTCTCCCTGAGGGCGGCGCGCAGCTCCGGGACCGCATAGAGGTCGATGCTGGCGAAGACGCCGTCAAGGCTGCCGCCGAAATCCGCCATGTGGCGCCGCCAGAGGGCATTCAGCCGCACGACGCCGGGCCGGTCGCGAGGCAAGTCGACGGCGCGCGGGTGACCGATGAACTCGATCGCCGCATCCTCAAGGCGGCGGTCCAGATCGGTCCCGACGAAAGCCCGACGCGACAGGGTGGGCGCTCCGAGCGTCCCATCGCACAGCCCGTAATGCCACCGAGGGTCTCGGAACACCGGTGCCAGCACCTCTCGCCGGATCCCGTCGAGCGACAGCGAGCGGCCCGACACCGCGACGAGCGTCCGTCGCCACGGTCCGCTTGAAAACAGGCCGCCGGCTTCGATCGCGTCGGGGCTGCGCACCGGAAAGTGGTCGAGGATCAGACGCACCGCCAAAGCGTTGTAAAGATTGAGCCAGAACGCGAGTTGCTCGCGCCGGGAAAGAAAGATCACCCGCACCGCCGACTGTTCGCGGATATAGGCGTCCAGGAGTTCCCGGTCGGCGCTGGACACCCGGGCGTAGTCGACGCGGGTGATGCCGTCCGGCCAGTCGCGGCTGTTTCGATCCAGAAAGACCTGCCAGACCCGATGGTCGACCGTCCGTGTCGACAGCGGATCGTGGCGGCGCCAGATCTCCGCCCCCGGACCGCCGGCGCAGGCGGCAACCGGCAGCGCGGCCAGGGCGGCGAGCAGGCGACGGCGCGGGATCACTCTCGGCATGGCATCAGTCTACGCGTTGACGCGCCGCCGCGACCATCGCTACATGGCGCGTCTTCCCGGGAGCCGACGCTTGGATGCCATCCTCAACGCCGTCGTTCCTCTGTTCGCCGTGATCTTCGCCGGTTTCATCGCCGGAAAGACCCGCGTGCTGGCGGAGGAATGGGTCCGCGGCCTGAACGCCTTCGTCTTCACCTTCGCCATGCCGCCGATGCTGTTCCGGCTGATGGCGAAGACCGACGTGACGGCGATCGGCGAGTGGTCGTTCGTCCTCGGATTCTTCTACAGCGAGGTGCTGGTCTTCACTGCCGGCGCCGTGCTGGGGGGCCTGCTGTTCCGCCAGCGTTTCGCCGAGATGACCATGCAGGGTTTCGGCTCCTGCTTCTCCAACGGCGTGCTGCTCGCCCTGCCGCTGCTGATCGGTCTGTTCGGCGAGAGGGGCGCCACCCCGGCGGTCCTGCTGTTCACCCTTGACGTGCTGCTGTTCAGCATCGTCACCATGATGCTGGAGATCGCCCGCGGCGGCGACCGGCCGGGCGGCGGCTGGCGGGCGGTGCGGATGTCCCTGCGGGCGATGCTGAAGAACCCGATCCTGATGTCGACGCTGATCGGCATCCTGTGGGGCATCGCCGGGCTGCCGGTGCCGGAGCTGATCGACCGGAGCTTCGGCTTCATCGGCCAGGCGGGGCCGCCCGCAGCGCTGTTCGCGCTCGGCGCCACCCTGGCCTATCGCCGGGTCGCCGGCAGCGTCGGGCCGGCGGCCATGATGGTGGTCTTCAAGCTGTTCATCCACCCGGCCGTCACCTTCGTCATCCTCGCCTATGTGGTCGGCGCCGATCCGTTCTGGGTGCAGGCGGCGGTGATCTTCGCCGCCTGCCCGGTCGGCGCGAACGTCTATGTCTTCGCCCAGCATTACGGCATCTCGGTCACCGCGGCGTCGGCGGGTATCCTGGCGGCGACGGGCCTGTCGCTGCTGACGGTGACTGGCCTGCTCCTGCTCTATCCGCCGATTGGAGTATGACCGTGGCGCGTCGGCGCGGAACGAAGGCGGCCGACCGCCAGCGCATCGGACTTTGGAGGCGCCGGACGGGGCGGCTGTCCCGCTGGGCCGTCGTGATCGCCGCCCTGGTCGCCGCAATCGCCGGCCTGCGGCAGTCGGAGATGTTCTATCCCGTCGACCAACCCTTCGACCGCGACCTCTACCGCCACTGGACAGATGCCGACGGCGACTGCCAGGACACCCGCCAGGAGGTGCTGATCGAAGAAAGCCTGGATCCGCCAACGCTCAGCGCCGACGGCTGCAAGGTGGTGTCCGGCCGGTGGTACGATCCCTTCACCGGCGCCACGTTCACGGACCCGGCGACCCTGGACGTCGATCACCGGGTCCCGCTGTCGGAGGCGCACCGGTCCGGTGCCCATCGCTGGGACGCCGACCGGCGCGCCGCCTATGCGAACGACCTATCCCACCCGGACACGCTGATCGCCGTCGACCGCAGCGCCAACCGCTCGAAAGGCGACGGCGACCCACTGTCCTGGATGCCGCCGGAATACGGCTACTGGTGCCCCTACGCCGCCCGCTGGCGCGCCACCAAGCGGCGCTGGGACCTGCGGGAGGACCTGCTGGAAAGCTGGTGGATCGACGGGGTGATTGCGGCGTGCCGGGCGCTCGGCCGGCCCCTGGGTCCGTAGGACGGAACCGCGACCGCATCTGGCCTCCGTCCGCGCCGCACGGTAGTAAGGATCGAAACAAGGCGCCGGGGAGCCACCATGCCGTTCGACTTCAACGAGATCATCGACCGCGAGAACACCCATTCGGTCAAATGGGACTACCACAACCACGGCGGTTTCGCGGCCTGGGACAAGACCTACGGCCATCACGGCGCCGACCGTGTGCTGCCGATGTGGGTGGCGGACATGGACTTCCGCTGCCCGCCGGTGGTCACCGAGGCGCTCGGCAGGCTCGCCGCTCACGGCATCTTCGGCTATTCGGCCAAGACCGACGACTATGTGGAAGCGGTCTGCGGCTGGTTCCGGGAACGCCAGGGCTGGGACGTCCAGGGCGACTGGCTGATCACCGCGCCAGGCGTGGTGCCGACCCTGAACGTGATCGTTCGCGCCTTCACCGAGCCCGGCGACCGGGTGATCGTGCAGCGGCCGGTCTATTACCCGTTCTTCCGGGTCACCCACAACAACGGCTGCGAGGTCGTCTCCAACACGTTGATCCTGGAGGACGGCGCCTACCGCATGGATCTCGACGATCTGGAGGAGAAGGCGCGGGACCCGAAGGCGAAGCTGCTGATCCTGTGCTCGCCGCACAACCCGATCGGCAAGGTTTGGGACCGGGCCGACCTGACCGCCGTCGCCGAGATCTGCGCCCGCCACGGGGTCATCGTCGTCGCCGACGAGATCCACGGCGACCTGATGTTCCCGGGCGTGAGCTTCACCCCCTTCGCCACCCTCGGCGACACGGCGGCCCAGAACACCATCGTCTGCACCGCGCCGTCGAAGACCTTCAACCTCGCCGGTCTGCACACCTCCAACATCTTCATCCCGAACGCCGATCTGCGCGCCCGCTTCGCCGAGACCTACGCCGCCCATGCGCTGCCCGGTATGAACCCGTTCGGCATCGCCGCCACCATGGCTGCCTATCGCGGCGGGGCGGAATGGCTCGATGCGGCGATGGCCTATATCGCCGGCAACGCCGACCGGCTGATCAGCTTCTTCGGCCAGGAAGTGCCGGAGATCAAGGCGATCCGCCCGGAAGGCACATACCTGCAATGGTTCGACTGCCGGGCGCTCGGCCTCGACAAGGACGCGTTGGAGGATCTGATGCTGAACAAGGCCAAGGTCTATTTCGACGAGGGCTACATCTTCGGCGAGGAAGGCGAAGGCTTCGAGCGCATCAACCTCGCCTGCCCGCGCAGCACCCTCGACGAGGCGCTGGTGCGGATCCGCGATGCCGTGCGGGAGCGCGCAGCGTGACGACGGCGGAGCCCGTGGTGGACATTCCCCGCCTCGACTCGCTGCCCCGGGTGCGCATGGCGCATCTGCCGACCGGGATCGAGGAGATGGCGAACCTGCGCACCGCCCTGTTCCCCGAGAGCGACGGACCGCGCCTGCTGGTGAAGCGCGACGACAACACCGGCGTCGCCATGGGCGGCAACAAGGTCCGCCAGCTCGAGTATTACCTGGGCGACGCGGTCGCGCAGGGTGCCGACACGGTGCTCATCACCAGCGCGGTCCAGTCGAACTACATGCGGACCTGCGCCGCCATGGCCGCCCGGCTCGGGCTCGAATGCCATCTGCAGATGGAGGAGCGGGTGCCGAAGAACGACCCGCTCTACCGCACCAACGGCAATGTGCTTCTGGACAAGATCACCGGCGCCCACCTGCACGGCTACCCGGACGGCGAGGACGAGACCGGCGCCGACCGCGCCATCGAGGAACTCGCCGAGCGCCTGCGGAGCGAAGGTCGCAAGCCCTATGTCATCCACCTGACCCGGGCCACCCGCCGGTCGGCGCCGTCGGCTATGTGGACGCCGCCCGCGAGCTGCTGGCCCAGCTCGACGCGCGGGGAGAGCGCGTGGACCGGATCTATGTCGGCTCCGGGTCCGCCGCCACCCATACCGGCCTGCTCTGGGGCCTGCGCGCCTTCGGCTCGGCGATCCCGGTGACGGGGGTCTGCGTGCGCCGGCCGGCGACGCAGCAGGGGCCCCGCGTCCGCGCCAACCTGGACCGGCTCTCGGCGCTGCTCGAGCACGATCCGGGATTCACCGAAGACGACGTGGTGGTGACGGACGTCTCCCTCGGCCCGGGCTACGGCCGGGTCACCGACCCGATCCGGGAGGCCATCGCGCTCGCGGGCTCGAAGGAGGGTTTGTTCGTCGACCCGGTCTATACCGGCAAGGTGCTCGCCGGCATGATCGCCGAGCTGCGCGAGGGGATTGTCGGGACGGGAGAAACCGCCCTCTTCATCCATACCGGCGGTCAGCCGGCCCTGTTCGCCTACGGCGAGACGGTATTGGCTGACGCCGGCTGAGTGCCGCCGGTCGGCGTCATCCGCTGCCTGTACGCGTCCATGCCGGCCAGGCGCATCGATACCGTAGCGGCGGGCGAAATCCGCATCCGGCGCCCCGGCGAAGGCGACGACATGGGGGAACCGAACTCGGCATTTCACGTCGTCGCGGTCGAAGCGCGGATTGGTCGGCGCGATCCCGGCCAGGAACAGCAGATAGCACTCCATGCCACGGGCCAGCAGCGGCGGCAGCCAATCGGCGACCGTTTCCGGACGGTCGGCCTCGATCGACAGGACCAGCCGGTCATGGATCAGACCCTCCGCCCCGGCGATGACGTCCCGTTCTCCGCCCTCCACGTCGATCTTGATCAGCCGCGGCGCCGGCGCACGGTCCTTCAGAAAGGTGTCGAGACGGATCACCGGGACGGGAACCGTTCGGACGGAGGCACCGGCCCTCCGGCAACCCAGATCCATTTCCCCGTAATTCGCACGCCGGCGGAGGTCGAGTTCGGGAATGTCGATCATCCCGTCACGATCGCCGACGGCGTAGGGCAGGACCCGCGCCCTGGTCGCCGCCGAGCAGGTTGGCGGCGGCGACCGCATGGCAGGCCGGCTGCGGCTCGAACGCCCAGATCCGGTACCCGGCGCCCGAGCGATGCAGGTCGGCGGAGACCACGCCGATATTGGCGCCGACATCGACGAAGACGTCCCCCGGCGCGAGCAGGGCGCGATAGAGAAAGCGCTCGCCCGCCGAATACTCGCCGTAGCGGATCAGCGTATCCGACACGCCGGTATCGTTGCGGAAGCAGACCACCGGCCCCGAGACCGTGTCGGCGACCGCGTGCTCGGGCGAGGCGAAGAACCGGCTGATGTCCATGGACTGCGGATAGCCGATGATCCGCAGGCCGACAAGCGGCATCGCGGAAGCGGCCTCCCCGACCGCGGGTGCCGGCGCCGTTCCCGCCGCCGTTCCCGCCGCTATCCGCCCGCCACGTAGGCCGCGAGCTGGCGGACCTCCTCCTCTGTTTCCTCAAGGCGGAACTTGACCACGTCGCCGATCGAGATCATGCCGGCGAGCCGGCCGTCCTGCAGCACCGGCACGTGTCGGAACCGGCCGCTGGTCATCATCTCCATCACGGCGGCGATGCTCTGGGACGGCGTGCAGGTGACCACCTTGGCGGTCATCAGGGCGCTGACCGGTTCGTCCAGCACGTCGCCGCCCTGTTCCGCCAGCATCCGCACCACGTCGCGCTCGGACAGGATTCCGGCCAGCGTACCGCCATCGGTGGTGACGACGATGCAGCCGATCCGCTTCTCGGCGAGGGTGGCCACGGCTGTCCCGACCGGCGTATCCGGCGCGACGGTGACGACATTGGTGCCCTTGGTCTTCAGGATGTCGGAAACAAGCATCTCTTCCTCCCGCTTGGCGAGGCGGGCGGGCCGTTCGTCGCAGCCCAACGGAACGTCGGTGCGTCCAACCCCAATGCTCGGCCGCGCCCGTTCCGAGGCGGCTAGAACGGCCCGCACCCGTCGCAGGTGCCCTTGGGTCGGGCCGTTGCCGACCATGATCGGCGCGATGGTCCGTCCCTGGCAAGCGCCACGACGGTGGATCGCGCCGCCGGCCTGCGGTAGAAGGGCATGATTATCGGGTCTACGGCTGTCCTCGTAGCTCAGCTGGATAGAGCACCAGATTCCTAATCTGGGGGTCACAGGTTCGAATCCTGTCGGGGACACCATTCCGGCCCAAACGCTAATCCTCCTTGTGGCGACACTGTTCGACCAAGAAGCAGTGCGTTGGTCGACCGGGAGTGGCGCGCCGGACTTCGTCTCGGTGGACGACCTGCGGCCTGCTCCTGATTGAAGATCGAATTGCGTTTGATTGACGAAAAGAAGCTCTAACGGGCGGATTTTTCAGCATATTTTGAGAAACGGTCGCTGGCAGCTTTTGTCCGGCGCGGCAGCCTGAGCAGGCCGCCTGTTAACCAGTCGTTAACCTTTCTGGCCAAGGATACATCGCCACAGGGCGCTTGCGGTCTTTCCGTGCAGTTCACCCGCCGGAAGAGGGTCCTCAGCCATAGTCGTTCAGCCACGGAGCGGATCGGTGTCACAATTGGGCGACAGTGAGTTCGGGACCGCGCCGGGTAAGGTCCTGGACGGACTGAGCGCAGAATTGTTCAACCATTGGCGGGAATTGAGCGCTTTCTCGCCGGCCGCAGACGGCATCCCCATCCGGCAACAGATCGACATGCTCACACTGCCGGTTCGAGCGCTGCCCTGGTTCTTCCTCCACGAGCGGATCGAGTACCGCTACCGCAGCCTGATCGCCGGCACGCGGCTTGCCGAAACCCTGGGCTTCGAGCCGAAGGGCGATTTCTCGACGACCTGATGCCGCCGGCCGTCTATGCCGGGCGACGCGAGATATTCGATATCTGCCTCCTGCACGGCCGGTCATTCTTCTATCGGGGGGCCTTGTCGAGACCAACCGACCGCCATGTCGCCTTCTGCCGATTGCTCTTGCCGCTCCGCCGAGACCCGGTCGGCCCGATCGATATGCTCTGCGGACTGGTCGTTTTCCTGGACAAGAACAGTCTGGACGACCGCGATCGCCGCTGGGTCGACAGTGGCTTCGACGGACTGTTCGACTGCCTCATTTTCGAGGGTGGGGAATGGCGCGACTGGGTGCCGGATCAGGCGAACCCGCGCTACGGACAGCCCGTCGTCTAAGTCTCTATGCCGACCAGTTCGGCTCGATCGTCTGCGCGCAGGCCCTCTGCCAACTGTCCCGCGATCGAAGATCCGCCATGGCTCGGGCGACGGCAGGAGCGTCCCGCATCAGCACGTCGCCCCCATCGACCAGATCGAGCACGTCGAGCGTGCAGACCAGCACGATATCGGCGAGCGACACGGAAGCCCCGGCCAGCCAGGACCGGCCAGCATACTCCCGGTCCAGAACCGCGAGGTCCCGGGCCACCGCCTTGCGCGCCCGGGCGATCCGTCTTTCGTCCGGCGTGCGGTCCGGACCCGAGGGAAAGATCAGCTCCAGCGCCCACTCGCGCACAACATGCCGGTCCACCGTCCCCATCACCGCGTTGAACCACTGGTCCATGCGGATCCGCTCGAGCGGGTCGTCCGGCTGCAGGGCGTCCGGCGTGCCGAACGTGAGGTCGATGTAACGCATGATCGCCAGGCTCTCGAACAGCACCACATCGCCGTGGCGCATCGCCGGCACCTTGCCGAAGGGCGACAGCGCGAGCATGTCGCGTGACCGCATGTCGCGGAAGCCGGTCAGGTCCGCCTCGTAGCTCGCCCCCTTCTCGAGCGCCGTCATGGCACAGGCGCGCAGGAAGTTCGAATGCGGCATGCCATACAGAACGATATCGGCCATACGGGCCTCCTCGGCGGAACGCGGGTGTCCCCGCTCTAATCCAGGGCGAAGACCATCGCCTTCAGATAGGCGCTCTCCGGTAGATGGGCATGGACCGGATGATCCGGGCCGGCCCCGGCCGACCGCAGAATCCGCCCCTCGCGCCCCGCATCGCCGAGGCCGCGGGCGTTCTGCTGGGCGAAGGAGACCGGGTCCATGTGGTGCGAACAGGAAGCCAGCAGCAGCACGCCCCCGGGCGCTGTGATCTGCGCCGTCATCCGCGCCAGTTTGCGGTAGGCCTTGGCGGCCGGACCGACATCCTTTTTCGAGCGGGCGAAGGCGGGCGGATCGCACACCACGATGTCATACTGCGCGCCGGTTTTCACGAGATGCTCCAGCGCGGCGAAGGCATCCGCCTTGCGGGTCGAGACCCGGTCCGCCACGCCGCTCAGTTCCGCCGCCCTTGCCGCCTGCGCCAGCGCCGGACCCGCCCGGTCGATCAGATCGACCTCGGCGGCGCCCGCCACCGCCGCCTGGATGCCGAACCCGCCGGTATGGGCATAGAGGTCGAGGACCCGCATCCCCGGCGCGAGCCGAGCGACGAAGGATCGGTTGTCCCGATGGTCGAAGAACCAGCCGGTCTTCTGTCCGCCCAGGGGATCGAGCGGGAACAGCGCGCCGCCCTCGGAAACGAGCGCCGGGTCCGGCACCGTTCCCTCGACGAGGCGGACCTCCTCCCCCAACCCTTCCAGTTTGCGCACCGGGCTGTCGTTGCGCAGCACAATGGCCGCCGGCGCCAGGACGTCGCGGACCGCCTCGACGACCGCCGGCAACATCCGGTCCATGCCGGCGGAGTTCGCCTGGAGCACCACCACGTCGCCATAGCGGTCCACGATCAGGCCGGGGAGTCCGTCCGCCTCGGCGTGGACGACGCGATAGTAGGGCGAGTTCGAAGAGCCGCCCGCGCCAGGCAAGCGCCTGGGACAGCCGTTCCGCCACCCAGGCGGAGTTCGATCGCCCGTTCCGCGGTCCGGTCGAGCATGCGCAGCGCGATCAGGCTGTGCGGATTGAGATGGGCGAGGCCGACACCCTCACCGGCCCGCGTCTCCACCGCGACGACGGAGCCGGGCGCCAGGGCCTTCGTCTCCGGGGTCATCTCGATCTCGTTGGAGAAGCCCCATGGATGGCCGTGCAGCAGCCGCGAGCCGCCCCCCTTGTTCAGCCGGACGGTCGGGGTCTTGTCGGACATGCTGATCTCCCGGATGACGCCTGGGCCATGACGCGTCCATCGGTGGCGCGCCCAACTGACGGGGGCGGTTATGGGTGCGGGTTATGGCACGACACGACCGGTTCGCGGTACCATTAGCTATGATCTGCCGTATTCTCCCGTTCGCCATCGTCGGCCTGCTCTCCGCCTGCACGTCGGAGCAGGTGGCACAGCAGAAGCCGGCGCCGCCGGCACCCCAGTTGACCATCGTCGAGGCCGTTCCCTCGGATGCCCGCTGCCGGGCGGTCGGGAAAGACCGGCGTCGCGATGCCCAGCCGGCGCCGCTGACCGTCGATCCGCGCCTCCTCGGCTTCCCGGTCGAGATCACCTGCGAGGCCCCAGGCTATTTTCCGACAACCGAAACGCTTCATCCCCGCCCGATCCCGGACCTCCTGACGGCACTTGCCCGGCGCGAAATGATATCGCCGATGGCCGACCCGGAGCCCGCCGCCGGCGCCCCGGCCGACAGCGCGGTGCATTTCAGGATCACGGTGGCATTGCGCGGGCGACTTTTCGAGACCGCGGCCGCCCGCGACGCCTTCTACGAAGCGCTGAAGCTGCACCGCGAGACGCGGTGGACGGGGCTGCAGCATCGGGCCGATGCTGAGTGTTCGAACCCGCGGACCCCACGGGCCGGAGCCAGCGCCAACTCCCCGCCGGAATTCTGCCGCAGAGCGTATAACTGGTTGCGGGAGCAGCGCGATGCCGACCTCCGACGCCTCGAAATCGATCGCCGCCGGGCGACGTTCAGGTAGACGCGTGCGTCGGCGGATAGCGGTTCTCGGCCCCATGCGGGCGGGTCCGCGACAACCTGGAAATATCCAATTGCCCATTCCGCGCTTGTCGCTGGTACAGTTGGGTACAAGTAACTGCGGGCGGGCACGGAGTGGTTGCCGGCTTGCGTCGGACGGGGGGCTCACGGCATAACCTGTCCATATATAAGGGAATCCAGCGGGGACCCAAAGATGAAGATCGGCATCGTCAAGGAACGCCGAGAGGGCGAGAAACGCGTCGCAGCCTCTGCGGACACCGTCAAGAAGTACATCCAGCTCGGCGCCGAGGTCGCGATCGAGTCCGGCGGGGGGATCTCCGCGGCCGTGACCGACGACGCGTACAGCGCGGCCGGCGCGAAGATCGTTAAGACCGCGAAGGAGGCGATCGGCGATGCCGACGTCGTCCTCAAGGTCCGGAAGCCGCTCGAGGACGAGATCGCGCTGCTCAAGAAGGGCGCGCTGCTGATCTCGCTGATGGAGCCGCACAAGGACAAGGCGATCGTCGAGGCCCTGGCCAAGCAGGGCGTGCGCACCTTCGCCCTCGAGCTGGTGCCCCGGATCACCCGTGCCCAGTCGATGGACGTTCTGTCGTCCCAGTCGAATCTGGCCGGCTACAAGTCCGTGCTGGACGCCGCCGCCGTCTTCGGCCGCGCCTTCCCGATGATGATGACCGCCGCGGGCACGGTTCCGCCGGCGCGCTGTCTGGTCATGGGGGCCGGCGTCGCGGGCCTGCAGGCGATCGCCACGGCCCGGCGTCTGGGCGCCATCGTCTCGGCGACCGACGTCCGACCCGCCGCCAAGGAGCAGGTGGAAAGCCTGGGCGGCACGTTCGTCGCGGTCGAGGACGAGGAGTTCAAGCAGGCCGAGACCGCGGGCGGCTACGCCAAGGAAATGAGCGACGAGTATAAAAAGAAGCAGGCCGCGCTCATCGCCGAGACCATCGCCAAGCAGGACATCGTCATCACCACGGCCCTGATTCCCTGGACGTCCGGCCCCCGTGCTGGTCACCGAGGACATGGTGAAGACCATGAAGCCCGGCTCCGTGATCGTCGATCTGGCGGTGGAGATGGGCGGCAACTGCCCTCTCTCCAAGCCGGGCGAGATCGTCGAGGCCCATGGCGTGACGATCGTCGGCCACACCAACGTGCCGAGCCGTCTCGCGGTCGACGCCAGCGCTCTGTACGCCAAGAACCTGCTGAACTTCCTGACTCCGCTGGTCGACAAGGAGAGCAAGACGCTCAAGATCGACGAGGAGGACGAGATCATCAAGGCGTCCACCATCACCAGGGACGGCGAGATCACGAACGAGCAGATCAAGGCGCTCAAGGACGAGCCGGCCGCCAAACCCGGTTCGGCCAAGAAGGCCCCTGCGAAGAAGCCGGCGGCCGGCAAATCCGACGAACTCCAAGACCGCCACCCCGAAGACAGCCGAAACCAAGCCCGGATGCGGCGCCGGGAGCCGACGGCTCCGACGGCGACGCGAAGGCATAAGGGAGAGACGCCGATGTCCGACAGTTCATCTTCGCCGACAAGCTCAGGGATCTCGCCGAGGAGGCCCGGGAGCTGGCGACCGAGGCGGCCGATCTTGCGTCGCAGGCGGGATCCGCCGCGCTGGACAAGACCGTTGCCGCAACCGCCCCCATGGCGCCGGCCGCCCAGAGCGGCGCGCTCGACCCGACCGTCTGGTCGGCTTGACCGTCTTCGTCCTGGCCTGCTTCGTCGGCTACTACGTGGTCTGGCGCGTGACGCCGGCCCTGCATTCGCCGCTGATGGCGGTCACCAACGCGATCTCGTCGGTGATCATCGTCGGCGCGCTGATCGCCGCCGGGCCGGAGTAGCATGAGACCTCTCCAAGATCATGGGCTTCCTCGCCGTGGTGCTGGCCAGCGTGAACATCTTCGGCGGCTTCCTGGTGACCGCAGCGCATGCTCGCCATGTTCAAGAAGAAGAAGCTGAGGAGCATGGGACGCAACCAATGAGTGGCAGCATTTCCTCGCCTACGTATCTGGTCGTCCGGCGTCTGCTTCATCCTGGCGCTGCGCGGCCTGTCGTCATCCGGAAACCGTCGCGCGGCGGCAACCATACGGCATGGCTCGGCATGGCCATCGCCATCATCACCACGCTGTCGCCCTCCCGGTCGTGCATGTCCTACGAGTGTGATCATTCTGGCGGCATCGCCGATCGGCGGCGTCGATCGGCGCGGTGATCGCCCGCAAGATCGAGATGACCGCCCTGCCGCAGCTCGTCGCCGGCTTCCACAGCGCTGGTCGGTCTCGCGGCGGTGTTTCGTGGCGGCGGCCGCGCTTCTACCGCGCCGGACGCCTACGGGATCGGCGAAGTCCGGCGCAGATCTGCCGTCGGCTCGCCTGATCGAAATGGCGCATCGGCACTGGCGATCGGCGCGGTGACCTTCACCGGCTCGGTCGTCGCCTTCGCCAAGCTGCAGGGCCTGGTGACCGGCACGCCCGCTGGTGTTCCCGGGCCAGCACGCGCTGAACGCCGTCCTCGGCTGATCCTGTCGTGGTCCTGATCATCTGGCTGTGCAGCGCCCAGGACGCCGAGGCCTCGTTCTGGGCTGATCTGGTCGCTGGTCTGCCTGATCTCGGCGTCCTGCTGATCCTGCCCATCGGCGGCGCGGACATGCCGGTCGTGGTGTCGATGCTGAACTCGCTACTCGGGTTGGGCGGCGTGCCGGCATCGGCTTCACGCTCGGCAATCACGCTGCTGATCATCACCGGCGCGCTGGTGGGCTCCTCGGGCGCGATCCTGTCCTACATCATGTGCAAGGGCATGAACCGCTCGTTCATCAGCGTGATCCTCGGCGGCTTCGGCGGCGAGACGCCGCGGCGGCGGCGACCGGCGGACCGGGCGGCGACCGGACCGTCAAGTCCGGCAGCGCCGAGGACGCGGCCTTCATGCATGAAGAACGCCGGCGTCGGTCATCATCGTGCCCGGCTACGGCATGGCGGTGGCCCAGGCGCAGCACGCGCTGCGCGAGATGGCCGATCTCGCTGAAGGCTGAGGGCGTCAAGGTGCCGCTACGCCATCCACCCGGTCGCGGGCCGCATGCCGGGGCACATGAACGTGCTGCTGGCCGAGGCCAACGTGCCCTATGACGAGGTGTTGGAGCTGGAGGAGATCAACCGCGACTTCTCCCAGACCGACGTGGCCTTCGTCATCGGCGCCAACGACGTCACCAACCCGGCGGCCAAGACCGACCCGCGCGAGCCCGATCTACGGCATGCCGATCCTCGATGTGGAGAAGGCCAAGACGGTGCTGTTCGTGAAGCGCTCCATGGCCTCCGGCTATGCCGGCGTCGAGAACGAGCTGTTCTTCCGCGACAACACCATGATGCTGTTCGGCGACGCCGAAGAAGATGTGCGAGGAAATCGTCCGAGTCCCTCGAATAGCGGCGCCGGACTGGCATCGCAGGGTACAGAAGGCGCCGGAGGGGACTTCGGCGCCTTTCTCTTCTACCCGACGACCGGCTCGACGCTTTCCTGCACCCAGCGGGCGATGCCGGCGGTGCGCCAGTCCTCGTGGTGGCGGCCGATGACCTGAACGCCGACCGGCATGCCGTCGACCGCCAGCATCGGCACCGTGACGCAGGGGCAACCGATCGCCGAGGTCCAGGCATTGTAGGCCGGCAGACCGGTGGTGTGGATCAGCCCCGGCTCCCCTTCCTGGGTCTGCGGAGTCCACGAATTTGGGCGCCGGACCGGTGGAGGACAGGGTGATCATCGCGTCCGCCGTCGCCGCCACCGCCCTGAAGCGGGCCCGCATCGCCTCGCGCTTCACCAGAGCCGCGCGGTAGTCGTCGATCGACATCTCCGACGCCATGGATAGGCGCTGACGCATGCTGTCACTGAGCTTGGTGACGTCCTTCTCGGCCAGATTGCGCAGGGTCCACAGCATCTCCCAGCCGCAGATGTCGCGGCACAGCAGCAGGCTTTCGTCGATCTCCGCCTCGAAAGCGTCGATATCGCCGTGGCCGGCGCGGCGCACGATTTCCACGCCCGACGATGCGATCCGGTCGATCAGGGTCTCGAAGGCGGTCTTGGTGGCGTCGTCGGTCTGATGCCAGCCCTCGCTCTCGACCACGACCAGCCGCTGGGGCTTGCCTGCGACGGGCGTCGCCTGAGGCCCGTAGAGGCCGGGGCTGCCCGGATCGCCGCCGACGAAATGGGCAATGGCGTGGGCGACCGCCCACATGTCGGCGATGGAGCCGGCATGGACCCCAAGATGGCTGTGGCTGAGGCCCTGGCGTTCGCCGCGATGCAGGGCACCGAGGGTCGGTTTGATCGCGGTGTTGGCGCAGAACCCGGCGGGTCGGATGATCGAGCCGACGACCTGGCTCCCCAAAGCCGCCGGAACCATGCCGGCGCCGATCACGGCGGCGGACCCGGAGGAGGAGCCGCCGGGGGTGCGCGACGGGTCGAACGGGTTGGTGGTCGGTCCCGGATGGGAGAAGCCGAGTTCTGTGGTCACCGTCTTACCGAGGACCACCGCGCCGGCGAGCCGCAGGGCCTGGACCGGAGCCGAATGCCTCGCCGGTCATGCGCCCGGCATAGAGTGGCGAGCCCATCTGCGTCGGCATGTCCTTGGTCATGTAAAGGTCTTTGACCCCGATCGGCATGCCGTCGATCGGCGAGAGCGGCTTGCCCGCCTTCCAGCGCGCGGTCGAGGCGTCGGCCTGCTCCCGGGCACCGCTCTCGTTCAGCGTGACCCAGGCCTTGACCGATCCCTCCCGGGCGGAGATGACGTCGAGGCAGCGTTCCAGATAGGCGCTCGGGCTGTCAGACCCTTTGGCGAAGGCACCCGTCCCGTCAACATAGGTCAGCGGACGGAAGGTCGCAGGGTCGTACTGGACGGCGCCGTCGCTGCCCGATAGGTCATTCATCGCAGGTCTCCTCTGTCACGCGGGTTGCCCCCATGCCGTTGTCCACAACCCTGATCATCATGGCTGTCAGCCTGACGTTGGCCGGATTAGCGTGGCACATGCAGCGGCGGCCGCGCGAGACCCTGGATCCGCCTCTTCCGATCCCGTGGACGTTTCTGCAGATCCTCTGCATCGCCGTGGCGCTGGCCCTGACGGCGCATCTCATTTCCCTGCTCACCGGGCAGCACTTCAAGAGCCGCTTCGGGTTCTGACAGCCCGTCCAGTCGCCCCGGACCCGGCGGTGGGAGTTGACGCCGGGCACAGGGCGCGCCACCCTCGCGTCCTATAGACGCATAGGGTTTCGCCGCCCCGTGGTTTTGCTAGGATGCGGAGGATCGCAATCGAGCCCATGGTGCGATGGCAAGGACGGCGAGGTGTTCCGTGACGGAACGCAAGGACATTCACAATTCGGACGTTCCCATCGTCTGCCGGGCCTGCGAGGCCCGGCATAAGGGGATATGCGGCGCGCTCTCGGGCGAGGAGCTGCAGCGACTGAGCAAGCACACGGTCAAGCGGACGGCGACCCGCAAGCAGGAACTGATCCACGAGGAGGATGAGGTTCACACCTATTCCAACATCCTCTCCGGGGCCGTGAAGCTGACCAAGCTGATGCCGGACGGGCGCCAGCAGATTGTCGGACTGCAGTTCGCACCGGACTTCCTCGGACGGCCCTTCGTCAGCGAGAGCAGTTTCGGCGCCGAGGTGGCGGCGGACGTCAAGCTCTGCAGTTTCCCGAAGGATGTGCTCGAAACCATGCTCGCGGACAATCCGGAGCTGGAGAATTGCCTGCTCCGTCAGGTTCTGAAGGAACTGGACGAGGCCAGGCAGTGGATGCTGGTGCTGGGCCGTATGACGGCCAAGGAGAAGGTCGCGAGCTTCCTGAGCCTGATCGCCAACCATATCGACCCGGAACACGATGACGGCAGCGTCACCTTCGAACTGCCGCTGTCCCGGGCGGAGATCGCCGACTATCTGGGCCTGACCATCGAGACGGTCAGCCGGCAGTTCACGGCGCTGCGCAAGGACGGGGTCATCGAGATCGAGGGCAACCGGCACATCGTCGTCCCGGACCGCGAGACCCTCAAGGACGCCACGGGCTCAACCTGACCCTGCCTCACACGGACGGCAACCGCCGGAGCGCGGGGCCGATAAGCTGGTCGCGCTCCCGGTCGCTGTGGCGACGAAGATTGTCGAACAGACCCCGCAGCATGTAGCCCAGCGTTGCCGCATCGTGGTGCCGCTCCCCGGCGGCCCATTCGGTGATCACTTCGGCCACCTCTTCGGCGAAGGCCTCGTCGGTTCGATGCTCCTCGATCAGCGTTCGGATGCTGTCGCTTCCGATATCCGCGCCCAGGGCCGCGGCGACGATGGGGAGGATCTCCTTTTCCTCCTGGGCGTGCACCTCGCGCAGGACGGCGCCCATCCGCCGGGCCAGACGCAGGTGGCTGCCGTTGTTCGGCAGCGCCGGCAGGCCGTCGGCCAGACCCTCGAGTTCCTCACAGATGCTCAGCAGGCGGGCGTGGCCCGATTCGAACTTGCGGACCGCATCCCGCAGGCACGGCGCGCAGGCATCTCCGACCATGATCGCCGTCCCATCCGGAAGGTGATCGGGACCCCGCCACCGCCCCGTTTGCAATCCGTCGCTACCACGCATCGCCACGATCCCGTTTTCCGCAGCCGCCTCGTGCAGCCCATAACGGTGTTACCATCACCCAGAGGTGCGGGATCGGTCGTTGATCGAGATCAAGGAAAGCGGCTCGGCAACAAGCCACCTTCCGCGCCGTGTCAATCACGCGCTGCGGGAATCCGGATCATGTCTAAAGCGATCGAACTTTCCCTCGCGTCCTTCGCCGCCCTACTTGCCTTGTTCATGGCGGCGGGCGCGCAGGACGCGGTCTTCGAGTTCCACTCCTACCTCTTCCTCATCGTCGCGGTTCTGGTCGCCTTCTGGCTGATCGGCCGCGACGCCAGCAACGACGATCCGGACGGTTACATGGACGGGCCGGTGCGCATCGGCGTGCTCGCCACCGTGTTCTGGGGGGTGGTCGGCTTCCTCGTCGGGCGTCGTCGCCGCCGCCCAGCTCGCCTGGCCGGACCTGAACATCGAGCCGTGGTTCAACTTCGGCCGGGTCCGCCCGCTGCACACCTCGGCGGTGATCTTCGCCTTCGGCGGCAACGCGCTGATCTGCACCACGTCCTTCTATGTGGTCCAGCGCACCTGCCGGGCCCGTCTGTTCGGCGGCGATCTCGCCTGGTTCGTCTTCTGGGGCTACCAGCTCTTCATCGTACTGGCGGCGACCGGCTACCTGCTGGGCAACAGCCAGTCGCAAGGAATACGCCGAACCCGAATGGTACGTCGACCTGTGGCTCACCATCGTCTGGGTCGCCTATCTGGTCGTCTTCCTCGGCACGCTCCTGAAGCGCAAGGAACCGCACATCTACGTCGCCAACTGGTTCTACCTCGTCCTTCATCGTCACGGTGGCGATGCTGCACGTGGTCAACAACGCTGGCGATCCCGGTGTCGCTGACCGGCTCGAAGAGCTACTCGCTGTTCTCCGGTGTGCAGGACGCGCTGACCCAGTGGTGGTACGGCCATAACGCGGTCGGCTTCTTCCTGACCGCGGGCTTCCTCGGCATGATGTACTACTTCGTACCTAAGCAGGCCGAACGGCCCGGTCTACTCCTACCGTCTGTCGATCGTGCACTTCTGGTCGCTGATCTTCCTCTACATCTGGGCCGGTCCGCACCACCTGCACTACACGGCCCTGCCGGACTGGGCGCAGACGCTGGGCATGGTGTTCTCGATCATGCTGTGGATGCCCTCCTGGGGCGGCATGATCAACGGCCTGATGACCCTGTCCGGGCGCCTGGGACAAGCTCCGCACCGATCCGATCATCCGCATGATGGTCATGGCGCGTCGCCTTCTACGGCATGTCGACCTTCGAGGGTCCGATGATGTCGGTCAAGAGCGGTCAACGCGCTCAGCCACTACACCGACTGGACCATCGGCCATGTGCACTCCGGCGCCCTCGGCTGGGTCGGCATGATCTCGCTTCGGTGCCATCTACTTCCTGACCCCGCGCATGTTCGGCCGCGAGCAGGCTCTACTCGCCTGCGGATGGTGAACTGGCACTTCTGGCTCGCCACCCTCGGCATCGTCGTCTACGCCGGCGTCGATGTGGGTCAGCGGGCATCATGCAGGGCCTGATGTGGCGCGACTACGACCCCGATAGGCTTCCTGGTCTACTCGCTTCGCCGAGTCGGTCGATGCCATGCACCCGTTCTACGTGGTCCGCGTCTTCGGCGGGGTGCTCTATCTCGCCGGCGGCCTGGTGATGGTCTTCAACATCGCCATGACCATGCAGGCGACGCGAGCGGAACGAACAGCCCGATCGGCCACCGCACTCGGCCGCAGCCCGCCTGATCGGAGGAAATGATGTCGATCCTTAACAGACACCAGAAGGTCGAGACCAACGCGACCCTGCTGCTCGTCCTCGCGTTCGCTCGCGGTCGTCGATCGGCGGCATCGTCGAGATCGTGCCGCTGTTCTACCTGCAGAACACCATCGAGAAGGTGGAGGGCATGCGCCCCTACTCGCCGCTCGAACTCAAGCGGGCGCGAACATCTACCAGCCGGGAGGGCTGCTACGTCTGCCACAGCCAGATGATCCGGCCGTTCCGCGACGAGGTGGAGCGCTACGGCCATTACTCGCCTGGCGGCGGAGAGCATGTACGACCATCCGTTCCAGTGGGGCTCGAAGCGGACCGGGCCGGACCTCGCCCGGGTCGGCGACCGCTACTCGAACGACTGGCACGTCCAGCATCTGATCGAGCCGCGCTCGGTGGTGCCGGAATCGATCATGCCGTCCTATCGCGTTCCTGGCGGATACCGTTCTCGACACCGACAACATCGCCGGCCACCTGGAGACGAACCGGCTGCTCGGCGTCCCCTACGACGACGAGATGATCGAGAACGCCCTGGCCGACATGCGGGCGCAGGCCGATCCGGACGCCGACTGGGACGGGCTGCTGGCCCGCTACCCGAAGGCCAAGACCGGCGACTTCGACGGCGACCCGAACCGGCTGACCGAAATGGATGCGCTCATCGCCTATCTGCAGATGCTCGGGACCCTGGTCGACTTCTCGACCTTCGACCCCCAGGCCAATTCCCGCTGAGGAGAGAGGCCATGGACTTACGACGATCTGAGCGCAGTTCGCCGACAGTTGGGGACTGCTCTACATGGTGATCATCTTCCTTGGCGGTGATCGCCTACACGTTTCGACCGGGTGGACGCAAATCGGCCGACGATGCCGCCGCCATCCCGCTGAAGGAGGACTGAGCCATGAGCGAGAAGGAGATCGACAGCGTCACCAATGTCGAGACCACCGGCCACGAGTGGGACGGCATCAAGGAGTTGAACAATCCGCTGCCACGCTGGTGGGTGTGGGTGTTCTACGCCACCATCGTCTTCGCGATCGGCTACTGCATCTACTATCCCGCCATCCCGCTGATCGACGGGGCGACCAAGGGTGTGGGCGGCTATTCGCAGCGCGTCTGGAGCTGCAGCAGACCATGGCCGAGGTCGAGGCCGACCGGGCGGATATGCTCGAACAGATCCGCACGACCGACGTCGACGGAGATCCAGGACAACCCGGAACTGGCGCGCTTCGCGTCGGCCGGCGGGGCATCGGCCTTCAAGGTCTACTGCTCCCAATGCCACGGTTCCGGCGCCCAGGGCGCCGCGGGCTATCCGAACCTGAACGATGACGACTGGCTGTGGGGCGGCTCGGTCGACCAGATCGCCCACACCATCCGCCACGGCGTGCGCTACGAGGAGGATCCGGATACCCGCTACTCCGAGATGCCGGCCTTCGGAGAGATCCTCGACCGCGCGAGGATGTTCTGGCCGTGGCCCACTATGTCCGGTCGCTCTCCGGTCTCGAGTCACGACCAGGGTGCGATGGCAAACCGGGACACGAGGTCTATGCCGAGAACTGCGCCGCCTGCCACGGCGACGACGGTCTCGGAATTACCGATCTCGGCGCTCCGAACCTGGCCGACGCCATCTGGCTCTACGGCGACGAGCCACCAGGAGATCGTGTCCCAGGTGAACAATCCCAAGCATGGCGTGATGCCGGGCTGGGGCGACCGTCTCGGCGACGCGACGATCAAGCAGCTGGCCGTGTACGTGCACGGCCTCGGCGGCGGCGAATAGGCGCCGCGGCAACGAAGACTGGCGGAGATGATCCGATGACGACGGTTGACCAGAACGGCACGGCAGGGAGCGACCTCGAGCAATTCGACGTCGAGCCGGTCAACCGTCGCGACCGCCAACAACCGCTCTACGCGCCCCGGCAAGAAGATCCACCCGAAGCGCGCGGACGGGCGTCTTCCGCCGCTTCAAGTGGCTGGTGATGCTGATCACCCTCGGGATCTACTACGTGACGCCGTGGATCCGCTGGGACCGGGGCGAGTTCGCCCCGGACCAGGCGGTTCTGCTCGATCTTTACAACCGCCGTTTCTACTTCTTCTGGGTCGAGATCTGGCCGCAGGAGTTCTACTACGTCGCCGGCCTGCTGCTCATGGCGGCGCTCGGCCTGTTCCTCGTCACCTCCTCGGTCGGCCGCGCCTGGTGCGGCTATACCTGCCCGCAGACGGTCTGGGCCGACCTGTTCCTGGTGGTCGAGCGCTTCATCGAAGGCGACCGCAACGACGCGCATGCGGCTGGACAAGGCGCCGATGAGTGCCTCGAAGCTCGCGAAGCGGGTGAGCAAGCACGCCATCTGGCTGCTGATCGCCGTCGCCACCGGCGGCGCGTGGATCTTCTATTTCGCCGATGCCCCGACCCTGCTCATGGACGTCGTGACCGGCGCCGCGCCGACGGTCGCCTACGGCACCATCGCCGTGCTGACCTTCACCACCTATTCGCTGGGCGGCCTGATGCGCGAGCAGGTCTGCACCTACATGTGCCCGTGGCCGCGGATCCAGGCGGCGATGCTCGACGAACATTCGCTGACCGTGACCTACAATGACCTGGCGCGGCGAACCGCGCGTCGCGCCACCAGAAGCGCGAGCAGGCCGCCGGCACGACGGTCGGCGACTGCGTCGACTGCAACGCCTGCGTCGCCGTCTGCCCGATGGGCATCGACATCCGCGACGGGCAGCAGCTCGAATGCATCACCTGCGCGCTGTGCATCGACGCCTGCGACGGTGTGATGGAAAAGCTGAACCGGCCGAAAGGGCTCATCTCGTACTCGACGCTGGCCAGCTACGATCAGAACATGCGGCTGGCCCAGCTCGCCGACGGGACCATCGATCCGAGCCGCGTGCATACCCCGGACGGCGGTATCGCGCCGGAAGTCGCGCACACGACCCTGCGCTCGATCCTGCGGCCACGCACCATCATCTACTTCGTCATCTGGTCGCTCATCGGCGTGGCCATGGTGGTGATGCTGGCGACCCGCGACCGCCTGGAACTCAACGTTCTCCACGACCGCAATCCGGTCTCGGTAACCCTGTCGGACGGGCGGGTGCGCAACGGCTACACGGTGAAGATCCTCAACATGATGCCCGAGAAGCGGACCATCCTGCTCACCATCGAGGACTTCCCGGAGGCCGCCATGCTGATGCCGCTGGAGAAGGACGAACCGCGCCAGGCGATCTTCCTCGATGTCGATCCCGACAGCCTGCGCGCCCAGCGAATCTTCGTCATCGCCGATCCGAGCGCCCTGGAAGGTCAACAGACCCCCTTCCGCTTCTGGATCCGTGACAGCGCCGGATCCGAGCGGGCGGAATACGACGCGATCTTCGACAATGGAGGTTCACGATGAGCGCTCTTCACCCGGACCGGGAACAGCCGAAGGCCGGGTCGTTCCGGCTCACCGGACGCCATGTTCTTTTCGGCTTCATCGCCTTCTTCGGCCTGATCGTCACCGTCAACCTGACCATGGCAACCTTCGCCTCGATGACCTGGCCGGGGCTGGTCGTGGCCAACTCCTATGTCGAGAGCCAGCGCTTCAACACCCGGCTCGAGGAAGCCCGCCAGCAGCAGGCCCTCGGCTATACGCTGGACTTCGAACAGGCCCTGGACACGCTGACCCTGGCGCTGCGCGATGCCGACGGGCATGGCGTGCGGATCCTGGGCGGCACCGTCCAGATCGGCCGGCCGGTCACCCGCGTCGAGGACCGGATCATCGACGTGCCCGCGGCACCCGATGGGCTCGTCTCCATGCCGGACGCCCTCGCGCCCGGCCTTTGGGTCGCGAACGTCGCGCTGCTCCTCGAGCACGACCGGGTCTGGCGCTTCGAGACCCGTTTCTCGGTGAAGGACCGCAACTGACATGTCCTGCTGCGCCGCCTCCGCCTCGCTCTCCGTTCCGGGCTCGGCCCAACGGCCGGACCGCAGTGAACTGCTGGACGCCTCCGACGATCTTGGAGACGGGCGGGTCTCGACCCGCCTCGCCGTGCCAGATGCCCATTGCGCCGGCTGCATCGCCGCGATCGAGAAGGCTGTGGGCGCCGTCGAGGGGGTGGAGGACGCGCGGGTCAATCTCGCCGGCCGCTTCGTCACGGTGAAATGGACGCGGGACGCGGTTGACCCGGACGCGGTGTTCGCCGCCCTCGACCGGGCGGGATACCGGGCCGGCCTGATGGACATGGCGGAGAACGGACCGGACCCGGTTCTGCGTCGCCTGTTCGTGGCGCTGGCGGTCGCCGGATTCGCCGCCGGCAACGTCATGCTGCTCTCGGTCTCGGTCTGGTCCGGCGCCGACGCGGCCACCCGCGACCTGTTCCACTGGATCTCGGCGGGCATCGCCATTCCGGCGGTCGCCGTCGCCGGCCGCCCGTTCTTCGCCCCGGCCCTGCACGCGCTGAGAGCCGGACGGCTCAACATGGACGTGCCGATCTCGCTGGCGGTAATCCTCGCCGTCTGCCTGTCGATCCACGAGACCGTCACCGGCGGGACGCACGCCTATTTCGACGCCTCGGTCACCTTGCTCTTCTTCCTGCTGATCGGCCGCACCCTGGATCACGTCATGCGGTCCCGCGCCGGCGCGGCGCTGAGAACTCTGGACCGCACCACGCCCCGGGGGGCGGTGGTGGTCGCGTCCGACGGCACGCACGCGTGGACGCCGATCGGCGACGTCGCGCCCGGCATGACCGTGGTCGTCGCCACCGGCGACCGGGTCCCGGTGGATGGGATCGTCGCCAGCGGCACGGTCAAAGTCGACCTCTCCATCGTGACCGGCGAGAGCGATCCGGTCGTACTGGCCGTGGGAGACACCGTGGTCGCGGGCGCCCTGGTGGTCGATGGTCCGCTCAGCCTGACCGCGACCAAGGCCGCAACCGCCTCCTTCCTTGGGGAAATGCGCTCGATGCTGGAGGCGGCGGAGACAACGCGCCCGGCGCTGAGCCGCTTGGCCGACCGGGCGGCGGCGATCTACGCGCCGG
Source organism: Thalassobaculum sp. (assembly GCA_048983575.1). Classification (GTDB taxonomy): domain Bacteria; phylum Pseudomonadota; class Alphaproteobacteria; order Thalassobaculales; family Thalassobaculaceae; genus Thalassobaculum. The sequence goes on along the minus strand of JBLZTD010000001.1, from coordinate 1,359,714 downwards.
CCGTGCATCTCATCGCCGCCGGAACCTTCGCCGGCTGGTGGATCGCCGGGGACGGGCTGCACCATGCCCTGACCACCGCCATCGCCGTGCTGATCATCACCTGCCCCTGTGCACTCGGCCTCGCGGCGCCGATCGTCCAGGTCGTGGCCGCCGGGCGCCTCCTGAAGGCCCGAATTCTGCTCCGCGACGGCGGTGCGCTGGAGAGCCTGGCCACCGTCGACCGGGTGGTCCTCGACAAGACCGGCACCCTGACGACGCCGACGGTGGAACCGGGCACGCTGGACGGGCTTGCGGTCGAGACCCGCTCCGTCGCCGCCGCCCTGTCGCGCCAGAGCCGCCATCCGGTGGCCCGGGCCATCGAGGCTGCCTGCGACGGAAAAGCCGCCGATATCGACGGCATCCGCGAGGAGGCCGGCCAGGGCGTAGAGGGATCACTTGCGGGAGCGACATGGCGGCTCGGCCGAGCCGAATGGGCGCTGTGCGGCGACGCTTTGGCCGCACTGCCGGAGGCACGCCGCGCCTGGCCGGTGCTCTCCCGCGACGGACAGTTCGCCGCCGCCTTCCAGATCACCGACCGACCGCGCCCCGGTGCCGACGCGGCCGTCGCGGCGCTGAAGCGTCTAGGCCTGGCTCCGGTCCTGCTGTCTGGGGATGGCGCGGCAAAGGTGGCGGAGACCGCCGGACGGCTCGGCCTAGACGGCTGGCGCGCGGGCGCCACCCCGGCGGACAAGATCGACGCGATCAGACGGCTTCAGGCCGCCGGCCACCGCGTGCTCATGGTCGGAGACGGGCTGAACGACGCGCCGGCGCTGGCAGCGGCGGACGTGTCGATGGCGCCGAGTGCCGCCTCCGACGTCAGCCGCAGCGCCGCCTCCATCGTCTTTCTGAGCGAGGATATGGCGGCTCTCCCGTCGGCGATCGGGGTCGCCCGCATGGCGCGGCGGCTGATCCTGCAGAATTTCGGACTGGCGCTGATCTACAACGCGATCGCCATTCCGCTGTCGATAGCCGGCTACGCCACCCCGCTCTTCGCGGCGATCGCCATGTCGGCCTCTTCGGTCGTCGTGGTGGCCAACGCCCTGCGCCTCGCCCTGCCCGACCGCGCGAAAGCCCCCGCCGAGTTCCGCAACCGCGGGCGGCGACCGGGCTCCCGGCCTGACCCCGGCGCTCGGAGTCCGCGCATGAACATCCTGGCGATCCTCATTCCCGCCGCCCTGGTCCTGGGCCTGATCGGGCTGGCGGCCTTTCTCTGGGCCCTGCGCTCCGGACAGTTCGAGGATCTCGACGGCGCCGCCCAACGCATCCTCCTGCCCGAGGACGACAAGCCGAAGAAGTAGCGGCGATTTCTCGCCACTCAAAAGGAACGGGGCCGATCCGAAGACCGGCCCCGTCCGTGTTTCCGGCGACCGTCAGGTCACTTCAGTTCGAGACTCAGGCCCTTGTAGAGGCCGGCGCCGTACAGGCCATGGGCCTGGACCGGCTTCAGCTTCGGCCCGGCGGCGACGAACATCGGCTCGTGCACCAGCGGGATCCAGACCACGGCGTCGTGCACCTTCTTCTGGATCTTCGCATAGGCCGCCGCACGCCCGGCGTCGTTCAGGGCGCCCCGGCCCTCGAACAGCCACTGGTCGGTTTCCTTGTCGTCCCAGTTCATCCGGTTCGGGCTCGGCATGTTGCCCGACGGGAAGTACAGGTTCAGGGCGTCGCCCGCCGACACGTACGGATAGCTCATCGTGTACATGTCGAAGTCCTGGGTCTTCAGCTTGCCCCAGACGACGGTGGCGTCGAACAGCTCCACCTGCATGTCCACGCCGACCTTGCGCAGGTCGCCCTGCACCGCCTCGGTGATCTGCCGCCAGATGTTGGTGAAGCTGTAGGTGATCAGCTCGAGCTTCTGGCCGTCCTTGTACCGGAAGCCGTCATCGCCGAGTTTCCAACCCGCCTCGTCCAGCAGCGCCGCCGCCTTTTCAGGATCGTAGCCGAAAAGTCCTTCGTTGATCGCGTCACCGGCATAGTCGAGGGTGCCCGGATGCACGTAGGCGGTGGCCGGCTCGGCCTTGCCGAAGAACGGGCCCTCGGCGAGCGCCTGCTGGTCGACCGCCAGGTTGATCGCCTCGCGGACCTTCACGTCGGCGACGTTGTCACGGGTGATCTTGAAGCCGATGTAGAAGGTCCAGAAATAGAACGGCGGCTGGGTCAACGAGATCTGCGGATTCGCCTCAAGCTGATCGATCGACCAGTACGGCAGGTACTGGGTCACGTCGCCCTGGCCGGTCTGGATGCCGGCGACCACGTTGTTCTCTTCCGGAACGATCTTCCAGACGACCTTATCGACCTTGGCCGGACCGGTGTTGGCGTAGAACTGCGGACCCCAAGTGTAGGCCTCGTGCTTGGTCAGCACGAGCTCGTTGCGCGGCTCCCAGCTTCCGAAGCAGAATGGACCGGTGCCGTCGAAGCCCTTCACGCCGAAATCGTCGCCCAGTTCGTTGACCTGGTCGACGTTGATGATCGTGTGGAAGTGCTGAGTCATCTGATACAGCAGTTCGGAATACGGCTGAACCAGCTCGTACTCGACCGTGTAGTCGTCGACAGCGCGGACTTCCTTAACGTCTCCGGCACGGTTCTTGACCACACCCTTGTCGAGGTTCAGCCAGCGGTCGATCGTCGCCTTCACGTCGGAGGCCGTGAACTTCTTACCGGAGCAGAAGGTCACGTCGTCCCGCAGGTGGAAGGTGTAGAGCTTGCCGTCATCCGACACCTCCCACGACTTCGCGAGCAGCGGATGGATGGTCTTCATGTCCGGGTCGAGCGAGACGAGCGTGTCGCCGGCCATGAACATGATCTCCGCCGTCGAGCGGGCGGTCGAGGTGTGCGGATCGTAGCGGTCAGTATCGATCTGCCGCATGACCGTCACGGACGATTGAGCCGACGCCGATGTCGACAGCGGCACGGCGGCGGCGAGCGCGACGGCGCCCGCTGTGAGCCACTTATTTACATGTCCCATTCCTAGGCCTCCTGGGGTGTTCCGGGGCGTTTGTGCCACACCCCGCTCTTTGTCCCACGTCGTCCCAACCCCCTACGGGACTATTGACGCAGGCGTGGATCGAGGACGTCCCGCAGCGCGTCACCGAGCACGTTGAACGCGAGCACGATGAGGAAGATGACGAGGCTGGGGATCGTCGAGACGTGCGGCGCGAAGAACAGGAAGTTCCGTCCTTCCGACGCCATGGTGCCGAGTTCGGCGGTCGGCGGCTGGGCGCCGAGGCCGATGAAGCTGAGCGCCGCGCCGAGCAGGATGGTCTGGCCGAGCTGCAGGGTCAGGTAGACGAAGATCGTCGACAGACAGTTCGGCAGCAGATGGCGCCAGATGATGCGCAGGTCGCTCATGCCGATGGCGCGGCACGCGGTGATGTACTCCATCTGCATCTGGACCAGGGCGGCGCCCCGGGTGATGCGGGCGATGGTCGGGATCGCGGCGATGGTCAGCGCCACGGTGATCGCGAAGATGCCGGCGCCGAGCACGGCGGCGATGGCGAGGCCGAACAGGATAGACGGGAACGACAGCAGGATGTCGACCAGGCGCATGATCGGGCCTTCGAGCCGCCGGAAATAGGCGGCGATCAGGCCGAGGGCCGAACCGATCAGGCCGCCGGCCAGAACCGCCAACAGCCCCATGATCAGGGTCGTGCGGGTCCCGTAGAGCAGTCGGGTCACGATGTCCCGCCCCTGGCCGTCGGTGCCCAGCAGGTGCTCGGGCAACCCTCCCTCGGCCCAGGACGGCGGCTTCAGCATGTTGCGCAGATTGTTGTCGTAGGGGTCGTGCGGTGCGAGGACCGGCGCGAACAGCGCGCAAAACACGATGATCGCCAGCACGATCGCCGACAGCATCGCCCCCTTGTCCCGGGTCAGCTTGCGCATGACCGACGAGCGCGTCATCGCCGTCGCAGCGCCCGGTTCGACCGCGGAAGAGCTTTCCATCTGCATCTCGGTCATCCCGCCCTTACCCGCGGATCCAGGAACGCGTACAGCACATCGACAATGAGGTTCACCAGAATGAAGGACAGAGCCAAGACCAGAATGGCACCCTGGCTGAGCGCGTAGTCCGCCGAGACGATGGCGCCGACCGCCAGCCGGCCGACCCCGGGCCAGGCAAACATGGACTCGGTCACCACCGCGCCGCCGAGCAGGAAGCCGATCTGCAGGCCGATCAGCGTGATAACCGGGATCAGGGAGTTGCGCAGGGCGTGGGTCAGCACCACCGTCCGCTCGCTCACGCCCTTGGCCCGGGCGGTACGCACGAAGTCGCTGCCCAAGACCTCCAGCAGCGATGTGCGGGTCATGCGGGCGACCGGGCCGATGAACACGCCGCCGAGGGTCATCGCCGGCAGCGCGATGTGCCGCAGCCCGTCGAGCGTCCACAGCGGCCCGCCGCGCCCCTGGAACGGCAGGAGCTGCCAGTGGAAACCGACATACTGGATCAGCATCAGGCCGAACCAGAAGATCGGCATGGAAACGCCGGCGACCGACGCCGCCATGATGATGCGGTCGGAGACCTGCCCGCGGCGCACGGCGGCAAGCGTGCCGAGCACGATGCCCAGCGGCACCGCCCAGATCAGGCTGGCGACCATCAGCTCGATGGTCGGGCCGACGGTATTGCCGAGTTCGACGACGACCTCCGAGTTGGAGATCAGGGACCGGCCGAGGTCACCCTGCAGGACGCGGCCGAGATACATCCCGAACTGGACGATCACCGGTTCGTTCAGACCCATGGCCTGGCGGATGGCCTCCACGTCCGCGGCGCTCGCCGTCGGGCCGGCCAGCACGGTCGCGGGGTCCGTGGGGACAACCTGCATGAGCAGGAAACCGATGAACAGAACGCCGATCAGGACGGGGATCGAGATCAGCAGACGGTGGGCAATATGATGCAGCACCGCGAGGGCGCTCCTCACGAAGGGGAATGGGACAGGCCGCCTTACAACGACCGTGCCAAGGGTGGCATGCACGGTCGGATGCGCGCTAGTCCCTGATTCTTATTTGTGCACTGCACTGGCGCAAGGGAGGAAACGCCGGAGGCCTGCCTCAATTTCAGGCAAGAAGCCTACCGTTTGCCTTCTTTTCCGCCATGAATTTAGTGGGAGCTTGGGACTCTTCCCGATCGGCATGGCCACCGGCCACCCGACGCACCTTCAAGGTCGTTCCCACAACCTCGATCACCTCCGCCGAGGCGCCGGCTTCGAGATCCTCGTCGCAGGCGATCCGCCACCGCAAATCGCCAACCTTGGCCGCTCCGAAGCCGTTGACCACCGGTTCCGTCACCCCGACGCGTTGGCCGATCAGCGACTGGCCGCGCTGGTTCAGCCCCTTGGCTGCGCCCAGGTCGCCCTGCTGCCAGCGCCGGACGTAGATCCGCACAGGCACGTAGGACAGGACCGCGAACAGGCCGTAGAGACCGATCTGGTAGGCGGTCGGCATATCAACCGCGAACAGCACCGCCCCGGTCGCCACACCGGCAATGCCGAACCAGAGAAACAGGGTCTCCGGCAGCACGATCTCCAGGGCCATCAGCACGAATCCCAGGGTCACCCAGTGCCATGCCTCGGGCCGTATCACGAAGAGCTGGTCCATACCTGCCTCCTGCTGACGGTCGAATGGATCAGGCGCGGGCGCGCGGGGCCGACGGCGGCGGAAGATCGTCGCCGGAAACGCTGTTGAGCAGCTCCTTTATGCCGCCGATCGACCCGATCACCGAAGAGGCTTCGAGGGGCATGAACACGGTCTTCTGATTGGGCGACTTGGCGAATTCGCTCAGCGCCTCGACGTATTTCTGGGCGATGAAGTAGTTCACCGCGTTGGTGCCGGTCGACCCGATCGCCTCGGCCACCAGGCGCGTCGCCTCGGCCTCCGCCTGCGCCAGTCGCTCGCGCGCCTCGGCCTGGCGTTGGGCCGCCACGAGCTCGCCCTCGGCCTTGAGGATCTGCGACTGCTTGTCGCCTTCGGCGCGCTGGATCGCGGCGGCGCGGTACCCCTCCGCCTCCAGAATCTCGGCCCGCTTCTCGCGCTCGGCCTTCATCTGGCTCGCCATGGCGTCCAGCAGGTCCTTCGGCGGGGCGATGTCCTTGATCTCGACGCGCGTGATCTTGGCGCCCCAGGGATCCGTCGCCTCGTCCATCACCCGCAGGATCCGGTTGTTCATCTCGTCGCGCGACGACAAGGCGGCGTCCAGATCCGTGCTGCCCAGGACCGACCGGATGTTGGTGAGTGCCAGGTTCACCACCGCCTGCTCCAGATCGCGTACCTCGTAGGCGGCGCGGCGCGGGTCGATCACCTGATAGAAGACGATGGCGTCCACCGTGCAGGACGCGTTGTCCTGGGTGATGACGTCCTGCTCGGGAATATCGAGGACGTTCTCCATCATGTTGATCTTCTTGCCGACCCGGCTGAACAGCGGGTTGATCAGCCCCAGACCGGGTTCAAGCGTGGTCACGTACCGTCCGAAGCGCTCGACGGTCCACTGCTCGCCCTGGGGGACGATGCGGACGCCCTTGACCACCAGGAAGATGAGAACGATCCCCAGGACGATAAGGGCGACCTGCCCGCCGGAGATGAAGTCGATCACTGGAGCCATGAAAATCCTCGCTTCGTCAGGCGGCTGGCAGGCGGCTGGCAGGCGGCGGAAGACCATCCCCCGCCGCCGTTTCGTGGTCGGCAACGAAAACGAGGCCCACCGTCAATAGATGGGCCTCGCCAGATGTCACCGCAATCTGATTCGGACGGACGGCGCCGTCATCCGCCGAATTTGGCCTTGGCCTCGATCCGGCGGCGGTGCAGCACGGGCTCGGTGTAGCCGCTCGGCTGCTCGCGCCCCTTGAAGACCAGGTCGCAGGCCGCCTGGAACGCGACGCTGTCGTCGAAATTCGGCGGCCATCGGGCGATAGGCCGGATCGCCGGCGTTCTGCCCGTCGACCACCTCGGCCATCCGCTTCATGGTCTCCATCACCTGGTCCTCGGTGCACACGCCGTGGTGCAGCCAGTTGGCGATGTGCTGGCTGGAGATCCGCAGCGTCGCCCGGTCTTCCATCAGGCCGACATCGTTGATGTCCGGCACCTTGGAACAACCGACGCCCTGATCGACCCAACGCACCACGTAGCCGAGGATGCCCTGGGCGTTGTTGTCGAGCTCCTGCCTGGATGTCCTCGGGCGACCAGTTCGGCCGCGTCGGCCACGGGCACCGTGAGGATGTCGTCCAGGCTTGGCCCGTCCGCGCGTTCGCAACTCGTCCTGACGCGCCTGCACGTCGACCGTGTGGTAGTGGGTCGCGTGCAGGGTCGCCGCCGTCGGCGACGGCACCCAGGCGGTGTTGGCGCCGGCCTTGGGATGGCCGATCTTCTGCTCCAGCATGGCCGCCATCAGGTCCGGCATGGCCCACATGCCCTTGCCGATCTGGGCCTTGCCGCGTGCAGGCCGCACTCGAGCCCGATATCGACGTTCCAGTCCTCGTAAGCGCTCGATCCAGGCGGCGGCCTTCATGTCACCCTTGCGGATCATCGGACCCGCTTCCATCGAGGTATGGATCTCGTCGCCGGTGCGGTCGAGGAAGCCGGTGTTGATGAAAACGACCCGGCTCTCTGCGCGGCGCGGATGCATTCCTTGAGGTTGACCGTGGTGCGCCGCTCCTCGTCCATGATGCCCATCTTGAGGGTGTCGTTGGTCCATCCCGAGCACCTGCTCGACCCGACCGAACAGCTCGTTGGCGAAGGCGACCTCCTCGGGGCCGTGCATCTTCGGCTTCACGATGTAGACCGAGCCGGCGCGGGAATTGCGCAGGCTCTGGCCAGCCCTTCAGGTCGTGCAGGGCGATCAGCGCCGGTGAACATGGCGTCGAGAATGCCTTCGGGGACCTCGTTGCCGTCGCCGTCGAGCACCGCATCGGATGGTCATCAGGTGGCCGACATTGCGGACCAGCATCAGAGACTGCGGCCGTGCAGGGTGAGCGCGGAGCCGTCCGGCGCCGTGTAGGTGCGGTCCGGGTTGAGCTTCCGCTCGACCGTCTTGCCGCCCTTCTCGAAACGCTCGACCAGATCGCCCTTCATCAGGCCGAGCCAGTTGCGGTAGGCGAGCACCTTGTCCGGCGGCATCGACGGCGGCGACCGAAGTCCTCGCAGTCCATGATCGTGCGTGACCGCGGATTCCAGGATCACGTCGGCCACATGCCGGCCGGGTCGGTCCTTGCCGATCGGATGGGAGGCGTCGATGACGATCTCGGCGTGCATGCCGTTGCGCACCAGAAGGATCACGGTACGGCGCCGCCGCGTCGCCGGTGATACCCGACAAACTGCGCCGGATCCTTGAGCCCGGTCGTGCCGGTCCGACGGTCGTCACGACCAGCTTTCCGCCGTCGATGGCGTAGCCGGTCGCAGTCTGGCATGGCTTCCGGATGCCAGCGGAGCGGACTCGTCCAGGAAGTTCGCGCGCCCAGGCGATCACCTTCGCCCCGCGCGCCGGATTGTAGCCGTCGCCGACTTCTCCGCGCCGCCCTCTTCGGAAATCGCGTCCGTCCCGTAGAGTGCATCGTAGAGGCTGCCCCATCGTGCATTGGCGGCATTCAGGGCATAGCGCGCGTTCATCACCGGGACGACGAGCTGCGGGCCGGCGATCGACGAGATCTCCGGATCGACATTGGCGGTCTCGACCTTGAAGTCCGGCCCTTCCTCGACGAGGTAGCCGATCTCCGTCAGGAACGCCTTGTAGGCCGGCAGATCCCCGATCGGCCCCGGATGAGCCTTGTGCCAGGCGTCGATCTCCTCCTGGATCTTCTCGCGCTTGGCCAGTAGGGCGGCGTTGCGTGGAGCGAGATCGCGGACGATGGCACCCAGCCCGTCCCAGAAGCCGGCGGCATCGACGCCCGTTCCAGGAAGAGCTTCGTTGTTGGCGAAGTCATAGAGCTCCTTCGCCACGTGCAGTCCACCGACCTCTACCCGCTCCGTCATTCGCTCACTCCCTGACATCGTCTGTTTTCGGACCGATTTACACGGCTGGCGCTATAAACAGGATGGCCATGATTCGATCAAGGGAAACCTCCGTTCCGGCACGCCGTGACCCTTGGAAACGAAAATGGTAAAGGGAAAACAGATAAATTTTTATGATTAACCCGCGATTAAGGCGGGCCCGATATTCCGAACTAAGTTTAAACAATCTATGTCGTTTCGACCGATAGGTGCTAAAGCATGAACATGCTGCAACCCCTGACGCTGTTCGACGACCTGACCCCGCACGGCTATTGCCTGCTCTGGGATCCGCTTCTGATCTGGAGCCATCTGGTCGCGGATCTCGCCATCGCCGTCGCCTATCTCTCGATCCCGGCCGCGCTGGTGGTGATCGGCCGGCGGCGACCCGACCTGAACCCGGAGGGCGTCTTCTACTTCTTCGCCGCCTTCATCATTCTGTGCGCGATCACCCATATCTTCGGAATTCTGACGCTGTGGTACCCGGTCTACAGCATGGAGGCGGTCGCCAAGGTCATGACGGCCGTCGTGTCGGTTGCGACGAGCGTGATGGTCTGGCGCCTGCTGACCCCGATCCTCAGCGCGCCGACCCATGAGGCCATTCGTCATGCCTATCAGAAGCTGGCGCTCGTCAACGCAGAGCTCGAGTTCCGGGTCGAAACCCGGACAACCGAGCTCCGCCGGGCTAACAAGCGCCTCGAAATCGCCGCCGCCGAGGCCCAGGAAGCGGAGCGTGTGAAGACGGAATTCCTCGCCCGGATGAGCCACGAACTCCGCACCCCGTTGAATGCAATGATCGGCTTCACCGAGCTCCTGTCCATGCAGCTTGGCGGGCCGGTGAATGAGATCCAGAAAGGCTATCTGGGCAGCATCCACGCCGCCTCGACCCAATTGCTCGAGCAGATCAACGACATCCTCGATCTGGAACGGTTGGTGCAACATGGCCCAAGCTTCGAGCCGACGACCGTGGCGCTTGGCGGGACGATCGACGAGGTTTGCCAAATGCTGTCGTCGCTCGCGGAGCAGCGCGAGATCGCCGTGGCCGTTCAGGTTGAACCGTTGACGCGGCTTCGCACGGACGAGCGGTCCGTTCGGACGGTCCTCACCAACCTGCTGTCCAACGCCATCAAGTACTCGTTCAGGGGCGGCACCGTGCATGTCACCGCCCGCCCGGTGGAGCACGGTGTCGAGATCGCCGTTGCCGACCAGGGCGTCGGCATCCCGGAGGAAAAGCTGGATGAGGTGTTCGAGCCGTTCTTCCGAGGCCATGAGCGCGATCTGCCCCACATCGGAGGAAACGGCCTCGGACTTACCATGGTCAAGGAGCTCGTCGATGCGCTGGGCGGCAAAATCCAGGTGCAGAGCACGCCCGGCACGGGAACGACGGTGGAGGTTCACATACCGGAGATGACGCAGCATCCGGCTACCGTGGCGAACTGACCCAGCCACCGGTACCCCGCTCCGCGAACCTGTGCTAGGCAGCACACGATGAGAACTTCCCGTTTCTTTCCCGCCCGCGCACGCCGGAGGTGGAGCGCCGCCGGCAGCCGCGCCTGAGGGTGCGGGGCGACAGTTTCGTGCGGATAGAAGGTCGGGACGTGGCCCTGATCAACTGGTCCGAGGACGGCTTCCTGGCCGGCCCCTATTCCGGCGGCCTGATCGCCGGACAGAAGGCCACGATCCGGATCGTCGTTCACGACTTTCACGACAAGGCCGGCAAGCTGGATCTGGAGTTGAAGGTCGTGATCAAGCGCATCGACGGTCGTGGGATCGCCGGGAGGTTCTACGCCCCCGAACGGTACAAGCAGCACGCGATCCGAGCGTTCTACACGGCGAAACTGCAGCAGAAGAAGGCATGACCGGGGTGATCACATGAGCGGCGCCAGGATCTTCGTCGACGCCGACGCCTGCCCGGTGCGCGACGAGATCGTCGCGGTTGCCGAACGCCTGGGCGTCGAGGTCTTCCTGGTAAGCAACCGGGGCTTCCGGGTGACCGAGCACCCGACCGTTCACAACATCGTCGTCAGCCAGGACCTGGACGCGGCGGACGACTGGATCGTCGATAAGGTGGCGGCCAGCGACGTTGTGATCACCGGCGACATACCGCTGGCGTCGCGCTGTCTGGAGGCGGGCGCGCGGGTGATCGACCACAAGGGCAAGGCCTTCACCGTCGCCAATATCGGCATGGCCCTGAGCATGCGCGAACTCATGAGCGACCTGCGCGCCATGGGGGAGGCCAAGGGCGGCGGCCCCGCCTTCACGAAACAGGATCGGTCGCGCTTCCGCGAGGCGCTGGACAAGGCGTTGCGGGGCTGAGGCTGATGCCGGGTCAGCCCTCCGGGCCGTCCTCCGGCAGATAGGACAGGATGTCCGCCGGCTGGCACGCCAACGCGTCGCAGATTCGCGCCAACGTCTCGAACCGGACCCCCTTCACCTTACCCGACCGAAGCAGCGACAGGTTCTGCTCGGTCATCCCGATCCGCTCGGCCAGCACCTTCCCGCGCATCTTGCGGCGGGCGAGCATCACATCCAGGGTCACGATGATCGGCACGACGGCGGCGGCTAGACGAACTGACGATAGTCGTCGGCGATCTCCGCCGCTTCCCGCAGCACCGTCGCCAGCGCCAGGATCAGCAGACCGATGCAGAACAGCACCACATGATCGCTCGAGAGCGAGATCTGAAGTTGGCGGGCGCCGGGCTCCGCCGCCCTGGTCAACCAAACCGACAGCAGCGCATGGGCGACGATCTTCGCGGGCACGATCGCGAGCAGGGAGACCGCGAAGCGCCGAAGCCGGATTGCATTGGCAGCATCGAAGAGATCCCCTTCGGCGAACCGGCCGAACAGGCGGGCCAGATTGATCAGCCCCCAAATGCCGATCGCCGCGGGCAGCATCGAGATCGCATATCCGCCGAAGCGGTCGAGCGCCGAGAGATCGCCGATCCGCAAGCCCGGCATGGCGGAAGGCACGAAGGCCTCGAACCGGGCCCACACGCCGATCAGGATCACCGGCCCCGCCCCGGCCAGCAGAAAGCACACCCATCGCATGGTGACCGCGGACCTGCGCAACCGCGCTCTGCGGCGTTCAACCGTCCAGGACTCCATCACCGCACCGCTCTGAAACCGCTCGACTTAATCAATGTAGTAAATTAAAAAATTAATTTCTAACAATAATTTTTTGAGGCTTCGATGCGCACCATCCTCGCCTGCCTGCTCAGCCTGACGTTCCTGGCCGGATGCGCCGGCGAGAATCCTGGGGACATCGCGGTACGGTGGCTCGGCAACACCGCCTTGGCCGCCTGCGAGGCGGTTCCGAACTGCTCGACGGTCGATACCGGCGGCCGCCGGCGCGACTAAAGCGGTTCCGGCCGGGTCATCACCCGGGGCATGCGGCCCCGACCGAGCGTCAGTGTCATGTCGTACGGCAGATCGACGAACTCCTCGTCCTTTTCCGTACCGTCGAGGAACATGACCGTGGCGAAGATCGCGGGCCGGTCGAGCACCGTCATCGGGTGGTGCCAGACATCGGCGTTGTAGCTGACTCCCTGGTCACCCTTGGCGAGGAAGAGGGTGAGGTGCTCCGGATCCGGCAGGCCGTCCGCTCCATGGGGAGCGACCAGCACCAGATAGCGCGCCACGTCGACCGGCAGGAACGCCTGGCTGGAAAACTGATGGCGCTCCATGGTCCGGGTGATCAACGGCATGGCGCTCGGCTGGGTCAGGCTTGTGCGGAAGCAGACCTCGGCCGCCGAACCGCGCAGATTCTGTGTGGAAGCGGAATAGTCCACCCGACCCGCCCCCGTCGGGAGCCTCAGAACGTGGCCGTACGGGGCGAAAGCGTCGGCGGTCAGGGGAATCGGGGTGAGAACGGTCATCGCAGGCCTCGCGGGCGGAACGGTCCAGGAAACGGCGAGGCGAGCCTATCCGGCGCGGCTTCGGCGGTCATCGGGGATTCGCCGCACGTCGCCGATTAGAGCAGCCCTTTGGAAACGAGATCCAGGCGGCCCTGCTCCCAGACCGGCTCCGCCTCCTCCGGCGTCATCCGGCCGAAGCAGTTCATGTAGATCTCGGACAGACGGAGAAATCCGGCCTTGTAGCGTGCCGCCCAGGTCTCGAGATCCCAGGCTTCGTCGGACGGCTCCACCGCGGTGTCGATACCGCAGAACATGGCGTCGACCACCCCGCCCGCGGTGCGCGGACGACAGGGGAGCAGGCCGTAGTCGAAATCCTCGAAGAATAGGATGCGCGCATCCTCTTCGGTACTGCGCGTCCGGTAGACGACCCCGTCGACCGCGGCGCCGGGCTCCGCAACCAGCATCGGGAAACTGTCCTTGCGGACGCGGACCCTGGAGTACCCGTCCAGAGTCGCCGCCTCGAAGGCGTCATCGGCCACGGACCGGCCCAGCACCAGCTCCAGCACATCGCGGTCCATCAGCGTCCCGAAGAAGAAATACCGCGTCGACATCGCCCGTTCCGCCCCGCTCCACCGTGTCGCGCCGACCTCAACCGGTCGCCGTCGCACCGATAGACGATCGTTCTCCTCGCGGCAACGGCAAGAGCCTGCGGCGGATGCCTACCGAACCGGCCATCAGATTTGAAGCGGCACGCGTCGCTTGATAGGTTTCGGCCATGACCGAGCAGACCGTCTCATCAAGCGAGCCGCCCCTGTTCTGGGGGCAGCGCCTTCCCAACTTCGCCGACCGGACGTCGGATGGCGGGTATTTCGAACTCTACCGCGACGTCACCCGCGGACCGGTCGTGCTGCTGGCCAACCCGACGCCGGAGATGATCCGCACGGCGGTGACCGCCGCGACAGCGGTCGTCGAGGACGCGAACGTTGTCGTGCTGGGCGACGCGGCGCCGCCGCCGGGCGGCCCGATGCCGAAAGCCGTCCTCCCCGACCCCGATGCGACCCTGCGGCGGACGTTGTTCGCCGGCCGCGTCGATCTGAAGGCCGCAATCGTCGCCGGGGCCGACCAGCGCGGCCTCGACGCTTTCGCCATCGGCACCGACCTTCCCGAACGGCTCCTGGCCGCCCTTGAACCGTTCGAACGTCCGTCGGGGACCATGCGCCGCGCGACGGCGCCCGTCATGATCCTTCCGAACCTCATCGATCCCGGCCTGAGGGAGTCGCTGTTGGCGGCGTTCCACGCCGAAAACGAGGAGGGCACGGTCAGCGTCGCCGTGAAGGGCGAGCGCGCCGATACCGTCGTGCCGACCATCAAGCGCCGACGCGACCTGAGCCTGGATCGCGAAGGCCCGCTCTACGCCGCCGTGCGCACGGCGATCGCGCACCGCCTGATGCCCGAGCTCTACAAGGCCTGGTGGGTCACCCATCTGCGGACCGAGTCCTTCTACGTCGCCAGCTACACCGCCGAGCGCGGCGACTTCTTCGTCGCCCACCGCGACAACACCCTGCCTCATACCGCCGCCCGGAGGATCGCCGTCAGCATCGAGCTGAACGACGACTACACCGGCGGAGGACTGGTGTTCCCGGAATATGGCGACGACCGTTGGCGCGCGCCGATGGGCGGGGGGCTTGCCTTCTCCTGCTCGCTGATGCACGAGGCGGTGGCGGTGGAGGAAGGGACGCGGTACGTCCTGCTGGTCTTCCTGACGGCGGCCGACTCATGAGCGTCCCGGCCGTTAGGCGGGAGCGATCGGATCGATAGGGATCACCCAGCCCGGCCGGCACGGGACTTGCCCGGGCTGGGATATGCGCCATTTGGCAGGAACGCCGGGATACCGGGCCCTCGGTGAAGGGCCGCAGTCAAATCTTAGTCGGGAATACGATCAATGAGCCTTCGCACCACCGCCGACGTTCCGGGCGTCCCCGACCATCCGAAAATCAGGCTCGGCAGGGTCGGCGTCCTGCTGGTCAACCTCGGCACCCCGGATTCGACCGACGTTCCCGACGTCCGGCGGTATCTCGCCCAGTTCCTGTCCGACCGGCGGGTGATCGAACTCAACCCGATCCTGTGGAAGGCGATCCTGCACGGCATCATCCTGCGCACGCGCCCACCGAAGACGGCGGAGGCCTACCGGGCGATCTGGATGACCGAGAGCAACGAATTGCCCCTGCGCCACTACACCCGGGCGGAGGCGGCCGGTCTGGGCGACCGGCTCGATCCGGCAGGCGACACGCTGGTGGTCGATTGGGCCATGCGCTACGGAACGCCGGCGGTCGGCGAGCGGATGCGGGCGCTGCAGGAAGCCGGCTGCGACCGGATTCTGATCGTTCCGCTCTATCCGCAATACTCCGCATCTACGACCGGCACGGTGATCGACGAGGTCGCCCGCGAGCTCCTCGAAATGCGCTGGCAGCCGGCGGTCCGCACGGCACCCGCCTTTCACGACGATCCGGCCTATATCGAGGCGGTGGCGGTCGGGATCGAGCGGCATCTGGCGAGCCTGGACTGGGAGCCGGAGGTCATTCTCGCGTCGTTCCACGGTCTGCCGAAGCGCTACTTCATGGCGGGCGACCCGTACCACTGCCACTGCGCGAAGACGGCCCGGATGGTCCGCGAACGGCTTGGGATGAGCGAGGATCGGTTCCGCCTCACCTTCCAGTCCCGTTTCGGTCGGGAGGAGTGGCTGCAGCCCTATACCGACGAGACGATCGAGACCCTGGCCCGCGACGAGGGTGTGAAGCGTCTTGCCGTGGTTACCCCCGGTTTCGTCGCCGACTGCGTCGAAACCCTGGAGGAGATCGCCATGCAGGGGCACGAGACCTTCGAGGAGGCGGGCGGCACCCATTTCACCGCGATCCCCTGCGTCAACGATTTGCCCGAGGCGATCGACATGCTGGCATCCCTGGTGACCCGGGAACTTGGCGGCTGGTGGGCGCCCAAGACCGACGCCGTTAACGACGGTCAGAAATAGGCGACAGCCACGGCGTCCGGATCGTCGATCCCGATCAAGGTGACGCGGGTTCCGCTGGACAGGCGGATCAGCGCGTCGTCGCCGAGATCGACGCGGATGCTCACCGTAGCACCGCTCTCGATCAGAAGCTGGTCCGAGGAGGTGTCGAAATCGCCGATGGTGTCCCGACCCTCGTCCAGCGCGGAGAAGACGAAGGCGTCGGCGCCCATCCCGCCCACGAGATAGTCGTCGTCGAGGCCGCCGGAGAGCCGATCCGACGCCTGTCCACCGTAGAGCGTGTCGTCCCCGGCGCCGCCCCGCAGAAGGTCGTCCCCCTGGTTGCCGTAGACAACATCGTCTCCGGCACCGCCAACCAGCGTGTCGTTGCCCGTGGTATAGATCAGTTCGCCGTCGAGAATGGTGATCCCGGCATCGCCGTTGCGCCCGCCGACGAGAACATCGTCGCCATCCCCGCCGGACAGGGCGTCGTCCTCTCGGCCGCCATAGAGCGTATCTTCGCCGTCGCCGCCGGTCAGGGTATCGCGGCCGGCATTGCCATAGACGACATCGTCCCCCCCGAGCGCGGCCAGGATGTCCCGACCGTCGAACCCGTAGAGAATATCGTCGTCGTCGGTGCCGAAGAGTTTGTCGGCTCCCACCGAACCGGTAAGGTCGTCGGTCCCGACGGTCACCGTGACGGTCGAGGTCAGAGCCTCAGGATGCAGAATTGCCTCGCTCACGTCGCCTCCTGCGCAATCGTCTTCGCAGAGTCAACGCGGCCCCTCCGGGGTTCCGTCGCCGGTTGATCCCGGCGCGGATACGCTCAGCCGGTGGCGGCTGGCGCCACGACCCGGTTGCAGCCTGCATCGCGCGCCGCGTCGAGACGGGCAGCGGCCCGCACCATCACGTTGGAAAGATCGGGAGAATCGGGCCGGCCGGTCCCGGTCACAACGTCGATTCCGACGCTGACGGTCACCGGGATCGAGGACCCGTCGTTCCCGTAGAATCCGAGCGCCTGGACCGTCCGGCGCAGCCGTTCGCCGACCGCCTTGACCGCGGAGAAGTCGATTTCGGTGTGCAGGACGGCGAAGGTCGTCGCGTCGATCCGGCCGACAACATCCCGACCGCGTACGATGTTCTGAAGCTGCTGGGCCACGCCGCGGATCACCATATCTCCGCAATCGACGCCGAAGCGCCCGACGAGGGCGTCGAAATGATCGATCTCGATCATCGTCAGAGCGGAGGCCGACCGGAGCTTCCGGCCGAGGCGGCGATGCGCCAGGGCCGCGAAACCGCTGCGGCCGACAAGGCCCGAGAGCGGGTCTTCAAGCTCGGTCGCGACGCCGCTTCGGGCGTCGTTATCCATGGTGGAGATCGACCGATGTCTCATATCGTGCAGCATAGAAGGACCGTGGAGCATAGTGACGCCTGACGCCAATATGCCCGCCAACAGTGAACAATCCGTTTATGCGTCCGGCAGCAGACGGCCCGAGGGCTCCTACAGCGCATCGATCGGAACCTTCAGGACCGGCTTTCCATTCTCCCCGCTCGGCATGTGTCCGCCGCGCATGTTCACCTGGATGGACGGGATGATCAGTCGCGGCATCGCGAGGGTCCGGTCGCGCTCGGTCCGCAGGCGCACGAACGCGTCGCGGTCCCGCCCTTCCGCGGCCGCGCCCACATGGATGTTGCCGGCCTTTTCCGCGGCGACCGTGGTCTCCCACCGGATGTCCCGGCCATTGGGACCGTAGTCGTGGCACATGAACAGGCGCATGGCCTCGGGCAACGCCAGCACCTTCTGGATCGAGTTGTAGAGTTGGCCCGCGTCGCCGCCGGGAAAGTCGGCGCGCGCGGTCCCGCCATCGGGCATGAACAACGTATCGCCGACGAAGGCCGCATCGCCGAGCACATGGGTCATGCAGGCCGGTGTGTGGCCCGGCGTGTGGAGCGCGAACCCGGTCATCGAGCCCACGGCGTAGGTGTCGCCGTCCTCGAACAGCCGGTCGAACTGGCTGCCGTCGCGCTGGAAGGCGGTGCCCTCGTTGAACACCTTGCCGAAGGTTTCCTGGACCTCGACGATCTTCGCGCCGATACCGATCTGGCCGCCCAGGCGTTCCTGAATGTACGGCGCCGCCGACAGATGGTCGGCATGCACATGGGTCTCGATCAACCAGTCCAGGGTCAGCCGCTGTTCGCGCACGAAGGCGATCAGCGTGTCGGCATGGGCGTGGGAAAGACGGCCCGCGGCGTAGTCCAGGTCGAGAACGGAATCGTAGATCGCGCAGCGCCGTGTCGCCGGGTCGATCGCCACGTGACTGATGGTGTTCGTCCCGGAGTCGAAGAAGCTGGCGACGTCCGGACGGACCGACATGTCGACTGGATAGTGGGTCATTTCGCACCTCCCGCGAGCCTGCGACCGTGTGTCTCCCACGGTTCTAATTAGCTCTTTGAGTTTACATGGGACGGCGTTGGATCGGAATCGAGCCGTGACCCAGCCTGATCGGTGTGTCGGACGTCCGTCATTCCTCTTCATCCCGAAATCATCTGCGGCTTTTCCGCCGTCGCGAGGGCGTCTACCGTCGTCCCATGAGCCCGCACCCGATCCGCCCGCAGCCAACCATCCCGCCCTGGCTGCGGGTCGCCATCGGCGCCCAGTGCGGATTGCTGATCGGCATGGGTCTCGGACGCTTCTCCTACACGCCGATGGTGCCGGCACTGATCGGCTCCGGCAGCCTGAGCGGGTCCGAGGCCGGCTATGTCGGGGCGGTCAATCTCGGCGGCTATCTGATCGGCGGGCTCGCCGTCCCCTGGCTGCTGCGCCGGGCCGACCGGGTGTTCTGGCTGCGGGTCGCGATGGTGCTGTCGGTGCTCAGCCTGGTCGCCAGCATCGTCCCCGGCGGCTTCCTCTGGCTCGCGGTCTGGCGCGGGCTGGTCGGGATCGCCGTCGCGGTAATCATGATTCTCGGCATTTCCAGCGTGACGGCGACGGCACCGACGGGGCGCACCGGTCTCGCCACGGCGACCGCCTATACCGGCGTCGGGATCGGGATCCTGCTGTCCGCTGCCGGGCTACCCTGGCTGCTGGCGATGGGGGAGATCTGGGCGTGGACCGGCACCGCCGCGATCGGCCTGCTGGCTCTCGGGCTCGGCCTGTGGGCGTGGTCGGGACCCGCCGCCGCCGCGGCGCGGGCGATACCGCCGCCGCCCTCGACACTCGGTGCGGCCCGGGGGACGGTCTGCGCCTCGTGCTGGCCCAAGGCCTCTTCGCCGTCGGGCTGGTCCCGCATTCGATCTACTGGGTCGACTATCTGGTGCGGGATCTCGGCTGGTCCGTGACCCTGGCCGGGCTGCAATGGGTGCTGTTCGGCGCGGCGGCGATCGCCGGCACCCTGATCTGGGGCCGGATCGCCGACCGGGTCGGCTTCCGCCCGAGCCTGGTTGCCGTCTATCTCAGCATGGCCCTGGGCGCCCTCCTGCCCGTTCTGGTCACCGCGGCGCCCGCCATCCTGGCCTCCAGCCTGCTGGTGGGCGCGCAGCCCGGTCTGACGGCCATCATCGCCGGCCAGGCGCAAAGGGTGATGGGGGCTGGATCGATGCTGGGCCTGTGGCGCTGGATGGTGCTGTCGGTCGGCGCCGCGCAACTGGTGGGCGGATACGCGCTGGTGGCCCTGTTCAACGCGACCGGGTCGTATGTCGCGGTGTTCCTGGTCGGCAGTGCGGCCTTCGCGGCCGGCGCCGTGCTGGTCGCCGGCCTGAAGGCCGGGAGAACCGGCTAGGCCGCGAAGGCGCTTCGGGCACCGCCGCTCTTCTGGGTCTTGAAGATCGAGCCGGATTCCGGCGCCGGCGGCAAGGGAATGCGGATCGGCAGAGCCTCCATGCGCGGCTCCATGGTCAGGCCACCGGTGATGATCCGTTCCTGCAGGTCCGCGTAGAACTTCCGCTGGCCGAGGCTGTGGATGTAGGACCCGCCGCCGAGGATCGGCCAGGCATCGGCCGCGTTGCACTCGTAGAACAGGATGTATCGGTTCCGGTCGCTGGTGTTCGGAGCGGAGCCGTGCAGGGTGCGGGCGTGATGCACGGTCATCGAACCGGCCTTGCCGGTCAGGGTCACCGCCTTGTCCAGATGAAAGTCCGGATCGGACGGGTCGACCGCGCCGCAGAACACCCCATCGGCATTGGTATGGGCCAGCACCGGCCCCTTGTGGCTGCCGGGGATGACCTTCAGCGGACCGTTGCTTTCGTCCACGTCCTCCAGCATCAGGCCGAAGGCGAGTACGCTGTCGTTGGTGTGCGGATAAAAGGCCCAGTCCTGGTGCCATTCCACCGCTTGGCCGCCACCTGGAGCCTTGGTGTTCAGTTTGCTGGTCTGAATCAGCGTGTCCGGGCCGAGCAGATCGGTCAGGACCTCGGTGATGGCGGAATTCCTCAGCACATCCCAGTAAACCGGATCCTGCTTGTGCGGCAGCTTTATGCGGGTCAGGCGGGGAGTGTCGGGCCCGTGGCCCTCATCGAGATCGTAAACGTCGTCGGTTTCCGTCACCGCACGCGACGCATCGATCAGCCGGTAGGTGGTCTCCTGGAGCGCCTTGAGCTGCTCGGGCGTGACCGCATTCTCGACCATCAGGTAACCGTTCTCGTCGTAAAAGTCGATCTGCGCGCGCGACAGCATGGCGTTCCTCCTCCGGTAACGATGGTATCGGTAATATTCACCCAGGAAACTCGTCAATGGTATCGATATCATCTACCCTGGCACCGTTGGTACGGAGGTGTGCGGATGGCGGTCGACGGCGGCGGCTGGGTGACGATGGGCGACGTGGCGGAGCGGGCCGGCGTGTCGAAGATCACGGTATCGAGGGTTCTGCGCTCCCCCGAGAAGGTCCGGGGCGAGACGCGTGAACGGGTTCAGGCGGCGATAGACGCGCTCGGCTACGTCCCCGACGAAGCGGCGGGCGGCCTGTCGTCACGGCGCAGCCGGATCGTGGGCGCGGTGATTTCAACCCTTGCCGGGTCCACCTTCGCCTCCACGGTAGACGGCCTCGGCGCCCGACTGCGGCGCCACGGCCACCAGCTCCTGCTCGCCGGCACCGACTACTCGTCGGCAAAGGAAGCCGACGCGGTGGCCGCCATTCTCGGCCGCCGCCCGGACGGCCTGGTGCTCACCAGCACGACGCATACGGACGGGACGCGCAGCATCCTGAAGGCGAGCCGGGTGCCGGTTGTCGAGATCTGGGAACTGCCGGCCGACCCGATCGGCTACGCGGTCGGCTTCTCCAACCGGGACGCCGGGAGGGCGATGGCGCTTCATCTCCTGGCGACCGGTCGACACCGCCCGGCCTTTGTCGGGACCGCCGGCGAAGGCGACAGGCGCGGACGGTTGCGTTACGAGGGATTCGCGGAAGGTCTGGGAGAGGCGGGGATCGCCGAGGCTCGGGCCGCCGCTCCGTCCGCCGACAGCCATACCGTCCGCGGCGCGCGCGGACTCGCGGCCGTGCTGGAGCGCTGGCCGGACACGGACGCCATCTTCTGCGCCAGCGACGCCCTGGCCCTCGGCGCGCTGAGCGAGGCGAAGCGGCGCGGCCTGCGGGTGCCGGACGACATCGCGATTGCCGGATTCGGCGATTTCGAGTTCGCTGGCGAGTCCGGTCTCGGCCTCACAACCGTGAGGATCCCGGGCTCTCAGATCGGAGAAGCGGCGGCTCAGCTGATTCTCGACGTTAATGCCGGCACCCCTCCGGACCGACGCACGATCGATGTCGGCTTCGAGGTGGTCGCCCGGTCGACCACCTGATCGCGACCGCACCGGTTGATCAACATCCGCCGATTGATCGACATCAAGGCATGCGTCCACCGATCGCGGTACGGATCGTCATCCCGAAAGCTGAGGAGGAAGAAGCATGACAGCCAAGATCCTCGTCCCCGTCGACCTTGAGCATTCCGAAAAGCTGGCCAAGGCCCTCGCGGTGACCGCGTCGATCGCCAAGGCCGAAAATGCCGAGGTCTGTTTCCTCGGGGTGACCGGGACCGAACCGAGCCCTGTCGCCGCCACGCCACAGGCCTATGCCGCCAAACTCGCCTCCTTTGCGGAGGGCGAGGCGAAGAGCCACGACCTGACCGCCTCGAGCAAGACGGTTACCGCGCACGACGTTCCAGTCGACCTCGCGCCCGCCATTCTGGACAGCGCCAAGGAAGTCGGGGCCGACCTGATCGTCATGGCCTCGCACCTTCCTGGCCTGCAGGAGCATCTGTTCGCCACCAACGCCGGCTACATCGCCAATCACGCGCCGATCTCGGTCTACGTCGTACGGTAGTCGCTGCGACGACGGAGATCCGGTCGATGAGGTTTGGAGGCGGACAGCGCCAGCGTGACACGCTAGGCTGACCCAAAACAGCCTCGGAAACGCCCTCCATGCCCTCTCTTTCCGTGTTGGTCCGGTGCCACCGTGCCGAGCCGGTTTCGTGCGTCCGCCCATGAGCGCGCCCGGCAGCGACTGGCGCCCCGAGGACCGTCGGGGCCTTCGCAACATCCTGATCCTGCTCGGCGCCTTCTTCGTCGTGGTGCAGATCAACCGTTCGGCCGGCGGCGTGCTCGCCACCTATCTGGGCAGCAACCGCGGCCTCTCGCCGACGGATATCGGCACGGTCATGGGGGCGATGTTCTTCGCCTCCGCGCTGGTCCAGCTCCCGACCGGCCTCCTGTTCGACCGGATCGGCGCGAAGCGCACGATGGTCGCCATGGGTCTGGTGGCGGTCTGCGGGATCGTGGTCTTCGCGGTGGCGGAGAGCACCTGGGCCCTGGTCGCCGGCCGTTTCGCCATCGGCCTCGGCCATGGCGGGGTGATCACGGCTGTCTACCTGATCGCGATGGGCTGGGCGCCGGCCGACCGGGTCGCCCAGGCCACCGCCAGTCTGGTCGGCATCGCCGGCGGCATCGGCGGCGTCCTGGCCACGGCGCCGCTGGAGATGCTGCTGTCCGAAGCGGGGCTGACCACGACCTTCCTGGTGATCGCGGGCCTCACCCTCACCCTCACCTTCGTGATCCAGATCTCCGTGCGCGACGGCCCCGCCTCGGGCGGCGTCAGACGCGATCCTGAAACCTTCGCTGAGTCCCTGGCCGGCCTGTGGGAAGTGATCCGGATGCCGGAACTGCGGCGGATCTACGCCATGGGCTTCTGCTTCACGGCCCCATTCATGACCATCGGCGGGCTCTGGGCCGGCCCGTACTTCACCGACGTCCAAGGGCTCAGCCGCGAGCAGGCGTCGCTCGCTCTGCTGATCATGGTGATCGCCCTGCATGTCGGAACCTTCGCCTATGGACCGCTCGAAAGGCTCGCCCGATCGCGCAAGCGGCTGATCCTCGGCGCCGTCGCCCTGGAGGTCGCCTGCCTCGCCGTGCTGGCGGTCTGGCCGACGGCGCCGATCTCCGTCGCCGGACCAATCCTCTTTGTCTTCGGCTGCGTTGCGCCGTTCTTCGTGGTCCTGGCAAGCCATGCCCGGGGCTTCGTCCCGTCGCACCGCGCCGGGCGGGCGATCACCACGATCAATCTCGCCGGCCTCACCGGCGTGTTCCTGCTGCAGACCGCGACCGGCGCGGCGATCGACTGGGTCGAGGCGACCGGCGGTGCAGCCGAAACCGGACATCGGATCGTGTTCGTCCTGGTCATCGCCGCGCTGAGTGTGTCGGCGCTGGTCTACGCCCGCCAGCCGGAGAAGCCGAAAGGCGACTAGAAACAATAAGATAGAGTATTGTCACCCACGCTGACGCGATCACGAAGTGATCCCGTCAGCGCACGATCCGCCCTAGCCACCGGCCCGCACCTCGGCGACCAGTTCGGCCAGCTGTTCCTTCGAGACGGCCCCCGGGATCACCTGGTTACCGATCGTAAAAGCCGGCGTGCCCTGGATCTCAAGCGCCTGAGCCAGTTCGTAGGACTTGCGGATCTGCTGCTGCAGCGCCGGATCGGCCATGTCGCTCTTGAGCGCATCGATATCGAGGCCGGTTTCCAGGGCAACCTGCCAGATCGCCTCCGTGCTGAGCCGGCCACGCAGGCCGAGCAGCGCCGTATGGAAGGCCTCGTACTTGCCCTGGCGCTCGGCGGCCAGCGAGGCAAGGGCCGCCGTTTCGGACGCCGGGCCGAGGATCGGGAACTCCTTGAGGACCAGTCGGATGTTGCCGTCCTCCTCGACCAGATCGAACAGCGGCTTCATCATCGTCTTGCAGTAGCCGCACTGGTAGTCGAAGAACTCGACGATGGTCACGTCGCCGTCCGGGTTGCCGAGCACCGGATCGGCCGGATCGCGTTCCAGCGCCGCGCGGTTGTCGATCAGTGCCTGCTTGGCCGCCGCACTCTTCTGCGCTTCCTCGCGGGCCTGCATGATCGCCACGCTCTCGAGGATGATCTGCGGGTTCTGCAGGATGTAGTCGCGCACCAGCGCCTCGATCTCCGACTTGCGCGCGTCGGACAACGGCCCGTCATGGGCGACAGCCGGCGGCGCGGTCAGCGACATCGAGACGACAAAGGCAGCGATGGGAAGGGCGGCGAGGGCGGTGCGCAACATCGCGATCTCCGGAAATGACGGCGTCGCCATCCTGTCGCAGCCAGGGCGATGCGTCCACCGCCGCGGGCCTTCACCGGCCTTCACGGTGGCGTCATTTCTTGCGGCTCGCGGCCCGCTCGCGCTTCGCCAGTTCCTCGATATCGAGCGCGCGGAGCATCGCCGGCGTGCCGGGGTTCAGCAGGGTCTGGGCACGCTTGGCCTGGACTTCCGCCGACTGCCAGTCGCTCTGCCGGACCGCCTCCTCCGCCAGGGACAGGGCCGCCTGACCGATATCGCCGAGCCGTCCCTGGGCGGTCGCGAGTTGGCGCCAGAAGAACGGCCAGTCGGCTTCCGACCTTTTGGCGCGTTGCAGATGATCCAGCGCTTTCTGGTCCGCCGCCGGCTCGTTCTTCGCCAGCAGAACCTGAGCCAGCGAGACCTCGATCAGACCGGCCGAGGGCGCAAGCGCATTGGCCTTCTCCATCGGGCCGACCGCCTCGTCGATCCGCCCCGATTCGAACAGAAGCTGGCCTTCGAGCTCGTACAGATACGGATCGTCCGGGTCGTCGGCGATCAGCTCACGGGTAAGCGCGATCGCCTTGGGGTAGTCCGGGACCTCGCGATAGGCGATGGCCCGGGCCAGCCGCGCCGCGTTGCTGGTATCGGTGTCGGGGTACTTTCGGAAGGTCAGCGAAGGCGACCGGATGAAGCCGTGCAGCTTGGCGACCATGCGCTCGAAACGGGCCGTCTGCTCGGGCGTCGCCGGGGCCTCCGCGTAGGGGGAGTTCCGCACATGCTCCTCGACCGTGTTCAGCCGGTCGCGGGTGAACGGGTGGGTCGACATGTAGGGTGACTGGCGCTGGATCGACAGAAGTTCCTGGGAGGCCAATTCCTCGAAGAACCGGGCGAGTCCCTGGGCCGACTGCTGGGTCGTGTCGAGGTAGCGCAGGGCCGCCTGGTCGGCCGCCGATTCCTGGGCCCGGCTGTAGCTGAGGAAGCTCCTGGTCGCCGCAGACTGGCCGCCCAGGGCGATCGCCGCCCCGGCGTCACCGCGTCCGGTGGCGACCGCCGTCGCGACACCGACGATCGCCGACAGCAGCGCCGTGGTCGAGGCCGAAGCGATCGCATCCGATGTCCTGGCCAGATGACCGCCGGCGATGTGGCCGGTTTCGTGCGCAATCACCCCGATCAGCTCCAGCGGCGATCGCATCGCCATGATCAGACCGGTATTCAGAAACAGGTTCTGCCCGCCGGCGACGAAGGCGTTCAGCCGATCGTCGTTGATGAGATAGATCGAAACCCCCTCCGGACTGAGCCCGGCGGCCTGGAACAGTGGCGTGGCCAAGTCCCGGATGGTAGCTTCGATTTCCGCGTCCCGGATGAGGCTGCGCGTCTGCGCGCTCGCGCCCGAGGTCAGAGACAGAACCAGACATGCGACGGTCAGAGTCGCGAGTATCCATCGCCCCGGTTCAATGATGATTCGCTTCACGCCAGCGCCCACACAGCATCGTTCTCGCCCCCGCACACAGTATCGTCCGGACGGCCCGGGGGAAAGGTTCCGGTCGGAGGGATCCGGGTGGTGGCAGCCCAGGGCCCTCGTCCTGGCCGCCACCCTGTTGCTTTCGGCCTGCGGGTCCGACGCCATCGACCTGTCCGAGGGCTTCTACGGGACCGTCGTCGCCGAAGAGCCGCGCGCCGCATTGATCGCCCGCGACGTGCTCGTCGATGGAGGGTCGGCCGCCGACGCCGCGGTGACCACATTTTTCGCCCTAACGGCGACGATGCCGAGTTCAGTCGGCATCACGGCAAGCGGCTCGTGCATGGTGCACGATCCTGAGAACAAGACCGTTCAGCGTCTGGAGTTTCTCCCCCAACCGTCGAGCGCCTCCGGGACCGCCACGACGCTGCCGCTGGCGCCGCGCGCCATGTTCGCCCTGCATGCCCGCCACGGCCGAAAGCCGCTCGGCGAGTTGATCATCCTCGGCGAGCGGATCGCCCGTTTCGGTGCGCCGGTAAGCCGCGCCTTCGCCGACGAACTCGCGCGGGACGGCCGGGCGATGGCCGCCGATCCCGCCGCCGCCGCGATCTACTGGCCGGACGGGCAGCCGGTGGCCCCGGGTGTCGAGTTGGCCCAGGTGGCATTGGCGGCGACCCTGGCAAGGCTGCGCTCGGAAGGGGTCGGGACCCTCTACGCTGGCGGTCTCTCGCGCGCTTTCATCGACGGGGCGCAAGGAGCCGGCTTCGCTGTCGACCCGGAGCGCCTGCGCAGCGCGCTGCCGACCTGGCGCCCGGTCGCGGAAATCGAGCACGACAACCATTTCTGGGGCATCGCCGCGCCGACTAGCACCGATATCCGTCTGGGCGAAGCGGCACTGGGCATGATCCTGGAGGAGGGCGGTTGGGATACCGGCAACGCCGATGCCCGCGCCCATCTGTTGGCCGAGGCGGTAAGCCGGGCGTCGGCGCTGGCCGTGACCGACACACCGGTCTCGCCGTCAGCCCTCGAGGCGGCGATGGCCGGATTCGAGTCGTCACGCCATGCCCGAACGACCCCCTCGCCCCAGCTCGCGGCGACGCTGGGGACGGATGCCGGGCGCCGGGCCGGTGCCACCTCCTTCTTCGCCGTCGACCGGACCGGCCTGGCCGTCGGATGCGCCGTGGGGCTCGGCGCGCCCTTCGGCACCGGCAAGCTGATGGAGGGCCTCGGTAGCTTCGTCGCCCCGCTTCGGGGTGAAGTGGTGAACGGCCCTGGGGCCTTCTCCCTGATCGTCGGCAACGTGAACACAGGCCAGTTCCAGATGGCCTCCGCCGGCGCCGGCGGTCGGCGCGCCCTCTCCGCGGTGGTGGCGACCGCCCTCGACCACTGGGTGCGCAGGGTGCCGATCGACGAGGTGCCGGCCGTCCCCCGGAGCCACTACGCCGGCGGCGCCAGTACCCTGTTCGTGGAGGCCGACATGCCCGCAGACGCACGCGCCGGGCTTGAACGCCGCGGCTACACGGTGGCGCCGGCCGAACAGATCGGCACCGGCAGCGCGTTCCGCTGCCTCGAAGGCCTGCCCCGACGCGAGATCCAGTGCGGCGTGGCGAAGGATCCGCGCAGCACCGGCCTGATGTTCTTCGAGTTCGGGGGCTGAAGCATGCGGGGACCGGCATCGCGCGGAGACGTCGATCCGTTCATCGTCATGCAGGTCATGGCGGCGGCCGCCGAACGGGAGGCGGCCGGCGGCGACGTGCTGCACCTGGAAGTCGGGCAGCCGTCAACGCCGGCGCCGAAAGGCGTCCTGGCGGCCGCGAGGGCCGCGCTCGACACCGATCGGATCGGCTACACGCTCCCGCTCGGCATGCCGGAGCTCCGGGACCGCATCTCCCGCCACTACCGCGACTGGTACGGAGTCGCCGTTCCGGCGGAGCGCATCGCGGTGACGACCGGGTCGTCCGGTGGCTTCACCCTGGCCTTCCTGTCGGCCTTCGAACACGGCGCGCGTGTCGCCCTCGCGTCACCGGGATACCCCGCCTACCGCAACATCCTTGGCGCACTGGGTATCGACGTCGTGGACCTACCCACCGAGGCCGCCGACCGTTTCCAGCCAACCGTGGCGCGCCTGGACGATGCTGGACCGCTGGACGGGGTGATTGTCGCCAGCCCGTCGAACCCGACCGGCACCATGCTGGACGCGGCCCACATGAAGGCGATCACGGACTGGTGCCTGACCAACGACGTGCGGATGATCTCCGACGAGATCTATCACGGCATCACCTTCGGCCAACGCGCCGTCTCCGCCCTGGAAAGCGACCCGGACGCCCTGGTGATCAACAGCTTCTCGAAGTACTTCTCGATGACCGGCTGGCGGATCGGCTGGATGGTCGTGCCGCCGGATCTGATCAGCGCGGTCGAGCGGCTGGCGGCCAATTTCTTCATCTCGCCGCCGACCCTGTCGCAGATCGGTGCCGCCGCCGCCTTCGACTGCTACGACGAAGCACAGGCGAACGTGGCCCGCTACGGGCGCAACCGCGAGATCCTCCTGAACGACCTGCCGACGGCGGGTCTGGCCGACCTCGCGCCGGCCGACGGGGCCTTTTACATCTATGCCAACGTCGCCCGGTACACCAACGACAGCGTCGACTTCTGTCGCCGCATGTTGGCCGAAATCGGCATCGCCTGCACGCCGGGCACGGACTTCGACCCGTCCCGCGGCCACGCGAGCATCCGTCTGTCCTTCGCCGGATCCAGCGAGGACGTGACGGAAGCGTGCAAACGGCTGAAGGCTTGGCTGTAGCCCCTCACCCGCCAGTCATCATCGTCATCCCGGCCGAAACCCGGATCAGGTCCGGGCCTCGCCGGGATGATCGAGGGTGGTTTGAAAACAAAACAGGCGGCGCTGGTGGGCGCCGCCTGTTGTTTATCCAATGATGGGGTGCCTTAGCGGCGCCACCAGCCCTTGCGCGGCTTCTCCACCGGCTTGTCGAGCGTCCGCACCTCGATCGGCACGGAGCTCAGGTTCTGAGCCACCGGTTCCGGCGCCTCGGCTGATCCTTCGGTGCTGGTGCGATCCTCGCCCGCCTCGCCACTGAGCGGTTCTTCCGCGGCCGGCACTTCGACCGCAGATTCCGCTTCGGCGGCCGCCGGGGCGGCATTCTCCGACACAGCGTCCGGCGCCTGACCATCGTTGGCTGGCTCAGTCGGCGTCTCCACAGCCGCTGTCTCGGCAGCCGGGGCTTCAGCCGCGGCCACCTCGTCATCCGTCTTCTTACGACGGCGTGGACGCTTGGCCGCGGGCTTCTTCGCCGGCTTGGCCGGCTTCTCCGACTTGGTTTCCCCGGCCGGAGCATCATCGACCGGAGCGTCCTCGGCCGGCGCATCCTCGGCACTGGGGGCGACAGCCAGGCTTTCCTCGGACGGCGCCGCGACACTTTCCGCGACCGCAGGCGCTTCCGCCGTCACCGCGGGAGCATCAACGGCGTCGGCCGCAACGGCCGGCTGGTCATCAGCCTCGGGGGAAGACGCATCGTCATCCTGGGCACCACCGTCTTCGCGGTCGTTGTCTCGGCTTTCCCCGGTATCCGCGGAGTCGTCATCGTTCGATCCGTCGGCCCCGGACTCCTCCGAGCCCTCCTCGCCATCGCGACGGCGCCGCGACCGACGGCGACCGCCTCGGCGGCCCCGTCGACGGCGCTTGCGGCCGTCGGCGGACTCATCGTCATCGTCCCCGTCAGTGCGCTCCTCGCCGTCGGCGGCCGTATCTTCACCATCGCTCTCGGCATCGGACTCTTCGGCCTGGTCGCCCCCGTCTTCGGAACGGTCATCCGACCGGTCGTCGTTCCGGTCATCGCTGCGGTCGTCCGGCCGGCGGCGCCCGCCCCGGCGACGGCGACGGGACCGACCGCGTCCCTTGCGCTCTTCCTGCTCTTCGCTGGTCTCGTTCTCGAGTTCGTCCTCGTCGTCCTCTACGAGGTCGGCATCGTCCTCGTCGATCTCGGCGGCGCCAGCGGAGCCGGCGGCAACCGCGCTCTGGAACGCAGCCCGTTCGTCGGCTGTCTTCGGCCGCAGCCGCTCCAGCCGGTGATCCGGTGGCACCAGACTGTCATCCTGCTCCAGGATCACCCGCGTGCCGTAGCGCAGCTCGATCTCGGCCAGACGGTCCCGCTTCTGATTGAGGATGTAGAGGGCGACCTGGGCCGGCACGTGGACCGCGATCTCCGCCGCGCGGTTGCGCAGCCCCTCCTCCTCGATCACCCGCAGGATATGCAGCGCGGTGCTGTCGATGGAGCGGATATGGCCCGATCCCTTACAATGCGGACAGACCTGGGTGCTGGCCTCGACCAGGGACGGCCGGAGGCGCTGACGCGACAGTTCCATCAGGCCGAAATGGCTGATCCGGCCGATCTGAATGCGCGCCCGGTCGGACTTCATCGCCTCCTTCATGCGGCGCTCGACCGCATGCTGGTTACGCGACTCCTCCATGTCGATGAAATCGATCACCACCAGACCGGCAAGATCCCGCAGACGCAGCTGGCGCGCCACCTCGTCGGCGGCCTCCAGGTTGGTCTTGAGCGCCGTCTCCTCGATGTTGCGCTCCGACGTCGACCGACCCGAGTTCACGTCGATCGCGACCAGCGCCTCGGTCTGGTTCATGACGATGTAGCCGCCGGACTTCAGCTCCACCACCGGGCTGTGGATGGCGTCGAGCTGGCTTTCCACCTGGAACCGGTGGAGCAGCGGCACGTGTGTGTCCTTGTAGCGCTTGACCCGCTTCGCATGGCTGGGGATCAGCGTTTTCATGAAATCCTTGGCGATCCGGTACCCGTCATCGCCGTCTACCAGAACCTCGTCCAGATCGCGCGTGTAGAGGTCGCGGATCGAGCGTTTGATCAGATTGGCTTCCTCATAGATCAGGCAGGGCGCGGTACTGTCGAGCGTGGTCTGACGGATCTCGTCCCACAGCCGGAGCAGGTACTCGTAGTCCCGCTTGATCTCCGCCTTGGTGCGCTGCGAGCCGGCGGTACGGACGATCACCGCCATCCCCTCCGGCACGTCCAGGCCCTCGACGATCTGCTTCAGCCGCTTGCGGTCGCCCACATGGGTGATCTTTCGGCTCACCCCGCCGCCCCGCGCGGTGTTCGGCATCAGCACGCAGTAGCGGCCGGCGAGCGACAGGTAGGTGGTGAGGGCGGCACCCTTGTTGCCGCGCTCCTCCTTGACGACCTGCACCAGCATGATCTGGCGCCGGGCGACGACTTCCTGAATCTTGTAGCGGCGGTTGGAAGGCTTGCGCCGGCGCCGCACCTCCTCCATGGCGTCGCCGCCGACGGTCTCCGGCCGAGCGCCCTTGTTGCCTTGGACGCGGACTTCGGCCGCCCGTGCCGGCGCCTCGTCGCCGCCATCGTCCGACTCGCCGTCGTCGTTCTCGCTGCCGTCTCCGGCCGATCCGTCGCCGCCGTCCTCCGAGCCGTCGCCATCCTCACCCGAGGCGTCGTCGTCACCGCCGGACTCGTCGTCGACGTCGTCCTCCTCAGCGTCGGCCAGCGCCTCCGCCTGCTCCTCCCGAAGCAGCGCCTCGCGATCCTCGATCGGGATGCGGTAATAGTCGGGATGGATTTCCGAAAAGGCCAGGAAACCGTGGCGGTTACCGCCGTATTCGACGAACGCAGCCTGCAGGGACGGCTCGACCCGGGTTACCCGAGCGAGATAGATGTTTCCCTTAAGCTGCTTCTTTGACGCCGTCTCGAAGTCGAAGTCGTCGAGCTTGTTCCCGTCGACCACCACAACCCGGGTCTCTTCCGGGTGGGTGGCATCGATGAGCATACGCTTGGTCATGTGTCGGTGTCTCCGTGTCGCGCCGCGACGACCGCAAGCATGGCTGCGGTCCCGCGCGGTCGGCGACGCGGAACGGCGTCGGCCCAGGCGCGGAATGTGGCGGCGCGGATTGTAACGTCGGCGTGCCCTCGGCACGCCGGATGCGGTCGGGGGAACAAATCCCGGCGAACTCGGTCACGGCGCCGCTGACCTCACACACCCCGGGGGCGGGAAGGAATTGGGTTGCCGCGGGCGACTTGACGGTCGCCGTCGTCGGACTGTTCCAAGTTGCAGGTCTCACGTCGGTTGGTCCTGCGCGGGGACGGAGACAGGGATTCGCTCCGGGCCCGAAATCGATAAAAGTCTCGCGTATCCTCGTAACCCCTTGGCCTAAAAAGGCGCGCACGACTCCGCACACGGTCTTCGAGGACGGATGCACCATACTGTTCCGGGCGCATACTAACAATCCAAAACTTCCGCTCCGCTCGATTTGATCGCGGACCAGGGCTAAACCCCGGAAGAAATTGAGGAGTGACTGGAGTTTCCGTTCCTAGTCGTATGATATCAATCGCAATTATTGCCTTCCGGGTACGTCGCGGTTAAACTGCTTCCAGTTTCAATCCGATCGGGGGACAGGGAATGACGGGACGCGCGGTCAGGTCGGCCATGCGGCACGGCTCGACGATCGCCGATGCGATCCGGCTCTACCTGCTGGCGCTGGCGATGGTTGTGACCGCGGTCGCGCCGGCGCTTCCGGCCTTCGCCGTCGATCTGCCCGTGGTCTCGAACCTGCGCGTCGGGACCCATCCCGACAAGGTCCGCATCGTGCTCGACATGGATCGTCGGGTCGATTTCTCCATTTTCCTGCTGCCCGATCCGTATCGCGTCGTCGTCGACGTGCCGGAAGTGTCGTTCCGACTGCCGGAGACCGCGACG
Source organism: Thalassobaculum sp. (assembly GCA_048983575.1). Taxonomy (GTDB): domain Bacteria; phylum Pseudomonadota; class Alphaproteobacteria; order Thalassobaculales; family Thalassobaculaceae; genus Thalassobaculum. The sequence continues at coordinate 1,327,085 of JBLZTD010000001.1, read as the reverse complement.
AACCGCACGGTCGGTCCGATAGCCGGCTGGCGGTATGGGCAGTTCCGCGCCGGGACGTCGCGCGTCGTGATCGACGCCAGCAGCCCGGTCCAGGTGAAATCCGCCTTCGTTCTGCCGCCGTCGGGCGCCCAGCAGTACCGGCTGGTGATCGACCTGGTCCAAAGCACACGGGACGCGTTTCTCGCGGACTCCGACGCGTCGATCAAACGGCACGTGGCCTTGAGCGCGCCGCGGGTCGCCGCCCCACCGGCCGCGCCGGCGCCGCTGCCGACCTCGGACGACCGGTTGACGATCGTCATCGATGCCGGACATGGCGGCGTCGATCCGGGGGCGATCGGGCATGATGGCGCCTATGAGAAGGATATCGTCCTGGCGGCAGCCCGTACGCTGAAGGAGTCCCTCGAGGCGACCGGCCGCTACAAGGCCGTGCTGACGCGCGAGGACGACAGCTTCATCCGCCTGCGCGAACGTATCGCCATCGCCCGGCGGGTGGACGCCGATCTGTTCCTTTCCCTGCACGCGGACTCGATCGAGGATGCCTCGCTGCGTGGCCTGTCGGTCTACACCCTCTCCGAGACCGCCTCGGACAAGGAGGCGGAAGCGCTGGCGACGAGCGAGAACAAGGCGGACATCGTCGCCGGCATCGACCTGTCCCACCAGGAGCCCGAAGTCACCAACATCCTGATCGATCTGGCCCAGCGCCGCACCATGAACTACTCGGCGCGGTTGGCCGGCTACGTGGTGCACGAGATGGAGCGCGAGACCAAACTGCTCGGCCGTCCGCACCGGTTCGCCGGTTTCGCCGTGCTCAAGGCACCGGACGTCCCCTCGATCCTGGTGGAGCTCGGGTTTCTGTCGAACCGCGAGGACAACAAGCGGCTGCAGGACCCGGCCTACCGCCGCGAGGTCGCCGTCGGACTCACCCGCGCCATCGACCGCTACTTCCAAGGTGTCCAGGCGGCGTTCCGCTAGAGCTAGAGTCAAATCCGACCATATTGAATCACTTCATGAACTCAATATGATCGGTGAATTTGGCTCGAAAATAACAATGTAGAGCAGATTCACGCACGCTGACGCGATTACGAAGTGATCCCGTCACCGAACGATCTGGTCTAGGCTTTCAGCACACCGCGGTTGATCTGGTCCTGCTCGATGCTTTCGAACAGCGCCTTGAAGTTGCCCTCGCCGAAACCCTCGTCGCCCTTGCGCTGGATCAGCTCGAAGAAGATCGGCCCAATCACCGTGTTGGTGAAGATCTGCAGCAGCAGCCCGCCATCCTCGGTCGGCGCACCGTCGATCAGGATGCCGCGCGACCGCAGCTCGTCCACGCTCTCGCCGTGGTTCGGCAGTCGGCCGTCGAGCATCTCGTAATAGGTCGCCGGCGGCGGCGCCATGAACTTCATGCCGAGACCGCCCAGGCCGTCGACGGCGGCAAAGATGTCGTCCGTGCCCATGGCGATGTGCTGGATGCCCTCGCCCTTATACTGGTCGAGGTATTCGGCGATCTGGCTCTTGTCGTCGGCGCTCTCGTTGATCGGAATGCGGATCTTCCCGCAGGGGCTGGTCATCGCCCGGGACTTGAGGCCCGTCAGCTTGCCCTCAATGTCGAAGTAGCGAATCTCACGGAAATTGAAAAGCGTCTCGTAGAAGCTGCCCCAGACATCCATGCGGCCCTGATGCACGTTGTGGGTCAGGTGGTCGATATAGGTCAGGCCAACGCCCGCCGGATCCTGCTCCTCGCCCTCGATCGGGACGAAGTCCACGTCGTAGATCGAGCGTTCGCCGTAGCGGTCGACCAGGTAGATCAGGCTGTCCCCGATGCCATGGATCGCCGGGATGTTCAGTTCCATCGGCCCGACCTTGCCCTCGAACGGCTTGGCACCGAGCTTGACCGCGCGCTCGAAGGCGGCGGCCGCGTTCTTCACCCGGAAGGCGATGGCGCAGCAGGACGGTCCGTGTACCTTGGCGAAGGCCTGGGCGAAGCTGTCGGGCTCGCCGTTGACGATGAAGTTCACCCCGCCCTGGCGGTACAGGGTGACGTTCTTCGAGCGGTGCCTGGCGACCGCGCGGAAGCCCATGGCGGTGAACAGCTTTTCCAGGTCAGCGGTATCCGGGGCGGTGTACTCGACGAACTCGAAGCCGTCGGTTGCCATCGGATTCTCGGGCGTGCCTTCGGCAACGGGGGGAAGGGTCGCGGTGGCCATGGGTTCCTCCTGAAAAATCGGGTTGTCGGGGCGCAACGCTCGCGGCGGCGCGGGAAATCGTGTTAGTTTCATATGTAACAGATACGGTGATTGGTTTCAATTGAAACCATTTTGCTGACCAACCTCGGACCTTCCCTATGCCAGACGCTCCACCCGCCGACCCCGATGCCCCGCTCATGCTCGACCGGTTCCTGCCCTATCGGCTGGCGGTGCTGGCGAACACGGTATCGAAGGGGATCGCCCGGCTCTATGCGGACCGGTTCGGAATCACGATCCCGGAATGGCGGATCCTGGCGATCCTCGGCGCGTTCGGGGCGGCGACCGCCTCTGAGATCCAGGGCCGCTCGGCCATGGACAAGGTGCAGGTCAGCCGGGCCATCGCACGGCTGACCGAGGCCGGGATGATCCGGCGCACGATCGACGCGGCGGACCGCCGCCGCCAGACCATCGCCATGACGTCTGAGGGGGAGCGGGTCTACCGAGAGATCGTCCCACTCGCCCAGGCGCGGGAAGCAGCTTTGCTGGAGGGATTCAGCGACGAGGAGCGGACGATGTTGGACCGGCTGCTCGACCGGCTGCAGGCGCGGGCGGCAACGGGTGACGCCACGAGGGACGGCACCGCATGAGCGTGACGCTGATTGTCTTCTCCGGCCTGGCCGGCACCGGCAAAACCTCCATTGCCCGGGAGCTCGCGGCCCAATTGGGGGCGGTGTTCCTGCGGATCGACAGCATCGAGTGGGCGCTGGCCCAGTCCGTGCTCAGGATCAGGGCGGCGGAGGATGCCGGCTACCGGGCCGCCTATGCGGTCGCCGAGGACAACCTGAGGAACGGGCTGAGCGTGGTGGCGGACTCGGTCAACCCGATCGAGCTGACCCGCGACGCCTGGCGCGCCGTCGCCACCGCGGCCGGCGTCGAGGGGGTCGACGTGGAGGTCGTTTGCAGCGATCGCGACGAGCATAGGCGCCGGGTCGAGAGCCGCGCCCCGCACCGCCCGGGGGCGCGGAACCCCACCTGGCAGCAGGTGATCGATCGGCACTACGCGCCGTGGTCCCGGAACAGGGTCGTGATCGACACCGCGGGTCGCACGGTAGAGGACTGCGTCGAAGAGGTGATCCGAGAGTTGGGGAAACGGTAGCCCCAACCCCTTCGTCCCTCCCCGGATTTATTCCGGGGCGAGCCCATCAGTGCGTGAGATGTTTCACAGCGCACGACAGCGGACCCGATTGCCCCGGAATAAATCCGGGGAGTGGGAGGGAGGGGGAGATAGCGGACAGGTGTTCGGGGAGATGATTAGAGATCGGGAGGTCGTTCCCTCCTACGCCACCATCGCCGCCACGTGGTCGGCGATCGCCAGGCTCGACGTCACGCCCGGACTTTCGATGCCGAACAGGTTCACCAGCCCCGGCACCCCGTGCTCGCCAGGGCCCTGGACCATGAAGTCCACGGCCGGCGTGCCGGGGGCCTGGATCTTCGGGCGGATGCCGGCATAGCCCGGCTGCAAGGCGCCGTCCGGCAGGCCCGGCCAGTACTTGCGGATGGCGGCGTAGAAACTGTCCGAGCGGCGCGGATCGACATCGTAGTTGATCTCGTCGATCCACTCCACGTCCGGGCCGAACCGCGCCTGCCCGCCGAGATCGAGGGTCAGGTGGATGCCGAGGCCCGCCTGCTCGGGGGCAGGATAGATCAGGTGGCTGAACGGTGCCCGCACGCCGGAGAGCGAGTAGTAGTTGCCCTTGCAGTAGAAATGCGGCGGCACCTTGTCGGCCGGGAAGCCCATCAGGCTGGCGGCCAGCGGCTGGGCGTGCAGGCCGCCGGCGTTCACCACCGTCTTCGCCTTCAGCAGCATCGGATCAGCACCACCGACGGCGATCTCGATGCCGTCCTCGCCGACCTTGCCGCCGGCGACCGGGGCGTGGAAGGCGATCATGCCGCCACGCTCCTCGGCGTCGCCCTGCAGGGCGAGCATGTAGGAATGGCTGTCCAGAACGCCGGTTGACGGCGACCAGAGCGCGGTGACGCAGCGCAGTTCCGGCTCCATCGCGACGACTTCGTTGTGCGACTTGAACTCCAGGTCGGTGACGTTGGCCTTCACCGCCCGGTCCTGGATCTGCTGCAGCGCCGGAAGCTGATCCTCGGCCGTCGCCACGATCAGCTTGCCGAGCTGCTTGTACGGCACACCGTGGTCGTCGAGATAGCGGTAGAGCTTGTGCTTGCCCTCCACGCAGAACTTCGCCTTCAGCGAGCCCGGCGGGTAGTAGATGCCGGCATGGATCACTTCGGAGTGGCGCGAGCTGGTCTCGGTCCCGATCGCCTCGGCCGCTTCCAGCACCAGCACCTCACGCCCGGCCTGCGCCAGGGCCCGAGCCACCGCGAGGCCGACCACACCCGCGCCGATGACGATCGCATCGACCTGTTCCGCACTCATTTACCCGCTCCGTTCAGACCACCGAGTTCCGCCATCACATCGACCAGCAGCGGAACGTACTCTTCGCCGTGACCGGTCGCGCAGGCCAGCGTGTAGAGCTGCAGCGCCGCCGATCCGAATGGGGCCGGGAGGCCCGCCTCGGCAGCGATGTCGTTGTAGTAGCCCACATCCTTGCGCGCGTTGGCCATGGCGAATTGGAGGCCCGACGCATCGCCGTCAACCGCATAGGCCATGATCTTCTGGAACATGCCCGAATTCACCGCACCGGCCGAGACCACCTCGCGCAGCTTGCCGAGATCGACCCCGGAGGCCCGCGCCGTGGTCGCCGCTTCCGCGATCAGGGCCGACATGGACATGCTCATGAAATTGTTGATCAGCTTTAGCGCATGGGCCGCGCCCAACGGGCCGATATGGAAGATGTTGCGCGCATAGCATTCGAGCACCGGCCGCGCCTTCTCAACCAGGGCGTCAGGCCCACCGACGAGGACGTTGAGCGTGCCCTCCATCGCCTCCTTCGGCGTCATCGTCATCGGCGCGTCGATGAAGTCGATCCCCTTCTCCGCCAGCGCCGCCGCCACCCGTTTGGTCGATGCCGGTTCGGCGGTGGACGTGTCGAGCACCAGAGTCCCAGGCTTGGCCCCGTGGACGATCCCGTCATCGCCCAGACAGACCCTCTCGACCACCCGGCTGTTCGGCATACAGAGGAAGATAATGTCGGACGTTTCGGCCAGTTCCCTAGGGCTCGCCGCTTCGTCGGCCCCGTCGGCCTTCAGGGCCTCCACCGGTGCGCGGTTCTGGTGCCCCAGCACGGTCAGCGGATATCCCTTGGCCAGGATGTTGCCGGCCATCCCGCGGCCCATCAGGCCGACACCGGCAAAGCCGACCTTCGGTCGATCGGTCATTCTGGTTCTCTCCCTTCGGCTCTTGCCTCTCGGCATAGCCGATTGTCGCCCCGGCCTCCAAGCCCTGGTTTGCACAGATCGCGGATTGACCGGGCTCCCGGCGGCGCGCTGCAATCCGGTCAAGACCAGACACAGGTCATTTGGGAGGACTGCATGGGTGACCCGGTTCCGGCAATCGCCGAACACGAGGCGACGGGCGCGATCGCGGCGACCTTCGACGACATCAAGGAGACCCTGGGCGTTCCCGTGGTCAATCTGATCTGGCGCCATCTGGCGACGATCGAGGGCGGTCTCGACTGGGCCTGGGGCGCGGCCAAACCGATCTACGCCAGCGGCAGGGCGGGACAAGCCGCCGACGCCCTGTTCGCCAGGCTCCCGGTGGCCATGCCGGAACCGCTGGCGCCCGGCGCGCTCGCCGCCGTCGGCATCGCCGCCAAGGACCTGGAGACGGTCCGCGCCATTGCCGCCGGCTACAACAGGGGCAACGGCCTCAACCTGCTCGCCCTCGGCGCGCTGCTGGTGCCGCCATCAGGCCCCGTACCAAGCGGGGAGGTCGGCGCACCGCGCGACCCGTCCGCCCCAATCCCCAAGGTGCTGTCGCAACAGGACGTGGAGCCGCATGTCTGGGAATTGGTGCTGGCCCTCAACCGCCTCGGCGCGCGGCCGGAAGAACCGATTCTGGCGACGATGTACCGCCACCTCGCCTACTGGCCCGGTCTGCTGGCGCTGATGCATGCTGGTTTTGCGCCTCTCGCCGCCGACGGGCGGTTGCAGACCGCCATCGCCACCAGCCGGAGCATGGCGCTCGCCCATTCGGGGCGCCTCGCCCATCTCCGGGCCGACGCCGGACCCGCGCCGGCCGAAGCGGTCGCCGCCATCGAGGAGTTCACGCGGCACGTCATCTGCCGGATGGTGCCGATCTGTCTCGCCTTCTCGCGCTGGGTGCGGTGATCCGCGCCGATTGACGCTTCGGTCCTTCAATGCCGCCATCGGATGATCCTGCGCACTTGCCCGCGTCCCGTGCCCGCGCTTTGATCCCGGAAAGGGAGTTTCCATGCTCGACCCCGCCGCCAGCTACGAGGAGGCGTACCGCCGCTTTCGCTGGCGGGTGCCGGAGCGGTACAACATCGGCGTCGACATCTGCGACCGCCATGCCGATGCGGGAATAGGAACGGCGCTGATCCATGTCCTTGGCGACGGCACGGTCCGCGAGGTTTCGTTCACAGAGCTCAAGCGCGCCTCGAACCGGCTGGCGAACGTGCTCGTCGGCGCCGGTCTTGCCCGCGGCGACCGGGTGGCGATCCTGCTGCCCCAGCGCCCCGAGACCGCGATCGCCCATATCGCCGCCCACAAGGCCGGCATGGTCTCGGTGCCGCTGTTCACCCTGTTCGGAGAGGACGCGCTGCGATACCGCCTCGCCGACAGCGGGGCCGCGGCACTGATCACCGACAGAGAGAGCCTTCCCAAGATCGCCGCCCTCCGCGATCGGCTGCCGGATCTGAAACTGGTGCTGGTCGCCGACGAGGACCGAGACGGGGCCGACTGGGAGGCCTTCGCCCCGGCGCTCGCCGCCGCGTCGGACCGGTTCACGCCGGTCGACACGCTGGCGGACGACCCCGCGATCATCATCTACACCTCCGGAACCACCGGCCCGCCCAAGGGCGCGCTGCACGCCCACCGTGTGCTGCTCGGCCACCTGCCCGGCGTCGAGTTTCCGCAGGAGTTTTTCCCGAAACCGGGCGACCGGTTCTGGACGCCGGCGGACTGGGCCTGGATCGGCGGGCTGATCGACGTCCTGCTGCCGTCGCTGCATCACGGCGTGCCCGTCGTCGCCCATCGCTTCGCCAAATTCGATCCGGAAGCCGCCTTCGACTTCATTGCCCGCCACGGGGTGCGCAACGCCTTCCTGCCACCGACCGCGTTGAAGATGATGCGTCAGGTGCCGGGCGCGCGCTGCGAGACGATGCGGTCGATCGGGTCGGGCGGCGAGTCCCTGGGGTCCGAGTTGCTGGACTGGGGCCGCCGCACTTTCGGCTTCACCATCAACGAGTTCTACGGACAAACCGAGTGCAATCTGGTGGTCGGTAACTGCGCCTCGATCATGGAGGTACGCCCCGGCTCCATGGGCAAACCGATCCCGGGACACGAGGTCGCCATCGTCGACGGCGACGGAAACCCTGTTCCGGCGGGCGAGACCGGCGCGATCGCCGTGAGACGCGGCGACCCTGTGATGTTCCTGCGCTACTGGAACAAGCCGGAGGCGACGCGGGACAAATACGCCGGCGACTGGATGCTGACCGGCGATCTCGGCCGATGCGACGCGGACGGATATCTGCACTATGTCGGCCGCGACGACGACGTGATCACCTCGGCCGGGTATCGTATCGGTCCGGGCGAGATCGAAGACTGCCTGATGACCCATCCGGCAGTGGCACTGGCCGCCGCCATCGGCGTGCCGGACCAGCTTCGCACCCAGGCGGTCAAGGCCTGTGTGGTCCTTGCCGACGGACACGCGGCGAGCGAAGATCTGAAGCGGTCGATCCAGAACCACGTGAAGACCCGCCTCGCCGCCCACGAATACCCGCGCATCGTCGAGTTCGTCGACGCACTGCCCATGACCACGACCGGCAAGATCATGCGGCGCGTCCTGCGCGACCGGCATGGCAAAACCGAGGGAGACTCGAGTGTGAGCCCGCACATCGACTACTACCTCTCCACCTCCAGCCCCTGGAGCTATCTCGGCTCCGGCCGGTTCATCGACATCGTCAAGGAAACCGGTGCGACCGTCGGCGTCCACGCCGTCGATTTCGGCGCGGTCTTCGCCGTCTCCGGCGGTCTGCCCCTCCCGAAGCGTGCGCCGCAGCGCCAGGCCTATCGCTGGATGGAGATGAAGCGCTGGCGCGACAGTCTCGGCATTCCGCTGGTGCTGGAGCCCAAGGCGTTTCCCATCACCACACCGATCTCCTCGCTCGCCATCATCGCCGCCCGCGAGAGCGACGCCGACGCCCTGGCCCTGAGCGACGCGCTGCTCACGGCGCTGTGGCGCGACGACCGGGATACGGGCGATACCGATGTCGTGAAGGCGGTCGCAGACGAGGTCGGACTGGATGGGGCGGCCCTCGTCGAGGCGGCACCGGGATATGCGGACCGGCTCACCGCCGACACCCAGAAGGCGATCGATGCCGGCGTGTTCGGCGCCCCGAGCTACGTCCTGCCCGACGGCGAGATCTTCTGGGGCCAGGACCGCATCGACCTGCTTCGCTGGCGCCTCGGACTCTGATCCCATGCCCGCGCGCGCCGTCGTCTCGATCATCACCGATGAGGTCAGCCAGGACCTGGACGAGGTCCTGGCCTTCATGGCCGAGCACTCGGTCGAGCAGGTCGACATCCGCTCGGTGGACGACCGCAACGTCATCCTGTTCGACAATGACGACCTCGCGCGCCTCGCGGATCGGCTCGATGCGGCGGGGCTAACGGTGGGCTGCTACTGCTCGCCGCTGCTGAAATGGACCAGGCCGGGCATGCCGGTACCGCCCGGCACCAACTTCCACGGCTTCGATCCGAACGCGATGAGCCACGAGACCGCGATGGTCCACGCCTTCGAGGTGGCCGACGTGCTGGGCGCCCGGCAGGTGCGGATCTTTTCCTACCTCGCCTATCCGGGCTTCACCCCGGCCGACCTGGACGACGATCTGGAACTGCTACTCGACCTCGCCGAGGCGCACGGTGTCGATCTGGTGCTGGAGAACGAGCATGTGTGCAACGTCGCCACCCTCGCGGACATCGTCGCGGTCGCCGAGCACCACCCGCATCCGCGGCTGAAGGCCGCCATCGACCTCGCCAACCAGATATCCGCAGGACACCCGGCGCCGAGCGAGGCCGACATCGTTCATGCGGCGCGGTTGGGGGGCACCGTGCATGTGAAGGATCTCGGGCCTGACAAGGTCTACGTGCCGGTCGGCCAGGGCGTCATCGACCATGCGGGCAGCCTGCGCACCATCCTGAGCGCCGCGCCCGGCGGCGACCTGCCGATCGTCCTCGAAACCCACATGCCCCATGACGGGCCGGCCGCCACCGCCGCCTCTCTCGCCGCCCTGCGCCGGATGCTCGGGCAATCCCCCGACAAGACTTGATCAGGCGACCGCGACGCGATTGAGTCGGTGTCGATAGGGGACCTTCCATATCCGGAGACTGACCATGGCGACGATCCTTCCCTTCCCCGGCCTCGGGCGCACCGCCGTCCTGCTGACACTCTGCGGCGGACTGCTGGTGGCCTGCGGTTCGGATCGCGAGGAACTGGCCAAACTCGCCCCCTACGGCGCCGAGCCGCGCGAGAGCTGCGGCGAGACAACGCGGGGCGTCTCGCTTGAGGATCTGGACGGCGATGTCGAGGACTGGTCGATCGAGGATGCCCGAGAAGAACTCGGCCCGCCGCAGCTTCTCTCGGTCGAAGGTGCGATCCGCCGCGCCGGCTGGTACGACGTGGTGCTCGGCCGGCAGACCTGCGGCACCCTGCTGGAGATCCTCGAGCGGGGCGAGCAGCGCATCGTGACGGTCCGCGACCTGAAGGCACACGAGATCTGGGGCGTGCTCGACGGCAGGTTCCCGGAATAGGAGCCCGACCCCGCCCCGCCATTCCGGCGAGGGCCATGCAGGTGCAAAGCCTCGACAATCCGTGACTTCGGCGGTAGAACCCCGCGCTTTCCGCGCTCTTGCCGTTGAGGTGCCGCCCATGCGCACGCACACCGCCGAACGCTCGGCCCTGGTCGCCGCCATGATGGCCATCGGCCTCGTGGTTCTGGTCTCCAACATCGCCGTCGGCTTCCCGATCAACGACTGGCTGACCTGGGGTGCGTTCACCTATCCGATCGCCTTTCTGGTCACCGACCTGTCGAACCGGATCCTCGGGCCCGCGGCAGCGCGGCGCGTGGTCTATGCGGGTTTCGCCGTCGGCGTCGGCCTGTCGCTGTATTTCGCCGATCCGCGCATCGCCGTGGCAAGCGGCGGCGCCTTCCTGGTCGCCCAACTGCTGGACGTGTGGATCTTCAACAAGCTGCGCCAGGGCACCTGGTGGCACGCGCCGCTGGTCTCCTCGCTGGTCGCCTCGGCGGTGGACACGGCGATCTTCTTCTCCGCCGCCTTCGCCATGACCGGTCTTCCCTGGGTCACCTGGGCGCTCGGCGACTACGCGGCGAAACTCGCGATGGCGGCGATCCTTCTGGTGCCGTTCCGGATGCTGGTCGGCCTGCTGCCGGCCGAGTGGCGGGACGCGCCGTCGGAGATGCCGACCCGCCCCGCTTGAGGATGCGCGGCGGATGCGCGTCGATCTCTTCGACTACACCCTCCCGGAGGAGCGGATCGCCCGCTTTCCGGCCCGCCCTCGGGAGTCGGCCCGTCTGCTCGACCTGACCGGCGGCGGCATGGCGGACCGGGTGGTGCGCGAGCTGCCCGACATTCTGCGGCCGGGCGACCTTCTTCTGTCGAACGATACCCGGGTGATTCCCGCCCGCCTCAAGGGCCGTCGGGGCGAGGCCGGCATCGAGGTGACCCTGCACAAGCGCGAGGGCGAGAGCGTCTGGCGCGCCTTCGCCCGTCCTGCGAAGAAACTGCGGTCCGGCGACCGGATCGTCTTCGCCGACGACCTTTCGGCCGACGTCACCGACAAGGGCGAGGCCGGCGAGGTCACGTTGACCTTCGACCGGGCCGGTCCCGACCTGATGTCCGCGCTGGAAACTCACGGCAGCATGCCGCTGCCGCCCTACATCAAGCGCGGGGCGGAGGAAGAGGAGAACGACGCCGAGGACTATCAGACCGTCTTCGCCGCCCGCGACGGCGCCGTCGCGGCACCCACCGCCGGCCTGCATTTCACGCCCGAACTGCTGGCCGCCATCGAGGCCAAAGGGGTGCGCCGCGCGCTGGTCACCCTGCATGTGGGGGCGGGAACCTTCCTGCCGGTGAAGGTCGACGATACCGAAGATCACAAGATGCACTCGGAATGGGGCGAGGTATCGCCAGAGACCTCGGCCGCCATCGTTGAAACGCGCGCCGCCGGCGGCCGGATCGTGGCGACGGGGACAACGACGCTGCGGGTGCTGGAGGCGGCGGCCGAAGACGGCGGCACGGTCCCGGCCTGGTCCGGCGACACCGACCTGTTCATCACGCCCGGCTACCGCTTCAAGGCGATCGACCTGCTGCTCACCAACTTCCACCTGCCGAAATCGACGTTGCTGATGCTGGTCAGCGCGTTTGCCGGGCGGGAGCGGATCCTGACCGCCTACGAACACGCCATCGCCGAGGGCTATCGTTTCTTCTCTTACGGCGACGCCTGCCTGCTGGAAAGGAACGCGCCGTGAGCATCGGATTCGAGACCTGGGCCCGGGACGGCGCCGCCCGACGCGGCCGCCTCACCCTCGCCCATGGAACGATCGAGACACCCGCCTTCATGCCGGTCGGCACCGCCGCGACGGTCAAGGCGATGCGGCCGGAATCCGTTGCCGAGACCGGGGCCGAGATCCTGCTCGGCAACACCTATCACCTGATGCTGCGGCCGACCGCCGAGCGGATCGCCGAGCTCGGCGGCCTGCACAGGTTCATGAACTGGAACAAGCCGATTCTGACCGACAGCGGCGGCTTCCAGGTGATGTCGCTGGCGGGGCGGCGCAAGCTGGACAAGGACGGCGTCACCTTCCAATCGCATATCGACGGCAGCAAACACCGCCTCACGCCGGAGCGCTCCATCGAGATCCAGCACCTGCTCGGGTCCGACGTCACCATGGCCTTCGACGAATGCACGCCGCACCCGGCGACGCACGAGCAGGCGGCGGAGTCGATGCGGCTGTCCATGAAATGGGCGCAACGGTCGAAGGACGCGTTCACCGACCGGCCCGGACATACGCTCTTCGGCATCGTCCAGGGCAGTGTCTATGACGACCTGCGGGTTGAGTCGGTGGAGGCGCTGACCGCGATCGACTTCGAGGGCTACGCCGTGGGCGGGCTCGCCGTGGGCGAGGGACAGGAGGAGATGTTCCGGGTGCTGGATGTCACCGTCCCGCACCTGCCGGGCGACAGGCCGCGCTACCTGATGGGGGTGGGAAAGCCGGCCGATCTGGTCGGCGCGGTCATGCGCGGGATCGACATGTTCGACTGCGTCCTGCCGAGCCGCTCGGGCCGCACCGGCCAGGCGCTCACCAGGCGCGGCCCGGTGAACCTGCGCAACGCCCGCCACGCGGCGGATCCCCGACCGCTGGATGCCGACTGCGGCTGTCCGGCCTGCACCGGGTACAGCCGCGCCTATCTGCATCATCTTCAGAAGGCCGACGAAATTCTGGGGCCGATGCTGCTCACCTGGCACAACCTGCACTACTATCAGGAGCTCATGGCCGGTCTGCGCGGCGCCGTTGAGGCGGGAACGCTCGGCGATTTCGCCGAAGCGTTTCGTGAGCAGCAGGCTGCCGGGGACACACCGGCGCTTTGACGCCCTGCCCCATTCTCAGTCATCGTCATCCCGGATGCGCGCGGATTTTATCCGGGGGCAGGCCGGGCCCCAGCGCCTGCGCCAAGGTCCCGGCCTCGCCCCGGGGCCGGGGACGAACCGGGATGACGGATTAGGGTAGCTTTGGGAATGACGGACACCCCCTCCTTCGCCGACCGGATCAAGGCAGAAGCCCGAGCCGCGGGATTCGATGCCGTCGGTATCGCGCCGGCCGAGATCGGCAGGCGGGAGCAGGCGCGGCTGGATGCCTTCGTCGCCGAGCGGCAGTACGGCGAAATGGCTTGGATGGCGGAAACCCACGCGCGACGGCGCGACCCGAAGACGCTCTGGCCGGAAGCGCGCAGCGTCATTGTCTGCGCCATGAACTATGGACCGGAGCACGACCCGCTCGCCGATCTCGAATGCACCGACAGGGGAGTGATCGCCGCCTATGCCCGCAACCGGGACTACCACGACCTCGTCAAGAAGCGGCTGAAACGGATCGCCCGCTGGATGCATGCCGAGCTAGACTGCGGCGTGAAGGTCTTCGTCGATACCGCCCCCGTGCTGGAAAAGCCGCTTGCGGCGCGGGCAGGAGTGGGTTGGCAGGGCAAACATACGAACCTGGTGAGCCGCGATCACGGCTCGTGGCTGTTTCTCGGCGAGGTGTTCACCACCCTGGAACTGCCCCCGGACAGCCCTGAGACCGACCACTGCGGTTCCTGCCGGCGCTGCCTCGATATCTGCCCGACCGATGCGTTCCCGACCCCGTACACCCTCGATGCGCGCCGGTGCATCAGTTACCTTACGATCGAGCACAAGGGCCCGATCCCGGAACAGTTCCGCGCGGCCATGGGAAACCGCATCTACGGCTGCGACGATTGCCTCGCCGTTTGCCCCTGGAACAAGTTCGCCGAGACCGCCCGCGAGGCGGCCTTCATCGCCCGCGACGATCTCACCCTGCCGGCACTCAGCGACCTGGCGGCCCTGGACGACGCGGCGTTCCGCGCCCGCTTTTCCGGCTCGCCGATCAAGCGGGCCGGACGGGACCGGTTCGTCCGGAACGTCCTCATCGCGCTTGGCAATTCCGGGAGTCCGCAAGCCCTGGAAGCGGTCGCGCCGCGGCTGGAGGACCCGAGCCCGCTGGTGCGGGGCGCGGCCGTCTGGGCCTATCTGCGTCTGGGAGGAAAGCCGGGCGAGCGGCCGGCGCGGGAGAGGGATCCGGACGTATTGGCTGAATGGCAAAACTGCGAACTTCTACAAAAAATTTGAAAATTGTTTACTTTTTTAACCCAGGGTCCGGGGCGTTCAGATGGACCCACTACCGGAGAGACTTCTTAATGCGCGACCGCGTATCGCCAACTCATGATGGAGTGTGGATCCATCCGTTGGAGGATCCGACGCTTCTCCACAATGTCCACCAGCGGGCGGTCTTCGAATACTGGATGGCGGCGCGCACGAGTGACGACATTCCCCCGCCCTCCCGGATCGATCCGGTGGACCTCCCCCGCGGAAGTCTCCCGTCCATCGTGGTCAAGGAATGCGAGCCCGAATCCGGACGCTATCGCACCCGTCTCGCCGGGACGGCTTTTCGGGAGGCAACGGGCTTCGATAGCACCCATTCCTATTCCGACCAGATCAGCGGGAATACCGGAACGGTCGACCGATTCAATTGGGCTGTCGCCAACCGGAGGCCGTACTGGTACCAAGGGCCGCTGGCGTTCAGCCTGCGCAACTTCAAGCAATACAGCGTTCTGGTGCTGCCGTTCGCCGAGCTTGGCGGGCCGATCGCCCGGCTGTTATGCGTCCTCGACTTCGAACCCGATGCGAGCCCATGAGCGACCAGACGATCTACAGCGGCCTGAACCAGCTCGGCGGCGCCAGCACCATTCCCGCGTCGCCCGAGGCCGCCGTGCTGGAGCGGGTGGAGAATCCGCATCGCGGCACGGACTACGTCGTCCGCTTCACCCAACCAGAGTTCACCTCGCTCTGCCCGGTGACGGGACAGCCGGACTTCGCTTTCCTGATCATCGATTACGTGCCCACGGACTGGCTGGTGGAGAGCAAGTCGCTCAAGCTGTATCTGGGCTCGTTCCGGAACCACGGCGCCTTTCACGAGGGCTGCACCCTCGACATCGCCAAGCGGCTGATCGATTTGCTGGATCCGAAATGGTTGCGGATCGGCGGATACTGGTACCCGCGTGGCGGCATGCCGATCGATGTATTTTACCAGACGGGAGAACCTCCGGCGGGCCTGTGGATTCCGAGCCAGGACATCCCGGTCTATCGCGGTCGCCCGTA
Organism: Thalassobaculum sp.; assembly: GCA_048983575.1. GTDB lineage: Bacteria > Pseudomonadota > Alphaproteobacteria > Thalassobaculales > Thalassobaculaceae > Thalassobaculum. Next base: position 1,311,782 of record JBLZTD010000001.1, on the reverse strand, counting down.
AAGCCGACGACATAGCCGGTTACCCGGATCGCATTGCCGGTTAAGGCGCCTGCCGCCCCTGGACCGCGCCGGTGCGACGCGTCAGGATTGTCCGGGCGAACCGGGAGCCGCTTTCGATGACCGTCGATCCACCCGCCATCATCCTCGCCGACAGCGTCACCAAACCGACGGAAGCCTGGATCGGGTCGGTGCTGGTGTCGGCGTCCCATGGCGGAGTCTACGCTGCCTATTGTGCGGCTAAGGCGGGCGTGCGGGCGATGATTCTGAACGATGCCGGGCGCGGGAAGGACGATGCCGGGATCGGCGGCGCCGCCTGGTGCGAGGCGCTGGGGCTGGCCTATGCGGCGATCGACACGATGTCCGCGCGGATCGGCAATGCGGAGGATATGGCGGAGCGCGGGGTCATCTCGACCGTCAACGGGATTGCCCGGGCGGTTGGCGTCAGGGAGGGTCAGACGGTGATGGACGCGGCCCGTCTCCTGACCGCCGCGCCGTCGGTCACCACTGGGATCCCGGACTATGAGGAGGCCCGAACCGACTTGCCGCCGGGGCCGAGCGGCCGGTACATCGTCCTCGCGGATTCGGCCTCTCTGATCGGCCCGCAGGATGCCGGACAGGTCATCGTCTGCGGCAGCCATGGCGGCATGCTTGGCAGCGATCCGCGAACGGCGCTGAAGGTCGACGGCTTTGCCGCCTTCTACAACGATGCGGGTGGCGGCGCCAACGGCGCCGGTTTCACCCGGCTCCCCGCTCTCGACGCCCGGGGGATCGCCGCCGGCACCGTTTCCGCGATGAGCGCCCGCATCGGCGACGCGCGCTCGTCCTACGAGGACGGGATTCTGAGCCGGGTCAACGAGACCGCCATAAAACTCGGCGGCGCCCCTGGCATGGCCCTCAAGGAGTTCGCCGCACGTCTCGTCGCCTGAACGGCGCGTCGCGGGCACATTCCGTCGGTCCCGCCGCAGAATTGCCCTTGGCAGCGCCCCACCATACGGGGTGAGATCGAGGACACTGTCGGATCGGACTCCGGTCCGCCGGCCGGGTAGACTTGGCCCCGCCACCCTACCTTCATCGACCCCTGACGGAGAGAAAAATGCCGCTATACGGCAAGGGCATGCTGGTCACCTTTACCGAGGTCGCCGGCGAGCACGAGGAAGAGTTCAACGAGTGGTACAACCGCGAGCATATCGACGAGCGGGTCTTCATGCCCGGGTTCAAGCGGGCGCGCCGATACCTCGCCGCCGACGATCGGGCCAAGGTCAAATACTTCGCGACCTATGAGACGGAAAGCGTCCGCGATCTGTGCGCACCGGAATACATGAAGCTGCTCGGCGACCAGTCTCCCTGGTCGAAGAAGGTTATGGCGCTCTTCACCCATTTCGACCGGCTGACCCTGGAATGCACGGTCGACATGACCCACGGATTTACCGGCGCCGCGGGGCTCGCCCGGTTCTTCCCGGCGGACGCCCAGAAGGATGAGCTCCGTAAGGCGTTGGCCGAGCAGATCCTTCCTGAAGTGGTGAAGCGTCCGGGCGTCCTTGGCGCCTGCGTGCTTGAGAACGATCTCGACGTGGTGGCCGAGGGGATCAAGGCCCAGGGCAAGCCGGTGCCGACCGATATGAAGCAGGAATGGCTCGTCATCCTCGACACCGACACACCGGCGACGGCGACGCTCGCGTTGGAGGCGACCTTCGGCAACGACGTGCTTCAACCCTTCGACCTGCCGACCTCCGCAGTCGATGCCTCAAGCTACGTCATGACCTTCGGCAACCAGCGCTAACGGAGCCCGCATGTCCTGGTTCATCGGCGTCGATGTCGGCGGCACTTTCACGGACTTCTACGCGGTCAACCGCGAAACCGCGCAGGTGGTCGTCCACAAGGCACCCTCGACGCCGCACAATCCGGCGGAAGCCATCCTGGAGGGGCTCGATGCGCTGTCGCGCGCAAACGGGATCCGGGCGGATGAGATCACCCGACTGGCCCACGGGACTACGGTGGCGACCAATGCACTGATTCAGCGCAAGGGTGCGCCGCTCGCATTGATCACCACCGAAGGATTTCGCGATCTTCTCGAGATCGGCCGGCAGATCCGACCCAAGATGTACGACCTTAAGGCCGACGCGCCGCCGCCCCTGGTCCCGCGCAAGTACCGGTTCGAGGTCCGCGAGCGGATGATGGCCGACGGTACGCCGCGCATCGACCTGGAGGACGCTGCGATCGATGCGGTGATCGGTCAGGTGGAGGCGTCCGGCGCCGAGGCGGTGGCGGTCTGCTTGCTGTTTGCATTCCTCAATCCGGCGCATGAACAGAGGATCGGGAACCGGCTGGCGGAGAGGCTGCCCCATGTGGCCGTGTCGCTGTCGAGCGCGGTGCAGCCGGAGTTCCGCGAATTCGAACGGTTTTCGACCGCTGCGCTGAACGCCTATCTGCAGCCGTTGATCGGCCGCTACATGCGGCATCTGGGGAAGGAACTCGAGGAGCGCGCGCCGAAGGCACGGCTGGGCATCAACCAGTCCAGCGGCGGGCTGATGTCGGTGGAGCGGGCAGCGGACTTTCCGGTGCGCACCGCCCTGTCGGGGCCGGCGGCGGGCGCCGTGGGTGCCGCCCATGTGGCCCGGCTCGCCGGCAAACCGAACGTGATCACCCTCGATATGGGCGGAACGAGTGCCGACGTGGCACTGATCCGGGAATTCGAAGCGGAGATCGGGTTCGGCCGAGATGTCGCCGGTTTCCCGGTGCGCCTGCCGATCGTCGATGTGGATACGGTTGGAGCGGGCGGCGGTTCCATCGCCTGGTTCGATCGCGACGGACTGCTCAAGGTCGGACCGGCCTCGGCCGGCGCCGTACCCGGCCCTGCCTGCTATGGACGCGGCGGGACAGAACCGACCGTATCGGACGCCAATCTGGTGCTGGGGAGGCTCTCGGGCACTTTGATCGGCGGCGCGATGACCCTGGACCGAGGTCGCGCCGAGGAGGCTCTCCGGCCGGTTGCCGACCGGCTCGGCTTCACCATCGAAAGGACGGCGGAGGGTATTCTCGGGATCGTCACCGCGAACATGGTTCGCGCCCTGCGGACGGTCTCGGTGGAACGCGGCCACGACCCGCGCGACTTCGTGCTGATGCCGTTTGGCGGCGCCGGTGCCCTGCACGCGGGAGACGTGGCCCGCGCCCTGGACATGGCGGAGATCGTGGTCCCGCCGGCCCCGGGCATCCTCTGCGCACAGGGTCTGGTTGTCTCCGATCTGAAGGAGGATTTCGTTTCCACGGCCCGCATGCCGCTAACCGAGGAAAGCCGGACCGACATCGACGCTGCGATCGCACTGCTGACCTCTGCCGCACAGGTATGGTTCGAGACCGAGGAGATCGCACAGGACCGGCGGCGCCTGCGGCTGGCGATTGATCTGCGCTACATTGGCCAGAACTTCGAACTCCTGGTGCCGACCGACGAGACCGACGGATCGCCCCCTGCCCTGCCGGAGATCGGGGAATTGAAACGACGCTTCTTCGACGCGCACGAAAAGACCTATGGCCACTACACCGCCGACGACCCGATCGAGACGGTGAACCTCCGCCTGACCGCGATCGGCGAAGCGGATCGCATTCCCCCGCCTGCCGCCGACGGCGACAAGAGCCGGCACCCAACTCCGACAACCCACCGCCCAGTCTGGTTCGACGGCGCCGAGCAGGACACGCCGGTCTACGATCGCGCGACGCTGGCCCCGGGTCACCGTTTCCACGGCCCCGCCATCGTCGACCAGCTCGACGCCACGACCGTCGTCCACCCTGGCGACGCGGTCTCCGTCGACGCAGCCCTGAACCTGATCATTGAGGTGTCGAAATGAGCGCCGAGACCACGGCCGCCGGGCCGGACCCGATCACCACGGAGATCGTGTTCAACGCACTCCAATCGGTGGCGGACGAGAGTTTCGTCGCGCTGATGAAGAGCGCCTATTCCACCAACATCAAGGAACGGCACGACCACTCCACCGCCATCGTCGACAGAAACGGGCGGCTGGTTGTCCAGGCATCGGGCTCGATCCCCATCCACCTCGCGTCGATGCTGGGGCTGATGCAGAAACTGCTGGAGAAGTATCCGCTCTCGGAGATTCATGAGGGTGACGTTTTCTGCGCCAACGATCCGCATGTGGGCGGCGGCACGCATCTGCCGGACGTGAATCTGGCAATGCCGGTCTTCGCGGAGGGCGAACTGGTCGGTTTTGTGTGCAACATCGCGCATCATGCGGATGTCGGCGGAATGTCGCCCGGCTCGATGGCCGGCGGCATGACATCGATCTACCAGGAGGGCCTGCGCATCCCGCTGATCAAGCTGTTCCGACGGGGGCACCTGGACCAGGACCTGTTCGACCTGATCCTGCTGAACGTGCGCGTCGTGGAGGAGAGGCGGGGCGACTACAACGCCCAGTTCGCCGCCCTTCGTCTCGCACACCGCCGCCTTCTCGACATCGTCGGCCGCAACGGCCGCGAAACCGTGTCAGCGGTTTTCAACGGCATCATCAGCCGCACCCACGCCCGAATGAAGGAGAGCATCGCTGCGATCCCTGACGGCACGTACCGATTTGAAGACTTTATGGACAATGACGGGGCCGGACTGGACGACATCAGGATCGCGCTAACGGTCACGATCGATGGCGACAGCGCGGTGTTCGATTTCACCGGAACCCAGGATCAGGTGCCGGGCAACGTGAACATCCCGCTGAACGGAACGATCGCCGCCGTGTGTTACGTCCTCAAGGCGATGCTGGATCCGGAAATTCCGAACAACCACGGTGTGATCGATGCCGTCACGGTGACGGCCCCCCCGGGCACGGTCGTGAGCTGCGTGGAGCCGGCCTCGGTGGCCTCCCGGGCGCATACCTCGCAGCGCATCGTCGACGTGGTCATCGGTGCTCTCGCTGACGCGCTGCCGGACAAGGCTGTCGGGGCGGCAAACGGCGCGAACTCGATGGCGATCTTCGCCGGAACAGACCCGCGCTCTGGCCGGCCCTACGTCTATCTCGAGACTTCTCGGGGGAGGCTTCGGCGGCCGGAACGACCGCGACGGGAAGGACGAAGTTCAGGTCCACATCACGAATACCTCCAACCTGCCGGTCGAGGCGATCGAGATGGAGTATCCGCTGCTGGTCGAAGCCTATGGGCTGATCGAGGACTCCGGAGGGGCAGGAACCTGGCGGGGAGGGCTCGGCCTGCGCCGGGTCGTCACGCCGGTCGATCACGACTGCGTCTTCACCGGCATCGGTGAGCGCTTCCGCTACCAGCCCTGGGGTATTTTCGGCGGCAAGCCGGGTGGATCTGGAAGGTTCGCGGTCCAAACGCGCGACGGCGCGATCAAGGACATGCCGACCAAGTTCGGAGACGCGCCCCTGCGCGAAGGGGATCGGGCCATCGTCGAAACGCCCGGTTCCGGTGGATATGGACCACCGGAAGGGCGCCCCGCCGCGACGCTGGCAGAGGATTGGGACTCGGGCAAGTTTACGGCCCGCTACATGCGGGAATACTACGATTGGGCACCGCCCTCGAGCGACTGAGAGATACGGCGGACGATAGCATCCCGGAACGCTACAAGAATGTCGAAGACCGGTGCGAGGACGGCCCCCACAACAGCCGCGACCTCCGCCGGCATCGGCGTTTCAGGGAAGGCAGCATTCCAAGACCAGGCGACGAGAACGCCTGACCCCACGGTCGCCCCGGTTACGGTTGTCCTCATCGCCCTCTCCGCGGATAAAAACCGTCGGCCACGGCAGGTACGGGACCAGGAGACGGACGGTTTCCCGGTCCGTGGCCACGGATGTCAGGCATCGTGTTTTCGGAGACCCGAATTGGCTCGGCCAATACAGTGTGCATGACGGTTTTCCTTTCGGTCTGCACCCGGGATCAGGGAGCGGGCAGATTGAGAAGGGCAGCGAGGCCACCAAGTACCGAGAGCGCGATCGTGCACAAGATGCCGAGTAGAAACGCCTCGATACGCCCGACTCGGCGTTCGAGTTCCCGCAAACGAAAACTGGAGAGCGCCCCGTCGGTGGATTGGCCGATGGGGCGGTCCGGTCGTGTCCGGGCCAGGCTGTAGTCACGCATCCAGCTTCTCCAATCGGGACGACCGAGACTGATCGGAACGGGCACTGTTCGGTGCGGTATCAAGGCCGACGCGCCCTAAACAAAGCGCGTTCGATCATCAGTAGTCGGCGCCCATGGCCTCTACGATCATCTTGCCGCCTGAAACGCTGACGGCGATCGTCGCGCCCAAGACCGCGTTGGCCGGCAAGTCGAACATTGCCGTCGGATCATTCTGATCGACCACCGTCGCGCGACCGAAATTGGCGGTGGTGTCCGCGACCGTATGCGCCGGAACCACGACGTCCAGGCGCGGAAGATACGTCCAGCTAACGCCACCGTTCATCGAAATGAAGAACCGAACCGCGGTTGCCGTGACGGTCGCCGAGGTCCCGACATGCAGGCCGGTGATCCGGGTGCCGTCACCTCCGGCGACTATAACCGTCGTGATCGTGCCGGTTCCGTCCGTCTCGGCGTTCGCTGAACTGATGCCGACCGCCGCGTGGCGAGGCGACTGTGGCCAAGCGGGTGTATTCGTGAGTGCCATGGCTTCGGCCTCCTCGTACCGATGAAAAACGTCTTTGTGGGCTTCAAGTGGACGGTTGCAGCGACAGGCGTCAGTACGTCAGTGCGTACGCCGCCCCCAGCGTGACGGCGTAGCTCTCCAGGTTGGCTGCATTGAGAACCGAGTATCCACGCGCATCTAAATTTCCCGATAACTTGGGCAGGGGGTCCATTTGAACACTTCGAACGACCATAAACGGATGTCCAATAACCCAATCCGTTGCGACCCCGCCCTCCGAAGCGATCGTCGCTTCGAGTCCCAATTGATGACCGGCGAAGGAAGTCACTGTCCCGACAACGAAGACTGACAAGTCCGAGGCGCTGGCGGCGCGGACCAAGGTGCCGACAGGAAGGAACACATCGTCCGCATGCTGATGGGTTGTCAGGGTGAGTTGGCCGGCTTCAGCGAAGAACCCCGTCGAAGAAGTCGCATAGACCCCGGATATCGACGCTCCCATCTCGGCCACGGATCGCAGGATGGCGGGAAGACCGTTGGTCTCGTCTGCATAGGCATTCCCCTCCACATTCGCCTGGGTATATGTCTGTCCGGCGATAGTCACGCTCCATGCCACGACATCCTCCTGGTTCAACGATTGGCTGACAGCGACACCTCAAACGAGTTCGTCGACGACAAATCGGCGAGAGAACCGTCCGGGGTGGTTGTTCACGATTGGGGCGCTCTCAGACAGCGCCCCGTAGAGCGTATGTCGGAGGCCATGGGTGCGGTCTTCCGGGTCTGCGATCACCATGATGTCGCCGCCCTTGCCCTTCAGCCGCTCCAGTTCGTAGGCGTGGCCGAACATTTCATCCTTCTCCAGATGATCGATGGTGAAGCGGAGCCGGCGATAGCGCGGGCGGACGTTCACGAAGCTCTGACCGCCGCGGGATCGCCTGATTTCGCTTTCGTCCACCTGCTCGATGGACCAGCCGTACTGAAGATTTATCGATGGCTGCCAGGCCGGACCGGCGACCAACCTGCCGGCCTCCAGGAACCCGGCGGGATTGGATTCGTCCTGCAGGTCGACACGAAGAAAGCGCGCATGCACGGCATCTTGCGTAGCGTGGACGGCCTGAGCCCCATAGGTCGCGGCCTCCTGAGCGTCCACCTGTCCACCCCAGTTGAACTCGCCCCAAGCTCCCACGCCAAATGGGATGGCGGCAGGCCAGATGGCGATCCAACCTGTATCAAGCCCTGGCGTCGAGAAGGTTCCGTCGTTCCCGAGCCGGATGCGCCATCGGCCAGACTGCGTGAGATTGTGACGCACCAGCGCTACGAACCTGACGGGCTTCCCCGACCCGAAGTCTACGGCAAGGTACGTATTGACTGGCGCGGTACCAACGGTGCGCGCCACCTTGGAGGGTTGACGGTCGGCAAGGTTGGATGCGGGCAAAGTATTGCTCCAGGCCCCGCCCGACAAGACGGCCTCGTCCACCAGGTTCCGGTATGAAATGAGGATATTGGCCATGTCGTCGCTATCCCCAAAGGTCCAAGCTGATCTCGTTTTGCGCCGAGTCTTCCACCATCCCAACCACGACGAGGTTGCGTCCTTGGTCGAGGCCATGGCGTGGGTATGCCAGCGTGACCGTCTGTCCGAGTTCCAGTGCGAACGGCTGCGTCTTCAGCAGCACGCGGTACGCCACACGGCCGGCTCCGAAGATCGAGAGTAGGCGTTCGGCCTCGGCAGCGGCGGAAGACTCTTCTGTGAGCAGTGTGGTGATCACTGCCTCATCCGCCAGCGGGTGACGGGATCGGATCGCCGGATCGGAAGCCGCTTCCACCCGAACCGGCTCCGCCAAGTCCGCCCGGGCCTCCTCCGATACCGCACCGGCAATCGCCGCTGCGTCGAGGGTCTGCCAGTACCGCCGGTACTCGACGGTGTGCCGCCAGACCGGACGGGCCAGGGCGAGACGCTCGATCTCCAGGATCTGGGACTCGTCGTAGCGGGCGACGCCGTCCATGTCCGGCTGGCCCACGCGTCCGATCGTCAGCCGACCGGCCCGATCGAAGCCGTAGTGAACTCCCAGGCTGTCCGCGAGAGCGTCCAACACATCGGCGATAACCGCACCCTCCCGGATCCACAGGCCGACCGAATCCGGACTGGCGGCGTCGAAGGCAACGAACGATGGGGAATCTATCTCCACCGGTTCCTGGGAACTGCTTCTGGTTGTCACCAGTCGGCGAATCAGGCCGGCGACTGTCTCCGCAAACACGCCGCCCGTCTTGTCCCCGCGCACATCTGCCGTGACGGTGCCGGCGGCGGAAGCGCCAAGCCGGAAAGTGCCGGTCTCGGCATCCACGGCGAATTGCCCTGCGGCAGGCGTTCCAGCAGTCTTGGAAAGCGCCAAACCGGAATCATAGACGACATCGACATCCTCGATCGGACCGTCATGCACCTGGTAGGTCAGCGTCGACGGATCGACGAGCACGGCCGGCACATGATAGGCGCGACCGAAGGTCAGCGGCTTCTCCCGGTCTTTCAATCCGCTGCGACCATCCAGTCCCCCGGTGCCGCCGTAGACCGCCCGGTCGACCCTGGTTTCGAACCTCGACTGGAGATCTCTGAGCCGAACGGTGACGGTGAGATCATCGAACTCGATCGCGTCGGCTGTTCCATCGAAAATCGTCTCGAACTCCGGATATGCGAAACCCTCCCCGCCCAGCAGCACGCGCACCCGGCGTCCATCGAAGGCCAGGGCGGTCATGAGATCCAGAGCACCGTCCGCGTTGTTCAGTTGAAGCGTGCCCGCTCCGGGAACCGATCGACCGGACAGCCGACCGCCGGCGAACAGGTGACGCTCGAAGTTCAAGGCGGCGAGAAGGCGAGCATCGAAGTACGTATCGCGCGGCGAATCCGTCGGACCGGTCACGAATCCGTCGTCGCTGAAATAGTGGGTGACAGTGATGTCGAAGTCCGGATCATACGGCTCCAGAATCACGAGATACCGTCGGCGGGCAAAAGGATCCGCAATCAGATCGGCGAATGCGCTCATGCCGCCCTCCCCGCCCCCCGGGACGCGGCGAGCACCCGATCCACGCCGCGCCGCAACGCCGTATTGTCGGCCCGCAATCCATTGATGGCGGCAGTCACGCGCCGTGCCTCGTCGAGCAGATCGCTCATCGTCTCCCCGCCGTTGCCGCTCGGCGCACTCTCGACGCTTGAGGGAGAGATAGTGACGGGGATCGACCGTCCGTCCGGGAGCGGAACAAAGGCTTCCGGAAGCCGACCCTCTCCGAACAACGCCAGTTGCGGTCTATCGGCCACCCCCCCGCTGGCATATCGATGCAGCGGCACTGGGCCCTGTGCCGTCATGACGCCGCCGGCAGCGAATGGAATGGTCTGAACCAGAAGGTCCACTGCCCGGTTGATCTCTTCGGACAGATTTTGTCGAAAGGACGAGAAGCCCCCTGCGCCGAAGTCCCCTGCGTATCCGGTCAAGCGTGCGATGAGTCGGTTCCGGGTCGGCGCCAATCCGAAGTCGGCATTGGGGTTGGGAAGACCTGAGAGATCGCCGGAGAGACCGCGGGCGATACTCTCCAACTGGCGAAGCTGCGCCTGGGCAACATCGAGCTGCCGTTGGGCGACGCTCTGGGTGTCTCCGAGCGCGCCATCGACCTCGGAGAAGATCCGGGCGTAGTCCTGATTGCTCGCATAAAAGTCCCGGGCCAATTGAAGGTAGTCCCGGGCGGCGATACCAAGCTCAAGTTGCGCTTCCTGATCGCCTTCCGCGCTCCGCTCGGCCAGCGATTCGAAGAAACGGCGCCCCTCCTCGAGTTGCTGCGCCGGGGAGAGGGGGGAGAGGTTGGGGTCCAGGGCGATCCGCCGCCGTGAGTCGGCGATGCTGGCGATCACCCTTTGCGCCGTGCCGGCGAGCAGTTCCTGCTGGCGGATCTGATCGGCGATCTCCCGGGTCGCCAGACGGGTCGCGTCCGCAACGGAGAGCTGGGCGCCCACATTGTTGTTCGCCGCCTCCACGCTCAGGTCCAGCGCATCGGCAAGAGTCTCCAACACCAGCGCATTGTCCGAAAATGCTGTCCGCAGGATCTCGATCGCCGCGGGCGTCAGATCGGCGGTGTCGAACAGATCCGACAGGTGCCGGCGCAGAATCGTCTCCAGGCCGGAGAAATCCTCCAGTCCTAGCGCGAGGCCGGTTGATCGTCGGTCCCCGAACTCCGCCAGGCGGTCGGACACCTCGTCGACGATGCCGAGCCCCGTCGCGTCTCTGACGTCCCGCTCGAGGTCGTCGGAGTAGGTCCCGCGCAAATCCGCAACGACCTCAGGCAGCAGATCCCCCAATCCGACAAGATCGGTGAAGGATGCGCCGACCTCTCCCAGAACACCGGTCAGATCGTCGGCACCGTCCAGTAGAGCGCGGAGCCGCGCACGGTACAGAGCGTCCAGATCGGAGAAATCGGTGATCCCGATCGCCTCGCCATCGGCACGGCGGTTCTCGTACTCCCGATCCAGATCCGCGATGTCATCATGAACGTCGAGGCCGCGCGCCTCCCGCAGATCCCGCGCCACGCCGATCTGATAGTCCGACCGGAGTCGCTCCTGCAGGAGGCCGGTCGCCTCCGTCACCATGCCGGCCACGTCCAGCGCCGCGACGCCGAGGCCGGGGAACGCTTCGGACGCCGCGGCGATATCCTCGTTGATCCGCCCAAGCTCGGACCGCAGCTGCTCGATTGCAGCGCTACCGGCAATCAGGCGCTCCTCGAAGGGACCGATCGCCTCCGGCTCGAAGCCACCGGCGATGGTCTCGATGAGAAGTCTCGACATCCGCCCTGGCGATCGCGAAGGCGTCGCGTATCCGAGCCTGGTTCTCCAGATAGTCGGCACTGGCACCGCTCGTCTCCTCGGCCGCCTCGCCCAAGTCGTTGGCCGTATCGACGAGAGCCCGCAATGCGTCGTTGCTGATCGCGGCGACCCCGCCAACGAGTTCAACAACCTGCGTCCCCGAGGAGGATGCGTCGAGCAGCCGACCTTCATCCGTTTCCGGGCGGACCAGGGACAGAACCGCACCGCCGACCATAAGGCCGGTCAGGCGGTCATCGTCGCTGTCGTAAACGCCTGTCACGCCCGGTTCGAACCGTCCAGCACCCTCGTCCGACTGGTAGAGCAAACGGCTGTTCTGACCGGACCCCAACGTCTGGATCCCATCCGGATCGAGAGCGTCGACCGGGCCACGGGCGGCCGACGATTGTCCCGGAAACAGCGTCATTGCCCGATCGAGGAAATCGCGGATTGCCGCGATACCGTCCGTGGCCAGAGTGCGACCGGTCTCGTTGATCTCCAGACGCTGGCGCTGCAGGGCGAGGGAATACGCATCGACACCCTGACCGGCCTCGTCCAGCGCGGCGCGCAGGTTCCCGAACCGTTCGGCGAAGACCAGATCGTCGAACAATCCCTCCAGGCTGTCGGCGACGGAATGTCGGGCCGCTTCCGCAACCTCGGGTACATCGATCCCGTCCAGGCCTTCGCGGACGATGAACTTCACCGCTTCGGCGATCAGTTCGGCCTCGCTCAACCCGCGGAACCGGTCCTCATCCTCCGCATGGGCTCCGATGATCGCCTTGAAGTTATAGCCGCCGGTCTGGCCCGATCCACCGTCCGGATCGGGAAAGTAGCCGATATCGAAACCGTTGCCGGTCAGCGTGCCGCCAAATCTGGATTGCGCGCGCTCGATACCGTCGAAGATCGCCGCGACCGTGTCGACCAGGGCGTCGGGATCGCCGTCATTGTCGGTGGAATAGGCCACGTCGCCGCTGGACGGGAAAACGCGCGCGACGGTGGTCGGTCCGACGGAGGGCCGGGGCGCGAAGAGCGCCGGTCCGAGCAACTGAGTGACGGCGAGCGCGCCCGCCACATAGGGATTGAGGGCGCCGGCGGCGCCGAGACCGCCACCGAGAATTCCGCCGAACGGTCCTCCGCCGCCGGTCACCAGACCGATCAAAGACGAGCCGGTCTCGATCAGGGAACCGAGGGACGACGCGCCGCCGCCGCCCCCAAGCAGGCCGCCGAGAGAGCCGCCGAGCGTAGAGCCCATGTGCCGCAACAGATCCGTGATGATCGGCGCAAGGGTGCGGAACAGGGAGGAGAAGCGGATCTCTCCGTCGCGCGCCACCCGCTCGAAGAGATCGCCGAACAGGCCGGCCATGCGGTCGCCGAACCGATCCCAAGCCTCCAGGCTGCTGTCGACCGCCCGGCGGTTGCTCCGCAGGATACCGTCCGCCATGTGCTGGCCCGCGGAATCGATCCCACGCACGAGATCATCGACCAGACCCTGCAGACTTCCGCCGCCCCGGAGGAGATCCGGTCCCTCGGCCACCTGCCCAACGAGCCGAGCGAAGGCGCCTTCGGCCCGAACAGCCGCATCCGCCAGCGCGCGCAGGGACGAGGTGACCCGGTCGAGATCTTCCGCGCGAACCCATGCTCCCGATCTGTTCACGGCATCGACCGGCATCATCCGCTCCATTGTCAGAGGGTTGCAGGTGGGGTTTCGGCCGCTCGGTGCCGGGACCGCACGCGCTCTAGATAGGCGGCGTCCATGACCCGGATCAGCCGGCAGAACTCGGCCGTATCGACGACCCCGGCGAGCCGGCAATAGGCCTCGACCTCCACCAGCGGGATCGGATTGGCGACGGCTGCGCCGAGGCCGAGCGAGAGGGTCCGACCGGCGGACAGAACGGCGAAGGCATCGACGACGTCATGCAGGTCCTCGAACAACTCCGGCCGCTCGGCCAAAGCGCGCGGCTCCTCTCCGCGCCGCGCCGCCAGAAGTCCTCAGGAACTCGACACGGTCGCCCCAGTCGAAGTGCCAGCGGACGATGTCGCCAAGTTTTTTTCCGCGTCCTCCAGGTCGCGCTCGCGATACAGATCGAGCTCGCCGGCCAGCTCGACCACCAGATCGCGGAAGTCGCGGTAGGCCGGGTCGAGCAGAAGGTCGCGCGCCGTCTCGCGGCTGTAGGGAAGCGGCGCCCCGTCGACGGTAAGCCCACGCCAGTCCAGCAGCACGGTCTCGGCCAGCACCTCGGCGGTAAGACGTTCGGTGACGGAATCGTCGAGCGTTCCGGCGCGGAGCGCCCGGCGGTAAGGCTTCAGCCGCTTGGCCATGGTCTCCCGGTATCGCCGATTGCCGATGCGGGCGATGCGGATCTCGGCATCGGAGGCAGCGTCTATGGTGGTCCACACCCCCTCGTCCTCGAGGGCGGTGTCGGTCTTGAAGCGGCTCAGGTCCATGGGATCTCGTCCTCGTGGGTCGATTGATCTGGGGTCAGGGGATCACCGGCGGGCGGGTGCGAGGATTTCCGCCCGCCGGCCCTCGCCCGGTCGCGGCGATTGGCCTATGCGGCGAACCGGTCGATCTGGATGGTGCACCCGGTGGCTGGGTCGCTCAGGGCCTGAAAGTCGAAATCGGCCATCACGTCACGGTCGTTCCCGCCGGCCTGAACCCGTCCGGCGGTGAGCTTCACCTTCGGGAGGGTGAGGATGTAGGCGTTGCCGGCCCCGTCCTGAACGCGGAAGGACAGGGATGTCGCCGTGCCGGCCAGGTATTTCTGATACCAGGCGCCATCGGTGAAATAGGCCGACACGCTGCCGGTGACGGTGCAGCGGCCGGCGCCGATGTCCACATTGCCGAGGGCGCCGACCGCCTGAACGCCGCGCAGACCGTTGGCCACGCGAACCGAGAGCGACCGGAGCGCGGTCCCGTCGAGGAGCACACCGGCCTCCCGCACCTCGCCGATATTGCCAACGGCGTTCATCACGTCGTTCGCCGCCGCCGCGACCGGGATACCGGTGCCGACCGTGGCGTCGCCGATGGAGGCTGCCTTGCCCATGAACGATGCCGATCCCTGGAGAACCTGCCCGGTCTGGATATCGAGGCTCAGGGTATTGGCGACCATCCCGGTGAAGGCGATGAACTTGCCCACGTCGGTGAACGCCTTCTCCAGGGTGAAGGAACTCTCGGTCACGCCGTTCCGCAACAGCGCCCCGGAGAGGCCGACGGTCAGTCCGAAACCGCCCTCGTCCACCGCCGGGGCCGGGGAGACGCCGATGCTGTTCTGCGCGACGCTCGTGACCTGGTAGAATCCGTTGTTCGCACCCGACGCCGCCGTGAAGCCGGAGACCCGGATCCACTGGCCGACGGCAATGCCGAGGGCGACGAAATCCGTACCGGCACTGGTAAAGACGCCGCTGGCGTTGGAAGCGCCGATATCGTCCGAGGCGGAGACCGCGATCGGAGTCCCCCAACTCGAGAACAAGGCGCCGGACAGGAACGCGTCATGGGCGCCGAAGCTCAACTCGAAATCGATATTGCCGGATGCCTCGGCGCCGACCTGGATGAGATCGACGATCTGGCGGTCGGCGCGGACCTCGTTGCTGGTCACGTTGTTGACGTTGTAGCCGAGGGTCTCGGCCGTATAGCGCAGCTCGGTCATTGCCGCGGCAGGGGTGGTGCCCCAGACAGTTTCTTTCAGACTGTAGAGCTGCGCGCGGCTGCTGTCGGCCATCGTGGGGCCTCCTTATCGGTGAGAGCAGGGGTTTTGGGAATGCGGCACCCCGTCAACGACGAACGTGCAGGCGGAACAGGGCGGGGCGGTCGGCGACATAGGTCGCGGTGACGGAAACGACGCGGTGAACGGCTCCGGCAACGACCAGATCGTCTCCCGGCGCCGGGTCCATCGGCCCCGTCGGATCCCGCAGATCGGGGGCAGCGACGGTGACAATCCGGTCGCCCCGGCGCACCGCCCCGTCGGAATGGCCGGCTTCAACCTCGTCGATCACACCGATCAACGACATCTCGATGACGGCCTCGGCGACCGAGCCGGTCGTAGGGTCGTAGCTCGGCACGCCGGATCGGCGCAGGGTCATCGGTGCGCCGGCCCGGGCGATCAGGCCGGCGACCATCGGACCGAGAGTCTCTCCGAGCCGGGTCATGCTCGCCGCACCGCGACCGACGCCGCCCCGCGGACCAGGCCGGTGAGCAACAGGTCGATGTAGGGATAGGCGCGCCCCACGGGCGCATCCTCGGCATAGCGCAGTTCGACGGCGCCGACCCGCTCGGCGACGACCCGCCCGCCC
The DNA here is from genome assembly GCA_048983575.1 of Thalassobaculum sp. GTDB lineage: Bacteria > Pseudomonadota > Alphaproteobacteria > Thalassobaculales > Thalassobaculaceae > Thalassobaculum. The sequence goes on along the minus strand of JBLZTD010000001.1, from coordinate 1,296,066 downwards.
CTGTCGGCCTGGGGTGCGAGGTCCTGGCTGAGCGCGATGCAGGCGAGCTCGGCGCAGGCATGTTTTACGGAGACGGGGATGCCCAGGTGAGTCCGACCCTCCGGATCGGTAGCACCCAGGCGCGGCCAGCCAAGCGGCTGCTCCGCTTCGGCGCGACGGCCGATCCAGCGGTAGCGGCCGTCTAGGTAAGCGGTCGCCCGCAGCAAGGCAGCTTCGCGTTCGACGACGGACGCAGCGGCCCAATCGCCGACGAGGCGGGCAGCGAAATAGGCGTCGGCTTCGGTGAGGTCGGCATAGACGTCCACTCCGACTGTAACGGTCATGATCTGTCTCCGGTGGCCTGCGCGTTCGCCTCGCTCGGCAGCGGTGGCGGCGCGATGAAGTCGCCGCGGCCGAGCAACCGCCAATTGGCGTAGCGTCCGTTCCGGCGGGCGAGGTAATCGCGCTGATCGACGACGATCGGCTGGCCGGTGCGGGCATGCTCCAGCGTGACCGTCTCGAGGTGGCCGTCATCGGACATGGCTCTTCTCCTCGGAGGGCGGCAGAAAAAGGCCGGGGCCAGTCCGCCGTTCGGACCGGCCCCGACAGGTCCCGGCCGCCGGGGAACAAGCGGCCGGGGGGAGGGACATCTGAAGATCCGGAAGGATCGGAGCGCGGGCCGATCAGCCGGCGATGCGCACCGCGAGTTCGGGGCGGACCAGCTTGACTCCCCAGAGCACGTCGAACTCCCAGACCGTCTGCTTGTACTGGCGGCTCACCTCCAGGCGCAGGGACAGGCCGGTCTGGGCGTCTGTCATCGCCAGGATCTGATTGCCGAGGGAGAGATCCGTGAGCCCGGCGGACAACGGCCGCATGGCAAGCGCGAACGCATCGCGGTGGAACGCCAGGTTGACCACATGACTCGACCGCACGGTCACCGGAGCACCGTCGGCGACGGCCGATTTCAACGCCGGCGCGACCGGGACGACGGTACTGCCGGTCGACAGCGCGACGCCCGCCGTCACCACGTAGGTCTGATCGTGACCGGCGAAGGAGATCACGTCGCCGACCACCAGCGTCGGCGTGCCGGTATCGGCGGTCAGGGTCACGCTGGTGTCCCCGGTCGAGCCGGCCGCGCCGGTCGAGACGGTATAGGTCGCGTCGTCGGCGGCGGTGCCGGCGATGTGGGTCGGCACGCCGTCGTCGGCGAACCAGTCGATTCCGAACTTGCGGCCGATCTCTCCGTCGATCTTGACCGAGGAGGAGCCGGTCTTCTCCGCGTCGGAGAATTGGGCCAGCGCCAGGGCGTTGGTCTCGGCGTCGAAGTCCAGCACGCCGCGGCGGTCGCTGCGCGGGGCGAGCTGCCGGTTGAGCAGCTTGCGCGCTAGGGTCGCGTCGGTGACATCGGTGCCGAACGGGGTCGTTCCGGCCGTTCCGACATAGCCGTGGATGCCGACATATTCCGCATGGACGCTGGCGTTCACCGCATTGGCGAGAGCGCGGATCGCCTCCGACATCTGCATCGGCACGAAGCTCTCGTCGTGGTCGATCTCCATGACCTCGCGGTCGGTCAGGTGGAAACCGGCCCGCTTCCAGTTGTTGAGCTGGATCTGGACCACGTTGGCCGCCAGCGAAGTCGGCACCGGCGGCGTATGGGACGGCGTGACGTCGGTCGCCGCGATGGCGCTCGGCAGCGGCACGTCGATCGTGTCGCCCTTCTTGGCAGCGTCGGAGGAATAGTCGGAATTGACGAGGCGGGGCATCACCGCCTGCTCGCGCAGGGCCATCAGGCCTCGGGCGAGGATCTTCGGCATGATGTCCGAGAGGCTGTTCGCCATGGCGAACTCCTTTCGCGTAGGGACTGTGGAAGGGATCGCTCCGGCATCCCGCCAAGACGCGCGTTCTGGAAAGGGGGCCGCCCGGGCCCAAGGCAGTATCCGGGAACAGGTTTACCGGACCGTCCGCTTGCCACGCTGCTGAGCCGGAGGTACTCAAGCAGCCCAGATGGGGCGAAGACTGGATCAGTATCCGAGGAGAAACAGGTTATGCTGCAAAAGGTCTTCGCAAGCGGACTGGACGTCACGGCGCTGCAGAACCTGCGTCAGACCATCATGGACATGGTCGCGTCCGGCGCATCCGAGAAGATCTCTGTCAGCCGTATGCACCGATTCCCGGAGAACGCGGCCGAGACGAAGTTTGTCCGCTCCATCCTTCGGTTCTTCTGGTCAAGCGGTCTTGGCCAATTCTACCGGCAAACCTACGAACGCGAGCCTCTATTACTCTTGGAGCACTGCACGATCCGCGTTCAGCAGCCGCAGCCTGACGGCAACTATGTTCCCTGGCATCTGGACGCCAATTTCTACGGCTTCGGTGTTCCTATGCTGACCGCTTGGGTCCCGTTGGTCGATGTCGGAACGACGGCGCCGGGTCTCGAATTCGCGGACATAAGCGGGCGCCTCTCGGATTCTGAACTGCGGCGCATTTGGACCTCCCTCAAGACCGATGAACTCGGGCGCCGCTCGCTGAACGACCAAGGCCTCGAGGAGCTGTTCGGAAGAGACGTTCGCCGCCGCCCGGTTGCAATCAAGACTGGCGGATTCTGCATATTCGACCAGACCGTCCTGCATCGAACCCAGGTGATGCCCGACGCCACCGAAACACGGATGGCGATCGAATTTCGAATCGCCGACCGAGACAACTTGCCGTCCGACGTCTTGCCAAGGGCATTCAAGGGAATGCTGATGTCCTGGACCGATCCGGACAGTGGCAAGATCCAGGTCGGCTATGCCGAGTGCTCTGTTCCCCCAGGTCGCTCACAAAGACCCGGTCTAGACTGAGGAGCGGACCCCGACTGACGTTCGGCGGAACCACTCACGCCACCCGGATGCGGCCCGCAGCGATGTCCGCGATGTGGCGGGCCACGGCGCGGGGATCGGCGGCGGAGACCGTCACCGGGCCCGAGTTGCCGCGGCCGGCGACCGGCGCGCCGCTCCCGCCCTTGCCCGACGCGTCGAAGGCGCGGCCGTAGATCGGGTCGGCCCGGAGTGCCTCGACGATCCGGGCAACGTCCATGGTCGAGCCGTCATCGCCGACCGCCACGACCAGACCGTCGGCATCGACCGAGAGGCGTCCCATCATGGCCGGCAGCAGCAGTTCGGGCACGCCGTGCGCCGCCTGGATCGCGGACCGCGCCTCGGACTCGATCAGCCTGGCCGCGAGCGCGGCCGTTCGATCCGGTTCCGGCGGCGACGGTTGGACGGGCTCCGGCGCAGTATCGGCGGGTGCGCCGTCACTCTCTTCGGCGGAGATCGGGGCGCTGCCGTCGCCGTCCGCCGCCTGCCGGTCGGCGAGCGCCGCCTTCAGCGCCTTTCGCTCGGCCCGTTCCTTCTCCAGTGCCGATTTCAGGCCGGACACGTCCTCGACCCCCTCCGCGTCCAGGCGCCAGCGGCCGTCCCCGGTCTCGAGATAGTACGAACGGACCGGCTCCGGCAGATCGTCCAGGGTATCGACGGTAGCGGGAAGCGGCATGTCTCAGTCTCCATGATGTCGTTGCCCGCGGGCGTCATGCCCGATCGGAGAGGATGCCCCGGCGGCGGATCTCGGCGAGGAAGGTCGGCCGGTCGATCTCGCCGGCGAGCCGCGCCTTCAGAAGCAGGTCGACCTCCTGGGCCTCCTGCGGGTCGATCCCGAGATCGGGATCCACCGTCACCCGACCGGCGGCGGCCGGATCGAGATCCATCCAATCGGCGGCGAGCGCGAAGGCGCGGGACAGGCCGTCTTCCACCTCGCGGACCAGGCCGGTCAGGGCGCTGTCCGAACGGGCCGCGTCGATCGCCCGTTCGGTCGCCGTGACGCCGCCGGACCGCCCGACCAGCAGATCCAATCCCATGACCGCCATGCGGTCCTCGAGGTCGGCAAGATCCTGACGCCCCGCGGCGATCGCCGCCCCGGAATGCTCGACATAGCGCAGGTCCGCCCCGTCCCCGTCGCCCTGGATCAGGCGGTTGGGACCGATCTCCACGCCGTCCTCGCCGACCTTGAGATTGCGGGCGAACAGGATCGGCACGCGGGCTACATGCAGGATGTGGCGCTGGTCGGAGCTGGACTGCCAGTGCGCGAGGTTGAGCCAGGCGAGATCGATCAGCGGCGGACGTGCCGTCAGAAACCCGGTGCGTCCGGCGTAAACCGAAACCAGCGGAATATGCTCCAGGGTGGTCCTGCCGCCGGCCATCCGGCGCCAGGGCGCATCCTCCCGCCCCCTGGGGCGGCGCCAGACCGACCAGAGGCCCGGCTCCAGCACACGGATCTGGGGTACCGCCGCCTCGCCCCAGGTGCCCTCACGTTCCGACACCGTTTCGCGGATCCGTACCCGTTCCAGCCGGCCGGCCCGGTCCACCTGCCAGCCGATGAGGTCCCTGGCCGGGATGTGCACGAAATAGGGGCGGGCGCCGCGGACCCGCTCGTCATGCAGGGTCTCGCCAAGCGCCGCCGCCTCGGGATAGTCGACCAGGATATGGGTCACCCCATCGGTCAGGGCCGCGCGCAGGACGTCGCGGGCGAAGGTCGTCAGATCACGGCCGCCGAGGTCCAGGTCATGGCAGAGAGCCCGCAGACGTGGATCCGCGCCGTCGGCCAGTGTAACCGGCTTGGCGAAGGGCTTGCCCGACAGGGTCTGTATCGCCCGGCCGAGCCCGTTGAACAGCACGGTTCGGGACAGACGGATGCGATAGGCTTCCAGGCTCTCCTTCGGCTCCCGGGGCAGCCACCGTTCGCCGGCGGCCCGCATGGCGCGGGTCCCACCAAGCAGATCGGCGATCAGTTCCCAGTCCGGCGCCATGGCATGCCAGGCGGCGTTCGGCGTCGCCACATCGGACTCGTCGGCGGCGACCGACGCGGCACGGGCCAGAGTTCTCATGATCCGATCTCTCCGCTGGATGTCAGGGCAGCGCGCAGACGGGTCACCAGAAGTCGTCGTGCCAGAACGGCACCTCCACCGGCAGGCTGAAATAGACCTCGTCGTCTTCCGACCCGGGCAGGGTGCCGGCCGCCTCGAACACGAGGCCCCGGACGGCTGCAGACGCGAACAGGGCGGCGGCGCCGTCGGCCAACCTGAAAGCGGCCGCGGTACCGGCGCCGCGCGGAACCCGGATATCGAGCCGCGCGACACCGGTGCAACGGAAGCGGCGAACCGCGCCGCCGAAAGAGGCCTGAACGGTTTCGCGCGGCTCCACCGACAGCATCACCCAGGGGTGCCTGGTACCGGGCGGAGTGAAGTCGACGTTCCGATAGGCGACCGGCGTCTCCGTCCAACCGGTCGCGAACAGGCTCTCGATCGCGGCGCGCGCCTCGTCATAGGTCATCGGTGTTTCCTCTGCGGAAGCGGCGTCAGATCAGGAATTCGCGGCTTGCCGCCGGTCCCGGACCGGTCATCAGGTCCGTGAGCGCCCAGACCAGGGCGTCGAGACGGTCCGGCGACGCGTCGCCCGGCGCCCCGGTAAATCGAGCCATCTGGTCCTCCAACGCGTCGAAGGCACCCGCATGGCGGACCCGGCCCTGCTCGTAGAGGGCGGCCACCGGCTCGGCGCGCAGCCGCTTGCCCCGGGTCGCCCGGACGGACCGGACGGGCAGTGTTGGATCGACGGTGCGCAGGGTCGCGGCCACGAGGTCGCCACCCTGATTGACCTCGCAGACCACCGTATCGGCCCGAACCCGGGCGAAGGCGTCCGCGACCCGTCGGGCCCAGAGATCCGGGCTCAGCCGTCCGGTCAGGTCCTCAAGCACCCAGAAGCCGGTCCCGGCGTCGCGGCCGGCGACGACGATCCCGGTTTCGTCGGCCTCGGCACCGCTCGTCACGGCCGGATCGACGGCGACGACGACCCGCTGCAACTCTGGCACCGCCGCAGCCGGCACGCGCGCCGCCTCGATCAGGGCGCGGGTCCAGAGGGCGCCCGGCACATCGACGAGATACTCGCCCTCGATCTCCTGGCGGCCGAGGCGGGTGCCATCGTAGCGGGTCAGGATCTGATCCAGAAAGGCGGGCGCCAGATTGGTCGCGTTCTCCCGGGTCCCGCCGCGGGTCAGGACCGTGCGCGGGTCGGCCATCAGGCGCGACAGCCAGGCGCGCGGCTTCGGCGTCGTCGTCGCCACGCAGCGAGGGTCGGCGCCGAGCCGCAGCCCCAGCATCAGGTTGTCCCAGGCCGCCTCGTACCGCCACTTGGCGATCTCGTCGGCCCAGGCCGCGTCGAATTGCGGCCCCCGGAGCTGGTCCGGATCGTCCGCCGAGAAACAGGTCGCAATGGCGCCGTTCGCCCAGGTGACGCGGCGTTTCGACGGCTCATAGAGCGGCCGCCCCCAGGGCGGGCAGCAGGCCAGCAGGCCGCTCTCCCCTTCGACCATGACGTCACGGGCGTCTCCAGCCGTCTCGCCGACCAGGGCGATGCGACCGGCCCTGCCGGTCTCGGCCAGGGCGCGGACCCATTCGGCGCCGGTCCGCGTCTTGCCGAACCCACGGCCCGCCAGAATCAGCCAGACCCGCCAATCGCCTTCCGGCGGAAGCTGCTTCGCCCGCGCCCAGAGCGGCCAGTCATGGAGCAGCAATGCCGCATCCCGGTCACTCAGACCGGCCAGGAGAGTCCGGATCGTCGCCCGGTCCGTCCCCCGCGTCCGGATCAAGTCGCGCAAGCCGTTCGGCGAGGGCGTCGCGGGCTCCGCTGTAGTCTTCTGCGGCGTCATGTCCGTCCTGTCTGTTGGTGGTCAGGCCGGCGCGTTCGCGATACAGCGCGGGACGATGGGCCCGAAGCAGAAACATCAGGAGGGAGTCCGAGTACTTTCGGACGGTCCCGGCGACCCGGCCCTGGTGAAATCTCGGTGTCTCCACGCCGTCGATGGCACGGCGCCGGGCCTCGGCGTCGAGCGCGTCGGTCGCGATTTCCAGGGCGTCGGCCCACTCCTCCGCGAACTGCGGATCGTCGGCCTTGAGCTGGTACGCCCGCGACCGGGACGCCTTGGCGGCCCGCGCCGCCCGGGAGACGTTACCGGTCTCCGCCAGCGCAGCCAGAAAGGCGGCCCGACGGGTGGACGTCCATTTCTGCGCGGGCATTGGCAACTCCGGCTCTCAAACGCGAACGGGCCGCCCTTCACAGGACGGCCCGTCTGGCAGAATCCGGCAGGCGGCGCATCGCGGCCGGCCCCGGAGGATCCCGTCGAACGCGCCCGATGGGGCGTTGCGATGCAGTGATCCAAGCTTGATCGAAGTTTTATCCGGTTTTCGAAACCCTGTAAAGCGCTATTTTCCTATTTTTGGCTTTTTATTATCTTCGGCAACCAGAGATACCCGGATCTGGTCATGCCCTCTGGCCACGATCTTGCGCAGGGTGACATGGCTGCGGCCGTCCAGGTCCTCCAAACGCCGCCAGGAGATTCCGGTCGCCCGGGCCCAGACCAACCGGCGGGCCTCCTCGTCGCAGGACAGCAGCCAGCCGAGGGCGCGGTCCATCCGGTCGATCGCCTGCGGCGACGGCGGGATCGGCGGCCGTCTCACCGAGTCCAGCCAGAGAGCGCGGCTGCGCTGTCCCGAACCACCGCCGGCCAGCTCGACAGGCGGGGACGGGCAAGGGCGCTCGGAAGGCGGCGCAGGGTATCCGCCGCCTCGCGCAGGAGAGCCGGCACCGGGTCCGGCGAAGCGGCCCGGCGCCGCTCGGGCCTCCGGGCCGATGTTGCTTGGACATGAGTGTGGGCCACAGGGCACCTCCAATCGGAATGAGGGAGATAATCGGTAATTTCTTAAATTAGAGCCATGAGATCATCACAACAATAGGAAATTTATTCTGTACAGGTGGCGGAAGCCGGAATAAGAATGAACTCATGAAACTCGACCCCATCCGGCGCCGCGTCCTTGAGCTGATCGCGCACCGAGATCCGCCCACGGATCTCAAGGCGGCGTCGATCGCCTGCGGCAAGAACCACGCCTACCTGCACCAGTTCATTCACCGGGGCACGCCGCGGAAACTGCCGGAGGATGTTCGCCATCTCCTGGCCGCCCATCTCGGCGTCGACGAGGGCGCGTTGCGGGACGGCGCGACGCCGCCGGTGGCGCCCTCCGGCGCGCGTCAGGCGAGCGCGATGACGACCCGCCGCGCGGTAACCTATGCCCGGGCGCTCTCCGCCGATAGCGATCCCGCCGTGGCCGGCGTGCCGGAAGTACAGATCATCGCCTCTGCCGGCGGCGGCGCGCTGGTCGATCAGGAACGTCGGGGCGAAACCTGGTACTTCCCGATCGCCTGGCTGCATCACGAGCTGCATGCCGACGCCGAGACGTTGCGCATCATCTCGATCGACGGGGATTCGATGGAACCGATCCTGGAATCCGGCGACAAGATTCTGGTGGACACCGCCCGCAAGGCGCCTTCGCCGCCGGGCATCTTCGTGCTGTTCGACGGGATGGGGCTGGTGGCCAAGCAACTGGAGCCGGTCCCGAACACGGAGCCCGCCCGGGTGCTGATCCGCTCCGCCAATCCCCGCTATCAGGACTACGAGCGCACGGTCGACGAGGTCTCCATTGTCGGCCGCGTTGTGTGGTTCGCCCGCCGCGTCTGATCCCGGACGCAATCGGGCTTTCGAAGCTCAATCCAGTTCGTTAGCATACGAACGAGTTTGAGGGATGGAGGCCAGGGACTGTGAGCGGTCAGGACAGGCGATCCTCGGCGCGCATCGTGGGCGTCGATGTGGGCGGAACCTTCACCGATCTGGTCTATCTCGATGCCGACATACCGGGCGGTCTGGCGCTCGCCAAGGTGCCCACCACCCTCGACAACCAGGCCGGCGGCGTGATGGCGGCGCTGGAAGCCGCCGGGGTCGACACCGCGCTGCTGGACCAGATCGTCCACGGCACGACGACCACCACCAACGCCCTGCTGGAACGCAAGGTCGCCCGCACCGGTCTGATCACCACCCGAGGCTTCCGCGACGTGCTGGAACTCGGGCGACGGACCCGCCCGACCTCCTACGGCCTCACCGGAGGATTTCGAGCCGCTGATCCCGCGCGAACTGCGCCTGGAGGTCGCGGAACGGATGGACGCGGAGGGATTGGTGCTGACCCCCCTCGACGAGGCGGCCGTGACCGCCGCGGCCAGGACGCTGAAGGCGGAGGGCTGCGAGGCCGTGGTCATCCATTTCCTGCACAGCTACGCCAATCCGGCCCACGAGCGTCGGGCGGCCGAGCTGGTTCGGGCCCAATGGCCGGAAGCCGAGGTCACCGCCGGCCACGCGATCCTGTCGGAGTTCCGCGAGTACGAGCGCGGGACGACCGCCGCGGTCAACGCCACGGTGCAGCCGGTCCTGCGCCGCTATCTGAAGCGCCTGACCGACCGGCTAGAGGAAGGCGGATACCGCCGTACCCTTCTCGTCATGCAGGGCAACGGCGGCACGATCTCCGCCGAGCGCGCGGCCGACCAGGCGGTGAACACCGTCATGTCCGGCCCGGCTTCCGGCGTGATGGCCGCCGCCTACACCGCCCGTTCGGCCGGCTTCGCGAATGTGCTCACCTACGACATGGGCGGCACCAGTTCCGATGTCGGCCTGATCATCGACGGTATTCCGAGCATCCACAGCGAGCTCGACCTGGAATACGGGATGCCGATCCACGTCCCCATGGTCGACGTTCACACGATCGGCGCCGGCGGCGGCTCCATCGCATCGGTCGATGCCTCCGGCCTGCTGCGGGTCGGGCCGGAGAGCGCCGGCGCCATGCCGGGCCCGATCTGCTACGCCAGGGGCGGAACGCAGCCGACCATCACCGACGCCAATCTCGTGCTCGGCCGTCTCGACCCGGCGAGGCTTCTCTCGGTGGACACGCCGGTCTCCCTGGAAGACGTTCGGTCCCGTATCCGGGAAGCGGTCGGCGAACCGCTCGGGCTCTCCGCCGACGAGGCGGCGGCCGCCATCCTCCGCGTGGCAAACGACCGCATGGCCGGAGCGATCCGCATGGTCTCCCTGTCCAAGGGCCACGACCCCCGCGACTTCGTTCTGTTCGCCTTCGGCGGCGCCGGACCGCTCCATGCGACCGCCCTGGCCCGCGAGTTGGCGGTGCCGACCGTCGTCGTCCCGGCGCGCCCGGGCATCACCAACGCCATCGGCTGCGCCGTCGCCGATCTGCGCCACGACTTCGTCAACACGCTGAACACGCCGCTGGAAGCCCTCGACATCACCGACGTCCACGCCCTGTTCGCCGAGCAGGAGGCGGAAGGCCGCGCGCTGCTGGACGCCGAAGGGGTGGCGCTGGCCGGCATCGAGATCCGCCGCAGCGTCGACATGCAGTTCCTCGGCCAGTCCCACATTCTCCAGGTGCCCCTCGCCACCGCCACCCCGAGCCTCGACGACCTCGACCGGTTCTTCGCGACCGCCTACTGGGACCGGTTCGCGGTCGAGCTTCCCGAGATCCGGCCGGTGCTGGTCAACCTGCACACCGCCGTTCTCGGCCACCGACCCGCCGTCCCACTCATCCAACTTGCCGCCTCGGAGACCCGGGCCGCCACGCTGGATGGTGCCCGCGAAAGCGCGCGTCCGGTCTGGTTCGAAGGCGCCGGATGGTGCGAGACGCCGGTCTACCGCCGCGAGACCCTGCCGGTCGACGCCGCCTTCGACGGGCCGGCAATCGTCGCGCAGTTCGATTCCACCACCGTGATCGAGCCCGGACAGTCCGCACGGCTCGACGCCTTCGGCAACCTTCTGGTGACCGTCGCGTTATCCTGATGATAGCGACCAACTGTGAGGATGCCGCCATGACTTCGCCACGCCGCAGCACTCGGACCGCGACCCCCGACCGGTTCCCGGCCCTTCTCGTCACCGCGCTGGTCGGCCTTGCCTTGTTCTGCATGGCACTCGGCAATGCCGGCGCCCGCGCCGCCGCCGAAACGCCCCAGGAGGAGGTCTATCTGGACTACCAGATCGGCCTGCAGGCGGTCGCGAAGTGCCGGGACGTCACCCTCAGCCACGACCAGCAGCAGCGGATCGGCGCGCGCATCGACGCGCTTGTCGGCGACGGGATCGGCCCCGGTCGCCGTCTGTTCCTGATTGAGGACGCCAAGGAAATCATCAATGCGAAGGGCTGCGACTCCGACGTGGTCCGCAACGGCCTGGCGGCCTACGATTCCAACCTGGCAAGCGCCGCCCGGTAGCCGACATGGAGCGCCGATGACCGACTCAGCCGCCCTCTCCCGCGATCCGCGCCCGGCGATCGATCCGATCACGCTGACGGTCATCCAGAACGGCCTGCAGCAGGTCTGCAACGAGATGGATCTGGCGTTCTCGCGCGCCGCCTTCTCGCCGGTGATCAGCGAGACGCACGACCGGTCCGACGGCATCTACCACCGCGACGACGGCGCCCTCATCGCCCAGGGCGAGGACGGGCTGCCGGTCTTCGTCGGCACCATGCAGGACTGCTGCGCGACGGTGATCGAGCGCGCCCGCGACCTGCAGCCGGGCGACGTCTACATCGTCAACGACCCGTATCTGGGCGGCACCCACCTGATGGACGTGAAGTTCGTCAAACCGTTTTTCTACAGGGGTGCGCTGTTCTGCTGGCTGGCCAATACGGGACACTGGCCAGATACCGGGGGCGCGGTGCCCGGCGGCTTCTCCGCCAGCGCCACCGAAGTCGAGCAGGAGGGGCTGCGCCTGCCGCCGGTCAAGCTCTACAAGGCCGGGGCGATCGACGAGGAGATTCTGTCGATCATCAATTCCAACATCCGCATCGCCGACCAGCGCATCGGCGACATCAAGGCCCAGGCCGCCGCGCTGACCGTGGGCGAGCGGCGCCTCACCCTGCTGCTCGACCGCTACGGTGCCGACACCGTCGATCGGGCCATCGCCGAGATGCGGGTGCGCGCCTCCCGGCAGATGCGCGCCAAGATCGCCGCGGTGCCGGACGGGGTCTACGAGAGCACCGCCATCGTCGACAGCGACGGTGTGGTGAACGAACCGCTGACCATAGCCCTCACCCTGACCATTAAGGGCGAGGAGGCGCATTTCAACTTCTCCCGCTCCTCGCCACCCTGCCAGGGGCCGATGAACAGCGTGATCGCCACCACGCGCTCCTCGGTCTATCTGGCGATGAAGCACATCTACCCTGACGTGGCGATCAATGCCGGCACCTTCGAACCGCTGACGGTCGCCGACCCGGACGGCACCTTTCTCTACGCCAAGTATCCCCGCCCGGTCTCCGGCTGCGCGGCGGAGGTGAGCCAGCGCATCGCCGAGGCGGTGTTCGCCGCCATGACCCAGGCGGTCCCCGACCACCTCTTCGCCGCCCCGGCCGGCACCAGCGGCAACTTCTCACTCGGCGGGACAGACCCGAAGACCGGGCGCGGATATGTCTGCTACCTGATCTCCGGCGGCGGCTATGGCGGCCATCCGACCGGCGACGGGCTCTCCAACGGCTGCTCGACCATCGGCATCTCCAAGACCACGCCGATCGAGGTGGTCGAGCAGCGCTATCCGATCCTCTACGAGGAGTACGCCCTGCGGGAAGGCTCCGGCGGGGCGGGCGCCCATCGCGGCGGCTTCGGCGTGCGCTACAAGGTGCGCCTGCGCCGGGGCGACGCGCGGGCCAGCTTCGTCATGGATCACGGCCGCGTCGGCCCCCAGGGCGCGCTCGGCGGCGAGGACGGCGCGCCGAACACGGTCCTGGTCGAGCGCGGCGGCGAGAGCTACGTGCCCGAGCACCTCTCCAAGGAGCAGGGCATCGCCATCACCGAAGGCGACGCCATCACCGTGGAGACACCCGGCGGCGGCGGCTACGGCGACCCGGCGAAACGCGACCCGACCCTGGTCGAGCGAGATCGGCTGCGGGGGTACTATCCGGTCTGACGATCCACCGTCAGACCGACTACTCCGTGAACGTGTATTCCCCCAGGTCGCAGAGGTCGAGGGCCAGGTCGTCGACCACCTCGCCGTCCTCGAAGACGCCCCGGATGTCGTACACGCAGGTCGTCAGGCCGTCGGCGATCAGGACGCCGACCTCGTACCCTGCGGCGAGATAGCTGCCACCATCCAGCAGGTTCTCTTCCCAATGCTGACTGCTCGCCGGCGACACGTAGAAACCGACCAGGGAGACGCTGGTCTCGTTGACGAGCATGAACTCCAGGTCGTCAGCGACGGCCGGACTGGCGAGGAAAGCGGCAATGGCGACCAAGGCCGCGGCGGCAAGCTTTCGCATGAATGAGTCCCCCACTGAAACCTGCCCCACGCAGGCCGACCTTACGAGACTACGCCGGACCGGACCGGGCGGATAGCGACGATTGCCACGGCCGTCGCGCCACCGGCGGGCGATGCGGCCTGTGACCCCGCATATGACAAGCGCCGGGCGAATCTGCTGTACTCGTCCGCAGTGAGGCGTCGACGGATCGGAGAGCAGGATGCAGGAACCGGGGACCCCGCCCGAGCGCCAGGTCACCCAGGAGACCCTGAACCGGCTGCTGTCTCTGGTAATCCCGCATCTGACGCCGGGCGAGCCGATCCTGGTCTACGTACTGCACCAGTGGCGCCGTTTCGGCCATCTGGTGATCGAGCCGCAGATGCTCGCCACCCTTTACGGGAATACCTACCGACGGATCGTGATCGTCACCGGCAATCTGGACCTGCCGGGGTCGAACCGGGCGCTGACCGAATGCCTGGACGACCGGTTCGTGGTGGTGGAGACCGACTTCCGCGACGTCCTGTCCCTCGGTACCACCGATGGCGGGCTGATGGATATGAAGCACCTGCACTGGCTGGCGATGTCAGCCCGGACACTGATCGTCGAGTGCTGGCGCGCGGTCGTGACGGGCACGCGACCGTTCCTCTACACACTTCCAGACAGCCTGCGGGAGCGCGGCGCGTCGGCCCTGGCCGGGCGGGGCATCGACCCGGCGGCGCCGCTCGCCCTGTTCCATACGCGCACGATGGCCTACCTGCCGGACGAGGCGCATCACGGCCACCGCACAGCAGCGATCGGCAGCTACGACGCCGCCATCCGACGCATCCTGGACGCGGGCTACCAGGTGCTGCGGATCGGCGAGCCGGGACTGGAGACCTGGGAGCGCACACCTGACGGATATCTCAGCCTGCCCGACGCATTTCCGGACGGGCGCTGGATCGACCTCTACGCCTGCGCGGCCTGCCGGTTTATGACGGCGCAGAATTCCGGGCCGATCTGGGTGTCGGCGGCGTTCGGCAACCCGTCGCTCAGGACCAACACCCCGTTCGAGCACCTGAACCTGCCCTATAACGACGACCTGTCCCTGTTCAAGCGGTACCGCCGGGTCGGCGAGGACCGATTCCTGAGCTACCGGGAGATCCTGGACGCCCGCCTGCCCGGCACCTTCCGGGACGCCGATTTCGAGGCGCTGGGCATCGAGCTTGTCGAGAACACACCGGAGGAGATCGACGCCGCCACCGCTGAGTTCCTGGCCAAGCTCGACGGCGCCTGGACGCCGGATGCGGAGAAGCACGCGCGGTTCCGCGCCCTCGGCCGGGACTACGAGGCGGCGATCGGCCACGAGCCCCGCTTCGTGAACGAGACCCTCGACTTCTACGGCTACGGCCACCCGTTCGGCTGGGTGGCGCGCGGCACGCTGGACCTGGACGGATTTCTCGACTGAGAGCGGTCAGGCCCGCTTCAGCCGGTCCTCAACGAGCTGCGCCCAGAAGCTGGCGCCGTGGGGCAGGCCCTCGTCGTTGAAGTCGTAATCCGGATGGTGGACGCCGGCGGTGTCGCCGTTGCCGGCCCAGATATAGGCGCCCGGACGCTGGTTCAGCATGTAGGAGAAGTCCTCGGCGCCCATGACCGGCTTCGGCGCCCGGTCGACCCGCTCGGTCCCGGCAACGCGTTCGGCGATGTCGGCGGCGATCCCGGCCTGCTCCGGATCGTTGATGGTCGCCGGATAGCCCTTGATATAATTGAGCTCAGCCGTCGCCCCGAACGTGGCGCAGACCCCCTCCATGATCTTCGTGATCCGGTCCGGCAGACTGTTCTGAACCTCGGGATCGAACACCCGGCAGGTACCGCGCAACACCATGTCGTCCGGCACCACGTTGAAGGCGTGGCCGGCATGGAACTGGGTGACGGAGATGACCAGCGCTTTCTGCGGGTCGAGGTTGCGCGAGGTGATCGACTGCAGGGCCATGACCATATGCGCGCCGACCAGCACCGGATCGATTCCGTGATGCGGCATGGCGCCGTGGGAGCCCCGGCCCCGGATGATGATCTCGAAATTGTCCCGCGCCGCCATCATCGGGCCCGGTGAGACGGCGAAGCTGCCGATCGGGATGCCGGGGATGTTGTGCATCCCGAAGACCGTGTCGCAGGGGAACCGGTCGAACAGCCCTTCCTGAACCATCTTGTCGCCGCCGCCCTTGCCTTCCTCGGCCGGCTGGAAGATGAAATGGACGGTGCCGTCGAAGTTCTTCGTCTCCGCCAGATACTTGGCGGCGCCGAGCAGCATGGTCGTGTGGCCGTCATGGCCGCAGGCGTGCATGACGCCGTCATTGACCGAGCGGTGCGGCCGGTCGCCGTCTCCGCGCTCCAGGATCGGCAGGGCGTCCATGTCGGCGCGCAGACCGATGGTGCGCCCGGAGCTGCCGGATTTCAGGACGCCGACCAGGCCGGTCCCGGCGATGCCCCGATGCACTTCGATGCCGAAGGACTCGAGCTTGGCCGCGACCACGTCGCTGGTGCGGTGCTCCTCGAAGCCCAGTTCCGGATGGGTGTGGAGATCGCGGCGCCACGCGGTCATCTCGTCGTGGAACTCGGCGATGCGGTTGACGATGGGCATGGTTCTTCCTCCGCTCAGGCCTTGGCGAGCTGCTGTTCGACCAGCGTCGACCAGTAGCTGGCGCCATGGGTGAGCGCCTCGTCATTGAAGTCGTACTCGGGATGGTGGACCGAGGCCCCAGGACCGTTGCCCATCAGAATGTAGGAGCCTGGCACCGCCTGCATCATCGCCGCGAAGTCCTCGGAGCCCATGAGCGGCGCGGTGTCGTCGATCACCCGACGGTCTCCTGCGACAGCGCGGGCGGCGCTCAGCGCATGGTCCGTCGCGTCCTCGGCATTGACCGTTACCGGAAACACCGACTTGTAGTCGATCGTCGCGGACGCGCCATGGGCGGCGCAGATGCCATCGACCACCCGGCGGAATGTCGCCTCCAACCCGGCATGGATCTCCGGGTTCAGAGTCCGGCAGGTGCCGCGCAGAACGACGCTGTCCGGGATGACGTTGAACGCCTCGCCGGCGTGGAACTCGGTGACCGAGACCACCAGCGCCTCCTGGGCGCTGATCGTGCGGCTGGGCAGGGTCTGCAGGGCGATGATCACGTTGGAGCCGACGACGACCGGGTCGATGCCCTGATGCGGCATGGCGGCATGGGAGCCGCGTCCCTGGATCGTCACCTCGAAGGTATCGCCGGCGGCCATGATGGGCCCCGGGCGGGTTGCGAACTCGCCGAGCGGCAGGTTCGGCATGTTGTGCAGGCCATAGACGCGGTCGCAGGGGAAGGTCTCGAAAAGACCGTCCTCCAGCATGCCGAAGGCGCCGCCCAGTCCCTCTTCCGCCGGCTGGAAGATGAAATGCACGGTGCCGTCGAAGTTCCGTGTCTCCGCCAGATACTTGGCCGCCCCCAGTAGCATGGTGGTGTGGCCGTCATGGCCGCAGGCGTGCATGACCCCGTCGGAGCCGGAGGCATAGGACTTGCCGGTCCGCTCGATGATGGGCAGGGCGTCCATATCGGCCCGCAGACCGATCCGGCGGTCACCGTTGCCCGCCTTCAACACGCCGACGACGCCGGTCTTGCCGACGCCGGTATGGACCTCGATGCCCCATTCGGCCAGCTTCGCCGCGACGATCCCGCCGGTGCGCGTCTCCTGAAATCCGAGTTCCGGGTTGGCGTGGAAGTCGCGGCGCCATTCGGTCATTTCGCCGTGGAACTCCGCGATGCGGTTGATGATCGCCATCTCTGGACGGTACTCCGGTTGATCGACGAAGGGAGCGCGAGTATCCAGCCCCGTGGATACGGACGCAAGAGACGGTCGGCGACACTTGGACCCAATGGCCTCCCCATCGCCCTCCATACCGGTGATCGAGACCGGGCGCCTGCGGCTGCGCGGCTTCACCGCGGAGGACAGACCGGCCTACGCCGCCATGCGGGCCGACCCCGATGTGGTGCGCTTCCTGGTCGGTGGCGAGGCACTGATTCCGTTCGCCGAGCAGATCGCCGAGAGCCGCATCCAGGCGTTCCGCGAGGCGTGGTCCGCCGGCTTCGGGGTCTGGGCGGTCGAGGAGAAGACGACCGGGCGGTTCCTCGGCCAGGCCGGCCTGGCCCGGCTCGAACGCTCGGCTGATGTGGAGGTACTCTACGCCTTCGCCCGCGACGCCTGGGGCAAGGGGTATGCCCGCGAGGCGGCTCGCGCCGCCCTCGGCTTCGGTTTCCAGACCGTCGGACTGTCCCGGATCGTCGCCTTCGTCGTACCGGAGAACGCGGCGTCCGCACGGGTGCTGGAGGCGGTTGGCCTCACACCGCGCGGTGAGACCGCCTATAACGGCTTCCCTGTCCTCGGCTACGCGATGACCGCCGAGGAGTGGCCGGGATAGGCGAGCGCGGGCCCGCTGCGGTCGGTCAGTGGGTCAGGGCGAACTTGTCGGCGTGACCGAGGATTCCGGTGACCAGGATCTCGACCCCGATCGCGATCAGCAACAGACCGAAGATCCGCTCGAAGACGAGGATGCCGCTCTTACCCAGGAAGCGGACGAGCGCGCCGGCGCCGATCAGGATCAACCAACTGACGCCAAGCACCGCAGCGAGGATCAGAATGACGCTTATCTCGTGTCCCATCCCTACGCTCTGATGGCCCTCGAGCAGCATCTTGGTGATCGCCCCGGCACCGCCGAACATCGGAACCCCCATCGGCGATATGCCGATCCGCACGGCCGACCCGCCGGTATCGGTCTCGATATCGTCCGTGCTCGGGACATGCTTGTCGGACATCATCGACAATCCGGTCAGGGCGATGATCAGGCCGCCGGCGATCTGGAAAGACGGCAGCGATGTCCCCATCGTCCGCATGATCGCCTCGCCGAAGAAATACGCCAGACTCAGCACGACGAAGGCGGTCACGCAGGCCACGGTCGCGCAGACAGCCCGGTCGCGCGACGTCATGCCCGCAGTGAGCGAGATGAAGATGGGCGCCCCGACGATGGGGGCGATAAGGGCAAAGAGGCTGACGCCGAACTGGATATGGCCCGGCAAATCGAAGTCAGTCATGCGGTGTCAATTCCCGTTCTGGGTGAGGTCGGCTCCTGAAACTCCGATCAGGTCGGAAGCGAGGCTTGCGACCAGGCAGCCTGAAATGTCTTCGCCTTTTCCGCAACCGCGGCGGCATCGTCCCCGCGCCGGTACAGTGCCGAACCGAGTCCGAAACCGGAGGCTCCCGCGGCCAGATAGTCCGCCATCGATTGAGGCGTGATGCCGCCCACCGGGAGCACAGGGACATCGCTCGGGAGCACCGCCCGCATGGCCTTCAACACCGGCGGCGGTGCGGCCTCGGCCGGGAACAGCTTCAGCGCGTCGGCGCCGGCGCGGAGCATGGCGAACGCTTCCCCCGGCGTGGCGAACCCGGGCACGGCGATGGCGCCGGCGGTTTTCGCGCGCTCGACGACGGCGGCATCGGCGTGGGGCATCACGATCAGCCGACCGCCGGCGGCCACGACCCGATCGACATCGTCCGGCTCGATGACCGTTCCGGCCCCGACCAGCATGCGATCGCCGACCGCCTCGGCCAGCCGTGCGATGCTCTCAAGCGGCCGAGGGGAATTCAACGGCACCTCGACGACGGCGAACCCCTGATCCTCGAGCGTCCGCGCGATGGCGACGACCTCTTCGGGCTCGACGCCCCGCAGAATGGCCACCAGCGGGCAGCGCTGGAGATAGACGTCGAAACCGGTCATTGATCCGCTCCAGTGCGCAAACCGGCGGCGATCCGGAACAGGCCGCGGGCCGCCGCCTGCCGGGGACCCGCCACCGCTTCATACGCCAACGCCTCCAGCGCCCGCCGGTAGAGGTCGACAAGCTGTTCGTCGCCGATGAGATGGACCGTTCCATGGGGCGCGGCCGCGCGGATCTCGTGGCCGATCACCAACCCCGACAGGAACGCGCCGGCCGCGTCGGGCGACAGGTCGCCGAACAGTCCCGCCGCCCGCACCCCGAAAAGGTGATGCAACAGCCCGCCCTCGGCGCCCGACCGGGCGACGCCCGAGAGGAACGCGGCGTCGTCCCAGGCGGCATGCTCGATTCCCCTGCCGAGGATGCTGTGGCGACGCAGCACGTCGAAGACCTCGCCGGTCATGTGGGTCGAGAAACCCGCCACCCGCCGGCCCTCGACCCGCGCCCATTTCGAATGGGTGCCGGGCAGGCAGACCGTCGCGGAACCAGCGCCCAGAAGATCGACCGCGCCGAGGATCTGCACCTCCTCCCCGCGCATGACGTCGGGCACGCCATCCGGCCCCCGTGCCGAGAGGCCCGGCGCGAGATGGACGACGCGCCCCCGCGACAGGGTAAGCGGGACGAGCGCGCCCGCTATGTCGTCCACCGAGGCGGGACAGGGGAGATAGGGCGTTTCCATCCAGCCCTGACGGCTGCCGATCATACCGCCAAGCAGGACGGGGACGCCCGGATGGGCATCCAGCCAGTCGCCGATCAGGTCCTCGAACGCGTCTTCGAACTCATTGTCGTCGATGGCGAGAATGCCGGCCTGGGCATGACGTCCCTCCAGGACCTCGCCGTCTTCCGCCAGCCGGTAGGCGCGAAACGACGACGTCCCCCAATCCACGCCAATGGCAACGGTTGTCCCGCTCATCGGTCGCGCCCGGTCACGCGCTCGCCAGATCGGCGAACGGCGTCAGACACGGGCGACGCCAGGCGAGGTCGCGAGCCTCGTACCAGGCGGCCATCCCCGGCGGGAGTTCCGGCATCGCACCGGGATCGGCGAGGTCGATCCACAGGAGGTAGCCGTAAATCACCGTATCGGCGAAACCGGGCTCGTTGCCCGAGAAGAATGGCGACCGATCGAGACCCGAGGCAACGCGGGCGATCGTGAACGCCAGATCGAGTTCGGCGGCGGAGCGGTGGGCCACCAGTTCGGCGAAGCTCATGCCGTAGCGCTGCTCCCGTGTCGATCGATAGTAGTCGCGATCCTCGGGGCACAGCCGCTCGATGAACCACGGCGCGATCACCTTGCCGGCCCGGGTTCCGAGTTCCTGTTCGACGATGGAGAGTTTGAAATGCCGATCCTCGTCCCGGAGCACCGGCCGTTTCGCCTGCACCAAATCCAGGTGGCGGACGATGGCGGCGGAGTCCGTAAGGCGTGCGTCTCCGTCCAGCATGGCCGGACAGGTACGCGATCCGGTCTCGGCCTCCAGGCGCTCGACATCCGCGAAGCGCATCGGCACCCGCACGCAATCCATCCCCTTGAGCGCCAGCGCGATCCGGACGCGGTAGCCGATGGGGCTCGGACAGAGATCGTCGGCACCGAGCCGCTCGTATAGCTTCATGGATCCGCCCCCACCCGCACCAGCGCTTTGCCGGTATTTCTTCCGGCCAACAGACGCACCAACGCGTCCGCGGCCCCCTCGATGCCCTCCGTCACGTCCTCGCGGTACCGGATATGGCCGGCCCGGTACCAGCCCGCCAGTTCCTCGACGATCGCGGCGAACCGGTCGTAGTGGTCGAGAATGAGAAAGCCCTCGATCCGGGCCCGCTTGACCAGAAGCTGGCGGTTCGGCCGGGGACCGGTCGGCAACGGAAAGGAGGGCATGCCAATGGTGCCGCAGATGGCGATCCGCGCGCCGACATTGATGCGCTCGAGCACGGCGTCGAACTGGGAACCGCCCACATTGTCGAAGAAGCAGTCGATGCCGTCCGGGGCCGCCGCATCGAGGGCCGACCCGATATCATCCATCGCCTTGTAGTCGATCGCGGCGTCGTAGCCGAACTCCTCGAGACACGCGGTCACCTTTTCAGGTCCGCCAGTGACGCCGACCGCGCGGGCGCCCTTCACCTTTGCGATCTGCCCGACCATCGACCCGACCGCGCCGGCCGCCGTGGTCACGGCCACCGTATCGCCCGCCTTCACACCGCAGACATCGACCAGGCCGACATAGGCGGTGGCCCCGTTCATGCCGAGCACGTGCAGCGCGGTCGAGATCGGGGCGAGGGCGGGGTCGACGATCCGGTCGATATCGCTGCCGTCCGACAGAGCGAAGCGCCGCCAGCCCTGACGGCCCTGGACGATGGTGCCCACCGGATAGCCCGGGTGGCGCGAGTCCACCACCTCGCCCACGGTGAAACCCGTCATCGGCGCCCCGATCGGGACCGGCTCGCTGTAGTTGGGCGCATCGGCGATCCAGCCGCGCATGGCGGGCTCGAGGGACAGCCAGATCACCCGGATCAGCATCTCGCCATCCGCGATCGTTGGCATCGGCGCGTCGACCGTCTCGAACAGATCGGCGCGCACACCCGGATCCGGGCGGCCGCGGAGAACCACATGCCTGTTTTCGTCGCTCAACGTCGCTTTCCCCCAGCTTGACACTCTTCGGGTCGCTTGCGAGGCTCGCCCTCGCCTTTCGATCGCTGCCGGCGGCATGCCGACACCCTCGATCCAACCACATCGTGAAACCACGGAAAACACCAGGGGGAAACCACCATGAAGCTGCTGCGCTACGGCCCGAGCGGGCAGGAAAAGCCGGGCGTGCTCGACGCCGACGGTACCATCCGCGACCTTTCGGGCGTCGTCGACGACATCTCCTCCGTCACCCTTGCATCGGGCGTTCTCGACAAGCTCGCCGGCACCGATATCGCCGGACTGCCGGCGGTCTCGGGCAATCCCCGTATCGGCGCCTGCGTCGGCGCGCCGGGCAAGGTGGTCTGCATCGGCCTGAACTACTCCGACCACGCCGCCGAGACCGGTGCCGAGCCGCCGAAGGAGCCGATCGTCTTCATGAAGGCGACCAGCGCCGTCCAGGGCCCGAACGACACCGTCCGCATGCCGCGCAACTCGAAGAAGACCGACTGGGAGGTCGAGCTCGGCGTCGTCATCGGCAAGCACGCCAAGTACGTCAGCGAAGCCGACGCCCTGTCCCATGTGGCCGGCTACTGCGTCGCCAACGATGTCTCCGAGCGCGAGTTCCAGGCGGAACGCGGCGGCCAGTGGACCAAGGGCAAGTCCTGCGACACCTTCGGCCCGATCGGCCCGTGGCTGGTGACCGCCGACGAGGTGGCCGACCCGCAGGATCTGGACATGTTCCTCGACGTGAACGGCAAGCGGTTCCAGACGGGCAACACCAAGACCATGATCTTCTCGGTCGCGCACATCATCCATTACTGCAGCCAGATGTTCTCGCTGATGCCGGGCGACGTGATCATGACGGGCACGCCCCCGGGCGTCGGCCTGGGCGTGAAGCCGAACCCGGTGTTCCTGAAGGCAGGCGACGAGATGCATCTGGGCATCGCCGGGCTCGGCGAGCAGCGCCAGAAAGTCGCGGCGGACTGACAGGGGCGACCGATCATGCCCACTCTCGACCTCACGGTCGACACCGTGCTGCCCCGGGACCGCGACGCCGCGGTCCTGGTCGGCCGTGTCTGGCTCCCTCAGGCCGCCGGGGGTGAGAGCGGTCCGGCGCTCGTCGTCCTCCGCGGCGACGACGTCATCGACATCTCCGCCACGGTTCCGACCTGCTCGGAACTGATGAACGCCGACGACCCGCTCGCCGTCGTCCGGAACGCCCCGGGCCAGTCGGTGGGGTCGCTCGCCGGTATCCTGGCAAACACGCCGGTCGACGGCCGCGACTCCTCGACACCCTGGTTCCTCAGCCCGATCGACCTGCAGGCGGTCAAGGCCTGCGGCGTCACCTTCGCCGAGAGCATGATCGAGCGGGTGATCGAGGAGAAGGCCAAGGGCGACGCCTCGGCCGCCGAGGCGATCCGCCGGGAGATCGCCGAGAAGATCGGCACCGATCTGTCGCAGATCACGCCGGGCTCGGACGAGGCCGAGGCGCTCAAGACGGCGCTGATCGAACGCGGCATGTGGTCCCAGTACCTGGAAGTGGGTATCGGACCCTATGCCGAGGTGTTCACCAAGGCGCCGCCGATGTCCTCCGTCGGCGTCGGCGCCGATGTCGGCCTGCATCCGATCTCCACCTGGAACAATCCGGAACCGGAGATCACGCTGGTGGTCAGTGCCGCCGGCACCATCGTCGGCGCCATGCTCGGCAACGACGTCAACCTGCGCGACGTCGAGGGTCGCAGCGCTCTGCTGCTCGGCAAGGCCAAGGACAACAACGGCTCGGCGGCGGTCGGCCCGTTCGTCCGCCTGTTCGACGAGAGCTTCACCCTGGACGACGTCCGCGCCGCGGAACTGGATCTCCGGGTCGAGGGCAGAGACCAGTTCGTTCTCCACGGCCACTCCTCGATGCGCAAGATCAGTCGCGACGTCGCCGATCTGGTGCGGCAGACCATCGGCCCGACCCACCAGTATCCGGATGGCGTGGTGCTGATGACCGGCACGCTGTTCGCCCCGACCCAGGACCGTGGCGCGCCGGGTCAGGGGTTCACCCATGCCGAGGGCGATATCGTGACGATCTCGACCCCGAAGCTCGGCGCCCTGGTCAATCGGGTGGGGCTGTCGGACAAGATCGCGCCCTGGACCTTCGGGGCCGGCGCGCTCATGCGAAACCTCGCCAGGCGGGGCCTGATATAGGAAGGGGAGCGGCCATGGTCGCCTACGATTTCAGCGGACAGAGCGCCATCGTCACCGGCGGGGCGCGGGGAATCGGCTTGGCCGTCGCCAAGCGGCTGTCCGACGCCGGCGCCTCGGTCAGCCTGTGGGACGCCGATTCCGGCAAACTCGCCGAGGTGGCGCCCCTGTTCCCCGAGGATCGGATCCACACCGCCACGGTCGACGTGACCGACGACAAGGCCGTCGACCGCGCGGCGGCGGAGGTCGAGCGCGAATTCGGGCGGATCGACGTCCTGGTCGCCTCGGCCGGCATCACCGGACCGAACACCACCACCTGGGAGTATCCGGTCGATGCCTGGCGGCGGGTGATCGACATCAACCTGACCGGGGTCTTCCTGTGCGACCGCGCGGTGGTGCCCTACATGCGGTCCCGCGACCGGGGCCGGATCATCAACATTGCCTCGATCGCCGGCAAGGAAGGCAACCCCAACGCACCGGCCTACTCCGCGTCAAAGGCGGGGGTGATCGGCCTGACGAAGTCCCTCGGCAAGGAATTGGCGGCGACGCCGATCACGGTGAACTGCATCACCCCGGCGGCGGTGAAGACCGACATCTTCGACCAGATGACGCCGGATTTCATCGAGTTCATGCTGTCCAAGATCCCCATGGGGCGCTTCGGCCTCGTCGAGGAGATCGCCAATCTCGTCGCCTGGCTGGCCAGCGAGGATGCGTCGTTCTCCACCGGCGCGGTGTTCGACTGCTCCGGCGGACGCGCCACATACTGACGGCTCCGGTCGGAAGAATGCGCGACACGATCTACCCGGACCTTGCCGGCCGGACGGTGTTCGTCACCGGCGGCGCCTCGGGCATCGGGTCGGCGATCGTCTCCCGCTTCTGCGCCCAGGGCGCCAATGTCGGATTCATCGACATCGCCGGACGCGAGGCTGCCGGTCTGGTCGAGACCATCAAGAACGCCGGCCATCCGCCGCCGGAGTTCGTCGAAGGCGACGTGCGCGACCTCGAAGCGCTGGACGCGGCGATCAAGACGATCCGCAAGCGCTTCGGCGCGATCAGCGTTCTGGTGAACAACGCCGCCAAGGACGACCGGCACACGCTCGAGCACGTGACCGCTGACTACTGGGACGACCGGTTCAACCTGCTGGTCCGGCCGATGTTCTTCGCCGCCAAGGCGGTCGTCGCCGACATGCGCACCCGGGCCGGCGGCGCCATCATCAATCTCGGCGCGGCCGACCGCCCGCTGCAGAGCAGCAGGGTCGCCTATGACGCGGCCAAGGGGGCGGTCCACGGCCTGACGAAATCGCTGGCCTACGAACTCGGCGGCCGGGCGATCCGGGTGAACACGGTATCGCCGGGATGGATCCTGACCGATCGCCAACGCGAGCTCTGGCTCACCGAGAACGCCGCCGAGGAGTTGAAGGCGCGCCAGGCCATGCGCCGCGAGATCACCCCCCAGGACGTGGCCAACGCCGTCGTCTTTCTGGCCTCCCTCGAGGCCGAAATGATCACCGGCCAGGAGATCGTGATCGACGGCGGATACCGCTAGGGCGGCTCGGGGAGCAAGCTCCCAGGAAGGACGGCTCCGGGAAGGGTGCCGCACGGGCTGGAGCATCCCCGTGCCCATGCTAAAGTCGCTCCGAAACACCGACGGGCCCACCAACGGTGGACCATCCGCGGGGAGACCGATGAGCCAGAAAGCGGCGGTGCTGTTCGCCAACGAGGCGTTCTATCTCGCCTTTACGACGCGGGATCTGAAGAGCATGGACGCGCTGTGGTCGCGTGACGCGCCGGTCGCCTGCATCCATCCGGGCTGGCGCCCGCTGCTCGGCCGCGAGGAGGTGATGGAGAGTTGGGTGACCCTCCTCGGCAATCCCACCTCCCCGGCTGTGGAATTCCGCGACGCCCGCGTCTTCCTCTACGGCGATGTCGCCTGCGTGCTGGGATACGAGGTCATGAGCGAGGGCGTGCTCACCGCCACCAATACCTTCGTCAAGGAGGGCGACAGCTGGCGGTTGGTACACCACCACGCCTCACCCGTCGCCGACAGTCCCGATTTCCGCGATCCCATTCCGTCGCGCGGACCGCTGATGTAGCGCCTCGCCCGGGACCGCCCGGAGCGGAACCATTCACGAGCCTGAAAAGAGAAGAGGCGGACAGTTTCCCGTCCGCCTCTGCATTTCCGTTACCGGTCCGTTTGGCCGGATCGAAACCGCTTACTTGCGGATCTCGATCTTGACCCGGCGGTTCTTCGGTTCCTTCACGCCGTCCGGCGTGACGACCTTGTTGTTGCTCTCGCCGAAGGCTTCGAGCGACATGGCCGGCGCGGTGCTGCCGAGCAGGCTCCTCAGCTCGGCCGCGACAACATCCGCACGACGCTGCGAAAGCGCCATGTTGTAGTCCGCCGGACCGGAGCGGTCGGCATAGCCGGAGATGGTCATGGTGGACGCACCCATGTCGTCGGACGCGTCGGCGGCATCGATCAGCGTCGACAGGGTCTCAGGCGTGATCGCGCTGCTGTCGAAGTCGAAATACACCGTGAAGTTGGCGAAGGTCACCGGCGGCGCGGCAGCAACAGGCTGCGCGGCAACGGCGGCTTCCATGGCCTGAAGCGCGACCTTGAACCGGTCACGGCACCATGCGATGTCGGCCGGCTGGAAGTTCTCTTCGGCTTCCTGCATCCAGCAGTCGAACATGGCCTGTCCGCGGGCGGAGGCCTCCGGCACCTTGTCGGCGGCGCCGGCGTCGAGCGCGGCGACGAGACGGCGATGCGCCTCGGACAGGGCACCCTGGTGCTCGGCCGGGATTGGGCGGGCGTCGAGCGCCTCCGGACCCGGCGGGGTGCCGTTCGCCGAAGCGATGGCCCGCGAGGCGAACACGTCGGAGTCCTCGTAATCGCCCTCGGCGAACTCCATCTCAGCCAGCGCGAGGTACTCCTGGTACAGCGCCTTGCTGAAGGCGTCGCCCTCCGGCGTCAGGCCGCGGGCATTGTCGACCTGGAAGCCGGCACAGGCCGAGAGGCTCAACATCGCCGCCGCGGCGATCAGCGGTTTGGCTCCCCCCAGAATCTTCTGAAGCATAGTCTTCTCCTTTGCGTGTCTCTCGCGCCTAGTCTAGGGCAGCGGCATCGAAAGGACCCGCCCCCGGGCCTAGCATGGCAACGCGCCGTTGGAACCGGATGAACCGGTCCCAGCCGCCGGCATTTCAACACGTCCTCTCCGGAACGCAAGGAAAACCGGCGGATTTTTTTTCATCTCACCCTATTGAACCGCCAAGCCGACCGCCAAACACACACTCACAGGCGCGTGCGACCGACCGGCCAAGCCCGGCCCGACGATCAGGCGAAGCCGGTGGCCAGAGCGAACATCGTGGCGAAGATCGCCGCGGCCAGGGCAAACCCGGCGACCGTCGGCCAGATGCCGAAGGTGTCGCTGTCATCCTGGGTATCAGGGGACATGTCTCTCTCCTTTATTGGACCCTGTCCGGATCGGGCCGGTCATCCGCCTAACGTCTGCGGCAGCCAGAGCGCGATTTCCGGGAACATCATGACCAGGATCAGACCGATGATCTGCAGTCCGATGAACGGGATCACCGCCGCGAAGATCTCCTGCAGCTCGATATCCGGCGGCGCCACAGACTTCAGCCAGAAGCAGGCCGGACCGAACGGCGGCGACAGGAAGTAGATCTGCATGTTCATCACGAAGAGGACACCGAACCACACGGCCGCCCATTCCGGATCGAGTCCCAACTCCGGCGCCATGTCGGTCACGACGGGAGCGAAGATCGGTACCGTGATGAACACGATCGCGATCCATTCCATGAACGTGCCGAGAACCACCAGGATCGCCATCATCACCAGGATGATGCCGAGGGCCGGAAGATCGAGGCCGGCGAACAGGCTGCGCATGAATTCGCCGCCACCGACCAGATTGTAGATCCCGACGAAGCTCACCGCCCCCAGGATCAGCCAGATGATCGTGCCCACCGTCGCCATGGTCTGGGTCAGCGCCTCCTGGAGCATGCTCCAGTTGAAACGCATGCGCACCGCCGCCACGACGATGGAACCGAACACGCCGACCCCGGCCGCCTCGGTGACGCTGGCAACGCCGCCGTAGATCGATCCCATCACGCACGCGATCAGGGCGATCGAAAGGATAACGGCGAGCGTCCGGTTGGAGGACAGCTTCTGCTCCACGTCGCCGCGGGCCGCGACCTCGGAGGCCGTGGGCGCCAGGCTCGGGTTCAGATAGCAGCGGATGAGCACGAAGATGATGTAGAAGGAGGCCAGCAGCAGGCCCGGCAGGGCGCCGGCCATGAACAGATCGCCGATCGAGACCTGGGCCGACAGACCGTACACGATCATGATGATCGAGGGCGGGATCAAGGTGGCCAGCGATCCGCCAGCGCAGATCGTGCCGATGGACAGCTTGCGATCGTAGCCCAGGCGCAGCATCTGCGGCAGGGCGACAAGTCCGAGCATGACGATCTCGCCGCCCATGATGCCGGACATGGCCGCCATGATGACGGCCACGACCACGGTCTGCACGGCAACGCCGCCCCGCAGATTACCGGCGAAGATCGACATGGCGTCGAACAGGTCCTCGGCGATGCCGGCCTTCTCCAGGATCGAGGCCATCAGCACGAAGAGCGGCACCGCGATCAGCGGGTAGGACTCAAGCAGGCCGAAGGCATTGGTCGAGACCAGATAGAGGCCCTTCGGTCCGAAGAACAGCAGCGCGCAGACGATCGAGATGATCAGCGTCACAACACCGAGCGGCATGCCGGTCATCATCAGCAGAAGAAGGGCGATGACGATGCCGACGCTGACCGTGCCGATGTCGTAGGCGCGGATATTGATCAGCTGGCGGAGATCGGCGGTCTCGGCGACCCAGAGGGCTGCGGCATCGGCCCATTCCGACAGGAAGAAGCCCTCGGCATAGTGGCCGATCAGCAGCAGGACCAGCCGGCTCACGAGGATCACGGAGACCACGACGATCGCCAAGCGGGCGATCGAGCTCGTGACGTGGCGGTAGAAGTTGGCCAGAAGCTGCAGCAGGTAGATGGTCGCGCCGAGGAACAGCGCGGTCTTGAGCATGAGCGGCTCAGGCGAATTGAAGGCGGTGCCGGCGCGTTCGACGTTGCTGATCGCGTCCAGGGCCCGGCCCATCGTGTCGTTGGTCAGCAGGAACAGCGCGATCACACCGACGATCAGCGCGAACAGGTCGAGCCGCCATTTCGTGCGGTCGCTGGCCATCAGGTAGAAAACGGTGATGCCGATATGCCGGTTTTTCAGCGTCACGTAGCCGGCCGAGAGCATCCAGGCGGTGGCGCAGAACACCATCACCATCTCGAAGGCCCACTGGGTCGGCGCGTGGAACGCGTAGCGCGCGACCACCTCGTAGAGCGTGATGACGCCGCAGAGGAAATAGAGCTGCGCGACCGCGAGGCCCGAGAACTGACTGAACTTGTTGATGGCTGAATTCATCGATCCGCTTTCCGGGCGACGGAGCTCGCGTGCGAGGCGGCGCGTGTGTGCATGAAAGAAAGCAGGCGACCGGGTGCCGCCTGTGGGCCGAGACGTCCGGGGCCCGACGAAACGGGCCCCGGGAACTCGCGCAGTCGGCTCAGTCGCTGAGCAGACCCATCTTCCTCATGTAGGCGAGGTGGGTGTCCAGAGCCTCGCGGGCCAGCGCGGACTTGGAGGCAGCGTTCTCCCAGGCCTCGACGGCGATCTCACGGAACTTCTGCCGGTCCTCCTTGGACCAGTCGATGATCGTGATGTCGCCTTTCGCCTTGTGCTCGGCCACCAGCTCACGGTCCTGCAGGTCTGCCTGGCGCAGCATCGTGATGTAGGCGGCGTTGTACCAGACCTCGAGGATCGTCTGCTCGGCTTCGCTCAGACCGTCCCAGACGTCCTTGTTCATGATGAACTGGAGGACGGCCATGGAGTGGATGCCCGGATAGATCGGGAACTTGGCCACCTTGTGCATGCCCGACGCCTCGTTGTTCACGAAGGCCGAGGCATCGGCCGCATCGACGATACCCTTGTCGAGCGAGGTGTAAACCTCGGAGAACGGGATCGACACCGGGGAGGCGCCGGCCAGACGGAACACGTCGGCGGCCAGGCCTTCCGGCGAGCGGATCTTGACGCCCTTGAGGTCGTCGACGCCGTTGATCGGCACGGTCGAGACCAGGGCTTCCTTGGTGTAGGGGCCACAGCCGATGACGTGGATCGAATCCGGCCACAGCTCGTCGTAGATCTTCTGCAGCATCTCCTTGCCGCCGCCCTCGTGGCAGAAGTCGCGGACCTGCTCCGGCGAGTCGTAGCCGGCGATCAGGTCGCCGATGATGCCGAAGGCCGGGTCGCGGCCGGCGAAGTAGGAGACGGCGTTCAGGTCGCCGTCGAGGATGCCGTTGGCCACGGCGTCGACCGTCTCGCGGTGCGGCACGACGGCCTTGGTCGGCAGGACCTCGACTTCGATGCTGCCGCCGCTCATGACGCCGACCTTCTGCTGCCAGCCGTCGGTCATGAACCGGTGCGCCCAGTCACCCGGGCTGGAGCTTGCCTGGAATTTCAAGGTGCGAGCGTCGACATCGCCGACGGCGAACGCACTGACGGTCAGCGCCGCGAGCGCGGCGACAAGGGTTTTCCGCATCGTTTCCTCCCTATGCGGTCTGAGAAAGGCCCTGTGTTCAGGGTCCTGAAGTCTTCTGATTGAGGCGGGAGTGTCACAAGGGCACGATGAAGATGTCAACAATGCAAGATTGGCTCACCCGCCATCTGGAGCATCATTTCTTGCTTTGCGCCGCCGCGCGCGGCAGGATGTGACGGACGGCGAACCCGCCGCCGGGGGTGGGAACGAGCGCCTTGATCGGTTGGCCGCCGAAGGTCTGGTCGACCAGTTCGTTCAGCGCCGCGTCGCCGCCCCCATAGGGGGCAACAAGGTCGATCAGCCACGGGATGGTCCCGCCGTCCCATTCGTTCGGCCGCAGACGGTTCTGGCCCTGGAGCAGCCGCTTCTCGACCTCCTCGGTGACCATGGCCCAGGACGCGTAGACCACCGGGGCCGCACCCCGCTCGGTACGCCGGCGCCAGATCCGCACCTGCCGCTTGGTCAGCGGCGGCAGCACCAGCCACTCCAGATCGGAAATGAAGATATGCCGATGGGCCGGCGACTGGCCCATCAGCGAGACGATCTGCCCGAGCAGCCGGGTCATGTCGTCGCGCGGCGCGTCGGCCGCAGGTGGCGGCGCGCCCGCCGGAGCGTCGCTCTCGGCCCCCGCCGTCTTCTGATCGGCGCCGTCGGTGCCGAACACGGTATCGTCGCTCATCTTCCCCCCTGAAATTCAACTAGCCCCACGAACCGGACCGGCGCCCTCGTCAATGGGCGAAGATCACCGGCATGGTGGCGTCGGCAATGATGTCGCTGGTGGCGCCTCCAAAGATCATCTGGCGCAGCCGGCTCTGGGTGTAGGCGCCCTTCACCAGAAGGTCGACACCCTCGGCCTCGGCGACTTCGAGAACGTCCATGCCGGGACCGCGCATCGACCGCTTGCCGGTCGCGACCTTGGCGTCGACGCCATGCAGTTTGAGATAGTCGGCCAGGGCCGCACCGTCCGGACCGGGGACCGACCAGCCTTCGATTTCGATGACCACGACCCGGCCCGCCGACTTGATCGCCGACAGGGACTGGCCGATCAGCCGGGCCGTCTCGGTGCTGCGGTTCCAGGCGATGCCGACGGTCTCGCCGCAGGCTCGGGTCCAGCCGACCGGAACCAGCGTCACCGTCCGGCCGCCCTCGAACAGAGCGGTCTCGAAGACGGCGCGCCAATCGGTCTCTTCGCTCTTGCCGACGACCGTCGTGTCGAACAGACGCGCGGCTTCGCCGATGCCGAAGCGGGCCCGAAGCGGCTCGTCGCTCAGATCGACCAGACCGGCATTCTCGCCGAGCGCGTCGATTCGCGTCCGCATCGCACCCAGGGCCTCCTCGGCCTCTCGCGCGAGATCCGGACCCTTGTCCGCGTAGTCGATGATGCCGACCCCCATGGGATCGACCAGCGGGCTCTCAACCGGCCGGGGATAAAACGTGGCCCGCACCCGCCCCTCGGAGCGCTTGGCGAAAAGCACGGCAGCCTCCAGCGGGGCGCGATCGACCCCGTCCCGGCCGAACGGCAGAAAAAACGACTTCATCCACAATCTCCCTCGGTGTGGCCGCGCTTGTCGCCGCCGGTCCCGATGTCATGATAGCGGAAAGCATCCCGTCAAGGCACCGGATTGGAACCATGCCCGAGATTCGCATCGACAACGCGCTTGTCGTCACCATGGACGGCGGCCGCCGGGTGCTCCAGGGAGAGAGCGTCGCGGTGTCCGGAACCCGGATCGCCGCCATCGGCCCGCGCGAGACACTCGCCCGCGCCTATCCGGATGCGACGGTGATCGACGGAACGCGAAAGGCGCTGATGCCCGGCTTCGTGGACGTCCACGCTCATGCCGGGCACGGGCTGATCAAAACGCTCGGCCTCGCCTTCGACGGGGAGTGGGAGCGGGCGTGCCATACCGCCTATACGGTCGCGTCCGACACCGGGTTCTGGGCGGCGGAGGCCGCGCTGTCGGCGGTCGAGCGGATCCGCTGCGGCACCACCACGGGGGTCTCGTATCTCGGCGGCGGCGACGACGTGATGCGGACCGACGAGGCGCTCTACGCCGACGCCCATTGCCGGGAGATCGAACGGATCGGCACCCGTTCGGTCGTCGCCGTCGGCATAAACCGCCCGCCGTTCCCCAAGACCTACGCGAATATCGAAGCTGGCGGGTACCGGGAAAACACCGTGTCCTTCGAGACCCAGCTCGCCGTCTGCGAGGACGTCGCCCGGCGCTGGAACGGCGGGGCCGGGGGTCGCGTTCGGATCGCCGTCAGCTTCCCGGTCCACCATCGCGGATCGTTCCAGGACGCCGTGCTCGACGAGGTCCGCGACCAGGCCGCCGCCACCCGCGACCTGACCCGGCGCCAAGGCCTGATCTTCACCCAGGACGGCCACCGGCAAGGCAGCATCCGTCTCGCCCACGAGGTATTCGGCCTGCTCGGACCAGACGCGCTGATGAGCCATTCGGTCGATCTCGACGAGGAGGAGATCCGTCTGGTCGCCGAGACGGGAACGAAGATCGCCCATAACCCGTCCGCCAACCGCTCGATCACCGGCCGCTGCCCGGTCCCGGAGCTGATCGATGCGGGTGCCGTTGTCGGGCTCGGCTCCGACGGCACCGCGCCTGACCGCGGCTACGACATGTTCCGGCACATGTTCCAGGCCATGCACTATCACCGTCGCCACTTCCGCGACCCCTCGGTCCTGCCGCCGGGCAAGGTGTTGGAAATGGCGACCATCGACGGTGCGGTGGCGCTCGGCATGGCGGAGGAGATCGGCTCGATCGAGGTCGGCAAGCAGGCCGATCTGATCCTGGTCGACCTGTTCAAGCCGCACATGGTGCCGATGACCATGCCGCTCTACCGTCTCGCCTGCTTCGCCAACGGCGCCGATGTCGACACCACGATCGTGGCCGGCCGGATCCTGATGCAGGACCGCAAGCTGGTCGGGATCGACGAGACGGCAGTGCTGGAGGAAGCGGAACGTCAATCGGCCCTGATGATCCAGCGCGCCGGCCTCAAGGATCTCGAGCGCCTGCCCGAGCGGTTCTGGGGCGTGGCGCGGGGCTGATCGTCAGGTCCACCAGCCGTCGGAAAAGTCGGTGCGGTTGAAGTCGACGGTGATTTGCCGGAGGTTGCGGTCGTAGCCGGCGGCGAAGGTGACCTCGGTGCCGGACTGGGTGATCCGGTCGGGCGTGAACCCCACATCGACGATGTCGCCCTCGTCCGGATTGAAGTCGACGAAGTCTAAATTTTTGGAAAATCTATATGAAGTAGCGTGCAGCGTGTCGGCCCCGGCGCCCCCTACCACCGTCATGTCGGAGGGGAGCGACCGGGTGGAGGTGAAGTAGTCATTGCCGAGGTTGCCGAAGAACAGTGAGTCGCCGAAATCGCCGGTTTCCACGATGATGTCATCGTCCTGACCGCCATAGATCGTGTCGTCGCCGCCGCCGCTCAGCAGGCTGTCGCCGCCGTGGTTCCCGTATATGACGTCGTTACCGCCCCCGCCGTCGATCGTGTCCGCTCCCTGCCTCAACACCCCGTCGGCGCCAGCCGGTCCAGCATTCTGTCCCCCGAAGATCGTGTCGTTGCCCAGACCGCCGGCGAGATGATCGACCCCCTGGTTGCCGTAGATCAGATCGTCGCTGGAACCACCGGTGAGCGAGTCGCTCCCCTCGAACCCACGCATCAGAGCGCTGTGCCGAGAGGAGACGCCGCTGAACGAGAGGCTGTCGTCGGTCGAGGCGCCTTGCGCGTAGTAGGAACCGAACGGGAACCGGCCTTCCCCCGAACCGAACGCAACGTAATGCTCCCAGCCCGACGCGAATTCGCCCCGGGCGACGGCCGCCGCCACATCCGCATGGCTTTCGAGATACAGGCTCTCTTTGTACTGATAAACGCTGCGGCCTTCCTGGAGGCCATTGCTCAGCCAGTGCGCATAGGCGTCCACACCCGCCTGGGCGACGTCGAGATTGTAGGCAAGGTACCAAGCTGCGTCGAACTGTGAGGGTACGGTCACCGGATCACCTTGAACTCATTACGTTTAAATACTTCGGTTAACGAAACCTTTGCCATTCATCAATACCGTGACACTGACGTATCTACCAATTCTGCTGCCACCAAGCCGGCATCGCGCTATATGATGCCCAGCAGGGTGTTCCGGAGAGAAAGAGCATGTTCGGGAAAGCCAAGTCCAAGCCTGGATCCGGCGCCACGAAGGCGTCCGGGAAGTCGGACATCAAGCTGGGCAGCGCGATTTTCGGCGAGGAGGAACTCGAGGTACGCGAGCTCCATATCAAGGGTATCCGCATCCCGAATCCGGGCGAAGGGAACATCATCGCCGGTCAGCGATTCCATTTCCTGCTGAAGCTTGGCGAGGGGGAGAACGCGCCGATCATCAAGGTCGAGGCGCATGCCATGGCCGCCTCCGAGAAGGAAGTGATCGGTAAGTTCTCCGAGATGGCGGACGACGAGAAGCGTCTGCTCGCCCTGCACATGAAGGCGCTGCGCCAAGCCGGCGCCGTCGCCTGACCGGTTCGGCCGACCGACCGCGCTCCGCCGATCTGCCGAAATTCAGCATCTTTGAACGCTTCGGCTGGACGTGTTCGAGAGGACGCCGTTCGGCGATAGGCTCTTGACTTCCGGCCCGGCGGACGCCCGAGTCAGGCGTCGCAATCAGGAGCCGCCCCATGCCGTCCAACACTCCGCCCCCCTCGGACATCGACACCCTTGCCGCCGACCTGCAGGCCGTCGGCGCGTCGATCGATGCGGAGACCCTGGCGGCCCGGGTGGCGCGGGTGGCCGCGAGCCCCTGCACCTATCCGCCGCGCGCCTGGCACCGGCTGATCGCCGCCGACCTGCCCGAGGCCGACCTGCCGGAGACCCTGGCGATCCGGCTGGATGCGGCGGTCGATCTGCGGCGGCGGACGAAGCCGGCGCCGGACCCGGCACGGCTGGACGGGCTGCGGCAGGTGCTCTCGGATGCCGGAGTCGACGGCTTCATCCTGCCGCGCGCCGACGAACACATGGGCGAGTACATCCCCGCCCCGGCCCAGCGCCTGTCCTGGCTCACCGGCTTCACCGGATCGGCCGGCGTCGTCCTGGTGCTTCCCGAGGTCGCCGTGATCTTCGTCGACGGTCGCTATACCCTGCAGGTCGCTCAGCAGGTGGATACCGGGCGCTGGACGATTGAACACCTGATCCGAACCCCTCCGGCGTCCTATGTGCGCGACCATCTCGGCAACCGCCGGCTGGGGTTCGATCCGAAGCTGCACTCGGTAAACGCGGCCCGGCGGCTGGCGGAGGCCGCCGAGGCGGCGGGCGGCGCCCTGGTGGCACTCGAGTCCAATCCGATCGAACGCATTGTGGTCCGACCGACCAGCGCCGCCGCTTGGCCCCGTGGCGGTGCTGCCGAGTTCCCTCACCGGTCTCGACGCCGCCGCCAAGCGCGAGCGGATCGCCGCCGAACTCGCCGCCCGGGATGTGGACGCCACGGTCCTGAACCAGCCGGAATCGATCGCCTGGCTGCTGAACCTGCGCGGTGCGGACGTCCCCTACACACCACTGCCGCTCGCCTATGCGACCGTCGACCGGACGGGCCTGGTTGAGCTGTTCCTCGACGATGCGAAATGCACAGACGACGTCCGGGCAGCGCTCGGCAACGGCGTCACCCTCAGACCCTTCGAGGCGGTGGGTGAGGCGATGGACGCGCTGGGCGCCGCGGGCAGCACGGTGGCCATCGACCCGGACGCGGCGACCGAATGGATGCGCGGCCGCCTGGAGTCGGCGGGCGCATCGGTCAGATTGGAGGACGATCCCTGCGTCCTGCCCCGCGCCCGCAAGAACGCCGTCGAACTCGCGGGAACCCGTGCAGCGCACAACCGAGACGCCGCGGCGGTCGCGCGCTTCCTGAAATGGATCGACGACACCGGACCGAACACGACGGAGCTCGGCGCGGCGGAGGCGCTCGAAGGGTTCCGCTCCGAGATCGCGGACTGGCGCGGCCCGAGCTTTCCCTCGATCTCCGGCGCCGGGCCGGACGGCGCCATCGTCCACTACCGGGTCACCGAGGAGACGGATCGGCCGCTTCAGGACGGTTCCCTCTACCTGATCGACAGCGGGGCGCAGTATCTGGACGGGACGACCGACATCACGCGGACCGTCGCCATCGGCACCCCGAGCCCTGAGATGCGGGAGCGCTTCACCCTGGTTCTGAAGGGCCATATCGCACTCGCGACCGCACGGTTTCCTGCCGGCACCAATGGCGGCCAGCTCGACGCGCTGGCCCGCCAATTCCTGTGGAAGGCCGGGCTCGATTTCGACCACGGCACCGGCCACGGGGTCGGCGTTTTCCTTGGCGTGCACGAGGGGCCTCAGCGCATTTCCAGCGCCAGCCGAGTGCCGATCGAAGCGGGCATGATCCTCTCGAACGAACCCGGCTACTACAAGCCGGGCGCCTATGGAATCCGGATCGAGAATCTGGTGATCGCGGTCGAAGCACCGAACCAGGAAGACACCGGGCGGCCCATGCTGTGCTTCGAGACGATCACCTTCGCCCCGATCGACCGCCGGCTGGTCGACCTTTCTCTGATGAATGCGGAAGAGATCGCCTGGCTCGACAGCTATCACGCCGAGGTCCGCCGCCGGGTCTCGCCCGCCCTGGATGCCGACCACCGGTCCTGGCTGGAAGCGGCGACCGCGCCGCTGGTTGGCTGACGTCTCTCCCCTTCGGGACCGGTCTCAGTCCTGACGCCTGTCGCGCTTGCCGGCGATCGGCACGTGCTGGCGGCGACGGTCCGGGCCGACATAGGACTTGTTCATGATGAACTCTCGGCGCTCGTTCAACGCCATATCGATGCGTTTACGCAGGGAGTCGAGCGTAACCGGCTTGGCCATGAGCAGGTTCACACCGGCGTCCCGCGCCGCCCGAACCGAACCGCGATCCGGGTTGGCGGTGACCAGAAGGATCGGGAGGTAGGGATTCGCGGACTCGGCATCTGTCCGGACATGACGGATGAACCGCAGACCGTCCATCGGCGCCATCACCATGTCGCAGATGACGATGTCCGCCTGAAAACTCCTGAGCAACCGGAGTCCCTCCGCACCATCGGCGGCCTGCTTGATCTCGCCAACGCCGATTTCCTCCAGCAGGGCCACGGTCAGCATCCGGCTGGCCCGCTCGTCCTCGACGACAAGGACCCTCAAACTTCGGTAATCATCCAGGCGATCCATCGGATCCTCTCAATTCAGACGTTTCCGGTCGGACTTGCCCGGCATCACTCTCTCTCCTCGGCGTCGAAATCGGCCATGACGGCCGGTGCCGCTTCGCGCGTCGCCTCGACCGCGGCCAGCAAACCCTTGAGGCATGCCCGCGCCCGGTCCGGATTCCCGCTTTCGGCCTGCAACCGGCGCGCCGCGCGCTCGAGCCGGACCGCGCCGAAATTCGCCGCCAGCCCCTTGATGGTATGAGCGATCATCCTGACGGCTTCGCCATCGCCTGTTTCGACGGCCGTCTCGATGAGCGCAAACTGACGCTCCGCCTCCTGCGGCACAAGCGCGATCATTTCGACGGCGCGCGCCGGCGGCAGACCGCCGACCGCCGACCGCACCCGCGCGCTGTCGAAGACGGGCACCGCGTCGAGCTCCGCCTCGCCCCCGTCCGCCGAAGCGGCCGCCCCGGCGCCGCCTCCTCGGCGGGACGCCCGGAGAATCGTGCGGTTCAGCGCGCTCCAATCGATCGGCTTCAACAGGACGTCGTCCAGTCCGGCCTCGATATAGCGCGCACGATGCTCCGGTACCGCGTCGGCGGTCAGCGCGACGATCGGCATGGCCGCCTTCTCACCGCCCATTGCCCGGATGGCCGCCGTCGCCTCGATACCGTCCATCACAGGCATCTGCATATCCATGAGCACCAGGTCGTAGGTTCGACGCTGTACCGCTTTCACAGCCTCGTCGCCGTCAACCGCCTCGTCGATCCGATGGCCCGCCTGCGCCAGCATGCGCGAGACCAGCATCCGGTTCACGTCGTTGTCCTCGGCGAGCAGAATATGGATCGGTCGGGCCTGCTCGACCGGCGCCTCACTGGCCGTCTCCATCGTCGGCGCCTCGGTCGGCAGCATCGGAACCCGGAAGGTGAAGGTCGAACCCTCGCCGGGGGCGCTCTCGACGGTGATATCGCCCTCCATCCCCTCCACGAGCCGCTTGCAGATGGACAAGCCAAGGCCGGTGCCGCCGAAACGACGGGAGGTATGGACGGCACCCTGCTCGAACGCCGCGAAGAGCTGTCCCTGAACGGCAGACGGAATGCCGATGCCGGTATCACGCACCCGGCCGACGATCTCGACCCGGTCGCCGCGGCTCTCCCCCACGGACAGGGTGACGGAAACCGAGCCTTCGTTGGTGAACTTCAGACCGTTGGAGACAAGGTTGGAAAGAATCTGCTTCAGACGGAGCGGGTCACCGAGCAGCCAGTCCGGGATGTGGTCGTCCGCGGACCCGGTCAGGGTAAGCCCCTTGGAGGACGCCGATATCTGGAACAGG
This sequence comes from Thalassobaculum sp., assembly GCA_048983575.1. GTDB lineage: Bacteria > Pseudomonadota > Alphaproteobacteria > Thalassobaculales > Thalassobaculaceae > Thalassobaculum. The sequence goes on along the minus strand of JBLZTD010000001.1, from coordinate 1,257,132 downwards.
CGCAGGACATCGCCGAGGATCCGGCGCGGCGAGAACGGGATCTCCTCAAGCTGGACCTTACCCGCTTCGAGCTTCGAGTAGTCGAGAATGTCGTTGAGCAACGCCAGCAGCGTATCGGCGGAGCTGCGCATGATGTCGACGAACCCGGTCTGCTCCGAGTCCAGATCGGTACGGGTCAGCAGTTCGATCATGCCCAGCAAACCGGTCATCGGCGTGCGCAGCTCGTGGCTCATCATCGCGAGGAAGCGAGACTTGGCAGCCCCCGCCTCCTCGGCGCGGCGGCGCGACTCTTCGAGTTCGTCGGCCAGCTTGCGCAGGGACTGGGCCTGCTCGGCCAAAGCGTCCCGCGCCGTTCGGAGCGCGCCCTCGGCCTCGACGCGATCGGTGATGTCCGCGCGAATCCCGACAATGCCACCCTCGCGGGTCCGGTTCTCCCCGACCAGAAAGGTCCGGCCATCCGAAAGCCGCTGGGTGAAGGATGTCTCGGGCGGGTTGAGGTGATTGTGGAGCCGGTCGGCGATCCAGGCCTCTTCGCGTCCCTCCGCATCCGGGAACTGCCCTTCAGCGAGGCAATAGGTCATCAACTGTTCGAAGGTCCAATGCTCGTCGATCGCCGTCTGAGGCAGATCGTAGAGTTCCTTGTAGCGGGCGTTGGACAGCACCAACCGGTCTTCCTGGTCGAAGAGCGCGAACCCCTCCGACATGGTCTCGATGGCATCGCGCAGCCGGGCCTCGGTCGCGCTGACAAGATCCTGCGCGCGGCGCTCGGCCGTGACGTCGCGCCACATGGAGAGATAGCCGCCATCGGCCATGGGCCGGCCGAGCACGTAGTAGATCTCGGTTCCTTCACGACGCCACTCGAACTGGACCAACTCCTTCCCCCGGATCGCCCGGAACATCCGCTTGATGCCGATCTCCGTTGAGGGGAGGCGACGAATCGCATCCTTCGCCACGCCGACCAGCGGCCGCCCCGTGCCGAGTTCGTCGCCGGACAGCTTGACGAGCGCTTCGAAGGCCCTGTTCCAGGCGATCAGATGGTTGTTCTTGTCGAACGCGATCAGCGGATTCGGCATCGTGTCCAGAATTGCCTGCAGCACCGTCGAGGTGGCGGCGAGAGTCAACTCGGCCTGCTTGCGACGGGTGATGTCCAGGCGGCTGGTGACCGTCAGGCCGCTCTCGCTGTAGGTCTCCTTGACCAGATACCAGCGACCGTCCGGCGTCTGGCGCTCGGGAATCGGCGACCGGTCGCGTCGGGCATCGAGTCGGCGCTGGACATAGGCATCGCGCTCGGCCTCCGTCATCGCCGGGTCCCGGGCGAGGCTGTAGCGCAGCAGATCCTCGAAGTCGTGGCCGATGATGTCGCCGCGCTCGCGGAGGAACGGGTACATCTCGAAGAAACGCTCATTGCCGAACACGAAGCGATCGTTGCCGTCGTAGATCGACAGCGCTTCATCCATCGCGTTCAGCGCCTCGCGCAGGATCTCGGTGTGCCCGCTCTCCGCGTCCAGCGCCACGGCCGAATCGGTAAGAAGCCAGTGAACGCCGATGATCTGCCCGTCGGCGCTGAGAGTCGGTCGGCAGACCACGCGGCCGGCCGCGCCTTCCAGGCGGAACTCACTCTCCTCGCCGGTCAGCGCCGCCTCGAACGCGCAGCGAGCCTCCGGGCGGCCGCAAAGTGTTTCCACCGTCGCCGTCCGCTCGGTTCCATCGGACGGCAGTTGAAGGACCTCGAACGCTGACGTCGCAGCCGTGTTCCAGGCGACGGCGGCCCCATGCCGGTCGAATGCGATGATCGCCTGCTGCAACCCCCGGGCAATCCCGGAGAAATGGTCGGCTGCTCCGGTCATGATCCCGTTGTAGGAAAACCTCCAAAAGGCGCAGGCAACACCCTGCCTGAACCTTCAGTCTAGAGCATTTTCCAGGGCAACGGAGTCACCGACATTCCTACAATCATCAAAATCGATACGCCCTGCACGGCTAGATGATTTCAAAATTCGACGTCGACAACTGGGACGTGCTGACGCCTACCAGAGTGACCGTATTGCTCGACCCGAGCGAGATCACGGCGTTCCCTGCGGAATCAGCGGTCGCGGCGAGCGCGGCCGCTGCCGAGGTGATGCTGCTGCCGTTAACCGCGCTGGTGATCTGGATGACGTCCTCGGTGGTGCTGAAATTGAGGATCTGATCGCTTGAGGAATCCGATGCGAACACGAACCTGTCCGCCCCGGCACCGCCGTCCAGCGTATCATTGCCGAACGCGCCGACGATCGAGTCGGCACCCAGATTGCCGAAGATCAGATCGTTGCCGATTCCACCACTCAGCGTATCGTTTCCCTGACCGCCATAGACCGTGTCGTCGCCGCTCCCCGAGAGGATCAGATCGACGCCCTGGTTGCCGTAAACTAGATCGTCCTCGCTCTCGGTGACGATGAAATCGTCGCCAAGATTGCCGAAGACCGAGTCGGCGCCGACGCCGCCGTAGATCGTGTCGTTGTCCTGGCCACCATAGACGACGTCATCGCCGTTGCCCGCCGACAGCCTGTCGTTGCCTTGGTTGCCGTAGAGAATGTCATCGTCGGTATTGGCGTAGATCTGATCGTTTCCGGTGCCGCCGGAGAGCGTGTCGCCGCCGCCCGACGCGGACAGGGTGTCGTTGCCGCCGGCGCCGGCGATGAAATCCGGCGACCCGCTTCCGCCAAGCAGCTCGTTGCCGTCCGTACCAACAATCGAAACCATCACGGTTCTCCCCAGATGAAACGCCGGAAAAAGCCTAACCCGACCCGGTCCAGCGCCGCAAATGGCGCCTACAGGCTCCAGTAGCGCCTGTCCGCCGGAAGGACGTTCGGGTCGAGCACGGATTTCACATCGACCAGCAAGCCACCCGAACGGAGGCGCCCGCCAAGCCCCTCGGCCCCCTCCGCCAGGAACACACGGTGCGGGCTGGCCAGGATCAGGGCGTCGAGTTCCACAAGCAGCGCCGCGTCGACCAGGCCGATTCCCAGAACCCGCCGGGCCACGGCCGGATCGACCAGCGGGTCCGCGACCCGCACCTCGGCGCCAAGCCCCGCCAGACCGGCGACGATCGGCGGAACCTGGCTGTTGCGGGCGTCGGAGACGTTCTCCTTGAACGACACGCCCATGACCCCGACCCGCGCACCGGCGATCGCCGTGCCGCCGGAAGCAAGCAGCGTGACCGTCTTCTGGACCACCCGCTCGGCCATGGTGTCGTTCAGGCGGCGGGCCGAGCGGATCAGTTCCGGGTAGTAGCCATGGGCCTCGGCCTTGGCGATCAGATAGTACGGGTCCACGCCGATGCAGTGTCCGCCCACCAGGCCCGGGGTATAGGGCGCGAAGTTCCACTTGGTCCGGGCGGCGGCGAGCACATCCTCGGTCCGCAGACCGAGCCGGTCGTAAACCTGGGCGAGTTCGTTCATGAGCGCGATGTTGACGTCGCGCTGGATGTTCTCGGTGATCTTCGACGCCTCGGCCACGCGGATCGACGGCGCGGCGTGCAGCCCGGCCGGGACGATGCCTTCGTAGAGCGCGATCACCCTGGCGAGGGTCTCGGAGTCCTGGCCCGAGACCACCTTCACCACATTGCCGAGATCGTGCGTGGTATCGCCCGGGTTGATCCGCTCCGGGGAGTAGCCGAGTTTGAAATCCGACCGGGCCGCGAGGCCAGAAACCTCCGCGACCAGCGGGCCGACCACCTCCTCCGTTGCGCCTGGATGCACGGTCGACTCGACGATCACCAGGCCGCCGGATCGGATCGCGCCGCCGATGGTGCGCGCGGCGTCGGCCAGCGGGCCGAGATCGGGTCTGCGGGCGGAATCGATCGGGGTCGGCACCGCGACGACGAACACGTCGGTTCCGAGAAGGTCGGCCGGATCGGATGAGAAACGCAGCCCGGCCGGCACGGTCAAAGCCTGGCCGTCCGGATCGTTGCGGTCGACACCGCGGGACAACTGGTCGGCACGCGCGGCGTCGATGTCGTAGCCAACCACCGCCCGCCCGGCTTCGGCGAACGCTACCGCCAGCGGCAGCCCGACATAGCCGAGGCCGAGCACGGCGATGCTGCGGTCGCCGCTCATCGGCTCTCTTCCCGCGCGAAATCGCGGAGCGCCGTCGCCGTATCGCGCGGCGCAAACCCTAGGGCCTCGGCCGCGGCGATGTCGATGGTGAACGACGGCTTCTCGGCGGAGCCTTCCTCCACCGTCGCATCGATGCCGGCGCCCTGGGCGAGACGGGTCGGCACGTCCCGCACCCGTACGGGATCGCGGCTAGCGACCGGAACGGCGGCGAAACCCGAAGGCGGCGTAGTCAGGATATGGGCGGCGAAGGCGGCCACGTCCTGCACATGCACCACGTTGTTGAAGGCGGCGTCGGCGTTGAAGATCCGCACCGTCTCTGCGGCCCTGATTTTCGCCAGAACCTGCACCGGCCAGTTCCGCGCAGCGCCGCCGCCGATCACAGCGGGCAAACGGATCGCGAGGGCTGGTCCCCCGCGCTCGGCCACCGCGTGCTCGCCCAGGAGCTTCGAGAGGCCGTAAGCATCGGGATTAACGATCGGCGTGTCCGGCGTGACCGTCGTATCGGTAATGGTGCCGTGGACCGACAGGCTTGAGAGATAGACGAAGACACGGGCATCCGCCGCCGCCAGTCTCGCCGTCGCCACCGCGTTGTCCCGGATCAAGCGGGCGACAGGCACGGCATCCGCCGCACCGGTCGGCGGCGAGGTCGCGGCGGTATGGACGATGGCGTCCAAACGCTCGGGCAGCGGATCGTCGCCGGCCAGATCGGCCTGCCAGGTCTCGCCGTCCAACAGATCGTCCGGCAAAGACGACGTCCGATGATGGGCGATCACGTCATGGCCTTCGGCCCGAAGCCACCGGGCGATCGCCCGGCCGGAGAAGCCCGCCGCCCCGGTGACCAGGACGCGCATGGGCTAGGTGCGGACCGTGGCGAGGATGCGTTCGGTAGACAGGCCGTGGGCCGCCAGGATGTCATCATGGCTGCCGTAGCAGTGCACGAACTCGTCCTTGAGGGTGAAGGTGTGCAGGTCGCACTGGGCGCGGATGTCCCAGGCGATCTGCTTGGTCTGCGGCGCCAGTCCGCCCTGGGGCGCGTGCTCCTCGACCACGATGACCCGCTTGTGGCGGCGCAGCAGGTCGGCGATGCCCTCGGTGTCGAGCGGCTTCAGCGTGTGGCAGACCGCGAGCGAGACGGAATGACCGTCCTCGGTCAGCGCGTCGGCGACCTCGGCCGCCATCTTGGTGATCACGCCGTAGGACAGGACGGCCACATCCTCGCCCTTGCGCAGGTAGCGCAGCTTGCCGAACTCCCACGGATCGCTGTCCGGTCCGGTCAGGGTCGGCTCGCCCGCCTTGCCGAAACGGAAATAGACCGGACCTCCGCCCTCGCGGTTGACCAGCCACTTGGTGGCCTCGGTTGCCTCGACCGGATCGCACGGCGCGATGATCGACATGTTGGGAATCGCGCCGGCGATGGCGATGTCCTCCTGGGCGTAGTGGGTGCCGCCCAGAGTGGAGTAGATGACGCCACCGCCGATGCCGACCACGGTGACCGGCAGGTTCTGGTAGCCGAGATCGTCGCGCACCATCTCGAACGGCCGGTACAGCGAGAACGTGGCTATGGTGTAGGCGAAGGGCCGCATCCCCTTGAGCGCGAGGCCGGCGCAGATGCCGATCATCGCCTGTTCGGCCACGCCGACATTGATGAAGCGCTCGGGGAACTCCTCGCGGAACTTGCCCATGGAGCCGGCCGGCGAGATGTCGGCGACCACGATGTGGATCCGCGGGTCGTCCTTGGCGAGGTCGTACAGGACTTCGGCGAAGGTGTTCCTCACGACGCGATCTCCTTCAGCTCGGCCAGGGCCTGCTTGTATTCCTCGGGGTTCGGCGAGCGGTAGTGCCAGATCGGCACGTTCTCCATGTAGGACACGCCCTTGCCCTTGGTGGTGCGGCCGATCAGACAGAACGGCTTGTCGCCCTTGCGGTCGGCGACGGCGTTGTAGACCGCATCGGCGTCGTGGCCGTTGACGGTAGCCGTCTCCCAGCCGAACGCCTCCAGCTTCTCGTCGAGCGGGTAGAAGCTCGGATGGGTCTCGGAGGTGCGGCCGAGCGACTGGAAGTCGTTGTTGTCGATCAGGGCCACCAGGTTGGTCAGACCGAGGGTCGAGGCCATCATGAAGGCCTCCCAGGTCGAGCCCTCCTGCACCTCGCCGTCCGACAGCACGCAGTAGACCGCGCCGGCGCCGGCGGCGCCGCCCGCCTTGTTGCGCTCTGCGACCGCCATGCCGACCGCCATCGCCATCCCGTGACCGAGCGAGCCGGTGGACGCCTCGATGCCCGGATTGCCGTAATCCGGATGGGCCCCGAGAATGCCGTGCGGGGTGCAGTATTCGTCCAGGTGCTTCCTATCCAGGACGCCGCGATCCTCCAGGATCACGTACTGCGCCATGCAGCCGTGGCCCTTGGACATCAGGAACGTGTCCTGACCGTCCGGGCGCATCAGGCCGTGGTAGCAGGTGTCCGTCAGCTCCATGCAGGAGAACGCGCCGGCGGCGTGCAGCGCGCTGACGTTCTGGGAGATGTCCAGGATCCGCTTGCGGTAGCGCATGCAACGCTGCCGCGATTCGGCGGGATCGAAGCTGTTGTGTCCGGGCTTGGCCGTCATGTGCCTTGGTCTCCGGCTTTCAGGAAATGAGCGTCCAGTTGTAGTCGCCGGTGTAGCCGGCTTCCTCGAAGATCGCGACCCACTCGTGCGGGTAGCCATGGGTATAGGCGGTCAGCACCCAGTCGAGGAAGATCTCCTTCTCCTCCTCGGTGCGGTAGCTGTCGACCTGCACATAGGCCTTGCCGTCCTTGGTCACCCGCATGATCTCCCGCAGCGCCGTGATCAGCTCCGGCTTCTTCAGATTGTGCAGGGTGTTGAGCGAGATCACGGCGTCAAAGCTGTCGTCCGGGAACGGCAGGCTGACGGCGCTGCCCAGATGCAGTCTGCCGACCGCCTCCGGCTCGCAGTGCTTGAGCGCGTATTCCGAGACGTCCAGACCGAACGCCTCCAGGCCGGGGCAGGCGATCATGAAGTCCTTCACCAGGAAGCCCTTGGCCGCCCCGACGTCCAGCACCCGCATGCCCGGCTTCAGGCCGAAATGGGCGATCATGTCCTTCGCCACCGGCACCCACCGCCCGTCGTAGCGGTAGCCGCCGTAGCCGTATTCCCGCGGACCGTCGAAATAGGTCTCGCCGTATTCCCGGCTGATGCGGATGTGCTCGTCGGTCTTGGCGTGCTCGCGCGCCTTGACGTTGCGCTTCGATTTCGGCAGCGCGTCGAGCAGGTTGATCTCGCGACCCATCGGTCAGCCTCCGGTGACTTGGCGGTGGACCTTGGCCAGGCCCTCGGCCAGGGGGGTATAGCGGAAATCGGGGAAGGCATGGAAGGTCGCCGAGGGATTGAACGGCCGGTAGCCGTTATGCGGCATCGGCCCGGACCGCGGGCTGCCCTTGATCATGATCCGCCGGGGCACGTGGCTCACCACCATCTCCGCCACCTCGCGGAACGAGTGGACCTCCCCGGTGGCGCCGTTCAGCACGCCCTTCGAGCGGTGCATCACCATGAGTTTGATCAGCTCGCCGAGATCGTCGACCAGCACGTGGTCGCGCTTCTCCTCGCCCTCGCCGAACAGGGTGATGTCCTTGCCGTCGATCGCCAGACGGCGGAAGCGGTTCGGCCCGTAGCCGTTATGCGGATCCTTCGCGCCGTAGACCAGGGTCGGCCGGAGGATGCCGACCGGCACGCCGCTCTCGTCCAGCAGCATCCGCTCGCGCGCCAGATGCATCACCCCGTGCAGCGCCCCCGGCTCGGCGCAGTCGCTCTCGCTCAAGGGCTCCATCTTGTCCTTGTAGACCGCGTCGGATGACACGTAGACGACATGGGCGACCGGCTGCTGCTTCAACGCGGCGACCACGGTGTTCATCATCGCGATGTTGCGCTCGAGCATGGCGCCGTCCTTGCACGGCGCCTCGGCGGAGACGACCACCAGCACGTCATCGGCCCGCAGTTGCTCGGCCAGAAAATCGGATGCCAGATCTCCCAGCAGATCGACCTGGGCGCGGCCGATCCGCTCAACCCGGCCGCCGGCCGCCTCGATTGCATCGGCCGCGGCCCCGCCGACGAATCCGGCGCCGAGGACGACGGTACACGGCGGGAGGGCGGGCTTGGCGAGGCGATGGTCGAGCATTTCGAGACTCCTAGTTTCGGGTGACCCCTACTGCCGGGTGACACCGAGCGTGACGTAGTCCAGACCGGCGGCCAGTGCGTCCTTCTCTTCCAGGACCCGGTAGGGGTCGAGGACGACCCGACCGCGCATGGAATCGGCGATCTCCTTGGGATCGAGAGCCTTGTAGGGACTCCAGGGGGTCATGATGCAGAGCGCGTCGGCCTTCGCGAGCGCGGCCATCGGGCCGTCCGCCGCCTCGACCGGAACCGGCGCGGCCGAGGCCGGAACGACCGGGTCATGGACGACAATATCGACGCCGTCCAGTTCGCTCAGCAGCGCCAGCGACGGCGAGTTCTTGGTCGAATGGGTGTCCTGCTTGTACGCGAGGCCGAGCACGGCCACCCGGGCCGCCGGATTTTCCGCCAGCACCTTCGCCTTCAGGGTCCGCGCCGCCCACCCCTTGCGCCAGGCGGAGTTCTCGACCCAGGCCTTCACGATGCCGGTATCGGTGCGGTGCGCCTCGCCGAGGCGCATGACCGTGGCGAGGTCGCGCTCCAGGTTTCCGCCGGCGAGGCCGAGACCCGGCGCCAGATAGCTGTACGGGCCGATCCGACGGTCGAGCTTGAGGGCCGGCGCGATCTCCGACCAGTCGGCGCCCACATGCTCGCAGATCTCGGCCATGGTATTGGCCACGCCGACCGAGGCGACGAGGCACATGTTGATCGAAATCTTGGCCAGCTCCGCGCTCTCGTAACGCATCGGCAGGATCGGACAGCCGAACGCCTCCAGATAGGTCCGCATCGCCGCCGGCAGCGGCGCATCGGGATCGCCGCAGCCGACGATATAGCGCTCGGGCTCCAGGGCGCGCTGCAGCGCGATGCCGAAGACCAGGGTCTCGACCTGATAATGCAGCGGGCCGCGCACCCCCTTCAGGCCACGCGTGAAACCGGGCGGCACCTGGCTCAGGATCACCAGGGTGGTGTCGTCGCGCAGCGCCGGAGCGACCACGGCCAGCAGCCGCTCGACGGCGGTCAGGTCGCTGGCGCCGGTGTCGTCGGTCGGCACGTCGGGGGCCAGATACACGACATCGGCCCGCGCCAGATCGCCCGCATCCGACGTGACCGTGATCCGCCCCCGATTGGCGGCATAGGTGGCGTCGAGATCGGGCTCGGAGACCGGCAGCTCGGCCCGACCGAGGCGGGCGATCAGGTCGGCGTCCGGATCGAACAGGATGGTCTCGAATCCCTTGGCCGCGGCGGCAATGCCGGAGACCAGGCCGAGATGGGTCATGCCGCAATAGGCGATCACGGGGCTGGGCGCGGGATCGGTCATTCGGGGGCTCCGAACCGGTCGTAGGCTTGCTGCGCGAGGCTCCGCAGGGTGCGGTTCAGCCAGAGATCGTTGTCGATCTCGGTACCGTAGCCGGTCTCGCACAGGCGGCGGAAATGGGCGTATTCGGCCTCCCAGGTCGGGTCAGGCTGGACCAGGGTGACCGACTCCTCGGGCGGACGGCCGGAGGGGAGGATGCGGGTGCGTCTGGTGAAGGTGCTCGGACCCCACTTGCAGAGCGACTCGATATGCGCGGTCCCGTTCTCCGCCAGCACATCGCAGGTGAAATGGTTGCGCCAGGACAGCAGCGTCATCTCGAGTTGGATCGTCGGTCCGTTCTCGGGGTCGGCGGCGATCACCACCTGGTCGAAAGCCCGATTCTCGTGGCGACGCGCAACCCGGGTCTCGAATTCCCAGGTTCCGGCCTCGGGCAGCCAGAACTTGAGCGTGTCGAGCAGATGCGAGCCGAGATCGGGCAGCACGCCGGCCCCCTGATCGCGCCAGGCGCTGTCGCGCACCAGCCGGGCCGTGCCGTTGCCGTAGAACATGCGGATGCTGAAGATCCGGCCGAGGTCGCCGGAGTGGATCAGGTCGCGCATCCGCATGTAATGCGGCTCGAAGCGGTGGTTATAGGCGGTCACGCAGACCGCTCCGGTCGAGCGCGCCACCTCGGACAACTCCTCCAGGACCCAGTCGTCCTCGGCCACCAGCGGCTTCTCGACCAACACATGCTTGCCGGCGCCGAGCAGGGTCTTGAGCAGTGCCGGCTTCGGCTCGTCGGGCGTACAGACGATGGCGGCGTCGAATTCGTGGAAGGCGATCTCCGACAGGTCCCGGTAGTCCGCCTCGTGCGACACCGGATCGACCACGGCGACGCAGTCGGTGCCGGCGACCGCCTTGCGCTTGTGCCCCTGCACTCCGTAGCCGATGACAATGACCCGCATGATCCGGTTCCCGCGTTACAAGAGGCTCAGTTCTGGAACCGGGCGCGGCGCTCGTAGGTCTCGATCTTCTTGAGCACCATCTCCGGCTCGACCGGGATGTTGCCGTCCATCTCGCACTCGGCCGCCGCGGCCATGGCGCCCAGGATCGAGGCAACGACCTCGTCCCCCGTCGCCTTCAGCGCCAGCGTGGCGTAGGACAGCAGGGCGTCGCCGGAGCCGACCGCGTCGATCACATGGTCGGCGAAGCTGTCGAGGCCGAAGAAGGTGCGCAACTCGCCGCCGCCTTCGCGGAAGGTCATCGACCCGCGGGCGCCGAGCTTGAGGATCAGCACCTTGCACTTGGCCTCCTCGTAGAGACGGGTGCCGAGCGGCCGGATGACCGTATCCTGATCGCCCAGGGAGAACCGGGCCTCCTTCTCGTTCGGCGTGATCAGGTCGAAGCCGCCGAAATCGAGGATGTTGCCCCAGCGGCTGGCCACCTGGCTGTCCGCCACCTTGAAGGTACCGTCGGGGATCGCCGCGGTCAGGATCGGGATGCTCTCGCCGTTGAACATGCCGTGCCGGAAATCGCTGAACACGACCGCATCCGACGGGGTTTCCTTGATCGCCCGAACGATGCGCTTGGTGATCTGCTCGGAGATGCCTCGGTTGTCGAGCGTGTCGATCTTCAGCATCCGGTAGCCGCCGGCGACGATGGCGTTCTTGTTGATGGTCGGGCGGGTCTCGTCGACGATGTCGTTCAGGTGGATTCCGGATTTAGCGATGTCGGCCCGCACGAAGTCCGCGAGATCGTCCTTGCCCAGCACCGTCGTGAAGGTGACATCGGCGCCGGCCGCCTCCAGATGCTTGGCGACGATGCCGGCGCCGCCGACATAGTTGCGCTTGCCCTCGTAGCGCACGCTCAGCGTCGGCGTCTTGCCGCTGGCGCCGATCATCGAGGTGACGGTGAGCGAGTCGACGATGGTGTCGCCAATCACATGGACCTTCATCCCCTTGACCGCGTCGAGCGCGTTCTTCAGATCGTCGAAGGTCCGCTTCTCGCCTTCCAGAAGGTTCATGAGCTTCTCGACGGCAAGGTCCGGCGGCCCGGCCTCGATGATCGCCGAGGAGGAATAGACGATGTCGCCCGGCGTGAAGATCACCTCACCGCCATAGCTCTCGACCGCCGCCTTTTCCTCAGCCGTCCGCGGGTGCAGGCCGCCGCTCTGGTACTCATAGCCCTTCACGAAATAGTCGGGCTTGATCGTCAGAATGTTCTCGATCGGCGTCGGGTTGGGGTCGATGGTGACGTAGTCGACCGTCTCCAGCGCCGCCAGGTTCAGCGCCCGCAGATCCTCCGGCACGAAGGGCCGGTGGTCGGCCTTCTTCACATGCGAGTCGGCGGTGACGCCCACGACGAGCTTGGCGCCTTTGGAGCGGGCGTAGACCAGGTGACGGATATGGCCCGGATGCACAAGGTCGAAGGTGCCGTGGCACATCACGATCTTCTGTTTGCGCGGCGGGTCGCCGAGCAGCTCGGCCAGCTCGGCCGCGGTCTTGATTTTGTGCTTGTAGGTGCTCTCGATCACCGCGCCGCTCCTTATGCCGTCGCGTTTTTCTTTTCGGGACCCAGATAGTCGAACCAGGTCTTGGTGGCCTGCGCGATGCTGTCCGGGGTCCATAGCGGCGCCTCGCGCCAATAGTCGAGCTGGGCCAGCATGCGGCCGACGCCTTCCTCGAAGGAAACCTCCTGCTTCCACCCCAGGTCGCGGTTGATCTTGGTGATGTCGGCGAAGGTGCAGTCGGGCTCGCCCGGCCGCTTGGGAATATTGATGTGCTCGCTCTCGAGCAGCGCCACGAGCTTGTTCACCGGCTGAGGGTCGCCCGCGCCCAGGTTCCAGATCTCGCCCACAATGTCGGTCTCGGCCGCCGCCAGAAAGGCACGGGCGACGTCGGTCACGAACAGGAAGTCCCGGCTCTGGGTCCCGTCGCCGACCACGGTCAGCGGCTGGCCGGCGATCTTCTGGCGCAGGAACACGCCGAACACGGCGCCATAAGCCCCTGAGGTCCGCGACCGGGTACCGTAGGCGTTGAAGATTCGGATCGAATTCACCGGCAGGCCGTAGACCTTGTGCCAGTGGAACGCCGCCTGCTCTCCCTGGTATTTGGACAGGGCATAGGGGTGCTCCGGCGCGATCGGATGGTCCTCGCGCGTCGGTACATCCGCCAGGCCGTAGCAGGACGAGGACGCGGCGTAGACGAACCGCTTCACCCCGGCCGTTCGCGCCGCTTCGAGCACGCAGGCGGTGCCCTGAACGTTGACCGACATGTACTCAAGCGGCCGCTCGATCGACGGCACGATATCGCCGATGCCGGCGAAATGGATGACCGTCCGGGCGCCGACGAAGGCCTCGTCGTCCGGCCTGATCTCGCGGATGTCCCGGAAGTCGCGGATCAGATCCTGGTTCTCGCCGTGATGGGCCAGATTGAGTTCCCGCCCGCCGGTCAGGTTGTCGATGGCCCGCACCCGGTAGCCGCGCTCCAGCATGAGGTCGACCATGTGGGAGCCGATGAAGCCGGCCCCACCGGTGACGATGGCATAGGGTTTGTCGGCCATGGCGCCCTTCCGTCGTTCAGGTCGCGATGGTGAAGCCGGCGGCGGAGGCATCGCCCTCGAACATCTTCACCGTCTCAAGGCTGAACTGGTCGAGATCCTTCCCGAGCCCGCCGAGCTTCGCCAGCAGATCGTTGGTGACGGTGATGATGTGGCAGCCCATCTCGTCGGCCTGGACGATGTTCAACAGCTCCCGCGGGCTGGCCCAAAGCAGTTCCGCCTTCGGACGGTCCTTGAGGATCTCGAGGCACTCGGTCATCACCGGGATCGGATCGCGGCCGGTATCGGCGATCCGGCCGGCGAAGACCGAAATGATCGCCGGCGTCGCGGGGTCGAGCGCGTCGGCGATCGCCTTGACCTGGGCCGGTGTCATGATCGCGGTGATGTTCAGCACCACGCCATCCTTGGAGAGCGTCGAGATCGGATCGCCCATGAACGCGCCCTTGGTGTTGGTCACCGGAATCTTGACGTTGACGTTCGGCCCCCAGCCGCCGATCACCCGGGCCTGGGCGATCATCGAGGGCGCGTCATCGGCGAAGACCTCGAAGGACACCGGCTTGTCGGTGATCGCCGCGAGCACCTGCTTCGCGAAGCCGGCATAGTCGGTCACGCCGGCCTTGCGCATCAGCGTCGGGTTGGTGGTCAGCCCCTGGATGTAGGACTTGGCCGCCATCGCCTTCATGCCCTCGAGATCGGCGCCGTCGGCGAAGATCTTGATCTTGAGGTCGTCGACTGAACTCACGCTCATGCTGTCCTCCAGCGGATCCGGCACGCCGCCGCGCCGGTCATGTGTGGCGCCCGGACGCACCGGGCCGATCGTCAGGCGCTTTCGCGCGCCAGTATAAGACGGGCCGCCTCCGCCACGTCGGCTACCGTGAAATCCGGGATCTCACGCTCCGGCTCGGCATAGCCCCGCTCGATCAGAATGGTCGTGCAGCCCGCCGCCCGCCCGGCGCCGACGTCGCGCCAGCGGTCCCCGATCATGTAACTCGCCGCGAGGTCCAGGTCGAGATCGCGCGCGGCGTCGAGAAGCATCCCGGGCGCCGGCTTGCGGCAGCCGCAGCCTTCTACCGAGTCGTGGGGGCATATCCGTACATCATCGAGCGGGAGTTCGGCGCCGAGTTTGGCGTGCATCGCTTCCATCGTGGCCGAATCGACGTTGCCGCGGGCCAATTCCGGCTGATTCGTCGTCAGCACGGTGACGAATCCGGCCGCCTTCAGAGCGCGGATCGCATCCGGTGCCTCGGGCAGGACATGAAAGTCGCGCAGGCTCAGGGCGGCATAGGGTTTGCCGTCGCGCACATCGGTCCGCACCAGGACGCCGTCACGGTCGAGGAACACGGCCTTGCGCTTCGTGGTCACGCCCACTTCCCCGCGGTTCCGACGCGCCGCGCCGTCAGGCGCGGGCCAGCCCCTCCCATTTGTTGGCCTTGGCCATCAAATCCGGATGACAGACCAGTCCGTGCCAGATGACGGCCTGGAACGCCTCGGAATGCGGCGTGATGTGATTGGCGTCGACCACCGGAACGACCATGACATGGTCGCCGACCTGTTTGGTGTAGCCGCCATCGCGCCCGACCACGCCGAGGATCTTCAGGCCGTGCTGTTTGGCATATTCGAGCGCCAGGACCAGGTTCGGGCTGACATTGCGCTCGCGGGAGCCGCCGCCGACCGAGAACACCAGAACCGCGTCGTTGGCGCCGGCCTTGGACACCTCGAGCCAGCCGGCGAAGACGCTCTCCCAGCCCTCGTCGTTGGTCCGGGCGGTCAGTTCGGCGACGTTGTCGGTCGGCGCGTAGGCCTCGATGGCGCAGAGCTTGCGGAAGTCGTTCACCGCGTGGCCGCAATTCGCCGCGGAGCCGCCGACGCCGAGGATGAACAGCCGCCCGCCCCGCGCCCGCAGATCGACGAGGGCCGCGACCATCGCCTCCATCTCGGCGGGATCGAGGCTGCGGCAGATTTCCGCCGCCTGGGCGAGATAGGTCTCGGCGTGGGACATCGTCGAACTCTCCTGCACGCGGAAGCCGCGGGGGCGTGGTTACGCCGCGGTCAGCTTCTGCATGGTCTTGACGTTGAAATACCGGTCGTCGGTCATCGAGTTCGGCAGCTTACCGTCGCGGAACGCCTTGACCAGACCGCGCACCGCGTCCTCGACCGTGAGCTGCGGCTCGAAGCCCAGGGTCTTGCGGATCTTATCCGAGTTGACGTGATATGAGCGGATGTCGTCGGTCGGCGTGGTCACGATGTCGATCGGCGCCTTCTCCGGCATCTCTTCCTCGACCACTTTCTTCACCACATTGGCGATCTCGGAGATCGCCATGTTCTGGTAGCCGGCGTTGAAGGTCTGGCCGTTGATCTTGTCGGCGTCGTAGCTCAGCAGTTCGACATAGAGACGGCTGACGTCCTCCACATGGATGTTCGGGCGCAGCTGGCTGCCGCCGAAGACGGTGATCTTGCCGTTGTTGACGGCGTGGTTGGTCAGGATGTTGACCGACAGGTCGAGACGCATGCGAGGCGCGTAGCCGCAGACCGTGGCCGGGCGGATGGTAACGGCGACGAAATCGTCGTCGTTGTGCTTCCACAGCAGCGGTTCGCACATGCCCTTGAACTTGTTGTAGTCGGTCAGCGGGACCAGCGGATGGTCCTCGGTGACGTCCGGCGCGTCGGACACGCCATAGACCGAGGAGGTCGAGGCATAGACGAATCGCTTCACGCCGGCCTTCTTGGCGGCGACCACCATGGGCTCGAAGCAGTCGTAGTTGATCGACTTCGACAGGTTGGGGTCGAGCACGAAGGACGGGTCGTTGGATATGCAAGCGAGATGGATGACCGCGTCGCAGCCGGCAACCGCCTTGGCGAAGGCATCGGTGTCGCGCAGGTCGCCCTTGACCGAGGTCAGCTTCGGATTGGCCAGCGGCAGGTTATCGTCGCCGAAATACTGGATGTCGAAAACGACGACCTCGTAGCCGGCGTCCAGCAGCTTCGGCGTCAGCATGGAGCCGACATAGCCGGCGCCGCCGGTGACGAGAACGCGCTTGATGGTCTGATCGGTCATGGGTCGGTCCTGCCTGGCCTTGGCTGAAAGTCGCGCTGGTTGGGCGCCTCATCGCCGACGGCATCAACGCCGCCCGGGATTCGGCGCGGTATAGCCGATGAGGCCGGATGCGGCAAGGATTCGGCGGCCGACACGCCCGTGGCGCGCGGCGATCAGGTGAAGCTGTCCACGCCCTCGATCTGCGGCAGCAGTGCCGGGTCGATCATGCGCGGCGATTTCTCCAGGGCCGCGTTCAGCAGCAGCAGCTCCTCGGCCTGCTGCACGCCGGCCTCGTCCTCGACCACCAGCGTCTCGTAGATGAAGTGCATCGAGCCGCCGGCTGCGAGGAGCTGGTCGAAAATCTCGCGCCGCTTGTCGACCCGCTCCGGGAGCATGAACAGACTGCACATGACGATGCCCTCGATCTGGTCGAGATCGCGCAGCATCGCGTAGAGCTGAACGTAGCAGCCGTCGAAGAAATACTCGCCGCGCGACAGGCGGAACACCTTGCCTTTGCCGCGCACGTAGTCGCGCATGATCAGGTTCTGCGACGTCGCCGGAATGCGCAGCCCCTTGAACGGCTGATGGGTGACGTAGCCCTGCAGGCCTTCTCGGTTAGCCATCGAAGCCCTCCGGCTCCTTGTAGTTCATGCCGACCCGGCTCAGCACCTTCGGCGTGATCGGAGTGTAGAACCGGCCGAGGCACTTCTCCTCGCTGGTATAGGGCGTGAACAGGCCCGTCAGGCGGCAGTTGAACGACCACCGGGTCTCCGGCGTCACGTTCATGATGTTGCCGTGCAGCAGCAGCGGCGAGAACACCAGGACCTTGCCGTAGGGCACCTCGATCCAGTGCAGGTCGTCCTTGAACTCCTCGAACAGGTCGAAGTCGCGGCCGCCATTGGGCAGGTTGCTCATCTTGCCGCGCACGGTGCGGTTCACCTCGGGCGGCAGGATGAACATCGCCTTGCTGTCGTAGACGTCGACGATCGGCATCCATTGCACGACCTCGAACGGGGTCTCCGCCGACCAGGGATCGGCGTGGATCGGCAGCACCGAGGTCGGGTCGTTCGGCATCTGGATCGACAGGTTGACCTTGTTCTGCATCGCCAGTTCGTTGCCGACGATTGCATCGACCGCGGACCGGGCCAAAGAGAGGTAGGTCGGACGCGCCCAGGCATTGTTGTTGAGCTGCTGGAAGACATGCAGGCGGAGGGCGTTCACGTCCTCGACCTTGACCCGTTCGTGCACGGTGTTCAGGAAGACGCCGTCATCGTCCGGAAGCTCGCAGCCGATGTGGCCGCAGGCGATCTTGACGATCTCGTGGCGGAATGCGTCGAGCCGGGGCCGATCGTCGACATCGACCACCACATAGCCCTGGTCCAGGAATTCGCGGGAGAGCGCGGTCTCCCGCTCGTCGGTGAAGCTCTCGATCAGGGTCATCGCCTGTCTCCTTGAACGTCTGACGCGATAGTCAACCGCTGCGTCAGCACCGGGGTCTAACGCGTCCGGAACCCGCGGCCAAGGGCTCAGTTCGTGCGGAGCCCTTTTGCACGGATGGCGGCCTCGTCGACCACGTTTGCCCAATCGGCACCGGTTTGCCGAAGCAGCGTCAGCGACGGATACCATGGCACGGTTTCGCCCTCGGCAAACCAGAACCACAGCGGATCACGCTGCATCAGCACCAGCCCCGGCACGCCGAGCGCACCGGCCAGATGGGCCGCGACGCTGGAAATGGTGACGACCCGGTCGAAGGCGGCAATCTGGGCGGCGAGGTCGTCGAGCCCATCACGGATGTCCTCAGCCGGATTGTCCAGCGGCACCGGATGGCCGGCTGCCGCGATCTCGGCGATCTCCTCCGGATCCGGATCATACTGGAGGCTGACCGTCGTGCCGCCGAGCGCCCGCAACACCGGGGCCAGAACCTCCAGCGGGATCGACTTCCGTCCCCCAGTCCGCCGGTTGCCGCTGCGCCAGCACAGACCGGTATAGGGACCGGGGCCGAGACCCGCGAGCCGGTCGCGCCAGTAGGCGGCCCGCTCGGGATCGGGCACCAGATAGGGCGCCGGTGTGACGAAGCCTTCGGTGCCGGGGCCGACCAGGACGGGCAGGCGCGGTAGCGCGCTCTGGGCGACAGCCCCATGGACGAGGATCGGCGACGGCGGCTCGGTGCGGTCGACCACCGTGACGTGGGGGAAGGAGCGCGCGAACAGGGGGACCAGGCGGGGGTCGGCCTCGAGGACCACCGGGCCGCCAAACCGCTCGGCCGCCGCCCGCACAAGGCCCGCGAACAGGATCTCGTCGCCCACCCCGAACTGCGCCGTCAGGGCCAGGTGGCCGCCGGCGAGCGGTTCGCCCCGCCAGAGCGGCGCCGCGATCTGATGGGAGCGGGCGTCATGGTCGGGGATCTGCCAGCGCATATCGTAGTCGGCGTAGCCTTCCCAGTCGCGCCGGGCGAGCCGCATCCAGCCCCGTGCATAGCGGGCGCGGGGTTCGTTGGGGTCGCGGGCGATCGCGCTGTCCAGATTGCGCTCGGCCTCGGTCCGGTGGCCGAGCTCGATCTCGCTAAGGGCGAGATTGACCGTGGCATCGACATCGCCCGGATCCAGAGCCGAGGCCCGCGCGAACAGCTCCCGGGCCACGTCGGCCCGCCCCCGCTTCTGCAGCCGAGCGCCCATGACCTTCACGGCGAGCGGTCTGTTGGGGTCGATACAGGCGAGCCAGGACCAGCGTGGATCCTCAAGGTCCGGTGACGCGCCGCAAGCGAGTTCCACCAGCGCCGCCGTCTGGGGCCTGAGGAGCAGTGCTCGGCGTAAGGCGGGGGCGCCGTCTTCGCCTTGTCTTATCCGGGCCCGGGCGAGGTTGCCCCAGGCGCGGCTCTCGTCGGGCCGAAGCCGGGCGACGGTGTCGAAGGCGACGGCGGCAGCGTGCCAGTCGCCGGCCGCGATCGCCGCCCGCGCCCGGTCTTCCAGCGCGGCCAGATCGGCACTCATCTCTGGATCGGACGCGCACCCGGCTGCGGCGCCGCCGGCGGGGCGCCCGGGAACCCATCCTCCTCGGCCGTGGAGAAGAAGCGTGGAAGACTGCCGGTCCGGACCCGCTCGATCAGCTCGAGATGCTGCGGCAGGCAGACGGTGTCCAGGTCGTAGGTCTTGATCGCGAACTCCCGGGCGGCGGCACCGAGCCGGGCGCGCCGGTCGGGATCGTCCAGCAGATCACAGATCTTGGTGCAGAGCGCCTCATGATCGAAAAAGTCGACCAGAGCCCCGGTCTCGTCGTCAAAGATCGCTTCCGCCAATGGCGGCGTGTCCGACGCGACGATGGTGCAGCCGACCGACATGGACTCGAGCAGCGACCAGGACAACACGAACGGAAAGGTCAGGTATGTGTGCACCCTGCTGACCTGGAGGATCTGCAGATAGTGCGAGTACGGAACCCGTCCCATGAAGTGCACGCGGTCCGGATCGAACCTGATCTCCGCCTGCATTTTCTCACGCCAGTTGGGATAGTCCGAAGGCTTGCTTCCGTAACTGGTGTCATCGCCACCCACGACGATGATCTGAGCGTTCGGCCGCGCCTTCTGGATCAGCGGCAGCGCTTTCATGAAAATGTCGAAACCGCGATAGCGCTCGAGATTGCGTGCGAGATAGGTCACCACCTCGTCATCGCGCGTAACAACACTGCCGTCCGGAAGCGGCACGCGCACGTTCGGGTTCGGCACGCAGACATTGGTGCGCACCCCGTCATGGATGATCGACGTCCGGGCTTTATAGGCGGTCGGAATCTGCTCCCATTGGAAGCGTGTGGGCGTCACGTTCCAGTCGGCGGATTCCATTGACATCAGAAGGTGCACGTTGCGCATGCGGGTTCGGCAGAGTCGGTCGATGTCCACCTCCTCACCGCCGAAGCCCACATCGGCGCCGGTTCCGTGATAGTAGTATTCGGCGAAGTTCAGCACCGGGACATCCGGATAGACGTCCTTGAGGAACAGGCCCTCGCCCCAACCGGAATGGACGCAGATGATGTCCGGCGTCCAACCCAACTCCTTGAGCCCCAGACAGCTTCGCACCACGGCTTGGCCGTAGAGGAGTTGTTCATCGAGATTGCGGACGTAGCGGTGGCTATCGAGGCGCGGCTCGCGTTGCAGGTCGTAGCGGACCTTGCGGACCCCGGGAATCTCGAGCTTCGGCCGCCGGGTGACGAAGACGACCTCGTTCTTCGGATCCTTGGCGAAGTGCTGGATGAGATGCGCGTACTGCGCCGGCATGTTCTGGTGGATGAACAAGAAATCGCACGTCGCGCGCTCCGCCTTCTCTGATGATCCGCAGGTTGCTTACAGCCTCGCCTGCACCGATGCAAACCGTGCAATCGATTTCCCGGCCTCAGCCGGAGGCGCCCTCGGACCAGCCGTCCCGCCATGTTGCCAGCCGGGCGGCGACGCTCGGCATGAAGGATGACCAGTCCTCCGCCATGGCACGGCGCTCCAGTCTGACGCTCGGATACCAGACAGTCGTGGAACCGGTCTGTCCCCACCGCCAGTCCGCCATCCAGTGCAGCAGGACCCAGCACGGCCGATTCAGTGCGCCCGCCATATGAGCGACGGCACTGTCGATCGTGATCACCAGGTCAAGCTGGTCGATCAGTCCCGCCGTGTCGGCGAAATCCGATATCTTGTCGTCAAGCGCGACGATACGCGGATCGCCATGGGCCGCCTCGGCCCCCGGCCCCACCTGCAGCGAATAGAAATCGATGCCGCCGACCTCGAACAGCGCCGACATGTCGGCAAACGGGCAACTGCGTTGGAGATCGCGACGGTGATTGGGGTTGCCGGCCCAGCAGACGCCGACCCTCGGCCGCCCGTCGTGGCGGGGTATCCGATAGGGATGGGCCGGGGGCTCGATATAGCGGCCAGGTCCCTGTCCATCGTTCCCGGGCATGCCCAAACGGTACGGCAGGCTCATGATCATCTCGGCCGCGTCCACCGAGCCTGGCCGAAAGCGCTTCGTCGCACGGGCGACACCCTTGGCCGAGCCGAGTAGCCGGAGCAGGGGTTCGTCGCAATAGACCAGCACATCGACGCCGGCCGCGTTCAAAGTCTCGGCGTATCGAACGAACTGGATCGCGTCTCCCGCCCCCTGTTCACTCACACAGACGATCCGCTTCACCGAATCCACATCGCCATCCCAGGCGGGAACACCGTGGGCGGCCAATCCTTCCAGCGACGTTCTGCGCGACCACCTGCGCTCGTAGAGTTCCAGCCCGGTCTCATAGTCGCCAAGGGTCAGAAGCTGCAGCGCGACCGCCACGTCGATCTCCGGATCGTCCGGCCGGATGGTCTGCGCCCGGCGGAAGAGGCGCAGCGCGTCCTCCTGTCGGCCGAGCATGCGGGTCACATTCCCCCGATTCACCATCAAATCGGCGGCACCGGGTTCGATGATCGACGCGATCTTGGACACGGTCGCCGCGCCAGCAAAACGGCTTTGCCGGGCCTCCACCAGAGCGAGCTGATTCCAGGCTCGTGGATCCATCGGCTGGGCCTGCACGACGCGCTTCGCCCATCTCTTCGCATCGTCGAGCCGGCCGGCACTGAGCAGTTCCGGGATCAGGCGTAGACCGCGATCGTAGTCGACGTATTTCGGCACCTTTGCGGCAGGCGGGGACTGGTCCGGGGGCTTGGCCATCGGTCTAACGGGTGATCTCGCGGTCCCAATAGGCCACCACGTCAGCCTCCATCCGCTGCAGCGTATACTGTCCGGCGGTCTCGCGGCCGTGGCGTACCAACTCCGCGCCGCCGTCGGTGTCGAACGCCTCCATCGCCGTTGCCAACGCGTCGGCCGCACCGAACCAGTCCTCCGGCGTACACCAGAGCCCGTTGTCTGGTGTCGCATACGAGCGGCCTCCGTCGCCCGTGAAGCCAACGAGGATACAGCCGCAGGCCATCGCTTCGATCGGCGGCAGGCCGAACCCTTCTATCCGGCTCATGGCGAGGAACACCGCGCTCTCACCGAGTATCTGCGCCGTCTCGGACTCGGTCATGCCGTCAATCACCACCACCGGGACGTCGGCAAAGCGCGGATGCGTTCGCTGGAAGGTCTCGATGATGAAATTGGCTTCGACACGCATCTTTCGCGGCATGACGGCAATCTGCCGTCGTTTGGGCAGCGGTTTAAAACGCTCATGGTCGATGCCGTTGTGGATGATCGGCACCTCTTCGATCCCGAACGTGCGCCGGATGTAGTCCGAAATCACCTCACTGCAGCTGAACACGCCATGCAGTCCACGGTCCTCAAATCCGTTCCCGGGGCCCAGGCCATGATAGAGATAGAAATGGTTCTGACAGAACATGAGGCGGCGCACGTCGAAGCGCAGCAGCTTCCTCATCAAGTCGCCCCAAGGTTCCGGAATGACGTAGATGTCGCCGGCCTGGACTCGGTATTGGGGCCCGAGGACCTCGTACGGAATATCCTCCTGAAAGAATGTATCGCGGTTGGCATCGATCAGAACGATGCGCGCGTCGAATCCATTTCGGTTCAGCATCGCCACATGGTGATGGGCGATCCGGACGCCGCCCAATGGGTAGCCGAAGTGTTTCGACAGGTAGAGGATTCGCCGCGAACCGCGCGCCAGTCCGGCGCCGTTTCCGGTATCGGAGCTGGGCATAAGGCTATCAGGGCTCTCTTAGCGCTGTTGTAAAGCTGCGAATAAGCGGCTCCAGAAGATACGTCAGCAGCGTCTTCTCGCCGACACCGAGAAGCGCCATCGCCGGCATGCCCGAGACGAGCTGCTGATCTCCGAGAATATGATCCAGTGACGAAGGATCCAGGCGGATATCCACGCGGTAATAGGACGTCCCGCTCGCGCTCTCGATCACGTCTGGCGAGACCTGGATCAATTCGCCTTCGACCGGATGGGTGAAGCGCTGGCTGAAGGCGGTTAGGCGCACTGTAACCTTCAGGTCATCCATGCTCTGGGTGACGGAATCGATTTCGCGCGGTTTCACCCTGGCCACGACGACCAACTCCTCATCGTCCGGAACGATCTCCATAAGAACCTGTCCGGCACCGATCACTGCCCCTGCGGTGTTCACCGTGAGTCGCACGACCCGGCCGCTCTCCGGGGCACGGAGTTCAAGCCGGTCAAACATCTGCTCGGTAACGGGAAGCTGCTGAGCGGCCTCCCGGATCTGGCGGTTCACCACGTCGAGCTGGCCGCTGAGCTGCGCCTCCAGCTGGCGCTCCGACTGCAGAATCCGCATGTCGTATTCGCTCAGGCGCTGCCGCATGCCGGCGATGTCTCCGACGAGCCCGCTCCTTGATCCGCGCAGGCTTGCCTTCGTGCGCTCCAGCGCTCGAACCCGGGAAAGCCGCTCCAGACCCTTCTGATAGAGCTCGCGCACGTTGACCAGCTCTTCCTCAATCAGACGGATCTCGTCATCCAGGGCTGCAAGGCGTTCTTGATTCGCATCGATCGCCGTCCGTGTCTGCTCCATCACTTCATGGATCAGGGAGACCTCGCCCTGGCGGGCCGCCATGCGCGAGTCCAACAGCTGCTGCTCGGATTCAATCATTTCGCGGATGGCCGGATCATCGGCGCGGTCGAGTATTTCGGGCGGCAGCCTAAAGCTGTCCTCACCTTCGCGCTCCGCCTCCAGGCGCGCCTTGGTGATCAGCCCTCCATAATAGCGCTTGCGTAGGATCTCCCGTTCCGCCTTGCCTCTTGTCGGGTCGAGGACGATCAGGGTGTCACCCTTGTTCACATGCTGGCCTTCGCGAACGAGGACCTCTTCGACGACACCGCCATTGGCGTGCTGGATGATCCGCGGCTCACGGTCGACCCGGAGCGTCCCCGGCGCCATCACGGAACTCTGCAGCGGCGCGAAGGCCGCGAACGCGCCGAACACACCGAAGAACAGGAACATGATTGTGTAGCCGATCGTCATGCCCTGACGCCATTTCGGCACCGCAGCAGCGGAGATCGACTCATACGGATCGAGAGCGATCATTCCCGGGTTGCTGCTCGACCGCAGCCCGCCCTGCTCAACGATGCTCATCAGGTTCTCCCGGCGATCTTCGGTTCCTGCTCACGGGCGGCAACCTGCGGCTGGGGCTTCGTGGGAACCGGCGCGATCACCGCATCCCGAGGCGCGAATTTCTGAACCACGCCGTCGCGCAGGACCAGGACCTTGTCCACATGCTGCAGGACGTTGATGCGGTGAGCGATGAGGAACACGCTGGTTCCCTGTTCCTTCATCGCATGCAGGGTATTCTTCAACGCCTCCTCGCCCTCGCTGTCGAGGTTCGAGTTGGGCTCATCGAGAATCAGGATAAGTGGATCGCGATAAAGCGCACGAGCGAGCGCGATGCGCTGACGCTGACCGCCCGACATCAGCGTTCCGGCATCGCCGACCTGCGTATCGTACTCCTTCGGCAGACGCTGGATGATCTCATGCAGTCCGGCCAGCTTGGCCGCGCGGATAATCGCTTCGGCGTTCGGCTCCTCCTCGAGCCTGCTGATGTTGTCCCGAACCGTTCCTTCGAAGAGTTCGACGGTCTGGGGCAGATAGCCGAAGTATCGCCCGAGATCTTCCGCCGGCCAGGAATAGACGTCGGTCCCGTCGAGCCGTACAGCCCCGGCCGTTGGCTGCAGGAGCCCGACCATGACCGAGGCCAGAGTGGTCTTGCCGGCTCCGGAAGGACCGATAACGCCGACAATCTCGCCCGGGTTCATCTCGAAGGAGACGTTGGACAGGATCGGGCGGTTGAGGCTCTCAAGGTCGTAGGTGACTCCTTCGACTGTGAGATGCCCTTGCGGTCGTGGCGGCACGACGGTGAGCCGAGGCCTGTCCTCCGCCTCCTCCAACGCCTCCTCCACCTTGCGGTAGGCACTGCGAGCAATAAGCAGGGTGCGGTAGGATCCGATGAGCGACTCGAGCGGCATCAGCGCGCGACCGACCAAAATCACCGACCCCATGATGACGCCCGGTGACATGGTACTGCCGGGCTGGATCATCTGGATGACGGCGACGGTCATGATGCCGATCTGCACCACCATCCTGCCCCATTTAGTCACCGCCGTAACGATTGCCGCCCGGCGCGATGCGACGCCCAGATGCTCCCGGCCGTCCTCACTGTCGCGATGCCACCGCCGCACGATGGTCGGCGTCATCCCCATCGACTGCACGACTTCCGCGTTTCGGGCGGCGACAAGGGCCAGCTTGTTCGCCGGCCGGAGCGCTGTCTCCGCCATCATGATCGGTTCGCGCGACCAACGGTCGTTGATCAGGGCGAGCGCGAAAAGGAACACGGCCCCCACCACCGCCACCACGCCGACCCAGAAGTTCAGCAGGAAGAGAACGCCGCAGAACAGCGGAATCCACGGGATGTCGAGAACATTGAAGATAGATTGGCTGGTCAGGAAGGTCTTCACCGTGTCGAAGCTCTGCAGCACCTGTGCAGAGCGCGCGACGCCGCGCTGCATCGACCGGGCGATCGAAAGGTCCAGCAGGCGCGCCGCCAGCTTTCGATCAAGGAAGTTACCGACCTCGATCAGGGTGAAGCTGCGGGCGATGTCGACACCGGCCTGCACGCCGAAGGCGACGAAGGCCATGAAGAACAGCATGCCCAGTGTCGCCATGCTGTAGCTGCTCAGGACCTTGTCGAACACGGAGAACATATAGATCGGCAGAGTCAGGATCATGGAATTCACCACGAAACTGAACAGGAAGATGGCGACGAACGCTCCGCGACAGGCCTTGAAGGCTTCGCTCAGGGCGTCTTTGCTGGCCACATGATTCTGCATACCGCTCATCTTCGCATCCATCGTTCAGGCCCCGTGAGCCCGCAGATGACGTCCCTCGACAGCGTTTGACCGTCCGCTGACGATCCGCTAAAGCGAGGCACCCCTAAGACTTCTTATGTGACATCAATGTCAATGCAAGACCAGCGCGCCACGCCATTCAGGGTCTTCGTCGGGTACGACACGCGCGAGGACATTGCCTACCAAGTCTGCAGAAGCTCCATGCTGCGCCATGCCTCGATCGATCTCCATATTGAATCGATCGTTCAGGAAAAGCTGCGGTCTCAAGGCCTCTATTGGCGGGAACGCGATCCGCTGGCGTCGACTGAATTCACATACACGCGGTTTCTTACACCCTACCTCGCCGGCTATCAAGGATGGGCTCTGTTCTGCGACTGCGATTTCCTATGGCTCTCCGATATCGCTCAACTTGTTGATATCGCGGACCCTTCCAAAGCGGTGATGTGCGTTCACCACGACCACCGCCCGGTCGAGGGTACGAAAATGGATGGCGCCGTGCAGACGAGCTACCCGCGCAAGAACTGGTCGAGTCTGATGCTCATCAACTGCGGCCACGCGGCCGCGCGCCGCCTCACCCCCGAGGTGGTGAACACCGAATCGGGGGCCTACCTGCATCGTCTGCAATGGGCCGACGACAGCCTGGTCGGGGAGATTCCGCCGACATGGAACTGGCTGGAAGGCAGCATGCCGAAGCCCGTCGAGGGGACCCCGAACGTGGTGCACTATACCCGCGGCGGACCTTGGTTCGAGAATTGGCAGGACGTCGACTACGGCACGCTCTGGATCGAGGAGCGCGACCGCTATCTGGCCGGCCAAGCGCACACCGGGCAAGCACCGTCGGCCGGCGGCGCACAGCCACCCAAAGCCTAACATAGCGGATACAGCTTCCCCCTTTTCCCCGAACGCCGGAGAGTCACCATGAAGAAGGCCCTGATCATCGGCGGCGGTTTTGCCGGATGCGCCGCCGCCCACCAGATGTCCCTGATCGGCGGGGGATGGGAGATCGACCTGGTCGAGCGCGCGCCGTTCCTCGGCGGCGGGGTGAAGACCCACTGGCGCGGCGGTCATCCCTTCACCTTCGGCCCGCGCCACTTCCTGACGCCGATGCCGGAGTTGTTCGACTATCTCAACGCCATCGTGCCGATGCGCAAGCTCGACCACGAGTTCATCACCTACGTCGAGGCCGACCGGAACTACTACACCTTCCCGATCCACCGGGACGACATTCCGCGGATGCCGGAGCGCGAGGATATCGAGAAGGAAATTGCCCACGCACAAGAGATAAGGGGTTGGAACCAGGCAAAGAATTTCGAGGAGTACTGGATCGCGTCGATCGGCAAGACGCTCTACGGCAAGATGGTCGACAAGTATTCCCGAAAGATGTGGCAGGTCGAAAGCAATGCCATGCTTGACGATTTCGGCTGGTCGCCGAAGGGTGTGGCGATCAAGGAAGGCCCGCGCGAGGGCTGGGACACGGCGATCAGCGCCTACCCCTTGGCAGCCGACGGCTACGACCACTATTTCGACGTCGCCACGGCGAACGTAAACGTCAAGCTGGGCACCGAGATCGAGGCGTTCGACATCGCCAACAAGCGGGTGCAGATCGCCGGCGAATGGCACAGCTACGACGTCATCATCAACACGGTCTCGCCGGACATGCTGTTGAACTACGCCTATGGCGAGCTGCCCTATGTCGGGCGCGAGTTCATGACCATCATCCTGCCCGTGGAACACGCGTTTCCGGACAAGACCTACTTCACCTACTACGCCGGCGATGAACCCTACACGCGGATCGTCGAGTACAAGAAGTTCACCCAGCACAAGGCGCCATCCACGCTGCTGGGCATCGAGATCCCGAGCCACAAGAACAAGCTCTATCCGCTCCCGATCAAGAAGCACATCCAGAACGCCTATCGCTATTTTGACGATCTGCCGAAGGGCGTTGTCTCGATGGGCCGGGCCGGCAGCTACAAGTACATCGACATCGACGACATTATCTGGCAGGCGATGAAGATGGCCGAACAGCTCAGGGACGGCGATCTGGACCATCCGGTCCCGGTCTACGGGGCCGACCAGTCGGCACCGAACCTTCTGACCAAGACCATGGTCGACGAAGGCGTGGTGCCTGACGGCGTCGGCTGAACCGAGCCCCGACCGAACCAGGCGAGATCACTTTCAGGCGGAGTGGCGATCACTGAGAATCTGCGTGGCCAATTCGCCCAGGGCATCCTGCCAGCGGTCGGGTGGCGGGGCCCAGGCGAAGCGCATATCCGGCAACCAGTACGACCGGTCAGACAGGCGCGGGTATCGGAAATCGTCCTGTAGCGCGCGGAGGGGGACATACCCTCTCCGCCCGACCCCGTGAGCGAGGGCAACCGTCGAATTGGCGACCGACACCACGGCGTCAAGCGCCTGTATCTGGGCCGCCAACGCGCCGATGTCGTCGAAGGTGTTGATGTTCGGATCGGCGAACAGCCTTTGTCCGAAAGTATCGGACACCGTCTGGAAATCCGCCTCCTCGGGCCTGTACTGCAGCGAAACGATCTGGGTATCCGGTAGCGCGAAGATCGGACCCCAATCGGTCAGAGGAGCCTCGAAGGATCGCATCGTCGCTCCCGACTTGACGCTCCGCCAGGAGATGCCGACCAGGTGCCGACCCGGAAACCGCTTCTCGTAGGCCCGACGGAGAGCCGCCGTCAGCTCCGGCTTGGGCTTCAGATAACCGGGCCGGGACGGAACCTCCTCGCTCAACGCCACCAAATGGCCGAGCGGAAGCTGTAGATCCGCACTGAGTGCCGCGGCATCCGTCTCAGCCGTCCCGCGCGGCAGGACTGTGGCCCAGGGAAACGATCGGCGCATCAGCGGCACCAGCTTGCCCGCCACTTCAAGGGTGACGGATCCAACCCGGTCGCGGACGGCGTCGAGATACTGGGCGAACCAGACCTCATCGCCAATCCCCTGCTCGCCCCAGACGAAGAGGCTGGCCCCGGGGGCGGGTGACAGATCCCATACCGGGATCGGGAGCGTCGGCGCCGGATGGAGCTGGCGGTAGGTCGAGAAACCGTCCGCCTTGAACCGGTCCCTGTATAGCCGCGCGCCGAGACGGCGATCGCCGTCCTGCAGCGTCACTGTGGCAAGCGTAAAGCGCGCCATCGAATGATCCGGCTGCAGATCGAGGGCCGCCTGCAAGCGCGCCGCCGCCCGCCGAGGATCCCCGACATAGCGGGCGATGAGACCGGCATTGTAAGCGACCTCCACTGAATCCGGGGCCAGCAGCGCCGCGCGGTGTATCCAGGTTTCAGCCGCCGGCAGATCCAGCGCGTATTGCTCGGCCGACGCCAGATTGAGAACCGTCTGGAATTCGCCCGGGTCGAGCACCAGGAACCGGCGGAGAATCTGGCGCGCCTCGTCGCCGCGCCGCAGGAAAACCAGGGCCGCCGCCCGATTGCGGTCGACCGTCGGCTCATGCCCGCCTGAACTCGCAATCCGAGCCTGCTCCAGCACGCGATGAGCATCCTCGGGTTTCCTGGCCTCCAGTTCCAGCCTGCCGAGCGACGCATAGCCGCGAAGGTCGGACGGATCCAGTACCACGGAGCGGAGCAGCGCCGAGCGGCCCTCTTCAATTCGGCCGAGAGTTCTGAGCAGAACACCGATGCGCACCCAGGCCGGCAGGTCGTTCGGCTGGAGCGCGCACTGTTCTCTCATCGTGGTCAGCACGTCGTCGTGCCGGCCGAGCGCGACAAGGGCATGATTCCGGATCTCTTCCAGATCGATCACATCCGCAGGATCGGAGACGCGTGCTAGGCGTAGCAGGCTGAGCACCTCCGCCCATTCCTGCTGTCCGGCCCGCTGACGCACGCAAGCCCTGAGGAGGTCGATGTCTTCCGGGTTGAGAAGAACCGCGGCCCTCTGGACCGGCCAAACCGGCTGACCGTCAGCTTGCACGCGCCAAAGCCGCATATCGTCCGGAATGGCGACAAGCGCCCGACGCCGAAGCTCTTCGGCAACGGCGTCGAGACCGGCATGGGTGGCAACGATGGCGATGTTGCGCAGCACGCGCTCATCGGTACCGGCCAGGGTCCGCGTCCGGCCCAGAAGCCGACCTGTGTCGTCGCAACCGTGCCCCGCCGGTCGGGACATGGACATCCCGAGGAGATTCACATAGCCGAGAGGCCGTTCCGGCCAGATGGCCGCAATCGCCTTGCATTGGCGTTCGGCGCCGCGGACGTCTCCGGTCTGACGAGCCCGGGCCGCCCGTCCGACAAATGCCTCGGGCGCCAGGAAGTCCTCGGAAATCCGACTGTTCATTCCGACGCCGCCGTCAGGCTCCGACACCGAGCTTCGCAGATCCCTTGCCCGTCTTAAGCGACACCCAGCCGCCCGTCTCCATGCTCTCGTAGAGGGCATGCACGAGACGGAGTGACGGCAGCGCCTGATCGACACCGATCGGAGGTGCCGTTCCGGCCTCGAGCGCATCGAGCACTTCGCTGATCAGAGGGCCATGGCCGAGACCATAGCTGGATGGGATCTTTTGGCTGTGGGCCTCAACGACCCCTTCATCCTCCGCGATCGGCTCGACCGGACGCCACAACTCAACAAGGTTGAGAGCCCCCCCGCCGATCTTGGCAAGGGCCTTCTCTCCGACAAGATGCAGGGACGCCTCAAAGTCGAGGTCGCGGGCCGAGGTCGTCGCCTCGATCGTACCGAGAGCACCCGATTCGAAGCGGACGATGGCAACCGCGGTATCCTCGGCTTCCAGCTTGTTCAGGACGGCCGCTCCGGTGGCACAGACCGATTCGATGGGGCCACCGAGCCACTGTAGCGCATCGAGATGGTGGATCGCCTGTTGCGCGAGGACGCCGCCGTCCATCGCCCAGCGCCCGTGCCAGGGATCGTTGTAGTAGTCCTGATATCGGCACCAGTGGACTCGGACGCCGGCTGTCACAAGCCGGCCGAGGCGCCCCGAGTCGACGACGGAGCGCACGAACCGCATCGCGGGATTGTATCGGTTCTGCTTCACCACCGCACACATAACGCCGGCCGCAGCCGCCTCGTCGCGCATGACGATGGCATCCTCGATCCGCAGGGCCACCGGTTTTTCGACCAGGATGTTGCATCCCCTGGCGATCAGAGCCCTGGCATCGCGGGCATGGTGGCCGGATTCCGTGAGCACACAGACCAGATCCGGTTTCTCGGCCACAAGGTCGTCGATCGTCGTTACCGCCTTGCCGCCCGTCGCGGCGACAAAGGTCTCCGCCTTGCTACGATCCAGGTCCGCCGCGGCGACGACCTCCAGGCGATCCGTTAGTTCGGCGCCAAGCACCTCACGATATCGGGCGGAAACCCGTCCGCATCCCAATACACCGATCCTGAAACGTCGTCCCATCGTGATCTCCCAGTCCTGCTCTTATTGCTCGCCATGTCGGTCCCGAACGGGTGGCGGCGGCCGAAGCCCTGAAGCACGTCCCGTACCTGAGGCAGGTACCGCGAATCAGCAATCCCGCTCTCAGCGATCCCGCTCAATGAGTTGCCGCAGGGAAGCGGCCATCTGATCGAGAACATCGCTCCATGGCTCTTTCGGCGTCCGGAAGAACAACCGCATGCTCGGCTGCCAAGGCACGAAGTCGGTCCCGAAACTCTGCCAGATCGTCTTGTCCCAGGCGGTCCGGTTGACCAGCGTCGGACAGCCCACGGACGCGCTCATCCAGGCAAGCGACAGAAGCGGCGTGACGGCACAAGTGAGCACCTTCAGGATCGCGAAGATATCTTCCAGGTCGTCCTTCAGGTCGACGCCATCCAGCGGTTCGAAAATGAATCCGCGCGCTTCGGCTTCCTTGCGCCAAAGGTCCACGTCCTCTTCGCGGCTATTGTACTGCAGGTTCACCACGACGGTTCCCGGCGGGAACACCGCCGCCAACTCTTCGGTCTCCAGGTACTGGAGATTGCGCTGACGATTGCGGATCGAACTGCGCCACGATACGCCCACACAGGCACGACCCGGATACTTGGTGGCGAAATACTCCCGCCATTTGGCGACGAGGCCCTCTTCCGGGATCAGATAGCCGCTATTGCGGATCGGCAGCGGTTCCCGTTGCTCCGCGGGAATCCCCGCGATGTGGATCTTGGTTTCGACGGCATAGTAGGCCGGGATATGGCCGATCGGGGCTTTATGGGTGATCGACTTGTCGCGGGTCGCCGGATCGCCTTTGCGGCTACGCGGAACGAAGGTGCATCCAGGGAAGGACCTTTCGAAGATCGGGATCATCCGACTGTCGCAATCCACGGTCAGAGCGCTCACATCCTTACGCACCAGCGAGATATACCAGGAGAACATCACCTCATCGCCCAGTCCCTGCTCCATATAGGTCAGCAGGTGGGCGTTGGGATGCTTTATCGGGCCATCCCAGATCGGCTGCTTGAAGTTCCGCTTGGGCGACGGGAAGTTCTTGGTGGCCCAACGATGCATGTATCCCTGGAACCCGGCTTCGATCTCGCCTACGCAGAACTTGATCATCCCGATGTTGAAGAGGGCGGCGGCCCGCTCGTGCGGCTGATCGGAAAGGGTCTGGGCCACGTCCAGGGCTCGGACGGCATCCGCGTATCTGCGCTTTGCCCGGTAGTAGACACCCAGATTCAGATTGAGGATGTCCAACGACGTCCCGACATAGCGGCCACGCTCGGCGTAGAAGATGGCTTCATCGACATCCTCGTCGACGATGTAAGCGAGCGAGAGTCCATTCAATCCCTTGGTGTAGCGCGGATTGAGACAAACCGACCGGCGGATATGGGCGATCGCCTCCATCTTTCGGCCCTGACCTGAATACGAAAGGCCGCGGTTGTAGTGCAGCACAGGTATCTCGGGAAACCGTTTGACCGCCTGGGGCCACAACAGATCGGCATCGTCATACAGTTCGAACTCGTTCAGGATCTTGATGCACTCATCCCACACGATGGCTTTGTCGGGATGGTTCTCCACCATCCTGAACGCGGTCTCTCTGGCTTCGTCCTTAGCGTCAATCGCCTTGTAGAGTGCCCGGAGGCGCTCAATCGGCTCGCTGGCGCTCGGGAATCGCTCGTGAAGGCGCAAATTCGTTGCAATTCCATGTCGCGGCCAGGCGACACGCGCCGTTTCGGCTGCAGCGGTCGCCAATATGTCATCGCGGCCGGGGGCCATGACCGACGCATGGCAAATCCATCCGGCGGCCCGAACGTAGTTCCGTTTGTCATGCAGGGATCGACCGACTTGGATCGCTCCTTCCAGCGAATCCGGATTCAGGATCTGGTTCGTCCGGAGCAGGTCGTGTTTGCGGGCGCGGTCATCGATATCGAGCAGCCGGTGGTCGACGGACAGGCGGAGTGCGGGCGGGAAGTACTGGCTTCGGGTTCCGAGGAACCGGCCAAGAAGGTTCTGGGCAAGCACCTTATGACGGTCATGTTCGGCAAGGAGGGCTCCGGCCAGGATCCGGCTTTCGTCGTTCAACAGGCCGACGCGATCCGGAACGCCGAGGACGGAAGCGAGGTCGTCGATCCGTCGTCCAGCCGAAAGAATCCTGACAAGTCGGCGCAGAGCCTTGGCATTGCTCGGCTCCATTCCAAGCACGGCATGATAACTCTGCTCGGCGCGTTCGGGCTGTCCTGCGGCTTCCAAGGCGATGCCAAGATTGAGCCGTGCAGCCGCCGCGCTGTCCGCGGATAACGGGATTACCCGCGATAACTGACGCTGCGCCTCAAACGGGTTGGTGGCGACCAGTTCGAAACCCAGCTTCGTCAGGGACACACGGTCGTCAGGCTGTTGGGCGATCGTTCGCTTAAGGTCGGCGAGCGGAGTGTGCAAACTCATTGGACTGACCGGTGACAATTCGAGAAGGAGGCATGGTCCTTTCATAGAAGGGTCTGAGGGGCCGGTGCCACAAAAAAAGAGGCGCCCACGATGGGCGCCTCTCCATTCCTGAATTCCTGAAGATTAGGACAGGAATTCGAAGTCGTTGATGTCGAGCGTGGACACACCCGAAACCCGGATCGCCAGGTACTGATCCGCAGCCGAACCGTTGATGTACACGATCAGTTCGGTGCCGGACGTCTGGTACACGATCGAGTTGGTACCGCCCAGGCTGGCACCCGTGGCGAGAGACGGGCTCGCGCCACCGGCGATGATGCCGGTCAGCAGCTGGATCTTGTCCGAACCGTCCTGGAAGCCAGAGATCAGGTCGAACAGGGACGCAGCGCCGGCAAGCACCTCGGCCGAGTTGGCCGCGACGATGTTGCCGAGAAGGAAACGGTCGTTACCGTCGCCACCGACCAGCGTGTCGTTACCGCCGAAGGTGGTTCCGTCACCCAGGATGGTGTCGTTGCCTTCGCCGCCCGAGATGACGTCGGCAACGGTATGGCTACCGCCACCCGTGATGAGGTCGTTGCCGTCCCCACCGAAGACGGAGTCGGACGCCGTACCCAGAGCGACAATGGTGTCGTTACCGGCACCGCCGCTCAGCACACCACCGACGGTCGCACCGACGCCGCCGACGAGCGAGTCATCGCCGTCACCGCCGAACAGGTTCACCGCCAACAGCGTGCCGCCGAACAGCGAGTCGTTACCGTCACCACCGTACACGGTGCCAACGGCGGATTTCACCGACCGACATGCCAGCAGTGAAGCCCGCCAGATCGTTGCCGCTGCCGCCATAGACCAGGAACGCCCCTTCCATGGAAGCGCCATTGATCACGTCGTTGCCGTCACCCGCGGACAACGAGTTGGAACCGGCATTCACGGTGAGGGTGTCGTTGCCCACGCCGCCGATCAGAATGTCGTTTCCGTCGCCGCCCGCCAGGCTGTCATCGCCCAGCTGACCGCTCAGCGTGTCATTCTCCGTGCCGCCGAGCAGGATGTCGTTACCCTGACCGCCGTACAGCATGTCGGCAGCGCTGCCACCCGAAAGCGTATCGTTGCCGAGGTTGCCGTAAAGCAGGTCCCCGCTGTCGCCACCGGAGATCCGGTCGTTGTCCTGACCGCCGTAGACGCTGTCAGCGCCGCCGCCGACGGCAAGGACATCGTTGCCGATGTTGCCGTAAGCGACAACGGCCGAAGAGCCGGTGTCGGTCATCGTGTCGTTGCCGCTACCGCCGAAGACGGTCACGGAACCGGCGACGGAAATGAACGTGTCATTGCCGAGGTTACCGAACAACAGGTCGGACCCGCCGCCGCCGGACAGGAAGTCGTTATCCTGACCACCGTACAGGGTGTCGTTGTTCGCGCCGCCGCTGAGAACGTCGGCACCGAGGTTACCGTAGATAACGTCGTCCGCGGAACCGCCAGAG
Organism: Thalassobaculum sp.; assembly: GCA_048983575.1. Classification (GTDB taxonomy): domain Bacteria; phylum Pseudomonadota; class Alphaproteobacteria; order Thalassobaculales; family Thalassobaculaceae; genus Thalassobaculum. The sequence continues at coordinate 1,221,865 of JBLZTD010000001.1, read as the reverse complement.
ATCGTGTCGGTGCCCTGACCGCCATACAGCGTGTCGGTACCGGCGCCACCCAGGATCGTGTCACTCCCCTGGTTGCCGTAAACGATATCAGCGCCGTCGATTGCGCTGATGATGTCTGCCCCATTCAGCGCAGAAATCACGTCGGCGCTGGCGGTGCCCGTGAGTGTCTCGCTGGAGGTCGTGCCAGTAATGTCTGCCATCGTTGGAACTCCTAAGTCTCCCTACAGAGCGTGTGTGCGTCAGAACGATGCTGATCGACCGAAGACGATCACCACCCTCCCCTGTCAGACCGCGTTCTCACGCAAACAGCGCCAGCAGCATCCAGGGAGGACGATTGCGTTTTACAGCAGGTGATCCGGACGATGCAAGCGGCGTAAACGAAAAATCTCCTAGTCTTTAGACGTTAGCGGCATCGGTTGAAAGTGATGTGACATATTTGCCACAAGCCTTTTGGCCCATCGCCCCGTCTTCAATCCCAGGGTCGTTCACCCCTCAATAGATCCATACACGCTACTGCGATGGTTTCTAACGCGTTGTTGGGTCGCCCTGCAAGGGTCTGCGCCATCGCTTCGGCGGCGTGCGCAACCGAGGGCCTTTCAATCGCGGCGGTCAGGGCCGCACCAACGTGCCCTGGCTCGAATTTGCCGCCACTCCGCAGGGCCACCGCACAGCCGTGCTCCATAAGTCGGCGGGCGTTGGACGTCTGTTCGAAGTGCCGCGGGACCAGCACCTGCGGGCGGCCGAATCCCAGCACCTGTTCGCAAGTTCCGACGCCTCCATGATGCATGATCACCCGGCTGCGCCCGGCCTCGATGCGCATGTCCTGTGGCTCGTCATGCACCGTCAGTCCGCGGGACCGCCAGTGCCTCCGCTGGTCCGCGGTCGAATCCCGTAGAAAGACCGATCCGCGTCGCCCACTGGCGACCAACCCCTCGAGCGCCCGATCGGTAAACTGATAAGAAATTGATAAATAACAGAAATAATCAACATTCGGGGACTCCGACACCGGTCCCGGCATCGGGTCCAGCGACCCGATGGCCGGCACGGTACGGGATTCCGCCCACTGGTCCAGTTCGGGCAACGTGATGACGAAATGACGGTCGCCGGCGAACAGCGCCGGCAGTCGGTCCGGCGCGGGACGCCCGCGCGCAGCCTGCACCGCCGCCACGACTCCACGCATCGCCGCCTCGTTGAACGCCGGACGGCCTTGGCGGAACGGTCGGAATTCCGGGTCGTCCACCGGGGGCAGCGTGAAGCCGTCGCCGATCACCACCAAGCGTACCGACCCGCCGAACAATGCGAGGTTCGCCATCGGCGCGTAGTCGGACACGACGAGACCAGGGTCGAGATACGCGAACAGAGTGTCCCATGCGTCGATGTAGGGGGCCAGCCGTTCAACCGACGCGAATCCAATCGAACCGAGGATATCGCCGGCGCTGACCGGCTGATCGGTGTCGGGGCCGCGAATCGGGCCGACCCTTGCAACCGGCGCCTGCATCACCGGATAGCCCCGCCGACGCACGAAGGCGCCGGCGACTTCCAGGTTCCGGACCGCGAACAGACAATCGATGCCCTCGCCGCGCAACCGGTCGGCGATTTTCAGCAGCCGGTTGGCGTGACCCAATCCATCTCCGAGTTCCCAGACGAAGACTGCCCGTTTCGTCACCTGGAGTGCCCGGAGCTGTGCCGCTCCGCCTCGGCCCGCAGCCTGATCGCGATACGCTCGAACACGCTTGCCCAGTCGCCACGTTCCCGCTGTCTGAACAGGCTCGCCGTCGGGTACCAGGGACTGTCCTCCCGGTCGATCAGCCAGCGCCAGTCCGCATTGCGGGCCAGCGCCACCCAGAGCGGGCGCCCGAGGGCGCCGGCGAGGTGTGCGGTTGACGTGCAGGTGGAAATGACAAGATCCAGCTTGCTCATCACGATCGCAGTGTCGCGGAACGAGGTGATGCGCTCGTTCAGCCGGATCACATGATCCGGAGCCGCAGCCACGTCCTTCTCCCGCTCCCCCTTCTGCAGACAGAAGAAGCGCACGCCGGGGACATCGAGGACCGGCGCCCAGGAGGCGAGCTGCGTGGAGCGTTCCTTATCGGAGGAAAACTTGGGATTTCCCCCGAACACGAAGCCGACGTTCAGCTCGTCGGCCTTGAGTTCGGGAATCTCGAATTCCGGCCCTGGAGGCAATGTGAGATACGGAACGTCGGCCGGCAGATCCTCCATCTTTCTGATGCCGAGCGCGCGAGGCACCGACAGGAGCGGGATGTGGTAGTCGAACGCCGGAGGTGTCGCGAACCGCTCGATCGTCTGATCGATTCCGGGAGTGCCTTCGACCAGCGGGATCAGATCGCCGTGGGATTCGAGAACGAGCCGGCCGGTCGTCCCTTTCCTCGCGATCACATGCGGAATGAAGCGCCAGAATTGCAGGACATCGCCAACTCCCTGCTCCGTGTGCAGGAGAAGAGTCTTTCCCTCCAGCGATTCGCCGTTCCACAGGGGCTCCGGGAAATTCCGGCGTCGAGAGGGAAAGTCGTCATATTTCCAACGCCACTCGTACTCTTCGAATCCCTTTTCAAGATCACCTGCTGCGAGCAAGGCGAGGGAGAGGTTCCAGTGCCGTTCGGCGTGGTCGGGCTCGATGGCCAGAGACTGACGGTAGGTCCGGGTCGCGGCTGAAAGCCTGTCCTCGGCTCTATAAAGATTGCCCAGGTTGTAAAGCGCGCCACTGTCGCCCGGTACCATGCACAGCGAGCGGCGATAGTTCTGGTGGGCCTCCGCATAACGGCCCATTTTGCGGAACAGAGCGCCGACGTTGGAAAAGAGAAACGGGCGCTGCCCCATGTGCTTCTCGGCCGACCGATAGAATGTCAGCGCTTCCTCATACCGCTCACGACGGTGCAGAAGATTGGCGAGATTGAGCGCGGCGTCGCCGAACTCGCCATCCACCAACAGGATATGCCGATAGACGCGTTCGGCCCTGTCCAACTCGCCAAGCGCCTCCAGCTCCTGCCCGTAGGCCAGCCGATAGCTGCGGCGGTTGCTGTTCAGGCGGACCGCCCGACCGAAGGCCTCTGCCGCCCCCTTGCGATCGCCCTTACGTTTCAGGGCGGCGGCCAAATACCCATGGGCCTGGTCGGCGCCGGGGCGCAGCTTGATGGCGAGGACGGCGAACTGTATCGCTTCGTCGTTCCGACGGCTCTGCAGAGCACCGCGCGCAGCGACGGTAAGCAGGTCGGCGCTATGCGGCTTCTCATGCTTCAACGCGACTCGGATATCCTCAAGCGCCTGCTGGATTTTACCGTCGTCGAGCAACCTGACCGCCCGCTCGCGCCGGAGCTCCGAATCGCGCGGTAGCTTTTCGATCGCCGCCGAGATCATCTCCAACGGCCGTTCGTACAGCGGTCTCAGGTCGGCCGCTGAGCGGAGATTGTCCGGCAGGATTGTCACGGAGCGCCCTTTCCTGCGGTCGTTGAGGTATCACCCGGCGGCAGCAATCTCAGGGCGCCGAACTTGGCGAACCACATGATTGTGCGGGCGGTCGCGGTCCGTTTCGGGTCCGGCAGCTGGTCGAGAAGATCAAGGAAGCGGATCCCAGGCGTCCGCATGATCCGGTCGTAGAGCGACGCCGCCTCATCGCGCTTAAGGAACAGGTCCGGCATGAAGACGGCGGTGTCGTCATCGAAGATCAGGTCAGCCCGATCGGCTGAGAAAACGGCTTCGAGCCGGGTTTGCATCGTGGCGCTCTCACTCGGGAAAGCCCGGAAGGTCAGCATCGGGTCCGGCACGATAGGATCGGCCGCGAATCGCGGCGGCGGCGCGAGCTCGTTGTCACTGTGCCGGCGTTCGCCGAGTTCGGCCCATAGCGCCTGATATTGCGGGATGATCACGGACCAATCGTAGACCGCCCGGGCCCTGGCCGTTCCGGCCTCGCCCATGCGCCGTCGCAGTTCAGGATTCCGAGCCAGTCGGACGATCGCCTCGGCCGCCTTCTCGATATCGACGGCGGTGATCAGGCTGGCCGCGCCGATATATCGGTCATAGGAAAGGCGCCCGGAACTGAAAGTGCGCGCCACCGAATTGCCCGCCCCCGGCATTGCCATGGTTGTCCGGATCCGGAATCCGGTCTCGCCATCGACAACCGTGTCCTTGTAGCCATCCCAGTCGCTCACCACGCAGGGCAGGCCAGCGGCCATGGCCTCGATCGGGGTAATGCCGAAGCTCTCCTGAATATTGTCGGAGAGCGAGAAGAACAGATCCGCCGCCGCCCATGTGGACCACGACTCGGGACCCGGCGTTCCATCGATGAAGTGCACCGGCACATCCGGGCAGGTTAGCGCTGCCGCCTTCCGGTAGGCGGCGTCGGTATGGAGGTTCGGGAACTGGCCGGCGAGAATGAAATGGAGCCGCCTCCCTTCGCCGGACAACTGCTCCTGCGCATTCTGCAGAGCGGCATACATCGGTGAACACTGGGCCTTCGCGTGAAACGCCAGACGCCCCAGGAACAAGGCCACGACATCGTCCTTGCCGATGCCCAGGCGCTCGCGCATCGCCGTGCGCGCCGCAGAGTCGCGTCCGCGGGCGACGAAGACTTCCGCATCCAGGCCCAGCGGGATGACCGGAAGCTGGACCGGTTGCGTCGGCTGTGCCCCCATCCGCGCCTTCAGATAGCTTCCGTACTCCTCGTGCACGCCGAGCACGACCTTCCGAACCGCCGTCGACGTGCAGATCAGCGCGTCCCAGCTCTGCAGTGGCGCCGTGAGGAAGGCGGCGATGGAATCCATAACGCCGCGCGACGAGATGGTGTGGGTGATTCCGCAGAACGAGTACGATCGCTGGCCCACGAATTGGCGTTCCCAGGAAAATCGGGCGATCGTCGGGTCCGGGCAGTAGAAGGTTCCGATCGCGGAGACCGAATCGGAATTGAACAAGCCGATGGCTCGCGCCGGCCGACGCGGCGACAAGCCGAAGGTCTCCTGAACACTTTCGATCTTCTGGCGGAAAGCCTGCCCCGACTGGGGGTTGAAGGTTATTCCGACGAACTGGTCGACATCGGCATACCGGACGAATCCGTCGAGGAAACTGGCGCCGGCCACGTGCCGGCCCTTGAGGAGTTCGTTCTTCCGGGCGCCATCGTAGGAGGCGGGTTCGAACAGAATGCCTGCATTCACCTTTGACATCAGGCCGCCCCCGCGCCGCTGGGGAGATCGGACGCCGCGGCATCGAATGCCGTCATGATGTTCTCCACGGTATCTGCCTGCCAGACAAACCGGCGCCGCGGTGTTGCCCCAGGGAAATCGCCCCCGGGCGCAACACCAAGCAATTCCGCCATGCGATCAACCCCGCGCCCGGTCATCAGCACAACTTCCGGCAGCTTCTCGACCGGCAGGAAGCACACGGCGCTCGAATCGCCCATGAAGTAATTGATGAAAGCCGGCCCGCCATTGTCGGCCATGTTGATCAGGGCGCGGCGATAAAGGGCCACGCGCAGTTCGAGATCCACCGCGCCGATCCCGTAGGTCGGAACATCCTCGAACGCGCCGGTATCCTCTCCGCGCGTCACCAGGTCGGTGTCGGGCAGAACAATCGGATCGAAGCCGCGCTGCCGGATCCGGCGGGCAGCTTCCATCCAGGCTTGCATGTCCGAGTTGCGGCTATCCTCGATGGTCGACGACCGAACAGTGAGAGTAACCGGGCGCCGCCGCGGGGCGTTGCGCTCGAGCCAAGCGTCGACCTTACGGAGAGCGGCCGGTTGCGCCTCGAACGTATCCAACTCATCGGCTGTCGGGTTTTGCCGAAACAGGTCCGGAAGCATGAATGCGCTTTTGGGCTTCTCGAGAGAATAATTCGGAATGAAGAACTGCGACGGGTGAATAGCCCGCATCATCTGCGCGAAGTCTTCCCGGCGGTGATAGGTCGAGACCCCGAAACATCGCTTCGCAATGTTGGCATGCGGCGCCATCACATGGCGCAGACGCCAGATCTTCTCGTCGGTATCAAGCGCATGATCCTTCGGCGTCGCCATGCGGAACCGGCCACCCGGACCGGCCACGAAAATGACGTGGTATCCAGGTAGACCGCTGCGCATGCTCCACATGTTCGCGAAAACGAGAAAGTTCATGACGTCGAATGTGACCGGAGCCACTGAGAGGTCATAGACTGCGAACATCGCCGGCTTAAACGCCGGCGGCTGAGCGTCCGGTCCCTGATCCGCGCCGTTGGTCTCAGTCATCGCGCGGTCACCCCGGGTTCAGCCAGTCGCTCTCGAATATTTCGTGCCGGTCGAGCATCCGCTCTCCGAAGAAGCGTTGATAATCGCCGCGTGCCTGCTCGTAAAGATCCGTGGAGAGCGTCCGCGCCCTGCCGGCGGCGAAGGTGAACAGCTTGCGCAGGTAGCGCCGAGCGGCGGGCTCGGCATCGCCCGTCGCACCGCCGCTATTCCAGCCGCCGATTTCCATCAGCTTGTTCAGGCAGACCACTGAATAGTCGGCCATGTTGTTGCGCAAAGCGAAAACGGCGAGCTTGGTGAGCCCCGCGACCGCTTCCTCGCCGCCCCAGGCGGCGACTGTTTCGGGTTTCCGCACGAAGACAGCGTCGCAACCGCAGAGCGCCCCATAGCTCCCATCGCCGACGAGATAGCTCAGGGGCTGACCCTTGCCGGCGTAGTCGAGTTCGCATCAGACGGAAGTCGCGCTCGTCGATGGCGTGTCGGAAGATGTCGGAGGCGGTCTGACTGGAGAACGAATCGTCGAACTGGACCTCGATGCGCATGGCCAGCACCCGGTCCAGGGCCTTGGCACCGCCCCGCATCACCGCGAGTTCCTCGCCTTCCACGTCGATCTTCAGGAAATCGATCCGCCGGCCCCGGTCGGCAAAGACGGCATCGAGGGTGGTGCTCGGCACGTCGATCGAGCCCTCCACCGTTCCCTCGTCCTTGCGCACCTCGCCGAACCAGAGGCTGTCCGGGTTCGGTTTGGTCGTGCCGACATAGCCGCGATGGGCGGTAATCCAGAGGGTCAGGCTGGAGTCCGGAACCGCGCCCAGGGCCTTCGCCTCGACCGTGATGTCGTCGCGCGCGGCGTACTTCCCCGCCAGCCGTGCCGCCTCGTTCGGCTCCGGCTCGAACATGACGTAGTCGAGCGGGGCTTCGTAGCCGCGCCACGTAGGGTGGACGCCGTAGCGACCGCCGGCATCGACGACGGCGGTGGTCCAAAGGTCGGGCGTCCGGGAGTCAGAGGTCGTCATTCGAAGATCCGCTCGATGGTGGGACGGCCGGGATGGGTCGACCAGACGGCGCCGGCGAACCCGTCCTGACGGAGTTTCTCCAGGATCGCCGGCTCGTGGTGATAGGCGCCGATGAAGATGTCGTCGAGGCCGCTCAGCAGGGCATCGGAACGCGGGTGGATATCCGCCACCCCGCCACGGCCATAGGCGTAGCGGCCGATATAGTCGGGATTGTCGTCGACGAAGCGGGTCGGCGCCGTTCCGGCCGCGAACAGATTGTAGAAGGTCACGCCCTGGGAGGTCGCGGCATAGACCGCCGTGCGCGCCGGGTCGCCGGAGAAAGCCTCCACGAAGGTCTGGTGCGCATCGCGCCGGACGTTGACCAGGTCGATGCCCGTTCGACCGTCGACGCCGCCGACGGGGCCGGTTGCCGCCGGCACCGCCAGCACCCCGACATCGTGTCCGTTCAGAATGTCGTGCGTGCCGACGATCTCCAGGCCCGCATCGGCCATCAGCCGCGCGCGCGCGGCCGCGTCCATGTAATGCAGGTGCTGGACATGGATCTCCATATAGGCACCGGAGGCCGCGATGTACTCGAGCGTCGGGACCTCCATGTACGCGAAGCCGCCAGGGGCGACCGCGGCGCCAAGTGCGCGGACGAAAGGCCGGACATCGAGGATGTGCTCGACAACCTGGCGGCAGATCACCCCGTCGAAGGTCTCGTCCAGGGTGTCCGGCCCGAAGAAATCGTTGACCACGCGGATCGACCCGGTCGCATCCGCGAGCAGGTCCGGCAGTTCGTCGTTCGGCTCCACGACCGTGACCTCGGCGCCGAGATCCGCCAGGAGTCGGGCCAGCGAGCCGGTGCCGCCGCCGACCTCCAGGATACGCTTCCCGGCCAGCCGGTCGCGCCCGAGGAAGTCGAGCAGGGTCTGATAGCGCTGCACCATCGCTTCCGAGACCGGCCGGTTCGTCGCGGTCTGCCGCCGGTAGATCTCGGCGATCGTGTCGGGGGCGATGTCGGTGTTGAAGACGTGGCCGCAGGCCCGGCACTGACGCAACGACACGTCCTGGAACCGATCGGTCAGGGATCGGTCGGCCACGACCCAGAACATCTGCGCCCGCGTGGCGTACACCACCGGAGCATTGCCGGTCTCGCAAAGGGGGCAGACGTCCGCCATGCTTCAGATCCCGCTGCCGATCTCGCCGCTGCAACTGCGTCGGCGTGCTATAGGGGCGACGGACCGTTCGATCAAGGATGCCATGCGCGACGCCCCTTCCTCCCTCGCCTCGGCCACCGTCGCCGTCACCGGTGCCGGCGGCTTTCTAGGCGCGGTCGTCGCGCGGCATCTGGCGGCCGCCGGGGCGACGGTTCACGCCTTTGCCCGTCGGGCACCGAGGCTCGACGACGCCGTCGACGGCCCCATCGCCGGTCACACCTGGGATCCGACCTGCGACGACGGCCCGCCGGCACCCGGCCTTGTCGTCGACGCGGTGATCGACTGCGCCGCCCTGCTGCCGTCGCGGGAGAGCGACGAGGATACCCTCTCTCGCGTCAACCGACAGCTCGTCGAAGGCGCCCTCGCCCTTGCGGAACGGTCGGGCGGCGGGAAGGGACGGGTGGTCTACATGTCCTCCCAGTCGGTCTACGGCCGTCCCGACACCGCGGTGATCGACGCGAGCACGTCGCCCGCGCCCGACACAGCCTATGGCAGGGCGAAACTGGCCGGGGAACGGATGCTGGCCGAGGCCGTGGCGGCCGGACGGATCGCAGGCGCGGTGGCGCTGAGACTGCCGGCGGTGGTCGGCCCCGGCGCCCACGACAACTTCCCGGCGACCGTAGCAGCCCGACTCCTGCGCGGCGAGACGGTGACCCTGTTCAATCCCCAAGGCCTCTACAACGCCGTGGTCACGGCCGAGTCCGTTGCCGCCTTTTCCGCCCTCCTCGCCCTGCAGATCGATGGGTTCCATGCCGTTTCCCCGGCATCCAGCCCACCGGTCACGCTTACCCGCGCGGCCGAGGCGATCGCGGCCGGCCTGGGCAGGCCGCTCGTCGCCGAGGTTCGGCCGGCGCCGCACGCCTCGCCGACCATCGACCCGGCGGCGGCGGTGGCGCTCGGGTTTCGCAGCGAGCGGCCGGAGGATCTCCTGCGGGCGTTCGGCCGGGCATGCCGTCCGTGCTGAGGATCCCCCCCGCCCCGCCTCTGACATTGCGACCCCGAGCGCCACGCGATAAGACGGTAAGGCAGACGCCGACTTGAGTTGGCGCCAGACACTCCGATATGCGACCAACCCGAGCGACCGAGACAAAAGCGAGGAAACGGCAATGACCGGCTCCAATATGGGCGTAGACAACAAGTTCCCGGGAAAAGACCTGAGCCGGGACGACATCGAGAACAAGATTCCGCTGGTCGCCAAAAAGAACCCGGAGCACCGCACGAAATTCACTGTCGCCGGCGTCGAGTTCGGCGGCGACCTGGTGCCTGTCCTCGCCGGCCCGAACACGGTCGAGAACGAGGAGCTGATCGTGAAGACAGCGATCGGCATCAAGAAGTCGGGCGGCCACATGCTGCGTGGCGGCGCGTTCAAGCCGCTGACCTTCCCCTATCGGTCGCCGAAGTTCTTCGAGCCGCGCGAGGACGGGTTGAAGTGGCTGCAGATCGCCAAGCAGGAGACCGGCCTGCCGATCGTCACCGAGGTCATGGAGATCTCGAAGATCGACGTGGTGGCGGCCAACTGCGATATGCTGCAGATCGGCACCCGCAACATGCAGAACTATCCGCTGCTGACCGAAGTCGGAAAGACCGGCATGCCGGTGATGCTGAAGCGCGGCTACGGGTCCAGCCTGCGCGACTGGCTGATGGCGGCCGAATACATCGCGCTGGAGCACGACAGGCTCGGCCAGGACCAGAAGATCGTCCTCTGCGAACGCGGCGTCGTGGCCAATCACACCCACCGGGAAACCTCGCGCTTCCTGCTCGACCTGCAGGTGATCCCGGCGGCCCAGGAGGTCACCCACCTCCCGGTCATGAGCGATCCGTCCCACGCCACCTTCTGGCAGCCCTGGGTCAAGTCGATGATGCTCGCCTCGATCGCCGCCGGCGCCGACGGCCTGATGCTTGAAGTGCATCCGGATCCGAAGAATGCGGCCGTCGATCCGCTGCAGTGCTCGAGCCTGGAGCAGTTCGACGACATCATGAAGGCCTGCCGGCCGGTGGCGAAGGCGATCGGCCGTACGGTCGACGCCTGAGGCGCATCGCCTGAGGGACCGCATCCGGGAGACCAGGGGATGAGTTTCACCGCACCGATCGACAATCCGATCGAGATCGCCACCGAGCGCTACGCCGCGATTGTGGGCGCAACGCCGTCCAAGGGCGCCCGCTCGCCACTGCTGTGGAACGCCGCGTTCAGGGCGGCCGGCATCGACGCGGTGATGCATCCCATGGACACCCGTCCGGAGATGCTGGGCGAGGTGATCGCGGCCCTCAAGGCCGACCCGCGCTATGTCGGCGGCGCCATCGCCGTGCCGCACAAGCAGACGGTCGGCGCTTTTCTCGACCGGCTTGAGCCGGAGGCGGAAAGGATCGGCGCCGTCAACGCGATCTACCGGGACGGCGACCATCTCGTCGGCGCCAATACCGACGGCGCCGGCGCCCTGAGCCAGATCGAGACGCTTGTCGGCGGTCCGGATGCGCTGCGGGGCATGCGGGCCACGCTGATCGGCCTCGGCGGCGCCGGCGTGGCCGTAGCCGCCTATCTCGCCGGCCGCACGGCGTCCCTGACCCTCGCCAACCGGTCGCGCGCCGCGACCAACGCGGCGGCCGAGAAGCTTGGGGCCATCGCGGTGGACTATCCGCTTTCGCCGGAGGTGCTGGAGGCGACGGATCTTCTGGTCAACGCGACCACCGTCGGCCATCAGGACGGACAGGCTGGGTCCCCGGTCGCGGAGAGCCTGCTGGAGACCCTGCCGGACGACGCGGCGGTGTACGACGTGATCTATCAGCCGCGGGAGACCCCGCTGCTGGCGGCCGCCAAGGCGCGCGGCCTTAAGACCCTCGACGGGCTCGGCATGAATCTGGACCAGGCGGTCATCGCCTTCGACAAGGCGGTTCCCGGGGTGCTGAGCCTCGATCAGATCCGCGAGGCGATGCGGGCGGCGTGACCGGTACGGACAAGATGAAGCGCATTCTTCTGCACGCCGACGCGCCCGATCTCAGCGTTGAGACCGTCGACGAGGCGACCACTGAGCCGCTCGACGACGTCGCCAAGCGCTACCACGCGGTCATTCCGGCCGATCACTTGGGCATGCCGCCCGTCCTTGCGGAGGGCGTGCGGGTCGCCTTCCTGACCACGGATTTCGACAGTTTCGAGCGGCTGCGGCGCATGGACCTGCCGGGAGACCTGCTGTTCAAACCCTCGGCGGTCGCCCGCCTCGACCTGCTGCGGGCGGGACGCCGCACGCTGGTGACCACGCGCGTGATCAGGGAGGGTGAGCTCATCACCAACTCGGACATCGCCGAGGTGATCGGCGGCACCGGAGTCGGCGCCGACATGCGCGGCCAGATGGTAGGCCGCACCGCCCTTTATGACATCGCCGAAGGAGCGGCCGTCGATTTCGGCTTCCTGTCGGAGGATCCGACCGGGGGCAACCGGACCGGTCCGGCGGATGGCGGCTTGAAACGCACGGGAGAAGTGCTGTGATCAGTGTCGTGCTGCGTGCCAAGAACGAACGCGCGTGGATCGGGCGCTGCCTGACCGCGCTGAAGCGCCAACGCCTGCCGGATCTCGACGTCATCCTTGTCGACAACGACTCGACCGACGGCACCGTCGAGTGCGCCGATGCCTACGGATGTACCCTGCGCAACATCACCCGCGAGGAATTCTCCTACGGCCGGGCGCTGAACATCGGCATCGAGGCGGCGAAGCACGAAACCGTGTGCCTGCTTTCCTCCCACTGCGTGCCGGTGGACGACCTCTGGGCCGACTATGCCTATGCCCATCTTGGCCCCGAGGGGAGCAAGAACACCTGCGGAATCTACGGCCGCCAGGAACCGCTGCCCGAAACCAGTGCCATCGACCGACGCGACCTGTGGACGACGTTCCGCGACGAGCGCGTGACCCAGCGGGTCGACTACTTCTTCCACAACGCGAACTCCGCGATCCGCAAGTCGATCTGGCAGGACGAGCCGTTCGACGAGAAGATCCGCGGCGTCGAGGATCGGGAGTGGGGCAAGCGGATGATCGCCGCCGGCCACGACATCGTCTACGAGCCCGGCATGCGGGCCTATCACCATCACGGCATCCACCAGGGCCGCGACGAAGGTCGGGCCAAGCGGGTCGCCGAGGTGATCGAGGTCATCCGGACGGGAGGACCGATCCCGTGACCGCCCCCCTCGTCGTCATCCCCGTTCTTTCCGCCGCCGAAAGCACGTCGCGCCTGACCATTCCGATCCGCGGCCGATCCAGCCTGTGGCGCACTCTCGACAGCGCTGTCGCCGACCTGCCGGGCTCCACCGTCGTGGTCACCACCGACGATGCCGATATCCGCGCCTCGGTCGAGGAATACGGCGCCCCGGTGGTCGCCCATGCGCGTTCGGCCGAGGGCTATACCAAGGCCGTCGCTCAGGTCGCCCGGGATTTCGGAGCCGAGATCGTCGTCATCCTGGAGCCGACCCACCCGTTCCGCCCGCGCGGTCTGATCAAGCGGACGGCCGACAACCTCTCCGCCCGCGCGCATCTGGACAGCGTGGTCTGCGTGCGGCGCTTCACCGCCAACCTGTGGCGCCGGACCTCCGATGGCGAAATCCTGGCGATGACCGAAGGCGGCGATGCCCGCGACGCGGAGTATTTCCAGGAGATGGTCGGCCTGGCGCTGGCCGCGCGCCCGAAGCTTCTGGACCAGGGCCGCCGGCTCGGCGATGCGGTGGGTTTCGAGGTTCTTGAACATACCTGGGCGTTGGCCGACGTGCGGGACGACGTGAGCTTCGCCGCGGCCGAGGCCCTGGCCGACTATCTGATCCGCCTCGAGGAGATCTCCGCATGACGACCGTCCAGGGGACGCTGCCGGACGAGACCGGCGACAACGACCGCGTCATCGCCATTATCCCGGCGCGCGGCGGCTCCAAGGGACTGCCCGGCAAGAACGTCAAGCCGATCGGCGGCAAGCCACTGATCGCCCATTCGGTCCATCACGCCCTCGAAAGCGGCGTCTGCGACCGGGTGCTGGTCACCACCGACGACGACGACATCTTCGCCGCCGCCGAGGCCGCCGGCGCCTGGACGCCCTTCAAACGCGAGAAGACCCTGGCCGAGGATCTGACGCCGACCGAGCCGGTCCTGGCCGACGCGCTGGCGCGGGCCGAGGCGCTCGACGGCCCGTTCGGTATCGTCGTCTTCCTGCAGCCGACCGACATCTTCCGCAAACCGGAATGGATCGCCCAGGCGGTGAACATTTTGAAAAGGAACCGCAACCTCGACAGCGCTTTCGTCGCCAACAAGACCCACAAGAATTTCTGGACCCAACAGCCCGACGGGTCGTGGAAGCGGGTCTACGACTGGATGGGCGTCTATGGCCCGCGCCAGACCCGCACGCCGCTGTTCCGCGAGGATACCGGCATCGCGTCGGCCCTGCGCGCCGCCCTGATCCGTGCCGGCCGGCGAACCGGCGACCATGCCGAGGTGATTCCGATCGACAGCACCGCCTCCGGCATCGACATCCACGACGCTTTCGACTTCTACCTCGCCGAAAAGGCGCTGGAGTGGTTCGAAACCCACGAAATGAAATGACGCTGACGGGCGCCGTCGGCGATCCGCTGATCCACGCCATCGGCTGGTTCGACGGCCGCTACGGCTACAACGTCATGACCCGGGGGCTGTTCGACCCGCTCTCCCGGCGCCTGCCGGTGCTGGCCAGCCCGATTCGGGGCCGGACGGGCCCGGTGGAGGAGGACAAGGCGGCGATCCCGCGCATCTTCCCGGACGCCACGCGCATCACCGTCACCATGCTCTACGGCTCGATGGCGCGGGTGATGCACGATGTCGACGGGCCGCGGATCTGTTTCACGCTCTGGGAATCGACCCGGTTGCCACAGGGCTGGGCCGAGGCGCTGGACCGTTATACCGACCGAATCTGGACCGCGACGCCCTGGGGCAAACGGGTGTTCGCGGCCAACGGGCTCGACCCCGAGCGCATCGACGTGGTGCCACTCGGCATCGACCCGACGCTCTTCCACCCCGACCTGCCGCCGACGCCGGCCATCCCCAGGGACGGCAGCTACACATTCCTGTCGGTCGGTCGCTGGGAGAAGCGCAAGGGCATGGCCGATCTGGTCAGGGCCTTCGATGCCGAATTCTCGGATTCCGACAACGTTCGCCTGGTCTTGGCGGGTCTGCACGCCAACCAACTCGACCTGGATCTGGGCAAGGAACTGGCACCGCTCGGTTTGCGGCGGCCGGACCGGCTGAAGATCATTCCGCCGGTGGGGGCGCACGCCACCTTCGCCGGGATCTACACGGCCTGCGACGCCTTCGTGGCGCCGACCCGGGCGGAGGGCTGGGGCCTGCCGATGACCGAGGCCATGGCCTGCGGCCTGCCGACCATCGTCACCGGCTACAGCGGTCCCAGCGCCTTCATCGGCGAGCACGCCTATCGCATCGACCACCGGCTCGTTCCGGTCGATGTGCCGTTTTTCGAGACCGACGATGGCGATCTCGGCCTCTGGGCGGAGCCGGACTGGCGGCATCTGCGCAGCCTGATGCGCCATATCTATGAAAACAGGACCGAGGCGAAAGAGCGCGGACTGGCCGGCGCACGTCATGTCAGGGACCGGTTTTCCTGGGACCGGGCAGCGGATGAGGCCGCCGAATTGCTGCGCAAGGTGGCCACCGTCGGATGAGGGAGTGACCGTCCCGCAACGGATCGGGCCGGCAATTCCAGTTCGCCGCGAAACAGGCTATCGGCGGGTAAAGAGTATATTGCCCGTATGCGCGACGCCCTGGGTCTTCTCGTGGACGGCCCGCTTAAGGAACCCCGTCTGAGCCTCTTCGCTGAATGCAAGTCTCATGAAGGCCCCTCCACGGCCGATGTCGGCTTTTCCACACTGCCCGAAAGAGCGTAACCGAGGGAGGTCAGCATCTCTGAGGCATTCTGCTCGGCGATCCCGATCTCCTCCGATGTCAGCTCGTCGCGCCAACCTCCCACTTCGCCGCGACGGTAGTGGGACGCGGCGTCGGCTTGGCCCTGCTTGCGTCCACCGGAAAGGCGCTCGAAGCTCGACGCTTCAGCCGCGGCGGCGACATCGGCCGGATCGTCTGACACACCGATGTAGCGGAAGATGTCGGCGGCTCGCGCGGCGGTGTCGGCGTGCAGATCCTCGTAGCGGATCTCCATATAGGACTGCCCGGCGGCGGCAGAGCGGGCATCCGAAATGCGTCTGGCCCAGTCCCTCGAATAGGCATCGACGTATTGGACGCGCGTCATCTCCTTCGGCAGACGCGGACGGAAGCGGGTGAAGCCGGAAACGGCACCGTCCCGCGGATCACGGATGATATGGACCATCCGGGCTCCCGGAAAGACGCGCCACAGTCTTTCGGCATACATCAGATTGTCCGGATTCTTCTCGCCGATCACCGCGAGTCGGGAGAGGTCCTTGTCACCCAGATTGGCGGCGGCGAGCGCGGCGAACGCCGTGCGGAAGACCGGTCCCATATGCTTCACGCTCGGGCCGACAACACCCGGCGCCCAGGTCCGATCCCCTTTCTCCCGTTGCTTGGTGTAGGTGATCAGCACCTGGTACAGCTCCGGAAGCATCTCGTTGATGAAATGCGACTCTCCCAGACACAGCACCTGCGGATGAGCGTTCAGCATCTGTTGGAGCCACGTGGTCCCGGATCGCGGCAAGCCGGCGACGAAGAACACCGGCATCTCGCTGAGGCGATGGATGATGGCCTCGATCGAATCGGACATGGGAAGGCGGGCCCCGTGGCAGGAAAGACATCCGTCACTAGCACACCAGCGGTGGCCAAGCCTACCGTCCTGCGGACGCGGCCGGCCGCCGCCGCTCCCACCCCTTGCGCCATTCTCTCGGCGACGCCAGAGTCCCCACCGGGGCATGCAACGAGGCCGAATGGGCATTTCCAAATGCGATCGAGAAGCCTGCTGTTCCTTGCAGCATTTCTGATCCCGCTGGTGGCTGCTGCGCCCCCGGCCGAAGCGCGCGACGGCCGCGTCACCGTCGCTCCGGACGTGTATCCCTGGGGGTCGATCGGGCGCCTGAACGTCGCCGGCTACCGTCTGCGACGCCACTGCACCGGCGCCCTGGTCGCACCGGATCTGGTGCTGACGGCACATCACTGTCTGAAAGCCTTGGGCGACGGCGACTGGGCGGACCCCGGAAAGGTGCATTTCCTCGCCGGCTATTCGCGGGGAAGCTTCAAGGCCCACCGCACGGCCTCGGGCTACATCCGGCTCGGCCCGGACTCCGTGCTGGTCAGACTGTCGGCACCGGTCGACCTGCCGGTACTGCCGATCTACGACGGCGGCATGCCCGCGGACGGGGCCGCCCTCGCCCAGGCCGGCTATAGCGGCGACCGCAGCCACGTTCTGACCGTCGACCCAGCATGCCGCTTCCTCGGCACGCGCTCGGGCGGGCGCTGGAAGCACAACTGCGAAGCGGTGGCCGGCAATTCCGGCTCCCCGCTCCTGATCGACCGACCGGGCGGTCTGGCGATCGCCGCAATCCATGTGGGCCGGATCGACGGTACCGGGGATGCCGAGCCGGTCAGTGCGGCGAAGATCGCCGCCGCCAGATGATCGCCACTAGATGAACGCCACCAGATGAACGTGACCGGCCGGGCGTCGATAGCGTCAGGCTCTTGATATCCGGCGTTCACACGACCATCTTTGTAGCAACCGATGCCGAATGGATCGGTGCTTTCGGGTTGCGCGTTCGCGGATCCGGATGCTCTCGCCGGGCACGGTGCCCGGCGCGGATGTCTCGCTCGATTGAGGGGATTGCCGATGGCACGCATGTCTATGTTCAACTCCCCGCTCCTGCTCGGATTCGATCATTTCGAGCGGGCGCTGGACCGGGTCCAAAAGGCCCAGCCCGACGGGTATCCACCGTACAACATCGAACAGACCTCGGATTCCGGCTTGCGTATCACGCTCGCGGTCGCCGGGTTCACGATGGACGATCTCGAGATCAACCTTGAGAACAACCAGCTCATCGTGCGCGGCCGACAGGCCGAAGACGATGGCAAGGTCTATCTCCACCGCGGGATCGCGGCCCGACAGTTCCAGCGCACCTTCGTCCTCGCCGAGGGAATCGACGTCGACGGCGCCGAACTGGACAACGGCCTGCTGCATATCGATCTGCAGCGCCCGCTTCCGGAGACCACGGTGAAATCCATTCCGATCAAGGGAGCCCGCCGCAAGGCCGACGCCATCGACGTCGACGCCGAGCCGGTGGAAGCTGGGGAGTGAACACGATGAGCCAGAATGCGTCGAACGCCGCTGATGAGAAGCAGTTCGAGATTTCCCAGGAGGCCCTGGGCACGCTCGGACTGAACCAGATCGCCTTCATCAAGCCGGTTCGCGAGGAAAACGGCGAGCATTTCGTGGTCCATGCCGCGGACGGTACCGCCGTGCGGTTGTTTCCGAGCCGCGAACTGGCCGAACTGGCGATCCGCCAGAACGATCTTCAGCCGGTAAGCCTGCACTGAGGAACGCGTCCGGATCCAGTCCGGACGCTTCCCCGATACGCGTTTTTCTAAAGAACCGTCCCGGAGAGCTTCAGGCCGCGTGGCTTGCCGCCGCGGCGCTGAACAGCGCGTAGATCGCGTCCGTGCTCTCGCAGCCCCGGAGCTTCGTACAGACGGTGCGGTCGCGCAGCAGGCGCGAGACGCGCGCCAGCGCCTTCAGATGATCCGCACCGGCCGCCTCAGGCGCCAGGAGCAGGACCACGAGATCGACCGGTTCGTCGTCGATCGAGTCGAAGTCGACCGGTTTGTCCAACCGGGCGAACACGGCGTGGAGCTTGGTCAGCTTCGGCAGCTTTCCGTGAGGGATGGCGATACCGTGGCCAACCCCGGTCGTGCCCAGCCGCTCGCGCTCCAGCAGCACCTCGAAGATCTCCCGCGCCTCGACTTCCGTCAGCGTGGCCGCCTTCCGCGCGAGCTCCTGCAGGAGTTGCTTCTTGCTGGTGACCCGCAGGCTCGGAATGATGCCGTCGGTCGAGATCAGGTCCGTGATGTCCATGCTCGTGCTCGCTCGTTTGGCCGTCCACCCCCCGGGCGAACGCAGTCGCAATCGTGCTCGAATGACCTGCTTCGGACGCGCCCGCTATAGGGAACGCGGTTAGTCGGCGCCGGTTGCCCCGGCCGGGTCCACCCAGCCGACATTCCCGTCCGGCCGGCGATAGATCATATTGATACCCCCATGGCCGCGATTGCGGAACATGAGAGCCGGCGCCCCCGACAGGTCGAGACGCATCACCGCCTCGCCTACGGTCAGGGTATCGACCGCCGTCTCCATTTCCGCGACCACCACCGGGTTCCAGCCTTCCGGCTCCTCGACCTCCTCGGTGCCAGCTTCCGGCTCGGCGGCCAGGATATACTGTTGCGCCGAGATCGCATCCTGGGCGTGCCCACGGTGATGATCGCGCAGACGGCGCTTGTAACGACGCAGGCGCTTGTCCATCCGCTCGGCCGCAGCATCGAAGGCGGTGTGGGCGTCGGCGGTCTTGCCCTCGCTCTGAACGGTGATCCCCTTGCCGATATGGACGACGATATCGGCCGCGAACTGATGGCCCGACTTCGTCATGGTCACCGTGGCTTCGATCGGATCGGAGAAATACTTGCTCGCGATCGCCTCGATCTCGGTCTCGATCCGCTCGCGCAGAGCCTCGCCGACATCGAGCTGCTTGCCTTGGACAGAAATCTGCATGGCTGTATCCATTCTTGCGTCCGCCCCTCGCTACAGGTGGGTACGGACACCGGGTTTCGCATGAGCCTCAACTGCTCCACGGCGCGATTTTTTCTTGCCGCGCCGGCGCCACCCGATCCGGTCCCATCTGAGCGAAGCGCCGGAACCTAAGTGTAGCGCGTTTGGAGGTCAACAATCGAGTCGATGGGCGTTTTGACAGCCTATCGGCGGCCGGCCATCACCGCCTGACCCGCCTTCTCGCGGCGCCGTTGCACGCTGGATGGAATACGCATTGCCTCCCGGTACTTAGCGACCGTGCGCCGGGCGATGTCGACGCCGTCCGCGCGCAACAGTTCAACGATCCGATCGTCGGAGAGGATGGCATTGGCGGGCTCGGCGTCGATCAGCCCCTTGATCCGGTGGCGCACCGCCTCGGCCGAATGCGCTTCGCCGCCGGCGGCCGACGCGATGGCAGACGTGAAGAAATACTTGAGCTCGAAGATACCGCGCGGCGTGGCGGCGAACTTGTTCGAGGTGACCCGGCTGACCGTGCTCTCATGCATGCCGATGGCGTCGGCGATGTCCCGAAGAACAAGCGGGCGGAGGTGCTGGATGCCGTGCTCGAAGAAGGCGTTCTGCTGGCGAACGATCTCGCTCGACACTTTGAGGATCGTGGTTGCCCGCTGGTGCAGGGAGCGGGTCAGCCAGTTCGCCGACTGCAGGCATTCGGACAAGTACTCTTTCGCCTTGCGGTCCTTCGCCGCAACCTTCGAGACCTCGGCGTAATAGGCGTTGTTCACCAGAACGCGCGGCAGGGTGTCACTGTTCAGTTCCACCAGCCACTTGCCGTCGGCGCCGCGCCGGATCAGCACGTCCGGCACCACCGGCTGGTCCAGCGGCCGGTCGAACGCCTCGCCCGGTTTCGGGTTGAGAGCCCGGATCTCGGAGATCATCTCCATGAGATCCTCATCGTCCACGCCACAGACTTTCCGGAGCGCCGACAGCTCGCGCCGCGCCAGCATGTCCAGGTTGTCCAGCAGCGCCTGCATGCAGGGGTCGAGCCGGTTGCGGTCGGCGAGTTGCAGCGCCAGGCATTCCTTCAGGTCCCGGGCGAGCACGCCGGCCGGGTCGAGCCCCTGAGTGCGGACCAGGACCCGTTCGATCTCCGCCATGTCGGCACCGAGCTGCTCGGCGAGCAGGTCGAGATCGCCGGAGAGATAGCCGGCGCCGTCGACCATGTCGATCAGATGGGCCGCGATCAGCCGGTCGCGCGGCTCGTCGAACTCCATCGCCATCTGGTCGAGAAGGTGGTCGCGCAGGGTCTTCGAATCCGCGACCGTCTGCTCCAGCCCGAACTCCTCGTCGCCCGCGAACCCGCCGCCCCCGCCACCGGCGGAACTCCAGCTCGACAGGTCTCCGGAGCCGATCGCCGCGACGCCGTCGGTCTCTTCGATGCCGGCGCTGCCCCAGTTGTTGTCGTAATCGATGTCGGTCGGGTCGTCGCCGGAGGCCGGCATCGTCTCGGTCGTGGTCCGGTCGACCGTGTCCCGTCCGCCGTCATCCACCGCCTCGCCGAAACCGTCGCCGTCGGTCTGCGGCGCCGGCGGCTCGCCTGCTGTCCCGTCGCCGTCGTGGCGGAGCAGATTGTCGGCCGCCACCGCCTCGAGCGACGCCGGGCCGTCGCCGTCGTCGCGGTCGAGCAGGGGATTCTGGGACAGCTCGCCCTCGACATACTCCGCCAGCTCCATGTTGTTGAGCTGCAGCAGCTTGATCGCCTGCTGCAGTTGCGGCGTCAGGACAAGGGACTGTCCCTGGCGGAGGTCTAGACGTTGCGACAGAGCCATGGCGTTCGGCGTCAGAGACTGAAGCGTTCCCCGAGGTAGAAGCGCCGGACATCGCGGTTTCCGACGATGTCGTCCGGCGATCCTTCCATCAGGACCATGCCATCATGCAGGATATAGGCGCGATCGACGATCTCCAGCGTCTCGCGGACATTGTGATCGGTGATCAGAACGCCCAGTCCGCGATCGGTCAGATGGGAAATCAGGTCGCGGATCTCGCCCACGGCGATCGGGTCGATGCCGGCCAACGGTTCGTCCAGCAGAATGAACTGAGGCCCCGAGGCCAGCGCTCGGGCAATCTCGACGCGCCGGCGCTCGCCGCCGGACAGGGCCAAGGCCGGCGTGCGGCGCAGGTGGCTGATCGAGAACTCGGCCAGCAGGTCCTCCAGCATCACCTCGCGCTTGCTCGCATTGGACTCGACCACTTCGAGGACGGCGGAGATGTTCTGCTCGACGGTCAGGCCGCGGAAGATCGAGGCCTCCTGCGGCAGATACCCGATCCCGAGCCGGGCCCGGCGGTACATGGGCAGATCGGTGATGTCCTGGCCATCCAGGGTCACCGATCCCGCATCGGTCGCGATCAGTCCGGTGATGATGTAGAAGCAGGTGGTCTTTCCCGCGCCGTTGGGACCCAGCAGACCGACCGCTTCGCCGGGCTGCACGGTCACCGAGACGTCGCGCAGGACCGGGCGCTTCTTGTAGCGTTTGCCGACATTGTGGGCGGCCAGCCCGCGGCGTGTCGTATTCCGATGCACGAGACGCGGAGAAGCGTCGTCATGGCGTGTCGGTCTGTCGCCGTCTTTCGGTGCCATCCGTTCTCTCGTCCCCTGCCGGCACTGGCTGCCAGAGTTCAGTTGCTCCCCCAACGGCGAAGCTTAACACGGTGCCGCGCCCAGCGGCGCTTTTCCTCACGCGGGCTAGTTATTCTCCTTTTCCGGCGTGAACAGGCCTTTCACCCGTCCCCCCGACGCCGTGCCGGGCAGCATGCGGCTGACCCCCGTCTTGAGGTTCACCACGGCGCGCTCCCCGTTGAGCTGATTCTCGCCCCGGGTCACCCGAACCGCACCGGTCAGCGTGGCGACCTCGCGTAGGACATCGTAGACGCCCTCGTTGCCGCGCACGACCTCCTCGGGCGTGGTGATCACCACGTTGCCGACGGCGTCGACCTGCTCGATCCGGTTCTCGCCCTCGGGCCCGTCGCCGAAATGGGCGGTCAGGATGTCGGCGTCGATACGCTGACCCTCGCGCACAGCCGACGCGTCGCCACGGGCGACCGCCAGACGGCGGCCCTCCCAGTATTCCAGGCTATCGCGGGCGGTGATGGTGTCGACGCCGTTCCGGAAGCTGATGGTGTCGCCGAGCAGGACGATCACCTCCTGGTCGATATCGTAGACCGCCCGATCGCCGACGGCACGATCCTCGGTCGAGGTGATCTCGACATTGCCGATCGCCTCCAGCCTGTAGACCTCGCTGCCGCTGCCGTCCTTGGCGCGGTAGGCCGCGGTCAGGGTATCGGCGCTCACCGTCAGCTCGCCGCGCACCGCTTTCGCGTTGCCGCGGGCGATGTACAGCTTGTCGTCGCGCACCCACTCGATGCCGTCATCGGCCTCGATCGTCACCGGGTCGTCGCCCTGCTCCTGGAAAAGCTGGGCGCTTGCGGTCGAAAGGCCGGTCGCCGCGATCAGAAGTACGGCCAGGATTGCGCCGAGGCGTGCCATCATCGCTGTGTCATCACTCTTGTGCCGTCACTCGCCGGAGCCGGTGCTGTACAGCACGGCCGTCGCATGCCCGGTGAAAATGATCCGGGCGCCACGGTCCAGGCTCTGCATCCCTTCGCCCTTGATCGTGCCGCCGGGGCTCTGTCCCTCTGTCGGCAGCTCGCTGAACACGTTGCCGGGTCCCATGTCGATCATCGCCTCCTCGGTGATGAGCTGATGGCCGGCATCGTGGAACAGAGACACGCCGCCATAGAGATTGACCACCGACGCATCCTTGAACCAGACACCTTCCCGGGCGTTGAGCGACACCCAGGTACCGTCCTCGTTGATCATGTCGGCCTGGGGCCGATCGAGCTCGACCGCGTGACCGTTCTCGCCGACCTGGGTGGCTGACTCGGCGACGATCTCGAACGGGCGATCGTTCTCGTCGAGGCCGACGAAACGCGGGTTCGCCATCCGCAGCGTGTCGACGTCCTCCAGACTGGCGGGCGCCTCGATGACCGGGATGTCCGTGGTGTTGCGCCCGATCTGGGGCCAGATCAGCACCAGGGCGACCAGCGTGATCGCCAGGGCCGGTAGCAGCATCTTCATCGCCGCGACAAGCCGGCTCGCCCGGGCGACGGGCCGGCCCCGCGCCGGAGTCGCCGGTTCCTGCCGGCTGTGATGTTGAGCGACCGCCACTAGCTGTCCTGTCCCGCGACTGTTTCCGTGAGGTTTATACCGTCTGGACGAAACGAGGCATAGGCAAAGGCCATGCTCCCGCGCGCCGCGGACCGGGCTAGGACACCGGTGGCGGACACAGCACGCCAGCGCGACCGCGGCTGTCAGTGAGCGAAGATGTCCTCGTCGCCATACCCGATGAGGTCCAGATGGGCACGGGTCGCCAGGAAGTCAAAGGCGGCCTTCGCCATCGGCGCGCGGCCCTCGCGCTCCAGCATCTCGTCGAGCCGCGCCTTCAGAGCGTGAAGGTGCAGGACGTCGGAGGCGGCGTAGGCCACCTGCTCCGGCGTCAGGTCGGCGGCGCCCCAGTCGGACGACTGCTGCTGCTTCGAGACCTCGACCCCCAGCAGTTCCCGGCACAGGTCCTTCAAACCGTGCCGATCGGTATAGGTGCGGACCAGCTTGGAGGCGATCTTGGTGCAGTAGACCGGCGTCGTGACCACGCCGAGATAGGCCTGCATCACCGCGACGTCGAAGCGCGCGTAATGGAACAGCTTGAGGACGGTGGGATCGGTCAGCAGCCGGCAGAGATTCGGCGCGTGGTAGACGCCCTTGGCGAACTGCACCAGATGGGCGTCGCCGTCGCCGCTGGACAGTTGGACGACGCAGAGCCGGTCACGCTCCGGACGCAGCCCCATCGTCTCGCTGTCGATGGCAACGATCTTGCCGAGATCCAGTCCGTCGGGGAGGTCGCCCTGATGCACGGTCGCGGTCATGTCTGCTGTCCCGGATCGGCAGGTCGGACGAGGGAGTGTGGTGCCCAGGAGAAGACTTCGAACTTCCACGACCTTACGGTCACTAGCACCTGAAGCTAGCGCGTCTACCAATTCCGCCACCTGGGCAGGTGCGGACGGTCCGTGCAGGACCGTTCGGAGGGCCGTGTTATAAGCGCCGCGGCGGCAATGTCAAACGGGTTTTCGCCGAGCCGGTCGCGGGTGCGCCGCGATCTGTCGCAGGGCTTTCGTTCTCCCCTCCTGCCGCCGCCTGTACTATAAGAAACCCGAATTCTCGACTGCAGGAGTGGATCCCGCCATGCAAGGCACGCTCGTCACCGTTTTCGGCGCCTCCGGCTTCATCGGTCGGCACATCGTGCGCGAACTGGCCAAGCGCGGCGCGCGGGTCAACGCGGTCTGCCGCGACGTGGAGAAGGCGAAGTTCCTGAAGCCCATGGGAGTGGTCGGTCAGGTCACTCCCATGCGCGCGGACGTCACCGATCCGGCGTCAATGGCGCGGGCGGTCAACGGCGCGTCCGTCGTCGTCAACCTCGTGGGCATTCTGTACCAGTCGGGCCGCAACACCTTCGACGCGGTGCAGGCGACCGCGCCGGGCCTGATCGCCAGGGCGGCGAAGGAGGCCGGGGCGACGGCCATGGTGCAGGTTTCGGCCATCGGCGCCGATGCCAATTCCGCCTCGCAATACGCCCGCAGCAAGGCGGCCGGAGAGCTGGCGGTCCGCGACGCGTTTCCCGAGGCGACGATCCTGCGCCCCTCGATCGTCTTCGGACCGAACGACAGCTTCTTCAACAAGTTCGCCAGCATGGCCCAGTTCTCGCCGGCGCTGCCGCTGATCGGCGGCGGCACGACGAAGTTCCAGCCGGTCTATGTCGACGATGTCGCCGACGCGATCATGGCGGCGATCGAAAAGCCGGAGGCGAAGGGCCAGACCTACGAACTCGGCGGACCGTCGGTCTACACCTTCCGTCAACTCATGGAGATGGTGATCCGGGAGACCAACCGGAAAGCCTGGCTGGTGAACCTGCCGTTCTGGGCCGCCTCGATCCAGGCGACCGTTCTGGAACTGCTGCCGACCCCACCGCTCACCCGCGACCAAGTCGAGTTGCTGAAGCACGACAATCTCGTGGCGGAGGATGCCAAGACCCTGGCCGATCTCGGGATCGAGGCGACCTCGGTGGAGATGATCGTGCCGACCTATCTGGACAAGTTCCGCCCCGGCGGCCGCTACAGCACTGGCCGCCAGCCGGCATAGGGGGTCGCGCCGCCTTTACGCGACGACCAGTTCCTTCCAGTCGTCGGCGAGGGCGAGCGGCGGCTCGGTCATGTCCTGCAGCCCCTCCAGGGTCAGGCCCGGAACCATCTCGCGCACCACCAGACCCTTTTCGGTCACGTCGATCACCGCGACGTCGGTAAAGATCCGCTTGACCACGCCAGGGGCCGTCAGCGGCAGCGAACAGGCGTTGACGATCTTCGGTTCGCCCTTCTTGGTGACGTGGTCGGTGAGCACCCAGATCGCCTTGGCGCCCGCGGCCAGGTCCATGGCGCCGCCCACCCCCGGCGGAAAGCGCCGGTCGCCGGTGGTCCAGTTGGCGAGGTCGCCGTTGCCCGCCACCTGAAACGCACCTAGCAGGGCGAGATCGAGATGACCGCCCCGGATCATCGCGAACGCATCGCTGTGCACGAAGAACGATCCGCCCGGTTGCAACGTCACGTATTCCTTCGAGGCGTTGATCAGATCGCGATCGCGATCCGCCTCGGCCGGTCCGGGGCCCACACCGAGGATGCCGTTCTCGCTGTGGAGCACGATCTCCTTGCCTTCGGGCATGACGTTGGCGGCCAGGGTGGGAATGCCGATACCGAGATTGACGTAGCTGCCGTCGGGGATCATCTCGGCGGCGCGCCGCGCGATCTGCAGGCGGGACAGCTTGGTGTAGCCGGCGTCCTGATCCGACGTCGAAACAGCGCTGCTCATATGTCCCACTCCCGGTCGTTGTCGATATGGACCACCCGGTCGACGAAAATGCTGGGGGTGACGATGGTCTCGGGGTCCATGTCGCCGAGCGGCACGATCTCGCGCACCTGCACGACGGTCAGGTCCGCGGCCATGGCCATGACCGGTCCGAAATTCCGCGCCGCCTTGCGGTAGGTCAGGTTGCCCCAGCGGTCGGCCCGATAGGCCTGAACCAAGGCGATATCGGCGCGCAGCGGCAATTCCAGCACGTAGTCCCGGCCATCGAAATTGCGGACTTCCTTACCCTCGGCAAGGTCGGTGCCAACTCCGGTCGGGGTGTAGAAACCGGCCACGCCGGCGCCGGCGGCCCGCATCCGCTCGGACAGGGTACCCTGGGGGACGAGTTCCAACTCGATTTCCCCCGCCGCATAGCGCGCGTCGAACAGGTCGGAGCCCTTGGAGCGCGGGTAGCTGCAGATGATCCGGGTCACCCGCCCGCTGCCGATCAGCGCGGCCAGGCCCTCGGTGCCGGTCCCGGCGTTGTTGGAGATGATCGTCAGATCCTTGGCGCCGCTGTCCAGCACGCCGTGGATCAGATCGTTCGGAACACCGGCGAAACCGAAGCCGGAAACCATGATGGTGTCGCCGTCCTTCACGCCGGCGACGGCCGCCGCGACGTCGGGGACGATCTTATCTATGGGCATGGGCTCTGGCGCTCCCCCGGATGGGCTGATTCCTATCGCCCCATTCGTAAGGCCAAGCGGCGGGAGGGTCCAGCCTCAACCCGCCGGCCCGCAGGTCGCTATCCCCGGTCGATCACCGGAACGGCGGGGGCGGCCTCTCCCTCCTCACCGTCGAACAGGAACTCGGGAAGCTGGAAGCCGATGAGGTTCTCCCAGTGATCCTGAACGTCCTCCTGGAACAGGTCGCGCACGATGCCGTCGGCGAGCCGGGGCACGGCGAACTTCATGGCGTTGATCGAGGCGCCGGACGGCCCGAAGCTCATGGTCGCGCCGAAGGTGAACAGGCGGATGTGCCGCAGCCAGGGCGCGGTCCCCGGCTCCCGCTCCAGCAGTTCGTAGGCCGGTCCGAGATAGGGATAGCGCCCGAGACGCAGGTTATCCTCGCCCGCGGGCGGCGCATAGCGGTCTGACCATCGGGCCACATGCTCGCCCACGCCGTCCAGTTCCGGGCGCAGGCCGAGATCCATGTCGAAGCCGGTGCCGACGATCAGGAAATCGGCCTCGAGGTCGCCGCCGGGCGTCGAAACGCGCACGCAGTCGCCGGCCGGCGCCACCGCCTCCCAGCCGGCGCCCGTCCGCATGTCGAAATTGCCGTGCCGCGCCACCCGCTGCCAGGTCTCGCGGGGAAACGCCTCGCGCAGGGAAAGCAGGTAGTTCATGAAGCGCCAGCGCCAGGAATCGTCGAGGGTATGGAAGTGCCCGAGAAAGCCCGGGAAGCTCAACCAGCGGAACGGCTGAACCCGCTGCAGTTCGGGCCGCCGCACGCAAAGGGTCACCGAGCCGACCCCGGCCTCCAGGGCCGTCGCCGCATTGTCGAAGGCGGACGCACCGGCGCCGAGAACGGCAACCCGCTTACCCTTCAGCGCGGCGAAGTCGATCTCCTCGCTGGTATGCGCCCAGTAGCGCTTGTCCAGCGCCTCGACCACCGGCGGCGTCCACCAGCGCCCGGAGGATTCGATCCCCGTCGCGAGCACGATCTTCCGCGCACTGATCCGCTCCACCCGGTCGCTCGCCAGGTCCCGGACGGTGGCAACCAGATACGGGTCGGCCGGTTCGATACGCTCCAGCCGCTTGCCGTTCTCGACGTTGAGGCCGAGAACCCGCCGCAGCCAGAGCAGGTAGGCGACCCAGTCGCCCTTGTCGATCTTGTTCAAATCCTCCCACGCCGCAGCCCCGTGCTGCGCCTCGAACCACGCCTGGAAGGTCAGACAGGGGATATCCAGGTCCGGTCCGGTCACCGCCTTGGGCGAGCGCAGGGTCGCCATGCGGGCATAGGTGTTCCAAGGTCCTTCCAACCCCGCGTCGGACTGGTCGACGATCCGGTAGTTCAGGACCCGCTGGCGGGTCAGCGCGTGGGCGATCGCCGTCCCCCCCTGGCCGCCGCCGACGATCAACACGTCGAGCACGCGGCTGCCGTCGTGGGTGCGGTGGGGCGTCACCCAGCGTCCGGAAGGATACGCGACCTTGGCCAGATCCTCTGCGACCCGCTGTTCGAGGTCCGCGAGGCCGCGCCCTGCCGTATCGGTGATCGTCATCGCCCCGCCTCCCTCGTCGGACCGTCCGGCCCGATCGGCAATTTCAGTCCTCTCGGTCGACCGCTGCCGAGATGGCATGTCGCCGCATCCAGATGACCGACACCATCGCAAGCGCGACCGCGCAGCCGACGACGACCGGCGGCTGCAGCCCGACCGCGTCGCCGGCCACGCCCATGGCCAGCGCGCCAATCGCCGGACCGCCGCGGAAAATGATGCCATGGAGGCTCAGCACCCGTCCCCGCATCTCCGGCGAGACCGCGAGCTGGACGATGGTCTGGGTGCCGACGCCGGCCGCCACCATGGAGGCGCCGTACAGGCCGAGGGCCGGCAAGGCGATCCACAGGCTGCCGGACAGGGCCACGGCCAGGACGGAGAGGGCGACCAGAACCGACGAGGCCAGAACGATCGGAACCAGTCCCCCCTGGCGGCGCCGGCCGGCGAGCAACCAGCCTCCGACGATGGCGCCGGCGCCGGTCACCGAGGTCATCATGGCCAAGGTATCGGCCCCGCCGCCGAACACCCGGTCGGCGAAGCCCGGCAGCAGCTCGACGACCGCCCGCACGGAGATCGCCGTGACCAGATGCAGCAGCAGCACCGGTCCCAGACCCTTGTCGCGGGCCGCATAGGCCATGCCCTCGCCGATATCGGCGACCAGCCCGCGGCGGGCGCGCGGAACGCCGTCGTCCCTGCCGATCGAAGGATTGCGACCGCGGATGACGAGAAGCGCGGCAAGGAGACAGAGATAGGTCGCCGCGTTGACGATGAAGGCCCAGCCCAGATCCGACCAGACGATCACCAGCCCCGCCACCGCCGGGCCGATGAAGCGCGCGGTGTTGAACACCATCGAGTTGATCGCGACCGCGGTGGTGATCCGCTCGCGCGGCACCAGCCGGGGGGCCAGCGCGAGCCGCGACGGCTGGTTGAAGCCGACGACCATGCCGTTGGCGAAGGTCAGGGCGACCACCAGTTCGACCGTGATCCCACCGGACAGGGTCAGGATGCCGAGCAGCACCGCCAGCAGCATGGAGAGCGATTGGCAGACCAGAAATCACCAGCGTGCGGT
Organism: Thalassobaculum sp.; assembly: GCA_048983575.1. GTDB lineage: Bacteria > Pseudomonadota > Alphaproteobacteria > Thalassobaculales > Thalassobaculaceae > Thalassobaculum. The sequence goes on along the minus strand of JBLZTD010000001.1, from coordinate 1,192,419 downwards.
CCAGCCGGTCGGCCGCGACGCCGCCGATCAAACCGATCAGCACCGAGGGGAAGAGATCGGCGAAGGCGACGGCGCCGAGCCAGGAGGCCGAATGGGTCAGCTCCCAGGTCAACCAGCCGATCGCCACGCGCTGCACCCACATTCCGATCAGCGAAATGCCGTTGCCGGCCGTGTACAGGCCGTAGTCGCGATGCGCCAGGGTGCGCAGGATCGGGTGGTCGATCATGGTGACTGTCCGATGATGCCACCGGAGACCGGCGGCCGGAGTATCGACGGGGTACGCGAAGCCGACAGGAGACGCGGGCGATCATACCGCAGATTCAAGCCGCTCCGGCATCGATGCATTTCGCGGGCAAGGCACTGAAGCCGGACCACCGCCCAATTCATGGAGCGCGACGTATATGATACCTACCGATTGAAATGTCATATTGCGTTCTATATGTTAGTTTGGAAGGTGAAATCCACTTTCGACGTTTGAAAAGGCAAATCGGATATGACCGCGGAGACGGACATGCTGATGGAAGACGAAGGGCCGGCGCCCATCGTCCGGGTGCCTGCCCCGACCCCGCCAAGGCCGCAGCTCGCTCCTGCGCTCGGCGAGATCGTAGATGTACCCTACACGCTCTGGCTTGTGACGATGGCGACCGCTCTGATGGCGGCCCTGTCGCTGACGCTGACGCTGACCATCTATCTGATCGACAATGCGCTGAGCCTGTCCGGCGGGGCGCCGATCTTCACCCCCGGCAACTACCGCAGCGTCCTCGAACTGGCGGTCATCTTCGCCCTGCTGGCGATCTTCGCCCATTTCCTGCGCCTTCGCCTCGAAAGCGCGCGTCGCGCGTCGATCATCATCCCCCTGCCGTTCCGGATCACCGTGGAACCGCCGATCGGCGACCTCACGTCCCGGTTCGAAGCGTCCTGCAGCGTCGCCATCGCGCTCGACAACGAGGCCCCGATCCGGATTCTGACCAGCCAGCCGGATGTGCTGAAGCGGGCGCTGGAGAACGCCTTCATCGTCGCCGTCACCGACCCGGTGATCCGTTTTTCGAAGCAGAAGATGGAACAGACCCTCAAGGTCGCCGCCGTCAGCGTTCTCGGCGCGGGCGTCTCGTTCATCGATATGAGCGACGTCCGCCAGCGCCGCATGCCACGCCGCCCGCCTGCGGCGGATGCCTCGACGGCGAACACCCCCATGCGCGACGGCTCGAACTCGGCGCCGGCGCCGAACTGCTAAGGCCGGCCGATCCCGGGATCAGGCGGCGGAACGGACCGCCCGGTCGAGCGCGCGGAACAGAACGTCGACCTCCTCCATCCGCGTGAACAGGTAGGGCGCCACCCGCACCCGGCCGCTGCGCAGACTGACATGGACGTTCTCCGCCGCGAGGCGTTCGGCCAGGTCCGGCGTCGGCGGCTGCGGCATCGCGAGACCGATGAAGTGCGGCGATCGATGCGCCTTCGGCGGAACCCACCACCCCCGCGTCTGCGCCTCGTCGGCGATCCGATCGATCACCGGCGCGATGCCGTTGGCGATCGCCGCCAGGCCCCAGTCACGGATCTGTTCCATCGCCGCCACCGCCATGGGCACATGGATCATCGAGTCCGCCGCCCCCTGGTCGAAGCGACGGGCGCCGGGCTGGAACCGCGAACCGTAGCCGGGCGACAGGGTCATCGGCCCGTCGCCGACCCGCCCGGCGTGATTGTGTTCGACCGGCATGCCGTGCTGGCGCCGCGGGGCGACATAGAGGTAGCCGCACTGGTCCGGCGACAGCAGCCATTTGTAGGCTGAGCAGGCAACATAGTCCGGGTCGAGACGGGCGATATCCAGCGGCAGGACACCGATCGACTGGGTCGCATCGATGAACAGCGCCGCTCCCTGGGCGTGGGTCGCATCGGCGATCGGCCCCAGGTCCAGGACGCCGCCATCCACCCAATGGACGTTGGGCAGTGCCACGAGACCCGTCTGCGGGCCGAGATGCTCCAGCACCGCGCCGGTCCAGTCGCCGTTCGCCGGCCGCGGCACCACGACCATTGAGGCCCCGCTGCGTTCTGCAAGGATCTGCCAAGCGTAGAGGTTCGAGGGGAACTGGCCCTCCAGCACCACCACCGTCTGGCCGGCCTCCAGCGTGAGGGAATTGGCCGCCGTAGCGACGGCGTAGCTGGTCGCCGTGGACAGGGCGATGTCCGCAGCAGATGCGCCGATGAACCCGGCGAAAAGCTCCCTCGCCCGCGTCATCTCGGCCGCCAGATTGTCGCGCTCGGGCTCCCAGGGCCGCGCCTTGCGATCAACGGCGCGGCGCCCGGCGGCGGCGGCGGCTTTCGGGGCGGGTCCCTGGGCCGCGCAGTTCATGTAGACGACGTCGTCCCCAATCTCGAAGAGCGGGCGGACGGTTTCCGGCGTTACGGTCGTTTGGGTCACGGGCGCGGCCTCGTCAGAATGGGAACCCGGACAGCCTACGCCTGGCCCGCCACCGCGTTAAGGGTCAACCGCAGGGGCCGACGTCAGGGATCGCCATCAGGGCCGCCGTCCTGGGGGATCTACTTGTCGGATCGCAGCTTCTTCGGCGGCACGCCTTCCAGGCGCGCCTCATCCAGTTTGACGCCGTCGAGGACCGCGCCGGTCAGGTTCGCGCCGTTCAACCGCGTCTCCTGCTTGCGGCCCACATTCCCGCCATGGCTTGAGAGCAGCGGCGCCGCCGTCAGGATCGCGTCGGTCAAGTCGGCACGGGACAGGTTGGCCCCGGAGAGAATGGCACCGGACAGGTTGCAGCGGGCCAGGGAGGCGAGCGACAGGTCGGCCCCAGACAGATCCGCAAGCACCAGAAGCGCGTCCGTCAGCAGCGCCCGGTGCATGATCACGCCGCGCAGATCGGCCCCGGACAGGTTCAGGCCGCGCAGATCGGCATCTGTCAGGTCGACCCCGTCCAGCGATGCCCGGGACCCGCGTCGGCCGTCGCTGCGCACCCAGCGGTCATGCTCGACCAGGGTGCGCTGCACCTCGGCGGCGACGATGTCCGCCGGGGGCGCGAAGTCGGGCGCTGGAGGTATCGACCTTGCTGAGATCGACATCGCGCAGACGCGCGCCGATCAGGTTCGCCCGGTCGATGGTGGCGCCGTCGAGTTGGGCGCCCGAGAGATCCGCCCCGGTGGCCAGGGAGTCGCTCAAGTCGGCGTCGCTGAGGTCGGCGGAGACCAGATTGGCGTTGCGCAGGATGACGCCGGACATCGAGGCACGACGCAGGTTCGCGCGCTCCAGGTTGGCGCCTGTCAGATCGGTCTGTGCCATCCGGGCCTGGGCGAGTTTCGCGCCTTTCAGGTTGGCCCGGTGCATGCGCGCACCGACGAAGTTGACGGCGGTTCCGGCGAAAGCCTCACCGCCGTTGCCGTTCGGCAGGCCGCTGGCACCGCGTAGCGAGACCCCGCGCAGATCAGCGCCCTCGAACACCGTTCCGACCAGCTGCGTCCCGGTCAGATCGGCTTCCTCGAGCGTTGCGTCGCGGAAAGAGGCGCCGCACAGATCGGCGCCGGCAAAAATGGCGCGGGTCAGGTTGCAGCCGATAAACCGAACGCCCTGCAGATCCGCCCCGCCGAAATCGACCTCGCGCAGATCCTGTCCGGAAAAGTCGATTCCGAACAGATTGGTATGGGCGAACGACGCGGGTTGACCTTCGGCGGCGCCATCCAACCACAGCCGGTGGCTCGCCAGTTTCCGTTCGATAACGTCGTGCGCTATGTGACCCTGGACACTCATCCGTTCACAATCGCAGTTTCTCTGTTAATTCTTAGTTAATGATTCGCCCGGCGCAGGGGCGACAGTTCGGCTTCTGCCTGTGCGAACGTCTTCTCCAACCGCTCGGCGATCTCGTTTATTTCACCATCGGTCGTAACCAATGGCGGAGACACCATCACCCAGTCCCCATCGCGACCGCCGTTCGTTCGCCGCGTATACAGTATCAAACCGTTTTGCATCGCGATACGGGAGACCATCGCCGGGACGCCCGCACTGATCGAGAACGGTCGCTTCTCCTCGCGATCCTCCACGAACTCGACGGCCATCAGCAGGCCCTTGCCGCGCACGTCCCCGATCATCGGATAGCGTCCGGTCATGTCCTGGAGCCGGTCCTTGAGCTCGGCGCCGAGCCTTGCCGACCGTTCGATCAGACCGCGCTCGAGGGTCTCCTCAAGAACCGCGAGGCCGACCGCACAGGACAGCGGATTGCCGAGGGCTGTGTGACCGTGCAGGAAGCCGCCGCCCATGGCGACTTTCTCCACCAGATCGCGCGGCGCGAGCACCAGGCCAAGCGGCAGGTAGCCGGCGCCGATGCCCTTGGCCATGACGATCAGGTCGGCTTTGCAGTCCGGCCAATGCGCGTGCGACAGGAAGGCGCCGGTACGTCCGCCACCGCTCATCACTTCATCGTGGATCAGCAGAATTCCAAACCGGTCACAGATCTCGCGGACCCGCCGCATGTAGGCGGCATGGGGGACCAACGCACCCGTGGACACGCCCCCGACCGGCTCCTGAATGAAGGCCAGAACGCTCTCCGGCCCCTCGGCGGCGATCGTCTCCTCCAGCACCTGCGCGCATTTGAGCGCCCAGCTTTCGGCGTCATGCCCGCCGGGGATCCGGTAGGTCGTCGGGGCCGGCACCTTCGGCATCGGCTTCAGCATCGCCCCGAACATCTCGTGCGCCGCCGGGTCGCCGGTGACGGCCAGCGCGCCCAGGGTGCCGCCGTGATAGGAGGGTTGGCGCGAGATCACCTTCCAGCGCGCGGGTTGACCCCGCGACAGGGCGATCTGACGGGCGAGCTTCAAGGCCGCCTCGTTCGCCTCGGATCCGCCGGAGACCACGAACACCCGCTCGTATCCCGGCCCCGCCGCCTCGGCCAGCCGTTCGGCAAAGTGGCGGTTCGCCTTGCTCTCGAAATGGGAAACGTTCGCGAAGGCCGCGGCCTCCGCCTGACTCTTCAGCGCGTCCAGCACCCGGCGGTTTCCGTAGCCGAGATTGCAGGCGACCGGCCCGGAACTGGCGTCGAGATAGCGGTTGCCGGCCGTGTCCCACATCTCGATACCCATCGCCCGCGCGATCTGCGGTCGGGCCGGCGTTCCGGGCGGTGCGGCGAAGACCTGGACCGGTTCGCCCCGGGCCAGAGTGCCCAGCGGCGGACGTTCGTCGAGATCGTTTCGAAGCAGGGTGGACATGATCGTTCTCGCTGAGGTCAATCACGCATAGTGGCGCGCCTGCCGCGTCGCGCCAAGGGTCGACATCGTATGCGCCTGTTGGCTGCATCGGCCCGGTTCACAGGCGGAGGTAGAATATATATTGTGTTTTTTGAATAAATGAGACACCATATATGTCGATTCGAAACGGGTTTGCGCACCGATCGTATAATGGGAGCGGATCGGTCGGCGCTCAGAGTTCCGTCGCTTTCCCGGCGGCGGAAACGGGAGAAACGGACCCTTTCGCCGTTTCTCCCTCCACCCTGTGAAGCTCCTGAGGACGGTTCTCCGTCCAGCCTAGCGGGTGCGCCCGCACTGGACTTGGCGCACCCGGCTTTTTCGGTCGACGGACTGCCTGTTTCGGCAATCGCCTTGTCTCGGCCGCCCGTCCCGGGCATGGCCGCACGGCAGGACGCCCCTCCGTCGTCGCACCCGACTCCCAAGCAAGAGCGACTTCGGCAAGAGAGCGGCTCTGGCATGAGCGACGCCGCCCCGTTAGTCTCCGGCGATCGCCGCGGAGCATTCCGCCCAACAAGCCCCTTAGCTAAGGAGAAGCAGCCATGGCCGGCACCATCGACGCCCGCTTGGCCGAACTCGGCATCGATATCCCGACGCCGGCGACGCCCGCCGCCAACTACGTTCCATTTGTTCGCACCGGCAATCTCGTCTTCGTCTCGGGCCAGATTCCGATGCTCGACGGCAAGATCCGGGGCATCGGCGTGGTCGGCGCCGATCTGTCGACCGACGACGCCCGGAAGATCGCCGAAATCTGCGCAAAGAACCTGATCGCCCAGGCGAAGGCCGCCTGCGACGGCGATCTCGACAAAGTGGTCCGCGTGGTCAAGCTCGGCGGATTCGTGCGCTGCACCCCCGACTTCACCGAACAGCCCGAGGTGGTCAACGGCGCCTCCGACCTGATGGTGTCGGTGTTCGGCGACAAGGGCCGCCACTCCCGCTTCGCGGTCGGGACCAACGCCTTGCCGCGCGGCGTCGCGGTGGAAGTCGAAGCGGTCTTCGAGGTCTCCTGACCCTCGGCGTCTCCCCCGAGCCTGGGCGGCCTTGCTTCGCGGCAGTGCCGCCCCACCTCGATCGCGGGAGCAGCCGCAGCGGATTCCGCAATGCCCGACGGGACTGACATCGACACGACCCTAGCCGAAGAGGTTTCGGTTCTGCCGGCGATCGCCGCCGTCAAGGCCGAGGAATGGGACGCCTGTGCCGGCGCCGACAACCCCTTCCTGTCGCATGATTTCCTGAACGCGCTCGAGGAGAGCGGGTCGGTGCGAGCGGAGACCGGCTGGCTGCCACGCCATCTCGTCGTCAACGACGGCGACGGTCGGCTTGCCGCCGCCATGCCGATGTACCTGAAGGGACATTCCCAGGGCGAGTACGTGTTCGACTGGGGATGGGCCGACGCCTACGAACGGGCGGGCGGGCGGTACTATCCCAAACTGCTCTCCGCCGTGCCGTTCACGCCGGTGACGGGGCCCCGGATGCTGGTGCGCCCCGGGATCGACCGCGCCCGGGCGGAGGAAATACTGGCGGGTGGCGTTGTCGCCCTGATGAACCAGCTCAACGTCGCGACCGCGCACGTCAACTTCCTGCCTAAGACCCAATGGGATCGCCTCGGGGCCTTCGGCTTCCTCAAACGTATGGGCCTGCAATACCACTGGCACAACAACGGCTACGCCAGCTTCGACGACTTCCTCGGTGCCCTCGCCTCGCGCAAGCGCAAAGCGATCCGCAAGGAACGCCGCCAGGTCGCGGACAGCGACCTGGTGCTACGCAGGTTGGTCGGTCGGAGAGATCGAAGAGCGCCACTGGGATGCGTTCTTCCACTTCTACATGGATACCTCGGACCGGAAATGGGGATCGCCCTATCTCAACAGAACCTTCTTCTCGCTGCTCGGCGAGCGGATGGCCGAACGGGTGCTGCTGGTCGTGGCGGAGCGCGACGGCCGCCCGGTCGCCGGCGCCCTCAATCTGATCGGCAGCGATACCCTGTTCGGACGCAACTGGGGCTGCACCGAGGAGTACAAATTCCTGCATTTCGAGGCCTGCTATTATCAGGCCATCGACTTCGCCATCGAGCGCGGGATGGCCAAGGTGGAGGCGGGGCCCAGGGACAGCACAAGATCCAGCGCGGCTATCTGCCGGTGGAAACCTATAGCAATCACCTGATTCTCGATGACGGGTTCCGGGACGCGGTGGAGGATTTCCTGGCGCGCGAAAGGCGCCAGATCGCCCACGAGAAGGCGTTGCTGATGGACGAATCCCCGTTCCGTCGCGATGCGGGCGAACAGGGTTAACGATTTCTTCGGAATTTGTTGCTGCAATGTCACATGGCAGCCGCATCGCAAGAAAAAATTCACGAAACCCTTGCGACACGGACGACCAGACATAAAGTGCTTGTCAATACCCCGCACACGCCGTCCCGAGGGTTCGAATTCGGAACGCGGATCTGGCCGGGGCTGAAATGACCCATTGATGTACGCTAAATGAGGAGGTCGCACGATGCGCAATTCTTACGTGCTGACGCCGCTTGAGGCGGCCGAACAGACCGGTCTGGATCTGGACACCATCCTGAGCCTGGCCGCCACCACCGATTCGGTTGCCGAGACGAACGGCGAGACCCTGCGGATCGACCCGTGGGCCCTGTCGGCAGTCGCCGGCGAGCTGAAGCAGGCCGCTTGATCCCGCTTCGGGTTTCATAACTGCCGATCGCAGGCCCCGCTCCGGCGGGGCTTTCGATTTTCTGCCCAGGTTGAAGCGTCGGAAATCGGCGCCGCCCAACGACCCGTCCCATCCGGCCTGCTCGCAGGTTCAAGGCTCCCCCACTTCCCCTTCCCTCAATCCGCCCGCCGCCTTACATTGCGGTCATCCGCGCAACCGGAAATGTGCCGCTGATGCCGCCGACCCGCCTCATCTTCTCGCGCCTGACCCTCCCGCGGGTTGCCGCTGCCGCCCTGATCGCGGTGCTTGCCGCCTGTTCCAGCGACGACGCCGTCGAATACGTCGAGCGCCCCGTCGAGGAGCTGTACAACAACGCCTATAACGCGGCCCTCGCCGGCGACTTCAAGGAGGCGGCGCCGCTGTTCGACGAGGTTGAGCGCCAGCACCCCTACTCGGTCTGGGCCACCCAGGCGCAGCTCATGGCGGCCTACGCTCTGTACCAGTCGAACGAGTACGACGACGCTGTCGGGGCGCTGGACCGGTTCATCCAGCTCAATCCGGGCAATCCGAACGTTGACTACGCCTATTATCTGAAGGGGCTCTGCTACTACGAGCGCATCGTTGATGTCGGCCGCGACCAGAAACTGACGCGAGACGCGCTGTCCGCCTTCGAAGAGGTCGTTCAGCGATTTCCCAACTCCACGTACGCCCGCGACGCCCGGCTCAAGATCGACCTCGCCCGCAATCACCTCGCCGGCAAGGAGATGAGCATCGGGCGCTGGTACATGCGCCAGGGCCAATACCTTGCCGCCATCAACCGCTTCAAGCGGGTGGTCGATGAGTTCGACACCACGGAGCAGGTTCCCGAAGCGCTGATGCGGATGACGGAAAGCTATGTCGCTCTCGGCCTGACCGGCGAGGCGAAGCGTACCGCCGCCGTGCTCGGGCACAATTACCCTGGCTCCGACTGGTATCAGGACGCCTACGTGCTGGCGACCGAGGGCCGGGCGCGGACCACAGCGGAGTCCGGTGACGACGGGTGGTTCGGCTGGGGCCTCGGCCCGTTTTAACCCCATGCTGGCGTCGCTCTCGATCCGGGACGTGGTGCTGATCGACCGCTTGGACCTCAGCTACGAGCCGGGCCTGTCGGTCCTGACCGGCGAGACCGGTGCCGGAAAATCGATCCTGTTGGATGCGCTGGGGCTTGCCCTCGGCGAACGGGCGGATTCCGGGCTTGTCCGCCACGGCGCCGATCAGGCCACGGTGATCGCCGCCTTCGAGCTCGCCGACCCGGATGCCGTGGACGCCATCCTCTCCGAGGCGGATCTCGACCCGAGCGACGGCAGCCTGATCCTGCGCCGGGTGGTTACGGCCGACGGGCGATCCCGCGCCTATGTGAACGACCAGCCGACCAGCGTCGGTCTGATGCGGCGCCTCGGCGACGTTCTGGTGGAGATCCAGGGACAGTTCGATCAGCGCGGTCTGATGGACCCCGCCACCCACCGCGAGACCCTGGACGCCTTCGCCGAACTCGGGCGCGAGGCGGCCGCCGTCGCCACGGCCTGGAGCGCATGGCGCACCGCTCTGGTGGCCCTTGAAACCGCCCGGGCCGACCTGGAAAAGGCGCGCGCCGACGAAGACTATCTGCGCCATGCCGTCGCCGAACTCGATCAGCTCGCGCCCCAGGTCGGTGAGGAGGATCGCCTCGCCGAGACCCGGGCGATGCTGATGAATGCCGAAGCGGTGGTCGAGGCGCTGAACACCGCCAGTGCCGCCATCGCCGAGGACGGCGGTGCGGACAACGCCGTCGCCCGCGCCCAACGCGCCCTGGAGCGGGTGGCCGACCGGGCCGCGGGCCGTCTGGACACGGCGCTGGCCGCCCTGGACCGGGCAGCGGCCGAACTGCAGGATGCGGGCGCCGAAATCGCCGCCGCCGCCGCCGATATCGAAGCCGACGGCACCACCCTTTCGGAGATCGACGATCGGCTTCACGCCCTGCGGGATCTGGCCCGCAAACACGGTGTCGGGTCCGACCGCCTTCCGGAGGTCCACCGCCAATTCGCCGATCACCTGGCGGCACTGGACGGCAAGGGCGGCGAAATCGGGGCGCTGGCCGCCGCCGAGGACCGGGCCCGCAAGAGCTACGCAACGGCCGCCGAGGCGCTGTCCAAGGCGCGCAGCACGGCGGCCGGCCGGCTCGACGCCGCGATCGGCAAGGAACTGCCGCCGCTGAAGCTCGACAAGGCGCGGTTCGAGACGACGGTGACCCGGCTGGACAAGTCACGTTGGGGGCCGGGCGGCATGGACGGGGTCGCTTTTCAGATCGCCACCAATCCCGGCATGCCGGCGGGGCCGCTGTCGAAGATCGCCTCCGGCGGCGAACTGTCCCGCTTCCTGCTGGCCCTCAAGGTCGTGCTCGCGGAGGCGAGCCCGGTGCCGACCCTGGTCTTCGACGAGGTGGATTCGGGTGTCGGCGGTGCAGTGGCGGCGGCGGTCGGCGACCGTCTGGCGCGGCTCGCATCCCGGCTGCAGGTGCTGGTCGTGACCCACTCGCCCCAGGTCGCGGCCCAGGGCGCCCATCACTGGCACGTGGCGAAGCGGGTGCAGGATCAGGTGACCGCGACGGATGTCGTGCGCCTCGGCACCGACGAGCGTCGCGAGGAAATCGCCCGCATGCTCTCCGGCGCGGCCATCACCAGCGAGGCCCGAGCCGCAGCGGACAGTCTGCTGAACCAATCCTCCCAAACCCAGAGATGACCCGGGAACCGGCATGAGCGACGCCGCATCGACCCCCGAAAGCACGAAATCCGTCGAGAACCTGAGCGAGAGTGAGGCGCGGGCCGAGCTCGCGCGGCTGTCGGATGCCATCGCCGAGGCCGACCGTCTGTACCACCTCGAGGACGCGCCGGAGCTGACCGACGCCGAATACGACCTGCTGCGCCGGCGCAACCAGGCGATCGAGGACCGTTTCCCCGATCTCAAACGCGAGGACAGCCCGAGCGAGCGGGTCGCCCCGGGCCCGGCGGAGGGTTTTGCCAAGGTGCGCCACGCCCGACCGATGCTGTCGCTCTCGAATGCGTTCGACGACGAGGACGTGCGCGAGTTCGAGCGCCGGGTTCGCCGGTTCCTGAATCTCGGCGACGACGAGATCGTGGCCCTGATGGCCGAGCCGAAGATCGACGGCCTGTCCGCCTCCCTGCGCTATGAGAACGGTGCGCTTGTCCAGGGCGCGACCCGCGGCGACGGAACCGAGGGCGAGAACATCACCCGCAACCTCGAGACCCTCGACGATATCCCGAGATCCCTGCCGAAAGGTGTGCCCGCCGTGCTCGAAGTGCGCGGCGAGGTCTATATGACGAAAGAGGACTTCGTCGCCCTGAACGAACGCCAGGCGCAGGCGGGTGCCAAGATCTTCGCCAACCCGCGCAACGCCGCCGCCGGCTCGCTGCGCCAGCTCGATCCCGAGATCACCCGGACCCGTCCGCTGCGTTTCTTCGCCTATTCCTGGGGCGAGATCAGCGAGGATTTCGCCGACAGCCACCATGCGTTCCTGAAGAAACTGGAAAGCTGGGGATTCACCACCAATCCCCTGTCCAAGCTCTGCGGCACGGTCGAGGAGGCGCTGGCCGTCTACGCCGATATCGGCCAGCGGCGCCACGATCTCAGCTACGACATCGACGGTGTCGTCTACAAGGTCGACCGGCTCGACTGGCAGCAGCGGCTTGGGATGGTCAGCCGGGCGCCGCGCTGGGCGATCGCCCACAAGTTCAAGGCCGAGCAGGCGGAGACGGTACTCCGGGAGATCGACATTCAGGTCGGCCGCACCGGCGCGCTGACCCCGGTCGCCCGGCTGGAGCCGGTGAAGGTCGGCGGCGTGACCGTGACCAACGCCACCCTGCATAACGAGGACGAGATCCGGCGCAAGGACATCCGCGTCGGCGACACGGTGGTCATCCAACGCGCCGGAGACGTCATCCCGCAGGTGGTGCGCGTGATCGCGGAGAAACGGCCGGCGGACTCCCAGGAGTACGTCTTCCCGGACCATTGCCCGCGCTGCGGATCGGAGGCGCGGCGGCCCGAGGGCGAGGCGATCCGGCGCTGCACCGGCGGCCTGATCTGCCCGGCACAGGCGGTAGAACGCCTGAAACACTTCGTCAGCCGCGACGCCTTCGACATTGAAGGCCTCGGCGCCAAGCAGATCGAGGCCTACTACAAGGACGGCCTGATCGACCGGCCGGGCAGCATCTTCCGCCTCAAGGCGCACCGCCGGACGCTGATCGGCCGCGAGGGGACGAAGATCGTCTCAACCGACAAGCTTCTGGCGGCGATCGAGGAGCGGCGGACCATCGGCCTCGACCGCTTCATCTACGCGCTCGGCATCCGTCAGGTCGGTCAGGCGACCGCACGCCTGCTGGCGACCCACTACGGCACCCTCGAGGCTCTCCGACAGGCGGTAGCCGCGGCCGAGGACCCCGAGAGCGAGGCCTATGCCGACCTGATCAACATCGACCAGATCGGCAGCTCCGTTGCCAAGGATCTGATCGACTTCTTCACCGAGGCCCATAACGGCGAGGTGCTGGACGATCTGAACAACGAGCTCACCATCGAACCCTTCGCGGCGCCAGCGGCGGCGGACAGTCCCGTCGCCGGCAGGACCGTGGTGTTCACCGGCACCCTGCAGACCATGGGGCGCAGCGAGGCGAAGGCGAGGGCAGAATCCCTCGGCGCCAAGGTCGCCGGATCGGTGTCGAAGAAGACCGACTACGTCGTCGTCGGCGCCGATGCCGGGTCGAAGGCGGCGAAGGCCGAAGCCCTTGGCGTTCAGATACTTAGCGAAGAGGAATGGGTCGCGCTGATCGGCGGATAACCCTTCGGGTCAGACCCATGCGCTGGACACTGGTCTGCATTGAATTTTGCCCCTTTGAACTTCTCGACGGAATGACCACATACTTGGAAACGGGATCGTAGGTCGAGAACCCCTGCGTATAACCGTGTAAGCGTCAGTCGTGACCCGTCTCCCAGGGTTTCGAGCGTGTGCGGGGCCCCTCTTCGGAGGGGCCTTTTCTTTTCGACCGCCCCGATACGCAAAGCCTATCGACCCACAGCGCATAGCTATCGGCCGCCGCCATGCATGAAATGCAATGCTGCAGCGCAAAAACTCAAGTGGTGCGGCGCAATAATCTGACCACATTGGGGACATCACCGCCGGTCGAAGACCGGTACCTGATTGCCAAGGAGAAACCCGATGTCCACCCAGAACGATATCCTGCGCGTGCCGTCGGCCCTGCCGGAGGACCCGTACGCGCTGGTCGCTCGGGCCCGGGCCATGCGGAGCGTCTACATTCGCGACCTGATCGTGCGGGGCTTCAAGAGCCTTCGCGCACGGCTTGACCACCGCCGGACCCTGGCGGCGGTCGAAGACCTCAGCCCGCGCATGCTGGCCGATATCGGCCTCGACATGACCGCGCTGCGGGCCGGTGTCATCCGCCGGGCCGATGTCGAGGTCGTCGGCACCCCGAGCGAGGCCTATCTGGCCGCAACGGCGCCGAAGACCGCGAATCCGGTCGAGCCGCATCTGCGTCCGGCAGCGCTCGGCACCGCCGCCAATACCGACGTGCGTCACGCCGCCTGACCCCTTCCCCCTCAGGGCGGTACGATGCAAAACGGCCGGCACCCAGTGCCGGCCGTTGCTTTTTTCGGGTAGCAGTTCCATCGCACTCTGGCGGTCAGGCCAGGACCAGCGCGCTCCATCCGTCGCGGCGGTACCGTCGGATCAGCCGCAGCCCCTGGGCGCGGTGTACGGAGACCACCCAGCGCTCCTGCTCGCTCAAGAGACCGGAGAGAATCGCAATGCCGCCCGGCGCCAACCCCCGTTTGAGCGCCGGCGCCATCTCCGCGAGCGGCCCGGCGAGGATATTGGCCACGACGAGATCGTAGGGCGCCGTGCGCTGCACGATGGGCGAGCGCCAACCGTTCGAAACATGGGTCGCGATGCGGCCGGCGACCCGGTTCATCCGGGCGTTCTCCCGCGCCGTCGCCACCGAGACCGGATCGAGATCCACGGCGAGGGTGCGGGCCGAGGGCACCAGTTTGGCGAGCGCCATGGCCAGAATCCCCGAGCCGCATCCGAGATCGAGCACGTTGCGCGGCGTCCGCCGTTTGGTCAGGTCCTGGATCGCCCGGAGACAGAGCGCCGTTGTCGGGTGGCTGCCGGAACCGAAGGCGCGGGCCGCGTCGATCAGCAGCTCGACGCTGGCGGCCGGTGCCGGCTGCGCCACATGGGAACCGCGGATCCAGACCCGCCCTTCGCGGATCGGCGGAAAGGACTGCCGGTTCAGGGCCAGCCAGTCGACCTCGGGCAGGGGCTCGATGACGGTGTCCGGCGGCGGCGTGCCGACGGTCGCCGCGGCCAGCGCCAGGGCGGCGGTGATGGCCGGGCGCTGCGGCTCGTCCTCGGCGATGCCCTCGACGGTCCAACTGCCGCCGGGCGAATCCTCCAGCGCGGTCACGGCGGAGACGAAGGGCGACAGGGCGTCGGCCACGACTTCCGAAGCCTTGGCCGGTACGGTGAGGGCGATACGCCAGAGCTTGCTCATGGACGCGGGATTTACGGCTTGGAGACGAAGGTGTCGACCACGTTCTTGGGTCCGGCGTGGTCGAATTCCACTTCCAGCTTGTCGCCGTCGACCTTGATGACGGTCCCCATGCCGAACTTCTGGTGGAACACCCGCTCGTCCACCGCGTATTTCGCGGGCTTCGACCGGTCGACGGTGTAGCCTTCCCCGTCGATCACCGGCGCGCGCGTCCGGATCGACCCGCCCCCGCGCCGCATGTAGCCGGGGCCCCGACCGGCCACCCGTCCCTGGCCGACGGCGCTGTCCCAGGCCGGAAGCTGTGCCTCGGCATCGCGCTCGTAGCTCAACCCGTCGCCGCCGCGCCCGAACCCGCTGCCGTATCCCCCGCCACGACCGTAGCCGCCGCCATATCCGCTGCCGCTTGACCCGTAGAGCCCGGTCTCGCTGATCATCTCCACATGCTCGGCCGGCAGTTCGGAGACGAAGCGCGACGGGATGGCGCTCTGCCAAAGGCCGTGCACCCGGCGGTTGGCGGCGAACAGAATCTCGACCTTCTTGCGCGCCCGCGTCAGGCCGACATAGGCGAGACGGCGCTCCTCCTCCAGGCCGGCGGCGCCGTTCTCGTCGAGCGCGCGCTGGTTCGGGAACATCCCCTCCTCCCAACCCGGCAGGAACACCACGTCGAATTCCAGTCCCTTCGCCGCGTGCAGGGTCATCAGGCTGACCTGCTCGCCGTCGGCCGCCTCCGCGTTTTCCATCACCAGACTGATATGCTCGAGGAATCCGCCGAGAATCTCGAACTCCTCCAGAGCCGTGACCAACTCCTTCAGGTTCTCCAGCCGTCCAGGCGCCTCAGGCGATTTGTCCTTCTGCAGGGCCGCCGTATAGCCGCTCTCGTCCAGCACCATACGGGCCAGATCGGACGGGCCTTCGGTCCGGGCCGCCTCGCGCCAGCGGGCGAAATCGTCCATCAACCCGCCAACCGCCCGGCGCGCCGCCGGCTTCAACTCGTCGCTCCGCACTAGCCGTTCCGCCGCCGCCGTGAGCGACAGGCCGGACGCCCGGGCATGGCCAGAACAGCACCTGCTCGGTGGTCTTGCCGATGCCGCGGGCCGGCACGTTGACGATCCGCTCGAAGGCGAGGTCGTCGTCCGGCTGGTTGATGACGCGGAGATAGGCGATGGCGTCTCGGATCTCCTTGCGCTCGTAGAAACGGGCGCCGCCGACGACGCGGTAAGGCACGCCGAGGGTGATCAGCCGCTCCTCGAATTCGCGGGTCTGGAAGCCGGCGCGGACCAGCACCGCCATCTGGCGCAGCGGCACCTTGGCCCGCTGGTAGTCCTCGATCCGGTCGCCGACGACCCGGGCCTCCTCCTCGCCGTCCCAAACGCCGCGCACGGTGAGGTGGTCGCCGTCGGCGCCCTCGGTCCACAGGGTCTTGCCGAGTCGCCCCTCGTTATGGGCGATCAAGTCGGACGCGGCGGCCAGGATCCGGGAGGTCGAGCGGTAGTTCTGCTCCAGGCGCACGACCTTCGCGCCGGGGAAATCCTTCTCGAACTTCAGGATGTTGCCGATCTCGGCGCCGCGCCAGCCGTAGATCGACTGGTCGTCGTCGCCCACGCAGCAGATGTTCTTGTGGCTCTGGGCCAGGAGCCGGAGCCAGAGATACTGGGCCACGTTCGTGTCCTGATACTCGTCGACCAGGATGTAGCGGAACTGCTTCTGATACTGCTCCAGCACCTCCGGGCGGGTCTGGAACAGGGTCAGGCAGTGCAGCAGCAGGTCGCCAAAATCGGCGGCGTTCAGGGTAACCAGCCGCTCCTGGTACTGGCGGTAGATCTCCTGCAGCTTGCCGCCCGCCATATCTCCGGCCTCGGCGATGCCGATCCGGTCCGGGGTGAGGCCCCGATCCTTCCAGCGCTGCAGCACGCCCATCACCACCCGGGCGGGCCAGCGCTTGTCGTCCACGCCTTCCGCCTGCAGGACCTGCTTCAGCAGGCGCACCTGATCGTCGGCGTCCAGGATCGTGAAGTTCGACTTGAGGCCGACCAGTTCCGCGTGGCGGCGCAGAATGCGGGCGCAGAGGGCGTGGAACGTGCCCAGCCAGACCTGCTCCGCGGCCGGCCCGACAATTCCTGCCACCCTTTCCTTCATTTCCCGCGCGGCCTTGTTGGTGAACGTGACGGCCAGCACGTTCCACGGCCGGGCATTGCCCAGGGCCAGGAGATGGGAGAGCCGCGTGGTCAGCACCCGGGTCTTGCCGGTGCCTGCGCCCGCCAGAACGAGGACCGGGCCGTCCAGCGCCTCGACCGCAGCGCGCTGCCCTTCGTTCAGCCCGTCCAGATAGCCGCCACGCGCACCGGTCGCCGCAATCCCGGCATTGGCGCCGGGATAGGCCGGTGCCGGGCCTGAAGGCCGCCGGTACTCCGCCGGGTCCAGCCCCCCGGCGCCGTTGTTCGAAAACAGATCCGCCATGACCCGACCATATAACATCAGCCGCCGCGATCCCCAGGGTTAAGTCGGGCGCGATCAGATTGTGAAAAATTAATCGAAATTAACTTTTTATTATGTCTTTCGCCTTAGCAATCCGATGAAGGGTCACGTTCCGTATACCGCCAGAGCGCCTGTCGATCGGGATCGACGGGCGCCGGATGAAAGCCCCGGATCGCGCGGTGCAGTCTTGAGCCGGTCCCATGTGCCTGCGGTCCAGGGGTTACGGGGGGTGCTTCGGCACCCCCCGTGCATTTCCGGGTCGGTGCTCCTAGCCTTCGCCCCGTTTCAGAGCGTTTCGCCGTGTTCCTCGGCCTGCTGCTTGATGAGAGCCTGATTGTAGGCGCGCATCACGGCGCGCTCATGCAGACAGCCGATCAGCCGCATGCGCTCGGCCGAATCGACGACGGCGAGCAGACCTTCCTCGGCTTCGGAAAAACGCCGGATCGCCTTTTCGACCCCGTCGCCGATCTCCAGGACCGGCGGGTGCTTGCGGGCGAGATCGATTGCCGTGTAGTCCCGATCCCTCGACGAATCGAACGCCACCTCCCCGAGGTCGCTCAGAGTGATCGTTCCGACAAGCTTCTCCTCCGCGTCGACCACGAAGAGTTCGTTCATCGGCGCCAGCCGCAGCCGGTTCCGCAGGCTGTCGAGCCCGGTGTCTTCGCTCACGGCAATGTGATCCTGCTGCATCAGGTCGTGCACCTTGAGCGCCCGCAGGGCTCCGACATCGTGCCCCCCATGGATGTGAACCCCGCGTCGGCGGAGCTGATCGGCGAAGAACGACGGACTGTGCAGCACGCGGGTGAGGACAGAGGCGATCACCACCGCGACCATCACACCGACGGTCAGCTTGTAGTCGCCGGTCAGTTCGAAAATGATCAGGATGGTGGAAATCGGCGCCCCGAGCGTCGCCGCCGACACCGCCCCCATGGCGATCAGCGTATAGGCCCCGTGCCCGGAGGACAGCTCCGGAAAGGGTATGGTCGCGACGATGCCGTAGGCGCCGCCGATCATGGCGCCGATGAACAGCGAGGGAGAGAATATCCCGCCGCCGAATCCGGCGCCGAGGCAGATCGCCGTCAGCAGGATCTTCAGCACGGCGAGGCTGATCAGCATCTGAAGGCCATAGCCTTCGTGCAGCGCGGTATCCATCGCCTCGTAGCCGACGCCGAGAACCTCCGGGAACTCCAGGGCGACGACGCCGACGATCAGTCCGGCACCCGCCGGCTGAAATCCAGCGGGGGATCCGGGACTGCAGACCCCTGACCTCGCTCTCCGCGGTCACCCGCATGAGGGCGATCGCCCCGACGGCGCAGACGACGCCGAGAAACATGAACGCGGGGAACTCGAGGAACGAGGTGATCGTGTAGCTCGGCATCTCGAAGGCCGGATAATCGCCGAACCAGATCCGCGACAGGATGGTGCCGAAGACGGAAGCGATGACAATCGGCGCGAAGGCGGAGAGCGCGTAGTGGCCGATCACCACTTCCAGGGCGAAGAACACGCCGGCGATCGGTGCGTTGAACGAGGCGGCGACGGCGCTGGCGACGCCGCAGCCGAGCAGGGTGCGGGCCTGGCTGCGGGTGAGGTTGAGCTGGCGCCCCAGAAAACTGGCGAGCGACGCGCCGAGATGCACGGCGGGGCCCTCGCGGCCGACCGAGGCGCCGCAGCCGATCGACGTGGCGCTGATCACCGCGGCGCCGAGCCCCTGGCGTATCGACATCCGGCCGCCGCGCAGCGCGCTCAACTCGATGACGTTGGCCACCCCCTGGGGCCTTCCGCCGGGCATCAGGTATTTGCAGAACAACCCGACCAGCAGCCCGCCGATCACCGGCGCCAGGACCAGACGCCAGCCGCCCATCTCGGCGGCGTAGGTCACGACCATCTCGGTCCGGAAACCGAGAAACAGGTACTGAAGCCAGTCGATCGCCTCGCGGAAGGCGATCGCACCCCCGGCGGCCGCGCCGCCGACAATGACGGCGACCGTCGACATCACGATCTGATCGTTGCCGACCAGCCGTTTGAAGTCCTGGATGTACCGGTTCGCCATAGACGCGGGGACCCGCCGGGAAACGTAACAGACACGGCAGCTTAGCCGTGATCCGCCGCCGGTCAAAGGGGCGACGGCGGCCACGATGAAACGGGTTGGCGCGGGGTGCCGGCGGAGAATACCATCGTGTCCATGGAGATCGTGATAAGGCCGGCTGTTCTGCGAGCCCCCGGAGAGACCGGCGCGGACGACGCCGAAACGGTCCGACGCCTGGTGCGCGCGCTCGCGGAGGTGCAGGCGGCGGCGGACTACGTCACCGGCAGCGTCGACGATCTGCGCCGGGACGGCAGCGGCGAGAACCCCTATTTCCGGGCCATGCTGGCCGAACGGTCGGACGGGACCGCCGTCGGCCTGGCGCTCTACTACTTCGTCTACTCGACCTGGGCCGGGCGGCCGAAGCTCTATGTCGAGGATCTCTACGTGGACGGCAATCTGCGGGGCACCGGTCTCGGCCGGCGGCTGATGGCGGCCCTGGCGTGCGAGGCGATCAAGCGCGGCTGCGTCAAGCTCGACCTGTCGGTGAAGACCGACAACGACGCCCGCGACTTCTATGCCCGCCTCGGCCTGACACGGAGCGGCACCTGGCTGCCCTACACCGTGGGCGGCACCGACCTGGAAGCGCTGGCCGCCAGCGGATAGCGATCGGACTCCGCGTCGGGCAGACCCCGATGCGCATTGCCCCGGCCTGTGGAGCGCGCTAACTGTTTGCCATGACCGATCAGCTCATCATCACCCTGGCCCAGCTCAACCCGCGCGTGGGCGACATCGCCGGCAACTTCGCCAAGCTGCGCGCCGTGCGCGGACAGGCCGCGGCGGCGGGCGCCGACGTGATCCTGACGCCGGAGCTCTACGCCTGCGGCTACCCGCCGGAGGACCTGGTGCTGAAGCCGATGTTCGTCGCCGAGGTACGCGATGCGGTGGAAGCGCTGGCCCTGGAAACGGCCGACGGCGGTCCGGCCGATCCTGCTCGGCGCCCCATGGGCCGAGGACGGCAAGCTCTACAACGCGCCTGCTGCTGCTCGACGGCGGCGCGGTCCAGGCCGCGCGCTACAAGGTCGACCTGCCGAACTACGGCGTGTTCGACGAGAAGCGGGTGTTCGATGTCGGCCCGATGCCGGGCCCGATGGACGTGCGCGGGGTGCGCATCGGCGTCCCGATCTGCGAGGACATCTGGAGCGCCCGACGTGGTCGAGTGCGTGAGCGAGACCGGCGGCGAGATGCTGCTGGTCCCGAACGGCTCGCCCTTCGACAGCCAGAAGCTCGACAACCGCCTGCAGCATGCCACCTCCCGCGTCGTCGAGAGCGGCCTGCCGCTGGTCTACCTGAATCAGGTGGGCGGGCAGGACGAGCTGGTGTTCGACGGCGCCTCCTTCGTGCTCAACGCCGACCGCACCGTCGCCGCCCAGCTCCCGGCCTGGGAGGAGGCGGTCGTCCACACCACCTGGTCGCGCGGGCCGGAGGGCTGGTCCTGCGGCGAAGACCGAGACGGTGGAGCCCAAGACCGGGTTGGAGGCCGACCTACCGCGCGATGGTGCTGGGACTGCGCGACTACGTCACCAAGAACGGCTTTCCCGGCGTCATCCTCGGCATGTCCGGCGGCATCGACAGCGCGCTCTCCGCCGCCGTGGCGGTCGATGCGCTCGGCCCGGACAAGGTGCGCTGCGTGATGATGCCGTCGCCCTATACCAGCGACCACAGCCTGGAGGACGCGGCCGCCGCCGCGCAGTTGCTCGGCGTCGACTACACGACGATCAATATCGGTCCGGCCATGCAGGCCTTCGAGATGATGCTCGCCGACCAGTTCGCCGGGACCACGCCCGACATCACAGAGGAGAATGTCCAGGCCCGCTCCCGTGGGATCACGCTCATGGCGCTGTCCAACAAGTTCGGTCACATGGTCCTGTCCACCGGCAACAAGTCGGAGATGTCGGTCGGCTACGCCACGCTCTACGGCGACATGTGCGGCGGCTATTCGGTGCTCAAGGACGTGTACAAGACCACCGTGTTCGACCTCTGCCGCTGGCGCAACGCCAACCGCCCGGCGGACTGCGCTCGGTCCCGACGGCGCGGTCATGCCGGAGCGGATCATCACCAAGCCGCCCTCGGCCGAACTGCGCCCGGACCAGAAGGACGAGGACAGCCTGCCGCCCTATCCGGTGCTGGACGGCATTCTGACCGAGTTGATCGAAAACGAGACGCCGGTCGCCGACATCGTCGCCAAGGGCTACGACAGCGAGACCGTGCTCAAGGTATGGCGGCTGCTCGACCGCGCCGAGTACAAACGCCGCCAGGCGCCGCCGGGGGTCAAGCTCACCAGCCGCTCGTTCGGCAAGCGAGCGGCGCTATCCGATCACCAACGCCTTTGTCGGCGTCTACCGGCCGAAGAAGGCGCAACAGGCCGCGGAATAGGGTCGCCGCCGACCGGCGCCCGACCCGCAGACCAACGGGATATCCGATGACCGTCACCGTCCGTTTCGCGCCGAGCCCGACGGGGCTCCTGCATGTCGGCAATGCCCGCCAGGCGCTCATCAACTGGCTGTTCGCCCGGGCCCATGGCGGCCGCTTCCTGCTGCGATCCGACGACACCGACACCGAGCGAAGCACGGCCGAGTTCGCCGCCAAGATCGAGCGCGACCTGAACTGGCTCGGGCTCGGCTGGGATCTGTTCGCCCGCCAGTCCGACCGGCTGGAGCGCTACGACGCGGCGGTCGCCCGGCTGAAGGAGATGGGGCGACTCTACCCCTGCTACGAGACCGCCGAGGAGTTGTCCCTCAAGCGCAAGCAGCAGCTTTCGGCTGGCCGCCCTCCGGTTTACGACCGCGCCGCGCTGTCGATGACTGATGCCGACCGGACGGCGAAGGAGGCGGAAGGCGTCCTGCCGCATTGGCGTTTCAAGCTGGAGCACGAGACCGTCGCCTGGGACGATCTGGTCCGGGGCGAGAGCCGGCAGGACATGGCCTCCCAGTCCGACCCGGTCCTGTTGCGCGCGGACGGGCGGCCGATCTACACGCTCGCCTCGGTGGTCGACGACATCGAACTCGACGTCACCCACATCATCCGGGGCGAGGACCACGTCACCAACTCGGCCGCGCAGATCCAGCTCTTCCGGGCGCTGGGGGCCGAGCCGCCGGTTCTGGGGCACACCTCGCTGATCGTCGGCGCCGACGGCTCCGGCCTGTCGAAGCGGATCGGCAGCCTCAGCCTGGAGGAACTTCGCGAGACCGAGGGGCTGGAGGCGATGGCGATCAACTCGCTGCTCGCCGGGCTCGGCACCAACGAGGTGGTCGCCGCAACGTCGCTCGATCAGCTCGCCAACTCCTTCGACATCGCGCGCTACGGCCGCGCCACTCCACGCTTCGATCCGGCCGAACTGCTGCAGATCAACGCCAAGATCCTGCACGCGACGGAATATGCCGGCGTCGCCGGCCGCCTCGCCGATCTGGGCGTGGAAAGCGGGGAAGCGTTCTGGACCGCGATCCGCGGCAACATCACCAAGCTGGCCGAGGCCGGCGAGTGGTGGGTGGTCGTCGCCGCCCCGATCGCCCCGGTGATTGAAGATGACGACGCAGGGTTCTGCGCCGCCGCCGCCGACCTGCTACCCGAGGGAGAGCCGACGGCGGAGACGTGGGGAACCTGGGCCGGCATCCTGAAGTCGGAGACCGGACGCAAGGGCAAGGGCCTGTTCATGCCGCTGCGCAAGGCGCTCACCGGACGGGAGCGTGGACCGGAGCTCGGCGATCTGCTACCTCTCATCGGCCGCGCGCGGGCGATCTCCCGGTTGCGCGGCGAAACGGCTTAACCCGAGAGGCTTCCATGTTCGCGCGCCGCCCGCTCACTTCGATCGGCACCGCGTTCTACACGACGGCCGAGGTCTGTCGCTGATCGCGCCTGCGCATTCGCGCCCGCCGACAGCCTGAACCAGACCCTCCGGAGTCAGAGACATGGATCTCAAGATCACCAATACGCTCCTGCGCGAGAAGCAGGTCTTCACCCCCATCGACCCGTCGAACGTGCGCGTCTATGTCTGCGGTCCGACGGTCTACGACCATGCCCATGTGGGCAACGCCCGCCCGGCCGTGGTGTTCGACGTGCTGATCCGCGTGCTGCGCCATCTCTACGGCGCGGAGCATGTCACCCACGTCGCCAACATCACCGATATCGACGACAAGATCATGGTCCGGGCCAAGGAGCGCGGGGTCGATATCGAGACCCTGACCTCCGAGACCGCCGACATCTACAACGCCGACATGGCGGCCATTGGGGTCAACAGGCCGGACGTGCAGCCGCGCGCCACCGGCCACGTGGCACAGATGATCGCCATGACCGAACGGCTGATCGAGACCGGCCACGCCTATGCGGCCGAGGGCCACGTGCTGTTCAACGTGCCGTCGATGCCGGACTACGGTCAGCTCTCCCGCCGCGACCGGGACGAGATGATCGCCGGCGCCCGGGTCGACGTTGCGCCCTACAAGCGAGACCCGGCGGATTTCGTGCTGTGGAAGCCGAGCACCGACGACCAGCCGGGCTGGGACAGCCCCTGGGGCCGGGGACGCCCCGGTTGGCATATCGAATGCTCGGCCATGGCGGCGGAGCATCTGGGCGAGGTGTTCGACATCCATGGCGGCGGGCTCGACCTGATCTTCCCGCACCACGAGAACGAGATCGCCCAGTCCCGGTGCGCCTTCGGCCACGCCCGCATGGCGAACTACTGGATGCATAACGGCTTCCTGACCGCCGAAGGCGAGAAGATGTCGAAATCCCTCGGCAACTTCTACACGGTCCACGAGCTGCTCGAGGACTGGCCCGGCGAGGCGATCCGGCTGCTCCTGCTGTCGGCCCATTACCGCCAGCCCCTCGACTTCTCCAAGACGGGCCTGAAAGAGGCCAAGACCCAGCTCGACAAGCTCTACGGCGCGCTGAACCGGGCCGAGAATGACGGGCACTATCCGGACTGGAACCTGGACCGGAACGACAACCCGGTCCTGGCGGCTCTGTGCGACGATCTCAACACGCCGTTGGCGATCGCCGCCCTGCATCATGTGGCGCGCGATCTGAACATCGCGCTGGACAAGGGCCGCGACCGCGAGGTGCCGGCACTCATGGGCAAGCTCGTGAGCTGGGGCGAGCTTCTCGGCTTGCTGCAAGGCGATGCCGAGGCCTGGTTCAAGGGCGAGGCCGGCGACGACGCCGAGGAAATCGAGGCGCTGATCGCCGCCCGGATCGAGGCCCGCAGGGCCAAGGACTTCGCCGAGGCCGACCGCATCCGCGACGATCTGAAGGCCCGAGGGATCGAACTCGAGGACGGACCTTCGGGGACAACCTGGAAACGGGCGGGCTGACCCGCGGCCAAAGACTCAGGATGTGAGTGTCGTGGCGTCCGTCACCGTGCGGACGACCATGGCCTGATCCCGGCCCCGGACCTCGATCTCGTGGGTCGGGTGTCCGTCGAACGACACGCCGGAAGCGCCGGCCAGCGCTTCCGACACGACGAGTTGGACGCCGAACTCCTTTGTCAGCGCCTCCAGCCGGCTGGCGGTGTTCACGGTGTCGCCGACGGCGGTGACGCCGCGCACCTTTCCGTAGCCCATCTCGCCGACGATGGCCGGTCCGATATGCAGCCCGATGCCGATCCGCAGCGGAGCCGGCAGGTCGCCCGCGAGGCTCTCGTTCAGATCGATCAGGCGGCGCGCCATGTCCCGGGCGGCGACCACCGCCTGTCGGGCGCCCGCCTCCGGGTCGCCGTCGACGCCGAACAGCGCCATGATCCCGTCGCCGATGAACTTGTCGATACGCCCGCCGGCGCCCTCGATCGCCGCCCCCATCTCCGCGAAGTAGCGGTTCAGGATGAACACCACGTCGTAGGGAAGGCGGGACTCCGACAGGGTGGTGAAGCCGCGGATATCGGCGAACAGGACCGTTACCTCCAGTTCCCGCCCCTGCAGGTAGCTCGGGCCGCCCCGCGTATCCGGCATGCCGGCGGTATGCGGCGGCAGCAGGGGCGTGACCTCCATCCCGTCGGTCACGGGTATCTGGCAGGCCAGGCGCACATTCGGCGGTGCCGAGATCCGGTGCAGCACCTTGGCCTCGACGGCGTCCGGTTCCGGCACCGTCTCCAGGCCCCGCGAGATCCGAACCCGGCAGGTCGAGCACCGGCCTCGCCCGCCGCAGACCGAGGCGTGGGGAATGCCGTGCAGCCGGCTCACCGACAGCAGCGTCATGCCCCTGGTCGCCACAACGCTCCGGCCGCCGCCGTAAGAGACATGGACCCCCCGGCTGCGGCGGTGCAGGGCGATGCGCGCCCAGCGGGCGGCGAAGGCGAGGACGATCACGCCGATATAGCCAAGGCGGATCTGGCCGAACCGCTCGAGCCAGAGCGCGATGGTCTGGTTGTCCGGCAACCGCGCAGCGTCGATCGCCAGAGGCATCCAGCCGGGCGTGGCCGCCAGCGTCACCACTTCCATCCCGGCGGCCACAAACCCGGCCAGCGACAGCGCCGGCAGCAGCACCGCGGCCGAGAGCAGCCACGGCTTGGCCCGGTCGTACCAGGCGGCGTAGCGCAGCCACAGGTGCAGTCCGACGCAGCCATGGGCCCAGGCGACGAGCACGCCGGCCGACTGCTGGACCGCGCCGACCGGATTGAACACCCAGAGATTGACCAGCACCCAGGTGTGGTCGTCGTTCAGCCCGTAGAGCTCGTGCATCAGCCGGTTGGCCAGCACGTGCTGCAGCAGGATGAGCGGGAGGGCGAGCCCTAGGGCGAGCTGAACAGCCTCCGGCGCCGTCATCGCCTTCAGGGAGTCGCGGTAGTAGACCGCCCGGAGCGCGATCAGGACATGCAGCAGAAGGCTGGCGTAGAGCACGACCGACACTGCGTCCTGGCGAACGACGGCGGCGATGAGGTGCAAACCGGCGTCCAGGGCCTCGATCGACCACAATCCCGCCACATGGTTTGCCAAGTGTACGGACACGTAGGTGAAGAGGACGAGACCCGTGTACAGGCGAAGACGGGCGATGATCGCGGGCCAGGGGATGCCACGTTCCGGGCGCCCATCCTGCCGCTGTGCGTCGAGTGCCGTCATGCGCCTGCTCCCGTGACTCGCCGACAATAGCCTAATGTCTTGAATTTCGCTGCAATTTCGATACATCACGGGCCTACCGACGGTTACGTCACGAACACCAGGTGAGCGTCCCATGACGACAGCGTTGTCCGTGCGCGGACTGAAGAAGAGTTTCGGCCCGGCGAACGCCCGAAAGACGGCGGTCGACCGGCTGAGCTTCGAGTTGGACCAGGGCGACGTGCTCGGCTTTCTCGGTCCCAACGGCGCCGGAAAATCGACGACCATGAAGATGGTCTGCGGCTTTCTCGCGCCGGACGCCGGCACCGCGCTGGTCTGCGGCCACGACATTCTCACCGACCCGATCGCCGCGAAGAGCGTCATCGGCTATCTGCCGGAAGGGGCGCCGGCCTATCCCGACATGACGGTGCTGGCCTTCCTAGACTTCATCGGCGCGGTGCGCGGCTTCGACGGCGCCGCTCGGCGGGAGCGGGTTGAGATCGCCATGGGCAAGACCCGCCTGGAGGAGGTCGCCCACCAGCCGATCGAGACCCTGTCCAAAGGGTTCAAGCGCCGGGTCGGCCTCGCCCAGGCACTGCTCCACGATCCGCCGGTGCTCATTCTCGACGAGCCGACCGACGGTCTCGACCCGAACCAGAAGTTCGAGGTGCGAAAGCTGATCATGGAGATGGCGGCGACCAAGGCGATCGTGATCTCCACCCACATCCTGGAGGAGGTGGACGCGGTCTGCAGCCGGGCGGTGATCATCGCCCGCGGCCGAATCGTCGCCGACGGCACGCCGGACGCCCTGCGCGCCCGCGCTTCCAGCGGCAATCTCGACGACGTGTTCCGCGAGGTGACGGCCAATGCGTAACGTCTGGCTGGTGACGGCGCGCGAGCTGAAGGCGTATTTCGCCACGCCGCTCGCCTACATCTTCATCGTCATCTTCCTGATCCTGGCCGGCGCGATGACCTTCTTCGTCGGCGGCTGGATGAGCCGGGGGCAGGCCGACCTGCAGCCGTTCTTCACCTTCCACCCCTGGCTCTACCTGTTCCTGGTGCCGGCCCTGTCGATGCGGCTCTGGGCCGAGGAACGCCGGACCGGAACGATCGAGCTGTTCCTGACCCTGCCGGTGACCATGTCCCAGGCGGTGGTCGGCAAGTATCTGGCGGCCTGGATCTTCACGGCGATCGCGCTGGCGCTGACCTTCCCGCTCTGGATCACCGTCAACCAGCTCGGCAACCCGGACAACGGGGTGATCGTCGCCTCCTATATCGGCAGTCTGCTGATGGCGGGCGCGTTCCTGGCCGTCGGCTCGATGATCTCGGCCACCACCAAGAATCAGGTCATCGCCTTCGTGGTGACCACGGCGGTCCTGTTCGTGTTCACGCTGGCGGGGTCCAACGTCGTGCTCGACGCGATCCGCGCGTTCCTGCCGGACACCATCGTCGACATCGTCGCCGGCTTCGGCTTCCTGACCCACTTCCAGTCGATCGCCCGCGGGGTCATCGACCTGCGCGACGCGATCTTCTTCGCCTCCGTCATCGTGCTGGCGCTCGCCGCCAACGCCCTCATCGTCGACCTGAAGAAGGCGGAATGACCATGGCAACCGTCGACGACACCACCGACCCCTCCGTTCCCGATCCGGCCGATATCCCGCGACCCGGCAACCAGGGTCGGCTGACCGGCATCGCGCTTTTCCTGCTGGCCGCGCTGTTCGTTTCGATCAACGTGCTGGCCGCCTTCTCGCTGACCAGCTTCCGGGTCGATCTGACCCAGGACCAGCTCTACTCGCTGTCGCCGGCGACCCAGCGGGTGCTCGCCGAGGTCGAGGAGCCGATCACCCTGCGCTTCTACTACTCCAAGCGCCTCGGCTCGCAGTATCCGACCTACGGCGTCTATGCCGACCGGGTGCGCGACATGCTGCAGGAATACGCCGACCGGTCGGACGGCAAGATCATCCTGGAGATCTACGACCCCGAGCCCTTCACCCCGGTCGAGGATCGCGCGGTCGCCTTCGGCCTGCAGTCGGTGGCGCTCGAGGGCGTCGACGGCAACGTCTTCTTCGGTCTGGTCGGCACCAACACCACGGACGACATGCAGGCGGTGCCGTTCTTCCAGCCGGACCGCGAAGCCTTCCTGGAATACGACATCACCAAGATGATCTATTCCCTGTCCCAGGGCACAACCGGCAAGGTCGGCCTGCTCGGCAACAAGACGATCACCCAGGACGTTCGCATGGGACAGGGCGGCCGGCCCGAGCAGCTCCCGCCGGCCCTGGTGACGCAGCGGATCGAGGAAGTCCTGGAGGTCGAGGAGCTCGACGAGGAGGTCGAGCGGATTCCCGACGATATCTCGATCCTGATGGTCATCCATCCGAAGACCCTGCCGGAGCGGACCCGGTTCGCCATCGACCAGTACGTCCTCGGCGGCGGCAAGGCGGTGATCTTCGTCGACCCCTATGCGGAGGCCGACGGCTGGCAGGCCGCCAACGGCCCCGTGAACGGCGCCTCCAGCTCGCTGGACGAGATGTTCGAGGCCTGGGGCCTGGAGATGCCGACGGACAAGATCGTGGCCGACCGTTTCGCCGGGCGCCGGGTGGGCAACGCCACCGGTACCGGCTACGTCACCTATGTGCCGTGGCTGCTGCTGCGTGGTCCGAACCTTGACGGCGACTCCCCCATCACCGCCCAGGTGGACAGCGTCGCCGTGGCCAGCGCCGGCTATCTGAAGCTCCGGGACGGCTCGCTCCTCACTCTGGAGCCGCTGCTGACCTCCAGTCCTGGCTCCACCCTGTTCGACGTCAAGCAGGTCGCGACCCAGCGGCCGAATCCCCAGGCCCTGCTCAACGATTATCAGGCCGGCGCCGAGCGGTTCGTCATCGCCGCCACCCTTACCGGACGGGTGCCGACCGGCTTCCCCGACGGCCAGCCGGAAGCGTTCGAGGGTGGTGATCCCGCCCTGCGGTACGACTTCGAGACCGTGCGGACCGAGTCCGACGGACCGATCGATGTCCTGGTCGTCGCCGATACCGACCTGCTGGACGACCGGTTCTGGGTCACCTACCAGAATTTCCAGGGACAGCGGGTGGCGATCCCGGGTGCCGGAAACGGCGATTTCGTCGCCAACGCGCTGGACGCGATGACCGGCTCCTCCGCCCTGCTCGACCTGCGCGGCCAGGGAACGGCCTATCGTCCGTTCGAGGTCATGGAACGGCTGAAGCGCGATGCCGACCGCACCTTCCAGGCGAAGGAGCAGGAACTGCGCAAGACCCTGGAGGACACCCAGCGGAAGCTACGGAGCCTGCGCGAGCGCGACGGCACGTCCAGCGGCCCGGTGGCCCTCAGCGAGGAGGAACAGGCGACTATGCGCGAGCTGCAGGGTCAGGTCCTGCGGGTTCGCAGCGAGCTGCGGGAGGTTCAGGCCTCGCTCCGCTCCGATGTGGAGACGCTGGAGCGCGAACTGCAGTTCGTGAACATCGCGCTGATGCCAATTCTGGTGGCGCTGTTCGCGCTCGGTCTGTCGCTGGTCCGCGCCCGGCGGCGGCGCCGCCGGTTCGAAACCGCCGATACGGCCGCGTGAGGAGGCAGCGATGATCACCCAACGCACCGTCACCCTGCTCGGGACCCTGACCGTCCTGACGGCGATCGGCGCTTCGGTCGCCATGGTCGACCGGCTGTCGGAAGTCCGCACCGAGGTGCAGGCGGAGCTGCTCTACCCGGATTTCGATCGCCGCGCCGGCGAGGTCCAGCAGATCGAGGTCATCCGCGCCGACGGAAACGAGGACGGTACAATCTCCATCGTGCGCACCGGCGACGGCTGGATCCTGCAGCAGCGCGACGGCTTTCCGGCCCGGACCGACACGGTCCGCAAGCTGCTGTTCGACATCGGCCAGCTTGAACTGATCGAACGCAAGACCGCCGATCCCGGACGGTTCGACCGGCTGAACCTGGTGGATGTCGCCCAGGAAGGATCGCAGGCGGACCGCCTGGTGATCACCAGCGCCGACGGGGAGACCCTGGTCGATCTCCATATCGGCAAGCGGCGCGACAGCCTGTCCGGCGGCGACCCGATGGTCTATGTCCGGCGAACCGACGACAGCCAGTCCTACCTCGCGGAGGGGGAGCTCGAGATCAAGGGCAAGGCGCCGCTCTGGCTGTTCCGCGAAGTGGTGAACGTGCCGCAGTCCAGCATACAGCGGGCGCGCATCGTCACCGCCGACGGAGCCCGGCTGGAACTGGAACGGGTGTCGCCCGAGGGACGCGATTTCCGGATCGTCGGCCTTCCGGAGGGGCGTACGATCAACTCCCAATACTCGGTCAACAACGCCGCCACCGTTCTGGACAAGCTGCTGTTCGACGACGTCCGCACCGCCGACGGCCTCCGGTTCGACCCGGAACTCGGCCATGCCGAATTCACCACCGCGGACGGCGTTCTCTACACCGTCGAGTTCGCGGCCGATCCGGAAGGCGGCGACGCGGAGACGCCGACCCGCTGGCTGCGGGTACGGGTCACGGTGCCGGAGGGCGCGTCCCAGGAGGCCCGGGACCTTGCCGTGCAGCACCGGGAACAGACCCGCAATTGGGCGTTCCGGATCTCCGACTGGGAGATGGAGCGGATGACCGCGACGCTCGACGGGCTGACCAAACCGGCCGAGGCAAGCTGAGCCGGTCAGGGCATACCGGGCGGGACCGGCGTCCCTTTCCTCCATCTCGCCCGCCGGTCGCAAGTTCACGCGGCGGTCTTGAGCGCGGCTGCGATTGAGCCTCGAAGATCGTCGGACTACGATGCCGGCGGTCATCGAGGGAGGATACACCGTGCCACGCTACACGCCCGGCCCGTGGAAACTGCGTCCCAACGGCGAACTCTGGTCGTATCAGCGCGGGGGAAACCCGTCTCAGATCGGCACCATGTCCTGGATCGGCAAGACCGAGGAGCGGGAGGGCAACGCCCGGATCATCGCCGGCGCCGCCGATCTGAGCGAGAGCATGGACGAACTCATGCTCATCATCTGTCAGCCGGAAGTGGTCGCGGCGATCCAGAACTGCGACCGGATCTCCGCCAAGGCGCGCATGATCATCGAGAACGCCCGAACCACCCTGGAGGAAGTGACCGGCCGCAAGCTGCCCGAATGGCCGAAACGGGATCCGCACGACACAAGACTAGAGTCCACCTGACGCCGATCCGGATTCCGCCATGCAGCTCCGCGAACTCCTGGCCACCGTCGCCGCAAGCAAGGCGGCCGATTGGGAGATCATCTTCCGACCGACGCTGCGCCACCGTTTCACGGAAATCCAGGCCGCTTCAGGGGAACGTTCCCAGGTCCTGGTCGACGAACACGCGGTGACCTTCGCCTACCGTCCCGACATCGCCATCACGATGGCATACGGCTTGGTGGATCAGGCGTCCTTCGACCTGCCGGCGGACCATCCCTTCGCCCGGGAGAACGCCCGGTCCCTGTTCCTCGACATCTTCCACGAAGGCCAGCTCGCCCATCGCGAGACCGTCCTGAACGTCGATCGGCAGCGGTGTCTGCTGCCGATGCCGCAGTCCTGGGATCTCCCGATGAACGTGCCGACGGCGCAGTTCAGCCTGATTCGGCTGCTTCACGCCCTGGCCGGACCGCCGACGGACTACGATTCCTATTTCAGGGAAAGCGGCATGGTGCGGTCGGACACGGTACCCTGGCCCTGAGGCCTGTACCGGATTTGGATCTAGAGCAGAACGTTCGGTGACGGGATCACTTCGTGATCGCGTCAGCGTGCGTGAATCTGTTCTATCTTATTGTTTTAGAGGCAAATTCACCGATCATAGTAAGTCATGAAGCAATTCAATATGATCGGATTTGGCTCTAGAATCCTTTGGAGAACAGGGCGCCCGCCTTGTTGATCAGGAACAGCACGCCCAGGCCGCCGATCACGATGGCCAGCAGCCATCCGGTCGCCTTCAGCGCTACGGAAACGTCCTGATTCTTCGTCTTCTTCTTGGCCCGCGGCGCCGCGGCGGGGCCGGCTGCCGTGGCCGGCGTATCGGACTTGGCAGCGGCGGGAGGCGGTGCAGCCGGACGGTCCTTCGGCGCCTTGGACGTGTCGAAGACGACCAGTTCCTTGCCCTGGCCGGTCTTCGGATCGAAGGTATCCTTGATGACCTTGATGCCTTCGAACCGCTTCTCGCCGTGAAGCTGCTTCGCCACTTCAATCGAGGTGTCCCGGTCGGGATAGGTCGAATCGATGACCCACTGCCCGCCTTTCAGCGTGTGAACCTCGAATAGTGACTGCGCCATGTCTCCCCTCGCGGCTGGTCGGGCCGGAATCGCGGGATCTTAAGCGATGGCACCCGCGAAGTCAGCCATGTGCTGAGCAACCTAACCGGAAGAAGTTAACCAAAGCAAAACGGCCCCGCCAAACATGGCGGGGCCGCGGACTGCCGGTGAACCCGTGCGCTTATTCGCGATTGCCGAAGAGCTGCAGCAGGAACATGAACAGGTTGATGAAGTCGAGATACAGGGCCAGCGCGCCCATGATCGCCTTCTTGCCGGCGACGTCGGACGCATCGATCTCGTTGTACATCTCCTTGATGCGCTGGGTGTCGTAGGCGGTGAGCGCCGCGAACACCAGCACGCCGGCGACCGAGATGATGAACTGCATCTGGGTCGAGGCCAGGAAGATGTTGACGACGCTGGCGATCAGCACGCCGAACAGGCCCATGATGGCGAAGGTGCCGAGACCCGACAGATCCTTCTTCGTGGTGTAGCCGTACAGGCTCAACCCGGCGAAGGCGGCCGCGGTGATGAAGAACACCCGCGCGATGCTCTCGCCCGTGAACACCAGGAAGACCGACGAGAGGGAGAGGCCCATCAGCGCCGCGAACACGTAGAACGAGATCCGCGCCGAGGACAGCGACATGTGCGCGACCCGGGCGGAGAGCAGGAAGACCATGCCGATCGGCGCCAGCATGACGACCCATTTGAGCGGCGAGCCGTAGAGCGCATAGCCCAACTGGGTGAGCTGGCCGTCCTGAACGGCGAGTGTGCTGGTGCCGAACGCGATCAGGCCGGTGAAGACCAGCGCCGAAACCATGTGGTTGTAGACGCCGAGCATGTACTGGCGCAGACCGACGTCGTAATGGGCGACATCGGCTTGTGACCGCGACATCGTCTGACGATCGTAATCCATCGAGAACCCCTTCATCTGCACCGGCCCAAGCCGGCATACCCGCATAAAGTAAGGACGCCGGCCCTTACCTTCAACAGTGCCCAATGACGATTTTCGCGGATTCTTGCGCCTGATCACAGAACCTTCACGAAAACTGGAAATGGGTTGTCGCCCGCCTCTCGAACCTATATCGCCGCCTCAGTTCCACCTGCCGACCGCGAACCGAACACGGAAGAGATACCCCATGGACGAAGAACGGCTCCTGAACGGGATCGTCGCCGGCCCGGACGACGCCGAATATCATCTGGATCTGGACGGTCTCGACCCTGCGCATGCCACGGAATCGGTGCGACAGATGCTGGAGCGGAACCGGTTCCGCCCGTCGCGCACGATTCTGGTGACCGTCGGCGATCCCACCCCCGGCGGCGGCGGAAGCCTGTTTCAGCCGATCGGCCGCCAGCTGCTCGACGCGCGGCGCAGCGGGGCCGTCGCCGCGATGAAACCGATCACCAGCGATCACGGCCCGGGCTACTGGATCCGCACCGCCGGCAAGGAAGACGTCCCGCCGGAGGACACATCTTCGCCGGCACCGTAGGCCCGGCCTATTCCGCCGCCTCGGCCCGCAACTCCCGACGGGTCTGCCGCTTGCTCTCGCTCTTGAGCTGACCGCAGGCGGCGAGAATGTCGCGACCGCGCGGCGTGCGCACCGGAGAGGCATATCCAGCCTTCAGCACCACCTGGGCGAAACGCTCGATCTGCTCGTCGCTGGAACACACGTAGTTGGAGCCGGGCCAGGGGTTGAACGGGATCAGGTTGATCTTCGCCGGAATGCCCCGGATCAGCGAGACCAGTCGGCGGGCGTCCTCCAGGCTGTCGTTGATGCCTTCGAGCATGACGTATTCGAAGGTTATCCGCCGGGCGTTGTTGACGCCGGGATAGGCGCGGCAGGCGTCGAGCAGTTCCTGGATCGGCCACTTCTTGTTGATCGGCACCAGGATGTCGCGGGTGTCGTCGGTGGTCGCGTGCAGGGAGATCGCGAGATTGACGCCGGTCTCCTCGCCGCAGCGCTCCATCATCGGCACCACGCCGGAGGTCGACAGGGTGATCCGCCGGCGCGACAGGGCCACGCCCTCGTTGTCCATGATGATCCGCAGGGCCGAGGCCACGTTCTCGAAATTGTAGAGCGGCTCGCCCATGCCCATGAGGACGATATTGGTCAGCCGGCGGTTCAGCCCCCCGGTCGGGAAGCCTCCGAGTTCGTCCAGCGCCAACATGACCTGGCCAACGATCTCCGCCGTGGTGAGGTTCCGCACCAGACGCTGCGTGCCGGTGTGGCAGAACGAGCAGGTGAGCGTGCAGCCGACCTGGGAGGAGATGCAGAGGGTGCCGCGGTCCTCCTCCGGGATGAAGACCATCTCGGCCTCGTTCCCGTCGGCGAAACGCAGGAGCCATTTGATGGTTCCGTCCACGCTGTCCTGGCGCGTGGCGACGGAAGGACGCGAGATGCGGAACGTCTCCGCGAGCTGCAGGCGCAGCGGCTTGGCCAGATTGGTCATGCCGTCGAAGCCGGTCGCGCCCTTGTGGTAGATCCATTGCCAGACCTGATTGGCGCGGAACTTCGGCAGCCCGACCTGCGCGAACAGCGCCCCCAGAGCGTCGCGCTCCACACCGATCAGGTCGGTGCGTCCATCGCCCTGCGCCGGCCCGCGCGCGGCGAAGGCGCGCAGTTCCGCAGCGGCCTGGTCAGCCGGGACGGTCGTGATCTCAGCGTGCGTCATGCGGCGCAAAATGGCCCTGACGCTCCCGCAGTGCAAGTGTCCTGTGGGTGTGCCCCGACCGCCCGTACGGCCCGACACGTTACGGACAGGCTTGATCGATCAGTTTCTTGGTCGCCGTGAAGCCGCTCAGCGAGTAGGTGTCCGTGGTCAGGGTGCCGCGCGACGACACCCCCTTCACCACCATGTCAGAGCCGCGGATCATCGCTTGCACCAGAGGCTCGTCCTCCTCCGGGCCCTGGGTCCACGCCCGATCGCCGCTGGTGAACATGTCGAAGATGGCGCCGCCGATCTGGACGGTGACCTGGCTGTCGCTGCGGTAGGTGTAGCCGGTGACGATGCTGACCTCGCCACGGATCCCGGCCTTCGGGTCGTTGGTCACCAGCGCGAAGATCTCGCCGCGTGCGGTGTAGTCGCCCTCCGCCTTGGTCGGAGAAGACGCCATGTAGCAGACCTTGCCGCCCCCACGCTGCAGGGTGAACGCGGACCAGTCGCCGTTGCGACCGATCCGCTCGGGCTCGGCCGCAACCGCCGGCGTCACCAGGGAGGCCAGCAGCATCAGGACCGCCAGGGCGGCCGGGATCGCTCTCGTCGCTCGGGTCTTCCAACTCATCGTTCATTTCCCTCCGCGCCGGACTGTACGGCCGGTCTTCGATGCCATCACCGCACGGCGATTTCAATTGCCGAGAGGCGGACGCCATCCAACAGGATGGTTGTGGCAGATAAATGGCGGCATCGACCACTCCGGTGATCCGTCGGCCGGAGCTGCACGTAAATGGATCATGGATGCGGGAAACTGGTTTGTCAGCGAATTGACCCAGGCGGCGGGGGAACGCCCCGCCGGCAATGTTGCGTTGCAACGCAAGCTTCCGTTACATGGCGCGATGATGTCCGTTCCCGAACCCGCCGCAACACAGGCGTCTTTCGACATCCTGATCGAAGCGGTCGCCAGAGATCGGGACCGCGCCGCCTTTGCCGAGCTTTTCGAGCACTTCGCCCCCCGGCTGAAGTCCTATCTTATGCGCCTGGGCACCGACGACATGGCCGCCGAAGAGGTGGTTCAGGAGGCGATGGTCATGGTCTGGCGCAAGGCCGACAGCTTCGATCGTCGCCAGGCCAGCGCGAGTACCTGGATCTTCACGATCGCGCGGAACAAACGCATCGATCGCCTGCGCCGCGAGCGGCGTCCGGAGCTGGACCCCAACGATCCGGCGCTGGTTCCGGATCCGGTGGAACAGGCGGATCGGACGGTACAAAGCCGACAATCGCGCGACCGCATCCTGTTGGCGGTGGAAAAATTGCCGGCGGAGCAATCCGAACTGATCCGGATGGCGTATTTCGACGAGAAATCGCATGCGGAAATCGCCGCGGAAAAGGCGCTTCCCCTTGGCACTGTGAAATCACGAATCCGTCTGGCGCTCGGACGCATGCGGCGGGAGGTAGAAGATCTTGGCTGACATTGGCCCCATCCATCATCCCGACGAGGATGTTCTGCTCGACTACGCGGCGGGCAAGTCGCCGCAGGCGACCTCGGTACTCGTGGCCACCCATCTGGCGCTCTGTCCGACCTGTCGCGCTGAGGTGAGGCGGTACGAGGCGCTCGGCGGCGCGCTCGTCGAAGCGGAGGCTCCGGCCCCGATGGCCGCGGATGCCCTGACTTCCGTGCTGTCCCGCCTCGATGATGAGGACGAGGTTGTCGAGACGCCGGTCGACCTCTGCGACGCCGACACGAGGAAGCTGATCCCGCAGCCCCTGCGCGGCTACCTCGGAACCGGTATCGACAGTCTTCCGTGGAAGACTCGCGGGCTCGGGATCCGTGAGGCGTCGCTCGACTTCGGAGACCCGTCCATCCGGACGTCGCTGGTGCGGATCGCGCCGGGCAGCCGGGTGCTCGGCCATACCCACGGCGATCTCGAGACCACCATGGTGCTGAAAGGGGCCTTCAACGACTCGACCGGACGCTATGCGCGCGGCGATGTGGCCGTCGCCACCGCCGATCTCGAGCATGCGCCGGTGGCTGAGGCCGGCCAGGAATGCATCTGCCTGATCATCGTCGAAGGCGGACTGAAGTTCACCGGCACCCTGTCCCGGCTCATGAATCCGTTCGTCCGATTCTAGAGCCAAATCCGGTCATATTGAATCACTTCATGACTCAATATGATCGGTGAATTTTCCTCTAAAATAATAAGATAGAGCAGATTCAGGCACACTGACGCGATCTCGAAGTGATCCCGTCACCGAACGATTTGCTCTGGCTCACGTTTCCGTCGGCACCGATCGCGCGGCAGCCTCTGCCGCCTTGCGGTCGCGGCGGCGCTGTTTGCGGACCCAGAGAGGGGTCCCGAACTTCGGGACCGGCGCCGGCTCCGTCGGTGCACCCGGCCGGTGCGGGCGCGGGGCGAACAGGCCCATGCAGAGCATCCGATCATACATCACCAGCGCCCCCGCCAGGCTCACGTTCACCGAAAACCGGGTCGGTATCTTGATGACGTGCTCGCAGCGCGCCACCAGGTCCGGGCTGAGCGCACCCCGTTCGGGACCCATGATGTAGGCGGCGTTCTTCGGGTGATGGAAGCTCGGTAGCTCGATGGCATCGTCGGTGATCTCCACCCCGACCAGCGCACAGCCCTGCGGCAGCAGCATCTCCTCCGGCGAATTGAACCGGTAATAGGGCAGGTTCCCCGTCGCGACGGACGTATCGGCGTGCTTCAGTTCGCGGCGATCGTAGGTCTCGCCCACCGTGAAGATGAAGCTGGCCCCGAATGCATGGGCCGTGCGCATCAGCGCGCCGACATTCTGCGCCTTGCTGATCCGGTCGGCGCCGATCCCGAAATATCCTCGCATAACGCTCCTCGCTGCGGCGGGCGAATTCGCGGCGCCGGACCTTGCCCCAGGCGGGGTGCGGAGGCAAGCTGCGTGGCCCTCCGCTGCGGAGGCGGACAAGCCGGAGACACGAGATGAACGACGCCAGCCCCCTCACCTCAGCGGACGACCGCATCCTGCGGGTCCATGCAGGCCAGGCCGCCGCCCCCATCGTCGTCGAAGTCACGCGCGGCACCATGGTGGAGAGCGTCCACCGGGTGATCGCGGCGGTGACCGACTCCGGCGGCAAGACGGTGATGTCCTGGGGCGACGTCGACCGTCTTGTCTACGGCCGCTCCGCGATCAAGCCGATCCAGGCGCTGCCGGTCCTGGAGAGCGGCGCCGCCGACGCCTACAAGCTGGGCGAGGACGAGGTGACTCTGTGCTGCGCCAGCCATTCCGGCGAGGCGATGCACGTCGACCGGGTCAACGCCTGGCTCGAGCGCCTGGGTCTCTCCGCCGAAGACCTGGAATGCGGTCCGCAGATCCCGACCCACGAGCCCTCCGCCCACGCCATGATCCGCGCCGGGCAGGCGCCGACCCGGGCGCATAACAACTGTTCGGGCAAGCATTCCGGCATGCTGACCACCGCGGTCCATCTGGGCGAGCCGACCAAGGGCTATATCCGGGAGGAGCATCCGGTTCAGCAACGCCTGCGCGCCGCCATGGAGGAGATGAGCGGCTGCGACCTGTCGGGCGTACCGACCGGGTATGACGGCTGCGGCATCCCGGTCTTCGGTGTGCCGCTCAAGGGCATGGCGACGGCGATGGCACAATTCGCCGATCCGTCGCGCCTGTCCCCTGCCCGCGCCGACGCCACCCGCCGCATCGTCGCCGCCTGCGCCAAGCATCCGCTGCTGATCGGCGGCACCGGACGGTTCAACAGCACCGTCCTGGCCGAGACCGGCGGGACCTGTCTGCTGAAGAGCGGCGCCGAGGGCGTGTTCGCGGGCGCGGCCCCGGGCAAGGGGTACGGCATCTGCCTGAAGGCCGACGACGGCAACGGTCGGGCCGCCAGCACGGCCATGGGGGCGATCCTGCGCCATCTCGGGGTGATCGACGACACCATGGCCGCCCGTCTGGCGGAGTCGCTGGTGCAGCCAGTACGCAACTGGGAAGGCCGGCTCGTCGGCCATATCCGGCCCGCCCCCGACCTGGCTTTCTGAGGCGGCGGGTGAGCGACACCGACGCCCGGGTGCAGGCGCAGTACGAGGCCTATCCCTACCCCGCCCGCGACCCGCGCGATGAAGCGAAGCGGCTGATCACCGGCTCGCCGAGCCATCTGGACGAGATCCGGCATCACGTTTTCGCCGGCCGGCTCGATCTGTCCCGGCCGTTCCGCGCGCTGATCGCCGGCGGCGGGACGGGCGACGCGGCGATCATGCTCGCCCAGCAGCTCGCGGATGCCGGCGCGGCGGACGCGGAAGTCGTGCATCTCGACATCTCCTCCGCGTCCCGCGCCATCGCCAGGAAGCGTGCGGAGGTCCGGGGGCTGACCAATCTCCGCTTCGCCGACGGGCCGATCGAACGGGTCGCCCAGGTCGCGCTGGGTGCTTACGACTACATCGACTGCTGCGGTGTCCTGCATCATCTGGACAGGCCCGAGGCCGGGCTCGCGGCGCTCGCCGGGGTGCTCAAGCCCGAAGGCGGCATGGGCCTCATGGTCTACGGCACACTCGGGCGCACCGGCGTCTATCCGGTGCAGGAGGCCCTGGCCCAGCTCGCCGGCGAGCTCGGCGATAAGGACAAGGTGGCCCTCGCCAAACGGCTGGTGGCCGCCCTGCCGAAAACCCACTGGCTGAAGCGCAATCCGTTCGTCGGGGATCACCTGACCGGCGGCGATGCCGGTCTCTACGACCTGCTGCTGCACCCGCGCGACCGGGCCTACCGGGTGGCCGAGTTCGCCGAGTTCGTCGCGTCGGCCGGTCTGGCGGTCCGCACCTGGATCGAACCCGCACGCTACGATCCGGAGACGTATCTATCCGATCCCGCGCTGCGCAAGACGGCGGCGGGGCTCGGCCCAATCGAGCGCGCGGCCCTGGCCGAACGGCTGTCCGGCGCCATCGCCAAGCACATCGTCTACGCCCTGCCCGCCGCCCCCGCCGCCCGCGCCGACCGCGCCGAACCCGACCCCGCCGCGGACGGGGCGGTGCTGGTGCTGCGCGATCTCGATCCGCAGACGGTGGCGAAGGGGCTGTCCGGCGGCGTGCTGAAGGCGGATCTCGGCGGCGCGCCCTGGCAGGCGCCGCTGCCGGCGATCGCCCCGGCGATCATCGCCCGCCTCGACGGCAGGCGGACCGTCGCCGACATCCGCGCAGAGCTGAAACCGGCCGACCCCCACCGCTTCGCCGGGCAGGTAAGGGCCACCTTCGCCGCTTTTCACGCGATCAACCGCATGCTGGTCCGGGAGATCCGGTAGGTCCCCCGTCATCCGGGTGCAGGTTGGAACCTGAATCACCCCCTCCCCGTCATCCTGATGCAAATCAGGATGACGGGGAGGGCGGAAACGCCCCCTACATCGCCGCAAAAGCGCGCCTGTTCGCCTCCCAGGCGGTCGCGTATTCGAGAATGCGGGCGGTCTCCATCGCCGCCGCGTCACCGCAGGTCCGCGCGATGAGGTGCAGGGTCATGTCCATGCCGAGGGACACGCCGCCGCCGGTCAGCACGCGTCCCTCGTCGACCAGCCGCGCCTCAACCACATCAGTCGACGGGTGCCGTTCCGCCAGCAGGTCGAGGGGCCGGGTCTCGCCGGCGACGATCTCGCGCTTGGTCGTCGCCCGCAGTCCGTCCAGCAGGCCGGCGGCGCCGACGATCATCCCGCCGGTACAGACCGCCGCCACCGTCCCGCCGCCGGCATGGAAGGCGCGGATGTGATCGAGGATCACCGCATCCTCGCAGGCCTGCGCCCACCCAGGTCCGCCCAGCACCATCAGGATATCGGCCGGCGGCGCTTCGGCGAGGGCGTGATCGGCAACGAGTCGCAGCCCGTTGGCCATGACCAGCTCGCCCGCCTCCCGCGCGACGACGAAAAAGCCCAGGTCCGGTACGATCCGCTTGGCCATGGACAGCACGCCGTAGGTGGCGCCGATGTCGATCGGCTCGATGCCGTCATAGGCGAGCAACGCGAAGGTCGTCACGGTCAGTACAGCCCGCGCTCGGCCATGATGGCACCCTGGCGCTCGGATTCCGCCTCGGTCAGCCCCTCCACATGGTCGATCAGCATCTGCGAGTAGGAGGCGAGCTGCTTGCGGTCGATATGCTTGTCCGGATTCCAGAGATCGGAGCGGACCAAAGCCTTCGAGCAGTGGACGAACGCCTCCTCCACGGCGATCAGGACGCCGATCTTCGGCGCCCGGTCGCGGATCGCGCAGGGTTCCAGCAGGCGCGCATCGTCGGTGATCCGGGCGGTGCCGTTGATCCGCAGGGTCTCGCCCATGCCCGGCACCAGAACCAGCATAGCGATGCGCGGGTTGGCGAGCAGGTTGGCGTAGTTGTCCAGCCTGTTGTTGCCGACCCGGTCGGGCAGCAGGATATGGGTATCGTCCAGCACCCGGATGAACCCTGGCGGGTCGCCGCGCGGCGAGGCGTCCGCTCCGCCCGGGCCCTGGGTGGCGATGACGCAGAACGGCGCCAGCGCGAGAATGTCGCGGCAGTGCTTGTCGAGCCGGCGGATGACCTTGTCGCTGGAGCGGCTCATCATCTTGTGATGCATTGCCCGCAGCGCGGCCTCGTCGGTGACGAAGGAGATGTCGTCGGGCAGCATGGATCCCTCCGTTAAGATCGGTGGGCGACACGATGCCGCCCGCCGGTGCCTAGGCCGCGTCCTCCAGGATCATCGCCGCACCCTTCTCGGCGATCATGATGGTCGGCGCGTTGGTGTTGCCGCTCGTGATCTCCGGCATGACCGAGGCGTCGATCACCCGCAGCCCCTCCATCCCGTGCACCCTGAGACGGCTGTCGACCACGGCCCCCGGATCCTCGCCCATCCGGCAGGTGCCGACCGGGTGGTAGAGCGTGTTGCCCGTCTCCCGGGCAACCTGCCGGACCCCGTCGCGATCGAGGGCGGCGGACGGTCCGGGCGACTTCTCACCGGCACTGATCTCGGCCAGGGACGGCGATGCGTAGATCGCTCGGGTCTGTTGGATGCCGGCTTCCAGCACCCGTACATCGTCGTCGTCGGAAAGATAGTTCGGCTTGATCGCCGGCCGGGCGAGCGGGTCCGGCGACGTCGCCAGGATCGTGCCGCGGGACCGTGGCCGCACCGGACAGACGGCGACCGCCATGCCGGGCTCCTCGTCGAGGAAGCCGACCTTCTCCGCCGAATAGCTTGCCGGGGTGAAGAGAAGCTGGATGTCGGGGGCGGTGATCCCTTCGCGCGACCGGGTGAAGACCTGGGCGCTGGTGATGCCAAAGGTCAGCGCCCCGTTCCCGGCCGTCGCGTAACGTCCGATCTCCCGCATCAGACGCCAGCCGCGGGCAAGCTGGTTGATCGACGTCTCGTTGCGGACGCGATGGGCCACCCGCACGACATAGTGATCGTGCAGGTTCCGCCCGACCCCGGGCAAATCGTGGCTGACGGCGACACCGATGGACTTCAGGTGGTCGGGATCGCCGATGCCGGAGACGTGGAGCAGATGCGGCGAGTTCACGGCCCCGCCGCAGACGATCACCTCCCGCCGGGCGCCGATCGTGCGGTCGGTGCCGCCCTGACGGAAGCGGACGCCGGTGCAGCGCTTGCCGTCGACGATCAGGCCCGTGGCGACCGCCTCGGTTTCGATCCGCAGATTGCTACGATTGCGCGCGCCGACGAGATAGGTCTGGGCCGTCGATCCGCGGCGCTTGCCGACCCGGGTCATCTGCGAGTAGCCGACGCCGTCCTGCTGGCCACCATTGAGATCCGGGCTGTAGGGGTGACCCGCCTCCTGGGCCGCGCGCACGAACCGGTGGGTAAGCGGCAAGATCGTGTCGTAGTCGCGCACCTTCAGCGGACCGTCGCCGCCGCGATACTCCGGGTCGCCTCCGCTCACATAGCTTTCCGACGCCTTGAAATGCGGCAGCACATCCTCGAACGACCAGCCGCGGCAGCCGCGCTGGGCCCAGCCGTCGAAATCGGCCGCCTGCCCGCGCACGTAAAGCATGCCGTTGATCGAGGACGATCCGCCGAGCACCTTGCCGCGCGGCCAGGCGATGGGCCGCCCGGCCGTCCCCTCCTCCGGCTCGCTCTCGTACTTCCAGTTCACCCAGCCGTTGCGCAGGATGTAGAGCACCCCGGCGGGGATGTGGATGAACGGGTTCCAGTCCTTCGGCCCGGCCTCGAGCAGGGTCACGGACGCCCCGCTTTCACTGAGCCGTGCGGCGACGACGCATCCGGCCGACCCCGCGCCCACGACGACATAATCCGCCGTCCCGTTGGATGATGCTTCCTTCATGACGGCATTCGAGCGCAGGCGCGGAGGCCTGTGAAGAGGGAGAGTTGCCGCCTTCGACGAGATGTCCTTGCTCCGCTCCCTAGCGCAGCGACACCGCCCGGAGGATCCAGCTCCGGAACGCCTGGAAAGACGGGTCCACCGCTCGGTCGGGGCGGACGATCAGGTACCAGCTATGGCCCTTCGGCACCGCCTGCTTGAACGGAGCCACCAGCCGCCCCGCGGCCAGATCGTCATCGATATAGGGACGGATGCCCATGGCCACGCCCGTTCCGTCCGCCGCCGCCTGCAGGGCCTGTCCGTAATAGGCCAGCGTCAGTCCGCTTGCCGGCGGCGCGGCGATCCCGACCGCCGCGAGCCAGCGGGCCCAATCGTCGGCCGCGTGGCCCACATGCAGGAGCCGCACGCCGGCGAGGTCGCGGGGATGCAACAGGTTCCGGGCGAGCTGCGGGGCGCAGACGGGGGTGAGTTCCGCCCGGATCATCTCCTCCGCCTTCAGATCCGGCCAGCGTCCGTCGCCAAGCGAGATGCCGCAGCTCCAGTCGGCCCCGAAAGCGGCGGTGGCACCTCCGGTGGTCAGGCGTACCTCCACATCGGGGGCGATGGCGGAGAAGTCGGGCAGACGGGGGATCAGCCAGCGGATCGCGAAGGTCGGACCGACCCCGACGGTCAGCACCTTGGGCCGGGCCGCCGCGGTCACCCGCTCCGTCGCCGCTGCGATCTGGTCCAGGGCCGGGGACAACCCT
Source organism: Thalassobaculum sp. (assembly GCA_048983575.1). Taxonomy (GTDB): domain Bacteria; phylum Pseudomonadota; class Alphaproteobacteria; order Thalassobaculales; family Thalassobaculaceae; genus Thalassobaculum. The sequence goes on along the minus strand of JBLZTD010000001.1, from coordinate 1,148,395 downwards.
TCGCGGTACCGCTGCCCCGCCGGCGTCAGGCTCAGCCGGTTCGGGGTGCGCTCGAACAGGGCGACGCCGAGGCTCTCCTCCAGCAGACGCACCAGCCGACTCACCGCCGCCGGCGTTACATTCAATTCTTCGGCAGCCTTCGCGAAACTCTCGAAACGGGCAGCCGATTCAAAGGCCTTGACGCCGTTTAATGATGGCAATTGACGCAAATTACCCTCAAAAAACCTATCGCTACCCCAAGATAACCCCGTTTGCCTCCCGGCCGCAATGGGCGCACACAGGACCGAGCTTGCCAGAGGCCCCGCATGACCCCGCTGCTGATCACCTTCGTCGCCGCCGTGATGGTCGCCACCTCGTTCCTGTCGGGGATCTTCGGGATGGCCGGCGGCATGGTTCTCGTCGGAGTGCTGCTGGCAGTCCTGCCGGTTCAGACGGCCATGGCGCTGCACGCGATCACCCAGATGGCGTCGAACGCCTGGCGGGCGCTGATCTGGCGTCGGCACGTCCGGTGGAGGATCGTTCTCGCCTACGTCATCGGATGCGTGCTGGCAGTCGGCCTATGGAGCATCTGGCTCTATGTTCCGAGCAAGGCGTTGGCACTGCTGGGGCTCGGCGCCCTGCCTCTGGCGACCCGGTTCGTGCCGGCCCACCTGCGCGCCCGTCCGGAGCATTTCGGCCACGGGGTCGGTCAGGGGGCCCTGTCGATGATGCTGATGCTGCTGACCGGCGTGGCGGGGCCGCAACTCGACCAGTTCTTTCTCGGCGGGACGCTGGACCGTCGGCAGATCATCGCCACGAAAGGTGTCTGCCAGGTATTCGGCCACAGCTTCAAGCTGGTCTATTTCGGCGCCCTGATCGACAACGCCGCCTCGGTCGATCCAGTCCTGGTCACCGTCGCCATCACGGCGTCGATGATCGGCACCGCCCTGTCGAAGAAGGTTCTGGAGGCGATGAGCGACGCCCAGTATCGGCGTTGGGCGGACCGAATCATTCTCGGCATCTCCGTGTATTATGTCGCCTATGGCGGCTACCTGCTGGCGGCGCCGCTGGTGTCGTCCGGCGCGTGAGGGAGGATACCCGCATGACCCGAAGGCCCCCGGAACAATCCGATGCCCCAGTCGAGCATCTGCTGCTCGACCTTGTTGCCTGGATCGCAGAACGGCCCCGGCCCTATGCCGACGTCCTCGATGCCTGGCGCACGTCCTGCCCTCGCCTGCCAGTGTGGGAGGAAGCCGTGGATCGTGGATACGTCCGCAGGGTACCGGGCGGAAGCGGCGGCGCGACCATCCATGCCACGCGGGAGGGGACCGCCTTCCTGACGAGAAACGGCCGCAGGGCCCGTCGCCCTGAAGCCGTCTGACAAACCCGTTCGGGAACGGAAAACGGCCTGACTCGCGTCAGGCCGTTTCAGATCCGCGTCGTTCCGGCTGCGGGGGAACAGGGAACGCGCGGCCATGCCGGAACCGGAGCCTGGGTGGGGGCTCTCCGGTCCGGGATCGAATCCACCTGGTCAGGCGGACCAGAAAGGCTTGTTCGCTTCGTTGGCGGCCTCGTCGCTCGTGACGCCGATATCGGCAAGCAGGCGAGGGTCCATCTCCGCCAGGGTCTCGCGGTCCTTGATGCGCGAGGACCAGAGCGCGAGGGTGCCGACGAAGGCGCCGAAGACTCGGTCCGCCATCGAAGACTGGGCTCCGCGCTGGGCGGAGGCCCCGAAGAACGGGCGAGCGGTCTGGGTCAAGGTCCAACTCATGGGAACCTCCTTCATAAAGTGTTAATATTTCGGGTCGGGCTTGAGAGCGATCGGCTCTCTTAACTCGTTGTCTGCCAGTGTATTTACGGATTGAACCGACCGTTCACAAACGATACTTTCTCATCAAACCTATTAGTAAATCTCATCCTTTAAGGGGATGTTAATGCGCCGTCTTCCGCCCCTCAACGCCCTGCGCGCCTTCGAAGCCGCGGCCCGTCACCTGAGCTTCACCAAGGCCGCCGGAGAACTCAACGTGACCCAGGCGGCGATCAGCCATCAGATCCGCGCGCTGGAGGACTGGCTCGGAATGCCGCTGTTCAAGCGCCAGAACCGGGCCCTGCTCCTGACCGACGCCGGACAGGCGTACCTGCCGCCGCTGCGCGACGCCTTCGACCTAATGCACCAGGCGACCGGCCGGCTGCACCAGCGGGACCGCAGCGGCGCGCTCAACGTGTCGACGTTCACCAGCTTCGCCGCGAAGTGGCTGATGCCCCGGCTCGGCCGGTTCACCTCGGCCCATCCCGAGATCGAGATCCGCCTCGGGATCAACGATTCCCTTGTGGACTTCGCCACCGACGAGGTCGATGTCGGGGTCCGGTACGGCCGGGGTGACTGGAAGGGGGTGCATGTCGATCTGCTGATGACCGAGGAGGTCTTCGTCGTCTGCAGCCCGAAGCTGCTGGAGGGCGATCATCCGCTGCGGGAGCCGTCCGATCTGCGCCACCACACCCTGCTGCACGACGATCTGCCGGAGGATTGGAGCACCTGGCTGGACGCCGCCGGCGTCGATGACGCGGTCAAGGTGCGCGCCCGGGGGGATCTGGTCTTCAACCACTCCGAAATGGTTCTCCAGGCGGCGGCGGACGGACTCGGCGTCGCGCTCGGCCGCAGCGCCCTGGTGGCCGACGACCTGGCCGCCGGTCGGCTGGTCAAGCCGTTCGATCTGCAGCTGCCGACCCAGTCGGCCTACTACGTGGTCTATTCGGAGAATGCCGGGGACCGCCCGAAGATCAAGGCGTTCAGCGACTGGCTGCATGAAGAGGCCGCCCGCAGCCGGCGAGCGGCCAGCGGGGAGGCGGAGACGCTGCCCGATTGAGAGCCGGTCGCCTCACTCCTCGGCCGAAAGCGCCGCGGGCTCGGCGCCGAACACCTTCGTAAACGCCTCGTTGAGCTTCAGGATGTCATCGCTGCTGAGCTTCACGCCGTCATCGACGAAATCCTTGCCGTTCCGGAGATTGCGGCCGCAGGCATCGACATAGACGTCCATGATCTCGCGGAATGCCTCGAAGGCGTGGTTGCCGACGGTACCGGATCGGACTTCGAAGACAGAGACGATGGCGCCCATTCGCCGGACCATGCCGTCCAGCTCCTTCATGCGCATGGCATCTACCGTCACGGCGCACACTCCGCTGCTGAGGGGGCAGGCAGCCGCCCCATAAAGTTACCCGCTTGATGTAGACGCTCGCCGCGACGAATCAAAGGCATTTTAGAGAAGCCGTCACGCCTCGCCGCCGGCTTTGGGTCGTGTCTCCGGACGCCAGACCACGACCCGGTTCCGCCCGTCCTCCTTGGCGACATACAGGGCCTTGTCCGCCCGTTCGACCAGCTCGGGGATCGGTCGGCGCGGGTTCAACAGGGTGACGCCGAAGGAGACGGTCAGCGCCACCTCCTGTCCGTCCTGGGTGGCGAACACCTCCTTGGCGATCCGCGCGCGCACGCGCTCCAGCACCCGCCGCGCCTCCTCCGGCCCGGTATCGGGCAGGCAGATCAGAAACTCCTCGCCGCCGTAACGGTAGACGCTGTCATAGGGCCGCAGGTTGTCGATCAGCGAACTCGACACCGCGGCCAGTACCTGGTCGCCGACGCCGTGGCCGTAGGTGTCGTTGATCGATTTGAAGTGATCGATATCGGCGAGCGCGATGCAGGCCGGCGTGCCGGATCTCTTGACCCGCACCACCTCGCGCTTAAGGTCGCGCTGCATGACCTGGCGGGTCTGGGCGCCGGTCAGCGGGTCGATATCGCTGATCGCCGCCTGGAACGCCTTCGACAGGCGCAGCGCCAGATCCCGGAAGGCGCTGACCTTCTCGAGCAGGGCGTCATACTCCTCGACCGGCACCTTCTCGGTCTTCCAGGCCCGCTCGGCCAGCAATGCCAGGTGGTTCAGCAGCGCCTCGTGCAGCGCGACCAGGGACTCGAAGGCGGGCTGGTCGAGCGGCGGGTTCTCCTTGCGCTGCTCGTACCAGGCGCCGAACTCCGAACTGCCATGCCCCCCGAATCCAAGCAGATCCTCGTCCGGCCGGACCTTCGCCACCGCCGACCGGTGGAACCGAGCGAGCCGGTCGTCGATCCCGCGCAGCGCCCGCTCGATGGCGGTGACGATCGCCTCGTGGCGGCTGCGATGGGAGGCGGCGTCCAGGAGGGTCATCGCGCCGGGCGCCCCCTACTCCGCCAGCTCGGGACGGTCGCGGTACTCGTCCAGCGCCTCCGGGTTGGCGAGAGCCTCGACGTTCTTCACCGGCCGGCCATGCACGACGTTGCGCACCGCCAGCTCGACGATCTTGCCCGACTTGGTGCGGGGGATGTCGGAGACGGCGAGCACCTTGGCCGGAACGTGGCGCGGGGTGCAACCGGTGCGGATCCGGGTCTTGATCGCCTTGACCAGAGCGTCGTCCAGGGTCACGCCCTCGGCAAGGCGCACGAACAGGACGACGCGCACGTCGTTGTCCCAGTCCTGCCCGATCACCAGCCCTTCCATGATTTCGGGCATCTGCTCGACCTGCCGGTAGATCTCCGCCGTGCCGATCCGCACACCTCCGGGGTTCAGCACCGCGTCGGAGCGACCGTAGATGATCATGCCGCCATGCTCGGTCAGTTCGACGTAGTCGCCGTGACACCACACGCCCGGCCAAGCCTCGAAATAGGCGGCCCGGAACTTGGCGCCATCCGGGTCGTTCCAGAAGTAGATCGGCATGCAGGGGAATGGCCTGGTGCAGACCAGTTCGCCCTTTTCGCCGACCACCGGCTTGCCGTCGTCGTTCCAGACCTCGACGGCCATGCCGAGGCCGCGCTTCTGGATCTCGCCGCGCCAGACCGGACTGATCGGGCTGCCGAGCACGAAACAGGACACGATGTCGGTGCCGCCGGAAATTGAGGCGAGCTGGATGTCGCTCTTGATCTCGGCATAGACGTAGTCGAAGCCCTCCGGCACCAGCGGCGAGCCGGTCGAGGTCATCGCCCGGACGGTGTCGAGCCTGTGGGTGGTGCGCGGCGACCGCCCGATCTTCTTCAGGTGATCGATATACTTGGCCGAGGTGCCGAACAGGGTCATGCCTTCGGCATCGGCGTAGTCGAACAGGATGTCCGGATGCGGATGGAACGGCGAGCCGTCGTAGAGCAGCAGTGTCGCCTCGGCCGCCAGTCCGGAGATCAGCCAGTTCCACATCATCCAGCCGCAGGTGGTGAAGTAGAACGCCCGGTCGCCCGGCCGCACGTCGGTCTGGAGCTTGTGCTCCTTCAGATGCTGCAGCAGCGTGCCGCCGATGCCGTGGACGATGCATTTCGGCACGCCGGTCGTGCCCGAGGAGAACATGATGTAGAGCGGGTCGTTGAACGGCATCGGCGTGAAGGTGAGCGCCGGGGCCGTGCCCTCTCCAAGATAGGCATTCCACATCACCGCGTTCCCGATGCCGGAAATATCCGGGTCCGGATCGGTGTAGGGGACGATCACCACGCGCTTGAGGGTCGGGAGCTGGTCGGCGACGGCCCGGATCTTGTCGCGGATGTCATGGGTCTTGGTGGCGTAGTAGTAGCCTTCGACGGCGACCAGCACGGTCGGCTCGATCTGACCGAACCGGTCGAGCACGCCCTGGACCCCGAAATCGGGCGAGCAGGACGACCACACGGCGCCCAGCGAGGTCGCGGCCAGCATGGCGATGACGGTCTGCGGCATGTTCGGCATGAAGGCGGCCACCCGATCGCCCGGCCCGACCCCGTCGGCCTTCATCGCCGCCGCCAGCCGCGCCACCTGGTCGCGCAGCTCGTCCCAGGAGTAGCGCAGCTTCACCTGGTCCTCGCCCCAGAACACCAACGCGTCGTCACTCCCGGTGCGGCGGAGGAGATTCTCGGCGAAATTCACCTTCCCCTCGGGGAAGAACTTCGCGCCCGGCATCGCCGCCGCATCGGCCAGGGTGACCGTCCCCTTCTCGCCGATCACGCCTGCGAAGTCCCAGAGCGCCGACCAGAAGACCTCGGGGTTGTCTACCGACCACCGCCACAGGCTGTCATAGTCGTCCGCGCCCGCTCCGCTCTCGGCGTTCACCTTGTTCATGAAGGCGGTGATCTGTGCCGCGGCGGCGCGTTCAGGCGAAGGTTCCCAAAGCTTGGTGACCGCGTCGGTCATCATGTCCTCCGGTTATGGGTCGCCCCGGCCGTCCCCGCCGGGATGTCTGCTCCATTCGTATCGCCAGCACAGGACCCGCGCAACGCCGCCATGGCGCGCCCGAGCATCACCCGGGAGATCCCGGCGTCTTGCGCCGGCGCACGCGAGGCGTATTGTGCACTGCATCATGATCGATCAGCGCCCGCGGCCGGCCGCGCATGCCGGACTGGCCCAACTGGGCGCGACACTTCCGGAGAGATGGCGGGCGCTGCCCGGCAACGTGCGCGGCGCGTTCTGGATCCTGGCCGCCTCGGTGCTGTTCTCGGTGATGTCGGCGGCGGTCAAGACGGCGGGAACGCGGCTCGACATCTTTCAGATCGCCTTCTTCCGCTGCGCCGTCGGTCTGCTCGTGATCCTTCCCTTCATGGCGCGGGCCGGCTCCCATGTCTTCAAGACCCGCCGCCCGGTGATGCATATCGTTCGGTCGCTCACCGGACTGGTCGCCATGTTCTGCGGCTTCTACGCGATCACCCATCTGCCGCTGGCCGACGCGACGGCGATCACCTTCGCCAAGCCCCTTTTCATGATCGTCCTGGCCGTTCTGTTCCTCGGCGAGGTCGTCCGCTGGCGCCGCTGGTCGGCCACCGCCGTCGGCTTCCTCGGCGTGCTGATCATGATCGATCCGGGCGCCAACGGTCTGGACCCGGCCATGGCCGCCGCCCTGGCGGGCACCCTCTGCGTGGCGGTCGTCGTGGTGCTGGTGAAGCGCCTGTCGACGACCGAGGCGCCGCTGACGATCTTGTTCACCTTCGGCATCGTGTCCACCCTCGGCTCGGCGGTCCCGGCGGCGCTGGTCTGGCAGACCCCGACCGGATCGGACCTCGCCCTGATGGTGCTGATCGGATCGCTGGGCGCGTCCGGCCAGTTCTGCATGATCCGGGGCTTCCGGGTGGGCGAAGCGACGGCGCTCGTGCCGTTCGAGTACTCCCAGCTCCTGTTCGCCGGCGTGCTCGGCTACATCCTGTTCGCCAACATCCCGACCCTGAACACGCTGGCCGGGGCGGCGCTGATCGTCGCCAGCACCCTCTACATCGCTGTGCGGGAGGCCAAGCTGGGGAAGCCACCGCCGGCCAAAGCCTCGGTCCAGGCGCCGGCGCCGGTGGCGTTGGACGATGCGGACGGTAAGGGGCCGCCAGGTGCCTGATCCTGATTTGCATCAGGATGACGGGAAGGAAGGAACGCGTCCCACTTAGACCGTCATCCTGACGCACGTCAGGATCAAGCCGTTCGCCTAACCACCGCGCCAAGAGAAAAAGGGGACCCGAAGGCCCCCTTCCCCTTACTGAATCGGAGTACGGATTACTCAGCCGCCGCGGCGACCGTGCCGCCGACGCTGTCCAGCGCCTGGCCCAGATCGGCCAGGATGTCGTCGATATGCTCGATGCCGATCGACAGGCGGACGTAGCCGTCGCTCACCCCCGTGGCGAGCTGGTCCTCCGGCGTGAGCTGGCTGTGGGTCGTGGTCGCCGGGTGGATGGCGAGCGACCGCGCGTCGCCGATATTGGCGACGTGGTAGAACAGCTGCAGCTTGTCGATGAAGGCGCGGCCGGCTTCCTTGCCGCCCTTGATCTCGAAACCGACCAGCCCGCCGTAGCCGCCCTTGAGATAAGCGTCGGCCCGGCGCTTCGCCTCGCCGCTCTGCTGGCTCGGGTGGATCACCGTTTCAACCGCGCTCGTGGTTCTTGAGGAAGTCGGCGACCTTGGCCGCATTCTCCACATGGGTCGCGGATGCGCAACGGCAGGGTCTCCAGCCCCTGGATGATCTGGAAGGCGTTGAACGGGCTCAGCGCCGCGCCGAGATCGCGCAACAGGGTGGTCCGCGCCTTGATGATGTAGGCGACCGGGCCGAGCGGCGCCGTCGCCTCGGTCCACACCGCCCCGTGATAGCTCGGGTCCGGGGTGTTCAGGGCAGGCTGACGCTCGGCATGGTCGGCCCAGGGGAAGTTGCCGCCATCGACGATCAGGCCGCCGATCGAGGTGCCGTGACCCCCGATATACTTGGTCGTGGAGTACACGATGACCGCCGCCCCGTGATCGAACGGCCGGCACAGCAGCGGAGCCGCCGTGTTGTCGATGATCAACGGGATGCCGAAGCTCGCGTCCGATATCGGCGACCTCCTTGATCGGGAAGACCTGCAGCTTCGGGTTCGGCAGGGTCTCGGCGTAGTAGGCGCGGGTCCGCTCGTCCGTCGCCCGGCGCGAAATTCTCCGGATCGGACGGGTCGACGAAGCGGACCTCGATGCCCTGGTCCTTGAGCGTGTTCGCGAACAGGTTCCAGGTGCCGCCGTAGAGGTCGGTCGAGCTGACGATGTTGTCCCCGGCGCTTGGCCAGGTTCTGAATCGAGAAGGCGCTGGCCGCCTGGCCGGAGCTCACCGCCAGGGCCGCAACGCCGCCTTCGAGCGCCGCCACGCGCTGCTCGAGCACGTCGCAGGTCGGGTTCATGATGCGGGTGTAGATGTTGCCGAGCTCCTTCAGAGCGAACAGGTTCGCCGCGTGCTCGGTGTCGCCGGAACTGATAGGACGTGGTCTGATAGATCGGGACGGCCACGGACCCGGTGGTCGGGTCGGCGCGGTACCCGGCATGCAGGGCCAGGGTCTCGGGATTGGTGGACTTGAGGGACATGAAACGTCTCCGTTTTAGCAGCTGGCAGGCAATAGCCCGCCCTTCGGTCGAAGGGACCAAATGCAGCCTGACGGAGGTGCCGGAACAGCCGGATCGCACTGACGGAAAAGAAAAAAACCCGCCAAGCGAGCCAGCGGGTCCGTTACGACCGCCGCTTTAGCTGCATTTGTAACGCGCCCGCAAGCTGGAGGCTCAAATCGGCGCGGTGACCGATCGGTACGCCGAATCCGGATCGGAGTCAACGTACGCTTGTTCTAGGTCCGGCCCAGTTGGAGCGCCCGCATGACCGAAGATCTCTCAGCCCTGCTCTCCGCGATCCGCGGCTGCCGGCACTGCGCGGCGCATCTGCCGCTCGGACCACGGCCGGTTTTGGTGGTCGGGCCAAGCGCCCGGATCCTGATCGTCGGCCAGGCGCCGGGGACGAAGGTGCACGAGACCGGCATCCCCTGGAACGACCGGTCCGGCGACACCCTGCGCGGCTGGATGGGCCTGGACCGGGAGACGTTCTACGACGCGAGCCGGATCGCCATCGTGCCCATGGGGTTCTGCTATCCGGGCGTGCTGCCGTCGAAGAACGGCCGAAGCGGTGGCGACGCCCCGCCCCGTCCGGAATGCGCGCCGATGTGGCACGCACCGGTGCTGGAGCATCTGCCCAAGGTGGAGCTGACCGTGCTGGCCGGGCAGTACGCCCAGGCCCACTACCTCGGCAAGGACCGCCGCCGGACACTGACCGAGACGGTGAAGCACTGGCGCGACTACGGACCGAGGTTCTTCCCCGTGCCGCACCCGTCCTGGCGGTCGGGCAACATCATCCGCAGGAACCCCTGGTTCGAGGCGGAGCTGCTGCCGGATTTGAGGGCGCGCGTGGCCGCATTGATCTAGAGACTCGTGCCCTTGATCTTGCCGCGTTTGATGCCGCGCACGCGCTCGCGGTGGATGATGTAGAGACCGGAAGCGGCGATCAGGCCGGCGCCGACGAAAACGTTCCAGCCGGGTATCGTGCCGAAGACGAAGAAACCGAACGCCATCGCCCAGATCATCGCCGTGTAGTCGAAGGGCGCCACCACGGACGGAGGGGCCAGACGGAAGGCCTCGGTCATGAAGATCTGCGCCACGCCGCCGAGCAGGCCGATGCCCATCAGGATGGCGAAGTCGGTTGCGTCGGGCATCACCCACTGACCGGGCATGGACACCAGCGCCAGACTGACCGCGCCGCTGCCCAGGGTGAAGTAGAACACCGTCGCCGCCGACTTGTCGGTGGCGCCCAGCTTGCGCATGGAGATCATCGCCACGCCGTATCCGAGCGCAGAGCCCAGCGCGAACAGCGCGACCGGGTCGAGCGAACCGGAGAGCGGACCGAGGGTGACCACCGCCCCGGCGAACCCCACAGCGACGGCCCCCAGCCGCCAGACGCCGACCCGCTCGCCCAATAGCGGGATCGACAGCAGCGTGCCGAACAGCGGCGCGGTGAAGGAGATCGCCACATAGTCGGCCAGCGCCATCTGCGACAGGGCGTAGAAGCCGACGAACATGGACACGAGGCCGGAGCCGGTTCGCACCAGATGCCAGAACGGCCGCCGCGTCTTCAGGGCCGAGAACCCGCCCTGCATCGGCAGATAGAGCAGCAGGGGGATCAGCGCCGGCCAGCAGCGGAACAGGATGACCTCGGACGTCGGATAGCGGCCCTCGAGCAGCTTGATCATCATGCCCATGACCGAAAATCCGGCGACGGCGATGATCTGCATCGCGATGCCGCGCACGGCGCTGCCGTCCACGGAAAGCGGGGGATTGGCGGGCGCGGCGTCTGACGACATCGATCTGGTCCGGCAAAGGGCCGCGACCGGTTGACGCGACAACGCCTAAAAGATGCGCCGGTCCAGAGGTTTAGGGAAGCGCCAATCGCGGGACGGAGCCATGCGGGCGGCGCGTGGGTCTGCAAGTGTATTAGACCGATGTATTTCTTGTTTGACTTGTTAATTAAGATACAACTAACATTATTTTAAAAGTATCGTGACGGGATAATAAATCATGCATAAATACACAAGAGATTATCGCAATCGGAAAAATACTTTCTCACAATCCTCCATTGATTCAAGTATAGTATTGGTAATGTCGGAAATTCTGCTCAAGAAACGCTACATAATATCGAATGATATTGCAGAGGATTTTCGCATATATGCAATCAGCATGCTTGATCAAGTTATCGGAGAAGCTCAAAACGACAGACAATTGAGCTATCTCTATGGAAGACTAAACAATAAAGAAGAAATTGAAACAATATACGATGCACATAACGCCGCAAAACTATTCGCATTTACTGTATTAAGACGAATAGAAGATGCGTCAAAAGATGGGTCTGTCAGTCTCGACGAAATTTCTATTAATCAAAAGATCGGGAGATATTATGTTCGCTATCGTCTCAATAAGAGCTTTATGCGGAAGCTTTGTCCACCGCCATTTCCACCGTTTTGTTACGGAGACAGCTCCGGGATGGTGGACAAATTCGAACAGCCTGAAAAATCAGCCGGTTAATGACTTCATCCTCGCCAGACGGGGAAGTCCGGGTCACTCGTTCCGACAACGAAACCCTACAATCTCAAGAATATGAAAGGAAAATTCACGCCATCAAGATCGCTCACGACAATGTAAAACTACTGATATCATTGGATGGGGCAATAATTGCAGTGTTTTCAGTTGTTCCTGATTTTTTTGCCCATACAGAATTTTCATACATCGAGAGATCGATAATAATATTGCTTTCTTCTTTATCTATTTTTTTTGGAATACTGTCTTCTATGGGGGTTTCTGGAGCCATATCAAGCAAAGAACTTATGCGCAAACAGTATCCCCTGCAGAATAGTCACTATACTTCGTTTGGAATAGCACAGTTTTTCTTGTTTATGATGTCAAAATTTATGATTGTATTTGGGCTCATTACGTAGGCCGTTGAAATCGCCTGCATTTCACCCCATCGCCTCCAACTCGTCGATCATGCCCTCGATGACCGTCAGGCCCCTTGTCCAGAATGCCGGGTCGGAGGCGTCGAGGCCGAACGGCGCGAGCAGATCCTTGTGCCGCAGGGTGCCGCCGGCCCGGAGCATGTCCAGATACTTCTCGGCAAAGCCCTGTTCGGCGTCCTGGTAGACCGCGTAGAGCGAGTTCACCAGGCAGTCGCCGAAGGCGTAGGCGTAAACGTAGAAGGGCGAGTGGATGAAGTGCGGGATGTAGGCCCAGAACACCCGGTAGCTGTCCTCGAAGGTGAAGGCCGGACCGAGGCTCTCGCGCTGCACCTCCATCCAGATGTCGCCGATCTGGTTCGGCGTCAGTTCGCCCTCGGCACGGGCGTCGTGCACCCGCTCCTCGAATGTGTGGAAGGCGATCTGGCGGACCACCGTGTTCAGCATGTCCTCGACCTTGCCGGCCAGCATGACCTTGCGCTGGGCGGGGTCCTTGCGCCGGGCCAGCAGGGCGCGGAAGGTCAGCATTTCGCCGAATACGCTGGCGGTCTCCGCCAGGGTCAGCGGAGTGTCGGACATCAGGTGCCCCTGCGGTCCGGCGAGGACCTGATGGACGCCATGGCCGAGCTCGTGGGCCAGGGTCATCACGTCCCGGGTCTTGCCCTGGTAGTTGAGCAGCAGATAGGGGTGCGCCGCCGGGACCGTCGGATGGGCGAAGGCGCCGGATGCCTTGCCCGGACGCGCCGGCGCGTCGATCCAGGGGTTGTCGAAGAACTTCTTTCCGACGGCCGCCAGGTCCGGCGAGAACGCGGCATAGGCGTCGAGTACGGTATTCTGCGCGACCTCCCAGGTGATCGACGCGTCGTCGTCGTTCGGTAGCGGCGCGTTGCGGTCCCAGTAGTCGAGCGTGTCGCGGCCGAACCACTTCGCCTTCAGGGCGTAATAGCGATGGGACAGCTTCGGATAGGCGCCGCGCACCGCCTCGACCAGGGCGGAGACGACCTCGTCCTCGACCGCATTGGACAGGTTGCGGGCGGAGATCGGGCGCGGATACCGGCGCCACTTGTCCTCGATCGCCTTGTCCTTGGCCAGGGTGTTGGTCACCAGCGCGAAGAGGGACACGTTCTCGCCGAGAACGGCCGAGAGGCTCTCCGCCGCCTTCTTGCGCATCGCCGCGTCCCGGTGGCTCAACCGATCCAGCACCTCCGACATGGTCAGGGTCTCGTCGTCCAGCGGGAAGCGCAGCCGGGCCATGGTCTCGTCGAACAGCCGGGTCCAGGCGGCGCGGCCGGACACGTACTTCTCATGCAGCATCTGCTCCAGCTCGTCGGAGAGCTGATGCTCGCGGAACGCCCGCACCTCGCGGAGCCACGGCGCGTAGTGGGCCAGCGCCGGATCGCCGAGCTTGGCCTGCAGGTCGTCCTCGGGAATGCGGTTGAGTTCCAGAGTGAAGAACAGCAGCTCGGTCGAGATGCCGTTCACCCGCTCCTGCATCGACTGATAGAACTTGCCGATCTCCGGATCGGACATGTCCCCGGCGTAGCGGAGATGGGCGTAGGACATGATCCGGCCCAGCACTTCCTCGATCGCCTCGTACTCGGCGATGGCGCGCCCGAGATCGCCGCCGCTCAGATCGGCGACCTTGCCCTCGAGCGACGCGCGGAACGAGCCGGCCTTCTCAGCGGACCGCTCGAGGTCCCCGGCGAGTTCGGGGCCGTCCGGGCTCGGGTAGAGGTCGGCGAGATCCCATTGCGGCAATGGACCGATAGAGGCGGCGTCCGGCATCGGGTGCGTCCTTCAGGCGGGTTTTCGACACTGTCACGGAACGGCATCTTGGCATCGCCGCTCCTCAACGCGATATAGAGGTTACGACGGTCGGCGCCAACCGCCCGACCCGAACGCATGGTGCTTTCCCGCCAAGAGCCGTGGCCAATGCCATCGAACGGCCGCCGATCGGGACCTCGCGCCTCGGAAGAATATCGAACGGGGGAAACATCCATGGACTACGCCGCCTTCACCAACCTGCCGTCGATGTTCTTCGAGAAGTCGGAAGTCTTCGGCAGCAGGCCCTTTCTCTGGGCCAAGGAAGAGGGGGCGTGGCGATCCCGGACCTATGGCGAAACCCGGTCACAGGTCATCCGCCTGGCGCGCGGGCTCCGCAAGCTCGGGATCGAAGCGGGCGACCGCGTCGTGATCGTCGCCGAGAACCGCCCGGACTGGGCCGTCGCCGACCTCGCGGTGATGGCGATCGGCGCGATCTCGGTCCCGGCCTACACGACCAACACCACAGACGATCACCTCTATATTCTCGACCATTCCGGCGCCAAGGCGGCCATCGTCAGCACGTCGCGTCTGGCCCGCCGGGTCATTCCTGCGGCCCGGAGCTCCGACAGTTGCAACACGGTCATCTCCATCGAGGCGCCGGCCGACACCACAGCGGGCGGGGTGAACCTGCACGGCTGGGACGAGGTGATGTCGCTCGGCGACGACGACGATACCGACATTCCGGCGCTGGCAGCCGGCATCGACCGGGAGGAGACCGCCTGCTTCATCTACACGTCCGGCACCGGCGGGCGGCCGAAGGGCGTGATGCTCACCCACCGCTCGATCCTGGCGAACTGCGACGGCGCCCATCACTTGCTGAAAGAATACCATCTCGGCGACGAGGTGTTCCTGTCGCTGCTGCCGCTCTCCCATTCCTACGAGCACACGGCGGGCCTGTTCTTCCCGATCTCGATCGGCGCGCAGATCTACTACTGTGAGGGCCCCGACCAGCTCGCCGCCAACCTGCAGGAGGTGCGTCCGACCATCATGACCGCCGTGCCGCGGCTCTACGAAGTCCTGCACGACCGCATCATCCGCGGGGTGGAGCGCAAGGGCGGGAAGTCGGCGCAGCTGTTCCACGACGCGGTCCGGCTCGGCCGCAAACGCTACGAGGACCCCTCGAGCCTGTCCGCCATGGAACGGGTCTACGACTGGCTGCTGTCCAAACTCGTGCGCCGCAAGGTGTCTGGGCGCTTCGGCGGCCGCCTCAAGGCGTTCGTCTCCGGCGGCGCCGCCCTCAATCCGGATATCGGGAAATTTTTCCTCGCCCTCGACGTCACGCTGCTGCAGGGCTACGGGCAGACCGAGGCCTCGCCCGTGGTCTCGGCCAACCCGCCGGCGCGGGTGAAGATCCACACGGTCGGGCCACCGCTCAAGGGCGTGCAGGTCAAGATCGCGGAGGATGGCGAGATCCTCATCGCCGGCGACCTGCTGATGAAGGGGTATTGGCACGACCCCGACACCACCGCCGCGACCATCGTCGACGGCTGGCTGCATACGGGCGATGTCGGACACCTCGACGAGGACGGCTACCTGGTCATCACCGACCGCAAGAAGGACATCATCGTGAATTCCGGCGGCGACAACATCTCGCCCGCCCGGATCGAGGGCAAGCTCACCCTGCAGCCGGAAATCCTTCAGGCCATGGTCTACGGCGACAAGCGGCCGTATCTGGTGGCGCTGGTGGTGCCGGAGGAGAGCTTTGTAGAGGAATGGGCATCGGCCAACGGCAAGACCGCCAATCTCGCCGTGCTGGCCGAGGACGAGGGGTTCCACAAGGCGGTCTCGGCGGCGATCGACCGGGTGAACGCGGATCTCGCGCAGATCGAGAAGGTGCGGCGCTTCAAGATCGCCACGGAGGCTTTCACCACCGAGAACGGCATGATGACGCCCACTCTGAAGATCCGCCGTCACAAGATCCGCGAGCACTACTACGAGCGGCTGGACGGGCTGTACGGGAAGGGGTGAGGACCCCTGATCTCACGCCATGAGGTGATTGTCGAAAGCGGCAACATCCGGCGCGCGGGTCCAGGCCACCTCGATCCCGGCCGGGGACGCGACCACATGGCCGATCCGACCTCCTGTCCCGGTCGAGACGACGAACCGGCCGGCGGTGGCGCCGCCGGCCACTGCGCAGCCGTCCGGCGCCTCGACCGCACCGAGGAAACGGCCGTCTTCCACCGCCCAGAAGGCGAAGAACCCGCCGCGCGGCAGGCCGGCGCCGACCACCGCGCCCGACCGGTCGATCGCCACGTCGCCGGTATACTGGCGCGAGCGCAGGGCCAGGGTCTCGGGCAGGTCGAGCAGCCGGGGCTCGGCGCCGATTCGGTCGGTCAGGCCGATCAGAGGAACCACGTCGCTCTCCGGCCCCTCGTACTGCATGGCCACCGCGACGAGTTCCCGGTGCACCGCCACGTGCCGCATGCCGAGCTTGTGCAGGTCCGGAGGCAACACGAGCACCCGCTCGGCCTCGGTGCCGCCCGGTGCGACGCGGCCCAGGACCGGCGCCATTGTCGGCAGGTTCAGCTTGATCCGCCCGCTGTCGGGATGGGTCAGGATGCCGCCATTGGCGACCCACAAACTCCCGTCGCCCCGTGCCCGGCGGATGTCATGGGGTCCGATCCCTGCGCTGTCGATCTCGCCGAGGCGGACATAGCCGGCCGCCGCGTTCCATACACCCAACACGCCCCGGCCCTCGTCGAAGGCGTTCTCCGTCGTGTAGAGCAGACGGCCATCGGCGGAATAGGCGGCGTGCCCGTAGAAGTGCCGGGTATCGGGCAGGTCGAGTTCGGCGCGCACCGCACCGCTCTGCGCTCCCACCACATATCCGAAGCGGCCGGGGCGTCGGGCGATCACCGCCACATCGCCGCTCCCCGGCCGGCGGACGACACCGTGGCCCCGATCCGGCAGCGGCTCCGCGAAGGCGACGCGACCCTCGGCGTCCAGGCCGACGATCCCGAAGCCGCCGGCCGTCAGTTTGGCGGTCGTCACCACGACGGGCGGGGCCTCGGATGCGGCGGGCAGAGCGGCGAGCGCCGGCAGGCCGGCCAGCGCGGCGAGGACGGCACGACGGGAAAGCGGCGGCGGACCCATGTCAGTCTCCATCCAACGCGTTGAACCCGGCGGAGATGCCGAGCGCCGGACCGACCCGCTGTCCGATGAGCGCCTTCAGCGCCGAGACCTGGGTGACCAGATAGTCCAGGACGGCCAGAGATTTCGGGTCGGCCACCGCCTCGGCCAGCGGTCTGTCGATCTTCGCCGCCGTCTCCCGGGTCTGGCGAAACGCCCGGGTCATCAGGTCGGCGAGCTCGGTTTCGCCGTTCCGGCGAAGAGCGGCGTCGACACCCAGGGGCCCGGCGCCCGGCGCGGCACCGCCGTGGTAGAAGTCGGCCACCGCGGCCAGATCGGCTTGGATCAGCGCCATGGACAGACCGCTGCGCCAGGCCTCGGTCCGTTTCGGCCGCACCCTCCCGCTCCCCTCGCCCAACGGGCGCTTGAGACGCAGACGGAGCACCGCTTCGAGAGACGAAGTCGCGCCGGTCATCAGGGCGGTCAGGGATTCCGCGTAGCTGAAATACACCCCGGCGCCGGTTCCGGGCGCCACCAGGGCATTGCGGAACGGGCTCTCGCCCTCGGTCCATTCGGTCAGGATCTCGGCCGCCATGTTGTGCAGGTTGGCGGCGATCGGGCGGGCGATGAAGCAGTCGCCGGCGCCTTCTCCGGTGTGGATCAGCCGCTCCAGCGCCGGAAACCCCTGCACGGCGACGACGGCGGCGACGATCTCCGGCGTCCCGCCCGCTTCGCGGAGTTCGATCAGCCCCCGGTTGATCCGGTTTCGGCCGTCCGGCCAGAACTCGATCCGGAACTGACGGTCGAAATAGGTCACCGGCCCCTTCACCACGTGCCGGGCTCCGGCCCAGGCGAGCCAGGCACCGGCGAAGGCCGCGGTCACGGCGTCGGTCGCCAGCGAGTCCTCGGCGCAGGCCGCCTCGACCGCCCGCACGAGCGTTCCGGTTCTGGCCTCGAAGGTCCGGTAGGCGGGGATCACGTTCCCATCGACAATTTCCTCGACAAGAGCCTTCGAGGTATCGGCGCGCGCGTCCGGAGCCGGCAAGACCCAGATCGAGGCGAGTAGAGCGGCGAGGAACCGCATCGCGGCCTCCTAGAGCGAGTTGACATAGGCGATCAGCGCGTCCCGGTCGGCGGCGTTCAGGCCGACCACATGGTCACGGGCCGACTGGGCCTCTCCCCCATGCCACAGGATCGCTTCCAGCACCGACCGGGCACGCCCGTCATGCAGGAAGTTGGTGTGCCCGTTCACGGTCGCGGTCAAGCCGATGCCCCACAGCGGCGGGGTACGCCATTCCTGTGCCCCGGCCCCGCCTTCCGGCAGGCCGTCCGCCAGGTCGGGACCCATGTCGTGCAGCAGAAGGTCGGTGAAGGGATGGATCGTATGTCCGGCCAGCGCCGGATCTTCCGCATCCGCCGCCGTGGTCAGGGTCGGACGATGGCAGCCGTCGCAACCGGCGGCGGCGAACACCTCACCGCCGCGGGTGACGGCGGGATCGGTGACGTTGCGTCGGGCCGGTACCGCCAGGTGGCGCGAGTAGAACACCACGAGGTTCAGCATGGTCTCGCTGACCTCCAGCCCCGTGGCCTCACTGCCGCCGTCCGGCGCGTTGCGGCAGGCCTTCTGGGCGTCGGTGCAGTCGCCGGCGCCGAACGGCCGGCCCGTGGTCGAGAGCCCCATGTCACCGAGGAACGCGGCAGAGGCCTGCTGCCGCAGGGTCGGCTGCGACGCCTTCCAGCCGAACCGGCCGATCATCGGCTCCTCCGTCTCCGCGTCGATCACTTCGGCGACCCGCCCGGAAATGCCGTCGCCATCGGCGTCGTCCGGGTCCGCATGGGCGGCGATCTGCTCGGCCGGAACCGCCTCCAGCAGACCGAGACCGATCATGGGCGGCGCGATCCGCGGGGAAAGCTTCGTCCCAGGGTCCATGGGACCGTAGCCGAGATCCACGACGGACCAGTCGGGTCGGCGCAGGGAGACCTCGATGCCGTCGGCGAGCGTGACCGGCTCTTCGGTCCAGATGACATGCGGCCGGCCTTCGATCTCCACCCCGGCGATCGCGAAATCCTGGAGTTGACCGCCGTAGATCGGGTCCGGCCTAGCGGCGTCCGACCCGGTCGGGATTCCGAGACGGATCAACAGGGAAATCGCATTGTCGTCCGGGAAGTTCGCCGTTGGCGGATGGCCGCGGCCGTCCTTCAGGTGGCATCGCTGGCAGGCGCGGGCGTTGTACAGCGGGCCGAGGCCGTCGGACGACCGGGTCGAGGCCGGTGCCGTCACCCAGAGCTTCTTGAAGATCCCGTTGCCGACCTTGAAGTCGAGCTCCTTCTCGAACGGGAGCGTAGCGGTCGAATGGGAGAAGGCGTTGATGTCCGGCGCATGGGTTGAGGTCGCGTCGCCCGCCGGGCGGGCATCGGCGGCCGGCGTCGCCCGACTGGCGGACAAGCATCCCGCGAGCAGCGCCGAAACTGCGAGACCGGACAGGAGGAGCAGGGTGAACGCGGTGGTCACCTGAGAGCGTCGCATCGCTCTGTCACCTGACGGGTTGAATGGGAAAAGGGGCGGCCCGTTGCCGGACCGCCCAAGTTTGCCATGCTTCGACTAGAGAGTGATCGCGTCAATCCCGGTCACTGAAAGACAGCGGCGGGATTGTCCAGACTGTCAGACCCCTCGATGGAGAGACCGTCCAGCCCGAGCGCCGCGACCGCGCGCTCGATCTCACGTGTTTGCATCAGCAAGGCGGTGATCGCGGCATCGACCCGGGCGTTGCCCGTCTCGTTGCCCTCGCCGATCTGCTGGTCGTAGGCCTCGCCCGCCTCGGCGGCGAGAACGATGTCTGTCATCTTCGCCATCGTGCCGTTGAGGGCGGCGGAGAGCGTCGCGTCCAGGTTGGCGTCCGTCGCCGCGACCAGATCCGACACGCTCGGACCTTCGACGATCGAGCCGTCGATCCGCACGTAACGCCCCTGGTAGACGTTCCGCACGCCCAGCGCGTCGTAGTAGTGCGACCAGTGGGTATTGTCGGCGAAGCAGTCATGCTCCTCCTCCGGGTCGTGCAGCAGCAGCCCGAGCTTCATCCGCTCGCCGGCCAGTTCGCCATAGGACAGGCTGCCCATGCCGGTCAGGATCATAACCAGGCCGCCCTTGTCGCCGGCCTCCATCAGTTGGGTCCGGGCGGCCCCGCCCTGATCCCAATTAGCGACCATCTCCTCGAGATCGGCGACCAGAAGGTCGGCGGCGACCTGGAGGTACTGGGCGCGGCGCCCGCAGTTGCCGTTCGAGCAGGCGTCGCCCGGGGCGAAATCGGTATAGGGGCGGTCGCCGGCTCCGGCGCCGGTGCCGTTCAGGTCCTGGCCCCACAGGAGGAACTCGATCGCGTGGTAGCCGGTGGTCACGTTCGCCTCGACCGAGTCGAGCTCGTTCAAGTCCTGGATCAGCTCCGTCGTGATCTGCGGCGTCTCCAGCGTGCGGCCACCGATCTTCAGGACCGGATTGGCGATGATGTTGGCGGTGTAGTACGGGTTCTCGTCGCTGGCCTCGCCGTAGCGGCCGGTATCGACATAGTCGATCAGCCCCTCGTCCAAGGGCCAGGCATTCACCCTGCCCTCCCATGCGTCGACGATCGGATTGCCGAACCGATAGGCTTCGGTCTGCTGATAGGGAATGCGGGCAGCCTCCCAGGCCAGCTTGGCGGCGGCATGGGTGCCCGCGGAAGGCGCGCCGATCAGCGCCGCGATGGCACCCTGGAGGCGCTTGGCGGTGATCAGCGAGTCCGAGTAGGCGGCGTGGGCGATGTCGGCATATGTCGACAGCACGTCCTCGACGGTCGGCGCGGCCGCCTGCGCCGTGACCGGCATCATGCTGAAGGCCATCAGGCACGCCATCATCCAACGTCTCATGTGGCTCTTCCCTCTTTGGGTCAGGTCCTGGCGGCGCGGTGACCGTGTGGAGGATTTCCGCTGGACATCCGCAGCCGTCCCGATACCTTGCTATTGCAACCTATTCGCAATTGCAATAGAAAAATGAGAATGAGTCGCATTAATGAATTGGAGGCACCCGTTGGAAGGAGCTCAATGCGCCCGGCCCGCCTCGGCTGCTCCGACTCTGGTCATCCTAACCGCAATGTTATAACATAACTCTTCAAGGTCAGAAGCACTACCCTAAACCTTCCATACAGTCATCGCTGCGAACAACATGCAGCGACACCCGCAACCCCGCGATCCGTTCGCATCTTCTCGTTGACCCTCTGGAGGGGGGACCCATGAACAAACCAGTCGGATTCGCATGGCGGCATCCGGTCGGCATTGCCGCCTCGGTACTTGCAGCCGTCTCGATCGCGGCGTCCGCGGACGCAGCCGAGAAACTCTCCGTCGGCATCGGCGGCGAGTACACACAGTATTTCGGCTATGCCGACAACGACACGAGTACCGGCGACTTCAATGGATTCGACGTCAAGACCGACGGAACCCTGACGTTCGGCGGCGAGACCACCCTGGACAACGGCGTGTCGTTCGGCGTCGAGGTCGGCCTGGACGCGCAGTCCTCGGGCGACGACCAGATCGACGGCTCCATGCTGTATCTCGAGAGCTCAGCCGGCCGGCTTGAAGTCGGACAGACCGATACGGTTGCCGCCCTGATGCACTACTCGGCGCCGGACGTCGGCTACGGCATCAACGACAGCGACATCTCCGACTGGGTCGTGAACCTGTCCGGCGGAGATGCTAATTCCGCGTTCCAGTCGACCTACCTGTATCTCGGCGAAGACCAGGCGACGAAGATCAACTACTTCACGCCGCGAAGTTCTCCGGATTCCAGTTCGGGCTCTCCTACATTCCGGAGTTCGAGCGGGACAGCAACGTTCAGCCGTCAGGCGACATCTACGGCGACGGCATCGCGTTCGGCGCCAACTACGTTCAAAGCTTGGGCGCTGTCGAGGTGGCGGTCGCCGCCGGCTACCTCTTCGCCGACAAGCCGGACGGTCTCGGAGCCGGCGGAAGCGACGCCGAGGGATACAGCTTCGGCGCGAACGTGACCTATGCCGGGTTCACCATCGGCGGCTCCTACGCCAACACCCAGGGCAACCCGAGCGGCGGGACCGACACGGCGACCTCGTTCGACGGCGACGGCTTCGATATCGGCGTCGCCTATGCATTCGGCGGCGCGTCCGTGTCCTTGTCCTACTATCAGGGGTCGGTGGAGGACAGCGTCGCGACCGCGGGCGACAGCGAGCACAAGACGATCATGCTTTCCGGCGCCTACGAGATCGGCCCGGGGATCACCGCTCTCGGCTCCGTTTTCCGCAGCGAGTTCGAGGCCGACAGCGGCGCCGACAACGAAGGCTGGGCGGTCGTCACCGGCATCGCCCTGGAGTTCTGACCCTCAGATAACAGGGTGGCCGGTTCCTGCCGGCCACCCCGATGCCGCCGCCGTCTCTTCTGTCAGGGCCCTGCTGTCAGGGCACTGCTGTCAGGGCACGGCCGCCAGGGCCCGCGCTAGATCTTCCGTCAGATCGTCCGGATGCTCGAGACCCACGGAGATCCGGATAACCCCATCGGTAATGCCGCAATCCAGCCTTTCCTCGACCGGAAGCTTGGAATGGGTGGTCGTCGCCGGGTGACAGGCGAGCGACTTCGCATCGCCGAGATTGTTCGACAGGTCGATCACGCCGAGCGAGTTCGAGTACCGCGAACGCGCTTTCCTTGCCGCCGGCCACTTCGAGGGTGACCAGACTGCCGAAGCCGGTCATCTGCCGGGTCGCCAGATCGTGCTGCGGATGGTCGGCACGGCCCGGATAGCGGACCTGCAAAACCTTCTCCTGCCCGGCCAGCCAGTCGGCAACCGTCGCCGCCGTCGCGCTCATGCGATCCACGCGCAGTTCCAACGTCTCCAGGGACTTCGCCATCACCCAGGCGTTGAACGGGCTCATGGACGGGCCGGTGTTCCGGTAGAACGGGATGAAGTGCTCGTTCATCCAGTCGGTGGAGCCCAGCACGGCGCCGCCGAGGCAGCGTCCGTGACCGTCGATATGCTTGGTCGCGGAGTACACGACCACGTCGGCGCCAAGGGCCAGCGGGCTCTGATACAGCGGGGTGGCGAAGACGTTGTCGACGATCAGCCTCGCGCCGGCCGCATGGGCGAGATCGGCGACCGCGGCCACATCGACCAGGTCGAGCATCGGGTTCGACGGACTTTCGAGCAGCACCGCCTTGGCCGGCCTGGACAGCGCCGCCTGCCAGGCCGCCAGATCCGTGCCTTTCACGAACTCCGTCTCCACACCCCATTTAGGCAGGATCTTGGAGACGATGTGGTGGCAGGAGCCGAACAGCTCGCGGGCCGCGACGACCCGGTCGCCGCTCCTGAGCTGGCAGGCCAGCGCCGAGAAGATCGCCGCCATGCCGGTGGCCGTGGCCCGGCACATCTCGGCACCTTCGAGCGTCGCCAGGCGCTCCTCGAACACCGAGACCGTCGGATTGCCGTAGCGCGAGTACATGTAGACGTCGTTCTCGCCCTTGAACGCCGCCTCGGCCTCGGCCGCCGAGTTGAAGACGAAACCCGAGTTCAGATAGAGCGCCTCGGCGGTCTCGTTGTTCGGGCTGCGGTTCAGGCCGGCGCGGACCAGTCGGGTCGCGCGGCGCCAGTCGGGTTTGCCGGAAGTCACTCGGTAGCCTCCTTGGACAGGGGCGGCAGAAACTCAGGCAGCACGACGGCCTGGGAGACGATCACGCCGTCGGGACCGTGGGTGATGCCGGGAGAGCCGTACAGAACGTAACCGTCCTTCAGGGCATCGCCGACGCGGACGCAGAACGCCGCGTCGTCCCGACCGGTGAGCAGCCTGTAGATCTTGCGCTCGGTCATGGGCGCCGCCTCACCCCTGCTGCCAGGGCAGGCCGTTGGCCCGCCAGCCGGTGACGGTGTTGCGGTGCCCCGTCTCGTTCTTCGGCCCCTCGAAGCCGTCGGAAATGTTGCGGCAGTCCGCGTACCCGGCTTCGGTCAGGGCGATCGCCGCCTTCTGCGAGCGCTGCCCCGAGCGGCACAGAATGAGGACGGGGGCATCCCGGTCCGGGATCGAGCGGCGCACCGCCTCGACGAAACCGCCGTTCGGCGCCATGCCGGGGAAAGTCTGCCAGGAGATCAGGACCGGCTCCCGGTCGAGCCCGCTCAGGTTCGGGCGGCCGACGAAGGTCCATTCCGCATCGGTGCGCACGTCGAGCAGCACTGCCCGATCGCTGCTTTCGAGGATCTTCATCGCTTCGACGCTGGTCACGTCGCCGGCATAGCCGTCGGCCGTCATGGTCCGGTCCTCCCGAAACTGTCCCCGGTTGTGGGGGTCATGTGCATAGCCCCTGGGGTCCCTGACGACAACGGTTCTGAACGGTGTCGCCCGCATTCGGCGTCTTGCCGCCGGGTTCGCGCGGCCCCTACGCTCGGACAGCATAATGCAAGCCGGTCCGTCGCCAAGGCCGGCGGCAAGGGGAGGTCTGACAGGATGGATGCCGCCGTATTCCGTGCGCCGGAGCGTGCCGCGCAGCGTTGGGTCGAGGATTTCAACGACGCGCTCGCCGCCGGCACCGCGGCGGCCCTGGCCGACCTGTTCGAGGACGACAGTCACTGGCGCGACACCGTGGCGCTGAGCTGGACGCTGAGAACAACGAGCGGCCGGGACGCCATCATCACCGATCTGCTCCGGCTGGCGGCGGAGCGACACATGCGGCCGGTTGCGATCGATCCGGATCGCTGTCCGCCGCGGACAATCCGCCGGGCCGGTTCGGACGTGGTGGAAGCGATCCTTACCTTCGAGACCGATGTCGGACGGTGCAGTGGGCTGTTGCGCCTGAAGGTCGGGTCCCGGAAAGCCTGGACCCTGCTCACGGCGCTGGAGTCGATCCGCGGCCACGAGGAGGAGACCCTGCGCACGGCGCGGGACGAACCGGCCGTGTCCCGCGCCTTCCACGGTCCGAACTGGCTCGACAGGCGCCGGGAGACCTCCGCCTATGCCGACCGCGACCCGGCGGTGCTGGTGGTCGGCGGCGGCCATGGCGGGATCACCGCGGCGGCGCAACTCGGCCAGCTCGGTATCGACACCCTGGTCGTGGATAAGATGGTCCGGGTCGGGGACAACTGGCGCCTGCGCTACCACGGGCTGAAGCTGCACAACACGCTGCACAGCAACCACCTGCCGTACCTGCCGTTCCCGGAGACCTTCCCCTCCTATATCCCGAAGGACCTGATCGCCAACTGGCTCGAATTCTACGTCGACGTCATGGCGATCAACTTCTGGACCCGCACCAGCTTCGACGGCGCGGAGTGGGACGAGGCGACGCGGTGCTGGACCGCCCGCCTGACACTCGCCGACGGCGGCACGCGGATCATGCGGCCCCGCCATATCGTCATGGCGACCAGCGTGAGCGGCACGCCCAGCATTCCCGAGATCCCGACCCTGGACCGGTTCAAGGGTACGGTTCTGCACTCGAGCCAGTTCGGCGACGGCGCCGCGTGGAAGGACCGCCCGGTCATGGTCTTCGGGACCGGCACCAGCGCCCACGACATCGCCCAGGACCTGCAGGGTAACGGGGCGAAGGTGACCATGGTCCAGCGCAGCCCGACCCTGGTGGTGAACATCGAGCCGAGCGCCCAGCTCTACGACGGCGTCTATCTCGGCCCCGGTCCCGGACGGGACGACCGCGACCTGATCAACCTCTCCGTTCCGCTCGCGCTGATGAAGACGGCGCACAAGGAGATCACCGACCGGGTGAAGGAGATCGACAAACCGCTGCTGGAAGGGCTCGAGAAAGCCGGTTTCCGTCTGGATTTCGGCGAGGGTGGAACCGGTTGGCCGCTGAAGTACCGCACGCGGGGCGGCGGCTACTACTTCAATGTCGGCTGCTCGGAGCTGATCGCCGCGGGGAAGATCGGACTGATCCAGTATGCCGATATCGACCGCTTCACCCCCGGCGGGGTGGCGATGAGGTCGGGCGGGGAGCGGGCGGCGGATCTGGTGGTGCTGGCGACCGGCTACAAGAACCAGGATCACATGGTGCGCCTGCTGTTCGGCGACGAGATCGCCGAGCGGGCCGGACCGGTCTGGGACTTCGATCAAGACACCCAGGAGCTGCGCAACATGTGGATGCCGACGGGTCAGCCGGGACTTTGGTTCACCGGCGGCGCCTTTTCCCAATGCCGGATCTACTCGAAATACCTCGCCTTGCAGATCCAGGCGCGGGAGTTGGGACTGGTGGAGTAGCCGTCCTCTCTCACCCCCCCACCGTCATCCCGGATCGTCCCCGGGCCTGCCCCGGGGCGAGGCCGGGACCGTAACTCGGACGTCTGGAACCCGCTGGGTCCCGGGCAGCCCCCGGATCAGGTCCGGGGTCTCCCGGGATGACGGATGGAGAGGGGGATAAGGCGCGTCCGGAGCGGGATGGCGCGTGGGGACGCGCCGCGTGCTCACGTCCCCCAGCGCATCGCGAGCAGGTCCAGGTCCCGCGCCATGGTCAGCAGCGCGTCGCGGGTCGGCGCCGGGAGCGGCTCCAGCGGGTGGCGAACGTGGTCCGACTTGATCACCCCGCCGGCCTGCATCACCGTCTTGCAGGCCCGCAGCCCACACTGGCGGTTCTCGAAATTGATCAGCGGCAGCATGCGGTTGTACTGCGCCTCCGCCTTGGCGCGGTCACCGGCCAGGAAATCCATCACGATCGGCCGGATCTGCTCGCAGGCGAGGCCGCTGGTCATGGTCCCCGTGGCGCCGGCGTCCAGGTCGGCCATCAGGGTGATGCCCTCCTCGCCGTCGAACGGGCCGTCGATATGGTCGCCCGCCGCCTCGATCAGCGCCCGGAGCTTGGCCGCCGTGCCCGGCATCTCGATCTTGAAGTAGCTGACATTCGGCAGCTCCCTGGCGATGCGCGCCAGCAGCGGCACCGACAGGGTCGTGCCGCTGAGCGGTGCGTCCTGGATCATGATCGGGATATCGATCGCCTGCGACAGAGCGGCGAAATGCTCGAACACGCCCTGGTCGCCGGCCTTCAAGAGGGCGCCGTGATAGGGCGGCATCATCATCACCATGGCCGCGCCCTGCTCCTCAGCCCGCTTGCAGCGCGCGACGGCGACCTGGGTCGAGAAGTGGCTGCAGGTGGCGATCACCGGCACCCGCCCCGCCACATACTCCATGCACAGGGTCTGCAGGGTTTCGCGCTCGGCATCGGACAGCAGGAACTGCTCGGAATAGTTCGCCAGGATGCAGAGCCCGTCGACGCCCTGGTCGATCATGCAGTCGAGCACCCGCTTCTGCCCGTCGAGATCGAGGCCCCCGTCGTCGGTGAACGGCGTGGGGACGATCGGGAAGATACCAGTGTAGGGCGTTTCCTGGGGCATTGGGAGCCTCTTGGGGTTGATCGAACGATGGCGCGAGACTAGCGGCCGACGCGTCAGGACGCGAGCATCCACGCGCCGCCAGCGACCATGAGAATGCCGAAGGCCTGTGCGATCCGATGTCCGCCGGGCACCGCCTTCTCGAGCAGCACCAGGATCGCGAGCGCGGCGATCCACAGCAGGTTCATGACGCCGAACACGAACAGCAGCGCCATCGCCACCCAGCAGCAGCCGAGACAGTAGAGGCCGTGCTCCATGCCCATACGCAGTGCGCCGCCGGCCCCGTCGCGCCAACGGTTCAGGACGAAGTCGACCGGCGACCGGCAATGGCGCAGGCAGGCGTGCTTGAGCGGAGTGAACTGATAGACCCCGGCGGCGATCAGCAGAAGGCCGCCGAACACTGGGCTGCCTGCGCCCATCATCGGCGACAGCAGCGACGCCTGTTCAAGCCCCCATTGCGCTGCGGTGGCCGCCACGCTGAACGCGCCCCAGGCGATCAGATAGCCGGCCACGAACACCGAGATAGCCACGTGGGGCTGGCCGCGCTCGCGCCGTCGGCGGCCGATGGTGGCGAAGGTCAGGATCATCGGCAGGGCGCTCGGCAGCATCATGCCGGCCATCATCACCACCCACATGACGAGCATCAGCGCGGCATAGGCCGGGGTCCAGACGGCGGGCGCCATGGCCATCGCCATGCCCTGCCCCGACATTCCGCTGTCGGACATCCCCTCCATGCCGGCGGCGATCAGCGCCAGATAGATCCAGCACAGGGCCGTGAGCGCGAGGACCGCCGCCAGGACCATCCGGCGGTCGCGGGCGATCGCCGCCTCCAACGCGGTCGACACGGTCATGCGGCTCAGTTGCTCCAGGCGAAGGGCGCGAAGTGACCGTTATTGCCGACGCCCGAGAGATCGATATCCAGCCCGAAACCGTGCAGGTGCATCTCGCTCGTGCGGGCCAGGGCGAGGCGCGAATTCGCCGGGTGGGACACGTTGTCGATGGAGATCACCTCGCCGTTGCCGGTGCGCGAGGCCACGCCGCTGATGGCGAAGGAGAACACGCCCGCATCGGTCGACCGGTCCAATCCGGCCATCTCGAAGGAGATCGGCGCGAAGGCGATACCGCGGAACTCTCCGACGAGATTGTCGTGGATCAGTGCCGGACGCCCGCCGGCCCGGCCGGACAGGATTTCGGTCAGTGCGGCGCGCTGGACCTCGTCGGCCCCCTCGTCGGCGACGCAGGCGAAGATCCAGTCGCCGTCGGCCATGACCTTGTTGGAATGGATCACCAGCGCGAATTTGAGGCCTGCCAGGGACACGTCGCCGTAGCTTCCGGAATCGATCCGGTAGACCATCAGGGCGATGCAGTGATCGTGGGTCACTTCACCCTGGGGGTTGGTGTAGATGCAGGGGCAGAGATAGTCGCAGTTGCAGCTCTCCATATACTCGCCGCCGATCGACCAGGACGTCATCTTCGCCTCCCTCGGTTCATGCTCAGTGCGCGTAATCCGGCTGCTCGGCATCGACCCAGCGCTTGAATCCCTCCCAATGGCCGAGCCCCTGTCCCTTGCGGGCGAGGTTGCCCATCTCGGCGCAGATGTCCTCGGGAATCAGCGCCATCTCGCCGCCGCCGGCGGTCGCCAGGAGCTGGTACATGCAGGCGCGTTCGAGCTGGTAGACGTCGAGATAGGCCTTGGCCACGCTGTCGGTGGCGATCAGGGCGCCGTGGTTGCGCAGCATCAACAGACGCTTGTCGCCGAGGGTGTCGGCCATGCGCTTGCCCTCGTCCTCGTCGGCCAGCACGCCGTCATAGACCTCGTAATAGACGACATCGTCGTGGAATCGCGCCGCCTGCTGGGAGGAGCGCGGCTCGAAGCGCATGTCCTGGCGGATCGACATGGCGGTGATATACGGCGCGTGCACGTGGATTACGCATTTGGCGTCCGGCCTCGCCTTGTGCACCGGGTAATGGATGATCCAGCCGGCACGGATCGGCGCCGGACCGCCGGCCATGAGCTCGCCCTTGCCGTTCATCAGCGCGAGATTGCTGGCGGTCACCTGGGACCAGTGCATGTGCCCGGGCGAGATCAGCATGGCGTCGGAATCGTCGGGCGAAATCAAGCTGATATGGTTCCAGACCCCTTCGTTCAGACCGTGCAGAACGGCGAGGCGGTGGGCCGCGGCGACGTCGCGGCGAGCATCCAGTTCGGCACTGTTCATCTTCATGACCGACCTCCTTGGCTGCACGCAGTGTAGGCCCGGGGTGGAAGGGGCGGAAGCCATGGCCTTGCGTCTCCCACAAGACAGGCCAAGTATCGGGACGTCACCGAGCCGAAGGAGCATGCAATGGCCGACATGGCCCCCGGCACCCCCCTCTTCGCCTTCGAGAACAGCTATGCCCGCCTGCCCGAGCGGTTCTTCACCAAGCTGGACCCGACCCCGGTCCAGGCGCCCCGCCTGTTGTTGCTGAACGAGGGGCTGGCCCGTGAGCTGAACCTGGATCCGTCGGCGCTACGCAGCGAGGCGGCGGTCGAGGTCCTCGGCGGCAACCGCGTTCCGGACGGCGCCGAGCCGCTGGCCATGGCCTATGCCGGTCACCAGTTCGGCGGCTGGGTGCCGCAGCTTGGGGATGGCCGGGCGATCCTGCTCGGCGAGGTGATCGGGCGCGACGGCGTGCGCCGCGACGTTCAGCTTAAAGGTTCCGGACCGACCCCCTACTCCCGCATGGGCGACGGTCGCGCCGCGCTGGGTCCGGTGCTGCGCGAGTACATCGTCAGCGAGGCGATGGCGGCGCTCGGCATTCCGACGACCCGGTCGCTGGCCGTGGTCACGACCGGCGAGGCGGTGTTCCGCGAGCGCGCGCTGCCGGGCGGCATCCTGACCCGCATCGCCCGCAGCCACATCCGCGTCGGCACCTTCCAGTTCTTTGCGGCCCGGCGCGACGGCGACGCGCTCCGGCTTCTGGCCGACCACGTGATCGACCGTCACTATCCGGACGTCCGACAGGCGGAGAACCCGTATCGCGCGCTGCTCGACCGGATCGTCGCCGCGCAGGCGGAACTCGTCGCCACGTGGATGGGCACTGGCTTCATCCACGGGGTGATGAACACCGACAACATGTCGGTCGCGGGCGACACCATCGACTACGGGCCCTGCGCCTTCATGGACACTTACCATCCGGGGACGGTCTACAGTTCCATCGACCACGGCGGCCGCTACGCCTACGGCAACCAGCCCGGCATCGCCCATTGGAACCTGGCCTGCCTCGCCCAGTGCCTGCTGCCGCTGATCGACCCGGAGGAGGAGAAGGCGCTGGAGATCGCCCAGGACGTGATCAACAGCTTCCCCGACCGGTACCGCGCGGCGCATACCCGCATCTTCGCCGCCAAGCTCGGCCTGAGCACCATCCGGGAAGGCGACGCCGATCTGATCGACGGACTGCTGACCGCGATGGAGGAGGGGGAGGCCGACTTCACCCTGACGTTCCGGAGGCTGTCCGATCTGGCCCACGAGGGCGGCGACGACGCTCCGGTCCGGTCGCTCTTCGCCGCGCCCGGCGCGTTCGACGCCTGGGCGGCGGACTGGCGCACGCGCATCGCGGCCAACTCCGGTGACGATGCGGCCCGGCAGATGGCCATGCGGTCGGTCAACCCGGCCTACATCCCCCGGAATCACCTGGTGGAGGCCGCCCTGGACGCGGCTGTGGACGCCGGCGACCTGGAGCCGCTGCAGGATCTCCGGGCGGTGCTGCAGACCCCGTTCGCGGACCAGCCCGGCCAGGAGCGCTACGCGCAGCCGCCGAAACCCGAGGAAGAGGTCAGGGCG
Organism: Thalassobaculum sp.; assembly: GCA_048983575.1. Taxonomy (GTDB): domain Bacteria; phylum Pseudomonadota; class Alphaproteobacteria; order Thalassobaculales; family Thalassobaculaceae; genus Thalassobaculum. The sequence continues at coordinate 1,117,542 of JBLZTD010000001.1, read as the reverse complement.
ACCTTCTGCGGAACCTGACCGGACCGTCCGTCTCTCCTTAGGTCGTCGCGGTCTCAATTCATGTCCAGAGCGCACGATCGGGCGTATGGCGGAGGCCTGGCACAACGCAAACGTCGGCGGAATCGATCAATTCCGCCGCCATGTCCGCCATACACAGGTCCGGTCAGTGGGCCGTTGCCAGCTCCAGCTTGATGCCGGTGCGCTGCGGCTCGATCGGCTGCAGCGACTGCCGGTCCTCGCCGGCCCAGATCGCCACCAGCAGGAACTCGACCGGGTCGTCGGTGACGGCCTCTTCGGTTTCCTCGTCGGGCATGGGCTCGGGAACCACCAGGCCCTGTTCGGCCACGTAGAACGTGTGTTCGCCGAAGATCTCCTGGAGCTGCCCGATCGCCGGATTGTCCTCGGGCAACGGGTCTGCTCCGGTCTGCCGCTGGACGGCAGCCGTCTGGTCTGTGGTCAGCTTCATATGGGATTTCCCCTTCCAAGCGGGGGTTCGGACCAGGCATCGAGCTTACGCTGCGGTTCGGTCCATGGTTTCGGCTCTCGTCGACACCTCGTAACAGGGTGCCAGACATGTCCGCGTGGGACAAATCCCTTCTGAGACAGCCTCACCGCGCGACTCCGACCACCGATCCGTCGTCGAGCCCGAGCACGAACCGCAAGCTGCCGCCCGATCCCTCCGCCAGGATCGCCTTGTCCACCCGGCCGGGCAGCGGGACGCCGGCGATCTCCCGGATGCCGCCCGGCTCCACGGCCACCATCCGCAGCGTCCCGCGGTCGGCCGACGGGAGCGCGAGGTCCGGCCGACCATCGCCGTCGATATCGGCGACCGCGGACAGCCGCTGCTCGGTGGCGCCGATCACGTGGTTGGAGAAGCCATAGAGTTCCGCCACCCTGGTCAGGCCAGATCGTTGCAGGCGATACACGATCAGGGTTCCGCCGATATGCGGGGTCTGCACATAGGCGACCTGCAGCCCGCCCTCCCCGAGGAAATCGGCGATCCCCGCCACGTTCAGCCAGCGGTTCGACCGGCCGATGAACCCGGTCGTGCCGCGTTCGACCAGCGCACCGCCATCGAGGCCGTAGACGGTCACCGACCCGCCGGCCGTCAGCGACGCGCGCAGGGTGACGACCTCCAGGCGTCCGTCGCCGTCGAGATCGGCGAGCCGCGGGTTACGGTCCTCGAACACTTCGGTTTCTGGCAGATCGAGGGACAGGATCTCGCCGCCCGCGGTCTGCACGCGCAGACCGCCCGCCTCGACGGCATCGCCCAGGATCCCGTGACCGTACCGTCGTGTCGGCGCCACGTACCAGGCGGCCCGGATGTCGCCGTCGGATGTCCGGGCGACCCGACCGTCCGGCAAACCGTCCGGAGCCGGATCGCCGGTCTCGGCGACGATCTCCGGCGGGTATGCGGCCGGATCGAGCGCCTCGACCCGCCAGTCCGCCGCAGACGCGTCGCCGGACGTCGCCGCGATACCCAATGCCATTAGGACCCGGCGCCACATGCCCTAGTCTCCGGTAGCCGTCTCCCGCAACCGCGCTTCGTATCCGGCCAGGGTCTCGCCCGCTCCCCAGCCGTTGGTTCGAAGCGCCTTCAGGATCGCTACCAGATTCGCGTCGCGGATGCGTTCAAGATCCCGTGGGGTCCGCCCGGCGGCCTGGGCGTCGGACTGCGCGGCGATGCGGTCGATCAGCTCCGGCGTCAGCTCCGGCACATCCATCAGTTTGGTCCAGGGCCAGGCGAGCGCCGGGCCGAACTGCGCCATGAAATGGCGCATGCCCTGTTCGCCGCCGGCGATGTGGAAGGTCTGGAACGTGCCCATCTGCGCCCAGCGCAGCCCGCAGCCGTAGCGGATCGCGTCGTCGATCTCCTCGGTCGTCGCCACCCCGTCCTTGACCAGCCACAGCGCCTCGCGCCACAGGGCCTCCATCAGCCGGTCGGCGACGAAGGCGTCGATCTCGACCTTCAGGTGGAGCGGCTTCATGCCGAGCGCGGTGTAGAGTGCCATCGCCCGTTCGATCACGGTCGGATCTGTCGCCTTGCCGCCGACCACCTCGACCAGCGGCAGCAGATAGACCGGGTTGAACGGGTGGGCGACGATCAGACGCGCCGGACGGGACATCCCCTCCTGCAGAACGCTCGGCCGGAAGCCGCTGGTGGAGGAGGCGATGAGGCCGTCGGCGTTCGCCGCCTCAATCTCCTTGTACGCGGCATGCTTGAGGTCGAGGCGCTCCGGCACCGCCTCCACGATCAGGTCGGCGCCGGCGACCGCCTCGGCGATGGAGCCGGCCAGCGACCAGGCGCCCTTGTCCGGCAGCGGCGCGTCGATCAGCTCGGCCGCGGCCCGCTCCGCGTTCTCCAGCACCGGCGCGATCTTCCTTTCGGCGGCGGGGTCGGGGTCGAACACCGCGCAGTCGACGCCGTTGCCGATCAGTCGGGCGAGCCAGCCGGAACCGATCACCCCGGCGCCGAGGATGGCCGCCTTGGCTGGCAGGGCGCTCACGACGCCGGCGCCCGCTTGACGAGGCCCAGCTTTTCGCGGACCGCCTCGGGGCCGACGACCTTGGCGCCCAGATTCTCGACCACCGTCACCGCCTTCTCCACGAGCTGGGCATTGGTCGCCAGCACGCCGCGATCGAGATAGAGATTGTCCTCCAGACCGACGCGGACATGGCCGCCGGCCAGCACCGAGGCGGCGGCATAGGGCATCTGGTCGCGGCCGAGGGAAAAGGCCGAGAAGGTCCAGCCTTCCGGGATGGCGTTGACCATCGCCAGGAAGGTGTTCAAGTCGTTCGGCGCCCCCCAGGGCACACCCATGCAAAGCTGCACCAGCGCCGGATCGGTCAGCACACCCTCTTTGACGAGCTGCTTGGCGAACCAGAGATGGCCGGTGTCGAACGCTTCGATCTCCGCCTTGACGCCGAGTTCGGTCATCATCGCGCCCATGGCCCTGAGGGTGCCCGGCGTGTTCATCATGACATAGTCGGCTTCGGCGAAGTTCATGGTCCCGCAGTCGAGCGTGCAGATCTCCGGCAGGCATTCCCGGATGTGGGCCATGCGCTCCGACGCGCCGGCCAGGTCCGTGCCGGTCTCGTTCAACGGCAGCGGGCTCTCGACCGGCCCGTGGACCAGATCGCCGCCCATTCCCGTAGTCAGGTTGAGCACGACATCGACATCGGCCGACCGGATGCGATCGGTCAGTTCGCGGTACAGGTCCAGACGGCGGCTCGGCGCGCCGGTCTCCGGGTCGCGGACGTGGCAGTGGACGACGGCGGCACCCGCCTTGGCCGCGTCGATCGCACTGTCGGCGATCTGCTGCGGCGATCGGGGCACATGCGGGCTCTTGTCCTGGGTCCCGCCGGAGCCGGTGACGGCGCAGGTGACGAACACCTCTCGGTTCATGGCGAGCGACATGGCTGTCCTTTCCGTATTCCGTGACTACTGCAGCGGCTCCCCGCGTCCGAGGGCGTCCATATCCGCGCGGACCATCATCTCGGCGAGGCCGGCGAGATCGACCTCGGGTCGCCAACCCAGCACCGTTCGGGCCTTGGACGGGTCGCCGAGCAGCACGTCGACCTCCGCCGGCCGGAAGAAGGCCGGGTTGACCCGCACGAGGTCGCGTCCGGTCCTGCGGTCGCGCCCGACGGTGTGCACCCCCTCGCCCGACCACTCGACGTCGAAACCGGCGGCCATGCCGGCGATCTCGACGAACCGCCGCACGGACGCCTTGACCCCGGTCGCCAGAACGTAGGTGTCGGGCTGCTCCTGCTGCAGCATCAGCCACATGCCGCGCACGTAGTCGCCGGCGAAGCCCCAGTCGCGCTCGGAGTCGAGATTGCCCAGCTCGAGAACCGTATCCGCGCCGGCCGCGATCTCGGCCAGGGTCGCGGTGATCTTCCGGGTGACGAATTCCCGTCCGCGCAGGGGACTCTCGTGGTTGAACAGAATCCCCGAACTGGCGTGCAGGCCAAAGGACTCGCGGTAGTTCACGGTGATCCAATGCCCGTAGAGCTTGGCCACGGCATAGGGACTGCGGGGATAAAACGGCGTGGTCTCGGACTGAGCCGGCGCCTGGACCTTGCCGAACATCTCGGAGGAGGACGCCTGGTAGAAGCGCGCCTGGGGCGCGGCCGTGCGGATCGCCTCGAGGAGGCGGGTCACGCCCAGGGCGTCGACATCGCTGGTGTAGAGCGGCTGGTCGAACGAGGCGGCGACAAAGCTCTGGGCGGCGAGGTTGTAGACCTCGTCGGGCCGCGCGGTCTCGATCAGGCGCAGGACGTTCGAGAACTCGAGCAGTTCCAGCGGCACGTTCTCGACCGCGTTCTCGATGCCGAGCCGACGGAACCGCCAGTTCGAGCTCGAGGCACTGCGCCGGTAGGCGCCGAGAACGCGATACCCCTGTTCCAGAAGATGCTTGGAGAGGTAGGCGCCGTCCTGGCCGAGCACGCCGGTGATCAATGCGGTTTTCATGGACGCCCCGTTCCGGTTCAGCGCGGTCTCGCCCGCTCCGGGATCTCAGCCCAGTTCGAAGGTGGTCACGCCGTATATCCGCGCGATGTCTAGCGCGGGAGCGGGACCCGTGTACATCCGCGCCGTCTCGAAGACCGGCGCGAGGCCGAGCCCCTCGGCCAGGGCGAGCGCCTCGGCGTTGGGCTCCGGCGTGTCGAGGTAGACTTCCGGCGCCTCACCGATGGCCGGGATCAGATCCGCCAGGAGCGTCTCGGCGACCGCGCGGTCGTCGGCGACCAGCGGGCCGATCTTCCAGCCCGACCGGCACGGCCGGGCTACGGCGAAACCCGTCAGGACGCCGTTCCGGTAGGCGGCCCGGGACACGTGGCCCTCGGCGGCGATCCAGTCCGTCAGGAACGAGGCCCGATCGGCCGGAAACACCGCACGGTCCATCGACCTGACATCGGCGTCGGCCGCGTCGAGCGGTCGGGCCTCAATCCCGCCATGGGCGGGGGGCCGCGACGAGACGGTGCCGCCGTAGCGGATGTTGCGATAGGCGAGGACGAAGCCGGAGCGCTTGTAGTTCTCCTGTTCGGCCACGACGCCGTCGAGTCCGACCAGCCGGTCTCCGGCATGGGCGATGCCGGCCTGCCAAAGTCGGTATCCGTACCCTTGGCCGCGGTGCTCCGGATGAGCGATGTAGAAACCCAGGAAGGCGAAGTGCGGGTCGTAGTTCACCACCGAGATCGACGCGATGAGCCGCCCGTCCAGGTAGCCGCCGAGGAAACCGTCCGGGTCGACCGCGCGGAAGCAAGCGGCGTCGCCGTTGCCGGGATTCCATCCCTCGGACGCCGCCCAATCGACGGCCGTCAGCACATCGGCCTCTGACATCACGGCGATCTCGTAGGTTCCGGCCATCAGGCGTCTCCGGGTTTGTGATTCTCATGCCAGTGCCGGGCGATCTCGTCGCGCCGGCTGATCCACACGCGGTCGTGCTTTTCCACATGGTCCAGGAAGCGCTGCAAGGCGGCGAACCGTCCGGGTCTGCCCACAAGGCGGCAGTGCAGGCCGACCGACATCATCTTCGGCTGGTCCGCCCCCTCGGCATACAGGACGTCGAAGCTGTCGCGCAGATAGGCGAAGAACTGATCGCCCGAATTGAAGCCCTGGGTCACTGCGAAGCGCATGTCGTTCGCGTCCAGCGTATAGGGAATGATCAGGTGTGGCGCGCCGAACTCGCGCGTCCAGTAGGGCAGCTCGTCGGCATAGCTGTCGCTGTCGTAGAGAAATCCGCCGCGCTCGACCACGAGGCGCCGGGTGTTGGGACTGTTGCGGCCGGTGTACCAGCCGACCGGCCGGCTCCCGGTCGACCGCTCGATGGCCGCGATCGCCTTCTCCATATGCGCCCGCTCGGTCGCCTCCGGCACGGTCTGGTAGTCGATCCAGCGGTAGCCGTGACTCGCCACCTCCCAACCGGCCTCGACCATGGCCGGACCGACCTCCGGGTTGCGCTCCATCGCCATGCCCACGGCATAGACGGTGAGCGGCAGCCCGCGCCTGGAGAACTCCCGGTGAATGCGCCAGAAACCGGCGCGGGAGCCGAACTCGTAGATCAACTCCATGTTGAGATTGCGCTGCCCCTGGAGCGGCGACGCGCCGATGATCTCCGACAGGAAGGCCTCCGAGGCCGGATCCCCGTGCAGGATCGAATTCTCACCGCCTTCCTCGTAGTTCATGACGATCTGGAGCGCGACCCGCGCGTCGCCGGGCCATTTCGGGTCCACTGCCGTGCGGCCGTAGCCGACCATGTCGCGGGGATAGGCGCCGGTCATCCGAGTGTCTCCGGAAAAGGGTGTCGTCCTGAGCCCCGACTATAGCCTCCTCGCGGGCAGGGTCGCCATGTGCCGATCGCCGCCATGGCGAAGCCGGTCCAGCCGCAGCCTCTTTAAAACGCCCCTGGACGCCATATTTCCCTGCCCGGACGACAGGTTGGAGCGACCGGACGGTCATGGGTTCAATGCCGCACATCACAGGCCAAACCGCACCGCTTTCCAAGGTTGGCCGGTTCGACTTCACCTCCGCCTACTTGAAGCAGAGCCAGGCCGTCTTCACGCGGATGCCGGACCGCGAGGCGGTGCTCAGGGTCGATTTCGGGGGCAACACCGCGACGGTCCCGCTGGCGACGGTGGATTCGGCGGCGGAACTGTCTGAGGGTCACCCCGACCGGTCGCTGCTGCGGATCGTCGAACCGGCCCTCAAGTACCGGGAGACGATCGCGGCCGGAGACCCGATCCCGACGGAACTGATCGACGGTCGCCCGTCATGGCGGATCGCAGAGGGGACGCTCGAGCGCGTCGAGCAACGGATCCTGGAGACACTGTCCGCCCGGAGCACCGGCGACGGACCCGTGCCGGCAGGCGACATCTCGGAGGTCATCGCCCGGGAACTGATCGGAATCGATACCCGCGGCAAATCCCGGATCGTGGATCAGATTCGCGACCATCTGGACGCCGCCGCCCGGTCCGTCAGGCTGCGTGAGGACGTCACCAGATGCCAGCGCATGGTGGGCGAGATGGCGACCCTGGGGACACAGCGCGAACCGTTTGCCGAGCAGGATCGGTTGCGGGACGCCGCCCTGAAGCTGCGGGCGGTCATGGTCTGGGCGACAAAGCGCGCCATGGGTCTGGACATGCTGGCGAACGACATCAGAGGCTCGATCGCGGACCAGGAGCGGATCGGCGCGCGGGTCTGGCCGGCGATCAACGAACTGCGGGCGTGGACCTTGGACCTCGCGCCCGTCCTGCGGACATGGCGGGAGATGGGGCGCAACGCCAAGGATCTGCGGATCGGCGATATCGAGAATTTCCACCGTCTGATCTCCATCCGCTTCAGCGATTTCGATCCGTCGATCTACCGGCCGGAGGCGTTCCGGAATCCGGACGAGCACGGACACGCGGGTGAGGATCGGACCCATGGCAAGTGACCGGCATGACGATCCGATCAAGGAGAAGACCGTGAGAGAAGCTGAGACGGCGTCGGCCGCGAAGTCGGAGACGCAGCCCACGCATACCAGCACTCAGCAAGAGCTCGCGCTGGACGAGATCGGCGCCTACCCGGTCCTGGAGATGTGCCTGAAGGCGTGGGAGGCCGCCCGCGTCGGGGAGAGTCTGCCGGCCTCGCTGGAGGTTGGCGCGGTTCCGGAATCGGTCTTGGATTATACGATGCTGCTGGACTATCTGCCGGCCGAGCGCGACGCCGCCGTCAGGATGGTCGGCAACTTCATCGGCGAGAAGGCGGCATTCCAGGCCCATGGGATGACCGTCAGGGCCTTCTTCGAGGAGCGGGACGCCAAGATCGTCACCGACGCCCTGTGCCGGATCGCCCAGAACCGGAGCCCAAGCCTCGCGCGCAGGAGCTTTGTGCCGATCGCCGGCGCGCCGATGAGCTACGTTCGCCTGATCCTGCCCCTCTCGGCCAACGGCGAGACGGTGACCGGGTTCTTCAAGACGATCGAACCCTCCTCGCTGACCGAAGACTCGGACGATTGACGGCGGCGGGCTCGGCATGGTCCAGCGACGATCGACCCGCGAAGCCGCTGAGACGGAACGGGAAACATGGTAGGCTGACGTCCCTTCGACGAGGCGTGCTCCATGACCTTGAAACCGCAAACCGCGACCGTCGACGACCTGCCGGGCGCGCTGGGCCACCTGGAACGCGACGGCGCGGTGGTCCTCGAAGCCGTGCTCGACGCCGATCGGACGAACTCGTTGCGCGCGGGCCTGGCGGCGGCGGCCGAGGTGTCGGCCCGGATGCTCCGACAGAAGGGCATGGCCGTATCGGAATCCGGGATCGCCCACCATGTCCTGCCGGCCCACGCGAGTTTCCTAGACTTCATCGAGGAGCTGCCCGCCGCAGGGATCCTCCAGGCGTTCCTGGGCGGCAGCTTCATCCTGAACTCCTTCGGCGGGCTCATGAACCACCCGTCGACCGGCAGCGAGTATCTGCACCGCTGGCACCGTGACCTGCGGGCCTTCTCGGCGGGCGACGACCTTCGGCTGATGATCAACATGCTGGTGACGCTGGACCCGTTCACGGAACAGAACGGCGGCACCCTTCTGGACCTCGGTTCCCACCGTGTCGCCAATCGGACGGAGACCGAGCGTCAGATCACCCAATTCGACGCGCCCGCCGGCAGCATTTTGTTGTTCGATTCCCGCCTGTTTCACGCGGCCGGGGCCAACCGGTCCGACAGGGTCCGTCGGGCGCTGACCCTGACCTTCACGCCGCCCTTCTTCAAACCGCAGATGGACCATGTGCGACAGCTCGGCGCCGACCGTGTCGCCTCGGCCGGCGAAACCCTGAAACGCCGGCTCGGCTGGTATGCCCGCGTGCCGGAATCGCTCGACGACTGGTACAATCCGCCCGAACACCGCTTCTACCGTGAGGACCGCTGAGACGGTCTGCGCGGATCTGGACAGAGGACCCGTCATGACCGACGCCCGGCAGTCAGATATCGAGTTCGCCTACGTCAACGATCTGGTCGAGGACTACGACGAGTCCGAATTCGACGTCCGGATGCGGGGCTGGATGATGCGGGCGCTGGAACCGTGGATGCCCGCCTCAGGAAGCTGCCTGCAGATGGGCTGCTACAAGGGCGACCTGACCGTCCTGCTGGAAGAGAGGTTCGGCAAGGTCGACGTGGTCGACGCCGCGGAACGGTTTCTCGCCGTCACGAAATCCCGGCTGAAATCTCCGGGCACCTTCCACCAGACCCTGTTCGAGGAGTTCGTCACCAATTCGCGATACGACGCGGTTTTCCTGGTGCATGTCCTGGAGCATGTGGTCGATCCGGTCGAGACCCTGGCCCGGATCGGCGGGCTCCTGAGCCCGGGCGGGCGGGCTTTCGTCGTGGTACCCAACGGGCACGCCGCCTCCCGGCGGATCGCCGTCGCCATGGGCCTGATCGAGCATTGCACGGCCCTGACCGAAAGCGACGTGCGCCACGGCCATCGCCGCACCTATGTCCTCGACACGCTGGAGAGCGATGCCCGCAAGGCTGGCCTGAATGTCGTCCACCGGGGCGGGGTCTTCTTCAAGCCGCTGGCCAACTTCCAGTTCGACCGACTGTTCGGCAGCGAGGTGATGAGCGACGACTATCTGGAGGGCTGCTACCAGCTCGGCTTCACCTATCCCGACCTGACAGCCTCCATCTTCCTGGTGGTGGAGCGCGGATGACCGTCTGCCTGCGGCCGCTCGGGGAAGCGGATCTCCGGCGGATCTACGACTGGCAGCGCGACCCGGAGCTCTACGATCATCTGGTCGGCACGCGGCGCGACGTCGCCTGGGACGAGGCGCGGGCCTGGATGATCCGGCACTGGATCCCGCAGGGCGCCGATCGGCGGTACGCGCTGTGTTCGTCGGACACCGGCGAGACGGTGGGCGCGGTCTACCTGCTCGCGGTCGACGGCGCGCCGGACGCTCTGGCCTTCCACATCTTCATCGGCGACACCACGCGGCGCGGACGGGGTCTTGGACGTGCCGCCCTGCGGGAGGCTCTCCGCATCGCCTTCGACGATCTGGGTGCCGGGGAGGTCCGGCTGGAGGTCCTGGCGTCGAACGGCCCGGCGCGCCGAATCTACGATGCCGCCGGCTTCGCCGAGACCGGCCGGCGCCTCGTGGAGAAGCGGTCGGGGCCGGTGGAGGTGATCGCCATGGCGCTGTCCCGCGCGGCCTATCGCGCCCTGTAGGCCGGGAAGAAGAAGCCGCCGGGCGCCGCGCCCGATGCCCGCACGGCCGCGTCATAGCGGTCGCGGTCGAGTACGAAGCCGCTGAACCACGTCGCCCGCTCGCCGTTGGCGAAGCCGCGCTTGAAGCGCGCGAGCCCGTGGGACGGATCGTCCGTCAGGCCCGGCATGCCGCCGAGATCGATGATCCGACAGTCGGACAGGGCTTCGATGGCGGCGGCATACAGGGCGTATCCGGCACCGGACCGGTAGCCCGCGTCCCCCGAGGCGCCGAGATGATTGTGCGCAACCTGCCCGTCGCTGAGCCAGATCGACATCGCCACGATGCCCTCCGCCTGCCGGGCCGCGAGCACCAGCGCCTGTGGGTCGACCGCCAGGGCCGTGAAATGCCGGTGGTCCAGTCGGGCGCTCACGCCGATGCTGCGGCGGTCGACCAGCGTGTCGTACAGGCCCCGCCAGTCGGCCATCGCCTCCGAGAGGCGCACGCGCTCCACCGTCACCCGCCGTTGCGCCCGCCGGATCTCCGCCCGGTGATGCTTGCTCGGCGCGAAAGGCCCGACCTCCCGGTCGATCACGTAGTAAGTTCTTGAGCCGGCGATGAGTATCCGCCCTCGACGCCAACGCACTCGGGTCGGGCGTGTTGAGCGGGTCGGCGACCACCGACAGGGAGACGGCACCCCGCGTCTGCAGTTCGCCCAGGCCCTCCATCAGATCCGAGACCGGCGCGAACCCTCCCATCGGATAGGCCGAGGCGGCATCCACCCCGGTCCCGTCCGGCATCGCCCGCAGCATCACGTGGCCGCCCCAGAGCGCAACGGTCTCCCCATCGGCCGGGAGCAGGCCCTCGACATATGACCGTCTGCCATAGGGGCCGGTCATGCCAGCGCCCGCAGCACGGCCCCCGCGAGCCGTTCCATGTCATCGGTCCTGTATCGGTGATCGAGCGGCAGGGTCAGCAGCCCGTCACGCAGCGCCGACGCGATCGGATCCGCCGGACCGCCGCCCAACTCCCGCCAATGCACGGCGCAGAAAAGACCATCAGCCGCGAGCTGAGCCGCCACCGCGTCCCGTCGCTCCGGCAGCCAGAGCGGGTAACCGAACGGCGCCGGCATGCCCCGAAGCCGTGCGGCCAGCGGTGCCGCATGATCCCGAAGCAATCCGTCGAGTGTCGCGAAGTTTTCCCGCCGCCGCCATGCCATCGGAGCCCAGGCGGTGCGTCGCAGGCGATCGAGCGTGTCCTCCGCCATCGACAGATCCGCCACCGCATGGTCGCGCTCGATCCCGACGAAGAGCCGATAGGCCGCCTCCACCGCAAGGCGCGTCGTCGCCTCGGCCCGCGCCTCCGCCGCCGCCAGGTGCGACGACGGCGGGTCGGCCAGGTCGGGGGCGGCCAGTTGGTCCACGGGTCCGACCACCAGACCGCCGTCTCCGACCCCCATGAGCTTGCGCGGACTGTACAGCCACCATGCAGCCGCCACGGCGTCCGCATCGTCGAGGGCCAGCGCCTGCGCCCGGTCCTCGAACCACGTCACGTCGTCCCGCCGGCGAGCGAGTCGGCGCAGGCGCTCGCAGACCGGGGCCCCGAAATACGCGACGGCAACGACCATGTCGCCGGGCGCGAGCGCCTCTTCGAATGCCGGGTCGTCCAGGAAAAGAGAAGCATCGACCCGGTACCGCCGCAGACGGGCGGAGGTCGGCACGTCCATGTCCGCGCAGAGATAGGACGGCAGCCACACCGTCGCCGGTTCCAGGGATCGAACCAGCCAGGCGAAACCGCTGCGGGCATTGTGAAAGCCGACCGATCCCGCCGCACCGGTCCAGCGGGTAAGGACGCTTTCGCCCTCAACGCAGGGGTCTGGCGATTCAAGACCGAAAAAGCCGCCGAGGGTCACGGACTCCGCCATCGCCGCGATCAGCGCTCCGACAGGGTATCGCCCACGATCGCGGCGATCTCCGCCACGTCCTCGCGGCTCAGGCCCGGATAGCAGGGCAGGCCGACGCAGCGCGCCGCCAGCCAATCGGTGACCGGAAGGAGATCCGAGCTGAACCGGCGATAGGCGACCTGTTTGGCCACGCCGTCCCCCCACCATCGCCGGGTCTCCACGCCCCTGTCTGCCAGAATGCCACCGGCATCGGCGGGGATGGGGTCGTCGCGCACGAGAAGGATCGTCGACGTCACATAGTCGTCGGCCCCGTTCGGCATGATCCGGATCCGCGCCTGCCCGGCGAAGGCGTCCTGGTAGGCGCGGGCGATGTCGTCGAAGGTCCGTCGGGTCTCTGGCCAGGCGTCGAGGGCGGCCAGGGTGACGGCGGCATGATACTCGCTCATCTTCCCGTTGATCGCCCGGCTCCGGGCCACCCGGTCGCCCATGAAGCCGAAATTGATGCATTTGCGGATCGCTTCGATCTGGTCGGCGTCCTGCGACACGGCGAACCCGCCCTCGCCGGCGGCCAGCACCTTGGTGGCGTGCAGACTGAAGACGCCGGGACTGTTGGCGGCTTCGCCCTTGTCGAAACCGGCGGCGGCGTCCGCCACAACCGCCAGGCCGGTCCGGTCGGACAGCGCGTCCCAGGCGGCCATGTCGAGCGGACGACCGAAGGGCGACACCGGCATGACCGCGACCGGTTGTCCCGGAACCCGCCCAATCGCGTTTTCGACCGCCTCGGGTGTCAGGGCCCAACTCTCCTCGTCGACATCGAGCAGATAGGGCTCGAGCCCGGCGGCGAGCACGGCGTGCAGGGTAGCGACGAAGGTCCAGGCGGGCAGCAGGCAGAAAGCGGGCCCGTCGTTGACGTTGCGTTGCCGGGTGCGGGACTCGGCCTGCAGGGCGGCGGTCAGACCCGATGTCGCGTTGGCAACGGTCGTGACGCAGGCCGGCGGAACTTCAAACCGGTCGGCCAATCGCGCCTCGACTTCTCCGACCAGTGGCCCGAAGTTAGAGTAATAGCGGTTCTCGTCGATGCGCCGGAGATAGGGGAGGATGGCATCGGCATCGGGAAGGCGGGGACGGGCGACAGGAAAGCGCAGAATTCATGACCGCAACCCTTACAAACCGGCCCCGGCCTTTCGGGGCAGCCTCGGCAGGCAATTCGCGCGCCATCCTAAACAATTCGCCGCAGGATCGCCCCTGGTGAACAGTCGGGCCCTACCGGTTGCCCAATATGCGCGGCGGGCCCAGGAACGGTTGCGCGGCGGGCATCTGGACGACGCGGCCACGGATCTTCGCCGTCTGCTGCTGGCAATGCCGGCGGAAGCCGAGCTTCTCAAGATCCTTGCCCCGGTCGAGGCCCACCTGGGACGGCACCACGTGGCCGCCGCCGGTTTCCGGCGCCTGTTCGTGCTGGCGCCCGAAGACCTGGACTTGGTCGACAAAGCCCTCGGTCTGCCGCCCGACGCCGGAATTGCGGCGCGGGATATCCGGCGCCTTCTTGTCGCCCGACCGGACGTGGCGCGCGGCTACGCCCTGCTAGGCGCCGGACAAGACCGTCCCGAGGTCAGAAGCACGCTGCGCGCATCGGTGTTGGCACCCTACGATGCTGCATACCTCGCTCTGGCGGCGGCACAACGGCAGGCCGCAGGCGATGCGCCCGGGGCCGAGATGACGGCCCGCCGGGCCCTGGCGATCGCCCCCGCCAACACCGATGCCCTTCTCGTCCTGGCCGAACACGAGCGCTCCCGGGACCGGGCGGAGAGGGCAGGCGTCTTCGCCGGACGGGCCCTCGCCGCCGCGCCGGAGGACCCCAGAGCCTGGGTCACGGGTGCGATATGCGCCCACCGGGAGTCGCGATTCGCGGATGCCCGAACCATGGCGGCAACGGCCGCCGCCCTGCGCCCACGCAGCGCCGGACTCGCGGCTCGGGCGGCAACCCTTCTGCCGCAGATCGTGAGCGGACAGGATGAGATGCTGGAGATCCGCGCGCGGATCGAGGCCCTTACCGACAGCGACGGGTATGCGCCGATCCTGGACCCCGTGCGGGAGGTCGGCACGGTACCGTTCTCGCTCGCCTATCACGGCATCAACGACCGGATGCTGCTGGAGAAGCTCTGCGCCTTCTACCGCCGGACCTGCCCGTCCCTGACCATGACGGCGCCACATATCGGCCGGACGAGGCGGCCCGGGCGGCGACGCGTCGCCTTCGTATCGGAGTTCTTCCGAGACCATTCGGTCTACAACATGACCGAAGGCCATCTGCGGATGGCCGACCGGGCCGAGATCGAGGTCACCGTCGTTCAGATCGGCGCCCTGCCGGACACCACCCGGACGCAGCTTGCCGGCATCGCCGACCGGGTGATCACCGTGGCCCCGGTCCTCGATACGGTCCGCGACACGCTCGCCGCGCTCGAACTGGATGTCCTGGTTTTCGCCGATATCGGCATGACGGCCATGAGCTATTTCCTGGCCTTCGCCCGCCTCGCACCGCTCCAGATCGTGCTGCCCGGCCACCCGGTCACGACCGGGATCGACACCGTCGACGTCTTCTTCACCTCCGCCTGGATGGAGCCGGACGACTGCGCCGACCACTACTCGGAGACACCCTGCCCCGTGCAGGGCCTGGCCATCGCCTACGCCGACGCCCGCATCCGCCATACCGCGGTCGCACGCGGCGAGGTCGGCTTGCCGACAAAGGGAACCCTGTATCTCTGCGGCCAGATGCCGTTCAAGATCCATCCGGACTTCGACCGCATACTGGTCGATATCCTGGAAAGCGACCCTGACGGGCATGTGGCCCTGTTCGAGGCGCCAAAGGCCTACCGCAACCTGACCGCGATGCTTCTGGAGCGGTTCCGGGGATCCAACGCGGACCGGACCCGACTTCTCGACCGGCTGCATGTGCTGCCGCGGCTGCCGCTTGCGCGCTATATCGGGGTGATGAAGCAGGCCGACGTTGTGCTCGACACGTTCCACTTCAACGGCGGCAACACGACGATGCAGAGCCTGGCCCTGGGCCAGCCGGTGGTGACCCATCCGACGGCCCTGATGCGCGGCCGCGTCACCCTGGCACCGCTGACGCAGATGGGCATGCGCGGGGACCTGGAGACGGCATCGCCCGAGGCCTATGTGAGGCGCGCCGTCGAAATCGGGCGCTCCCCCGACCTCGCGGCCGATCTGCGCCGACGCCTGACGGCGGCGGCCCCGGACCTCATCGACAGCAAGGCCGCTCCGCGGACTCTGATGCGCCTGATCCTCGACGGGGACCGGGAACCGATCGGATAGCCGCCCGCTATAGCCGCCCGCTATAGCCGCCCGCTTTCGGCCCTGCGCCGACCGACAGGGATGCGTCCGCCGTTGGTCAATACCCGCATCGCGAGAAAAGTATTTTAACGGCATTCGAAATTCGATTGCCCGTACGCCGGTCGATGCGCATACTTCGATCGGACTGTTCTGAATTTCCGTCGGCTGGCTTGGCGAGCGCCGGCCGTCGACACGACCGAATGAGGGGCGCTATGCGGCGAGCACTGACGGTTTCCACTCTTGCCCTGGCGGGCTCGTTGGCGCTGGCCCGGCCGGTGGCCGCGGACACGACGACCACTCTGGCGCAGACCTTCGCGCTCACCCTGGCCGGAACGGTTGTCGGCGCCTACGCCTGGCCCTATTTCGCGCCCTCCGTCGCCCCGGTGGTCGGGTCCGCCTATGCGGCGACCGCTGGAACAGTGCACGGTTTCCTGACACCGGTCCTGTCCACCCCGGCGGCCGTCGCCTCCGGGTATGCGGCCACGGCGGGGGCGATCGACGGCGCGCTGACCACCGCTGGCATGTATACGGTGACCGAGCCCAGGCTGGTCGGCGCCGTCGTCGGCATGACGGCCGGCCTGATCGGCGGCCTCTATTGGTTCTCCGAACCGGCCGAGACCGAGGTTGCGGACGGGCCGGAGGAAACCACGAACACCGTCGTGATGCTCCAGCAGTAGACCCCGAGCGCGCCCGTAAGAGCCGGGATCAACAGCGTCACATACAGCCGTACAATCTTTAAGGGTAAAAGATGTGATCCTCCGAAGTCTTAGCGCCCTTACCGACCGCGCCATCTTGGCCGTGGCGCTGGTCCTCTCCTTCATCCTCTCCGGAGTCAGTGCCCATGCGCTGGAAATCGGAGAGAGCGTCAGCGGCTATGCAGAGTTGAGAGGCCGTCAGATCCCTCTGCCCGAAGGCGACTGGGTGGTCGCCGGTATCGGCCATAACGCGGTCGTCTCCGGGGTTGCCGGGGCCTACGGCGCGATCGACAACGCCGTGCTGCTGCAACTGAACGGCAGCAAGGTCCGCGGGATCGCCGAGATCAACACCAACGCCATTTCCGTCACCGAAGGCTGGGGCACCACGGCCACCTGCCTGCGCGACGACGTCCTCGCCAAGCTCAACCTGTACCGGACGGCGGTCGACGGTTTCTGCTACTTCGTCACCGAAACCCGCCACCTGGCGGGCGACGGCGGCAGCGAGGCGTGGCGGGCCGCCCGCGCCTACGCCGCGGCGGAGGGCTTCGCCCTGCCCGAGGAGTGGCTGACCGTCGGGTTCCGGCTCTCCAACCGGCACGACATTCTCGACGCCCGCTATCACTTCGACGGGCTCGAGCTCGGTACGCTGGCGCCGTCCATCGCCGACTGGTCGCCCCAGACCGTGGTGGACGACCCGGCCAAGTATGCCGTGGTGAACGATCTCAATGCCTGGGCGGGACTGACCTCCGAACTGTTCGAGGCCGGCCTGCGCGGCCGTCTGGCGGAGCAGCTTCACGGCTTTTCCATGCCGCAGCCGCTGGCCGTCGTCGAGGGCGAGTCCGTCGATCCGGGCGCGATCGGCCGGGCGAGCGAGGCCGGCCGCAAGCGGGCGCTGCAGCAACTCGCCGCCGAGGGGGTCATCCGTCAGGACGACCTGGACGCGTACCTGACCGCGGTCGAGAACGTCGCGCCGCCGCCGACGCTGGAGAACTATTACCAGTCGCTGATCGCCAAGACGATCTCCTACAACCTGTTCCGCGTGTCGGTCGACTACCTGCTCGCCTTCATCGTGACGGTGAATGCCGCGGTCTCAGGCTACATCACGGCGGCGATCGTCGTCACCCATTCGATGGCTCAGGTCGCCAACGACGTGGCCTGGGACTCCTATATCGCCGGCCAGCGCAAGGATGGCTCGGAGTTGGTGGAGTTCAACTATATCCAACAGCCGGCGGAGCCCGTGTCATGAGCGGCCGTACTTCCCTTAATCGCCTGCTCCGGACGCTGGGCGCAATCCTGATGCTGGGCGGTCTGCTCACGCCCGGGGCGGTCCATGCGCTTGCGGTCGGCGATACCGTCAGCGACGTCCTGCGGATCTCCGGCAAGGACGTGCCGCTGCCGGCCGGACCGCATACGGTGATCAGCCTCGGCTTCGCCCAGATCACCCAGCCGGAATACGGCGCCCAGGTGAACCCCGACGACTACGGGCCGGTGCGCCGGATCGTCCTGATGCGCGCCGAGGGCGGGTTGGTCGCCGACATCGTCGAGGTCGTGGTCAACACCCTGCCGCATCCCGATGGCTGGGGTATCGCCACCGACTGCACCCGCGACGACATCTACGCCACCCTGACCAGGTACAAGAGCGGATGGGACGTCTCCTGCATGTGGGTGCTGCCGTCCTCGCCGATCTGGCTTGGCGACACCGTCCGCCCGGTCGACGACGGTGCCGCCGCCCACGCCATGGAAGCCGACCTGGTGATGCCGGAACTGTTCGTGGAGGCCGGATTCCGTGTCGCCAACCGCTACGATGCGGTCGAGGTGCGCTATCAGTTCGCGGCGCTGGACGACGGAAGCCCGGCGCGGGGCAGCGCCATGGAGGCGTGGCTGCCGGAGCGCATCGCCGACGCCCCCGAGCCCCTCGCCAAGGTCCAGTCGGTCGCGGCCTGGGCGAGCTCGGTCTATCCGGCCGTGGAGCAGGGCTTGCGCGTCCCGCTTGCCGAGGGGACGGCTTTCGCCAATCCGTTCGACGACATCACCTTCACCGGAAAGACCACGGACCGCGCCCAACGCCTCGCCGAACTCGAGATCCTCCGGGAAATCGGGCACCGTGTCCCTGGAGGAATACGCTCGGCAGAAGGCCATCATTGAGGCCGAGGCGGAACCGCAACCGGAGAACGCCTGGACCTATTCCACCGTCGCCGGATACAAGGCCTTCACCTACCGGGTGGTCGTCACGACCATCAATGCCGGCATCGACTACGTCTTCATCGGCCAGCCTTTCGCCGCCGGCGTGCTCGTGATCCTGCAGGTGGTCGTCAACACGACCAAGTTCTTCTTCCACGAAGTCATGTGGCAGGAACTCTTCGGGATCGGTCCGCTGCAGCGGGAGAATCCGCGGGTGATGGACTTCGTGGTCGCCAAGGCGGCCTGATGACCGAGAAACGTCACCCGGCCAGGATCGCGGCCAGGGCATTCTCGGCGAGGACGCCGTCCCCCGTATCCGCTTAGCCTGAGGGCCGCGCCGCCATCTCTGATGAGAGCGGCGGCGCGGTGACAGGGCGCGTCAGGTCGCCGTGAAGACCGGCTTGCGCTTCTCCATGAAGGCGGTGCGGCCTTCCTTGTAGTCGTTGCTGTCGAAGCATTTCCGCACGGCGGCGTCCGGCTGGGACAGGTCCCACTCGCCCTGGGGCTTGGCCAGTTCGATCAGCGACGCCTTCACCGCCTGCACCGACAACGGCGCGTTGCCCGCGATCCGCTCGGCCAGCGGCCAGACCGTGTCGTCGAGCTCGGCCTTCGGCACCACCCGGTTGACCAGCCCCATGATCCGCGCCTCCTCGGCGTCGAACTGGCGCGCGGTGTAGAAGATCTCGGCCACGAATTGCGGGCCGACGATATCGTACAACCGGCGCACGCCTTCGAAGGCGTAGCCGATGCCGAGCTTGGCGGCCGGAACCGCGAAGCGGGAATCGTCCGAGCAGATCCGGATATCGGCATCCAACGCGATGGCGAGGCCGCCGCCGATGCAGTAGCCGTCGATCCGGGCGATGGTCGGCTTGCGCAGGTTCTGCACAACGTCGTGGAAGTCGGCGACCGCCTGATTGTAAACCTCGATATGCTCGACCGAGGAGCGCTCGTTCTCGAACTTTGAGATATCGGCCCCCGCCACGAACGCCTTGTCGCCCGCGCCGGTCATCACCACGCATCGGATCTCGTCGTCCTCGGCGAAGGTGGCGACCGCCTCGCGACCCTCCCGCCACATGTCCAGTGACATGGCGTTGTGCTTGGCCGGGTTGTTGAACGTCACCACGCCGACGCGCCCGCGGCGCTCCACGAGGAGGCGGTTTTCGGTGTCTGCGGCTTCCTGGGTGGCCATTGTCTCTTTGGCTCCTGATGTCTCTGTTCCGATGGGAGTTAGATCACGTTGCGGGAGCGAAGATCCGCGATCTCCGCTTCGCTGTAGCCGGTCTCCGCCAGGATCTCGTCGGTCTGCTCGCCGGGATCCGGCGGATAGACGACGATCTCGCTCGGCGTGCGCGACAGCATCACCGGCTGGCCAACCAGATCGATCTTCCGCCCGACGTTGGGCGAGTCGATGCCGCGTTGCATGCCAAGATGCCGGATCTGCGGATCCTGGAAGACCTTGTCGATCGTGTTGATCGGTCCGGCCGGGACTCCCGCCTCGTTGAACAGGTCGACCCACTCCTCCGACGCCTTGGTACGGGTGATCTCGTCGATGATGGCGTTCAACGCGTGCCGATTGGCCGAGCGCAACTCTCCGGTCGCGAAGTCGGGATGCTCCGCCAGATCGTCGCGGCCGATGGCGGTACAGAACCGCTTCCAGATCGCCTGACCCGCCACGGCGATATTGATGTAGCCGTCGGTGGTGGTGAACACGCCGGTCGGGATGCGAGGTCGGATGGTCGTTGCCCGCCTGCTTCGGCACTTCGCCGTCCATGAGTCCAGCGCGCCGCCTGGAAATCCAGCATGAAGATCATGCGCCTGCAGCAGCGAGGTCTGCACCCACTGCCCCTTGCCGGACTCTGCTCGCGCTCCAGCAGGGCGACGAAGATGCCGATCGAGGCGAACAGGCCCGGCGGTCAGGTCGGCGATCGGAATGCCGACGCGCATCGGGACCCTGGCCGGCCAGGCCGGTGATGCGACATCAGCCCGCCCATGCCCTGGGCGATCTGGTCGAAGCCGGGACGCTTGGCATAGGGCCCGTCCTGGCCGAAGCCCGAGATCGACGCGTAGACGAGGCGCGGATTGATCGCCGACAGCGCCTCGTAATCGATGCCGAGCCGCGTCCTTCACGTCGGGCCGGAAGTTCTCGACCACCACATCGGCGGTCTCCACCAGCTTCTTCAGCACCGCGACCCCGTCCGGGTCCTTCAGGTTCAGCGTCAGATTGCCCGCTTGTTGCGGTGCAGGTTCTGGAAATCCGAGCCGTGGCGCTTCCCGCCGAGCTGATTCCGCGGCTTCCAGCGCCTCGGGCAATCTCCACCTTGATCGACGTTGGCGCCCCAGTCGGCCAGCTGGCGCACGCAGGTTGGCCCGGAGCGCACCCGGGTCAGATCCAGCACCTTGATATGCTTCAAGGCATCTGAGGCTGGCGTGAACGGCATGGATTATCCTCCCTGTGAGCGCCGCAGACTAGACGACACCGGCAGATGCGCCAATCCTCACATTGCGCGTGACGCGGCGAAGTGTCGCAGGCCGCCTGCCCCCTCGAAAGCGGCGTCTGCCGTGCCCATATACCTTTTAAGGCCAGTCAAGAAGCCATCGATTGGTCGGGAGTTTACTCCCGGACTGCCTCGGAAGCGGCATCGCACCCTCCCCTCCCCCCGCAGATGCGGTGCCGCTTCCACTGGTCTTTTTCCCGGACGTCCTCAATCGGTGAATTCGACGCCGCCTCGCGCTATAGAGAGGCGATGGCCGATCTCGCCCCTGCCCCGTTTCCCGCGCCCGCGCGCCTGACCGTCACGGACATCGCCGTCGCCCGCGGCGGCCGGCCGGTCTTCGCAGGTCTATCCTGCGCGGTCGATCCCGGCGGCGCCCTGCGTCTGGCGGGACCGAACGGCGGGGGCAAGAGCGCGGTACTGCGGGTGATCGCCGGCCTGCTCCGGCCGCTCAAGGGGCATGTCGCCTGGAACGGCACACCGACCACCGAGGACCCCGGCGCCCATGCCCGGCGGGTCGCCTATCTCGGCCATGCCGACGCCCTGAAATCCGCGCTGACGGCCCGGGAGAACGCGGAAACCGCGCTCGCCGTCGCCGGTCGCTCGGGCGATAGCGGAGTCGGAAGCCGGGGTGCGGCTTTGGACCGGGCCTTCGCCCTGCTCGACCTTGAGAGGCTTGCCGATCTGCCGGCCGCGTGGCTCTCCGCCGGCCAACGCCGACGGGTGGCGCTCGCCCGGGTGATCGCCTCCGGATGCCCGCTCTGGCTGCTGGACGAGCCGACCGTCGAACTCGACGCCGCCTCGGTCGCCGCCCTGGAGCGCGCGGTAGCCGGCCATCGCCAAGCCGGCGGCATGATCGTCGCGGCCACCCATATCGCGCTCGATCTCGGACCGGGCGACGTCAGCCTCGACCCCGGCGCATTTCCCTGGCGCCTCGCCAATTCCTCCCTGGACGAGGCCCTGGTGTGAGTGCGTTCCTCGCCGTCATCGCCCGCGACCTGCGCCTCGCCCGCCGCCAGGGCACGGACGTCGCCATGACCCTCGCCTTCTTCGTTGTGGTGGTGGCGATGTTCCCCCTCGGCCTCGGGCCGACGCCCGGACCTGCTGGCCCGCATCGCGCCGGCGGTGCTCTGGGTGACCGCCCTGCTTGCCGCCATGCTGTCCTTCGACCGGCTGTTCCAGCAGGATTCCGAGGATGGTGGCCTCGATCAGCTCGCGCTCTCGGGGCTGCCGCTGGGGCTGCTCGCCCTCGCCAAGGCCTGCGCCCACTGGCTCACCACCGGCCTGCCCATGCTGGTCCTGGCACCGATGCTGGCGGTCAGCCTGAACCTCGCGCCCGGCGCCTACGGCGTCCTCGTCGCCACCCTGGCGCTCGGCACGCCTGTCGTCAGCCTGTTCGGCGCCGTCGGTGCGGCCCTGGTGGTCGGCGCGCGCCGGGCCGGCGTGCTGGTCGCGCTGATCGTGCTGCCGTTGCTGATCCCGATCCTGATCTTCGCGGTGTCGGCCATCGAGGCGGCGGGAGCCGGTCTCCCCGTCCGCGTCCACCTGCTGTTTCTGGGCGCAATCCTGGCCGCCGCCATCCCGTTGGCCCCGCTTGCCGCAGGTGCCGCCTTGCGCCAGGCGCTCGACTGAGCAATATCCACCCCATGCACCGCTTCGCCAACCCGACCCGCTTCTTCCGCCTCGCCAACGCCGTGCTGCCGGTGTTGGCGGTGATCACGGCCGGCCTGTTCGCAAGCGGCCTGTACTATGCGCTTCTCGACAGTCCCCCGGACTACCAGCAGGGCGATACGGTCCGGATCATGTACGTGCATGTGCCGGCCGCCTGGGCGGCGATGGCCTGCTACGTCGACCATGGCCATCGCCGGCGCCGTCCTTCCTGATCTGGAAGCACATCGCTGGCGGACCTCGCGGCCCGCGCGGCCGCGCCCATCGGCGCCGGTTTCACCCTGATCTCGCCTGATCACCGGCTCGCTCTGGGGCCAGCCGATGTGGGGGACGTGGTGGGTCTGGGACGCCCGGCTGACCTCGGTGCTGATCCTGTTCTTCCTCTATCTCGGCTACATCGCCCTGGTGAACGCCTTCGACGATCCCGACCGGGGCGGGCGGGCCGGCGCGGTCCTGGCCCTGGTCGGCGCGGTCAATCTGCCGATCATCAAGTTCTCCGTCGACTGGTGGAACACCCTGCACCAGCCGGCCAGTGTGCTGCGGATGGACGGTCCGGCGATCGCGCCGGAGATGCTGCTGCCGCTGCTGCTGATGGCGGGGGCGTATTTCGCCCTGTTCGGGGTGATGATGATCCTTCGGCTCCGCTCCCTCTACGCCGGCCGCCGGCTACGCCAGCTTCGGCTCGCAGCCGCGTCGGAGTGAGCGACGCCGCAGGCGTCCGATCCGATCGCCGGGATGATGCGTTTGGCCGCATGGCGCGGCCGTCGGTCGCGCTTGGCGCGGCGCGTGTAAAGCCCTACCTTGTGCGTCAAGGGTGCGGAGGAACCCGTGAGATAAAGACCGGGGAGTGCCGGGCGTGGACTATTTCTCGATGGGCGGATACGCGGTCTATGTCTGGCCGTCCTACGCCGTTGCCGCGATCATCCTGATCGGGCTTCTGATCAGTTCCTGGACCGGCGCCCGGCGCCAAGAAGCCGAAGTGGAGCGTCTGCGTGCCCTCGGCGCCGATATCCGCAGGCGGGCGGAGGAATCGGAGATGACCCGCAAGAACCAGCGCATCGCCCTGATCGTCGGGGGGCTCTCCTTCCTCGGCATCGCCGCCGGCCTCGTGCTGACCGCGTTCGAGGACAGCGTGGTGTTCTTCTTCAGCCCGACGGAACTGCAGGCGAAGCCGGTGGATCCCGAGCAGCGGATCCGCGTCGGGGGTCTGGTCGAGGAGGGCTCCGTCGAGCGCGGCCCGGCCGATGCCGAAGTCCGCTTCAACGTCACCGACGGGAACAGCACCCTGACGATCCGCTATGTGGGCATTCTGCCGGACCTGTTCCGCGAAGGTCAGGGGATCGTCGCCCAGGGTCGGATGCAGAATGCCATGTTCCAGGCCGACGAGGTTCTGGCCAAGCACGACGAGAACTACATGCCCACGCGAGGTCGCCGACGCCCTGAAGAAGCGAGGGGCATTGGAAGGACGGCGAACCGCCGTCCGGAACCGGCCCGGCAGCCGGGCGTCGAGGGGACTCATGATCGTCGAGCTCGGCCATCTGGCGCTTGCCTGCCGCCCTCGTCGTCGCCGTCTGTCCAGACCGTGGTGCCGCTGCTACGGCGCCGCGCGCCACGACGCCACGCTGCATGGCGCTGGCGCCGTCCGGCGGCCATGGTGCAGTTCGCCTGCGCTTATCCTGTCCTTCGGTGCCCTGACCCACGCCTTCGTCACCTCCGACTTTTCGGTGTCGAACGTGGTCTCGAACTCCCATTCGCTGAAGCCGCTGCTCTACAAGATCTCCGGCGTCTGGGGCAACCACGAAGGCTCGATGCTGCTCTGGGTGCTGATCCTGGCGCTGTTCGGCGCCGCTGGTGGCCGCCTTCGGCAGCAATCTGCCGCCGACAGCCTGCAGGCGCGTGACCCTGGCGATCCAGGCGCTGATCGCGGTCGGCTTTCTCGCTCTTCATGCTGTTCACCTCCAACCCGTTCGAGCGCGTCATTCCGGCGCCGCTCGACGGCCGCGACCTGAACCCGCTGCTGCAGGATACCGGGCCTCGCCTTCCACCCGCCGATGCTCTACCTCGGCTATGTCGGCTTCTCGATCGCCTTCTCCTTCGCCGTCGCCGCGCTGATCGAGGGCCGGGTCGATCGCGGCCTGGGCGCGCTGGGTGCGGCCCTGGACGCTTGCCGGCCTGGGTCTTCCTGACCGCCGGCATCGCGCTGGGCAGCTGGTGGGCCTATTACGAGCTCGGCTGGGGCGGCTGGTGGTTCTGGGATCCGGTCGAGAATGCCTCAGCTTCATGCCCTGGCTGGTCGGCACCGCGCTGCTGCATTCCGCGATCGTGGTCGAGAAGCGCGACGCCCTGAAGAGCTGGACCATCCTGCTGGCCATCATCGCCTTCTCGCTGTCAGCCTGCTCGGCACCTTCCTGGTCCGATCGGGCGTGCTGACCATCGGTGCACGCCTTCGCCGTCGATCCCGAACGCGGGCATGTTCATCCTGGTGCTGCTGGGCATCAGCGATCGGCGGCTCGTTCGGCGCTGTACGCCTGGCGCGCGCCGGCAGCATGAAGGGCGGCGGCGTGTTCCGCGCCGATCAGCCGCGGAGGGCGCGCTGGTCCTCAACAACCTGCTCGCTGACCACGGCGGCGGCGACCGTGCTGATCGGCACGCTCTATCCGCTGTTGCTGGAGACGGTGACCGGCGGACGAAGGTCTCCGTCGGCCCGCCGTTCTTCAACGCGACCTTCGTGCCGCTCATGGTGCCGCTGATCATCGCCGCTCGGCGTCGGTCCGATGCTGCGCCTGGAAGCGGGGCGATCTGCGCCGGCGTCCTGCACAACCTCTGGGCCGCTGCCATCATCGCGGTTTCGGTGGGCCTGGCGCTCGCGTGGCTGCAGGGCGCACCCGTCGGGGCGGCGCTCGGCATCGCGCTCGCCGCGTGGCTGGCCATCGCCGTGCTGACCGAATGGGCCGATCGCATCCGTCTGTTCCGCGTCCCCTTCGCCAGCGCCTGGAGCCGGGCGACCGGTCTGCCGAGGTCGGCCTATGGCATGTCGATCGCCCATCTCGGGCTTGCGGTGTTCATTGTCGGCGCGGTGGGCGAGACCTATTTCAGCCACGAGGTCGTCCGATATGCCGCCCGGGGCGATCGCATCGAGATCGCCGGCCAGACGGTCGTGTTCGACGGCGTCTCCGAGCGCGCGGGCCCGAACTTCAACGCCCAGGTCGGCGCCTTCGTGCTCGAAAGCGGCGACCGGCTGGAATCAGAGCGCCGCTTCTACCCGGCCGAAGGGCAGCAGACGACCGAGGCGGCGATCCGCGTGCGGCTGGGCGGAGACATCTACGCCGTCCTCGGAGAGCCGGCGGACGGGGAAAAATGGACGGTGCGGATCTACTACAAGACCCTGGTGGTCTGGATCTGGATCGGCGGTTTCCTGATGTCCCTCGGCGGGCTGATCTCCCTCGCCGACCGGCGCCTGCCGAAGTCGGCGCCCCGGCCCCGCGCCGGTCCCTGGCCCAGGCCGCCGCCGGCGGGGACGACTGAGCGCATGGGCCGTCTCTTCGCGTTGGTGCCGCTGGTGGCGGCGGTCGGCCTGCTCGCCGCCCTCGCCTGGCCGCTGTTCGAAGGGCGCAATCCCCAGGAACTGCCGTCGGTCCTGTTGGACAAACCCGTGCCCGCCTTCGATCTGCCCGCCCTGGCACCGGGCGAACCCGGTCTGGCCTCCACCGACCTCAAGGGCAAGCCCGTGCTGGTGAACGTCTTCGCGTCCTGGTGCGCGCCCTGCCGGGCCGAGATCCCGCTGCTTCAGGGCCTCGCCGCCAAGGGGGTAACGATCTACGGCCTCGCCTACAAGGACGACCCGGAAGCCACTCGGCGGTTCCTTGAGGGGCTCGGCAATCCCTACGCCCGGATCGGGGTCGACCGGGACGGTCGCACGGGCATCGAGTTCGGCGTGTACGGCGTGCCTGAGACCTATGTGATCGACGGCGACGGCGTGATCCGCCACCGCCATGTGGGGGAGGTCACCGACCGGGTGGCCGACGCCACCCTGGTTCCGCTCTTGAAGGAGCTTGCGAAATGATGCGCGCCCTGCTCCTGGCGATCGCCCTGCTGACCGCCGCACCCGCCCTGGCCATTCAACCCGACGAGGTGCTGGACGATCCGGCACTTGAGGCCCGCGCCCGCACCCTCAGCGCCGAGGTTCGCTGCGTCGTCTGCCAGAACCAGTCGATCGACGACAGTAACGCCGAATTGGCGCGGGACCTTCGGCTGCTGGTGCGCGAACGGCTGCAGGCCGGCGACAGCGATCAGGAGGTGCTCGACTATCTTGTCGCCCGCTTCGGTCCCTTCGTGCTGCTCGAACCGCCGAAGACCGAGAGCACGCTGATTCTGTGGTACGGCCCCGCGGTCCTTCTCGGGTTGGGCGCCCTGGCCGTCATCACCGTCTTCGTCCGCCGCCGCCGCGCCGCCGCCCCCGCGCCCCTGAGCGACGAGGAGCGCCGACGCCTCGACGCCCTGCTCGACGACGACGGCCCCGGTGACGGGAGGCCCGCATGATGTTCTGGGCCGCCGCCGGAGTGCTGGTGCTTGCCGCCGTGCTGGCGCTGATCGCCCCCCTGGTCCGCCGGGGTCAGCAGGCCGCCACGCGAGCCGAACATGGCCTGGCCGTGCTCAAGGACCAGCTTGCCGAGATCGAGCGCGACCGCGCCGCCGGCCGTCTCGCCGAGGGCGAGGCGCAGGCGGCCCGTACCGAGGTGGAGCGCCGGATCCTCGCCGAAGCCGACCGCCGGGAAGCCCGCGAACCTCGGCAACCGGCGAACTCCCGCCCGCGCCGCTTCGCCGTCGCCACCGCTGTCATCCTCGGTCTGCCGCTGGCGACCGGCCTGGTCTATATGCGGGCCGGCAGCCCCGGCGTCCCGGACCTGCCGCTCTCCGCCCGGGCCGACGAACGCGCGCGGATGACGGAGACCGCGCAGCGGCAGCAGGGCATCATGGAGATGGTGCAGAACCTGGAAAAGCGCCTCGGCGACCAGCCCGACGACATCGAGGGCTGGATGCTGCTCGGCCGGTCGCGCCTGGCCCTCGGGGACTTCGAACAGGCGGCGGTGGCCTACAGCCGGGCCGCCGAACTTGGCGGCGGCGCCGAAGCGGTGGGCGAGATGGCGGAGGCACTGGTGCGCCGCGACCGCGGCATCGTCACCCCGGACGCCCGCAGGGCCTTCGAGCGCGTGCTCGAGATCGCCCCGGCCGATCCGCGCGCCCGCTACTATCTGGCGGTGGCCGCCCACCAGATGGGAGACGCGGAAACGGCCGTCCGGCAATGGCTGGAACTGGCTCTCGACACCCCCGCCTCGGCTCCCTGGCGCGCCACCCTGATGCAGCGGATCGAGGACGTGGCCGCCGAGAACGAACTGGACCTGGCTGCGCTACGGGCGGGGGTCGAGGCCGGACGGCCGGTCGCATCCGGCCCACGCGGACCGAGCCAGGACGACGTGGCGGCGGCCCAGGCGATGGCCCCGGACGAGCGTCTCGGGATGATCCGCGGCATGGTCGACGGGCTGCAGGCCCGTCTGGACGACGATCCGAGCGACGTGGAGGGCTGGCTGCGGCTCGGCCGGTCCTGGCAGGTGCTGGGCGAGCCGGAGAAATCCGTGGCCGCCTACCGGGAAGCGGCAGAGCGGGCGCCGGAGCGGGCCGAGGTCCAGTTGGACTACGCCCGCGCCCTATTCCCGCCGGGAACCGCGAACCGCGCCATGCCGCAGGAATTCATCGACGCCATCGCCCGGGTCCGGGCGATCGATCCGGAGCATCCGGAGGGCCTGTTCTTCGGCGGCATGATCGCCGCCCGCAACGGCGACGAGGAGACGGCTCGCGACCTGTGGTCCCGACTGCTCGAGCGGTTGCCGGCCAACTCGCCGATCCGCGAGGCGATCGAGCAGCGGCTCTCTACCCTCGGCGCGGGCTGAGCCGCCAATTCACGTGCCCCATCTTGCGGCCCGGTCGGGCCTCGGCCTTGCCGTAGAGATGGACATGCGCCTTCGGGTCGGCGAGATAGCCGGGGACAGCCGCCACGTCGTCGCCGATCAAGTTCAGCATCTCCGTGTCCGACAGGATATCGGTCGGGCCGAGCGGCAGCCCGACGACGGCGCGCACGAACTGTTCGAACTGTGACGTGGCG
Source organism: Thalassobaculum sp. (assembly GCA_048983575.1). GTDB lineage: Bacteria > Pseudomonadota > Alphaproteobacteria > Thalassobaculales > Thalassobaculaceae > Thalassobaculum. Next base: position 1,088,915 of record JBLZTD010000001.1, on the reverse strand, counting down.
CAGCCGTTCTGCGTCCAGTGGCCGGAATTATGCGGCCGCGGCGCCATCTCGTTCACCAGCACCTCGCCCTGCTCGGTGACGAACAGCTCGACCGCCAGCAGGCCGACGATATCCAGCGCGGCGATCAGCGTCTCCGCCGCGTGCCGAGCGACGGCGGCGACGGGGTCCGGCACCTGGGCCGGCACCGCAGAGCGCCGTAGGATCCCGCCCTCGTGAACGTTCTCGGTCACCGGAAAACAGACGACCGTGCCGTCGAGACCGCGGGCCGCGATCACCGACACCTCGGTGATGAAGGGAACCATCCGTTCGAGGATCGCGTCGTCGGTACCGAGATCGTCCCACACCTTGGACAGGCTGGTGTCCATGTCGATACGGATCTGGCCCTTGCCGTCATAGCCGAGGCGGCAGGTCTTCAGGATCGACGGCACGCCCACCGCGGCCAGCCCGTCGATTAGTTCGTCCAGCGTCGTCACGCCCCAGAACTGCGCGGTCTCCAGACCCTGGTCCCGGGCGAAGGACTTCTCCGCCACTCGGTGCTGCGCCACGTCCAGCGCCTGCGGACCCGGCCGGACCGGTACCCGCGTCATCAGGTATTCGACGGTCGCCACCGGCACGTTCTCGAACTCGTAGGTGACCACGTCGACCGCGCCGGCGAAGGCGTCCAGCGCCGCCCAGTCGTCCCAAGCCGCCGAGGTCGCAGCATGGGAAACCTGCGCCGCCGGGCCGCCGGCCGCATCCGGATCGTAGATGTGACAGCGGTAACCCAACGGGGCGGCGGCGAGCGCCGTCATCCGGCCGAGCTGTCCACCGCCGAGGATGCCGATGGTCGCGTTCGCGGGCAGCGGCGTCGAGAGGCGGGGCGCCATGCTTAAGCCTCGTCCGTCGGGGTGTCGGCCACCGCGTCGGTACGCGCCTGCCGCCAGGCGGTCAGCGCCGCGTCCACCTCGGCATCCGAGAGGGCGACGATGGAGGCGGCCATCAGCCCGGCATTGGTGGCTCCCGCCTTCCCGATCGCCAGCGTCCCGACCGGGACGCCGCCCGGCATCTGGACAATCGACAGAAGGCTGTCCCAACCGGACAGGGCCTTGCTCTCCACCGGGACGCCGAGAACCGGCAGGGTGGTCATCGAGGCGACCATACCCGGCAGGTGCGCCGCCCCTCCGGCGCCGGCGACGATCACCTGGAAGTCCACGCGCCTTCGCGGTCTCGGCGTACTCAACCATCCGCTTCGGCGTCCGGTGAGCGGAGACGATCCGCGTCTCATAGGCGATATCGAGGACATCCAGGACCTCGCAGACATGTTTCATGGTCGACCAGTCCGACTGGCTTCCCATGATCACGCCGACCTTGGGTGAGGGCACGCTCGCCTCCAAGTTGTCGCTAGCACCCGCCGCCGCCACAAGCGGCGAGGGCGCGGACTATACGAACCGGTTTCGTCCCGTTCAAGAACAGCCGCTCATGCTGACAGCCATAGTTGAACACGCTAGAATAAATCCTTGTGAACAAAGGCGTTGCCGATGGCATTGAAGACTTACGCACTGGACGCGGTATCGATCCTCGTACTCGAAGACAACCAATTCATGCGGTCGATATTGGTTAACGTCATCAAGGGACTGGGCGTGAACCATGTGCTCGAGGCGCGCGACGGCAACGAGGCGCTGGAGGAGCTGCGCAACCATCCGGCCGACATCATCGTGATGGACTGGGAACTCGACGGCATGACGGGCGCCAAATTCCTGCAGACGGTGCGCAGCGGCAAGCGCGGGCTCAATCCGCTGACGCCGGTGATCGTCGTCTCCGCCAATACGATCGCCCGCAACATCCTGCAGGCCCGCGATACCGGTATGACGGAATTCCTGGCCAAGCCGGTCTCCGCTGCCTCACTCTACGCCCGCATCGTGTCGATCATCGAGAACCCCCGGCGGTTCGTCCGGACGGGGTCGTATTTCGGTCCCGACCGGCGCCGGAGGTTCGAGCCCGGTTACATGGGGCCGAAGCGGCGCTCCGAGGACCGTACGATGGACGATGTGGACGATGTCGACGCCTTGAACAGATCTTGACCCGAGACCGACGCTCCAGGGAACGCTGATGGCCGACAAGCCGAAGGTCGAATTCATCGACAACCCAAATCCGATCCGCCGGAAGGTTCGGGTCGAGCAGGGCGTCGACCCGCAAAATCTGATTCGGCGCGCCGACAATCAGGTCGCCAAGCTTGCCGGCGAGTTCGAGCAGATCTTCGCCGAGAACATCCTGGCCCTGGGGGCGGCCATGACCGCCCTGCGGCAGAGCAACGGCGAGGATGAGGACGCCCTCGGAAAGTTGCGCAGCCTGCTGCACGACCTTCGCGGCCAGGCCGGGACCTTCGGCTATCCCCTGGTCAGCCAGGTCGGCGACAGTGCCTGCAAGTTCATAGACCTGTCGTCGGAGATCGGCGCCACCGAGGTCGAAGTCCTGAACATGCATGTCGATGCCCTGAAGGCGATCAGCCAGGCCAAGATCAAGGGCGATGGCGGTCCGATCGGCGCCGAGCTGATGGGCGGCCTGCGCAAGGTCATCCTGAAATACAACGACAAACGCTGAGCGCCCCGGGCGGGGGCTACAGGAGGCCCGGACAGCAGGAGATCCGGTCCGCCGGACGGTCAGGCGATGATGTCGGGGAGAAGCTGGCTTTCGATCCGGCTCATCTGGTCCTTGAGTCCGAGCTTGCGCTTCTTCAGCCGCTGAAGCTGAATCTGGTCGAACGGCGCATGCTCGATCAGACGGGCGATCACGTCGTCCAGGTCGCGGTGTTCGGTCTTCAACTCGGCCAGCCGGCGTTTCAGTTCTTCAAGATCTTCCACAGAGCCCTCGGTCGCGATGCGCACGGCTTGAGGGGTCTACCGTTCCCCAAAAGGCGCCGTCGTTCAAGCTTTCCAAACCGACTTCGCGGCGGTGACCACCATCACCTGACCGGAGGGGAAGCGATGGCGGCCCCGCTCCCGGTATCCGGCTTTCTGGAAGGCGATGATGGCGCCCCAATGATCGGGATGCGGGTCGGCGACAACACGGTCGCAGCCCGGCTCGGCGAACATCAGGGCGGTGAGCGCCCGGATCGCGGCCCTGCCGTGCTTGCGGTTGACCATGTCGGCCTCGCCGATCAACAGATCGACGCCTCGGGTGCCGGGCCCGACGCCGTCGACTTGGCGCCAGACATCGCCGTCCTGCATCGCGTCGTAGTCCTGGGCGTACCCGATCGGCCGGCCGTCCAGATCGATCCGCCAGGGCCTCAGCCAGTCCGGCACCGGGGTTCCTTCCCGGAAAGCCGAGACCACGGGCGCCGTCCAGTGCGGCTTCCACCAGCGCTTCACATGCGAGGCATCGAGCCAGCCTTCGAGCCGGTCGACCTCCCCGGCCGGGTACGGCACGAGTTCAACGGGCACCCACGACCTCCTGATCCGGCAGGGTCTTGCCGGTCTTTGCCTCCCGCAGATCCGGCGACAGCCGGTACTCCACCCACATCACCATCCGCGTCGCCAGGAAATTGATCACCAGGTAGAACGCGGCGGCGATGAACAGCGGCTCGATGCTGAAGGTGGCCGACGTCTCCTTGCGGGCGATCAGCGTCATGTCGAGGATCGTGATCGTGCTCGCCAGCGAGGTCGACTTGATCATCAGGACGATCTCGTTGCCGTAGCCAGGCAGCGCCTGGCGGATCGCCTGCGGGAAGATCACCCGGCGGAACCGGAGCGCCAAACTCATGCCGCAGGCCTTGGCCGCCTCCACCTGCCCCCACGGCACCGACAGAAGGCCGCCGCGGATGATCTCCGAGGTATAGGCGGTGGTGTTCAGGGTCAGCGCCAGGATGGCGCACCAGTGGGCTTCGCGCAGGAACGGCCACAGAACGCTCTTCTGCACCGCCTCGAACTGGCCGAGGCCGTAATAGATCAGGAAGATCTGCACCAGAAGCGGCGTCGACCGGAACAGGTACACATATCCGTAGGCGAGCCAGCGCAACGGCGGGATCGGCGACAGACGCAGCAGGGCGAGGCCGATCGCCAGGAAGAAGCCGAATGCCAGCGACGACCCGGCCAGTGTCAGCGTCCAGGGCAGACCGTTGGCGATGAGTTCCCAGGTATTGTCGGGCTTGTCGAACAGGGTGATCACCGCTCAGGCCCTCCGGACGCCGCGATTGGCGACGACCTCGACCCGATTGAACACCTTGTTCGACAGGGAGGTCAGGGCGAGATAGAGCACCGCCGCGGTCACGAAGAACACCATCGGCTGCTTGGTCGATCCGGAAGCGACGAAGGCCTGGCGCATGATCTCGGTGAGGCCGACCACGGAGATCAGCGAGGTGTCCTTCAGGGTGAGCTGCCAGACGTTGCCGAGGCCCGGCAGCGCATAGCGCGCGACCTGGGGAACCAGAATGCGGTGGAATCGGGTCCAGCGGCTCATGCCGCAGGCCTTGGCGGCCTCGATCTGCCCCTTGGGGACGGCGAGCACCGCCCCGCGGATCACCTCGGTCGAATAGGCCCCGGAGATGAACCCGAGCGCCAGCACGCCGGTGGTCAGCGCATCGAACTCGATATAGCCGTCATAGCCGAACAGCTTGGCCACGGCCATCGCCGCCTGTCCACCGCCGAAGAAGATGATGTAGATGGTGATCAGGTCCGGAATCCCGCGGACCAGGGTGGTGTAGAGGTCGCCGAGCAGGGGAACCAGAGGCACGCGGGAGAGCTTCACCGCGGCCCCGCCGGCCCCGATGACGATCCCGAGGGCGAAGGAGATGACCGCGACCAGCAGCGTCCACCCGGCACCGCGGACCATCTCGTCGCTCCAGCCCGAATCGCCCCAGGCCAGCAGGCTCATCCACTCCGGCATGCGCCCTTCGTCCCCCCAAGTCCGAAAAACGAACGAGGACGGCCCGCCGGCCGTCCCCGCCCAAAGATGCTAACCGGCCCGGATCACTCCTTCGCCGAGGCGTCGAAGCCGAAATGCTCGACGGCCAGCTTGCTCAGCGTGCCGTCGGCGATGGCCTCGCCGATCGCCTTGGAGAACATGTCGGCCAGCGCCTGGTCCTCCTGGCGGATGCCGGCGCCGACGCCGTCGCCGAACGGACCGCCGGTAAATCCCGGACCGACGATCATCAGGCCCTTGCCCCCGTCCTTCTCCAGCAGCGGCTTCCAGTAGGACATGGCCGCCAGCGCCGCGTCGACGCGGCCGGCCTGGAGGTCGAGATCGAGGTTCTCCTGGGTGTCGTAGGTCTTCACCGTCACGTCGCCGGCGATGTACTCGTTCAGGAAGTTCTCGTGGGTCGTGGCGATCTGCACGCCGATGGTCTTGCCGGCGAACGCCTCCTTGACCTTGGCGATGGTCGCCTTCTCGGCGTCGTCCACCTCGGCCATGGTCACCGCGTCGAGATCGGCGGCGAACCCGGCGAGCGGACCGTCGGACTTCACCACGAAGACCGCCGGGGTGGCCGCGTAGGAACGCGAGAAGGTGATGACCTCCTTGCGCTTCTCGGTGATCGACATGCCGGCCATGATCACGTCGTACTTGCCGGCCTGAAGCGCCGGGATGATGCCTTCCCATGCCTGCTGCTGCAGGGTGCATTCCAGCTCGAGGCGGGCGCAGAGGTCCTTGTACAGGTCGACCTCGAATCCGACGAGGGCGCCCGAGGAGTCGGTGTAGTTCCACGGCGCGTAGGCGCCCTCGGTGGCGATCCGCACGGTGGAGCCCTTCGCCCCAATCCGCAGCCGCGGCGGCGGTGGCGACGCCGGCCGTCAGGGCCGCGGCCGCCGGCGATCGTGGTCAGCATTCTTCATGTGAAGTCCTCCCAGGTTGAACACGTCCCCTCCGGATTAGACCGGTTTACGGGATTAATGCCCCGCGGCCGCCCCTTACGGTGGTCGCGAGGAATTGTCGGCAGCGCTCCGAGGTCGGATTGCCGAACACTTGCGTCGGCGGTCCCTGCTCCTCGATCCGGCCCTGATGCAGAAACACGACCTCGTCCGAAACTTCCCGGGCGAAGCGCCATCTCGTGAGTGACGATGATCATGGTGCGGCCCTCCTCGGCGAGTTGGCGCATCACCCGCAGCACCTCGCCCACGAGTTCCGGATCGAGGGCCGAGGTCGGCTCGTCGAACAGCATGACGCGCGGCTCCATGGCCAGCGCGCGGGCGATCGCGCAGCGCTGCTGCTGGCCGCCGGAGAGATCGAGCCGGATACTGGTCGCGCTTGTCGACGATGCCAACCTTGTCGAGCAGCGCCTCGGCCTTCTCGATCGCCTCGCGCTTCGGCACCCCGAGCACGTGGACCGGCGCCTCGATGACGTTCTCCAACACCGTCATGTGGGTCCAGAGATTGAAGCTCTGAAACACCATGGCGAGACGGGAGCGGATACGATCCACCTGCTTCATATCGGCCGGCTTCATGCCGCCGGCACGCGAAGGGACCATGCGGATCAGCTCGCCGTCGACCCGGACATCCCCGGAATCCGGGATTTCCAACAGATTGATACACCGCAGAAACGTCGACTTTCCGGAGCCGGACGCGCCGATCATGGAGATCACGTTGGCATTGGCGGTCGAGACCGACACGCCTTTGAGGACTTCCAGGGAGCCGAACCTTTTGTGAAGGTCGGTGACCTCCAGCATCGGGGTGGCGGAGGCGGATGCGGTCGTCTGGGCCTCGGCGGTGGCCATCGGCAAGTAACCCACCTGTGCGCTGCAACAATACTGCAATCGGCGCAGCATAACCGCCTCAGAACGGTCGGCAAGCGCTATCGGTGCATTTCCAACAGAGGTACGTCCCACGGCGATCGGACCGGGCCGTCGCCGGCCCCGGCGACCGGTCAGGCGGACGATCTGCGGGCCGACCGCCAGGCGCGGGTGAACCGGCCCGGGTTGGGCAGATAGCTCCCGAGCGATTTCAGCCGACCGGTGATCTTCGGCACCTTCATGACGTCCGCGATCCGCCGGTCGAGGAAGGCCCAGGTATCGGCATGCCCCTCGGACGCGTCGTCCAGCCAGTACAGCAGGGTCGCGCTGTAGACCGCCGCCAGCAGGCCGCGCTTGGTGTAGAAGTTGTAGTCGGTCGACGTGTCGCCGCATTCCCGCCAGATCGTGTCGACGGTGCGGTAGAGGCTGCGGGCCGCAAGTCCGGTATTGCCGGGCAGACCGAGATAGGACAGCCCGCGGCGGACGGCCTCCTTATGCGGCTCCGCCCGCTCCAGGCGCAGACGCACGCCGAGCGCCACCTTTTCGCGGATCTTCAGATCCTGCAGCCCGTGCGCCTGCATGTCGGCCGCCATTTGCCGATCGGCGCGGTCGAGCCAATAGGCCACGGCGTCGCGCACACCGGACGGGAAGGCGATATCGACATCCTCGGCCGGCAGCCCTTCGGCCCGGGCGCCGTCGACAAGGCTGCGCCGGGTCCAGCCGTCGAACAGGACGTTCGGCAGGGCGGCGTCCAGGATCCGGTCGCGCATTGCATCCATCGGACTGGTCGGCACGGCGCGGTCAGCGGGCATCGGCTTGCTCCTGCGCCCCGGCATCCTCGGGCGCGACGGTTTCGGTCCGGAGTGGGGCAGTGCGCATCTCCGCCTCCAAGAGTTCCTCGACATAGCCGAAGCGCGTGAAGTCGGTCATGCGATCGAGATAGAGCACGCCATCGAGATGGTCGACCTCGTGCTGGAGGACGCGGGCGCGCATCCCGGTCATCACCGCGTCCACCGGCCGGCCCTCCGGCGTGACCGCCGTCAGCCGCACCCTCAGCCAGCGCTCCACCTCGCCGCGCATGCCGGGGATGGACAGGCACCCCTCCATGCCCAGCGCCCGCTCGTCGCCGATCGGCGTCAGTTCCGGATTGACCAACGCCGTCAGGGGCAAGGGCCCATCGTCGGGGTCGTCGCTCCGGCGGGCGGCCGGGACGGAGATCAGGATCACCCGCTGCGAGATACCGATCTGCGGAGCCGCGAGGCCGATCCCCCGGCCTCGGTCAGGCTGGCCTCCATCTCCCGCACCAGATCCCCGATTTCGGGTGCCGTCGGATCGGCCACCGGAACCGCCACCCGGCGCAATACGGGGTCGCCCGCACGGACTATGGACTTCGCGCTCATGTTCAGGCATATAGCGCGCCCACCGGGGCCGGTCCAGCAGAGGCGGCCCTGGAACGGCACGGCGTTTTGAGGTATGGTTACCGGACGTGCTGGCCGATTGGCACCGGAAGCGGGCCCATCGAGCCAGTGATTATTTGTGCCGAGACAATGAGGAAAGGAGTGCGAAACCCGTGCAAGTATCCGTTCGCGACAACAACGTCGACCAGGCCCTGCGCGCGCTGAAGAAGAAGATGCAGCGCGAGGGTGTCTTCCGCGAGATGAAGCTGCGCCGCAACTACGAGAAGCCCTCGGAGAAGAAGGCGCGCGAGCGTGCGGAGGCCGTGCGTCGCTATCGCAAGCTGATGCGCAAGCGCATGGAGCGCGAAGGCTACTAGTCTGCGGCCGGGCGGTCCCAGGATCGCCCCGACCTGCCGGCACCGACATGCCGACGCTGAGCCGCCCAGGTACGGGCGGCTTTTTGCGTTGGCCAAACGGACTTACGACCGTTTCCCCGGCGTCCGATCTGCTCTAGATTTCGACGAAACCTTCGGGAGGACGGCATGAGCGGTCACGATCACGACCATCATAACCACGACCATGGACATCACCACGGTCATGACCACGACCACGAGCATCCGCGGCTGAGCGAACTGCAGCTTCGGGTGAAGGCGCTGGAATCGCTTCTCGTCGAAAAAGGCCTGGTCGACCCGGCCGCCCTCGACGTGTTCGTCGACACCTACGAGACCAAGGTCGGCCCGCGCAACGGCGCCCAGGTCGTCGCCAAGGCCTGGACCGATCCGGACTTCAAGAAGCGGCTGCTCGAGGACCCCTCCACCACCATCAAGTCCTTCGGCTTCGAGGGCCGCCAGGGCGAGCACATGGTGGTGGTCGAAAACACCGACACGGTGCACAACCTGGTCGTCTGCACGCTGTGCTCCTGCTACCCCTGGCCGGTCCTCGGCCTCCCCCCGGTCTGGTACAAGTCGGCCCCCTACCGCTCGCGCGCCGTCAACGATCCGCGCGGCGTGCTGGCCGATTTCGGCACGACCCTGCCCGACGACGTCGAGATCCGGGTGTGGGATTCGACCGCCGAGATGCGCTACCTGGTCCTGCCGCAGCGCCCGGCCGGAACCGAAGGACTGAGCGAGACCGAATTGGCCGATCTCGTGACCCGGAATTCCATGATCGGCGTCGAGACGGTCGCGTACCCGCCGCGCCGGGAGGCCGCGGAATGAACGGCGCGCACGACATGGGCGGCATGCACGGCTTCGGTCCGGTGGAGGACGAGCCGGTGGTTCCGATCTTCCACGGCGAGTGGGAGAAGAAGGCCTTCGCGCTGACGCTGGCCTGCGGCGGGCTCGGCCAGTGGTCGATCGACGAGGCGCGCTACGCCCGCGAGCGCCAGCCGCCGGCCCAGTATCTCGCCAACACCTACTACGAACAGTGGCTGCACGGCGTGGAGACCATGCTGGTCGAGAAGGGGCTGGTCACGCCGGAGGAGCTGGAGAGTGGCAAGGCCGCCGGTCCCGGCAGGGTATCCGCCCTGCCGGCCGACCGGGTGTTCAAGGCCCTGCAGCAGGGCTCGCCGTATCTGCGCGACGTTCCGAACGCGCCGCGCTTCGCGGTCGGCGACCGGGTGCGGGTGCTGACCTTCCATCCCACCGGGCACACCCGCGCGCCGCGCTACCTGCGCGGCCATGTGGGGACGGTCGTGATGCATCACGGCGCCCATGTCTTCGCCGATACCAGCGCCACCGGCGACCACGACACCGCCCATCACCTCTACAACGTGTCCTTCGCCGCCGACGCGCTGTGGGGTCCGCAGAGCCAGGGCGGCAGCGTCCATGCCGACCTCTGGGAACCGTATCTGGAGCCGGCATGACCACGACAGCTGGTACCGGCGAGACCGTGAATGTCGGCAGCCTGCCGCGCATCCCGGCGGACCATGACGGCCCGGTGTTTCGCGAGCCGTGGGAGGCCCAGGCCTTCGCGCTGGCCGTGAAGCTGCACGAGGGCGGGCTGTATTCCTGGAGCGAATGGGCCGAGGCGCTGTCGCGGGAAATCGCGGCGGCCCAGGCCGAGGGCGACCCGGATCTGGGCGACACCTACTATCACCACTGGCTGAAGGCCCTCGAGGGCCTGGTGCTGGCGAAGACCGACCTGACCGTGGAGCAGTTGCTCAAGCGCAAGAACGCCTGGGACCGCGCCGCCCAGCGCGCGCCTCACGGCGAGCCGATCCTGCTGCCGGAGGATGAGGCAGAATAAGTTTCCGCGCCGCAATGGCACTGCCCGTCATCCACAGTCGAATCCGGGATGACGGTTGTGGGCTCCGGGCGGCTTACTCCCCGCGCCTCTCCTGCGGCACCAGCGCGTGCAGGGCCAGGGCCAGCTCGGCGATCGGCTGGGTCTGGACGATCACCTTGCCGGGGCCGGAGATGTGGGTGACGAACAGGCCCTCGCCGCCGAAGACCATGTTCTTGATGCCGCGCTGTAACGCGATGTCGTAGTCGCAGGTGGCAGAGAAGCCGACCAGACAGCCGGTATCCACCGTCAGTGTTTCGCCCGCCGCCAGATCGCGCTCGATCAGCGTGCCGCCGGCGCCGAGAAACGCCCAGCCGTCGCCTTCGAGCTTCTGCAGGATCAGCCCCTCGCCGCCGAACAGGCCGGAGGTCAGGCGCTTGGTCAAGGCGACGGTGATTTCAATTCCGCGGGCGGACGCGAGATAGGCCCGGCGCTGGCAGTAGAAGGCGCCGCCCTGGGCAGCCAGGTCGAGGGGCCGGATCTGGCCCGGCATCGGCGAGGCGAAGGAAACCCGGCGGCGCTTGCTGCCCTCGTTGGTGAAAAAGGTCATGAAGAAGGTCTCGCCCGAAACCTTGCGCAGGACGCTGCCGAAGAAACCGCCCGGCATCTCGGTCGACATGGTGATGTCCGGCTCCATCATCACCATCGCGCCTGCCTCGGCCTGGACCGCCTCGCCCGGGTCCAGGGTGATGGTCAGCATCGGCGAGAAGTCGCCCTCGATCTCGTAGTCGATTTCGTCGGCCATGGGCCCGGCTCCGTGGGTCGAATCAGGGAAATCGCAGGCTACACCACCAGCCGGATCAGGGCGACAACGGCCACCGATCCGAAGACCGCGACAAGAGCCGACGCGCCGGCCCGGCCGATCAGCACGGCGGCGGCGATGCAGACGGTCGGGGCCCAGCCGCCCTCGAGCGCAATCGGGCTCAGAATGGCGACGACCAGCGCGCCCGGAAGGTGATCCAGCGCGCGGCGGATGAACCCGCCCTCCGGCACCAACCGCATCAGCCAGAAACCGCCGACCCGGGTGAGCCAGGTGACGAAGGCCATGGCCAGGATGGCCGACCAGACGAGCGCTTCCTCCCCCACCGGTCAGTCCTCGCGCATCATGCCGCCGACCGTGGCGCCGACGAGCCCGCCGACCACCACGTGCCAGGCGCCGCCCGGCATCAGCTCGTGGGCCAGGACCGCCGCCACCGCGGCGGCGACCCAAGGATGCAGGCGGCGGATTCCGGGCCAGAGGGACGAGAGGGTGAGGGCGAAGAAGGCGGGGACGATGACGTCGATTCCGAACGCCTTCGGGTCGCCGATCACCCCGCCGGCCAGATGGCCGAGGGCGGTGCCGAAGACCCAGCCGACCCACATGATCGCGCCGCTGCCGACCAGGAACGCGGCGTCGCGCTCGCCCTTGCGCCGGTCCGCCATGGCCTGGGCCCAGTTGGCGTCGGTCATGAACGTCAGCGCCGCATGGGACTGCAGCAGCGGCAGATCCCGCAGCCAGGGCCGCAGCGCCGCCCCCATGACCACGTGGCGGATGTTGATGGCGAAGGCGGCGACCGCGAGGCCCAGCACCGCCGGCGGTACGGTCCACACGTCCATCGCCACCATCTGTGAGGCGCCGGCGAACACGAAGGCGCTCATCCCCATGGCCTGCACAAGTCCGAGACCGGTGTCGCGGGCCAAAATCCCGAAGCCGAGACCGAAGGCGATGGAGGCCAGCGCGAGCGGCAGGCAGACGACCGCACCGCGGCGGGCGCCGGCCATCGTGAAGATCACCGAAGGGGCGGCAGGAGGCGCCGTGCTGTCTTCCATGGGATCCTGTCTAGTGGGTTATCCGGGCCGACGAAAGACCGGGTTGGCGGCGCCCCATCTTGCGCGTGCGGGAGGCGTAATTATATCAACTCTAAACTTGCTTTAATGAGGGTCCCATGACCAGTTCCCGCAAGGCTCGCGCCGTCGGCCTCAACCATGTCGCCCTGGAAGTCGGCAACATCGACGAGGCGCTCGATTTCTACGGGAGGCTCTTCGACTTCACGCTCAGGAGCAGGGGCGAGACGTCCGCCTTCATCGATCTCGGCGACCAGTTCATCGCCCTGCAGCAGGGCCGGCGCCAGTCGCTGGATGACGGTCGGCATTTCGGCCTGGTGGTCGATGACCGGGACGCGGTGCGGGAGGCCTTGGCGCGGGAAGGCGTCCAGCTTCTGCCGGGCCGGTTCCTCGACTTTCTGGACCCGTGGGGCAACCGGATCGAGATCGTGCCCTACGACAATATCCAGTTCTCCAAGACCGATGCGGTGCTGCGCGGCATGGGGATGAGCGATCTGGAGAAGAACGAGAGCGCCAAGCGGGAACTCGCCGAAAAGGGCATGGGGCCAGACTGATCCCCGCTCCCCCTACTTCACCGCACCGCCGAGTTCGTCCTCGATGAACGCCCGGATGATGCTCTCCATGTCGGTGTCGCGCTTGAAGCCCATGGCGTCGGCCCGCTTCGTCTCGAGCCGCGACGGCCAACCGTAGACGATCTTCTCGATCGCCGCATCCGGACGCCATTTGACCCGCGCCGCCACCTCGGGACCGGCGACCGCCTCGAGCGCGTCGACCATACCCTTCACCGTGGCGGTGAAGCCCGGCAGCGGCACCGTGCGCCACGGTCCCCAGGCGTCGGCGTCGAGATCGTGGGCGTGACGGGTGTTGGCGACGATTGTGCGCGGGCTGGCCAGCCACATCTCGGTTTCGGGCGCCACCGGACAGACCGCCTCGTCGCCCTGCAGCGGCTCGCGGATGATCGAACTGGCGAAGGTCGAGGCCGCCTTGTTCGGCTTGCCCGGCCGCACCACCACGGTCGGGTAGCGCAGGCTGCGGCCGTCCACGTAGCCCTTGCGCGAATAGTCGTTGACCAGCAGCTCGCCGATCGCCTTCTGCACGCCGTAGGAATTCTGCGGGGTGATCTGCTGGTTGTCGGTCACCACCTCGGGCAGGTCGCCGCCATAGACGGCGCAGGAGCTGGAGAACACCAGTTTCGGCCGGTTGCCGTGCTTGCGGGCGATCTCGAGGATCGTGCGGGTGGCGTCCAGGTTGACCGCCATGCCGAGATCGAAATCCGCTTCCGCCCCGGCGCTGACCACGGCGGCCAGATGAAACACGCTGTCGGTATCGGCGCGGATCGCGTCGGCCAACAGGTCGGCGTCGGTGACGTCGCCGACGATCGAGCGCACGCGGGAGTCGCCGGTCAGTTCCTCCGGCGCTTCCACCATGTCGGCCAGCACCAGCTCCTCGACGCCGAGCGCGTTGTCGTCCAGCAGCGCACGGGCGAGCTTCTTGCCGAGGAATCCGGCGCCGCCGGTGATCGCGATCTTCATGGTCTCCGTCCCCTGATATCTTTTTGGTTGTTGCGGCGGGTCAGCGCGTCAGCGCCTTGAACCAGCCCAGCCCCTCGATGGTGCCCGCCTTCGGCCGGTATTCGCAGCCGACCCAGCCGTCGTAGCCCAGCCTGTCCATGGTCTCGAACAGGTAGGGATAGTTGACCTCACCGAGGTTCGGCTCGTGGCGCTCCGGCACCCCGGCGATCTGCACGTGGCGGATGATGTCCAGGTGCTTCTCGAAGGTCTTGGCGGTGTCGCCCTGCATGATCTGGCAGTGGTAGAAATCGAACTGAAGCCCGACATTGTCGGCGCCCACCGCCTCGATGATGGTGCGGGCCTGCTCCTGGTAGTTCAGGAAGTATCCCGGGATGTCGCGGGTGTTGATCGGCTCGATGATCAGGGTCTTGCCCTTCGCCGCGGCCTTCGGCGCCGCCCGCTTGAGGTTCGAGACCAGGGTGTCGGTGCAGGCTTCCGGCGTCATACCGTCGACCATGATCCCGCTCATCACGTGCAGCAGGTCGTTGCCGATCACCTCGGCGTAGGACAGGGCCTTGTCGATGGCGGCATCGAACTCCGCCTCGCGCCCCGGCATGGCGCCGAGCCCCCGCTCGCCCTTGGTCCAGTCGCCCGGCGGCAGGTTGAACAGCGCCTGGGTCAGGCCGGCGGCCTCCAGCTTGGCGCGGATCTCCACCGCCTCGTGTTCATAGGGGAACAGGAACTCCACCCCCTCGAACCCGGCCATCTGGGCGGCGTCGAAGCGGTCGAGAAAGTCCACCTCGTTGAACATCATCGACAGATTGGCGGCGAATTTCACCATGGCGTCCCGATCCCGTGTCCTTATGATTTCCGCCAACGATACGCGGGCGGCCGGTTGCGGCCAAGGCATCACAGAAACCGACGATCGGGAGGACCGAATGGCACCAATCCTGGGCTGCGTGGCCGACGATTTCACCGGCGCGACCGACCTCGCCAACAATCTCGTGCGCGGCGGCATGCGGACGGTGCAGCTCATCGGCGTGCCGCATGCCGACGCGGAGGTGCCGGACGTGGACGCCATCGTGGTCGCCCTCAAGTCCCGTACCAACCCCGCCGCCGAAGCGGTGGACATGTCGGTCGCCGCCCTCGATTGGCTCAAACAGGCCGGATGCCGGCACTTCCTGTTCAAATATTGCTCGACCTTCAATTCGACGGACGAGGGCAATATCGGACCGGTGGCCGATGCGCTGCTCGACCGGCTGGGGGCCGATTTCACCATCGCCTGCCCGGCTTTTCCGGAAACCGGCCGGACGATCTTCAAGGGCCATCTGTTCGTCGGCGATCAACTGCTGTCCGACACCCATATGCGCCATCACCCGCTCACGCCGATGACCGACAGCAATCTGGTCGCCGTGCTCGGCCGCCAGACCGCGCGCAAGGTCGGCCTGATCCAGCACCGCGACATCCAGGGCGGGGTCGAGTCGATCCGGGCAAAGGTGGACGCGCTGAAGGCGGAGGGCTGTGGCTACGCGATCCTCGATGCCGTGGACGACGCGCAGCTCCATACGGCGGGCGAGGCCCTGGCCGATCTAGATCTGATCACCGGCGGGTCCGGCATCGCCATCGGCCTGCCCGGGGCGTATCGGCGCCGCGGCCTGCTCCAGGCTTCCCCCGGCGCGGACGCGGTGCCGGCCGTCGCCGGCAGATCGGCGGTGATCGCCGGCTCCTGCTCCGCCGCCACCCTCGGTCAGATCGCCGAGTGGGAAAAGGAGCACCCGTCTTTCAATCTCGATCCCCTGAAGCTCGCCGACGGCGGCGACGAAGTCGGCAGGGCTCTCGCCTTCGCCCGGGAGCGGATCGCCGACGGCCCGGTGCTGATCTACGCCTCGGCCCCGCCGGAGGTGGTGAAATCGATCCAGGACCGTCTTGGCCGGGCCGAGGCGGGGGAACTTGTCGAGGGTGCCATGGCGCGAATCGCCAGGGCTCTGGTCCGGGAGGACGGCGTCCGCCGCCTCGTCGTCGCCGGCGGCGAGACCTCGGGCGCGGTCGTCTCCGCGCTCGGCGTGACCGGATTGCATATCGGCGCCCAGATCGATCCCGGCGTGCCGGGCACCGTGACCCTCGGGACCGGAGAGCCGATCGCGCTGGCCCTGAAGTCAGGCAATTTCGGCGCCCCCAATTTCTTCGCCAAGGCGCTCAACGAGATGGCGTGAGAGGACTCGGACGCGCCGCCTCCCCCGCTTCCACCCCTTCGCCCTCTACCCCACATGCGCCAGGGCGTGTTGCACGACCTTGGCCATGACCGTCGGCAGGGCCGCCTCGCCCAGGCGATCGACCGGCCACCAGCGGGCATCGTCCACCGGCGGGCCGTCCTCGACCCGGCCGGACAGCACCGTCAGCTCCAGGTGGAAATGGGTGAAGGTGTGGCGCACGAGCCCGGGCAACGCGCGCCATCGCACGCCTTCGACCGGCGCATGGACGCCGACATCGCCGCCCGGCATGGGCTCCTCGGTCCAGGGCGAGGACGGAACCTCCTGCATGCCGCCGAGCAGCCCGCTCTCCGGGCGGCGGCGCAGCAGGATCGAGCCCTCCCCGTCGATCAGGAAGAAGCAGGTGCCGCGCCGGGTCGGCTTGGCCCTCTTCGGCGTTTTGCGGGGCAGGTCCTCGGCCACGCCCTCGACACGCGCGACGCAGGCGTCGGACCACGGGCAGGTCAGGCATTTCGGCTTTCGCGGGGTGCAGACCGTGGCGCCCAGGTCCATGACCGCCTGGGCGTAGTCGCCCGGCCGCTCGTCCGGCGTGATCTCGGCGGCACGCGCCTTGAGCGTCGGCTTCGAGGCCGGCAGCGGATCGGTCACCCGCCGCAGGCGCGCGATCACCCGCTCCACGTTCCCGTCGAGAATGGTCGCCGGCCGGTCGAAGGCGATGGCGGCGATGGCCGCCGCGGTGTAGTCGCCAATTCCCGGGAGCGTCTTCAGAGCCGGCTCGGTGTCCGGAAACCGGCCGCCGTGATCCCGGGCGACCGCGACGGCGCAGCGGTGCAGGTTGCGGGCCCGCGCGTAGTAGCCGAGCCCGGCCCATTCGCTCAGCACGGCATCGAGATCCGCCGCCGCCAACGACTCGACCGACGGCCAGCGCGCCGTGAAGCGTTGGAAATAGGGGCCGACCGTCGCCACCGTGGTCTGTTGCAGCATGATCTCGCTCAGCCATACCCGGTAGGGATCGGCCTGCTCGCCGGCTTCGGCACGCCAAGGCAGGCGCCGACGGTGCCGGTCGTACCAGGCGAGGAGGCGGCGGGCGAGATCGGCGGGCGGAATCGGTGAGGCAGCGGTCATCGTCGCAGAAGATAGCGTGTGACGGCGGGCACGCCATATGTATGGTCGAAGCATCCGACGGGATGGGACCGATGGCGGCAGAAACAAAGACGGCGACGAAGACGGGAAAGAAGCCGGCGGCGAGCGGAAGCGCCGACGGAGCCAGGGCGGTGCGGCGCGGCGGCATGCGGGCACTGTCCAATCTGGCCCCCGGCCTCACCGATCCGCTGTTCCGCAAGCGCGGCTTCGTGGAAGGCCGGATCCCCCGCGACTGGCCGCAGATCGTCGGCGTCGACCTCGCAAGGGTCTGCGCGCCCGAGGCGCTCGACTTCCCGCGCGGGCGCCGGGACGGCGCGACCCTGCGGGTGGTCGCCCTGCCCGGCCGGGCGCTGGAGATCCAGCATCTCGGCCCCCAGATCATCGAACGGGTGAACGGCCATTTCGGTTGGGCGGCCGTGGCCCGGCTGACCCTGCGCCAGGGGCTGCTGCCGAAGCCGCCGAAATCGACCCGTCCGGCCTTGCGCCCGCTGGCCGAACGGGAGAGAACCGCGATCCGGACGCGGGTCGAGGGCGTCCACGATCAGGCCCTGCGCGACCGGCTGGCGGCGCTGGGCGAAGCGCTGGCCGCGCGCGCTCCGACGTCGTCCGGCACCGGGTCGGGCAGCTAGGGAGCGCCCGCGGGACCAAAAAAGGCCGCATTCCGGCCGTAGACGGGAATCTTGCCGTGCCGAGGAGACTCGGCGTATTGTCATCAACATCTGGTGTGCGGGAGCAAAAGATGCATCGCAGAACACTAAATCTTGGGATCCTTGGTCTGGCTGGCGCGGCGCTGGCACCTTCCGTGTCCCTGGCCGCCGAGGTCGACCTGGAGGCGGCGACGGCCCCGCGCGTGCTGGGCGATCCGGACGCGCCGCTGACGATGATCGAGTATTCCTCGCTCACCTGCCCGCACTGCGCCTCTTTCCACGAGAAGGCATACAAGCCGATCGTCGAGGCCTATGTCGACACCGGCCGGCTGAAATTCGAGATGCGCGACTTCCCGCTGGACCAGTACGCGCTGCGCGCCTCGGCCATGGCCCGGGCGATCGACGGCAAGGCGTATTTCGCGCTGATCGACCTGCTTTTCAAACAGCAATCGAGCTGGACCCGCGCCTCCAACCCGCTCGACGCGGTCAAGAAGATCGGCCGCTTGGCCGGCATCCCGGCCGAGAAGGCGGACGCCTACATGACCAACAACGAGCTTCTCGATGCGATCCTCAACGGGCGGATCGCGGCGCAGAACGACTACGACGTCAACTCGACGCCGACCTTCGTGATCGGCGAGGAGGTGATCCGGGGCGCCGAGCCGTTCGACACCTTCCAGAAGGTGATCGAGGGCCAGCTCGCCTGATCCTCCCCGCCTGATTCTCGCTGCCTGATTTTCGCTGCCGGAGACCCACCACGGTGCATTTCAGCAAACTGCGTCTGACCGGGTTCAAGTCCTTCGTCGAGCCGACCGAACTGGTCATCGAGGAAGGACTGACCGGCGTGGTGGGGCCCAACGGCTGCGGCAAGTCGAACCTCGTCGAGGCCCTGCGCTGGGTCATGGGCGAGACTTCGGCCAAGCAGATGCGCGGCGGCGGCATGGATGACGTCATCTTCGGCGGCACCGATTCCCGTCCGCCCCGCAACATGGCGGAGGTAGGGCTCTACGTCGCCAACGACGACCGTCGCGCGCCGGCGCAGTTCAACCATGCCGACGAACTGGAGATCACCCGCCGGATCGAGCGCGAGAAGGGCTCGCACTACCGCGTCAACGGCAAGGACGTGCGCGCCCGCGACGTTCAGCTCCTGTTCGCCGACGCCGCCACCGGCGCCCGTTCCGCCGGCCTGGTCAGCCAGGGCAAGATCGGCAGCATCGTCCAGGCCAAGGCTTCCGACCGCCGGGCGCTGCTGGAAGAGGCGGCGAACATTCGCGGGCTGCACACCCGCCGGCACGAAGCGGAACTGCGGCTGCGGGCCGCGGAGCAGAACCTGGAACGTCTGGACGACGTGCTGAAGGCGCTGGAGGGCCAGCGCGCGGCCCTGCGCCGTCAGGCCCGGCAGGCCCAGCGCTACCGAGACCTCAGCGAGAAGATCCGGCAGGCGGAGTCCATTGTCCTGCATGCCCGCTGGACCCATACGATGGAGGAAAGGCGCAAGGCCGGCGCCGCGCTGGCCGAGGCGCGGGACCGGGTCACGACCGCCACCCAGCAGGCCGCCGCCGCCAGCACCGCCCAGACCGACTCGGCCGCCGCCCTGCCGGGCTTGCGCCAGAACGAGGCGGAAGCCTCCGCCGAGCTGCAGCGGCTGACCGTCGCCCGCAGCGAACTCGACGCCGAGGAACGCCGGATCGCCACCGCCCGCAGCGAAGCGGAGACGCGGCTGCGGCAGATCGCCGACGACGTGATCCGCGAGAAGACGCTGGTCGAGGAGGCCGCCGCCTCGCTCGCCCGGCTGATCGAGGAGCGCGACGCGCTGGTTGCCGCCGGCGAGGGCGAGGCGGAGGCGCAGGAGGCGAGCGCCGCCGCCCTGGCCAAGGCCAACCGGGATGCCGAAGAGGCCGAGGACGCGGTTCACAAGACGACGGAAGCCATCGCCGTCGCCGATGCCCGCCGCGCCGCCCTCGAACGCCAGGTACGGCAGGCGGAGGAGCGGATCGCCCGCCTCGACCGTCAGCAGGCCGAGCTCGCCGAACGCCGGGCAGATCTGGTCCGCCAGGCCGTCCCCGAAGCCGAAAGGGCCGCCGCCGGGCAGGCGGTGGCCGAGGCCGCCGCCGCCGCCGAGGCCGCCGAGGCCGGTATTCCCCAGGCGCAGCAGGCACGGGATACCGCCCTGGAAGCCGAAAAAGAGGCCCGGGCCGCGTCCCGCGAGATCGAGGCCGCCGTCTCCGAACTGGAGACCGAGGCCACCGGCCTCCGCCGGTTGCTGATGCAGGCCAAGAACGAGGCGGCGCCCGTCGTCGACGCCGTGACCGTGTCGCCGGGCTACGAGGCCGCCTTGGGCGCGGCGCTGGGCGACGATCTGGAGGCGCCGGCCCTAAGCGCCGACGCCGAGGCCACCGCCGGCGGCTGGCGCGGCGGCGCGGGCGCGGACGACGTCGATTGGCCCGCCGGAATCGAGACGCTGGCCCCCCATGTCACCGCTCCGGACGTACTCTCCCCCCGTCTGGCCCGCATCGGGATCGCCGCCGACCCGTCCGCGGCGGCCGCCGCTCAACCGTCTCTCGCGCCGGGTATGCGGATCGTCACCCGCGAGGGCGGCATGTGGCGCTGGGACGGGTTCGTCCAGACCCCCGGGGCGCCGAGCGCCGCCGCCATCCGGCTGGAGCGGCGCAACCGGCTCGCCGACCTCGACCGCCAGCTTGCCGAGCGGCGGGGCGCCCTGGACGTGGCCCGCTCCGAAACGGAGCACGCCGCCGAGACGCTGGCCGCGGCCGAGGAGGCCGTGGAGACGGCCCGCCGGACCCGCAACGCCGCCTCGGACGCCCTGTCCAAGACGAAGTCCGCCGCCGCTGAAATCGACTCCCGGGTCGCCGCCGTCGACACCAAGCTGGCGGCCCTGGACGACGGTGCGGTCCGGCTCGCCGGCGAACGGGAGGAGGCGAGCACGGCCGACCGTCAGGCGAAGGATGAGCTGACGACCCTGCCGGACGTGGAGGCGCTGCGGACCGACTCGGCCCGCTTGCGCGCGGCCCAGTCGGAGCGCCGGGCCGAACTGGTGGAGGCGCGGACCGAGCACGACCGGCTGGTTCGCGACGCCCAGTCCCGCCGCTCCCGCCTGTCGTCGACCGAAAGCGACATCACCTCCTGGGAGCAGCGGCGCGAGCGGGCGGACACGCGGCTCGCCGACCTCGACAGCCGCCGACGGGGCGAGGAGGCCGAGATCGCCCGCCTCGCCTCGCGACCGGCCGAGATCGCCGAGGAGCGGGAGAAGGTCGTGGCCCTGATCGAAGCATCGGAGGCCAGGCGCAAACAGGCCGCCGACGCCCTTGTCTCCGCCGAAAGCCGCCAGACCGAGTTGGACCGGGTGGCCCGCGAAACGGAACGGGCCGCGGGCGAGGCCCGGGAGGCGCGGATCCGGGCGGAAGCCCAGCTTGAGCAGATCAACCAGACGCTCCGGGTCGAGCGCGAGCGCATCATGGAGCGGCTGGAATGCACGCCGGACGAGATCCTGGCGAAGGCCGGGATCGATCCGGAGACGCCGCTGCCCGACGCCGAGCAGACCCAACGGACGCTCGACCGCCTCACCGGGGAGCGCGAGGGCCTTGGCCCGGTCAACCTGCGGGCCGAGACCGAACTCGAGGAGCTGGACGAGCAGATCGAGGGCATGGAGCGCGAGCGCGACGACCTGACGGGCGCGATCCAGCGTCTGCGTAGCGCCATCGCCGCCCTGAACAAGGAGGGGCGCGAGCGGCTGCTGGCCGCCTTCAACCAGGTCGACGGTCACTTCCAGACCCTGTTCCGCCGGCTGTTCGGCGGCGGCGAGGCGCATCTGAAACTGACCGAGGCGGACGATCCGCTGGAAGCCGGGCTCGAGATCATGGCCAGCCCGCCGGGCAAGAAGATGCAGCACCTGTCGCTGCTGTCCGGCGGCGAACAGGCGCTGACCGCGGCCGCCCTGGTGTTCGCGGTGTTCCTGACCAACCCGTCGCCGATCTGCGTGCTGGACGAGGTCGACGCTCCGCTGGACGACACCAATGTCGACCGCTTCTGTTCCCTGCTTCAGGACATCGTGAAGGAAACCGGCACCCGGTTCCTGGTCATCACCCACCACCGCATGACCATGGCGCGCATGGACCGGCTGTTCGGCGTCACCATGGCGGAGCGCGGCGTGAGCCAGCTTGTCTCCGTCGATCTGGCCCGCGCCGAGAGGCTTCGCGACGCAGGCTAAAACATCGCCGTAAATTTATGCTTTACAATCAAATAGTTGCTTTCGTTTTCGCAGTGCGGTCGCAGCCTTGACACCCTAATGGGGCCTGCGTATGGTTGCGCCGCTTCGCCGGGGGACCGGCAAGCACGGGATTCGCCGCGTCCACGGATGCGCCGGGGTCCGGATCGCAGCGCTTGCGGGACCCGTCCGGGCGGGTCTGGTACGGGGAATGAACGACAGGAACTCCCCACCCTCGCTGGAGAACCTCGCAGACCGCGTGAAGCGGGCGCGGGGCGGCGAGGACCGCGCACGGCGCAAGAGTCTGGACTCGGGCCTGCCGTCTAGCGTGATGGGGCTCGCCTTCCGCGTCGGCGTCGAGCTTGTGGCCGGTGTCGTGGTGGGGGCGGCGATTGGATACGGGCTCGATCAATGGCTGGGGACCACGCCCTGGATGTTGATCGTGTTTTTCTTTCTCGGGGCCGCGGGCGGGATGATGAACGTCTACCGCGCGGCCACCGGACAGGGCCTGTCGGTCGGGTACGCGAAGAGCCCGGACGGCGAGGGCGCGAACGGAGTTGGCCCGAAGGGGTCGGATC
The DNA here is from genome assembly GCA_048983575.1 of Thalassobaculum sp. GTDB lineage: Bacteria > Pseudomonadota > Alphaproteobacteria > Thalassobaculales > Thalassobaculaceae > Thalassobaculum. Next base: position 1,066,402 of record JBLZTD010000001.1, on the reverse strand, counting down.
ACTCGGACGGCGATTCGCCGGACGGCGGTAAAAAAGAGGGGTAGCAGGTGGCGTCTCCGGTCGAACAGTTCCAGATCAAGACCATTGGCCCGAACCTCCATGTCGCGGGCATGGACATCTCGTTCACCAATTCGGCCGCCTTCATGATCCTGGCGACCGTGGTGGTGGGCGTGTTCCTGACCCAGTCGATGAGCGGCCGGCATCTCGTCCCGACCCGCATCCAGTCGATGGCGGAACTGTCCTACGAGTTCATCGCCAACATGGTCCGCGAGAATGTCGGCGCCGAAGGCCGGCCGTATTTCCCGCTCATCTTCTCGCTGTTCATGTTCATCCTGGTCGGCAACCTGCTGGGGATGATCCCGTACAGCTACACCTTCACCAGCCAGATCATCGTGACCTTCGCCATGGCGATCACGATCTTCGTGGCGATCACCGTGATCGCCCTGGTCAAGCACGGGCTGCACTTCTTCACGTTCTTCTTCCCGTCGGGCGCGCCGGTCTACATGGCCCCGCTGCTGATCCCGATCGAGATCCTGTCCTACCTGTCGCGGCCGATCAGCCTTTCGGTGCGACTGTTCGCGAACATGATGGCCGGCCACACCATGATGAAGGTGTTCGGCGGCTTCGTCGTCGCCCTGGGCATCTTCGGCATCGCGCCGCTGCTGGTCCTTGTCGCCCTGACCGGCTTCGAGATCCTCGTCGCCGTGCTGCAGGCCTACGTGTTCACGATCCTGACCTGCATCTACCTCTACGACGCGATCCACCTGCACTGATCGATCCCGTCGCGAGCTATCTACCCAGCCTCTAACCTCCCAACGAACGGAAGGATAAGACCCATGGAACTCGAAGCCGCCAAGATGATCGGAGCCGGTCTTGCCGTCATCGCCCTGATGGGTGTCGGTGTCGGTATCGGCAACATCTTCTCGACCCTGATCGCGTCGATCGCCCGCAACCCGGCGGCACGCGGCGAAGTGTTCGGCATCGGCATTCTGGGCTTCGCCCTGACGGAAGCCGTCGCGCTGTTCGCGCTGCTGATCGCGTTCCTCATCCTGTTCACCTGATCCGGTTCCGGGTGCCCGCCGGCCGGCCGGCACCCTCGACCCCCGTCAGGAGGATGACGACATGATCGCCAACAGCGTGACCCGCTGGTCCCGGCGCATCGGTCTCGCCGCCGTCGCAACGGTCGCCGCCCTTCCGTCCTGGGCGGCCACCGACGGCGGAGGCGGTGGCCTGCCGCAGCTCGACGTCAGCACCTATCCGACCCAGATCTTCTGGCTGTTCGTCAGCTTCGCCCTGCTCTACTTCGTCATGTCGAAGATCGCGATTCCGCGTATCGCCGACGTGCTCGAGGAACGGCAGGAGCGGATCGAGGACGACATCGAGACCGCCGACCGCCTGCGGGCCGAAGCGGAAGCGGTGAAGGCCGAGTATGAGAAGGCGGTCGCCGATGCGCGGTCGCAGGCTCACGATCTGGTGCGCAAGGCGATGGACGAAATCGCCGGCTCCCATGCCAAGGCAGAGGCCGAGGCGGCCAAGAAGACCGCTGAGACGACCAAGGCCGCCGAGGCTCGGATCGCCGACCAGCGGACCGAGGCCCTCGAGAGCCTGAAATCCGTCGCCAGCGAAGCCGCCGCCGAGGCGACCGCCAAGCTGACCGGGCTGAAGGTGACCGATGCCAAGGTCGGCAAGGCCGTCGAGGCCGCCATGCAGGGAGGTGCCTGATGTTCGCCGATCCGACATTCTGGGTTGCCGTCTCGTTCTTCCTGTTCCTGGCCCTGGCCTTCTGGAAGGGCTGGAGTTCGATCGTCGGCGGGCTGGACAAGCGGGCCGAGGAGATCAAGCGCAAGCTCGACGAGGCCCAGCAGCTTCGGGAAGAGGCGCAGGCCGCCAAGGCCGACTACCAGCGCCGCCAGCGCGACGCGCTGCAGGAGGCCGAGGCCATCCTGGAGCACGCCAAGACCGAGGCCGTGCGGATGCGCGAAGAAGCCGAGGCGAAGCTGGAACAGTCTCTGGCCCGGCGCGAGCAGATCGCCATGGAGAAGATCCAGGCGGCCGAAGCCAAGGCGCTTCAGGAAGTGCGGGCGCAGATGGTCGACCTCGCCGTCGCCGCGACCCGGCGCCTGATCCAGGACAACATCGACGACGCGACCCAGCACAAACTGGTCGCGAACGCCATCGACGAGATCCCGACCCGCCTGCAGTAGCTCGCGGTTCCCGGCGACACGGATCACGGCCCGGCAGTCACCCTGCCGGGCCGTTTTCTATCCGGCGTCGGGTTTCAGGGTCTCGCCATCGAACATCAGGCGGAGCCGGGCGCGCTGCGCCTCGCGGATGTGATGACGCGCCGCCTGCTCGGCCCGCGTCTGATCGCGCGCCTCGATGGACGACAGGATCTCCTGATGCTCCTGACGTGCCGTTCCGGAGCGCCCGGTCAGCGACAGTGTCGTCATGCCGAGCAGGGCCATGGCATCGCTCAGCACGTTCAGGGTCTTGAGCAGGTAGCGGTTGTGGGCGGCCCGGTACAGGGTGCCGTGAAACTGCCGGTTATGGAGGGCGAGCGCCTTCGGGTCGCCGTCGCCGGGATCGGCGGCGATCAGATCCCGGATCAGGGTGATTTCCGCCTCCGAGGCGTGGCGGGCGGCGAGACCCGCCGCCGTGCCCTCCAGCACCTCGCGCATCTGGTAGAGTTCCATCACCGCCTGATGGTCGAGCTCGGCGATCACCATGCCGCGATACGGCACGAAGGTCAGCAGCCCGTCGGCTTCCAGCCGGCGCAGCGCCTCCCGCACCGGCGTGCGGCTGACGTCCAGCCGCTTGGCCATTTCGATTTCGCGGATCCGTTCGCCCGGTTTCAGTTCGCCGGCCTGGATCGCCTCGCGCAGCCGATGGTAGGTCCATTCTCCGCGGGACTCGGACGGGCGGGCGGAGTCCTCGCCCCCTCCCGACCCGCCGTCGACCGGTTCCAGCTTTTTCGATCCCCGTGCCATCCGGGCGAGTATGCCCTACTCGGCCGCCCTGGCACGACCCGCAGTGGCCTCCTCGCCGGCACCGGCACCCGCGAGCTTGCCGAACACCGCGCCGGACATCAGGCCGGTACCGCCCGGGTAGTTGAAGTAGAACAGCCCGCCCACAAGTTCGCCGGCGGCGTAGAGACCGGGAATCGGGTTCATGTCCACGTCGACCACCTGGCCGCGATCGTCGATCCGCAGACCGCCGAAGGTGAAGGTGATCCCGCAGGTGACCTGATAGGCCTCGAACGGCCCTTGCTCGATGCGCACCGCCCAATTCGACTTCGGCACCGCCAGACCCGTGGTGCCGCGACCGTCCTTGACGTTCGGGTTGAACGCCACATCGGTCCGGACCGCGTCGTTATAGGCCTTCACCTCGGCCAGGAAGGCGTTCTTGTCCACGCCTTCCAGCTTGCCGGCCAGTTCCTCGAGGGTCTCGCCGGTGACCTTGGTCACCTGTCGGATCCGGTACTCGTCGCGCTGCAGATGCACGGTCTGCTGATCGAAGATCTGCCACGCCATCTGGCCCGGCTGGTTCAGAATGACCCGACCGTATTTGGCATAGGTGTAGTTGCGGAAGTCCGCCCCCTCGTCGACGAAGCGCTTGCCGTCCGCATTGACCATGATCGAGAACGGGTAGGAGTGCTTCTGGAAGTTGTCGCCGACCGCCAGGTCGCCGAATTCCGGGGCGTTGAAATCCCAGCCCACGGCATGGCCGCCGGACCAGTTGCCGTAGGGGCAGGCGCCGATGTCGAGCGCCATGCGGATGCCGTCGCCCGTGTTGAAACGGGTGCCGCGCACCTTCGCCAGTTCCCAGCCCGGTCCCATGTAGCGGGTCCGCCATTCCGGGTTCGCCTCGAAGCCGCCGCTGGCCAGCACCACCGCCTTGGCCTGGATGGTCTCGACCCCGTTCGGGCCCTTCACCTTGACGCCGGACACCTTCACGTCGTCGTAGATCAGCGACAGCGCGCGGGTCGAATAGCGGATCTCGATGCCGTTCTTCTCCGCCGCCTGCCACAGCGCCTCCACCAGGCCCGGGCCGCCGCCCCAGGCCTCCACCGTCAGGCCGCCCCAGAACTTGAACCTGCCGTCGACCTTGAAGGCCTGTCGTCCCCAGATCGGCTGGAACCGGACGCCCTTGCCCTTCATCCACATCAGCGTGTCGTAGGACGACGTGACCAGGGTCTCGGCCAGATCCGGGTTGCAGCGGTACTGGGTCACCCGGAACATGTCGTCGAAGAACTGGTCGGAGGTGTAGGTCCCGAAATCGGTGATCGCCACTTCCTCGTCGGTGATGTCGGGCATCAGGGCGCGGAGATCGTCGACCCCGTTATAGACCGTGCGGATGGCACCGGCGGTGAAACGGGTGTTGCCGCCGCCCTCGTCTTCCGACGCGCGCTCCAGCACCAGGACCGAGGCCCCGGTCTCGCGCGCCGACAGGGCAGCGCAAAGTGCGGCGTTACCGGCACCGACGACGACGACATCCCATTCAGCCATTGTATGTTCTCCCTATGAGGCGCCGACGCTCCGGGCGCGGCGCCCGCCGGACTCTTGAACTGTTTACTCGCAATTCTTTGTATACAATCCGTGTCGCGACGATGTCCAGCGCCCGTGCGCTCCCTGTGACGGATTGTCATCGACCGCGCGGCCACCCGACATCACCATTCGCCAACCCGCCGCGACAACGGGTAGGCTCAGCGTATGCGTCCCTGGAACCAGACAGTCGGCCCCCGCCTCCGCGTGGTCATCGCCCCGAACATCGCCATCGGTCCCGGCAAGGCGGATCTGCTGCAGGGAGTCGTGGAAACCGGATCGATCGCCGCGGCCGGCCGGCGGCTCGGCATGAGCTACAAACGGGCCTGGGGCCTGGTCGAGGGCATGAAGGAGGATTTTGGCGCACCATTGGTCACGACCACCCGCGGCGGCTCCGCCAGGGGCGGGGCGGAACTGACGGATCTCGGCCGGACGGTGTTGGACCTGTACCGGCGCATGGAAGACCAGGCCGCTACCGCGACGCAGGCCGAACTGGCGGCGCTTCAGGATCTCCTCGCCTGCCAGCAGGGCTGATCGATCTCGCCAGAGCGCGGTTGACCCGGTATTTCCGACGTGACACGGTCTCGATATAGTCAAATGAACATATCGGCCATGATGGACTTCCTGATCCGCCTCGCCCGGGACGCAGCGTTCTCTCTGGCGCTGATCGCCGCCGCGCCCGCCTCGCTGGCGGCGGAGGTGCGGGTGGCCGTCGCCGCCAACTTCTCCGATGCCGCCAAGGAGATCGGAGCGGCATTCGAAGCGGCGACGGGACATCGTCCGGTCTTCAGCTTCGCCTCCACCGGTCAGCTCTTCACCCAGATCGCCGCCGGCGCGCCGTTCGACGTGTTCCTGGCCGCCGACCGGGCGCGTCCGGAACGCGCCGTCACCGACGGTCTTGGCGACCCGGACCATCGGTTCACCTATGCCCGCGGCCGCCTGGCGCTGTACAGCCGGGAACCCGATCTGGTGACCGGGCCGGAGGTGATGGACCGGAACGACCTCGGCCGGATCGCCATCGCCAACCCCGAGACCGCACCCTACGGGGCCGCCGCGATCCAGGTTCTCGTCGGTCTCGGTTGCTGGGAGCGGTTCGCGGACCGGCTGGTGCGCGGCACCAGCATCGCCCAGACCTACCAGTTCGTCGCCACCGGCAACGCCCGGCTCGGTTTCGTCGCGGCGGCGCAGATCGCGGGCCATGACGACGGCTCGCGCTGGCCGGTCCCGGATCATCTGCACGACCCGATCGCCCAGGACGCCGTCCTGTTGACGGCCGCCACCGATCGGGACGCGGCCTTGGCCTTTCTCGGGTTCCTGCAGGGCCCCCGGTCGGCGGAGATCCTCGCCCGCTACGGCTACGCGCCGGGCGGATAGGGGACACCGCCGATGCCCGATCTCGCGGAGCTGTGGTCGCCGGTTCGACTCACGCTGATCCTGGCGACGGTGACCACGCTGGTGCTGCTGGTCGTCGCCACACCGATCGCCTGGTGGCTGGCCCGCTCGGCCGCCCGCTGGAAGGAGGCGGTGGCCGCAATCGTCGCGCTGCCGCTGGTGCTGCCACCGACCGTGCTCGGCTTCTACCTGCTGATCCTGCTCGGACCGGACGGGCCGGGCGGCTGGCTCGCCGGCCTCGGCGGGGCGCGGTCGCTCGCCTTTACTTTCACCGGGCTGGTGATCGGCTCGGTGGTCTACTCCCTGCCCTTCGTCGTCCAGCCGATCCGGAACGCCTTCGAGGCCATGGGCGACCGGCCGCTGGAAGTGGCGGCGACCCTGCGGGCGGGACCGTGGGACACGTTCTGGACCGTGGCGGTGCCGCTGGCCCGCCGCGGCTTCCTGACCGGCGCGGTGCTCGGCTTCGCCCACACCATGGGCGAGTTCGGCGTGATCCTGATGATCGGCGGCAACATCCCGGGCGAGACCCGGGTGCTGTCGATCGCCATCTACGATTATGTGGAGACCCTGCGCTGGACCGAGGCGCATGTGCTGGCCGGCGGGATGGTGGTCTTCTCCTTCGCGGTGATCCTGGCGATGCTGGTGCTCGAGAAACGCATCGGGCGGGCGAAACCGTGAATACCGGCAGCGAGACCATCCAGGCCCGGTTCGCCGGTGCGGTCGGCGGGTTCGCCCTCGATATCGGCTTCACCGCGCCGATGCGCGGCATCACGGCCCTGTTCGGCCCGTCGGGATCGGGCAAGACGACGGTGCTGCGGGCCATGGCCGGACTCACCCGCCTGTCCGGCCGCCTCGCCGTCGGCGGCGAGGTCTGGCAGGACGATGCCACCGCCCTCCGCCTGCCGCCGCACCGCCGGGCCGTCGGCTACGTATTTCAGGAAGCGAGCCTGTTCCCCCATCTGTCGGTGCGCGGCAATCTGCTCTACGGCGCCCGCCGGTCGGAAGACCAGGTACCGGTCATCGGCTTCGACGAGGCGGTCTCGCTGCTCGGACTGGAGCGCCTTCTGGACCGCGGACCGGACGGCCTGTCGGGCGGCGAACGTCAACGGGTGGCCATCGGCCGCGCCCTGCTCTCGGCGCCCCGGCTGCTGCTGATGGACGAACCGCTTTCGGCGCTCGACGAGGCGTCCCGCGCCGAGATTCTGGCCACCTTCGAGCGGCTGCACGACGCGCTGGCGATCCCCACGGTCTATGTCAGCCACGATCTGGCCGAGGTGGCCCGGCTCGCCGACCGGATGGTCGTGCTGTCCAAGGGGCGTGTCGTGGCGGAGGGCGATGTCGGGCCGATCATGGAACGCCTCGACATGGAACCCTCCACCGGGCGGTTCGAGGCCGGCGTCGTGCTCGCAGCGACGGTGAAAGAACACGATCCCGCCTACCACCTCACGCGCCTCGTCCTCGCGGGTCAACCGGTATCGATTCCGCGAGTTGCAGTGGCGCCCGGCGAACAGGTCCGCCTGCGCATCCGCGCCCGCGACGTCGCGCTGGCCACCACGCCGCCCGAAGGGATCAGCATCCGCAACCGGCTTGCCGGCCGAATCGTCGAGATCGCCGCGCCCGAAGGTTCGCCCCATGCCGAAACCCTGGTGGAGATCGGTGAGGGCGCCCATCCGGCGGTCAGGCTGCGGGCCCGGGTGACGCGGGAAGCGGTGGCCGATCTCGGGCTCGCCGTCGGCACCCCCGTCTTCGCACTGGTGAAGACGATCTCCTTCGACGGCCGATAGCATATCCGCCCGCCGAACGGCCGCCATTTGCAAAGCGATTCCACCCGCTCCACTCGGACGTTAGAATCCACCGCCCGACTGCCCGACCGGGCAGACGCCGAACGACGGACCGCCGCCATGCCGCAATCCATCCTGCTCATCGAACCGGACACCGACAGGGCCGCGCAGTTCCAGGCCGCCGTCGCCACCCGCAACCGCAAGGTCACCGTCGCGACCGGAATAGACGCGGCGCTCCTGACGGTCACCACCGCACCGCCCGACGTGATCGTGATCTCGCCGCCGCCCAGGGAGAAGGGACCGCCCGACGCCAAGGCCGGACGTCAGCCGCCTCAAGGTATCGCGACGGTCAAGCGGCTGCGTTCGGTCGAGCGGTTCTCCGGCCCGATCCTGGTGCTGACCGACAGCACGGCGCGCGAGGACCAGCTGGATTTCTACAAGGCCGGCGCCGACGATCTGTGCCCGCGCTGGAGCGGCCTCGGCTACACGGTCGAGCGGCTTTCCTTCTGGTTCGAGAACACAACCAACAGCCTCAAGGCGTTCGAACGGCGCAAGGAAGCCATCGACGCCCTGCTGGACAAGAAGTCGCGCATCTGACGCCGGATTGTCGTCTCCAGGGAAAAGGTCCCACGTCGGCTCGCCGGTACCCTTTCCCATCCAGCGGTGATTGACTCCCGGCGACGTCGGACGACCTCAGGAACCGGCGCCGACGACCGGAAACAGGGGGAGACAGATCATGGCGGGACCGCTGGAAGGATTTCGCATCATCGACCTGACCAGCGTGGTCTCGGGACCGCTCGGCACGATGGTGCTCGCCGACCAGGGGGCGGAGGTCATCAAGATCGAGCATCCGAAAGGCGGCGATTTCACCCGCGCCATGGCCAACCGACGGGGCGGGTTCTCGGCGTCCTTCCTGAACAACAACCGCTCGAAGAAGTCGGTCGCCCTCAACCTGAAGGATCCCCGCGGGGTCGAGGCCGTGCTCAAGCTGGCGGCGACGGCGGATGCCTTCGTGCAGAACTTCCGGCCCGGCGTGGTCGATCGGATGGGCCTCGGCGAGGCGGCGGTGCGGGCGGCGAACCCGTCCATCGTCTACTGCTCGATCAGCGGCTTCGGCGACGCCGGCCCCTATGCCGACAAGCCGGTCTACGACCCGCTCGTCCAGGCGCTGTCGGGGCTGACCTCGATCCAGGGCGGCTCGGACGAGGCGCGGCCCCGGCTTGTCCGCACCATCATCCCGGACAAACTGACCGGCTACACCTCGGCCCAGGCGGTCACCGCCGCCCTCCTGAAGCGCGAACGCACCGGCGAGGGCCAGCACGTGAAAGTCTCCATGCTGGACAGCGTCATCGACTTCCTCTGGCATTCGGACATGGGCAGCCAGACCTTCGTCGGCGGCGAACTGCCCCAGGAAAAGGCGGCGAGCTTCATCGACCTGATCTACGAGACCACCGACGGCTACATCACCGTGGCGGTCAATACCGACAAGCAGTGGACGGCGCTGACCGCCGCGCTGGAGCGTCCGAAATGGCTCGAGGATCCCCGATTCCTCACCCCGGCGCTGCGGCACGAGAACATCGACGACCGGCTGGCCCTGACGCAGGAGGTGCTCTCGACCGGGAGCTCTGCCTATTGGCTGGAGCGGCTGGAAGCCCACGACGTGCCCTGCGCCCCGGTGCTGACCCGCTCCGACATGATCACGCACCCGCAGATCCGGGCCTCCGGCATTGTTGTCGAGTTGGACCATCCGCAGGCCGGCCGGGTGCGTCAGGCCAGACCGGCGGCCACCTTCTCGGTGACCGAGCCGGACCTGTCCCACGGCGCGCCGGTTCTGGGGGCGGATACGGACGCCATGCTCGCCTCGGCCGGTTTCTCACCGGAAGAGATTGTTGCGCTGCGCGCCGAGGGTGTCGCCGGCACGCCGGAGGAGGACGCGGCATGATCGACTTCTACTACTGGCCGACGCCGAACGGATGGAAGGTCGCGATCCTGCTGGAGGAGTTGGGGATCGACTACACCCTAATCCCACTGAACATCTCCAAGGGAGAGCAGTTCACCCCGGAATTCCTCGCCATCAGCCCGAACAACCGGATGCCGGCCATCGTCGACCACGCGGTTGACGGTGCCCCGGTGACGGTCTTCGAGTCCGGCGCCATCCTCTACTACCTCGCCCGCAAGACCGGGCGCTTCATGCCCTCCGATCCGATCGGCGAGAAGGAGGTGCTGGAATGGCTGTTCTGGCAGACCGGCAACCAGGGGCCGATGGCCGGCCAGCTCAGCCATTTCGTGAACTACGCGCCCGAGGACGTGCCCTACGCCAAGACACGGTATCTGAACGAGTACGACCGCTGTGTCGCCGTTCTCGAACGGCGCCTCGAAGGGCGCGACTGGATCGTCGGCGACGCCTACTCCATCGCCGACATGATCTGCTGGCCCTGGGTGCTGATCGCCAAACCGCTCGGCGCATCCCTGGAGCCCTACGCGAACGTCACCCGCTGGCGGGCGGCGATCAAGGACCGCCCGGCCGTGCAAAGGGCGGTCGATCTCGGCAAGGAGTTCCGCCGCTCCGCCCCGCCGGACGACGCCGAGCGCAAGATTCTGTTTACCCAGAGCGGCGCCAGCGTGAAGCGGTAGAGCGGGATCCGGCCACCGGCAAACGGTCACAACCATCGGCTACGCTCCGGCGCCAAGGTTTGTTGGTGCACGCCAAACGTTACAGTAATGTTGCATCCGGAATTTCCGCCCCATGCTGACCGATGGAGTCGATGATGCTCACCTTTCTGCGCACACTGGTGTTCGCGCTCGTGGCCGTGGCCGCGCTCGCCGGACCCGCGGCCGCCGAGCCGCTGAAGCTCGTGATTCTGCATCTGAACGACTGGGACAAGATGGAGAGCGCCGGCAAGGTCGCCTCCGTCATCGCCGCCGAGAAGGAAGCGGCGAAGGCGGAAGGGGCGTTCGTGCTGGTCACATTCGGCGGCGACCTGATCTCGCCCTCGCTGATGAGCGGCATCGACAAGGGCGTCCATATGATCGAACTCGCCGAACAGGTCGGCATCCAGTACGCCACCCTGGGCAACCATGAATTCGATCTCGGGGACGATGTCCTGAAGGCCCGGATCGCCGAGTCCGACTTCAAATGGATCTCCAGCAACGTCACCCTCGACGGCCAGCCGTTCCCCGGTGTCGAGGGACCGCAGATCATCGACATGAACGGCTACAAGATCGGCCTGTTGGGCCTGACCACACCGGACACCACCTTCCTCGCCAGCCCCGGCCCGGGCGTCGCCTTCGCCGACTACACCGAGTCGGCGACCCAGGCGACGGCGGCCCTCAAAGAGCTCGGCGCCGATTTCGTCATCGCGCTGAGCCATGGCGGAGAGACTCTGGAGCGCGACCTGACCCGGACGGTGAAGGATCTGGATCTGGTGCTGGGCGGCCACGACCACCTGGCCCGCATCGTCTATGACGGCCGGGACATGACCGCCTCGTCGGGCTCCCAGGGAGAGTTCATCGCCAAGACGACCATCCTCATGGAGAAGGTCGAGAAGCGCGGCAAGATGGCCCTGGTCTGGTCGCCGGCCTTCGATCTGGTGGCCACAGCCGCCGCCGTGCCGGCGCCGATGGTCCAGGCCCAGGTCGACGAGTACACGGCGGCCCTCGACCGGGAGCTGGGTCAGGTGATCGGCACCGCCGGCGTGGAGATGGATACCCGCCGGGCCGCCATCCGCAGCCAGGAGACGGCGTTCGGCAACCTGGTCGCCGATGCCAGTCGGGATGCGACGGGCGCCGACGTGGCAATCGCCAATGGCGGCGGAATCCGCGGCGACACGGTCTACCCGGCCGGCACGCCGATCACCCGCAAGCTGGTGCTGACCGAACTGCCCTTCGGCAACTCGACGGTTAAGCTCGAGGTCACCGGCGCCCAGCTCCGCGCGGCGCTCGAGCACGGGGTGAGCGGCATCGAGGACGGCCAAGGCCGGTTCCCCCAGGTCTCCGGCATGACCTACAGCTTCGACGCCTCCAAGCCGGCGGGCTCGCGCATCGTCGACGTCACGGTCGGCGGCAAGCCGCTGGACGACGCCGCCACCTATACCCTCGCCACCAACGACTATGTCGGCGGCGGCGGCGACGGCTACGGCATGCTGCGCCAGGCCAAGGTCCTGATCGACGGCGACGCCGGCGGCCTGCTCGCCACCCAGGTCATCGACTACATCATGATGATGGACACCGTCTCCCCGGCGGTCGATGGCCGGATCAAACGCCTCGACTGAGCCTCGACTGCTGCCTGACGATCGACGGCCCGCCTCTTCGGATGCGGGCCGTTCCGTTCAGGCCCCCACCTGCGCGCCGGGCGTCAGGACGAAATCCGTCTCCACGGTCCAGAACGGATTGGCGACGCCGTATTCCGCCGCCCGCGTCGGATCGTCCTGGCGCACGAACTCGCGGATCAGACTCTCCTTCACCCCGAACACCGCGTCGCTGTCCAGATACGGATCGTCGTGGACGAAGATGTGGGTGGTGACCGTCTCGAAGCCCGGCGCGGACACGATGTAGTGCAGGTGGGCCGGGCGGATGGTGCCGCGGCCGAGACCGTGCAGCAACTGACCGACCGGCCCGTCGTCGGGAATCGGGTAGAAGCTCGGCTTGACCGAGCGGTAGGAAAATCGCCCATCCGCCCCGGTGCGGAAGACGCCGCGCAGGTTGTGTTCCGGCTGCTCGTCCTGCTGCACGTCGTAGAAGCCGTCATGGCTGGTCTGCCAGGTATCGACCGTCGCGCCTTCGACCGGCCGGCCGGCCACGTCCACCACCCGGCCACTGACGACCAGGGGTTCCCCCTTGCCGTCCTGGGAGATGCTGTCGCCCATGTCGAGCCGCGGCGCGCCATCGACGTGGAACGGACCCAGGACGGTGTTCTCCGTCGCCCCGTTCGGTCGCCTTGTGTTGATCGCGTCCACCAGCATCGAAACGCCCAGCACGTCGGAGAGCAGAATGTATTCCTGGCGCCGGTCGTCGCACATCTGACCGGTGGCCGTCAGAAAGCGGATCGCCGCCATCCATTCCTCGTAGCTCGGCTCCACCTCCTTCACCACCGCGTGAAGATGGGCGATCACCGAGCGCATGACCTCGGCCAGGCGCGGGTTCTCGGGCTCACCCATCCGTGCGAGCACGGTCTCCACGGACCTGTCCTCGGTGAAGTATCCAGCCGGCCTCTCCATCTCGCCCATCGCGCACCTCCGTTATCCCTTCCGTTCCGACGGAAAGCATAGAGACGAAACGGGAGGGGCGACAAACGGAACACGGCCTTCAGCGGAGCACGAACTGTACCGGCACCACGAGTTCCAGTCGGGCCTGGGTCATCTCGGCGGGCATCGCCGGCAGCGGCTGGGCCCGGGCGATCATCGCCTCGACCTCCCGGTCGAGCAGGTCGTATCCGGAGCTGCGGTCGATGCGATGCTCCAGCACCCGGCCATTGCGGTCCATCACGAAATGGAGCCAGACCACGCCCTGCTGACGCCGGCTGCGGGCCCGGTGCGGGTATTCCTTATGGTCCTCGAGCCAAGCCTGGAGGATCGATACGTAATCGACGGACACGCCTGGCCGACCGACGCCGCTGCTGGACGCGGCGCTGCCGGACGGCGGCGACCGGCCGACGCCGCCCCGCCCGGCATCGACGCTGGCCACGGGCGCCGCCGCCTGGGCCGTATCGGCGACAGGGGCTTCGGCCGAGGCCGGCTGCCGGGCCATCGGCTGCGCCTTGGCCTGCGGCACCGTCACCGGTGCCGCCGATGTCAGGGCCTCTGGCGGCTGAGGACGGGAGATCGGCAGGGGCGGCGCTTCGGTCGACGGGACGTCCGGTTCGACCTTAGCGACGGTCCCGGGCTCGGGCATGACCTCCACCGGCTCGGCCCGCGTCAGCGGCTCGATCTGCGCGGGTTCCGGCGGCACGGTCTCCACCCGTTCCGCACGGACGATCGCCACCACCTCGTCGACAACCTGGACCGTCTCGGCGGGCGCATCCACCGGCGGGGGCGGCGGGGCCCCGGCGGCCTGAGCGGTCTCCGGCGGCATCTCCTCGACCGGCGCTCTGTCGGGCTCCGCGGTTTCGGCTTCGGCCACCGGGGCAGCGGCAGGGCCGACCGTATCCGCCCGCTCGACCTCGCCAACCGCCGCCGCCACGCTGCCCGGGGCGCTGCCGGCCGGGCCGAGCGACACCTCGATACCGGCCATGCCGGTGGCCGCCGCTCCCGTCTCTTCCGGCTCCAGAACCATGGCGATGGCGGCGGCCACGTGGATGGCCAGGGCCGCCCCGATCGCCACGCCCATATGGCGGGAGCGAATCCGCATCAACCGCCTCCCGCCGGAACGGTCAGAAGCTGCAACGAGCCGGCCCCCGCCTCCCGCAGGAGTTCCAAGACGGCAACCACGTCGGAGGCGGCAACCGCACCGTCCGCCTTGAGCCGGACCGTCCCGGCGTGTCCGGCTCCGACATGCCCGGAAACGGCCGTCTTCAGCGTCGCCCGCTCCATTTCCTCGCCGTTCAGGGCGAGGCGTCCGTCGGCGCCGATTTGAACCAGCAGAGTCCCGGCCTCGACCGTGCCCGCATTGACCGATGTCGGGGGATCGATCCTGAACGGATCGGTCGCCGCCAGCCGTCCGGCCAGCATGAAGAAGATCAGCAGCAGAAAGACCACGTTGATCAACGGCAGAATGCGGTCGTCGTCGTTTCGCGGTCGTCGCGGGGACATGAGCTGCATGACGCGGCTCCTAGCGCGCGGGGCTGCGCATGAAGGACAGGTTGCTCACGCCAGCGGCGGACAGCCTGTCCAGCACGTCAACGGTACGCTGCAGGGTCACGCCCTCGGCCGGCTTGATCAGCACCCGCTGATCGGGTGTCTCGCGGACCCTGGCCATGATCTTCCGCTCCGCCTCGACGGCGGTGACCGGATGCCCGCCGAGTCGCAGATCGTCCGCCCGGATCTCCAGCAACATGGCCCCGGTCAACGATGCGCCGGCACCGGCCGACGTCGGCGGCGCCAGGTCGATGGACCGCCAGTCCAGGAAGCTCGAGGCGAGCATGAAGAACACCAGCAGGATGAACACCACATCGATCAGTGGCGTGAGGCTGATGACCGCCCGGCGCCGACCGCTAGTCGCCAACCTCGACCGTCCATAGCCGGGGCCCGTGTCCCGGTGCGACGTCGTATCCGCGCTCGTTGCCATCTCTGTCGCTTCCTTCGCCTCCGGTCGATCCATCCCCGGCCCTGTTGCTCTCTGACGAGAGGCCGCCCGGTGCGCGTGCCCCCGGAGCCAGATCGAGGGTGAAGACGCCGGTGATGGCGCTGTCCATTTCGTGGGCCACACGCTCGACCACGCGTTCCAGCCAGTTCAGAGCCGCGACCGCCGGGATCGCGACGGCAAGGCCGACGGCCGTGGTCAGAAGCGCCTCCCAGATCCCGCCCGACAGCACCGCCGGGTTCACCTGATTGCCCGCCGCCTCAAGCTGCTGGAACGCCCCGATCATGCCGAGCACCGTCCCGAACAGGCCGAGAAGCGGCGCCAGCGACGCGATCGCCTCGAGCGGCCGCAGGTAGCTGCGCAGATCCTCGAGAACATCGCTGCCGAAGCGGCGCGCCTCTTCGCGGATCCTGTGTTCCGGCAGACCGCGCCTCCGGCCGTTGACGGCGCGCACGACCGCCTGCGCCACCGGATTGCGCGCGCCGACGACGATGGCGAGCGCGTCGTCCAGGTCCCCGGCCCGGACGCGAAGCAGCGCCGCCTCCACCCGTCCACGCTCGCCGAGGCGGGCCGCCCGGAACTGCCAGAGTTTGACCAGGACGATCGCCAGCGCCACCACCGACATGCCGAGCAGCACCAGGACAACGGGTCCGCCCGCCGCCAGCATGCCGGCCAGATCGGTCAGCCAGCCCGCCTCCGTTCCGCCGACGGCATCCGTCATGACGGCACCGGACGGTCGGGTCTGTTCCCGACGTCTGTGCGGGTCGCGCTTTCGGCCCTGCGCATGGTCTCGGCTCCTCGGCTCGGGTAACAGCTGGCGTGGATTTTATTGAGATCGACTCGCATTTGCAAGAATGAGATCACGGGTCGACCGACCGGCTCGACGATCTTCTGCGCGACGGCGCACAGCGCGCAGCGTCACCGGACACCCGGCCAGCCGGGGTCGCGTCGAACGGTCGACACCCCAGCGTCAACGCGAGGCAGTACTTGAGATTTCGCCGTCGACCTTTGTCGAACGCCATCAACGGTCTAGCCACTGTCAAGGCGCGTTTTGTCGTATTTCGGCTTGTTATGTCGTAATTTGAACACTAAACATGCTGCAACCGACACGCGCCGCGGCCTCGTCGTTCCGAAAGGCGGCCGCATACAGGCGGCGTGCAGCGGGGGCCGGTTCGCCGCTCCTCCGCCAAGAAAAACAAGGCGCCACGAGTTCGTCGACCAAAACCAGCCCATCGCGGACCACATCGCGCTCCCCGATCACGGAGCAAGCGACGACCGCGATCGGGCGACAGGCTCGCACTTCCATCCGCGCAGGGTGGACTAAATCCGCGATCGGGCCCGCCGGGCCGTATGCGGCTACATCGTATGCACCCCGGAGGCCCGGTCCCCCACAACGACCGGAGGCCATCATGGAGCAGACCGTCCGACAGACCACCAACGCCGAGCTCCAGCTCGACGAACAGGCATATGGCGAGAACCCGCTCGAAAACCGCGACACCGATCTCTATCGCGGCGAGTACATCATGTCCTTCGTGGAGAAGTGGGACGAACTGATCGACTGGACCGCCCGTGCCGAGAGCGAGGGCCAGTTCTTCATCGATGTGCTGCGCGCGCGCGGCAAGGAGACCGTTCTCGACGTCGCCTGCGGGACGGGGTTCCATTCGGTGCGTCTCAAGGAAGCCGGCTTCAACGTGACTTCCGCGGACGGTTCCGCGGCGATGGTCGCCAAGGCGTTTCAGAACGGCCAATCGCACGGTCTGATCCTGAAGACCGTCCAAGCCGACTGGCGCTGGCTGAACCGCGACATCCAGGGCAAGTACGACGCGATCATCTGCCTCGGCAACTCGTTCACCCACCTGCACACCGAGGCCGACCGGCGCCGGGCGCTCGCCGAATTCTACGCAGCGCTGAAACACGACGGCATGCTGATCCTCGACCAGCGCAACTACGACGCCATCCTCGATCACGGCTTCAGCACGAAGCACAAGTACTACTACGCCGGCGACAAGGTCACGGCCGAGCCCGAGCACGTCGACGACGGCCTGGCGCGGTTCAAGTACAGCTTCCCGGACGGGTCCGAGTACACGCTCAACATGTGCCCGATCCGCAAGAACTACGTCCGCCGCCTGCTCTCCGAGGCCGGGTTCCAGCGCGTGCGGACCTATGGCGACTTCCAGGAGACCTACGCAGAGGAGGAGCCGGACTTCTTCATCCACGTCGCCGAGAAATCGACCCAGCACGTGGTGCGCTGGGGCGGCGGGACGCGCGAGGCCGGCGAGACCGACGTCCGGGACGTCGCCGAGGACTACTACGACAGCGAGGACGCCGACACGTTCTACAGCATGGTCTGGGGCGGCGAGGACCTGCATGTCGGCATCTACGACGACACCCGGGTCATCCGCGAGGCCAGCGATACGACGATCGACCGGATGGCGGAGACTCTGCCGGGGCTCGATCAGAACAGCCGCATTCTCGACATCGGCGCCGGTTACGGCGGGGCGATGCGTCGCATCGTCAAACGCTACGGCAACACGGCGACCTGCCTGAACATCTCCGAGACCCAGAACGACACCAACCGGAACAAGATCCGCCGCGCCGGACTGGCCGATCGGATCAAGGTCATCCACGGCGTGTTCGAGGATATTCCGGAGCCGGAAGGCAGCTACGACGTGGTCTGGAGCCAGGACGCCATCCTTCACTCCGATCAGCGGGCCAAGGTACTGGGCGAGGTGTACCGGGTGCTGAAGCCGGGCGGCCACTTCATCTTCACCGACCCGATGCAGGCCGACGACGTGCCCGAGGGCGTGCTGCAGCCGGTCTACGACCGTCTCCAGCTGACCTCGCTCGGATCCATGCGCTTCTACCGCGAGGCGGCGTCGGCGCACGGCTTCGAGACCGTGGCGCAGAACGACATGACCGACCATCTGCGCACGCATTACGACCGGGTGCGCGAGGATCTCGTCGCCAACTACGACAAGCTGCGCGAGAGCGGCGCGGCGGTCGAGTATCTCGACAAGATGATCGTCGGGCTGGAGAACTGGGTGAAGGCCGCCGATGCCGGCTACCTCGCCTGGGGCATCCAGGTCTTCCGCAAGCCCGGCTGACCGACCGCGCAAGAGTCCATCATCGGCGCCGGGGCGGCGCGCGCAGTTCCGCTGCCCCGCTCCGGCGCACCCTCCCCAGAAACGAAAGAGGAATGTCAGACATGACTGACAAAACGTGGCTGTTCACCAGCAAATCCGTCTCGGAAGGCCATCCGGACAAGGTCTGCGACCGCATCTCCGATTCGGTGCTCGACGCCTTCCTGGCGGCCGACGAGGACGTCCGCGTGGCCTGCGAGACCCTGGCGACCACCAATCACGTGACCATCGCCGGCGAGGTCCGCGGCCCCGAAGCCGTGCTGAAGGAAGTGGAGGGGATCGCCCGCGAGGCGATCAGGGACATCGGCTACGAGCAGGACGGCTTCCACTGGAAGACCTGCGAGATCATCTCCCGCCTGCATGCCCAGTCCTCCGACATCGCGCTCGGCGTCGACGCGGGCAACAAGAAGGAAGAGGGCGCCGGCGACCAGGGCATCATGTTCGGCTACGCCTGCAACGAGACCGAAGAGCTCATGCCGGCACCGATCCAGTTCGCCCATCGCATCCTCCGCCTGATGGCCGAGGCCCGTAAGTCCGGCAAGGAGCCGCGCTTCGGTCCGGACAGCAAGAGCCAGGTCACCCTGCGCTACGAGAACGGCAAGCCGGCCGGCATCGACACGGTCGTCGTCTCGACCCAGCATGACGAGGCGATCGACCAGGATACCGTGCGCGAGATCGTCAAGCCGTTCGTCTCCGAGGCGCTGCCGGAAGGCTGGACCCTGCCGGACGACCGGCTGCTGGTGAACCCGACCGGCCGTTTCGTCATCGGCGGCCCGGACGGCGACGCCGGCCTGACCGGGCGGAAGATCATCGTCGACACCTATGGCGGAGCCGCACCCCATGGCGGCGGCGCCTTCTCCGGCAAGGACCCGACCAAGGTCGACCGCTCGGCCGCCTATGCCGCGCGCTACCTGGCGAAGAACGTGGTCGCCGCCGGTCTGGCCGACAAATGCGTGATCCAGCTCGCCTACGCCATCGGCGTGCCGGAGCCGGTCGCGGTCTATGTCGACACCCACGGCACCGGCCGGGTCGACGAGGACCGTCTGGGCAAGGTGCTGCGCGAGCGCGTCCGCCTCACCCCGCGAGGCATCCGCGAGCATCTGGGTCTGCTGAAGCCGATCTACGCCCGCACCGCCGCCTACGGCCATTTCGGCCGCCCGGCGGAGAAGGACGGCGGCTTCGCCTGGGAGCGCACCGACATCGCCAACGACCTCGCCCGCGAATTCGGCGCCGAGGCGGCGGACTGAAACGGCGCCCGCAGCATCCCCGACGATGAAGAAGGCCCGCGCCCCCAGGCGCGGGCCTTTCCGCGTTGGAGCCTCAGTAAGGCGCCTCCGGCGGGTTCACGGCGACGTAGACCGAGCGCACCTCGGAATAGTGATGGATCGCCTCCTTGGAATTCTCCCGGCCGACGCCCGAGGCCTTCACGCCACCGAACGGCGCTTCCACCGGGGTCAGGTTGTAGGCGTTGATGTAGAGGCTGCCGGCCTCAAGCTGCCCGACCACACGATGGGCGCGGGCGAGATCCCGGGTGAAGACGCCCGCCGCCAACCCGAACTCGGTGGCATTGGCGCGGCCGATCCCCTCCGCTTCGTCCGTGAAGTCCAGCACCGACATCACCGGGCCGAAGATCTCCTCGCGGGCGATGGTCATGCCGTCGGTCACGTCGGCGAAGACCGTCGGCTCCAGATACCAGCCCGGCCGGTCGATCCGCCGGCCGCCGGTGACCAGCCGCGCGCCCTCATCGATCCCCTTGGCGATGTAGCCCTCGACAGTCTTCAACTGGCGTTCGGAGACCATTGGACCGTAGGTGGTCGCCTCGTCCATCGGATCGCCGATCACCGCGTCGGCAAGGCGCTCGGTCAGGCGCTTGAGGAACGCCGCCTTGATTCCCGGCTGCACGAAGACCCGGGTCCCGTTGGAGCAGATCTGACCGGAGCTGTAGAAGTTGCCGACGATCGCGCCGCTTACCGCCGCTTCGACATCCGCATCGTCGAACACCAGGATCGGCGACTTCCCGCCCAATTCCATGGTGACGTGTTTGATGCCCTCCGCCGCCGCCGCATAGACCTTGCGCCCGGTGGGCACCGAGCCGGTGAGCGAGACCTTGGCGACCCGCGGATCGGTGGTCAGCGCCGCCCCGACCGGGCCCATGCCCTGGACCACGTTGAACACGCCCGCCGGCGCGCCCGCCTCGGTCAGGATCTCCGCCACTTTCAAGGTGCAGAGCGGGGTGGTCTCCGACGGCTTGAACACCATCGTATTGCCGCAGGCCAGCGCCGGCGCCGCCTTCCAGCAGGCGATCTGGGTCGGGTAGTTCCAGGCGCCGATCCCGACGCAGACCCCGAGCGGTCGCCGCATGGTGTAGACGAAATCGCCGCCGGGTAGCTGTACATGCTCGCCTGTCAGGCTGCCGGCGAGCCCGCCGAAATACTCCAGCGCGTCGGCGCCCGACGTGGCGTCGGCCACCAGGGTCTCCGACAGCGGCTTGCCGGTGTCGAGCGTCTCCAGCACCGAGAGTTCGCGGTTGCGCTCGCGCAGGATGTCCGCGGCCCTGCGCAACACCCGGCCGCGCTCGGTCCCGCCCATCGCCGCCCAATCCGCCTGGGCCGCCTTGGCGGCGGCGAGGGCCTTCACGACGATCGCCGGCGTCGCCGCATGCAGCCGGGCGATGGTCTCGCCGGTCGCCGCGTAGATCACCTCGATCGGATCGCCGGCACTGTCTTCGACGTAGTCGCCGCCGATGAAATGGCTGGCTTTGGGCTGGGCGTCATAGGTCATCGCCGGCTCCTTACTCACCGCGCGGGAAGCGCTGGTTCTCTTCGACCACATTGAGATCCATGTGATTCCGCATGAAGCGCTCCGAGGCTTTCAGCAGGGGCTGATGGTCCCACGGATAGTAGGCACCGTTGCGGAGCGCCTCGTAGACCACCCAGCGTCGGGCCTGGCTGGCGCGGATGTCGGCATCGAACCGGTCCAGATCCCAGCGCGCATCGGCCTCGGCGCGGAACTCCGCGAGGGTTGCCGCCTGGGCCGGATCGGCCGCCAGATTGGCAAGCTCGTGCGGATCCGTTTCCAGATCGAACAGCTGCTCCGGATCCAGGGCGCAGCGGGTGTACTTCCACTTGCCACGGCGCAAGGCCACCAGCGGCGCATAGGACGCCTCAGCCGCATACTCCAGCGCGACCGAACCGGGCCGCGGCGTCCCGGAGGCTACGGAAACCAGGCTCTTGCCCTCGGTCCAGGGCAGGACCTCTTCCATCGAGATGCCGGCCAGTTCCGCCAGGGTCGGCGTCACGTCCAGGGTCGAGGCCGGCTCCGTCACCAGCCCCGGCGCCATGTCCGGCGCCGAGATCATCATGGGCACCCGCGACGATCCCTCGAAGAAGCTCATCTTGAACCACAGACCGCGCTCGCCGAGCATGTCGCCGTGGTCGGAGACGAACAGGATCACCGCCTCCTGCCGGGTACGCTCCAGCGTGTCGAGGATTTCGCCCACCTTATCGTCCAGGTAGCTGACATTGGCGAAATAGGCCTGACGGGAGCGGCGGATGTGCTCCTCGGTGATGTCGAAGCTGCGCCAGTCGTTGGCGTCGAAGATCCGCTGGGAATGCGGGTCGTGGTCCGCGTAATCCATCGCCGGGACGGTGGGCAGCAGGTGCGCGCAGTCGGCGTACAGGTCCCAGTACCTGCGCCGGGCGACATAGGGATCGTGCGGGTGGGTGAAGCTGACCGTGAGGCACCAGGGCCGCTCGTCGTGGCCGCGCGACAGGTCGTAGATCTTGCGCGTGGCGTTGTAGGCGACCTCGTCGTCGTA
Source organism: Thalassobaculum sp. (assembly GCA_048983575.1). Taxonomy (GTDB): domain Bacteria; phylum Pseudomonadota; class Alphaproteobacteria; order Thalassobaculales; family Thalassobaculaceae; genus Thalassobaculum. Next base: position 1,044,495 of record JBLZTD010000001.1, on the reverse strand, counting down.
CTCAATCTGGTTGGATATCTCGGCCACGCCCGCGCCGGTCACCGAGCCGAGATTGTGGTACCACCAATCGATCCGCTCTCCCGGCTTGCGGTAGTCCGGGGTCCAGCCGAAATCGGCCGGGTAGATGTCGGTGGTCAGCCGTTCCTCGAACCCGTGGAGCTGGTCCGGGCCGACGAAATGCATCTTGCCGCTGAGGCAGGTCTGATAGCCGGCCCGGCGCAGGTGGTGCGCGTAGGTCGGAATGGCGGACGAGAACTCAGCGGCGTTGTCATAGACGCCGGTGAGCGAGGGGAGCTGCCCCGACATGAAGGACGCCCGTCCCGGCGCGCAGAGCGGCGAGGCGGTATAGGCGTTCGCGAAGCGGGTCGAGCGTTCGGCCAGCCGGCGCAGGTTGGGTGTGTGCAGCCATGGCGCCGGACCGTCCGGAAACAGGGTTCCGTTCAACTGGTCGACCATCAGAATGAGGATGTTGGGGCGCGCCATCGGCTTCTTCCCGGTTCAGGTCCCTGGAGCCGGCGCGGCGACGGGCCGGTCCGGTGCCCTGTCCCTATCCGATTTGCCGGCAGGTCGGGAAGAGCGCAGGCAGGAAACCTGTCCAGACGGGGTTAACGGGTGTTAACCCCGATTGACCGCCCTGGTCTTGTAGAGGGGCGGTCGCAGCGCGGGGGACCCCCTCAGACGTCAGCGGGCAGCGACCCGCCCCCCAGCGCGGGTCTTCAGCGCTCGACGAAGGCCTTCTCGATCACATAGCTGCCGGGTCCGGCATTGTTGCCCATGGCGAAACCCAGCCCCTCGACCCAGTCGGTCATCTCGTCGAGCATCGCCGGGCTGCCGCACAACATCAGACGGTCGCTCTCCGGGTGCAGCGGCGACAGCCGCAGATCCTTGAACAGCTTTCCCTGGCGCATCAGGTCGCTGATCCGGCCGCGCGGGTCGTGGTCCTCCCGGGTGACCGTCGGGTAGTAGGAGAACTGCTCGGCCACCTGCTCGCCGACCAGGGGATGGTCCTTCAGGTCCCGGCGCAGCAGGTCGCCATAGGCCAGTTCGGACGCATAGCGGCAGCCATGGGCCAGCACCACCCGATCGAACTTCTCGTAGACCGTCGGATCCTTGATCAGCGACAGGAAGGGCGCCAGGCCGGTACCGGTCGAGAGCATGTAGAGGACCTTGCCGGGCAGCAGGTTCTCGACCAGCAGCGTGCCGGTCGGCTTGGACCCGATCAGCACCTTGTCGCCGACCGCGAGGTGCTGCAGGCGCGAGGTGAGCGGCCCGTCCGGCACCTTGATCGAGAAGAACTCCAGATCCTCCTCGTAGTTGGCGCTCGCCATCGAATAGGCGCGCACCAGCGGCTTGCCGTCCACCTCCAGCCCGATCATCGCGAACTGGCCGTTCTCGAAGCGGAAGGACGGATCGCGGGTGGTGCGGAAGCTGAACAGGGTGTCGGTCCAGTGGCGGACGTCCAGCACGGTCTCGGTCCGAAATGCGCTCATCTGCGGCCTCGTCGCTGCGGATCCGGGGAGCAGGGCGGCCGTCACAGCCGCCCGATTTCATTCGTACACATACATTACTGCAGCGCCCCAGAATGTCACAGTGATAACGTTAAGCCGTGGAATTTCCAGGCAAACAAGCCGGCCTACCGAAGAAAGAACGGGCAGGTCAGGCCGCGGGACTCAGGCGACAGATCCGTTCCGACAGGCGTGTCGGGCGTGACCGGGCGGTTCCCGGCTCAACCGAAGCGGAGCTCGCGGTATCCGGCCGCCGCGACCGCATCGCACCGCTCGCGATAGGCGACGGCGCTGCCGCTGTAGCGGGCCAGGATCCGCTCGGTCTTGCCGGCGTTGCGGTTGACGCCGGTCATCCAACTGTCGACCTCGTTGGACAGCAGCCCCTCGCCGGCCTTGCGCACCGTCTCGGTCCATTCGGCGACCGCCTCCGCCGTGGTCGCCGCATAGGTGATGTCCCGGTCGCGCATGTGGCGCATCACGTCGGTCACCCACTCGACGTTGTACTCGATGCTGCGCGGAATGTTACCGAGCGCCGTATGCGGGCCGACCAGCATGAACATGTTGGGGAAGCCCTCGACCATCATGCCGAGGAAGGTCTCCGGCCCACCCTTCCAGCGCTCTTTCAGGGCCTTGCCGCCCTCGCCCCGGATGTCGATCCGGTCGAAGCTGCCGGTGATCGCGTCGAAGCCGGTGGCGTAGATGATCATGTCGAACTCGAACGCCTCCTCACCCGTCTCCAGACCGGTGGGGGTGATCCGTTCGATCGGGGTTGAGAGCGCGTCGACCAGGCGCACGTTCGGCTGGTTGTAGACCTCGTAGTACTTCGTCTCGAGCGGCACGCGCCGGGTACCGAAGCCGTGGTCCTTGGGGATCAGCAGGTCGGCGACCTCCGGGTCCGTCACCCGTTCGCGGATCTTCTTAGCGACGAAGTCGGACAGCATCCGGTTCGCCGTCCGGTCGATCATCACGTCGCGGAAATTACCCTGCCAGATGCCGAAACCGGGCTCGCTGTAGCGCTGTTCCCAGAACGCCTCCCGCTCCGCGTCGGAGACCTCGAGAGCGCTGCGCGGATCGGGGGTGTGCAGGAAACAGGCGAAGGTTTCCCGGCAGCGCTGGAAGATCTCGGGATAGCGCGCCTTCAGGGCCGGCTGCTCCTCCGGCGCGATCTTGGCGTTATGCAGCGGGGCGCACCAGTTCGGCCGGCGCTGGAAGACGGTGAGCGTCTTGGCCGTCTTCGCCACCTCCTGGATGGTCTGCACCCCGGTGGCGCCGGTGCCGATCACGGCGACCCGCTTGCCCTCGAAACTGACCGGCTCCTTCGGCCAGAGGCCGGTATGAAACGACTCGCCCTTGAAGTCCTCGATGCCGGGAATCCGCCGGCATGGTCGGCGCCGAGAGCGGGCCGATGGCGGTGACCATGAACCGGCAGCGGTACCATTCGCCGGTCTCCAGCGTGACGGTCCAGGCCCGGCCCGAATCGTCGTACCGGGCGGCGGCAACCCGGGACGAGAAGCGGATGTCGCGACGCAGGTCGAGCTTGTCGGCGACGAAGTTCAGGTAGCGCTCGGTCTCCGGCTGGGCGGCGAAATGCTCCGACCAGTCCCAGGTATCGAGCAGATCCTGATCGAAGGAATAGGCGTATGAATAACTCTCCGAGTCGAAGCGCGCACCGGGGTATCGGTTCCAGTACCAGGTGCCGCCGACACTGGTGCCGGCCTCGAGCACCAGGACCTTGAAGCCGAGGCCGCGGAGCTTGTGGAGCTGGTACATGCCGGAGATGCCGGCGCCGACGATGACGACGTCATAGTCAAGGCCGGCTGCGGGGGAGGGGGTCGGACCGCCGAGGTCCTGAAGGGCTGTGTCGCTCATGATGCCCGGAACCAAAGCAGCCGGCCGGACGATCGGCAAGACGCTGAATGTGCTGCATCGCGGCAGGGCCGTGCTGTCCGGGCCACGACCCGCCGGACCGGTCACTTCACGAAGCGATGATCCATCGACAGCGCGGGCTGTTCGCAGTTGCTGCCGCGCACCGGCTTCGCCGGGACACCGGCCACCGTGCAGTGGGCCGGCACGTCGCTCAGCACGACACTGCCCGCCCCGACGCGCGCGCATTCGCCCACCTCGATATTGCCGAGCACCGTCGCCGACGCGCCGAGCAGGGCGCCGCGGCGGATCTTCGGGTGCCTGTCCCCGGTCTCCTTGCCGGTGCCGCCGAGGGTCACGTTGTGCAGCATCGAGACCTCGTCCTCGATCACCGCGGTCTCGCCGACGACCACGGACGTGGCGTGGTCGATCATGATCCCCCGGCCGATCCGGGCCGCCGGGTGAATGTCCACGCCGTAGACCTCGGAGATGCGGGACTGGAGATACAGCGCCAGCGCCTGGCGCTCGTGCCCCCAGAGCCAGTGGGCGACGCGGTAGGCCTGGATCGCCTGGAACCCTTTGAAATACAGGAACGGCTCGAGATAGCTGGTGCAGGCGGGATCGCGCTCGAACACGGCCGACAGGTCGGCCCGCACGGCGGCTCCGACCGTCTCGTCGCCATGGACGGCCTGATCCACGGTCTGGCGCAGCGACAATGCCGTGATCGCCTCCGACCCGAGCTTCTGCGACAGGTGGAAGACGAGCGCATGCTCAAGGGTGTCGTGGGCGAGAACGGTGGCGTGCAGGAAACTGGCCAGCGCCGGCTCACACTGGGCCGTCCGCTCCGCGTCGCTCCGCAGGGAGGTCCAGATCGGATCGAGATCCGGCGATGCCGGCCTCGGCGAGAAGGATGGATCGGGCATCCTCTGCTCCTCCCGTGTCGGCGGGCCTCACCGTGTCGATTGACCCGCTCTTCCTTGACGTTGGAGCGCACTATACCCGTTTCAAGCCAGGGAATTAACCGCGCTTCGGAACGAGTGCTTTGCGGCCAGCCCGCCACTCGGGTCCCGCGCCCCAACTGCGACGCGCCGAACCCGCTCCGGGCCGTCGCCCCGGTCTACGATCTGCTTGGCAACGGTTGCCATGACAACTATATTCGCCGGTCATGGAACGCACAGATCTGCATCGGAACTTCGAATTCCTCGTTCACGACGTCGCCCGCCTGATGCGAGTGGCGTTCGACCGCCGCGGCAAGGAACTGGGCCTGACCCGCTCCCAATGGTGGGTGCTCACCGCGCTCTACGCCAAGGAAGGCATGGCGCAGTCGGAGCTCGCGGCGTTCATGGAGCTTGAAAAAGCGACCCTCGGCCGCCTGCTCGACCGTCTGGAGGACAAGGGTTGGATCGAGCGGCGCCCGGACCCGGTCGACCGGCGGATCAAACGGGTGGTCCTGACCGAGACGGTACAGGGCCTGATGCGCGAGCTGCGCGAAATCGCCGCCGACATCCGCAGCGATGCCATGAAGGGCCTGACACGCGAGGAGCACGAGGCATTCATCGACACCCTGTTGAAGATCAAATCCAACCTCTATGCCTTCGACGAACTGGCCGGACCGGCCGCGCAGACGGAGGCCGCCGATGACTGACGAGACCAAGACGGACGTCGTCCCCTCCTCCGAGGACGGGCCGATCACCGCCCATAGCGAACGTCCCAGGCGCCGCCGCGGCCGCTGGGTCAAACGGCTGGTGCTGCTGGTGCTGATCCCGGTCCTCGCCCTGGCCGGCGCCTCTTACATCTACGCCGTCACCGGGCGCTACGTGACCACGGAGAACGCCTATGTGAAGGCGCATATCATCGCGATCTCGACCGATATCGACGGCCGGGTGACCGAAGTCTTCGTCCAGAACGACCAGCGGGTGAATGCGGGCGATCTGCTGTTCCGTCTCGATCCCGACCCGCATTGGCTGGAGCTGAAATCCGCCGAGGCACGCATGCTCGCGGTACGCCAGGACGTCGAGGCCACGCGGGCCGAATTTCATCAGGTTCAGGCCGAGATCGACGAGGCGCGCGAGACCGTCGCGTATTACGAGCGCGAGGCCGAGCGGCAGCGTGAACTGAACAGGCGCGGCGTGACGACCGAGGCGCGGCTGGACGAGGCCGAGTTCGAGGTCGCCTCCGCCCGGCAGCGGGTCCGGGCCCTTCAGGAGAAGGTCCGCACGGTCCTGGCCGAACTCGGCGGCGACCCGGAGCGCGCCGTCGAGCTGCACCCGAAATACATTGAGGCACAGACGGCACGGGAGATCGCCGAACTGCATCTGGGCTACACCGAGGTTCGCGCCCCGAGCGGCGGCATCGTCACCCAGGTTCATCTGGAGCCGGGCGAATGGCTGGAGGAGGGCGATCCCGCCTTCGGCCTGATCGAGGTCGACGACACCTGGGTGGTCGCGAACCTGAAGGAGACCCAGCTCACCCATGTCCGCGAGGGTCAGGTGGTCGAGGTCGGCATCGACGCCTATCCCGACATGACATGGAAGGCGCGGGTCAGTTCGATCGCCCCGGCGACAGGCGCGGAATTCGCCGTGCTGCCGCCGCAGAACGCATCGGGCAACTGGGTCAAGGTGGTGCAGCGGATCCCGGTGCGCATCGATCTGGAGCGGATCGACGGCCGACCGCCGCTGCGCGCCGGCATGACCGCGTCGATCTCCATCGATACCGAGCGCGAGCGTAAGCTTCTGACCACCGTGCGCGAGTTCGCTCGCCGCCCTGCGCGCCCAGGACGGCCCGGCGACCCGCTAGATCTCCCGGCAATCCGCGGCCGGCGGCCGCGTCACCGAACCGTCACGTCTCCGGTGTAGTAGAGTGGCGGTCCCGCCGTCCGATCCTCGGAGAGCCTTCCCATGCCCGCGCCCAAAATCCTGGTCGTCGTCTTCGACGGCCTGCGCCCCGATCACGTCACCCCGAACCAGGCCCCCAACATCCACGGCTTCGCCACGAGCGGCGTGTGGATGCGCAACACCGCCTCGGCCTTTCCCAGCGAAACCCGGGTCCAGGTGACGACATCGATGACCGGCCATCCCCCGGCCGGTCACGGCATCATGGCCAACGCCTTCTACGACCCGGCCCTCGGCTTTTCCTCGGCCATGGACACCTCGGACGACGCCCGGATGCGGGCGGCGGACAAGGCCTACGGCCGGCTGATCGGCGCTGCCCATCTGAGCGAGATCCTGTGGGGGGCCGGCCGGCGGTTCGCCGCCGTCACCACCGGCAAGGTCGGCAACGCCCGGCTGCTTGCCGGACGGGCGGCGGAACTCGGGCAGCCGGTGCTGTCGATCTGGGGCGACGCGATCTCCACCCCCGCCGCCGCCTACGGCAAGGTGGTGGAGCGGTTCGGCCCCGTGCCGGAGCAGGTTTTCCCCAACACCGGCGTCGCGGATTGGGCGGTGCGGGTGCTGCTGGAGCACGTCCTCCCGGACCACGCGCCCGAGGCCTGCGTGCTCTGGCTGAACGAACCCGACCTCTCCTACCACTACCGGGGCCTCGCCAGCGGCGACTCCCAGAGCGCCATCGGCGGCGTCGACGCGGCGTTCGGCCGGGTGCTGGACTGGTGGCGGGCTGAGGGGCGCGAGGCCGGCTGGAACATCATCGCCATGTCGGACCATGGCCATGTCACCGTCGAGGGCCAGATCGGCGTCGCCGACGCGCTGACGAAGGAAGGCCTCAGGGTCGGCACGGCGCTCGGGCCGGATGTCGACTACGCGCTGAAGCCGGGCTATTCGGCTCATGTGGCCGTGCGCGACCGGGATCCCGCCCGGGTGAAGCGCTTGGTCGAGACCCTGCAGGCCCAGGAGTGGTGCGGGCCGATCCTGACCCGACGCGCCGCCGGCGAGGACGGCACCCTGCCGCTCTCGGTGGTGAACTGGAATCACCGGCGCGCCGCCGACGTCGCCTTCACCCTGCGCGCCTGGGACCGGGACAGCGAAGGTGGGCTGCCCGGCGTGATCCTCGCCGACAATCCGGATATCCCGCTCGGCGGCGGCCTGCATGGCGGCCTGCACCGGCGCGAGTTGAACCACTGCCTGTTCCTCGGCGGCGACAGCTTCCGCAAGGGGGTGGAGATCGAAACGCCAAGTGGCACGGTCGATATCGCGCCGACGGTGCTGAAGACCCTCGGCCTGCCACCGCATCCGCTGATGGCAGGCCGGGCCATCGAGGAAGCCTTCGCCGTCGGCGATCCGGCGCCGCAGGTGGTAGAACAGACCCACGAGGCCGGTCGGGGCGGCTACGCCCAGGAGATCGTCACCGCGACGGTGGCCGGGGCGAAACGGCCGTATCTGCGCTGGGGTATGCGCACGGCGTAGATGCCCTATCTCATGGCCATGCGCACCGTTCTGCTCGTCCTGATGATGATGGTCGCTCCGATCGCCGCGGCGGCGGAGGGCTGGCTGCACGGCGATGGCGGCCCGGGTTCCCGGTCGGCCCTGGATGCGGATCTCGCAGACGCGCCCTTCGTGCTGCTCGGCGAGACCCATGACAACCTGCACCACCACGCCGCCCAGGCGGCGCTGCTGCGGGCCATGGTCGACGTGGGTCGTCGGCCGGCCGTGGTCTGGGAGATGGCGCCGCGCGACCGGCAGCCGGCGATCGACGCCTGGGCCTCCGGACCGCGCTCTGGCGACCCGGACGGCTTCGCCGAGGCGGTGCGCTGGGCGGAGAGCGGCTGGCCCGACTTCGCGCTGTACCGGCCGATCGTTGACGCCGCCATCGATGGCGGGCTGGCGATGGTCGCCGGAGGTCTGGCCTCCGCCCCCACCCGGTCGATCGCGGGCGGGGGCCTCGCCGCCCTCGGCGCCGACCTGGTCGATGCCTGGGCGCTGGCCGACCCGCTTCCGGACGACGCCCTCGCCGCCCATCTGGACGCGGTGTTCGAGGGCCATTGCGGCCTGGTGCCGCGCGACCGTCTCGGCGCCATGGTCGACGTTCAGGTGGCGCGCGACGCCTCCCTGGCGGCGGCGATGCTGGGCCACCCGGACGGGGCCGTGCTGATCGCCGGGCGCGGCCATGTCCGCAGCGATATCGGCGTTCCGCTGTTCCTGCGCCGTCTTGCCCCCGAGAGCCGGATCGTCGCGGTCGGCCTGAGCGAGGGGAGCGCCGGCGGGCCCTTCGACTGGTCCCGCGCCTTCCCGCCGGCCGAGCGCGAGGATCCCTGCGTCGCCTTGCGCCGACACTTCGGGGCGCGGCAGTAGCGGCGGCGCCGCGCAGATCGCGACGCCAACGCCCTTGCCCCCCGGGGCCGTTTCCTGTATCTCCCCGCCTTCCTTCTCCGGACCTGTGCCGGGGACGGACCGTCGCGTCTGGGCGAAAAGGGCTGCCCGGCCGGCGAGAAGTCGACAACGTCGAGACCAAAGGAGCGACAAAATGCCCAAGATGAAGACGAAAAGCAGCGTCAAAGGCCGCTTTCGCACGACGGGGTCCGGAAAGATCAAGGGCAACGTCGCCTACAAGCGCCACATGCTGCGCCGCCGTTCCCAGAAGATGAAGCGACAGGCCCGCGGGACCTTCGTGTTGGCCGAGGCCGACCAGAAGATCGTCAAGCGGTTCATGCCCTACGGTTGAGGAGCGGATAGATGGCACGAGTTAAACGCGGCACGACCGCACACGCCCGCCACAAGAAGGTCACCGACGCCGCCAAGGGCTATTACGGTCGCCGGAAGAACGTCTTCCGCGTCGCCGTCCAGGCGGTCGAGAAGGGCCAGCAGTACGCCTACCGCGATCGCCGCACCCGCAAGCGCGACTTCCGCGCCCTGTGGATCCAGCGCATCAACGCCGGTGTGCGCCAGTACGGCATGACCTATTCGCGTTTCATGAACGGCCTGAAGCTGGCCGGCATCGAACTGGACCGCAAGGTCCTGTCCGATCTGGCGATCCACGAGCCGGACGCGTTCAAGAACATCGTCGATCAGGCCGAGGCCGCGCTGAAGGCGTAAGCCCGCAGTAGATCGCGAAGATGCGGAGGGCCGGTCGTTGGACCGGCCCTTTGTCGTTTCCGGGTCGGGCTTGCCGGACGGTCAGCGGATGCGGATCAGAACCTCGTTCCGGCGCAGCATGCCCGGCGTCCAGGGATCGTCGTAATAGGCGAGCAGCGGCGTGCCGTCGGCCTCCAGAACTCCGCTCGACCAGCCAATCCCTCAGCCGGGTCTCGTGCCGGGCGAAGTCCGCATCGTCCGCCCGCCCGCTGAACCGGACCGCGGCGAAACGCATCGGCGGCCAGCGGTGCAGCTCCACATCTTCACCCGCCGGCCTGGGCAGGTCGTCGAGATCGAACTCGGACGGCATGACGAAGCGGACCCGCCACCCGGCGTCCGGCTGCCGCTCCGCCGCCTGCCGAACCGCCGATTGCTGGATGACCGGCGCGGTCATGGCGATGCGGTCGCCCTCCCGGTCCTTGGCGAAGATGTACGAGGCGAGCGCCCGGAATCCCTGGCGCACGCCCTCCTGCCGGTCGCCGGCAACGGCCGCTTCCGCGACCACCATCGCCGGATAGTCGCGCAGCTCAAAATCTCCGTCCGCCGCGACCACCGTGTAGTCGGGTTGTTCCACGCTGTGTGTCACCCAGTACCATCCTCCGGCCAGCGCAAAGAGCAGCACCACCGCCGCCGTCAGCCCGCCGATCGACCATTTCATAACCCGGCTCATGCGGTTTCCGCGCTCCGTCCTGCATTCGATGCCGTCTCCAGGGTCCGTCGACGTCCTGACGGCGCCGCAATCAAGATGGGGCGAATGCGGCCGGTGTCGAACCGGCGGGTGTCAGCGGACCGTTCCTGGGGGCTCGCAAAACCGCCGGCGACCCGTTAAAAGGCGCCACCGGACCGGGAAACGGGCACAGACAGATGACAAACGTCGAAGCATTAGAGGCCGAACTGCTGGCCGAGGTGGAGCGCGCGGGCGATCTCGACGCGCTGGAACAGGTGCGGATCAGCGCGCTCGGCAAGAAAGGTCGACTGACCGCCGAGATGAAGACCCTGGGCGGTCTCGATCCCGAGACCCGCAAGGAGACCGGTCAGGCGCTGAACGCGGATCAAGGACGCGGTATGCCGGCGCGCATCGACGCCCGCAAGGCGGAGCTGGCGATCGGCGGCGCTGGACGCCCGCCTGGCCGGACGAGCGGGTCGACGTCACGCTGCCGGTCCGCCCGGCAGGCCGAGGGCCGCATTCACCCGATCAGCCAGACCATCGACGAGATCGATCGCGATCTTCGCCGAGATGGGCTTCGCGGTCGCCGAAGGCCCGGATATCGAGACCGACTACTACAATTTCGACGGCGCTGAACATTCCCGCCGGACCACCCGGCGCGCCAGGATGCACGACACGTTCTATCTGCACGCCGGACGCAAGACGGCGAGCGCAAGGTGCTGCGCACCCACACCTCGCCCGGTGCAGATCCGCACCATGGAGAACGCAGAAGCCGCCGATCCGCATCATCGTGCCGGGCCGCACCTTCCGGTCCGACCAGCGACGCGACCCATTCGCCGATGTTCCATCAGGTCGAGGGGCTGGTGATCGACAAGACGACCCATATGGGCCACCTCAAGGGCTGCCTGACGGATTTCTGCCGGGCCTTCTTCGAGCGTCGACGATCTGCCGCTGCGGTTCCGTCCCAGCTATTTCCCGTTCACCGAGCCGTCGGCGGAGGTCGATATCGGCTGCTCGCGCTCAGGGCGGCGAGCTGACGATCGGCGACCGGCGACGACTGGCTGGAAATTCTCGGCTGCGGCATGGTGCATCCGAACGTGCTGCGCATCTGCCGGCATCGACCCGACCGAATACCAGGGCTTCGCCTTCGGCATGGGGATCGAGCGCATCGCGATGCTGAAATACGGCATCCCCGACCTGCGCACCGTTCTACGACAGCCGACCTGCGCTGGCTGCAGCCATTACGGCTTCGTGCCGCTGGATGCCAGCCGACCATGCGCCGGAGGGCTCTGAGCCAGATGAAGTTCACACTCGTCCTGGCTGAAGGACCATCTGGACACCGACGCCTCGCTCGAGGAGATCGCCGAGAAGCTGACCATGCTCGGCCTCGAGGTCGAGGAGGTCGAGGACCGCGGCGCGGCGCTTCGCGCCGTTCCGCGTCGCGCATGTGGTCGAGGCGCCGAGCAGCACCCGAACGCCGACCGTCTGCGGGTCTGCATGGTCGATGCCGGCGACGGCGATCGGTGCAGGTGGTCTGCGGCGCGCCGAATGCGCGGACCGGCATGAAGGGCGTCTTCGCCGCCGCCGGGCAGCCTATGTGCCGGGCATCGACCTGACGCTGAAGCCGGGCAAGATCCGCGGCGAGGAATCGCAACGGCATGCTGCTGCTCCGAGCGCGAGCTTGGGCCTGTCCGACGATCACGACGGCATCATCGACCTGCCGGAAGACGCGCCGGTCGGCACAGCCTTCGCGGCCTATGCCGGGCTCGACGATCCGGTCATCGAAATCGGCCATCACCCCGAACCGGGCCGACTGCCTCGGCGTTCGCGGCATCGCCCGCGATCTGGCCGCCGCCGGCCTCGGCACGCTGAAGCCGCTCGACACCTCGAGCCGGTCGGGCACGTTCGACAGCCCGCTGCAGTGTCGACGTCGATCTGCCCGCCGACGCGGCCGATGCTGTGCCCGGCTGTGTAGTCGGGCGGCTATTTCCGCGGCGTCAAGAACGGCCCCAGTCGCCGGCACTGGATGCAGGACCGCCTGACGCGCCATCGGCCTGCGCCCGATCTCGGCGCTGGTCGACATCACCAACTACGTCACGCTTCGACCTCGGCCGGCCGCTGCACGTCTTCGACGCCGCGCAAGGTGCACGGCAACCGTCACGATGCGCCTCGCCACGGACCGGCGAGACGCTACCTCGCGCCTGGACGGCAAGGAATACACGCTCGAAGCCGGCATGCTGGTGATCGCCGACGACAACGGCGTCGAAGCGATCGGCCGGCATCATGGGCGGCGAGCGCATCCGGCGTGCGACGACGCCACCACCGACGTGTTCCTGGAAGTGGCGCTGTTCGATCGCGATCTCGCGTCGCGACCACCGGCCGCAAGCTCGGCATCATGTCCGACGCCCGCTACCGGTTCGAGCGCGGCGTCGATCCGGAATGGCCCTGGTGGGGGGCCGAGGTGGCCGCCACGCATGATGCTGGAGCTCTGCGGCGGCGAGGCCATCGAGACCGTCGATCGCCGGCGAAATGCCGCGACTGGCAGCCGCGATGCTGCCGCTGCGCCAGGCGCGCGTCGCGGCCCTGTGCGGCGTCGATGTGCCCGAGGCCGAAGAGCGGTTCGACATCCTCGACCAGCTCGGCTTCGACGTCGAGCGGATCGGGCGAGACGCATCAGCGTCACCGCCGCCGTCCTGGCGTCGGCGACATCGAGGGCGAGGCCGATCTGGTCGAGGAGGTCGCTGCGCATCTACGGCTACGACAAGATTCCGGCCGGTCTCCGCTGGCGCGCCCGACGCGGTCGTCGGCCGCCGGCCTGACGCCGACTCAGAACCAGCGCGCGAACCGCGGCCCAAGCGGGCGCTCGCCGCGCGCGGCATGATGGAGGCGGTGACCTTCTCCTTCATGCCGGCGGAGCATGCCGGAGCTGTTCGGCGGCGGCGCCCAGGCGCTGCGGCTCGCCAACCCGATCATGCGCCGATCTCGACGCGATGCGCCCGTCGATCCTGCCGAACCTGCTGGACGCCGCGCGCGCGCAACGCCGATCGTCGGCCATGGCGACGTCGCCCTGTTCGAGGTCGGCCCGGAATATGCGGGCGACCGCCGGAGGACCAGGCCAGGCCGTCGTCCGGCGCATGCGGGCCGGCACGCACCGGCGCCGCGCCACTGGGCCGGAAGCGCCGCGCGGCGTCGATGCCTGTTCGACGCCAAGGCCGACGCGCTCGGCCGCGCTGGAAGCTGCTGGCGGCGCCGGTCGCCAACCTCCAGGTCTCGACCGACGCACCCGACTGGTACCACCCGGGCCGCTCCGGCTGCCTGCGTCTCGGGCCGAAGGTGCATGGCCCGGTTCGGCGAGATCCATCCGCGCATCCTCGCCGCCTTCGACCTGAAGGGTCCGGCGGTGGCGTTCGAAGTGCTGCGTCGATGCCGTGCCGATGCCCAAGCGCAAGGGCGCGCGCAGCGCCCGCTGCTGGAGCGCATCCCGTTCCAGCCGCTGGCCCGTGACTTCGCTTTCGTCGTGGCATGCTGACGTCCCGGCGGACAAGGTCGCCCGCGCCGCGGCCGGGGCCGACAAGGTCCTGATCGACGGGGTCCACGTGTTCGACGAGTACACGGGCCCCGGACTTGCGGAGGGCTCCAAGTCCATCGCCATCGAGGTCACCCTGCAGCCGCGCGACGCGACCCTGACCGACGAGCAGATCGAGGCGGTCTCCGCCAAGATCGTCGCCGCCGTCGAGAAGCATGCGGGCGGGGTACTGCGACGCTGAGCCGGGCCCGGCGCCGTCAGGCTTCCGCCCGGCGGTACTTGACCATGAAGACGAACGGGATGATGGCGAAGCAGGTCGCGGCGTAGAGGTAGAAGGCGTTGATGTAGCCCATCATCGCCGACTGCCGCCGGATCTCCGCGCCGAGCCCGGCAAGGGCCGCCGTGCTGTCGGTCGGCCAGTCGCCGCGCAGGGCGAACAGCGAATTGGCGTCGGCGAACAGGGACACGAAGGGCACCAGTTCGGTGTAGCCCGCCGCCGTGGTGCGGATCACCAGGGCGATGGTCACCGAGATGAAGATCGACGAGCCGACATTGCGGATCAGGTGGTAGATCGCCGTCGCCTCGTTCATGAACGCCTTGTCCAGGGTGCGGAAGGTGATCAGCGTGATCGGGACCCAGATGAACCCGACGCCGAACCCCGCCAGCAGGCTGGTCCAGGCCAGCGCGAAGGGCGACAGGTTGATGTCGAACGCGCCCATATAGGCCGCCGCCACCCCCTGAAGCAGGAAACCGATCGTCAGCAGCAGGCGCGGGTCGAACCACCGGTTGATGAAGGCCATGACGATGGAGGCGACCAGCGTGCCGAGGCCGCGCAGCGCCATGAACACCCCGATCTCCGCCTCCGGATAACCCTGGATGTCGGCCATCATCGGCGGGAACAGGACCATCGGCGTCCACAGAACCATGCCGAACATGAACATGATGGTGCAGCCGATCGCATAGTTCCGGTCGCGGAACATGGCGAGGTTCAGGAACGGCTTCTCCGCCGTCGTCACATGGGCGAGGAACAGATAGAAGGCGAGCGCCGCCACGATCGCCTGGATCACGATCTCGGGCGATTTCGAACCAGTCGAGCCGCTGGCCCCGGTCGAGCATGAACTGGAACGAGGCGATGGCGATCGACAGGGTCAGAAACCCGAACCAGTCGAGCCGCATCAGGCCCGAGCGTCTTCGGTCCTGGATCACCACCAGGATGGCGGTGATCGCGATCAACCCGAAGGGTACCAGCAGGAAGAACACCCAGCGCCAGCCGAGCTCCTCGGCCAGGAACCCGCCGACGGTGGGGCCGATGATCGGGCCGAACACCACGCCCATGGAGAAGACCGCCGTCGCCGTACCGTGCTGGTGGCGCGGAAAGGTGTCGAGGATCGTCGCCTGGGCGAGCGGCACCAGCGGCGCGCCGAACCCGCCCTGGAGGATGCGGTACAGCACCAGTTCCTCCAGGCTCTGGGCCACGCCGCACAGGAACGAGGCGGCGGTGAAGCCCACAGCGCACCAGAACATGAGCGAGCGCCGGCTGAACCGGGAGGCGAGCCAGCCCGAAGCCGGCGTCATGACCGCCGTGGCGACGATGTTGAAGGTGACGACGAGCGCGATCTGATCGGTGGTGGCGGCGAAGGTGCCCTGCATCTTCGGCAGGGCCACGTTCGCGATCATCACCGTCATCGTGTAGAGCATCGTCACGAAGGTGAGCGACACCAGGATGACGGCGCGCTGCGCGAAGGTCGTGCCTGCGGCGTCGGGCGACGCGGATGTGATGGCGCTCGCCATGCGGCCGGCCTGCCTCCTCCCACGGACGATATTGCTTCCGTCTTCGCGTCATCATGGCACGTCGGGCGCCGGCCTGTTAGTCATCGACGGGCGCCCTGCCGGCCGCGACGCTTGCCTGAGCGGTACGCTTCGGTAAGGTGCGAAACCGGAAGGGGGGGATGACCCGATCACCCTTAAGCGAAGGAGACGTCGATGCGCCGCCTGGCGTTCGCCGCAAGCATCATCGGAGCGATCATGACGACCGACACCAACGGGGCGGCCGCCGCCGATCCCGAAAACACGCTGATCATGGAGTTGAAGGACGGCCCCGTGATCATCGAACTGCGCCCCGACCTGGCGCCGAATCACGTGGAGCGGATCAAGGAGCTCACACGGGAGGGCTTCTACGACGGCGTGGTCTTCCACCGTGTGATCGAAGGCTTCATGGCGCAGACCGGCGACCCGACCGGCACCGGCCGCGGCGGCTCCGACAAGCCGGACCTGCGCGCCGAGTTCTCGGACGCCAATTACGGCCGCGGTACCATCGGCATGGCGCGGACCCAGAACCCGAACAGCGCCAACAGCCAGTTCTTCATCTGCTTCAACGACTGTTCCTTCCTCAACGGCCAGTACACGGTCTGGGGCGAGGTGACGGAAGGCATGGAGCATGTGGATGCCATCGCCCGGGGCGAGCCGCCGCGCAATCCGGACCAGATCGTCTCCCTCAAAGTCCAGGCGGACCAGTAACAGTTGACCGCGCCCTGGGCGGGTTAAAGCTCGGGGCGCGGTCCGTTCGGATGCCTCTTCCCCCGTCATCCTGATGCTAATCAGGATCAGCGGCGCACCGCCGCCGAACTCTTGGTCCTGACTTCCGTCAGGACAACGGGATAGGCTGGTTGGACGTGATCCACACATCGGAGACGGACCATGACCACCCTGATCGCCGGCGGCTGCGGATTTATCGGCCTCGCCGTGGCCGAACGCTATCTCCAGGACGGCGCGGAGGTCGTGCTGTTCGACCGCAACCCGCTGCATCCGGTCGCCAAGGCCCGGCTCGACTCCCTTCCCGGCGCCTACACCCTGGTCCAGGGCGACATCCGCCAGGCGGAACCCGTCGCCCAGGCGATCGGCGATCACAAGGTCGATCAGGTGTTCTACGGCGCCGCTGTGACCTCGGGGCCGGACCGGGAGCGGGAGGCGCCGGAGAGCGTGATCGAGGTCAATCTGGTCGGCCTCGCCCACACCTTGAAGGCGGCCTGGAAAGCCGGCGCGAAGCGCCTGATCAACATCTCCTCCGGCGCGGCCTACGGCACCGGCGCGTTCGGCGATACCGGCTGGGACGGTCCGCTGGACGAGTACGGAACCCGCGAGGAACCGTTCAAGATCTACGGCATGACGAAATACGGCTCCGAGCGCCTGGTGCGGCGCTACGCCGAGCTGACGGATCTGGATGCGCGCTCGGTCCGCCTGTCGACGATCTTCGGGCCGTGGGAGGTCGATTCCGGCGCCCGCGACACCCTGTCGGCGCCGATGCAGGCCGCGCTGATCGCCCGCAAGGGGGGTACGGCGGTGTTCGACAGGCGCGACCATCTCGACTGGACCTATTCGCGGCACGTCGCCGGCGCCCTGCAGGCGCTGATGGCGGCGCCGACGGACAGGCTGAAGAGCGACGTGTTCAACGTCACCTCCGCCCGTCAGGTGAGCGTCATGGACATGTGCGTCCATCTGGCGGACGCCTTTCCCGGCTTCTTCTTCCGACAGGCCGAGCCCGGCGAGGCGTCCACCGTGAACCTCTGGGGCGATCAGGACCGGTTCCCGATGAAGCCGGACCGGCTGGCCGACGAGGCCGGGCACCGGCTGCCGGACGATCTCGCCGCGACCATGGCCGATTTCGTCGCCTGGATCCGGGCCCATGGCGACTTCTGGGACCGGGGCTGACCCCGCTGCCCTTCGGCGCGACCGCCTCGTCGGGCTTGCCCTGGCACTGGCGGCGACGGTCGGTCTGGGACTTGCCATCGCCGTGGCCCGCATCGCCTTCGAGGGCGGCACGGACGGCCAGTCCGTGGCCACGGTGCGGGCCTGGTTCGTGGTCGCCCTGGTCGGCGTCTGGTGTCTCGTCTCCGGCAGGACGCTGCGGATCGACGGACGGGCCTGGCTGAACTGCCTCGGCCTCGGGCTACTGCTCGCCCATATGTTCTTCGGCAATATCGGCGCAGTGAAATACATCCCGGTCGGCGTCGCCGCCCTGCTGTTCTTCGTCTATCCGCCCCTGGTCAGCGTGTTCACCGCCCTGCTCGACCGGCGCTGGCCGGGCCTGCTGCGCCTCGCCGCCTTCCTCACCGCGTTCGCCGGCCTGGCCGTGATGCTCGGCGAGGGCTTCCATCACCTCGACCCCCGGGGCCTGCTGCTGGGCTTGTCGGCCGGTGTCGCCTGCGCGATCAACGTCACCTGGATCGGCCGGGTGATGGGCGGGCGCGATCCGCTGGTGGTGATGTTCCACATGGCCCTGGTGGCGGCCGTGATTCTCAGCCTCGCGGTGCCGGCGACGACCGGGATCACGCTGCCGGTGACGGCCGCCGGCTGGCTCGGCGCGCTCGGTGTGGTCCTGCTCCAGGGCTGCTCGATCCCGCTCTACTTCGCGTCGATCCCGAAGATCGGCGTGGAGACAAGCTCGATCGTCAACAACCTGCAGCCCGTGACCTCGATCGTCGCCGCCTACCTGCTGTTCGGCGAGGCCCTGACGGCGGCCCAGTTGATCGGCGCGGCCATGGTGCTCGGCGGCATCGTCGCGCTGCAACTGGCCAACAGGCTGCGGCGCTGAAGCTCCTACATCTCGTCGAAAGGGTGCCAACCGGCGCGGGACTCGATCTCCAGCACCCAGAGGTCCGGGTCGATCCGACGTTCCTTCTCGATATAGGCATCCGCCTCCGGCTCCGGCACCGGATCCGCACCGAGCGGCGTGCGCCACACCGTCTTGCCGGTGTCGTAGTCCCGGCTCGGCGCCAGCAGGACGCAGCCGATATCGCGCCCCCGGTTGACGACGACATAGACCTGTCCGGCATCGTCGTCGCCATGGCGCACGACCGTGGCGGGAATGCCCCGCATGCTGGCCTGACGGATCGCCGCCTGCACGATGATCCCGGCCTTGAGCCGCGCTTCCGTCACATCACCCTCACGTTGTTCGCCTTTCAGGACCGCCGGGCGCCCGAGACGCTGGGAACGCCTTGCGATATCGCCTAGATTACACCTCAACCGCCGATTTGGCGGACCCAAACAGGGGAGCTCACCGATGCACACTCGTCTACTGGGCGCGGCCCTCGCGCTGACGCTGTTCGCCGGCCCGGTCGCGGCGGCCGATATCGCGCCCGCCGTCGTCTTCGACATGGGCGGCAAGTTCGACAAGAGCTTCAACGAAGGCGTCTATAACGGCGTCGAGAAGTTCAAGGCGGAGACCGGGGTCGACTACCGCGAATTCGAAGTCACCAACGAGACCCAGCGCGAGCAGGCGCTCGCCCGCATGGCCCAGCGCGGCGCCAATCCGGTGCTCGGCGTCGGCTTCGCCCAGGCCCCGGCATTGGAGAAGGTCGCCAAGGCCAATCCGGACACCCAATTCGCCATCATCGACAGTGTCGTCGACCTGCCGAACGTCCGATCCATCGTCTTCAAGGAGCACGAGGGCTCGTTCCTGGTCGGCATGATCGCGGCCATGGCCTCCGAGAGCGGCAAAATCGGCTTCGTCGGCGGCATGGACATCCCGCTGATCCGCCGGTTCGCCTGCGGCTACGTTCAGGGTGCCAAGCACGCCAACCCGGACATCGAGGTCTACCAGAACATGACCGGCACCACGCCGTCCGCCTGGAACGATCCCACCAAGGGCGGCGAGCTCGCCAAGTCGCAGTTCGACCGCGGCGCCGACGTGGTGTTCGCCGCCGCCGGCGGTACCGGCCTCGGCGTCTATCAGGCCGCCGCCGACAACGGAAAGCTGGCGATCGGCGTCGACAGCAACCAGAACCACCTGCACCCCGGCACCATGCTGACCTCCATGCTGAAGCGGGTGGACGTGGCGGCCTACATGGCCTTCTCAGACGCCTATAACGACAAGTTCAGCACCGGCGTGCAGAATCTCGGCCTGGCCGAGGGCGGCGTCGACTGGGCGCTGGACGACAACAACCGTGCCCTGATCAGCGGCGAGATGAAGCGGGACGTCGAGCTGGCCAAGGAGAGCATCACGCTCGGCAAGATCGTCGTCCACGACTACATGGCCGACAATTCCTGCCCGTTCTGATCGGCTCGGGACACAGACACGGAGGGGACAGAGTGAGCATCGCCGCGCCTATGGCCGACCGCCGCTCCGTCCCCGCCGCCCCGCCCGCGATCGAACTGATCGGCATCGAAAAGCGGTTCGGACCGGTCCGGGCCAACCGCGACGTCTCCCTCGCCGTCGCCGCCGGCACGATCCACGGCATCGTCGGCGAGAACGGCGCGGGAAAGTCCACCCTGATGAGCATCCTCTACGGCTTCTACGAGGCCGATGCGGGGGAGATCCGGATCGACGGCCGACCGGTATCGATCAGGAGCGCGCAGGACGCGATCCGCGCGGGCATCGGCATGGTCCACCAGCACTTCATGCTGGTTCCGCCGTTCACCGTGCTGGAGAACGTAATGCTCGGCGCCGAGGGCGCGCCGCTGCTCGCCGCCGGCCGGGAGACGGCCCGGGCCGAGCTCACGCGCCTCGGCCGGGAATACGGCCTCGAGATCGACCCGGACGCCACCGTCGGCGAGCTGCCGGTCGGCCTGCAGCAGCGGGTCGAGATCCTGAAGGCGCTGTACCGCGGCGCGCGGATCCTCATCCTCGACGAGCCCACCGGCGTCCTGACGCCCCAGGAGACCGACCAGCTGTTCGAGATCCTGCGCGAACTGAAACGCGAGGGCGTCACGGTGATCCTCATCACCCACAAGCTGCGCGAGATCCTGGCGGTCACCGACACCGTCTCGGTCATGCGCCGCGGCGAGATGGTCGCCCAGCGCCCGACCGCCGAAACCTCGCGCGAGGAACTTGCGGAACTGATGGTCGGACGCAAGGTCCTCTTCCGGGTCGACAAGGGACCGGCGCAACCGGGCGCGCCGATGCTGACGGTCGAAGGGCTCGGCGTGGTCGACGGCGCGGGCGTCGCCCGGCTGCAGAACGTCTCGTTCGAGGTCCGGGCCCGCGAGATCGTTGGCCTCGCTGGGGTCTCCGGCAACGGCCAGAGCGAGTTGCTGGAGGTTCTCGCGGGGCTTCGGGTCCCCAGCAGCGGACGGGTGCGTCTCGGCGATCTGGAAATCGCCCCCGACCGCCCGGTCGACGGCGCCCGGGTCCGCGCGGCCGGGGTCGGCCACGTGCCGGAGGACCGGCACGCCATGGGCATGGTGATGGATTTCGACGCCCGGGAAAGCGCGATCCTCGGCCACCAGGACGAACCCCGGTACAACAGGGGGCCGTTCACCGATCCCGCCGCCATCGACGCGGCCTGTCGCAAGAAGATGGAAAGCTTCGACGTCCGCCCGGCGGACCCCGCCCTGAAATCCTCCCTGTTCTCCGGCGGCAACCAGCAGAAACTCGTGCTCGCCCGCGAGCTGGACGGGGCGCCGAAGATCATTCTGGTGGGTCAGCCGACCCGGGGGGTCGATATCGGTGCCATCGAGTTCATCCACCGCCAACTCGTCGCCATGCGCGACGCCGGTGCCGCGATCCTGCTGGTCTCGGTCGAACTGGACGAGATCATGGGCCTGAGCGACCGCATTCTGGTCATGTGCGGCGGCGCGCTGGTCGGCGAACTGCCCGCCGAGGAGGCCGACGAGCGCACGCTCGGCATGATGATGGCCAATGTCTCCCTGGAGGAGATCCGTCGCCAGGGAGGCCCCGCATGACCGCCGCCGCGTCCACCACCGACCCCGAGATCTTCACCGAACGCCGCCACCCCGAGCCCCCGCGCGCCGCCGACGTGCGCGACGCGTACGACCACGACAAGGGCCGGGTCATCCATTCCGCCGCGTTCCGACGGCTCCAGGGAAAAACCCAGGTAATGGCCACCGGCGAGGGCGACTTTCACCGCACCCGCCTGACCCATAGCATCGAGTGCGGCCAGATCGGCGAAGGGCTGTTGCTGAAGATCCGGGCCGACGCCTCGGTGCCGGACGCCGCGAAGGCTTGGCTCCCGTCGCCGTCGCTGATGACCGCCGCCTGCCACGCCCACGATCTCGGCCACCCGCCCTACGGCCACAGCGGCGAGGAGACCCTCAACGCCTGCATGGCCGGCCATGGCGGGTTCGAGGGCAACGGCCAGACGCTCCGGGTACTGAATTGGCTGGAAAAGTATCGCCGGCCCGGTATCGGCCTGAACCCGACCCGGCGCCTGAACCTGGCGGTGCTGAAGTATCCGGCCTCCTACGAGGTCTGCGCCGCCGCCTTCGCCGCCATCGGCAAGGACGCCGACGACCGCCCGCCGAAATGCTACCTCGACAGCGAGCAGGACATCGTCGACTGGGCGCTGGCGCCGTTCTCCAACGCCGACCGGGACACCCTGCCGGCACTCGACACGACCGGGCGACCGATCTACCGGACCCTGGACTGCGCGCTGATGGAATGCGCCGACGACATCGCCTACGCCGTGCACGATCTGGAGGACGCCATCGCCCGCGGGCTGATCCGCCGCGATACCTTTGAAACCTATGCCGCCCGGACCGCCGACCTGCCGGATTTCGAGGCGCTCAAAACCGCCGGGCTGGGGCTCGATCGCGAAGCGCTCGCCGACGCCCTGTTCTCCCGCTCCAGCTACGAGCGCAAGCAGGCGATCTCCGCCCTGGTCAACGTGCTGGTCACCCATGTCGCCGTGTACGAGAGACCGGAGTTCGAGCATCCGCTGCTGCGCCACACGGTGGACTTCGCCGGGCCGGTGAAGGATCTGGTCCGGTTCCTGAAGACCTTCGTCTACCAGACGGTGATCAACAGCGCCTCGGTCCGCCAGCTCCGGCGCAAGGGCAACCTGGTGGTCGCCTCCCTGTTCGACGAGCTGGTGCACGATGCCACCATGATCCCGGAAAGCGCCCGCGACGACCTGCTCCGCGACGACCCGATCCAGCGTCAGGTCTGCGACTACATCGCCGGGATGACCGACACCTACGCCGAACGCCTGTACCGTCGCATGTTCGAACCCGGCTTCGGCACCACCACGGACGAACTCTGAGGACCGGGAATGAGCCGCGAGCTGCCCGCCTGGATCGATATCGGCGTCCTGCCGGCCCTGAACATTCTCATGGCCTTCCTGGTGGCGGGCCTCATCGTGCTGCTGGTGGGGGAGAACCCGCTGGAGGCGCTGGACGTGCTGGTGGCCGGCGCCTTCGGCTATCCGGGATCGCTCGGCTACACGCTCTACTACACCACCAATCTGATCTTCACCGGCCTGGCGGTCGCAGTGGCCTTCCATGCCGGGCTGTTCAACATCGGCGGCGAGGGCCAGGCCTATATCGGCGGGCTCGGCGTCGGGCTGGTCGCCCTGTCCCTGGACACCGCCCTGCCGGGCTGGCTGGTGATCCCGCTCGCAGGGCTGGCCGGCGGCGTGTTCGGGGCCGCCTGGGCCTTCATCCCGGCTTGGCTGCAGGCCCATCGCGGCAGCCACATCGTCATCACCACGATCATGTTCAACTTCCTGGCCGCCGCGCTGATGGTCCACCTCATGGTCAACGTGATCATCGAGCCGGGTCAGATGTCGCCGCAGAGCCGGGAGATGGCGGAAACCGCCTGGCTGCCTTTCGTCCACGAGATCCTGGGCGGCTTCGGTATCAAGGTGACGCCGTCGCCGTTGAACGTCTCTATCCTCTGGGCGGCTCTGGCCTGCGTCTTCGTCTGGCTGCTGATCTGGCGGACGCGCTGGGGCTACGCCATCCGCACCGTCGGCAGGAACGAGAAGGCGGCGATCTATGCCGGGATCGATCCCAAGCGGATCATCGTCGTCTCCATGGTGATCTCCGGCGCGCTCGCCGGGTTCGTCGGGCTCAACGAGATCCTCGGCGTGCATCACCGCCTGCTCCTGAACTTCACCGCCGGCTACGGCTTCACCGGCATCGCCGTCGCCCTAATGGGACGCAGCCACCCGGTCGGCATCGTGCTGGCCAGCCTGCTGTTCGGCGCGCTCTACCAGGGCGGCACCGAGCTCGACTTCGAGTTCCAGACCATCACCCGCGATCTGGTCGTCGTGATCCAGGGTCTGGTGATCCTGTTCTCCGGCGCGCTCGCCTTCATGCTGCATCCGACCGCCCTGCGCCTGTGGCGGCGCTGGTCGGCCCGGCGGGAGCCCGCGTGATGGCCGATGTCGCCGATTTCTGGCTGCTCTTCGTCCTCACCCTGGACGCGACGATCCGTGTCGCCGCCCCGCTGATCCTCTGCTCGATGGCCGGTCTGTTCAGCGAGCGGTCCGGCGTCGTCGATATCGGGCTGGAGGGCAAGATGCTGGCCGGCGCCTTCGCCGCCGGCGCCGCCGCCTACGTCACCGGCAGCGCCTGGATCGGCCTGCTCGCCGCCATGACCGTGTCCACCGCGCTCGCCATGCTGCACGGCTTCGCCTGCATCACCCATCGCGGCGACCAGGTGGTCAGCGGCGTGGCGATCAACGTGCTGGTCGCGGGGCTGACCATCGTGCTGGGCATCGCCTGGTTCTCCCAGGGCGGCCAGACCCCGTCGCTGCCGGCCGACGCCCGGTTCCAGTCGCTGACCTGGCCGCTGGCCGACACGCTGCGCCCGGTTCCGGTCCTCGGCACGCTCTACGCCGAGATCGTCAGCGGCCACAACATCCTGGTCTACGTGGCCGTGCTGAGCGTGCCCTTCACCTGGTGGGTCGTATACCGCACCCGTTTCGGCCTGCGTCTGCGCGCCGTCGGCGAGAGCCCCAGCGCGGTCGACACCGCCGGTATCTCGGTCACGTTCCTCCGCTACCGCGCCCTGCTGTTCACCGGCACGTTCTGCGGCATCGCCGGCGCCTACCTGTCCACCGCCCAGTCGGCGGCCTTCGTGCGCGACATGACGGCGGGCAAGGGGTACATCGCCCTCGCCGCCCTGATTTTCGGGAAATGGCGGCCGGTCCCGGCCCTGCTCGCCTGCCTGCTGTTCGGCTTCCTCGACGCCGTGGCGACCCGGCTGCAGGGGGTCGAGATCCCCGGCATCGGCCAGGCGCCGGTCGCGCTGATCCAGGCCCTGCCCTACGCCTTGACGGTGATCCTGCTGGCGGGCTTCATCGGCAAGGCGATCGCGCCCAAGGCGATCGGCCGCCCCTATGTGAAGGAACGGTGAGACCGACCATGGACCTGTCGTCCCTGGATATCGAGACCGAGCGGCTGCACCTGCGCGCCTATCGCGAAGAAGACGCGGAGGATATCCATGGCGCAACCACGCCGGACATCTGCCGCTACATGACCTTCAACCCATCGGCTTCGGCCGAGGAACTCCGTGGATTGGGCCGCACGTGGCTCGCCATGGCAACCCGCGGCCGGGAAGTCGCCGCGGTGATCCGGGACAGGGGCTCCGACCGATTCCTCGGCATGGGCGGGCTGCACTACCGCGGCGATCCGCTCCCGGGACTCGGCATCTGGATCCGGGCGGACGCCCATGGCCACGGCTACGGACGGGAAGCCATCATCGGGCTCACCGCCTTCGTGCGGGACGTGCTCGGCGAACAGGCGGTGCTCTATTCCGTCGCGGAGGAGAACGTCCCGAGCCGCCGCATCCCCGAGAGCCTGGGCGGGACGATCTGTGGCGACGACATCATCCAACGCCCTTCAGGCCCGGCCTATCCGGGCGTCGTCTACCGGATCCCCCTGACATGACAGAAATCGCCCAGATCCAGGCCGCCGTCGCGGCCATCGACGCCGCCGCCGCCGGATTCCGTCCGCGCCTCGGCATCGTGCTCGGCTCGGGCCTCGACGCCTGCGCCGACGCCGTCACCAACTCCGTCGACATCTCCTATGCCGACATTCCGGGCTTTCCGCGTCCGGCGGTGGACAGCCATGCGGGGCAGCTGCGGCTCGGCACCCTCGGGGACGTGCCCGTCGCTCTGCTGCGCGGCCGCGCCCATGTCTACGAGGGCCACCCCCTGGCCGACGTGGTCCGCCCGGTCCGCACGCTGGCCCGTCTCGGCTGTACCTCCGTGATCCTCACGAACGCCGCCGGGTCCCTGCGCACGGCGGTCGAGCCCGGTCGGCTGATGATGATCACCGACCATATCAACTGGTCCGGTCTGAACCCGCTCACCGGCCCCAACCTCTCGGATCTCGGCGAGCGGTTCATCGACATGACGACGGCCTACGACCCGGAGTTGCGCCGGCAGCTGTCCGCCTCCGCCTCGCGAGTTCGGCTCGACCTCGCCGAGGGCGTCTATTGCTGGTATCCGGGGCCCAGCTTCGAGACCCCGGCCGAGATCCGCGCCTTCAGGAGCCTCGGCGCCGACGCCGTTGGCATGTCCACGGTGCCGGAATGCATCGCCCTGCGGCACATGGGAGTGCGTGTCGCCGGGATCTCGAGCATCACCAATCTGGCGGCCGGCATGGGCGCAGGGACCGCGCTCGACCACGCGGACGTCATGACCAAGGGCGCGGCCATGGCCGACCACCTCGCCCGCCTGCTCTCCGCTTTCGCCCGGGAGGCGATCGATGTCCTTTGACGACCCGACCGAAATCGCGCGCCGCGCGATCGCCTGCCTGGATCTCACCTCGCTCAACCACGGCGACGACGATCCGACGATCGAGACGCTGTGCCGCCGCGCCGTGACGCCGGTGGGACCGTTCGCCGCCGTCTGCGTCTGGGCGCGGTTCGTGCCGCTGTGCCGGGAGCGGCTGGACGGCACGGGCGTGAAGGTCTGCACCGTCGTCAATTTCCCGCACGGCTTCGAGAGCGTGGAGGCGGTGCGCGACGAGATCCTGCCGGCGATCGCCGACGGGGCGGAAGAGATCGACGTGGTGCTACCCTATACCGCCCTGCTCACAGGCCGCCGCGAAGAAGCCCGGGCGGTGCTCGACATGGCGCGCCTGATGACCGGCAAGAACACGCTGAAGGTGATCCTGGAGACCGGCCGGCTGATCACGCCGGCGGCGATCCGCGACGCCGCCGAGCTGGCGGTCGAGGCCGGCGCCGACTTCCTGAAGACCTCCACCGGCAAGGTCGCGGTATCGGCCACCCTGGAGGCGGCGCATGTTCTGCTGGACGTCGCCGCCGCGGCGGACCGCCCGATCGGGGTCAAGGTCGCCGGGGGCGTGCGCACGACGGAACAGGCGGCCGCCTATCTGCGCCTCGCCGACAGCATCAACGGCCGGGCCGACCCGACCAACTTCCGCTTCGGCGCCAGCGGCCTGCTGGACGCGCTTCTGGCGACCATCGAGGGCGGGGCGGCGTCGGAGACGGCCACCGCCTATTGAGAGGCGCCGGCCGCGCCCTCAGTTCACCGGGGTGATCAGGGGCTTGCCGGCGAGGCCGGCCAGCGCGTTCTCCATCACCAGCCGGCCCATCGCCAGCCGGGTGTCGTGGGTGGCGCTCGCCTGGTGCGGCTGCAGGACGACGGTCTCGGTCATGTCCTTCAACGCCTGGGGAACCTTCGGCTCCCGCTCGAACACGTCGAGGCCGGCCGCGCCCAGCCGGCCGTCCTTCAGCGCCTCGATCAGCGCCGCCTCGTCCACCACGGATCCGCGGGCGACGTTCACCAGCACCCCCTCCGGGCCAAGCGCCTCCAGCACCTCGCGGTTCACCAGGTGCCGGGTCCCGGCCCCGCCGGGCACGATGGCGATCAGGAAATCCACGTCCCGCGCCATGGAGAGCAGGTCGCCGTAATAGGTATAGGGCACGTCCTTCGGGCTGCGGGTGTGGTAGGCGATGTCCATCTTGAACGCTTCGCAGCGCCGGGCGATCTCGATGCCGATGCGCCCGAGGCCGAGGATGCCGACCTTGCGGCCGTGCACCCGTTTGGTGAAGGGCATGTCGCCCTCGCTCTCCCACCGGCCTTCGCGCACGTAGCGGTCGGCCTGCGGAATTCTTGCGGCAGGTCGCCAGCAGCAGGCCGAGGGCGAAGTCGGCAACCTCGTCGCTCAGCACGTCCGGCGTGTTCGAGACCTTGATGCCCCGTTCGGTGGCGGCCTTCACGTCGACCCCGTCATAGCCGACACCGTGATGGGCGATCACCTTGGCCTTGGGCAGGGCGTCCATGATGTCGGCGCCGCAGACCGACGCGCCGGCGATCGCCTCGCAGCGGTCGGCGATGGAGGCCAGCAATCCGGCCTTGTCCTCCGCCTCCCAGAGCTTGTGGACGGTGAAATGCGCGTCCAGTTCCGCCATGGCGGCGGCGTACCAGGGGGAGACGACGAGGAGATCGGGCTTGCTGCTCACGGGATGGCGTCCTTCTGTGCGGGCGTTTTCTAGAACGATGAGTTGGGCTGTTCGAGGAAGGCGATCTCCTCGGCCGTGCTCTCCCGGCCAAGGACCGCGTTGCGGTGGGGGAAGCGGCCGAAGCGGTCGATGATGACCTTATGGCGCTCGGCGAAATCGGTCAGCCGGTCGTCGCCCAGCGCCGTGAACAGGGCCATGCACAGCGCCTGGTCGGCCGGGTTCTCGCTGTGTTCGAACGGCAGATAGAGGAACAGCCGGCGGTCGCGGCTCGCGCCCACATGGTCGCCCTCGGCCAGCGCCCGGCGGGCGATGGAAATCGCCTTGGCATCCTGGGCGAAGGCCCGGGCGTCATCGCGGTACAGGTTGCGCGACATCTGGTCGAGCAGGATGAGCAGGGCGAGCCGTCCGTCCGGCGTGTCCATCCATCCGTCCAGCTCGCCGCCGCTCGCGGCGGCATGGGTCTTCGCGAAGCGCTCGCGCAACGTCGCATCGAACGCGTCGCTCTTCTTGAACCAGTCCTCCTCCGACGACTCGCCGAACCAGAAGTCCAGCACGGCCCCGGGAGTGGCAGTACGGTGGGTGGCGATCGGATCGCTGTCGCTCATCGGTATCCTCCCGGATCTGTCTCCCGGACCTGTCTCCCTGACCTGTCTCCATGGGCGACCTTAGCCGAGCCATCGCGACGGTTGAAGCGCCCGGTTGCCCGCCCCGCCGATCCGCGGTCCTGCGACGGGATGCGGCCTTGTCGCCGTTAACGTTCATGCGCACATACGGGCGGTAGCGTGGAGGAAGTCGAGATGCGGATGTTTTCGAGCCGGGCCCTGATCGTCTGTGCCTGCCTGTTGACGCTGGCGGGCTGCGTCACCGCGCGCAACACGATCCAGTTCACGGATTCCGAGGGGCGCCGGTCGTATCTGCGCTATGCCGGATCCGAGGGACCGGTCTATCTGCGCGCCGCCAACCCGCCGGCGTCGCTCGGAGACCACGACGCGGTCGCCGCGGTGATGGCCGACGCGGCCAGCGGCGCCGTCTTCGCCATGCCGACCACCTTCACCTCGGACAGAGAGGCGGCGCCCCAGCCGCATTTCCGCATCGTCGCCCTGTTCGACGCCGAGGAGTTGCTGTCGACGGCCGATCTCTGCGAGTTGGAGGCGACGGGAACCGATCTGACCGCGGCCCGCTACGCCGACCGGACCAACCTGTTCCTGGCCTTCTGCACCCGTGGTGAGGCTCTGGCCGGCACCAAGGTCAGCGGGCCGAAGATCACGTCGGTCTCGGACCCCGCCCTGCGGCAGATGGTGCGCAGCGGCATCCGCGAGATGTTCTCCCTCGACGACCGCCAGCGCGAGCGCGGCGAGCCGCCGATCCTCGGCACGTTCTCCGGCAACCCGAACGATTTCGGCTTCCGGCTGAACCCGCTGGAAGGGGTGATCAAATAGGGAGGGCCGATCTTTCGGTCTCCCCTCCTCGCCCCTTCCCGGAGGACGTCAGGAAAGCGGAGCGCGGGCTCTAGAACTGATCCTCGGCCAGCGCCATCACGGTCTCGCCGCCCGCGGTGATCGTGTCCAGCAGCGACGGCGCCTGGGCCAGCACATGGTCGGCGTAGTGGCGCACCGTCACCAGCTTCGCGTCCAGGTAGCGCGCATCCGCCTCGCCGCCGGCCGATAGCTGGGCCCGAGCCGCCAGACCCGCCCGGGCCATCATCCAGCCCCCGGCCACCAGACCGAACAGCTCGAGGAACACCGCCGAGGGCGACGCCGCCGACGCCGGATCGGTCGGCATGGTCGCCACCACCCAGGCGGTCGCCTCGGCCAGCGCCCTGCGCCCGGCGACGAGGTGCCGGTGCATGGCGTGCAGGGTCGTGTCCGCCGCCGCATGGTCCGCGAGGTCGGCGATGGTCGCGTCGATATCCGCCAGCAGTTCGCCCATGGCGGCACCGCCGTCCCGGGCGACCTTCCGGCCGACCAGATCGAGCGCCTGGACGCCGTTGGCGCCCTCGTAGATCGGCAGGATGCGGGCATCGCGGTGGTGCTGGGCGGCGCCGGTCTCCTCAATGAAACCCATGCCGCCATGGACCTGGATGTTGGTCGAGCAGATCTCCACCGCCACATCGGTGCACCAGGCCTTGGCCACCGGGATCAGCAGATCGACCCGGCGCTGCGCGGCGGCGGCGACGTCCCTGTCGGCATGGCGATCGGCGGTGTCGATGGCGGCGGCGGTTTCGTAGACCAGACCGCGCATTGCCTCGATCTGCGCCTTCATCGTCATCAGCATCCGGCGCACGTCCGGGTGGTGGATGATCGTCACACCGCCGCCGGACCCGGAGATGGCGCGGCTCTGCACCCGGTTGCGGGCGTAGTCGACCGCCTGCTGATAGGCCCGTTCGGCGATCGCCACGCCCTGCACACCGACTGCGAGGCGGGCATTGTTCATCATGATGAACATGTACTCGATGCCGCGGTTCTCCTCACCGACCAGCCAGCCGACGGCGCCGTCGTCCTCGCCATAGGCCATGACGCAGGTCGGGCTGCCGTGGATGCCGAGCTTATGCTCCAGGCCGACCGGGCGGACGTCGTTGCGCACCCCCGGATTGCCGTCGGCGTCGGGAATGAATTTCGGCACAATGTATAGCGACAGGCCCTTGGTGCCCGGAATGCCGTCGGGCGACCGGGCCAGCACGAGGTGGACGATGTTGTCCGTGCAGTCGTGGTCGCCCCAGGTGATGTAGATCTTCTGGCCCTTCAGGCGGTAGGTGCCGTCCTCCCGCTTTTCCGCCTTGGTGCGGATGGCGCCGAGATCGGTGCCGGCCTGGGGCTCGGTCAGGTTCATGGTCCCGGTCCATTCGCCGGAGACCAGCTTCGGTAGGTAGAGCGCCTTCTGCTCGTCGGAGCCGACCTCGCGCAGGGCGTCGATGGCCGCCTGGGTCAGCAGCGGGCAGAGCCCGAAGGCGAGGTTGGCGCTCTGCCACATCTCCTGCAGGGCGGTCGACACCAGCCAGGGCAGGCCCATGCCGCCGTATTCCTCCTCGAACGGCGCGCCGTTCCAGCCGCCCTCGGCGAACTGCCGGTAGGCGTCGGCGATCCCGTCGGGGGTGCGGACCACGCCGTTCTCGAGGGTCGGCGGATGCTTGTCGCCGATCGGATTCAGCGGCGCGAGCACGTCGCCGGCAAACTTGCCGCCTTCCTCAAGGATATGGGAGACCAGCTCCGGGTCCGCGGTGTCGAGACTGGGCAGGGCGGCGATCCGCTCCAGACCGACGACATCGTTCAGCACGAAACGCATCTCGCGCAGGGGGGCAGCGTAAGGGCTCATCGCTCGCGTCCTCTTCCTCCCGCGCCGGCCGTCTTATATGGCAGCGGACCGGTCGCGTATCGGGGCAATTCCGCGCCGTTATATAGCCCGTTCCGCCCCGCGCCAAACCCATGTGCGACAGATATGTCGTGTTCAGGAGAGCGACGCTCGTCCAGCGCGATTGACCGACACCGGTCGATCTCTGTCAGTCCTCTCCGAACAGGGCCGTCACCGTCTCCCACCTCAACAGAGTGCCGAGCATCAGAAGCCGACGGCGAGCGTCGCCGAGATCATGCGGATCTACACCGTGGAAGGACCAGGGACCGTTCACATAGGCGAAAAGCCGGTTGTCCTGCCAGGCGATCTCCTTCTCGGGACGGAGGAACCGTTGCCGAACATTTGGAGGGATCACCAGGTTGGACGGCCAGGCGAAGCCACGCGAGCTGTACAGCATGGTTCCGCGTTTCGGTTCGGGCGGAACCGGTTCCGGATCGTCCAGGTAGACGAAGCCGTTCACCACGATCCGGGCATGATCGACATGGGGGTCGAGCTCGATACTGCCACGGTATTCAGCGATCTGGCAGTCCGACGGCGCATAGTCGACGCCACGCATCCGACGGCGCCAGTCGGGGCCGA
Organism: Thalassobaculum sp.; assembly: GCA_048983575.1. GTDB lineage: Bacteria > Pseudomonadota > Alphaproteobacteria > Thalassobaculales > Thalassobaculaceae > Thalassobaculum. Next base: position 1,012,811 of record JBLZTD010000001.1, on the reverse strand, counting down.
TCAGCGGCCGGAACTTGTCACCGAGATGGCGCTCAAGCTTGCGGCGGATCGCCACCGAGGCCACCGCCATCAGGTAGTGAACCGCCCGCCAGACCGCCCGGTCGCGCCCATCGGTGATCTGCATCAGTTGGGAGACCGTCCGTTCGCGCCGCCGTCCGAAATTGGTCTGCAGCATGAGGTCCGGTGCCGGCCAAGCCTCATCGATCGCCCGCCGGACCGGGGCCGGCAGCACGTCGTCCAGGGCAATATGGGGAAACGGCCGAGTGATGACCCGGGTCGCGGCGATCCGCGCCGTCACCTCGGCCGCCATGGTCTCCAGCGCGGTCTCGGGCGCCACCGTCAGATCACTTTCCCCGGATTGAGGATGCCGGTGGGGTCGAGGGTCGCCTTGATCGCCCGCATCAGGTCGAGGGACACGTCGTCCTTATAGTGCGCCAGCTCGCCCCGCTTCAGGCGGCCGATCCCGTGCTCGGCGCTGATCGAACCGCCCATCTCGACAACCGTGTCATGGACCGCCCGGTTGAACTCGTCCCAGCGCGCGAGGAAGGCCTTGCCGTCGCCGCCCTCGGGGACCTGCAGGTTGTAGTGCAGGTTGCCGTCGCCGACATGGCCGAAGCCGACCAGCCTGACCTCGGCGTCGATGGCGGCTACCTTCTCCCAGGCGGCATCGTAGAACTCGGCGATCCGCGACACCGGGACGGAGACGTCGTGCTTGATCGACGCGCCCTCGATCTTCTGGCTCTCGGACGCGTTCTCGCGGAGCTTCCAGAACTCCTGGCGCTGGGTCTCGTTCTGGGCGATGGCGGCGTCGAGCACCAGCCCGTCCTCGAACGCGCCTTCGAGAATTGCTTCCAGACGCTCGGACAGCCCGCTCTCACCGGTCGCGGTCGAGACCAGTTCCAGCAGCACGTAGAAGTCGTAGCGCTCCACCAGCGGGTCCTCGCAGTCCGGCATGTGCTTCAGCACCAGATCCATGACCAGGCGCGGCATCAGCTCGAAGGTCTCGACGGCGTCGCCGCTCTCGGCCCGGGCGCGCCCAAGCAGGGTGACGGCGGCGGCGACGTCCGGCACGGCGCAGAAGGCGCTGCGCACATCGGTCGGCTTCGGGAAGATCTTCAGGACGGCGGCGGTGATGATGCCGAGCGTGCCTTCCGCCCCAAGGAATAGCTGCTTCAGGTCGTAGCCGGTGTTGTCCTTGCGCAGGCCGCGCAGGCCGTTCCAGATCCGGCCGTCCGGCAGCACCACTTCCAGGCCCAGGACCAGCTCGCGGGCATTGCCGTATTTCAGCACGTTGGTGCCGCCGGCATTGGTCGAGAGGTTGCCCCCGATCATCGCGCTGCCCTCGGCGGCGAGCGACAGCGGGAAGTAGCGGTCGGCCTCGGAGGCCACCTGCTGAAGGCTCTCGAGGATGCAGCCGGCCTCGACGGTCATGGTGTGGTTGTCGGGGTCGACCGCCCGCACCCTGTTCATGCGCGCCAGCGACAGGATGATCTCCTCGCCGCCCTCGTCCGGCGTGGAACCGCCGCACAGCGAGGTGTTGCCGCCCTGGGGCACGATCGGAATCCCGGCCTCGGCGCAGGCGGCGACGACGTCGGCCACCTCCTGCGTGGAGCCCGGCTTCACCACCATACGGGCGGCGCCCCGGTACAAGCCGCGCCAGTCGGCCAGATGCGGGGCCATCGCCTCGCTGTCGTCGGTCCAGCCCTTGGGTCCGACGATCGACTTGATGCGCTCAAGGGCGTCGGGGACGGTCTCTGAGGTGCCTGCGGCATCAGCTCGATTGGCGGCGGCTCGATTGGCGGCGGTTCGGCTGGCGGCGGTTCGGCTGGCGGCGGCGGGCGCGGCCATGGGCTGTCTCCCCAAGCGTAAGGGTATGAACGGGTGATGCGCCCGATAATAAGGCCCCATCAGCGCACGACAAGATGGGGCGCGGATTGGTCCATTCGTGGAGGCGTGGATTTGGCCTGAGCGGCGGCGCGTTCAGGTCCGCGGTGCCGCGGCCCGGCGCAGACGATCGTTGATCGCGGCCCCCAGCCCCGCCTCGGGGATCGGCGCGACGGCGATGGCGGTCACACCCGGCCGGTCGAGCAGACGCAGAAGGGCGAACAGGTTGGCCGCCGCCTCCACCATGTCGCCGCCGGGGCTGAGATCGACCGGACAGCCGAGACGGCCGGTGAAATCGAGCCCCGCTTCCCCGGCCCGCAGCGACGTCGCGCCGAGCCGGACCGGCACCGAGGGGGCATAGTGGCTGGCCAGCATCCCCGGCGCGGTCACGGCATCGCCCGCCGCGGCGAGATCGATGGGACCGACCAGGGCCTCGATCCGCTCACGCGTCACCGCGCCCGGGCGGAGCAGACGGGGGCGCTCGCCTGAGACATCGAGCACCGTGCTTTCCAGGCCGACCGCGCAGGGTCCGCCATCGAGGATCAGGTCCAGACCGACGAACCCTTCCGCCGACACATGGGCGGCGCTGGTGGGGCTGACCCGGCCCGACCGGTTCGCGCTGGGCGCGGCGACCGGCCGGCCGACCTCGGCAAGCAGCGCCCGCGCGTCGTCGCTGCCGGGAACCCGGATGGCGACGGTCTCGAGACCCGCCGAGGTCAGCCAGGCGATCGGGCAATCCTCGGACCGGCGCAGCACCAGGGTCAGCGACCCGGGCCAGCACGCCTCCGCCACCACCCGCGCCGCCGGGGCCGCCACGCCGAGGGCGAAGGCGCTCTCCACATCGGGCACATGGCTGATCAGTGGATTGAACCGGGGTCTGCCCTTGGCCTCGAAGATTCGGGCCACCGCCGCCTCGTTCGTCGCGTCGGCGCCGAGGCCGTAGACCGTCTCCGTGGCGAAGGCGACCAGGCCGCCGGCGCGCAGGATCGCGCCCGCCGCGCGGCGGGCGTCTGGATCGGCCATAGACCGGATCTGAGGGGCATGGGTGTCGGCCATGGCGGCGCAGGTGCCCCAGGACGGCCGCAACGTCAAGTCGCAGCAGTGTTTTTGCGGTGCAGCATCACCAACTACCCGCTACAGTACCGCAACGCATTCAAGAGGAGGGAGGGCCGGAATGGCACGCATCCTCACCGTCGCCCAGCAGAAGGGCGGCGCCGGCAAGACCACCCTGGCGGCACATCTCGCCGTCGCCATCGCCGAGACTGGCAGGACGGTCGCCGTGGTCGATATCGACCCGCAGGCCTCGTTGTCCTCCTGGTGGGAGATGCGCGGCGAACTCGGCTTGCCCGAACCGACCGACGGCAAAGGCAAGGGCGGCCTCTCGGTCCACCGCGTCACCGGCTGGCGGACCGCCAACGAGGTCGAGAAACTGGCCCGGGACCACGACGTGGTGGTCGTCGACAGCCCGCCCCACGCCGAGACCGAGGCGAAGATCGCCGTGCGGGTGGCGGATCTGGTTCTGGTGCCGCTGCAGCCGAGCCCGATGGATTTCTGGGCGACCCAGGCGACGCTCGACCTGGCGAAATCGGAGAAGACCCCGGCCCTGCTGGTGCTCAACCGGGTGCCACCGCGCGCCTCCCTGACCGAGTTGATGACCGCGAAGATCGGCGAGATGGGCGCGAAGGTGGCGAAGGCGCAGATCGGCAACCGGGTGGCGCTGGCCGCCTCCCTGCTCGAGGGCAAGGGGGTGAGCGAGTACCAGAAACGCGGCACCGCCGCCGCCGAGATCAAGGCGCTGGCCGCCGAGGTGATGAAGAAATAGAAGGCCCAGCCGGGGGACGTGCCGACGGGCCGCGCACCATCTCCCCAGGATACCTAGCCAGCGTCGTCTCCTCTGCGTCATCCCGGCTCGTTCCCGGGCCTGACCCGGGGCGAGGCCGGGACCCAGCCGCACCTATTCAGCCGAGGTCCCGGGCGGCTTCCGGATCAAGTCCGGGATCCCCCGGGATGACGAGGAAGAGGATCGGGAGAAGGCGAGAAGGCGGCGGTTTCTACAGGTTCCGCGCCCGCTCCCGCAGGACGAATTTCTGGACCTTGCCGGTGGAGGTCTTCGGCAGGTCGCCGAACACGACCGTCTTCGGGCACTTGAAATGCGCCATGTGCTCGCGGGCGAAGGCGATGATCTGACCCTCGGTGGCTTCCGCTCCGGGCCGCATCGTCACGAAGGCGCAGGGCGTCTCGCCCCATTTCTCGTCGGGGCGGGCGACCACGGCCACGTCCATCACCGCCGGATGCCTGTAGAGCACGCCCTCGACCTCGATGGTCGAGATGTTCTCCCCGCCGGAGATGATGATGTCCTTCGAGCGGTCCTTCAGCTCGATATAGCCGTCCTCGTGCATCACACCGAGATCGCCGGTATGGAACCAGCCGTCCTGGAACGCCTTGTCGGTGGCGGACGGGTTCTTCAGATAGCCCTTCATCACCACGTTGCCGCGCATCATCACCTCGCCCATGGTCTCGCCGTCGGCGGGGACGGGGTGCATGGTCTCGGGATCGGCGACGTAGAGTCCTTCCAGTGACGGATAGCGCACACCCTGCCGCGACTTCAGCGCCGCCTGCTCGTCGACCGGCTTGATCGACCACTCGTCGTGCCAGGCGCAGACCACGGCCGGCCCGTACACCTCGGTCAGGCCGTAGACATGGGTGACGTCGATGCCCATGCGCTCCATGCCGGCCAGCACGGTCGCCGGCGGCGGCGACGCGGCGGTCATCATCTGGACCCGTTGGGGGAAGGCCTGCTTGGTCTGGTCGTCGGCATTGAGCAGCATCGACATGACGATCGGCGCGCCGCAGAGATGGGTCACCCCCTCCTCGGCGAAAGCCTTGTAGATCGCCGACGCCTCGACCTTGCGCAGGCACACATGCGTCCCCGCCTGCACCGTGATGGTCCAGGGGAAGCACCAGCCGTTGCAGTGGAACATCGGTAGGGTCCAGAGATACACCGGGTGCATCTTCATGCCCCAGACCATGATGTTGCCAAGCGCGTTCAGATAGGCGCCCCGGTGGTGATAGACCACGCCTTTCGGATCGCCGGTGGTCCCGGACGTGTAGTTCAGCGCGATCGCGTCCCATTCGTCGGCGGGCCGCAGGCCCTCGAATGCTGGATCGCCGGTCGTCAGGAACGCTTCGTAGTCGGTCTCGCCAAGCTTCTCTCCGCCCGGGCCCTCGCTGTCATCGACATCGATCACAAGCAGTTCGCGATCGGTCAGGCTCAGCGCTTCCTTCACCACCGGCGCGAACTCTGTGTCGGTCAGCAGGACCCTGGCCTCGCCGTGATCCAGGATGAAGGCGATGGTGGCCGCATCGAGGCGGGTGTTCAGCATGTTGAGGACGGCGCCGGTCATCGGCACCCCATGGGCCGCCTCGATGCCCTCGGGCGTGTTGGTCAGCATGGCGGCGACCGTATCGCCCCTGCCGACGTCGCGCGCCGCCAGGGCCGAGCCCAGCCGCCGGCACCGCTCCGCCGTCTGGGCCCAGGTGTATCGGCGCTTGCCATGGGCGACGGCCAGGCGGTCGGGGAAGGTCTTCGCCGTCCGGACCAGGAAGCTCAACGGCGACAGCGGCACGTAATTGGCCGCGTTCTTGTCCAGATCGGTCTCGAAGGGATTCGCGGGCTCGGAACTGGCGGGGACGGTGGCGTTCATCGGGTGCTCTGGCTGCTCTCCGGTGGTGCTGCAGACCCTAGCCGAGAACGCCGATCATGCCCACACCCCGAGATGCCGGATCAGGATCGCGCTGCCAATAGCGATCAGCACCAGACCGCCGATGGCGCCGGCCGGGCGACCCAGCGCATTGCCGGCCGCGCGACCCAGCAGCATGCCGAGGCAGGCCATGACGAAGGTCACCGCGGAAACGGCCACGGCCGTCGGCATGAGCGCGTCCTGAACGAGCGCGAGCACCGCACCGATCGCGAAGGTATCGACGCTGGTGCCGACGGCGGTCAGCGCCAGGGTCGGCCAGACCGCCACGGGCTTGCCGTCGGCGCGGTCCGTAGCGAACAGGCTTTCCCAGATCATCTTGACGCCGATGCCGCCCAGAATGGCGAAGGCGAGCCAGTGGTCGACCGCAGCCACATAGGCGTTGGCGGCATGACCGAGCGACCAGCCCAGCAGCAGCGCGCCGGTCTCCGCCGCCGCGAACACGGCGCCGATCAGCAGCACGTCCGGCAGGTCGTGACGTCGCTGGCGGGCGCCCTTGCCGATCGCCACGGTGAACGCGTCGGCCGAAACGCCGAACGCCAAGGCCAGGGTCGAGATCATGGTAGGTCCGCCATTGGTGATGTGACCCGTCTGCGCATCGTTCCGAAGACGGGTCACAGATACCCCTGCCCGGCGGAAAAGTCAAAACTTAGGCAAAGCTAATTTACTGATATCAAAGACAGTTTCTTACACCGAAGAACACTTCTGCGGGTTGCGAAAAACTGTTAGCCGGGGACGTCAAGCGGTCTCGTCAGGCGCATCGGCCAGCTTCTCTCGCCGCAGCTTTTCGAAAGCCAGGCGAGCACGATAGGCGTCGACATAACGGTCGATGTGTCTGTCCCGAACGAGCAGTTCCTGAAAAACGGGTAACTTACGGATCACGCCTCCCGGGGCATGGATGCGGGATGTATCGACCCGGCCGCGGGTGAGAGGGACCCATTCCGGACCAAAGCTCCCCTTTCCAAGGCTCGTCTCGCGCTCATAGGCCGCCTCAAGCCTGTTTATGTGAAAGATCGCCGCCACGTCGAGTTCGGTGAGCCGATCGCTGTAGTAGCGGACATTCCGGGTCTCCATGTGGTGAAAACTCAGGTAGTTGCAGCAGACCTCGACCTGGAACGGAATCTCCCGTAACCGCCAGGGCGGCAGAAGCACAATCCGGGCGTCGGAGGGAATAGGCTCATCATCGTCCCACGCTAGGTGGACGTCGGAACCAAACACCCGGGTCAGGTAGCGGGCGGTGAGCAATAGGTTGAAGGTCAGATCGCAGTACACGACCTGCATGCCGGGGACGAGCATGCGCAGGTCCCGCGCGAACCGGCCGTGCCCACCACCGATCTCGAGTACAGCGCGCGGGAAGTGGCCCACCATGTTGTGCATCCAGAAGGCACGCGGAGCGACCCGCAGCGTATGGGCGCTGACCCGAACCGGCTCACCGAAGAGCGACACGGAAACGCTCGCACCTCCGACGACGCCGTCCACGCTCACCGCCTTCTTCCAGGCCTCGGGCCGGATCGTGGGATCGCTTTCCAGTACCTTGCGATGGTTGGCGAGGCCCCGTTCGACGATACTCCTGTAGACTTCGATCTGTTGCGGCGAGAACGGCGGCACCGGCTGCACCGGCCCGGACAAGACCGGCGCAAACCCCTGGTAGTCCTGGCCCGGCTCGAACCCGATACCGCCGATCGCCATGCTGGCAAACCGTCCGAGCTGGTCCGGCGTAATTGTGATCGACCGCTTGATCCCGTCCTCGTGGGCCGAACGCCAGCCTTCATCGTCATGGCGGTCGGCGGCCTCGCAGAGCCGTGCGTAGCGATCGAGGAGTTCTTCATTCGAGATGTGGTCGGTCATCGGCGGTGAAACCCAGCTGTGGCGGCGGCGACCCTAATAGGGAGCGCATTGCAGGACAACGGATAGCGGCACCGCGCGCCGTCGCGTCCGGCAGCGCCACGTAGGCCTTAACAAGACCGGTACGGGGCGCCTAGAGTTTCCGCAAGAACGAACGGCCGGGCAGTAAAGGCCTGGAACAGGAGGGAGGTCGAACCATGGGCGAATTCGACGCGGTCTATGAATCATGGCGCGCCGATCCGCAGGGTTTCTGGGCACGGGCGGCCGAGGACGTCGTGTGGACGAAACGGTGGGACCGGGTGCTCGACGACGGCAACCCGCCGTTCTACCGCTGGTTCGTCGGCGGCGAGACCAACACCTGCTACAACGCCGTCGACCGCCATGTGGACGAGGGCCGTGGGCCTCAGCCGGCGATCATCTACGACAGCCCCGTCACCGGCGCCGTCGAGACGATCACCTACGCCCAGCTCAAAGAGCGCACCGCCGCCTTCGCGGGCGCGCTGGCGGCCCTCGGTGTCGGCTATGGCGATCGGGTGATCCTCTACATGCCGATGATTCCAGAAGCGGTCGTCGCCATGCTGGCCTGCACTCGGATCGGCGCGATCCACTCCGTGGTCTTCGGCGGGTTCGCCGCGAAGGAACTGGCGACCCGGATCGACGACGCCAAGCCGAAGGTGATCGTCGCCGCCTCCTGCGGACTCGAAGGCCAGCGGGTGGTTCACTACAAACCTCTGCTGGACCAGGCGATCGACCTCGCCGGCCACAAGCCCGACCATTGCGTCGTCAAGCAGCGGCCGCAGGAACTGGGCGACCTGCTTCCCGGCCGCGACCTCCTGTGGGAGGACGCGGTCGCCCGTGGGGAGCCCGCCGACTGCGTGCCGGTGAAGGCCGAGGACCCCGCCTACATCCTCTACACGTCCGGCACGACCGGGAAACCGAAAGGCGTGGTCCGCGCGACCGGCGGCCATCTGGTGACCCTGAAATGGAGCATGCCGAACATCTACGGCATGGCGCCCGGCGACGTGTACTGGGCCGCCTCCGATGTCGGTTGGGTGGTCGGACATTCGTACATCGTCTACGCGCCGCTGTTCCACGGCTGCACCACGATCCTCTACGAGGGCAAGCCGATCGGCACCCCAGACGCCGGCGCGTTCTGGCGGGTGATCGACCAGCACAAGGTCAAGGCGATGTTCACCGCGCCGACCGCCCTGCGCGCCATCAAGAAGGAGGACCCCCAGGGCAAGCTGCTGGCGCAATACGACCTCTCGCACTACCGGGCCCAGTTCCTGGCCGGAGAGCGCTGCGACCCGGACACCCTGAAATGGGCCCAGGACATGCTCAAGGTGCCGGTGATCGACAACTGGTGGCAGACCGAGACCGGCTCGCCGATCGCCTCGAACTGTCTCGGGATCGAACTTCTGCCGTTCAAGCCGGGCTCGCCGACCCGTCCGGTGCCCGGCTACGAGGTGCATGCACTGTCGCCCGAGGGCGAGGAGATGCCGCCGGGGGAGATCGGCGCGCTGGCGATCAAACTGCCCATGGCGCCCGCCGCCCTGCCGACCCTGTGGAACAACGACGACCGCTTCGTCGAAAGCTACATGGCCGAGTTCCCCGGCTACTACCAGACCGGCGACGCCGGCATCGTCGACGCCGACGGCTATCTCCACGTCATGTCGCGGACCGACGACATCATCAACGTCGCCGGCCACCGGCTGTCCACCGGCGGCATGGAGGAGGTATTGGCGAGCCATCAGGACGTGGCCGAATGCGCCGTGATCGGCGTGGCCGACGACCTGAAGGGCCAGGTGCCGCTGGGCTTCCTCGTTCTGAAGGACGGCGTGAACCGCGCGCACGAGGAGATCGTCAGCGAAGTCGTGCAGATGGTGCGCGATCGCATCGGCCCGGTCGCGGCGTTCCGCAAGGCCACCGTCGTTCAGCGCCTGCCGAAGACGCGGTCGGGGAAGATCCTGCGGGCCACCATGCAGAAAATCGCCGACGGCGAGAGCTTCAACATGCCCGCAACCATCGACGACCCGGCAATTCTCGACGAGATCGGCGAGTTGCTGCACACCATCGGATACGCCCGCAAAGGGTGACCGGAAAGGGAGAGGAAATGCGCCTGGAAGGAAAAGTCGCCGTCGTCACCGGCGCGGCGCGCGGTATCGGTGCGGCCATCGCCAAGCGATTTGCCGCGGAGGGAGCCAAGGTCGTGGTCGCGGACGCGGACCCCATGGCCGGCGACGGCTCGGTCGGGACGATCAAGGAGGCGGGGGGCGAAGCGCGGTTCATCGCCTGCGACGTGACCGACCGGGCCCAGGTTTCCAGTCTCATGGACCGAACGATCGAGGCCTATGGAGGCCTCGACATCCTCGTCGCCAATGCCGGCGTGATCCACAACAACCCGTTCCTGGACCTCGACGACGCCACGTTCGAGCGGGTGATCGCCGTCAACCTGAAAGGCGTTTTCCTCACCGGCCAGGAAGCGGCACGCCGCATGGTCGCGCGCGGCACGCCGGGGCGGATCGTCAACACGGCTTCGGTCAACTCGGTGATCGCCCCGTCCGGTCTCGCCGCCTACAACGCGTCCAAAGGCGGGGTGGCTCAGCTCACGAAGACCATGGCAATGGAACTGGCCGATTACGGCATCCGGGTGAACGCCATCGGACCTGGCAGCGTCGCCACCGACATGTTCCGCTCGGCGATCATGACCGACAATGAGGCGATGCGGCGGGTCGAGATGCGCACGCCCATGCGCCGCGCGTCGGAGCCGGACGAGATGGCGGGCGTGGCCCTGTTCCTGGCCAGCGACGACAGTTCCTACGTCACCGGTCAGGTGATCTACGCCGATGGCGGCCGCCTCGCCCAGGGTCACGTGATCCAGCCGAAGGACTGAGACCCGAAGGACTGAGACCAACACCCCGTCCGCGAGGGACGCGGCGCAGTGCGGATTGGCGGCCGGGCCGCGTGAACCCGGCCGCCGCGCCGCATCCTCGACGTTGGGGCCTACTCGAAGTTGGGCCGCGGATCGCCGGTCACCCCCTTCATCGGACGCTGGATCTCGATCTTGCGCTTACCCTCGGCGATCTCTGACTTCTTCGGCAGGGTCAGCCGCAGAATGCCGTCCTCGCAATGGGCCTCGATCCCGGATTCGTCGACATCCGGCGGGAAGCGGAAGGATCGTCGGAACGCGCCGTAGGTGCGCTCGGAGAAGATGTAACTGTCCGTCTTCTCGTCCCGAGAGTTGCGCTTCTCGCCGCTGACGGTCATCTGATCGCCATGCACCTCGACGTGGATATCCTCCTCCTTCACGCCCGGAAGCTCGATCTCGATCACATAAGCGTCTTTCGACGACGTCGCGTCGGACAGCGGACTGAAGAACTCGGCGACCCGGTGGCCGAACCGCCGCAGCGGATCCATGACCTGCGGCCACCAGTCGGCTTGGGAAGGAACGCCCTCGACCATCACTTGACCTCCTTGGCGGATTTTTCTCATGCCTCGGGACGGTAGTTCCGTCGTCCCTTGGTTTCCGTCGTCCCTTGGGACGGGTCGATCCTACCAAGCGGCGGTCAACCGACATTGACCTACATCAAACGCTCCAGTCCGCGGCGGCACCGCTCAGTTTCTGTAGGCGAGCCGCAGGTTGCCCCAGATCCGGTCGGCGACCCGGATCGGGCAGTCCACCTCCTTGAGGACCTGCTTGTTTCCACCTCCCATGTCGCGGACGTAGCTCTGGATCTTGTGCGCGTCGGTGTTGCGGGCGGCAAGCAGACCGGCCCGGTCGTCGAAAATACGTCTGTTGCGGCTGTTCGCCGTGTTCCAGACCGTATCGCCCGGCTTCTGCGGCTTGGAGAAGGCGGCGTTGTGGGTGGGAAGGTAGGCGTTCCGGTCGACCGCGGCGCAGAACACGATCGCCGGGTTCTTGGACACCACCGCCTCCTGCACGGCCGGGAACTTCTCGTCGGTCAGGGTCAGGAAGCGCGTCGAATACTGAACGGGGTCGGTGCCCTCGATCGGCACGTAGTCGTCGTCGAACAGGGACTCCGTGTCGATGCGTCCCGACGACAGGGCGGACGCAAGAATACCGGACAGTTTGTCCGCGGCATCCCGGCACAGCGCCACCAGCGGCGCGTCATGCGCCTTGGTCGCGTCGACGATCCGCCGGATAGCGACGAGATCGGCCTCCCGCGGGGCCAGAAACTGCAGATGTGAGCCGAGCGGGCTGCTGCCGACGACACGGACCCGCATGGCGCCGACGCCGTCGATCTCCACCGTGCCTTCCTGCCCCGCCGCCTGCTCGTCGAGCCCCGGGAAGAACAGGCCGCCGGACCCGGACAGGTCCACCGTGTGACCCTTGAGCGATGTCGCGCCGACGGAAAGCGCCCCCTGGATGCCGACCGCGACCCGCTCGTCCTGCCGCCGGTCGCCGGCGCCAGAGGAGCGCAGCATGGTGGTGATGCGTCGCTGCAGATCGCCCACGTCGCGGTTGAGCCGGGTGGCGATCTCTCCGAGCCGGTCGGCGGCCCGCAGCGAGACCTTCGCGGTATCCTGCACCGTGCCGATCTGGTCGGCGACCTGGCCGGTCTCCTCCGACGCGCGTTCGGCGCTCCGGGCGATCTCGGCGATGGCGGCCCGCTGCTCGTCGGCGGAACTCGACACGGATCCGGCGCGCTGCGACAGCTCCTCCACGCCCGAGACGATGCTGCCCAGCGCCAGATTCACCGAATCCGTGGAGTCAGCGATCTGCTGGGTGCGCTCGGTCACCGAGGCGATCGCCTTTTCCGTCTCCGCCGCCAGCGATTTCACCTCGCCGGCGACGACGGCGAAGCCCTTGCCGGCATCCCCCGCCCGCGCCGCCTCGATCGTCGCGTTCAGCGCCAGCAGGCGGGTCTGCTTGGCAATACTGCGCACCAGCTCCGTCACCCCGCCGATCGCCGCCGCGCTCTCGGTGAGCGACTCCATCGCCCGCTTCGCTTCCTCGATATCGCCGAGGGTGGCCTCGGCCTTCTGGGCGGCGCCGGTTGTCTGGTCGGAAATCTCCTGGCTCGACGCTTCCAGTTCCTGGGCCGCGCTGGCGACGATGTTCACGCCGCCCCGCGTATTCTCGGCGCTCTGCCCCACCGTCGCCGCCGCGCTGGTCACCTCGCCGGAGATCCCCTCAAGCTGACCGGCGACCTGACTCAGGGTCTGGACCTGGTGCCGGACCTCGGAAAGGGTGGTCGTCATCTCCCGGTCCAGGCTGTCGGACATGGCCATCAGGCGGCCGGTGGCGTCCTTCTCGTTCGAAGTCGCGCCGTAGGAGGCGATGCTCGCGGCGATGTCGGCGAAACACCGGCGCAGAACGGCCCGGATCGCGGCTTCCTGCTGGCCCGGTTTCCGAACGCTCTTCAGCACGCCGACGACAAGATCCTCGGTCAGCGCTTCATAGCCGGCAAGATAACTCGTCGTGTCGATCTGCCGGTCGACATGAACCTTGCCGATCCGGCGTGAACTGCCGAGAACCTCTTCAACCGAGCGATCGTCGTCGGCCTCGAACAGGGCGACCCAATGGCGGAGCTGGACCCGCTTCAGCCGGTCGAGATCGGCATCGCCGAACAGCGGCGCCATGTCCGGATGCGCTGAGGCCATCCGGTAGAAATCGTCCACCGCCGCCTTGGCAAGCGGTTTGCCCTCCGCGGCCGACCCGGACTCCTCAAGCCGGAACAACCGGCGGATCCGTGCGGCCTCCGGCTGGTGATCAGCATCCTGCATGCGCATCCCTCCCCCGATCGTCACGCATTCGGCGCTCCATGGCGTCGCATCGCGTCGGGCTCGGGCGGGGACTATGGCCCCCACCTCACCCAGGTCGCCTGCATCGTTCCACCGACGATGCGAAACCGTTGGTTAAGGAATAGTATAGCGGAGATTCCGGGCATGCCTTTTACAATCGCCTCGGATGCAAGGCATCCCGCGTCCAGCGCCGCCTCGACCTCCGCAGGGAACAACCGCCCCACATCCAGCACGACAGGACGGTCGCCGAGATCGCTGTCCGGATCCTCGCCGCTCGCCGGGCCGCGCCGGATCGCCGGGTGTCCCGGAAGGTCCACCGCATTGGCGATCAGGGTCGCGGCAACGTCGGCGCTCGCCGCATCGTTGGCCATCACGGTCACCGCGTCCGCAATCCCGAGCGAGAACGACCGCCCGCCGCGCCCGCTGGTCGCCACCCCGCGCACCGGGTCGCCGTGCCCGACGGTCGCCGTCCCCGCCAGGGCCGGTGCCCGAAGGTCGGCGATCAGGCCGACATCGAAAGACCGGCCCGGGGCGAGATGAAAGGCGATGTCGCCGCCGTCGTTGACCCAGGCCCGCGAGAGATCCGGCGCCGCCTCCAGCATCACGGCGAGCAGATGGTCGGAGACCGCGCCGGCAACGGCAGCCATCGGTGTGACGAACCGGTCGGCATGGGGGATGACGGCATCGACCATGCGCCGGGCCACCGGGCCGGAGACCTCGGGAGGCGGCAGGCCGATCGGCCGGCGCAGGACCGTCAGCTCTTCGACGAGCGTCGCCAGCAATCCGTCGAACGCCAGAACGGCCGCCCGTTCGGCCGCCTCACGTCCGGTGCCCTCGGCCTTCAGCAGCAGATCGATCGGCCCGTCCTGCAGGTGGACACGGCCATCGGCCAGGCGGGCAGCCTGCATCGCCGTCTCAGCCGCTCGAACCGGCGGTCGGCCTCTGCGGCAGGTAGGGCCAGGGATTGTCCGGGGCCTGAGCCTCGCGGCGCAGCTCGGTTCGGCCCTCCAGCACCTCCGACAGGGGCCGGATCGCGTCGGTGTAACCGCCGAGTTCCTCGTAGGCCCAGCGCGGCAGGGTGAACTCGATCGGCGCCACCAGAGCGGGTGTCGGCACGTAGCCGAAGGCGCCTTTCGGCAGGCGGGTGACGTCGACCATCAGGGTGATGCCGCCGCCGGGCCAGACATAGACCGGCGCGCCGCCGCAGGTGACCCGGGTGATCATCGACTGAACCGAACGGGTCAGCCGGACCGGATTCTCGGTCACCCCGGCGCGCAGGCTGCCGCCGGCGCCACCCATGAACAGCACCGTGCAGAGCGCCGGCTCGCAGTTCTCGCCGATCCGATCGACCACCACTTCCAGCGGCTTGGGCATCGGCCTGGCGACGAGATTGAGCCCCTCGTCCAGTTCGAAATAGGCGCTGTCCTCGCCGGTGGTCGAGACCATCAGCACCCGCTCGCCGGGCCAGGCCGTCTTCGGATCGACCCGGTCGATGATGTCGAGCGGATCCGTCACGTCCGTACCGCCCCAGCCGGAACCCGGTTCGGCCACCTGGAAGTAGCGCCCCGGCGTGGACTTGCGGCCGCGCACCCGGATGCCGCCCGGTTTCATGTCGAGGAACCTTCCGGCCTGATGCTCGCTCAGCACGCCGGTGATGTGGTCGTCGACGACGATGACCTCGTCGGCATGGCCGAGCCACTGGCGGGCGAAGATGCCGATGGTGGCGGAGCCGCAGCCGACCCGCATCCGCTCCTCGCGCTCGCCGTCGACCACGGGCGGTTTTCCGGCCTGGACCGTGACCCGGCTTCCGCCAGTCGATCTCCAGCTCCACCGCCTCCCCGTTACACAGCGCCAGCATGGCGGCGCAGGTGATCGTTGCCTTCCTTCTTGCTGCCGCCGGTCAGGTGACGCACCCCGCCCAGCGACAGCATCTGGCTGCCGTACTCCGCGGTGGTGACATGGCCGACCGGTTCGCCGTCGACCCGCACCGCCGCCTGCTTCCGGGCCGAGATGGCGGTCGGTATCGATCTTCACCTTCACGCCGCAGTAGCTGAAGATGCCTTCGGTGACGACGGTGACCGTATCCACCCCCTCCCACTCGGCGCCGACGATGAAGGGCGCCGGCTTGTAGTCGGGATAGGTCGTCCCGGAGCCGATCCCGGTGACGAAGACCGGCGCGTCGGCAATCACCCGGCCATCCCAGTCGGCCGCAGTCTCCAGGAACGGAACGACCCTGCCGTCGCGCTCGGCCACCCGCTCGGTGACGACCAGCGGATCGAGGCGGACCAGCTCGCCCGCCACATTGGCATAGCGGTCGCAGGCGCCGGACTTGCCCTCGCGGATGCGGCAAAGCACCGGACAGGCGTCGCAGCGCACGATGCCGTCGGGCCAGGGTATCGGTATCGGTGCTCATTCCGCCGCCTCCGGCCGCGCGACCGCCCGGATCGCCGACCTCAGCCGGTGCGGCAGGACCGGCGCCCGGTCGGGGCAGACGCCCACCGCCTGGCGGATGCCGGCGAGAATGGCGGGCGCCGTCGGCACCAGGGCCGGCTCGCCGATGCCCTTCGCCCCGAACGGGCCGAGCGGCTCCGGGTCCTCGATCAGAATGCAGTCGATTTCCGGCATGTCGCCGACCGTGGGGATCAGGTAGTCGTGCAGGTTCTCGGTCCGGCCCGGCACGTACTCTTCCATCAGCGCCAACCCAAGCCCCTGGGCGATGCCGCCATGGATCTGGCCCTCGACCAGGGTCGGGTTGATCGCGCGGCCGACATCGTGGGCGGCGGTCATGTGCCGAACCTTCGCGGTGCCCAGGTCTGGGTCGACCTCGACCACGAGCGATCTGCGCCGCGAAGGCGTAGGTCGCGTAGGGGATGCCCTGGCCGTCGCCATCGAGCGGCGCGGTCGGCGGATCGAACGTGCCTTCGCCCGACGAGCAGGTGGCCGTCCCCGTCGACCGGCAGCACAGACAGGTCCAGATCCCGTGTCCCGGCCGCATCCCGCACGACGATACGTCCATCCGCGAAGGTCAGGTCCGCATCCTCGCCGGCATTGGCCAAGCGCAGGAGCTTCGCCCGCAGGTCGCGCCCGGCCAGCTCCGAGGCTCGACCGGACACGAAGGTCTGGCGCGAGGCCGAGGTCTTGCCGGCATCAGGCGTGAGGTCGGTATCGCCCCAGACCTGGTCGATCCGCTCGAGCGGCGCGCCGAGAGCGTCGGCGGCGATCTGCGCCATGATGGTGTAGCTGCCCTGGCCGATATCCACCGCCCCGTTGAACAGGGTCAGGCGGCCGTCGCGCTTGAGGGCCAGCCGCATGGTCGAGGGATTGGTCATCGAGGTGTTGCCGCAGCCGTACCACATGCAGCCGATCCCGGCGCCGAACCGGGTGCGTCCGGCCAGCCGATTGTGCGGCCGCCACCCGCTCGCCATAGCGCGCCCAGGCGGGCTTCAGCGCCTCGATGCAGGCGGCCAGCCCGACCGATGCCTCGATCACCTGTCCCGTGGCGGTCCGGTCGCCGGCCCGCAGCGCGTTCAGCAACCGGAACTCCAACGGGTCCATGCCGATCGCCGCAGCCGCATCGTCCATCAGACGTTCGCCGATGATCGCCGCCTGAGGCACGCCGAACCCGCGGAACGCGCCGGCGGGCGGACCGTCGGTATAGACCGCCGCACTGGTCGCCCGCACCGCCCCGACCCGGTAGGGGCCGGGTCGCGTGCACCGGCACGCGCCCGGCCACGGTCGGTCCCCAGGAGGCGTAGGCGCCGGTGTCGAAATCCCCGTGGAAGCGGAAGCCGGCTATGGCGCCGTCCCGGGTGACGCCGAGGCTCGCCGTCATCCTGGCGGGATGACGCTTGGTGGAACTGGCGAAGCTCTCCGGGCGGTGATAGAGCGTGGCCACCGGACGGCCGAGCGTCCAGGCGGCGACGGAGAGCGGGAGCTGGACCGACTGGTCGAGCTTGCCGCCGAAACCGCCGCCGCACGGCGGACGGCGCGACCCGGACCGCCTCCTGCGGGATGCCGAGGACATGGGCGACCTCGTCGCGGTCCATGTACGGCGTCTGGGTGGTCACCCGCAGTTCGACCCGGTCGCCGACCCGACGGGCCCAACCCGCCTCGGGTTCGATGTAGGAATGCTCGACGAAGCCGGTCTCCATGGCGGCCTCGACCACCGCGTCGGCCGCCGCCAGTGCCCCGTCGACATCGCCCGACGCGACCCGTCCGCGGATCAGCACGTTGCCCGGCGAGGCGTCGTGGAGACGCGTGGCCCCGTCCTTTAGCGCCGCCTCGATCCCGACCACCGGTTCGCGCGGCGTCCAGTCGACCGGAAAGCCCGACAGGTCGACGGCCTCGAACGCGGCCCGGTCCTCGACCACGACCGCCGCCACCGCCTCGCCGCGATAGCGCACGAACCGTTCGGCGAAGACCGGCTGGTCCTTCAGGGTCGGATAGATCCCGAAGCTGTTGTGTCCCGGTACATCGCGGGCGGTCAGGACCGCGACCACGCCCGGCGTCGCCGCCGCCCAGGCCTCCATATCGCCCAGGGCAAAGTCGGCCAGCGCATGGGGCGACCGCAACACCCGCAGCCAGAGCGCGCCGGCCGGCATCGCGTCGTCGGCATACAGTTCCCGGCCGTCGAGCTTGCCGTCGCCGTCCAGCCGCGCGACCCGCGCGCCGACCGCCGCGCCCGTTTCCGGAAACTCCGGATCCGGCGCGTTGGACGCCGCGTCGAGAACCGCCTCCACGATCTTCAGATAGCCGGTACAACGGCACAGCACGCCGCCGAGCGCGTCCTCGACCGCCCGGCGGTCGGGAGCGGGATCGCGCCGAAGCAGATCGTGGGCGGCCATCAGCATGCCCGGCGTACAAATGCCGCATTGGGCGGCTCCGTGGCGGGCGAAGGCGCACTGCAGGGCGGAATGGACGCCGCTCTCCGCCGCCAGCCCTTCGACGGTGACGATCTCCCGTCCGGCCGCCTGGGCGGCGGGGATCAGGCAGGAACAAGCCTGTTCGCCATCGAGCAGAACCGTGCAGGCACCGCAATCCCCGGCGTCGCAGCCCACCTTGGTCCCGGTCAGCCCCAGATCGTCCCGCAGCACCCGCGACAGGCGCCGTTGCGGCGCAACCTCGGCGGTCCGCTGCACGCCGTTGACGGTGAAGGTAAGGGGCTCGGTCATGTCGCCTCCGCCAAGTCGGCGAGACACCGCCGCACGAGGGTCCGCGCCGCCTCCATCCGGTAGGGCGCGTCGCCGCGCACATCCGCGATCGGGGTCAGGTCCGCCAGATGGGCGTCGGCGAGCGCGTCCGCCGCCTCGCGCGGCGCCAGACCCGCCACCGCCGCCTCCAAGGCGGTCAGCCGGATGGCGGCGGCCGTACACGCTCCCACCGCGAGGCGGGCGGTGGCGATCGTACCGTCGGCGGCGAGTTTCATCGTCCCGGCGACCATGACGATCGAGATCACCAGATAGCGCCGGGCGCCCAGTTTCAGGAACCGGCCGGCCCCGTCGAGCGCCGCTTCCGGCAGATGGATCGCGACCAGCAGTTCCCCCGGCTCCAGCGCCGTCCTGCGGTTGCCGAGCATGAACCGGTCGAGCGTCAGCCGGCGCCGACCCTTGGCCGACGCGATCTCGACCTCGGCATCGAGCGACAGCAGCGCCGGCACCCCGTCGGCGGCCGGTGAGGCGTTACAGAGATTGCCACCGACCGTGCCCCGGTTCTGGATCTGAGCGCCGCCGACCTCGCGGGCCGCCGCCTTCAGACCGTCACAGGCGCCCGGCAGATCGGCGTCGATCACCGCCCGCCACGTCGCCGCCGCGCCGATCCGCAGGCCGCCACCGGTCCGCTCGATCCCCCGCAGGTCAGGCAGGGCGGTGACGTCGAGGATGTCCTCCTCGGGATCGCGGACGGCACGCGCGGGGTAGTGATCGGTGCCGCCGGCGAGGACGGTCCAGCGGCCGTCCGACAGAATGCCGAGGGCCTCGTCCAGATCGCTCGGACGCAGATAGCGGGTCACAAAGCCTCCAGTCGATCGCTTCGGCAATTCATTCGTATACCAATGAAGTTTGCCACGTGCATTCCGCCGGTCAAGGGTTCGAAGACGCCGCGCGGCACTGGATTTGGCCACAATCGGATGCAAGTCTTTCCTTCATGAGAGCGTCCTTCCTCTTTCCCCGATCGGCGGCTGCGATCCTGCGCGTGACCAGGAACGCGGGCCTGAAGGCAAGTCTCCTCGCCATGGGGATCCTGGCGGCGCCGATCGGGGCAGGATCGGACGCGCGGGCGCAGGTGCCCGTCGACCTTGCCCTGGTGCTCGCGGTCGACAGTTCGGCCAGTGTCGACCAGACCGAGTTCGCGCTGCAGCGCGACGGCCTCGCCCAGGCGTTCCGAGATCCCCAGGTGATCGAGGCGATCGAGAGCGGCCCTTTCAAGCGGATCGGGGTGACCGTCGTGGAATGGGCCGGTCACGCCGACCAGTCGGTCGGAATCGACTGGAGCCTCGTGGATGGCAGGGACGGCGCGCTGGCGATGGCGGATCGGATCGCCGCGCTCGAGCGCCGGATTCCGACGGGGGCCACATCGATCGCCGGCGCGCTGAGCTTCGCGAACGCGCTGCTGCTGTCCAGCCCGTACGAAGCGAGCCGGCGGGTGATCGACCTGTCGGGCGACGGGCGGAACAACCAGGGGCCACAGGTCGAGATGGTGCGGCGCACCGTCGTCAGCCAGGGCGTGACCATCAACGGGCTGGCCATCGTCAACGAGCACCCGACCCTGAACTACTATTTCGAAGATCGGGTGATCGGCGGCACCGCCGCGTTCGTCGAGGTCGCCAACGACTACGAGGACTATCCCCGGGCCATCCGCCGCAAGCTGATCCGCGAGATCCGCACACTGAACATCAGCGCTCCGACGGGGAGCGGGCCGCCGGCCGACCTGGTTCTCGCCGCCACCAACCGCCGGGAGCGGTAAGCCGCATGCGCACCCGACTGTCTGCGCTCGGTCGGTTCTTGCCGATATTGACACTGTTGATGCTGCTGCCGATCGGCCGTCTCGACGCCGCCGAACCGGTCGATCTGGAACTGGTCCTGGCCGTCGACAGTTCGGCCAGTGTCGACTACACCGAGTTCAATCTGCAGCTCCAGGGGCTGACGCTCGCCTTCGAGGACCCGGAACTGGCCGACGCCATCGCCGCCGGGCCGATCGGTGCCATCGCCGTCACGCTGATCGAATGGTCGAGCGCCGAGCGCCAGGCGATCTCAATCCCCTGGACGATGATCCGATCGGAAGAGGACGCCCGAGCCTTCGCCGACGAGATCAGCCAGGCGCCCCGCATGGTGGTGACCGGCGCGACCTCGCTCTCCTCGTCCATCCTGTTCGCCGCCGGCATGTTCGACACCAACGCCTTCGAGGGCACGCGGCAGGTGATCGACCTGTCCGGCGACGGCTACAACAACCAGGGCGCGGCCCTCTCGGTCGCCCGCGAACTGGTTCTGGAGCGGGGGATCACGATCAACGCGCTCGCCATCGAGAACCAGGTGCCGGGACTGGGCGACTATTTCGAGGACAGCCTGATCGGCGGGTTCGGGGCATTCCTGATCCGGGCGACCGACTACGAGGACTATATCGGTCAGATCCGCCGCAAGCTGCTGCGCGAGATCCAGCCGGCCCCGATCTCCTGACCCCCTACCCGCGCGCGCCGTCAAAACCGCCGAGAACCGCCGCCAGATTGTCACCCAGGATGTCGGAGATATAGCCGCCCTCCTGCACGATCACCGTCCTCCGGTCGCCCTGGCCGAGCCGGGCGCCGATCCGGCCGAAGCCGTCGGTGGTCACCCCGAGAAAGGCCAGCGGGTCCTTCTCAGATGCGTCCAGACCGAGCGCGATCACCAGCGCGTCGGCGCCGAAATCGTCGATCGCCGCCATCGCCCGCTCCAGGGTCTCCAGATAGGCGTCGTCCCCGGTCCCGCGCGGCAGCGGCAGGTTCAGATTGGCTCCGCGCCCCGGTCCGGCCCCGATCTCGTCCCCATAGCCGGTGAAGAACGGATAGTAGTCGTGGGGATCGCCGTGGATCGAGACGGTCAGCACGTCGGCCCGGCGGTAGAAGATGCCCTGGGTGCCGTTGCCGTGATGCACGTCGACATCGAGGATCGCCACCTTGGCGGCCCCCCGGTCGCGCAGGTGCTGGGCGGCGATGGCCGAGTTGTTCAGGAAGCAGAAGCCGCCGGCCTGGTCGCCATAGGCGTGGTGCCCCGGCGGACGGCACAAGGCGTAGGTCGGGCGGCCGTCGCGCCACATCGCATCGGCGGCGGTCAGGGCGATCTGGGCCGACGCGACCGCGCCCGACCACGTACCGGGGCCGATCGGACAGGCGGTGTCCGCCTGATAGTGGCCGGCGAGACCGACGATATGGGTCGGATGGATGTCCATGTTCCGGCCCGGATGCACGTTCGGCAGGATCTCCGGGGCGTGATCCGGCAGTTCCGACCACCTGTCCCAGGCGGTGGCGAGGAAGTCGAGATAGTCGCCGGCATGGACGGCCGCGATCGGGCCGAGACCGAAATCCTCCGGTGCGATCACCTCATGGTCGCCGGCCTCGACCGCCCGACGCAGGATCGCCGCGCGCTCCGGCACCTCCGGGTTCGCCACCCTGTTGCCCCGGGTGATGAACCCGCTCGGCGCGTGCACGCTGTAATCCTCGGCCAAAACGACCCGCATCTCATCTCTCCTGCTACCTGTGATGCAGGTTTAGCGGGCGGGGCGGCGGGGGCGCAAGCTGCCGCATCCTTTCGCCCATCGTCATCCCGGACAACCCCGGGCTCGACCCGGGGATGGGCCGGGACCGAGCACTTGCCCGGCAGCGTCTGGCGTTGGCGGCTTGATCCTGATTTGCATCGGGATGACGGTGGAGCGCTGGATAGAATAGTGCCGTCGTCCCGACGCAAGTCAGGACCGAGCACAGGGCGGCGCAAGCGGCACGGTCCCGGCCGGCCCCCGGATTAGATCCGGGGAGCCGCCGGGATGACGGATAGGGTGGAGCGGGACCGGAACAGGCGGTCAGGCCCGGCGTTCCCGCGTGGCGTTGCTGATCGGCTGGGACAGACGGTTGATCATCTCCTTCGGCACCACCTGCCAGAAGTTCGCCCTCTCGTGCCGCCAGTCGATCAGTAGCCGCTCGGCGAAACGGGACTGGGTCTCGCGGACGTGTTCGGACACCATCCGGCGCAGCAGGGTCTCCCAGTAGTCGGTCTCGACCCGCTGATAGATCACCGTCTCGGGGTTCACCATCTGCTCGAAGGTGCCGTCGGCGTCGTAGACGAAGGCCATGCCGCCGGTCATGCCGGCCGCGAAATTGTGGCCGACCGCTGCCGAGGATCACCGTGGTCCCGCCGGTCATGTACTCGCAGCCGTTGGAGCCGCAGCCCTCGACCACCGCGTCGGCACCGGAGTTCCGCACGCAGAACCGCTCGCCCGCCTGGCCGGCGGCGAACAGCTTGCCCGCCGTCGCCCCGTACAGAACGGTGTTGCCGATGATGGTGTTCTCGTTCGAGGCGAAGGCCGCCGCCATCATCGGCCGAACCGTGATGATGCCGCCGGACAGGCCCTTGCCCACGTAGTCGTTGGCGTCGCCGAACACCTCGAGCTTCAGCCCCTGCACCGCAAAGGCACCGAGCGACTGGCCCGCCGATGCCGCGCAGGCGCACGGTGATGTGGCCGGGCTGCAGGCCGGACATGCCGTACTTGCGCGACCATGGACAGAGCTCAGCTTGGTGCCGATGGCCCGCTGGGTGTTGCGCGATGTTGTAGGTGAGCTGCATCTTCTCGCCGCCCTGCGATCGCCGGCTTCAGCGTCCTTGATCATGCTGCGCGTCGAGGGTGTCGGGCACCTCGTTGCGGGTCTCGACCGTGTTGTGCGACGGCAGGCCGCCGGTATCGGCGCGCACCAGGAGCGGGTTGAGATCCAGATCGTCGAGGTGACGGATCGCCGCGGCTGACCTGGGCCAGCAGGTCGGACCGGCCGACGACCTCGCTCAGGTGAGCGCATGCCGAGGCTCGCCAGGATCTCGCGCACCTCCTCGGCGACGAAGGTGAACAGGTTGACCACCTTCTCCGGCGTGCCCTCGAACTTGGTCGCGCAGGCCCTCGTCCTGGGTGCAGACGCCGACCGGGCAGGTGTTGGAGTGGCACTGGCGCACCATGATGCAGCCCATGGCGACCAGGGACGCGGTGCCGATGCCGAATTCCTCGGCACCCAGCATCGCCGCGATCACCACGTCGCGGCCGGTCTTGATGCCGCCGTCGGTCCGCAGCGTCACCTTGTGCCGCAGGCGGTTCAGGGTGAGCACCTGGTGCACCTCCGACAGCCCCATCTCCCAGGGCATGCCGGCATACTTGATCGAGGTCTGCGGGCTGGCACCGGTGCCGCCGCCATGGCCGGAGATCAGGATCGTGTCGGCGTGCGCCTTGGCGACGCCGGCGGCGATGGTCCCGATGCCGGTGCGAGGCGACGAGCTTCACGCAGACCCGGGCGTCGGGGTTGATCTGCTTGAGGTCGTAGATGAGCTGGGCCAGATCCTCGATCGAGTAGATGTCGTGGTGCGGCGGCGGCGAGATCAGGGTCACGCCGGGGGTCGAGTGGCGCAGGCGGGCGATCACGGCTGTTCACCTTGATGCCCGGAAGCTGGCCGCCTTCGCCGGGCTTCGCGCCCTGGGCCACCTTGATCTCGATCTCGCGGCAGTTGTTCAGGTACTCCGCCGTGACGCCGAACCGGCCGGAGGCGACCTGCTTGATCGCGCGAGCTCGGGTTGTCGCCGTTCGGACGCGGCCGGAACCGCGCGGGATCCTCGCCGCCCTCGCCGCAGTCCGACTTGGCGCCGATGCGGTTCATGGCGATGGACAGGGTCTCGTGCGCCTCCGGGCTGAGCGCCCCAAGCGAGATGCCCGGCGCGATCGAGCCGCTTGCGGATGTCGGTGATCGACTCGACCTCGTCCAGCGGCACCGCCTCGCGGCCCTGCTTGAAGCCGAGCAGGTCGCGCAGGTTGATCGGCGCGCTCGTCGTAGACCGAGTTCGCATAGCGCTTGTAGAGGTGGTAGCTGTCGGTTTCCACGGCGCGCTGGCAGGGTGTGCATCATGTCGCCGTTCGAAGGCGTGGCGCTCGCCGCTGCGGCGATAGCGGTAGAGCCCGCCGACCGGCAGCGGCGACCACGGCCTCGTCGATAGGCCCGGTGATGCATGGCCAGCACCTTGCGACTGGATGCCGTTCAGGCCCATGACCGGAAATCCGCGAGGACATGCCCGGGAAATACTGCTCGACCAGCGCGCGGGACAGGCCGACGGCCTCGAAGTTGTAGCCGCCGCGATAGGACGACAGCACCGAGATGCCCATCTTGGACATGATCTTCAGCAGGCCGTCCTGGATCGCCTTCTTGTAGTTGGCGAGGCAGTCCTCCAGCGAGCGGTCGGCGAACAGGCCGCGCGCCTGGCGGTCGGCGATCGCCTCCTGGGCCAGGTACGGGTTGACCGTGGTCGCCGCCGACGCCGATCAGGACGGCGAAGTAATGCACGTCGAGACACTCGCCGCAGCGCACGTTGATCGAGGTGAAGGTCCGGAGCTGCTGGCGCACCAGATGGCTGTGAACCGCGCCGGTCGCCAGGATCATCGGCATGCCGCAGCGCTCGGGCGACGCCGCCATGTCGGACAGGATCACGTGGGTGCAGCCGCCGCGCACCGCGTCCTCCGCCTCCCGCCGGATCCGGTTCAGCGCCGTCTCCAGCGCGTGCGGTCCGCCGTCGGCGTCGAAGGTGCAGTCGATCTCCGCCGCCGTCTCCGCCATGTAGTCGCGCATGGCATGGAACTCGGCATTGGTCAGCACCGGGCTGCTCGAGCAGCAGGTGGTCGCACTGGCTCGCTGTCCTCGTCGAGGATGTTCCCGAGATTGCCGAGACGGGTGCGCAGGGTCATCACCCGGCGCTCGCGCAGGCTGTCGATCGGCGGGTTGGTGACCTGGCTGAAATTCTGCCGGAAGAAGTGGTGCAGGCCGCGATACTTGTCGGACAGCACGGCGAGCGGCGTGTCGTCGCCCATGGAACCGACCGCTTCCTTGCCGCCTTCGGCCATCGGCTGCAGCAGCAGTTCCATGTCCTCGAGCGTCCAGCCGGCCACCACCTGCCGGCGGCGGAGCTCGTCCTTGGCGAAGGCGGGCTTCTCCTCGTGCTCGGCCCGGATCAGCTTGTCGATCTTCGTGCTTTCCTTGATCCAGTCGCCGAACGGGCGGCTGGAGGCGAGCAGGTTCTTCAGTTCGGCGTCGTGGTAGAGCTTGCCCTCGACCAGGTCGACTCCGATCATCTGGCCCGGATCGAGCCGGCCCTTCTCGATCAGCTTCGCCTCGTCGATCCGCACCATGCCGGTCTCGGATCCGCCGATCAGCAGACCGTCGTCGGTCACCGAGTAGCGGAGCGGCCGCAACCCGTTGCGGTCCATGCCGGCCGAGCACCCAGCGCCCGCCATAGGCGGCGATCGCCGCCGGGCCGTCCCACGGCTCCATCACCGCGTTGGCATAGGCGTAGAGGTCGCGCCAGGTACTGCGGAAGGTCGTCCTCTTCGGTCCAGGCCTCGGGGATGCACATGGTCTTGACCATCGGGCAGTTCGCGGCCGGACCGGACCATCAGCTCGAAGGTCGCATCGAGCGCCGCGCTGTCGGAGGAGCCGGCCTGGACCACCGGCTTGATGTCCTCGATCATCTCTCCGAAGGTCGGATGCGCCATGCGGGTCTCGTGGCTCGCCATCCAGTTGACGTTGCCCTTGACCGTGTTGATCTCGCCGTTGTGGGCCAGCACGCGGAACGGCTGGGCCAGCTTCCAGGTCGGGAAGGTGTTGGTCGAATAGCGCTGGTGATAGACGGCGAAGTTGCGAGACGAACCGCTCGTCGGTCAGATCGGGATAGAACTGATCGACAGCTGCTCGGCCAGGAACATGCCCTTGTAGATGATCGACCGGCAGGACATCGAGCAGATGTAGAAGTCGGTGATGTGCTCGGCCAGCGCCGCCTTCTCGATCCGGCGGCGGATGACATAGAGGTCGCGCTCGATCTGCTCGTCGATCGTGCTCCGGCGGAGCGGAGAACATGATCTGTTCGATCTCGGGCCGGGTGGCGTTGGCCTTCTCGCCGATCACCGAGATGTCGACCGGCACCTGCCGCCAGCCATAGATGAAGCATCCGGTCTTCAGGATCTCGGATTCGACGATGATCCGGCAGCGTTCCTGGGCGGCGAGGTCCGTGCGCGGCAGGAACACCATGCCGACGCCGATCCGTCCGTCGAGCAGCTTGTGGCCGGTATTCGCCACCTCTTCGCGGAAGAAGTCCTGCCGGAATCTCGATATGGATTCCCGCACCGTCGCCGGTCTTGCCGTCGGCGTCGACGGCGCCCCGGTGCCAGACCGCCTTCAGCGCCTGGATGGCCGCGGTGACCACCCCGCGGCGCGGCACGCCGTCGATGGCGGCGACGAAGCCGACGCCGCAGGACTCGTGCTCCAGCGCCGGATCGTAGGCATGGGCGGCCTGCAGGGTGGCCGCGTTCTCCCGCCACTCGCGCACGAAAGTCTCACCGTTCAGGATCGGCGTGTCCGACATGTCTGGCCTCCTCGGGTCAGCAAACGGGGTCAGGAGAATGCTCAGGCGGCCGAACGGGCCGTGTCCGCCTTGGCGGCAAGGTAGTCGTGAATCCGGTCCGCCGCGTCGCGGCCGTCCCGCACCGCCCAGACGACCAGCGAGGCGCCGCGCACGATGTCGCCGGCGGCGAACACCCCGTCGAGGCTCGTCATCATGGTCTTGAAGTCGATGCCGATCGTGCCCCAGCGCGAAACCTTCAGGTCGTCGGCGCCGAACAGGGTCGGCAGATCCTCGGGATCGAAGCCCAATGCCTTGATGGCCATGTCGCATTCGATGGTGAAGCTCGATCCCTCGATCACCTGCGGCGTCTGCCGGCCGGTCGCGTCGGGCACGCCGAGATGGATGCGCTGACAGCGCACGCCGTCGACCGCGCCGTCTCCCACGAATGCCTCGGGCGCGGCGAGCCACTCGAACATGACACCCTCCTCCTCGGCATTGGCGACCTCGCGCTGGGAGCCCGGCATGTTGGTCTTGTCCCGGCGATAGACGCAGGTGACCGTCTCAGCCCCCTGGCGGATCGCCGTACGCACGCAGTCCATGGCGGTGTCGCCGCCGCCGATCACCACGACCTTCTTGCCCTTGGCGTCGAGGGTGCCGTCGTCGAATTCCGGCACCGCATCGCCCAGGCCCTTGCGGTTCGAGGCGGTCAGGTAGTCCAGCGCCGGATAGATGTTGCCGAGGCCGACGCCCGGGCACTGGATGTCGCGCGCCTTGTACACGCCGGTGGCGATCAGCACGGCGCTGTGCCGCTCGCGCAGCTCGTCCAGGGTGACGTCGCGGCCGATCTCCGTGTTGGCGTGATAGGTCACGCCGCCGTCCGCCAGGAGCGCGGTGCGGCGCTCGACGACCTCCTTCTCCAGCTTGAAGTTCGGGATGCCGTAGATCATCAGGCCGCCCATGCGGTCGTAGCGGTCGTAGACATGGACCTGATAGCCGCGCTTGCGAAGCTGTTCAGCCGCCGCCAGACCGCCCGGCCCGCCGCCGATGATTCCGATCGACTCGTCGCGCTCGCGCACCGGCCTGACCGGCTTGACCCAGCCGTTCTCGAACGCCGTCTCGGTAATGTACTTCTCGACCGAGCCGATCGTGACCGACTGAAACCCCTTCTCGATGACGCAGTTGCCCTCGCAGAGACGGTCCTGTGGGCAGATCCGGCCGCAGATCTCCGGGAAGTTGTTGGTCGCCGAGGAGATTTCGTAGGCCTCCTCCAGGCGCCCTTCGGCGGTCAGCATCAGCCAGTCGGGGATGTTGTTCTGCAGCGGGCAATGGACCTGGCAGTACGGCACGCCGCATTGGGAGCAGCGTCCGGCCTGCTCGGCGGCCCCGGCCGGGTCGAACTCGGCGTAGATCTCTCCGAAATCGCTGCGGCGGTCGTCCGCGGCACGCTTCGCCGGCATCCGCTTTTCGGTTCCAACGAACTTCAGCATCCGGTCGGTGGTCATGGCCTCGTCTCCCTCTTTCAGGCCGGCGGCCCGGGACGCCGGTCTTGTCGGTGTCTATCGGCCTCCGGCACCCGCCAGTCGTGGGGCGGGCGGGTTCTATACACGGTCATCAGGAATGAAAAAAGGAGGAATCGAAAATTTAGGTCCGTTTTGGACCTAAAGAGATCTGTCCTCGAGCCCGCCATCCGCCTCGGAAGCGCCCATAGCGCGGCGCTCCGGTTGAGCAGTTCAATATTTTGTTCCGAAATGAGACTTTTTTGCCGCCTGCACCTCACCGACAAATCTTATATTGTCCGCTCCGCGCAATCGAACAGCGGGGGTGCGCGTGTCCATCGAACATCTGATCCTCATCGCCGTGGTGCAGGGGATCACGGAATTCCTCCCGATCAGTTCGTCGGGCCACCTGGTCCTCATCCCGGCCCTGACCGGCGAGGCGGACCAGGGGCTGGTCATCGACGTCGCGGTCCATGTCGGCACACTGCTCGCCGTCTGCCTCTATCTCTGGCGCGACCTCGCCCGCATGACCCTCGGCACGCTCCGGGGCCTGCGCGGCCGCCGGGATCCGGGCTTCCGCCTCGCCCTGCAGATCGTGCTGGCGACCATTCCGGTGGTCGGCGCCGGTTACGTCCTGTCGCGCTATTTCGGCGGCATGCCGCGCTCGCCCGAGATCGTCGCCTGGGCCACCCTCGGCTTCGGCATCCTGCTCGGCATCGCCGACCGGATGGGCATGACCATCCGGCGCATCGAGCACATGCGCTACGGCGAAGCGCTCACCATCGGCATCGCCCAGGTCCTGGCGCTGATTCCCGGCACCAGCCGCTCCGGCATCACCATGACCGCGGCCCGGGCGCTCGGCTACGAGCGTCAGGAGGCGGCGCGGTTCTCGATGCTCATGGGCATTCCGACGATCCTCGCCGCCGGCGTGCTGATCGGTCTGGATCTCTACGAGGTGGGCGACGTGCAGCTCACCGCCGACGCGCTGATCGCCGGCGGCCTCGCCTTCGTCGCCGCCCTGGTGTCCATCGTCCTGATGATGGGATGGCTCAGGCGTGCCAGCTTCATGCCCTTCGTCATCTATCGCATCCTGCTCGGCGGCGGCCTGCTGATCTGGCTCTATACGGGCTGAGGATCACTGCCTACTCTCGGTCCCCAAGAGCATCGGAGGGACCGACATGACCGACTTCGCCGAGCACCAGAGCCTCGCCGCCTTCGCCGACCAGACCGACAATCCGCGCGCCCTGGGTTTCGACGCCGGCCGGCTCTCGCGGATCGGCGACTGGATGGCGCGCTATGTCGATGCCGGCAAGCTGCCCTACGCGATGACGGCCATCCTGCGGGGAGGCGAGATCGCCTATCTGGACGCCCGCGGCCATACCGACCCCGAAGCCCGGCAGGCGCCGACGGTGGACCATATCGCCCGCATCTATTCGATGACCAAACCGATCGTCACGGCAGCAGCCATGACCTATTACGAGGAGGCCCGGTTCCAGCTCGAGGATCCGATCTCGCGCTTCCTGCCGGAATTCGCCGAGCCGCGGGTCTATGTCTCCGGTGAGGGCGACGGCATGGTGACCCGCCCGGCCGAGGGACCGATCACCATCCGCCAGCTCATGACGCATACGGCCGGCCTGACCTATGGCTTCTTCGATCCGGGCCCGATCGGCGCCGTCTATCGCAAGAACAACGTCAACTACTTCCCCGGCAAGGAGACCGTTGGCGAGGTGACGAAGCGCGCCGCCGCCGTCCCGCTGCTCTTCGAACCCGGCAGCCAATGGACCTACTCGATCGCCATCGACGTGCTCGGCCGGCTGGTCGAGGCGGTCGCGGGCAAACCGCTCGGTGAGGTACTGCGGGAGCGGATCTTCGAGCCGCTCGGCATGATCGACACGTCATTCGGCGTGCCGGAGGAGAAGGTCGCCCGGTTCGTGCCCTGCTACGAGAAAACCGGCCAGGGCATGAAGCGGGGTGAGGAGGCGGCGGGCTCAAAATTCGTCGGCAAACAGGCCATGGAGTCCGGCGGCGGCGGGCTGACCGGGACGCTGCCCGATTATCTGCGCTTCATGGAGATGATGCGGCGCGGCGGCACGTTCGGCTCGGCCCGCGTCCTCGGCCGCAAGACCGTGGATCTGATGATGTCGAACCACCTGCCCGGCGATATCGCGTCCATGGGTCAGTCCAGCTTCTCGGAAATGCCGATGGTCGGCATCGGCTTCGGGCTCGGCGGTTCGGTCCTGCTGGACACCGCCGCCGCCCAGATCCCGGGGAGTCCGGGCGAGTTCGCCTGGGGCGGGGTGGCCAGCACCGGATTCTGGATCGACCGGGCGGAGGAAATTTCCGCGGTGTTCTTCACCCAGCTCACGCCGTCTTCCGCCTGGCCGCTGCGCCGCGAGCTGCGGGTGCTCGCCTATCAGTCCCTGGTCGACTGAGCGTCCGGCGCCGCTTCCTCCGACGGCTGTCCCGCGGCCGGTCCGCCCGCCTGATCCTTGTCCCGCGCCGGGCCGTCATAGTCGGTGACCCCTGACGCCAGGGCGGAGCAGGCCAGCCGGATGTACTTCGGAATCTGCACCTTCTCGCCGTCGCGTTCGCCCTTCTCGTAGTACTGGACGACCCGGCGCTTCAGGCCCAGCGCCTCCGCGGCTTCCTTCTGCGACAGCTTCAGGGATTTCCGCCACCGCTTGAAATCCACCGGCTTCATGACGGTCGAGTCGGTCGACGACTTGGCCACGCATCCCCTCGCGATCAGTTGCGGCGCATTTAACCGTTAGTTAAGGCTGCAGCCAATATAAAATGCGCACGCCGTGCGTTTTCTTGCTTGAAAAAACCGCACGACGTGCGCATATCTCGATTTCAGAACGATGGAGAGCGATCATGGCGCGGCATCTTTTCCTGCATGACGGCGTCGCATACGAAGGCGAACTTGCCCTGTTCAAGGGCGCCCATGTCGGCGCCTCACGGGCGCAGGCGTGCGCAGACCTGCCCGGGCTGCGTCCCGGTTTCCTGTTCCGAGTGAGCGACGGCGCCGAAACACGGATCATGGACGACGAGGTCGCCGTGCTCCGCTACATGCATACGCATCCGAGCGCGACCGTTTCGATGGTACCCCTCAAGCATTGACGGCGCCCGGTTCGCAGCGGCGCCGGGGCTGCAAAGGCACAGCCCCGAACAGCTAGATCGGGACGGGACCGTCCCCGTCCAACTCGCAGGCGGCGATAAGGTTCGAGCGCAGGGAGTCGGAGATCGGCACCGATTTCCGGCCGCGCGGGTCGAAGCATACCGCTGTCGCCACCGCTGTAACGCGGCACGTGCCATCGACGAAAATCCCCTGCTCCACCCGGCAGGATGTGTTTCCGAACCGGGTCACCCGGGTCCCCGTCCAGGCGATCCCGGGAAACCGGATCTCGCGCACGAAGTCGATCTCGAGGCGGCGGACCACCCAGGTCGTTTCGGGCGACCCGCCCTCCGCCGCCGCGCTGTAGAGGTTCTCGCCGGCGGCCATGAACATCCGCACGCGGCCGTTCTCCAGGAACACGCCGATGGCGTTGTTGTTCACATGCCCGACGATGTCGAGATCGCCGGCGCGCAGCCGCTCCTGCGTCCAGAAGGTGAAGCTCTGCGGCGTGCTCGGATCGAATTCGAACTCGGTCATACTGGTTCCCTGGATCATCGTCGGCTTCGGCGCCGGCAGACGGGCCGGCAGACGGGCCGGCGGTCTGGCGGAAGCTCTCAATAGTCGAGCTCGTAGGTGACGCCAACCCGGCTTTGGGAATCCGCGCCCACATCGGTCTCGACCGAGATGTTGTCGGTCACCTCGACCTCCACGACCGCCCGGCTGGAGGCGCCTGAGAGGCCCTGCTGCAGCTTCAGGAACACGCCAGGGGCGATGTACTTGCCGACCGAAAGCGACGCGCCGACCGATCCGTCGTCGTTGGTGCTCGTATCCACGTCGATCGTGTCCACGCCCAGGGTCTCGCGAATCTGTGACGTGATGCCCGGACCGGAGCCGAAGCTGCCGGACAGGATCGCGGCGGACCGCGCCAGCTTGAGCGCCTGAATCGGCGTGAGTTCGGCCTGGCTGGAGCCGAACAGGATCCGGGACAGGATCTCCTCCTCCGGCATCGCCGGATCGCTCTCCAGGCTGATGTCGGGGTCGTTGGCCCGGCCGCCGACCGCGATCGCCGCGGTGATGTCCGGCAGATCGGCGACCAGACGCATGTCCAGGGCCGGGTTGTCCGGAGGGCCTTCGTTGAAGATGATCCGTCCGCGCTCGAAATCGAAATTGTTGCCGACAGCATCGAGGACGCCGCGGCGCACCGATATCTCTCCGTCGACCCGGGGGTCGTCGGCCGGCCCGGTGACCACGAGATTGCCCGACCAGCTCGCTGTCGAGCCCCCGGCCCCGTACGAAGACCTGACCCGGAATGTCGATTTCGACATCCAGCCGCAGGGGCGCGCCGGCCGCTTCCGCCTGCCGTTCTTCCTTCTCCCGCCGTGCCCTCTGCTCGGGGGTCTCGACGACCTTGCCGTCGCGGATCTCGATCACATCGATTTCGCTGACGCTGGGCGGCAGGGTATCCGGAATGCGAATCTCCGTCGGCAGCACCGTGACCTTGCCGGCCAGCAGATACTCGGGCAGCGCCCCGCTCACCTTCAGGTCCGCATCGACCGAGACGGTGGCGAGATCCATGTCCGACGCGTTGAACCGGTCCGCCGTCACTGTCATCTCGGCCGGGAAGCCGGCATCGGGATCGGCCGAGAGGCTGCCGGAAACGGAGAGGGTTCCGCCGCCGGCGGCCCGGGCGTCGAACCGTCGGATCACGAGTTTGCGGCCTTCACCTTCCGCCCGCACGGTCAGGTCGCGGAGATAGAGACCCGCCGACGGCACGTCGACCTCTCCCTGATCCACCGTTACCGCACCGGCGAGCTCGAGACTGCCGACCGTCCCGCCGGCAGTCACCCGCGCCCGGGCATTGCCGGCCAGTGCCACGAGGTCGAGGGGCAGGAACGCCGAGACCCGGGCGAGATCCATATCCGCGTCCAACTGTGCGTCGAGCGGCGCCGACGGCTCGAAGACCGGCGGCGATCCCGCGGGGCCGGCGCTGCCGTCGATATCGGCCGCGAAGCGCGCCGTCGCCCCATCGCCGATCGAGGCGGCGACCCGGGCCGTGGCTTTGCGATCCGACAGCCCCAGCACAAGATCCGCCACCAGCGGCGGCAGATCTGCGAGATCCGGCTCCAGCGTACGAATGCCGGCCGTGGAGAGCGCGAAATCGGCCGTCGGGTTTCCGATGGGACCGCTGACGGCAATATCGCCGTCGATCCGACCCTCCAGCTCCAGGGTCGGGTCCGCCAGCCGGGCCAGCGCCGCCGGCAGATCGCGGATCGCAATGGCGATGTCCAGATCCACCGTGTCGAGCCCGACATGCCCGCTCACCCGACCGTCGTCGACGGCCAGATCGATCCCGTCGATCCGTGCCGCGGGCTGGAGGGCGACCCGCATCGGTCCCCGCTGCCGGACCGCCACATCGCCCAGATCCGCGTCCAGCCGCCGGACGGTGATCGGGCCTTCCGCCGGATCGAGCGGCACGGTCGCCGCGACGGCCAGAACAACCGGCACGCCCGCATCGCCTTCCGCATTCAAGGTCAGGTCTGCCACACCGCCCCGCATATCGGCGCCGAGCGTCGCGGCCTTGAGCGCCAGACCGCCGGATTCGGCGTTGGTGGTCCAGAGATCCAGCCGTCCACCCACGGCGCCGGTGACGTCGGCCAGGGAGGCTTCCAGATAGGCGCGCTCCACCTCCGTGCCGTCATCGAGGGCGAGGCCGGTCAGATCGAGGCTGATGCTGGCGCCCTGTCCATCCGTGTCGGTCACGCGCACCGCACCACGCAGGCTCCCGGCGGCGAGCGGCAGGTCGAGGGCGGAACCGATCGGTGCGAGGTCGGGAGCGGCAATGGCGAGATCGCCCCGCGCCAGCACCGTCTCCAGGTCCACCGCGACGTCTCCGGTGATCTCGGCTCCCAGTCCGTCGAGGGAGAGCGCGCGAAGGGTCAGCACGCCGCCGGCCAGCGCATAGTCGACGGCGAGGTCGACCGGCTCCCCGCGCAGGCTGGCCTTCGCGCGGATGGCGCCGGACGGCGTATCCGGCAGGCCGGCGGCCGTGACCGAACCGGTGGTCTCCTCGACCTCCGTGCCGGCGACGGCGAGCCGCACGATCCGCCAGGACGCCGAAGCGGCCGGCAATTCCAGGGTGCCGCCGAGGGCGACCGCCACCGCCGCGGCGCCGGCCAGGTCGGTCCCGGCGATCGCGCTCAGCACCGACAGATCGGGCGCGGCGAGGTCGATGCGGCCGTCGATCGCGCCGGAGCCGAGATCGAGACTGGCGTCACCGCCCGCCTGAAGCGCGCCCGCGTCCAGGGTCAAATCGACGAGATGCAGCCGGTCGTCGGGGCCGAGGGCGATACCGCCGATCAGCGCCGGTGACGTTCCCACGAGATCGCCGACAGCCGGATCGCCGAGAGCCGGATCGCCGAGGCCAAGCTCCGAGCCGGTCAGCGCCAACGTCAGCGACACGTCCAGCGGGTCGAGATCCGCGGTTCCGTCGACGATCAGTTCCACGCCGCCAGAAAGATCCAGGCCGGCGACATCGCTGAACCGGCCGAGATCGGCGGCCGAGATCGTCAGCGTCGGCGTCAGGCGATTGCCGCCGGTGAGGCCGACAGCTCCCTCGGCCCGGATGGCGGCACTGTCGAGCGCGATCCGGTCGACCGTCGCTTCGCCCGTTTCCGGCGCCACCGACCCGGCGGCCGACAGCGCCAGACGCGGCCCCAGGAGATCCGCGGTATCGAGCCCCTCGACCGCCGGAGTCGCCAGTCCCCCCTCCAGGGCGAAGCGCACCTGTTCCGGCAGACTTGCCAAAGCGCTGTCCGCCTCGGCCGTCAGGGTCAGCCCAAGATCGTCCAACGCAATGCCCGCCGCCGACGGCGCGCCCTCCATCCGCAGAACCAGCCGTCGGCCCTGCCCGTCCAGGCGGGCGGTGATCGTCGCCGCGCCGGCCAGATCCGTTCCGGCCAGCTCGGCGAAGGCGGCAAGCTCCGGCACGGACAGATCAATTCCGGCCGCCACCGGCATCCCGTCGGCATCGACCTCGCCCGACGCCGTGAGAATCGCGTCGGGGAGGGAGACCTTCAAGGTCTAAATCCCGACACTGCCGTCGGGACGGGCCAGGACGGCGAGATCGACCGTTGCCGGCTCGGCGAGCAGTGGGCGCAGCTCCGGCGGCGCCAGACGGGCGGCGGCGACCGAGCCCGCCACCGCGAGACGGTGGCCCTCGGCACCCGAGGCCAGAACCAGATCGAGGTCGACCCGCGCGTCCGGTCCGAAGCCCCCCGCCAGCGCCCCCCGCCAGCCCGCCAGACTGCCCTCGCCGGTGAGCGACAGATCCAGCGCCGGTCGGCCTTCGACCTCCAGCAGGCCGGCGACCAGCCCGTTCTCGGGCTCGCGCAGGCTGAGCTCGGCCCGCAGAACGCCGCTGGAGGGGACCAGCGCCGCATCGATCTCCGCCCGGGCAGGCGGCCCCAACTCCCGCGCCGCCTCGATCCATCCCCGGGCCCGCGCCTCGCCGGCCGTCAGGGCGGCGGAGAGATCGGCGGAAACCGTCATCGCCTCGCCGGCCACCGCCTCGCCCAGGGAGAGACCGTCCACGGAGAGACGGTCCAGGGCGATCTCGATCGCCGGGCTCTCGAACGTCAGGGATAGCGGTTCCGGGTCCGCCGGTTCCGGCTGTTCCGGTGTCTCGGGCAGGATGGGCAGACGGTCGAGGCGCGCGTTCGACAGCGCGAGCGTGTCGACCGACACCCGG
The DNA here is from genome assembly GCA_048983575.1 of Thalassobaculum sp. Classification (GTDB taxonomy): domain Bacteria; phylum Pseudomonadota; class Alphaproteobacteria; order Thalassobaculales; family Thalassobaculaceae; genus Thalassobaculum. The sequence goes on along the minus strand of JBLZTD010000001.1, from coordinate 976,598 downwards.
CCGGTCAGCAGATCCAGCACCCGCCAGTCCAGAACAAGCAGCCCGGCGCGGGCGAACGGGCCCTCTGCGTCGGAGGCGACCACGTCGCGCAGGTCGACCCGGCCCGGCAGGGGGCCGTCGATCGCGCCGATCCGCAGCGATATCGGCCCATTGGCGGTCGCATCCTCGACCAGAGCGATGATCCGGGCCCGGCCCCAGTCGGAATTGGCGACCGAGAACACGCCGAGCACCGCGACCGCAAGCACCGCGATCAGGCCGAGGAGGATGTAGAGGGCGCGCCGCAGCATCGTTCAGAACGCCTGGCCGAGGCTGAAATACACCTGGAAGACCTCGTCGCTGTCCCGCGGGTTGAGCGGGAAGGCGAGGTCGGCGCGGATCGGGCCGATCGCGGTGAAGTACCGCAGGCCGAGGCCGGCCGCCCATTGCAGGTCTTCGTCCAGGCTCGGCAGTTCCTGGTCGTAGACCTGGCCCGCATCGATGAACGGCACGATGCCGAAATCGCCGAAGGCCCGCCAGCGCAGCTCCATGGCGAAATCCAGAAGCGCGCTGCCGCCGGTCGGTTCGTCGGCGCTGTCCAGCGGTCCGACGCTCTGCAGGGCGTACCCGCGCACCGAGCCCGAACCGCCGGCGTAGAACCGCTTGTCGGCCGGAAAATTCGCGGTGGAGGCGCCGACGATCGAGCCGATCCCCGCCCGCGCCGCGAGCACCAGATCGCCGTCGTCATCGAGGGGCAGGTAATGGGCGTGGCGCAGCATGGTCGAATAGAAGGACAGGGTCGACCCGAGGCTCTCCAGGTACGGCGTGAAGCGCAGGCGGGTCCGGCTGCCCGAGGTCGGGTTGAGCAGGTTGTCGGAGGTGTCGATGGTCGCGCCAAGCGGGATGCCAACCAGGGTGAACCGCCGCTCCCGTCCGTCGTCCTCGATATGGGACCGTTCGAGGCTGAGTCCGTAGTCGACCGACAGGATCTGGGAGAGACGGCGGTCGAACCGGCCGATCACCCGGTAGCTCTCGCTGTCATAGCCGTCGGTCCGCTGTTCCGTATAGCCGGTCTCGACGGTGAAATTCTGGTCGGTGACGAGCACGTCGGGCACGGTGAACGCGCCGGTCAGACTGCTCTCGACCTCGCCGTACCCCACCTCGAACCGCAGCTTCTCCGCCCCGCCGAACAGGTTCCGGTGCTCCCAGTGCGCCCAACTCCCGAGCCCTTCCGACGTGGAAAGACTGACACCCGCACCGATGCTGCGCGGCGCGTGCTCCCGGACGGTGACGGTGATCGGCAGCAGGCCGTCCGGCCCGACCCCTTCGGCGAATGTGATGGCGGCGCTGTCGAACAGGCCGGTACTGGCCAGCGCTTTGCGGCCCTTGTCGATCGTCCGGATATCGACGAAATCGCCATAGACCCAGGGCAGCCGGCGGACGATGTAGTCGCGCTCGATCGTCTCGTTGCCCGTCACGGTCACCGGTCCGTAGCGCGCCTTGGGCCCCGGCGCGACGCGGAACGCCACATCCATGGTCTTGGTGTCGCGGTTGACCGTCGCCGTGCGGTCCGCGAGTTCGGCCAGCGGAAATGCCTGTTCCTGCAACAGGCGGATCAGCGTGCTTTCCGCCGTGACCACCTTGTCCGACCGGGCGGGTTCGCCTCGGGGCAGGCCGAGCGCGTCCCGGGTTACGGTGAGACCGACGGCGGCCCCGTCCGCCGCGTCGTCGGCCATGCGGATCGAGACGCCGTCGAAGGTGTAGACCGGCCCCGGGTCGCCGTAGAGCAGGACCCGCACCGGACCGCCCGGCGCGGCGGGGGCGTCGATCCGGTGAACGAACACGGCGTCATAATATCCGCGCGACCGGGCGATGGTGACGAACGTCTCCTCGTCCTCCCGGGCCCGGCGCGTGAGCGCCGACCGCGAGACAGGCGGATCGTCGACACGGTTCCTGAGGCCAGAGCTCTCCTCGATCAGCGATCGCAGGTCGTCCGTGCCCTCCAGCCCCTCGATCGAGACCTCGTAGGCAATTCCGGCAGATTCATCGGCGGGCGAGTCGCCGGCTTGCCGGTCCGGGGACTGCGCCGGCCCTTGGACAGGCGCGTCCTGCTGGGCGACGGACGGACGGAGTCCGCCCATGGCAAGGCCGAGAGCGAGAAAGAGCAAGAGAGCAAAGCGCATGAGCGCGGCCAGACCGTCCTTGGTCAAAGCCTTCGGGTATAAGCGCCGGGGGGCGGCAAGTCACGCGTCCCCATGGCCGTATCTTGTGAGTCGCGTCAGTCCTCCGGCATCTCGATCTGGTCCCGCGTGACCCGATCGCCGTGCTTGTGGGTCAGCACCACGGCCGAGACCACCACCAGACCGATGCCCAGGCAAATCGTGACGAATGTATTGAATGCATAAGTGTGCATGTAGTTCACGCCGACCACCGCGAGGGCGACGAACGCGACGACGAGCAGGCCCCAATGCCAGGCCTTGCCGAGGAAAATGTCAGCCATGGGCGCCTCCTCTCTCACCGGCGCTTCGTTGCCCGGGGGCGACGGCGATGCGGGGCGCCGGAGAACGGCGGCGCAGGACGGTGATCGCCACGCCGATGCCGAGGCCGGCAAGCGACAGGACGATACCGGGGACCCCGAGAATGTCGATGGTCGGGGGCATCAGGGACAGCACGGCCGCCGCGAACATGGCGAGCCTCAGGAAGCCCTTCAGCGGCCCGTGCAGCCAGGATTCAAGCGACGCCGACAGGAACCAGAGCCCGGCCACGGCAGCCAGGGTCGAATACACCGTCCAGCCGATCGATCCGTCGAACAGGAGAGACGGGTTGTAGACGAAGGCGAAGGGGACGAGATACTTCGCGATACCGACCCTGGCGGATTCGACCGCCGTGGCCATAGGCGGGGTCTTGGCGATCGCCGCCCCGGCGAAGGCCGCGAGCGCCACCGGCGGCGTGATGGTCGAGACCACGCCGAAATAGAAGGCGAAGAGATGCGCGGCCATGGGCAGCACATCCAGCTTCTCCAAAGACGGCACGATCAGCGCCGAGACGGTGATGTAGACCGCCGTGGTCGTCATGCCCATGCCCAGCACGATCGCCGCCACCGCCGTCAGCGAGAGCAGGATCAGCAGGTTGCCGCCGGACAGGTCGATGACCGACTGGGTGAACTTGAGCCCGAGCCCGGACACGAAGACCGAGCCGATGATGATCCCGGCGCAGGCGCAGGCGACGGTCACCGCGACGGTCGAGCGGATCCCGCTCTCGAACGCGGCCAGGATGTCGGCCGAACTCATCCGGGTATGCGGATTGATGAAACTGAGCCCGATCAGGGCCAGGATTTCCCAGAAGGCGGACATCATCGGGGTGTAGCCGCTGACCAGGAAGAAGATCAGCACGCCGAGCGCGAGCAGCAGATGCCAGCCGTCCTTGAGGACCTCGAGCGCCTTCGGCAGCCGGTCCTTGGAGATCCGTTCGATCCCGGTCTTCTCCGCCTCGAAATGCACCATGAAGTAGATGGTGGCGAAATAGAGGATGGCCGGAATCAGCGCCGCCAGGATGACGTAGACGTAAGGAAGCGCCAGGTTCTCGGCGATGATGAAGGCGGCCGCGCCCATGATCGGCGGCGTGATCTGACCGCCCGACGAGGCGCAGGCTTCCACCGCGGCGGCGAATTTCGCGCGGTAGCCGAGATTCTTCATCAGCGGGATGGTGAACGAGCCGGTCGTCACAACGTTGGCGACCGCCGAGCCCGAGACGGTGCCCATGAAACCCGAGGCGACGGTCGCCGCCTTGGCCGGACCGCCGACCCGGTGGCCGGTGAGCGCCACCGCGAGGTCGATGAAGAACTTGCCGGCGCCCGAGCGGATCAGCAGACCGCCGAAGATGATGAACAGGACGATGTAGGTGGCGGCGACATGCAGGGGGATTCCGAAGATGCCGTCCGTGCTCATGAACATCGTGTCGATGTATTTCGCCGGGCGCGTCGGCGGGCCGTAGAAGAAGCCGAAGAACTTGTGGGCGTAGAGCGCGTGGACGATGAAGAACCCGGTCACGCACACCATGGCGATCCCGACCGTACGCCGCGTCGCCTCCAGAACGAGCGCGATGCAGATCGTGCCGACGATCAGGTCGCCCTCCTCCTTCGAGCCGAGGCGAAGCTGGAAGGCGTCGATGTCCCACATGGTCCAGACATGGACCAGGATGACCGCGCCGACCAGAACCAGGTCGATGGCAAAACCCAGCGCCTTCAGGGGACTGTCGATGGCCTCGAAATGGGTGCGGCGGAACAGCGGCTGGATGAGCAGGGCCAGGACCATCATCACCGTGAGATGGGTGGTCCGGAACGACCGTCCCTCCGGCGTGCCGAAGACGGCGACGTAGAGGTGGAAGAAGGAGAGCGCCACGGCGATCACGACGCAGATGAAGGTGATCGTCCAGGGCAGGGTCCAGCGCTTCTGCACGAGCAGGCGCTCCAGGAACGTCAGTTCCTTCACCTCGCCGTAGTCGAGGGCGTTTTCCGTCTGGCTCATCTCGGCCGTCCAGGCTGTCTGTATGCGGGTAGCGGAACGAGGGGCGGGCGCCGGAAAGCCCGGCGCCCGCGGAAGTCAGCGCGGGTCGACGATCAGCTCGCCGGACGCACGCCCTTTTCCTCGTAGTAGCGGGCCGCGCCCGGATGCACCGGCACCGACGCGCCGTTCAGCGCGTTCTCGAGGCTGACGCCGTTCCAGGTCTTCTTGACCTCGACGAAGGCCGCATGGTTGTCCCAGAACACGGACATCATGTTGTAGACGAGGTCGTCCGGCAGATCCTTGTTCACGATCATGCTGGTGACGATCCCGAGAGTCGGGATTTCAGCCTCGACGCCCTCATAGGCGGCCGGGGTGATCGCACCGCGGATGTAGCCGGGGTTGGCGTTGATGATCTCCGTCAGCTTGGGCTCCGGAACGCCGATGAAACGCAGACCCGGGCTGTGATTCAGCTCGATGAACGACGCTTGCGGCATGGAGGTCGCGGCCATGAACACGTCGATATGGCCGTCCTTCATGAGAGCGACGGACTCGGTGTAGTCCACGTGATGGACGGTGCCGCCGTTGTTCTTGATGTCGTTGAAGTTGAAGCCGTAGGCCTGAATGATCAACTCCGCGAAGGCGGTGCCGGTCCAACCGGTCTTGCCCGGCGAGATGTTGGCGCCCTTCATGTCCTCGATCGACATGATGTCGCTGTCACGCGGCACCGCGACCTGGAACGTCGACGGATAGAGCGTGGCGAAATAGGCGATGTCCTTCACCGGCTTGTCGAACTTGCCGGTGCCGTTGAAGCCGTTCGCGGCGGTGTGGGCATAGGTCCAGCCGATCTCGGCATCGCCACCGCCGACCGCCTTGACGTTGGAGATGCCGCCGCCGGAGGTGTTCGACGTGGCCACACCGTCGATGTTGTCCTGGACCACCTGCATGATCTTGGCGCCGAGCGGATACCAGGATCCGCCGGACGGGCCGGACACCATGCGCAGGAACTGGTCGGCGCTCGCGCCGGAGGCGCCGAGGGCCAGAATCGGAGCGGCAACGATAGCCGCACGTGCGAGACGTTTCATTGAGGTTCCTCCATCTGATCTCGTTCTCACCGGCCGTCTTCGCGCGGCCGTCCGGATGCAAAGTTGCATCTGTCAGGAAGGGAGGCAAGGTGTGATGCGAGGATTGCAGCGGATAAACTTGCGGTATCGGCCCCTGACCGATCTCGGGTAGGAGCGCATCGGCCGTGCCCGGAATTCGGGCAGATTTATTCGCGCAGACTTATTCGCGCAGGCGCGCCTTGGGGAGATAGAGATGCGCGGTGGTGCCTTCGCCGGTCGTACTGGTCAGCGACAGAGATCCGCCGTGCAGTTCGGCAAGGGTCCGCGACAGGGCAAGGCCGAGGCCGAGCCCCTCCGACGCCCTGACCTGGGCGTGGTCGCCGCGCACGAAGGGCTCCATCACCCGCTTCAGCTCCTCCCGCGAGATGCCGAAACCGGTATCGCTGACCGCGACGTCGAGTTCGCCATTCGAGCTGCGTCGGATGGAGAGCATGATCCGCCCGCCGGCCGGCGTGAACTTCACGGCGTTGGACAGCAGGTTGATGACGATCTGCCGGATCTTGGACGGGTCGCAGCGCAGGAGCGGCAGTCCGTCCTCGATCTCGACGGTGAGGGTCAGCCCCTGGCTCTTCGCCCGCGCGGCGATCAGGGCCTCGCAGTCCGAGGCCAGCGCGCTGATGGCCACATCCTGCTCCTCGAGGGAAATGCGCCCGCTCTCGATGCGCGACAGGTCCATCGCCTGCCCGATGAGGTTGTCCAGATGCTCGCCGGCATGGACGATGTTGCTGGCATACTCGACATAGCGCCGATTGCCGATCGGTCCCCACAGTTCCGCTTCGATCGCCTGGCCGAAGCCGATGATCGCGTTCAGCGGCGTGCGCAGCTCATGACTCAGGCTCGCGAATCCCTCGTGCCGGGTCCGATCGATTTCCCGTGCGTGGTCCCGTGCCATCGCCAGATCGCTCGCCAGCACGTAGTTCTCGAGCCGCAAGGCAATCCCGTCGACCAGCATCCGGGCGACCACCCGCCCCCAGACGACGACCGCGCCGATATAGGGAATGGCGGCGATCCCGATGGTGCGTGCGATGACCTGGTCTGAGAGCAACAAACCGACGATGGCCGGGCCGACCACGACGACCAGATAGATCAGAAAAATGCGCCACCAGATGGCAAAAGAGAAAACCGCGCCCGCGGCCAGCGCGCCAACCGTCGCCGTGTACAGGGCAATGGCGTCCAGCGGCGGCTCTGAAACCACCAGCAGGACCGCCGGCGCCGACCACAGCAGGGCCGACATCAGCACCCCGAGTTCGAAATACAGCAGCCATCGGCTGAAATTCAGGCTCGTGATCCGACGGCCGCGGGCCGCGAACCAGGCGTAGACCCGAAGCGTCGCCACGGCCACCACACAGGCGAGCCACCCGGCGGCGATATAGGGATCGACGGCGTCCGCGCCGATATAGGCGAGCACGACCGCGGCAAAGGTGCTTGCCAGCACCGAGGCCGGAGACCTGTACAGATAACGGACCCTTTCCGTATCCAGCGTGTCTTGCGACACGCCGAATCCCGGACCGGTCCCCCCTTTCCCCTCCAAGGCGGGGTCGGCCATTCTCGACCTCCCAATGCGGTCTGACGGCACCCCCGGTGCCGTCTGCTCGGAGACAGTAGCGAGTGTACGGTTAAGGATTGGTTGCTCCGGGACTCCTCTCCAAACGCGTCGGCCCTCTAGGACACAAGCCCCCGCCGCGCATGCCATTCTGCGATCGAGTCGTCGGGATATTGGTCGAAGCACCGATCTTCAGGCCCCACGGCCGGCTCGACCCAGGGCGCTTTCGACGCCAGCATCAGGTGGACCCGGTCTGGCGGCACCGGGAGCGGCGTATCGACCGCCGAAGCGAACGGGTGAACAAGTGCGGGCCAGCGGCTGTCCCAGGCCCAGAGCATGCTGCCGCAGCACGAGCAGAAATGCCGGCCGAGCGGGCTCTGACCGCCGGGCTCTTCCACATGGTAGACCGTCACATGCTGCTCGCCCTCGACCCGGAGGGTGTCCGCCTCGCCGCCGAGGTTTATGGCGAAACCGCCTCCGCCCGCGGTTTTTCGGCAGATCGAGCAATAGCAGAGGTTGAAGGGATAGGGATGCGCGCTCTCCAGGCTGAACCGCACCCGGCCGCAGTGGCACGAACCTTCAAGCTTCATCGATCCCACTCCCGTCGGCCGTTAATCGCCTCAATGCGGCCGGTCGCCTTTCAGGGTCACACGCCGGACATGGCGGCGGTGGCCTTCGTAGTCGTTCACCGCCCGGTGCATCAGGCACCGGTTGTCCCAGACCGCGACGGACCCGCGCTCCCAGCGGAACCGGCACACGAACTCGTCCCGGATCGCGTGGGCATAGAGATAGTCGAGCAGCGGCTTCGACTCCGCCTCGCTCCAGCCCTTGAACCGGATCGTATAGTTCGGGTTGACGAACAGGCCTCTGCGCCCGGTTTCAGGATGGGTTCGCACGACCGGATGCTCGATCAGCCGGTCGCCGTCCTCATTGGCGTCGATCGACATGGAGACGGAGGCGTTCCTGCCGCCCTGGAACTTCGACTGGCTGCCATAGGAGCGCGTGCCGCTGTGAAGACCGACCAGCCCCTCCAACGTCTGCTTGAACCCGTCCGACAGGGTGTCGTAGGCGGCGTAAAGATCGGCGAACAGCGTGTCGCCGCCGCGCGGCGGCACGTCGAGGGCGTAGAGCAGCGAGCCCATGGCCGGGGTCTCGAGGAAGCTGGTGTCGGTGTGCCAGTTACCGCCGAAGTTGTACTTCCCGGCATCCTCCGGCTCCTTGACGATGTCGATGATCTCCGGATGGCCCTCCAGCGACTTGACGAAGGGGATGGCCACGGGTTCGCCGAACACGCGGGCCGCGCGCTTCTGCCGCTCGGGATCGTCGAGATCCTGGTCCCGGAAGAACACGACGGAGTTGGCGAGAAAGGCGGCGTGCACCTCGGCCGCCTGCGCATTGGAGAGCGGCGCGCCGAGATCGACCCCCCGGATGACGGCGCCGATGGCGCCGCCGAGCGGTTCGACCTCGATCGTATCGTAGGTGGGGGCCTCGTGGCTGGCGGCAGCGGTCATGGCGGTATCCTCCGGTTTTCCCTTTTTCCCGCAGTCTAACGGGTGGTCAGGGCATCCGGCTACCAGCCATCGTTGCGGCAAAACTCACACGCTGCGCGTGATGCCGCCGTCGACCCTCAAATTCTGGCCGGTGATGTAGGACGACGCGTCGGAGACCAGAAAGGCCGCTACGTCGGCGATCTCCTCGGCCCGACCGTAACGGCCCATGGGGATCCGGGCGCGGAACTCGGGCTTCTCCGGCCGGCTGTCGACGAAGCCCGGCAGGATGTTGTTCATGCGGATGCCGCTCGGCGCGTACTTGTCGGTCACCAGTTTGGTGAAGGCGGCGAGCCCGGCGCGGAACACGCCGGATGTCGGGAAAGCGGCCTCCGGTTCGAAGGCGGCATAGGTGGAGATGTTGACGATGGTGCCGCCGCGTCCGTCCGCCTCGAACTGCTTCTCCATGATCGGCACGACCAGGCGGGTCATGCGGATCACGTTCATCAGGTAGACGTCGAGGCCGAGATGCCAGTCGGCGTCGGTGAGGTCCAGCACCGGACCCTTCGGTCCGTGCCCGGCGGAGTTCACCACCGCGTCGATCCGGCCCCACCGGTCCATGGCCGCATCGACCAGCGCCTTCAGCACGTCCGGCTCCAGATTGGATCCGGTCACCGCGATCCCACCGAGCTCCTCGGCCAGGGCGTCGGCCTTTCCGGAAGAGGAGTTGATGGCGACGGCGTATCCCTCGGCCGCCAGCTTGCGGGCGATCGCCGCGCCCATGCCGGAGCCGGCCGCGGTAACGAGGGCGACTTTGGGATTGGTCATGCGAGTGCGCTCCTGTAGTGGTATCGATCTGAAACACCGACTGTGAAGCGATGCGTGTTCCACAGCAACGGTCCGGCGCTAGGCGTGATTTCCGAAGCAGTAGCGGGGCGAGATAACCATAGGCCCCTCCAAGGGGTCTCGCAGACACGGCATGACAAGAGGCAGAGCGAAAGGTCAGAAGAATGAAGTGCGACTTGCTGCGCCAGAAGCTCAGCACTGACTTGGTCGAACGTCTCAGGGAGGCGATCAACTCCTTCGAACTGGCTCAAGGCGGCTTGAACGGCAAGGCAACGGTGGGGCGCCCACTCCTTGAAGCAGCCCCCGGGTCGCCGGAGTACAATTCTGCGTTCGATCTTATCAGTTGGTTCTGGGATAGCGGACTAGATGGGGAGTTCGAAGCTCGTTACGGCAACCCGCCGGTGCTTCTTACGCCCTTCTGTACGATCCGCCGCCATCTGGCAACCGAGCGTACGACCCATGTGGACTGGCATCTGGATGCCAATTTCGTCGGCTTCGGCGGGGACTTCGCGGTATTCTGGGTACCTGTGGACCCGGTCGGTAAAGATCGCCCCGGCCTCGACTTCTATATTCCCAAGGGACAATACCGACTTTCAGAAGTCAGCCAGAGATGGAATTCCCTGCCAATAGTGGATGGCGGCCGAACGCTCGACGACGCGGGAATCGAAACCTTCTTTGGCAGTGTACCGGCGCGACGTGCCAGCCCGGAGCTCAACCCCGGCGATGTCCTCCTGTTTAACGAGCTGGTTCCGCACAGAACACAACGCATGGAAACGATCACTCGAGATCGCACCGCAATCGAGTTCCGGGTGACGTCACGGCAGCGTCCGGTGCCCCGCCATCCAGTGTTTGGGGCCAGATTGGTCGCAACGAAAGCTCCAGGGGAAGGCATTCGCCTCACGCCCGCCAACGAGTTCTTCGCCTCCCAGAGCAGATCGTGCGGAGATGGGATCACTTCATGATCGCATCGGCCCGCGTGAATCCACGCTATCTTATTGTTTTAGAGACAAGTTCACCGACCATGTTGCGTCAATCAGTGATTCATTATGATCGGATTTGGCTCTTGAAAACGTCAAAGCCGTAAGAACTGAAATTGGATCGCCTCAGTGAATCTCCGGCTCCGGCGTCGCCATCGTGCCCATCAGCACGTCGAAGTCGCAGCCCTTGTCGGCCTGGGTGATGTGGTCGGCGTAGATCGCGCCGAAGCCGCGTTCGAACTTGCGCTTCGGCGGAGTCCAGGCGGCGCGGCGGGCGGCCAGTTCCTCCTCCGATACATCCAGGTGCAGGCGCCTTCCGTCGACGTCGAGCTCGATCATGTCGCCGTCCTGCACGAAGGCCAGCGGGCCGCCGACCCAGCTCTCGGGTGCCACGTGCAGCACGCAGGTGCCGTAGCTGGTCCCCGACATGCGGGCGTCGGAGATCCGCACCATGTCGCGGATCCCCATCTGCAGGATCTTCTTCGGGATCGGCAGCATGCCCCATTCCGGCATGCCCGGCCCGCCCTGGGGTCCGGCATGCTTGAGCACGATCACGCTGTCCGGCGTCACGTCCAGATCCGGATCGTCGAGCCGGGCCGCCATGTCGTTGTAGTCGGCGAAGACCACCGCCGGACCGCGATGGGTCATGAACTTCGGATCCATGGCGGTCTGCTTGATCACCGCCCCGTTCGGCGCCAGGTTGCCGCGCAGGACGACCAGGCCGCCCTGCTCGCCCAGCGGATTGGCCCGGCGGCGGATGACCTCCTCGTTATGCACGTCGGCGCCGGCGATGTCCTCGCCCAGGGTCTTTCCGGACACGGTGACCGCGTCGGTGTGCAGTAGGTCCTTCAGCTCGACCAGCAGCGCCGGCAGGCCGCCGGCGTAGTAGAAGTCCTCCATCAGCCACCGGCCCGACGGCCGGATGTCGGCCAGCCATGGCACGCGCCGGGATATCGCGTCGAACCGGTCGAGATCGATCGGCAGGCCGAGACGGCCGGCCATGGCGATCAGGTGGACGATCGAGTTGGTCGACCCGCCCATGGCCATGACGGTCGAGATGGCGTTCTCGAACGCTCCCTCGGTCATCACGTCGGACGGTTTCAGATCCTCCCACACCATGTCCACGATGCGGCGCCCGGACAGGCTCGCCATGCGGCTGTGGTTCGAATCGGGTGCCGGAATCGCGCTCGACCCCGGCAGCGACATGCCGAGCGCCTCCACCGCGCTCATCATCGTCGCCGCCGTGCCCATGGTCATGCAGGTGCCCGGCGAGCGGGCGATGCCCTCCTCGATCTCCTCCCAGTCGCGTTCGGTGATGTTGCCGACCTTGAGCTCCGCCCAGTACTTCCAGGTATCGGAGCCGGAGCCGAGCGTCTTGCCGTGCCAGTTGCCGCGCAGCATCGGACCCGCCGGCACGAAGATCGACGGAATGTTCATGCTGGCCGCGCCCATCAGCAGCGCCGGGGTGGTCTTGTCGCAGCCGCCCATCAGGACCGCCCCGTCGGCCGGATAGGAGCGCAGCAGCTCTTCGGTCTCCATCGCCAGCAGGTTGCGGTAGAGCATCGTCGTCGGCTTCTGGAACGGCTCCGACAGGGAGATCGCCGGCAGTTCGACCGGGAAGCCCCCGGCCTGCCAGACGCCGCGTTTCACCTCTTCGGCGCGCTGGCGGAAATGAGTGTGGCAGGGGTTGATCTCGGACCAGGTGTTGACGATGGCGATGACCGGCTTGCCGTTCCAGTCCTCGCGGCTGTAGCCCATCTGCAGGGTCCGTGAGCGGTGACCGAAAGCCCTGAGGTCGGCCGCCCCGTACCAACGCGCACTGCGCAGATCCTCGTACCGCTTGCGCGCCATTCCATTCCCTCCGGTCGGTTTGCTTGTGTCGGTATTTTGCCGCAGTCGAGCACCGGGACCGACGGGGGTCAAGGTGCGGCAATGGGGTGGCGGGCGCGGTGTCCGGCGCCCATACTCGCCGTCCGACAAATCGTGATGGCGGGGGCCACATGGAATTCGACGCGCACCATCTGCTGATGATGCTTGGCTTCTTGCTTGCCGCCTATTCGGTGGTCGCCAACGACGCAATTCAGACGCTCGGCACCTTTCTCAGCTCCAACAGTCACCGCCCGTGGTGGGTGCTGTGGCTGTTCGCCAGCGCCATCCTGACCGCCGTCTTCTTCTATGGCTGGATCGCCTATGACGGCGACATCTCCTACGGCCGGCTGGAGAAGTTCCCGATTCCCGACCTCTTCACCTGGGCCTTGGTGCTGCCGCCGTTCATCGTGCTGATCCTCACCCGTTTCGGCATTCCGGTCAGCACCACGTTCCTGATCCTGACCTCCTTCGCGGCCACGGCACTCCCGGCCATGCTGCTCAAATCGGTGATCGGCTATCTGCTCGCGTTCGGCGTCGGGCTCGTTGTCTATCTGACGATCAGCAAACTGTTCTACGCCCGCATCCTGGCGACCCGCGACCGCGAGCCCGCGCGGTACTGGGTGGCGTTGCAATGGATCTCAACCGGGTTCCTGTGGAGCCAGTGGCTGGTGCAGGACCTCGCCAATATCTTCGCCTATCTGCCGCGCCAGCTCGACATGTCGATGCTCGTCTTCTCGCTCGTGGTGATGCTGGCGCTGCACGCCTATCTGTTCTACCGCCGGGGCGGCGCGATCCAGGGGATCGTCACGTCCAAGACCAACACCCAGGACATCCGATCGGCCACCCTGATCGATTTCGCCTACGCGCTGATCCTGATCTTCTTCAAGGAGCTGTCGAACGTGCCGATGAGCACCACCTGGGTGTTCCTCGGGCTGCTGGCGGGCCGCGAACTCGGCCTGGTGCTGATGCTAAAGGTCAGCACCCTGCGCGAGGCGACCGGCACCGCCGGACGGGACATCGCCAAGGCGGCGATCGGCCTCGCCGTCAGCATCGCGGTGGCGTTCTCGATGCCCTATCTGGCGGCCTATACCGGCGGATACACGCACGATCACGAGCACCCGGTCGTCTCGCCGGATTAGGCGGCGCCGGAAAGGAAGGAAGCATGACCGGCGGCACCCCGTCCGTTACCACACTGTTCTTCGCCCCCGACCCGGCGGCGCCCAACCATCCGGATCTGCCGGTGGTGGTCGTGGCCGGTGCCGTGGCCGACGGCGTTTCGGCGTCCGACGTGCAGGCCACCGTGCGACGCAACGGCTGGGGCGGCGCCTGGCTCTATGGCGTGTTCCCGTATCACCACTACCATTCCAACGCGCACGAGGCGCTGATCTGCGTCGCCGGTGAGGCGGAGCTGCTGCTCGGCGGTGCCGGCGGAGACCGGATCACCATCCGACGCGGTGACGCTCTGGTCCTGCCGGCGGGCACCGGGCACAAATGCCTGGCCTCCAGCGGCGACTTCCTGGTGTGCGGCTGCTATCCGGCGGGTCAGGAGAACCCCGATCTGAAGCGGGAGGACGATCCGCGCGACGGCGTGGCGGACCGAATCGCCGCCGTGCCGCCGCCCGAGACCGACCCGCTGTTCGGCGTGTCAGGCCCGCTGATCGACGCCTGGCGCCGCTAGAAACACTCGGAGTCGGCGGGTTCGGAGTTCGGCGGGTTCGGGGACGGCGACGCGATCACGCAGTGATCCCGTCAGCGAACGATCTGCTCTAGTAGCGCAGTTCCTTGAAGACCGGCTCGACGCTGCCGTTCCATCGGGTCTCGTAGGCCTCGATGAGATCGTCCGCCTGGGTCCGGCCGGTGGCGACGATCTCGTCGAGCGGCTTGAGGAACATCGTCTCGTCCTGCCCCTGGAAATCGAGACGGGCCCGGCGCCTGAGGCCTTCGCGGGCGAGATCGACGACGTCGCGCGCCCAGTCGTTCAGGGAACGGCCGCGGAACTTGGCGGCGAGGCCCTCGCGCGGAACCGCGTTGCGCAGATCCTCCTGCTCGGCGACCGTCCAGTCGCGGCAGAGCTGCCAGGCCTGGTCCTGAACGCCCGCGTCGTAGAGCAGCCCCACCCAGAGCGCCGGCAGCGCGCAGATCCGACCCCACGGACCACCGTCGGCGCCGCGCATCTCGATGTACTTCTTGAGACGCACTTCCTGGAACACGGTGGTGTTGTGGTCCGACCAGTCGCCCATGGAGGCCTGATGCCCGGCGACCTCCGGCAGCTTGCCGTCGATGAAATCGCGGAAGCTCTTGCCGGACACGTCGATGTACTCGCCGTCGCGGTAGACGAAGTACATCGGCACGTCGAGCAGGTAATCGACATAGCGCTCGAAGCCGAAACCCTCCTCGAACACGAAGGGCAACATGCCGCAACGGTCCGGGTCGGTATCGGTCCAGACATGGCTGCGGAACGACTTGAAGCCGTTCAGCTTGCCTTCTGTGAAGGGAGAGTTGGCGAACAGCGCCGTCGCGATCGGCTGCAGCGCCAGGGAAATCCTGTACTTCTCCACCATGTCGGCCTCGCTCTCGAAATCGAGATTGGCCTGGATGGTGCAGGTCCGCTTCATCATGTCGAGCCCGAGCGAGCCCTTTTTCGGCATGTAGGCGCTCATGATCCCGTAGCGGCCCTTGGGCATCCACGTGATGTCCTCGCGGGTCGAGGTCGGGTCGAACCCGAGGCCGAGCATGCCGACGCCGAGCTCGTCGCAGACCTCGCGCACCTGGGCGAGATGGGTGTGCACCTCGTCGCAGGTCTGGTGCAGGTTGTCGAGCGGCGCGCCTGAGAGTTCGAACTGCCCGCCCGGCTCCAGCGTGATGGCGCAGCGTCCCTGGGTCAGGGCGATGACCTTGCCCTTCTCCTCGATGCCCTGCCAGCCGAAGCGCTGCAGGCCCTTGAGAATCGCGCCGATCCCGTCCTCGCCCTCGTAGGGCAGGCGCCGGTTGTCGGACAGCCGGAACGCGAACTTCTCGTGCTCGGTCCCGACCTTCCAGTCACTCTTGGGCGTGACGGCGGAGGAGAACCACTCGATCAGCTGCGCCTTGTCGATGATGGGCGCACCCTGATCTTCAGGCGGACGGGACATCGGGCCTCCGGTTCTCAGTCATGGCGAGCGGTCCAATCGCCCGCGAGCGCCTGCCAGACGGCAAGCACCGCGAGCGCGGCCGTGTCGGCGCGAAGGAGACGGGCTCCAAGGCTGACAGGCGTAACAAACGGCAGGTTCCGAAGCCGGTCAAGTTCCGGTTCGGCAAAGCCCCCTTCCGGTCCGATCAGGAATCCGGCCTTCGACCCGGTCCGGTCGCGAAACGGGGCGAGCGCTTCGGCGATCGGCGGCCCGCCGGTCTCGTCGGCGAGAACCAGGGTGCGGTCCGCGGGCCAGGCGTCGATCAGCGCGTCCAGCTTCACCGGCTCGCGAACCTCCGGCACGGTCAGCCGGTCGCTCTGCTCCGCCGCCTCGACGGCGTTGGCGCGCAGGCGCTCGACATTCACCCGGTCCACCATGGTGTGGCGGGTCATCACCGGCCAGAGCAGGGACGCACCGAGCTCCGTCGCCTTCTGGGCGGTGAAATCGATGCGCGCCCGTTTGATCGGCGCGAAGGCGAGCCAGACATCCGGTTCCGGGCGCTGCGGCCGGGTCTGTTCGAGGACGGCGAGATCGGCCGATTTCTTGGCGACCGCGGCGATCTCCGCCCGCCATTCTCCGTCGCGTCCGTTAAACAGCGCAACGCCTTCGCCGGAGCCGAGCCGGAGAACGTTCTTCAGGTAGTGGGCCTGGTCCTGCCCGAGCGCGACCGTCCCTCCCGCCGCCAGCGGGGCGTCCACGTAAAGCCGCGTTTCGATCCCGTCCTTCATGGGGCGCGGTGTAGCGGGGGCCGCCCCGAACGGCAAGCGCCCTGCTGCGTCAGATCCGCTCCACCCACTCCGAGCGATCATAGGGCGGGGTGCCGGCATCGGCGAAATATTCCTCCGCGCTCAGGATCTTGCCGCCCATCACCCGGTAGAAGCCGACCGCATAGACGTCCTCGTCGCCATTGGAGATGTGGATGCGGGCGACCGCGCCCTCGGCCGTGGCGTCGACGGTCCTGACCGTGATCTTCCAGTCGCCCGGATAGGTCCGGTTCAGGCCGACATAGCTGGCGGGACTGGCGATCCGCTCGCCGGTCTGCGGCCAGACCGCCTGGAAACCGCCGTCCAGCAGACGCGCGACCGCATCCCAATCGCGGTGATTCATCCGCTCCCACAGCGCACGGACCGGGTCGGTCGGATCCGAGATCATTGTTGCCAGCATACCCGCCTCCTGTTGCCTGGCCGCTCCTGCCAAAGGCCGGGAATGTTCTTTCTTTGTTCCCGCACTGTCAAGCTTGATTGCGGACTGGGCTGCGCGTAGGGTCCGCCACCGTTTTCCGAGCCCCGCGCCGCGCGACGTGCCCCGCGCCTGGCCGCTTGAAACCGACAGCCGAAGGAGAGCCCGCGATGTCGGACGACTACGATACAGAGAACGCCACGCCGGCCGGCAGCCATCCGCCCGCGACCAATTCAGCCCTCAACAATCCGGGCGCCAGCACGTCGGCTCCCGCGGCCGATGCCGACTCGCCCTATATCGGTGGCATCAACGCCGGGCAGCTCGAGTCCTTCATCCAGCGGATCGAGAACCTGGAGGAGGAGAAGGCCAACCTGATGGCCGATATCCGGGAGATCTTCGCCGAGGCCAAGGCGAACGGCTACGACGTCAAGATCATGCGCCAGATCCTCAAGCTCCGGAAAATGGAGGAGGACGACCGCGACGAGCAGGAGACGCTGCTCGAGGTCTACAAGCGCGCGCTCGGGATGGGGTGAGGGCAGCGCTCAGGAACCACCCACTATCCAGCGTACCCGTCGACCTGAACTCGTTTCAGGATCAACGCTCGGACGATCGAAGGGGGCGGGTGGATCCGCCGGTGTCTTGATCCTGACTTGCGTCAGAAGGACGGTAGTGGCGGTGGGTCGCATGCCCCCAAAGATCGGGCAGTAGGCGGCGCCCCCAGAGGACCGTCATCTCGGCGAGCTCCGGACTTGATCCGGAGGTCGGCCGGGACCCTGCCTATAGCGCCAGCATATCGGTCCCGGCCCGCCCCCGGATCGAGTCCGGGACCGTCCGGGATGACGAATGGGGTCGTTTAGACCCCCTATTCAGCCGCCTTGCGCGCCGCCTCCGGGTTGCGGAGCTGTTCCTCCAGCGCCTTCACCTTCGCCTCGGCCCGCTCGACATGGGCCTCCTTCACGTGGCCGTAGCCGCGGATCTGTTCCGGCACCAGGGCGAGGTCGACCGCGACCGGATGGGTTTCCGGCGTCAAGGTCTCGGCGAGGCGTTCCATGCGGGCGATGTACTCGTCACGCAGGCGCCGCTCCATCTTCCGCTCCTCGGTGCGCCCGAAGATGTCGAACGTCCCACCACGCAGGCCCTTGAACTTCGCCAGCAGGCCGAAGGCGCTCAGCATCCATGGCCCATAGACCGCCTTCTTCAGCGCTGCCCGTCTCGGGATCACGCTGGGCGAAGAGCGGCGGCGCCAGGTTGAACTGCAGCTTGAAGTCGCCTTCGAAGGTGTCGTTCAGGTGCTTGCGGAACGTGCCGTCGGTGTAGAGCCGCGCGACCTCATACTCGTCCTTGATGGCCATCAGCTTGAACGCGTAACGGGCGACCGCCTTCGCCAGGGCGTCGCTGCCCGGCACGACCTTCTGCTCGGCCGCCTCGACCTTGTCGACCAGGGCCTTGTAGCGACCAGCGTATTCCGCGTCCTGATAGTCAGTGAGGATGTTGACGCGGCGCTCGACCATCTCCGCCAGGGTCTTCCGGCGCCGCGCGCTTCGGCGTTTCCGTCTTCGGCGCGACGATGCGCTCCACCGCGTCGCGGTCATGGGCGGTGCGACGGCCCCAGAGGAAGGCCTGCTTGTTGAAGTCGACGGCAACGGCGTTCAGCTCGATCGCCCGCTCGATCGCCGCGGCCGAGATCGGCACCAGACCCTTCTGATAGGCGTAGCCCAGCATGAACAGGTTCGAGGCGATGCTGTCGCCCAGAAGCTTCGTGGCGATCCGGTTGGCGTCGACGAACTCGGCCGAGTTGTCGCCCGCCATCTCGCGGATCTGCGCCTTCATCGCCTCGGCCGGGAACTGCAGATCCGGATTCTGGGTGAAGGCGCCGGTCATGGTCTCCTGGGTGTTGACCACGGCACGGGTGCGCTCCCGGCTCATCGCCTTCAGCCCATCCTTGGAGACGGCGGTGGCGATGTCGCAGGCCAGCATCAGGTCCGCCGAGCCGGTGGCGACGCGCGGCGCGTGGACCGCCTGCGGCGAGGAGGCGACGCTTGACGTGGCTGATCACCGGCGCCGCCCTTCTGGGCCAGGCCGGTCATGTCGAGGATGCTGGTCGCCCTTGCCTTCCAGATGGGCCGCCATCCCGATCAGCGCGCCGATGGTCACCACGCCGGTCCCGCCGATGCCGGTGACGAGAACCCCGTACGGTTCGTCGAGCCCCGGCAGGGTCGGCTCCGGCAGCGCCTCGAAGACCGGCGAAGGCCGTGTCCGACTTCGACGCTTGGCCGGCGCTGCTTGCGGACCTTGCCGCCGATCACGGTGACGAAGCTCGGGCAGAACCCCTTGACGCAGGAGTAGTCCTTGTTGCAGGTCGACTGGTCGATCTGGCGCTTGCGGCCGAACTCGGTTTCGACCGGCTGCGACCGACACGCAGTTCGACTTGCACGCCGCAATCGCCGCAGCCCTCGCAGACCGCGCTCGTTGATGAAGATCCGCTTGTGCGGGTCCTCCATGAGGCCGCGCTTGCGCCGGCGGCGCTTCTCGGCGGCGCAGGTCTGGTCGTAGATCAGCACCGGTGACGCCCGGCGTCTCCGCGCAGCTCGCGCTGCAAGGCTGTCGAGCTCGTCGCGGTGATGCACCCGGGCGCCCTCGGGCCAGACTGCTGTCGGAAGGATACTTGTCCGGATCGTCGGTGACCACGTCGACCGGTGCGCACGCCCTCGGCGGTGACCATGCGAGCGATCATCCAGGGGGTGAGCTGACTGTCCGACGGCTGTCCGCCGGTCATGGCGACGGCGTCGTTGAACAGGATCTTGTAGGTCATGTTCGCCTTGGCGGCGACGGCCTGCGCGGATCGCGAGCGAGCCCGGAGTGGTCGAACGTACCGTCGCCGAGATTGGCGAAGATATGCGTCGTCTCGGTGAACGGCGCCATGCCCAACCCACGGAACGCCCTCTCCGCCCATCTGGGTGAAGGTCTCGGTGCTGCGCCGGCATCCACGACGCCAGGAAGTGGCAGCCGATTCCGGCCATGGCCCGCGATCCCTCCGGCACCTTGGTCGAGGTGTTGTGCGGGCAGCCGGAGCAGAAGTACGGCGTGCGGGCGAAATCCGACGGCTTGGCCTGCTCCGAGGCCATGCGCTGCTCGACCAGGGCGCGTCGGGCCTTGATCCGGTCCAGATCGGCGATCTCCAGGACACGGTCGGCGATGGCCAGCGCGATCTCGTTGGCGAACAGCTCGCCGTTGACCCGGAACAGCGGTTTGCCGTCGAGGGTCTTCTTGCCCTCTATCTTAGGCTGGCGGCCATGCGGCTGGTCGTAGAGGATTTCCTTGAGCTGCCACTCGATCAGCGAGCGCTTCTCCTCGACCACCAGCACCTTCTCGGCCCCCGCGGTCGCGGCGACGGCGCCGGACGGCTCCAGCGGCCAGGACATTCCGACCTTGTAAAGCCGCAGGCCGATATCGCGGGCGACGGTCGGCGTCGATGCCGAGATCGTCGAGGGCCTGTCGCACGTCGAGATAGGATTTGCCGGTGGTGACGATGACCAGCCGCGGCCGGTCCGTATCCCAGACAACGCTGTCGAAGGCGTTCGCCGCGGCGAAGGCGCGCACCGCCGGCAGCTTGAAGTCGCTGCAGCCGATGCTCCTGGGTCGTCCAGGTCGTCCGGCCAACGGATGTTGAGGCCGCCCGGCTGGCATGTCGAAATCTGCCGGAATCGCGATTCGACACGGAATCCGGATCGGCGTTGACCGAGGACGTGCTGTCCATGATCTCGGCGGTGGTCTTGAAGCCGATCCAGCAGCCGCTGAACGCGGCTCAGCGCGATGCCGAGCAGGCCGAAATCGAGGGTATCCTTGACGCCGGCCGGATTCAGCACCGGGACCGACGCATCGACGAAGGCGTATTCGCTCTGGTGCGGGACGGTGGAGGACTTGGCGGTATGGTCGTCGCCGGCAAACAGCAGGACGCCGCCCAGCTTCGACGAGCCGGCGAAGTTTCCGTGCTTGAACACGTCGCCCGAGCGGTCGACGCCCGGCCCCTTGCCATACCACAGACCGACCACGCCGTCGGCCGTGGCCCCCTGGAACAGGCCCGGCTGCTGCGATGCCCCAGACGGAGGTCGCCGCCAGTTCCTCGTTCACCCCTGGCTGGAAATGGATGCGGTGTTCCTTCAGGAGCTTCCCGGCGCGCCAGAGCTGCTGGTCGTAGCCGCCTAGCGGCGAGCCGCGATAGCCGGAAATGTAGGTCGCCGTGTCATGGCCGGCCGCCCGATCGATCCGCCGCTGGATCATCGGCAGACGTACAAGCGCCTGCACGCCGGTCAGGAATATCCGTCCCCGATCAAGGGTGTACTTGTCGTCGAGCGTTACAGCCGCGAGCGCCCCATCGGTCTGCGCTGTGCTGGACTGACCCATCTGTCGCCTCCCGGCTCGTCCGGTTGTGTTGTCCCTGATATGGGATGCGAGCCTGTGATCCGAAGGTAAAGGGTGCTGACCTATGCGGCAACACACCGGCGGTCGAGGAAGTCTTAACCGCCGGATCGGGATCTAAAGCGCGTCGATCGGGAGGAACGAGACGAAATCGTTGGCGAAGCGGAGACTGCCTTCTAGGCCCGGACAATCATCGACCTGCGACTGGTCTACCGTGCCGATCAGATACCGGCGCTGGCCCTCGCTGTCGCTGAGCGGCAAAAGGATGCGCTTCGCGTAGTAGACCTGCCGACCGTCCCGGTAGACAGCCCCCGACGTGAACATGATCACGCCGTCGACCAGCACCCTTTGGCACCGTGCCACGATCAGATCCCGCATGTCGCCGTCGTACAACTCGTGAAGGTGGCGGCCGCGAACCGGCACTGAAAAATGGCGGCGGACACCCTCGCCGATCAGCCGGTAGAAAAAGGAGCCGGTCTCATCGCACTCAATCAGCCAGACCGAGGGAAGAAGGCCCGCCTTGGCCAGCACGATGGGATCCATGGCGGCCTTGCCCGGGACCGACGACGGATCGACCCGCGCCTCGCGCCAGATCGCCAGCAACGCCGCGCACCTATCGGTTCCGGCGATCAGCGTCAGGGCATCCCCCGGCGCGCCGAGCCGATCCTCCACTATTGCCGAATTTATCAAGCTGCCCCTCCATCCCCAGGGTATCCAATACCAAAACCTGATGGAGAGTTCGAGATGCATTAGACGTATTCACTATTTGTTGAATTGCCCTGCGCGCACCTTGCCGGGGCGCGAGACCCGATCTCGACGCGACCGGCCGAAACGGCTAATCAGGCCGCGCTGACGGATCGTGCTGATCGACCGTGCTGATCTGGGAGAGGCCAAGCAGATGACCGTGCTCGTCACCGGCGCCGCCGGCTTCATCGGTATGCATACCGTTCGCGCGCTCCTCGACCGGGGCGAGCGCGTCGTCGGTATCGACAACATGAACGCCTACTACGATCCCGCCCTGAAGCGCGCGCGGCTGCAGGAACTCGAGGGACGCGACGGGTTCGTCTTCGAACGGATCGACTTCTCCGACCGCGACGCGATGCAGGCCTTCGATGCCCGTCACCCTGAGATCGACCGCATCGTGCATCTGGGCGCGCAGGCCGGCGTCCGCTACTCGATCCAGCAGCCGTTCGACTACGCCCAGGCCAATCTGATCGGCCACCTGGTCATGATGGAGATGGCCCGCGGCCGGATGGAGCCGACGAGGGCCCGTCCCGGCCTCAAGCACTTCGTTTACGCCTCGTCCTCCAGTGTCTACGGCGCCAACCGCGACATTCCGTTCTCGGTCGACCACCGGGTCGACAGGCCGGTGTCGTTCTACGGCGCCACGAAGAAGGCCAACGAGGTGATGACGTACAGCTATGCGAGCCTGTACGGCATCCCGGCAACGGGCCTGCGATTCTTCACCGTCTATGGCCCCTGGGGCCGACCCGACATGTCGCCCTGGCTGTTCGCCGAGCGGATTCTGCGCGGCGAGCCGATCCAGGTCTTCAACCACGGCCAGATGCGCCGCGACTTCACCTTCATCGACGACATCGTCACCGGCGTGCTGGCGGCCCTCGACCATCCGCCGGCGGCCGGTGCCGACGGCGTGCCGAACGCGGTCTACAACCTCGGCAACAACAAGCCGGTCGCCCTGCTCGACTATATCCGGGTGATCGAAACGGCCTGCGGCCGCAAGGCGGTGCTCGACATGAAGCCGATGCAGCCGGGCGACGTGCTGGAGACCTTCGCCGATATCGACGCCAGCACCCGCGATCTCGGCTACGTGCCGGGGACCGCAATCGAGGACGGAATTCCGGTCTTCATAGACTGGTTCAGGCGCTATCACGGACTCTGACAGCAACCGGTGCCGGCCCCTGTCGCGACGGAGGGTGTCGCCGGGGCGGAATCTCCGCCGGGGCTAGTCCTCGGCGGAGTTGTCGGCGCGCACGCCCCAGACATCGCCGTGGCGCAGCCACCCGTCGATCCCCGCCACCTCGACCTCGCACCACCCGGATCGGCAGGCCTCCAGCCAGGCGATCACGCCGGGCTCCAACCGCGCCATGGGCGGCGCGCTCTCGGCCGGCTCCCGACGCAGCATGCGGACGGCCGTGACGACGATCACCGTCCGCCGCCCGGACAGCATGGACTGGTGGACCCAGCCTTCGGTGCCCTCGAAATCGCGGATCTTGCGCCAGGTATCGAACTCGGCAACCACCTCCACCGGCAAGTTCGGCCGCTGGAAGACCCAGTCGATCGGGTAGCGCACCCCCGGGCCGGTCCGCACGTTCACCTCGCGCGCCCGCAGGGTGACGAAGCGTGGAATGGGCAAACCGGTCTCGCTGCCGACCGAGACCCGGGTCGCCCGCGTTCCGTCAGACCGGCTAGCGGACGAGTTGCCGGCCGTGCCGTCGGACTGGGCGCCAGCCCCGACCGGAGCGGCCAACAGGGCGATGAGAAGCAGAACAATCGCGCGCATAAGGGTCCGTGGTCGCGGGAGGATGCCGAACCCCGGTCTTATATCGCTATCCATGGCGCACGTTAAGGCCACGCACTACAATATACGTTCATGAGTGAGGGGTCGTCGGCATCGCTACACGGGTCCGGCACCACCAACGATAATGATAGCGGCGACCTCGCCGCAGGTGACAGCGCGCCACGACCCTGCTAACCCACGGCCGAACGCGGAGGGGTCCGGCAGCGTTGGCGGCCGGAGCGATCGCCGGGAGGAGAGCATGCCGCAGTCGAAGAAGCGCGTGGTCGTCACGCGAAAGCTTCCCGATCCGGTCGAAACCCGGATGATGGAACTGTTTTCGACCGCCCTGAACCTGTCCGACGAAGCGATGACCCGCGACCAGCTCGCCGCCGCAATGCAGAACTGCGACGTGCTTGTCCCGACGGTGACCGACCGGATCGACGGCAGCCTGATCGAGCAGGCGGGCGAGCGCCTGAAACTCATCGCATCCTTCGGAACCGGCGTCGACCATATCGACCTGCGGGCGGCCAAGGCCCGGGGCATCACCGTCACCAACACGCCCGGCGTCCTGACCGAGGATACCGCCGACATGGTGATGGCCCTGATCCTCTCCGTCCCCCGGCGACTGGTGGAGGGCAACGCCCTGATCACCTCGGGCAAGTGGACCGGCTGGGCCCCGACCCGGATGCTGGGCCATCGGATTCACGGCAAGCGGCTCGGAATTGTCGGCATGGGCCGGATCGGTCAGGCCGTCGCCCGTCGGGCCCGCGGCTTCGGTCTCTCGGTGCACTATCACAACCGGAAGCCCGTCCATCCGGATATCGAGGCGGAACTCGAAGCCACCTACTGGGACAATCTCGACCAGATGGTCGGCCGCATGGACATCCTGTCGCTCAACTGCCCGCACACGCCGGCCACCTATCACCTCATGAACCGCCGTCGCCTTGCCCTGATGCAGCCCCACGCCTATGTGGTCAACACCGCCCGCGGCGAAGTCGTCGACCAGGAGGCGCTGGTGGAAGCGCTGCGCGAGCGGCGGATCGCCGGGGCCGGATTGGACGTCTACGAGCACGAGCCGGAGGTCACCAGCGGCCTGCTCGATCTCGACAACGTGGTCCTGCTGCCTCACATGGGCAGCGCAACCATCGAAGGTCGCCAGGATATGGGCGACAAGGTCATCATCAACGTGAAGACCTTCCTCGATGGCCACACCCCGCCGGACCGGGTGATCGAGACGATGTTCTGACCCGCAACCGGCGACCCGCATCCCATCACCCTGTTCCGGAGTTTCGCTTTGGCCTTCCCGCCAAGAGAAGCCGTGTCAACGATTCCGATCGAGCGTCTCATCGGCCCCGACGACCCTGTGCGCATGCGGGATTTCGTCGACTACTGGATGTCGAAACGCGGCGACCGCCTGCTGCCGGCCTTCGCCGACATCGATCCGATCGACATCCCATGGGCGCTCTCCCACACCTATGTCGTCGAAGCGCGGCCGGACGGCGATTTCGTCTATCGGCTGGCCGGCGAGGCGGTGAGCCAGCGCTACAACCGGTCGCTCAAGGGGACGCGGATCAGCGACCTGTTCACCGAGCGGAGTTCTCAGCGAATCCTGGAACGATGGGCACAGGTGATCGCCGCACCGGTGGGCTACTACTCCCATTCCCAGCACACCACCACCGGGGGGTCAGCCGTGAGGGCGCGGCGCGTTGTTCTCCCGTTGGGCGCCGACGGGTCGAAAGCCGATCATCTGATGGGATACACGGTGTTCGAGACCATCCAAACCGGCGACGAACAGTTCGGCAATGGCGTGATCACACAGGATCTTCGTTGGGCGGAGCTGACTCGCTAGAACAGATCGTTCGGTGACGGGATCACGTCGTGATCGCGTCAGCGTGCGTGACTTTGCTCTATCTTATTGTTCCAGAGCCTGGACGCCTCGGGAGGACTTCCGTCGTGCAGCGCGGGGTCCGGCGCAAACGGTCACCAGCCGGTTCAGCGCGGCGGCGCCGTCTCTGTGAGAGTACGGACCGCCTCGATGACAGCAGCGAATACCGGTTCGCGCAGGGTACCGACAGGCGTCAGGCCGGCGGCGTCACGCGGGGTCATGTAACCGACCAGATCGGCCTCCGCCGATGGGCGCGCATCGAAGGGCATGGATCGCTACTCCCTTATTTCCTTCGATTACGATAAACAAGAGGCCGTAAAGAAAGGATTAATGCCCCAACGGAAACACCGCCGGGACATTCCTGCCACCGCCCGCACAGCGGGCCCGTTGCGGACCATGCGATGACCGTCGACCAGATCGCCACACTGTCGCTTCTCGCCGCCGTCGTCGTCCTGTTCATCTGGGGGCGTTGGCGGGTGGACGCCGTCGCCATGCTGGCGCTGATGGCAGCCTTCTCCCTCGGCCTGGTGCCGTCGGAAACCGTGTTCAGCGGCTTCGGTCATCCGGCCGTGATCACCGTCGCCGCCGTGTTGGCGCTGTCTTCGGCGCTGGCCCGGTCCGGGGTCGTCGACCTGATCGCCGCCTGGGTCGAACGGTTCGCCGCCACCCGGCTGACACAACTGGTGGCGTTGTCGACCCTCGGCGGGGCGATGTCGGGGTTCATGAACAATGTCGGCGCGCTGGCGCTGCTCATGCCCGTGGCCCTGTCCATGGCGAAGCGCACCGGGTACTCGGCCTCTCTGGTGCTGATGCCGCTCTCCTTCGCCACCATCCTCGGCGGTCTGGTCACCCTGATCGGCACGCCGCCCAACGTCATCATCGCCCAGTACCACCAGAAGATGACCGGTCACGGCTTCCAGCTCTTCGACTTCGCCTGGACCGGAATTCCGATGGCCGTGGTCGGGATCCTGTTTCTGACCCTGGTCGGCTGGCGCCTGATCCCATCCTCCGGCCAGAACCGCGCCGAGGGCGACGCGCCGTTCGACATCGACAGCTACCTGACCGAACTCGTGGTGCCGCAAGGGGCGAAGGTGGTCGGCAAGACCATCGACGACATCGCCGAGGAGATGGAGACGCCGCCGCAATTCGACGGCATCGTGCGCGGCCGCACCCGGGTGATCCGACGCCTGCACGCGGGCGAAGCTTCAGGAGGGCGACGTTCTGCTCGTCCATGGCGACACGGAGTTGATCGAGGAGCTGGTCTCCAAGGGCTTCAAGATGGTCGCGGCCAAGGATCTGAAGGCCGAGGACGGCGAGAGCCCGATCGACACGGATGCGCTCGCCGTGGTCGAGGCGGTGGTCACCCCGCGCTCCTGGCTGGAGGGCCGGACGCCGGCTCTGGTCACGCTCAGGGCGCGCTACGGCATCAACCTGCTGGCCATCGCCCGCTCCGGCGCACCGATCCGGAGCCGGCTGCGCGACGCGCGTTTCCAGGCCGGTGACGTGCTGCTGCTGCAGGGCGCCCGGGACCAGATCAACGAGACCGTCCGCGCGCTCGGCTGCCTGCCGCTTGCCTATCGCAACCTCTCGCTGGAGCCGCGGCGCGCGCCTGGTGCCGGTCCTGCTGTTCGCCGCCGCCATCGCCGCGACCGTGACCAATGTCCTGCCGGCGGCCGTGGCGCTCGACCTTCGCCGTGGTCCTGCTGGTCTTCCTGCGCGGCATCTCCGTGCGCGAGGTCTACGAGGCGATCGACTGGCAGGTGATCGTTCTCTTGGCCGCCATGATCCCGGTCGGCGGCGCGCTGGAGACCACCGGCGCAGCCAATCTTCTGGCCAACGCGATCGCCGCCGCCGCCTGGACCGCCGACCCGCACGTCATCCTGGCCATCGTCCTGATCCTGACCATGACCCTCAGCGACATCATGAACAACGCCGCCACGGCGGTGCGTCATGGCACCTGTCTCGGTCGGTTTGGCGAACGCCATCGGGGTCAACCCGGACCCGATGCTCATGGCGGTCGCGGTCGGGGCGTCCAGCGCCTTTCTCACCCCGATCGGTCACCAGAACAACCTGCTGGTCATGGGGCCGGGCGGATACCGGTTCGGCGACTACTGGCGCATGGGACTGCCGCTGGAGATCATCCTGGTCGGCCTCGGCGTGCCTGATCATCCCCTGGGTCTGGCCGTTCTGATGCGAGCCGGCCGCCCGTCCCCCCGGCACCCGTCCCCCCGGTGAGCCCATGATCCCGTCGCGGCACCTGCCGCTGGTGCTCATGCTGATCCTCGGGAACCTCTGGGGCCTGTCCTTCTCGCTGTCGAAGACGGCGGTGCTCGGCGGCATCCATCCGCTCGCCTATGTCTGGATGCAATCCACCGGAGCGACGCTGTTCCTGTTCTTGGCCTGCCGCCGCGCCGGCATCCGCATCCCCCGGACGCGCGGGCATCTCATGCTGTACGGCGCCACGGGTATCGTCGGCACGGTCCTGCCCAGCATCACCATCGTCACCACCGCCCTGCACGTGCCTGCGGGCATCATCTCGACCCTGGTGACGACGGTGCCGATGATGACCTTCGCCCTGGCGGTTGCGGCCGGCGTCCAGCGGTTCCAGCCGATGGCGCTGGCCGGCCTCGCCCTCGGCCTGATCGGCATGCTGTTCCTGGTCCTGCCGGACTTCGAGCCTGCCGAGCGCCGACATGACGCCCTGGGTGCTGTTCGGAATGCTCACGCCCATGCTGTACGCGGCCAACGGCGTCCTCGCCGCCCGTCTGCGGCCGGCCGGAACCTCGTCCCTGGCGGCGGCGTTCGGGATGATGGCGACGGCCTCGCTCGCCAGCCTGCCGGTGATGCTGGCGGCGGGCGTGTTCCATCCGCTCTTCGCCGACGGGCCGACGGCGCACGATCTGGCGATGACCGGGCAGATCGTCATCACCTGCGTCGCCTACATCATGTATTTCGAGATCAACGAGCGGTCCGGCCCGGTCTATCTCAGCCAGGTCAGCTACGTGGTCAACGTGACGGGGCTTTTCTGGGGATATCTGATCTTCGCCGAGGTGCCGTCGCCCTGGCTCTGGGCGACGGTGCTCTTCGTCTTCGCCGGGGTCTATCTGGTCAACCGGACCACGCGGACGAAACAAGGCTGACGTTGCGTCCCGCCCCGGATCGGCGCCGGAGCGGGACGGATGTCGGGGACCCTCAGGCGGCCATCGCCGGAAGCTGCCAGTTCACCTTGGCCATGTCGGCGGCGAGCGCGTCGGCCTTCTCCTTGGTCAGCGGCAGGAACGGCGGACGGACGTTGCGCCAGGAGTCCTTGCCGCTCTCGCGGGCCAGCAACTCCTTCAGGCCGGCCGCGGCCGGATAGTTCTGCAGGGCCAGACGTTGGGCGGTGAGCTGCTCCTGCAGACCCTCCATGTCCGGCGCGCCGGCCTTCCAGGCGGCGTAGACGGCGCCGCACAGGGCGGACGTGCAGTTACCGGTGGCGGTGATGGTGCCGACGCCGCCGGCCTTCAGGGTGTCGAGCAGGTAGCGCTCGGTCCCGGCGAAAACGCCGAACCCGTCGAAGGTCTCGGCCATCGCCTTCATGTTCTCGAAATCGCCGGAGCTGTCCTTGATGCCGCAGAACACGCCGGGGAAGTCCTTCAGGAAGCGGCCGATCAGGTCGTGGCTGAACGGCACCGCCGACATCTGCGGGAAGTGGTAGAGATAGACCTTCAGGCGGCTGTCGTTCACCGACTTCGAGCACCTTGGCGAAATAGGCGTAGAGCCCGTCGTCGCTCGGATTCTTGTAGTAGAACGGCGGCAGCATCAGCGCCGACTCGATGCCGATCGACAGCGTCTTCTTGGTCAGTTCGACCGTATCCGGCAGGGCGCAGCAGCCGGTGCCGATCATCATCCGGTCCATCGGCAGACCGGACCCGGCGAGATCGTCGAGGAAGGTGAGCCGCTCGGTCAGCGACAGCGAGTTGGCCTCGCCGGTTGTGCCGAACAGCAGCACCCCGTCGCAGCCGTTGGCGAGCAGCCACTTGCTGTGATCCAGCGTGCCCTGGACATCGATCGACAGATCGTCGTTGAACGCGGTCAGGCCTGCGGCCATCACGCCTTTGATGCGCTCGCTCATCGGTTTCCTCCGGGCGTCAAGTTGAGCGCCGACAATATGGCGGTGCCGGGCCGCAATCAAGCCGCCGCGGCGCCGATCGCCTCGAACGCGTCCAGGATGAACGACCGCAGGTTCTCGCCCGCCGGCGACAGCTCGGCATCGCGCCGCTGGACCAGCACCAGGGTGCGCCGGAGATCCGGCTCCACGAGAGGCCGCCGAACGAGGCCCGCCCCCTGCGGTCCGCGCAGCGCCAGGGTGGGCACGATGCCGACGCCCAGCCCGGCCCGCACCAGTCCCAGCAGGGTCGACAGGTGCTGCACCTCGTAGCGCCAGGCACCTCGACCCGACCCGCTCCGCGGCAGGTCGGCCACCCGGGCCCGTATGAGCTGGGTGGTGCCACTGCGCGCGCCGTAGGTCACCAGCGGGAGGTCGGCGATCTCCTGCCATGCCACCGGACCGGTCGGCGCCGCCGGATGGTCGGGCCTGCAGACCAGCACGTACCGGTCCTCCAGCACCGCGACCGCCTCGAGATCCGGATCGGCGGCGGCGGTCTCCATGTCGATGCCGAACTCCGCCTCGCCGCGGCGGACCCGGCCGGCGATCTCCTGCTCGGGCTCGTCGAGGATGCGGACATCGACATTGGGGTGGGCGCGGCTGAACCGGGCGAGCGCGTCCGGCAGCACATAGGTCGCCGCCGAGATCAGGCTGGCGACCGTCACCTGTCCGGCGCGGGCCTGGATCAGATCGTCCAGATCCTTCATGGACTGGTCGAACTGCACCAGCATGCGCCTGGCGACCGGCAGGAAACTGCGACCGACGACGGTCGGCGCGACCGTTCGGGTGGTGCGCTCGATCAGCCGCACGCCCAC
The DNA here is from genome assembly GCA_048983575.1 of Thalassobaculum sp. GTDB lineage: Bacteria > Pseudomonadota > Alphaproteobacteria > Thalassobaculales > Thalassobaculaceae > Thalassobaculum. Next base: position 946,141 of record JBLZTD010000001.1, on the reverse strand, counting down.
CGCCCCCTCGAGCTTTTTCAGGCGCTGGGTCAGCGCCGACTGCGTCAGGTTCAGATCCTCGGCCGCCGCCTTGAAGCTGCCGAGCTCGATGATCCGCACGAAGACGGCGATCTCCTTGAGCAGATAGTCCATCGATAATTCTATTTTTCTTAACAATGAGGAAGAATGTTTCAATTTACTGTTAAAAGACGGCCTGTCAATCTGCACGAAAGGCGGGAACACCGAGGAGGAAACCGGGATGGCGAAGTACGACGTGGTGGTGGTCGGCGCGGGCAACGCGGCCCTTTCGGCGGCGATGGCGGCGCGGGAGAACGGCGCCAGTGTGCTGATCCTGGAAAAGGCCACCGAGGAGGAGAAGGGCGGCAATTCCTACTTCACCGCCGGCGGTTTCCGGTTCTGCCATACCGGCATCGACGACGCGGTCACCGACGTGCTGGTCGATCTCTCCGACGCGGAGCGCGAGCAGATCGTCCTGCCGCCCCACGACCGCCAGGCGTTCTACGACAACCTCATGAAGGTCACCCGCCACCAGTCCGACGAGGACATGGCCTGGATCCTGATCGATCAGTCGCGCCCGGCCATGGCCTGGCTGCGCGAACATCGCATCCGCTTCATCCCGATGTTCGGACGCCAGTCCTTCGTGGTCGACGGCAAGCATCACTTCTACGGCGGGGTGAACATTGAGGCGGTGGGCGGCGGCGCCGGCCTGATCGAGATGGAGCTGGCCGAGGTCGACCGGCTCGGCTGCGAGATCCGCTACGGCACCGGTGCGACCAGGCTGATTTACGACCGGCGCCGCAGGATCACCGGCGTCGAGGTCTTCGGCCCGGAGGGTTACGAGGAGATCGAGACCGACGCGGTCATTCTGGCCTGCGGCGGCTTCGAATTGAATCCGGAGATGCGCGTGCGCTATCTCGGTCCCGGCTGGGACCTCTGCCGGGTCCGCGGCACCCGCCACAACATGGGTGACGGCATTCGCATGGCCTTGGAGATCGGCGCCCGGCCCTACGGCAACTGGTCCGGCTGCCACTCGGTCGGCTGGGACATCTCGGCGCCACCCTACGGCGACCGGTCGGTGCTCGACAACTTCCAGAAGCACTCCTATCCCTGGGGCATCATGGTCAATCTGAACGGCGAGCGGTTCGTCAACGAAGGCGAGGACGTCCGCAACCACACCTATGTGAAGTTCGGCCGCGCCATCATGAGCCAGCCGCATCGCACGGCGGTGCAGATCTTCGATCAGAAGACCATTCCCCTGCTGCGCGACGAGTACCGGATCCGCGAGGTCACCAAGGTGACAGCGGACACCATCGAGGACCTGGCGGTCCAGCTCGAGATCGACCCCCAGGCGCTGAAGAAGACCGTCGACGACTTCAACGCCGCCTGCCGCCCGGGCAAGTTCAATCCGGCGGTCCTGGACGGCGTCACCACCGAAGACCTGGAGATCGACAAGACCAACTGGGCATTGCCGATCGACGAGCCGCCCTTCGAGGCCTACGTGACCACGACCGGAATCACCTTCACCTTCGGCGGGTTGAAGATCAACGCGCACGGTGAGGTTCAGGATCTCTCCGACAACTCCATTCCGGGGCTCTACGCGGCGGGCGAGCTGGTCGGCGGGCTGTTCGTGGAAAACTACCCGGGGGGCAGCGGTCTCATGGCCGGGACCGTATTCGGCCGTCTGGCCGGCAACAGCGCGGCCGCCTATGTCGGCGCCGACAGGGCCGTCTCGGCGGCGGAGTAGGACCTCCGCCGGTCGGTCAGCCCGCGATCAGGCCGCGCAGGGTCTCGGCGATCTTCTCCGCCGAGGTGCCGTGGCTGAAATGGGTGACGTAGTCGCCTGCAGGGTCGAGGACATAGGTGATGGAGGAGTGGTCCATCAGGTAGTCCGAGGCCGCGTCGCTTTCCACCTTGGCGTAGTAGACCCGGAACTCCCTGGCGACGGCGCCGATCTGCTCCGGCGTACCGGTCAGCATCGAAAAGCGCGGATGGAAGTACTCGTGATAGGCCGAGAGCTGCTCGACCGTGTCGCGCTCGGGGTCGATCGAGATGAAGATCGGACTCACCTGCTCCGCCAGCGGCCCAAGCTCGTCCAGGGCGGCGCTCATCGTCGCCAGGCCGGTCGGGCAGATGTCGGGGCAGAAAGTGTAGCCGAAGAACACGACCTGCCAGGTGCCCTCGAACGCCTCCTCCGTCACCGTGCTGCCGGTCTGATCGGTCAGGGTGAAGGGTCCGCCGACATCGACCTGACCGTCCCGCGCCTGCCAGATGAAGTAGCCGGCGGTGACGGTCCCGATGAGGGTGGCGGAGAGCAGGGTGACGACGAAGAAGAAGACGCGGGAGGACATTGGGGCACGCCTGGGCAGAGGACACTGGGGCGGATGGCTGTCGCCATTCCGCTCTGCTCATATGGCAGCCCGCTCGTTCCGTCAAAGGCACGCGCCCCGAACGGGGCGGAATTGCCGCAGGCCGCGGCGCACACTACCCTCTTTCCATGAGCGATCCGCCGAACGATCCGCAGACTGCCGCCCGCCCCCCCGTGCAGTCCGTCCGGATCTTCGTCGGGACCGCCGAGGGCATGCGCCTGGCGGAGCGGCTGGCCGACCCGTTTCGGACCCCTGGCCCGCTTCGTCGTCACGTTGCACGGCGGCATCCGGCCGCCCCGCGGCTGTACGGTCGACCGGATCGGCGACCGGACGGTGGGCGACGTGGCCGCCGTGATCGACGCCCTGGATCCGTTCGACAGGGACGCAGTGGCTGCGGTCCGCGACGCCGCCCGCCTGGCTGGCATCGCCCGTCTGACCTACCGGCCACGAGGCTGGGAGCGGCATCCGCTGGACCGGTGGATCGAGGTGCGGGATCTGTCCGGCGCCGTCGCTTCCATCGCCTCGGTCGCCCGTACGGCCCTGCTGTGGCTTCCACCACAGGACGTTGCCGCGTTCGAGACCGTGGGCGGCCTGCGGTTCCCGGTGCGCGTGGTCCGCCCACCGGTCGGCTGGACCCTGCCGCCGCGATTCGAGGCGATCGTCGCGCCGCCGCCATACAGCATGGCCGGTGACACGCTATTGCTTCGTCGGACCGGCGCTCAGGCGGTCGTCATGCGGGCGACGGGCACGGAAACCGATGCACCGCTGGTCAGGGCGGCCCGAAGCCTCGACCTGCCGATCGTGATGATCCGCCGACCGATGGAGCGGGGCGAGGTGCCCGCCCGGTCTTTCGACGTCGCGGTCGACTGGGTGGAACTCGATCCTGAACCCGCCGGACTACCTCAAGACCGCCAGGGAGTGGCGTTGACGAAGACCACGCCCGCCTGGCCGTCGGGATAGAAATCGATCCGGGTCACCGAGACCGTTTCCGCATGGAACGACAGGGCACGCGCCGGCGGCAGACCGAGCGCGTGGGCCAGGGCGGCCCGGATCGGCCCGCCATGGACGACGGCAACGATGTCGCGTTCCGGAGCCTTGCCGGTCCACTCATCCAGCGCCGCTCCGACCCGCTCGACCACGTCGACGAAACTTTCCCCGTTCGGCGCCCGCTCCTCCGCCGGCGCCAGCCAGAACCGCCGGTAGGCCTCCGGATGGCGGGCGCGGATCTCCTCCCGGCTGCCGCCCTGCCAGTCGCCGAAGCTCTGCTCCATCAGCCGCGGCTCGTCGATCGGCTCGGGACCGGCGGCACCGGCCTGCTTCAGGGCGGCGGCGGTCTTGCGGGTACGGATCAGCGGGCTCTGCAGCCACAGGGCATCGGTCGGCAGCAGGCGGGCGACAGCGGAGAAGACCTTGCCGTTGGAGACATCGCAGTCGATGTCCCCCTGGCCGTAGATCGCGCCGCTCGGATTGATCACCGGGGCGTGGCGGACCAGCCACCAGCGGGTTGGCGTCGGCATGGGCGCTCCTTTCAAGCTGCGAGATAGGCGGCGATCGCCACGATGGCGGCGGCTTCCGCCGCCTGCTCCGCCGCGCCGAGCACGTCGCCGGTCACGCCGCCGATCTGCCGGCGGGCGAGGACCCCGACCAGCACGGCGGCGCCGGCCGCTGCGAGCGCGGCGGCGAGGCCGATCCCGGCGGGCAGGACGAAGACCGCGACGGCGACGGCGATCGCCGCGGCCCAGAGCGCGCCGGCGCGCCCGGGCTTGCCGGCGCTTCGTCCGACACCGTCGCCGGAGGCGAACGGAAGTGCTCGGGTCAGGGCCGGCACGACCCCCCGCGCCACCGCATGGGCCGCGATGAGCGCGAGGACAGCGCTGTCCGCGTCCATCGCGGCGAGGCAGGCGGCCTTGAGACCGACCACCAGGACAAGCGTCAGAACGCCGTAGCTGCCGATGCGGCTGTCCCGCATGATCCGCCGCTTGGAATCCGCGTCCCGGCCGCCGCCGAACCCGTCGGCGAGATCGGCGAGGCCGTCCTCGTGCAAGGCTCCCGTCACCAGGGCGCCGGCGGCCAGCGCGATCAGGGCCGCCGCCCCGCCCGGCAGCCCGACGGCATCGGCCAGGGCGAAGGACACGCCGGCGATTACCCCGACCAACCCGCCGACCAGCGGGAACGCCCAGCTCGCGGCCATCAGGGGCCGGGGGTCGCGGATCGGCCGGGGCCAGGGCAGCCGGGTCAGGAAGACATAGGCGAGGCCCAGTTCGTCGAGCCAGCGGGCGGTAGGGCCGCCGCCGCCGGCCGGTACGTCCTGCCCCGGATCGGTTTGCGTCATGTCGATGGTCTCGCTTTGCGTCGCATCGGGTGAGCGGGTATAGCCTTCGCCCGAGATCGCAACAACCGTGGCAGCGACCGCGGCAACGACTGCGCTGGAGACGAGCCCTGATGTCCAACACCGGTTTCGACCCCGCCGCCGCCTCGCTCGACGAGATGCGCGCCCTGTTCAAGGAACTGCCGGGTCCCGACCTGGAGGCCGCGACCAAGGCGGCCGAGCGCGAGGTCCAGCTCACCAAACCGCGCGGGTCCCTCGGACGTCTCGAGGAGCTGGCGAGCTGGCTGGCGACATGGCAGGGCCGCCACCCGGCGCAGATGCGCCACCCCCGCACCGCCGTCTTCGCCGCGAACCATGGCGTCGCGGCCCGGGGTGTGTCGGCTTTCCCGCCGGAGGTGACGGAGCAGATGGTCCAGAACTTCGTCACGGGGGGTGCGGCGGTAAACCAGCTCTGCCAGGTCTTCGATGCCGACCTCCGGGTCTACGAAATGGCGCTGGAGCAGCCGACCGCGGACTTCACCCAGGGGCCGGCCATGGGGATGGCGAGTGCGCCCGGGCCATGGCCTACGGGATGATGGCGGTGGAACCGAACCTGGACGCGCTCTGCCTCGGCGAGATGGGCATCGGCAACACGACCTCGGCGGCGGCGCTGGCCTGCGCCCTATTCGGCGGCGAAGCCTCAGACTGGGTCGGCCGCGGGACCGGCGTGACCGGCGACGCGCTGGCCCGCAAGACCGAGGCGGTCGCCGAAGGCGTCGCCCGGCATGCCGACCTGACCGATCCGCTGGACACGCTGGCGGCGCTCGGTGGCATGGAACTGGCGGCGATCGCCGGCGCGGTCATCGCCGCCCGCCTCGCCCGCACGCCGGTGGTGCTGGACGGATTCGCCTGCACCGTGGCCGCCTCGGTGCTCTGGAAGATCGACCCCAAGGCGCTCGACCATTGCGTCGTCGCCCACCGCTCGGTCGAGCCCGGCCACGCGCGGCTCCTGCAGATCATCGACAAGGAGCCGCTGTTCGACTTCGGCATGCGGCTCGGCGAGGGCAGCGGCGCGACGCTCGCCATCGGCGTGCTGCGGGCCGCCGCCGACTGCCATGCGGGCATGGCCACCTTCGCCTCCGCCGGCGTCGCCGGACCGGGGCCGTCCGTCGGCGGCAAGCCCCACTGACCCGCGCCGGCACGATGACCCGGAAACCCGCCCCGTGGACGGTGGAGAGCAGCCGCATGGCGTTCTCCGACCGGTTCATCCGCCATCGCATGGACCGCTGCGTTACCGAACGCGGCAACATTCTCGATCCGTACCATGTCCTCGAACTGAACGACTGGTGCATGGTCGTCGCCCTCACCGGGTCGGGCGATCTGGTCCTGGTCGAGGAGTACCGCCACGCCGCCGGGGTCGTGCTGCGCGGCCTGCCGTCGGGCACGGTCGAGCCGGGCGAGGACCCGGCCGTGGCCATGCCGCGCGAGCTGATGGAAGAGACCGGCTACGGCGGCGGCGCCTGGATCGCGCTGCCGCCGTTCTGGTCGAATCCGGCGACCGCGACCAATACCTGTCACGTCTATGTGGCACTCGGCGTCGAGCCGATGGGGAACCAGTTGCTCGACCCCGGCGAAACCATCGCGGTCGTGACCGCCGATCCGAGCGAGGCCATCGCGGCGATCCTGTCCGGCGGCTGGACGGCCAACGGCCTCCACGTCGCCAGCCTCCTCCTGGCCCGGGAACACGCCCGCGCCCATCTCGCCGACAACCCGGTCGCGGCGAAGCTGATCGGATGACGGGTGCTACTCCCCCGTCTGCAGCAGCCGGCCTTCCTCCCGCGCCTTGCCGAAGGCCCAGGCAAAGGTGGCGGCGCCGATGCCGAGATAGACGATGTCGAGCGCGACCGCCCGGCCCAGCAGGTCCCAGCGGAACACGCCCTCGACCATAACCGCCCGCATGCCCTCGAACACATGGGCGGACGGGGTCAGCCAGGCGAGCCAGCGCACGGATTCGGGTAGGATGTCGACCGGGTAGTAGACGGCGCTGATCGGCGCCAGGGCGAACATCGCCACCCAGGCGAGCGATTCCGCGCCCAGCCCCGCCCGCAGGACGATGGCGGTGATGACCATGCCGATCCCCCAGCCCATCCCCATCAGTGCCAGGAAGAAGGCCAGCAGCGGGAAGCCGAGGTCGAAGATCGAGAATTCATAGAGCAGGATGGCGATCACCGCCGCGAACACCCCGCCCAGGAGCGTGCGGATCGCGCTCATGGTGATGAGCGCCACCACCAGTTCCCAGGGCCGCAATGGGCTGACGAAGAGATGGCCGAGATTGCGCGACCACATCTCCTCGAGAAAGCAGATGGTGAAGCCGATCTGACCGCGGAACAGAACGTCCCAGAGCAGGACGCCGGCGATCAGCACGCCGCCGGCCTGGGCCAGCCAGCTCGACTGCTGCATGAAGAATTGGGAGACCAGCCCCCACAGGATCATCTGCACCGTCGGCCAGTAGGCGAGCTCGGCCAGGCGCGGCCAGGAGCCTTTGATCAGGTACCAGTAGCGCCGCACCATGGCGGCGATTCGCCGGATCGAGGCGGCGGGACCGGTCGCGCGGCCGGCGACGTTGGGAACGAGGCTCATGCCGGCACCTGCTCGTCGAGGGTCTCGGAGCGCCGGTCCCGGGCGATGTCGAGAAACACGTCCTCCATCGTCCGCCGGCCGTATTTCGCCAGAAGGTCCCGCGGGCTCCCTGGTCGACGATACGGCCGGCGCGCAGCATCAGCACGTCGTCGCAGAGCCGCTCGACCTCGGCCATGTTGTGGGAGGCCAGCAGGATCGTCGCGCCGGTGTCGTCGCGGTATTCCTCCAGATAGCGCCGGACCCAGTCGCCGGTATCCGGATCGAGGGAGGCCGTCGGTTCGTCCAGGAGCAGCAGATCGGGCCGGTTCACCAGCGCTTTAGCCAGCGCAACCCGGGTCTTCTGCCCGGCCGACAGTTTGCCGGCGGGGCGGTCCAACAGGTCCGCGATATCGAGGCGCTCCGCCAGTTCCCCGACCCGACCGCGCGCGTCGGCGACCCCGTAGAGTTCGGCATAGACCGTCAGGTTCTGCAGCACGGTGAGCCGATGCGGCAGCTCCACATAGGGCGAGGAGAAGTTCATCCGGTGCAGCACGGCGTAGCGGTCGCGCACCAGGTCGTGGCCCAGCACCCGGATGTCGCCGGAACTCGGCAGAAGAAGCCCCAGCAGCATGGAAATCGTCGTCGTCTTGCCGGCGCCGTTGCCGCCGAGCAGACCGACCGTCGACCCGGCGGGAACCGAGAAGGACAGGTCGTCGACCGCGCGGACGGCGCCGAACGCCTTGGTCAGGTTCCGGACTTCGAGAGCGGGTTCCATGGGAGAGACCGGTTGGTGGCAGGGTCGCCGGTGCGGCGCGATCGCAACGCAACATAGAGCGCCGCCGCCGGCCTGGAAAGTTCGGCGCCGCCGCGCCATTGTTCCCCCATGACATTCGTCCATGACAGCCTCGATCCCGCCCGGCCGATCGCCACCCGGACGGTCAGCGTCCGCACCCTCGTCGTCATCCGCTGGGTAGCGCTCGCCGGGCAGGTGGCGGCCCTCGTGCTCGTCGCCTTCGGCCTCGGCTCGCCGGTGCCGATGGTGCCGAGTTCTGAGCGTCGTCGCCGTCTCGGCCCTGCTGAACCTGCGCCTGCAGATGCGCCGGGACGGGCGCGAGCGGCTGCGCGAGAGCGAGGCGGCGTTCTACCTCGCCTTCGACATCATGCAACTCGCAGTTCTGCTCTACCTGACCGGCGGCCTGGAGAATCCCTTCGCCTTGATGATGCTGGCGCCGGTCACCGTCTCGGCGACCATTCTCGGGCGCAAGTCGACGGTGAATTCCTCTGCCTGCTCGCGCTGGTCTGCGCCACGGTGCTGACGGTGACCCATTTTCCGCTGCCCTGGATCGAGGATGAATTCACCCTGCCCGATCTCTACGTCACCGGCATCTGGTGCGCCCTGGTCATCGCCCTGATCTTCAACGCCGCATATGCCTGGTGGGTGGCCGAGGAGGCCCGGCAGCTCTCGACCGCGCTGGCGGCCACCCAGCAGGCGCTGGCCCGCGAACAGCGCATGGCCGCCATGGGCGGCATCGCCGCGGCCGCCGCCCACGAACTCGGCAGCCCGCTCGCCACCATCGCCGTGGTGGCCCGGGAACTGGCACGGGAACTGCCCGAGGGCAGCGACCTCTCCGAAGACGTCCAGCTCCTCCTGTCGGAAAGCCAGCGCTGCCGGGAGATCCTCGCCAGCCTCGGCCGGGATCCCACCCCGGATGCCGGCCAGCCGTTCTCCGCGATCCCCATCGACATGCTGATCGAGCAGGCCGCCGCCCCGCACCAGCGCGACGACGTGGCGGTGATCGTCGAGGTGCAGGACGGCACCGGTGACGGCGGCATGCCGAACGGGGACGTCCCGTCGGTCGTGCCGAGCCCCGAACTCCTGCACGGAATCGGCGCCTTCATCCAGAACGCCGTCCAGTTCGCCAGAGCCACGGTCGAGATCGCCGTCCTGCTGGGCCCCAAGGGACTGACGGTCACGATCGAGGACGACGGGCCGGGCTTTCCGATCACGCTGCTGACCCGCCTCGGCGAGCCCTACGTCTCCGGTCGCGGCAATCGGGACGGCCACATGGGGCTTGGGGTGTTCATCGCGACGACCCTGCTCAGCCGTACCGGCGCCGAGGTCGAGTTCGGTAATCGCCGAGAGGGCGGCGCCCAGGTGGTCATCCGCTGGCCGGAGGGCGTGGCCGGCCTGACCTGAGCATCTCGCGTTCCCTGCGCCTGTCCCGCGCGGGGAACGACGTGGGATCGAGTCCGGCCGACACGCCGCCCAATGCGCTGGTCACGGGGTGCTGGTCACGGGCAGGCTCGCACTATAGAAAATCGGTAGCCCGATCCCTGATCCGGACCGGGATCTGGAACGTAAAGGGCACCATGAAGATGGCGGACCAACCAGACCCGAAGACATTGACCGCGCCCGACGGGGCGGACGTCACGCTGCTCATCGTCGATGACGACGCGCCGCTGCGAAACCGTCTCGGACGCGCGATGGAACGTCGCGGCTTCGATGTGCGCCTCGCGGAATCGGTTGAGGAGGGCGTGGGCATCGCCGCGCCGGGAGAGACCGGCCTACGCCATCCTCGATTTGCGGCTCTCCGACGGCAACGGGCTGGACATCGTCGCCGCCCTGCGCGACGCCCGGGCGGACGCGCGGATCATCATGCTCACCGGTTACGGCAACATCGCCAGCGCCGTCGCCGCGGTGAAGGCCGGGGTCCTCGACTATCTGCCGAAACCGGCCGATGCCGACGCGATCACCGCCGCGCTGCTGGATCACGAGGACGCTTTGCCGCCGCCGCCCGAAAACCCGATGTCGGCCGACCGGGTCCGGTGGGAGCATATCCAGCGGGTCTACGAACAGTGCGACCGCAACGTGTCGGAGACCGCCCGTCGCCTGAAGATGCATCGCCGCACGCTCCAGCGCATCCTGGCCAAGCACGCCCCGCGGGATTGAGGGTTTTCCCATCGGATCACGACGCTCCCCAGCCGTGTTCCGGGGAATGTGCAGGGTGGCGGGTTGGAGAAAGAGCGGAAACGCGCCCTTACCCGACCCGGCTCTCCTGGGTGAGAAGCTTGTCGACGTAGCGGCCCTGGTACATCGTGATGCCAAGCGACTGGCCGAAGCGGATGGCTTCGTCGCTGTCGCAGCGCGTCAGGATGATGCGGGCGCGGCCGCACCGGTCGATATGCTCCTTGAGCTCGCTGGTTCGGTTGCCGGACAGATCGTCCGCCATGTCCGGCGACCAGATCAGCTTCAGCAGGTCGAGACCCAGGCGTTCGCGGTCGATGAACTGCAGGGTGAGGTGATTCAGCCCGTCGAGGCAGATGCGGTAGCCCCGCTCGCGCATGAAGTCGCGGGCGAACATGTAGGCGCCCATATCGCCGAAGATGTCGATCTTCTGCAGCTCGATGACCACGGTGCCGCGGGCGATCGCCTTCAGCGAGCTGTCGAAGTTCAGGAAGGGGGGCGACAGGATGGTGCCGACATTCAGGTTGATGCTGAAGGAACTGGCGATCGACGTGTCGTCGTTGCGCACCAGCATGGACAGCATCCGTGAGTCGAGCGTCTGGGTCAGATGCTGGAACAGCCACAGGTTCGAGGCGAGATCGAATTCCGGCAACACCGACTGCTGCAGGTCGGCAATCGAAATGTAGAGCTCGCGGAACACCGGCTGCGGGTTCATGTTGCCCGGGGTGATGGCGCAGACCGGCTGCCGGCGCATCAGGTTCGACAGATCCGCCCGGCGCAGGAAGTTCTCCAGCTTGCCCAACTGTTCGGGATCCAGCGCCTTGCGTGATCCCTTCGCCTTCTGCTGGCCCTTCTCGCTGGCCACGGCGAGCCGCGCCTTGCGCTCCCGCTCCCGATGCATCGACTTGACCAGATCGAGCAGCTCGTCGTGCTGGGTCTCCACATTGTACCAAGTGCAGAACCGCGCGAGGTCCTCCTCCTCGTCGCCCTGGCTCAGCGGATCCTCGCTGAACAGGTAGCGGACCTTCATGATCGCGGCGTCGATATCCTCGATCGCCGCGTCCTTGCAGATGAAGAAGAGGTCCATGTTCGAGAGGATGAAGATCTGCCCCTCGTAGTTGTTGACCATCCCCTCGAAGGTCGCCGCCGCGATCCGGATGTGATGGTCCTGGCGGTTCTGGGGACGCAGACGGGACAGGTGGACATGCACCGCCATCCGCCCTTCAAGGCTGCGTCCAAGTCGCTGCAGGTAATCGAGCAGCAGGTATTCCTGGCTCGGCCCGCGAGATCGGTTTTGCGTTTGGCTGACAGCCATCGTTATCCCGTTCTGGTCAGTCCCCCCGGTCCGCCACCGCCCGAAGCGCCCAAGCAGACGCGTCAAGCTACCACCGTCTTCAGCGCAGGTAAACGCGAGCGTCAGGGAGCGAATCGGCAAAAAAACAAAGGTTTTTGCCGATTTACATCCAACACCGCGCCGATCGGGCCTTCCGGAGTTCGATTATATAAAAATTGTTCTTAATTCACTAAATCAAGGACCATTCGGTTGGAATCGTCGACACGATTTCGAAAGTGGGATTGTCGTCATCGACGATGTCGATCACCGCGACCTCGCCTGCATCGTTATGCAGCAGCAGATCTCGGGTGAAGGACGGTGACAGGTCGTCCAGATCCACGACCCGCCAATCGGCGGCGACCGAGATGGTGTCGGACTCCGCCACGGCGGCCCCGTCCATCTGCCACAGCGTCATGCTGTCGCCGGAGCGCCACACCACGTCCGCCTTGCCGTCGTCGGAGAAGTCGCCAACCAGATCCGCCTGCCACACCGGATCGACCGTGCCGATATCCGTGCTCGTGACAGCGCCGCCGACCGCCTGCCAGAGGCTGACGGTGCCGTCGGAAGCGCGCACCAGCAGATCGTCGCGCCCGTCGCCGCCGAAATCGGCGATGCCGAGAATCTCCGTCGAGGCGTCCAGCGCCATTTCGCCGCTCTGAACGGCCCCGCCGGCACCGGTCACGTCGGTCCAGGCGATCAGACCGCCGGTCGCGCCGTCGCGCCACAGCAGATCATCACTGCCGTCGCCGTCGAAATCGCCGCTGCCGACCATCGACCAACCGGCGCCGACGCTCTGCGCATCGCCACCGGTGGCGATGCCGTTCTCGCCGAGCTGCCACACCGTCACCGTACCGGTGGCGGCGTCGCTCAGCAGCAGGTCGTCCCTGCCGTCGCCGTCGAAGTCGCCGGTGGCCGCGACCGTGGCGTCGGCGGCGATGCCGCTCTGGCTGCCCTGCTCGGTGATGCCGCCGGCATCGACGCCGACCACCGACGTGGCGCCGGTCGTCGTGTTCTGCAGCAGCACCTCGTCGGCGGCGCCGTCGCCGTTGAAGTCGCCCGTCGCCAGGACCCGTTCGGCCGAGGCGACCGCACGGGTGTCGAGCACCTCGGTGCCGTCCTCGTCGACCGCAACCGCGCGCACCGTGCCGTCGCCGTCGCGCATCGCCAGGACGGTAGCGTCGTCAGACGTCACCTCCAGCGCCGGCAGCAGTTCGCGCACCGGCTCGTCGCCCAACACCAGCTCGACATTGTCGATCCGGGCGCCGTAGCTGTCCGACGTGCCGTCGGCATCGGCGCCGATGAAGGAAATGGTGTGCTCGCCGACCTCCAGATTCAGGTGGACGAGGGCGCTGTGCCAGGACGTCTCGGCGTTGGTCTGGGTGTAGACCGTCTCGCCGTCGATCTCGACCCGGAACTCGCTGGTCGCGGCGGGATCGCCGCCCCGCTGCCGGGCGGCGAAATCGAAGGACAGGGTGTGCAGGCCGGCATCCTGGATGGTGAAGGCCTGGGTCACCTTGGCGTTGGTATCGCCACCACGGCCGCCATTCTCGGCATGGCTGTCGAGTTCGAGGACCTGGTTGTCCTGATTGCGGTCGATCGGTGCGCCGCCGATTCTGTCGTCCTGGATCTCGATCGGCGCGATTCCGGCGACATCCGGGGTGGCGTCTTCGGCGATCCAACCCTCGATCTCGGTGAAGGTGCCCCAGCGGCCGTGATTGAGCGCCGGCGTGTTCTCGAAATCGCCGTTCAGCAGGAAGTTGACGCCGGCACCCGGGCCGGCCTCGCCGCCGATGATCAGCCGCTCGATACCCTCGACATTCACGCCGTCCAGGTCGTCGATGCTGTCGATATAGACCGTGTCGAAGCCCTCGCCGCCGATCAGCGCGGTGTCGCCGGCGCCGCCGTAGAGTACGTCGTCGCCGTCGCCGCCCGAGAGCGCATCGGCCCCCGTGCCACCGCTCAGCACATCGTTGCCGGCACCGCCCGAGAGCGTGTCGTCGCCGCCGCGGCCGAGCAGGGTGTCGTTGCCCGTGGTCCCCACCAGCAGATCGTCGCCCGACGTGCCGGCCCGGGCCAGCAGCGCCCGCGCCGGCTCGGTGCCGGATACGAGCTCGATGTTGTCGATCATCGCGCCGTGACGGTCTTCGATCAGTGTGCCGGACAGGGCGATCGTGTGCTCGCCGACGCCCAGATCGAGGGTCAGCCAGTCGCTCACCCAGGCGTGCGGAGCCTCGGTCTGGCTGTAGACCACCTCGCCGTCGATCAGGATCTCGAAACCGCTGGTCTCCGAGGTAAGGCCCCTGAACTGGCGGGCGGCATAGTCGAAGGAGAGGGTGTAGGTGCCCTCGTTGAACACGGTGAAGGTCTGCTCGACCAGCGCGTTGTTGTTGTTGACTGGCTGGCCGCCCTCCTCCGGACCGGAGTCGAGCTCGAGGACGTTGTTGTCCGAGGCCCAGCCGTCCGGCGAGACCGGCGCGCCGCCGATCCGGCCGTGCTGGATTTCGATCGGCGAGGTACCGGCGATCTCCGGATCGGTGTCGACCGCGGTCCAGCCCTCGATCTCCTGGAACATGGTCCAGACATTCGTCAGCTCGGTCGGCGTGCTTTCGAAATCGCCGTTGATCAGCAGGTTCCAGCCATCGGCCGGGCCGCTGCTGCCGCCGACCACCAGATGCTCGATGCCGTCGACGGTCGCCCCGTCCAGGTCGTCGATGCTGTCGACGTACAAGGTGTCGTTGCCGTCGCCGCCGATCAGGCTCTCGTCGCCCGCGCCGCCGTACAGGGCGTCGTTGCCGTCGCCGCCGATCAGGACGTCATTGCCGGCCCCGCCGATCAGCACGTCGCCGTCGCTGTTGTCGGCGCCCTGCGGCTGCACGGTGATGCCGGAGATCAGGTAGTCGCTGCTGTCGGTGCCGTCGCTCTGGCTCACGCCGCCATAGGGCAGGGCGGTGAAGACCAGCTTGTCGAACGCCGTGCCCGGGTCGATCGCGACCGTGGTCGAGATGCCGGTCGCCGACGTGGTGTCGATATCGCCCTCGCCGACCAGGACGCCGTCGCGATAGGCGGCCCAGTGGCCGACTTCGCCGCCGGAGCCATTGTCGCCCTGCCCCTCGTTCGGGAACAGACGGTCGACCTCGACCGTGGCGGAGGTCGCCGGCCGGTCGAGCTCGACGATCAGTTCCTCGGAGATGCCGGTCGCCGGGTCGTAGCCGAGTTGGACGGCCGGACCGCTGCCGGTACCGCCCTGGACGCCGAGGCTGCCGCCGGAGGTCGAGATGTGATCAACGCTGGCGTCGGTCAGCGCGCCGTCGACGATCTGTCGGCCGGTGACGGCGAAGCCGCTCCCGGTCTGAGCGAAGTTGCTCGCGTCGATCTCGAAGGTCGACGGGTCGGTATCGCCGTCGCCGATGATCGTGTCGTTGCCGTCGCCGCCGGAGAGCGTATCGCCGCCGCCGCCGCCGGAAATCACGTCGTCGCCGCCACGGCCGAACAGATCGTCCGCATCATCGGTACCGATCAGCGTATCGTCGCCTTCGGTGGCGCCGAACGGATTGACGAAGCCCGCCTCCTCCAGCGCCCGGAGATCGGCGTCGTTCGGGTTGGAGGCCTTGGTCTCCTGGCGGTCCGTATCGTTGATCTGATAGCGCACGACCATCGTGCCGCTGCCGGCCTCGCTCCAGAAGAAGCTGTCGCCCGGCGGCGCCGTGATCGGCCCGTCCTGCGGATCGTCGACCCCGTACATGTCGGCGGTCGCCTCGATCGGCACGTCGTTCGGGTTGCGCAGACGCCAGATCTGCTCCGCATCCCCGTCGCCGTCGAGATCGACCTTGCCCATGGCGGTCAGGGTCAGGCGCTGCAGCGGGACACCCGCCGTCAGGGCGATGTCGGCTCCGCCGCCCTCGGCCGCCGTGACCTCGGCGCCGACGAACGAACCGTCGACCTCGAAACTCGCGTCGGCCGTGCCGTCGCCGTCGCTGTCAAGTCCGACCGTCGTGACACCGTCCTCGACGGAGAGCGTCACGTCGAGAGCGTCCGGATTGACGCCGTTGACACGCAGGGTGTCGGTCTCCGCGTCGTAGTCGGAGACCCGGTCGCCGTCCAGATCGGCCAGGCTGCCCGCGAAGACATCGTTCCCGGCGCCGCCACTGAGGGTATCCGCGCCGCTACCGCCTTCCAGGATGTCGTCGCCGTCGCCGCCGTTCAGCGCATCCGCACCGGCACCGCCGGAAAGCGTATCGTCGCCTTCCTGGCCCGAGACCGTGTCATTGCCCGCACCGCCGAAGACCACGTCGTCGGCCGACCGGGCGGAGATCAGGTCATCGCCGGCAAAGCCGCTGATCGTGTCCTCTTCCGGGGTTCCGATCAGGCTGTCGTCGCCGTCCGTCGCACCGAACGGATCGATCGGCTCGACAGACAGCGTCAGACTGACACCGGAGTCCGTTTCGGTCAGGACCCAGCCCTGGAAATCGCCCGCCACCCGGAAGGTCGCCAGGGGGCTGCCGGTACCGTCGTCGCCGACGCCGACATAGGTGTCACCGGCGAATTGCGAGAGCGTGACCGGTGCGTCGCCATCGGCCAGATCGGAGATCCGGATCTCCTCGCCCTCGGCGTAATCGGCGATCACGTCGCCATCGAGATCGGCAAGCGTGCCGCCGAAGACGTCGGTTCCGCTACCGCCGGTCAGGCTGTCCGCGCCGGCCCCGCCGGACAAGGTGTCGTCGCCGTCACCGCCGGACAGAACGTCGTCGCCACCGCCGCCGGAGAGCGAATCGTCGCCCGCGCCGCCGGACAGCAGGTCGTTGTCCGCCAGACCTTCGAGCCGATCGTTGCCGGAGCCGCCGGACAGGGTGTCGTCGCCGGAATTGCCGGCCACCCAGTCGTTACCCTCGCCACCCGAGGCCACGTCGTCGCCGACATTGCCCCAGAGCACATCGTCGCCTTCGCCGCCGATCATCGTCGTGTCGCCCTGGGCGTAGCGATGGCTCGCGAGGTCGATCACGTCGTTGCCGGCTCCGCCGTCGATCACTTCGATGCCGCTGAGGCGGCGGCCGCCGAAATCGAGGGCGATATCGTCGGCGCCGTCGGTCCCGACCAGCGTATCGCTGTCGCCGGTGCCGGTGCCGCTGTCGGCATAGGTATCCCAGCGGGCATGGCCGGCCGCGCCCGGATTGTGGCTCTCGGCATCGGTGATGCTGCCGTCGGTCAGTGGGTTTTCGGGATCGCCGACCTGATAGTTGCGGACCCCGCCGGTCTGGTCGCCCGACCAGCGATACAGGTCGCTGCCCGCACCACCGTCGAGGTTGTCGCGGCCGTCGCCGCCCGAGAGGGTGTCGTCGCCGGCACCGCCGCTGAGCGTGTCGTTGCCCGCGCCGCCTTCCAGACTGTCACCGCCGCTGCCGCCATAGAGCGCGTCGCCGCCCTCGCCGCCGGACAGCGTGTCGGATCCGGCGCCGCCATAGACGACGTCGTCGGCCGACTGCGCCAGAACCAGGTCGTCGCCGCCGAGCGCGCTGATCGTGTCGGCATCCGGCGTGCCCGTCAGGCTGTCGTCGCCCTCCGTGGCGCCATACGGATCCACCGGATCCTCGCTGAGCGTCAGGGTGACCCCGCCATCGGCCTCGGTCAGCACCGCGCCCTGGTAGTTGCCGGACACCGTGAAGGTGGAGACCGGATTGCCCGTGCCGTCGTCGCCGATGCCGACGATGGTCTTGGTGCCGGAAATCGTGAGCGAAACCGGGGTATCGGTATCGGCGAGGTCGGAGATCCGGATCTCCTCACCCTCGGCATAGTCACCGAGCAGGTCGCCGTTCAGATCGCCGAGGGACCCGGCGAAGACGTCCTGGCCGCCGCTGCCGAACAGGTAGTCAGTGCCCGATCCGCCGCCGATCGTGTCGTCGCCACTGCCGCCGAACACCCAGTCGGCGCCCGCGCCGCCCTGGATCTCGTCGTTGCCGTCGCTGCCCTCGAGGCGATCGTTGCCGTCGCCGCCCGACAGCGTGTCGTCGCCGCCGTCGCCGGTCATCCGGTCGCCGCCGTCGCCACCGATCAGACGGTCATTGTCACCGCCGCCCGCCAGCGAGTCGTTGCCGGCGCCGCCAGAAAGGGTGTCCGCACCGCTGCCGCCGACCAGATTATCGGCGCCGTCGCCGCCATCGAGCACGTCGTTGCCGGTCCCGCCATCGATCGCGTCGTTGCCGGTGCCGCCGGACAGGGTGTCGTTGCCGGCGCCGCCGTCGACCGTGTCGGAACCGCTCTGGCCGAACACAACGTCGTCGCCGTCCTGGCCGTCGAGCACGTCGTCGCCCTGGCCGCCGGAAATCGTGTCGTTGCCGCCACCGCCGAACACCACGTCCGCCGCCGACAGGGCGGAGATCTCGTCGTCCTCTACGCCGCCGGAGATCGTGTCGTTCTCCGGAGTGCCCATCAGGGAGTCGTTCCCGTCGCCGCCGGTCAGGGTATCCTGGCCGCCGCCATCGGGATCGGGCGTTACGGTGATGCTCTTGACCAGGTAGTCGCTGCTGTCGCCCGTGGCGGTCTGGCTCGATCCGCCATAGGGCAGCGCCGTGAACACGATCTGGTCGAAGCTGGTGCCCGGTTCAATGACGACCGTCGCCGAGGACCCGCTGGTCGCGAAGATGTCACCTTCCGCCACCAGGGTGTCGCCGTCATAGACGGCCCAGTGTCCAGTCTCGCCGCCGCTTCCCTCGTTCGGGAACAGTCGGGTGACCTCGACGCTGACGGAGGTCGCGGGATCGTCGAGATTGACGATCAGTTCTTCCGAGATGCCGGTGACGGGATCGTAACCGAGCTGAACCGCGGGTCCCGCCGCCGGTCCGTCCACTCCAAGGCCATCACTGGTCGTGGAGACATAATCGACGCTGGGGTCCGTCAGGGCGCCATCAACGATCCGCCGACCGACAATCGAGTAACCCGAGTCGGTATCAGTGAAGTTGGACCCGTCGATCGTGAACGGATCGCCGCCGGTCAAAGTGTCGTTGCCGTCACCGCCCGTCAGGGTGTCGTTGCCGTCCCCACCGGTCAGCGTGTCGTTACCGTCACCGCCGGTGAGCGTGTCGTTGCCGTCGCCGCCCGTGACCGTGTCGTTACCGTCACCGCCGGTCAAAGTGTCGTTGCCGTCGCCACCGGTCAGCGTGTCGTTGCCGTCGCCGCCCGTGACCGTGTCGTTGCCGTCACCGCCGGTGACCGTGTCGTTGCCGTCACCGCCCGTGAGCGTGTCGTTACCGTCCCCACCGGTCAGCGTGTCGTTGCCGTCGCCGCCCGTGACCGTGTCGTTGCCGTCACCACCGGTCAGCGTGTCGTTACCGTCCCCACCGGTCAGCGTGTCGTTGCCGTCGCCGCCCGTGACCGTGTCGTTGCCGTCACCACCGGTCAGCGTGTCGTTACCGTCACCACCGGTGAGCGTGTCGTTGCCGTCACCGCCCGTGACCGTGTCGTTGCCGTCACCGCCCGTGAGCGTGTCGTTGCCGTCGCCACCGGTGAGCGTGTCGTTGCCGTCACCGCCCGTGACCGTGTCGTTGCCGTCCCCACCGGTCAGCGTGTCGTTGCCGTCGCCGCCGGTCAGCGTGTCGTTGCCGTCGCCGCCGGTGACGGTATCGAAAACATCGAACGATACGTCGGTGAAGATCCCACCCTGGCCATCGCTGCCAATGGTGACCTGGGGCGAACCCGCCACACCGACAACGCTGAACGAGAGATCTTCGATTCCGTCGCCGTCGGTATCAACGGAGAGGGTGGCGACGCCACCGGAGACCCGCATGGAGAAATCGGACGGGTCGAGTTCGAAGCCCTCGAGCCGGATCACATCCCCGTCGTTGTATTCGCCGATGACGTCGTTATCGGTGACCGCGTAGGTGTCTGCACCCTCGCCGCCGACCATGTAGTCAGGGCCGTCGCCCCCCGACAGGAAGTCATCGCCGGCACCGCCGAACAGCCGGTCCCTGCCGGCGCCGCCGTAGAGCGTGTCATCGCCATCGCCGCCCGACAGCGTATCCAGCCCGATCCCTCCATACAGGGCGTCGGCACCGGTGCCGCCGGCGAGGACATCGTTTCCTGCACCGCCCGACAGGGTGTCCGTACCGTCGCCGCCCTGCAGCGAGTCGTTGCCATCGCCGCCGTCCAGCGCGTCATCGCCGGACCCGCCCGAGAGCCGGTCCGAGTCGTCGCCGCCATACAGCTTGT
Source organism: Thalassobaculum sp. (assembly GCA_048983575.1). Lineage (GTDB taxonomy): Bacteria > Pseudomonadota > Alphaproteobacteria > Thalassobaculales > Thalassobaculaceae > Thalassobaculum. The sequence goes on along the minus strand of JBLZTD010000001.1, from coordinate 926,351 downwards.
CGGCGCCATCGCCGGCCGACAGCACGTCGGCCCCGACACCGCCCGAGAGTTCATCGTCTCCGGCACCGGCGCTCAACGTGTCCGCGCCATTGCCGCCCGACAGGGTGTCGTTGCCGTCGGCGCCCTCGAGTACGTCATTGCCGCTGCCGCCGCTCAGGGCATCGCTGCCGACCCCACCGGACAGGATGTCTTCTCCATCGCCGCCCGACAGGGTGTCTTCGCCGTCGCCGCCCGACAGCAGGTCATCGCCCTTGCCGCCATAGAGAAGATCGTTCTCCGTCCCACCGGACAACGTGTCATTGCCGCTTCCGCCGCTCAGCCTGTCGGCACCCTGACCACCGAAGAGCTGATCCTCGCCGACGCCACCTTCGAGGGTGTCCTCGCCGGTTCCACCATACAAGGTGTCGTTGCCCCAACCGCCACCGATCGAAGTCGTTGCCGTCACCGCCGGACAGAAGATCGTTGTTGTCGGGAGCGCCGGGGAGCGTGTCCTCGTCGTCGCCGTTCCCGCCATCGTCGCCCACAAGCGTATCGTTGCCGGAACCACCGCTCAGCGTATCGTTGCCGTCACCACCGGAGACCTGGTCGTTGCCGTCGCCGCCGCTGACGGTGTCGTTGCCACCGCCGCCGGAGATCGTATCGCCGCCGTCACCGCCCGTGATCGTGTCGTTGCCGTCGCCACCGGTGACCGTGTCGCCGCCATCGCCGCCGGTCAGCGTGTCGTTACCGTCACCGCCCGTCAGCGTGTCGTTGCCGTCACCGCCCGTCAGCGTGTCGTTGCCGTCGCCGCCCGTCAGCGTGTCGTTGCCGTCACCGCCCGTGACCGTGTCGTTGCCGTCACCGCCGGTCAGCGTGTCGTTGCCGTCACCGCCCGTCAGCGTGTCGTTGCCGTCACCGCCCGTCAGCGTGTCGTTGCCGTCACCGCCGGTCAGCGTGTCGTTGCCGTCGCCACCGGTCAGCGTGTCGTTGCCGTCACCGCCCGTCAGCGTGTCGTTGCCGTCACCGCCCGTCAGGGTGTCATTGCCGTCGCCACCGGTCAGCGTGTCGTTGCCGTCACCGCCGGTCAGCGTGTCGTTGCCGTCACCGCCGGTCAGCGTGTCGTTGCCGTCACCGCCGGTCAGCGTGTCGTTGCCGTCACCGCCCGTGACCGTGTCATTACCGTCGCCGCCGGTCAGCGTGTCGTTGCCGTCACCACCGGTCAGCGTGTCGCCGCCCGGCGTCGTGTCCTCTTCCGGAACCGTCGGCGTCTGGTTCGCGGCGAAGCTGAACTGGGTGTAGGACGCACCGTCGCCGTCGACGCCGGTGGTCAGTCCGTCAACCTCAAACCCGCCGACCGCCGAGAAGGTGAGATCGGGATTGCCGTCGCCATCGGTATCGACTTCGATCGTCGTCGTCTGGTTCGCCCCGCCGGAGCGGGTGATCGTGATGGCGTCGCTGTCGAAAGTCGCACCGCTGATCCGGACGGCGTCGAACCGGTCGAGATCGAGGATCACGTCGCCGTCGGTGACGGAGAAGGTATCGGCTCCGGCACCGCCGGCCATACGGTCGTTGTCGGCGCCGCCATCCAGGAAATCATCGCCGGCCCCGCCGGACAGCACATCCCGACCGGCACCGCCACGCAGGGTATCGCTGCCGTCTTCGCCGAGCATCAGGTCGGCGCCGTCACCACCATCCAGCGAATCGTCACCGTCGCCCGCCACGAGGTAGTCGTTGTCGGCATTGCCGAACATCGTATCGCTGCCGGCGTCGCCGAACATGCGGTCCGCCCCGGCGCCACCGGACAGCAGATCCTCGCCCTCGCCGCCATAGATGACGTCCAGGTCGGCACCGCCGGAGATCGTGTCGTTGCCGGCGTTGCCGAACAGGTTGTCACGGCCGCCCCGTCCCACCAGCAGGTCGTCGCCTTCAGCACCCGTCAGTGCATTCGCGGAATCCGTGCCGACGAGATTTCTGGCTGTCCCACCCCGCACCCGCGTCGCCGGCCAGGGAATCGTCGCCCGCACCGCCTTCCAGCGTATCGTTGCCGTCGCCGGCGGAAATCGTGTCGTTGCCGTCGCCGCCGACGATGGAGTCGCCACCGTCGTTGCCGTCAATCAGGTCGTCGCCAGTGCCGCCGTCAACCGTGTCGTCGCCCGAACCGCCGTCAACCGTGTCGTCGCCCGCGCCGCCGTCAACCACATCGTTTCCGGCACCGCCGTCAACCGTATCGTCGCCCGCGCCGCCATCCACCACGTCGTTGTCGTCGCCGCCGAAAACGCTGTCGTTGCCGTCGCCACCGAGAACGGTGTCGTCACCCGCGCCGCCGTCGACCGTATCGTCGTCGGCACCGCCCTCGACGCTGTCATTGCCGTCGCCGCCGACCGCGCTGTCGTCGCCGTCACCGCCGATGACCGTATCGTCGCCCCCGTCGCCCGCGACCGTGTCGCCGCCCGCGCCGCCGTCGGCGATGTCGTTCCCGTCGCCGCCGCCAAGGCTGTCATTGCCGTCGCCGCCGGCCACGACATCGTCGCCGGACCCGCCGGTGACCGTGTCGTCGTCGGCCCCACCGTCGAGGCTGTCGTTGCCCGCCCCGCCGTCGATGCTGTCGCCGCCGGTCTCGCCGTCGACCGTATCGTCACCGTCTCCGCCTGCGATCTCGTCGCCGTCTTCGCCACCGAGCAGACTGTCGTCACCGACGCCGCCCGACAGGGTGTCCGCTCCCTCGCCACCGGAAAGCGTGTCGCTGCCCCCACCGCCATAGACGGCGTCCGGCGCCGACTGCGCGGAAACCAGGTCGTCGCCGTCGCCCGCCTCGATGGTGTCGTTCTCCGGAGTGCCGACAAGCGTATCGTCCTGATCGGTGCCGAGTTCCGGATCGAACAGGTCGAGGGAGATGTCGACGCCGCCGTTGCCGTTGTCGGCGACGGTCGGCTCGGTGAACAGGCCCTCCAGGCGGATCGTCGCGTCGACCGTGCCGTCGCCGTCGGTATCGAGGGTCAGCGTACTGCCGGTCTCGTCCCGCTCCAGGCTGACCTGGAGGGTGTCGGCACTCGCACCGTCTACCGAGATCACATCGACCCCGGCTTCGAAATCGCTGATGACGTCGCCGTCGAGCTCGGCAGCGGTGCCCTTGAAGGTATCGCCCCCTTCGCCACCGGCGAGCGTATCCGCGCCCGAGCCGCCGGCGATCACGTCGGCGCCGCCGCTGCCGTCCAGATCGTCGTTTCCGGCGCCGCCGGACAGCTGATCGTCACCGTCACTGCCGCGCAGGGTGTCGTCGTCGGCACCACCGTCCAGCGTATCGTTGCCGCCGCCGCCCTGCATGTAGTCGGCGCCGTCATTGCCCTGAATGCTATCGTCGGCATCCTCGCCGAACAGCCGGTCATCGCCGGCCCCGCCGGTCAGGGAGTCGTCGCTCGGCCCACCATAGAGCGTGTCATCGCCCGAACCGCCGTCAAGCGCGTCCTGGCCTTCGTTGCCGGACAGCAGGTCGTTGTCTCCACCGCCGCCGATCGCATCGTCACCCGCACCGCCGTCGACCGTATCGTCGCCGAGACCGGCCTGGATCGTGTCGTTGCCGTCGCCGCCGTCCAGGCTGTCGTCGCCCCCGGCGCCCTCAAGCGTGTCGTCGCCGGCGCCGCCGGACAGCGAGTCGTTGCCCGCACCGCCGGTCAGGAGGTCGTCGCCCTCGCCACCGGTGGCGGAGATCGGCGCCTGGAGGCGGATGGTGAAGTCGGTGCTGACCGATCCGTCGGGGCCGGTGACGGTCACCGCCTGGATATCGTTGTAGTCGCCGTCGAGGGTGAAGGTAAGGTCGGGGTTGCCGTCTCCGTCGGTGTCGACCCGGACCCCGGTCGTGGCGCCATCCTCGCTGCGCACCAGTTCTACAGCATCGGTGTCAAGGGCCACGCCATCGATCCGGACCACATCGTCCGCGCCGAGATCGGTGATGACATCGCCGTCTCCGGCTACGAAGACGTCGCCGCCGCCACCGCCCGTGAGCGTGTCCGACCCGGCGCCGCCGTCGAGCCGGTCGGAACCGGCACCGCCCCGCAGTTCGTCGTTGCCGTCGTCGCCATCCAGCGTATCGGCGCCGTCGCCGCCGGCCAGCGTGTCACCGCCGGCCCCGCCTTCGAGATAATCGCGGCCCGCGCCGCCCTGGATCGAAATCCGCGCCGGCACCGCCGTCCATCCGAATGCCGGTATCGCCGGACCAGGTCACCGTGTCATCGCCGCCGGTGAGCCCATCCCGGGAGGCGCTCACCTGGCTGCGGTCGAGAATCGAGCCGTCGGCGAACTCGATATTCTCGATCGTTCGAAGCGTTTCGGTCCAGTGCTGCAGCTCGACCATATCGGGAATGTCTTCCCAGGCCGTCGCCCCGTCGGCCGCCGCCAAATACAGCGTCGAGCCGTCGAGCCACAGGGTGACGTCCCCGGCGTCGAGATCGCTCAGCTCCAGCGTGTCGATACCGCCATGCTGGAGGGTCGGCGTGCCGATGTTCCCGAGCGGACTGCGCGTCTGGTACCAGTATTCGTCGATGATCGTGTCGCGGCCGTCGCCGGAGGAATACTGGTAGACATCATTGCCGCCGCCGGCGCGCAGCGTGTCGTCGCCCTGCCCACCAACAAGCGTATCGTTGCCCGCCGCTTCGCCGATGCTGGCGCCGCGGATGCCGCCGCTGCCGAGCAGCACGTCGTCGCCGGCGCCACCGGACAGCACGTCGTCGCCGCCGCCGCCATCGATGGTGTCGTTGCCGTCGCCGCCGCGCGCCGTGTCGTCGCCGCCGCCACCACGGATCGAGTCCGTGCCGGCGCCACCGTCGATCGCGTCCGCACCGTCCCCGGCCACAACCGTGTCGCTACCATCGCCGCCGGAAATCGTGTCGTCCCCGGCGCTCGAGAAAACAGTGTCGTCGCCGGCGCCGGCATCGAAGCCGACCGGGCTCTCCGTCCAGCTCAGGCTTTCATCGCCGGATGTTCCGCTCAGATCGGCGAGAATATCGGCAACCGACATCTCCGATCCGTCGGCGAACTGCAGCGTCTCGACCCGATACTCGCCGTCGCGCCAATTCTCGACGGTGATCTGGTCGGCAAGACCGTCGAGTTCGTTCACGCCGTCGCGGATGCCGATGACCAGATCGTCGCCGTTCAGATCGATCCACAGATCGTCCGCCGTGATTCCCGGACCGAAGACGATCCTGTCGGCACCGCCATCCACCGTATCCGGGTTACCGACAAAACCCAGTCCGTTCTCGGGAACGACGCGGAATTCGTCGAAGATGGTGTCCTGACCGTCGCCGAGATTGAACTCGTAGACGTCGTTTCCGCCGCCGCCGCGCAGAAGGTCGTCGCCGGTTCCGCCGGACAGCGTGTCGTGCCCCACCTCTTCGTTCGTGGTGCCGCGCGCCGCGGACCCGTCGACAACGTCGTTGCCCTCACCGCCGCCGAGTCGGTCGTCGCCCGCACCACCGAGGACGGAATCGTCCCCCGCGCCGCCGGCCACGACGTCATCGCCACCACCGGACGACAGTGTGTCCTGGCCGCCGTCGCCCAGCACGCTGTCGCTGCCGGACCCGGTGATCACCGTATCGTCGCCGTCGCCGCCGTCGACCTGGTTGTCACCCTCGGCACCGTTGACCAGATCGTTGCCCGACCCGCCATCGATCGTGTCGGCACCATCCGTCGCCGACACGGTATCGTCTCCGCCGCCGGCATCGATGCCGATCGCCGGGCCGGTCCAAGTGACGTTCTCGGCTTCGACCGACCCTTCGAGGTCGGAAACCAGATCCGAGACATCGAGAACCGTCCCGTCCTCGAACTCGAAACGCTCGACAGCCCGAAGCGGGTTGTCGGCGTCGGTGATGCGGAGGACATCGGTCAGCCCGTACAGGTCGGTATCGCCGTCCCTGATCCCGATGACCAGATCGTCGCCGTCCAGGGAGACCCAAAGATCCTCGAAAGAGATGCCTGAACCGAAGCGGACCGTATCCACGCCGCCGTCGAACTCGGTCGCGTTCTTGACCGCGCCGCCAACGGCACGCTCGTGATAGTAATAGTAGTCTTGAATTTCGTCGTAACCGTCGCCGCGCTCGAACAGGTAGGTGTCGTCGCCACCGCCGCCGCGCAGCGTGTCCGATCCCGATCCGCCCGAAAGCGTGTCGTCCCCGGTCGGCTGATTGTAATCGAAGAGATTGCCGGCTGAGCCGTCGATCAGATCGTCTCCGGCACCGCCCAAGAGAAGATCGTTGCCTTCCCGTCCGTCGAGAAGATCGTTGCCGTCGGCTCCGAAGAGCGTGTCATTGACAGCTCCGCCAAAGAGCGTGTCGTTTGAATTAGTGCCGGTCAGGTCGACCATGGGCAGGTTTCTCCCCCCTGGAAGTCGCAATCTATCCCCTGACGGCAGGAATCGCAAATTTTATGCAAATCCAGCGCACCTGAGAAGTTTGCATGAATTGTTGAAGAATTCTCCGACACTTGGCAGGAGGCTGCCGACGGGTTACATCCTGGGCCGCCGCGGCCCCGTCGGGCCCGGTCCTGTCGCGCGGAGCCGAGGCGCCAGATGACCGCCAAGTCATTGCTGCACAAAGACTTCGAAGATCACGCCACCGTGGTCGCCGCCACCGGCACCGCGGTGGAATTGGCGTTTACCTCCCTGGTGGACGCCTGCGTGAAATCGGTGTCCGCAGGCGGCAAGATCCTGTTCTTCGGCAATGGCGGCAGCGCCGCCGATGCCCAGCACCTCTCCACCGAACTGGTGGTGCGCTACGTAAAGGACCGGGCAGCGATTGCCGCCCTGGCGCTGACGACCGACACCTCGGCGCTCACCGCCGGCGCCAACGATATGGGGTTCGAGCGGGTCTTCGCCCGGCAGATCGAGGCCCTCGGGCGGCCGGGCGACATAGCCATCGGCCTCAGCACGTCCGGACGGTCACCGAACGTGGTGTTGGGTCTGGAAGAGGCCAGGACGCGTGGTCTGACCGCGGTCGCCTTCGTTGGCGCGCACCGGGAAACGGTGGACCCGACCGCCGATATCGTGATTTCCGTCCCGTCGACCACCACCAACCGCATTCAGGAGATGCATCTGCTGATCGGCCACGCCTTGTGCGGCGCGCTCGAGCAGGGCCTGGGCCTGGTGGATCCGACATGACCGACGAGTCGCAGCTCGCGTCCCTGGTGGAAGACCTAGCCGGGGTCCGGGTCCTGACGGTGGGCGACCTGATGCTCGACCGGTTCGTCTACGGCGCGGTCGACCGGATCTCGCCGGAGGCGCCGGTACCGGTTCTGCGGATCGAGCGCGAGAGCATCATGCTGGGCGGTGTCGGCAACGTGGCCCGGAACCTTCGCGCCCTCGGCGCGTCGGTCTGTCTGGTGGCGGTCATGGGGCGCGACCAGGCGGCCCGCGATATCAAGGGCCTGCTCCGCGACGACGTGGAGATCGAGAGCCACCTGATCGAGGACGATGCGCGTCCGACCACCATCAAGACCCGGTATATCGCCGGCAGCCAGCAGATGATGCGCGCCGATCGCGAGCGGATCGTGCCGGTGGCCGACGGGCTCGAACAGGACATCATCGACCGGGCGATCGCCGACCTGGCCCAGGCGACGGCGATGGTGCTGTCCGACTATGGCAAGGGCGTTCTAACCGAACCGGTGCTGCGCCGGCTGTTGGACGCGGCCGCTGAGCGCGGCGTTCCGGTGGTGGTCGACCCGAAGGGCAACGACTACCGTCGCTATGCGGGAGCAACCCTGGTTACGCCGAACCGGCGCGAACTGACGGAGGCCACGGGCCAGTCGGCCGCGAGCGACGAGGCCATCGTCGGGACCGCCTCGGCGCTGATCGCGTCGTCCGGCGTCAACGGCGTGCTCGTCACCCGCAGCCAGGACGGCATGTCGCTCGTGCGCGGCGACGGATCCGATCCGCTGCATCTGCCGGCCACCGCCCGCGAGGTCTATGACGTCTCCGGGGCGGGGGATACGGTGGTCGCGACGCTGGCAGCGGCGCTCGGCGCGGGTATCGCGATAGAAGACGCCTGCCGCCTCGCCAACGTCGCGGCGGGGATCGTCGTCGCTAAGATGGGGACCGCCACCGCTGCGTCGAGCGAGATGGCCGCGTCGTTGCGCCAGCGCGAGCTAGATATCGGGGAGTCGAAGACGGTCACCCTGGATCAGGCCCGCGCATTGGCGGAGGCCTGGCGCCGCCAGGGGCTCAAGGTCGGATTCACCAACGGGGTGTTCGACCTGCTGCATCCGGGCCATGTCTCGCTGATCCGTCAGGCACGCAGCGCCTGCGACCGGCTGATCGTCGGCCTCAACAGCAATTCCTCCGTGAAGCGCCTGAAAGGCGACTCCCGGCCGATCCAGAACGACGCGTCTCGCGCGCTGGTTCTGGGGTCGCTTGCCTCGGTCGATGCGGTTGTGATTTTTCCGGACGACACGCCGCTTGCCGTCATCGAGGCGCTGAAGCCGGATGTTCTGGTGAAAGGGGCGGACTACACGGTCGCGACCGTTGTCGGCGCCGATATCGTCCAGTCCTATGGCGGTCGGGTGATGCTGGCGGTGCTCGAGGACGGTCACAGCACGACCGCAACGGTAGCCCGGATATCAGGCCGATAACCGGCCATCCGAAGCCCGGGTGATGACCGGGCGGGGCGGGGCGACAAGGCGCCCATGCCCCGATCCCGATTGTCTCGTCCCGCGGTGCGGAACGCCTGCCTTCAAAGCGCGCCGGCGACCGCCGTCAGAGCGATCAGGCCAAAGGCCAGGCCGTAGGTGATGAAAGTCTTGGTCGCGTCGATCTTGGTCATGTCTGCCTCCACGTCGTGGCGGCGGACCGTTCCGCCGTCTTCTGCATTGCAACATAGGGCGGAAAACCGGTCAGGATAACTGACCAAAATCGCAGCGGATTGATGCCGAAATAGACCTAATTAATGGTTCATTAAATCCAATACTGATAATTTATAATATCAATAATGCCTGCGACGGCCAGCATTGTTCGCAGTTGCAGCATATTGCCGCGGACACGGGCGCTAGATCCGCGGGTCGTCGAGACCGCGCAGGCGGCGGGCGGCGGTGATGGCGAAGCGAAGAGTCATCGCCTTCCGCCGCGCCGGCGCGAGTCGACTGACCGGCGGCTCCCGCAGAATCTCCGCCCCCCAGGCATCGGCCACGACCAGACCACAGACCGCGCCGTCGGGCAGGCGCTCCAAGGGAAAGGCGGGCGCAACAGCGAAGTAGAACCGGTCGCAGAACGGGGCATACTCCTCCCACTTCCGATCGGCGGCGAAGTCGGGAATGCCTGACTTGACCTCGACGATGGTGATGGTCCCATCCGCCGCGAGCGCCGCAAGATCGGCCCGTCGGCCGTTGGCGAGCCGGAACTCGGCAAGCACGGCCTGGCCGAGATCCTCGAACAGGCGCGCCACCCCCCGGGTGACCGCGCGCGTAACCGCCGCCGCGCCCGCCTCGTCGGTCTGCCCCTCGTCCCGGTTGTCCTGCCTCGCCATCGCGCCGTGCGTCACAAATTGACGTCCTGGGCACCCCGGAAGTCGGCATCCCGCGTATCCGCGCCCCGCAGATCGGCATCGGTCAGGATCGCATCCTGCATGTCGGCCCCGCGCAGATTGGCATCGCGCAGATCGGCGCCGGTCAGGTCGGCATGGCCCATGGCGGCGAAGGACAGGTCGGCCCCGCGGAAATTCGCCCGGGCCAGACGCGCATGCTCCAGATGGGCGGTCCAGCGTTGGACATTGGAGCCGATGATGTTGATCGGCCCCAGTCTGGCGCCGGTCAGGTCGGCGCCGGTCAGATTGGCGCGGCGCAGGGTCACCCCGCGCATGTCCGCGTGGGAGAGATCCGCGTCACGCAGGTCTGCGAAGGCCATGTCCGACATCAGCAGTTCCATCCGGCTGAGATCGCATCCGCGGAGAACCACGAATTCCATGCCGGCGGCCGAGAGATTGATGCCGGAGAGGGACTGCCGGCTGACGTCGCGCCGCGTCAGGTCGGCCCGCTGACCCTGCCGGCCCGATGACCGGATCCAGGCGTCATGGGCGATCAGCATGGTCCTCATTTCCGCGCCGAGCGCATCCAGCACCTTCGGCAGCCGCGCATCCCGGAAGTGCGGCGCGTCCCGGTCCAGATTGGAGAAGGCGGCTCCGGCCAGATCGGCATCGGCGAGTTGGGTATTGGAGAAGATCACGTTGTACAGGACCGCCCCGTGCAGAATGGCGCCCGTCAGATTCGCCTCGGTCAGATCGGCGCCTTCCAGATTGCTGCCGGTCAGGTTCGCGTGGCTGAGATCGGCCCTGTGCAGGCGCACGTTTCGGAGATTGGCATCGGTCAGATCGGTCTGCACGACGAAGGCGTTGGACATCTTGGCGTTCGAAAAGTCGGCCCGCTGCGCGGTCGCGGTGGCCGCGTCGGTCGAGGTGGTGTCAAATCCGCTGGCGATCAGGTTGCCGCGCTCGTCCGGTTTGAGCAGCACTCCGTCGCGCAGATCCGCCTCCTGCAGCACCGTGTCCGACAGATTGGCACCGCGAAGGCACGATCCGCGCATATCCGACCGGGACAGATCCGCATGACGCAGGTCGGCATGGCGCAGGTCGCAGGCGAAGAGATTGGCGTTCCGCAGGATGGCGTTGCGCAGATCGGCATTGGCGAGGCTCGCGCCGGAGAAGTCGGCGCCGGAGAGGTCGACGTCCCGGAGACTGAGGTAGCGGAGATCGCAGCCGGCGAAGCTTGCGCGCGCGCCACCGGTCTGACCGCGCTCGAACTGGCTGTGGGACTGGACCATGGCGTCGATATCGCGCTGGCTGAGCTTGCGCAGTCTGAGCGCCGTCGGCCGGTCGTCGCGCGGGAACTCGTGACCGGCCGCATGCTCCGCCAGGCTTCCCGGTATGCCGTCCCGGGTCTTGGTCGTCTTCGCCTTGGCCGTCTTCCCGGCGTTCTCGTCGGTCATCGTGCTCTGTCCGAAATCTGCCGGCTGCCCCCGCGGCGGCGAACTATGCTGTATTGCCGATAAGTCTACCATATGCCGCGTCCATAGACGGTTCCGGAGCCGATACGATGACCTGGGATACCAAGCAGTACCTGAAATTCGCCGATCATCGGCTCAGACCGGCCATCGACCTGATGGGACGGATCGGTGCAGAGACCCCGAAACGTGTGGTCGATCTCGGCTGCGGAGCCGGCAATGTCACCGCCCTTCTCGCCGCCCGCTGGCCCGACGCAAGGATCGTCGGCCTCGACCCGTCGCCGGAAATGCTGGACCGCGCCCGAACCGATCATCCCGCCCTCTCCTTCGAGGTCGCCGATGCGGCCTCCTGGACGGCTGAACCGCCTGTGGACGTGCTTTATTCCAACGCCGCCCTGCACTGGCTCGGCGACCATGCCACCCTCTTCCCCCGGCTGTTCGGGCAGGTGGCGCCCGGCGGCTGGCTGGCCGTGCAGATGCCGCGCAACTTCACCGCGCCGTCGCACACCTCCGTAGCCGCCGCGGCGGCCGAAGGGCCCTGGCGCACGACGATCGAACCGATGCTGAGTGATCCGCCGACCCACGAACCGGGAGTCTATATCGACCTTCTGTCGCCGATGGCCGATCTGCTCGACGTGTGGGAAACCGAGTACATCCAAATTCTCGAGGGAGAGAATCCGGTCGCGGAATGGACGAAGGGCACATGGCTCCGACCGTTCCTGAACGCGCTCGAGGGCCCGGCGCGCGACGGGTTCGAGGCGGCGTACCGGGCGCATGTCCGGGCGGCCTATCCGCCGATGCCGGACGGACGGACGGTCTTCCCGTTCCGCCGCCTGTTCCTCGTCGCCAGACGCAAAGCCTGACGGGGCGGGCACCCGCCCGGCAGCCGGTCAGATCCAGTCGTGGGTCTGCGGAAAATGGAAGGCGACGAAACGATAGGTATCGCGCACGGCATCGCGGATACGGTCACTGCGCTTTTCGACCGGAATGTTCCAAAGCTTGATCGCCTGGTCCCAGATCAGCAGCCGCTGATGCAGTTCGTCGCGGATCTCACGGACGTACTTCACCATCGCGTCGTACGATTTGAGGACCACCATGATCTCGGCGGTTTGGGCGTCGACCTGATCGAACAGGCTGTCGAAGCCCTGCATGGCCGGCCGGATCAGGATCGCGGCGCGGTTCACCTCCTCGTAGAAGTGCTTGTCGTCCTTGTAGAGCTTCCGGGCCCGGTTCAGCTTGGCCATGATCCCGCGCGCCGAGTTGTAGCGGTCGCGCAGGGCCTCAATGTAGCAGAGTTCGCGGGCAAATCGGTCGATCATGTCGAGCACTTCGTCCCGGCGATCGGCCCCAAGACCAAGCCCGTCGGCGATCTTGGTGATCCCGTCGCGGACCTTGTGCTGCATATCGGCGTCGGTCGCCATGCGCCGGAGTTCGGTCATGTCCAGAACGACGAACTCGTCGCCGGTCAGCCAGGTCGCAACCTGGACCATCAGACGGTTCTTCGCCAGTTCCCGATGGTGCTCCTCGACACGCCAGGAGGCCGTACCGTCCAGAAGCTCCGAGGGAATGCTGTCGCCCGGCCGGATATCCTTGACGAATTTGAGGCTGTTGGAGACGGTCACCAGGAGCTTGCCATCCGGCGAGTCCGGCATGATCCCGAACTCGCTGGCGACGTCGTCGATCGGGATGACCGCGTCGATATCGCCGAGTTGGACGCGCATCACGGGGCTCCGGTCGCGACCGGAAAGCTCGAAGCGCGCATCAGGTAACTGAAAGACCCGGTGTTGGAATACGAAATGCGTATTCGGGTCCAGCTTGTCGCTTGTTGCCACACTTGCCACTGCGAGTGCCATCCTGCTCAACCCTTCAAAAGACATTCACCGCCGACGACGATGCAGCCGGCAGCACCGGCTCCTGACCACATTGTTTTCTCAACAGGCTGAATAAACCGTTAATGGACCGGCAATTGGATTCCGGATCGATGTTCGCCGCAGGGTTAACGATTTTTTTAAGCCTGACAGGGAAAGTGTTGAAACGACATCGGCTCGCCGGGAGAGGATCATGATGGCCGCTAAACAAGATAAACTGTTTTCCATCGAGCGCCGCGCCAAGCAGGCCGGTGCCCCCGGCGCGCTCGTAGGCGCCAACACCGACCTCCCGCCGGCGGCCCTGGCCGGCGACGGCGTCGAGTTGATTCTGAACCAGATTGCCGAACTCCGGCAGGAAGTGGCTCAGATCCGCGGGCAACAGGCGGAAGAGCCCGAGGCGGACAACGACATGCGGCGCGACGTGCGCGTCGAGATCGCCCAGATGGTCCGGAGCATCGGGCGCGCCAAGAGCGAAATCGCCGCGATCAAGAATCCGGTGATGGGCCGGGACGAGATGGAGAAGGCCTCGCTCCAGCTCGAGGAAATCACCAAGGCAACGGAAGAAGCGACCCACGAGATCATGTCGGCGACCGACGAGGTCGAACAGCTTCTGAAGAGAATTCATTCGCACACCGTCGAAGATCCGGACGTCACCCCGCTGATCGATCAGGCCGGCGAGCGTCTGATCACGATCATCGAGGCCTGCGCCTTTCAGGACCTGACCGGACAGCGCGTCACCCAGGTCGTACGGACCCTGCGTTTCATCGAGAGCCGCGTGCTGGCGATGATCGACATCTGGGGCCTGGATGCGTTCAAAGATGTCGAAATTCCCGATGAATCCGGCAGCGGCGCCGACGCGGAGGTCAGTGAGGAGGATGAGCTTCTCAACGGTCCCGCGCTTGGCGGGCAAGGTCTGAGCCAGGCCGACATCGACGCGCTCTTCGACTGATCGACAGTGAGATCGCGGCAACCGATCTCGACGAACGATCGACCGCGGAGAGGTGGCCTTGGGAGACAGTCTCGCCATGATCAGGCTCTATCAACTTTGCCTATGCGTTTGCGGTCACCAACTGCGATCCCTCCATGATCGACACCTCACCTGACTGGACGGCACCGACGGACGCAGAGATCGTCGCGGCGGCAGATCACATCATCGCCAGCCGGCGACCGCCGGCGATGGACGAGTCCGTCCTCGACATTCGCTTCGCTGACGAAATGGAGGCGCTTCCGGAAGCGCCTCTGCGGTTTCTGTACGATTTCTGGCTGACCAAGGCTGCTCGCGCGGGGGGCCTTTCTCGGCGCGAGGATTTCGAGATGGCCGCGCTGCTTCCGGCGGTCGGCAACATCATCGATTCTCGACGTCGAGCGCGACGGCCTCGACGCCCGCTACCGGCTCTACGGCACCTTGATCGCCAGGAGCGCCGGCAAGGACTGGACCGGCAAGACCGTCTCGGAGATGAACGCCAGCGCGAAGACCAACGTGGCGCTCATGTACCGAGCGACGTATCTGGCGGCCTACCGGACCAATAGGCCCCTCTACACGGAGCACGCGTCGCTGCCCTGGCTCGGCGCCCGATCCTGGCGACGGATTGTCCTGCCGGTCACCCTCAACGGAACGACGTGCGACCAGTTCGTGGTCGGCAATGTAGCGGTCGACGGCCGCGACCTGTCGCCGGAACAGGCCGACAGGCACCGCCGCATCCTCGAAGAAGGTCGCACCCCGGAAAGCACCTGAGAGGTACGCGCCGGGTGGCGCGCATTGGTCAAGCACCGCGAACTGAGCGTCGCCCGGCCAGCCGACAGGCGTGCTCCACGGGCGGTTTATCGGGAGAGTTGGAGCGGGCGACCGGGATCGAACCGGCATCATCAGCTTGGAAGGCTGAGGTTCTACCATTGAACTACGCCCGCGAGGCGGCGGACTTTAGCCGCTGTTCCCGTCAGTTTCCAGAGCGGACTTTGGCTTCCTGAGTTCGGCGATCTCCGCCCGCATGGCCTGCACTTCCGCCATCACATCGACGAGAGTCGGTTCGCCCCGATGCAGCTCCGCCTCCTCTTCATGGGCCTGACTCTGCATGGCGTCGACGATGATGCCGATGAACAGGTTCAGGACGGCGAACGACGTCAGAAGGATGAACGGGACGAAGAACAGCCAGGCAACGGGATAGGTTTCCATGACCGGCCGGACGATCCCCATCGACCAGCTCTCCAGCGTCATAACCTGGAACAGCGTGTAGAATGAGGCACCGATGGTTCCGAACCAGTCCGGAAACTGCTGGCCGAAGAGTTTCGTCGCCATGACAGCGAACACGTAGAAGAGCACGGTGAGCAGCATGACGACGGAGCCCATCCCCGGTATGGCGTGGAGCAGCGCCCCCACCACCCGGCGCAGGGACGGCACGACGGAGACGAGGCGCAGCACGCGCAGGATCCGGAAGGCCCGCAAGACGGAGAATCCTTCGGACGCCGGCACCAGCGCCACGCCGACCACCGCCATGTCGAACAGGTTCCACGGATCGCGGAAGTATCTTGCCCCATGGGCGAAGAGCTTCAGCGCTATCTCCACAACGAAGATCGACAGGATCAGGGCATCCACGGTCCGGAGAAGCGGACCCGCAAGCGCCATTGCCGTCTCACTCGTCTCCAGCCCCAGGGTGACCGCATTCACAACGATCAGCGCCGTGATCGCGGTCTGTGCCCGCCGCGAGTTCCACGAGGGCGCCCACCCGCTTCCTGATATCTGTCATCGACTGCGTGATCGCCATCCGCTCCCTCGCCCAAAGCCCCGCCCCTGCGGCGGCGCCGGGGTCGGGAAACATCGTCCGCGCTCAGCTACGGTGGACCGGCCTCCGGTTCAAGAGGCAAGAATGAGCGACGACCGCCCGATCCATCCGGATGTCGACTTCCAGGCGGGCCTGCTGGCAGCCAAGGTCGGACGGCGGGTGATGAGTCTTGACGCTGCCGCCGCCGAACTGGCCGGCTGGCAGCATGAGACCCTGACCGGAGCGGAAGGCGATCGGTGGCGACCGGTCGAACCGCGCGCCCTTATTGTCATGCACATGATGAATTGCCTTCTCAAACGCGGCTACTGACCGGTCCGGCATGGCCCAAATGGCGGAGCCGGGCGGTTTCCGACGAATCGTCGCACGGGCTGTTCCCGATGACGGCACCGCGTCATGTTAACGGTCGGCGCGGACGATAGACCCGCGGAAAAGGACCATGGCGACAATGGAGACCCGTATGCTTACCACCGTCTTGCGGACCGCAATTCTCGGCTTCACCCTGTCCCTCGCCGCCGGCCAGGGCGCATTTGCCCAGGACGGCGATCCGGCCGAAGGCAAGAAGGTCTTCCGCAAGTGCCAGGCCTGCCACACGGTTCAGGAAGGCAAGCACCGCCAGGGACCGTCGCTCTACGGCGTGATCGGCCGTCAGGCCGGCACGGCCGAAGGCTTCACCCGCTACTCCGACGCCATGAAGGCCTACGGCGTGGTCTGGGACGAGGCCAGCATCGATGCCTATCTGGAGAACCCGAAAGAGACGATTCCCGGCAACAAGATGATCTTCGTCGGTCTGAAAAAGGCCGAGGATCGCGCCGACGTCATCGCTTATCTCAAACAGGCGGCCGAGTAGCCGGATCGTCGGCGATGTGCCCGGCTGCCGCAGGAGGTGGACGGGCCCGCCGACATGGAGCAGCCGAGGTTGACCGGCCGGAGGGACGTCGGTATTGCGGCGGGCGTTGCGAAAGGAGCGCCATGGCCCACCCCACTCAGCGCCCGGAGACCTCTCTGCTCCCGGAGACCTCCCTGCACCTGGAGACCCTGACCGGACGGGACGCCATCGCCCCGGCGATCGACGATCTGGCGCGGCTTCGGATCCGGGTGTTCCGGGATTGGCCCTATCTCTACGACGGGTCGGTCGAATACGAGGCGCGCTACCTGACCGCCTTCGCCGGATCGGAGGGTGCGGTTCTGGTGGCCGCCTATGACGGGTCTGCGATGGTGGGCGCATCGACCGGGCTGCCGCTGGCACATGAGCACGACGCGTTCTCGGCACCGATCGCCGCGGCAGGCCAGGACACGGCGAGCGTCTTCTATTGCGCCGAGTCGGTGTTGCTCCCGGAATGCCGGGGACGCGGCGCCTACCGCGCGTTCTTCGAGCGGCGCGAGGCCCATGCCCGGAGGCTCGGCTTCGACACCGCGGTCTTCTGCGGCGTCGTTCGGCCCGACACCCATCCGGCCCGGCCGGCCGACCATCAGCCGCTCGACCCGGTCTGGCGGCGGTTCGGATATCGGCCGCTGGACGGGGCGGTCGCCCGCTACAGTTGGACCGATGTCGGCGACACCGGGGAGACGGCCAAACCGATGCAGTACTGGATCAAAGCGCTGTGAGCACCGCCCGCGCCACCCTCTCCGTCGCCGCGGCCCAATATCCCGTCGGCCGCCCCGATAGCTTTGCCGCCTGGGCGGACGGGATTACGGCCTGGGTCGACGAGGCCGCCGGCAAGGGAGCGGAACTTCTGGTCTTTCCGGAGTACGGTGGGCTGGAACTGGCATCGACCTTCGGCCGGGAGACGGAAGCCGATCTGGCCGGCCAGATCCGGACGGTTGGCGGTCTGATCGACGAGGTCGACGCGCTTCATGCCCGGCTCGCCGCCAGGCATGGGGTCCACATTCTGGCCGCCAGCCTGCCCGTCCACGCGGGCGAACTCGGCGGGCTGGCCGTGAACCGGGCACGGCTGATCGGCCCGCAGGGCGGGATCGGCATCCAGGACAAGCGGATCATGACTCCCTGGGAGCGCGATATCTGGGGCATCACCGGCAATTCCTCGGCCCGGGTCTTTGATACCGAGATCGGCCGGATCGGCGTCGCCATCTGCTACGATGGCGAGTTCCCGCTCATCGTCCGCGCCATGGTCGCCGCCGGGGCGGAGCTGATCCTCATGCCGAGCGCCACGGAAACCGTCGCCGGCGCGTCGCGCATCCGCACGGCCGCCCTCGCCCGCGCGCTGGAGAACCAGATCCCGGTGATCACCAGCCCGACAGTCGGGGAGGCGCCCTGGTCGCCCGCCCTCGACGTCAACCACGGCGCCGCCGGAATCTTCGTGCCGGCGGACACCGGCCTGCCCTCGGATGGCGTTCTCGCCGAAGGGAAGGCCGACAGGCCCGGATGGGTCTTCGCCACGATCGACTTCGAGGCGATCGCCGCCGTGCGCAGCGGCGGCGGGGTGCGGGGCCGCCGCGACTGGCTGGAGCAGGTCGGCGCCGCCGAAGCCGACGCCGCCGCCTCGGTCGAAATGGTGCGGGTCGAATAGACGCGGACGCCTGCTCCCCGCGCCCTGACCGGTCAGGCGTGACAAACCGTGTCAGACGAAGCTTTTCTGGCTGATCAGGACGCTCAGGACCGGCACGATCTGGCGCATGGCGTGGCCGATCAGATCGGCCTTCTCGCGCTCGAGCCCCTCCACCTGCAGGTCGATCAGCAGCTCGTCGCGGCGGCGCCCGCCCAGGTCGCTGTGCCAGCGCGAGGGGATGAGTCCGCGCTTGGCGAACAGTTCCAACACACGCGGCATGACCGACGGGTCGGCCGTGGCGGTGATCGAAAAGCAGGCGACCACCGGGTCGGCGGTGCCGAAGGGGTCGGTGCGGGAAAAGGCGGTTGTCTCGGAAGAGCCCGTTTCGGGGCTCAGGCGCTCTGCGAGCATGAGGAATCTCCACGGATCGGTTGACGGCGAATGGCACAGCCCCGGCCCTCGACGAGGACCGGGCGGCTAATTCGCCGACCGATGCGGCCGACCCGGTGGGCAGCCTGCGTGTGGAGATCGTTGCTCATGCGGCGGACGCTACGGAGCCCGGATCGGGCTGTCAAGCGCCGCGAAAGAATATTTCGCGATCCGCATATTGGTCCTGTCCTACCGGGTCAGCTTCTCGAGGGCCTGATTGAGCTGGCTCATCCGATCGTGGTCTCCGAATGCGCTGTCCGGATGATAGATCATGGCCATTCGCCGCCAGCGCCGCCGAATGCTGCTGGTATCGGGCACCGCTGTCGGCGGAAAGCCGAGCACGAACAGCGCCTCCGCCCGGGTTGCGATGCCCTTCGGCAGGACGGGCATCGCCAGATCCGCGATCAGGCCGCGCAGGGTGGCGTTCTCGTCCGCCAGTTCGTCCCGCGCCCGCTCCACCGCCGCTTCGGCCTTCCGGTCCGCTTCCGTCACCAGGGCCAGTTCGGCTTCGCCCTCGGCCATGGAGAGGGCCAGGGCGAGCGCTCGACGCAGATCCGCGTGGTCGTAGCCGGCGGGAAGACGCATCTGCAAACGCGGTTTCCGCTTCAGCACCCGCCCGCGTGACGCCCCGGACTGGAGCGCGATCCGCTCGCGGTCGCCCGCCGCCGGTTCGCCCGGATCGGCGGTACGGGCCAAAATGTCGCGGGGGAGCAGCAGCAGGACCGCCCGCGCCAGATCGGACGGGCTGGCCTGACGCTTCTCGGCGAGCCGGAGGACCGCATCGCGGAACGCCGAGGTGCAGGGCACAACGTAGGCCGCCCCTGCCGCACCGGAACTCGCTGATTTTGCTGAGAAATTCCTATTCGAGCCGGTCTGGTTGGCGGTATCCACGCGTGCTCCGTATCGTGGTATGCAATGAAGAAGTCACAGGATCTTGTCGGTATTCGATGATGGTATCGACGGGGTTCGGCCCCTGCAACCGCAAACGCGGTTACATTCCGCCCTCTCCGTTTCGCATCCACATCAATTTGTAAACAAGAGGTTAAAAGTAATGGTTAACAGGATCTGTGAGGTGTCTACGGCTGGACCTCCGGTGCCGTCTGCACCATCTTCCCTATCCCGTCCCACCGCACTCGATCGCCAGGAGATCCAAGGATGAACGGCCTCGCCGTCGGCAATGCCCGCTCCGAAACCACGGATGAAGATACACTCGCCCTCGCCCGCGAGGCGGTGGCAGCCGCGGACACGGTCCTTGAGGCGGCGCGACGACGGGTCTCGGATCGGGTGGTGCGCGACGGCCGCGTCGACGCCGGCAGGATGGATGCCGAGCAGACCGCCGCACACGGCCTCGCCTGGCTCGCGACCACCGTCGAAGCGTTGAAAAGACTGGTTTCCTGGGCCGACGACCTGGGCGGTACGGGCAGGTTCAGCGAGACCGAGCGGCTGATCCTGGGGGTCGCCGCCGGCGAATACCTCGGGCAGATCCGCGGCGGCATTCCGATGGCGCAGACGGAAATGCTCCGCCCGCACGACATGGGTTTGGAGGATACGGATCTCGCCCCACTCTCAAGTACTTGCTGTCAGAAGTTGATGCGATTTGGCAACGGTCAGGCCGCCCGGATGGCGCTGGCCGCGCGGCTGGCCGACGCTCTCGAACTCCGGCGATCCCGACGCTTTCGGCCACCACGGGCTGGACGAGACCCTTGGCATGGTGCGCGACCAGTTCCGTCGTTTCGGCGCCGAGCGGGTCGAGCCCCATGCCCATCAATGGCACCTGGAAGACCGCCTGATCCCGATCGAGGTGGTCGAGGCCATGGCCGAGCTCGGCACGTTCGGCCTCACCGTGCCGGAAGAGTATGGCGGGCTCGGCATGGGCAAGGAGGCCATGGTGGTGGTCTCGGAGACCCTGAGCCGGGCCTATATCGGGGTCGGATCACTCGGCACCCGCTCGGAGATCGCCGCCGAACTGATCCGCCTCGGCGGCACCGAGGAGCAGCGCGCCCACTGGCTGCCGCGCATCGCGTCGGGCGAGATCCTGCCGACGGCGGTGTTCACCGAACCCAACACCGGGTCGGATCTGGCGCATCTGCGCACCCGCGCCGAGCGGGACGGTGACGGGTGGCGGGTGAACGGCAACAAGACCTGGATCACCCATGCGGCGCGCACCGATCTGATGACGTTACTGGTCCGCACCAACCCGGACGAGCCCGGCTACCGCGGGTTGAGCATGCTGCTGGCGGAGAAGCCGCGCGGCAGCGACGCGGATCCCTTTCCCGCCGCCGGCATGAGCGGCGGCGAGATCGAGGTGCTCGGCTATCGCGGCATGAAGGAATACGAGATCGCGTTCGACGGCTTCGAGGTGCCGGCGGGCAGCCTGCTCGGCTCGGAGGAGGGCCAGGGCTTCAAACAGCTGATGGCGACCTTCGAGAGCGCCCGCATTCAGACCGCGGCCCGCGCGGTCGGGGTCGCCCAGGCGGCGCTGGAACTCGGGCTTCGTTACGCTGGCGAAAGAATTCAATTCTCTAAGCAACTTCAGGCGTTTCCACGCGTGGCGAACAAGCTCGCCCGCATGGCCGCCGAGATCGCCGCCGCCCGCGCCCTCACCCTGCACGCCGCCCGTGAGAAGGACAGCGATCGACGTTGCGATATCGAAGCGGGCATGGCCAAGCTGCTGGCCGCCCGCGTCGCCTGGGCCTCGGCCGACGACGCCCTGCAGATCCACGGCGGCAACGGCTACGCGCTGGAATATCCGATCAGCCGGGTGCTGTGCGACGCACGGATCCTGAACATCTTCGAGGGGGCGGCCGAAATCCAGGCCGGCGTGATCGCCCGTGGGTTGCTGAACCCCGGGCGCAACTGAGGGCCGGACCGCCGACGGGAGCGGGGCGTTAGTCGCGCCCCGTGCCGGTCAGTTTGCGCCGCAGCCAGCCCGACATGATGTCCATGCCGATGACGACGAGCAGGGTGAGGATGATGATGTAGAGGGTGTTCTCCCAATCCTTTCCCGTGCGCAACGTCTCGACCAGCTTGAGGCCGATGCCGCCCGCACCGAGCGCGCCGATGACCGTGGCGGACCGGGTGTTGGACTCCAGGTAATACAGAGACTGGGAAATGAACACCGGCAGGATCTGCGGTATCACCCCGAAACGGTATCGGGTGAGCGCCGACGCGCCCGTCGACTGCATGCCTTCGACCTGCTTGTTGTCGACGTTCTCGATCGCCTCCGAAAACAGCTTACCCAGCGTCCCGGTATCGGTCAGCGCGATCGCCATGACGCCGGTGAGCGGTCCGAGGCCGAAGGCCCGGATGAAGATCAGCGACCAGATCAGCGTGTCGATCCCCCGGACGAAGTCGAAGAACCGGCGGATCAGGAACCGGCTGACGGGCTCCGGGTTGAAGTTGGCCGCCGCCAGGAACGCCAGCGGCAGGCCGACGAAGGCGGCGACCACCGTGCCGAGGAACGCCATGATCACGGTCTCCAGCAGCGCCTTGAAGACGTCGCCGTGCTGCCAGCCCTCGTTGCCCCAGAACTCCGAGAAGATGAAAGCGGCGTTCGACATCTCCGGATCGATCCGCTCGTCCGACCAGGCCAGCGTCCAGAGCTCGCCCAGGGACGCCCCGTTGAGCGGCGAGCGGAAGTCGAACCAGAAGTCTTCCCAGCCCCAGAAATAGCGGAAGACCAGAATCCGTCCGGAGGTGACCTGCACCCGGTCGAACAGCGTGGGCCGCACCTCGATCTTGCGCGGGTCCAGATCGACCCAGGCCGGCACGTCGCCGCTCCAGACCAGCTCCTCGCCGCCGGCGGTTGCGACGAAGGGCGTGCTCAGGCCAGGCCCCGTGACCGTGAGGCTCTCGCCCTCGATGGTGAAGCGATAGCCACCGCTCATCTCGATATCGACCCGGCCCTCGTAGCCGTTCGGGCCGGTCACCGTCACCCAATCCGGGAGCGCGGCTTCGTCGTAGGTGGCGGTCCGCTCGCCCTCGACGGCGACTTCGAACAGGTCGCGGCGGAGATTCTTCTCGACATGGACCTTGTAGGCGACGCTATCGAGGCCGAGCAGGATGCCCCGGTCGAGCCGCGACTTGGCGATAAGATCCGGAATATCGAACGCGAAGAACGCGTAGGAGAGATAGGCCACGACCAGAACCACCAGTCCGACCGGCCAGAGGAACTGGCGGCGGTGAACACCGAGCACATCGGCGTAAGTGGCGTTCAACCGGCCGGATTCTTCGGCGCCGAGGGCGGCGGTGGCAGCACTCATGACCCCCTCCTCACCGGGCGTCGACGAACATGCCGCCGACCAGTCGGCGGCGGAGCCGGCCGGAGACCTGGTCGATCACCATGATGGTCAGGAACAGAAGGACGAACAGCGCGGCGATATCGGCCCCGTTGGCCCAGCTGATGGCTTTGCGCAGCTCCGTGCCGATACCGCCGGCGCCGACGAAGCCGAGAATGGCCGAGGCGCGGATGTTGATCTCGAAGCGCAGCAGCATGTAGCTCGTGTAGTTCGGCAGCACCTGGGGCAGAACCGCCCAGCGCATCCGCTTCGACCAGCTCGCTCCGGCGGCGGTCATGCCTTCGAGCGGGCCGCGGTCGATGTTCTCGTTCACCTCGCTGAACAGCTTGCCGAGCGCGCCGGCGGTATGGAAGGCGACGGCGATGATCGCCGGCACCGGCGAGGAGCCCAGAACGAAGATCAGGAACAGCGCGAGAATGAGCTCGGGGAAGGCGCGGGTGACGTCCATGATCCGGCGGGCGACCGGAATGATCGGCGGCCACACCTGCAGGCCGCGGGTCGCCGCGAAGGACAGGAACACGGCGCAGACGGTGCCGAAGATGGTGGCCACCGCGGCCATGTTGATGGTCTCGATGAGCGCGGGCAGGTAGACCCAGAGCAGCTCGAACCAGGCCGGGCCCGCCTCGGCGGTCTCCACGACGATGTTGCGCGGGTAGTCGAAGAACTTGGCAAAACCCTGCACGAACCCGCCGGAGTTCATTTCCTCGGCCCCGATGAAGCCGAGAACGACGAGCAGGGCGAAAATGGCGACACCGAGCCCGGTGTAGAGCCGCCGTCGACGCTCCAGTTCGGAAGCGTGGGCCTGCAGTTGATCGACGGTGGTCATGGCCATGGGCAGCGCTCGTGCGGGCGGGGCGGAACGAAGAGCGCCGCGCGGTCAGAGCCGCGCGGCGCCGGGTCATTGATACGGCTTAGTTGCCGATCTTCGCCCTGCGGGCCTCGACGATGACCTCGTATTCGGCATGGGTGATCGGGGCCATGCCCTTCACCTCGCCGGCCATCACGCCGTAGGCGCACTCGGCGTCCATCGACTCCAGGCTCGCCATCAGGCCGGTCATCATCAGCTTGACCTTCTCCGGCAGCGACTTGCGCAGCACGATCGGGCCCTCCGGAATGACCTTCGAGCGCCAGATCTCGACCAGTTCGGTCATGTCGATCAGACCGGCATCGACCGCCTTGCGCAGCGCGCCGGAGTTGAAGCCCTCTTCCCAGGCGCCGAGGCCGTCGGCCCAGGTCACGCCGGCATCGACATCGCCGTTGTACACCGCGACGATGGTCTGCTCGTGGCCACCGACGAACTTGACGTCGGAGAAGAACTCGCCCGGCTTCATCGAGAAACCGGAGGCCGGGATCTCGATCGACGGGATCAGGTAGCCGGAGGTCGAGTTCGGATCCCCGAACGCGAACACCTTGTCCTTCATGTCCTCGAGGCTCTTGATGCCGCTGTCGGCCCGGGCGAAGCCGATCGAGTGATAGCCGTAGGAGCCGTCGACGTTGATCTTCACCAGGACCGGTTCAACCGCCTCCGGGTCCTTCAGATACACCGCCGCGTAACCCGAGGCGCCGAGCCAGGCCATGTCCAGGTTGCCGCCCAGAAGGCCCTCGATCACGCCGTTGTAGTCGGCGGGCGCGAACAGCTTGGTCTGGACGCCGAGCAGCTTCTCGGTGCGCTCGCGCAGGCACTCGTTCGAGCGCAGACGGTCGGAGGCGTTCTCGCCGCCGAGCAGGCCGATGCGGAACTCTTCGATGCCGAGGTCGGCGGCGGAGGCCGGCACGGTGCCGGCGAACGCGACCAGGGCCGTGACGGCCGCAGCCGCCGCAGTGCGCATAAAGGTCATTGGTCTTCCCCTCGCTCAGGTTTGAGCCGTTTCATGATAGCGTCGCCGGGTGTGCTGACCGGTGCGGTCCGCCGCCGTCACCCCCCGGCGGAGGCGACGGCGCTTCCGACCTCCCGCAGCCGCGGGCCATCGGAATCCTGGGAGCCCGGATCGGCCGGGCGGTCGTTGATGCTGGTCGAGGTCGCGGCCTCGTCGAACTCCGCGCCGGCGCCGTAGATCGCGCGGGCGGCCTCTGTCGTCAGGGCGTCTGCGGTGCCGTCGAACACCACACGGCCGTCGCGCATGCCGATGATCCGGTCGCAATAGGCGCGGGCGGTGTCGAGGGTGTGGAGGTTGCAGACCACGGTCATGCCCTCCTCACGGTTGATGTCGCGCAGGGCGTCCATGACCAGCTTGGCGTTCATCGGGTCGAGCGAGGCGATCGGCTCGTCCGCCAGAATGATCTTCGGGTTCTGCATGAGGGCGCGGGCGATGGCGACGCGCTGCTGCTGGCCGCCGGAAAGCGTGCCCGCCTGCTGCAGGGCGGTCTCGACGATGCCGAGACGCTCGAGCGCCAGCAGGGCGCCGTGCCGGTCGGCATCGCTGAACAGTTTGAAGACGGTCTTCAGGACCCCCATCGAATTCGCCCGGCCGAGCATGACGTTGGTCAGCACGTCGAGCCGCGGGATGAGGTTGAACTGCTGGAAGATCATGGCGCACTCGGCCCGCCAGTCGAGCAGGGCCTTGCCCTTCAGCGCGCCGATCTCCCGGGAGCCGAAACGGATCTCGCCCTCGCTCGGGTCGATCAGCCGATTGGTGAGGCGCAGCAGCGTTGATTTGCCGGCGCCGGATCGACCGATGATGCCGAGCATCGTGCCCGCGTCGACCGAGATGTTGACGTTGTCGACGGCGGCGTTCGTGCCGAAGCGCTTGGTCACGTTCTGGTAAATCAGCATGAGGTTCGAGCGGGCCTTCGAGCGTTGCAGCGAGCGTTCGTGGGGTCCGTCCGACCTTCCGCCGGCCCTGCCGCGACAAGTCCAACCCTCTCCGGAGCCCGACTTCCCAACAGGAACGGCGCCGAGGATCGGCACAGTCGCGCGCTCCTATAGCCCGCAGGCAATGACACTTTGTTTGCAGCTACGTTGCGTTTTAGAGACGCCGCCGGGGGCGGGGGCCGGTCCGGGGCGTGGTATTGGAGCGATCATCCTTGAAACACGGCACCTTGCGGGGCTATCAGGGCGCCGACGTCAAAATCGAAAGACCATGCCCGTGCCGGAGACAGCCACCGCGCCGGCCGAGACCCCGCTCCTGTCGGTCGTCGTCCCGGTCCTGAACGAGGAAGCCAATGTCGGCCCGCTGATCGCCGAGATCCGGGCGGCGCTGGCCGGGCTGTGCCCGTTCGAGATCCTGTTCGTAGACGACGGCTCCACCGACGGCACCGCGGGAGCGCTGGCCGCGCTGCGCGGCGAGGTCCCCGAACTGCGCGTGATCGGCCATTCGAGGCGCGCCGGCCAGAGCGCCGGGCTGCGCAGCGGGATCACCGCGGCGCGCGGCCGGCTGATCGCCACCCTGGACGGCGACGGGCAGAACGACCCGGCCGACATTCCGGCGCTGCTCGCGGCCTGGCAGGACGATGCCGGCACGGCCCCGCTGATGGTCACCGGTCATCGGGTGAACCGCCGCGACACCTGGACCAAGCGCCGCGCCTCGCGGATCGCCAACGCGCTGCGGCGCTGGCTGCTGGGCGACGACAACCCGGATACCGGCTGCTCGCTGAAGCTGTTCGAGCGCGCGCTGTTCCTGCGCTTTCCGTATTTCGACCACATGCACCGTTTCATGCCGGCTCTGGCCAAGCGCGAAGGCGCCCGTGTGACGGTGGTGGCAGTGAATCATCGTGCGCGTCACACCGGAGCGTCCAAGTATAGGATCTTCGACCGGCTCGCCGTGGGGATCCCCGACCTGTTGGGGATGATGTGGCTGATGCGGCGGGCGCCGGCGGACCTGACGGTCCGCGAAGCCGACGGAGCGACACATGATTGATACCTTGGCCGACAAGTTCATTGCCGCCTTCACCGGCATGTCCACCGAGGAGATCGTCATGGTCAGCGTCGGCTTCGGTGGCCAGGCGCTGTTCACCATGCGGTTCCTGATCCAGTGGCTGAAAAGCGAGATCAGCCGCAAGAGCGTGATCCCCATCGCCTTCTGGTATTTCTCGATCGCCGGAGGTGCTACCCTGTTCGTCTACGCACTCTGGCGGCAGGATCCGGTCTTCATCCTGGGCCAGGGAACCGGCTTGTTCATCTATTCCCGCAATCTCTGGCTGATCCACCGGGAGAGGCGAGAATCCGAGGCCGCCGCCCGAGAAGCAGTCCGATAATGGCACTCCGCATCGTTTCCCTTCTGCCAAGCGCGACCGAAGTCGTCTCCGCGCTGGGCAAGGCCGGCAACCTCGTCGGCCGCAGCCACGAATGCGACTATCCGGCCGACGTCCTCGATATCCCCGTGATGACCCGGCCCCGTATCAATGCGGCGAAACCCTCGCGGGGTCTGCACCGGCAGGTCTCCAAACTGATCACCAAGGCGCTCTCGGTCTTCGAGGTCGACGCCGAGGCCCTGCGCAGGGCCCGGCCGGACGTGATCCTGACCCAGCACCAGTGCGAGGCCTGCGCCGTCACGGAAGCGGACCTGAACGCCGCGCTGGCCACCTGGACCGGCGGCAAGCCGGTTGTGGTCTCGCTGGCCCCGCACACGCTGACCGAGGTCTGGGAGAGTTTCGGCACGCTCGGGGAGGCGCTGGACCTGGGTTGGGCCGGCCGGGAGCTGGCGGAACATGCCCGGGAACGGGTCGAGATCATCTCCGTGCGCGGTGCGGCCCTCGATCCCAAGCCCTCCCTGGCCTGCGTGGAATGGATCGACCCGCCGATGATCGCGGGCAACTGGGTGCCGGAACTGGTCATCGCCGCCGGCGGCGTGCCGGTCATGGCGGAGAAGGGGCAGCATTCCGAATTCACCACCCTGGCAAAGCTCGCCAAGGCGGATCCGGACGGAATGATTTTCATGCCCTGCGGCTTCGACCTGGCCCGCACCCTGGAGGAAGCCACGCCGTTCCTGGCACGGCCGACCGTCGCCAAGATGCGGGCGGTGAAGCAGGGCCGGCTCTGGGCGGTCGACGGCAACGCCTATTTCAACCGCCCGGGTCCGCGGCTGATCACCTCGCTGGAGATCCTGGCGGAGATCCTCAATCCGGGCGCCTTCAACTTCTCGCGGGAAGGTAGCGCCTGGGCGCCGATGGGCGGCGCCTAGAACCGGCCCGGGCGATCGGGAGCGCGCCCAACTCCGTTCAACCGTGATCCCGATGTCCCCGGATTGCCTTCATTTCGCCCTCTGGCTATGGTCGCCTCGCGGTTCACGATCCATCGACCGCGAGGATTGACTCATGCGCTTGCCGCTTGCCGCCCTGATCGCCGCCTCTCTGCTGATCGCCGCACCCGTGCGCGCCGATGAGACGGCGCCGGTGACCCGTCAGGGGGTCGCCGACGACGAGGTGATCCTGATGCTCGACGTGGAAGACTGGGTCGAGACATCGAGCGCGACCGTCCGCGTCTCCGCGGATCTGGCGGTCGAATCCGGACAGTTCGGCGCCGCCCGGTCAGATCTGGTCTCGACGCTGGCCGGTTTCGGCATCGACACGACCTGGCGCATCGTCCAGTTCGGCAAGCGGGCCGACGATGCCGGCTTCGAACGGTGGAGCGTGACCGCCGAGGCGCGGGTGCCGGAGGCGGCGATCTCCGACCTCTCCGCCAAAGCCAAAGACGCGACCAAGCCCGGACGAGCGCTGCAGGTCGCCTCCATCGACTACTCGCCGACCCTGGCCGAGCGCGAGGCTGTCGCCGACACGTTGCGCACGCGGATCTATGCCCGCGTCGGCAAGGAGATCGACGCCCTGAACGCGGCCTTCGCCGACCGCGGTTTCCGAGTGCGGATGATCGACTTCACCCAGTCCTACCGGCCGATGCCGATGGCCAAGGCGGAAATGCAGCTGATGCGGTCGTCCGACGCCGCACCGGCCGGCGGCGGCGGCGGTCTGCCGGGCGCCGAAAAGGCGACGCTCACCGCGCGGGTTCATCTGGCCGCCACCGCGCCGGCCGACGACGGCCCGGCCAAGCGGTAACGGGCTTCACAGGAAAACGGGGGAAACTGCGATGTCCGACAAGGTCCTGATCGTCACCGGAGGCTCGCGCGGCATCGGCGCCGCCACCTGCCGCCTCGCCGCCGCCCAGGGCTGGGACGTCGCCATCAACTACACGGCGAATCGGGACGCCGCCGAGGCGGTGCGCAAACAGGTCGAGGATGCCGGCCGGCGAGCGATCACCGTCCAGGGTGACATGGCCCGCGAAGCCGACATCCAGGCCCTGTTCGAGCGGACGGAGAAGGAGCTCGGCCCGGTAAGCGGCGTCGCCGCCAATGCCGGCATCACCGGCAAGATCACCCGGGTCGAGGACATGAGCACCGAGGCCATGCAGGAGGTGATCAACCTCAACGTCATCGGCCTGATGATCACCAACCGCGAGGCGGTGCGCCGCATGTCGACCAAGCGCGGCGGCCAGGGCGGGTCGATCGTCAACACTTCCTCGATCGCCCCGCGGGTCGGATCGCCCAACGAGTTCGTGCACTACGCCGCGTCCAAAGGCGCGGTCGATGCCTGGACGCTCGGCCTGGCGCGCGAGGTCGCCGGTG
The DNA here is from genome assembly GCA_048983575.1 of Thalassobaculum sp. Classification (GTDB taxonomy): domain Bacteria; phylum Pseudomonadota; class Alphaproteobacteria; order Thalassobaculales; family Thalassobaculaceae; genus Thalassobaculum. The sequence goes on along the minus strand of JBLZTD010000001.1, from coordinate 896,964 downwards.
AAGGGATCCGCGTCAACGCGGTCGCACCGGGCATGATCGACACCGACATTCACGCCACCGCCGGGGCACCGGACCGGGCGTCGCGCCTGGGCGCCCTGGTTCCGATCGGTCGGGCGGGTACCGCCGAGGAAGTGGCCGAGGCGATCGTCTGGCTGCTGTCCGATCACGCCGCGTACTGCGTTGGAACCGTTCTGGAAGTGAACGGTGGCCGCTGACGGCGCTCGGAAACTGACGGTCGACTGCTCCGCGGTTCCCGACGGGAAACCGCTGGAGCGCTACAGGGCCCTGGTCGCGGCCGGCGCGATCACCGCCGATCCCGACCAGGAAGCGGCCGCGTCCCGGCTCGACACTCTGGCCGAACTCGGTGGCCGGGTGGCGGGCCAGCACGCCCAAAGGCGGCGGTCTGGTGCGTCGCTTCCTGGGGGGCTGGGACTCGGGCAAGGCGGAGACGCCGCGCGGGGTCTACATGTACGGCCCGGTGGGACGCGGAAAGTCGATGCTGATGGACCTGTTCTTCGGCGCGGCCGAGGTCGAGCGCAAGCGCCGGGTTCATTTCCATGAGTTCATGCAGGAGGCCCACGGCCTCATCCACCACATCCGCCAGCGCGGGACCGGCGGCGAGATGCCCTTCGCCCGGGCCGCCCAGGAGATCGCCCGCGACGCCCATCTGCTGTGCTTCGACGAGATGGAGGTGCGCGATATCGCCGACGCGATGATCCTGTCGCGATTGTTCACCGCCCTTTTCGAGCGCGGCGTGATCGTCGTCGCCACCTCCAATCGCCATCCGGACGATCTCTACAGGAACGGGCTGCAACGTGACCGTTTCCTGCCCTTCATCGAACTGCTGAAGGCCCGGCTGGACGTGGTCGATCTGGGCGAGGGGACCGATTATCGCCTGGACCGTCTGGTCGGAGAAAAGGTCTACGTCACCCCGGCGGACGCGGCGGCGGCCAAGGCACTCGACCGGCTGTTCGCCGAGATGACGGGCGGGGCGACGCCCGAGGGGGACGTTGTCATCGTTCACGGGCGGGAGATGGCGGTGGAGCGGGCGGCCAAAGGCGTGGCGCGGTTCCAGTTCGAGGATCTCTGCGCCAAACCGCTCGGTCCCGCGGACTTCCTAGCGCTCGCCAAGAAGTATCGCGCAATCGTGATCGACGGCATACCGGTCATGTCCGACCAGATTCGCGATCAGGCGCGCCGTTTCATGATGCTGATCGACGCCCTGTACGAGCGCCACACCACCCTGGTCTGCTCCGCCGAGGACGAGCCGGAAGCGCTCTATGCCGGCTCGGACTGGGGCTTCGAGTTCGACCGCACGGTCTCCCGGCTCATGGAGATGCGGTCCGAGGACTACGTTTCCCGGCCCCACCGCCCCTGAAGACGCGCGCGCCGGGTGAGCGATGGACACCGACTACCCTCTTCGGGCGAGGTTCATTGCGTTTTCTAGAAATTTCCCTAAAACACAATAAATAGCCTGGCGATTGGCCACGCTGCCTCGTCCGTACAGTTTTCAGCGGATGACATGGGGAGATCGACACCGCCGCCATGCCCGACGCGAACGGCACGACGACTGAAATAGCGGAATACGATCGCGACTCGATCCACACCTTGCCGCTATCCATCGTCCCGATAAAGACAGCCGCGATGCGAAAAGCCCGGTTGATCAAGAACGTGCGCCTCGAGACTCGGATCGAACTGTTTCGCGAGAAGGGCATGGGGTCGGGCCAGATCGCCATCGAGGAGGTACCCGACTTCTTCGAGGACGAAGGCGGTCTGAAGGACGACATTCTTTTGCTGCGCCGCCTGAGCCAGTTGCCCGCCTTCGATCCCTACACCCTGCGGATCGGGCTGCGTCAAGCGGGAGTCGACATCCTGGATCTCGGCGCGTTCCAGCTCTCGGCGAAGAAGAAGCGGGAGCTGATGCCGCTGATGCAGAACATCACCCGGCCGCTGATGCAGCATCTCTACGGCGACCAGGACAGCGAAACCAACGACCTGGAGACGTTGATCGAGCGCGTCGCCAATCCGGACACGCCGCAGGTCCGCAAGCGGATCTCCTCCATGGCCCGGGGTCTCGGCATCACGGTCGACCAACTGCCCGACATGCTGGAGAGCTACGGCGATACCTATCTGGCACTGTCCTACTATCGCAGCTACTTCCAGTACTGCCTGCCCGTCGTCAACCGGCTGATGGCATGGGTCGGCGATGTGAAGGACGCCGGAGCGCTGCGCCATGACGAGGCCGCGCAGAAGTCCATCGCCAAGGTGGAGGAGATCCTCGTATTCGTGTCCAACTCGGTCACCAACCGGTTCAACGGATTCGACCGGGAGACCGTCGTCCGCTGGGACCAGGTGACGGTCGAGACCTTCAACGGCGTGCGCGGTGCCATCTCGCGCCATCAGCGCAGCCTGGCCGAAGTGCTCTGCGGCCTGACCGTGAAGGTCTACGAATGGGAGCAGAAATTCCCCAACGGGGGCGGCAGCCCGGAAAAGCGCGCCGACTTCATATCCTCCGAAATCAAACCCGGACTCGACCGGCTCTGGGCGATGGAGCGCCGGGCGCCGAAATTCGCCAGGGCAGCCTGAGAACCCAGCGGCCCGGTCTTCGGCCGCTGTCAGACGCTCTGCCGCGCCTTGAGCGCCTGGGTGAGCGTGCCGTCGTCCAGATAGTCCAGTTCGCCGCCCACCGGCACCCCGTGCGCCAGGCGCGAAACCGATACGCTGGTTCCCGCCAGCCTGTCGGCGATGTAGTGGGCGGTGGTCTGGCCGTCCACCGTGGCGTTCATCGCCAGAATCACTTCCGTGACCTCCGGCGTCGACGCCCGAGCGACAAGCGGGTCGATGTTCAGGTCCTCCGGACCGACCCCGTCCAGGGCCGACAGGACTCCGCCGGTCACATGATAGAGCCCCTTGAACGCCGCCGCGCGCTCGAGCGCCCAGACGTCGCCCACATCCTCGACAACGCAGATCTGGCTCGGGTCGCGGCGCGGATCCTGGCAGATCGAACAGGGATCGACCGTGTCGAAGTTGCCGCAGGTGGAACAGGTGCGAACCGACCGCGCCGCCGCCGCCAGCGCCTCGGCCAGCGGCACCATGAGCGCTTCGCGCTTCTGCATGAGATGCAGCATGGCCCGCCGGGCGGAGCGGGGCCCAAACCCCGGCAACCGCGCCAGCAGGTGCATCACCCGATCGAGATCGCCTGCGGCCATCCTGACAGACCCCTTCCGCCCGCCGTCAGAACGGCAGCTTGAAACCCGGCGGCAGCGGCAGGCCGCCCGTCAGTTCCTTCATCTGCTCGGCCTGCAGGTCCTCCGCCTTCCCCCGGGCGTCGTTCAGGGCCGCGACCAGGAGATCCTCCAGCACCTCGGTTTCCGAGGAATCCATCAGGGCGGGGTCGATCTTCACGCCGCGGGCCGAGCCCTTGGCGGTCATGGTGACCGTGACCATCCCGCCCCCGGCGGTGCCGGTGATCTCGGTCTGCTCCATCCGCTCCTGCATCTCCTGCATGCGGGTCTGCATTTCCTGGGCCTGCTTCATCATCTGGCCGAGATTCTTCATCGCTTACGCCTCGTTGGCTTTCCCCGCCGGAAGCGGGTCGTTGGGGATATCCGCGGGATCGGCCGCAGCTTCGGGCTCCGGCGCCGTGAGCTCGACGACTGTGTCGATCTCGGCCCCGGGAAAAAGTTCCAACACCTTGGCGACGACGGGATGGGCCGCCAGCTCCGCCTGCACGGCGGCCTGGGCCGCAGCCTTCTGCTCGCGCAGGGTCGGCTCACCCGCCTCGTCGGAGATATCGACGGTCCAGTCGCGGCCGGTCCAGCGCTGCAGATGCATCGCCAGTTGGGCGATCATCCGCGGATCGACGCCCTTCTGCGGTCGCAGAACCAGCCGTCCCGGTTCGAACACCACAGGATGGACCTTGTTGGTGAGCTGCGCCCCCAGGATCGCCTCCCCCCGCCGGAATGCCAGGTCGGCCACGCCGGCGAAATCGGTGGGTACCGGATCGAATGCCTCATCCGGATCGCCGACCGCCGCCTCGTCATCCTCGGGCGGCGGGCCCGCGGTGACGAAATCGGGGATGCCCTCTTCCAGCGCCGCGAAGGCCGCCCCGTCGACGGGCTCCTCTTTGGGCGGGTTGGCGGCTTTCCCGGGGGATACTCCGGGAGAGACTTCGGAGGTGGGCGTCGCCGCGGGAGCGGCAGCGGATATGGGTGACCGCTCGGCGCTCGGATAATCGATGGCGGATGGGCCAGCCGCCGAGTGGTTGGACGGGGATTCCGGGGCGGGGATCGGTGCAGAAGACGCCGTCGGCGCCGATCCGGAGGGACCCGATCCTGTAGACACCGATCCGCCGGCCGCCGATCCGCCGAGTGCCGATCCTCCGAGCGCCGATCCTCCGGGTGCCGCCGGCAGGGGCGTCCCGTCGGTCAGCAGCCGGACGAGATCGGCCGGGTCCGGCATGTCCGCGCTGTGGGCGATCCGGATCAGCACCATCTCCGCCGCGGCGATCGGCACCGGCGCGGTCTGCACCTCGCCAAGCCCTTTGGCCAGCATCTGCCAGGTTCGGGTGAGCGCCGGCACCGGCAGGGCGTCCGCCAGCCCACGGCCACGGTCGCGCTCCGCCTCGCCCAGGTCGTTCGCGCCCGCAGCGTGCGGTGCCGCCTTCATCCGGGTGATCCCGTGGGTCAGCTCCATCAGATCCTGGATCACGACGACCGGGTCGGCGCCGCCGTCATACAGATCAGCGAGCACGGACAGGCCTTCGGCGATCCGACCGCCCATGACCGCCTCGAACAGGTCGTAGATCCGAACCCGGTCGACCAGACCCAGCATGTCGCGCACGCCCGCCACCGTCACCGGTCCGGAGGCAAGCGCGATCGCCTGATCGAGAATCGACAGACCGTCGCGGGCCGAACCGTCGGCGGCGCGGGCGATCAGCCGCAGGGCCTCATCCTCCGCCTCCACGCCTTCGGCCCTGCAGACGCGCTCGAACAGTTCGACCAGCAGCGCGATGTCGATCCGCCGCAGGTCGAATCGCTGGCAGCGCGACAGCACGGTGATCGGAACCTTGCGGATCTCGGTGGTGGCGAAGATGAACTTGGCGTGCTCCGGCGGCTCCTCCAGCGTCTTCAGCAGGGCGTTGAAGGCGTTCTTGGAGAGCATGTGCACTTCGTCGACGATGTAGACCTTGTAGCGGCCGGCGACCGGTCGATAGCGCACGTTCTCGATCAGTTCGCGGACGTCGTCGACGCCGGTGTGGGACGCCGCGTCCATCTCCAGAACGTCCACATGCCGATCCTCGGCGATGGCCCGGCAGTTGTCGCACACCCCGCAGGGCTGCATGGTCGGCCCGCCCGTTCCGTCCGGCCCGAGGCAGTTCAGCCCCTTGGCGATGATGCGCGCGGTCGTGGTCTTACCGACACCCCTCACCCCGGTGAGCACGAAGGCGTGGTGCACCCGGTTCTGCTCGAAGGCGTTGCGCAGGGTGCGGACCAACGCATCCTGGCCCATCAGGTCGTCGAAGGTTTGCGGACGGTACTTCCGCGCCAGGACCCTGTACTCGCCCGCGCCCTTGCGGGCAGCGTCGGGAGCGGAATCCGGGACGGCAGCGTCCGATGGGTGAGACGGGGCGTCGCTCATGGCGCGATCATAGGGCGGCGGTCCGGCACATGAAAGAACGCGTTCCCCGAATATGCCCGATCGTCGACGCCGTACGGGGACACGGGTGGGGCCACTGCTTGACGTGGGGTGGAAGACTGGCAGCGACCCGGACCGAAACTCGTTACGGCTGCTTCCTTCCGGACCTGACCGGGTTGGCGAGGAGCCCGTCCGCGCCAGCCTTCCACCCCCCATATAGGATGCCTGCCGGGGGGGGCGCAAGGAGGTCGCCTGCAGTTCCGGCCCGCCTTGAGTCGCCGGCGGGTCGCTCCTATCGTGGGGACGCCACGCCCGACGGACCGAACCGGAAGACCGATCATGCCCCTCGCCCTGCGCGATATCCTCGCCAAAGGTCCCGTCATCCCCGTCGTCACGATCGCCGACGCCTCGGCCGGACCCGATCTGGCCCGCGCGCTACTGGACGGCGGCATCTCCGTGATCGAAGTCACCATGCGCACCCCGGCGGCGCTGGACGCGGTCCGCGCGATCCGCGACGCGGTGCCGGACATGGTCGCCGGGGTCGGCACGCTGCTCGACCCGCACCGGATTCCCGCCGTGCTGGCGTCGGGCGCGCAGTTCGCCGTCTCGCCCGGGCTGGATGTCGATCTGGTGAAGGCGTGCCAGGCCGCCGGTCTGCCGATCCTGCCCGGCATCCAGACCGTCTCCGAGGCGATGGCCGCCCGCCGCGCGGGTCTCGACACGCTCAAGTTCTTTCCGGCGAAGTCGGCCGGCGGCCCCGGCGCGCTCGCCCAGATCCGCCCGGTGCTGCCGGAGCTGGTGTTCTGCCCGACCGGCGGGATCGGCGCGCAGGACGCGGCGGACTACCTGGCGTTGGAGAACGTCCTCTGCGTCGGCGGGAGCTTTCCGGCGCCGAACGCGGCGATCCAGGCCCGGGACTGGGAAGCCGTGCGGGCGAATGCCGCCTTGGCGAACGCGCTGGGCGGCTAGGGTCCGCCCGTCGCCCCGGTCCCGCGTTTTCCGGTGGCGGCGGGATCGGGTTTGATGTATCGCAGAACCTAGACATGAGGATCGATTGATGACCGACCGGCAGACACGCGTGGAGCGACGACGACAGATGCCCTGCAGCATCTGAACGCCCCCGTGCCGGCCGACCGGAACGGGGAAAACGCCTCCCCTCTCCGGCCCAGGTCATTCACATGTTCCATATCCGCGCCGAACTCCCCGCCGACGCTGCCGCCATTGACCACCTGAACGATCTCGGGTTCGGGACAGACCGCAAGACACGCACGGTCTGGCGCCTGCGTCAGGGCCCGGTGGCCGAGGGCCTCGCCTTCGTGGCCGCCGACCCGACCGACGGCCGGGTGCTGGCCACCATCCGCTTCTGGCAGGTCTCCGCCGGCAAAGGTGTTTCCGCCGTCCTGCTCGGTCCGCTGGCGGTGTGCCCGACCATGCAGGGCCAGGGGATGGGGCGGGCGCTGGTCGCCCACGGGCTGCAGGCCGCACGGGATGCCGGCTGGGACCTTTGCCTCGTGTCCGGCGAGCCCGCCTATTACCACCCTTTCGGCTTCCAGCCGGCGCCATCCTTCGGCTTCGAGATGCCCGGCCCGCTCAAGGCCGGCTGGCTTCAGGTGCGCGAGCTGCGCCAAGGGGCGCTGGAAACGCTGCCGCCGGCGGCCGTTCGGCCGATCCAACCGTGGAGGTGGGTTCGAGGAGACGGTGACATGACCGCGCTCCGCGCAGCCGCCGGATGACCCAGGTCGATCAGGGCCTCGCGGACGCCGTCTTCCTCGGCTGGCCGGCCCTGATCTGGACCGCTGTGGTCGCCGCCTGCATCGTGGCGGGCGTGGTCCGAGGTTTCACCGGCTTCGGCTTTCCACTGATCGTCGTCACCGCGACCAGCCTGATCGTCGCCCCGGTCGAGATCGTTCCGATCGCCCTGCTGCTCGATATCCTGGCCGGCGTCCGGATGCTGCCGTCGGTGCGCCATGAGGTGGATCGGCGCGGGGTGTCCTTCCTGGTGCTCGGCGCCCTCCCGGCGATCCCGATCGGCGCCTGGCTGCTGTCGTCGCTAGACGCCGAGACCATGCGTCTCGCCATCGGGGTGATGGTCCTGATCGCGGTCCTGATCATCGCCCGCGGCTTCCGCATGGTGCGGCCGCCGGCCCCGCCGCTGCTCGCCGGCACGGGAGTCGCCGCGGGTTTTCTCTCCGGCACGATGGGCATGCCCGGTCCGCCGGTGATCCTCCTCTACCTGTCCTCGCCGCTCCCGGTCGCCACGCTGCGCGCCACCTCGGTCGCCTTCTTCCTGGTCACAGACGTGATCGCGCTGGCGGCCATGCTGTGGTTCGGCATCATCGACGCGAGCGTCGGCTGGCGCGCCCTGGTGCTGGTGCCGGTCGTCGAGTTGTCCGTGCTGGCCGGCCGCCGGCTCTACGGGATCGCCGACCCGAACCATGTGAAACGCGCCGCCCTGGCACTGCTGACCGTTCTCGCGGTCGTGGCCATCGCCAAGAGCGTCCTGTAATGACCGAACGCCCGCGGCGGGAACCATCGGGCGTTCGGATACTCTGATAGTCGGTTGGGAGACGGGTCAGGCTCACGCCGCCCGCGCGCCCTCCTGGACGATGGTGAAGCGGGCGAGGCAGACGCTGCGGGTCTCGACGGCGATGGCCTCCCAGGCCTTGCGGGCCTCGTCGGGGCAGAGATACGGGCCGAGAATCCGCTCGGTCCCCTCGACCACCCGGTCGAACGCGGTGCTGGCGTATTCGCCGCCGATCACCCAGTAGCGATTGTCGGTCATGGCTTGTCCTCCTGTTCCGGGGTTTCGGACTACTCGGCCGCCGTCTGGAGCGGGGTCTTCTTCTTGAACTGAGCCGCCTCGGTGCTGTCGGCGAGCGCGGTGGTCGACGAGGCCCCGCCCTTGATGGCCACGGAGACCGCATCGAAATAGCCGGTGCCTACCTCGCGCTGGTGGCGGGTGGCGGTGTAGCCGTTCGCCTCGCTGACGAATTCGGCATCCTGCAACTCGGAATAGGCCGCCATGCCGCGCGCGGCATAGCCCCGGGCCAGCTCGAACATGCCGTGGTTCAGGCTGTGGAAGCCGGCGAGGGTCACGAACTGGAACTTGTACCCCATCGCGCCGATCTCGCGCTGGAACCGGGCGATGTCGTCCTTGTCCAGATTGGCCGCCCAGTTGAACGAGGGCGAGCAGTTGTAGGCCAGCATCTGATCCGGGAACTCGCCGCGGATCGCCTCGGCGAAGCGCCGGGCCTGATCCAGATCGGGCGTCGAGGTCTCCATCCACAGCAGGTCGGAATACGGCGCATAGGCGAGGCCCCGGGCGACGCAGCGCTCGAAGCTGGTGCCGTCCTTGAGGCGGTAGAAGCCCTCGGCCGTGCGCTCGCCGGTCAGGAACGGATGGTCGCGCTCGTCGACATCGGACGTGATCAGTTTGGCGCTCTCGGCGTCGGTGCGGCAGATGATCAAGGTCGGGACGCCCATGACGTCGGCGGCGAGACGGGCCGCGTTCAGGGTGGCGATATGCTGCTGCACCGGGATCAGCACCTTGCCCCCCATGTGCCCGCACTTCTTCTCCGAGGCGAGCTGGTCCTCGAAATGGATGCCGGCGGCCCCTGCCTCGATATAGGCCTTGGCCAGTTCGAAGGCGTTCAGCGCCCCGCCGAAGCCGGCCTCCGCGTCGGCGACGATCGGCGCGAACCAGTCGATGTCGCCGCTTCCCTCCATCGTCTGGATCTGGTCGGCGCGCATGAAGGTGTTGTTGATCCGCTTCACCAGCTCCGGACCGGAGTTCACCGGATACAGGCTTTGGTCCGGGTACATCGCACCGGCGCTGTTGGCGTCGGCGGCGACCTGCCAGCCGGAGAGGTAGATGGCCTTGAGTCCGGCCTTCACCTGCTGCATGGCCTGGTTGCCGGTGAGCGCGCCGAGCGTGTTCACGTAGGGCTCGGTGTTCAGCAGGTTCCAGAGCCGCTCGGCCCCGCGCCGGGCGAGCGTATGCTCGACCCGCACCGAGCCGGCGAGCCGGGTGACGTCATCCATGCTGTAGTCGCGGCGGATAGTGTCGAAGCGGCCGAGCCCGGCCTGGGTGTGCTGTTCGAAACCGATCATTCCGATACTCCTCTTCCTCGTTCCGGCAGCGTCTTTTGTGCGCCGCGGTCGAGAAAGACGGTAAGAAGCCCTTGAGAGGGCCGTCCATAAGATGTTGTTTGAAAAAGAGTAAATCCGTCAAAGGCGTAAAACCAAAACGTCCCTATCTGTAAAATTCGTAAAGTGTTCGCATCTGCGAAAAGCCCGTCCTAGACTGTCTTCCCGAATAGACGCGGACGAAGGGGTATGGACGGCCTCGATCGAAAAGCGATGCTGGGCCACAAGGTCCGGCGCTTCAGAATGGACACCGGCCTGAGCCAGACCGAGATGGCGGCGCAGATCGGTATCTCTCCCAGCTATCTGAACCTGATCGAGCACAACCAGCGACCGGTGACGGTCCCGCTGCTGTTCAAGCTCGGCCAAGCTTTCGAGATCGACCTGAAGGAGTTCGCCGAGGACGACGACCAGCGCCTCGCCGCCGGCCTGTCCGAAGTCTTCGGCGATACGCTGTTCGAAGGGCAGCGGGTTTCCGACCGCGAAATCCGCGAGCTGGTCAGCGCCGCCCCCGCCGCCGCCCAGGGCATGCTCAGCCTGTATCGTGCCTATCGGCAACTCTGGGAGACCGCCCAGGCGCTCGCCCACCGGGAGGGCGGCGACGGCGGAATCGAATCGGCGATAACGGTCGCCCCGATCGAAGAGGTGCGCGACTTCCTCCAGGGCGAGCACAATCACTTCGATCCGCTGGAGCGCCTTGCGGAGGACCTCTGGGAGACCGCCGCGCTCGACCGCGATGCCCTGTTCGCCGGTCTCCGCGGCCATATCGAGCAGGCCCATGGGATCGGCGTGCGGATCATGCCGGTGGAGGTCATGGGCGACACCCTGCGCCGCTGGGATCACCACCGCCGCCGCATTCTGATCTCCGAGACGCTGCTGGGCTCCGGGCGGGTGTTCAACCTCGCCGTCCAGTTCGCCCTGATCACGCAGCGGGACCTTCTGGACGACCTGGTCCGGCGCGCCCGGCTCTCGGGCGAGGAGGCGAACGGTCTGCTCCGGGCCACACTGGCCGCCTATTTCGCCGGCGCGCTGATGATGCCCTACGCGGCGTTCCTGAAGGCCGCGCAGGAGCTGCGCTACGATATCGAGCTTCTGCGCCGGCGCTTCGGCGCCAGCGTCGAACAGATCTGCCACAGGCTGACCACGCTGCAACGTCCGGGGGCTCGAGGCGTGCCCTTCTTCTTCCTGCGGGTCGACAATGCGGGCAACATCTCCAAGCGCCTCTCCGGCGGCGGCTATCACTTCGCCCGGTTCGGCGGCACCTGCCCCCGGCTCGCGGTACACGATGCGTTCCGCACACCGGGTCAGATCCACACCCAGGTCGCGGCCCTGCCCGACGGCACCACCCTGTTCCTGCTCGCCCGCACCCTTGACGTCAGCGGCGGCGGCCGTGACCCGCTGCAACCGCGCTACGCCATCGCCTTGGGCTGCGAGTGGAAGGAAGCCCGGCACCTCGTCTACGCGGACGCCCATGACAGCCGCCGCAAACCCGAGGCGACCCCCGCCGGGGTGAGCTGCAGGGTCTGCGAGCGTCTGGACTGCACCCAGCGCGCCCACCCCCCGGTCAACCACCGCCTGCGCATCGACGACAGCATGCGCCGGACCCAACCTTTCGACTTCGCAAGGTAGCGCCTATGAACGGATTTCTTCGGCACATCGCCGACGCGCTCGGCGACGCGGAGCCCGCGTCCTTCACCGTTACCGGCAGCGGCGGCCTGCCCTCCGTCTTCGCCGTCACCGATCTGGCGACGGCTATCATCGGCGCCGCGTCGGTGGAGGTGGCCAGGCTGATCGGTCAGGCGTCCGGGACCGCGCCGGCGGTGACAATCGACCGACGCCAGGCCTCGTTCTGGTACGACCTCGCCTTCCAGGCGATGGGCTGGGAGATTCCCGGGATCTGGGACTCGATCGCCGGCGACTATCCGACGAAGGACGGCTGGATCCGTCTGCACACCAACGCGCCGCATCACCGCGCCGCCGCCCAGCGCGTGCTCGGCGCCCATGAGGATCGGGCGGCCATGGCCCCCGCCGTCGCGCAATGGGACGCGAAGGCCCTGGAGGACGCGGTGGTGGCCGAGAACGGCTGCGCCGCCGAGATGCGGTCGATCGACGCCTGGCGCGATCACCCCCAGGGGCAGGCGGTCAACGCCGAGCCGCTGATCCATCTGGACTGGACCGATGGCACGCCGGACGGCCGCGACCTGGATCCGGCCCGCCCGCTCGCCGGACTCAAGGTCCTGGACTGCACCCGGGTCCTGGCCGGGCCCGCCGCCGGGCGGTTCCTCGCCGGTTTCGGCGCCGATGTGCTGCGGATAGACCCGCCTTGGTGGGACGAGCCTCTGCTGGAACCGGACATGACGCTCGGCAAGCGCTGCGCCGGGCTGGACCTGACCGTGGCGGCCGACCGCGAGACCTTTGCCCGGCTGATGTCGGAGGCGGACATGTTCATCCACGGCTACCGCAGCGACGCGCTGGAGCGGATCGGCTTCGGGATCGAGCGGCGGCGGGCGCTGAACCCGGCGCTGATCGACGTGTCCCTCGACGCCTACGGCTGGACCGGTCCGTGGACGACCAGACGGGCCTTCGACAGCCTGGTGCAGATGTCCAGCGGCATCGCCCAGGCCGGGATGGTCCGTCGCGGCGCCGACAAGCCGGTCCCGCTGCCGGTGCAGGCGCTGGACCACGCGACCGGCTACCTGATGGCGGTCGCGGCCCTGCGCGGCATCGCCGAGAGACAGTCGAGCGGGCGGGTGCTGCGCGCCCGCGCCTCCCTCGCCCGCACGGCGAAACTGGTCACCGACAACGAGCCGGCCGAGCTGGACGAACCGCTGGCGCCGCGAACCGACGCGGATTTCCTGGCCGAACCCGAAATCACCGGCCGCGGCCCGGCCCTGCGCCTGAAACCGGCGGTGACGATCGGCGGCTGTCCGATGCGCTACGACAGGCCGGCGACCAATCTGCGATCCGCGCCCGCGCACTGGTGACCGCCGGCCGAAGAGACCAACGAGGTTGACCTGAGGCCGCGAACATTAATTTATGGGGCACCCTGATCACCCCCGGTTTTTCCATGCGCCTGCTTCTCGCCTGTCTCGTCCTTGCCGCTTCGCTTGCCCTCGCCGGCCCGGTCTCGGCGCAGATGGTGCCACCGACGGGCACCGCGACGCAGAACGGCGACCAGCCGGAGGCATCGACCGGGGGCGACAGCACTTCCGCAGGTGGCGCTTCCTCAGGTGGCGCTTCCACTGGCGGCGCGACGGCAGCCGATCTCCGCCGGCTCATCCAGACGATCGAGGACCCCGAGCGGCGCGCGCAGCTGCTCGCGGACCTGCGGGCGCTACTCCAGGCCCAGGGGCAGGTCCAGAACCAGGCGACGGACGCCGGGCGGGCTTCCGACGGCACCCCGACGATCGCCGAAGAGACGTCGGCGCCGGCAGCCTCGGACGGCGGCGCGGTCCCGGACGCCGGACGGCCGGACACCCATTCGCTCGGCGATCAGATTTCCGAAGCGGTAATCGATCATGGCGAGCGCGTTCAGTTCGTGTTTTCCGAGGTCTGGGATGCGCTGATCGCCATCCGCGACCTGCCGGAATGGCTGCAGAACCAGGTCAACGTGGAAGCCCGTCGGCAGTTCTGGATCGAGATCGCCACCGTCGGTCTGGGCTTTCCGATCCTCGTGGCGCTGATCGCGCGCTGGCTCACCGGTCTCGCCCTCGGCGGCACGATCCGGCGGTTGCGCGACGCCGACGCCTCATCGGTCCAGGCGAAAGCGTTCGCGGCGTTCTTCCGGACCGTTCTCGAGGGCTTCACCGTGGCCGCCGTCCTCGGCGCCGGTTGGGCCGCGCTGGTAATCGTGCCCCGCAGTTTCCAGGCCGAGCAGATCGCTCTCGTGGTGATTCAGGCGATCGCCCTGCATACCGGGGTCGGGGTTCTTGCCCGCCTCGTCCTGGCACCCTACGCGCCCCATCTGCGGCCGATGCGCCTGGGCGACGAGATGGCCGCCTACCTGTATCTGTGGGTCATGCGCCTCACCGCCGTCGGGGTGATCGGCTATGTGATCTCTCAAACCGCGCTGCCACTCGGCGCCGGCTATGTCGGCTCCCATGCTCTGGAAGTGGCGGCCGCCGCGGTCATGACCGGCATGCTGTTGATCCTGGTCACCCAGCTTCGCCCGACCGTGCGCGATGCGATCCGCGGTGTCGGGAAAAGCGTGGTACGCCGGCGGTTCGCCGATATCTGGAACCTGCTCGCCAGCCTCTACATCCTGGTCGGTTTCGGCATCTTCGTCTCCGGCGCACAGGACGGATTCCTGTTCATGCTGCGGGCCACGGCGATCTCGGTTGTCGCGGTCGCCGTCGCGCTCGCGGTCCAGCATCTGGCAACCAGGCTGCTCGACCGGCTGTTCGCCGTTGACGAGGAATTGGAGAAGCGTTTTCCGGGTCTCCGCAAGCGCGCCAACCTCTATCGGCCGACTCTGAAGAAGGCGGTGGATATCGTCGTCTTCATCCTGGCCGCCGTCGCCATCCTGGAGGGATGGAACGCCGGGGTGATCAGCGCGCTCGACGCCGAGACGCAGACGGCGGTGCTGCAGTCGGCCGGGACGATCATCCTGGTGCTGATCGTCTGCATCGTCATCTGGGAGCTGACGGTGAGCGGCATCGCTCGCGTGCTTTCCGGTACGAATGCCGACGGTACCCCGCGGGAGGCGAGCAGCCGGACAAAGACCCTCCTGCCGCTGCTGCGCCGCGCCGTTTTGGTGGCACTGGTGGTGTTCGGCGGTCTGATCATCCTCTCCGAGCTCGGCATCAACATCGCCCCGCTGCTGGCCGGTGCCGGGGTTGTCGGCCTGGCAATCGGTTTCGGCTCCCAGGCGCTTGTGCGCGACGTGATCACCGGCCTGTTCATTCTCATCGAGGATACGGTGGCGGTGGGCGACGTGGTCACCGCCGGGGGGCATACCGGCGTCGTCGAGGACATGTCGATCCGCACCATCCGCCTGCGCGACCTGGAGGGGTCGGTCCATGTCATCCCGTTCGGCGACGTGACCTCGGTCATCAACCTGACCAAGGATTTCTCCTACGCGCTCGTCGATGTGGGCGTCGCCTATCGCGAGGACACCGACCGTGTCACCGACGTGATCAGATCCGTGGCCGACGAGATGCAGGAGGACCCGGACTGGAAACCCCTGTTCCTCGACCCGATCGAGATCCTGGGCGTGAACGAATTGGCGGACAGCGCGGTGATCATCCGCTGCCGGATCAAGACCCCGCCGATCAAGCAGTGGGGCGTCAAACGGGAGTTCCTGCGGCGCCTGAAGAAGCGGTTCGATGCGGAGAATATCGAGATCCCGTTCCCGCACACGACCGTCTATTTCGGCGTCGACGCAGCCGGCAAGGCGCCGCCCGCCCATATCACCCTGCAGGCCGAGGAGGCCGCCCGCCAGATCGCACCACCCGCGGAACGGGAGTCTCCGGCACCGCAACCGCCGGCCTCCGACCCGCCGCCGGAAAGCGAAAACGGGGAAAGCCGCGGCTAGCGCGGTAGCCTCCGCGCCGCCCGACCTGCTAAACTCCTGGTGCCCGCCGCGTTTCCCCCGGTCCATGCGCACGCTCTATCACCTCGCCCTGTCTCCGCAATCCCGCCTGATCCGTCTGGTCCTGGGCGAGAAGCGCATGGAGGTCCATCTCCGCGCCGAACCGGTCTGGGACCGTCGCGACGAGTTCCTGGCGATCAACCCGGCGGGCGAGGTGCCGGTGCTGGTTGAGGACGACGGCAGCACCATCGCCGGCGCCCAGGCGATCGCCGAGTATCTCGAGGAATGCGACGACACGGTTCCGCTGCTGCCGGGCCCGGTCTCCGACCGGGCGGAGATCCGCCGGCTGGTTTCCTGGTTCGACCGGAAGTTCGACCGCGAGGTCACCGAGCTGCTGGTCGGCGAGAAGGTCATGAAGCGCTTCCTCGGCATCGGCGAGCCATCGAGCGAGGCGATCCGCGCGGGCCACGCCAACCTGCAGATCCATCTCGCCTATATCGCCTGGCTGGCGGAGCGCCGCACCTGGTTGGCCGGCGACAAATTCTCCCTCGCCGATCTCGCCGCCGCCGCCCACCTCTCCTGCATCGACTATCTGGGCGACGTTCCCTGGGACCAGGCGCCGGAGGCGAGGGAGTGGTACGCCCGGGTCAAATCCCGTCCGGCCTTCCGCTCGCTGCTGGCCGACGCCGTCCCCGGCCTGCGTCCGGCCGCACACTACGCCGACCTGGATTTCTGAAGGTCCGACCCGCGTCGGACAAAATCCATTGAGCGTTTATGGCTATCGTGAATTAACGTATGATTGATACGATATTCCCGCATCGGACGGGCCTCTCCCCATGCCCGCCCTTAGAGGGAGACAGTCATGGCGGTGGAGAGATACGACCGGAATGGAGATGGTCAAATCATTGTGAACGTTGAGTTTCTCTATGATTTCACAGATAGACAAAAAGAAATCATCTGGAGTGCGATCGATACCTGGGAACGCGTGTCGAACGTGGACTTCTCGACGCACGCGACCAGTAACGACGACACAATGACGATCGATGGCGTCGGGCTCGGCTACCCGAACGGAACCTGGGGCATCGCCTATACGTGGGGTGCGATCGAACTCGACGTCGGCGCTCTCCAGGGTGCTTCGGACGAGCAAGTGTCGACGCTGGTCCTCCATGAAATCGGTCATATCCTGGGCCTCGAACACACCTCCGCCGACAGTGTCATGGCGATCCCGCTCTACAATTCGGCGACAGCGCCAACGGATTGGGACATCGCCAACCTGGAGAGTTTTTACGGGCCCTTGACGGAAGATGTGGTCCCGGTCGTCCAGACCGGAGGGCTCGGGGTCCAGGAGGTCGTCGGCAACGCCGGCCCCGATATCCTCTACGGCAACCAGGGCATGGACACGCTGATTGCGCGGGACGGCGACGACACCCTCTACGGGGGTCAGGACGACGATCTGGTGCGGGGCGGCGGCGGCAACGACGTGCTGCATGGCAATCTGGGGAACGACACCCTGTCGGGAGGTCTCGGCGACGACACGCTGGTCGGAGGCGCGGGCGGCGATCGGTTCGTCGGCGGCGGCGGGACGGACACCATCACGGATTTCGACGCCGCCGAAGGAGACGTTCTCGCCGGGACCGTCGCCGCGGTGACCGATGGACCGGACGGCGCGGTGGCGTCCTTCACGGACGGATCGTCGGTAACGCTGATCGGCGTTTCGTCGGCCGATTTCGCCTTCGCGCTGGTCTGACGCCCGGATCGACGCGGCATTGTCGGCGGCACGCGAAATCCCGTTTGACGGTCCGGACGTCAACCTCGCTACTCTGGGCGAAACAGTGACCGCCTGACGGGAGGAAACCATGGCCGACGACTGCGTCACGTTCTCGCTGGAGGACGGTCTCGCCCGACTTACGCTCAACCGGCCCGATGCCGGCAATTCTCTGACCCCCGGCCTCGCCCAGGCCCTGATGGCGGCGGCGGTCCGCTGCTCCTACGATTCCGGCGTCCGGGCGGTGCTGCTGACCGGAACCGGCAAGAACTTCTGCGTCGGCGGCGATCTGAAGACCTTCAAGGACGCGGGTCCCGGCGTCGGCGCGCTGATCAAGGAGACGACCGGATATCTGCACGCCGCGTGCTCGACCCTGGCGCGGATGGACGCGCCGATGGTCGTCGCGGTCCAAGGCGCCGCGGCGGGGGCCGGCCTGTCCCTGGCCCTGCTCGGCGATCTGGTCTATGCGGCCGAGAGCGCGAAATTCACCATGGCCTACACGGCAGCCGGCCTGTCGCCGGACGGGGGATCGACCTTCCTGCTCCCTCGGGTCGTCGGCCTGCGTCGCGCCCAGGAGCTGACCCTGACCAACCGCCGCCTCTCCGCCGCCGAAGCGGTCGAATGGGGCATCGCCACCGCGACCTGTCCGGACGACACCCTCGCGGCGGGGGCCGAGGAGGTCGCCCGGAAACTCGCCGCAGGCCCCACTCGGGCCTTCGGTCGGGCCAGGCGGTTGCTGGTCGACAGTTTCGACACGTCCTTCGAAACCCAGATGGAGCGCGAGGGTGCCGGCATCGCCGCCTCGTCCGTCGAACCCGATGCCCAGGAAGGGCTGGACGCGTTCATCAACAAGCGCGCGCCGGTGTTTCAAGGGAGAGCGGGCGGGCACCGGTAGCGCCGTCACGCGTTACCCGTCCGATAACGGACAACGGACGGGACACCCATGATCGAGAAACTCATCCAGGCCGGCGCGGTCGGGGCCATTGCGGCGATCGTCGTCTTCCTCCTGGGAGTCGCCGCGTGGTTCCAGCATCTCTACACCAGCTTCAACGAGGAGGCATGGGGCTTTCTGATCGCGGGCGCGATCTTCTTCCCCATCGCCATCATCCACGGCCTCGGGATCTGGCTCGGCCTCTGGTAGTCTTTCGCCGGTTTGAGGACTCCTAGGCCGTCGGCGCGGACCGGACCGCCACGTATTCCATCCCCGTCAGGACAGCCACCGCCAGGGCCTGGGCCAGGATGAACGCGACGCCCCAGGCGTTGGGGGCGGCCACCCCCGCGATAAGCGCCAGGCTCGCCGCGATCCAAGCGGCATTGCCGCCGATCACCAGCCACACGGCGCGCCCCCGCTCGAACCATCGCGCGATGACGACGATCAAGGCGGCGACAGGAAGCAGGCTAAGGCCCGCGAAGAACAGCAGCGGCTGCGGAAGTCGCGTGAGCTCGGCGATCGGCTCGGCGCCCATGGTCAGTGGAATGGCCATTGCAACGCAGGCGGCGGCGTCGAGAAACAGGATCGCCCGAAGCGAAGAAGCGGTTGGGATATGGGGCATGACGGTCTCCGAAGTGTCAGAACTGCCCGGTATGGGGCGTGCGCACTTTTCGCCGTCAGCATCGGCTCGTCGATTACCCGCCAGGTAATTGGCGCGCGTCGTCTCGACCGATAGTCTCGGGTCATGGACAGCACCGCCAACGCTCCGGCTTTCGGTCCGCTGCTGCGCGACTGGCGCCGCCGCCGGTCTCTCAGCCAGCTCGCGCTGGCATCCGAGGCCGAGGTGTCCCAGCGCCATCTGAGCTTCATCGAGAGCGGCCGCAGCACACCCAGCCGCGACATCATCCTTCGGCTGGCCGAGCGGCTGGCGCTGCCCCTGCGGGACCGCAATCAGCTTCTCGTCGCCGCCGGATACGCGCCCGTCTTCCAGGCCCGTTCCGCCGACGACCCGGAACTGGCGGCGGCGCTCAGGGCCATGACGCTGATCCTGGAACGTCACGCCCCGTTTCCAGCCCTGGCCGTCGACCGGCACTGGACGCTGGTCCACGCGAATGCGGCCGTGAGCCGGCTGCTGGACGGGGTCTCGGAGGCTCTGCTCGCCCCGCCCGTCAACGCGTTGCGGCTCAGCCTGCATCCGGACGGTCTGGCCGGCCGAATCGTCAATTACCGGGAATGGCGCGACCATGTGCTGCACCGCCTTGCCGAACAGGTGAGCCTGACGGCGGATCCGGTCCTCTTCGACCTGCTGGCCGAACTCAAGGCCTATCCCGTTCCGCATGGCGCGGCCCCGCACCGCCGGACGAGCACATCCCCGCTCGCGGGGGTAGCGGTCCCGTTCCGCCTGCGCGCGGAGTCGGGCGTGCTGTCCTTCCTCAGCACCACGACCGTCTTCGGCACCGCGTTGGACATCACCCTGTCGGAGCTGGCGATCGAGGCATTCTTTCCGGCTGACGACATGACCGCCGCCGTTCTGATGAACGGTGCGAAACCTGACTAGAGATCTAAGGAAAATGGCGCACCCGACAGGATTCGAACCTGTGACCTCTGCCTTCGGAGGGCAGCACTCTATCCAGCTGAGCTACGGGTGCAGCACGCGCGGAACCTAATCGTACGGCGGCCCGAAGGCAAGGCCCGCGTGCGGCCGGGACGCCCCACGGGGGCCGAGGCACCGGACGGCGCGTTGCCGGGTTGCCGCCATCCGGCCGCTGTCGCACTCTCTCGCCGAATAAAAAGCCGAACGACCGATCAGGGAAACGCCGCCATGACTGCCGAGTCCGCCCCCGCGTCCGCTCTCGAGCCCGCAGCCCAACTCGCAGCCACGTCCGCTGCCAAGTCCGCACCGGAGCCCAACGGTCCCGAGGGTGCAGAGGCCGTGGATGTCCTGGTCGTCGGCTCCGGGGCCGGCGGGCTGTCGGCGGCGGTCACCGCCGCCCATCGCGGGCTCGACGTCCTGGTGGTGGAGAAGGAGCCGGTCTTCGGCGGCACAACGGCCCGATCCGGCGGCTGGCTGTGGATCCCCTGCAACGGCCCATCCGCCCGGGAAGGCGTACAGGACAGCGTCGAGGCCGCCCGCACCTACCTGCAGCATGAGGCGGGCAATCACTTCGATCCGGCGCGGGTCGATGCCTTCCTCGAGAACGGCCCGAAGATGGTCGACTTCTTCGAGAGCGAGACCGAGGTCGGCTTCATCACGGGCACCGCCTTCGCCGACTACCATCCGCTGGCGCCCGGCGGGACCGACGGCGGTCGGTCGATCTGCGCCGCGCCGTATGACGGCCGCCGGCTGGGCGACGAGGTCAAGCGCCTGCGTCCGCCGCTGAAGGAGATCACCGTGCTCGGCATGATGATCGGCTCGGGCAAGGAGCTGCTGCATTTCTTCAACGTGACCAAGTCGCTGACCTCCGCCGCCTTCGTCGCCAGGCGCCTGGTCAGCCATGTGTTCGATGTGGCGACCAAAGGCCGGTCCATGCGGCTGACCAACGGCAATGCCCTGGCCGCCCGCCTCGCCAAATCCGCCTTCGATCGCGGCGTGCGGCTCTGGACCTCGGCGCCGGCGGTCGAGCTGATCGTGGATGGCGACGGGGCCGTCACCGGTGCCGTCATCGAGCGGGACGGCGCGCGCGTCACCGTCACCGCCCGGCGCGGCGTGGTCCTGGCCTCGGGCGGTTTCCCGCAGGATCTGGACCGGCGTCAACGTCTGTTCCCGCATGCGCCCACCGGGGCCGAGCACCACTCACCCGCCCCGCCGGGCAATACCGGAGACGGGCTGCGGCTGGCCGAGACCGCCGGCGCATCGCTGGACGAGAGTCTGCCGAACGCCGCCGCCTGGGTCCCGGTGTCGAAGGTCCCCTGGCCGGACGGGTCGGTCGGCGTGTTCCCGCATTTCATCGACCGGGCCAAGCCGGGGGTGATCGCCGTCGCGCCGAGCGGCAGGCGCTTCGTGAACGAGGGCAACTCCTATCACGACTTCGTCCAGGCGCTGGTGAAGGCCTGCGACGGCGAGCCGGGCGAGGCGCGCGGCTGGCTGGTCATCGACCACCGGGCGATCCGCAAATACGGCCTCGGCTTCGCCAAACCGTTCCCGCTGCCGATCGCGCCCTATCTCCACTCGGGCTATCTGAAGCGCGGCCGGACCCCGGCGGAGCTGGCGGGCGAAATCGGCGTCGATCCGGCGACCTTCGAGGCGACCGTCACCCGGTTCAACACCTTCGGCCCCGGCGGCGAGGATCCGGACTTCGCCAAGGGGTCCACCGCCTACAACCGGTTCCAGGGGGACCCGGAGATCAAGCCGAATCCCTGCGTGCATCCGCTCGACACGCCGCCCTACTACGCGGTGGAGGTGGTGGTGGGCGATCTCGGAACCTTCGCCGGCATCCGCACCGACGCCAACGCCCAGGCGCTCGGGGCGGACGGACGGCCGATCCCCGGTCTCTACGCCGTCGGCAACGACAACGCCTCGATCATGGGCGGCAACTATCCCGGCGGCGGAATCACCCTCGGTCCCGGCATGACCTTCGGCTACATCGTCGGCAACCGGCTGGCGGATCACGGCTAGCCGCTAGACGATCACCCGGTCGAGCAGGGCCAGGAGCTTGGTCAGGTCGTCGGCGGCGAGCTTGCCGTCGGTGCTCTTGGCCGTGTGCTGCCGCCAGACCGCCACCCCGTGGTTCATCGCCGAGATCGAGGCGGCGATATCCCAGAAGAGCGTGCTGGAATCCTTCAGGAACTCGATGAAGGGCCGGGCGTCGCCGCCGCGCACGAACAGGTCCTCATAGGCCTGATTGTAGATCCGCAGGATCTCCGAGCTGTTCTTCAGATGGCGGGCGAAGGCGGTGGCCACCAGCCTGACCTTGGCTTCCAGCTCCTCCTGCACCGCCTTCTTGACGTAATGCGACGGCGTCGCCCCCTTGGTGTGCAGCCAGTCGGCGAATCCCAGCAGGGTGCGCTGACCGCGCTTGTACTGGAACTCGTAATAGGTGACGCCCTTCCAGGAGTAGTAGATCTCGCTCGCCTGGGCGGGATCGATCCGGAAGACCTGGGTGATCGGGGCCAGGTAGTCGAGATCCTTGCCCTCCCAGAGCTTCATGATGAACTGCTCGGCCACCTCGGCCGCCCTGGGCGATTTGGAGTCGACGACCCGGGTGGTGATCGGCCGGAACTTGGTCAGAATGTACTTCTTGATCTCCTGGAACTCGGCCTCGGAAATCTCGAAATACGCCTCCGGCGCCTTGATTCCGTCGGTTTCCAGCCGGTCGCGCAGGAGGAACGGATCGAGGGACGGCAACTCCTCGATCACCTCGATCAGCCGGCGGTCGCGGGCCACGACGCGCCCCTCCTCGTTGAGCTGGAAGCCGGTCAGTTCGTACAGCGCCTCGGCCCGGCCGCGAACGACGCTCAGATCAAGGCTGTTTCCCCGCCGGCGATGTTCTCGATGTCGAAAGGCACATAGAGGAAGGTCGCGATGTCGCCTTTCTCCACCCGGGCCGTCATGTCGAAGGTGATTGTCTTGAGCTTGCCGTTCTCGAGGATCTCGGCGGAGCCGGTCAGCCCACCACCGCCGCGGACCGGCGGGGCCGCATCCTTGGGCCGCTTGATGAAGATGCTGTCGTTCAGGCTGCGATGGCCGAACAGATAGTCCGTGACCTCGTCGCCGGCCTTTACCTCGAGCCGGTGCGTTATTTCGGCGACATTGAAGATCCGGCTGGCTCCGGAAGCCAGCGTCTCGCGTAGCGCATGCTCTTCTGCAGCCATGGGAAGGGTCGCGGACCTGTCGGGAGACCGAGGGGCTTAGAGGCAAAGACCATATAACCGGCGGCAGGGCGACGCAATCGACCTGGCCGGCCGGCAAAACCGGTCGCGGTGAGGATAAAGTTATGCAATGCCGTGCCCGCCCGGATCGGCTACACCTGAGCTCTGCGTCAGGAAAGTCCGGTCAAGGGGACAGGGGAGAGTCGTCGTGACCCGTTTCGTCAATTCCGGCCGCCGCCCGGCGGCCTCGCTCATCTTCAGTGCCGTTCTCGCGGCCGCGCTCGCTGTCACCGCCCCCAAGGCACGCGCCGAGCCACCGGCCACGTTCGACGGACGACCGACCCTGTCCTTCGTGTTCGAGACCCGCGCCAATCCGCCCCGGTATCTGGGGGAGGGGACGGCGATCAACTGGGACCGGCCCGGTCTCACGCTGGAGCTTCTGAAGGAACTGGGTCGGCGCCTCCAGGTCAACCTAAAGCTGGAGCGCTATCCTTGGAAACGCGCCCTCTACTTGGTCGAAACGGGAGAGGCCGACGGTGTCTTCCACGCCAGCTACAAGGCTGAGCGGAGAAGATCGGGGTCTATCCGAAGACGGCCGAGGGCGCGCCGGACCCGTCTCGGGCGATCTTCGTTCAGTCCTACGCCCTGCATGTGCTGCGCGGCTCGACCGTGCGCTGGGACGGCAAGACGATCGGCGGTCTCGAAGACCGGACGGTGGGGGCGACGGCGGGATACTCGATCGTCGACGACCTGAGAAAACAGGGCGTCGAGGTCGAGACCGGGAAGGTCCAGGAGATCAATCTGGACAAGCTTGTCGCCGGGCGGATCGCCGCCTATGCCGAGCTCGAGAACATGGCGGCGGCGGCGATCGCCGCGAACCCCGCCGCCTACGCGGACGTCGTGAAGCTGTCGCCACCGCTGGTGTCCAAACCCTACTATCTTTTTCTGTCGCACGCCTTCGTCGACCGCGACCCGGCGCTGGCCGACGCGGTGTTCGAGACAATTCGCCAGATCAACGCCGATCCGGCATTCCAAGAACTGGTCGACGGTTACGCCGTCGGGGCACCCCGTCCATGAGCGGGAGCCCCACCGCGCGCGCCGAGGCTGAGACAGCGCATGCCGAGCGGACCCGGGGCACACGACCGACCATCACCGGACGCCTCTTTCGTGCAGCCTTCCTGCTCTACCTGACGGCCGCGACGGTGATCACGGGCGGGCTGGTCGCCGAGTCCTACCTCTCCGCCCGCGCCGACCTCGAACACGAACTGGCGATCTATCGGGGGACCCTGGAACGAACGCTCTCGGGCCCGCTCTGGGCGTTCGATCTGGACGAGGTCGGGGAGATTGCCGCCGCCATGACCGATCTGCCGGAGATCACAGGCGTCCGGGTGTTGGACCACAATCGGGCGCGCACCCTCGTCCGGGCCGGTGAGGTCCCGGAGGATCCGCCGCGCTCCAGCGCCCCGACCGGCGGAGGCGCGAAGCAAGATAGCGGGGACGGCCTGGCCGTCTCGTTCCCGGTCTTTCATAGCCATGCGGTCGGACGAACCCAGATCGGCCACGTCACGCTCTATTCGAGCGAACTGGTCGTGCTTGAGCGCATCCGCTGGGGAATCGTGTTGCTGGTCGGCGCGGCGCTCCTCAAGACCGCGATCCTGTGGTTCATCTTCGACCGCGTCGGGCGCTCCATCCTGATCCGTCCCCTCACCCGGCTGACCGAGGCAACGCGCCGGACCGGATTCGACCGGTTGGAACCCGTAAAGTTCGACGCGCCTACGGCGAAAGCGGCGGCCGGGACGGAAATCGAAAGCCTGCGGATCGCCTTCAACGACATGATTGCCGACCTGCGGCAGAGCCGCGACGCGCTCTCGACGCTGAATGCCGAGCTGGAATCCCGGGTGGCCGCCCGAACGCGCGAACTGGAAGAGCGAAGCGCCGAGGCCTCGGCGGCCACCGCCCGGGTCGAGAATTCCCGCCGCCAGGTGGCCGCGGCCCTTGAGGAGGCCGAGCGCGCGGCCCGCGCCAAGTCCGAGTTCCTGGCCCTGGTCAGCCACGAGCTGCGCACGCCGCTGAACTCGGTCCTGGGCTTTTCGGAACTGATCCAGCGCCAGGTGGACAGCCCGGAGGGCCCGCTGCAATCCCGAACAGCTCTCCGGATATGCCGCCTCGATTCACGCCAGCGGCACGCAGCTGCTCACCCTGATCAACGACATCCTCGATCTCTCCAGAATCGAAGCCGGGCGGATGCAAGTGAGCCCGGAATGGATCGACACGGTCGCCACGACCCGGACCATCGTCGAGCTGATGCGCGATCCGGCGACCAAGCAACGGCTGTCTCTCGAATCCAGACTGGATCCCGAGGCCCCGATGCTGAAGGTCGACCCGCGCCGCTACCGGCAGATGCTGATGAACCTGCTCTCCAACGCCCTCAAATACACGGAGGAGGGCGGCGAGATCCGCATCGACGCCAGCCGCCGGCCGGACGGCTGGTTCGAGATCTCGGTATCGGATACCGGCATCGGCATGCCCGCCTCGGACATCGCGATCGCCGTGGAGCCGTTCGGTCGGACCGGCGACCCCACCACCCGCCGGCTGGCCGGTGCCGGCCTCGGCCTGCCACTGGTCGCCCGGATGATGCAGCTCCACGGGGGCCGCCTCGCGATCGAGAGCGCGGTCGGCGCCGGAACACGGGCGATCCTACGCTTTCCCCGTCCTGCGTCGGAGATTCGTAGAGGTCTTTTATCTATATTCCAGATAGTTCATCGGTTATCTTCACCGCTGACATAAACTGGAATCAGCGATGGCACGAACCTCTTCGAGCTCGCCGAAAGCACCGCGTGGGCGCAAGGCCGGACCGGATGCGAAGCCCGCGGGCGGCCGCGCCGGCGGCGCGTCGAGGAAGACCCGAACGGCCAAAACAACCGCGGGAAAATCCGCATCGAAGACGGCGGGCAGCGGCGGCCGGCGTCGGCGGTCCACCGGATCTCGCGCGGGCGCGGGCCGTCGTCCTTCGCTGATCGGCAGGCTGATCAGGCCGATGCTCAAATGGGGATTTCTCGCCGGTTTCTGGGGCGCGATCCTGCTGAGCGGCTTCCTCGCCTGGCATGCCTACCAGCTTCCCGACATCCATGACCTGGATCGCTATACCCGCCCCGGTTCGGTCAGCATGTCGGCGGCCGAGGGGGCGATGTTCGCCTCCTACGGACCGCTGCACGGCGAGCCGGTGACCGTGGCCGAGATGTCGCCTCACCTGCCCGCCGCCGTGATCGCCATCGAAGATCGCCGCTTCCCAAATCATTTCGGCGTCGATCCGATTGGCCTCGCCCGCGCCATGTGGGTCAACCTGCAGGCCGGCCGGATCGTCCAGGGCGGCAGCACCCTGACGCAGCAGCTCGCCAAGAATGTCTTCCTCACCCACGACCGCAGCGTGTCGCGAAAGGTCCGCGAACTGCTGCTCGCGCTCTGGCTCGAAAGCGCCTTCACCAAGGACGAGATCCTGTCGATCTATCTCAACCGGGTGTATTTCGGCGCCGGCGCCTACGGGGTCGACGCGGCGGCGCGGAAGTATTTCTCGAAGACCGCCCGCGACCTGACGCTGGGGGAAGCGGCCCTGCTCGCCGGGATGCTGAAGGGACCCTCGCGGTACAGCCCAGCGGCCGACGCCGAACGGGCCCGGGCCCGCACCGCCGTCGTGCTCGGGGCGATGGCCGATATCGGCTACATCGACCGGGAGACCGCCCGCAGGATCGCCGCCGACCCCTACCGTCTGCGCGGCCCGGTCGGCCGCGGGGCCGGACACCGCTATTTCTCCGACTGGATCTACGATCAGGTACCGAGCTTCGTCGGAACCCGGGCCGACGACCTCGCCGTCGCCACCACCCTGGACGTGCACCTCCAGACCCTGGCGGAACGGGCGGTGACGGAGGGTCTTGAGCGCGGACGGGCGGTCGGCGCCGGGCAGGCGGCCCTCGTCGCCCTGGACCCGCGAAACGGTGCCGTACGCGCCATGGTCGGCGGGGCGAGCTTCCGCGACAGCCAGTTCAACCGCGCCGTCCAGGCGCTGCGCCAACCCGGCTCCGTGTTCAAGCCTGTCGTGTTCCTTGCCGCCCTGGAGCAGGGATGGAAGCCGGGCGACCTGATCAACGACACGCCGGTCACCATCTCCGGCTGGTCGCCGAGAAACTTCGACAACCGGTACGACGGCGTGGTGACGCTGACCGAGGCGCTCGCCGAAAGCCGCAACGCGGCCACCATCCGCCTGCAGGAGCATGTCGGGCGCGGCCGGGTGCGCGACCTGGCGCGCCGACTCGGGTTCACCGAGGAACTCACCACGGGGCCGAGCCTCGGTCTCGGCGTCGATGAAATGAGCCCGCTCGACCTCGCCGGGATCTATGCCACCTTCGCCAATGGCGGCCGTCCGGTGACCCCGCATGGCATCGAGGAGATCCGCGCCGGCGGGGGCGCCACCCTGTACCGGCGCTCCACATCCGGCCTGGCCGGACAGATATCGCGACGGGCGGCGGATTCGCTGACCGCCATGCTCGCGGAAACGGTAGCGCGCGGAACCGGAAGCAAGGCCGCGCTCGATCGGCCGGTCGCCGGGAAGACCGGCACCAGTCAGAACCATCGGGACGCCTGGTTCGCCGGGTACACCGCCGATCTGGTCACCGTGGTCTGGGTCGGCAACGATGACGGAACGCCGATGAAGAAAGTCAGCGGCGGCGGGCTTCCGGCGGAGATCTTCCGGACTTTCATGACGGCGGCCCACCGGGATCTGCCCCGTCGGCCGCTGACCGGAGCGGACTCACGCAACCTGGCGGAAAGGCCGACGCCCGACTGACGCCGGGCGGTGTCAGCGAATAGGGCTGACGATGGCGGTTATGCCGCGCGGATCGCGACCCGCAGCGGGTCCGCCGGCATGCCGGGGATCGGGCCGGTGACGGGCGTAGCCGACATCTGCG
Source organism: Thalassobaculum sp. (assembly GCA_048983575.1). Classification (GTDB taxonomy): domain Bacteria; phylum Pseudomonadota; class Alphaproteobacteria; order Thalassobaculales; family Thalassobaculaceae; genus Thalassobaculum. The sequence continues at coordinate 869,188 of JBLZTD010000001.1, read as the reverse complement.
CCTGCGCCCTCTCGTCGAGCATCTCGCGGATCGTGTACTTGCATTTGCCACACTGGGGAACGACGCCGCACGCCTTGTAGACCTGACCGACAGTCGTTGCGCCGTCGTCCATGGCCTTGGTCACGGCGCCGGTGTTCACAGCGTTGCAGATGCACACGTACATGAGCGATCCCTCTTGTTTCAGACAGGCTGGCGCTCTTGCGAGTGATTGTCAATAGCGGAGACTCATCCGATCAGGGGTCGCCCGGCACGCCGTAACTGGGGGCCTGGGCCGGATCGAGAGCCCGGGTCACGTAGCTGTCCATTTCCGGCTTCCAGCGTTCCCAAAGGGCCGTCAGGTCGGCGATCGGCCGCTCGGCATAGTCGACCCGCAGGTCGGCCACCGGCCAGGAAGCCTCCGCCAGGATCAGGAGGCCGGCCGAGCGGACCGGACCCGCCTCGCCGCCGGCAGCGAGCCCGGCCTGCAGGGCGCGGATCAAGGCCTTGCCGAAGGAGCCGCCGGCCCGGCTCTCGAACGCGTCGACCATGGCAGCCACAACGTCTTCCCCTGCCAGCATGTTGCCGGCAGCGACACAGTTCCGCCCCTCCGCCGTGGCGTAGGTGCCGAGCGTGTTGGCGCCGCTGTAGGCGGCGGTGCCGCCCTCGTTGTCGACGATGGCGACCTGTCGATAGGCGATGTGCTCGGTGGTCTCGACGATGCGCTCCATAACCGCCTGGGCCGGCAGACCCGTCTCCAGCAGGTCGAGGGCGCGCGGGCCGATCCGGGGATCGGTGATGTTCTGGGTCGCGACGGCGCCGACCCGCGGGCGGGCGAAGGCGCAGCGGGCGGCGACGGCGGTCGAAGAGGAACTCACGACCAATCCAAAGGCTCCGGTGACCTCGCAGCGGGCGGTGAGGGAGAAGGTCACGGGCGGGCTCGTCGGAGGGGGACAGGGACAGGGCGAAACGCTATACCGGCCGGGCGGGCGGAGCAATCCGCCCCATCCTGCGACCCTGACCACCGGACTGGGAGATCGGACACATGCGGATCGGCGTGATCGGAGCGGGAGCCGTCGGCGGCTTCATGGCGGGGCATCTGGCGCGGGCGGGGACCGACGTCGCCGTGCTGGCGCGCGGCCCCCACCTGGCGGCGATCCGCGAAAAGGGGCTGACCGTCGAGACCCGCGGCGAACGCTGGACCTCCCAGGTCGCTGCCAGCGACAGGGCCTCGGACCTCGGTCCGGTCGACATGATCGTCGTTACCGCCAAGGGACCCGCCCTGCCGGCGATTGCCGAGGCAATCCGACCGATGCTCGGCGCCGATACCCCCGTGGTCTGCGCGATGAACGGCATTCCCTGGTGGTATGAATACAAACGCCCCGGGGGAACCGACGGCCCGATCGAACGGGTCGATCCCGGCGCGGCGGTCTGGAACGCCATTGGTCCGGAGCGGGCCATCGGCTGCATGATCGACTGCCCCGCCGCCGTCGCCGAGCCGGGCGTCGTGCGCCATGTGGCCCCGCGGCCCGGCATCTTCACCCTGGGCGAGCCGGACAATTCCGAGAGCGATCGGGTCAAGGCCATCGCCAAGGTGATCGAGGATGCGGCCATGGGCGCGCCGGTGACCACGAACATCCGCCGGGCGATCTGGGCGAAGCTGCTGGTCAACGCGTCCCGCTCACCCCTTGGGGTGCTGACCGGCTCGACCGAGCGCGGCCTGGCGGAGAATCCGGAGACGCTGGCCCTGACCCTGGCCATCATGCGGGAGGCCCAGGCGGTCGCCCGCTCGCACGGGATCGATGTGAAGATCGACGAGGCCCATCAGAGCGATCCGGACGAACGCTCCCTGCACCGTTCTTCGATGCTGCAGGACTGGGATCTCGGGCGGCCGATGGAGATCGACGGGATCGTGCGAATCATCCAGGACTATGGTCGCGCCGCCGACATCGCCACGCCGTCGCTCGACGCGGTCGCCGCGCTGCTCGGCGAGAAGGCGCGAGCGGCGGGGGTTTAGGGAGGGCCCTCTCCACTCCTCAACCCACTCCCCGGATTTATTCCGGGGCCAACGGATCGGCAGGCTTCGGCGTCACCGATGGCGTGCCGGTGTTCGAGCAATTCCAAGCGTAGGCCCCGGAACAAGTCCGGGGAATGCGGGGAAAGAACACGGACCTGCCCGTCAGCGCTTCTGCCGCGCCTCCGCCGCTACGCCCCAGCCCGGTCCTGGGCCCAGTCCAACCCAGGCCCCGATTAGGTCCGTGCAGGGCGATCAGAACGTGGTCGGGCCGTTCGCCTTCTTGTAGGCGGTGACATGCTCGATCGCCGCAGTCACGCCGCCCGGCGTATACGGGGCGTCGAGATAGTTCAGCGTCGAACTCCACCGAGGCGAGCGCGGCGTAGAGCATCGGCGCGTTCATGTCGCCCATATGGCCGATGCGGAACGCCTTGCCGCCCAGATCGCCGAGGCCCCCGCCGATGCCGACCATCATCTCGTCGCGGCAGACCTCACGGAACGTGTTGGCGTCGATGCCCTCGGCGGTGCGGATCGCGGTGACGCCGACCGAGCGCTGGGCCGGAACGATGGCGTTCAGTTCGAGCGCGCCGGCCTGCCCCCAGACCTCCACCGCCTTGTGTGTCGCCTGGGACAGCACCCGATGACGCTCGAAACAGCGCTCCAGCCCCTCCTCGAAGAGGGTGCGCAACCCTTCGCGCAGGCCGAAGATCTGAAGCTGCGGCGCGGTGCCGCAGAAGGTGCGATAGCCCGGACCGGCCATGCGCGGCGACCAGTCCCAGTAGCGGCGCGGCGTGGCGATCTTCTTGTGGGCGGCGATCGCCTTCTCGTTGGCGGCGCAGAAGCCGAGGCCCGGCGGCATCATCAGACCCTTCTGGGAGGCGGCGATGGCGACGTCCACGCCCCACTCGTCCATCCGGAAGTCGGTGGTGCCGAGCGAGGCGATGGTGTCGACCATCAGCAGGGCGCTGTGGCCGCTGTCGTTCATGGCCTTGCGGACCGCCGGGACGTCGCTCGTGATCGAGGTCGCCGTATCGGTATGGACCAGGAGGACCGCCTTGATGCGGCCTTCCTTGTCCTCCGACAGGGCCTTGCCCACGGCGGCAGGGTCCAGGGCCTCGCGCCAGCTGCCCGGAACGGTCTCGATCACGATGCCGAGCGCCTCGGCCATGTCGGTCCAGCTCCCTGAGAAATGGCCGGTCTCCGGCACCAGGGCGACGTCGCCCGGGTTCAGGGTGTTGACCAGGGCGGCTTCCCAGGCGCCGTGTCCATTGGCGATATAGGTGAAGAGCTCGCCCTCGGTCTTGAAGACCTTGCGCAAACCTTCGAAGGAATTCGACGGCGGCTTCGACGAATTCCGGATCGTTCAGGTCCATCGTGTCGCGGTGCATGGCGTTCTGGACACGCTGGGGCACGTTGGTCGGCCCAGGCGTATTCAGGAACTTGCGGCCGCGCTTGATGAGCACGTTCGGGCGGTTGGACACGGAATCGGGGGCCATTCGGGGGGCTCCTGGCAACGGAACGACGTGAATTTGACCGAGGGGATCAAACGTATTCGATCGTCCGGACCATAGTCCAAACTTGTGGCGCGCTCACGACATTATTGCGGTTTCCCGGCCGGAATGTGCCCCATCGGAATCTGCTGGGTGATGCAATGGATGTTGCCGCCGCCGAGCAGGATCTCGCGGGCCGGAATGCCGATCACCTCCCGGTCCGGAAGCGCGTCGGCGATGATCCGGCAGGCGTCCTCGTCGGTGCGGGGGTCGAGCAGCGGCACGAGGGCCCGACCTTCGACCAGATAGAAATTGGCGTAGGACCCGGCGAGCCGGTCGCCGGCGGCGCGCGGCTTGCCGCCCGGCGCCGGCACGAGGCCGGCGGCCTCCTCCTCGGTCATGTGCAGCGGTCCCGGCATCGGCAGTTTGACGATCCGGAACGGATCGCCCTCCAGGTTCCGGACCGCCTCGAGCGCGGCCAGAGCCTCGGCGGAGCGGGCGTGCTGCGGGTCCCAGGGATCGTCGGTCCAGGTCAGCATGATCAGGTCGGGCGCCGGCACATGCAGCAGGTTGTCCACATGACCCGTGGTCTCGTCGGCGAAGACGCCGCGGGGCAGCCAGATCACCTGGGCCGCCCCGGTATAGGCCTTGAGGAGATCCCCGCAGGTCGCGCGGCCCAGCCCGGCATTGCGGCCGGCGCTGAGCACGCATTCCTCGGTCACGAACACGGTTCCGGCCCCGTCCGTATGGAGCCCGCCGCCCTCCTGGATCAGCGGCGCGCGATATCGTGCCAGTCCCTCGGCCGCGGCGACGGCGGCGGCGATGGCATCGTCGGCCCGCCAGTCGGGATAGAGGCCGTGAACCTCGCCGCCCCAGGCATTGAACGTCCAGTCCACCGCCCGGCGCCCTCCCCGGTCGTCGACCACGACGGTCGGCCCGACATCACGCATCCAGGCGTCGTCGCTGTCGAGTTCCACAATGGTGACACCGGCCGGCAGGCAGGTTCGGGCGCGCGCGATCCGACGGGGAGAGACGCCGACGGTCAGTGGCTCGGCCTCGACGATCGCGGCGGCGACGGTGGCGAAGGCCTGCTCGGCAGGGGCAGCGTCGTCGCGCCAGGTGTCGGCCCGCTCGGGCCACAGCATCCAGGTTCCCGCATGGGGCTCGAATTCGCCGGGCATCCGGAAGCCGTCCGCCGCCGGAGTCCCCGGCAGCGGATCCGCCATACCGTCCGCTACTTGCCCCATGAGACCCGGTCCGTGAACCGCTTCATCAGCAGGGTGTTGACCCGGTTCTGCAGGCGCTTCGCGGGAACCGGCTTGGTGAGCATGACATCGACGGCCAGACGTTTGGCCTCCCGGACGGCGAAATCGTTGACCGTGCCGGCCAGGAGCACCACCGGAATGTCGGCCGGCAGCGTGGTCGAAGTCTTCGCGTATTCTTTGCAGAAACTCGAACCCGTCCGCACCGTCCGGCCCCTCCAGCCTGGAGTCGAGGAGCAGCAGATCGGGGGTGATTTCCTCGGCGGCGTAGAGCGCCGTCGCCGCGTTGTGAGCGACCAGCGGCATCGGGAACCCGAGTTCGACCAGGGCGCGGACCAGGAGGGTGCGGTTATCCTCGTCCGGCTCGACCACGAGAGCGAGGAGCCCGTCGTAGTCGAAGCTTGCAAGCACGCCCTCCATAACCCGCGTCAAACGACGCGTTTGGCTCGTTCCAGTTGGCATATGGTCGATGGTCCCACGCAATCAGGTCTGCTAGCGTCGCCGCCTGCAGATCGAAGTTCTAGCCGAGTCGCCGGCCGACGCGAAGCCGGCGCGAACCCGGAGTTCTCACAATGGATACTGGCACGACAACCGACGTTCCGACGCAGGACGTTCTGGAAACGGAAACCGCGCTCCGCGAGATCTACGGCACGCCGGGCGAACTGGCAGCGAAGAAGCAGCTCAGCCATCTCGACAAGCATGCCAAACGCTTCCTGGAGCTCTCCCCGTTCCTCGTCATCTCGACCCAGGGCGCCGACGGCCTGGGCGACGTCTCGCCCAAAGGCGACGCACCCGGCTTCGTCGCCGTGCTGGACGACCGTACGATCCTGATCCCCGACCGCCCCGGCAACAACCGGATCGACACGCTCAGCAACCTGACCGAGAACCCCGGCGTCGGCCTCCTGTTCATGATCCCCGGCGTCAACGAGACGCTCCGGATCAATGGCCGCGCCCGGGTGATCGCCGACACCTCCCTGCTGACCCGGTTCGCCGTCCGCGACCGCCTGCCGAAGACGGGCATTCTGGTCGAGGTCGAGGAGATGTACCTGCACTGCGCCAAGGCGCTGGTGCGCTCGAAGCTGTGGACCGAGGACTACAGGGTGGAGCGCAAGGTGCTGCCCTCGCTCGGTCAGATGATCGCCGATCAGGTCGAAGACGTGGAGATCGACGTCGCCGAGGCCGACCGCCGCATCGCCAACTCCGAGAAGAACCGGCTGTACTGACCCCGGCAAGGCGTAAACCGCATCAGAATGCCGGCGACGTCGCCGTGATCCGCGTCAGGCCGTCGCCCGAGTCGTCGTGCTCGAGCTCGATGTCCCAGTAGAGATAGTCCCGCCAGCTCTCGTGCAGATAGTTCGGCGGGAACCCGCGCCCGCTCTGCTGCAGCTCATAGGCGCTCGGCTGTTTCGGGGCGGCGATCGGGATCATGCCGATGTCGCGCGGCATGTGATTGCCCTTGAACAGGTTGCACGCCCCGCAGGCGGTGACGACGTTCTCCCAGCTCGTCCGCCCGCCGCGCGAGCGCGGGATGACATGATCGAAGGTCAGGTCCTGGGTCGGAAACCGCTCGCCGCAGTACTGGCAGGAGAAGCGGTCGCGCAGGAAGACGTTGAACCGCGTGAAGGCCGGGCGCCGCGACTGGTGGACGTATTCCTTCAGGGCGATGACGCTCGGCAGCCGCATCTCGAAGCTCGGGCTGCGGACGGTCGTGTCGTATTCGGAGACGATGTTGACCCGATCGAGGAACACCGCTTTCACGGCGTCCTGCCAGGACCACAGGGAGAGGGGAAAATAGGAGAGCGGCCGGAAATCGGCGTTGAGGACGAGCGCGGGTGCTGCGTCCGGGCCGGTCACCCCGCGCTCCTCCGCCGATTCGGAAGGGCACGCGGCGTGCGACTAGGCCGACTCTCGGCATCCCAGTCGGCGCTCCGCCGCTGACCATACCACAACATCTTGTCGTCCCACTCAACTCGCATCGCAGTGACCGCCCGCCTGATGGGAAGTTCGTGCCAAGCTTTGAAGCGCTGTATATCTATATGTTGTTACAGTTTTATGGTCCCCGCAAGGCCCCGCCGATCGGTCCGTCAAACTCCCAGGACCCGGCGCAGAAACGCAGCGCCGACTCCGAGACCGACCTCGTCGATCCCATGGCCGAGACCCGGACGCGGCACCGATTCGACGGCAACACCGGCCGCCGTGAGCCCAGTTACCGCCGCCTCCATCGCGCCGAGCGGTACAACCTCGTCCGCCGTTCCGTGGACCAGAACGACCGGCGGCTTGGCGGTCACCGGATCGTCCGGCAGATCGCCGGCGATCAGCGCCCCGGAATACCCCACGATACCGGCGATCGGCGCCGGCCGCCGCAGGGCGGTATAGAGCGACATCATCGTGCCCTGACTGAAGCCCACGAGCGCCAGCTTGTCCGGCCCGAGGCCGACGCGTTCCAGTTCGGAAGTCCAGATAGGCGTTGAGGATCGGCGCGGCGGCGCGGATCCCCGCCAGCATATCGGCCGGATCGCGGCTCTGGAGGCTGAACCACTGGCGGCCGAAGGGCGCCATGTCACAAGGGTAGGGCGCATTAGGGGAGGAAAACGCCACGGACGGCAGCTCGCGGCCCCAGACCGGGGCGATGCCGATCAGGTCGTTCCCGTCCGCGCCCAACCCGTGCAGCATCACCACCAGCGCGTCTGCAGCACCCCCGTTCGCCGGTCCGACCCGCGGGCCGTCGAGTGCCGCGCCCTGTCCTTCTGCCATGGCCGCCCATCCCTTCAGTTGACCGGCCGCGACCCTAGCGGTACCGAGCGGGGATGACCACCACCCGCTTCGCCCCCAGCCCGACCGGCCTGCTGCATCTGGGTCACGCCTATTCGGCCCTGCACGCGGCGTCCTTCGTCGACGCGGCCCGCGGCGACCGGTTCCTCGTACGGATCGAGGATATCGACCGGACCCGGTGCCGGCCCGAGTTCGAGGCGGCGATCCTGGAGGACCTCGTCTGGCTCGGCCTCGCCTGGGAGCGGCCTGTGCGCCGCCAGTCGGATCACATGGACGACTACCGAGCGGCCCTGGACCGGCTGGAGACGATGGGGTTGCTGTACAAGTGCTTCCACTCCCGCAAGGAGCTGGACGATGCCCTGTCGGCGCCGCACAACCGTCCGATGATGGGACCGGACGGCCCGGCGGTGACCGACACGGACGCGCTGATGCCGGAAGACGAACGCATCCGGCGCGAGGCGGCGGGGGAACCCTATGCCCTGCGCCTGCGAATGGCCGAGGCGCTACGGCGGGCGGGTCCGCTGAGCTGGGTCGATCGCATTCACGGGACGCAGACCGCGCGGCCGGAGCTGTTCGGCGACGTGGTGCTGGCGCGCAAGGACGTGGCCACCTCCTATCATCTCGCGGTGACGGTGGATGACGCGCTTCAGGGCGTCACCCTCGTCACGAGGGGCGAGGACCTGTTCCAGGCGAGCCATGTGCATCGCCTGCTTCAGGCGCTGCTGGACCTGCCGGTGCCGGAGTACGCCCACCACCCGCTGCTGAGCGACCCGGAGACCGGCCGCCGCTTCGCCAAGCGCGACCGCTCACTGACCCTGAAGACGCTGCGCGAAAGCGGCATGACCGCGGCGCAAATCCGGGCGCGGGTGGGGTTCTGACCCTTTCCCGCCCCTTTGCACTTCCCGGACTTGTTCCGGGGCAATCCTCTCCGCGCGATCAGACGCTGGGGATAGGCGACGGATGTCCGGACCTGCTCCCCGGGTCGCCCCGGAACAAGTCCGGGGAGTGGAGAGGGGGGGTAGAGGGAAAACGATCCCAAGCCTCCCATCGCCCCCGCATGAGGTTCTTCGTCTACATCCTGGCGAACAGCCCCCATGGCCGGTTGTACATCGGGCGGACAAGCGACCTGCGGCGGCGGGTCTGGGAGCACAGGAACAGGGCCCTTCCGGGCTACACCGCCCGACATGCCATAGCGACACTCGTTTACTTCGAGACGCATGAGACTTTGGCGACCGCCTGGCACCGGGAACGCAGCCTGAAACGCTGGCGCCGGGACTGGAAATTCAATCTGATCGAACGGGACAACCCGCATTGGCAGGACCTCGCATCCGCTTGGTTCACCGACTGATCGGCCGACCTTTCACCGCTCTCACACTCCCCGGACTTGTTCCGGGGCAATCCTCTCCGCGCGATCAGACGCTGGGGACAGGCGACGGATGTCCGGACCTGCTCCCCGGGTCGCCCCGGAACAAGTCCGGGGAGTGGAGAGGGGGGATAGTGCGGAGGGGGTGGCCCACCCCCCTACGGAAACACCGCATGCAGGCCGGTGCAGAGCTCCAGGTAGTCGGGGTGGTCCGGGGCGATGCGGCCGGTGCGGATCAGCCAGTCGATCACCACCAGGTTGCAGTTGTACTTGAATCCCTCCGGTCCGGCGACCACACCGCGCTCGACGATGTCGGCGACCTCGCGCCACGGCAGCAGCATGAACTCCGCCACCTCGCCGTCGACCGGCTCGGGTTGGAAATCCTCCGGCAGCGCGAGATCGTAGGTCCAGAACGCGTGGCGCCGCAGGCCCCCACCCATCTCGCCGCCGGTGCTCGACGGCCCGCCGTCCAAAACCTCCATCACATAGGAGACCATGCCCGTCGGCACCGCCTGGCGGGCCAGGGGCTCGGCGATTCCCGCCTCCTCGGCGCATTCCTTGATCAGGTTTTCCTCGGCCGAATAGCCGACCGGATGGCCGCCGGCGACGATGTTGTCGAGATGACCGGGATAGGTGCTCTTGTCCCAGGCCCGGCGCCCGACCCACATGTGCGCATCCTCGCCCTGGCCGACGATCCCGTTCAGGTGAAAGCCTCGGTTGATGATGCCGAAGGCGGTGGCCGCCGCCCGGTCGATCTCGAAGACCGGATCGTCGGACAGCCGCTCCATCACCGGGTATTTCTCGCCGCGCAGCCGGGGCAGCAGCCCTACCTCGGACAGCGCCTTCAGGGCCTCGTCGACGGCCTTGGTCCGGTCCTCGTAGGTCGTCAGACGCGGATCCAGATGGACCAGGTCCTCGAACACGTGGAACAGGGTGCCGAAGCGGCGCAGCTCGAGGGAAAGCCCCCGCCGCATCAGCCCGACCCGCGCCTGACCGACCCGGAACGGGACGAAGTCCGCCAAGTCGTGGGCGTTGCAGAAACGGATGTGATCGATGAAGGCCATGGGAACGCTGCTGCCGGAGATCAGGAGTACAGCAGGCCGAAAAACAGGCCCACGGCCAGCGCCGCGACGATCGGCCAGTACGTCCGCCGCGCCCGCTCCCGCGCCATCAGCCGCACGGTGTCGGGATGCAGCCGCAGGCCGCCGTCCTCCAGATTGCCGAGCGCCCGGTCGGCGTGGCGGATCAGCGAGGGCAGGCGTTCGATGCCGCGCAGGATGTCGGCACCCGCGCGGGCGATCCGGGCCTCCGGGCCGCGGTTCTCGCGCATCCACGTCTCGATCAGCGGACGGGCCAGCTCCCACATGTTGACGTTCGGATTCAGCCGCCGGCCGACACCCTCGGACACAACCATGGTCTTGTGCAGCAGCAGAAGCTGGGGCTGGGCGACCATCTCGAAGGTCGCGGCGATCCGCAGGACCTGGCCGAGCAGCTTGGCGACGGAGACCTCGTTGAGCGGTTTGTCCATCAGCGGCTCGCCGATCGACCGCACCGCCTGGGTGAACAGGTCGATGGACTTGTCCGCCGGCACCATGCCCATGCGGAAATGCACCTCGGCCACCGCCCGCCAGTCGCCGAGCAGGAATCCGGTCAGCGTGTCCGCCAGATAGTAGCGGGTCTCCAAATCGAGCCGGCCCATGATGCCGAAATCGACCGGCACCAGGGTGCCCTCGGGCGTCACCAGCATGTTGCCGGGATGCATGTCGGCGTGGAAGAAGCCGTCGCGGAACACCTGGTTGAAGAACACGCCCGCCGAGGCCGCCAGGAGCTCAGTCGGATCCAGACCAGCGCGGTCCAGCGCCTCGGTATCGTCGATGCGGCAGCCGTCGATCCACTGGTTGGTGAAGACCCGACGGGTGGTGCGCTCCCAGTCGACCTCGGCCACGGCGAACACCGTGTCCCCGGCGAAATTCTCGGCCAGCTCGACCGCCGCCGCCGCCTCCAGCCGCAGGTCCATCTCGATCTCCACCGTCTGGCGGAACACCCGCACGGTATCGACGGGCTTGAACCGGTGGGACCAGGGCAGATGGCGCTGCAGGGTGTCGGCGATCCAGGAGAACAGGTCGAGATCGCGGGCCACCGCCTCCTCGATACCGGGCCGCAGGATCTTCACCGCCACCTTGCGCCCGTCGGTGGTCATCGCCCGGTGCACCTGGGCGATGGACGCGGCGGCGATCGGCGCGTCCTCGAATTCCCGGAACAGGGTCGCCACCGGCGCGCCGAGCTCATACTCGACGGTCTCGCGGGCAACGGTCCGGTCAAAGGGCGGGAGGCGGTCCTGAAGCTGGGTGAGATCCTCGGAGGCCTGCTCGCCGATCAGGTCGCCGCGGGTCGCCATGGACTGGCCGAGCTTGATGAACGTCGGGCCGAGCCGGGTCAGGGCCGCCGCCAGGCGCTGGCCCCAGCGGCCGGAAACGGCCGGGTCGTGCAGGCGGCGGGCGAGCCGTGCGGCGGCGGATACGGTCGGCGCCTCGGCGATGTTCTCCAGGGGCTCGAACACGCCATGGCGGGCGAGCACCCACAGGATCCGGATCAGCCGGAGCAGGTTGCGCAAAGAGCGGATCATCGGGAGCGGATCATCGGGAGCGGATCATCGGGAGCGGATCATCGGGTGCCGGTCATCGCCTACAGGCGCCAGCCCGAATGGATCGCGGCGATGCCGGCGGACAGGTTGCGCCACTTCACCCGCTCAAGACCGACCCGGCGCATGCGCTCGGCCAGGTCCTGCTGATCGGGGAAGCGCCGGATGCTCTCGGCCAGGTACTGGTACGCCTCGCGGTCCTTGGCCACCTTGTCGCCCAGCCAGGGCAGCACCTTGAAGGAGTAGGTGTCGTAGATCGGATCGAGCCAGGCCTGGGTCGGGCGGGAGAATTCGAGACACATGAACCGTCCGCCCGGCCGCAGAACCCGCGTCATCTCGCCGAGCGCCCGGTCGATGCGGGTGACGTTGCGCAGCCCGAAGGCGATGGTCACCCGGTCGACCGACCCGTCCGCCAGCGGCAGATCCTCGGCGTTGCCGACAACCCAGTCGATGCCCGGATCGCCGCCGGCCTTCGCCAGCCGGTCGCGTCCGACGCCGATCATCTCGGCATTGATGTCGCAGACCGTGACCGGTCCGCCGCCACGCCTGCGCCACAGCGTGGCGATGTCGCCGGTCCCGCCGGCCACGTCCAGAAGATGCTGACCGGCACGGGGGGCCAGCCAGTCGAGGAAGGCCTGCTTCCAGACCCGATGGATGCCGAGGCTCATCAGGTCGTTCATGATGTCGTAGTTCGACGCGACGCTGTCGAACACCTGGCGTACCCGCGCGCCCTTCTCCTCGATCGGCACGGAGGCGAAGCCGAAATCGGTCACCCCGTCGCGGATTTTCGGATCCGGGCCCGAACCGGCGATCGCGGAGGCGCTGCCGGTCCCGGATTCTGTCGTCTTTCCGTTGGCAGCCATGACGCCGGTCCTCTGTCCACCGGTTTCGGTCCCGCTGGATTAGGCCCCTCGGCGCCGGGAATCAAGGCCGGGCAGAGGCGATAGCGGACCACCAATCTGGCGCTTGGCGGGGGGAAGGCAACGGGATACCGTCCGCCGTCATGCCCGAACTGCCCGAAGTAGAGACAGTCATGCGCGGGCTCGCGACCCGCCTCGACGGGCGCGTCCTCGCCGACGTGGCGGCGCGCCGCCCGGACCTGCGCTGGCCCCTGCCGGAGCGGATGGCCGACCGGCTGACCGGCCGCCGGGTGCTCGGCCTGCGCCGCCGCGCCAAGTACATCCTGGTGGATCTCGACGACGGCATGAGCTGGATGATCCATCTCGGCATGTCGGGACGGATGCTGATCTCGGACGGCCCGAAACCGGAGCTGGAGGCCCACGACCACGTCGTCTTCCGGACAGACGACAGGACCTGGGTCCGGTTCAACGACGCCCGGCGCTTCGGCATGATGGACCTGTGGCCGACCGCCGAGGTCGAACGGCACAAGCTGCTGAAGGGCATCGGGCCGGAACCGCTGGGCAACGCCTTCTCCGGGCCGACCCTGGAATCCGCTCTGGCTGGGAAATACACGCCGATCAAGGCGGCGCTGCTGGATCAGAAGGTGGTGGCCGGCGTCGGCAATATCTACGCCTGCGAGGCGCTGCACCGCTCCGGCCTCTCGCCGCGCCGGTTGGCCCTGAACGTCTGGGGCGGCCGGGCGGAGCGGCTGGCCGACGCGGTCAAGGCGGTGCTCACCGAGGCGATTGCCGCCGGAGGATCCAGCCTGCGCGACCACAGGCAGGTGTCGGGCGAACTCGGCTATTTCCAGCACACCTTCCGGGTGTACGATCGCGCCGGGGAGGGGTGTCCGACCCCGGAATGCGGCGGCACGGTGAAACGGCTGGTGCAGTCCGGGCGGTCCACTTTCTATTGTCCCCGCTGTCAACGCTGAGGTAGAAGCCGGCGCCATGAGCCTGCCGTTCCGATGCGCCCGACCGACCGCTCTCGCCGCGCTGGCCCTGGCGGTCCTGCTGCTGTTCGGCGCGCCGGCGGGGGCCGGCGGGCAGTTCGTCGACGGCATCGACGATCTGCCGCTGATGCCGGGCCTGGAGAGCGTGCCGGCAGCCAGCACCGCCTTCGACGCGCTGGCCGGCCGCATCGTCGTGGCCTTTGCGGAAGGCGCGGTCGCCATGGAGGATGTCCGCGCGTTCTACGACGCCACCCTGCCCCAGCTCGGCTGGGAGCGGCTGGAGGCCGATCGCTGGGTGCGCGCGGGGGAGGAATTGAATCTCGACGCGGTGGTCGAGCGGGGCGGCCTTGTGGTTCGCTTCGAGCTCGTGCCGCGATGATCGCAACCGCCGGCCGTCCCTCGGGCAGGCCGGCGCGACCCGGGAGTAGCCGTTATGGCCTATGAGACCATTCTGACCGAGACGCGCGGCAACGTCGCGCTGATCACCCTGAACCGCCCCAAGGCGTTGAACGCGCTGTCCTCGCCACTGATGGCGGAACTGGGGGAGGCGCTGCTCGAGGCCGACGCCAATGCCGAGATCGGCTGCATCGTCGTGACCGGCAGCGAGAAGGCCTTCGCGGCCGGGGCCGATATCAAGGAGATGCAGTCGAAGAGCTTCGCCGACGCCTATGGCGAGGACTTCATCACCGCCGGATGGGAGACCATTCTGCAGGTCCGCAAGCCCGTCATCGCCGCGGTCGCCGGCTATGCCCTGGGCGGCGGCTGCGAGCTGGCCATGATGTGCGACTTCATCATCGCCGCGGACACCGCGAAGTTCGGACAGCCGGAGATCAATCTCGGCGTTATTCCCGGCGCCGGCGGCTCGCAGCGCCTGACCCGCTTCGTCGGCAAGTCCAAAGCGATGGACATGGTGCTCACCGGCCGCAACATGGACGCCCAGGAGGCCGAGCGGTCCGGTCTGGTCAGCCGCGTCGTGCCGGCGGCCGACCTGCTGGACGAGGCGATGAAGGTGGCCGCTCGCATCGCCGATCTGTCGCAACCGTCCGTCATGATGGCCAAGGAGGCCGTCAACCGGAGTTACGAGACCACCCTGAGCGAAGGCATCCGGTTCGAGCGGCGGCTGTTCCACTCCCTGTTCGCCACCGAAGACCAGAAGGAAGGCATGGCGGCCTTCGTCGAGAAGCGCCAGCCGGTCTTCAAAAATCGCTGACGGAAGGACACCGCTTCCGGAAAGAATCGGGCGGGGCGGCGCAACTCATTGTTGACGCCGCCCAGGGCGACGGCTATAAGCCCGCCTTCCACGGACCAGCCGTACTTTGAGAGAAGAACATGGCCAACCACGCTTCAGCCGAAAAGCGCATCCGGCGCAACGCACGGCGGTACGAAATCAACCACGCGCGCATCTCCCGGATCCGGACGCACGTCAAGCGCGTCGAGAAGGCGATCGCCGCGGGCGACAAGGACGCTGCCCTCGAGGCGTTCAAGGCGGCCCAGCCCGAGATGCATCGCGGTGTCCTCAAGGGCGTCCTGCACCGCAACACCGTTGCGCGCAAGCTGTCCCGCCTGAACACGCGGATCAAGGCTCTCGGCGCCTAACCAGCGGCCGTCAGCCTGACGACGAGGAAGCCGCCGCTTTCGGCGGCTTTTTTGCGTTGCCCGTTTTGCCGGCCCGGGCGCGACCGGCCGCTGTCGGTCCGCCATCAGACCTCAGTCATCAGGTCCCGATCGGCCATGACGGCATAGACTAAGACCTGGCGTCGGCAAGTCGAACCGGCACGACCGGATCTTGGCGTGAAATCGACCCGAGACGGCCGTCGACCCCGGCCTCGTTCAGCCGCCACCGATGCGGAGCGCGTCAAGGGCGCCGGACACAGGCGCTTCCGCGCCGTGGATCGCCGCCAAGCGTCTGCTCCCAGCGGAGCGTCTGGGAGCGCCACGGCAGCGACACATTCGAGTCAACCTCCCTCTATCTTATGATTGTGTTCAGCAAGCCCCGAACAGTGTTACGGGAATGTGGTATTTTGACGTCGGCGCTTAGCGATCTGAATCCAAATTACAATTCCCGCCCGTTAACGGGTTGGCCCAATTCGTTGAGTCGGGAATGAGGAAATCTCCCCAATCGGCTGAATCAAAAAGACTATCAAAAGCGAGTGCCATAGCCGCCTTCAGCCGTCGGAAAAAAAAACGTCATAGAGTGTTCGACTCGGTTGCGCGGGATGTGTCCGGCTAGTACCTTAGCAACCTCACCACTGACGACGAGTTGCAAAGCACAAGGAACAACGATGTCAAGTAATTCGTCTGAATATCGGTGGGAAATTCTTTATTCCTTAGGATATCTCCGGCCCACTTCCACGGTTTAACTTCCGAATATTTGAAGTGGCTCGACGAAGCGGCAATCGCCGCGGCGACGGCGTGGAGGCGTCCGACGGATGAAGAATGTCAACGCGGGGGTGGCTGACATGCCGCCACACATGGCTGGGGCAGTAAGAACCGCCGCCTGTCGGGGTTCAAAGGAATGCGAGGGAAGGACGGTGACACGGATCGGCTGGGGGAGCCAATCGGGGGATGTATCGTCGAGTGCCAACTATCGGAGCAACGCGCTAGCGATCACGGATCAGCCGACCCTCGGTCGGTCAAATGGCGGTCTTACGAGGGAGGGGCGTCATGGCTGAATTGGCGGATCGGGATGCGCTTGCGGCTCAGTGGGCGCGGGTGAAGACGCGCTTGCGGTCCGAATGCGGTGAAACCGCGTATCGGGGATGGCTGAAGTCGCTGACCCTCGCCCGGCGCGACGGCCAGGTCGTCTACCTGGCCATTCCGTCCAAGTTCGAGCGCGACCGGGTGGTGACCCAGTACGGGGACCGCTTGCGCGGCCTGTGGCAGGGCGAGGACCCGGCCATCGCGTCGGTCGAGGTTGTCGCCTCCGGACGCCAGGACGGGGTGCGCCGCAACGGCGCGGGCAGGTCGGCCGCGGCCGATACTGACGGCCGCGATCCGGATATGGCGCCGGCCGAAGCGCCGATGGCCGACGTTTTCGTGCCGGAACCGCCGAGCGATCTCGACGCGATCTCCGCACCGCTGGACGCGCGCTTCACCTTCGACAACTTCGTCGTCGGCAAGCCGAACGAACTGGCTTTCGCGGCAGCCCGCCGGGTCGCCGAAAGCGAGACCGTGCCTTTCAATCCGCTGTTCCTGTACGGTGGCGTGGGACTCGGCAAGACCCACCTGATGCATGCGATCGCCTGGGAGATCCGCCGAAACCACCCGCAGCGCCGGGTGCTGTATCTTTCGGCCGAGAAGTTCATGTACCAGTTCATCCGGGCTCTGCGGTATCGGGACACCGTGTCCTTCAAGGACCTGTTCCGCTCGGTTGACGTGCTGATGATCGACGACGTGCAGTTCATCAGCGGCAAGGACAGCACCCAGGAGGAGTTCTTCCACACCTTCAACGCGCTGGTGGACAACAACCGCCAGGTCGTGATCTCCGCCGACAAGAGCCCGAGCAGCCTCGACGGGATGGAGGAGCGGCTCCGCTCGCGCCTCGGCTGGGGACTGGTGGCCGATATCCATCCGACCGATTACGAGCTCCGGCTCGGCATCCTGCAGTCCAAGGTAGAGCGGGTCGACGCGGACATTCCGCCGAAGGTGATGGAATTCCTGTCCCACAAGATCAGCTCGAACGTCCGCGAACTGGAAGGGGCGCTGAACCGGGTGGTGGCGCATTCGACCCTGGTCGGTCGGGCGATCACGTTGGAGATGGTGCAGGAGGTCCTGGCGGACATCCTGAAGGCCAACGACCGCCGGGTGACGATCGAGGAGATCCAGCGCCAGGTGGCGTCGCACTACAACATCCGGATCTCGGACATGTACTCGGCCCGCCGGGCCCGGGCGATCGCCCGGCCACGGCAGATCGCCATGTACCTGTCCAAGCAGCTCACCCAGCGCTCGCTGCCGGAAATCGGCCGGAAATTCGGCGGAAGGGACCATACGACCGTGATGCACGCCGTGAAGAAGGTCGACGAGCTGCGGTCCACGGACCGGCATTTCGACGCCGACGTGGACCTGCTCCGGCGCATGCTGGAAGGGTGACGAACCCGCCGTCCGGCGGCCGCGTATCCCGCGCCGCCGGACGGTGAAAAACTCCCTGTCGCCAAGCGTTTCATGCTATAAAGTCGGACTTTCAATTCGCCGGGTCGCGGGCGGTCGGGCTCCGCCGGTGACGGTGGGCCGGCCACGCGCGATACGCCGGTCCGTCAGGCGTCATTCCAGTTCGAGCGAGCACATGAAGATCACCATTGACCGGGCGGCCCTTCTGAAGCCGCTGGCCCATGTTCAGAGCGTC
Organism: Thalassobaculum sp.; assembly: GCA_048983575.1. Taxonomy (GTDB): domain Bacteria; phylum Pseudomonadota; class Alphaproteobacteria; order Thalassobaculales; family Thalassobaculaceae; genus Thalassobaculum. The sequence continues at coordinate 851,476 of JBLZTD010000001.1, read as the reverse complement.
GTCGAGCGCCGCAACACCATCCCGATCCTGGCCAACGTCCTGCTGCAGGCCGGCGACGGCAAGGTGTCCATGACCGCGACCGACATGGACATGGACGTGGTCGAGAGCGTCGCCTGTTCGGTCGAGCAGCCGGGCTCCGCCACGGTGCCGGCGCTGACCCTCTACGAGATCGCCCGCAAGCTGCAGGACGGCTCCGAGGTCGAGCTCACCGTGGCCGGCGACAGCGGCCGCATGACGATCCGCGCCGGCCGCTCGAACTTCTCGCTGCCGACCCTGCCGGTGGAGGAGTTCCCGGCGCTGTCCGGCGACGAGCTGACGACCAATTTCGTGCTTTCCGCAGCCGACGCGAAGACGCTCATCGACCGCACCCGGTTCGCCATCTCCACCGAGGAGACGCGCTACTACCTGAACGGCATCTACCTGCACGAGACCCAGGCCAACGGCATGGCCGTGCTGCGCGCGGTCGCGACCGACGGCCATCGGCTGGCCCGGGTGCAGATGCCGCTGCCGGAGGGTGCCGCGGGCATGCCGTCGGTGATCGTGCCGCGTAAGGCCGTCACCGAGATCCGCAAACTGATCGACGAGACCGACGGCGACGTCCAGATCGGCCTCAGCGAGAACAAGCTGCGCTTCGCCTTCGCGAACACGGTCATGACCACCAAGCTGATCGACGGCACCTTCCCCGACTACGAGCGGGTGATCCCCGCCGGCAACGACAAGGTCATGCGTGTCGATTGCGGCTCGTTCAAGAAGGCGGTCGACCGTGTGGCGACCATCTCGACCGAGAAGTCGCGCTCGGTGAAGCTGGCCCTCGGCAACGGCACCCTGACCCTCTCGGCCAACAGCCCGGACAACGCCCAGGCGACGGAAGAGATGGACGTGGAATACGGCGCCTCCTCGATGGAGATCGGCTTCAACTCCCGCTACCTGCTGGACATCGCCGATCAGGTCGATGACGGCGGCAAGGCGTTGTTCCAGATGGCCGATGCCGCCTCGCCGACCATCGTCACCGACGAGGCCGACGACGGCGCGCTCTACGTCCTGATGCCGATGCGGGTGTGACGTCGCGCGTGTCGGTCGACGGTCCCCTTCTCAGCCAACGCAGCGGTGCCGCCTCGACCGCCAATGCGCCGCTGCGCCTGGCCGTCCGCAAGATCAGCCTGACCCGGTTCCGCAACCACGCCGCCACCGCCCTGCGGATCGACCGGCCGGTCGCGGTTCTCACCGGCGCCAACGGATCGGGCAAGACTAACCTGCTGGAGGCGATCTCGTTCCTCAGCCCCGGCCGCGGCATGCGCCGCGCCAGACTGTCGGAGATCGACCGGGTGGGAGATGACGGCCCCTGGGCGGTCTCGGCGGAGGTCGAGGGCAAGCTGGGGGAGACACGCATTGGCACCGGCCGCGACGCCGAAGCCGAAGGCGAGCGCCGCCTGGTGCGGATCGACGGCGCCCCGGCGCGGAGCCAGTCCGCCCTCGGCGACCATCTGACCGTGTCCTGGCTGACCCCGGCGATGGACCGGCTGTTCACCGAGGGCGCGTCCGGCCGCCGCCGGTTCCTGGACCGGCTGGTCTACGCCTTCGACGGCGAGCATGCCGGCCGGGTCAGCGGCTACGAACATGCTTGGCGCGAACGCAACCGGCTGATCAAGGACGGCCGGCGCGACGGCGCCTGGTACGATGCCCTGGAGGAAACGCTTGCCGAGACGGGCGTGGCCATCGCCGCGGCCCGAGCCGGTCTCGTGGCCCGGCTGAACCGGATCTGCGCCGCCACGCGGGAGCCGTTTCCGGCCGCCGAACTGGCGCTGGACGGCGAGATCGACCGCTGGCTGGTCGGGACGCCGGCGCTCCAGGTCGAGGATCGGATCCGCGCCACCCTCGCCGCCTCGCGCTTCGGCGGCCAGGAGGCGGAGGGACCGCACCGCACCGACCTCGCCGTCACCCATGTCGCCAAGACCATGCCGGCGGCCCAGTGCTCCACCGGCGAGCAGAAGGCCCTGCTGGTCGGAATCGTGCTCGCCCATGCCCGCCTGCAGGCGATCGACGAGCATGCCGCGCCGATCCTGCTGCTGGACGAGGTGGCGGCCCATCTCGACGACCGCCGGCGCGCCGCCCTGTTCGAGGCCGTGTTCGATCTCGGCGGACAGGCCTGGCTGACCGGCACCGATCTTTCCACCTTCGCGCCGATCGCCGATCGCGCGCGCCTGTTCGACGTCGCCGACGGCCGTGTGCGGCCGGCCGACGTCGGGTCTTAACCGGAGTCTCCCCATGGCTGACGACGCCAACAACGGAACCGAAAACGGCGAAGAGGCGGCCTACGGCGCCGAATCCATCAAGGTCCTGCGCGGCCTCGATGCGGTGCGCAAGCGGCCGGGCATGTATATCGGCGATACCGATGACGGCTCCGGTCTGCACCACATGGTCTACGAGGTGGTGGACAACGCCATCGACGAGGCGCTGGCCGGACATTGCGACGCGGTCCAGGTGATCCTGAACGGCGACGGCTCGGTCACCGTGCGCGACAACGGCCGCGGCATCCCGGTCGCCATCCACTCCGAGGAGGGCGTGTCGGCGGCCCAGGTCATCATGACCCAGCTCCACGCCGGCGGTAAGTTCGACCAGAACTCCTACAAGGTGTCCGGCGGCCTGCACGGCGTCGGCGTGTCGGTTGTGAACGCGCTGTCCGAGTGGCTGGACCTGAAGATCTGGCGCGAGGGCAAGGAGCACTTCATACGCTTCCGCCACGGCGAGGCCGAGGCGGATCTGGTGGAGGTCGGCCCCTCCGGCGGCAAGACCGGCACCGAGGTCACGTTCAAGCCGTCGGCCGGCACCTTCACCATGGTCGAGTTCGACTACCCGACCCTGGAACACCGGCTGCGGGAGCTCGCCTTCCTGAATTCAGGCGTGCGCATCCTGCTCACCGACGAACGTCATGGCGAGCCGAAGACCACCGACCTGTTCTACGAGGGCGGGCTGAAGGCCTTCGCCGAGTATCTCGACCGGTCGCGGACCGCTCTGCATCCGACCATCTCGGCGATCGGCGAGAAGGACGGCATCACCGTCGAGATCGCGATGGAGTGGACCGACTCCTATCACGAGACGATGCTCTGCTTTACCAACAACATCCCGCAGCGCGACGGCGGCACCCATCTGGCCGGCTTCCGCGCGGCCCTCACCCGTCAGGTGAACAACTACGCCAGCCAGACCGGCATCGCGAAGAAGGAGAAGGTCTCGCTCACCGGCGACGACGCCCGCGAGGGCCTGACCTGCGTCCTGTCGGTGAAGGTGCCGGATCCGAAGTTCTCCTCGCAGACCAAGGACAAGCTGGTGTCGTCCGAGGTCAAGCCGGTGGTCGAGAACATCGTCGGCGAGCGGCTGGACCAGTGGTTCGACGAGCATCCGAACGAGGCCAAGCGCATCGTCACCAAGGCCTACGAGGCCGCAGCGGCGCGCGACGCCGCCCGCCGGGCGCGCGAACTGACCCGGCGCAAGGGGGCGCTCGACATCGCCAACCTGCCCGGCAAGCTGGCGGACTGCCAGGAGCGCGACCCGTCCAAGGCCGAACTGTTCCTGGTCGAGGGCGACAGCGCCGGCGGCTCGGCCAAACAGGGCCGCGACCGCAAGAACCAGGCGATCCTGCCCCTGCGCGGCAAGATCCTGAACGTGGAGCGCGCCCGCTTCGACAAGATGCTGTCCAGCGCCGAGATCGGCACCCTGATCGCCGCCCTCGGCACCGGGATCGGGCCGGAAGAGTTCAACATCGAGAAGACCCGGTACCACCGGATCATCATCATGACGGACGCCGACGTGGACGGCTCCCACATCCGCACCCTGCTGCTGACCTTCTTCTTCCGGCAGATGCCGGAACTGCTGGAACGCGGCTACCTCTACATCGCCCAGCCGCCGCTCTACCGGGTCAAGCGCGGCAACGAGGAAACCTATCTGAAGGACGACAAGGCGCTGGAGCGCTTCCTGATCGAAGAGGGCACCAAGGGCGCGGTCCTGCGGACGGCTTCCGGCGCGCAGATCGGCGCGGCCGACCTGGCCCATCAGGGAGAGCTCGCCCGCCAGGCCCGGCAACTTCTCGAGCCTCTGGTGCGCCGTCTCGGCGGGCCGGTGGTCACCGAACAGGCGGCCGTGGCCGATATCCTGCGCCCGGGGCTGCTTTCGGATCCGGCGGCGGCGGCGGCCGCGGCGGCCGATTTCGCCCGGCGGCTCGACGTCCTGTCGGAGGAGCACGAGCGGGGTTGGTTCGCCTCCTACGAGGAACAGACCGAAACCGGCCCGGCCATCGTCGTCGCCCGCACCCTGCGCGGCGTGACCGAGACCTACCGGATCGACGGCATTCTGCTCCGCACCGCCGAAGCACGCGCGCTCGCCGAGCGGGCCGGGGATCTGCAGGAACTGTTCGCCGAGCCGGCGAGCCTGGTGCAGAAGGACGGGAGCGAGCGGACGGTCTACGGCCCGGTCGGCCTGATCGAGGCGATCTTCGAGATCGGCCGCAAGGGTCTGACCATCAACCGCTACAAGGGGCTGGGCGAGATGAACCCGGACCAGCTGTGGGAGACCACCCTGGATCCGGACCGCCGCACCCTGCTGCAGGTGAAGATCGCCCATGCCGACGAGGCCCAGGAGGTGTTCAGCACCCTGATGGGCGACGTGGTCGAACCGCGCCGCGAGTTCATCCAGTCGAACGCCCTCAAGGTGGCGAACCTGGACGTCTGAGACCCTCGGCGTTCCCTCAGACCTGACGCAAAAAAGGCCGCCTTCCGGCGACCTTTTTCAATGAAGGCGTATGCCCGCGAACGAGGTCGACGAACCGGTCCGGCGGCTACCGGCGGACCGGAGGCGATCAGCCGCCTTCGGTCATCGCGTTGGCTTCGCTCTGCAGGTGCGTGTAGTGCTCCAGGCCGATGCGGCCGATCAGGTCGAGCTGGGTCTCCAGATAGTCGACATGCTCTTCCTCGTCCGACAGGATCTCGTTGAAGAGATCGCGGCTGACGTAGTCGCGGATCGAGTCGGCATAGGCGATGGCCTCGCGCAGGTCCGGCACTGCGTCGAGTTCGATCGCCAGATCGCACTCGAGGATTTCCTTCACGTTCTCCCCGATCCGCAGCTTGTTCAGCTCCTGCAGGTTGGGCAGGCCCTCGAGGAACAGGATGCGCTGGATCAGCTTGTCCGCATGCTCCATCTCCTCGATGAACTCCTCGTAGGCCTTCTTCGAGAGCTTCGACACACCCCAGTCGCCCAGAATGCGGGAGTGCAGGAAGTACTGGTTGATCGCGGTCAGCTCGTTCTTGAGGATGCGATTGAGATGTTCGATGACTGTCTTGTCGCCCTTCATGGCGCCCTCCATCGGTCGGAATCCGTTCTGCGCACAGTACAAGAATGGTTCAAATCGGCAAGAAAAAACGCAATGATTTCAAGTGATTGAGAATGATCCGCAATACGGTTTGCCTGCCCGGGTTCATGTGCGGGCCCGACCTCTTCTCCGATCTCGCCCCACGCTTGGAGGGGCGCCTGCGGCTTCTGCACGGCGACGTCTACAGCGATGACTCGATCGAGGGGATGGCCCGGCGGGTGCTCGCAGAAGCGCCCGATCGGTTCGTCCTGCTGGGCTTCTCCATGGGCGGTTTCGTCGCCCGGCAGATCGCGCTGACCGCGCCGGAGCGGGTCGAGGCGCTGGTACTGGTGGCGACCTCGGCCCGCGCCACCTCCGAGGCCGAGCACGCCCGCAAAGAGGCGATCCTGGCGCAGCTCGCGGAGATCGGCTTCAAGGGGATGTCGCGCAAGGCGCTGGCCCGCGGCATCCACCCCAACCATCCGGAGCGCGACGCCCTGGTCACCCGGCTGAAGGCGATGGGGACGGCGCTCGGCGGTGCGGTCATGGCCCGGCAGCTTCAGGCCACGCGGGTCGACGGTCATCGCGATCTTCCCAAGATCGAGACCCCGACACTCGTCATCGCCGGACGCCAGGACGCGCTGCGGCCGCTGTCGGAGCTCGAGGCGCTGGCGGCGGGCATTCCCCGCGCCCGCTTCGAGATTTTCGAGGAGTGCGGCCACATGGTGCCGCTGGAGAAGCCGGATCAGTTGGCCACGAGCATCAGCGAATTTCTGGACGCGCTCTAGGCAGGGTCCGGCCCGGCGGGTAGGTTGACCCCGTGTCAGTCAGATCCTCCCTGTCCCCGCTCTTCACCGGATCGCTCGCCGGCGTCCTGATGATGGCGGTGGCGGCCGCCGCATTCAGCATCATGCATGCCGGCATCCGCCATGTGAGCGCGGATCTGCATCCGTTCGAGATCGCCTTCTTCCGGGTTTTCTTCGGGTTCTTCGCTCTCGCTCCGGTCTTCCTGCGCCAGGGCTGGGCGCCGCTGCGCACCACCAAACTCAAGCTGCTCGGCATCCGCGGCGTCATCAATGCCGGCGCCATGCTGATGTTCTTCTACGGCCTGTCGATCACGCCGCTCGCCACCGTCGCGGCCCTCGGCTTCACGGCGCCGCTGTTCGCGACGGTCCTGGCGATGCTCGTGCTGGGCGAGGTGGTCCGGCTGCGGCGCTGGACCGCCATCATCATCGGGTTCGCCGGCGCAATGGTGATCCTGCGACCGGGCGTGATCGAGATCGGCCTCGGACCGATGCTGGTCCTCGGCTCCTCGGTGGTCTGGTCGGTCGCCCTGATGGTGATCAAGGTGCTGACCCGCACGGAATCGAGCGTGACCATCACCGCGTATGCCTCGATCTTCCTGTCGCCGATCTGTCTTGTCGTCGCCCTGCCGTTCTGGACCTGGCCGTCGCTCGAGTCCCTGCTCTGGCTCGTCGCCATCGGCATCGTCGGCACCGTCGCCCAGACGGCGATGAACCAGTCCTTCAAGATGGCCGACGCCTCCGCCGTGCTGCCGGTGGACTTCTCGAAGCTGCTCTGGGCCGCCGCCATCGGCTACGTGGTGTTCGGCGAGGTGCCCGATGTCTGGACCTGGGTCGGCGGTGCGATGATCTTCTCCAGCGCCACCTATATCGGCATCCGCGAGGCGCGCCTGAAGAAGGAGGGCAAGCTGCCGGCCGGCCCGCCCTCGACGGCGGTCGACCGGCAGCCCCCCGTGCCCTCGCCGCGCGCCATGGGCCAGGACGACGGGGCGGACCGGAAGAATTAGGCCGGCGGCTCCACCGGGGCGGCGCTCTGTCCGGTTGACCCGCGCGGCGACAGCGGGGATAAGCCCGCATCCCTGAACAACTGCCGAGGTCGCCCCCATGGCCGCCCCCGATCTGGTTCCCGTCGCCCGCGCCCTGATCTCCGTTTCCGACAAGACCGGCCTCATCGAATTTGCGGCCGCCCTGTCCGGGATGGGGGTCGAGATCCTGTCCACCGGCGGCACCGCCAAGGCAATCGCCGAGGCCGGCATCCCGGTGGTCGAGGTGGCGGAGCGGACCGGCTTTCCGGAGGTCATGGACGGGCGGGTCAAGACGCTGCATCCGATGATCCACGGCGGCCTGCTGGCCCGTCGTGATCTGGACCATCACGTTGCCGCCATGGACGACCACGGCATCGCGCCGATCGATCTGCTGGTGGTCAATCTCTACCCGTTCGAGGCAACACGGGCCCGCGGTGCGGGCTACGACGAGAGCGTGGAGAACATCGATATCGGCGGGCCGGCGATGATCCGCGCGGCCTCGAAGAACCACGACTTCGTCACCGTGATCGTCGATGTCGAGGACTATGGTCCGGTGCTGGAGGAGATGCGGGCGAACGGCGGGGCCACCAGCCTGGCTCTGCGCCGGAAGCTGGCCTCCGTCGCCTACGGCCGCACCGCCGCCTATGACGCCGCCATCGCCGGCTGGCTGTCGGGCGAGGTCGGCGACGCTTTCCCGCGCCGCTTCACCCTCGCCGGATCGGCCCCGCAGGTGCTGCGCTACGGCGAGAACCCGCATCAGCAGGCGGCGTTCTATCGCACGGGCGAAAGCCGCGCGGGCGTTTCGACCGCCGAACAGCTCCAGGGCAAGGAACTCAGCTACAACAACCTGAACGACACCGACGCCGCCTTCGAGCTGGCGGCGGAACTGGACGAGCCGGGCATCGCCATCATAAAGCACGCCAATCCCTGCGGCGTGGCCGTCGCCGGATCCCTGGCTGACGCGTGGGAAGCGGCGCTCGCCTGCGATCCGGTCAGCGCCTTCGGCGGAATCGTCGCGGCCAACCGCACGATGGACGCGGCAACGGCGCAGAAGATCGCCCAGATCTTTTCCGAGGTGGTCATCGCCCCGGATTTCGACCCCGAGGCCATCGAGGTATTCGCCGCCAAGAAGAACCTGCGGGTGCTCAGGACCGGCGGGATGCCCGATCCGGCATCCAAGGGTCTGGCGATCAAGAACTTGGCGGGAGGACTGCTGATCCAGTCTCGCGATGCCGGGCGCGTGACCCGGGCGGATCTGAAGGTCGTCACCAAGCGGGCGCCGAGCGACGCGGAGATGCGCGATCTGCTGCTCGCGTTCCGCATCGCCAAGCATGTGAAGTCGAACACGATCGTCTATGTGAAGGACGGGTCGACCGCCGGCATCGGGGCCGGCCAGATGAGCCGGGTCGACGCCGCCCGGATCGCCGCCGTCAAGGCGCAGGATGCGGCCAGAGCCGCCGGCTGGGCCGAGCCGCGCACGGTCGGTTCCGTGGCGGCGTCGGACGCCTTCTTCCCCTTCGCCGACGGCCTGATCACCGTCGCCGAAGCCGGAGCGACGGCGATCATCCAGCCCGGCGGCTCGATCCGCGACGAGGAGATCATCGCCGCCGCCGACGAGCGGAACCTGGCGATGGTCCTCACCGGCATGCGGCACTTCCGGCACTGACGCACCGGAATCGCCGGGTTCAGATTAATCCCAGTCCCAGATAGGGCTGCCCAGGTTGACGTCGTCGTCCTCGGTGAAGGCGCCGGTGGCGCCGCCGGCGACCGCGCCGAGGATCGGGGCACCGACGGCATAGCCGGCAGCGCCGCCGAGGCCGGCACCGGTGACGCCGCGTTCGGTCGCGGTGTTGCCGCAGGCCGAAAGGGCAATCGCGCTCCCGGTTAGGAGTGCGGCGGTCATGATGGCTTTGGTCATATCGTCCTCCTCATGATCGTTGGTTGGGGAATGTCGGTGGACCGGAAGGCCTACTGACGCGCCTTGAACGTCGCCATCGACGTGGTGCGCAATTCGCGCAGCGGCACGACCAACGTTTCCTCGTCGGCGATCATCAGCAGGTCGTCGAGCGGGCCGTCATCGGCATCGATCACGGCCACGATCTCGCCGCCGCGGAGCACGGCGAAATCCTCGATGACGCCGATCTGCCGGCCGCCGTTGCCGTAGACCGGGGCCCCGCTGAGTTCCGACAGGCGCGGCCCAGTGGCCGGCCCCGAATTCCGGTAAAGATCGGTCGCATCGACCACGACCACCATGTCGTCCGCCGCCTGTGCCGGCGCGGAGGGAAAGGTCGCAAAGGCCGCCGCGGCGATCGTCAGGGCGCCGGCACCGGCCAGAAGTCTCTTGGTCAGGGGTTGCTTCCTCATCTGTTTCTCCTTTCCTCGGGCATGTCTTCGGGCAACGGAGAGCGGTCGGTGGCGGTTCCATAGGTTTGGTGACGCCAGTCGCGTCGGTGCTTTGGGAAATCGACGGATCCCGTCGCGGTGGCGGCGGTCCGGGCGCGGATGTAGGCTGGCCCGCAGCTTCCCATTTCGAGTTCCGACAACGCAGGATCCGCTACCGTGCTCCCCCAGGAAGTCATCCGCGCGAAACGCGAGGGGCAGCCGCTGTCCGCCGAGGCGATCTCCGATTTCATCGCCGGACTGACCGCCGGCTCGGTGGGCGAAGGCCAAGCGGCCGCCTTCGCCATGGCGGTTCTGTTCCGCGGCATGGACGCCGACGAGCGTGCCGCCCTGACCCGCGCCATGGCCGACAGCGGCACGGTCCTGCGCTGGGACGGACTGGACGGCCCGGTGGTGGACAAGCACTCCACCGGCGGGGTCGGCGACAAGGTCAGCCTGATGCTGGCCCCGATCGTCGCCGCCTGCGGCGCCTACGTGCCGATGATCTCGGGTCGGGGCCTCGGTCACACCGGCGGCACCCTCGACAAGCTGGACTCCATTCCGGGCTACCGAACCGGCCCGGATCTGGATGCGTTCGAACGGGTGGTGCGGGACGTGGGCTGCGCCATCATCGGCCAGACCGACGACCTCGCGCCGGCGGACCGGCGGCTCTACGCCATCCGGGACGTGACCGCGACGGTCGAATCCGCCCCGCTGATCACGGCGTCGATCCTGTCGAAGAAGCTCGCCGCCGGGCTTCAGGGGCTCGTAATGGACGTGAAATGCGGGACCGGCGCCTTCATGGACGATCTGACGAAGGCGAGAGACCTGGCCGATGCCCTGGCCGAGACCGCGCGCCGGGCGGGTCTGCCCACAGTGGCGCTGATCACGGACATGAACCAGGTTCTGGGCCGCACCGCCGGCAACGCCCTGGAGGTGGCCGATGCCGTGGCCTTCCTGACCGGCACGGCGCGGGACCCGAGAACCCTGGAGGTCACGCTCGCCCTCGCCGGCGAGATGCTGGCCCTGGGCGGGCTGTGCGAGGACGCGGAAGCGGGGCGGACGGCGGCGCGCGCAGCGCTGGAGGACGGCCGCGCGGCCGAGGTCTTCGGCCGGATGGTCTCGGCGCTCGGCGGACCGGCCGATCTGCTGGAGGATCCCGACACCCATCTCGTGCGGGCGGCGGTCGCGGTTCCGGTCTACGCTGAGGGGTCAGGCACGGTCGCCCGGATCGATGCCCGTCGCCTCGGCGTGGCGGTGATCGAACTCGGCGGCGGACGCCGCCTCGCCTCCGACCAGATCGACCACCGTGTCGGGCTGACGGAGATCGCCGGCATCGGGGAAGCGGTCGGCCCCGATCTCCCCCTCGCCGTGATCCACGCCGACAGTGCCGACAGGGCAGCGGCAGCGGCCGATACCGTGCGGGCAGCCTACGTCATTGGCGACGGACCCGGCGACCCGGGACCGGTCGTGATCGAGCGCCGCACGGGGGCAGTCTGATGCCACGGGCCTTCTTCATCGTCCTCGACTCCGTCGGAATCGGAGGCGCGCCGGATGCCGACCACTTCGGCGATTCCGGCGCCGACACGCTCGGCCACATCGCCGAGTCCTGCGCCGCCGGAAAGGCGGACGGTCCGGGCCGCAGCGGGGCGTTGCGCATCCCCAACCTTCTGGCGCTCGGACTCGGCGCGGCCCATCGGGCGGCCGGGGGCACGGAACCGCCGGGGCTGGAGGCCGAGACCGCGCAAACCGGTGCCTGGGGCCACGCGGCGGAGATCAGCCGCGGCAAGGACACACCGAGCGGGCATTGGGAACTGGCCGGCGTGCCGGTCGACTTCGACTGGACCTACTACCCGGACACGGAGCCGACCTTTCCGAAGGCTTTCACCGACGCACTGATCAAGCAATGCGGTCTTCCCGGAATCCTCGGCAACCGTCACGCCAGCGGAACGACCATCATCGCCGACCTGGGCGAAGATCACATGAGAACCGGCAAGCCGATTCTCTACACCTCCGCCGACAGTGTCGTTCAGATCGCCGCCCATGAGGAGAGCTTCGGCCTGGACCGGCTCTACCAGGTCTGCCGGGTGGCGCGGACCCTGGTGCCGGACACCGTCGGCCGCATCATCGCCCGACCCTTCACCGGCGCCGGCCCCGAGACCTTCGTCCGCACCGCCAACCGCAAGGACCTGGCCGTCCCCCCGCCCGCGCCGACCCTGCTGCAGCGCCAGTCCGAGGCCGGCGGGACCGTGGTCTCCATCGGCAAGATCGGCGACATCTTCGCCCATGCCGGCACCGGCGAGGAGATCAAGGCGGCGGGGAACGACGGCGTCTTCGATACGCTGATGTCGGTGACCGGCCGCCGCGACGACGACGTGCTGGCGGTCGCCAATTTCGTCGATTTCGACACGCTGTACGGCCACCGCCGCGACGTCGCCGGATATGCCGCCGCCCTGGAGTCGTTCGACCGCATGCTGCCGACCTTCCTGAATGCCCTGCGTCCGGGCGATCTGGCGGTGCTGACCGCCGACCACGGCTGCGATCCGACCTGGCGCGGCAGCGACCATACCCGCGAGCAGGTCCCGGCCCTGTTCGTCGGCCCCGGCGTGGCGACCGGCGATCTCGGCCAACTGTCCTATGCCGATGTGGGTGCGACCCTGGCCGCCCATCTCGGACTCCCTGCGGGCGATCACGGCGCCGACCGGCTCGGAGGGTCCGCATGATCCCCCGGTTCTCGCCTGATGCGGACCCGGAAACGCTCGCGGCGGCCTACGCCCGCGACGGGCTGCTCGTCGTCGAGGACGCGGTGCCGCCGGCGGAGTGCGACGCCCTGATCGCCCGGGCCCACGCCATCGTCGATGCCTGGGACCCGGCGGAGGGCCGGTCGGTTTTCTCCACCACCGCGCCGAAACACGCCGCCGACGCCTATTTCCGGGAGTCCGGCGACAAGATCCGGGTGTTCCTGGAGGACGGGGCGATCGACGGGACCGGCACGCTCACAGTCGACCGCCACCGCGCCGTCAACAAGCTCGGCCACGCGATGCACGATCTCGATCCGGTTTTCGACCGGGTGTCACGCACCCCTGTGCTGGCGCGCCTCGCCGGCGCCGTCGGCCTGGAGGATCCCCGGCTGGTGCAGTCCATGGTGATCTGGAAACCGCCCGCGATCGGCGGCGCGGTCGTGCCGCATCAGGACGCGGCCTTCCTGGTCACCGATCCGCCCTCGGTCGTCGGCTTCTGGCTGGCTCTGGAGGACGCGGACGAGACCAACGGCTGTCTGAAGGCGGTACCGGGCGGGCATCTGGGATCTCTCCGCCAGACCTTCCTGGAGCGCGACGGCAGGCTGACCATCGACATCCTCGACGAGACGCCGTTCGGGTCCGATGCGTTCGTGCCACTCCCGGCGCGCAAGGGCACCATCGTGGCGCTGCACGGCCTGCTGCCCCATGGCAGTGCCGCCAACACCTCCGACCGGTCGCGGATGGCGTACACCCTGCATGTGGTCGACGGGACGGCGCGATGGCATCCGGGAAACTGGATCCGGCGCCGGGCGGACGACCCGTTCCGCGGCTTCTGAAAGGGACCGGTCGGTGTTCAGGATGCTCCGCGATCTCTGCCTCGTCCTCGTCGTCCTGGTCGGCCTGACCGGCGGCTCCCAGATCTCGTCCTTCGTCGATGCGTATGCGCAACGGTTGGGCGGCGCCGCGGACGAGCTCGACCGCCAGGTCGCCGCCCACCGCGCCGAGGCGGCCGCCTTGAACCTGACCCTGGAGGCGTATCTGGAGCGCCACAGGACGAATGCGGATCCGGCGATTCGGGGGTCCGGCCGCACACTGACCGCCATGGTGGCCCGGCTGTCGGAGCTGCAGAGGGCCCGGGTGGCCCTGGAGTTCGGCCGGACCGTGGAGCCGACCCGCCGTCGCCATGGCCCATGCCGACCGCGACCTGCTCGCCAATGCCTATGCGGATTGGCGGCCCGGCCTGACCATCGAACCCCGCTGGGGCGCGGTTGGCGCCGTTCTGGCCTGGATGCTGTTCTGGGCGGTCTCTACACTGCTGGCATACGGTTTCCGGGGGCCACGCCGTCGAGAAACGCCCGCCCGCTGACCTGTCCCCACATCCCGAAGGAGGCCCGCCGTGGTCCTTGCCCGCCGATCCTGGGTTCCCGCGCCGTCGGAGGATCTGATCCAGTCGCTCGCCCGCCGCACGGCGGACGAGACCTCCGACCGGATCGCCGAGCGGATCGAGGCGCTGGCGATGCGGAATCGGGAGATCCACGAGCGCGACTGCTTCAACCTGAACCCGGCGACGAACGTGATGAACCCGCGCGCCGAGGCACTGCTCGCCTCCGGAATCGGGTCGCGCCCGTCGCTCGGCTATCCCGGCGACAAGTACGAGATGGGGCTGGAGGCGATCGAGGAGATCGAGGTCGTCGCCGCCGAACTCTGTGCCGAGGTGTTCGACGCCCGGTTTGCCGAGATCCGGGTACCGTCCGGGGCGCTGGCCAACCTCTACGGCTTCATGGCCACCTGTAAACCGGGGGACACGATCATCGCCCCGCCGGCCTCGATCGGCGGGCACGTCACCCATCACGGGGCCGGCTGCGCCGGACTCTACGGTCTGCGCACCGTCCCGGCGCCGGTCGCCGCCGACGGCTATACCGTCAACGTGGCCGCCCTGCGAGACTTGGCCAAACGGGAACGCCCGGCGCTGATCACCCTGGGCGGCAGCCTGAACCTGTTCGAGCATCCGGTGCGCGAGGTCCGCGGCATCGCCGACGAGGTCGGGGCGCCGCTGCTGTTCGACGCCGCCCACCAATGCGGGCTCATCGCGGGCAAGGCCTGGCGGGACCCGCTGGCGGAGGGCGCCCATCTGATGACCATGAGCACCTACAAGAGCCTTGGCGGGCCGCCGGGCGGCCTGATCGTCACCAACGACGCGGATATCGCCGAGCGGCTGGACGCCATCGCCTTTCCCGGCATGACGGCGAATTTCGACGCCGCGAAGTCGGCCGCGCTGGCCGTCTCCATGCTCGACTGGCGGGCATTCGGACGCGATTACGCTAACGAAATGATCGCGGTGTCGAAAGCCCTTGCCCAGGCACTGGACGATGCCGGTGTTCCGGTCTTCGCCGTGACGGACGGGTTTACCGCCTCGCATCAGTTCGCCGTGAAGGCCGCGCCCTACGGCGGCGGCCAGGCGGCCTCGAAAACCCTGCGCAAGGCCGGTTTCCTCGCCTGCGGCATCGGTCTGCCGGCCGAGGAGGTACCCGGCGACATGAACGGCTTGCGGATCGGCACGCCCGAACTGGTGCGCTGGGGCCTGACGGCCGTCGATGCCCACCGCCTCGCCGGTCTGATCGCCGCGGCGCTGAAGAGCAACGACCCGGAGGGCATGGCGCCGGAGGTGGCCGAATGGCGGAAGACCTTCGACACGCTGCATTTCGTGCGCTGATCCGCCACGAACCGAAAACAGGCCGTCGTTCCGAATCGAGTTCGGGATGACGGCAGGGAAGTGACGGGGCGAGTGTTCAGGACCCCTCCGCCGCCGCCGGTCGCGTGGCACCGCCCTCGTATTCCGGGACCATCCGGCCGAGGATCTCCATCGTGGCCGCGGTCTGGCGGGAACGCGCCGCCGCCTCCAACTCGTCCAGGCCACGCTCGATCAAGGCGCGGTCGGCGGTGCGGGGATGGGCCCGGCGGATGGCGGGGATCTCCGTCGCCTCGAGGGTCTCCGCCCCGTGAAACAGCTCCTCGTGCAGCTTCTCGCCCGGACGCAGGCCGGTGAAGGCGATCTGGATATCCTTGCCCGGTTCCAGCCCCGCCAGCCGGATCATCCGGTCGGCCAGATCGACGATCTTCACCGGCTCGCCCATATCCAGCACGGTGATGCCGCCGCGCTCGCGCGGGGCCTCCGTCTCCAGCGCCGCGGCCTGAAGCACCAGCTCCACCGCCTCGCGCACGGTCATGAAGTAGCGGGTGATATCG
This sequence comes from Thalassobaculum sp., assembly GCA_048983575.1. Classification (GTDB taxonomy): domain Bacteria; phylum Pseudomonadota; class Alphaproteobacteria; order Thalassobaculales; family Thalassobaculaceae; genus Thalassobaculum. The sequence goes on along the minus strand of JBLZTD010000001.1, from coordinate 835,944 downwards.
GGGTGCGTCACGGTCAGCGGACCGCCGCGTTCGAGCTGACGCTGGAACAGCGGCACGACCGACCCGGTCGAGCCCAGCACGTTGCCGAACCGGGTGGTGACGAACCGGGTGCCGCCGTCGAGATCCAGGGCCTGGCAATAGGCCTCGGCGAGACGCTTGGTGGCGCCCATGACATTGGTCGGATTGACCGCCTTGTCGGTCGAGATCACCACCACGGTGCCGACCCGGGCGGCCCGGGCGGCATCGGCGACGATCCGGGTGCCAACGGCGTTGGTCAGCACCGCGTCGCAGACATTGGCCTCCATCAGCGGCACGTGCTTGAGGGCCGCGGCGTGGAACAGGATCTCCGGCCGAGCCTCCGACAGGATCTCGTCCAGGCGCGCCCGGTCCCGCACGTCGCCGATCAGGGCGGCACGCGACAGCTCCGGTGCCCGCTCCGTCAGTTCGAGATCGATTCGGTACAGGGCGTATTCCGACTGGTCGACCAGGGTGATGTGGGTCGGGCCGATATCGGCGATCTGCCGCACCAGTTCCGAACCGATAGTGCCCCCGGCCCCGGTGACCAGAACCCGGCGCCCCTCGATCAGCCGCTGCATGGCCGGGCGGTCCAGGGTCGCCTGTGGCCGGCCGAGCACATCCTCCACATTGATCGGGCGGAGCTGGACCTGGGCGTCGCCGGCGGCTTCCAGCGCGCCCAGGGTCGGCATGCGGCTGACGGGGATGCCCAGCGCGTCGGCGGCATCGAGGAGGGTGCGGATCGTTGCGCCGTCGATCTGACGCCGGGTCAGCACGATCCGCTGCGGGCGCACGCCGTAGCCGGTCAGGCGCTGGACCACGTCCTCGAGATTATGCAGACCGCCATAGACCGGCACGCCGCGGATGCGCCGTCCGGTGCGCGAATCGCGGTCGTCGACGATGCCCACCACCCGGTAGGGCACTTCATGTCCCGGCGCGGTCTCGCGGATGAAGAGATCGGCCCCGTCACCCGCGCCGATCAGGAGGACCGGCACCCGGTCCCGGGCGTTGCGCTCGAACAGGGCGGAAATCGTGCCGTCCTTCATCAGCCGGTAGCCGATGCGCGGCAGGGTCAGCATGATCGACAGCAGGGCCGCCTCGATCACCAGGAACGAGCGCGGCAGGGTCTCCAGGCGGGTGACGACGAACTGCAGAGCGAGGAACGCCGCGATGATGACCAGCACGGCCCGCACGATCTGCGCCAGGTCGCCGATCGAGGTGTAGCGCCACACATGGGTGTCGAGCCGCATCACCAGAAACACCGCGAGGGCGGTCAGGGTGAACAGGGCCGTGCCGTGGGTGATCGCCTGCTCCGGCCACCAGACGATGTTCTCCCCGAGACGGATGTACAGCGCCAGCGGGAACGATACCGCCGCCAGGATCGTGTCGTGGGCGAAGATCAGCAGGGAACGGCGAAAGGCGCGGGCGTTCATGCGGCGTCCCGGGCTTGGGTGGGCGATCGGGCGAAGTCTATCACGGTTGTCCCTCCGCGGCGGCGGACAGCAGAGGATCGGCCGTCTGACGCACAGCCTCTAGCATTCCGGCCCGGGGATCGACGACCGGTTTCCATCCGAGCACGGCGCGCAGGGCGGATTTGTCGTAGACGCTGGAACCGCCGAGCCGGCGCCCCGGACGGCCGAGCACCCGCAAGGCCGCCGCCGAAACCGGCAGAAGCAGCGCCCGCCGTCCATGGGCCTGGAGAATCCGCCGGGTGAGATCGCCGGTGGACAGCGCCTCTCCGTCGGTGACGAAGAAGGTCCGGCCGGCGGCATCCGGATGCTCCAGACCGGCGAGGATCGCGGCGCAGAGACTGTCGCGATGCAGAAACGACCGGCGGTTTCCGGCGATCCCGAGCGGCAGCACCGGCGGTGCGGAGCGCAGAAAGTCGATCATGCGCCGCAGGTTACCGCCGCTTCCGGGTCCATAGACGGGGGCCGGGCGCAGGATCGCGACCTCCATCCCCGCGCCGCCAGAGGCCGCATCGCCGGATGCGGCCGCGACGATGGCACGCTCGGCCGCCAGCTTGCACCGGCCATAGGCGTCGGCCGGAGCCGGAGACGCGGTCTCGTCCAGCCCCGACACCGGGGTGAGATCGGCGGCCGCCTTCACCGAACTGACGAAGACGAACCGCCGCACCCCGGCGATCGCCGCCGCCTCGGCGAGCCGTTTCGATCCATCAACTATCGCGCGGACGAGACCGGCTTCCGGGATTCCCTCCGTCGCCGCCGGGCCGGCCAGATGGATCACCCCCGCCACACCCCGCAAGGCGACGGACCAGTCGGTATCCGGCCCGAGATCCCCGACAGCAATGGCCTGCGCGCGCCACTTCGGCGGCAGCCGGGCCGGATCGCGGACAGCCGCGACGGCTTCGTGCCCCGCCGCGCCCAGGTCGCGCAGGACGGCACGGCCGATATAGCCGCCGGCGCCGGTCACCAGGACCTTCATCCGGCCCGTCCCGGCCGGTCGCCGACCGCGTGGAAGCCCCGATAGGTCAGGCCGGCGACACCCAGGCCGACGGCGAGGGCGATCCAGGGCTGCCACGGCGCCAGAAACCAGGCGATGCCGATCAGAACGACGTTGGCGGCGATCACCGCCAGACAGACCCGATCGTGAGGCCAGCCGCCCTGCACCGCCCGCTGGTAGGCATGTTCCCGGTGGGCCTCGGTCGGCCGTTTGCCGCGCGCGAGCCGGCGCAGCAGGGTCACCGAGGCATCGACCACGAAGATCATCGGCAGCACCAGAGCGGCCGCGAGCGCGCCGCCGCCCGGCTGGGCCGAGACGATCAGCAGGTAACCGACGAGATAGCCGAGCGGCACGCTGCCGGAATCGCCGAGAAACACCTTGGCGCGGTGCCAGTTCCAGACCAAGAAGCCGAGGGCGGCGCCCGCGAGCGCGGCGGCCGGACCGAGCAGTCCGGCCGGCGCCAGTCCGAGCAGGACGAGACCGGCGACCCCGACCGAGACACAGACGGTTTCCGACCCGACGATCCCGTCGATTCCGTCCATGAAGTTGTAGAGATTGATGAACCAGAGCCAGGCCAAGCCGGTCAGGATCAGGTCCAGCCATTCCGGGAGATAGGCGGCGAAGGCGCCGCTGCCATCGAGCGTCCAGAGGCCGCCGACGACGGCGACCGCGTGGCCGGAAAGCCGAATTGCGGCGGAGAGATCGCGCAGGTCGTCGACGAAGGAGAGGGCGGCGAGACCCATGGCGAGGCCGAGAACGAGCCCCAAGCTCTCGGAGTTCAGGTTCTCCGCCACATCCCAGGCGAGGGCCGCAACCACGACGGTGGCGATGACGGCGAGACCGGCACCGCGCGGGGTCGGACTCTCATGGCTGGACCGCTCGTTCGGATGATCGATCACCGCGCCGCGCCGCAACAGGCCCAGCAGCGCCCGGGTGGCGAGGCAGGAGACCAGGAAAGCAAGCCCGGCGGTGATCAGAAACGCTAGCATCGCGAGGGCTTATACACAGCCGACGGGCGCCGGGGTAGGCCGCTCTCCAATGCCTCCGGAGGCGGACGGTCAACCGGGGCGGCGGTCCTCGCGGCGCAGAGCCCATTTCACCGAGATCGATCCCTGCTCGCGGATCTCGGCCAGCCCCAGGGAAATGACGATCTGGCGGGTCCGCTGCAGTCGCCCGCCCTCGCCGAAATAGACGCTCTCGTTCATCCCCAGCCGCCCACCGGTCGCCCGCAGTCGCCAGCCCGCGCCGGACGGCATGCGGAGCAGCACGGACGCCCCGTTCTGGATCAGCGAGGCGGACACGCGCGGATGCAGATGGAACCGGATCGCCGCCTCCGCCGGCTTGGCGCCGGGACCGCCGGTATAGGTGAGCACGTCCTCGCCGCGCAGATCGTCGCCGCCCGCGGCCAGAAACAGGCGCCGCCGGTGCAGGATCGCGTGGCTGTCGCGGTATCCGTCATGCTCTGCCTCGACCCAGACCGACCCGTCGGCCTCCCAACGCTCGAGCCGCACCTGCTCGGGCCGCCGCCCGAGGCTGCCGTCGGGTCGCAACTCGGTGGTGTTGGTGTCGTCGATCACCAGACCGGAATGGGCGGCCGAGGCGCGCAGCAGCCCGTGCCAACGGGCATCCCCCGGCGCGGCGCCGCAATTGACGACCAGCCGCTCCTTGCCGATCGAAAATTCGAAACTGAGGGTGCCGGCATGGGCGGTGTCCTCGTCCGGCGCCGGAGGACCGCTGTCCAGGATCGCGACCGCCCGGCCGGCGGCCATGCGTTCGAAACCGGTCTCGGCCGCCGTGGAAACGGCGCGGGTCTTGGTCTCGGTACGGGCGATCAGGGTATCGAGGCGCCAGACCTGGCCTTCGGTCGCGCCGTTGAAGAGAGCCATGCCGCCGTCGCCGTGACGCAGCATCCGCAGCACGCCGGTCATCCGCTGGACCGTCTCGTCCAGCGCCGCCGTGGACTCTCGGCCGGCCGCCCGCAGCGCCGCCCGGGCATCGACCAGCGCGGCCAGAGCATCGGCCTGCAGTGCCGGCGAGCGCGACCGGTGACCGCCATCGGGCAGGATCTGGGCGCGCACGGCGCCGTCGAGCCGATCGACCAGATTCTGAATATCGTCGCCATCGGCCCCGAGCGCCACCGCGGCGATCAGGGCGCCGCGCAGCGTCTCGAGGCGGGCCACGCCGCCGGGACCGCTATCCACCGCGCTCAGCAGATGCCGGTACTGGCGGTGCAGCGAGTCAAGCACCTTGCGGCGAAACTCGTCATCCGCGGATTCGGCGAAGAACCCGAAAGTGTGGACCCAGGCGGCGATCCGTCCCGCCAGCAGGTCCGGACGCCAGACAACCCGGTCCCAGGAGCCGTGACGGTCGATCCACGCGCCGACCAGATCGCGGGCCCGGCGGCGGGCGGCATCGCCGCCGAGGTCGCGCAGGTCGCGCATCCATTCGAAACGGTGCAACACCTCGAGCGCGCCGTCGGAATAGCCGCTCTGGCCCCAGGGATCGGCCCCAACCTGCACGGTTATGCCGTCGACGGTGTAGGTGCCCTCGAGGAGCTCGCGGCCGAGATCCGGATCGCCGGTCCAGGCATCGGTCACGGAAACGGCAAGCGCCTCCGGCACCGGTCCTGACAGCCGCCAGGCATGCACCGGCGAGGCGAAATAGGCGTCGCGCAGGCGATCAGACAGTCCGCGCCGATCCCGCCGCCTGTTCACCACCGTTCTCCCGTCAGTTGGCGGCCCGGATGGCGGCGATGTTCGCCGCGTAGGCTTGCGTGCCGCCCTTGAACGTGGCGGTGCCGGCGACCAGCACATCGGCGCCAGCGGACACGATACGGCCGGCGGTCTCGGCGGTCACGCCGCCATCGACCTCCAACCGGATGTCGCGGCCCGAGGCGTCGATCCGGGCGCGAACAGTGGCGATCTTGTCGAGCTGCGAGCCGATGAAGGCCTGCCCGCCGAAGCCCGGGTTCACGGTCATCACCAGAATCAGATCGACCATGTCCATCAGGTTGTCGAGCGCCTCGACCGGCGTGCCCGGATTCAGGGCGACGCCGGCCTTTGCGCCAAGGGACCGGATAAGCTGCAGGGTGCGGTGGACATGCGGGCCCGCCTCCGGATGCACGGTCACGATATCGGCGCCGGCTTCGATGAAACCGCCGACATAGGCATCGACCGGAGAGATCATCAGATGGACGTCGAAGGTCTTCTCGGTATAGGGGCGGATCGCCTTCACGATCGCCGGACCGAGGGAGATGTTCGGGACGAAGTGGCCGTCCATCACGTCCACATGGATCCAGTCGGCGCCGGCGGCGTCGACCGCCCGGATTTCCTCGCCCAGCTTGGCGAAGTCGGCGGCGAGAATGGACGGAGCGATCAGCGGTGCGTTGGCCATGCCCGGCAGGTAGCAGGTTGCGCCGAGCGCTTCAAGCGCGTCCGGCCCGATGGGGTTGACGGCGCCGGGTCCGATCCGCCGGACGCGGCGGCGGAAAAGATCAGCGGCGGACCAGCCGGCAGGCGTAGAACCCGTCGAGACCGCCAAGATCCGCCAGCTGGTCCGGACGGCTGCGCAGATCGCCGTCCGGGGTGATCAGGTCAGCCAGTCCCCCGATTTCCGACGGCTCGATCGGCACGCGCGCCACCGCCGAGTTGCGGGCGAACAGGGAGTCGATGCGTTCCCGGCCCTCGGCGGGCTCCAGCGAGCAGGTGCAGAACACCACCAGACCGCCCGGCCTGACCATGGCGACCGCCGCGTCGAGCAGTCTGTCCTGCAGCCCCGCCAGCTTGGCGATGTCGGCGGCGCCCTTCAGCCAGGGGATGTCGGGGTGTCGCCGAATTGTTCCGGTGGCGGAACAGGGGGCATCGAGCAGCACCGCATCGACCGCCGCCGGCGCACGCCAGGCGGCGGCGTCCGCCGTCACGCAGGTCGCGGCAAGCCGGAGCCGGGCAAGGTTGGCCTGCATCCGTTTCACCCGCCTCGGCGCCCGATCGACGGCGATCACGTTGGCGCCCAGGCTGGCAAGTTGGGCGGTCTTGCCGCCCGGTGCGGCGCAGAGGTCGACCACCGTCTGCCCGGATACGTCGCCGAGCAGCTTGGCCGGCAATGCGGCGGCGGCGTCCTGAACCCACCACGCCCCCTCGGCGAAGCCGGGCAGCGCATCGATTCGGCCGTCGATCGCCCGGCGCAGGGTGCCGGTCGGCAGTCGCTCCGCCCCGAGGGTCTCGGCCCAGGCGTCGGGGTCCTGTTTGACCGTGATGTCGAGGGTCGGCTCGCGCTGCACGGCGGCGGCCATCGCTTCCGCCACGTCGTCGCCGTAACTGCCGCGCCAGCTCTCCGCCAGCCAATCCGGCAGAGCGTCCAGCGCCGGCAGGGCATCGATCGACGCGCGCCCTTCCCGGTCCAGCCGGCGCAGGACGGCATTGGCGAGTTTCGCGAACTTCTCGTGCCCCCGCGAGCGCACCAGGTTGACGGCGCTGTCGACGGCGGCGTGGGGGGCAACTCCGAGGATCAGCAGTTCCGTGGCGGCGATGCGCAGGATGTCGCGCACCGCCGACGCCTTCTGCGGCAGCGGCTGGGACAGGCAGCCATCGATCAGCCGGTCCACATGCCCGAGGCGTCGCAGTGTCGTGGCCACCAGGGTGCGCGCGAACCCACGATCTCGATCCGGCAGCTTCGCCAGACCGTCATGGGCCACAAGGGCTTCGTCCAGCGGCGTCTGCTTGGCGAGAACCGCGCGCAACAGGTCGAAAGCCACGCTGCGGGCGGCGGAAATCTTCGGATCGGGAGTCGCGGCCTCGGTCATGGCGGCGGGTTTGAGCACGACTGGCGCGCCCTGCATAGGGGAAAGGCGCGATCCGGCGGTTCTCTCAGCGCGGCGCCACGCCGGTCAGGACGGCTCCGAGATCGTCCGACAGGGTTTTGCCGAGACGCACCACACCTGCATCCTTCGGCAGGCCGGCGAGTTCCGGATGGCTGCGGTCGAAGGATGTCACGACCGCGCAGGGCAGGTCGGCGGTCGGCTTCATCGACCGGATCGCGGCGATCAGGTCGACGCCCGAGATTCTCGTCCATCACGGCGGAGGTCAGGACGACATCCGGCCGCTCGGTCACCGCCAGACGGATGGCATCGAACGCGTCCAGGGCGGTCTGCGCCATGAAACCGCAATTCGCCAGTTCCCGCGACAGCATGTGCCCCATGGTCCGCGCCCGGATCACCACGAGTGCCCGACCGGGTTTGGCCGAGACGCTGGTCGGATCGAAGGCGGCGAGGATCGGGAGCTTGGACTGAACCTGCGCGGCATGCTTCGGGTCCGGTTCGCGGCCGAGCTCGATCAGGTCGGACAACACGTCCACGAAGCGTTGGTAATCCTCGATCGGCAGGGGCGTCTGGTCCAGGGTCGCGGACATGTAGTCTTCGAACCGGTGGGCGACCGTCGCCACCGTGCGGAAATGGAAGTTCGCCGCCGCGCCCTTGACGCTCTGGATTTCGCGCGACAGGCCTAGAATCGCCTCGCGATCGGCCCCTCCTGAGCTGGCAAGGTTGGTCAGCGACACCTGCATCCGGGAAAGCCGGTCGGAGGATTCTCCAAGGAATTCCTGCGTCAGATTGGCAACGATATCGTCGAAGAGCGCCATGAACCCCATCCCCAAACAAACGCCGCCCCCATCCGGGCGGCGCGAAACCCTGCCTGCAGACCGTTAATTATTCGTCAACGAGCGGTCGTGGCCACGGCGCCGACCGCATTCACCAGGATCCGAGCCGCCGTCAGGGCCGACAGCCCGTCGGTATCCCGGTCGGGGATGAACTCGATCATGTCGAAGGCGCGGAGTGTCGCCTTTTGGGCGATTCCATGGATCAGGTCGATCGCCTGGGTGTAGGTCAGGCCGCCCGGCGTCGGGGCGACGACCGCCTTCATGATCGAGGGATCGAGGGCATCGCAATCGAGCGTGATGAGGCAGTTTGCGCCTGTGGGGACATGCTCCAGCGCCGCCTCGATGCCGTGGCGGTGGACCTCCCGCGCGGTGACGATCTCCGCTCCCCATGTCTCGGCGATCTGCACCTCCTCCTGCATCGCCGAGCCCAGGCCGCGGATGCCGACCTGCACGATCCGCTCCACATGCGCCATCTCCGACGCCCGGCGCATGGTGCTGGAGAAGCCGTATCGCTCGCCACGGCGTTCGTCGCGCCAGTCGATATGGGCATCGACCTGAACGACGGTGAGCGGACCGAGCGGCGCGAGCGCCTCGATGAACGGAATCGGCACGGAATCGTCGCCGCCGATCATGATCGGCACCGCGCCGGCGCCCACGACCGCCGCCGTGGCCGCGCGAATCCGCTCCCGGTTCCCCGGCCCGTCCAGCGGTTCCGTCTTCAGGTTACCGGCATCCAGGAAGGCGAGGGTTCCGTCGTCGTCCAGCGGTCGTCCGAGATCGAAATCCCAGTGATGGGCCCAGCCAGCATCGTGAACCAGGGCTTGGCGCAGGGCGTCCGCCGTCCCGGCCAGGGCCGTGTTGTCGAACTCCGGATACGGGGTCCCGTGGGGCGCGCCGAACAGCACGATGGCCGCTTCGTCGAGCGCAAGGTCGGTGCGGGCGCCGAAGAAGGCGGGCGACGCGGCGGTGGTATCGAGGGTCATGGCGGCGGGTTCCTCAATGGGCCGTCGCCCAGCTTTCGCCCCAGCCGGCCTCCGCGACCAGCGGCACGGACAGGTTCAGCACCGGCGCGGCCGCGCCCTCCATGACCTCGCGGACCAGGGCGGCGGTCTGCTCGACATCGCCCTCCGGCACCTCGAACAGCAGCTCGTCATGCACCTGGAGCAGCATTCGGGCCTTGGAGTTCGCCTTCTCGAGCGCCGGAGGCAGGCGGACCATGGCGCGTTTGATGATGTCGGCGGCCGTCCCCTGGATCGGCGCGTTGATCGCCGCGCGTTCGCCGAAGTTCCGCTGGGCCGGGTTCTTGTCGCGGATCGCCGCTGATATGCATCTTGCGGCCGAACATGGTCTCGACGAACCCGGTCTCGTGCGCCGCGCTTCTTCATCTCGTCCATGTAGTCGCGGATGCCCGGGAACCGCTCGAAATAGGCGTCGATGTATTGCTGCGCCTCGCCCTGGGGCGTGCCGAGCTGGCGCGCCAGGCCGAAGCCCGAGATGCCGTAGATGATGCCGAAATTGATCGCCTTGGCCTTGCGGCGGATCTCCGGCGTCATCTCGTCCAGCGGCACGCCGAACACCTCCGAGGCGGTCTGGGCGTGGATGTCCGATGCCGTCGCGGAACGCGGCCCGCATGGTCTCCAGCCCGGCGATATCGGCGACCAGCCGCAGCTCGATCTGGCGAGTAGTCGACCGAGAGCAGGAGGTTGCCCGGCTCGGCGACGAAGGCGGTGCGGATCTTGCGACCTTCCTCGGTGCGGATCGGGATGTTCTGCAGGTTCGGATCGTTGGAGGACAGCCGGCCCGTCGCCGCGCCGGTCATCGAGTAGGACGTGTGGACCCGCCTGGTTTCCGGGTTGATGTCGTCCACCAGGGCGTCGGTATAGGTGCGACTTCAGCTTCGAGATCTGGCGGTAGTCCAGCACCTTCGCGGCCAGCTCCACGCCTTGGGCCGCCAGCCCCTCGAGCACGTCGGCGCCGGTGCTGTAGGCGCCGGTCTTGCCCTTCTTGCCGCCCGGGATGCCCATCTCGTCGAACAGGATTTCGCCGAGCTGCTTGGGCGAGCCGACATTGAACTCGCGGCCGGCGAGCGCGTGGATCTCGCTCTCGCGCTCGGCCATGCGCTTGGCGAAGTCGGCCGACATGTCGTTCAGGATCTTCGGATCGACCTTGATGCCGGCGCGCTCCATATCGACCAGCACCGGGATCAGCGGCCGCTCCAGGGTCTCGTAGACCGTGGCCATATGCTCGTCGACCAGGCGCGGGCTGCAGCACCTGGTGCAGGCGCCAGGTCATGTCGGCGTCCTCGGCCGCGTAGTCGCGTGCCTTCTCCAGCGGAGACCTCGGCGAAGCCGATCTGGCTCTTGCCCTTGCCGCAGACGTCCTCGAACTTGATGTTGCGGTGCTCGAAGATGCAGCAGCGACAGCTCGTCGATGCCCGTGGCCGTGCAGCCCGCCCTCCAGCACGTAGGAGGCAGCAGCATGGTGTCGTCGAACGGCGCCACCCGAATGCCCCCGTTCACCTCCCGGCTCAGCACCAGGCAGTCGTACTTGGCGTTGTGCGCCGACCTTGAGAACGGCGGGATCCTCGAACAGCTCCTTCAGCGCGGCCATGGCCTCGTCGAACGGGATCTGATCGGGCGCGTCGCCCGACGCCGCCGCCTCCAGAAGCTCGCCCTGCGCCGCACTCCCGACATGGCGGAGCGGGATGTAGCAGGCCCGGCCCGGCGCCAGGGACAGGGAGACGCCGACCAGCTCCGCCCGCATGGCGTTCAGCGATGTGGTCTCGGTGTCGAAGGCGACCGTTCCCTGGGCTTCGGCCTCGGCGATCCAGGCTCTCAGGGCGTCCAGGGTCGGTGACCAGCGCGTAGCCGGCGGCCTCGCCGGTCGGCGCGGAGACCGCGGAGACGGCGGCGACGTTCTCGCCGGCGGCCTGTCCGGCCTCGCTCTCGAACCGGGCGATCAGCCGCTTGAAGTTCTGTTCGCGCAGGAACGACAGGACCTTGTCGGCGTCGATCTCGCGCACGACCAGATCGCCCAGCGGCTCCGGCACCGCCACGTCGTCCTTCAGGGTGCACGAGCTGCTTGGAGATGCGGGCGAGGTCCGCGTTCTCGATCAGATTCTGGCGCCGCTTCGGCTGCTTGATCTCCTCGGCCCGCTCGAGCAGCGTCTCCAGATCACCGTATTCGTCGATGAGCTGGGCGGCGGTCTTCACGCCGATGCCAGGAACGCCCGGCACGTTGTCGACGCTGTCTCCGGCCAGAGCCTGCACGTCGACCACCTTTTCCGGGGCGACGCCGAATTTCTCCATCACCTGATCCGGACCGATCGGCACGTTCTTCATCGGGTCGAACATGTCGACCCCGTCGCGCACGAGCTGCATCAGGTCCTTGTCGGAGGAGACGATGGTGACCTCGCCACCCCTTCTCGACCGCCTGTTTGGCGTAGGTGGCGATGATGTCGTCGGCCTCGTAGCCGTCCATCTCGATGCAGGGCGCGTTGAACGCCCGCGTCGCCTCGCGGATCAGCGGGAACTGCGGCACCAGATCCTCCGGGGCGTCCGGGCGCTGGGCCTTGTACTCGGGGTAGATGTCGTTGCGGAAGCTGACCCGGGCGGCGTCGAAGATGACCGCCATGTGGTCGGCTTCCGAATCGCTCGATCAGCTTCACCAGCATGTTGGAGAAGCCGAACACCGCGTTCACCGGCGTCCCGTCCGGCCGGCTCATGGGCGGCAGGGCGTGATAGGCGCGGAAGATGTAGCCCGAGCCGTCCACCAGGAAGAGATGGCTCCGGCCCGCCTCGGCCGGCGTCGGGATGTCCGTGTCTGGCGTGGCGTCGGTCTCGGCCATGGGGGATCCGGTGCTGGTGGAGCTGGCGGCGAACTTCTAGCGGACCGGACGGCATCGGCAACCGTAGAAGCGGGGAACGTCAGGTCGGCGCGATTTTGAAAATAGGAAATTAAAAATAGGAAATTGACTATTTTGAGAAGAGTGCTCAGATTGGCCGGCGCCCAACGCAGGAGCGCGCCATGCCCGACCGGATCGACTGGAGTTTCATCGAGGCCAGGGAGGGGATGGCGCTGGCCGCCTACATCGTTCCCGGTCGCCGCAATGCTGGCGTCACCATCGCGATGGGGTTCGACCTCGGGTACTGGAGCGAGAGCGATCTGCGGGCGGCGCGACTTCGCCCCGAGACCGCCGCCCTGTTGAAACCGTTTCTCGGGCTCAAGGGACCGGCGGCCGAGGCGGCGCTCGAGGCCTTTCGGCAGGAACACGGCGGACCGCTGCGCATCGAGGCCCGGGAAGCGGACCGGCTCAACCGCCTCGCCCGGCAGAAGATCATCGGTCCGCTGAAACGCTCCTTCGACGGCGATCTGCGCACCGGACCGCTCCGGTTCGACGACCTCCCCGGCCCGGCACAGACGGTTCTGGCCTCCGTGGCCTGGCAATACGGGCCGAACCTGGCCGCCCGAACGCCGAAATTCTGGGACCTGATGACACGAAGAGACTGGACGGAAGCGGTGCGCGAACTGAGGGAGTTCGGCGACAAGGACGGTCGCCGCCGCCGGCTGGAAGCGGACCACCTGGAGACGATCGCGATATAGCGGGATGCGGTATCTCCGCGGCGATCGGTGCGGACCGGGATCGTCCCCACCTCACGCGCGATTTACCGCCGGGTCGCGATGCCGTGATGACGCCGCGATCCACGGATCCCATATGCTCGGCCAACCACACATGCCGATAGGAGCAGGGTCATGCTGTCTTGTACCGCCTCAAAGGCCGTCGCCCGCGTCGTCGCCGTCGTCGCACTCGTCTGTGTCGCCGCGATGGTCGGGCCACGGGTGACCCATGCGGGCCAGGATCCGGTCTATACCGGGTTCCTCTCCAGCACCGCCGTCGACGGCTACGATCCGGTCGCGTACTTCACCGACGGCAAGCCCGTCGAAGGCTCGTCCGAGTTCGAGGCCGAGTATGAGGGAGCGACATGGCGCTTCGTCTCCGCCGCCAACCGGGACGCGTTCGTCGCCGATCCGTCGAAATACGCGCCGCAATACGGCGGATACTGCGCCTGGGCGGTCTCCCAGGGCTACACCGCCAAAGGGGATCCGCAGCATTGGCGCATCGTCGACGGCCGGCTGTACCTGAACTACAACGCCGACGTTCAGCAGAAATGGGAGAAGGACGTTCCGGGCTTCATCAAGGCCGCGGACGCCAACTGGCCGAAGGTGCTGGAATAGGGCTCGCCCGCCCTGATGCCGGGTCAGGCGGCGTGCTCGTCCGCGCCGTCGACCATGACATAGGTCCGCGAGCAGTACGGGCAGACCACCTTGTGCTCGTCCTCCGGGATTTCGATAAATACCCGGGGGTGGCCCAGCGATCCGTTGCCGCCGTCGCACGCGACCCGGTGTCCCGTCACCTCGATGGTCTCGAAAGCGTCGTTACCTGCCGCCGCCATGGCCCGTTCCTCCGCGCTGCCGCGCTTGTCCGCATGATCGCCGGATGATACCCACGACAGCGTCTCCCGCAAGGGTTTGATCATCCCGGATAGGCCCATGACCGCGGTCCGCCGCCTCCTGCCTCTCTCCTGCCTGTCGCTGTTCCTCCTGCTCGCGCTCCCGGCCTGCGCGCCGCAGATCGCCCGGTCGGGTTCGGAGTCGGTGGAGCCGCATCTGATCCAGCGGCCCTTCGCGGTGATGGATGACGGCACGCGGCTTCCGATGACGATCTGGCGGCCGGACGGAGCGGCGACGGCGGCGGCGGTGGCGCTGCACGGCTTCGGCGACTACTCCAACGCCTACGCCGAACTGGGCCCCGATCTGGCGGCCAAGGGCGTCGCGGTCTACGCGGCAGACCAACGGGGCTTCGGCGAGGCCCCGGGCTACGGGATGTGGCACGGCCACCGGCGCCTGGCGCGGGATGCGGAGACGCTGGTCCGGCTGGCCAAACGGGATACGCCCGGCGTTCCGGTCTATCTGATCGGCGAGAGCATGGGCGGGGCCGTCGCCATGCTGGTCCTGGCCGAACCGGACACCCGCGCGGACGGTGCGGTCCTGTCGGCACCCGCCGTCTGGGGCCGCGACTGGATGCCCCTGGCGCAAACCCTCGGCCTCGACATCCTGGCCCATACCCTGCCCTGGCTCCCGCTCGAGCCGCGCGGCATCCGCATCAGGCCGAGCGACAATACCGCCATGCTGCGTGCCCTCGGCCGGGATCCCCTGTTCCTCAAGCGGCCCCGGGTCGACCTGGTCCATGGGCTGGTGGGACTGATGGACGCGGCCCAGGCGGCTGCACCGACGCTGACCCGGCCGGTCCTGGTGCTGTACGGCCGCAGGGACGACCTGGTTCCGCGGCGGCCGACCTGCGGGATGCTCGAGGCTCTCCCGCCCGATCACCGGGTCGCACTGTACGGGGACGGCTATCACATGCTGTTCCGCGACCTGGAGCGCAGCCGGGTCATCGCGGACATCGCCGCCTGGACCGGCGACCCGACCGCCGCGCTCCCCTCGGGCGAGGAGGCGAGCGAGGCGACGCTGGCGCGATTCTGCGGCAAGTGACAGGTCCGGCGCGCGGCCGTCAGGATGACGGCGGCGCGGTCACATCACGATCACGCCGGCATCCGCCGGCTCGGAGAAGAGACGGGCAACGCTGTCGGCGCGGCGTTCGAGAATCCGACGCTGGTTCAGGTATCCCTTGTCGGTGATCTCGCCGGATTCCACATCGGGCGGCGTATCCAGCAGCAGCGCCCGGGCGATCCGGGTGCTGGACGCCGGGTTGGCGGCGTTGTGGCGGGCCAGCCCGTCGCGGAGCGCCTCTAAGCTCGCGCCCGGCTTGGCGAAGACGAGCAGGCCGACGGCATCGCGGTCGTGACCGGCGACGACCACGTCGCTGACCGCCGCTCCGCAGGCCGCGATGACCGCCACCCGCAGGGCCCCGACGCTGACCCACGTGCCCGTCGACAGCTTGAAATCCTCGGCCAGACGGCCGTCGAAGACGATCCCGGCATTCGGGTCCACGGGATCGGCCAGACGCACGGCGTCGCCGGTCAGGAAGTACCCCTCGGCGTCGAAGGCATCGGCCGTAAGGTCAGGATGCCCGGCATATCCGGGCGTGATGTTCGGGCCGCGCAGGGCGATCTGCAGCTTGTCACCGGCGGGCACCAGCTTGGCCTCGACCCCCGGGACCGGCACCCCGACCACGCCGGTCCCCTCCAGCACAAGATGGGCCGCCAGCGCCATCGGCGCGGTCTCCGTCGTGCCGTAGCAGGTCGTCAGGATCGGCAGCTCGCCGGTGGCCGCCAGCCCGAGCGCCTCGACCCGCCGCCACAGGGAGAGCGGCAGGGTGGCGCCGGCGTAGAACACGAAGTCGAGGCGGTCGAAGAACCGGTCGCGCAGGGTGCCGTCCGCCTCCAGATAGGGCAGCAGCATGTCCAGACCGCGGGGCACGTTGAAATGCAGGGTGGGAGCGACGAGCCCGAGATTCTCCACCGTGCGGCCGATGCGCTCCGGCGTCGGTCGGCCATCGTCGATATAGAGCGTGCCGCCGTAGCTGATCGCCAGACCGAGATTCTGGTTGCCGCCGAAGGTATGGCTCCAGGGCAGCCAGTCGAGCATCACCGGCGGCCGTTCGGCCAGGCAGGTCCAGATCTGTCCCAGCGCCGCCTGGTTCGAGGCGAGCATCCGATGGGTGTTGATCACCCCCTTCGGGGTGCCGGTGGACCCCGAGGTGAACAGGATCTTCGCCGTCATGTCGCCGCTGACCTCCGGGAGCACCCCCGGCGCGGTCGCGGCCAGCGCCGCCACATCGCCGACAATCTCGGCGCCGGCGAAATCGACCGCCGCAAGCGCACGGGCGAACCGGTCGCCGCCTTCCGCCAGCACCAGCCCCGGCCCGACGATCCCGACGATATGCTTCAGCTTGCCGAAATCCCGCGACAGCAGGGAATAGGCGGGAGAGACGGGGCAGAACGGCACCCTGGCACGGAAGGCGCCCAGCATCAGAAGCGCCTGGTCGACCGAGTTCTCCGACAGCACCATGACCGAGGGCGTACCGCGCTCGATCAGGGCGGCGGCGATCCCGCGGCTGGCGCGGGCGGCCTCGGCGAAGCTCACCTCCCGCCAGCCGGCGCCCCGGCGTTCCGCGACCAGGGGACGGTCCGGCGTCTCGGCGGCCCAGCGGTCGAGATGCGCGACGATGGTTTCGGGATGCGGGTCGAGCGGCGTGCGGGAACGGAGATGAACGGTCCCGTCCCGGTCCCGGCGAATCGCGATGTCGGGCAGGGCGAAGGGGGCCCGCTTGCGCGCCGGTTTCACGTCCCCTGGCCTCTCACGCGGCGGAGCGGATCACCGCCAGGAACCGCTCGCCGAACTTCTCGAGCTTGGCCTGGCCGACGCCATGGATCCCGGCGAAGGCGTCAAGCGAGCCGGGCCGTCTTTCCGCCAGCTCGATGAGCGAGCGGTCGTGCAGCACCGTATAGGCGGGCAACGACAGTTCGCGGGCGATCTCCCGGCGCTCCTCCTTCAGGGCGCGCAGCAGATCCGCGTTCTCCGGCGAGACCGTCGCGACCGCCTGACCGCCGCCGCGGGACGTCTTGGCCCGCTTGGCGGTGTCGCGGCGCAGGGTGACGGGGGTCTCGCCCTTCAGCACGGCCCGACCGCCCTCGCCGACCGTCAGCCCGCCGAAGCCGGCGGTGTCGATGGCGACGATGCCGCAGGCCACGAGCTGGCGGATCACCGAACGCCAGCCGTTGCGGTCGAACTCGGTGCCGACGCCGAAGGTCGGCAGGGCGTCGTGGCCGTGACGCTGGATCGC
Source organism: Thalassobaculum sp. (assembly GCA_048983575.1). Classification (GTDB taxonomy): domain Bacteria; phylum Pseudomonadota; class Alphaproteobacteria; order Thalassobaculales; family Thalassobaculaceae; genus Thalassobaculum. The sequence continues at coordinate 819,008 of JBLZTD010000001.1, read as the reverse complement.
CTCGGTCTTGCCGCCGAGCAGCACCTCGACGATGTGGCCGGCGCCGAAGCGCTGGCCGGTGCGCAGGATCGCCGACAGCACCTTCTGGGCCGGGACCAGCCCGTCCAGGGTCTCCGGCGGCTCGCGGCAGGTGTCGCAGTTGCCGCAGGGCTCGGCCAGCGGCTCGCCCAAGGCGGCCAGCAGCGCCTGACGGCGGCAGCCCGCCGTCTCGCAGATCCCGAGCAGCGTGTTGAGGCGCCGATGCTCGATCCGGCGCTGATCCTCGCTCGCCCCGCTCTCGTCGACGAAGCGGCGGCGCTGGGCGATATCGGCCGAGGCCGTAGAGCATCTGCACCGTCGCCGGCAGACCGTCGCGCCCGGCGCGGCCGATCTCCTGGTAGTAGGCCTCGACCGATCCCGGCACGTCGGTGTGGAAGACGAAGCGCACGTCCGGCTTGTCGATACCCATGCCGAAGGCGATCGTGGCGCAGACCACCAGCCCGTCCTCGGTCACGAACCGGTCCTGATTGGCCGACCGGATGTCCGGGTCGAGCCCCGCGTGGTAGGGCACCGCCGGAATGCCGTGGCGGTTCAGGCTGGCCGCCGTCTCCTCCACTGCCCGGCGCGACAGGCAGTAGACGATGCCGCTCTCGCCCCGGCGCTCCTCCAGGAAGGCCAGGAGCTGCTTCATCGGGCTGCGCTTCTCGGCGATCCGCAGGTCCAGGTTGGGGCGGTCGAAGCCGAACACGAACTCCCGCGCGTCGCCGCCGCAGAGCCGCTCGACGATGTCGCGGCGGGTGGCGGCGTCGGCGGTGGCGGTGAAGGCGGCGGTCGGCACGCCGAGCCGCTCGCGCACCCGGGCCAGGGTCAGGTAGTCCGGGCGGAAGGCGTGGCCCCACTGGCTGATGCAGTGGGCCTCGTCCACCACCAGCCTCGTGACGCCGATATCCGACAGGTCGTCGAGAATCCCGTCCAGGGCCAGCCGCTCCGGCGCGATGTAGAGCAGGCGCAGCGCGCCCGACCGGGCCGCGCGCCAGATATCGCCGTTGGCGCCGGGGGCGTTGCCGGAATGCATCGCCGCCGCCGAGACGCCCTGAAGACGCAGCGAGCGGACCTGGTCCTCCATCAGCGCGATCAGCGGCGAGACCACCACGGTCAGCCCGCCGTCCATGACCGCCGGAAGCTGGAAGCAGAGCGACTTGCCGGCCCCGGTCGGCATGACGGCGAGGGTGTCGCGGCCGGCCAGGATGCTGTCGATCACGTCGCGCTGGCCGGGCCGGAACTCAGCGAAGCCGAACACCTCGTGCAGCGCCGTTTCCGGACAGCGGCCGGAGGCGAGAGCGGGATCGTCGAGGGTATCGGGATGGGCGAGAGCCATGGCCTCAGAGGTAGCACTGTCGCGGGGGCGGGTCATGGGGTCAGGCCTCTGCGGCGGATCGCTTGGCATTGCAGCACCCGGTCCATGGCGGCGCCGGGGCGCGAATCGCGGCGATCGGCGGTACCGCGGGAGGACGCGCCGGCGGCTTGGTCCTGACTTTCGTCAGGACGACGGAAGAGCACTCACCCACCCCAACCGTTATCCTGATGCATATCAGGATCAAGCTGCCGCCGCCCACCCCGATCCGGCCGCGATCCCGGCCCAGCACCGGATCGGGTCCGGCGCTGTCCGGGATGACGGCTGATAGAATGTGAGTGGATGCTACCCCCGGCCGACGAAGGGCATCTTGGTCGCCATCACCGTCAGGGTCTGGATGTTCGCTTCCGGCGGCAGGCTGGCCATGTAGACGATGGCGTTGGCGACGTTGCTCACGTCCATCATCGCTTCCGGCTTGATCTCGCCATTGGCCTGCTTGACGCCGGTCTTCATCCGCGCGGCGAGTTCGGTCACGGCGTTGCCGACATCGATCTGGCCGACCGCGATGTCGTACTGGCGGCCGTCGAGCGACGCCGTCTTGGTCAGACCGGAGACCGCGTGCTTGGTGGCGGTGTAGGGGATGCTGTCCGGCCGCGGCGCATGGGCCGAGATCGAGCCGTTGTTGACGATGCGGCCGCCCATGGGGGTCTGCGCCTTCATCACCCGGAACGCCTCGCGGATCACCCAGAAGCAGCCGGTCAGGTTGACGTCGACCACGGCCCGCCACTGGTCGTCGGAGAGATCCTCGAGCGGAATGCCCGGCGCGTTCATGCCGGCGTTGTTGAAGATGAAATCGACCCGGCCGAACGCCTCGACCGTGCGGTCGAACAGCGCCTTGACCGCCGCCGGATCGGTCACGTCGGTCGGCACGGCAAGCGCCCGGTCGCCGTCGGCACCGGCCTCCTTCTTGGTCTCCTCCAGCGCATCGGCCCGGCGACCCGCCAGCGCCACGCTCCAGCCGTCCTTCAGGAGCGCGAGCGCGCTGGCCTTGCCGATCCCGGACCCGGCGCCGGTGACGATGGCTGACTTGATTCCACTCATTTCTACTTCCCTCCCGGATTGGCTGTTTGCCGGGACGGTAGCACCGGCTCCCGTCCCGGCACAGACGGCAATGTGCCGGCGCGGCGCGGCGCTAGACCCGGGTCAGGACGACCCCGCCGGCGATCAGCAGGGCCGAGGTCCAGCGCCAGCGGCTGACCGGCTCGCGCATGACGAAGGCGGCGATGAGGATGGCAAAGAGGATGCTGCTTTCCCGCAAGGCCGCGACCAGGGCGATCGGCGCCTGGGTAAAGGCCCAGACCGCGATCCAGTAGGAGCCGAGCGACATCGCCCCGGCCGCCAGACCCGTCTTCCAGGCCGGCACCAGGGCCCGGAACACGCCGCGACCGCGCGCCGCAACCGCGAAGGCGACCATCACCATGGCGTCGCCGATCACCATCCACAGGATGAATCCCGACGGGGTGCCGGCCACCCGGGCGCCGACGCCGTCCATCAGGGTGTAGCTGGCGGTGAAGCCGGCGGTGCCGATGGCGTAGAACAGGGCCTTGCCCTGCATCCGGCCGGTATCGCTGCCCTTGAACGCCATGACCAGAATGCCCGCGGAGATCGCGACGATTGCGGCGATCTGCAGGCTGGTGAAGACCACGCCGAGAAACAGGACCGACACCACGGAGACGATCAGTGGCGCCGTGCCCCGAGCGAGCGGGTAGGCCTGGCTCAGGTCCGCATGGGCGTAGGCCTGGATCAGGAACAGCTTGTAGCCGGCATGGAGCAGCGCTGCGGCACCGATCCACCACCAGCCTTCCGGTGCCGGCAGCGGGACGAAAGGCAGCAAGGGCAGCGCGATCGCCGCCTGGACAATGGCGAGCAGCAGGATCGAGGAGAACCGGTCGAGCCCGACCTTCACCGCGGCATTCCACCCCGCATGCAGCAGGGCGGCGAAGAGGACGGCGGCGAAGACGGTGGTGTCCATGGGGTTTCCGGCGGGAAAGACGGACGAAGACCCCGTTTATGACAGTTCTATGAAAATAGAAGAATTGGCGATTTTCTATGGAGCCCGTCGGGAGAAGCCGTCTGGCAATTGGCCGACGCGCCGTTCTTGCCGGTCGGCGGCCGCGCGATATAGTTTGTCCTACCTTCGAGCCAGAGGATCCGAATGCTCGTCACCTGCCCGAAATGTGAGCAGAAGTTCAAGGTGCCCGACAAAGCGCTCGGCACCAACGGGCGCAAGCTCAAGTGCAGCAGTTGCGAGCACAAGTGGCACCAGATGCCGAAGCCGAAGGCCAAGCCGAAACCGGCTCCCGAGGAGTCACTGCCCGGCGAGGAGACGCCGCCACAGGCAACGGATGACGTTCTGGAGGAAGCGCCCGGCAGCGACTCCATGGATGCGGGCATGGGCCCCGAGATCGATCCGCCGCCATTGGGCGACGTGTCGCGGTTCCGCGCCAACCGGGGCGGCGAGTCCGAGAAGAAGTCGCGGCCCTACATCCTCTACGCCCTGCTCGTCCTTGCCGTGGCGATTCCGGCGGGGCTGCTCGTCGCCCGAACCACCCTGGTCCATGCCTGGCCGGCGAGCGCCCTGCTGTACGAGACGGTCGGCCTGCCGGTACCGGTGCCGGGCGAGGATCTGGTACTGCAGAACGTCTATGTGGAACGCCGTCAGGAAGGCACGGTCGAGGTCCTGGTGGTGCATGGCGAGATCCGCAACCCGGGCGACCGGATGATCAGCCTGCCGGCGCTCAGGGCCACGGTCATGGGCGACGGCGGCGGCACCCTGGCGAGCTGGCTGTTCACCACCGAATCCTATCAGCTCCTGCCCGGCGAGAAGACCGCCTTCACCTCGGAATTCGCCAACACCTCCCAGGGCGCGGCCAAGGTCAACGTCACCTTTACCGACGAACGACCGGAGGCCGGGCTGGGCTATTGAGCCGGGCCGCGGCCGACACGCCCGAACTCGGACCGTGTCCGCTCTGCGGCCGGCCGATGGTCGCCGGTCCGAGCGTCGACCGGCATCACTGGGTGCCGAAGAGCGAGGGCGGGCGCGACGCGGAACCGATGCACACGGTCTGCCACCGCAAGATCCACAACGTCCTCGACGAGCGCAGCCTGGCCCGCGACTACGACACGCCGGAGAAGCTGCGCGCCCATCCCGAGATCGCGCGCTTCCTGACTTGGGTGGCGCGCAAGCCACCGACCTTCACCAGCCGGCACCGGGGCAGCCGCCGCCGCTGACCCAGCGCTACCGGTCATCCGAACCGAATTTCGGCAGACGCACCGTCATCAGCAGCACCAGCCCGACCACCAGAAACAGCACGATGGTGGCCATGCCCGCCCGCTGGCTGTCGAAGGCCAAGGTCGCCCAGCCCAGGATCAGCGGGCCGGCGAAGTTGGTGGCCTTGCCCGACAACGCGAACAACCCGAACATCTCGGCCCGCTGGTCCGGCGGCGCGACGTGGGCCATCAGGCTGCGCGACGCCGCCTGCGCCGGTCCCATGAAGGTGCCGAGCGCCATGCCGATGCCCCAGAACCAGGTTTTGTCGGGCGCCAGCAGGGCGGCGGTGCCGAAGACGACGAGGCCGACCAGCGCCCAGGCGATCGCCCGCTTCGGCCCCACCCAGTCGTCGATCCAGCCGAACGCCACCGCGCCCAGGCCGGCGGTGACGTTCAGGGCGATGCCGAACAGGATGATTTCGTCGAAATCCATGCCGAAGGTGCCGGCGGCGTAGATTCCGCCGAAGGTGAACAGGGTGGTCAGCCCGTCGGCGTAGAACATCCGCGCCACCAGGAACCGGGTCACCGGCTGCGACCAGCGGAGGTGGCGGACCGTTGCCCAGATCCGCCTGAGGCCGTCCCGCACCGCCTCGCCCAGCGGCTCGCGCTCGCGCAACTTCGATTCCGGCACCATCAGGAAGGTCGGCAGGGAGAACAGCGCGAACCACAGCGCCACCAGCAGGGCGGTCGCCCGCACCGGCTCCGCCATGTCCGGGTCGAGGCCGAAGGGCGGCGTGTCGGTCTGGATCAGAACGAACAGCGCCACGACCAGACAGGAGAGCCCGCCGAGATAGCCGAGACCCCAGCCGATGCCGCTGACCCGCCCGAGCCGTTCAGGGGCCGCGACCTCGGCCAGCATGGCGTTGTAGAAGACGGTCGCGAACTCGAAGCCGATCGTGGCGACGATCACCAGCGCCAGCGCCCGGGTGACGAAGGCCGGGTCGGGTTCCACCGTCCAGAGACATGCAGTGGCGAGAATGCAGAGGCAGGTGAAGGCGAGCAGCCAGGGCTTCCGCCGCCCGGTGCGGTCGGCCACCGCCCCCAGCATCGGACTGAGGACGGCGATGCAGACGGCGGCGATCGCCGTTGCGTTTCCCCAGAGAAACGTGCCGGTGGTCTCGTCGGGCGCGACGCCCTTGGTGAAATAGGCGGCGAAGACGAAGGTGGAGATCACCGTCGGGAAAGCCGAGTTGGCCCAGTCGTACAGGCACCAGCCGATGACCGGACCGCGGGCCAGGCCGCTCATCGCACGCCCAACCAGTCCTTGGCCTCGTCGATGTCGAAAAAGATCCGGAAGACGGTTCCCGGGTAGTCGAAGGCGATCGCCCGGACCAGTTTGGTCAGCATCGTATCGCCCAAAACGATCGCCGCCTTGGTCCCGGCGTCGCGCCCCATCGCGAAGTGCTTCCAGCTCCGCGCCACGTCACGCAGGCCGCGCCACCCGTACTTCCCGTCGCCGGTGAGATCGCGCGCATCCACCAGGGTCGCGCAGTCGAGCACTTCCGGGTGGTCCTGCCAGATCCGCGGGATGCCGCGGGACAGATCCTCGTCGGTCACGCCGCCCCGCAACCGGATCGTCAGCAGCAATCGGCGATAGTCGACCTCCCAGGACACCCGGCCGCCGCCGTGCTCCCCGATCGCCACCCATTCCGGTCTCATCGCCGCCGCGCCGCCCGTGTCATCGGGAGAGAAGCGCGCGCAACTGGCCGTTGGCGACGGCCAGCATGGCGAGATCCACGTGATCGGCCGACCGGATGTCGTCGATCAGCCGGTCCGTCCGCTCCACATCGTCGGTGCGGTCCACGCTCCAGGCTTTGATCGCCGAGTCGGCCGCCGCGGCATCCCCGTTGACGGCACCGCTCTTGCCGTCGGCGGCTTTCTTCGACGCCGGCTTCTTGCCCGTGGCCTTCTGCGTATCGCCGTCCGCGTCGGCCTGGCCCAGGACATTCTGGGTGAGCTGGCTCTGATGCTGATAGAAATCGTCCACCAGGGCGTTGACCGCCAGCTTCTGCCAATAGGTGTCCGTGGCCAATGCCAGGGCGCCGTCCCGCAGCCAGTCCATCGAGAACCGGCCGCCGACCTTGAAGTAGACGACCGCCACCGTCCGGACCTTGGCTTCGGACCCGGCGGCGAGACGGACGATGTCGCAGGCCGCGGTCAGGGCCTCGAGCGCGGCGATCGCCTGGGCAAGGTCCTTCGGCACGCCCTTCTCCTGAAGGTCGCCGCAGGTCATCGTCAGATCGTTGCGCTCGGCCTCGCCGATCACCTCGGCGAGGCAGCCCTTCAGGGCGCTGACCCCCGGCTCGAACTCGTTCACGTGGCTGGCGATGTCGAGCGGGCGGCGACCGTTGCGCAGGAACCAGAGCGTCTCGCGTTCGACCAGCCGCTGGATATCGAGAAGCATCCGGGTCTGCAGAGCCGCCGGCACCTTGTTGTCCAGCGCCTCGATGGCGTCCCACAATCCGCGCAGCCCGAAGACATCGCGCACGATGGTGTAGGCCCGGGCGATCTCCGCCGGCTTCGCCCCGGTCTGTTCGGCCAGCGTGTTGAGGAAGGTCGCTCCGACCCGGTTGATCATCGAATTGGTGACGGTCGTGGCGATGATCTCCCGGCGCAGGCGGTGCTCCATGATCGCCTTGCCGTGCCTGGCGCGCAGCCGCTCCGGGAAATAGAGTTCCAGATCCTCGGACAGCGCCGGATCGTCCGGCAGGTCGCTGTCGAGCAGGTTGTCGTACAGAGACATTCTTCGCATAGGCCAGGAGCACGGCGAGCTCCGGGCGGGTGAGGCCGCGACCGTCGGAGATGCCGGTCGGCGATCGCGTCGTCATCGGGCAGGAACTCGATGCGGCGGTTGAGCTTGAGATCGGCCGCGCTCGAGCTGGCGCATCAGCCGGCTCTGGGCATCGATCAGGTCGAGACCCCGCATGGGCGGCGAGCGACAGGGCGAGGGTCTGGTCGTAGTTGTCCGCGCAGGACCAGCTCGGCCACCTCGTCGGTCATCGCCTCCAGCAGCTTGTCGCGCTGCTTCAGGGTCATGTCGCCGTCGGCCAGGATGGAGCCGAGCAGAACCTTGATGTTGACTTCATGGTCGGAGCAGTCGACGCCCGCCGAATTGTCGATGGCGTCGGTGTTCAGCTTCACCCCGTTCAGCGCCGCCTCGATGCGGCCACGCTGGGTGACGCCCAGATTCGCGCCCTCGCCGACGACCTTGGCCCGGATCTCCCGGCCATCGATCCGCACCGCGTCGTTGGCCCGGTCGCCGGCGTCCAGATTGCTCTCGCGCTCGGATTTCACGTAGGTGCCGATCCCGCCGAACCAGAGCAGGTCGACCTCGGCCTTGAGGATGGCGCGGATCAGCTCATTGGGCGTTACCGAGTCCTCGGCGATGCCGAAGGTCTTCTTGATCTCGGCGGTCAGCTTGATCGATTTCGCCGAGCGCTCGAACACGCCGCCCCCCTTGGAGATCAGCTTTGTGTCGTAGTCGGCCCAGCTCGACCGCTGCATCTCGAACAGCCGTTTGCGCTCCTTGAAGCTCTTGGCGGGATCGGGGGCCGGATCGATGAAGATGTGCAGGTGGTTGAAGGCGCCGATCAGACGGATGTGCTCGGACAGCAGCATGCCGTTGCCGAACACGTCCCCCGACATGTCGCCGCAGCCGACCACCGTGAAATCCTCGGTCTGGGTGTTGTGGCCGAGCTCGCGGAAGTGGCGCTTCACGCTCTCCCAGGCGCCGCGGGCGGTAATGCCCATCTTCTTGTGGTCGTATCCCGCCGACCCGCCCGAGGCGAAGGCATCGTCGAGCCAGAAGCCGTATTCCTGGGACACCCCGTTGGCGATGTCGGAGAAGGTCGCGGTGCCCTTGTCGGCCGCCACCACGAGATAGGGATCGTCGGTGTCATAGCGGACGACATGCCTGGGCGCGATGACGTCGGGGCCGGAGATGTTGTCGGTGATATCCAACATCCCGCGCATCAGCGTCTTGTAGCATTCGATGGCTTCCGCCTGGGCCTCCTCGCGGCTGCCGCCCACCGGCGGGCGTTTGACCACGAATCCCCCCTTCGAGCCGACCGGCACGATCACCGCGTTCTTCACCTGTTGGGCCTTCATGAGGCCGAGGATCTCCGTGCGGAAGTCCTCGCGCCGGTCAGACCAGCGCAATCCCGCCGCGCGCCACTTTGCCGCCGCGCAGATGCACCGCCTCGACCCGCGGGCTGTACACCCAGATCTCGACCAGCGGCCGCGGTAGCGGGAGTTCCTCGATCGCCTGGCTGTCGAGCTTGAACGAGACGTAGCTCTTCGGCTGATCCTGCTCGTCGAGCTGGTAGAAATTGGTCCGCAACGTCGAACGGATCAGGTTCAGGAACCGGCGCAGGATCCGGTCCTGGTCCAGATTCGCCACGCCGTCGAGCGCGTCGTGGATCCGCGCCTCCAAGCCGTCGACCGCCCTCTCCCGGCCCTGGTCGCCGGCGGGATCGAACCGGGCGGCGAACAGCTTGACCAGAAGCCGGGCGATCGGCGCGTAGGCCAGCAGCGTCTCCTCCATGTAGTCCTGGGAGAAGGTGAACGCCGCCTGACGCAGGTACTTGGCGTAGGCGCGGATGACCGTGACCTCGCGCCAGGTCAGACCAGCGTTGAGCACGAGCCCGTTGAAGCCGTCATTCTCCATCCGCCGGTCCCAGACGGCGCCGAACGCCTCCTGGAACGGGACTTTGATCGTCGCGAGGTCGCACTCGGTATCCGCGCGCAGCCGCATCTCGAAATCGTGCAGCCAGATCGGTTGCCGCATGCCGCCGCCGGAAATCTCGAACGGCACTTCGGACAGCACGCGCACGCCCATGTTCTCCAGCATCGGCATGACGTCGCTGAGCGGCACCGGTTCGCCGCAATGGAACAGCTTCAAGTGCAGCACGTCGTCGTCCACGCCGATCGGACGGAACAGGTTCATGCCGAGCCGGGAACCACCGCCGATCTCCTCCATGCGCTCCATGTCGAAGATCGCGGCATGGGCGGAGTAGGCTTCCTTGTAGCTGGTCGGGAAGGCCGGGCCGTAACGCCGGAGCAGCTTCTGCGCCGCCTCCTCGCCCTTGTCCTCGACCAGGGCGTCGTGGAGCTTGTCGGACCAGCTCCGGCCGGCGTCGATCAGGCGCTGGTTCAGCTCCTCGGTATCCACATCGGGAATGTCGCCGCGGGTGGTCGAGATGATGCAGTGCAGACGGGCGAGCATGCTCTCGGACATCTGCGTGTAGAACGACGTCACCTCGCCGTTGAAGGCGGCCGCCAGGATCGCCTGGAAGCGCTCGCGAAGCTGGGTGTTGTAGTGGTCGCGCGGGACGAAGACGAGGATCGACACGAACCGCTCGAAGGCGTCGCGGCGCACGAAGACCGCCGTCTTCTGGCGCTCCTGCAGGTGGAGGACGCCGATCGAGATCTCGAACAGCTCGTCCTCGCTCGCCTGGAACAACTCGTCGCGGGGATAGGTCTCGAGAATGTTGACCAGCGCCTTGCCGTCATGGCTCGCCGGCCGGAAGCCGGCGCGCTTGACGATCTTCTCGACCCGGCGGCGGAGGAGCGGGATCTCGTTCGGACTCTGGTTGTAGGCGACCGAGGTGAACAGCCCGATGAACCTGTGCTCGCCGACCACCTTGCCGGACTTGTCGATGCGCTTGACGCTGATCGAGTCCAGCGGGACCGCCCGGTGCACCGTGGAGACCTTGTTGGCCTTCATCACCAGAAGCGGTGTCGGATCGAGCAGGAAGCCCTGGACCTGTTCCGGCAGCGTTCCGATGTCGCGCAGCCCGTCGAACACGCTTACGTCGGGCGAGCGGATGCATTCCTAGACCGCTGTTCTTCACCACTTCCATGCGCAGCTTGGCGCCGGTCCCAGTGTAGTCGTACTGGCGGTAGCCGAGGAAGGTGAAGTGATTGTCCTCGATCCAGCGCAGGAACGCGCAAACCTCGGCGAGATCGGCCTTGGCCTGGCCTTTCGGCGGCGCGGCCTCCAATTCCTCGATGACGTCGACCATGGTCTTGCGCATGGTCCGCCAGTCCTCGACCGCGGCGCGCACATCCTCCAGCACCTGGGCCAGAGATTCCTCGATCTTCGCAAGCGCCTCTGTCGAGGTCTGCTCCGAGATCTGAAGATGCATGTAGGATTCGCTGACCGCGCTGTCCGACGCGTCGTCCTCGCCCAACAGCGACGTGACCTGGCCCTTGCCGTCGCGGGTCACCCGGATGATCGGGTGGATGACGATATGCACCGTCAGGTCGAGCCGGTTCAGCGCCGCCGTCACCGAATCGACCAGGAACGGCATGTCGTCGTTGACGATCTCGATGACCGTATGGGTCGATTGCCAGCCGACCTCCTCGAAGCGGGGATTGTAGGCGCGGATCCGGGGCTGACCGGCCTTGCGCTCGCGCCCGAGGGTCCAGATGGAGATCGCGGCGCCGAACAGATCCTCGACCTCCTCGTCGACAAGATCCTGCGGTGCCACGTTGGCGAAGAACTGTCTGACGAAGGCGTCCGCCGTCTCCGCCCTGGTTCCCTGCAGTCGCTCGAGAACCAGGGCGCAGACGGCTTCGATCTTCTCGACTTTCAGGGTCTCGGTGCGGCCGCGCATATGAATCCCCCCTGGCAGTTTCCGCCCGGGCAAACGTGCCGGGGCGGCCGCGACGCTCTTCCGGCGGCACGGATGTGTGTGCTGAGCCTATCAGAACCGCCGAACCTCCGGAAACAGTTCGCACTTTGCAGATTCGTGACGTCACCGCGGAGAGGCGCGCCGCCGGGCCTCGTCTCCCCCCGGCGCTCGCAAACCGTGCACTCACATACTATCAAAATTTGATAGAAGAGATAGAAAACTGATCAAATATTGATTGGTTTTCACTACTTAAGATAAAGTTTCGAGCTTGCTGAATTCGGGCCAATTCACTGTACGGTTGTCTATTTTGCTTTGGGCAACCCCCGACCCGGATGTCAGTTCACCAATGGAGGACGAGATGCAACGAACAAGACTGCCGCAGGCCCTGGCCGGAACCATCATGGGCGACCTGATCGCCGCAGGACAACGCAGCCTCGCCCGGTTCGGTGCGGAGCTGACTATTCACGGAGACTTCTCCGCATTCGAGAAAGTCGAAAGAAACGGCGGGATTGTCTTTCCGGGGTACTGGAACGAGACGACGAATGCCGACCGGGGCATGTGCGTTCTGATTTACAAGGATGGCGAGACGATCGGCACCTACGCCTGCGGCCTCTATCTGCCGGCCGACACCATGGCGGAATACATGGACGAGGTCGGCCTGCACCGGGCCTGCCCGTCCCCGGACATCGAGATCCATGGCACGGTGCGGGAATGGTTCGAGGCGATGGAAGGCCCGTCCGCGTTCTCGGGCGGCATCTGGGTGAGGCCGGACCTGCGCGGGACCGATCTCTCGCATTTCCTGGTCCCGTTCCTGCCGGTGATCGGCCGCAGCTTCGCCGTCGAGGTCTGGGACGCAAAGCACGTTTTCTTCATGGTGCCGGAAATCGTCATGAAGAAGGGGATCGCCGAACGCTATCGCCCGCTGTTCCTGGAGCCGGGGGCAACCTGGCACTACACGAGCCCGGCGACACCGCTCTGGTTCGGCTACGCCGCCCCTGTGCAGATCATCAAGGATGCCCTGGACTTCATCTCCAAGGGTCCGGACGTCCTAGTTCCGACCAGGACACGACAGCCTGCCGTTCATGATGCAGCACTGGCACAGTGAGCACGGTGAAATCCAAATCGCCGCGCCGGCAGTAGGCCAGGGTCGGCTCATGGGCGATGATCGAGCGCCAATAGCGCTCTGAGGCGGAAACGGCCACGTCCTGATCCGCCAGCTCCATCAAGGGGCGCCCGACCATGTTGTTGGACGCCCACCGAAGCCCATGGCCGAGGAGGCCGATGGTCAGTCCGCCGGTCTCGCCCACATAAGCGCTCGACATGCGGTCGGTCGCGCCGCCCAACCGTGTCAGGAGGTCGTCGAGGTCCCGGGCCTCGATGGATTGGGCCCAGAGTCGCGTGAGGTTGGCGAACCGTCCCGGCATCCGCCGGATCAGATCGGCGGGCAGGCTGGCGGTGACCATCGGCTCCTCGCCGTGCGCCAGGCCGGCGGGGTCCAGCATGCCTTCCGCCTCGAGCGCCAGCGCGACCTTGTCCACCGAGCTGCGGCGCGCCTGGATCGGGCCGTTCTGGGCCAGCATGCGGTAGACCGTCGCCTCGCCCAAACCGGCCGCCCGCGCGAGACGCTCCCGCGTCCAGTTCAGCCGTCCAAGCGCACTGCGCAGCGCTTCGCCAGTCAACTCTTGCCTCATAACCGAATACTACATCCGTCGGACGAAAATATAAATATGATAGATATGAGATCGGTTTGATCGGCACCAGGATCGATTTAGATCAATAACCTATCAATTTTCGATAGTCACAATGCAATTATGTCGCTAGTGTGAGGTCGCATACTCACGCATGACAGAACAGGCTGACGGATCCGAAGCATGTGTCCCAATGATGACATCTCAGGCGGCCGGCCCCTGGACGAGCGAGCAGACGCCGGCTCGGGCAATCTCTCCGACACCGCGGTGCCGCGGTCCCCGATCTCCGTTTCGGCGCCCTTCTGGTCCTCCGGCACCGGAGCACGGAGCGACATCGCCCGCCGGCAATCGTCCGGACCCGCCAGGCTGGCCAGTCGCGCCGGCGGAGGAGTCCCGGGAGGGCATGCGGCCCTCACCATCCAGCTGGCGCACGCCCTTGAACTGCTGAGCGGCCCCGTCCGCCCGGCGCCGCCGGAAGAGGAAAACAGGTGCCCCCGACAGGGCCCTGCCGCACAGGAAGAGCTTCGCATGGCGGACGGCCGGCCGACGGTCGGGCATCCGGGAGGACCCGGTCTCTTCCAAAGCCGCGCAGGCCACTGCGACGACGACGTGGGGCGGGCGCGGCAGCTCATTGCCGACGCCCTGGTTTCCGTTGCGGGATCGGCCGGCCTCAGCGTGCCGGTGTCCGCGCTCGTGCAGGCGCCCGCGCCCGAGGAGGTCGACAGCGAGCTCGAAGCGGCTTTCGTCGAATTCGATATGGCCCGGGAGGCATGGCGCGCCCTGCCGGGCTCGGCGGAAACCTCGGAGACCCGCCCGGAAGTCGACCGGTACTTCGCAGCGGAAGACGCGGTCCTTGCCATCGCCGATGGGCGCGACGCGGTGCTTCGGCGCCAGGCGGATCTGCTCCTGGACATGACAGACGAGCTGTCGGACCAGATGGGCCCGTCCGCCGCCAACGCGATCGCCAACGTCGCCCAGGGCCTGCTGCTGCGCCTGCGCCGCTGACAGCGAGACGCAACGGCCGGCAGCTAGGGGCAACAGAAAGCCGATACCGCCTGCGCCGGACCATGTCCGGGCTGGTGACTATCGTCTTTTGTGGGAAGAATTGGAGCGGGCGATGAGATTCGAACTCACGACCCCAACCTTGGCAAGGTTGTGCTCTACCCCTGAGCTACGCCCGCGCTCCGTCGAGGCCGCGGATAATACCCGTGGATCACACGATTGCAAGAGCGTTTAACGCTCACCGAGAAGGAAATTTTCGGACCCGGCACAGGAAGAAAAATGATATTAAATTCAAACAGTTAAATGACGTCTGCCGAAAACCGTTCGCGAGCGCGGTCGAAATTTTCGGGCGGACTCCCCGGTCGGCCGGGGCGGGGCGGCGCCATGGCCGACGACATGGCCGGCGGCCGGTTTTCCGTCTCGCCCGGCTTCCGCGTGTCGCCGGGGACTGCATTCACCCGGGGAAATGCGCTAGACAGGGCACCGCACCCCGATCCGACACCGCTCCGCGGAGACCGCGCCCATGGCCGACAGCGAGACCGCCGCTCTTCCGACTTCTCCCGACACGCTGCTCGCCCGGCTCGACGAGCTCGGCATTGTCTACGATCTGCACACCCATCCGCCGCTGTTCACGGTGGAGGACTCCAAGGCGCTCCGGGGCGACCTGCCGGGCGGTCACTGCAAGAACCTGTTCCTGCGGGACCGCAAGGGGGCCATGTGGCTGGTGGTCTGCCTGGAGGATCGGCGGATTGACCTGAAGGCGCTCGGCGCCCTGCTCGGTGGCGTGCGGCTGTCGTTCGGCAGCCCGGACCGGCTGATGCGCACCCTCGGCGTGATCCCGGGGGCGGTCTCGCCCTTCGCCCTGATCAACGACACCGAGACATCGGTGACGGTGATCCTGGACGCCGAGATGATGGACCTGTCGCCCCTGAATTTTCACCCGCTGTCGAACGAAATGACCGTGGCGGTGACGCCGGACGCCCTGACCCGGTTTGTCGAGGCTTGTGGCCATGCCCCGCAAGCGATTGATCTTTCCACCGCATCGGGCGATTGACCGCGGGCGGCGCGATGGTCAGAAGGGGAAGAAATCGGGGCATTGCGCACTTGTCGCGGCCCCACAGCACTTTAGATAGTCATTCCCAGATACAGAGGAACGCAGAAGATGGAACCGATCCTGGGCGCGGCACAATCCGGCGGAGAAACCGGAAACGCCGCGATCGTTGACGCGACGACGGCGACCTTCATGGCGGAGGTGGTCGACGCCTCCATGCAGATGCCGGTGCTGGTGGACTTCTGGGCGCCGTGGTGCGGGCCCTGCAAGCAGCTCACGCCGGCGCTCGAATCCGCCGTGCGCAAGGCCGGCGGATCGGTGAAGCTCGTCAAGATCAACATCGACGAGAGCCCGGAGATCGCCCAGCAGCTGCGCATCCAGTCGATTCCGACCGTCTACGCCTTCAAGAACGGCCAACCGGTGGACGGGTTCCAGGGCGCCGTGCCGGAAAGCGAGATCACCGCGCTGATACAGCGCTTGGGCGGCGCGGCCGGCCCGTCCCCGATCGAACAGGCCCTCGAGCAGGCGGACGAACTCCTGCAGGCGGGCGACCATCAGCAGGCCGGCGCCATCTACCAGCAGGTCCTGCAGCACGAACAGGACAACGCCGCCGCCCTCGCGGGTTTCCTGAAGTGCCTGATCGCCGACGGCCGCGCGGACCAGGCCGAGCAGATGCTGGCGCAGATGCCGGAGGAGCTCAAAGCCGACAAGGCGGTCCACGCGGCGATCGCCCAGCTCGAACTGGCCCTCGAAGGCGCCAAGGCGAGCGCCGAGCTCGACGGGCTGCGCGCCAAGGTGGAGACCAATCCCAAGGACCACCGCTCGCGCATCGATCTGGCCGCCGCGCTCTACGCGACCGGCGATCGCGCCGGTGCGGTCGACCACCTCCTGGAGAGCATCCGGCTCGACCGGAAGTGGGAGGACGAGGCGGCCCGCAAGCAGTTGCTGAAGTATTTCGAGGCGATGGGTCCGACCGACCCGATCACCGCCGACGCCCGGCGTCGGCTGTCCTCAATCCTGTTCTCGTGAGCCCAGGAGGCTGGAAGGCGGCGATCCCATGAAGTCAAAGCCCGTTCGATCCGAGCTTCGACGAGCTTCCGGCGACATTGCCGGTGTTCCCCCTCCCGGGCGTGCTCCTGCTGCCCCGGGGAAAGCTGCCGCTGAACATCTTCGAGCCGCGCTACCTCAACATGACGCGCGACGCGCTGGCGACCGACCGGTTGATCGGCATGATTCAGCCGATGCCCGCCACCGGCGGCACCGAGGCCGGGTCGCGCGCCCTCTACCGGGTCGGATGCGCCGGACGGATAACCCAGTTCGCCGAGACCGATGACGGGCGGTTCCTGATCACCCTGACCGGCGTGTGCCGCTTCGCGGTCGACCAGGAGATCGCCTCCATGCGCGGCTATCGGCGGGTGATTTCGGATTGGAGCCCGTTCGAGGCCGATCTCGGCAGCGACTGCGAGGCCGATCTGGATCGCAGCCTGCTGGTTTCCCGCCTCAAGCGCTATTTCGACGCCCAGGGCATCACCGCCGATTGGGGCGTGATCGAGGAGACGCCGGACGATCGTCTGGTGACGACCCTCGCCATGGTCTGCCCCTTCGAGAGCAGTGAGAAGCAGGCCCTGCTGGAATGCGACTCCCTGAAGACCCGGGCCAGCATGATGCTCGCCCTTCTCGACATGGCGGTCGCCGGAACGAGCGGAGGAGACCATGCCCGCCACTGACACCCCGAACCCGAATTCGGACCCGGCCACGCCCTCTTCCGGCGGGCCGGACCAGGTCGGCGTGGACCCGAAACTGCTCGAGATCCTGGTCTGTCCGGTGACCAAGCAGGCACTCGCCTACGACCGGGTGGCCCAGGAGCTGATCAGCGAAAAGGCCGGGCTCGCCTTCCCGATCCGTGGCGGCGTGCCGATCATGCTGGTCGAGGAGGCCCGGCGGATCGACGACGAGCCCGCAGGGCCCGCGGAGGAGACCAGGGCCGGGGATCGCGGCGCATGACGGCGGCGGGCGCCGGCGAGTCCACCGGCGATTGGCCGGTGGAACTGCGCGTCACGAAGGACCGGACCGCCCTCGCCGTCACCTTCGAGAGCGGCCTGTCGGCAAGCATACCGGCCGAGCTGATGCGGGTTGAAAGCCCGTCTGCTGAGGTGCAGGGACACAGCGCCGCCGGCAAGAAGCTCGTCGCCGGCAAACGCCGGGTGACGATCACCGGCGCCGAACCCGTCGGCAACTACGCCGTGCGGCTGACCTTCAGCGACGGGCACGACACCGGTCTGTTCACCTGGCGCTACCTGCGGGACCTCGCCGAGACGGGCGACACCAAGATGGCTGCCTACGAGCGAGCGCTTGCCGAGGCCGGCCTGTCGCGCGACTGACCCGACGTCCGCGGACGGCCTGGGGCACGAGCACAGCGGATGAATCCATCTGACCGTGAGCTGCTCTCTAGACCGGCTCGCCGCGCAGCAGCCGCGGCAGGGTTCCAAGCGTCCCCATGGCATGGCGGATCGCCGCCCGCTTCAGCGGCGGAACCCGCTCGACAACCGAAAGTCCCAGCCGCCGGACCGCCTTGATCGGTCCGATATCGTTCGAGAACAGCCGGGTCAGCCCATCGGTCGAGGCGACCAGTGTCATGACGTCGAAACGCCGGCGACGCTGGTAGTCGCGCAGCACCGGCGCGGCGCCGATATCGAGGCCGAGCCGAGCGGAGTCCGCCAACACCTCGGCCAGAGCCGCCACGTCGCGCAGTCCCAGATTGAACCCCTGGCCGGCGATCGGGTGGATCGCATGCGCCGCGTCGCCCACGAGCGCGACCCGGTCGGCGATGCTGGACTCGGCCACGACCAGCGAAAGGGGATAGGTCCGGCGCGGGCCGACCGGAGTCAGCGTGCCCAGGGAGTCCCCGAAGCGCTCCTCCAACGCCGCCGAGAAAGCGGCATCGTCGAACTCGGCGATCCGCTGGGCGACCGCCGTGCGCTCGCTCCAGACCAGGGCCGACCGGTTGCCCGGGAGCGGCAGCAAGGCGAGCGGCCCGCCCGGCTGGAACGTCTCATGCGCGGTGTTCCAGTGGCTCTCGGTGTGGGCGATGGTGTCGACGATGGCCGTCTGCCCGTAATCGGTCGTCGTATGCCGGATACCGGCCAGCGCACGCACCCGCGACATCCGCCCGTCGGCGGCGATCACCAGCGGCGCCGACAGCACCCGGCCGTCTTCGAGCGTCAGCGAGGCCCGCGCGGCTGTCACCGAGAGCCCGGCGGCGGACCCCGGGTCGGCGAAGGTCACCCTATCCCCGTGTCGGGCGATGCAGGCCAGCAGCGACGCCTTCAGGGCGCCGTTGTCGACGATGTGACCCATCGGTTCGTCGCCGACCATCGAATGGTCGTAGTGCATGTCATCGCGCGCGCCGGCATCGGCCACCCGGATATCGAGGATCGGCTCCGCCTCGTCCGCGACCGCCTGCCAGGCGCCCAGCGCGGTGAGCATCCGCCGCGACGAAAGCGAGATCGCGGTGGTGCGGATGTCGTTGCGGTAGACGCTCGCGTCGCGAGGATCGACCCGGTCGACGACGATGCTGGACACGCCCGCCTCGGCCAGCGCCAACGCGACCGTCAGGCCCGAGAGGCCGGCACCGACGATGACCGTATCGGCCACCGTCTCGGTCGCCGTCTCGGTCGCCGTCTCGGTCGCCGTTTCGGCCACGCCGCCCGCCGCCGAATGTTTGGAACCACCTGATGCCATCGACCGCCTCCTCGCGTTTGGAACCAGAATGGCGCAGCGGGCGGTGAGAACAAGGGACACATGGTCGCGCGGCGAGCACTTTTTGTGCCTAATTTTTAATCATGTCGACGATTCTGTCTATTTTCTGCCCAATTTGCTTGCGGTAGGTCGTAGCCTCGCGCCCCGCTCTATCGATAACGCCCCGGAATCAATCAATGATTCAGGCCCTATCCCTTTCGGCACGCTTCTTGATGATGGAACCACCGGCCTGCATGACGCGGCCGCTCCGCTCGGCGCGCGGGCAGTTACCGGAGCATTTCCTGGTGGGGGGTCTTCCGAACCGCGCGGGCGCCGATCGGAGTTATGGGGAACATAAGGTGCGAGGTTGGGCGATATGAAACTCGTCATGGCCATCATCAAGCCCTTCAAGCTCGACGAAGTGCGCGAGTCGCTGACGGGCCTGGGTATCCAGGGTCTTACCGTCAGCGAGGTGAAGGGTTTCGGCCGTCAAAAGGGCCAAACTGAAATCTATCGTGGCGCGGAATACTCCGTGAATTTCCTGCCGAAGGTGAAGGTCGAGGTCGTCGTCGCCGACGACATGGTCGGCCAGGTGGCGGAGCAGATCCAGAAGTCGGCGAATACCGGCCGGATCGGCGACGGCAAGATCTTCGTGCTGGACGTGGCCCAGGCGGTGCGAATCCGTACGGGCGAAACCGACGCGGACGCGCTCTAAGTAGCGGCGGGGAGCACATATCGATGAAGAAATTCATGTCCTTCAGCCTGCTGGCCCTCGCGGTGTCCATCGCGACGGTCGGCTTCACCAAGAGCGCCTCGGCCGACGTGTCGATCGAGACGGCGTTCATCTTCAACACGTTCTCGTTCTTCTTCCACGGCGCACTGGTCATGTGGATGGCCGCCGGTTTCGCGATGCTCGAAGCCGGTCTGGTCCGCACCAAGAACACGACCATGCAGCTGACCAAGAACATCGCCCTCTACTCGATCGCGGGCCTGATGTACTGGGTCATCGGCTACAACCTGATGTATGCCGACGTCTCCGGCTTCTTCGGCACGCCGGGTCCGTGGTCCGCCGCCGATCCGTTCGACGCCGAGGGTGCGTTCATCGGTGACGACGCCGCCGGCTACGGCGCGGCTTCCGACTGGTTCTTCCAGATGGTGTTCGTCGCCACCGCGGCGTCGATCGTCTCCGGCACCATGGCCGAGCGCATCAAGCTCGTGCCGTTCCTGGTGTTCGTCGTGATCCTGACCGGCATCCTGTACCCGATCCAGGGCTCCTGGAGCTGGGGCGGCGGCTGGCTGTCCGAGGCCGGCTTCCTCGACTTCGCCGGCTCGACGATCGTGCACTCGGTGGGCGGCTGGGCGGCTCTGACCGGTGCCATCATCCTTGGCGCCCGCAAAGGCAAGTACAACGCCGACGGGTCGATCAACCCGATGCCGGGCAGCAATCTGCCGCTCGCCGCGCTGGGCACGTTCATCCTGTGGATGGGCTGGTTCGGCTTCAACGGCGGCTCGCAGCTCGCCATGGGGTCTGCCGCCGACGTGGTCGCCATCGCCACCATCTACATGAACACGAACCTGGCCGCCGCGGCCGGTGTCGTGGCCGCCCTCATCCTGACGGCCATCATGTACAAGAAGGTCGACCTCACCATGCTGCTGAACGGCGCGCTGGGCGGTCTGGTGGCCATCACGGCGGAGCCGCTGGCCCCGTCGCCGATGCTGTCCATCCTCATCGGCGCCATCGGCGGCGTGCTGGTCGTCTTCGCCGTCCCGCTGCTGGACAAGCTGAAGATCGACGATGTGGTCGGTGCGATCTCGGTCCACCTGGTGGCCGGCATCTGGGGCACGATCGCGGTCGTGTTCTCCAACGGCGACGCCACCATCGGCGGTCAGCTCACCGGCATCGTCGGCGTGGCGGTCTTCATGATCATCACCTCGGCCATCGTCTGGTTCGTCCTCAAGCTGATCTTCGGCCTGCGGCCGAGCGAAGAGGACGAGGCGCTGGGTCTGGACCGTGCCGAGAACGGTATGGAGGCCTATCCCGAGTTCGGTCGCGGATCCCAGACGATCTGATCCGAGCCATCTGATCGGGAACCGATCGACCACCCAAGACGGCGGGACCGCTCCGGCGGTCCCGCTCCCCAGGCGGCAGGGTCCTTCCGACGCCGCGACTCTCCCTCAACTCGGGCTCGATGCTGGTCATCGGGCCCGCTTTCTGTTTGAGAGGGCTCTGTTTTCTTATCTTTTCTCTGAAGGTTGCCCGCTAACTCCCTGTCGTATAGAGTTGTTCAGCGTTTGGAACAAACCCGATACGCGCTCTCCGCCCGGAGCTGGCCCTCCGGCGGGCCGGCGCGTATCAGAGATCTGGGAGGGCTGAGGCGCATGGCACGGGCGTCCGGCGGCAACGACAATCGAACCTTTCTGCCGGTCGAGGCGACCCGGTACCTGCAGCGCCGCGGCGAGGAGGCGGGGGGACTGGTCCTGATCGCCGCCGCCGGCCTGCTGGCGGTGACCATCGGCGCCTACGATGCGAGCGACCCCTCGCTCAATGCCGCCGGTTCGGGCACGGTCGTCCATCCCTTCGGCCGGATCGGCGCCATCCTCGCCGACCTGCTGCTGCAGTCCCTCGGCGCCGCGAGCGCCCTGCTGGTCCTCGTGCCCGCGGTCTGGGGCTGGCGGGTCCTCCGCCACGAGAAGGTCGGGCGCTGGCCGCTCCGGATCGCCCTGCTGCCGGCTTCCCTGGTGCTGGCGACCGCGGCGCTTGCCCTGATCACACCGCCGGCCGCCTGGCCGCTCAGAGCCGGGCTCGGCGGCTTTCTCGGCCCCATCGTCCTGTCGCCCGCCGGCGCCTTCGCACCGCAGCTGGCGCCGATTGGCGGACTGTTGCCGATCTCCGTCCTGTCCGGCCTGCTGGCCGTCGCCACGGCGCTCTGGTCCGCGGGCGTGGGCCTGATCGACGCGGCGAAGGGTCTGGTCGCGCTGCTCGGTCACACCGTGAGCGGCGCCGCGGCCGGAGCCCGGATCGGCGCCCGGGTGAGTGCCCGTGGCGCCGGGGCCGGCGTCCGGCTCGGTGCGCGCCTCGGGTCCGGCCTCGGCTCGGGCGTCCTCCGCCGGGAGCCGCGCCTGAGCGCGACCGCCGACGAGGACCAGGACGACACCGTCCCGTGGCATGCCGATGGGGACGACGCGCAGCCGGCCCCCCGCCAGGTGGTGCGCGCCGCCAAGGCCGCCGCCGATCGCCCGGCCGAACCCTCGGTCGGCCGGGTCGAGAAACCGGCGGCCAAGGCCAGGAAGCGCACGGCCACCCAGCGTCAGCTCGATCTCGGCACCAATGACGGGGGCTACGCCTTTCCGGATCTGGACCTGCTGACCGATCCGCCGGCCGCCACCAGCGGCCCGGACGAGGATGCTCTCGAACAGAACGCCCGGATGCTGGAGAGCGTCCTGGCCGATTTCGGCGTCAAGGGCACCATCGGCAAGGTCCGCTACGGCCCCGTCGTCACCCTGTACGAGCTCGAGCCGGCCCCCGGCACCAAGTCCTCGCGGGTCATCGGCCTGTCCGACGACATCGCCCGCTCGATGAGCGCGGTCTCGGTGCGGGTGGCGGTGGTCCCGGGGCGCAACGTGATCGGCATCGAACTGCCGAATGCCCGGCGCGAGACGGTGTATTTCCGCGAAGTCCTGGAATCGGACTTCATCAACAACGGCTCGCACAAGCTGGCGATCGCGCTGGGCAAGGATATCGGCGGCACGCCCATCGCCGTCGACCTGGCGCGCATGCCCCATCTGCTGATCGCCGGCACCACCGGCTCGGGCAAGTCGGTGGCGGTGAACACGATGATCCTGTCGCTGCTCTACCGCCTGCCGCCGGAGCGCTGCCGCTTCATCATGATCGATCCGAAGATGCTGGAACTGTCGGTCTATGACGGCATCCCGCATCTGCTCTCCCCGGTCGTGACGGATCCGAAGAAGGCCGTCGTCGCGCTGAAATGGACGGTGCGGGAGATGGAGAGCCGCTACCGCGCCATGTCCAAGCTCGGCGTGCGCAACATCGACGGCTACAACGCCCGCATCGCCGACGCGATCAAGAAGGGCGAGGTGCTGAAGCGCCGGGTGCAGACCGGCTTCGACGCCGATAGCGGCAAACCGGTCTTCGAGGAGGAGCCGCTCGATCTGGTGCCGCTGCCCTATATCGTCGTGGTGATCGACGAGGTCGCGGACCTGATGCTGGTCGCCGGCAAGGACATCGAGGGCGCCGTGCAGCGTCTGGCGCAGATGGCGCGCGCCGCCGGCATCCACGTCATCATGGCGACCCAGCGCCCCTCGGTCGACGTCATCACCGGCACGATCAAGGCCAACTTCCCGACCCGGATCTCGTTCCAGGTCACCTCCAAGATCGACAGCCGGACCATCCTGGGCGAGCAGGGCGCCGAGCAGCTCCTCGGCATGGGCGACATGCTCTACATGGCCGGCGGCGGGCGGATCACCCGCGTCCACGGCCCGTTCTGCTCCGACGAGGAGGTCGAGGACGTGGTCCGCCACCTCAAGACCCAGGGCGAGCCGGAATACGACGAGACGATCACCGAGGACGACGAGAGCGCCCCGGATCCGCTCGGCTTCTCCGGCGCCGGGGAAGGCGGCGGGACGTCCGGCGACGACCTGTACGATCAGGCGGTCGCGATCGTCGCGCGGGAAGGCAAGGCCTCGACCAGCTTCATCCAGCGCCACCTCAAGATCGGCTACAACCGGGCGGCGACACTGATCGAGCGCATGGAATCCGAGGGCGTGGTCAGTCAGGCCAACCATGTTGGCAAGCGGGAGGTTCTGGTCGGCGACCATTCCGCCGCCTAAGGGGTCCGACACCTGAGGGTCCGCTACGGCATGGCGCCGTGGCCGGATCATGGCGCCGGCGCCCCCGATTTGCCGCTTGCCAACCGGAGCGCGACACGCCAAGTCAGGCGCATGATCAGATTCCGCTCGGTGCTCGCCGCCATCGCCTTCGCGCCCCTCGTCCTCGCCGCCGTCGCCGGCGCGCCGGGTCTGGGCACGGCTTCCCCGGCTGCGGCCCAGGGACTCACCGCCGATCAGCGGGCGGAGGTCGAGCGGGTGGAGACCTACTTCAACAACCTGACCACCATGCGGTCGACCTTCCTGCAGGCGAGCTCGACCGGCCTGGTCGCGCGCGGCGTGGTGTGGCTCGAGCGGCCCGGACGGATGCGGTTCGAGTACGCCCCGCCTTCGCCGGTACTGATCACCGCCGACGGCATCTGGCTGACTTATCAGGACAACGAGCTGGAGCAGACCACCCAGATTCCGCTGATCGCCTCGCCGCTCTCCGTGCTGGTGTCGGACGAGGTCGACCTCACGGAGGATCTGATCGTCGAGGGCGTCGAGAAGGGCGCCAACGTGATCCGGCTGCAGCTGCGCCAACGGGACGACCCGGATCAGGGCAATGTGGTCCTGACCTTCCAGGACAGGCCGCTATCCCTCAAGCAGTGGATCATCACCGACGCCCAGGGGGTGGAGGTCAAGGTCGCCCTGCTGGATCCGGTGTTCGGCCTGGATCTTCCGGCCGATCTCTGGCGGCCCAACGACTTCGGCCGGGCATCGGACGACGTGGGACGCTGAGCGCCGCGACGACCCCGTCGCCGACCGGTACCGCCCCTACAGAAACTTGTTCGGCTGCAGAAACGTTCCCAGCAGAAGGGCGCCGTTGCGGGACCTGGCCACGTGCCGCGAGCCGGCGGGACGCCAGACGAAGTTCCCCGCCGTCACCTCGCCCTCCTCGTCCTCGATCGACCCTTCCAGCACGAAGGTCTGTTCGATCCGCGTGTGTTCGTGCAGGGGAAGCTCCGAACCGGGCGCCCATTTGAACAGCGCGGTGAGCAGGCCGCTCTCCTCGTCCTTCAGCAGGATCTTCCATTCGACGCCGGGATAGGGCGTCGGCTCCCACTCCATGCTCTCAACGTCGACATAGCGCGAGTCCAGCGGGCCGAGTGCGTTGTGGTTTGCGGCCTTGGGAGTTACGGCGGTCATGGCATCCTCCTGTTTGTTCTTCGTTTGGATCCGGTTTCCGGCAGTCTTCAACCCTCCTGCGGAATCACGGCGATGACGTCGATCTCCATCAGCCATTCCTCCTTGGCGAGTCCGGCGACCATCAGGCCGGTGGAGACCGGATACACGCCCTTCAGCCAGCGTCCGACCGTCCGGTACACCGGCTCGCGGTCCTCGCGCCGGGTGATGTAGATCGTGATCTTGACGATATCCTCCAGCCGGGCGCCCGCCTCGGACAGCAGGGTCTCGACGTTGCGCATCGCCTGGTCGGCCTGCGCCGCCGGATCGCCCGCGCCCACGAGGTTACCGTCGAAATCGGTCCCGACCTGGCCGCGCAGGTAGACGGTGCCGTTGGCCACGACCGCCTGGCAGAGATCATTGTCGAGGGACTGGTCCGGGTAGGTGTCGCGGGTGTTGAACTTGCGGAGACGCGTATGGGCCATGCCGGTGCACCGTCTGTCGGGGTCTGCGGTCCCCAACTCTATCCCAGGTTCACGGCGGATGTGCAGGCGGATAGCGACGGGGTGGCGGGCGGCGCGGTTTGGTCTGGTGCCCTTTCGATCTTCCGGGGTAAAGGTCGGTCCACCACTCACACCGCGACGTCCGCCTTCACCCGACCAGACGACCGAGGACCGAGACATGACCCGGGGCCGCGCGACCGTGATCGGCTTCACCGCCGTCCTGAGTTGGGCCCTGCTCGCCCTGTTCACCGCCCTTTCCGGACAGGTGCCGCCGTTCCAGCTCCTGGCCATGACCTTCGGCATCGCCACGGCGATCGGCGTCGTCGCGTCGGTCGCCCGGGGCACGTCGCCGCTTGCCCATCTGCGCCAACCCGCTCCCGTGTGGCTGCTCGGGGTCGGTGGGCTGTTCGGCTACCACTTCTTCTATTTCCTGGCCCTGCGCAACGCGCCGGCGGTCGAGGCCAGCCTCATCGCCTATCTCTGGCCGCTGCTGATCGTCGTGTTCTCGGCCCTGCTCCCGGGCGAGCGGCTGCGCTGGTTCCATATCGGCGGCGCGCTCCTGGGACTCGCAGGTGCCGCGCTGCTGGTCACGAAGGGCCAGAGCCTGGAGATCGACCCGCGCTACACGCTCGGCTATATGGCTGCCGGGGTCTGTGCCCTGACATGGTCGAGCTATTCCGTCGCCTCGCGTCGGTTCGGCCACGTACCGACCGACGCGGTCGGCGGGTTCTGCGCCGCCGCCTCCCTGCTCGCCGTGCCGTGTCATCTGATCTTCGAGACCACGGTCTGGCCGCAAGGCACCGTGGAGTGGCTTGCGGTCCTGGCCCTCGGCCTGGGGCCGGTCGGCGGTGCCTTCTTCACCTGGGACATCGGGGTGAAGAAGGGCGACATCCAGGTGCTTGGGGCGAGTTCCTACGCCGCGCCGCTGCTCTCGACGCTGGTGCTGGTCGCGGTCGGATTGGCGCCCTTCACCCTCGAGGTCGTCCTGGCCTGCGTGCTGATCGTCGGCGGCGCGGTGCTGGCGGCACACCGGATGATCCTGCGCCGTCGTTAGAGCAGATCGTGCGGTTACGGGATCAGCCTCCCGACGGCGCCCTCGGGACCGGTCGCCAGTCCGGCGGCGCCATCTCGAAGCCGGAGAACTCGAAGGCCGGAGCGACCGTGCAGCCGCACAATGTCCATTGTCCGAGGCTTTCCGCCGTCTGCCACCAGCCCGGCTGCACCACCACCTGCGGCGTCTGCCCGCCCAGTATGTCGGGCCCGAGCGTATGCGCCTCGGCGTCGTGGCCGTTCGGCGACAGGGTCAGCACCAGCGGCGCCCCCGCATAGTGGTGCCAGATCTCCGTCGCGTCGGTGACCCGGTGCCAGGCGGAGAGCTCGCCCGCCGCCAGAAGATAGTAGATCTGGGTTACCGCCCCGCGCCCGCCCTCCGCCGGCACGTCGCGGTAGGTCTCCTTGAACCAGCCGCCTTCCGGATGAGCCTGCAGGCCCATCCGGTCGATCAGTCGGCGAACGTCATCGGCCGACATCCGTCAGCCTGCCGGCTTGGTGGCCTGCATGGACGGGCGGGCGGAGAACCGCTCGTACCAGGTCGACAGCGCCCGATTGGGGCCGCGCCAATCCATGTCGGGGAACCGGAGGTCGAGATAACCGCACGCGCAGGCGGCGGAGATCGTTCCGATATCGACCCGATCGCCGAAATCCTCCGACCAGGCGTTCAGCGCGGCGAGCGCGCCGTCGATCTTGCTCTGCTGGGCGTCGACCCAGGGCTGGAACCGCAGCTCCTCCGGCCGGATCCGGCCTTCGTAGACGATCAGGATGGCGGCATCGAGCAGACCGTCGGCCGCAGCCTGAAGCTGCAGGGCGTGCCAGCGGGCCCCGCCGGGCGCCGGAAACATCTTCGGGCCCTCGTGCTGGCTGTCCAGGTACTCGCAGATCACCGGCGAATCGAACAGGGCCATCCCGTCATCGGTCAGCAGCGCCGGAATCTTCTTCACCGGATTGGCCTTGGCGACCGCCGCATCGGGCGCCGCCGGAGACGTCGTCACCGTTTCGACGTCGAGCTTGTCGGCAAGCCCCGTCTCGTGGGCCAGGACCATGACCTTGCGGACATAGGGGGAGGCGGGGGCGTGGTAGAGCTTCATCTGCGTTTCCTCGTGAAAGCCCGAACGGGCCGAATGGTGGACGGGCGTGCCGGATCAGAAGGTATCCTTGCCCTTGCGAACGGCGGCAAAGACCTCGACCGGATCGGCGCCGGACTTGCCGACCGCGGCGGCGATCTTCGGATCGTCGGCCCGCAGGAACGGGTTGATCGCCTTCTCCTGACCGAGCAGGGACGGGATGGTCGGCCGGCCCTCGGCCCGCAGCTCCTCGATCTCGGTCGCCCGCGCCTTCAGGGCGTCGTTGTCGCCGTCGATGGAGAGCGCGAACTTCGCGTTCGAGGCGGTGTACTCGTGGCCGCAATAGATATAGGTGCTGTCCGGCAGGGCGCGGAGCTTGCGCAGCGAGTCCCAGAACTGGGCCGGCGTGCCCTCGAACATCCGACCGCAGCCGAGCGAGAACAGGGTGTCGCCGGGGAACAGGGCGTCGCTGTCGGCGAAATAGAACGAGATGTGACCGGTGGTATGGCCGGGGGTCTCGTACACCTGCGCGGTGTGGCCGGCGAAGTCATAGGTATCGCCCTCGGCGACGGTGACGTCCATATCGGGGATCCGGGCGGCCTCGGCCTTGGGACCGACCAGCGTGGCGCCGTACTTCGCCTTCAGCGCCTCGTTGCCGTCGATATGGTCGGCGTGGTGGTGGGTGTTGAGGATATGGGTCAGCGTCCAGCCGCGCTCGGCCAGGACCGCCTCGACCGGCGCCGCCTCGCCCGGATCGACCACGGCGGTCGCGCCCGACGCGGCGTCGTGCAGCAGGTAGACATAGTTATCCGACAGGGCCGGAACGAGAACGATGTCGAGAGCGGGCATTGGCGGTGTTCCTCGCGTTCTTGTGGCAGTTCGGTGCTGCACGCTGAGATGGGGTCTCTGGTCCCGGTGTCGATAGGGCCGCACGTCGATAGGCCCCACGTCGATAGCGCCGGGCCGGTGGGAAAGGCGGCGGAACCCTACCACCGCGAGCTTGACGCAGCCAATCGGTCAATCGAGGGAAAAGCCGCGTCCGGCGATCGGGATCCGGCCGATCCGGGCTCGACAGGACGCGCCCCGGGCGGCCTAAGATGGCGGATAAGAACAACACCGCCGAATCCCGGGAGGACGCCCATGAAGATCGCCGCCGTCGAGGCCATTCCGCTCCGCATTCCGTTCAGCCACAGCGGCGAGACCAAGGCCTTCGCCACCGGCAAATGGGCCATGCTGGACACCTGCCTGGTCAAGGTGACCACCGATACCGGCATCGTCGGTTGGGGCGACGCTTTCGCCTATCACTGTCTGGACGCGGTCACGGCGGCCGTCGAGCACATGATCGCGCCGGCGGTGATCGGCGAGGACGCCACCGACGTCATCGGCCTGAACCACCGGCTGCAGCAGAAGATGCATCTGTTCGGC
Source organism: Thalassobaculum sp. (assembly GCA_048983575.1). Lineage (GTDB taxonomy): Bacteria > Pseudomonadota > Alphaproteobacteria > Thalassobaculales > Thalassobaculaceae > Thalassobaculum. The sequence continues at coordinate 790,174 of JBLZTD010000001.1, read as the reverse complement.
CGGCACGGGATCACGATCTTCGCGATCTCCGGCCTCGATCTCGCGCTGTGGGACATCGCCGCCAAGGCCGCGAACATGCCGCTCTGCCGGCTGTTCGGCGGATCCGACAAGGCCAAGCTGCCGGCCTATTCCTCCCTGTTCATCCTGCGCGACAAGGAGGCGGTCGTTGCGGATGTGGAACAGTCCCTCGCGGAGGGCTATCGCTACATCAAACTGCATGAGATCGCCGCCGAGGAGGTTGGGGCCGCGCGCGAGGCCGCCGGTGACGACATCCCGATCATGGTCGATACCAACTGCCCCTGGACCCCGGATCAGGCGCGGCGGATGGCGGTCGAGTTGGATGCGTTCGACCTGCACTGGCTTGAGGAGCCGATCTTCCCGCCCGAGGACTTCGCCAGCCTCGCCCATCTGCGGCGCGAGACCGGCGTGCCCATCGCCGCGGGCGAGAACTGGTGCACGGCGATGATGTTCGGCCAGGCGGTGCAGGCGGGTGCCGTCGACTACGCCCAGCCGAGCGTCACCAAGGTCGGCGGCATCACCGAGTTCCGCAAGACGGCGGCGCTCTGCGAGGCGGCCGGCGTGCAGGTCATGCCGCACTCGCCGTATTTCGGCCCCGGCTTCCTCGCCACCCTGCATCTGGGATCGGGGCTCGCCAATCCGGGGCTGATCGAGCGGTTCTACATCCGCCCCGAGGCGATGCTGTACCAGCGCTGGCTCGATCCCGTGGACGGGTTCTTCGCGGTCCCCGACATGCCCGGGCTCGGCCCGGAGCCGGACGCGAACGTGATCCGGGACTATGGGGTGCGGTAGCGGCGCTCGCGTCTCATTGCCCCTTCCCCGAACGCACTCCCCGGATTTATTCCGGGGTAACCTATGGAGCCTCGAATAGCTTGGGGCCTTCACGCGCGCTCAAACCTTGCCCCGGAACAAGTCCGGGGAGTGTCAGGGTAGGGATCCAAACAAAAGCCCGGCGTCATGGCGACGCCGGGTTCGATGTCAGTCCGGAACGACCGGCTCTGTAGGACCCGATCCGCTACTGGCGCAGCACCATGAGCTTCTTGATCTCGGCGATCGCCTTCGCCGGGTTCAGGCCCTTCGGGCAGGTCTTGGTGCAGTTCATGATCGTGTGGCAGCGGTACAGGCGGAACGGATCCTCCAGCGCGTCGAGTCGGTCGCCGGTCCGTTCGTCGCGGCTGTCGGCGATCCAGCGATAGGCCTGCAGCAGGACGGCCGGACCCAGATAGCGGTCGCCGTTCCACCAGTAGCTCGGGCAGGAGGTCGAGCAGCAGAAGCACAGGACGCATTCCCACAACCCGTCGAGCTTTTCGCGCTCCTCCGGCGACTGCCGGCGCTCCTCGGTCGGCGAGGGCGGGGTGTCGGCCTGCAGCCAGGGCTCCACCGAGGCGAGCTGCGCGTAGGGCACCGACAGGTCCGGAACCAGGTCCTTGATCACAGGCATGTGGGGCAGCGGGTAGATGTGGACGTCGCCCTTCACATCCTCGATCGGCTTCAGGCAGGCCAGCGTGTTCGTGCCGTCGATGTTCATCGAGCACGAGCCGCAGATGCCCTCGCGGCACGACCGGCGGAAGGTCAGGGTGGTGTCGATCTCGTTCTTGATCTTGATCAGCGCGTCGAGAACCATCGGCGCGCAATCGTCCATGTCGATCTCGTAGGTATCGAGCCGGGGATTGCTGCCCTTGTCCGGGTCGTAGCGGTAGATCTTGAACTTCTTCACCCGCTTGGCCCCGTCCGGCGCCTTGTAGGTGTCGCCGATCTTGACCTTGGAATTCGCGGGCAGAGTGAACTCGGCCATCGGTGTTTTTCCTTCGCTATCTGGCTATCCGTGGAGGCGGGCGCGACTCAGTAGACGCGCGCCACCGGCGGGATCACCTCGACCTCGTTCGAAAGCGTGTTCATGTGGACGTCACGATAGGAGACCGTGGTCTCGTTCTTCTCGTTCAGCCACATGACCGTGTGCTTCATCCAGTTCTCGTCGTCGCGGTCCGGGAAGTCCTCATGGGCATGGGCGCCCCGGCTCTCCTGGCGCGCGGCCGCCGAGCCCAGGGTGACGATCGCCTGACCCATCAGGTTATCGAGCTCCAGTGTCTCGACCAGGTCGGTGTTCCAGATCAGCGACTTGTCGTTGACGCCCACATTCGGCATCGACTTGGCGATGTCGTGGATCTTCTTGAGACCGTCGTCCATCAGCTCGGTCGTGCGGAACACGGCCGCGTGGGTCTGCATCGCCCGCTGCATGTCGAGGCGGACTTCGCCCGAGCGCAGATCGCCCTTGGCGTTGCGGACGCGGTCGAGACGGGCGATCGCCTTCTCGGACGAGTCCTTGGTGATCGGCTTGTGGCCCTCGCCCGGCTTCACCGTCTCGGCGGCACGGTGGGCGGCGGCGCGGCCGAACACGACGATGTCCAGCAGCGAGTTGGTGCCCAGGCGGTTGGCGCCGTGCACCGACACGCAGGCGGCCTCGCCGATCGCCATCAGGCCCGGCACGACCCGGTTCGGATCGTCGGCGGTCGGCGAGATGACCTCGCCGTGGTAGTTCGTCGGGATGCCGCCCATGTTGTAGTGCACCGTCGGCAGCACCGGGATCGGCTCCTTGGTCACGTCGGACCCGGCGAAGATCTTCGCGGTCTCCGAAATGCCCGGCAGGCGCTGGTGCAGGACGTCGGGGTCCAGATGCTCCAGGTGCAGCATGATGTGGTCCTTGTTCGGACCCACGCCGCGGCCTTCGTTGATCTCGATGGTCATCGCCCGGCTGACCACGTCGCGCGAGGCCAAGTCCTTGGCGGTCGGCGCATAGCGCTCCATGAAGCGCTCGCCCTCGGAATTGGTCAGGTACCCGCCTTCGCCGCGCGCGCCCTCGGTGATGAGGCAGCCGGCGCCGTAGATGCCGGTCGGATGGAACTGCACGAATTCCATGTCCTGCAGCGGCAGGCCGGCGCGCAGCACCATGGCGTTGCCGTCGCCGGTGCAGGTATGGGCCGAGGTGCAGGAGAAGTAGGCGCGGCCGTAGCCGCCGGTCGCCAGCACCGTCTGATGCGCGCGGAACCGGTGGATGGTGCCGTCCTCCAGGCACAGCGCCATCACGCCGACGCACTCGCCTTCCTCGCTCATGATGAGGTCGAGGGCGAAGTACTCGATGAAGAACTCGGCGTTGTTCCGCAGCGACTGCTGATACAGCGTGTGCAGGATCGCATGCCCGGTGCGGTCGGCGGCGGCGCAGGCGCGCTTGGCCATCGACTTGCCGTGGTTCAGGGTGTGGCCGCCGAACGGGCGCTGATAGATCTTGCCCTCTTCGGTGCGCGAGAACGGCACGCCGAAATGCTCGAGCTCGATCACCGCCGGGATGGCGTTGCGGCACATGTACTCGATCGCGTCCTGGTCGCCGAGCCAGTCGGAGCCCTTGACCGTGTCGTACATGTGGAACTTCCAGTTGTCGCCCTCGCCCATGTTGTCGAGCGCGGCACCGATACCGCCCTGGGCGGCGACGGTGTGGCTGCGGGTCGGGAAGACCTTGGTGATGCAGGCGGTCTTCAGCCCTTCGAGCGACATGCCGAGGGTGGCGCGCAAGCCGGCGCCGCCGGCGCCGACCACGACGACGTCGTACTCGTGTTCGATGATGGGATAGGAGTCCATGACCTCAGCCTCCGAAGGCGATTTTCAACACGGCGAAGATCGCGGCGACCGCGAGGATGATCGAGGCGAACTTCACCAGGACCAGGGCCGCGAGCTTCAGACCTTCGTTGTGAATGTAGTCCTCGAGGACGACCTGGACGCCCAGTTGGGCGTGGTAGAAGGTCGCACCGATCAACAGGACCAGGGTGATGGCGACCGAGGGCGAACCGATCCAAGCGGTCGCCGCCGCGTGATTCATGTCGCCCATGCCCGCCAGGGACACCACGAACCAGAGCACCAGCGGCACCAGGGCGAGCGCGGTCAGCCGCTGCATCCACCAGTGATGCACGCCTTCCTTCGCCGATCCGAGATGACGAACGCGCCCCAGGGCCGTCCGCATCGACGTGCCGCGCGCTGTGTTTCCAGCCATATCCGTCGCCCTCCTCAGCTCGCCGCAGCGATGATCCAGGCCACGAGGGTCAGCACCACCGAGGCGCCGACCGTCATCCAGCCCGACTTGTACGCCGTTTCAAGCTCGAACCCGTAGCCGGCGTCCCAGAACAGGTGCCGGATGCCATTGCACAGGTGATACATCAGCGCGTAGCTGAAGCCGAACAGAACCAGAATGCCGAACCAGGATCCGAAGAAACCCTGGGCCGTGTCGAAGGCCTCGCCCCCGGCGGCAGCGGCGACCAGCCACCAGACCAGTAGCAGGGTGCCGACCGCCAGCGCGATCCCGGTCGCCCGGTGGGAGATCGACAGGACGCTGGTGAGCTGGGGTTTGTAGACCTGAAGGTGCGGTGACAGCGGCCGATTGTGAGCGCTCATACTTCCCTCATACTGGCGGGCCTCATATTGACGGGCCTCATGCTGGCCGACATCCGCTTTCGGCGGCGCCGGTTCGCCCGAACGGCAACGCGACCCCCGACCCGAACCTCCCGGATCCGGAGACCACGCCCCTGACAAATTCGACACGCCTTATAGACCATCAGATGGCCGCCACAAACCCGGCGTAGGGTCGCATGTCGCAAAAGTCCCGCTCTCTCTAAAACAGCCGTACGTTTTCCACAACCGTCTCTTCCGCGGCGCTCGCCGTCGGAAAGCCATTGATTCTGAAAGGTTAACCGGCGGTAACTGTCTACTTTACCTGTGGATAAATTAGTGGATAACAAATAAAAAACATGTTTATAAAGTAATCTATGGGAATCCTTTTCAAAAATTGCCTCTGGACTTGTTTTTCTCTTGTTCCAATCGGCGTGGAGTGTCACGCTTTTTTCATCGCGCGGGGCCCCAATGCTTGCCGCCCAGGCGAACCGGTTCGCCGGATCGACCTCCGGGATGGTTAGGCCAAGGGCCCGGTCCGGGCCGGTACGGTCTCTCCTGGGACATGCCGGCCGCCGTTGACGCTTTCGTGCGGGTCGCGCGGCCGCCCTTCGAGGCGCTGCCGCCGCGGGGATCTCCGCCCCGCGATGCCGGTCTCTCCGGGCCAAGGGGAGGACTCGGTGGCGTACCGCTGCGGAAGCGACCGTCCCAACGGACCGGACCGGTGGCGGGAGGGATCGTCGGACCAGTGCCGGCGGAGTCCGTGCCAAGACAATCGCTCATGGCACTGTCGACGACCTCCGGCCCCCGCGCGACATTACCTTTCCGGTGCATGGATGCGGACCGTCCGCGGGACGCGAGGTCGCATGCCCCTTTCCGACCCGGGTCGCCGTGATAGTCTCCTGCGTGTGGACGGTGCTGCCCGTCGGCAAAACCGCCCGAAACGACCGCGCAGCCCTTATGCCACCGCGATCCGAGGTTCGTATGCCGCGCCTTTCCGGCCCTCTCCTTCCGGCCCTGCTGGCGATCCTGGTCGCCGCCTGTCTGCTCCCGAGCCGGGCGGAAGCTGCTTGCTCCGACCCGCCGGCCCCCGGCGTGGACTGGCGTCGGTGCAGTTTCGACCGCGTGGAACTCGAGCGCATCGATCTGAGCGGCGGGCGTCTGGACGACGCCAGCTTCAACCGCGCCAAACTCGCCGGCTCGGTGTTCAACGGCATCCAGGGTGGACGGGCCCGGTTCATCGGGGCGGATCTGAAGGGCGCGCGGTTCGAGGGCGCCCGCCTGAAATTCGCCGACTTCAGCCAGGCCGACCTGGAGGGCGTGTCGTTTGCTGGGGCCGACCTGGTGGACGCGCGGCTGGTCTCCAGCAATCTGCGCGGCGCCGACCTGACCGGCGCCCGGGTGCGGGACGTCGATTTCTATCGGGCGGACCTGTCCGGGGCGACCTGGATCGACGGCGACCGGGTCTGTGCCGAGGGGTCGATCACCTTCTGCCGCTAACCCGGTGCGGGCGGATGCCAATCTGCCGGGAAATGATCTAGTCTCCCGCCATGTTCAGCGATGCCGTCGATCTGCGGGATTTCTACGACTTCCCCCTCGGCCATCTGGCGCGGCGGATGATCCGCCGTCAGGTGCGCGACCTGTGGGCGGATCTGCGCGGCCAGACGCTGCTCGGCCTCGGCTTCGCCACCCCCTATCTGCGGCCGTTCCGCGGCGAGGCGGAGCGCCTCCTCGCCTTCATGCCGGCCCAGCAGGGCGTGCTGCACTGGCCACCGGACGGGCCGAACCTGACCGCTCTGGTGGATGAGGGCGAGTTGCCGCTCGAGGATTCCTCGGTGGATCGAATCGTCGTTGTCCATGCCCTCGAGGGCACCGAACAGCGAGCGGCGATGATGAGCGAACTCTGGCGGGTGCTCGCCGCCAACGGCCGGATCCTGTTCGTCGCCCCCAACCGGCGCGGCCTCTGGGCCCGGTTCGACCATACCCCGTTCGGCCACGGCCAGCCCTACACGGTCGGCCAGCTTTCGCGCTTGCTGCGGGACAGCCGCTTCACCCCGACCCGCACCGTGACCTCGGTCTACACACCGCCCTATACCAGCGGCCTGCTGATCCGATCCGCGCCGGCAGTGGAACGGGTCGGAGAACGGTGGTTCACGACCTTCGGCGGAGTTGTCATGATCGAGGCGCAGAAGCAGGTCTATGCCGTGCGACGCGACCGCAAACGCGTGCTGGCCCGGGCCCGCGACCTGATCTCCGCCCCCCGTCCGGTCTCTGCGCCGACGGCCCTGACCCTCGACCGCCAGGCGGAAACCGATAAAACAACCAAGCAACCCTCCGGAGGAGACCCCGCATGTATGTTGTCGCCGTGAACCTCGTCGTCGACGCCAAGGACGCAGACGCCTTCGCCGAGCGCCTGAAGCAGCACGCCAAGAACAGCCTCACCCAGTCCGGCTGCCTCGGCTTCTCGGTCAGCGCCGATCACGACGCGCCGGGCTCCTTCCATCTCTGGGAGGTCTACAAGGACGCCGCCGCGTTCGAGGAACACAAGAGCGCCGACTTCATGGCCGACTTCCGCGACTTCTCGGCCCCGCTGATCAAGAACCGCGTGCTCGCGACCGGCGATCAGATCGCCTGACGGCGCTCAGCCGGCCGCCACGCTGAGCTTCTCCTGCACCCCGAACCGCTCCAGAAGGCCGGCGATGGTACCGTCGGCCTTCGCGGTCTGGAGGTAGGTGGCGATGGCCGCCTGGAGAGCCTTGTTCTCCGGTTTCGTGCCGACCGCCTGGCGGACCGCCGTGTAGCGTCCGTCCAGGATCCGCTGGCCGCCGAGATCCGCCGCGTTTTCCTTGAGGGCCGGACGCAGGCCGGCCAGCGCGTCGAGCTTCTCCGCCACATAGAGGTCGAGCGCGCCCTGCAGTCCCTTGGCCCGGACCAGTTCGCCATGCTTCAGCGTGCGGCTCAGATAGAGATCGTAGGCGGAACGGTCGGACACGGCGATCCGCACACCCTCGGCATCCACGTCGGCGATGGTCTTCAGCGGCGACCCCTCCGGCACCATGTAGGTCGCCTCGATCTCCACATAGGCGTCGACGAAGGCGATGGTCTTGGCCCGCTCCGGCTCCTCGGCGATCAGGGCGATGTCCCAGGCGTCCTGCGCCAGGGCGTCCGCCACCTCGCCCGGGGAGGCGAAGGGCACCAGCTCGACCGCCACGCCGAGATGGTCCGCGATCAGCGCCGCCAGGCTCGGCGCCACGCCTTCCGGATCGCCATTGGCCGCCGTGCCGGTGACCAGCAGGATATTGCCGAGGTTGATCCCGGCACGCAGCACGCCGGGGCGGGTGAGGTCCTGGTCGATCGAGACGGCCACGCGGCGGCTCCGTTTTGGGGCGGGAGCGACCATTCTAGGACCGGCAGGGCCCATTGCCCATCCGGGATCGGATGGTCGCGGGCGGACGGCCTGTCGGCCCCGACCGTGCGCAGACCGACCCTTGGCGGCTTGCCTTAATCGGTGCGCTCCGATAGGTCTTGCCGGTTTTCTCATGACCGGCTTCTCCGGGGATCACCGCATGGCGGATGTCGCGCCCTCGCTGGCCCAGCTTCGGGCCGAGATCGATCGCATCGATGACGAGCTGCTGAGCCTGCTCGAACATCGGGTCGCGATCGGTCGGCGCGTGGCCGCGGCGAAAGGCGATGCAACGGGTCCGTACCTGCGCCCGGGCCGGGAGGCGGCGATTCTGCGTCGACTCTGCTCGGCCGCGAGTGCCGATCTGCCGACCGCGACCCTGGAACGGATATGGCGGGAGATTCTGGGCGCCAATCTGGCCCGTCAGGTCGACCCGCTGACCGCCGTCTACGTGCCCGACGGCGCCGACGCTGTTATCGATCTGGCGCGCGACCGGGGCGGTGCCGCGACCCGTCTCGAGCGGGTGGACAGCGCCGAGGCGGCGATCGCGGCGGCCGTCGACGGCCGGGCAACGCTCGCCGTGCTGCCGGACATCGCCGATTCCCGCTGGCGCTGGTGGCCCCGGCTGCTCCAGGAATCCCTCGACCCCACCCCCGGTCCGAAGCCGCGCGTCATCGCGCGGCTTCCGCTTTTCGGGGAGGATGGGTTGCCCGCTTATGGCGTGGCCCCGCAGGATCCAGATCCCTCCGGCGACGACGTCACGCTCTACGCGCTCGAAGGAACGGTCGACGGAGCGCTGGACACCGCCGAAATCGAAGGCGCGCGCTGGTCGCTGATCGCGGCCGACGGCTATCTGGAGGTCGGGCATATGCCGGCCGGCGCGGCGCCCATCGGCGCCTACGCCCGGCCCGAGACCCCCAAGACCTGATTCCCTATTCCGTCCGAGGACACCCCGATGCCCAGCGTCGCTCCCAAATCGTCGATTTCCGATCTCACCCCCTACAAGCCGACCAGCTATCCGAAAAGCCTTCAGCGGATCATCCGTCTGAATCTGAACGAAGGGGCGCTCGGCCCCTCGCCGAAGGCGATGGAAGCCCTGGCCGGCATCGCGTCGAAAATCCACACCTACCCCGCCGTCGCCGCCTCCGGCCTGGCCGAGGCGATCGCCGAGCGCCACGGCATCGATGCGTCGCGCATCGTGCTCGGCTGCGGATCGGACGAGCTGATCCAGGTCATCACCCAGGCCTATCTGGAACCGGGCGACGAGCTCATCCACACCCAGTACGGCTTCCTGCTGTTCCCGATGGCGACGAAGATCGCCGGCGGCGTGCCCGTCTCCGCGCCCGACGACGGCTTCACCGCCAGCGTCGACGCGATCCTGGAGCGGGTGACCGACCGCACGAAGGTCGTCTTCCTGGCCAACCCGAACAACCCGACCGGGACCCATGTGCCGACCGACGAGGTGCGCCGCCTGCGCGCCGGATTGCCGGACCATGTGCTGCTGGTGCTCGACGCCGCCTATGCGGAATACGTCCAGCGTAACGACTACACCGCCGGGATCGAGCTGGTGGAGGAGACCGACAACACGGTCATGCTCCGCACCTTCTCCAAGATGTACGGCATGGCCGGCCTGCGACTCGGCTGGGCCTACTGCCCGGCGGAGATCGCCAACCTGCTGTACACGGTGAAGCCGCCCTACGGCGTGAACACGCCGGCCCTGGTGGCCGGCATCGCCGCGGTCAGGGATCTGGAATTCCAGGAGAAGTCGGTCGCCCACAACAGTGCCTGGCTGCCCTGGCTGCAGGACGAGTTCAGGAAACTGGGTCTGGAGCCGTATCCGTCGGTCACCAACTTCTTCATCACCCGTTTCCCGTCGGAGCCGGGCCGGACGGCGGCCGAGGCGCGGGAGTTCCTGGCGAAGCGCGGCATCATGGTGCGGAACATGGCCGATTACGGCGAGCACGACTTCATCCGCATCTCCGTCGGCCAGGAGGACGAGAACCGGGCTGTCGTCCAGGGCCTCACCGACTTCTTCAACGGGGCGGCGGCGTGACCGAGTCCGCGTCTACGGGAGAGCCGATCTTCGGGACCCTCGCGGTCATCGGGATCGGCAATCTCGGCTCCTCGGTCGCCCGCGCCGTGCGCAAGTACGGCGCGGTCGAGCGGGTGGTGGCCGCCGATCTTTCCGCCGAGGCGCTCGACCGGGCCCGGGCGCTGAAGCTCGCCGACGCCTATGTGGAGCAGCCGTCCAAGGCGGTCGCGGAGGCCGACATCGTCGTGCTCTGCACCCCGCTCGGCGCCTTCGGGGCGATCGCCCAGGCCATGGCGCCGCACCTGAAGCCGGGCGCGGTGGTGACTGATGTGGGCTCGGTGAAGGGCGCGGTGATCGCCGCCGCCGGTCCGCACATTCCGGACGGGGTCGCCTTCGTGCCGGGACACCCGATCGCCGGCACCGAGAAGTCGGGGCCGGATGCCGGGTCGTCGGACCTGTTCGTCGGCCGCTACTGGATCCTGACCCCAGACGAGACCGCCGACCGGGCCGCGGTCGAGAAGGTGACGGCGCTGTGGACTCGCTGCGGCGCCCTGGTCGAGGAGATGAAGGCCGACTATCACGACAAGGTGCTGGCCGTGACGTCGCACCTGCCGCACCTGATCGCCTACACCATCGTCGGCACCGCCTTCGACCTCGAAGGCCAGGAGCAGCAGGACGTGATCCGCTTCTCCGCCGGCGGCTTCCGCGATTTCACCCGCATCGCCGGGTCGAGCCCGATCATGTGGCGCGACATCTTCCTGAACAACCGCGAGGCGGTTCTGGAGATGCTGCAAAGGTTCAGCGAGGACCTGACCTACCTGCAGCGCGCCATCCGCTGGGGCGAGGGCGACAAGCTGCAGGAGCTGTTCACCCGCACCCGGGAGGTCCGGCGCGGCGTCATCGAGGCGAAGCAGGACAAGCCGTTCCCGGAAGGCGGCAACGGCAAGTAGCTGCGACGCCGCCGGCCGTTCAGAACGGATACCAGGAGAACGTCCGGCTGTAGTGCAGATAGCCGATATTGACGCCGGAGCGCAGGCCCACGCCGGTCCGGATCGGCGCCAGGGTGATCTCGCCGTCGCCCTGGTAGTTCACGCCGACCCCGGCGACGAAATAGTACGACCCCTCGACGCCGGGAATCCGGCGAAAGATCTGCTCCGGCGAGTCCAGTCTGTAGACCAGCACGAAGACCTTGGAGGCGTTGCCGCCGAGGTCGAAGCCGATGGACGGGCCCTGCCAGTACACCTTGGTCTGACCGCCGCCGGCCATGTTCAGCATGCCCTCGCCATAGCGCAGCCCGATCCCGATGGCGCCGGAATACTCGCTGCCGGCGATATAGGCGTTCGGCTGGCCCATCTCCGAGAACACCTTCTCGATGACCTTGGCCAGGCCTTCCGTGGTCTCGCCGAACAGGTTCTTCGCAGCGGAGACGACTTCCGGCTCGCTGTAGGTCTTGCCGGCGGCCGGCGCGGGGGCGGCGTCCGAAGCGCTCGGGGCGGCGGCGTCCGTTCCGGTCGCGGTCTGGGCCGCTGCCGGATTCGGCAGCGTCAGGACGGCCGAAAGCGCAACCGCCAGGACAAACGGGGCGGCACGGAACCAGCGGGTCATGAGAGTCTCCATTCGCTCGAAGGCACGGTGATGGGCCGACACTATAGACCCTGAAGCCGCCGAGGTATGGGAAATCCCGATGACAGGTGTCGCGGCGGCGGCGTCAGCCCGTGTCCCGCCGGGGGCGGAAGGGCCGGACCAGCAGCTTCCAGAACCCGTCGTCATGGGCGCGTTCGACCCCGATCGCCATCTCCGGGGTGCGCGGGGTCGGGCTCAGGGTGGCGAAGACCCGGTCCCAGACCGACAGGGTGGTGCCGTAGTTGGAGTCGGTGTCCCGCCGCACCGCGTGGTGATGGACCCAATGAATCGACGGCGTAACGATCACCCAGGAAAGCGCTTTCTCGAGCCGCGCGGGCAGCCGCACGTTGGAATGCTGGAAGACCGACGCCACGAGGACCAGGGTTTCGAAGGCCAGCACCGAGGCGAGCGGGATGTCGAGCAGGACGATCACCACGCCCCGCACCGCCGCCGACATCAGCACCTCGCCGGCGTGGAAGCGGACGGCGGAGCTGGCGTCGAGGAATTCGTCCAGATGATGGATCTCGTGAAACCGCCACAGGAACGGGATCGTGTGATTGGCCCGGTGCCAGAAATAGATCCACAGGTCCAGGATCAGCAGGTCGAGCAGCAGCGCCCAGCCGCCGTCGAGCCAGGCCGGCCGCCAGTCGAGCGTCATGCCGGTCGCCAGCACGGTGACCGGAATGATCGCCAGGCGCGACAGACCGATATTCACCGCGAACAGCCCGGCATTGCGCAGAATCCGCGGCCAGCCGCCGCGACGGGCGACGGCGGGGACCGCCCGTTCCGCCGTCAGGATCAGCAGGATCCAGGCGGCGACGGCGACGGCCTTGGCGATCGCCAGGCGCTGGGGGTCGGAGATGTCGAACATGACGGGGATATGGCATGGTAGATGTCACGGGCCAAGCGTCCGCAACGCAATCGTGACCGCCAGGAGATCCCCGTGCGCCGCCGCCTGCCTCTCGTCGGAGTAACCGCCTGCCGTCTCATGGGCGAGCACAACGCAAGCCACCGCGTCGGAGAGAAATACGTGACCGCCATGTCCGAGGTGGCGGACGTCTGCCCGGTCATCATCCCGGCGCTGCCCGACGGTGTGGAGATCGACAGCCTGCTCGACCGTCTCGACGGCGTGTTCCTGACCGGCAGCCCCTCGAACGTGGAGCCGGCGCACTATGACGGCGGCGACAGCGTCACGCCGGACGATCATGATCCGGCACGGGACGGGGTCACCCTGGCCCTGGCCCGGGCGGCGGTGGCGCGCGGCGTCCCCCTTCTCGGCGTGTGCCGCGGGGCCCAAGAACTCAACGTGGCGTTCGGCGGCACCCTGCACCAGCAGATCCACACCAATACCGGCGGACTCGACCATCGCATGCGCCGAGACGTGCCCTATGACTGGAAATATCGGCCCGCCCATTCGCTGGACCTGACACCGGACGGCAGGCTCGCCGCCATCGCCGGACCCGGACCGCATCTGGTGAACTCCCTGCACGGTCAGGCGATCGACTGCCCCGGCGACCGTGTCGTCGTGGAGGGCCGGGCGCCGGACGGGGTGATCGAGGCCATCTCGATCGCTGACGCGTCGGCCTTCGCGCTTGCCGTGCAGTGGCATCCGGAATGGCCGCGACCGGTGGCGGGAATAAACCGGGCGATCTTCGCGGCGTTCGGCGACGCCGCCCGCGCCCATGCGACCCACGGTCGGGCCGGAATGAATGCGGCGGCGGAATAGCGGCCACCACCCGCCCGGCACACACAACTTAAACTTGCTTTAACTATTAGATAGAAATACCATGCCTCGATGCGGGTGGATCTCGGCGATCGCCGGAGCAACCACCCCGGTCCAGTCGAGGGAGGTGCGGCCGTGGTGACCAGCCGTCCGACGATCACGCGCCGTCGCCTGTTGAAGGGTATTGCCGCGATCGGCGGCGTCGGTGCCGCCTATACCGCGCTGCACGCCATGGGTCTGCTGGGTCCGGGCGATGCCCTTGCCGCCGGCAACATGACCGAGCCCCTGCCCCCGGGAAGCCTCGACGGCAAGCGCGTCGTGGTCGTCGGCGCCGGACTGGCCGGGCTCTGTACCGCGATGCGGGCCGCCAGGGCCGGCGCCCAGGTCGTCATCCTGGAGGCCACCGGGCGCGCCGGCGGCCGCAGCCTCACCCTGCGCAACGGAGATGCCTTCCGCGAGTGGGACTGGAATACCGACTCGGTCATGCGGTTCGAGGCGGTGGGCGATGTGCCCGCGGACAGCCCCGACAACTATCTGAATGCCGGGCCGGGACGGATCCCGTCCCACCACACGCGGGTGATCGACTACTGCAAGGAACTCGACGTCGCCCTGCAGCCCTACATCTTCCATTCGTCGAACAACCTGATGCAGAACGATGGCTGGAACGACGGCGCGCCGGTGCAGCTGCGCCGCCTGAAGAACGATCTGCGCGGCGAACTCGCGGAGATGCTCGCCAAGGTGCAGAACCAGGGCGCTCTCGACCAGCTCGTCGATCCCTCGGAGGCCGACCGGTTTCTCGGCATGCTGGAGCATTTCGGCCAGCTCACCGCCGAAGGGGCGGAGCTGGTCTACAAGGGCGCCGCGATCGCCGGCGACTATCCGCGAAGCGGCTACGTCATCGACGGTTTCACCCGCCAACAGCTCGACCCCGGCAATGTCTGGGATCCGGGCGTGCCCTGGCCGACGCTCTCGTTGGACGACGTGCTGAACTCGGACTTCTGGAACTCCGAGATGTTCAACAATCTCGAGTACTTCTGGCAGGCTACCCTGATGGAGCCGACCGACGGCATGGACAGGATCGTCGACGGGTTCATGGCCGCGCCGGTCCCCGGCGGCCGCACCGTCGCGGACCTGATCAGCTACGATCAGCCGGTCCGCTCGATCGAGGTGCGGGACGGCCAGGTTCACGTGACCACCGCCCGGGGCGACGGACCGCCGGCGGATTACGTGGTCGCGACGGTCGCCCCGCCGATCCTGGCGCGTGTCGCCGGCAATTTCGTCAGCGCCACCGTTCGGCAGATCCTGACGGACGTGAACATCGCGCCGGCCTGCAAGGTCGGGCTGCAGGGCCGCTCGCGGTTCTGGGAGGATGAGGACCGGATCTACGGCGGCATCTCCTGGACCAAGGATATCATCAACCAGATCTGGTATCCGTCCTACAGCTTCAACTCGGATACCGGCGTGCTGACGGCAGCCTATAACCGGCTGTCCCAGGCCGAGGTCTTCCAGCAGTACACGCGGGAGCAGCGCCTGGAGGCGGCGCTGCTGGGCGGCGAGAAGATCCATCCTGGATTTCGGGAGAAGGTCTTCGCCGAGAACGGCGTCTCCATCGCCTGGGCGCGGATGCCGTACCAGGCCGGCGGCTGGGCCAACGAGACCGCCTTCACCCAACCGGATCTGTTCCGCCAGATGGCCGGGGCCGACGCGATCGACAATCGGGTTTTCCTCGCTGGCGACTGGTTCAGCTACTGGCCGGGCTGGCAGGAGGGCGCGCTCGACAGCGCCCATCTCGCGACCGATCTGATCCATCGCCAGGCCGCCGGCAACGGCTGAGCGCGGCCGACCGCCGCGTCCCCGGGCGTCGGTGTCGGAACGGTCGGGCAAGCACGGTCGGACCGACTTCATCATTTCGAAACGGTAATGATCCTTTGGCTCGCGATTCCGGGCGTGATCGGGACTGGACCGGAAGGCCGGTTGCCAGCCATAGTCTGCCGGACGGGCGCCGCTCCGCCCTGGCCGACGTGCCGGTTCGGGCACCGCCAGGATGGTTAACGGACGGACCGCGTCCGGCATAACGAGACGAAAAAAGGTTTCTATTCAATGGAATATGTGATCACCCCGCCGCGCACGGTCGCCGTGCCGGTTGCCGGCAGCGACCAGGGTTTCCCGGTGCGCCGCATCTTCTGCGTCGGCCGGAACTATGCGGCGCACGCCCGCGAGATGGGTCACGATCCCGACCGCGAGCCGCCGTTCTTCTTCATGAAGCCGGCCGACGCGCTGGTGACCGGCGGGGCCGCGATGCCCTACCCGTCGATGACCTCCGACGTGCATCACGAGATCGAGCTGGTGGTCGCGCTGTCGGGCGGCGGCCGGGACATTCCGGTGGAGGAGGCGAACAGCCTGATCTGGGGCTACGGCGTCGGCCTGGACATGACCCGGCGCGACATCCAGGCCGAGGCGAAGAAGATGGGCCGGCCCTGGGACATGGCGAAGGGTTTCGACCACTCCGCCCCCATCGCCGATCTGCATCCGGTGACGGAGACGGGCATCATCGAGGATGCCGCCATCTGGCTCGACGTCAACGGCACGCGGCGCCAGGAATCCACCCTCAAGGCACTGATCTGGTCGATTCCCGAGACCATCAGCTATCTCTCCGGCCTGGTCATGCTGGCACCGGGCGACCTGATCTTCTCCGGTACGCCGGAAGGGGTGAACGCCGTCCAGCGCGGCGACGAGCTGCACGGCCATGTGGACGGCCTGACCGACCTGCACGTGAAGGTCGTCTGAGCAGTGCGGGTCGTCACCTGGAACATCAATTCCGTCCGACTGCGTCTGCCACTGGTTCTGCGCCTGCTCGAGGAAGTTCAGCCGGACGTGCTCTGCCTGCAGGAGACGAAGGCGATCGTCGACGTCTTCCCGAAAGGCCCCATCGCCGAGGCCGGGTGGTCGCACCAGATGGTCGCCGGCATGAAGGGTTACAACGGGGTCGCCATCGTCTCGCGCCTGCCGATCGAACCGACGGAGGCACGGGAGTTCTGCGGACGAACCGATGCGCGGCATGTGGCGGCGAAGATCGACGGCGGGCCGGAGGTGCATAATTTCTACGTCCCGGCCGGCGGCGATGTCCCCGATCCGGCGGCGAACGACAAGTTCGCCCACAAGCTCGACTTCCTGGCCGAGATGACCCGCTGGATGGAAACCGACCGCAGTCCGGGCTCGCCCATGATCCTGGTCGGCGACCTCAACATCGCGCCGCTGGAGACCGACGTCTGGTCGCACAAGCAGCTCCTGAACGTGGTCAGCCACACGCCGGTCGAGGTCGAGGCGCTGGAGCAGGTCCGGCATTCAGCCGGCTGGGTCGACGCCGTCCGCAAGATCGTTCCGCCTGAGGAACGGTTGTACACGTGGTGGAGCTATCGGGCGAAGGACTGGTCTGCGGCCGATAAGGGCCGGCGGCTCGACCATGTCTGGGTCACGCCGCCGCTCGACGGCGCCATCCGTCACGCGGAGGTGATCCGCGACGCCCGCGGCTGGGAAAAAGCCTCCGACCATGCGCCGGTGGTGGTGGATCTGGACTTGTAGTCGACCGTCGGCGGTACCGGGCGCCGCTCTGACTCACGGTCAGGGCGGCGGTCCGGGGTAGCCTCGCCGGTTATACCCGTTCGTACAGGAAGATCCGGCCCGGACTCACGCCCTCCGGCAGGGGCAGCGAGGCGAATTCGGCCAAGCCGTCGAGCGGCTGGTCGCTGACCACCACTCCGCCCGGCGCCAGCAGTTCCGCCACGATGGGCGCCGCACGCTGGGACAGGGCAACGCTCTCGGCCTTGTCGCCCGTGCCGATGTCCAGATGCGCCAGCACCGCCGTCCCGCCGAGGTCCGCCACCGCCCGGGGCAGGGTCTCGAACAGGTCGCCCAGATAGAGGTGGTCGTCGGGCGGGATGCAGTCGGGGTGGGCTGCGACCCGACGGTCGAAGACGTAGATCTCGCGCCCCATGAGAGTCTCGCGCAGATGGTCGTAGGTTCGCCCGTTTCCGAGACCGAACTCCAGGGCCACGCCGTCGCGGTTGCGGATCCGCTCGGCGGCGGCGTTCAGGGTGGCGCGCTGGGCTTCCAGGCGCCTGATCATGCTGTCCAGTCTGCTCATGGAACCAGTCTGTCTAGGGGGGCCGAGTTCTTATGCGGCGGGCTGCTCACCGACGCGGATCACCGGTTCAACGCCTCGCGGAGCTGCACATTCGTGCGCTCCAGCCGGGCGGCCAGCTCGCGCATGATCTCGATCGAGATCTGCGGGAACTCGCTGACGAGCCGGAAGAACAGCTCCTTGGTGATCCGCAGGGTGATCAGCTTGCTGGTGGCCTCGACCGACGCGGTTCGCGGCACGTCGCAGAGAATGGCGATCTCCCCGACCACGTCTCCCTTGCCCAGTTCGGCCACCTCGATCTCGCCGCCATCGGTGCGGATCCGGACCGAGGCCGCGCCGTCGATGATGATGTAGGCCGCGTCGCCGACATCGCCCTGCTGGAACAGCCGCTGGCCGTCCTGGTAGGTCAGCCGCTCCGAGGTGAAGGCGAGCAGCTTCAGCTTCGACGGCTCGATCTTCGCGAAGAGCGGGATCTTGCGGAGCAGTTCCACCTCTTCATTGAGGCTCATGGCGACCCTCCTTCCTGGACCGGGGTCTCTGCTTCAGGTGGGACGGAACGGCGCATCGCGAAACCCCTTCAGTTCTGCGCGGCGAATTCGTGAAAGACGCGGCCGGCCCGATCCAGTTCGTCCGGCGACCCGGTCTCCACGATCCGGCCGCCACGCATGACGGCGATGCCGGGGAACAGGCGGGCGACGTCCGGGCGGTGCGTCGTCCAGATCACCGTCCGCCCCTCCATGGCCTCCAGGGTCTTCTCGACGAGACGGCGCTGGGACGGGGCGTCGAAGGTCGAGGCCGCGTCGTTCAGGATGAGAATGTCGGGGCGGCGCAGCAGCGCCCGGGCGATGCCGATCTTCTGACGCTGCACCGAGGAGAGCCGCGCGCCGGCGATCCCGACCTCGAAGTCGAGGCCGACCTCGATGACCAGGGCCCTGAGATCCAGGTCGTCCAGCACGGAGCCGATCACGGCACCGACCCGGGCGGCGCTGTCGGCCTGACCATAGGCGATCTTGCCGAACAGGATGTTGTCCTGCAGCGAGGCGGCCGCGTTGTAGGCGTCGGCGCTGAAGAAGGCCACCGAGTCCTGCAGCTCCTCCGGCAGGTCGCGGGCGAACACCACGCGCGCCTCCAGCACCCGGGCCTGGATGTCGGTATCCAGCATGCCGAGGCGGTGGCGCGCCGGGATCAGCTTGAACGGCAGCGACAGCAGCCGGGCCCGATCCTCCTCCGAGACACCGTCCACGCCGACCCGCTCCACCCGGGTCAGAAGCGCCTGGAACTCCGGCAGATCGTCCGGCGAGATGAAGCTGAACTGGGCGAAGAACTCGTGGTCGGACGGCAGATCCGCGAACAGCTCGACCATGGTTTCGGCGACGTCGCGGCCGATCTTCAGCAGGTCGTCGGTCAGGCCGACCTGCGCCAGCGTGCTTCGGACGTAGGGATGGGCGGCGATGGTGTCCGGCTGGAAGGCGGGACCGACCGGCGTGCCGAACAGCAGGTTCTCGGCCAGGGTGGCGTTGGTGTTGTAGGCGTCGGCGGCGAACGGCTCGACCAGGTCGACCAGTTGCGGATCCTCGGCCAGCCGTTCGGAGAAGGAGCGGCGGGCCGCCAGGATGCGCTCGGCGATCTCGGGGCGCGCGTCGGGGTCGATGGTGCCGCGCAGGCCGAGGCTGTAGCAGTCGTCGTCGAGCTCGACCAGCGCCAGGCTGCCGATCAGCTTGGCCACGAGCGCCGGTGCGTCTCCCACAGTTTCCGCGTCGACCCACGGTCCGTCCGGGTCGTCGGTCGAGTTCCCCGCCTTCCCGGCGTTCTCGAGCGCCGACCGCACTTCCGGATCGTCGCGCGCGGGACCGGTGGGTCGATGCATGATCCCCAGCAGAAGGTTTTCGCGGATGGTCGAGCTGAAGACGTAGGTGGCCGGACCGACATAGCCCATGCGCCGTCCGGTGATCGCCTCCGGCAACGCGTGCAACTCGGCCTGGCCGACGGTGACACGGCCGCCCGTCGGATGGGTCAGTCGCGCCAGGGTCATCGCCAGGGCCTCGCTGCCGCCCCCACCGGCGCCGAACAACGCCAGATGGCTGCCCGGCGGCAGGGTCAGGGAGACCCCTTCGAACTGAACCTCGCCGTCGTCGTCCACCAGACTGAGGTTGCTGGCCCGCAGCTCGCCATCGAGCGGCATCGGCTGGTCCGGTTCGGCGAGCTGGGTCTCGGCCTCCATGATCTCCGGCAGGTCGAACTGCTCGATCACCTGCTCGTACTTGATCCGCGCATCCTCCTTGCGCTGGTAGTAGGCCAGCAGCTCCTTCCAGGGCGCCGACAGATCCTTGTACGCGGCCAGCACGGCGACCAGGGCGCCCAAAGTCAGGTCGCCCATGATCACCAGATACCCGCCCAGCGCGTAGAAGAAGAACGGGGTGAGCTGGGCGATGAAGTTGTTCAGGAACTTGATGACGAACTTGCGGCGATAGATCTCGAAGCGGATGTCGTAGATCCGCCCGAGCTGGGCGGAGAAGCGCGCCAGCATCAGCCGCGCCAGGTTGTTGGCATGGATCTCCTGAACGCCGGAGATGCTCTCGCCGATCCGGTCGGACATGACGCGCACGGCCCGCACCCGCTCCTTGCCGAGCGCGTTCACTTTGCGCTGCATCTTCGGGACGATGTAGGCCTGGAGCGGCGACAGGGCGATGGCGGCGAAGCCGAGCACCGGATCCTGAACGAACATGAAGAACAGGATGGTGATCAGCGTGCCGCCCTGGAACGCCGGCAGCGAGATGGCGTCGCCGATGAAGCCGCCGAGCGGCTCCACCTCCTGAGTCACCATGGGGATGATCTCGCCCTGGCTGACCCGGCGGAAATGCGGGATCGGGAACCGGAGGATCCGGGCGTAGAGCTCGTAGCGCAGGCGCCGCAGCATCAGCTCGCCGAGCCGGCCGCGGTAGACGTTGATCCAATACTTGAAGCCGCCGTTGACGAAGACCAGCACGAGGAACAGGCCCGACAGGGTCCAGAGATACTCGAGCTGCTGGAACTCGAAGCCGAGGAAGGTGACCGGAAAACTGGCGCTCCCCTTGGCCCCCAGCGCCTCGTTGACGATGCGCTTCGGAAGATCGAGCGAATAGTACAGGAACGGGAACGAGATCACCGTCATGACGAGCAGAAGAATCTGCTCGCGCTTCGAATGGCGCAGAATGAAGCGGTAGATCGTGGATTCCATCGCCGCGCTGACCCGTGTCCTCGACCTGTGCCGCCTGATCGGTGTCGCCGCCGCGGCTGCCTCCGACCCCGCGCGACCCGGTCCGAGAGAGAGCCGGACGCGGCGATCTTGCGGCGGATGACCCGCCGGTGCAACGCCTTGCTGCGCCAAAAGGTTACCATTTCTAGACTTGGCGCACTGTGCCATAGTGCGCCGCACATCGGCCTCTGCGGCCTCTGCCTGAGCAGCGCGAAATTCGGCCCGCGATGAGAGCGACGGGGATAGCATGACGAAAAAGAAGGTCCCCGCGCCCCCTCTCTCCCGCGCGGACCCGCCGGCTGCCCGCGTTCTGATGTACAGCCACGACACCATGGGTCTTGGGCACCTGCGCCGATGCAGGGCGATCGCCCATGCGCTGGTGGAGGAAAACCCGGGCCTGTCCGTGCTGATCCTGTCCGGTTCGCCGATCATCGGCAGCTTCGACTTCCGGACCCGGGTCGATTTCGTCCGGATCCCGGGCGTGATCAAGCTGCGCAACGGCGACTACACCTCGCTCTCGCTGCATCTCGACATCGAGGAGACGGTGGCGCTCCGCAGCGCGATCATCCGCCACACCGCCGAAGTGTTCGATCCGGACCTTTTCATCGTCGACAAGGAGCCGCTGGGCCTGCGCGGCGAGGTGAAGGAGACGCTGGAGCTGCTGAAACAGCGCGGCACGCCGCTGATCCTCGGCATGCGCGACGTCATGGACGAGCCTGAGCTGCTCGAGCAGGAATGGGAACGCAAGAAGGTGTTGCCGGCGCTCCAGGATCTCTACGACGAGGTCTGGGTCTATGGCGTCAAGGAGGTCTGCGACCCGTATGACGGCCTCGACATCCCGGCCGAGATCAAGCTGAAGACCCGCTATACCGGCTATCTCCGCCGCTCGGTGTCCCGGGCGCCCAGCCCGCCCTCCGCCCTGCCCTTCGGCGAGGATCCCTTCATCCTGGTCACCGCCGGCGGCGGCGGCGACGGCGAACCGGTCATGGACTGGGTCCTGCGGGCCTATGAGGAGGACCAGCAGCTTCCCTATCCGGCGCTGCTGGTGCTCGGCCCGTTCATGCCGCAGGAACAGCAGCACGAGTTCATGGAGCGGGCCGACAAGCTCGACCGGGTCGAGGCGATCACCTTCGACAGCCGGATCGAGACGCTGATGGCGCGCTGCGCCGGCATCGTCGCCATGGGCGGCTACAACACCTTCTGCGAGATCCTGTCCTTCGACAAACGGTCGATCGTCGTGCCCCGCACGGAACCGCGCCTGGAGCAGTTTATCCGCGCGCGCCGTGCCCAGGAGCTCGGCCTGCTCCGCATGCTGGTGGACGACGGCGACCGCAATCCGAAACAGATGGCGGACGCGCTGCGCAAGCTTCCGGGCCAGAAGACGCCGTCCGAGGCGAAGGCCGTCGCGATGCTCAACGGTCTCGATCAGGTCGCCCGGTTGACCCATCGCTGGATCGACAGCCGTCGCCACCGGGCGGCGGCGCGCCGGACGGCCTGACCATGACGGGGATCGAGGCTGCGGCGACCGCCCAGACGCCGGGCGGGGCCGACCCGACGGGTGCCGGCACCGTCGGAATCGTGGTGAAGGGATATCCGCGCCTGTCGGAGACCTTCATCGCCCAGGAATTGCTCGGGCTGCAGCGCCGCGGCCTCGCCTTCCGCATCATCTCGCTGCGCCGGCCGACGGACACGGCGACCCATCCGGTCCACGATGCGATCACCGCGCCGGTCGACTATCTGCCGGAATACCTGCACGAGGACACCACACGGGTCTGGCGCGGCTGGCGCGTGGCGCGCCGGCTCCCGGGATACGGCCGGGCACTGCGGACCTGGCTGAACGACCTGCGCCGCGATCCGACCCCGAACCGCGGGCGCCGCTTCGGTCAGGCCTGCGTTCTCGCCGCCGAACTCGACCCGGCCGTCACCCATCTCTATGCCCATTTCCTGCACACGCCTGCCTCGGTCGCGCGGTACGCGGCGATGATGCGCGGCATCTCATGGTCGGTCTCGGCCCATGCCAAGGATATCTGGACCACGCCGGAGTGGGAGAAGCGCGAGAAACTGGCCGACACCGCCTGGGCCGTGACCTGCACCGCCATCGGTGCCCGCCACCTTCAGGTCCTGGCGCCGTCGGCCGACCGCGTCGACCTGCTCTACCATGGCCTGGACACGTCGGACTTCCCGCCGCCCGGCGCGCGGTCCCGGCGCGACGGCGGGGACCCGCATGCGCCGGTGACCATCGTCTCGGTCGGCCGCGCCGTCCAAAAGAAGGGCTACGACGACGTGCTCGCCGCCCTCCGGGCGCTGCCGTTCGATCTGAACTGGCGCTTCGTCCATATCGGCGGCGGCGCATTGGCCACCCGACTGAAGCAGGCCGCCGACATCATGGGCCTGTCCGACCGGATCGACTGGCGCGGTCCGCAATCCCGATCCGGCGTGATCGCCGCCCTGCAGGATGCCGACATCTTCGTGCTGGCCAGCAAGATCGCGCCGGACGGGGATCGGGACGGGCTGCCGAACGTGCTGATGGAAGCCCAGGTCATGACCCTGCCGGTGGTCGCAACCTCGGTCTCCGCGATTCCCGAGCTGATCGACGACCGGGTCAACGGCCGCCTGGTGAAGCCCGGCGACTACATGGCCCTGGCCGCCGCCCTGGAGGACCTGATCCGGGACCCGGCGGCGCGGCTGCGGCTGGCCGCGGCCGGGCGGGCGCGTGTGCTCGGCGAGTTCTCCGCCGAAGCCGGCCTTGACCGCCTGGCGGGTAAGTTCGGCATCGACTGCGGGAAGACGACGGGCTCCGGGGCCGAGGGCCGGCCCGACGCGGCGTGAGGATCGCCTTCCACGCCCCGCTGAAGGCGCCGGACTCCCCCGTTCCGTCCGGCGACCGGCGGGTCGCACGCCTGCTCATCAAGGCATTCGGCCACGCCGGTCATCGGGTCGATCTCGCGACGCGGCTGCGGAGCCGCGACGGCGCCGGCAGCGTCACCCGTCAGGCCCGCCTCGCCGAGCTCGGCACCCGGCTCGCGGCCCGCTACGTCCGCTCCGTGACCGAGGGCCGAAGGCCGCGTCCCGACCTCTGGTTCACCTATCACCTCTACTACAAGGCGCCGGATCTGGTCGGACCGCTGGTCGCCGGAGCGCTCGGCATTCCCTACGCGGTCGCCGAAGCATCGGTCGCCCACAAGCGGGCGGGCGGGCCCTGGGATCAGGGCCACCGGGCGACACTGGCGGCGCTCGCCCGGGCCGATCTGGTGATCGGCCTCAACCCGCATGATCGACCGCTGGTGGAGCCCTGTCTGTCCCGCGGCGCCCGCTATCTCGACCTGCCGCCGTTCCTGGAGATCGCAGACTCGCCACCGCCGGCGCATCGACCGGACCGGCCGCCGGAACTGCTCGCGGTCGGCATGATGCGGCCGGGCGACAAACTCGCCTCCTATCGGGTGCTGGGCGCGGCCCTGGCGACCGTGACCGGCGACTGGCGCCTGACGGTGGTCGGCGACGGTCCGGCGCGCGGGGAGGTGGAAGCAGCCCTCGCGCCGGTGGCCGACCGCGTCGTCTGGCGCGGCGCCCTGGACGCGGGGGATCTCGTCCGCGCCTACCGCGACGCCGACCTTCTGGTCTGGCCCGCGGTCAACGAGGCCTACGGCATGGCGCTGCTGGAGGCGCAGGCGGAAGGACTGCCGGTCGTGGCCGGCGACGCCGGCGGGGTCCCGTCGATCGTCCGCCATGGCGAGACCGGGCTGCTCGCGCCGGTCGGCGATGCCGCCGCCTTCGCCGCCGCCGTCGCCGATCTGGTGGCGGACCGGGAGTTGCGCCGGCGCCTCGGGGCCAATGCGGCGGCGGTTGTCCGCGCGGCGCACGGCCTGCCGGCAGCGGCCGAGAGGCTGGACTCGGCGCTCCGGGCGCTGGTCGCGGGAGGTCGCCGATGAGGCTTGCCGTCCTGCGCCATGGCCCGACCGGCTGGAACGCGGAGAGGCGGATGCAGGGCCGCGCCGACCGCCCGCTGTCGGCAGAAGGGGAGGCCGAGGTCCGGTCCTGGACCCTGCCGTCGGAGATCGCCCGCTTCCAGTGGCGGACAAGCCCACTGATCCGAGCGCGGCGGACGGCCGAGCTGATCGGGGTGACGGCGACGGTCGAACCGGCGGCCATCGAGCTCGATTTCGGTGCCTGGGAAGGCCGCCGCCTCGCAGACATCCGGGCCACGGACCCGGCCGGCACGGCGGCGAACGAGGCGCGCGGCCTCGACTTCCGCCCCCCCGGCGGCGAGAGCCCGCGCGACGTCCAACGGCGCCTCGCCCCGTTGCTGACCCGGATCGCGGCGGCGGGCCGGGATACCGGCCTGGTGACCCACAAGGGCGTGATCCGGGCGCTGTTGTCCCTGGCCACCGGCTGGCCGATGGTCGATAAGCCGCCGGTGAAGCTGTCTTGGTACCGGGTGCATCTGTTCGCGCTCGACCCCGACGGCACGCCCCGTCTCGACCAGCCCAACGTGACCCTGAAGGCCGACGAATGACCCGACCGACCGTCATGCTCTACGTGCAGAACCTCCTCGGCATCGGCCATCTTCGCCGGGCGGCGGCGGTCGCGCGGGCGCTGGCGAGCGCCGGGGCGGACGTGGCCTTCGTGTCCGGCGGCATGCCGGTGCCCCACTTGCCGCTGGGCGGGGCGCGGATGGTCCAGCTGCCGCCGATCCGGACCGAGGACGGCAACTTCAAGGTCCTGGTCGACGAGACCGATACGCCGGTCGACGACGCGTTCCGCGACGCCCGGCGCGACCGGCTGCTGGCGCTTTTCGAGGAGCTCCGTCCGGCCGTCCTGATCACCGAGCTGTTTCCGTTCGGGCGGCGGCAGATGCGCTTCGAGCTGATCCCCCTGCTGGAACGGGCCCGTACGGCCGACTGGCGGCCGGCGGTGTTCTCGTCGATGCGGGACATCCTGGTGACCAAGCCGCGGCGCGACCGCAATCAGGAGATCGTCGACACCCTGAACGCCTATTACGACGCCGCCCTGATCCATGCCGATCCGACCCTGATCCGCCTGGACCGGACCTTCCCGATGGCGGAGGAGATCCGGATCGAGCAGCACTATACCGGCTATGTGGTCAACGCGGACGACATCGCCGTCCCCGAGGCGGATCCGGCGGCGACCGGCGAGATCCTGGTCTCCGCCGGCGGCGGCGCGGTCGGCGACCGATTCATGCCGGCGGTGGCGGGCATGATCGCCGACCTGCCGATGGCCGACAGGCACTGGCGCCTGATCACCGGCCATCACATGCCCGCCTCGGCGGTCGCGTCGATCGAGGCCGCCGTCCCGGCCGGCGCGGTGGTCGAGCGCAGCGTCCCGAATCTGCCGGCGCTGATGGCGGGTGCCGCCCTGTCGATCTCCCAGGCGGGATACAACACCCTGTTGGAGCTGCTGGCGGCGCGCACCCGCGCGGTCGTCGTGCCCTACGAGGGCGGCGTGGAGACCGAGCAGCGGCTGCGCGCCGAGCTCCTGGCCGCCGCCGGCGCCCTCGAGGTGGTGCCGGAGGACGCGCTCACCGCCGAGACCCTGGGAGCGGCGATGGAACGCGCCCGGACCCGGTCCCGCGAGGCGGTGCCCTCGGTCGATCTGGACGGCGCCCGCAAGACCGCGGCCTATGTCATGGCGAGGTTGCGACGCGCATGAACGGATTGGAGACCCTGTCGGCCCACCTGGACGCGCGCGGCGAGGCGGGACGGCCGCTGACGCTCTGGTGGCGCGACGACGACCTGGAGGCGCCGTCGGACGCCCTTTCGGTCTGTCTCGGCGCGCTGGACGACGCGGGCATCGACGCCGCCTTCGCCGCGATCCCGGCGGGTCTGACGGCGGCCGCCGTCGAGGCGCTGGCCGGCAGCCGCTCGGTCCTGTTCGTCCACGGATGGGCCCATGCCAACCACGCCGCGGCCGGCGAGAAGAAAAGCGAGTTCGGCCCCCACCGTCCGCTGGCAGAGAGACTTGCGGAGATCGCCAGCGGCTGGCAGCGAGTGCGGGAGATCGGCGGCGATCGGGCGATAGGGTGCTTCGTGCCGCCCTGGAACCGGATCGGCAATGACCTGCTGCCGGCGCTTGCCGGTACCGGAATCGCTTCCCTGTCCGCCTTCGCCTCGCCGCAACGGCAGCCGCCGAAAGTGGCCGTTCCCAGGCTCGACACCCATATCGACCTGATAGACTGGCGGGGTACCGGGGCGCCGATCTCCGAGGACGACCTCGCCACACGAATTGTTCAACACGACGGGGTGGACGGACCGGTCGGAATCCTGTCCCATCACCGCGTCACCGGACCGGATGCCTGGGCGGCATGGCGGCCGGTGCTGCGGCTGCTCCGCGCGCATCCGGCGGTGCGGTGGCTCAGCCCGGGCGAGGCGCTTGGCCGGGTCGGATTGGACGGGACGGAAGGGAGGATCGGGTGACGACGATACACCGCTACGAGCGCAGCGCCCTCATCGCGGATTACGCACGGGGCGGGGTCGGTCTCGCCGTGACCGGACTGCCGCTGGTCGCGACGCCGCTCGCCACGACGATCACCGTCATCTTCGGCGGGCTCGCCACGCTGTTCGGCGTCTACGTGTTCCGCACCTGGCTGCGGTCCGCCCAGGCGGTCGAGGTGGACGCGGACGGCATCCGCCGGCGGGGTCCGCTCTCGGTGGACATCCCCTGGGAGCAGCTCGACTCCCTGGCGCTCCGCTATTTCTCGACCCGGCGCGACAAGGCCGGCGGCTGGATGGAGATGAAGATCACCGGCCGCGGCAGCAAGATGGCGGTGGAGAGTTCGATCGACGATTTCGAGACCGTGGTGCGGCACTGCATGCTCGTGGCCCGGCGCAACGATCTTGTCCTGTCGGAGACCACCCAGGACAATCTCCGCGCCCTCGGTCTTCTCCCGCCGGTATCCGACGCGGGCGGCGGGGATGGCCCGTCATCGGGCGGGCCGCGACTGCCGCCGGAGATGGACAACGGCCCGAAGCTCGTGCGCGGGCTGCGGTGGGGAGTTGGACCGGACCGGGAAGGCCGCTAGGCTGGCCGCCAGGCCGATAGGGGGAACGTGACCTTGGATCGCTCGACGCCGCTGCTGCGCGTGAACGACCTGCGGATCGGTTTCGATCTGCCGGAAGGTCGGCTCGTCGCCGTCGACGGGGTGTCGTTTCAGATCCGCCGCGGCGCGACGGTCGCCCTGGTCGGCGAGTCCGGCTCCGGCAAGTCGGTCGTCAGCCAGGCGATCATGGGCCTGCTGCCGCGTCCGGCGCGGATCCTCGGCGGCTCGATCCTGTTCGCCGACCCGGAGAAGCCGGGGACGATCACGGACATCGTGCGCCTGCCGGTCGACGGCCGCGAGATGCGCAACATCCGCGGCGGCCGGATCTCCATCATCTTCCAGGAGCCGATGACCTCGCTGTCGCCGCTTCACACGGTCGGCAACCAGATCCGCGAGGCGCTGGAACTGCACCGCGACGTGTCCTCCAGGGAGGCGACGGAGCTGACCCGGGACATGCTGGCGATGGTCGGTTTTCCCGACCCCGACCGGGCCCTCCGGACCTATCCGTTCGAGCTTTCCGGCGGGCTGCGCCAGCGGGCGATGATCTCCATGGCCCTGGTCTGCCGCCCGGCCCTGCTGATCGCCGACGAACCGACCACCGCCCTCGACGTCACCATCCAGGCGCAGATCCTGAAGCTGGTGAAGGACCTGCAGTCCGAGCTCAACATGGCGATGCTGATGATCACCCACGATCTCGGCGTGGTCGCCAACATCGCCGAGGAGGTGGTGGTGATGTATCGCGGCCGGATCATGGAGTCCGGCGCCGTCGACGACATCTTCCGCCGTCCCCAACACCCCTACCTGAAGGCGCTCATGGGCGCGGTGCCGCGCTTCGACATGAAGCCGGGAGAGCGGTTGAAGCCGCTGCGCGAGATCGAGACCGTGACCGGGCACCTGCTGGCCAGCCGGCCCAAGGTGGAGACGGCGGACAACGCGCCGATGCTCAAGGTCGAGGGCCTGTCGAAGACCTACACGATCCGCAAGGGCGGATGGCTCGCCAGCACCCGCCAGACGGTGCATGCCCTGGAGGACGTGTCGTTCACCGTACAGCCGGGCGAGTGCCTCGGGCTGGTCGGCGAATCCGGCTGCGGCAAGACCACCCTGTCGAAGGTGATCATGCGGGCGCTGACGCCGGACGCGGGCAAGGTGACCTTCACCGACGAGACCGGACCGACCGACGTGCTCGCCCTGTCCGGCGACGGCCTGACCTCGTTCCGCCAGAAGCTGCAGTTCGTCTTCCAGGACCCGTTCTCCTCGCTCAATCCTCGGATGACGGTGTTCGACATCATCGCCGAACCGCTGGTGATCCACGGCATCGGCACCCCCGCCTGGCGGCGCGAGATGGTGGCCGAACTGATGCGCCTGGTCGGCCTGGACGTGCGCCACCTGAACCGGTACCCGCACAGCTTCTCCGGCGGACAGCGCCAGCGCATCGGAATCGCCCGGGCCCTCGCCCTGAAGCCGAAGATGCTGATCTGCGACGAACCGGTCTCGGCCCTCGACGTGTCGATCCAGGCCCAGGTGCTGAACCTGCTGACCGACCTGAAGGAGCAACTCGGTCTCACCTATCTGTTCATCAGTCACAATCTGGCCGTGGTCGACTACGTGGCCGACCGGATCGCCGTGATGTGCGCCGGCCGCATCGTCGAACTGGCGCCGCGCGAGGTGCTGTTCCGCGACCCGGTGCATCCCTACACCCAGGCGCTGCTGACCGCCGTGCCGGAACCGGATCTGGACAACCCCCTGGATTTCGACGCGGTGATGGACGGTCGCGCCTCGACCCCCAGCGCCTGGCCGGCGCCGTTCACGGTGACCGAATCCGATCCGCCGCAGTTCGTCGATCTCGGCGAGGGGCATTTCGTGCGTGCCGACCCGTCGATCCGGACCATGAGGCTAGCGTCATGAGAGCCCTCGCCGCCGCCCTTGTTCTGCTGCTCGCCCCGGCGGTGCCGGTATCGGCCCAGGTCGAGCCGCCGCTGCTGGCGGAGCGCGTGGCCTCCGGCGCGCTGCCACCGATGTCGGCGCGCCTCCCGGTCGATCCGATGGTCGTCGATCTCAAGGCCCAGGGCCGGGAACTTGGCGAGTACGGCGGCTCCCTGAACATGGTCATGGGCCGGGCCAAGGACGCGCGCCAGATGGTGGTCTACGGCTACGCCCGGCTGGTCGGCTACGACCCGGTCACCATGGAGCTGCGTCCCGACATCGCCAAGGAAGTGATCGTCGAGGACAACCGCTCGTTCACCTTCGTGCTGCGGGAGGATCACCGCTGGTCCGACGGCACCCCCTTCACGACCGAGGATTTCCGCTATTTCTGGGAGGACGTGGCGAACAATCCCGAGACCTCGCCGACCGGGCCGCCGATCGAGCTTCTGGTCAACGGAGAGCCGCCGCTGGTGGAGATCCTGTCGCCGACCCGGGTGCGCTACTCCTGGTCGCAGCCGAACCCGGATTTCCTGCCTCAGCTCGCCGGCGCCAGACCGCTGTACCTCTACCGGCCGTCGCACCACCTGAAGCGGTTCCACGCGGCCTATGCCGATCACGAACGCCTGGAGCACGCGGTCGATGAGGCGCAGGCGCGGAACTGGGCGGCGCTGCACAACCGCGAGGACAACCTCTACAAGTTCGACAACCCGGATCTGCCGACCCTGCAGCCCTGGGTCGTCCGGACCGCCCCGCCGGCGAACCGCTACACCTTCGAGCGCAACCCCTACTACCACCGGATCGACGGCCGGGGGCGCCAGCTTCCCTATATCGACAAGGTGATCTTCCAGATCGCGTCCTCCGGTCTGATCCCGGCCAAGACCGGGGCCGGCGAGGTCGACCTGCAGGCGCGCTACCTGTCGTTCGACGACTACACCTTCCTGCGCCAGGGCGAGGGGCGCGGGGACTACGAGACCTATCTCTGGCGCACCGCCAAGGGGTCGCATCTGGCGCTGTTCCCCAACCTGAACATCGCCGACCCGATGTGGCAGGAGGTCATGCGCGACGTCCGCTTCCGCCGCGCCCTCTCGCTCGGGATCAACCGGCACGAGCTGAATCAGGTGATCTATTTCGGCCTCGCGGTGCCCGGCAACAACACGATCCTGCCCGCCTCCCCGCTCTACAAGCCGGAATACCGGGGAAAATGGGCGGCGTACGATCCGGCCCGCGCGAACGCCCTGCTCGACGAGATCGGGCTGACCGCGCGCGACGACCGCGGCGTCCGTCTGCTGCCGGACGGCCGCCCGATGGAGATCATCGTCGAGACCGCCGGCGAGAGCACCGAGGAGACCGACCTCCTCGAGCTGATCCACGACACCTGGATGGAGATCGGCGTCAAACTCTACACCCGCCCGTCCGAGCGCACGGTATTCCGCAACCGGATCTTCGCCGGCCAGACCCAGATGGCGATTTCCTTCGGCCTGGAGAACGGTATCCCGAGCAACGAGTCGAGCCCGTCGGAATTCGCGCCCACCGCGCAGACCCAGTACATGTGGCCGCGCTGGGGTCAGTACTATCAGACCAAGGGCCAGGCCGGCGCCGCGCCCGACATCCCGGAGGCCGCCCGCCTGCTCGTGCTGTACGACGACTGGCGCAAGGCGACGACCGCCCGGGAGCGGCGGGCGATCTGGGGCAGCATGCTGGAGATCTGGACCGACGAGGTATTCTCCATCGGCCTGGTCGCCGGGGTGCTGCAGCCGGTCGTGGTCAGCCTGAAGCTGCACAACGTTCCGGTCCAGGCGATCTACAACTGGGAGCCGGGGGCGCATTTCGGCATGCACCGGCCGGACACCTTCTTCTTCGGCGCCGAGCGGCCGCGCACGCCGGACAAGGTCCTCACCGCCGCCGCCCGCGCGCGGCACTAGAAGGGTAGGGATAGACCGTGCTCGACTATCTCGCCCGCCGGATCCTGATGATGATCCCGACGCTGATCGCCATCAGCGTCATCACCTTCATCATCATCCAGCTCCCGCCCGGCGACTATCTCTCGACCATGATCGCCGAGATGGAGAGCCAGGGCGAGGCGGTCGACCCGGCCAAGATCGAAGCGCTGCGCGCCCATTACGGCCTCGATCAGCCGATGTGGATCCAGTACCTGCAATGGGTCACCGGTCTGCTTCAGGGCGATTTCGGCTACAGCTTCGAGTACCAGCTTCCGGTCAGCGACGTGGTCGGCGACCGGGTGCTGCTGACCATCGTGCTGAACTTCGCGACGATCCTGTTCATCTATCTCGTCTCGTTTCCGATCGGCATCTATTCGGCGACCCACCAGTACAGCGTCGGCGACTACGGCCTGACCTTCATCGGCTTCCTGGGGCTGGCGACGCCGAACTTCCTGCTCGCCCTGATCCTGCTCTACTTCGCCAATGTCTGGTTCGGCACCTCCATCGGCGGACTGATGGATCCGAGCTATATCGACGAGCCGTGGAGCCTCGCCAAGATCCTGTCGGTGCTGGAGCATCTGTGGGTGCCGGTGGTGGTGATCGGCACCGCCGGGACGGCGGCGATGATCCGGCGCCTGCGTGCCAACCTGCTGGACGAGTTGCAGAAGCAGTATGTCGTCACCGCCCGGGCCAAGGGCCTGCCGCCGTTCCGCGCGCTGATGAAGTACCCTCTGCGCATGGCCATGAACCCGTTCATCTCAGATATCGGCAACATGCTGCCGCAGGTGGTCTCGGGCTCGGCGGTGGTCTCCATGGTTCTGTCGCTGCCGACCACCGGGCCGATGCTGATCGGCGCGCTGCAGAGCCAGGACATGTACCTGGCCGGGTCCTTCCTGATGTTCCTGGCGCTGCTGACCGTGGTCGGCATGCTGGTCTCCGACCTGGCGCTGGCCTGGCTCGACCCGCGCATCCGGCTCGGCGGGGGGACCGCCCGATGAAGGCCGAGTCATGAGCGTGACCGATCCGACGCGGCCGAAGCCCCGGCATTTCGTCGATACCGCCCCGTTCGACCCGAACCGGGACGAGGTGCTGACGCCGGAGCAGGAACGCTACTACATGGCGTCCCAGTGGCGGATGATGTGGTGGAAGCTGAAGCGCCACCGGCTCGCCGTCATCTCCGGCCTGATCCTGCTGGCGCTCTACGCCTCGGTGCTGATCTCCGAGATGATCGCCCCCTACGCCCTGACCACCCGGCACACCGACCACATCTACGCCCCGCCGCAGAGCGTCCACCTGTTCCGTGACGGCCGTTTCGTCGGGCCCTACGTGCTCGGCTACGACTACGAGCTGGACCTGCGGATCCTCAAGCGCGAGTACACGCCGAACCCGGACAAGGTGCAGCCGATCCGCTTCTTCTGCTCGGGCGACAGTTACAAGTTCTGGGGCCTGATCGACGCCGATTTCCATCTGATCTGCCCGGCCGAGGGCGGCACCCTGTTCCTGCTCGGTACCGACCGGCTCGGCCGCGACGTGTTCTCGCGCATCGTCTACGGCACCCGCGTCTCGCTCACCGTCGGGCTGATCGGCATCGCCGTCAGTTTCGTGCTGGGCATCGTGATCGGCGGACTGGCGGGCTATTACGGCGGCTGGGTCGACTCCGTCGTCCAGCGGATCATCGAGGTGATCCGCTCCTTCCCGGAACTGCCGCTCTGGATGGCGCTCTCCGCCGCCCTGCCGGTCACCTGGTCGCCGATCCTGGTGTATTTCGGGATCACGCTGATCCTGGGGCTGCTCGACTGGACCGGCCTCGCCCGGGCGGTGCGGTCAAAGCTGCTCAGCCTGCGCGAGGAGGATTTCTGCGTCGCCGCCGAGCTGATGGGGGCGAAGCCGAAGCGGATCATCGGCCGGCACCTGCTGCCGAGCTTCATGAGCCACCTGATCGCCTCGGCCACCCTGTCGATCCCGACCATGATCCTCGGCGAGACGGCGCTGTCCTTCCTCGGCCTCGGGCTGCGCCCGCCGATCAC
Source organism: Thalassobaculum sp. (assembly GCA_048983575.1). GTDB lineage: Bacteria > Pseudomonadota > Alphaproteobacteria > Thalassobaculales > Thalassobaculaceae > Thalassobaculum. Next base: position 756,621 of record JBLZTD010000001.1, on the reverse strand, counting down.
CAGCTGGGGGGTCCTGCTGACCGAGGCGCAGAACATCAACGCGGTGGAACTCTATCCCTGGATCATGACCCCGGTGATCCCGGTGATCCTGGTGGTCCTGTGCTTCAACTTCTTCGGCGACGGGCTGAGGGACGCGGCGGATCCGTACAAGTAGGGGACACCCCCCCGAACCTGTCGGCCCCCAACACTCCCCCCACCCACACACTCCCCGAAGCTGTTCCGGGGCAGTGGGTTGGGGGAATGGGACTACCGCCTGTCGGCGACGAACACCTTCGACAGATACGCCTCGCGCACCCCGTCCACCGACAGACCCGCCGCCGTCAGCAGCGCCGGAACGTCGCTCGCGATCCAGTCGGCGTAGTAGGGTTCGTGGAACTGCTCGGGGAAGCTGCGGAGCACCGGGTCCAGGGCCGGCGTGTCGCCGAGCTGCAGGGAGTCCGTCAGCACGAACCGCCCGCCGGGCTTCAGCACCCGGCGGACCTCGGCCAGCACCTCGGCGCGGATCTTCTTCGGCAGTTCGTGGAACAGGTAGGTCGCCGTCACCAGATCGACCGAGTCGTCGGGGAGCGGAATCGCCTCCGCCTTGGCCCGGTGCCAGGCGACGGCGCGGTCCGGCAGACGCCGCCTCGCCCGCTCCAGGTAGGTCTGTGACAGGTCGAGCCCGTGCAGCGTCAGCCCCGGCGCCGCCTGGGAGACCGCTTCCAGCATCGCTCCGGTCCCGGTCGCCAGATCGAGCAGGGTGTAACCCGTCCCGTCCTGCGACCCTCTCGCCCGGAGCCAGTCGACCACCGGCACGACGCCCTGCCGTCGCATCGCCTGGCCGAGGCCGCCGAACAGCACCTCGACCTGGGTGTCGTACAGCTCGGCCGATTCCTCGGTCAGCCAGCCGCCGGACTGGTAGTGGAAGTTCTGCAGGTAATAGCGCGGGTAGTCGCCGTCCCGGGCCGCACCGGCATCCCGCGGTCCCGCATCCTTCGACCGGGCATAGGTCTCCTGCCCCTGCTTCAGGCGGCGGCGCAGCGCCACCTGCGGAAGGTCGCGCCAGTAGGCGGCCATCTCCCCCACGGCACCGATCCGGGGTCGCAGATCGTCGGGCAGCGGATAGACACCCGACCGCACGTTCGCCGCATCCCGGTTCATGAGCTGCAGGGCGCCGCGCCCCAGCGCCGCCTGGATGCGGGCACCGGCGAGGCGGCCGCGCAGGGAGGGACGCCGGGACGGACCCGGCTCGATCCGGGCGAACCATGCCCGGGTCGCCATGTAGTGCCCCAGGAACCAGGCCATGCGGGTGCCCTGGCCGAGCCCGTAGCCGACGAGCGCGGCGGCGCCGGTCGGTGGGGCAGTGCCCGCCGTCGGCGACGGGCGGGTGGAGAAAATCGTTCGGGTCATGGGGAAGAAATCGGCCGCCCCGGCGGTCAATCAAGTCGTCGGTGCGCAAGCGGCTCGCGAATCCCCCGCTCCCCCAGCCCGCGAGGCTTGTCGCACCGGCGCCGCTGTGGCACATCCCAGCCCGGTCCGGTCGACCCGCCGCGAGATCAGGGCCGGTTCCAAAGCTGGGGGAGACATCCGAAATGGCCGATTACCGCACCCTCGATGGCGTCGATGTCGCCGGCAAGCGCGTTCTCCTGCGCCTCGACCTGAACGTCCCGATGAAGGATGGCGCGGTCACCGACGCCACCCGCATCGAGCGGGCGGCGCCGACCGTCGCCGAGCTCGCCGGGAAGGGCGCGAGGGTCGTGGTCGTTTCCCATTACGGCCGGCCGAAGGGCAAACCGAACCCCGAGATGTCGCTTCGACCCATCGTCGACCCCCTGGCCACGGCCGTCGGACGCCCCGTCACCTTCGCCGAGGACTGCATCGGCCCCGACGCCGAGAGCGTCGTCGACGGGCTGGCGGATGGCGAGGTCGCGCTGCTCGAGAATCTCCGCTTCCATGCCGGCGAAGAAGCCAACGATCCGGAATTCGTCGCCGCGCTCGCCAAGCTGGGCGACCTGTACGTGAACGACGCCTTCTCCGCCGCCCACCGGGCGCACGGCTCGATCGACGGCGTCGCCCGGAAGCTTCCCGCCATGGCCGGCCGACTCATGCAGGCGGAACTGGAGGCGCTGACCCGCGCGCTCGAACATCCGGAGCGCCCGGTCGCCGCGGTGGTCGGCGGCGCCAAGGTGAGCACCAAGCTCGACCTGCTGGGCAACCTGGTCGGCCGGGTCGACGTGCTCGCGATCGGCGGCGGCATGGCCAACACCTTCCTGCATGCGGGCGGCGTGGAGATCGGCAAGTCCCTGGCCGAGCGCGATCTGGCCGACACCGTCAAGGAGATCCAGGCCAAGGCCGACAGCGCCGGCTGCGACATCATCCTGGCGGTCGACGCCGTGGTGGCCGACACCCTGGCGGCCGGCGTTGCGACCGAGACGGTCGACATTCTCGACGTTCCGGCGGACAGGATGATCCTCGATGTCGGACCGAAGACCGTCGCGGCGATCGCCGCGCGGCTGGAGAGCTGCAAGACCCTGGTCTGGAACGGCCCCATGGGCGCCTTCGAGACGGAGCCGTTCGACGCCGGGACCACTGCCCTCGCCAAGGCCGCGGCCGACCTGACCGATCGGGGCCAGATCCTGTCCGTGGCGGGCGGCGGCGATACGGTCGCGGCCCTGGCCCATGCCGGGGTGATCGACCGGTTCTCCTACGTCTCGACCGCGGGCGGCGCTTTCCTGGAATGGCTGGAGGGCAAGGATCTGCCGGGAGTCGCGGTTCTGAAGGCCTGACGCGACCTATTGCCGCGTCCTGCTCAGGCGCGTCGTTTCCCCGAACGAAATTAAGGCTGGCAGCGTTGCGTTTCGGTGACAGTTCGCCTATCCAAACCCCATCCGGCCGCGAAATGAACCGGAATTCAGCATCATCTGGAGAGGACACGTGGGCAACAGCGCGACGACACGCACGGACCTGACCTCGCACGGCCTGAGCAATCTCGGCACGCAGTACTGGGACCTGGACCCGGCGCTTCTGACCGAACATGCGATCCGGCGCGGCGAAGCGCGGCTTTCCGCCCATGGCGCGGTGGTCGTCTCGACCGGCGAGCATACCGGCCGCTCGCCCAAGGACCGGTTCATCGTGCGCGACGGCGCGACCGAGAGCACCGTGGACTGGGGATCGATCAACCAGCCGATCGACCGCAGCGTGTTCGACGCCATGCATGCCCGGGTCCAGGCCTACTACCACGGCCGGGACGCCTTCGTTCTGAACTGCTACGCCGGCGCCGACCCGGACTACCGGCTGAAGGTGCGGGTGGTGACCGAGACCGCCTGGCAGAACCTGTTCGCCCGCAACATGTTCATCCGCCCGCCGGCGGCGGATCTCCCCGGCTTCGAGCCTGACTTCACCATCCTGCACGCGCCGGGTCTGACCGCCCGGGGCGCCGAGGACGGCGTCCGCTCCTCCACCTTCATCCTGGTCGATTTCGACCGGCGGATGATCCTGATCGGCGGCTCCAGCTATGCCGGCGAGATCAAGAAGTCGATCTTCGGCGTGCTGAACTACCTGCTACCCGACCGCGGCGTCATGCCGATGCACTGCTCCGCCAATATCGGGCCGAAGGGCGACAGCGCGATCTTCTTCGGCCTGTCCGGCACCGGCAAGACGACGCTCTCCGCCGACGGCAGCCGCACCCTGATCGGCGACGACGAGCACGGCTGGTCGGAGAACGGCATCTTCAATTTCGAGGGCGGCTGCTACGCCAAGGTCATCAAGCTCAGTCAGGAGGCGGAGCCGGAGATCTGGGCGGCATCGCACCGCTTCGGCACGGTGCTGGAGAACGTGGTGATGGATCCGGTCACCCGGATGCTGAACCTGGACAGCGCCGAGTTCACCGAGAACACCCGGGCCTGCTATCCGATCGACTTCATCCCGAACACCTCCGCCGACGGCATGGCCGGCCACCCGGTCAACGTGGTGATGCTGACCGCCGACGCGTTCGGCGTGCTGCCGCCGATCTCCAAGCTGTCGCCGGAACAGGCGATGTATCACTTCCTGTCGGGCTACACCGCGCGGGTGGCCGGCACGGAAAAGGGCGTCACCGAGCCGCAGGCGACGTTCTCGACCTGTTTCGGCGCCCCGTTCATGCCGCGCCATCCGAGTGTCTACGGCGAGATGCTGCGCGAGCGGATCGCCCGGCACGGCGCCACCTGCTGGCTGGTCAACACCGGGTGGTCCGGCGGCCGGGCCGGGGCCGGCGGCGAGCGCATGAAGATCGCCTATACCCGCGCCATGGTGCGCGCCGCCCTGGACGGCACACTCGGCGCCGCCCCGGTCCAGGAGGACGGACAGTTCGGCCTGCTGGTGCCGGAAGCCTGCCCGAACGTGCCGAGCGAGGTGCTGCGTCCGCGCGGCGCCTGGAGCGACGGCGCCGCCTACGACGTGACGGCCGGCGAGCTGCGCGGCCGGTTCGAGGAGAACTTCAAGCCGTTCGAAGCCTTCGTCGACGACAGCGTGAAGGCCGCCGGCGTTCGCCGCGCCGCCTGATCGCACCCGACATGGGGAAACCGGGCCGGTGCCGCTCTTCGCGCGCCGGCCCGTTTCGGTTCAGGCTTCGGTCCGCTCAGGGTTCGACCCGGCGGCTCTCGAACACCGCGTTCACGAACAGCGCCGGCAGGTAACGCCGGGCGATCGGCAGCTTCGGCTGCTGCGCCTGACGGCGCAGCATGGCCAGATTGGCATCCTGCTCGAAGACGGTCTCGAACAGCCGGCCCTCGATTTCGAACGGGGTCCGCGAAAGATCGATCCCGCCGTCGACGGTGATCTTGTAAGCCGCGTCCAGGCCCGAGCCGGTGGCGCTGTAGTACATGTCGACCGGCGTCAGCTCGGGGAACAGTTCCAGAAGGCCGTGGAAGGAAAAGCGCCAGTAGTCGTTGGGATAGCCGTGAAAGGCCTGGACCCAGGGCACGGCAACGTAGAGCGTGCCGCCGGGTGCAAGCAGCCGTGTGAGATTCTCCGCGGCCTCGAAAGGCCGGCGCACATGCTCGAGCACGTGCTGGCACAGAATCAGCCCGAAACGGCGGCCGTCCAGGACCGCGTCGAGACGCTCGAACGGCCAGCAGAGGTCGCCGACCACATCGACCCCGTCCCCCTCCGCAATGTCGAGCCCCGTGAAGTCCCGGCCGGCCATCCTGTTGCGCCAACTGGCATCGGCGCGGTCGACGATTTCGACACGGGAGCCGACCTGCAGAACCGGGTCGGCCCCACGCTCTGCGATGGCCGCGGTCTCCCGAGCGCTTGTGGAGGAGACAACATCGATCTTGGGGGCCGGCGCCCCGGGCGCGTTTTCTGACATGGAACCATGTCCTGCCCCAAGAGCGCCGGCCGGATCAAGCGTTGCCGTCCCGCGGGCGGTCAGGCGTTGGACGACGGGCCCGTGCCGTCGGCGACGATCTTCTGCCCGATCTCGCCTAGCTTCCTGGCCTCGCTCGCGTAGTCCTCGGCCGCCTTCTTGATCCATTCCTGCTGCATCTCCGCCGCCTTGGCGAAGCTGTGGCATCCGGTCAGGGCATGGCCGAATTCGGCGTCGTACCGCAGCCGCTCGGCGACGAACCGCGTCATTTCCTGGTTCAGTTCGGCCATCCCCTCGACATAGCGACCGAAGGCCTGGGAAGCGGCCTCGACAAGGGGGCCCTGGAACGCGGAGAAGGTCGCCGCCTGCTTGTCCGCCGTCTCGGTCCAGCCGTTGGCTTCGGCCATGTGCCGAAGGGTCTCCGTGGCCTGACGGGAAACCTGCTTCACCGTCTCTTCGGCCGCCGCGACGTCCTCCCTGACCGCGTCGGGCGCGGCCTGCGCGGTACCGGTGGTCTCGGTCGGCTTGGTGGTCTGTTTCGCCTGCTTGGTCATGGTGCTCTCCCGTGAAGCTTCGCACCCCCCGCGACGGATTCTGCGCCGGACGTCCGAGATCGGTGACATGACCCGATCGAGAGCGCCGAACCCGACATTTCGTAGATTACGAGCCACACGTCTGAATTGTGTTGATCTGAGTCAACCGGTGGAGAATCCGGAATCCAACAACTCCCGCCCGACGGGAAGAGTTCGGCATTCACAATTCGGCACCACACGCGGTTGCCCGCGCCACGGAAACGCGCTATGCCGCATCGCACATATCTCGGGCCGTCGCCGGCCGCCTCAGCCGCCGGCAGCGCGGGATGTCCAGGCCAACGCTTGCGACAGGGGAAATCATGGCTCGCAACAAGATCGCGCTCGTGGGCGCGGGGAATATCGGTGGCACGCTGGCACTTCTCGCCGGCCTCAAGGATCTCGGTGACGTCGTGCTGTTCGACATCGTCGATGGCGTGCCGCAGGGCAAGGCGCTGGACATCGCCGAAGCCTCACCGGTCGAAGGCTTCGATGCGGTTCTCGCCGGTGCCAGCGACTATTCGGCCATCGCCGGGGCGGACGTGGTCATCGTGACCGCCGGCATCCCGCGCAAGCCGGGCATGAGCCGCGACGATCTGATCGGCACCAACGCCAAGGTGATGAAGGCGGTCGGCGAGGGCATCAAGGCCAACTGCCCGGACGCGTTCGTGATCTGCATCACCAACCCGCTCGACGTCATGGTCGGCCTGCTCCAGAAGTACAGCGGCCTGCCGAAGAACAAGGTCGTCGGCATGGCCGGCGTGCTCGACAGCGCCCGCTTCCGCTACTTCCTGGCCGAAGAGTTCGGCGTGTCGGTCGAAGACGTCACCGCCTTCGTGCTCGGCGGCCACGGCGATACCATGGTGCCGCTCATCCGCTACTCCACCGTCGCCGGCATCCCGGTCCCCGATCTGATCAAGATGGGCTGGTCGACCCAGGAGAAGATCGACCAGATCGTCCAGCGCACCCGCGACGGCGGCGCCGAGATCGTCGGCCTGCTGAAGACCGGTTCCGCATTCTACGCGCCGGCCAGCTCGGCGATCGTCATGGCCGAGTCCTACCTGAAGGACAAGAAGCGGGTTCTGCCCTGCGCCGCCTATGTGGACGGCCAGTACGGGTTGAACGGCCTCTATGTCGGCGTGCCGGTCGTGCTCGGCGCGGACGGCGTGGAGAAGATCGTCGAGATCGAACTGAACGACGACGAGAAGACGATGTTCGACAACTCGGTCAACGCCGTCAAAACCCTCAACGAAGTCGCCGCGGGCCTGCCCGATTGACGGGTAAGCGCGTTCGCACCGTACGGAGCGGGGAACGATGAACATTCATGAGTATCAGGCCAAGACGCTCTTGGCGAAATACGGCGTCGCCGTGCCGAAGGGCGGGGTGGCCTTCACCCCGGACGAGGCCGTGAAGGTCGCCGAGGAGCTCGGCGGACCCGTCTGGGTCGTCAAGGCGCAGATCCATGCGGGCGGCCGCGGCAAGGGTGGCGGCGTCAAGGTCGTGAAGTCGATCGACGACGTCCGGGCCGAGGCCGAGCGGATGCTGGGCATGACCCTGGTCACGCACCAGACCGGCCCGGAAGGCAAAGAGGTCAAGCGCGTCTATGTCGAGGACGGCTCCGACATCGCCCGCGAACTGTACCTCTCCCTGCTGGTCGACCGGTCGACCTCGCGGGTGACCGTGATCGCCTCGACCGAAGGCGGCATGGACATCGAAGAGGTGGCCGAGAAGACCCCGGAGAAGATCCTGACCGTGGCGATCGACCCGGTGACCGGCATGTCCGGCCACTACGCCCGGCGCATCGCCTTCGCGCTGGGCCTGGAAGGCAAGCAGATCGGCGCGGCGGTCAAATTCCTGACCGGCCTGTACGACGCCTTCACCGGCCTCGACGCGTCGCTCATGGAGATCAATCCGCTGGTGGTCACCGGCGCGGGCGACCTGATCGCCCTCGATGCGAAGATGAACTTCGACGACAACGCCCTCTACCGTCACAAGGACGTCGCCGAGATGCGCGACGAGGACGAAGAGGATCCGATGGAGCTCGAGGCGGGCAAGTACGAGCTGAACTACGTGAAGCTCGACGGCTCGATCGGCTGCATGGTGAACGGCGCCGGCCTGGCGATGGCCACCATGGACATCATCAAGCTATACGGCGGCGAGCCGGCCAACTTCCTGGATGTCGGCGGCGGGGCGACGAAGGAGCGGGTGACCGCGGCCTTCAAGATCATCCTGTCCGACAAGAACGTCGAAGGCATTCTGGTCAACATCTTCGGCGGCATCATGCGCTGCGACGTCATCGCCGAGGGCGTGGTCGCCGCGGCCAAGGAAGTCAGCCTGCACGTGCCGCTCGTGGTCCGCCTCGAGGGAACCAACGTGGAGCTCGGCAAGCAGATCCTGGCGGATAGCGGCCTGCCAATCGTCTCCGCCGACAACCTCGGCGACGCCGCCCAGAAAATCGTCAAAGCCGTGAAGGAGGCCGCGTAATGGCCGTTCTTATCGACGAGAACACGAAGGTCATCTGCCAGGGATTCACCGGCAGCCAGGGCACCTTCCACAGCGAGCAGGCGATCAAGTACGGCACCAAGATGGTCGGCGGCGTCACCCCCGGTAAGGGCGGCCAGACCCATCTCGACCTGCCGGTCTTCGACACGGTCGAGGACGCGGTCAACAAGACCGGCGCCAATGCCAGCGTGATCTACGTTCCGCCGCCTTTCGCGGCCGATTCCATTCTGGAGGCGATCGACGCCGAACTGCCGCTGGTGATCTGCATCACCGAGGGCATTCCGGTGATGGACATGATCAAGGTGAAGCGGGCGCTGACCGGCACCAAGACCCGTCTGATCGGCCCGAACTGCCCGGGCGTGATCACGCCGGACGCCTGCAAGATCGGCATCATGCCGGGTCACATCCACAAGCGAGGCAAGATCGGCATCGTGTCGAAGTCGGGCACGCTGACCTACGAGGCGGTGGCGCAGACCACGGCGGCCGGCCTCGGCCAGTCGACCTGCGTCGGCATCGGCGGCGACCCGGTCAACGGCACCAGCTTCATCGACGTGCTGGAGATGTTCCTGGACGACGACGAGACCCAGGGCATCATCATGATCGGCGAGATCGGCGGTTCGGCCGAGGAAGAGGCGGCCGAGTTCCTGAAGTCGAACAAGAAGAAGAAGCCGGTCGCCGGCTTCATCGCCGGTGTGACGGCCCCGCCGGGCCGCCGCATGGGCCACGCCGGCGCCATCATCGCCGGCGGCAAGGGCGGTGCCGGCGACAAGATCGAGGCCATGAAGTCGGCCGGGATCAAGGTGTCGGACAGCCCGGCGGCGCTCGGCGAGACCATGGTCGCGGCGATGGGCGGCTGACCATCACAAAGACGGGACGGGGCTCGCCATGGCCCCGTCCCGGTCTCCGGCCTCCCCCGCCCTTGATCCATCGGGGAGATCGCGAGACGATTAAATTCTCACTGAATGTTAACTATTCATTTGGTGTAGTGGCAGGACGGAGCCGGGCGATACCGGCAGGTGGGGCCGCCGGAGCGGGGGCCGGCTCCACGGCGAGCGCAGAGGCGGTGAACGCAAATGTCCATGGACTATCAGGACTACACCTTTCTGAACGGTGCCAACGCGCCGTTCATGGCGGAACTTTTCGCGCGATACCTGGAGAATCCGTCTTCGGTCGATGAAAGCTGGCGCGGCTATTTCGATGGTCTGACCGACGACGTGGACGCGGCGACCGCCGATGCCCGCGGCCCGAGCTTCGCCGCCCGAACGACCAGGATCATCGGCGCGGTCGACCCCGATGCGGCTCCCAAGGCGCCCGGCAAGAAGGCCGATGCGACCGCCCTGTCCGGCGAGGACGTCCGGGCCGCGACGCTCGATTCGCTGCGGGCGATCATGCTGATCCGCGCCTACCGGATCCGCGGCCACCTGAAGGCGAAGCTCGACCCGCTCGGCCTGGAGGCGCCGACCCCGCATCCGGAACTCGATCCGGAGAGCTACGGATTCACCGACGCCGACTGGGACCGGCCGATCTTCATCAACCACGTCCTCGGCCTCGAGACCGCCACCCTGCGCGAGATCATGGACGTGCTGGAGAAGACCTATTGCGGGTCGATCGGCGTCGAGTTCATGCACATCCAGGATCCGGCCCAGAAGGCCTGGATCCAGGAGCGGATCGAGCAGATCCGCAACCAGACCGATTTCACGCCCCTGGGCAAGCGCACCATCCTGGAGCGGCTGACCGCGGCGGAGAGTTTCGAGAAGTTTCTCGCGGTCAAGTATGTCGGCACCAAGCGCTTCGGCCTGGATGGCGGCGAGACCCTGATTCCGGCGCTCGAACAGATCCTCAAGCGCGGCAGCCAACTGGGCCTCGAGGAGGTGGTGCTCGGCATGCCGCACCGCGGCCGCCTGAGCGTGCTCTGCAACTTCATGAGCAAGCCGTTCCGCGCGATCATCTCCGAGTTCCTGGGCAACCCGGCGAATCCCGAGGATGCCGGCGGGTCCGGCGACGTGAAGTATCACATGGGCGTCTCGGCCGACCGCGAGTTCGACGGCGCCAACGTCCACCTGACCCTGAACGCCAACCCGTCCCACCTCGAGATCGTGAACCCCGTGGTGCTCGGCCGCGTCCGCGCGAAGCAGCAGCAGCGTGCGGACAGGGACCACAAGAAGGTCATGGGCATCCTGCTGCACGGCGACGCCGCCTTCGCCGGCCAGGGCGTGGTGGCGGAGACCTTCGATTTCTCCGGCCTGCGCGGCTACAAGACCGGCGGCACCATCCACATCGTGGTGAACAACCAGATCGGCTTCACGACGAGCCCGCACTACTCGCGGTCCTCGCCCTATCCGACCGACGTCGCCAAGATGGTGATGGCGCCGATCTTCCACGTGAACAGCGACGATCCGGAAGCGTCGGTGCATGTGGCGCGGATCGCCGCCGAGTTCCGCCAGGAATTCAACACAGATGTCGTGATCGACCTGATCTGCTACCGCCGCTTCGGACATAACGAGGGCGACGAGCCGCGGTTCACCCAACCGCTCATGTACAAGAAGATCACCGACCACAAGACGACCCGCGAGCTGTATGCCGAGAAGCTGGTCTCCGAAGGCACGCTGACCCAGGACGAGGCGGACAAGATCCTCTCCGACGAGAACGCCTATCTCGCCGACGAGTTCGAGGCCGGCCTGTCCTACAAGCCGAACAAGGCCGACTGGCTGGAAGGCAAGTGGTCCGGCCTGAAGGTCGCCTCGGGCGACGCGCGGCGCGGCAGCACCGGCGTCGACATGGACGAGCTGAAACGCATCGGCCTGAAGCTCTGCGAGGTGCCCGAGGGTTTCAACCTCAACAGCAAGCTCAACCGCTTCGTCTCGGCCCGCAAGAAGGCGATCGAGAGCGGCGAGGGGATCGACTGGTCGACCGGCGAGGCGCTCGGTTTCGCCACGCTGCTGACCGAGGGCTTCCCGGTGCGTCTGTCCGGCCAGGACAGCCAGCGCGGAACCTTCTCCCAGCGGCATTCCGTCTATATCGATCAGGAAACCGAGGAACGCTTCGTCCCGCTGAACAACATCCAGGACAAGCAGGCGTTCTACGAGGTGATCGACAGCCCGCTCTCGGAGGCGGGGGTGCTCGGCTTTGAATACGGCTACAGTCAGGCCGAGCCGAACGCCCTGGTCTGCTGGGAAGCGCAGTTCGGCGACTTCGCCAACGGCGCCCAGGTGATCATGGATCAGTTCGTCTCGTCCGGTGAGGCGAAGTGGCTGCGCATGTCGGGCCTGGTGATGCTGCTGCCGCACGGCTACGAGGGCCAGGGCCCGGAACACTCCTCCGCCCGGATCGAGCGTTACCTGCAGCTCTGCGGCGAGGACAATATGCAGGTGGTGAACTGCACCACGCCCGCGAACTACTTCCACGTGCTCCGGCGCCAGCTGCAGCGGGACTTCCGCAAGCCGCTGATCATCTTCACGCCGAAGTCCCTGCTGCGCCACAAGCTGGCGGTGTCCAAGCTCGAGGAGATGGGCCGCGACACCACGTTCCACCGCGTGCTGTACGACAACGAGCAGCTCTGCGACGACAAGGACGTCAAGCGCGTCGTGATCTGCTCGGGCAAGGTCTACTACGACCTGTACGAGGAGCGGGAGAAGCGGGGCATCAAGGATGTGTTCTTCCTGCGTCTCGAACAGATGTACCCGTTCCCGCGCAAGGCGCTCCTGCAGGAACTGTCGCGCTTCCCCCAGGCCGAGGTGGTCTGGTGCCAGGAGGAGCCGGCCAATATGGGTCCCTGGACCTTCGTCGACCGACGGCTGGAGGACGTGCTGATCGAGCTGGACGGCGCCTGCAAGCGCCCGCGCTACGTCGGTCGCCGCGAGGCCGCCTCGCCGGCGACGGGCAATGCCGGCCGCCATGCCCGCGAGCAGGCGGCGCTGGTCGACGAGGCGCTGACCGTGGACGTCGCGAGCAAGGGGCGGATGGCGGCCGAATAGCGGAGTACGCCAGGACGCCGACACAGACTGTAACGCAACACGGCGGACCCCGGGCGGGTCCGCCGCCGCATGACGGAAAGCAGAAGAGGACCTAGAGCATGGCCACGGAGATCAAGGTTCCGGCACTCGGGGAGTCCGTCTCCGAAGCGACGGTCGCGAAATGGATGAAGGCCAAGGGCGACGCGGTCGCGGCCGACGAGCCGCTGGTCGAGCTTGAGACCGACAAGGTCACGCTCGAGGTCAACGCGCCGGCCGCCGGCGTCCTGACCGAAATCATCGCCGAGGAAGGCGCCGAGGTCGAGGTCGGCGCCCTGCTCGGCGCCATCGACGAAAGCGCCAGCGCCGCCCCGAAGAAGGAGGAGCCGAAGAAGGAAGCGGCTCCGACCAAGCAGGACGCGCCGAAGGAAGAGAAGAAGGCCGAAGCCCCCAAGGAAGCCCCCAAGGAAGCTCCGAAAGAGGCGCCGAAGCCGGCGCCGGCCGCCGCGTCCGGCGGCAGCTACGAGGTCAAGACGATGTCGCCGGCCGTGCGCAAGCTGGTCGACGAGAACGATCTCGATCCCTCGAAGATCAAGCCGACCGGCAAGGACGGCCGCCTGGTGAAAGAGGACGTGCAGAAGGCGATCGAGGCCGGGAGCGCCAAGCGTTCCTACAGCGCCGCCCCGCCCGCCGGCGGTGCCGCCGCGCCGTCCGGCCCCCTGCCGCCGCGCCCGGAGGATCCGCGCGAGGAGCGGGTGAAGATGACCCGCCTGCGCCAGGCCATCGCCCGACGCCTCAAGGACGCCCAGAACACCGCCGCGATGCTCACCACCTTCAATGAGGTGGACATGACCAACGTCATGGCGCTGCGCAACGAGTACAAGGACGGCTTCGAGAAGAAGCACGGTGTGAAGCTCGGCTTCATGAGCTTCTTCGTGAAGGCCTGCCTCGCCGCGCTGCAGGAGCTGCCGGCGGTCAACGCCGAGATCTACGGCGACGAGATTGTCTACAAGAACTTCTTCGACATCGGCGTCGCCGTCGGCACGCCCTCGGGCCTGGTGGTGCCGATCGTGCGCGATGCCGACCAGCTCTCCTTCGCCGGCGTCGAGAAAGCGATCAACGAGCTCGGCGTCAAGGCGCGGGACGGCAAGCTGTCCCTGGCGGAGATGCAGGGCGGCACCTTCACGATCTCGAACGGCGGCGTCTACGGCTCGCTGATGTCGACGCCGATCCTCAATCCCCCGCAGTCGGGCATCCTCGGCATGCACAAGATCCAGCCGCGGCCGATGGCCGTCGGCAATTCGGTCGAGATTCGGCCGATGATGTATCTGGCGCTGAGCTACGATCACCGGATCGTCGACGGCCGCGAGGCGGTGACCTTCCTGGTCAAGGTCAAGGACGCGATCGAGGATCCGCGCCGCCTGCTGCTCGACCTGTAAGCCAACCAGCCCGTTTGGAGATCCCATGGCTGACAAGTACGATCTCGTGGTCATCGGCGGTGGGCCGGGTGGCTATGTCGCCGCCATCCGCGCCGCCCAGCTCGGCCTGAAGACCGCCTGCGTCGAGAAACGCGGCGCGCTCGGCGGCACCTGCCTCAACGTTGGCTGCATCCCGTCCAAGGCGCTGCTGAACGCGTCGGAGAAGTACGCCGAGGCGGAGCATCATCTCGGCGATTTCGGCATCGAGGTCTCGGCCCCGAAGCTGAACGTCAAGAAGCTCATGGAGAAGAAGACCGAGATCGTCACCGGCCTGACGGACGGCATCGGCTTCCTGTTCAAGAAGAACAAGGTCGACTGGATCCAGGGCACCGGCAAGATCGCCGCCCCCGGGAAGGTCGAGGTCACCCCGGCCAAGGGCAAGAAGCAGACGGTCGACTGCGACCGGATCCTGATCGCCACCGGCTCCGAATCGACCCCGCTGCCGGGCGTGGAGATCGACGAGAAGCAGATCGTCACCTCCACCGGTGCGCTCGACCTGCCCAAGGTGCCCAAGCATCTGATCGTGGTCGGCGGCGGCGTGATCGGCCTGGAGATGGGCTCGGTCTGGAAGCGGTTCGGCGCGCAGGTCACCGTGGTCGAGTTCCTGGACCGCATCGTGCCGACCATGGATCTGGATATCGGCAAGCGCTTCAAGCGCGTGCTCGAGAAGCAGGGCATCGAGTTCAAGCTCTCGACCAAGGTCACCGGTGCGAAGACCACCAAGACCCAGGTCACCCTGACCCTGGAGCCCGCCGCGGGCGGCGAGGCCGAGGAGCTGAAAGGCGACGTGGTGCTGGTCTCGATCGGCCGCCGCCCCTACGTGGACGGCCTCGGCCTGGACGAGCTGGGCGTCGAGCGCGACAAGCGCGGCTTCATCCAGGTCGACGAGGACTACCAGACCAATGTCGAGGGCATCTACGCCATCGGCGACGCGATCCCGGGCCCGATGCTGGCCCACAAGGCCGAGGAGGACGGCGTCGCCGCGGCCGAGATCATGGCGGGCCAGTCCGCCCATGTGGACTACAATCTGGTGCCGAACATCGTCTACACTTGGCCGGAAGTGGCCTCGGTCGGCCAGACCGAGGAGCAGCTGAAGGAAGCCGGAATCGCGTACCGCAAGGGCGTCTTCCCGTTCTCGGCCAACAGCCGCGCGCGCGCCAACATGGACAGCGAAGGTCAGGTGAAGATCCTGGCCGACAAGACGACCGACCGGGTGCTCGGCGCCCACATCATCGGCCCCGACGCGGGCACGCTGATCCACGAGATCTGCGCGGTGATGGAGTTCGGCGGCTCGTCCGAGGACGTCGCCCGCACCTGCCACGGCCACCCGACCCTGAGCGAGGCGGTCAAGGAAGCGGCGCTCGCCGTCGACGGCCGGCCGATCCACATCTGAGATCGGCTTCAGAAACTGCGGCGGGGCGTCGGAGACATCCGGCGCCCTTTTCCTTTGTTGCCGCAAGAGTTGAACACTCCCCGGCCTTGTACCGGGGCTACCGCCGGTCGCGGGGATGGGCCGAGCGGTGGATGTCCATCAGGCGCTTGGCGTCCACGTCCGTATAGCGCTGGGTGGTCGACAGCGAGGCGTGGCCGAGCAACTCCTGGATCGCCCGGAGGTCGCCGCCCCCGGCCAGCAGATGGGTGGCGAAGGAATGGCGCAGCGCGTGGGGCGTGGCGCTCTCCGGCAGGCCGAGATAGCCGCGCAGCACCTGGAGCCGCTCCTGGACCCGCCGCGAGCTGAGCCGTTTGCCCTTCACCCCGACGAATAGCGGCCCGTCCGGCGCCAGGGCGAAGGGCACCTGTTTCAGGTACGTATCGACCGCCTGGCGCACCACCGGCAGGACCGGCACCAGGCGGGTCTTATTGCCCTTGCCGGTGATCGTCAGGGTATCGGCCAGCGGCGCCGCGGAGCGGTCCAGGCCGAGCGCCTCGCCGATGCGCAGGCCGCAGCCGTAGAGCAGCGCCACCACGGCGGCGTCCCGCGCGGCCACCCAGGGTTCGTCCTCCAGATCGCCCACACTCTCCAGCGCATCCGCCGCTTCGCCGACCGTGAGCGCCTTCGGCACCGAACGCGGCACGCGCGGGCCGCGCACGCCGCCGATCGCGGCATTGGACACGGCGCCCCGCCGTTCGAGGAACCGGAAGAATCCCCGCACCACCGACAGCGCCCGCGCGGTCGAGGTCTTGGACAGATCCCGCATCGCCCGCTCAGCCAGCCAGGCGCGGAAATCGGCCGGCCCCAGCCGGGACAGCTCGCCCGGCGTCGCCGGGCCGCCCAGGTGGCGGGCCAGAAAGGCGAGGAAGGTACCGAGATCGTGGTCGTAGGCGGCGAGGGTATGCGGCGACATCCGCTTCTCGACCCGGAGCCAGTCCCGCCAAGCGGCGATCAGCGGCTCCAGCGCGTCGGTTTCGGTCGCGGTCGCCCCGCTCCGGTCTAGCTGGGCAGGTGAAGCCACTGTCGGATCATGCTCTCGAGCGCCCGGGCGAGGAAACCGAGCAGCTCGGTGCCCTGGCCCGGCTGAAACGCGTCCGGACGGCGCGATCCGAGGGCCAGCAGGCCGACGGGCGCCTGGCTCGACGCCCGCAGCCGGCACAGTGCCTGGCTGCGCACCAGGCCGGCGGCCGAATGGAACAGCCGCGGATCGCCGTTGATATCGGCGCAGAGCAGCACGTCGCGGTTCGGCCCCAACATGCTGTCCACCGCCCCGTTGGGCAGGGCCCGGATGCCCGCCGCGTAGGCTTTCGGGATTGGCACGTCGCCGGTCTCGACCCCGATGGTCACCGCATCGACATCCAGCAGGACGGCGAGGTCCGCCGTGACCGTCTGGATCATGGTCTCGAAGCTGGAGGCGCGCAGGATTGCCAGGACCGAATCGTGGACCCGGGCCTGGATCGACTGGTTGTTGCGCGCCGTCGTGACGAGATAGTCCTGGGCGCTCCGAAGCTTGTCGTTCTCCTCGCGCAGGCGCGTCACCATCGCCTGCTGGAAATCGACGACATTGCCCTCGGACTGGCCGGGCGGCACCAGGACCGCCAGAAGCTCCGGATGCGCGTTGAGGAAGTCCGGATTCTCTCGCAGATACGCAGCGACCCGGTCGGCCGTCAGCGCGCGCATCTCGCCCGAACGGGGCTTGCCGGCTGTCGGAGTCGGAGCGGGTCCCTTCTCGGTCATGCGGCGTCGCTCTCCGGCGCGAGGATCGACTGTCCGGTCTTGGCCCAGTCCGCCAGGAAGGCGTCCAGGCCCTTGTCGGTCAGCGGATGCTTGTACATGGCCCGCAGCACCGCCGGCGGCAGGGTCGAGACGTCGGCACCGAGCTTGGCTGCCTCCACCACATGGTGCGGTCCCCGCACCGACGCGACGAGAATCTCGGTGGCGAAATCGTAGGCGCCGTAGATCTCGACGATCTCCGCGATCAGGCCCATGCCCTCGGATCCGATATCGTCGAGCCGGCCGACGAAGGGCGAGATGAAGGCGGCACCGGCCTTGGCCGCCAGCAGCGCCTGGGCCGGGGAGAAGCACAGGGTGACGTTGACCGGCGTGCCCTCGTCGGCGAGCACCTTGCAGGTCTTCAGACCATCGACCGTCAGCGGCACCTTGACCGCGATGTTGTCGGCGATGGTCCGCAGGTAGCGGCCCTCCCGCAGCATGGCCTCGTGCTCGGTCGCAGTGACCTCGGCGGAGACCGGCCCGTCGACCACGTCGCAGATCTCGGCGATCACTTCGGCGATCGGCCGGCCGGACTTGGCGATCAGGGACGGGTTGGTGGTGACGCCGTCGACCATGCCGGTCGATGCCAGGTCGCGAATCTCGGCGACATCGGCGGTGTCGATGAAGAACTTCATGGGGCTCGTCTCCGTGTTCGGCAGTTGGCGGAGGCGTACGCGAGTCGCTTCCCGGAGTCTACCCTATCCCCAAGGGTGCGGCCACTGGGGAGGCCACCGGGGAGCCTGGTCTCGCCCGACGATCGCAGGCGCGCGTTGTCGCCGCCGCGTCGGGAGGCCACACTCGCGGCACCGCGCTGGCATGAGCGCGCCTTCCATCCGCCCGATCCGCACCGGACCCATCGTGACCGACCTGCTGTCCTTCCATGACCCGTTCGACCGCGTGAGCGTGCTGCTGCCGCTGCCGCTGGACGCGGCCTACGACTACAAGGCCGATCCGGCTTTGGCGTTGGAGTGCGGAGACGTCGTCGAGGTCCCGCTCGGCCAGCGCCGCATGATCGGCGTCGTTCTCGGCCCCGGCGGCGACGAGTCCGTTGCTGAGGAACGGCTGCGGGCGGTCATCCGGCGCCTCGACACGCCCCGGCTGCCGAAGACGGTGATCGATCTGGTCGACTGGACCGCCGCCTGGACCCTGGCGCCGCGCGGCGCGGTGGTCCGAATGGCGATCAGCACGCCCTCGGCCTTCGAGCCGCCGACCCCGACCGTCGTGCATACCGCCCGCCCGGAGGCCGACTGGACGGGCCAGGCACGGCTGACCCCGGCGCGCCGCAGGGTGCTGTCGGTGCTGGGCGACGGCCCGGCCCTGGATCACAAGGATCTCGCCCGGGAGGCCGGGGTCGGCCCGTCGGTGATCAAGGGCATGATCGAGGCCGGCATGGTCGAACCGCACACGGTCGCCCCGGCCCCGCCCTTCGAGGTCCCCGACGGCACGCGGGACGGCCCGGTTCTGAGCGGCGAACAGCAGGTGGCAGCCGATACGCTGGGGGAGCGGGTCGCCGCCCACGCCTTTTCGGTCACCGCCGTCGACGGCATCACCGGGTCGGGCAAGACGGAAGTGTATTTCGAGGCGATCGCCGCCGCGTTGGCCGCCGGAAAACAGGCGCTGGTGCTGCTGCCGGAAATCGCCCTGTCGGCCGAGTGGCTGGAGCGATTCGAGGATCGTTTCGGTGTCGAACCAGCCGTCTGGCACTCGGATCTGAAGCCCAGGGTGCGGCGCGAAACCTGGCGGGCGGTGGCCGAGGGCACGGTGCGGGTGCTGGTCGGCGCGCGCTCGGCCCTGTTCCTGCCCTTCGCCGAACTGGGGCTGATCGTGGTCGATGAGGAGCACGAATCGGCCTACAAGCAGGAGGATGGGGTCGCCTATCACGCCCGCGACATGGCCGTGGTCCGCGCCCGGCTGGAAGGCATACCGATCGCCCTGGTCAGCGCGACGCCGAGCCTGGAGACCGTGGAGAACGTGCGCCAGGGCCGCTACGGCGCGGTCCACCTCACCGCCCGGCCCGGCTCCGCCACCCTGCCCGAGGTGTCGCTGATCGACCTCAGAAAGCATGCGCCCGACCGCGGGACGTTTCTATCGCCGCCGCTGGTGGCAGCGGTGGAGCGGACCCTGGCAGAGGGCGAGCAGGCGATGCTGTTCCTGAACCGCCGGGGCTACGCGCCGCTGACCCTCTGCCGGGCCTGCGGCCATCGTCTGGAATGTCCGAACTGCACCGCCTGGCTGGTCGAGCACCGCCTGCTCGGGCGGCTGGTCTGTCACCATTGCGGCTTCAGCGGCCGGCTGCCGAAGGCCTGCCCGTCCTGCGAGGCGGAGGACAGCTTCGTCGCCAGCGGTCCCGGCGTCGAGCGGCTGGCCGAGGAGGTGCTGACCCGCTTCCCCGACGCCCGCTTCCAGCTCGCCTCCTCGGACACGCTGACCGGACCGGACAAGGCGGCGGAGTTCGTGCGCGCCGTGCGGGCCCGGGAGATCGACATCATCATCGGTACCCAGGTCGTCGCCAAGGGCCACAACTTCCCCTGGCTCACCCTGGTCGGCGTGGTCGATGCCGATCTCGGCCTCGCCGGCGGGGACCTGCGGGCCTCGGAGCGGACCTACCAGCTCCTGCATCAGGTGGCGGGACGCGCGGGACGGGCCGAGCGGCCGGGAAAGGTCCTGATGCAGACCCACGCGCCCGAAACTCCGGTGATGCAGGCGCTGGCGGCCGGCGACCGCGACGCGTTTCTCGAATCCGAGATCGAGCAGCGCAAGGCGGCGGGCATGCCGCCCTACGGACGGCTCGCCGGAATCGTCATCTCCGCCCCGGACGCGACCCGGGCGGACGCCGCGGCGCGAATCGTCGCCCGGGCGGCCCCGCGCCTGCAGGGCGTCGACATCCTCGGCCCGGCCCCCGCCCCGATCACCATGCTGCGCGGCCGCCACCGCCGCCGCCTGCTGGTGAAGACCGGCCGGCAGGTGAACATCCAGCAGGTGCTCCGCGATTGGCTCACGCCGATCAAGCTGGAGACGTCGGTGCGGCTTCAGGTCGACGTGGATCCCTACAGCTTCATGTAATGTGCTTTAACCGCTCTCTCATTTCCCCTCTGCACTCCCCGGACCTGTTCCGGGGTGAGACGTCCGACCCGTCGACGGTCGTCCATATCGGCACCGGCCGCGCAGCCCTGGCCTTGCCCCGGCCCAAGGCCGGGGAGTAAAGAGAGCAGAGAGAGACGGAGGAGGCGGCGGCCGCCCCTCACCCCTTGTTCGGCATCTCGTCGAGCCGGACCACGGCCCCGTCAAGATCCGGCGAGGGCGCCGGATAGTACTGCATCACCAGCGGATCGTGCCCCGGCACCACATGGTCCGGGCTGTCGGCCAGCATCTCCAACGTATTGAAACCGTTCATCATCTCGCCGAGATTGTAGCAGATGATGAACGGCGTGCGCTGCTCGATGTTCATGTAGAAATGGGCGCAGTCGGAGGCCAGCACGACCCAGCCGCGCTTGGTCCAGACCCGCACGCACATCAGCCCGGCCGAATGGCCGCCGATCCGGTGGATCGACACGCCCGGCGCCAGCTCGGCATCGCCGTCGTGGAACCTGACCCGCCCGCCATAGACGTTGCGCACCATGTCGGTCACGTGCTCGACGTCGAAGGGCCGGCGGATCGGCTCGAAGCACATGCAGCGGCCGGTGGCGTAGGCCATCTCGCCGTCCTGCAGATGGAAGGTGGCGTTGGGAAACTGGTCCTGGCCCCCGGCGTGGTCGTAATGCAGGTGGGTGATGATCACATCCTCGACCGCGTCCGGGTCGATGCCGAGCAGCCTGACGCCCTCCGCCGGCGTCCGCTCCAGCGGCACGCCGCGCTCCTTGCTCTCCCGCTCGCCGAAACCGGTATCGACCACGTAGGTGCGGTTCTCGTTGCGGATCACCCAGACGAAATAGTCGAGCGGCATCGGACGGTCGTGCAGGTCGCTGAAGATCAGGTTCTGCGAGGCCATGCGGTCGGCCTTGTGGGCGTATTTGACGGCGAAGACCTCGTATTGCTCGCGCTCGGACACGGCGTTTCTCCCTCGATTGAGTCTTTGTCTTTTTGGGTATGGCGGCACCGGGCGGCGCCCCATGGCTGATGGGTCGGACGGCGGCTGGTCAGGAGGGCGGCAGGGTCGGGTCGAACTCCTCGCGCAGCAGCGCGAACAGGACGTGGTCCTGCCACTTGCCGTTGATCTTGAGGTAGCGCCGGGCGAGGCCCTCCTCCTCGAAACCGCATTTCCGCAGCACGCCCTGGCTCGCCTCGTTATGGGGCAGGGTGGCGGCCTCGACCCGGTGCAGGGACAGCCGGTCGAAGGCGAAACAGCAGGCGCCGTGCACCGCCTCGGTCATGAAGCCGTTGCGGGAGAAGGGCTTACCCATCCAGTAGCCGAACGAGCAGCTCTGGGCGACGCCGCGGCGCACATTGGCGATGGTGATGCCGCCGAGCAACGCATCGTCGTCGCGGCGGAACAGGAAGAAGGAGTAGCTCTGGTCGCGGGTCCAGTCGTCGGCGTAGCGGGCGAGCCGGCGGCGGAAGGCGGCGCGGGTCAGCGCGTCCTCGGGCCAGGTCGGTTCCCACGGTACCAGGAAGTCGCGGCTCAACGCCCGCAGCTCGGCCCATTCCTGCCAGTCGCCGCGCTGGGGCTGGCGCATGTAGATGCGCGGCAGCAGCAGCGTCGGATCGGACCGGGACGGCGGAAACAGCGTGAGGACCAAGGAAGCGGCTCCCGTCCATGGGTAGGGGCCGTATTGTCCACAGGACGAGCGGGGCTGGCAAGCTGGGGAGTCGGAAGAACGGTCTCCATATCCGTCGAGATGGCGGCGGCTTCCGTGCGGAAACTCACGTCGATGCCCGCTGACATCCGAACGAGGTCACAGCAATACAATAGTCAGAGCCTATCATCTTTCTTATCGCTGGAACTGGGGGGAGAAAATGGTCAGTTTTTTGGTATCGCTGTTTAAAAAGTTGGTTCATAGGCTCTACATCACCATAGAACCTCATGTCACCCGTAGATCTGAAGAAGCTCTCTCCAAAATTCGCTCAAATATCGGTGAAGGCAATATCGCAACTGCCGAAACGATATTAGCAATAATAAGATTTGTTATTCCATTCTATATCTCACGCCAGATTTTTTATTTCTTACTTAGCTTAGTTGGAATCACAGGAGCGGGTGTTATCGCTATTCTGACTTTGGTATTGTTGATCGATCAGAATGGAATAATGCGAGAAGAATTGCGGGATTCAATTCAGCGAAACCAGAAGCAGAGCATGGCTGACGCGCTCCCGAAACTGACATTTGAAAGCTCCGATGCGGCTCCGAAAGGGGTTCGGCAGAACGCTCTGAACACGCTGATGGAGAATGTTTCTGTCGAACCCATCGTTACCTCTATCAGAATTCATGACCTTCGCATGCCGGCGCCTGCGGCCCATCTACGTCTCGAGCGCAGCGAGATATCCGACAGTTTCACCAGCGACATGGCCGATATGACATTGGTTGGAATAAATATTGAAACCCTAAAAGTCGAGTATGGAGAAATCAACAACATAGAAATTTTAGGATCAACAATTAGTGATATGCGAATATCAAACAGTTCCATCGATGATTTTTACATAAAGGACACGGACATTTCGGGCCTGAATTTTACGAGAAGCAGAATTTGCGCACTCAAGTATTACAATTATAATAGGTGCCCTCAGAAAGAAAAGGGAGAGGGTTGTTGGTACGTCGAGGGTCTTGATTTTTCAAACGCTGCATTCGGCGAATGCAAGAACCCCTTCGTGTCCCTCATGGATTTTTTGATTGGATCCATCGGTGAAAGCGGACCTGGATTCTCACGGATTCACATCAGGGATCTGACGGGGATCTCTTTCCGCAATGCCAAAATCTCCTCTCTCGACTTGTCGGCCGTCCAGATATTTGACGCGGCCCAGTTCGAAGGGGCGTGCGTAAACGGGTTTTCGCTATTGCCCGAGTCGCTAGTCCTGCCGGAATGCGACTGAGTGGGACCGGCTACACACTGGAGTTATCAGCAGGTGGCCTAGCTCAAACCCCCACCGTCTCCCCCATGCCAGCGCGGATCTGCGAGCGGAAGGCGTCGATCGGGACCGGCATGCCCTTGCGTTCGGCGTGCCAGAAGGTCCAGCCGTTGCAGGCCGGCGCCCCCTGGACGGCCGCCCCCACGGAATGGATCGAGCCGCGATGCTCGGCGCTGATCAGGTGGCCGTCGGCCCGAACCTTCGCGGTCCAGCGCCGCCGCGCGTCGAACAGCACCTCGCCGGGCCGGATCAGCCCCTCCTCGATCAGCCGGCCGAACGGCACCCGCGGCTGCTCGCGCTTGTTGGCGAGCGCCAGGGCCATCGGATCCTCCGCCGCCTCGGTCTCGGCGATCCGCTGCCTGGCGACGGCGATGTACTTCGCCTCGCGCTCGATGCCGATCCAGCGCCGACCGAGGCGCTTGGCGACCGCGCCGGTGGTCCCGGTGCCGAAGAACGGGTCGAGCACCACATCGTCCGGCCGGGTCGAGGCGAGCAGGACGCGGGCCAGAAGGCTTTCCGGCTTCTGGGTCGGATGCGCCTTGTCGCCGTTGTCGTCCTTGAGACGCTCCGAACCGGAGCAGATCGGCAGGAACCAGTCCGAGCGCATCTGCTGGTCGTCGTTCAGCGCCTTCATGGCATCGTAGTTGAAGGTGTACTTCCGCGCGTTCTCGCTCCGCGCCGCCCAGATCATGGTCTCGTGGGCGTTGGTGAAGCGCTTGCCGCGGAAGTTCGGCATCGGGTTGGCCTTGCGCCAGACCACGTCGTTCAGGATCCAGTAGCCCAGATCCTGGAGCGTCGCGCCCACCCGGAAGATGTTGTGGTAGCTGCCGATCACCCAGAGCGTGCCGGTGTTCTTCAGCACCCGCTGGCATTCCGCCAGCCAGGCGCGGGTGAAGGCGTCGTAGGCTTCGAAGCCGACGAACCGGTCCCAGTCGTCGTCGACCCCGGCGACCCGGGTGTTGTTGGGCCGGTAGAGTTCGCCGCCGAGCTGCAGGTTGTAGGGCGGATCGGCGAAGACCAGGTCGACGCTCTCATCCGGTAGTGTGCGCAGCATCTCCACGCAGTCGCCGGTGAGGATTCGCCCCACCGGCAGCTTGGTCTCTCCCACGTTTTCGCCCCCGTCCGTGCCAAGAAGGAGACGCTCAGACTTTCACGGTCGCGGGAGTCCGTCAACGCTCATGACAGATTCACTAAATAGACTCAATGGGTTATAAGGCATACCCAATATGTAGTGGTAGAGTCGTCTCGTAGCGGCTTGTGATAGGGCCCGGCGGCGACACAGATACGGTCGCCCGCTACCGGTCGTCGCGGTCGCAACCGGCCGTGCCGGCCGCCGACGCCGCCCGCACCGGCGCGAAGCTTCGACGGTGATGCGGCGTCGGACCCAGGGCCGCCAGCGCCGCCTTGTGTTCGGCGGTGCCGTAGCCCGCGTTGCGCTCCCAGCCATAGCCCGGATGGTGGCGGGCCAGCGCCGCCATCTCGGCGTCGCGGGCCTGCTTGGCGGCGATGGCGGCGAGCGCGATGGAGATCGAGCGGGCATCCCCCTTCACCACCGCCTCCGCCGTCCAGGGCCATTTGGGCAGCCGGTTGCCATCCACCAGCACCAGATCCGGGCGTCGGCCGAGCGCGGCCACCAGGGCGTCCACCGCCCGGGCCATGGCGGTCAGCGCGGCGGTCAGGATGTTCACGGCGTCGATCTCGGCGACCTCGGCCCGGCCCAGGGCGATCACTGCATAGGGACCGGCGGCCGCCAGTGCCGCCGCCCGCCGCTCGGCGGTGAGGACCTTGCTGTCGGCGATCAGGTCGGCGACGTCCGGCGGCATCCGGCCCAGGTCGATCCAGGCGGCACCGGTGACGACGGGACCGGCCAGCGGACCCCGGCCGACCTCGTCGACGCCGAACACCACGGCACCCCGATCGGCACCGGCCGCGCGTTCCAGATCGGCGGTCGGTCCCTGTTTCCGCGATGGGTTTGTACGGGTACCAGATCTCGCGGCGGGAGCCATTCAGATCCTCTCCGGATATCAATATCTTGCGGCTGTAACTTACACGCGGGTTACACACGTCGCTACAGGCGCTACCTAAAATTACAATACAGATCAATTGGTTACCAGAATTCCTTCCGGTCAGCCCCGTGCGGGCACTTCCCGGTCAGCCGTCGAACAGCGACATCTGGCGGCTGATCGCTCCCGGTAGGACGAAACGGGACGTGTCGAGCCCGGCCGAGCGCCGATCCATGCCGACCTTCTGGCAGGCCCGGCGGAACCGTTGGGAGATCATGTGTGCATAGGGTCCCTCGCCCGACATCCGCTTGCCCCACTCCGCCCGGTACAGCGCCCCGCCCCGGCTCTGGCGGACGAGGGACAGCACCCGGTCGGCACGGTCGGGGAAATGGGCGCGCAGCCACTCCTCCACCAGATCCTTGATCTCCAACGGAAGACGCAGCAGCACCCAGGCGGCGTGCCGGGCTCCGGCCTCGTGGGCGCGCGCCAGGATCGCCTCAATCTCGCTGTCGTTGACCGCCGGGATGATCGGCGCGACCAGGACGCCGCTCGGCACCCCGGAATCGGCGCAGGCCCGGATCGCCGCCAGCCGCTTTTCCGGCGTCGGCGCCCGCGGCTCCATCAGCCGGGACAGGTCCCGGTCCAGGCTGGTCACCGACAGGGACAGCGAGGCCAGGCCCTTGGCCGCCATCGGCCCCAGGATGTCCAGGTCGCGGACCACCAGATCCGATTTGGTCACGATCGTCACCGGATGCTCGTGCTCGGCCAGCACCTCCAGGATGCCACGGGTGATCCGGCGCTCGCGCTCCACCGGCTGGTAGGGGTCTGTGTTGGTGCCGAGCGCGATCGGC
Organism: Thalassobaculum sp.; assembly: GCA_048983575.1. Classification (GTDB taxonomy): domain Bacteria; phylum Pseudomonadota; class Alphaproteobacteria; order Thalassobaculales; family Thalassobaculaceae; genus Thalassobaculum. The sequence goes on along the minus strand of JBLZTD010000001.1, from coordinate 730,683 downwards.
TGGCATTCGTATCCCCGGCGCGCCAGCTCCTTGCGCAGCAGGGCCGGGGCGTCCGGCTTGGCGAACAGCCGGCTCTCGAAGTCCAGGCCCGGTGACAGGCCGAGATAGGCGTGGGTCGGCCGGGCGAAACAGTACACGCAGCCGTGCTCGCAGCCGCGATAGGGGTTGATCGACCGGTCGAACGGCACGTCGGGCGACTGATTGCGGGCGATGACGGTGCGGCTGCTGTCGATGGCGACCGTAGTGCGCAGGGGCGGCTCCACGTCCTCCGCCCCAACCGATCGCTGCCAGCCGTCGTCCACCCGTTCCTGGGCGTAGCGCTCGTAGCGGCCGGTCCCATTGGTCACCGCGCCGCGGCCCTTGCGGGGCGCCGCCGGGACCGCGTCGTAAGGCGTCTCGATCCGCTTGACCGGTTCCTCGGCCTCCGCCATCGGACCGAAATCATCCGCGAAGGCGTCGGTCGAGGGCGCCTGGGCGAACTCGTCGGCGAAGATCTCGAGCGGATCGACCGCGGTGGAACGGCGACGGGACATGCCGTCCAGCCTACGGGTCGGCAGAGAACGAATCAAGAACATCCTAGGCGCCGGAGCGCCGCCGGTCACTCTCGATCGGACCGGTCTCGCTCCGGGTCGGACCGACCGGTCTCGATCCTGTGGCCCTCGTGGCTCCGGTCGGCGGCGTCCCGCCGGGCGTCGTCCAGCCGCCGCTCGGCCTTGGTGCGGCCATGGCGGACGCGGTTCTCGGCGGCCTCGTCCGATCTGGCCGACCGGTCCCGGCGTTTGCGCTCCGTGCGCAGATTGACGATCTTCGCGTTCACGGGATCAGTTCCTCCCCGCTGAAGGCATCGGCGCCGATCCATCCGGCCCGCGCCCGCTCCATCATCGCCGGATCGACGAACCGCGCAAGCCGCTGTGCCAGACCCGATCTCCCGGCGTCGGGCGACGCCAGCGCCGCCGACAGGTCGTTGCGCGCCGCCCAGGCGCAGGCCCAGCTCGTCGTGCGGAGCCAGATCAGCCGTCGGTACGGCAATACCCACGGCCTCACACCGTCGGCCAGCCGATCCGGCAAGGCGCCGCGCCAGGCCCGGTGGAAGGCGACGATATCCGCGCGCTCCGCATTGCCCGTCACCGCCGAATCCCAGGAGAGCGAGGTCGGTAGCGAGGCATGGGCCAGATCGACTCCGGCGCTGTCATAGACCGGCCGCTCCACATCCAGCAGCACCGCCCGGCCATCCTCGGTGATGCGGAAATTGCCCGGGTGGGTGTCCGCCGCCGCCAGGGACGGGAGGGGCCGGCCCGGCGATGCGGCAATCAGGTCGGCCGCCCAGTGCATTTCCTCGGTGAGAATCCGAAGCGCCGCGCCCGGCAGCCGTTCGCGGACCGGGTCGAGTTGGTCTTGGGCCACCGAGAGAAGATAGGAGAGAGGCTCCGCCGGATCGACGAAGGGCGCGCGCCGGGAGGGCAGCGGCAACCGGTGGATGGCGGCCAGCGCCTCTCCCAACGCCGGCAGATCGTCGGGCAGGCGCGGCGCCCGTCCCACCACGTGATCGACGACCAGAGCCCCCCAGGGCAGCGCCGGCGATACCCGCAGCACCCGATGCAGGCGCGGCACGGCCCCACTCGGCGCCATGCGACGGAACGCCTCGGCGGCATAGATGAGATTGCGGCGGGGCGACAGGCCGAGGTGACTGAGACGCGGCACCCGCACCAGACGTCCACCGTCCAGCCTCCAGTGGAGGTGAACCCGGCCCGCCACCGGTTCGGCGGCGATCGCCCCGGGGGCTACGCCGAGGACTCGGGCGAGGGTCTCGCGGGTAGGGTCGGCGTTGGGGGAATCGGTTATCATCGCGCGGACTTACCATAGGCTTGATCGATGCACCTACCCCGTCCACGCGCCATGCGCACCGATGCCGCCGCCCAGGTCGGCGCGCCGGGATCCCGGCGCATGGCGCTCTCCGTCGTGATCGCTTCCAACGGCGATGCCGGGCAGCTCTCCGGCTGTCTCGCGGCGCTCGCCGGGTCGGAGCGGCGCGGCCTCGATCTGGAAATCATCGTGGTCGACCGGGACGGCGGGACGGATCTCGCCGCCGTCGCCGAAACCCATGGCGCGACCCTGATCCGACTGGCGGAAAGCCGCGGCGCCCGGCTCGCCGCCGGCGCCAAGGCCGCGACGGCCGAGTGGCTGCTGCTGCTGCGGGCGGAGACCGTGCTGGACCGGGGATGGGATGTGACGGTGATCGTCTTCGCCGCCGAGGAACGCAACCGGGAACGCGGCGGTTTCTTCCCGCTCGCGGTCGACGGGGACGACGGCGCCTCGCGCCGGGTCCGGTTCAGGAACCGCTGGATGGGTCTCCCGTCCGGCGCGCAGGGTCTCGTGATCCGCCGGCGGTTTCTGGTGCATCTCGGCGGGGTCGCCGATCTGGAGCGGGGCGAGGACCTGGTGCTGGCCCGGGCCCTCGGACTGGCGCGCATGGTGGTGTTCGACGTCTGCGCCCGGGTGGCGGCGGAGGACTGGCCGACGGGTGCCGGGGGCATGTTCTTCGGGATTCTGCGGATCTTTCTGTTCCGGCTGCACCTGCCGGCGCGCTGGCTGCAGCGGCTGGGCGACTGACCGTGCCTCAGGCCTTGGCCTTCTCCCGCGCCATCTCGTGCTCGCGCAGGCGCGGCATGATCTCGACGAAATTGCAGGGACGGAACCGGAAGTCGAGCTGATAGGCGAAGATCTCATCCCAGGCATCGCGGCACGCGCCGGTGGACCCGGGCACGGCGAAGAGATAGGTGCCCCGCGCCACGCCGGCGGTCGCCCGGCTCTGCATCGCGGAGGTCCCGATCTTCTGGAAACTGATCCAGCGGAAGGCCTCGCCGAATCCCTCGATCCGCTTCTCGTAAACCTGCTCGAACGCTTCCGGGGTGACGTCGCGGCCCGTGACGCCGGTCCCGCCGGTCGAGATCACGACATCGACCCCGTCATCGGCGATCCAGGTCTGGAGCCGCGCGACGATCGCCGCCGCGTCGTCGGGCACGATCGCCCGGTCGGCCAGCACATGCCCGACGCCGGTCAGCCGCTCGACCAGCGTGTCGCCGGACCGGTCGGTCTCGGGCGTCCGCGTGTCGGAGACGGTCAGGACGGCGATGTTCACGGGAATGAAGGGCCGGCTCTCGTCGAGCCGGGCGCTAGGAACGCTGCTATTGCTGCCGGAAGCGGGCATTGCGGATCTTGAATCCTGTCTCGTCGTCGATTCCGCGGTAGATCGCCCAGTCGCCCGCAGCAACGCGGTCGAGGGACGGTGCGGTCTGCCCCAGACGATGTCGGTAGATCCAGACGTTTGACAAGACCCGTTCGATGAACTCCCGCGTTTCGCGCGACGGAATGCTCTCGATGAACAGCAGCGGGTCGTCCTTGAAGTCGACCTCACGCTTCCAGCGGCCGAGATTTCCCGGACCGGCATTGTAGGCGACCAGCAGGCGGAACAGGTCGCCATCGACCCGGTCCAACTCCAGCAGATGGTTCACATACCGCTGCCCGAGCTGCATGTTCAGGCCCGGTTCGTAGAGCTCGTGCCGTTCGTCCAGATCGTCGTCGGAATCCATGTAGTCGGCGGTGCGCGGCATGAGCTGCATCAGTCCGCGGGCGCCTCGGCCCGAACGGGCACGGGGGTCGAAACCGGATTCCTGGCGGATGATGCCGTAGATCAGCGCCCGATCGACCGAGAACCCGTCCGCCGGCGCCCAGCTCGGCACCGGGTAGAGCGCGGCGTGGTACACGCGGCCGGTGGAGACCCGGATGATGCCGGCGAGGCGGATCGCCAGACCCGGCATGTTGTGGCGGGCGGCGATGGTCATCAGCGGCTCGCGCAGGGACCGGTCGAGCCGCGGGAACAGCTTGCGCCACTCGCGCTCGGCCCGGCCGCTCTCACCGACCTGCATCAACGCGATGGCCCGGCGCGCGCCGTCGAGGGCCAGCAGCCGTTGGGCCTTGCGCTCGCTGATCTCCGGCAGGGACCAGTCGAACGGAACCTCGACACCGAGCGCGCGGCGTCCCAGCAGACCGTAGAAGGTCAGAGGGTACTGCGCCGCGCGGGCGAGCCAGCGGGTCGAGTCCGCCGGCCTGCGGAGCTGCAGGGCCGCACGGGCGGCCCAATAGGCGCCGGCGGAGCGCTGGGCCCGCGACCCGTTCTCCGACATGGCCAGCGCGGAGAAATGCTTCTCGGCATCCTCGATCTTGCCGAGGCGCCAGGCGGCGAGACCCGCGGTCCAATAGGCGGACGGTATTTCGGGCCCGGCTTCGGCGGCGCTCTTCGCGGCGAGGCGGTATGCCTCGGCGTTCTTTCCAAAGACGAAGAACCCTTTGGCGATCTTCCCACGCTGCTCGGCGAATTCGACCGGATCCAGGAGGTCACGGACCGCCTTGGTATCGAGCTTGCGGAGGGCACCGGTCGGCCACCCCTTGCGGATCAACTTGCGGATCTCGCGGCCAAGCTGTCGGACCGCTGCCTGCTCGGCGCCGCTGCGCTTGCGCGGGGACACGTAGAAGTGGACGTCACGGACCGCGTCGGCGCCGTTGCCCCCGAGATACCCGGGTTGCGGTCCGCGGGGCGCCTTCGCCGAAGCCGGCTTCCGGCGCAGCGCCAGCCGGTGCAGTCGCGACGCGTCGGGCAGGTCGGCGTATTCGGCCAGCCAGTCCCGCAACTCCGGCCAGCTCGACCGATAGGCGGTCGGATGCAGATAGCGCTGCGCCTTCACGTGACCGAGAAGGATCTTGTTCTGCACCTTGGCAATCAGCTTGTCCGCAGCCTTCCAGCGGCCGGCTTCCTGCTCCGCGAAGATCTTGCGGTAGAGCGACACGTCTTCCTGGGTCAGCACCCGCGGCAGCGGCTGGGCCGCCTCGAGACGGGCGCCGCCATCCAGGGCCGAGGGCGGCAGCAACGCCGTTTCCTGCGCCAGGGCGCGGTGCGCCGGCGTGACGGGCAGGCCGATCGACAGCACGGCGCCGACCAGGAAGACCGTCAGGCGACGAGAAACCTGCCGACGGAACGTCGGTGCTTTGTGGCGGGATTGTGGCGGGGACATGGTTTCCAGTTAGACGGATTCGGGTCTCGCGGCAAGACGAGTCGCCCCCATACACATCTCAATCCTGTGGATAACTGGTGCGGAAATCCCACTCGGGAGGCAATTCGTAATAATATGAATTCTTGTCGAATAAATTGTGAAATAATCAACCGTCTTTAGGGCATGATTAATGGTTAAAATTACAACGACTTGGCGACTTCATCCAACCGGCGACGCAACGCGAGCAAGTCCTTCCAAGCACTGGATTTTTGCCCGGGAGATCTCAGGAGGTAGGCCGGATGGTAGGTGGCCAGGGCCGGAATCGATCCTCCCAGATTGGGCAACGGCCAGTCCATCCAGGTCCCGCGCAGCCGGGTGATGCCCTCCTTGCGCCCCATCAGCGACTTCGCCGAGGTGCCGCCGGCAAACAACAGCACCTTGGGTCCCGCCAACTCGATGTGGCGTTCCACGAAGGGAATGCAGGTGGCGATCTCGGCCGGGGTGGGCTGACGATTTCCCGGCGGGCGCCAGGGCAGGATGTTGGTGATATAGACGGTCTCCGCCCTGGACAACCCGATGCTCGCCAGCATCCGGTCGAGGAGCTGGCCGCTGACCCCGACGAAAGGCTTTCCCTGGCGGTCCTCGTCGGCGCCCGGCGCCTCACCGACGACCATGACGTCGGCCCCGGGCACGCCATCGGCGAACACCGTGTTGGTGGCGGTAATCTTCAGGCCGCAACCGTCGAACCCTTCGATGACCGCCTTCAGATCCTCCAGGGTCGTCGCCGCGCGGGCGACCTGCCGGGCCGCGTCCGCGGGCCGGTCCAGTTCGGCCTGGGATGCCCGGGGTGTCGCAACGGCCGGGCGGGGAGGCGGCGCCGGCGGCACCGGTGGGGGTGCGGATGCGGCGGCGGTCGCGGAGACGGCGGACACCCGCGCCGGGCGCAATCGGTCGACGGGTTCCGCGAGTATTGCCTCGTCGACGCCCGCATCCACATACCAGGAGAGCAGTGCGTGCGCCGCTGATCTGGGATCGGCCGCGATCATCGGCTTCGCCTGTGGCGGATTGCGGACCGCACCCGTGGCAAGGTCTGGGGCCCTGGTCTCATGAACATGGGTGTTATATGACAGGTCAAGGCGCCGGCGACCACCGCACGGCGCCAACTAGTTATAGTGTGCCATTGCTTCGAAGCGGGAGTACAGGATGGAACGGGAGTCGATGGAATGCGATGTCGTCATTGTCGGTGGCGGCCCGGCGGGCCTGTCCGCGGCGATACGGCTGAAGCAGCTCTGTCAGGAGAATGAGGTCGATCTCTCGGTGGTCGTCCTGGAGAAGGGGGCCGAGGTCGGCGCCCATATCCTCTCCGGCGCGGTCATCGAGACCCGCGCTCTCGACGAACTGATCCCGGACTGGAAGGACAAGGGCGCGCCGCTGAACACGCCGGCGACCGAGGACCAGTTCCTGTTCCTGACCCAGGGCTCGTCGTTCCGTCTGCCGACCCCGCCGACCATGAACAACCACGGCAACTACATCGTCAGCCTGGGCAATGTCGCGCGCTGGCTCGGCGAGCAGGCCGAAGCGATGGGTATCGAGGTCTATCCCGGATTCGCCGCCGCCGAGATCCTCTATCATGAGGACGGAAGCGTGAAGGGCGTCGCCACCGGCGATATGGGAATCGGCAAGGATGGCGAGAAGACCGCTGCCTATCAGCCCGGCATGGAGCTGCACGCCAAGGTCACCCTGTTCGCCGAGGGCTGCCGCGGGTCCCTGGCCAAGGGCCTGATGGACAGGTTCGATCTGCGCAAGGACTGCGACCCGCAGACCTACGGCATCGGCATCAAGGAGCTGTGGGAGATCGAACCGGAGAAGCACCAGCAGGGACGGATCGTTCATACCGTGGGCTGGCCGCTGAGCGGCGACACCTATGGCGGGTCCTTCCTGTATCACCTGGAGGATAATCAGGTCGCGGTCGGCTTCGTCATCGGTCTGGACTACAAGAACCCGCACCTCTCGCCCTTCGACGAATTCCAGCGGTTCAAGCAGCACCCCTCGATTCGACCGATCTTCGAGGGAGGACGCCGGATCGCCTATGGCGCCCGCGCGATCAACGAGGGCGGGTGGCAGTCGATCCCGAAGCTCACCTTCCCCGGCGGCGCTCTCATCGGTTGTGCGGCGGGCTTCCTGAACGTGCCGAAGATCAAGGGCAGCCACAACGCCATGAAGTCCGGCATGACCGCGGCCGAAGCGATCTTCGAGGCGCTCAAGGACGGCGACGCGCCGCAGGGAATCGAACCCACGGCCTATCCGGACATGCTCAAGAAGACATGGGTGTACGACGAGCTGTACAAGGTTCGGAACATCCGCCCGTCGTTCCGCGCCGGCCTGTTCGCCGGGCTCGCCTATTCGGCGGTCGACACCTACCTGTTCGGTGGCAAGGCGCCGTGGACCCTGCACCACCATGCCGATCACGAGAGCCTTATGCCGGCTGCGCATGCGGAGCCGATCAGCTACCCCAAGCCCGACGGCAAGATCAGTTTCGACCGGCTTTCCTCGGTGTTCCTGTCGAACACCAACCATGAGGAGAACCAGCCGGCGCATCTGACGCTGAAGGATCCGTCGATCCCGGTCGATCACAATCTGCGGCTCTACGACGCGCCGGAACAGCGCTATTGTCCGGCCGGCGTTTATGAGATCGTACGCGACGACGACGGTGGGAATCCCAGGCTGCAGATCAACGCGCAGAATTGCGTTCACTGCAAGACGTGCGACATCAAGGATCCCACGCAGAACATCAACTGGGTCGTTCCGGAAGGGGGGGGAGGTCCGGTCTACCCGAACATGTGAGGCAGAGCCTTTGCTCCGAACCGCCCCGCGTCAGAGTACGGTACCCCATACCGCTTCGCGCAGTTCCATTCCGCGCCGGGTCGGCCCGGCGTTTCTGGTCGTGTTCGGCCTGTCGGCCTGCGCGGCTTCGGGTCAGGTGCCGGTCGACATGACGCCGCCGCTCTCGGCCCAGGAGATGTCCGTCTCCGGGGCCTTCCTGGCCGGCCGCCACGCCGACCGGATGCGCGATGTCGCCAGCGCGAGCGTCTTCATGGACCGGGTGGTCGCCAGCGGCGACACCGGCATCGCCCTGAAACGCCGCGCTTTCCTGCTCCGGCTTGAGGACGGCCGTTACGAAGAGGCGGCCCGCCTCGCGCCGGAGATCATCGACACCCTCGAAGCCAATGCGCCGATCGCCAATCTCTTCCTGGCGGTCGAAGCCGCGCGGGTCGGCGATTTCGACCAGGCCGCGACCCTGATCGGGCAACTTCCGGACAACCGGCTGAACCGGATCCTCAACCCGCTGCTCGACGGCTGGATCGCCCTCGGCCAGGGCCGACGGGAGGACGCCGAGCGGGCGATCGAAGGCGTCCAGGAGCTTGACGGGTTTTCTGTCCTGCACGCGCTGCACAGCGCCCTGCTGGCCGACGCGGCCGGGGAAACCGACCTGGCCGCGGACCGATACGATGCCGCGGTTTCCGCCATGGCCGACCCGCCCCTGCGGATCCGTCTCATGGCGGCGAACTTCCAGGCACGGTTCGCCGGCCTGGAGGCGGCGATGGAGACCGTCCTGGCCGACGAGTCCGGGGCCGCCGATCCGGCGGATATCGAGGCCTATCTGACCTGGGTCCGCGAGACCCGCAAGGGCCTGCATCCGAGCGCGGTAGACGGTCTCGCTCAGGCCTTCTTCGATCTCGCCAGCGCGTTGCAGCGCGACAGGCGCTCGGAACTCGGCATGGTGTTCTCGCGGCTTTCCCTGCGCCTCGACCCGGATTTCGACCTCGCGACGCTGCTCATCGCCGAAATTCTGGACGATCGCGGCCAGCATGCCAGGGCGCTCGCGCTGTACGACCGGGTGCCGGAGAACTCCGCCTACCGGCTGATGGCCGAACTGCGGGCCGTCAGCAGCCTGGAGGACAAGGGGCGCGCCGCGGACGCGGTGAACCGGCTGGAAGCCCTGGCCCGGTCCCGACCGAGCCTGCTGGAGCCCCTGATCCGACTGGGTGACCTCTACCGCGCCCAGGAAAACTGGAAGGACGCGGTGTCGGCCTACGACCGGGCGTTCAGCCGCGTCCCGGAGGGCGAGACCGCCGCCTGGTCGCTCTACTATTCCCGAGGCATCGCGCTGGAGCGCAATTCCCAATGGGACCGCGCGGAAGCCGATTTCCTCAAGGCCCTCGAGATCCGGCCGGAACAGCCGTATGTCCTCAACTATCTCGGCTATACCTGGATCGATCAGGGGCGCCACCTGCCGCGGGCGACCCGGATGATCGAGCAGGCCGTGGCCCTGCGGCCGAACGACGGGTACATCGTCGACAGTCTCGGCTGGGCGATGTACCGCCAGGAACGCTACGAGGAAGCGGTCAAGCACCTGGAGCGGGCGGTCGAACTCCGGCCGACGGATCCGACCATCAACGACCATCTCGGCGACGCCTATTGGCGGGTCGGTCGACACCAGGAGGCCCGGTTCCAGTGGCGCCGGGCGCTGAGTTTCGAGCCGACCCGCGAGCTGGCGGCGATCATCGAGCAGAAGCTGGAGGCCGGGCTGCCGGCCGCGCGGTCGAACACGCTCAGGACCGCGGATACCAAGTCGGATGTCGAGGGCTGAGCCGAAGGCGGTTCGAGGGACCGAGACGGCCGAACCGGTCCGGCACCGCATCGCGCCGGCGAAGATCAACCTCGCCCTGCATGTCGTCGGCCGACGCGACGACGGCTATCACCTGCTCGACATGCTGGTGGCCTTCGCCGATATCGGCGATCGGGTGACCTGGGAACCCGGCGGCGACTGCTGCCGCCTCGCATTGCGGGACCGTATGGACTGTCGGCCGGAGCCGGTCCCCGAAACGACGGCCAACCTGGCCTGGCGGGCGCTGGCGCTTGCCGGCCGCCTCGGGACCGGGACTCTGGCGGGGACCCTGACCGTCGACAAGACTCTTCCGTCGGGCGGCGGTATCGGCGGCGGATCCAGCGATGCCGCCGCCGTTCTGCGGGCCGTTCTCGGCGACGGACCGGCGGCCGATCCCGCGGTCCGCGCCCAGGCCCTGGCCTTGGGGGCGGACCTGCCGGTCTGCCTTTTCGATCGGCCGGCCCGCGTCGAGGGGATCGGGGATCGGGTCGCGCCGGTCCGGCTCGCGCGCCCGCTGCCCGTCGTTCTGATCTGGCCCGGCACCGGTCTGTCGACGCCGGACGTGTTCAACGCCCGCGCCGGTGCCTATGGCAGTCACATTCCCGCAGCGGCGATCGGCATGCTCGAGCGGGATCCGCTGGCGGCGATCGCCGAATTGCGCAACGACCTGGAGGAGCCCGCCTGCGGTCTGCTCCCCGCCGTGGCCTCCGCCCTCGACCTTCTGCGGGCCTCGAGCGGTTGTCGCATCGCCCGGATGTCCGGCAGCGGGTCGACGGTGGTCGGATACTTCGCCGACGAGGCGTCGTCCACGACGGCGGCGGCGGCGATCGCCGCTCTGAACCCGGGATGGTGGGTCCGCTCGACGACCATTCGATCGGAATGACGGGCCGAAAAACTTCACTGTTTCATTTAGGTAATAGCTTAACAGCTCAGTTAAGCCGCTGACGGAGACTCCTGGAGGGAAGGCCGGTGGCGGGTAACCCGTTGTCGCTCTGGAACCGGCCGATGGCGGCCCGGGTCATCGGCCCGGCGATCCCGTCGATCGGACCGTCATAGTAGCCGAGGGCGGCGAGGCCTTCCTGGATCTCGGCGACATCCGGGGCGCCGGTCGGCGGATCGAGCACCAGTCCGGCGGGCCCGCCGAGCGCGGCGGCGGGCGTGCCGCCGGCCGATCTGTCCCGCAGCCAGAGCTGAGCCGCCTCCGCCCCCGCCTTGGCCGCGGTGTACATCATCCGCTCCCGTTCGAGCTCGCCAGTCTCGAAGGTCGCCAGCGCATAGAGAGCATCGGCGACACCCAGGTCCGCCGCGCGCTGGAACCATCGTTTTGATTCCGTATCGGATTGTGGGATGCCCTGTCCGAAGGCGTAGAGACGGCCGAGATTATACTGGGCGAGAGCGAATCCCTGCTCGGCGGCGCTGTGATACCAGAGCAGGGCCCGCGTCTGGTCTTCGGGCACGCCCATGCCCGTTTCGTACAACACGCCGAGATTGAACTGGGCCACGGCGAGGCCGTTGATCGCCGCCTCGCGGAACCAGGTGGCCGCTTCCGCCGGCCGCGGGTTCGCCCCCCGCATCATGCCGGCCGCAACCTCGAACTGGGCCGCCGGATTGCCGGCTTCCGCACGGCTGAGCGGCGGGCTGTCCTGCGGTGTCGACGTCTGGGCCGGTCGTGCCGTACCGGCGGCTCCCTGTCGGCTGGGCGCGGAGACGGCCGGGGAGGTTCGGGCGGGAGCCTCTGCCAGAACCGGTGCCGGCGGTGGGGACACCGGACGCGGATCGACCGCGATCGGCTGCTCCGGCAGGGGCGGCGCCGGGTTGACGGGGGCCTCGGGCGTCGGCGCGGCCGCGGTGTCGACCGGCGCGGTGGCGGATTCCGCCGTCGGCTCCGCGGACGACCGGCCGGCATCGGGCGCGCCCTCGGGTCGCGGGCTTTCGGCAGATGGCGCCTGGTCCTGGGAGCCGCCCGGGCGAACGGCCGGGCGATCCGCCGCGTTCTCCGCCGTCTCCGTCGCCGGCGGAGCGGGAGTTGGGAGAGCGTCGGGCAGCCCGGGCCCGGAGGCGATCTGCTTCGCGACCCAGTCGCTGGCCTCGACCAGGGCCATGTGGACGCTCGAACTCTGCCTCGGCGAGACGGTGGCCGATCGCGCCCAGGCTCAGGGTGCCCTCCCGATGGGCCGTCCAGGCGGCGCCCCCGATCAGCGCCAGGACGATGGCGGCGGCGATGGCGAGCCTGCCGGCGCTGGCGACACGGCGCGGGGGAAGCGCCGTCTCGATCGGCTCGCCGGAGAGCCCGAGCGCCGCTGTATCGATCGGATCGGCCGGAAAATCGTAGCTGGGGGCGATCGCCTCCGGCCGCTCGCGCAGGGTGGTCGGATCGTCCTCGTTTTCCGACTCGGTAGCCGGTAGGACCGCAAGATCGTCATCGCCGGGCCGGTCCGCCTGGTGGTCCGCCGGGTCGTCAGCCTGATGGTCGACCTGCGGCGCAGATGCCTGGTGGGGCGTCAGATCAGCAGCGGACCGGGCGAGATCGGAGCTATCGAGATCCACCCGCGGTCGCCAGTCGGAAGGCGGGCCCACAGGGGGTGGCGGTTTGGTTCCGGCTCGCTCTATCGAACCGAAATTCTCATTCTCTTCAATCCGTTCAGACGCCGCGTCATCGACCGGACGGAGCGGAATCGGCTGCGGTCGGGGGCGCTCCGGAACCGCGTCGCCTTGCTCCGGATGCGGCGTCTCTTCCGAAGGCCGGTCATCGCGCCGCGCGGTTTCCGGATCCGCCGCCCAGATGTCATCCGTGTCGTCGGGGGAAAGCAGAACGCTCTCAAACCCGATCCCACCCTCGGAGCGGTCGCCTGATTCGCCGCCGGGACCATCATCGGGGCCATCATCGGGGCCGACTCCCGCCGTTTCGCCGGTGTCGGGCGTAGGCGTCGGGGTGATGGGAGTCGGCGAAATGGGTGTCGGGGACGCGGGCGACGTCGGCGGTGTGATGGGCCGGAACGAGATCGGGATGCGCACGGACGGTTGAATCGGTTCCGGCGTGACCTCCGCGTCGTCGATCACCGGCGCGTCGTCGATCACCGGCGCGTCGGGCGGCGGAAGGCGTTCGGCCGACCGTTCCAGCGCGACCACCCGTTCGGCCACGTCCTTCAGCGCATATCCGATCGGCCTGAGCCGGGCCTCGAAGAGGCGTTCGCCATCGGTGATCCGGCTGAATATCGCCTCGACGGTCTCGGGGTCGATCCCCTCCACCGGGCGCGCCTCACCGGGACCGCCGCTGCCGGCCTGGTTCGCCGGCACCGGAATGCCGCGATTGGCGGCGTCGGCCTTGATCGCGTGATCGATCCATTCGCCGATCGTCATACCGGAAGCCGCGGCAGCCCGCCGCGCGATGTCGCGCGTCGCCTGATCGATCCCCTTCACGCTCCAGGCGGTGGAATCCCGGGACACCCTGGCCTCACTACCAACGTCAATACCGCATCATAACGTGGTAGCGATCCACAGGGAAGCAAGCAGCGATATAGCGGGACTACCTGGGCTTGCGTCCGAACAGCCGGCCGAAAAACCCGCGCTTCTTCGGACCCGGAAGGACGAAGGTCTCCACCACCCGCATCCTGTCGAGGAGCTGCTCGATCCGCCGCTCCAAGCCGTCCAGGGAGTCGGTAGTCTCGCCGGGCAGCCGGCGCGCGAAGCGGTCCAGCTCCATGACGTCGGTCTCCAGCCGGTCGAGCTTTCGCTCCACGGTGTCCATCCCGCGGTCCGCCTCCAGGAGATCCAGCCGCTCGGCGAGTTCCGCCAGCCGGCCGGTCAGGCCCTGGATGCGCTGTTCAAGATCCGCGACCGTGTCCGGGCGGCTGTCGAGACGGGTCTCGACCGTGCGCACCCGGTCGCGCAACGCTGCCAACCCTTCGGAGAACCGCGCATCCTCGCGGTTCAGGATGGTTTCACGCGCCTGACGCCACTTGCCCGGACCGAAGCCGAAATCGGGATGATCGCTGACCCGGCGCCCGAACCCTGCGCCCGGCTGGCGACGGTCGCCTTCCGGCGGCACTCCGGTACCCGCATCGCCGCTCCCGTCGGCCCGACGCTCCTCCGCCCGCCGTTCCGCCTGACCCGGCGGTGCGCCGGAAGAGGCGTCGCGAATCCGGCGGGACAGCCAGACGCCGATAGGCTCGCCGCTCTTGCGGGCCTGCTCCTTGGCGATCTCGCGGTCCTCCCGCGACACGCCCTTGATGCTCCACGGTGATGCTCCGGACATCGGCCCAACGTCCCCTACAGGTCGGGCAAACCGCCCGAGACCGGGAATACTACCCGGTACGACTGGATGACTATTATACAGAACCCCGCAGGGATTGGGAGTGTTTTGACCAAGGGCCTACCCGCGGTCGTGCTACCGGCGGACGTCTCCTCCCGCGCCCGGCACGTGCCCGCGATCAGCGGCCGCGACCGTCTTGGCGCTCCAGGCGGGCGATCCGGTCGGCCAGCTTCTCGACCACATCCTCCAGACCGTCGAGGACGTCGAGCAGGCGCGCCTCACTGCGCTCGAGGCGCTGGTGCACCCCGGCGATCAGCGCCGCGTCATCCACCCTCTCTCCGTCGCCGCCCGGAACCAACGCGCCGCCGCGCTCGACCGCGCTCTCGGACGGTTGCAACGGTCGACCGGTCGCCTCGGCCGCACCGACCCGACGGATCACGTGGCTCAGCCACTCGCCCATGGTCGCGTCATGGTCGGATGCGGCCGACTTGGCGAGGTCGCGCGATTCGGGGGTGACCCCCTTCACGCTCCAGGGAAGCTTTGCCTTGTTGCGCGTCGCCACGGGCGGTCTCCGGTCAGGGTCCGACAACGGGGCCGATGATATCGCAACCTGCCCCTTGCTTGAAATGCCGAGCTTTGCGTATCTTCCGCGGCGTCTGGGGCGTAGCCAAGTGGTAAGGCAGCGGTTTTTGGTACCGCCATTCGCAGGTTCGAATCCTGCCGCCCCAGCCAGCCCCCTCGGTCTGCGCCATGCACCCTCGGTCTGCGCCAATGTGGCCACGTCACCGCAAGGGGTGCGCCTAGCGCGCCAGGACGACCAGATCCACCGGCGTCTCCAGGCCCATGACCTCCCGACCGGTCCGCATCTCGGGCGCCACGTCACGGTCGTAGCCCTGGGACCGGGCTCGCTCGTAGGTCGGGCGGTCGGTGAGGGCGCGGACCCGCTCCGCCTTCGTGTGCTTCTCCAGCTTCGCCGCCAGATTCACCGCGGCACCGATCACCGTGTATTCGAGCCGCGTGTCGTCGCCGATGGCGCCGAAGACCACCGGCCCGGCTGCGACGGCCGCGCCCACCAGGGGCGCCGGCAACCCCTCGCTGTCGCGTCGCCGGCGCCAGGTCTCGGCCGCCGCCGTGACGGCGTCGACCGCCCGCAGCGCGTCGGCATGGGGCGTCCCGCCGGTGCGGGTCGCGCCGAAGGTGGCCATGATTCCGTCGCCGAGGAACTTGTCGATGCTGCCGCCGTGACTCTGGATCAGCGGCACCACCACATGCTGGTACTCGGAGAGCAGCGCGAGCAGCGCGTCCGGCGGGATTTCCGTCGCGATGCCGGAGAACCCGCGGATATCGACATAGAGAATCGCGGCCTCGCGGATCTCGCCCCGGCCGAGTTCCACCGTGCGGTCCAGGTCGGTGATCCGGTCGGCCACGTCGCGGGCGAAGAAACGCGACAGTTCCCGCGCCGCCAGGCTTTCCCTGACCGCCAGGGTGAGCAGCCGGCGGGCTCTCACGATGGCGATCGCGAGAATGGCGGTCACCACCAGGATCGAGACGATCTTGTCGAACTCGGCGCCGATCAGGATGGCATTGGTGGTCAGGTACTGGACGTAGTCCCGGGTGATCGGCGAGTCCATGCCGTCCAGATAGACAGCGTAGACCACCATCCCGACCCAGCCCAGGGCCGCCGCGAACCCCGACAGCAGCACGTAGCGCGGCTCGAAGCGCAGCGTGCGGATGGCGATGAAGATGAACAGGTACAGGACGGTCGGCGCCTTCAGGTAGAAGGCCGCCGGCTGCATGTACTGGACATGGAAGCTCCAGATGGTGCCGAGCAGCAGCACCACGTCGGCCACCACCGACAGCGCCAGGAACCAGCCGGCGAGCCGGCGGCGGTAAGCGAGATAGAGCCGCAGCAGCGTGAACGCGGCATAGGCGCCGAGCACCCAGGGAATGGGATGCAGCTCCGCCTCCGGCGGGAAGGTCTTCGGCGACAGCGCGTACAGGCTGCCGAACCCGACGACGACGGCGAGCTGGATCCAGCCGATCAGGATCTCGCTGGACTCCTGCTGGATCGCCATGGCCGCCCGCACCGGCGCCGGGAGCACCCCGGTCTCCCGGGCCCGATCCATCTCCCGGACCCGGTCGGCGACCTCCGGATTCGGGTCCGACACGCCGTTCGGCTCGACGGCCGGCGAGAGCGGCGGGGCGGCGGGAGGCGTCGATCGTGGTGACCCGGTCATCGTCCAGGATCTAGCCGGCCCGGGGCCTGTCTGGCGACGCACGTTTCGGTGAACGCTTGACGCACCACAGGGACGTTTCGAACGCGTCCGGCGATACCGGGATCCGACCGCCAGCCGAGCCCGCCAGCCGGTCGGCGAGACGGGTCCGCACGTATCGGCTCGAGAACAGCGGTTCCAGCCCGCCGGCCGCGAGCCACGCCGCGACCACCTGATGCTCCGAATAGGCCCGCCAGGCCCAGGCCTCGGGATAGGCGTCCGGCAGCAGGATGTCGTGGATATGCACCAGGACCCCGGGCTCGAGGGCCGGGATCATCTCCGAGAACAGCAGATCGACGTCCGAGCCCGGCAGCGCCAGATGGCTCGAGTCAATGAACAGGATATCGCCGGGCGCGAGGACCGGCAGCGTGCGCAGATTGGTTTCCTGAAGGGTGCGCCGCCGCAGCCGCACATCCAGCGCGGAGATATCCGCCCGCGGCGCCGGATCGACGCAATGGATCTCGGTCTCCAGGCCGCCATCGGCCACGGCCTGGGCCAGAAAGCGGGTGGAGTGGCCGGATCCGATCTCCAGGATCCTGCGCGGCCGTCCGGATCGGACGATCGCGTAGGCCGCCGCGCCGTCCAGGCCGGGAAACCAGTCCTGCCCCCACCGCGGCATCGGCGGTCTGGCCCCCTGAAACCGGTCGACAATCTCTGCGAAGCGGTCGATCGTCGCCAGCACCTCCGCCATCGTCGGCTCCGCCGCGGCGAAGAGCGGCTCCAGGCCCGGATAGCCCGAAGGCGGCCGCAGGGACGCCGCATACCGGTGCGGCACGAACACGCCGCCGTTGGCCATACCAAGCGTCGTAGCGATCGCTATCAGACGTTTTTTCAATGTATTAGGCATCACTACCGACGCGTCGGACTACAACCGGAATTCCACACCCTCGCGGGCGACCACCGTTCCCGTCCGGGCCTGGGCGGCCTGCTCGCCGATCCGATCCAGATCGGAATCCTCGTGCCTGGGATCGTGGTGAAACAGAACCAGCGTCCCAACATCGGCGAGTCCGGCCAGTCGGACCGCTTCCTGCCATGTCGAATGGCCCCAACCGGTATGCGCCGGCAGCTCGGCCTCGGTATACGTCGCGTCGTAGAAGGCGAGATCGGCACCGCGCATCAGGTCGAGCACATTGGCGTCGTCGGTGCCCGGCACATGCTCCGTGTCCGTGACATAGGCCACGCTGCGCCCGGCATGGGAGATCCGGTATCCGCAGGCACCCCCGGGGTGGTTGAGCGGCCGGGTCATCACCTCGACGCCGGGGGCCGGTTCGAAGACGGCGCCGCAGGAGAAATCCTCGAAGCGGACATCGGCCCGGAACTCGTCCAGCGGAATCGGGAAGAGCGGCGGCGACATCATCTTGTGGAGGATCTCCCGCAGGCCGAAGGTCTTCTGCAGGCGCGCCGCCCGGAACACGATCTGGTTGCCGGGGGTATAGGCCGGCGCCCAGAACGGCAGGCCGGCGATATGGTCCAGATGAAAATGGGTCAGAAGAACATCGACCGCGCCGGGCGGTTCCGCGGCCATGGCGTGGCCCAGCTCACGGATTCCGGTGCCGCCGTCCAGGACGATCCGATGGCCGGCGCAGCGCACCTCGATGCAGGACGTGTTGCCGCCGTATTTCACGGTCCTCGGTCCGGGACAGGGCACACTGCCGCGGGCGCCCCAGACCTTGACGACCATCGCGTCATCCGCCAACCGACCTCTCCCGTCCAGCGCGCTCGGTCATCCCGCCGCTCCAGCTCCCCGGTTCCAGAAACCGCGTGTCCCGCGGTTCCAGTCCCCATAGCACAGACATGGTGCCGGAAGAACGCGGTTGCGAACACAGGCACGTACGCGGTTGTGGCCGGGCCGGGGATGCCCCACATTGGCCGTCCTTTCCAGCGGTCCGGTTACAGTCCGCCCACCCGCTCCAACTCCCGACACAACACTCCGCCGGCAGATGGCCCCAACCGACACCAAACAGACCAACTGGACGGGCATCCTGTTCGGCTTCCTGCTGGCCACGCTCGCCGCCTTCCAGCAGTTCAAGCTGCCGCCGCTCCTGCCGGCGCTGCTGGCCGAATACGCCTATCCGAAGGTGATGGCCGGCGCCTTCATGTCGATCTACGCCGTGGTCGGCCTGGCCGTGTCCTTCGGCCTCGGCGCGGTGCTGCAGCGGCTCGGAACCCTGCCGATCCTGCTCGCCGCCTTCGCCACCGCCATCGGCGGCAACGTCCTCGCCCTGCTGCATCCGGAGAGCGCGGCCATGATGCTGGCGGCCCGCGGACTGGAGGGCCTGGCCTTCGCCGTCTTTGCCATCGCCGGGCCGGTCTACACGAACCGCAGCGCCGGGCCGCGCCATCTGCCGCTCGCCATCGCCCTGTCGGCGATCTGGATCCCGGTCGGGCAGATTTCCGCCAATCTGCTGGTGCCGCTCGGTCACGTCTTCGAGGGCGCCGCCTGGGGTGGCTGGCGCCTGTCCTGGATCGGCACCGGCGTGGCGACGGCGCTGCTGGCCGCCTGGATGATCAGCATCCGCCTGCGCGGATCCGCCGATCTCGACCTCCGCCGGCCGGCGGGGCAGACCCAGGCCCCGTTCACCGGCGACGAGCGCTGGGCGCTGTCGCTGGCGGCCCTGATCTTCACCCTGTGGTCGACCCAGTATTTCGCCTACATGACCTGGCTGCCGCAGTTCCTGGTGGAGGCGCATGGTCTGTCGGAGGACTGGGCGACCGTCGGATACTCGGTGCCGGTGGTCATCCTGATCGTCGTCGGCTTGCTGACCTCGGTCGCGATCCGCCGCGGTCTGCCCCTGGCGCCGATGTTCGTCGCGTCGATCATGCTGCAGGCGGCGGTGTGGTGGGCCATCCCCTACACGACCACGCTGACCACCGGGATCGTGTCGCTGGTCGCCTACGGGCTCGGGATCGGGGTGACGCCGGTCTGCCTGTTCGCCCTGCCGAGCACCATTCTCGGCTCGTCCCGGGCCGGCCCCGGGGCCTTCGCGGTGCTGATGACCGGGCGCAATCTCGGCGTCCTGATCGGTCCGATTCTGCTGCCGCAGATCCTGCTGGTCATGCAGATCTGGAGCGACGTCACCTGGGTCTTCGCCTTCCTGACCACGCTCTGCGCCCTGGGTGCCCTGCTGCTGGGCCTCGGCCTCGCAAGGATGGGACGGTATCGGCCCGACTGAACCGCCACCCTGCCGAGCGTATCTATCAGCGGAAACTATGTTTATGGAACAAGCCGGTAGCCGCCGGCATCCGTCACCAGGATCTCGGCGCGCGAGGGGTCCGGCTCGATCTTCTGGCGCAGCCGGTAGACATGGGTCTCCAGGGTATGGGTGGTGACCCCCGCGTTGTAGCCCCAGACCTCGTTCAGCAAGGTCTCGCGCTTCACCGTGCGGTCCCCGGCCCGGTAGAGATACTTCAGGATCGCCGTCTCCTTCTCGGTCAGGCGGATCTTGCGGTTCTTGGCCTCGTCGACCATCAGCTTGGCCGCCGGCTTGAAGGCATAGGGGCCGATGGAAAAGACCGCGTCGTCGCTCTGCTCGTGCTGGCGGAGCTGGGCGCGCATGCGGGCGAGCAGCACCGCAACCTTGAACGGCTTGGTCACGTAGTCGTTGGCGCCGGCGTCCAGCCCGAGGATGGTGTCGGCGTCACTGTCCTGGGCGGTCAGCATGATGACGGGCGACTTCACCCCGGCCTTGCGCATCAGCCGGCACAGGTCCCGGCCGTCCATGTCCGGCAGACCGACGTCCAGCAGGATCAGGTCGAAGGTGCCGGCCTTGACCGCCTCCAGGCCTTCGGCTCCGGTGCCGGCTTCGCTGGTGTCGAACTCCTCGTGAAGCTGTAGCTGCTCCGCCAGCGTGCCGCGCAGCGCCTCGTCGTCGTCCACCAGAAGAACCTTGCGTCCCGTCGTCATCGTCGTTTCCATCCGGTTGTCCCGCACCACCAATGCCTTGGGGCGGCAACAGGTTACCTCATTTCCGCCCGCTCCGCGCCTTCGGCGGCGCGGTCAGAGGAACCCCTCCTCGACGCCGTCGACCTCCACCCCTTTCCAGAACGCCACCCAGCCGGCGATCCGGCGGGCCTTGCGCTTCGGCTCCAGGTACCGCCAGGCGGCGTCCCGCTCCTCCCGGTCGCCGACCCGCACCGTGTAGTAGGTGGCGACCCCGCGCCAGGGGCAGCCGGTGCGGGTTCCGGTCTCCTCGAGGCAATCGAGCCGTACGCTCTCCGGTGGGAAATATGCCACGCCCTCGATCGTGATGACCTCGTCGGCCTCGGCCAGGACTACCCCATTGAAGCGTGCCGTCGGCATCAGAACTCCGTGATCTGCCCGCAGGTTAGAGGATAGGGCCGTCGCCTCAGAACCCGGGGGCCAGCATCTGCCGCAGCATCGCCTGACACAGCTCGTGGTGCGGGTCTCCGAAGGCTTCCAGCGCCGTGAAATGGTTGCCCCCCGGAACGTCGACCGAGAGCGCCGGCTGGCCGGCGGCGCGCAGGGACGCGACCAGCTCGTCGCGCTGCCGCAGGTATTCCGGACCTTCGTCCATGCCCACCGTGGCGATCAGCGGCGGCAGCCGGGTCGCCCCCTTCTCCAACCCGCGGGCGATCGCGATCGGGCTCAGGCCGGGCACGTCCTCGGCGTTCAGATGCAGGTGCTGATTCAGATAGCACAGGCGGATCGGCTCCAGGTCGTGCAGGCCCGACACCGAGCAGCCGCCCTTCAGGATGGCCGGCCGGCCGGCCGGCCCGCAGAGCATTGCCGTCAGGTGACCGCCGGCGGAATGCCCGGCCACGTGCAGCCGGTCCGCCCGACCGCCCACCCGCTCCGGGTTGCCATGGATCCACTCGATGGCCGCGGTCACATCGGCGACGACATCGGCCACGGCGACCTCGGGGCACAGCCGGTATTCCACGGAGACGAAGGTGACATCGGCGGCGACGAAGGTCGGCGCGAGGAAATGCACCAGCGTCTTGTCCCGGGAGTGCCAGTAGCCGCCATGGATGAAGGCGAGGATCGGCGCGTCCGGCCGGGCGGCGGGAAAGACGTCGATCCGATGCCGCTCGTGCGCGCCGTAGGCGATGTCCAAATCGCAGGAAAGCTGGTTGCGCGCCTCCTCGCCCCGGGCCATCCAGCGTCCGGCGATGTCCGGCGCCTCGGGCACCTTCGCCTGGTTGTTGTACTGGGCGTCCAGCCCCGCCTGGTCATAGGACCCGAACACCGTCATGCCTGCCTCCCGCTCTAAGCCATTGCGCCAACGGACCTTGTACCACTCCACGGCCGTCATCGTCCCGGCACCGAATGTCCCGGCGGCCAATCGCCTTGACCTCGGCCCCGCGGCGATCAATATGCCCGCCATGCCAGATGATCGCGACCCCTCCGCAGAGGCGCCCGCCGACGCTTCCGCCTCCAACCCGGTTTCCGCCGTCCGTCCCTTCGTCCGGGCCACGGGCCAGCTCGCCGTCGACCGCGCCATCGCCGAACTGCGGCGGGGCGGTCTGATCGCGATCCGGGCCGGCCGCGACCTCGACCGCCTGGCGGTGGTCGCCGGAAGCGAGATGGCCACCCGCGAACTCATGGGCCAGATGTCGGCCATCGCCGGCTCCGAACCGCGCCTGGTGCTGACCCGCAACAGGGCGACGGTGCTCGGGTCCGGCACCGACGCGCCGGCGGTCTCCGTGGCCCTGGCCCGGCCGCTGGATGTCGAGGCGGTGCTGGACCTGTCCGATCCGACCCGCGCCGCAGACATGCCGGCCGGTCTCACGACGCTGCCGGAACGCGAGGACACGCCCGCCGCGGCCGCGGTCCGGCTGGTGAAGCTCGCCCGACTGCTGCCGAGCGCCCTGGTCGCCTCCGCCCACGGCATTTCGGCCGCGACGATGACCGCCTGGGCCCGCGAGCGCGCGCTGTTGATCGTGGAGGCCGGGGAAATCGAGCGCTATGCCGAGACCAGCGCCCACCGGCTGATCCGGGCCGCGTCGGCCAAGGTGCCGCTGGCGGATGCCGAGATCTGCGAACTGACGGCGTTCCGGCCGATGGACGGCGGAACCGAGCATGTGGCGATCCGGATCGGTGAGCCGGACCCGGACGCGGGGCCGGTGCTGATCCGCATCCATTCCGCCTGTCTGACCGGCGATCTGTTGGGCAGTCTGCGCTGCGACTGCGGCGACCAGCTCCGCGGCGCAATCCGAGAGATCGCCGACGCCGGCGGCGGCGTGCTGCTGTATCTCGCCCAGGAAGGGCGGGATATCGGCCTGATCAACAAGCTCCGGGCCTATTCGCTGCAGGATCTCGGGGCCGACACGGTGGACGCCAACATCACCCTGGGCTTCGACGACGACGAGCGGGTCTATTTCCCGGCGGCCGAGATGCTCCGCCAGCTCGGTATTCACCGGGTCCGGCTGATGACGAACAACCCGTCGAAGATCGATCAGCTCGCCGCCTGCGGCGTGGAGGTGGCGGAGCGGGTGCCGCATGTGTTCGCGTCCAACCGGCATAACGAGCGGTATCTGGCGACCAAGGCGTCGCGCTCCGGCCACATGCTCTAAACGCCGCAGGCAAACGCGCGAGCGCCGGGGGTCCAAAGATTCCGACCGCCCGGCAGTCTCTTCCGCCAGACCCGGCGCACCTGCCGCAAACGGCACAATCCGCTCTCGGGCCAACGCGCCAACCGGCTGTTTCTCCTGCAAATTTTATAGACTGCCCTCTGGCACGCCGATTGCTTCATCACAGGCGACGGAGGAGTATGCGATGAGCGTGACGCAAGCGACGGCCCAGACGAACCCGAGCTGGTGGTCCCAAACCGGACCGAGCGGCGAGGCGGATCCGTCGAGCCCCGACACCGGGGGCACCGACAGTTCCCTCGGCTTTGCCGATTTCATCGACATCATCAACCCGCTGCAGCACATCCCGGTGATCAGCACCCTCTATCGGGAGCTGACGGGCGACGCGATCTCCGACACCGCCCGCATGGCCGGGGGCGCGATCTGGGGCGGTCCCGCCGGGCTGATCGGCGCCCTGGCGAACACCATCACCGAACGCGAAACCGGCGGCGACATCGGCGCGACGGCGTTGGCCATGGCCCGCGGCGACACGCCGGGTCCGGACGCCGACGGCGGGGCGCCGACCGCCCTGGCCGCCGCGCCGGCGGAGACGACGGAGCAGCCTTCCGCGACGTTGGCGCCGCTGTCGGACGCCGTCGCCCAGTTCGCGGCGGCCGAGCCGGCCATTCCGCCGATGCCTGCGGCCGCGAACGCGCCGCAAGCGACGGCACAGGCACAGGAGTTCTCCGGCACCGCCGCCAGCCGTCTCGATGCCTTCATCCAGCGTGCCAGCGCCGTGCGGACCGCCGATCAGGTTCCGGCCCGGGGTTCCGTGTCGACCGTCGCCGGTGCCGAGATGACGGCGACCGCGGCGCGGATGCCATCGGCACCGGGACGAGACGGGCAGGCCCCGGAGCCGGCGACGGTTGCACGGACCGCCCGGACAGGAAACGGCGCCCCCTCTGAAGCTGGCGACCGACGGCAATACCGACGTCGCCCATTGGATGATGCGCGCTCTGGACCGCTACGAGACCATGAAGGGCAGCGAGCAATCCTGATCCGGGCCGGCGCTCGGCCCCTTAGCCGTAGTCCCGCGCCCCGAAGATGGCGGTCCCGACCCGGACGTGGGTCGCGCCCATCTCCACCGCGGTCTCGAAATCGCCGCTCATGCCCATGGAGAGATTCGCGATGCCGTTGCGCTTGGCGATCTCGCGCAGCATGGCGAAATGCAGCGCGGGGTTGTCGTCGACCGGCGGAATGCACATCAGGCCGAACACCGGAAGACCGAGCTCGTCCCGGCACGCGGCGATGAAGCCTTCCGCCTCGGCCGGCGCGATCCCCGCCTTCTGTTCCTCCTCGCCGGTGTTGACCTGGATGTAGCAGTCGAGCCGTTTGCCCTGCTTCTCCATCTCCTTCGCCAACTCGCGGGCGAGCTTCGGGCGATCGACGGTCTGGATCACATCGAAGAGCTCGACGGCCTCGCGCACCTTGTTGGTCTGCAGCGGGCCGATCAGATGCAACTCCACATCGGGGTAGCGGGCACGGAAGTCCGGCCACTTGCCCTTCGCCTCCTGCACGCGGTTCTCGCCGAACACCCGCTGACCGGCGCGCAGGGCCGCCTCGACACGCTCCAGCGGCTGGACCTTGCCCACCGCGATCAGGGTGACCGTGTCGGGCTCCCGGTCGGCCGCGGCCGCCGCCTTGGCGATCGCGCCCCGCACGGATCCGATATTGTCGGCGATCTGACGGATCAGGTGCGGGTCGATCCCGCCAATTCCGTCCGCGTCCGCGCTCATTTCCGTTCCTCCGCGTATCCGTACCGCTCGATTTCCGCCGACAGCCGCTCGGCGATCGGCGCCATCACGCTATCATAGCGCCGCCATCGGGCCAGCGCCGTGCGATAGATCGGCTGGGTGACCTGGGCCGCGCTGGGCGTCGAGAGGGTCCCCCGGGTCCTGGCATGGTCGTGAAAGGCGAGCATCGCCGGGTCGAAGGGCAGATCGAGAAACGCGGTGATCCGGCGCGCCTCCCGCTCCAGATCCGCCACCACGTCCTCGTAGCGCACCATGAGCGCCGGCGTGGGCGCCGCCGCGGCATAGCTTTCCCAGGCCGCGAACGCCGCGCTGTACAGGTCCGCGGCCATCTCCAGCGTGGTGAGCGCCGCCATCCAGTCGTTCAGCGCGAAATCCTGCATGAAGCAGGACAGGACGACGTCGCAGGGATGGCGCAGGGCCAGGATGAAGCGGGCGCCCGGGAAGACCCGCCGGATCAGCGCGACATGCACCATGTTCAACGGCATCTTATCGACGGTGAACCGCGTGCCGGTGCGACGGGTATGCCGCGACAACCGCTTCCGGTAGTGCTCCTGAAGACCTCGTATCTCCGGTTCTGTGAGCGCGGTCAGGTCTTCCGGGTAGCGCCGCCCACCCGTGGTCAGATCGGCGATCATCGCCGCCACCAGCGGCCGTTCCTCGATGACCTCGACCGCCGGATGGGCGTCGAGAATCTGGTCCAGCAGCGTCGTGCCGGAACGGGGGAAACCCACGACGAAGAGCAGGTCCGACCCATCGGTCTCGGTGCCCGGCGGGGGCGGCGCCGCATGCAGCGCCGTCAGCGCGCGGAGCTGCGCGAACGCCCGGGCCGGGTCCCGTCGCGGCTGCGCGGTGGCCACCTGCTGGGCATTGGCCGCGACGAACGCCTCGATCGCCGCCTCGGTCCGCCGTCCCGCCTCGAGACACCGGGCGCGCTCGAACAGAACCAGATGACGGGACGCGGCCGGCGCCCGGTCCAGCCAGGTGTCCGCCAGCGACAAGGCGCGATCCGGCTCCCCGCCCCGCCGGGCGACAGCGGCACGGACGAGGCCGGCACCGAGCGTGTCCGGTCCCGCTGCCAGCGCCCGCCGAGCCCATAGGTCCGCGGGGTCCAGCTCGGCGGCATTCTCCGCCAACTCCGCCAGAAGGGTCAGGGCGGACGGATCGGCGGGCGCGGAGAGAACCGCCCGGCGCACGGCGGAACGGGCGGCGCCGCCATCGCCGGCCATCCGCCGGGTCGCCGCAAGCTGTCGGAGCAGCGCCGCGTCCTCCGGACTGCGCTCGAGCCGGGTGCGCAGCAAGTCGAGGGCCCGGTCGTGCTGATCGAGCTGGACGTACAGGCCGGCAAGGCCGATCACCGCCTCCCGACCCGCCCCCTGATCGACGGCCCGGGAGAGCTGGACCGCCGCCTCCTCGTACCGCCCGAGGCGCCGAAGCGCCGTTCCAAGATTGACCCGAAGCCCCGGATCGGCCGCCGCGCCGTCGGCAAGCCCGCGATAGGCGGCGACCGCCTCCTCCGGGCGACCGCAGGAGAGCGCCACGTCGCCCAGGAGACGGGCGACCGCCGGATTGGCGCGAACCTGGGCCGGCAGGGAGTCCAGCAAGTCCCGGGCGCCCTCAGGATCGTCGAGCGCCAGACGCACCTGCGCATGATTGACCCGCAGCTGGGGGTCGCCGGGCGCCCGCTTTCCGGCGGCGGCGAGCAGCCTGTCGGCCGGCGCGAACTCCCCCGCCCGCGCCTCAAGCATCGCCAGCCGGAACAGCGCCGCGGCGGGCACGGCCGGACTCTTGACGAGAATGTCGTGGAAGCGGCGTGCTCCCGACGGGTCGCCGGAGTCCAGCGCCCGATCGAGGGCGGCGCGAAGCTTCGGCGGAAGCGGAGCGGCCATGATCTCAGACCGTCGGCTTGCCGTTCTTGTCGATGTATTTGAGCTCCCGCAGAACCGGACCGTGAACCTCGATCAGCCTGGCGACCTGGTCGTCGCTCAGGTGCCGGCGCCATCCGCCGACCCGGCCCTCCCGGAAGAACGTCTGATCCGCCCGGACCCGCTCGCGGAACCCGCCGCTCTTCTCCTGGCGGGAGACCTCGTCGAAACTGCTGAACCGGATCGCCTTCTTCACCCGCTCCGGCGTCGCCGGAATGTTGAGGAACTTGACGATGCGGGAGAACTCCTTGAACGGGCGGGCGCGCAGATCCTCATAACGCAGCACCAGCGGTTCGAATCCCGCGATCCCCTTGGTCCAGCTCAGGTAATGCTCGCCCCAGGGGCCGAGATACTGAACGATGGCCGCCCGGGTGGTTGGCGTGTGCATGGAGTCCCGGCAGAGCCCGTCCACCACCTGATCCATCGTGCCGTCGTAATGGGCGGCGAAGGAAACCGCGACGTCGAACACGTTCCGCACCACGTAGATCGCCCCCATCGTGTGTTCGAAGCTGATGATCGGCACGTCACCGACGAAGCCGATGCGGTTGTGGGTCTTCACGATCGAGGTCTCGGGCCGCCCCGCCAGTTTCTGCTGGAGAACCGGCCGCAGCTTGTCCAGCTCCTCATCCGACAGGCCTTCGATGGGCCGATCGGTGAGTGACAGGTACAGATCGCGCTGGGCGTCGCCGAAGGAGACCACGTTCAGGTCGTTGATCGACACCGGCTCGGCGCCGTTGCGGAACAGATTTTCCAGAAAGATCCGCACCCAGGTGTTGCCGGATTTCGGATAGGACGCGAGCCAGAGAATGCCGCCGGCCATGAGTCACACCGCGACCGGGAAGATGACCCGGTTTTGGATCAGGGTCTGGATCAGCTGCCGGCCGGCTTCCCCGCGCTGGCCGTGGGCCTCGGAAAGCTGGGACAGCCAGAAATCCTCGCGGCCGAGAATCCAGGCCAGCATGTCCTTATCGGCCGCGGCGAGCTCGAACGTCGTGCCGCGATGGCTCACCTTGAGGGCGGCGCCGGCCTCCTGCAGCGTCGGCGCGTAACGCGAGACGAAGAAATAGCCGTCCGCCTCCCGCTCCGGGAAGCGGTAGTCGGCGACCTTGTCGAAGATCCGGTCCTTCTGGAAATTGGCCACGAAATCGTGGAAGGCGGGATCGGCCACCACCTTGTTGACCGTCTGGCCGATGCCCTGCAGATAGGCGGCAAGCGCGGCCCGGTCCTCGAAATGGGGCAGGCGCTTGCGGAAATACTCCTGGCCCTGCATTTCCCGGGCGATCATCTCGAGCACGGCGACGCCGACCGCGGGAGTCGATCCGAAGGACAGGTGGAGAGACGCGGTATCGGTCGCCAGGGCGTCGTGATACAGGCCGCGCGGCAGGTACAGCAGATCGCCGGGACGGGTCGTGACCTGCTGGACCAGCTTTCCCTTCATTCGGTCGTGCTGCTCGGCGGTGAAATCGCTGGGCCGGCTGCCGGGGACGAAGGCGGCTTCGGGGAAGCGGCCTTCATAGAGATTCCAGGTCTTCTCGCCCTCGATCTGCAGGGCGAAGACGTCCATGCAATCGAAATGGGACGCGTAGCCGCGCACCGACTTCCACGAGCAATAGGCGTTGCACGAGGTGTTCGCCCCGGTCAGACGCTCCAGCGCCCGCGAGACCGATGCGACCTCGGGATCGATGCCCTCCAGGAAATCCAGAACGAAGGTGGCGCCTTTCTGCAGCAGGGCCGTCACCTTGCCCCGGTCCGGCCGCAGGCCCTGCTCGCCCTGGCGACCGTGTCCGGGCCGGCAGTATTGCGGCGGCGGCAGAACCCTGCCGTCCAGCGCCATCTCGATGGTGTTGGAATCCCACAGCTTCGGCCGGGCCAGCAGGTCGTTCATCCTGCCCCAGGAAAACAGGTCCGACACGCTGTCGACGGAACCCGCCTGGTAGTACGGCGCCTTGTCGAAATACTGGTCGAGGAATTGCTCGCGGTCGATGCCGCGAAACAGCCGGTCGAAAGTGACGTCGGTCATCGGTGCCCTGGGGTCGGTGGCGTGATCAGAGGTGACGGACCAACCGATACCGTATCCGGGCGCAAAAAGAAGGGAGCCGCCCGAAGGCGGCTCCCCCGAAATCAGACTGTCTTCCGGATTAGAAGGACAGACGGATACCGGTGACGAAGTAGGTCGCTTCCAGCTCATCGCTACCGGCGGTGCCAGCGTCGGAGAACTCAGCGTAGCCGAGGGTGGCGTTGGCCGACACACCCGGGCCCAGAGCATACTTACCGGACAGGTGGATGGTGTCCTGCTCGGAGCTGTTCTCGACTTCGCCATGGAAGTAGGAGAGGCTCACGCCGAACGGACCGGTCTCGTAGGAGACGCCCACGTTGTAGGCCTCGCCATCCGCGTTGCTGTCGTCAGCTTCGGCGTAGGACGCGCCGATGCCGAAACCGCCAACGCCGAGGGTGATGCCGGCGCTGTAAGCTTCCGGCTCGTCGGTGCCCGAAGCGGACTCGAGGAAGGTGCCGTAGCCCAGGGACACGCCCAGCGCCACGCCGCCGAAGTCACCCTGGTAGTTGGCGCCGATGGCGACCATGTCGGAGACACCGGTGTCGCGGTCAACCGGGCTATTGTCGTCCTGGTTGGTGTCCGGCGAGTAGGAGGCACCGATCTGGAACCCGGCGAAACGCGGGGTATAGTAGGTCAGCTTCTCGGAGTCGTTGGCGCGGTTCGGCTCGACATAGGTCGAACCCAGAACGCCACGGAAGTAACCGGAGCCGGAGACGCTGCTGCCCGAGAGAGCCGCCCAGTCGCCCTGGTCACCCGAGTTGATGCCGATGCCGAAATCGCTCGGAGCGTAATGCATCTTGTACATCGCCGAGTTTTCGGAACCCAGGTTGATCTCACCGAACGAACCCTTGACGATCAGGTAAGAACTCGTCGATCTGGTCGCCGGAGTTGCTGTTCGCCTCGAGCTGAACGTTGACACCGAACTCGATGCCGTTGTCCAGGACGGTGGCGCCCTTGAAGTGAATTTCGGAGTCGGACTTGACGTCGAAGCCGTCCACGTCGCGGGTGCTGTTATCCTCGTCCACCGAGGTGTAACCGAACCACTGCTCCATGTAGCCACCAACCCCCACCTGGATCCGCTCAGCGGCCATGGCGGAGGGGGCAGCGATCAGGCCGGCGGCAACGATGGCCGTCGAGCCGAGAAGAACCTTTTTCATTCCCCATCTCCCGAGTTCGAGGTGTTTTGGGTCTACGGCCAAACCGGAAATAACGAAACAGCACGCCCGCCATCCCTGACCGATGGCCAATTGCTACAGGCGACGACGGACCACCGTCAACTCGGCTGAAGCGGCCGGAAGTGCAAAACTGTCTCAATGTGGCGAATTTGCCACAACGCCGAGACGGTCAAACAACGCTCATCCCGGCGGAAATAGATGGTCGTATCCGATCACCGTTTATCGAGCGCGATCATTGCGCCCGGGCGCCGGCATGGGTAAACAGGAGGCGGCGACCTTTGGACAAGTAGTGTGATGGCCGGTTCTCGATCAAGTTTGGCAACCAGCGTGGCCGCAGGCCTGCTCGCGCTTCTCGCGCTCAGCGCGTGCGGTTCCGACGTGCCGGTGGAATACGAGTATCCAACGACCGGCGCCGACGGGCTCCCGACCTACAAGAAGCCGGAGAGCCTCGCCGGACCGAACGGGCTCGACCTGTTCTCCCTCGGCAACAACGACGGCGACGGTCAGAGCGGCGGCGGTGTGGCCGTCAACGCCTTCCTGTGGCGGGCTTCGCTGGACACCCTTTCCTTCCTGCCGCTGGCGTCGGCCGATCCGTTCGGCGGGGTCATCATCACCGACTGGTACAATCCGCCGGAAAGCCCGAACGAGCGCTTCAAGGTCACGGTCTATATTCTCGACCGCGCCCTTCGGTCCGACGGCATCCGCGCGAACGTGTTCCGCCAGACCCGGAGTTCCGTCGGCGAGTGGCGCGACGCGGCGGTCGAAGAGGGTCTCGGCAAGGATCTCGAGAACACGATCCTCACCCGCGCCCGCCAGATCCGGATTCAACAGGCGGCCCAATAATCAGGCAGCCCGGTAAGAGCGATCGGCGGGACCGATCGGCAATCACGGCCCACGCCGTCACCAAGAGAGCAGCACGTCATGGCGCGGTATAACGCCAAGGAAACCGAGGCCCGGTGGCAGTCGCGCCTGGGCGGAGCGACGGGTGTTTCGAGGTCGCAGGCGGACCCCTCCCGGCCGAAATACTACGTCCTGGAGATGTTCCCCTATCCCTCCGGGCCGCATCCATATGGGCCACGTCCGCAACTACACGCTCGGCGACGTGGTCGCCCGCTACAAGACGCGCCCGCGGCTTCAACGTGCTGCACCCGATGGGCTGGGACGCGTTCGGCCTGCCGGCCGAGAACGCGGCGATCGAGAACGCAGTGTCCATCCCGCGCGAATGGACGCGCGAGAACATCGCCGCCATGCGCGACCAGCTCAAATCGATGGGCCTGTCGCTACGACTGGCGTCGCGAGGTCGCGACCTGCGACGCCGGACTACTACCGCCACGAGCAGAAGATGTTCCTCGATTTCGTCGAGGCCGGCCTCGCCTACCGCAAGGAAAGCTGGGTCAACTGGGACCCGGTCGAGAATACCGTGCTCGCCAACGAGCAGGTGATCGACGGCACGCGGCTGGCGCTCCGGCGCGCCGGTCGAGAAGCGCCAGCTGACCCAGTGGTTCCTGAAGATCACCGAATATCGCCGAGGACCTGCTCGGCGCGCTGGACGGCCTGGAAGCGGTGGCCGGACAAGGTGCGGCTGATGCAGCACAACTGGATCGGCCGCTCCGAAGGCGCGCGGGTGCGGTTTCGAGCTCGCCGGCCGGGACGACCGCCTCGAGGTCTTCACCACCCGCCCCGACACCCTGTTCGGCGCGTCAGCTTCTGTGCGATCGCCGCCAACCATCCGCTGGCCACGGAGCTGGCGGAGGGCAATCCGGAGCTCGCCGGCCTTCGTCGCCGAATGCAACCGCATGGGCACCAGCGGAAGCCGATATCGAGACGGCCGAGAAGCGGGGCTACCGGCACCGGCGCTGGAGGTGCAGCATCCGTTCGTGCCGGGCGGGACGCTGCCGGTCTATGTCGCCAATTTCGTGCTGATGGAATACGGCACCGGCGCGATCTTCGGCTGCCCGGCGCATGACCAGCGCGATCTGGATTTCGCCCGCAAGTACGACCTGCCGGTCGCTGCCGGTCGTGTCTGCCGCCGGATGCGGACCCGGCCGGCGTTCGCGGTCGGCGACGAGGCCTATACCGGCGCACGGCACGATCGATCAATTCCGACTTCCTCGACGGCATGGACGATCGAAGCCGCCAAGTCGGCGGTGGCCGGCCGGCTGGAGGAGATCGGACGTCGGCGAGCGGACGATCACCTACCGCCTGCGCGACTGGGGCGTGTCGCGCCAGCGCTACTGGGGTTGCCCGATCCCGGTGATCCACTGCGGCGGCTGCGGCGTCGTGCCGGTGCCGGACGACCGACCTGCCGGTCACACTGCCGCGACGACGTCGACGTTCGACACGCCCGGCAACCCGCTGGACCGCCATCCGACCTGGAAACACGTCGACCTGCCCGAGCTGCGGCGGCAAGGCGGACGCGCGAGACCGACACGTTCGACACCTTCTTCGAATCCTCCTGGTACTTCGCCCGGTTCACCGATCCCCGAAGGACGAGACGCGCGCTTCGACCGGACCGCCGTCGATTACTGGCTGCCCGTGGACCAGTATATCGGCGGCATCGAGCACGCGGTTCTGCACCTGCTCTATTCCCGGTTCTTCACCCGGGCGCTGCAGCGACTGCGGCTATCTCTGCGATCGACGAGCCGTTCAGACGGCCTGTTCACCCAGGGCATGGTCTGCCACGAGACCTACAAGGACGCGAGACGGCCAGCTGGCTGCTACCCGGACGAAGTGGTCAAGGGCGACGAGCGGCGACTGGCCGATGGTGCCGAGACCGGCGCCGCCGGTGACCGTCGGACGCGTCGAGAAGATGTCCAAGTCGAAGAAGAACGTCGTCGACCCGGCCAAGCATCATCGACAGCTACGGCGCCGACACCGCGCGCCTGTTCATGCTGTCCGACAGCCCGCCGGACCGCGACCTGGAATGGACGGAATGCCGGTGTCGACGGCGCCTGGCGCTACATCAACCGGCTCTGGCGCGAGATCACCGAATGCCAGACGCCCCTGCCGCCGGTCGGGCGCCGCGAAGCCGGCGGAACTCTCCGCCGAAGCGGAGGCTGTCCACCGCGCCTGCGCACAAGACGATCCACTGGACCATCGCCGAGGTCACCGGCGATCTCGACCGATTCCGCTTCAACCGCGCCGTCGCCCAGGTCCGCGAGCTGACCAACCATGCATCGTTCGCCCTGTCCGGCAAGGGTGCCGGCGAGGCCTGGACGCTGCGCTTCGGCTTCGAGACCCTGGTCGCGTCTGCTCGGCGCCGATGACGCCGCATCTCGGCGAGGAGCTGTGGCAGCCATCTCGGCCATGACACGATGCTCGGCGACGGGCTGCCTGGCCGGAAGCCGACCCGGACCTCCTGGCGGAGGACGAGACGGTGACCATCGCCGTCCAGGTCAACGGCAAGCTGCGCGCCACCATCGAGATGGCGAAGGACAGTTCCAAGGACGTGATGATCGAGCAGGCCCTGGCCCAGCCGAACGTGGTCAAGCTGCTCGACGGCAAGGACCCGCGCAAGGTGATCGCCGTGCCGAACAAGATCGTCAACGTGGTCGCATGACGGCGGGCGGCGCCAGACGGATCGTTCGAGCCGGGGTCGCCGGCGCCCGGGGTGCGGTGGTGGCGGCGCTGCTGGCGAGTGCGACCCTGACGGGCTGCGGGTTCCAGCCGCTCTACGCGAAACGCCCGGCCGAGAACACCGTCTACAACCAGGGTTTTCCCCTGGTCGATGTCGCCCAGATCCCCGACCGGCTCGGGCAGATCCTGCACAACGAACTGCTGGACCGCATCAATCCGCGGGGCGTGGCGCCGCAGCCCCGGTTCCGCCTCGAGGTGGAAGCCAGCGAGCGCCGGTCGGATATCGTGATTCTGCGGAATTCGACGGCCACATTCGCCAAGTTCATCGTCGAGACCCGATGGCGGTTGATCGATCTCGAGTCCAACGAGCCGGTCACCCAGGGCACCAACCAGCGGACCTCCAGCTTCTCGATCAGCTCTTCGGAATACGCCATTCTGCAGGCGGAGAAGGACGCCCGGCAGCGCGCCGCGACGGAGCTGGCCGAGGATATCCGCCTGCGCCTCGCCCTCTATTTCGACCGCATTTCGGGCTGAGCCGACATGAAGGTGCCGACCAACGGTGTGGAGCGGTTCGTCACGGCGCCGCCGCCGGGGGTTCGGGCGGTTCTGGTCTACGGGCCGGACACCGGAAAGGTTCTCGAATTCGCCAGGCGGATCGCCCGGACCGCCGTCGACAACCTGGAAGATCCCTTCAATGTCTGCGAGCTCGACGGCGACGAGGCGGCCAGCGACCCCGCCCGGTTGTCCGACGAGATGCATGCCCGCTCCCTGATGGGCGGGCGCCGGCTCGTTCGGCTGCGCAACGCTCGTGACCCCCATGCCGAGGCGGTCGGCAATGCGCTCGCGGGCGACACCGGGGACAGCCTGATGGTCGTCGAGGCGGGCGACCTCAAACCATCCGGCGGCCTGCGCAAACTGTTCGAG
This sequence comes from Thalassobaculum sp., assembly GCA_048983575.1. GTDB lineage: Bacteria > Pseudomonadota > Alphaproteobacteria > Thalassobaculales > Thalassobaculaceae > Thalassobaculum. The sequence continues at coordinate 696,446 of JBLZTD010000001.1, read as the reverse complement.
TCGAAGCGCGACGATATCGCCGCCCTTCCCTGCTACGCCGACAGCGGCCGCGATCTTGCGTCCATGGTCAGGGACGTCCTGGCGTCCAGCTCGGTCCGCATCGACCCCGACGCCGAACGGTTTCTCATCGAGCATCTCGGCGGAGACCGGATGGCAAGCCGGATGGAGATTGAAAAGCTTGCCCTTTTGGCGGGTCCGGATACGACCGTCGATCTTGCGATGGTGGTCGACGCGATCGGCGACAGCGCCGCCCTGGATATCGACGGCCTGATCTCGGCCGCCGCAGATGGCCGGCCGGAAGCCATTCTGACCGGTCTGGACCGGGCGTTCCGCCAGGGGGAGGCGTCCGTGCGGATCATCCGCATGGCGCTTACCTATTTCCAACGCCTGCATCTGGCCCGGGCCAGGGTCGGCGACGGCCGCACTCCGGCCGACGCGATCAAGTCTCTGCGCCCGCCGGTCTTTTTCCGCACCGCCGACGCCATGGCCCGGCAGGTCGCGCGCTGGGACAGCCGGAGATCTCGCCGCCGCACTCGCCCGGCTCGGCGAAGCGGAGATCCGCTGCAAGACGACGGGCTATCCGGACGAAGCCGAATGCGGCCAGGCATTGATCGACGTGGCGCGGCTCGCCGTCATGGCCGGCAGGAGAAGCGGCGGGGCCCAGCGCCGATAGGCGGTCCGAAGCGGCTTGTGTGCTGACGGGAAATCGTGCTCTAGGCTTTCGGAACCAACGGATCGTCGTCCAAGTCCTCGTCGTCGAAATCCCAGCTCATACCCGCGGGATCGGCCAGATCGGCCGGATCCGGAAGGTCTTCCGTCGCGTCCGGCGGCTCCGAGGAAGACATCCGGTTGGCGTCTGGCTCGGCGGCGTCTGGCTCGGGGGCGTCTGGCTCGGCCGGCGCATCGAGATCCATGGCCGGCGGAAGCGCCTCATGGTCCAGCTCATCCTCCTCGCCAACCGGCGCAAAGGCGGACCAGTCGCCGTTCTCGCCGGCGCCGGTGGAGGATTCGTCCTCGCCCGACTCCGGCGTGAGAAAGGCATCGGGCCGATGGCTCGGATGGGCCGACAGGCGCTCCACGATCAAGTCGAGCTGGTCCAGATCACGGTAGCGAAGGGTCACGCTACCGGCACCGGATCCGGCGTTATGATTGATCGCTACCACAAGACCTGTGCGATCCGACAGATCCTGCTCCAAGATACGGGTATCCGCATCCTTCTGCTTCGGGGCGGCCGGGCTGGCCGGTGGCGCCTTCTCCTTCTGCACCAGACGCTCGGTCTCGCGCACGTTCAGCTTGCGCGTCACGACCTCGCGGGCCAGCGCGGCGGGATCCTCGGCCGACAGCAGGGCGCGCGCGTGACCGGCGGAGAGCTGCCCGTCCTCGAGCAGCACCCGGACCTCGTCCGGCAGGTTGAGCAGGCGCATCATGTTGGCCACATGGCTGCGGCTCTTGCCCACCGCCCGGGCGATGTCGTCCTGGGAGTGGCTGTATTCCTCGATCAGCCGCCGATATCCCTCGGCTTCCTCGAGCGGCGACAGGTCCCGGCGCTGGACGTTCTCGACCAGGGCGATCTCCATCGCCGTGCGATCGTCGAACTCCCGGATAAGGACCGGAACCTCATGCAGCTGCGCCATCTGGGCGGCGCGCCAGCGGCGCTCGCCGGCGATGATCTGGTACTTGTCACCCTCCGGGGAGCGGCGGACGAGGATCGGCTGGATGACGCCCTGCTCACGGATGCTCTCGGCCAGTTCCCGCAGGTCTTCCGGGTCGAACCGCCGCCGCGGCTGGAACGGACCGGGGCTGAGCTGCTCGACGGGAAGCGCCCGGGACTGGCGCAGGCGCTCGAGCTGGACCTGCTCGTCCTCGTCCTCGCCCAACAGGGCGGACAGGCCGCGTCCCAGTTTCTTGCTGCCGCGTTTGCCGGAATCGTCGCTCATCTCACCTCGGCCTGGCTGGCTGCGGACTGGCTGGCTGCGGGCGGGGCAGGACTCAGGCTGCCACCGGGCTCGCCGCGAGCGCCAACTCGCGGGTCAGGACTTCGCGCGCCAGGGAGATATACGCCCGGGCGCCGCTGCACGCCATGTCGTACACGATCACCGGCTTGCCGTAGGACGGCGCCTCGGAGACCCGGACGTTGCGCGGGATAATCGTCTTGTAGACCACGTCGCCGAAATACTCCCGCACATCCGCCGCGACCTGCTCGGACAGATTGTTGCGGCAATCGTACATGGTCAGGACCACGCCCTGGATCTCCAGCCCCGGATTCAGCGCCTTGCGCACCCTCTCCACCGTGCGGACGAGCTGGGAGAGACCCTCCAGGGCGTAGAACTCGCACTGCAGCGGTACCAGCACCGCGTCCGCCGCCACCAGCGCGTTCAGGGTCAGCAGCCCGAGGGACGGCGGGCAGTCGATCAGGATGTAGTCGTAGGGCGAGGCCGCCGCGTGCCGCACCACGGCCTCCCGCAGACGGAACTCCCGGTGGTCCATATCCACCAGCTCGATTTCGGCGCCGGAGAGATCAGTGGACGCCGGAACCACTTCAAGGCCCGGCACCGGCGTCTCGATCGCCGCCTCGGCGATCGTCGCCTCGCCGATCAGGACCGCATAGGAATCCGCGTCCCGCCCCTTGCGCGGCACCCCGAACCCGGTGGAGGCGTTGCCCTGGGGATCGAGATCGATCACCAGCACCTTTTTCCTGCACGCGGCCATGGCGGTCGCCAGGTTGACCGCCGTCGTCGTCTTCCCGACCCCGCCCTTCTGGTTCACGATCGCCAGAATGCGCGGTGCCACTACCTGATTGGTCTGTCCGTCAAGCACGGCTCACCTCCTCCAGCCTCAGCACGACCCCCCGGGAGTCAGAAATGCTGGGAGCCTTTGTGACAGCCATTTTCCAGGTGTTTTGGGCGGTAGTCAACTCAGCGTCTACCTGCTCGCCTTTCAGGAAGAGATAGACCGTTGATCGGCCTGCGTATGGCTCTGCGTAGTGGAGGAGTTTCGCTACGGGTGCAAGGGCCCGAGCGGTGATAATACCGGCCCGAATCGGACGTAGTGATTCAATTCGGCAGGGTTCGATCACCGGCGTCGCTCCGGTCACCCGCGCCGTTTCCTGCAGAAAGGCGACCTTCCGCCGGTCGGATTCCACCAAAATCACGTCATCGCGTCCCAGGATCGACAGAACCATTCCCGGAAAGCCCGCCCCCGACCCGAAATCGAGGATCGGGCCCGGCAGACCGTCCACGTGCTCCAGAAGCTGGGCCGAATCGAGGAAATGCCGCCGCCAGAGCTCCGGAAGGGTCGCCGGTGCCACGAGATTGATCCGGGCCTGCCACTTCTGAAGCAGGTCGGCATAGGATTCGAGGGCGCGGCGCCGGTCGTCCGTGAGCGATAGCCGGTCCTGGAGCTCTCTGGGGGTCACGCCGCCGTCTTCTTGTCGGTCTTTTTCACGTGGCGCAGCAGCGCGACCGTCGCCGCCGGCGTCATTCCGGGGAGCCGGCTGGCCTGACCCAGCGTCCGGGGCCGTTCGCGGCGGAGCAGCGCCCGGATCTCGGCCGAGAGGGAACCGATCCTGTCCGGATCCAGATCCTCCGGCAGCGCCAGCGCCTCGTCGCGGCGATAGGCGTGGATATCCGCCTCCTGCCGGGCCAGGTATCCGGCGTATCTGGCCTCCGTCGCGATCTGTTCTGCCACCGATGCCGGCACATCGGAGAGCTGGTCAGGCCAGGCGGCCACCAAACGCTCCCAGGAAACATCCGGATAGGCCAGAAGATCGAGCGCGGACCGCCGCTGTCCGTCCTGATTGACCTTGAATCCGACCTTGGCGAGTGCCTGGGGGGATCCGCCCAGCCGGCTCAGTCGTTTCACGTGAAACATCGAGGAGGCGCTTCCGGTCGGCGAAGGCCCGGCGTCGCACCGCGCCGACAAGGCCGACGCGCTCACCCAGGCCGGTGAGCCTCAGATCCGCGTTGTCCGCGCGAAGACGCAGGCGGTACTCGGCGCGGGAGGTGAACATACGGTAGGGCTCGGGTGCACCGCGGGACACAAGATCATCGATCATGACCCCGATATACCCGGTCAGCTCTGTCTATATATAGTGAGTCATCCGACCCGCTCGCCGCCAGGGTAGCGTTGGTAGCAGCGACCAGTCCCTGCGCCGCCGCCTCCTCGTAACCGGTCGTTCCGTTGATCTGACCGGCGAGAAAAAGCCCCGGCAAGGCCCGCACTTCCAGGGCGGCGGACAAGGCGCGCGGGTCCACGTAGTCGTATTCGATGGCGTATCCGTATTGCAGGATGGTCGCCCGCTCCAGGCCGGGGATGGACGCCACGACCCGATCCTGAACGTCGCGGGGCATCGAGGTGGAGATTCCGTTCGGATAGACCGTCGGATCGTCCAGGCCTTCCGGTTCCAGGAAGATCTGGTGGCTCGTCCTTGTCGACGAACCGGACCACCTTGTCCTCGATGGACGGGCAATAGCGCGGCCCCGCACTGCCGATCTGCCCGCTATACATAGGCGCCCGGTCCAGATTCGCCCGGATCGCCGCGTGGGTCTCGGCCGTCGTATAGGTGATGTGGCAGGGCACCTGCGGCACGGTGATCCGGTCGGTCAGGGTCGAGAAGGGCTCCGGCGGGTCGTCGCCCGGCTGCACCTCGAGCCGATCCCAGTAGATGGTCCGTCCATCGAGCCGGGGCGGGGTTCCCGTCTTCAGCCGCCCAAGCGGCAGGACCAGGCGCTCCAGTGTCTGCGCGAGACCGATGGCCGGCGCGTCCCCCACCCGGCCCGCCGGCCGGCGTTCCTCTCCCAGGTGGATCTCGCCCCGCAGGAACGTGCCGGTCGTCAGGATCACACCGCCCGCGAGCAGCTCCCGGCCATCGGCCAGAACGACCCCCCGGCACCGACCGTCCGAGACGATCAGATCCTCCACGCCGGATTCCACGATCGACAGGGTCTCGAACTCCGCGAGGATCTCCTGAATGGCCTGCCGGTACAGCGCCCGGTCGGCCTGGGCCCGCGGCCCGCGCACGGCCGGCCCCTTGCGAGCGGTTCAGCATCCGGAACTGGATGCCGGCACGATCGATGGCCCGGCCCATGATGCCGTCGAGCGCGTCGATCTCGCGCACCAGATGGCCCTTGCCGAGACCGCCGATGGCCGGATTGCAGGACATGACCCCGATCGTGTCGCGCCGATGGGTCACCAGCGCCGTGCGCGCGCCCATGCGCGCCGCCGCCGCCGCCGCTTCGGATCCGGCGTGCCCGCCGCCGACAACGATGATGTCAAAGGAGTTCATGCCCCTGAGATACGCAGCACCGGCGATGCTGTCAAAGGCTCAGCGGGTCGCCCGGGGTCACGGCCTGTTCGGCATGCCGCGTTTCACGTGAAACACGGCCGCGCCCGACACGCCGGCGCCGACGATCTACTTGCCGAGACAGAACTCTGCGAAGATCCGATCCAGAATCTCCTCCACATCGACCCGTCCCAGCACCCGTCCGAGCGACCCAGCCGCCAGCCGCAGATCCTCGGCGGCGATCTCCAGGGGTTCGCCCCGCTCAAGAGCATCGAGGCTCCGCGCCACCAACTCGGCGGCCACCGCCACCGCCTCGCGGTGACGCGCCCGCGTGAGGGCGATCGATCCAACCCGGTCCATCCGCGCGGCAACGGCGGCATTCAACGCCCCGAGAAACCGCTTCGTCCCCTCACCGGTCCGGATGGATACGGGTATCCACGGGTCCGGCACGGGTCCGGCCGCGAGATCCGTCTTCGTCGCCACCGGGATGGCGTTCTCGCCCACCAGTCCGGCGACCGCATCCCGGCCCCGATCCCCATCGCCGGCATCCGCCAGGATCAGGGTTAGATCCGCCGCCTCGGCCCGGGCAAGCGCGCGGCGAACCCCTTCCGCCTCCACTTCGTCCGGGGTTTCGCGCAGGCCCGCCGTGTCCGCTACCGTCACGGCATACCCGCCGATATCCATATGCACTTCAAGCACATCACGGGTCGTGCCGGCGGCCGCGCTGACGATGGCCACCTCGCGGTCCGCCAGCCAATTCAGCAGGGTCGACTTTCCGGCATTCGGCGCCCCCAGGATCGCGACCCGCAATCCGTCCCGCACCCGTTCCGCCCGGCCTCCGTCGGCCAGAGCCCGGCTCATCTCGTCCCGCAGCGTCTTCAGGCGCGCGCCGATCTCCTGCTGCAGCGTCTCCGGAAGATCCTCGTCCGGGAAATCGATGAAGGCCTCCAGACGCGCCATCGCATCGACGAGACCGTCTCGCCACCGGTCCAGGGCCTCGGCAAGCCCGCCCGTCGCCTGGCGCAGGGCCTGGCGCCGCTGGGCGTCGGTCTCCGCGTCAACCAGATCGAGGATCCCCTCGGCCGTCGTCAGGTCGATCCGGTCGTTCAGATAGGCGCGGCGGGTGAACTCGCCGGGATCGGCCAGGCGAAGCCCCGGCACCGCCGCCAGGCGATCGCAGACCGCCGTCAGGACGGCCCGGCCGCCATGCAGATGAAGCTCCACCACATCCTCGCCGGTGGCGCTCGCGGGACCGGGAAACGTCACCACAAGAGCATCGTCGAGCGTCTCACTCCTGCTGGAATCCTGCAGGGTACGGCGGGACATCCGGCGGGGCGGGGGAAGATCTCCGGCCAGATCCGCCAGGGCGGTGAAGGCGCGCGGACCGGATATCCGCACGATCGCCAAGGCCGCCCGGCCCGGTGCCGTCGCCGGTGCGAAGATGGTATCCTGATCCACCGTCTCAGCCCTATTCTGTGGGTCCATCGCCGTCATATCAGGCCGTCCGCCATGCCCGCCAGCGATCTCGATACCCCCGTCGGCCGCCTGCGCGCCGTCAGCGACGCGGATGCGCTTGTTCGGGTGACCTGGGTCCCCGCGCGCGACGTGTCCGATGCCACGCCCGGCGCCACGCCCGGCGCCACGCCCGGTGCCACGCCCGATGCCGCGATGGAGGCGGACCCCGTTTCACGGGAAACGGTCCGCCAGCTCGACGCCTATTTCCGAGGCGGCCTCACCCGGTTCGATCTGCCGATCCGGTTCCTGGGCGGCTCCGAGTTCGAACGCAGCGTCTGGGAGGCCATGCGGGACATCCCCTACGGCGAGACCTGGACCTACGGTACGCTGGCCGACCGAGTGGGCGGCGTCGCCCGCGCGGTCGGCGGCGCCTGCGGCCGCAATCCGATTCCGGTCGTGGTCCCGTGCCACCGGGTCGTCGGCGCGTCCGGCCGCCTGGTCGGCTTTTCCGGCGGCGAGGGCGTCGAGAGCAAGCGCCGGCTGTTGGATATGGAACGCGGTCAGGCCTCCCTGTTCTGAGACCGCAAGGTTCAAGCCCACTTGGATCGTCTTTCTTCGCACCGGCCCCGGTGTTCGAGCGCCGTGGCCTTTGCTACCGTCTTCACGGGAACGACCAAAAAACGATAGGGGAGCCCCATGTCCACCGTGACCGTCACCGCCGCCGACGGCGGCAGCTTCAGCGCCTATGTCGCCAGACCCGCGTCCACACCCGCCGCCGCCATCGTGGTGATCCAGGAGATCTTCGGCGTGAACCAGGTCATGCGCGACCTGGCCGACGCCTGCGCCGCCGACGGATACCTGGCGATCTGCCCCGACCTGTTCTGGCGGATCGAACCGGGGATCGACATCACGGACAAGACCGACGCCGAATGGCAGAAGGCGTTCGACCTGTTCGGCAAATTCGCCGTCGACCTGGGTGTCCAGGACCTGATCGCCACCCTCGGCCATGTCCGCGGCATGGACGGCTGTAACGGCAAGGCCGGGACCGTCGGCTACTGTCTCGGCGGTAAGCTCGCCTATCTGATGGCGACCCGCTCCGACGCCGATGCCAATGTCAGTTTCTACGGGGTCGGGCTGGACGAGCTGATCGGCGAGGCCGAGCGGATGTCCAAGCCCTATCTCTGCCATGTCGCGGAGAAGGACGGCTTCGTTCCGCCGGAGGCCCAGGCGACCTTCATCCCGGTGCTCGAGGCCAACGGCCATGCCACCGTCCATGTCTACACGGGCCAGGATCACGCCTTTGCCCGGGTCGGCGGTCAGCACTATGACAAGGCCTCCGCCGACCTCGCCAACGGTCGGACCAGCGCGTTCTTCAAGGCCAACCTCGCCTGACGCCGCCCGCGACCGCATTCAACGACACAGCGGCATGGCTGTGGTGCCGGCGAGGACGCTTCACCCCTCGCCGGTCCTGTCGTAGCAGACGACCGCCGCAACATCTCATCTAACGCCGAAAGGCGCCTATATCGGAACGCGCCCCGGATCGGGACGCCGGAACAGGGAACAGGGAGGACACTCCATGGTGAAAGCCATCCGTATGCACGAACAGGGCGGCCCCGAGGTCATGAAGCTCGAGGACGTCGACCTTGGCAAACCCGAGGCGGGCCAGGTGCAGATCAAGCACTCCGCCATCGGCCTGAACTATATCGATACCTACCACCGGTCGGGCCTCTATCCGCTCCCGCTGCCCTCGGGCATCGGCATGGAGGCGGCGGGCACGATCGAAGCGGTCGGTGACGGCGTCACCGACTTCACCGTTGGCGACCGGGTCGCCTATGCCGCACCGCCGCCGGGCTCCTATGCCGAAGCCCGGAACCTGGAAGCCACGAAGGTGGTCAAGGTTCCGGACAGCGTGAGCGACAAGCTCGCAGCGGCCATGATGCTCCAGGGCATGACGGTGCAGTACCTGATCCGCCAGATCTACAAGGTCGGTCCGGGCGACACGATCCTGATCCACGCGGCGGCAGGCGGCGTCGGCCTGATCCTTTGCCAGTGGGCGAAGCATCTGGGTGCGACCGTCATCGGCACCGTCAGCTCGGACGAGAAGGCCGACCTGGCCAAGAAGAACGGCTGCGACCATCCGATCATCTACACCCGCGAGAACTTCGTGGAGCGGGTGATCGAGATCACCGATGGCAAGAAGGTCCCGGTCGTCTACGACAGCATCGGCAAGGACACCTGGCCGGCGAGTCTCGACTGCATCGCGCCGACCGGCATGATGGTGAGCTTCGGCCAGGCCTCCGGTCCGATTCCGCCGGTCGATCTCGGCATCTTCGCCGCCAAGGGGTCGCTGAAGTTCACGCGGCCGACGCTGATGACCTACACCGCCAACAAGGACCTTCTGGCCGCGTCCGCGAAGGATCTGTTCGATGTGGTCGGCACGGGTGCGGTGAAGGTCTCGATCAATCAGGAATACGCCCTGGCCGACGCCGTCCAGGCGCATATCGATCTCGAAGGCCGGAAGACCACGGGCTCGACCATTCTCCTTCCGTAACGAGGTACCAAGTGTTTCACGTGAAACACTGAGTCGCCGAGACGCCACCGTTTCCATCCGCCACCGGCCATCCCGCCGGTGGCGGATCTGTTCTGCGGTCCCTGTGCTCCACGGGACCGTTCCGCGCCCAAATCGGGAGGATGCCGGACCATGGACAAGGACACGTTCGACGCCGTCTGCGCCGCCCTTCCCGCCACCTTCCAGGTCGTGCAATGGGGCGGCTCCACCGTCTGGAAGGTCGGCACCGCCGACCGGTCGAAGGTCTTCGCCATCGCCGGCTGGGGTGATGGAACCGCGCCGGCCTATACCTTCAAGGTGTCCCCGGTCGCCTACGAGATGCTGCGGCAGGAGCCCGGGCTGCGTCCCGCACCCTATCTCGCGTCGCGGGGGATGACATGGATCCAGCACTACGCGCCGCCCGGACTGAGCGATTCCGATCTCAAGGCCTATCTGGCGGAATCCCACAGGCTGGTCAGCCAAGGGCTTCCCCGGTTCGTGCGTGAGAAACTCGCGTTAGGCTGAACCGGCAGAGACGCTGATACGCTCAGCTCGCGCCCGTCTCGGCCGCCAGCGTGTCGATGTTGGGATTGATCCCGACCGGCAGCAGAAGCCAGAACCGGCCCCCGGCCGCCATCGCGCCCGCCTTCTCCCCGGCGGCATGACCCGATCCCCAGAAGAAATCGCCCCGCACCGGGCCGCGGATCGCGCCCCCGGTATCCTGGGCGACCATGAGACGCCGAAGCCCGCCGTCGTAGTCGATATCGACCCAGACCGGCACGCCGAGCGCATGACTGGTCCGGTCGACGGCGAGAGACCGACCCGCGGTCAAAGCCACGCCCTGCGCCCCGATCGGCCCGTCGCCCTTCAGTTCGCGGAAGAAGATGTAGGAGGGGTTCCGGTTCATCACCGCCTCCATCTGATCCGGATTGGCTTCCAGCCAGGCCCGGATCGCCTGCATGGACATCTCCTCCTTGGGCACGTGCCCGGCGGTAATGAGATGGCGGCCGATGGGGAAGTATATATGGCCGTTGTGGCCGTCATAGCCGACCCGCGTCCGGCTGCCGTCGCCGAGGCGGATCAGGCCGGAGCCTTGGATATGCAGGAAGAAGGCATCGATCGGATCCGCGAGCCACATCAGCGGCTCAACCTTCTTCGCCAGGGAACCGGCTTCGATATCGGCCCGGCTGTCGTAAGGCTTGAGCCGAAAGCCCTCCATCCGGCCGGCGATCCGCTCGCCCTTCATGCTGTCGCGGAAGTCGCCGAGATCGACGAGCACCAGGTCCGTCGGCCGGGGATAGATCGGCACGGTGAACTCGCCGCCCGGAGCCCGGGCACCCCGGATCTCCGGCTCGTAGTATCCGGTGAAGAGATCGTCCTCCGGAGCGCCATCCGAGGCGCGCCACACCGTGAAATGTTCCTCGAAGACCGCCCGCGCCGCCGCCGTATCGCCATCGGCCACCCGGTCGAAAGCGGCGCAGACCGGCCGCCAAGACCCCACGGTGCCGTAGCGGTTGCCCGGGCCGATCGGACGGGCGTCATCCCCCCGCATCATGCGGGAACAGGATTTCCGCATGGCGGGGACCGCCGCCGCGACGTCGTCTTCGCTCCAACCGGGAAGATCGGAGAAGGACGCCCGCTCCAGATTGAGCCGATCCGGGCTGCCGCTCGGTGTCGGCGCGGGGGAACAGGCGGAAAGCGCGGCTAGGCACAGAACAGCCGCGAGCGGTCCGAGCCGGGATACGTCGCGCCGGCGCTTATTCCTCTGGAACACGGGCAGCGACAAGCTCCCAGTTGGGATCGCTGGAGCGGACATCACGCTCGAAGGTCCAGATATCCGTCAGGACCTCGATCTTGTCGGGGTCCCCATCGACCACCTTGCCGTCGGTATCGCGGGTCGCCTTGACCTGTTCGGTGACGAACTCGATCGTGACCCGGGCCTCGTTCCCGTCGAGTTCCGCCTCGGTGATCTCCGAGCTCCGGAAGCTGACGATGGTCGTCTCCTGGGTCTCGTTGGCCTGTTCGCGTTCCTCGATGGCCTGCACGAAACCGCCGTAGAGGGGGCCGGAGATCAGGGATTTAAGCGTGTCGACATCGCCCGCCGCGTAGGACTGGACAATCATCTCGAACGCGCCGCGCGCGCCCCCGACGAATTCCTTTTCGTCGAACTGCGGGTCGGCCAGCTTGATGCGCATCAGGGTCGCCGTCAGCGGGTCGCGCTCGTCGATGGACTCGGCGTCGATCGCCGCGCGCTCCGGCAACGCGATCACGTTGTCCTGCTCGCTCTCGTTCGCCGCTTCAGGCGCGCTGAACGGATCCGGGCGCTGTTTTTCATGCCCGGTGCGCCGGCCGAGTACGCCGCGCAGCTTTAGAATAAGAAAGCCGGCGATCATCGCGTACAGGATGATCTCGAAGAGTGGAAAACTGCTTCCCATGCCTGCCTGCGCCCCTGGGTGGACCGAGCCGCACCCTCGCGTTTAGAGTGCCCGCCCCGGACAGCGATCGACGCGGCGATCGCCGCACCGGTGCAACCGAAGAGTACGGGCAGCGTTTCAATCGACGTCCGGACCCCGTCCGACGCCTGTGAATTAGATAAGGTGTCGATAACCGAAGGGCAAGCATGGGCTTAGTCGTTCTTCTCATTCTGATCGGCGTTCCCGCCGGTGAACTCTGGCTGCTGATCGAGGTCGGCGGCGAGATCGGCGCGGCGCCGACGATCGCGCTGATCATTCTCACCGCGGTTCTCGGCACGATTCTTTTCCGGGTCCAGGGCCTGGCTACCCTGGAGCGTCTTCGCGGGCATGTGGCACGGCGGGAAACGCCGGTGGCCGAAGTCGTTTCCGGCTTCGGGCTGCTGTTCGCGGGGCTCCTGCTGCTGATTCCAGGCTTCGCGACCGACGCGCTCGGGTTTCTGCTGTTCATTCCGCCGCTGCGGCGCTGGTTGGCCGGGCTTCTGATCGCCCATATCGTCGCGCGGGGCGGCGCGACCATCTTCGTCGATCTCGGTACCGGCCGGGGACCCGGCGGGCGCGGCCCGGGCGACGTGATCGACGGCGAATACGAGGACCTCTCGGAAAGCCGGCCGGAAAAAGACGGTTCTCGGGACGGGACGGGGGAGACCCATGGATCCTCTCCGAAAAAACCCCCCACAATCGATCTGCCGCCCCAAGACTACACCCGGAGCTGACCACCGATGTATCTGCTGCGCCACGGCGAGAGCGAATTCAACGTCCACTTCTCCAAGACCCGGATTGATCCGGGGATCGAGGATCCGGCCATTACCGACGCCGGGCGTGCCCAGGCGGAGGCCGCGGCGGAGCATCTCGCCGCACGCGGCATTCGCAGGGTGGTCGCGAGCCCCTACCGTCGGGCGCTGCAGACCGCGGCGATCGTCGCCGACCGTATCGGACTCGGGATCGAGATCGAGCCGCTGGTGCGCGAACGTTGCTGGTTCGTATGCGACGTGGGTACCCCGGCCTCCCGGTTGAGGTCGGACTGGCCGTCCATCTCCTTCGGTGATCTGCCGGAACGCTGGTGGCCGGAGATCGGCGAGAACGAGGACGAGCTCGGCGTCCGGTGCACGGCCTTCCGTGACAAGCTGGCGACGGCCGAGAGTTGGGACGACACCGTGTTCGTGACCCACTGGGCGTTCATCCGCGGTCTCACCGGCCTGACAGTCCCCAACGGGACGGTCCTTGCGCTCGACCGCTCCCTTGCCGGCACTTCCGATCCGCGACAGTCGCCGGCTGCCCAGGCCCCGGCTGTCCAGGGTCCGGCTGTCCAGGGTCCGGCCGCGCTTCCCCTGGCCGCCACTATTGTTCACACGTCCCAGTCGTGATAGCGAAGCCTCTACGTAACTGTCCGAAATTGGACGTTTGACCCAGGATCCGCCAATGTCCGACCTTCCTCCCGCCGCCGAACCGAAGCAGATGCAGGCGACCGCGATGCCGCTGCAGATCAACGCGCAGTACATCAAGGACTTCTCCTTCGAGAACCCGCGCGCGCCGTCCAGCTTGCGGCCCCAAAGCTCGCAGCCGCGGATCGACGTGAACGTCGACGTGCAGGCAGCGAAAGTGTCGAAGGACGAGGAGATCTACGAGGTCGTTCTGAAGATCACGGCCAGCGGTAAGGTTGAAGAAGAGCCCCTGTTTCTCGCCGACCTGACCTATGCCGGCCTCTTCGTGCTGCAGAACTTGGACGAGGAGTCCCTGCACGCGATCCTGCTGGTCGAATGCCCCCGTCTCCTGTTCCCGTTTGCCCGGGCGATCGTCGCCGACGCTACCCGCGACGGCGGTTTCCCGCCGCTGCTGATTCAGCCGGTGGATTTTGCGGCCATGTACCGCCAAAGCAAGGACAGGCCATCCGGCGCTCCCGTCGCCACCGCCTGACCGCTGCGGACTATTCGCCCGTCTCGCGGCTCCAGATCGGATTCTTCAGCTTTTCAAGGAAGGCGGCATGGGCGGCCGCCTCCTCTGCCGTCGGACCATGCGGTCGGGGCTGACGATAGGTCCGCTCGATCCTGTCGATCATCTGCACGCCACCGTCCGACCCTCCCGCGGATGACGAGTCCTCCGCCGGCGGGGCCATCAGATCCGGCTGCCGCCCGCCGATCAGTTCCAGATAGACCGACGCGAGCAGATCGGCGTCGATCAGCGCGCCATGCAGATCGCGGTTGGAATTGTCGATCTCGAAGCGGCGGCACAGAGCGTCCAGATTGACCTGGGCGCCCGGATACTTGCGCCGGGCGAGAGCGACGGTGTCCAGCGCCCTCTCCATCGGGATCGGCGGCCGACCCACGAGCTGAAGTTCCTTGTTGATGAACTTCATGTCGAAACTGGCGTTGTGGATCACCAGCGTCGCATCCCCGAGAAACTCCAGGACCTCGTCCACCAGAGCCTCAAACCTCGGATAGGCCGACAGGAACTCGGCCGACAGCCCATGGACCCGGAACGCCTCTTCCGGCATGTCCCGTTCCGGGTTGAAGTAGTGGTGGAGCGTGCGCCCGGTGGGAACGTGATTGATCAGCTCGAGACAGCCGATCTCGACAACCCTGTCGCCGGTATCGGGGTCCAGGCCCGTCGTCTCCGTATCCAGCACGATTTCGCGCATCCTGTCCTCTTCACCCTCTCGGGATTTCGCCTCAGATCGGCGACCAGCCGCTTGACCGCCCGCATGGCAGCCGCCCGTCCGAGGCCGGTCGGGATCACCCGATCGGCCCGGCGGCGCTTCTCCGCATCCGGCATCTGTTTGGTCAGAATACTGGCCAGGCGCGCCGGCGTCATCCCGGGCCGGGCCAGAACGCGCTGACGCTGGAGGAAGGCCGGGGCGCTCGCCACCACGACCAGATCGCACATCCGGTGACTATTGCCTTCCAGAAGAAGCGGGACGTCGAGGACGACCAGCGGCCGCCCGGCGCGACGGCTCGCCCGCAGGAATTCCCGGGTGCGACGGGCGACCCGCGGATGCACGATGGCCTCGAGGCGGCGCAGCGCCGGCATATCCCCGAACACCCTGGCGCCCAGAGCCTGCCGGTCGACCGCGCCGTCGATCACCACGCCGGGAAACGCCGTGGAGATCGCCGGCACCGCTTCGCCGCCCGGCCGCATCATCGCGTGCACGGCCGCGTCGGAATCGTGAACGGGGACGCCGAGCCGCCGGAACAGGGCCGCGGTGGTGCTCTTCCCCATGCCGATGGACCCGGTCAGTCCGATCACGATCATCTGGCCAGGACACCGTGGGTGCGCAGGAAATCGAGCAGCGGCAGCAACGGCAGTCCGAGGACGGTGAAGTAGTCACCCTCGACCCCCGTGAAGAGCTGGGCGCCCAACCCTTCGAGCTGATAGGCACCGACCGATGCGAAAACGTCTTCCCCGACCGTGTCCAGATACCGGGCGATATAGTCGTCGGAGAGCGGACGCATCCGCATGGTGACACTGTCCATCGCGTGCCAGATCCGGCTCCCGGCGCGGGCGACCACGACGGCCGTCACCAGCCTGTGGGTCTTGCCGGACAGGGCGGTCAGCGTGGCGTGCGCGTGATCCCGGTCGACCGGTTTCTCGAACCACACGCCACCGCAATCCAGCATCTGATCCGACCCGATGACCAGAGCGTTGGGGTGCTTACGCGAAATCGCCACGGCCTTCAGTTCGGCCAGCATCGTCGCCACATCCTCGGTCGTCGCGTTCTCGGCCCGGAGCGAATCCCGCACCGATCCTTCGTCCACGCCGGGAATGTCGACCGTGAACGGCACCCCCGCATTGCGCAGCAGCGTCGCCCTGAACCGGCTTCCGGACGCCAACACGACGGGCATGTCCGATGCCTTCTCGCCCAACATCTTCCCGGCTGCGGTCGCCTCACCCATTGGCCGCCTCGCGCGCTTCCAGATGCTGCAGGACCGCGGCGGAAGTCTCCTCGATCGACCGTCGGGTGACATCGATGATCGGCCAGCCGTTCTTGCTGAACATGCGCCGCGCCTCGGCCACTTCCTTGCGCACCTGTTCCATCGCCACGTAGTCGGTCTCCTCGCGCTGCTTGAGCATCAGGACCCGGTTGCGCCGCACCTGGATCAGGCGAGCCGGATCGGTGGTGAAGGCGACGACCAAAGGCCGCTTCAGGTGGAAGATCTCATTCGGCGGCGGGACGTCAGGCACGATCGGCACGTTCGCCGTCTTGTATCCCCGGTTCGCCAGGTAGAGGGAGGTCGGCGTCTTCGATGTCCGAGACACCCCGACGATGACGATATCGGCCTCCTCCAGGTCGTGGACCTGCTGGCCGTCGTCATGGGCCAGGGTATAGTCCATCGCCTCGATCCGGTTGAAATAGGCCGCATCCATTTCGTGCTGGCGGCCGGGGCGGGGATGGGATTCCCGGCCCATGTAGGAGGCCAGTGCCATGACGATCGGGTCCAGCACCGGCAGATACGGCACTTCAAGGCGCCGGCACGCCTCTTCCAGGCGCCGCCGCAGGTCGGGATCCACCAGGGTGAACAGCACCGGCCCGGGATTGGCCTCGATGCCGGCGATCACCTTCTCGAGATAGCTGCCGGTCCGCACCAGCGACCAGACATGCTCCTTCGCCCGCACATCCTCGAACTGCACCAGGCAGGCCCGGGCGATCTGATGGTTTGTCTCGCCGGTGGCATCCGACACCAGATGCAGATGCAGCAGATCGGTGGCACTCATCCGACGCCCTCGCAACACGACCGAGACTGTCCACCGCCGCTCTGGGGACAAGTCCATGGGACATCCGGATAACTCGGCTTATTCGCCCGGTGGCCGGAATCGTTCAACACTCACCTCGATTCGCTGCCCCCGTCTGTCCGAGGGCGAACAACTTCACCGGCATCCCGGTATAACGTCGACGCCGGTGCACTTGACGAGACTGTCCACGTTATCCCCATGATTCAAGTCTGCGGAAAAAGTGAGGATCCATGGGCGGCGGGTCTCCCGCACATGAAGATCGCTCCCCAACCCCGGACGCCGAATCCCGAAACTGGCGGATCTGTGGATGACCGGTGGACCGGATTTGATCCCCAGCTTTCCACCCCCCAACTACTGCTCCCTCTCTATCTATTAAATAGGATATTAGGGTAGAGAGGTTATCCCGAACCGGACGGAGCAAGGCATGTCGGGCGTCCCCCTGTTGGATACGCTGAACGGTCGAACCGGATCACCGCCGCCGGTCTGGCTGATGCGTCAGGCCGGGCGCTATCTGCCCGAATACAAGGAAACCCGGAAGCAGGCGGGGGGGTTCGTCGATCTGTGCCTGAACCCCGAACTCGCCTGCGAGGTCACCTTGCAGCCGATCCGGCGGTACGGTTTCGACGCGGCGATCCTGTTCTCGGACATCCTGATGGTGCCCTACGGGGTCGGCCGCCACCTGGAATTCCAGGAAGGGCGTGGGCCGGTCCTCGATCCGATGGAGAGCGGCGCCGACATTCCGGTCTTCGATGCCGACGCGTTCAACGCCCGGATCGGCAACGTCTACGAGACGGTCGCCCGCCTGCGCGAGGCGCTGCCCGCGGAGGTCGCGCTGATCGGTTTCGCCGGCAGTCCCTGGACTGTCGCCTCCTACATGGTCGAAGGCGGAAGCAGCCGGGACTACGCGAAACTGAAGGGCTGGGCCTATGGCCGGCCGGAGGACTTCGCGGCGCTGATGTCGCTTCTGGTCGACGCCACCGTGGAATACCTGGACCGCCAGGTCGCGGCCGGCGCCCAGGTGGTCAAGCTGTTTGACAGCTGGGCCGGGGCGGCGCCGGAAAGCGTGTTCGGACGCGCGGTGATCGAGCCCACCGCCGAGATCGTCCGCCGGCTCAAGGAGCGCCATCCGCAGGTCAAGGTCATCGGCTTCGCCCGCGGCGCCGGGGCGATGACCCGGGACTACGCGGCGGCGACCGGGATCGACGCGCTGGCCCTGGACAGCACCATTCCGCTCGCCATGGCCTGCGCGCTTCAGGCCGAGCTGCCGGTGCAGGGCAATCTCGATCCGATCGCGCTGGTCACCGGCGGCGACGCCCTGAAGGCGGAGACCGACCGGATCCTCGAAGCGCTCTCGGGCGGGCCTTTCATCTTCAATCTCGGCCACGGGATCGTGCCGCAAACCCCGCCGGAGCACGTCACCGCGCTGCTGAAGCAGATCCGGGGCTGACCCGGCGATGGACTGGTACGCGATCGTCAAGGCGCTGCACGTGATCAGCGTCATCGCCTGGATGGCGGGGCTGCTCTACCTGCCGCGGCTGTTCGTCTATCACGCCGCAGCGGTTGCGGGATCGGAGACCTCGGAAACCTTCAAGGTCATGGAGCGCCGGCTCTACCGGGCGATCATGAACCCGGCGATGATCGCGACCTGGCTCTTCGGCCTGCTGATGCTCTACATGGTGCCGGACTGGCTGGGCGACGGCTGGATGCACGCCAAGCTGTTCCTCGTCCTGGTCATGACGGCGGCGCACCACTTCATGGGGCGCTGGCGGAAGGGTTTCGCGGCCGACGAGAACGCCCATTCCACCCGATACTACCGAATCGCGAACGAAGTCCCCACGCTGATCATGATTGTGGTGGTCTTCCTGGTCATCACGAAACCGTTTTAGATCCTGCCCATGGGCTAATGCCGTTGACACGGTTCGGCCGGTCGGGTATGGCCTGTTTCCGGTCGCCGGGCGCGACCGCTTTTCTCCGGAACATTGCGTGTGTTGCAGACGGCCCCCGTTACGGTCGGGCTTATGGGTAAAACGAAAACCCTTTGCATCGGGCATGTTCCGGTCCCTTCCCCGAAGGCAATCCTCAGCAGATGAATCTTCAAGAACTCAAAGCGAAAACCCCCGCCGATCTCCTCGCCTATGCCGAGGAGCTTGAAGTCGAGAACGCGAGCACCCTGCGCAAGCAGGACATGATGTTCGCGATCCTCAAGCAGCTGGCGGAGAACGACGTTCCGATCTCAGGCCAGGGCGTGCTCGAGATCCTGCCCGACGGGTTCGGCTTCCTGCGCGCGCCGGAATCCAACTACCTGCCGGGTCCGGACGACATCTACGTCTCGCCGAGTCAGGTGCGCCGCTTCGGCCTGCGCACCGGCGACACGGTGGAGGGCCAGATCCGCGCGCCGAAGGACGGCGAGCGGTATTTCGCCCTGCTCAAGGTCAACCAGATCAATTTCGAGGATCCGGAGGCGGTCCGCCACCGGATCAACTTCGACAACCTCACGCCGCTGTATCCCGAACGAGAAGCTCAAGCTCGAGCACCGACTTCAAGCCGGAGAACAAGGATTTCACCGCCCGGGTCATCGACCTGATCGCGCCGCTCGGCAAGGGCCAGCGCGGCGCTGATGGTGGCGCCGCCGCGCACCGGTAAGACGGTGATGCTGCAGAACGTCGCCCACGCCATCTCCCAGAGCCATCCCGAGGTCTACCTCATCGTCCTGCTCATCGACGAGCGGCCGGAGGAAGTGACCGACATGGAGCGCTCGGTGAAGGGCGAGGTCGATCTCCTCCACCTTCGACGAGCCGGCCTCGCGCCACGTCCAGGTCACCGAGATGGTGATCGAGAAGGCCAAGCGCCTGGTCGAGCACAAGCGCGACGTGGTGATCCTGCTGGATTCCATCACCCGCCTGGCCCGCGCCTACAACACCGTCGTCCCGTCCTCGGGCAAGGTGCTGACCGGCGGTGTCGACGCCAACGCCCTGCAGCGGCCGAAGCGCTTCTTCGGTGCCGCCCGCAATATCGAGGAAGGCGGCTCGCTGACCATCATCGCCACCGCGCTGATCGATACCGGCTCGCGCATGGACGAGGTGATCTTCGAGGAGTTCAAGGGCACCGGTAACTCGGAAGTCATCCTCGACCGCAAGCTCTCCGACAAGCGCACCTTCCCGGCGATCGACATCACCAAGTCGGGCACCCGCAAGGAGGAGCTGCTCGTCGACAAGGCCACCCTGTCGAAGATGTGGGTCCTGCGCCGCATCCTCATGCAGATGGGCACGGTCGACGGCATGGAGTTCCTGCTGGACAAGCTGAAGCACTCCAAGACCAACCAGGACTTCTTCGACCAGATGAACTCCTGACGGCGCTGGGTCGCTGGATCGGATGTTGGAACGGGCCGGCCTTCGGGGCCGGCCTTTTCCGTTCAGCGTCCCCCGTCCCCATCATCCTGATGCACATCAGGACCAAGCCTCTGACGGCGCGGAGTGGCAACCGGCACTGTCCCCGCCCCAAGTCCGCACTCCCCGGCCTTGTGCCGGGGCGATCCTGTGACCCTGGTCAGGGCGCCGAAGAACCTTTCCGAAGCTCACGCTGCGGACGGACCTACCCCGACACAAGGCCGGGGAGTGGGTGAGAAGAAAAACGCGGGGGCACACCCACCGGCCGTCACTTGATCCGGAACCGGTTGCGCAGGCCGAGACCGATCAGGAACAGGAAGATCAGGCCGAAGATCCCTTCGGCCGCGCTGATCGTGTAGAGCGCGGTGAGGCAGTCGAGATGTTCCGGTGTGCCCTCGACCATGGGACAGAGCCCGGTCGTCATGATTTCCCGCCCGATCACCGCCTGGCCCGCGAAGGGGAAGACGTTCGCGATAGCGGCCACCTTGGCGGCATCGCTGAACTCGATCAGACCCCGGCCGAGCATGTCCGGGCGCCCCGTCATCGTCTCATAGGCGAAGAGGGCGCAGACCACCGTCACCAGCAGCCAGCCCAGCGGCCGAAGGACGCTCTGCCCGAAATCCGACGCCCAATCGTAGGCGAAGTTGAGCACGAGACCCGGCCAGTGCAGCGGGTCGGCGGCGTGCAGGCTGTGGAACCGCTTCGCCTTGGTCTCATGAGCGAAAAGCCGCAGTTCCAGCTCGTGGTCGTGGGTATCGGCGGCAAGCTGTTTCAGCCTTCGGAACCGGGCCTCGCCGTCGCGCACGCTGCAGTCGCCGAGCAAACGGTTGGTACACGGGTATCCGAAGGTCGACCCGAGAAAGGACGGCGGCTGCTTAAACGCGGTCGAGACCAGGTCCGGCGGGATCCGGAAGTCGATGGCGGTGAAATAGGCGTGACCCTGGATGTCTGCGCTCGGGGCTGTTAGAGAGCCGGCGACCTTTGCTCCATGCATCTGCCACACGGATTTCACCGTTGCCCCGCTGAAGGAGGCGTCGCCGGAGAATGTGGCCTCGCTGAAGTCGGTGACGTCGGAGAATGTGGCCCCGCGGAAGTAGGCGACGTCGGAGAATGTGGCCCCCCTGAAGAAGGCGACGTCAGAGAATGTGGCCCCGCTGAAGTAGGCGACGTCGGAGAATGTGGCCCCGCGGAAGTCGGCGCCGTCGGAGAATGTGGCCCCGCTGAAGTCGGCGCCGTCGGAGAATGTGGCCCCGACGAAGAAGGCGCCGGCGGAGAATGTGGCCCCGCTGAAGAAGGCGACGTCGGAGAATGTGGATCCGCTGAAGGAGGCGCCGGCGGAGAATGTGGCCCCGCTGAAGGAGGCGACGGCCGGAAAAACGAAGTCCTCAAAGTTCGAAACATCGATCGTCTGGTCGGAGAAATCGACGGGCGACCGCTCGTCCTCGGGCTTCTTCAGTTCGGCTTCCGCCCAGGTGTTCCACGCCTCCTGGCCCAACCGCGCGAGGTCGAGCCAGCGTTCTTGCGCCGCCAGCGTGAACGGGTCGGTCTCGCCATCCTGCGGTGTGGGAGCGTCCATGCCTGCAATCTATGGGAAAGCCGGTCCGGCGGGCAAGCGGGGCACCGCACCGCTCCCTCACCCACTCCCCGGCCTTGTGCCGGGGCAACCCGTCGGCGCGGCAAACATTGGAGATCTCTATCGGCCAGCCCGCCCCGGCTCATGCGCTCGCCCCGGCACAAGGCCGGGGAGTGGTTGAAGGAACGGGTGGGACGAAGGAATATCGACCAGCGCGGAGCCGGCTGTCTGTCCGGGCACAGGCCCGACTGTCCCCGCGCCACCTTGTCGACCCCCCGCCCCCGTGATAGCTCAAAGCCTTGACCGTTCACCGCCTGTGAAGGGGCGTCGATGGCCCAGTCTCCTCTCTCCGACACGACGTCCTCCTCGGACACGTCTACCGTTGACCCCGCCGCCAAATCCCCGCGGGTCGGGCTGTTCGTCACCTGCCTGGTGGACATGTTCCGCCCCTCGGTCGGCTTCGCCGCGCTCAAGCTGCTGGAGGATGCGGGCTGTACCGTCGTCGTCCCGGCGGAGCAGACCTGCTGCGGCCAGCCGGCGTTCAATTCCGGCGACAACAAGGACACCCGCGCCGTCGCCGCCCAGGTCATCGAGGCGTTCGAGGGGCTGGACTACGTGGTCGCCCCCTCCGGCTCCTGTGCCGGCATGATCCGCGAGCATTATCCCGAGCTGTTCGCCGACGACCCGGCCATGGCCCAGCGCGCCCAGCATGTGGCCAAGCGGACCTACGAGCTGACGTCGTTCCTGGTCGACGTGCTCGGCGTCACCGCGGTCGATGCGGCGATGACCGGGACGATCACCTATCACGACAGTTGTTCAGGCCTGCGCGAGCTTGAGGTGAAGACCCAGCCGCGCCGCCTGCTGGCGGGGGTCGAGGGGCTGACCCTGACCGAGCTGCCGGGGGCGGAGGTGTGCTGCGGCTTCGGCGGGACCTTCTGCGTCAAGTATCCGGAAATCTCCGACAAGATGGTCACCAACAAGGCCGAGGAGATCGTCGCCACCGGGGCCGATACCCTGCTCGCCGGGGATCTCGGCTGCCTGCTGAACATGGCCGGCAAGCTGAAACGTCTCGGGGCCGAAACGAAGGTGCGCCACGTGGCCGAGGTCCTGGCCGGGATGACCGACGGGCCGGCGATCGGAGATCCCAAGGCCGTCGGGCCGAAAGAGGAGCGCTGAGCCATGCAGTCCACCAGCCGCCAGTTCAAGGACAACGCCCACCGGGCGCTGAACGACGCGACCCTGCAGCGCGCGCTCGGCAACGTGAAGACCGGGTTCCAGGAGAAGCGGGCGCAGGTCGTCTCCGCGCTGCCGGAGTTCGAGGCCCTGCGCGACGCCGGCCGCGACATCAAGAACCATGTCCTGGCCAATCTCGACTTCTATCTCGAACGCTTCGAGGAGAACGTCACCGCCAATGGCGGCCATGTCCATTGGTGCCGCACCCCGGCGGAGGCGCGGGAGACCATCCTGGAGATCTGCCGGCGGCGCGAGGCGAAGACCGTCACCAAGGGCAAGTCCATGGTGGCCGAGGAGATCGGCCTGAACGACTACCTGGAGGAGCACGGGGTCGAGCCGATCGAGACCGATCTCGGCGAGTATATCATCCAGCTCCGCCACGAGCCGCCGAGCCACATTATCGCGCCGGCGATCCACGTCACCCGCGAGCAGATCGCCGACGATTTCCGCAGGCACCACACCGATCTCGATCCGAATCGCCGCCTGGAAATCCCGCGCGACTTCACCGACGAGGCGCGGGCCAAGCTGCGGGAGAAGTACTTCGCCGCCGATGTCGGCATCACCGGCGCCAACTTCCTGATCGCCGAGACCGGCTCAACCGTCATCGTGACCAACGAGGGCAACGGCGACATGACCCAGCTTCTGGGCAAGGCGCATGTGGTGGTCGCCAGCCTGGAGAAGATCGTCCCCACCCTGGAGGACGCCTCCACCATCCTGCGGCTGCTGGCTCGCTCGGCCACCGGGCAGGAAATGTCGGTCTACACGTCGTTCTCGACCGGCCCCAAGCGAGACCCGGATATGGACGGGCCGGAGGAATTCCACGTGGTCCTGCTGGACAACGGCCGCAGCGCCATGCTGGGCACCGAGTTCCAGGACATGCTGCGCTGCATCCGCTGCGCCGCCTGCATGAACCACTGCCCGGTCTATGCCGCGGTCGGCGGCCATGCCTATGGCTGGGTCTATCCGGGCCCGATGGGCTCCGTGCTCACCCCGTCGCTGATCGGCGTCGAGGAAGCTGGGCATCTGCCGAACGCCTCGACCTTCTGCGGGCGCTGCGAAAGCGTCTGCCCGATGCGTATCCCATTGCCGAAGATGATGCGCCACTACCGGCAGCGCGAACACGAAAAAGGGCTTTCTCCCCAGAAGGCTAGGGCCGGCCTGTCGGTATGGTCCTACTTCGCTACCCGGCCGGGCCTCTACCGCTTCGCCACCCGCCTGGCGACCGGTCTGCTGGGGCGTCTGGGCAAGGCGAAGGGCCGGTTCAGCGCCTTGCCGTTGGCCGGTGGCTGGACCTCCGTGCGCGACCTGCCGGCGCCGGAGGGTCGGACCTTCCACGATCTTTACAAGGAGCGGATGGCGGCCGGAGGCCGGTCATGAGCGCCCGCGACGACATTCTCGGGTCGATCCGCAAGTCCCTCGGTCGCGATGCGCTGGGCGGCGAGGAGGCGGCGCAGCTGCAGCAGCGCCTGGGTCGGCCGCAGCGGAACCTGATCCCGGACCGGACCGCCGGCCGCGACACGGCGGGCCTGACCGCGCTGTTCGTGGACAAGGCGCGGGAATTCGCCTGCACGGTCGACGAGGTGGACGGTCTGGACGCGGTGCCGGAGGCGGTGCGCGCCTATCTGTCCCGCGAGAACCTGCCGGCCCGCGTGGTCCAGGCCCCGGCCCTGGCGGAGGACGCGGACGGGGCGCTCGACTGGTCGACGACACCGACTTTGGAGGTCAAGACCGGGACGTCCGACGGGTCCGAGGATACCAGCGTCACGCCGGTCTTCGCCGCCGTCGCCGAGACCGGGACATTGATGCTGACCTCGGACGCGGCCACGCCGACTGGGCTGAATTTCCTGCCGGAAAACCACATCGCGGTGGTGCGGCGCAGCCAGGTGGTGGGTCCGCTGGAAGACGCCTGGTCCCGGTTCCGCGCCGCCCGCGCCAAGGCCGAAGGCGACGGGTTCACGATGCCGCGCACGGTCAATCTGATCACCGGTCCGTCGCGCACCGGCGATATCGAGCAGAAGATCCAGATGGGCGCCCACGGCCCCCGCCGACTGCACGTCATCATCGTCGCCGATTGAGGCCGCCATGGCGGGCGGGCGCAAACCGAGGCGGCCCACCGCCGACGAGCTCGATCTGTTCGGCAAGGTTCTCCGGGACGCGCAGCCGATAGAGAGCGACCGTCATGCCGACCACGCCGTCACTCCGGACCCTGTGCCGGACCCTGTGCCGGATCCGTCCGCTCCGGCCGAACCGCCCGAAACCCTGCAGAAACCTGCAGGGCACGCTCCCCCGGCGGCGGCGCCCCGAGCACCCGCGCCGCCCGAGGTCCTTCCCTCCGACCTGCAGGACCATGCCCATGGCGGCGCCCCGGGCATGGACCGCCGGCTGCAGCTTCGCCTGAAGCGCGGCCAGGTGCCGATCGAGGCGCGGATCGATTTGCACGGCATGAGCCGGGAGAAGGCCCATGTGGCGCTGAACGGCTTCCTCGCGCGCCAGGAGGCGCTCGGCCGGCGCTGCGTTCTGGTCATCACCGGCAAGGGCCGTCCGGACTGGCATCGCCCGGCCTGGGGGGCGGAGGAGCGGGAGATCGGCGTGATCCGCAGGGCTCTGCCGGGCTGGCTGCGCGACTATCCCAACAAGGAACGGGTGCTCGCCTTCACCTCGGCGCAGCCGCAGGACGGGGGCAAGGGCGCCTGGTACGTGCTGCTGCGGCGCCGGCGGGATCGGAGTGCCCCATGACACCGCTCGGCCGGCGCTTGCGGGAACTGCGGGAGCAGCGGGGGCTGACGCTGGCGGTGATGGCCGACGCCCTCGGCGTTTCGGCCGCCTATCTCTCGGCGGTCGAGCACGGCAAGCGCGCCCGGCCGCGTTCCGGCTTTCTCGAGCTGGTCAATGCCTGTCTCAGTTTGGACTGGGAGGAGGCGGAGGAGCTGCGCCGTCTGTCCGAGATCTCCCGGCCGCGCGTGGTTCTGGACACGGGCGGGCTGAGCCCGAAAGCGACGGAACTGGCGAACCTGCTGGCCGACCGGATCCGCGATCTGGACGATAGCCGGATCGACACGCTGCTGGCGGAACTGCGCGACCCTTGAGGCGACAGGAAATCGTACGCTCTCTTTTTGCGAGTCAGACTTTTGGGGTCCCTCCAATGAATGGCGGAGCGCAAATCGGAGTAGTAAGCTTCTGATTTCATGGAAAGATGAATCTAAATCAAGACGTTAGCGCTTGCGATGTCGGATTCAGATTGACGGCAGAATTTCAAGAGGATAAATTCAGAATCATGCTGAAAGAGCCAGAACATTCTACCTATGAGTCGTCCTACGAAGTCGTCCTGGAGCGGCTCCGGCTGTTGCAAGCCGAACGGGAAGACCACCTCAGCAAACTCGAAAAATGTGACGTTGAGATTGCAAGGGCCAAGGAAGAGCTCGGGCACCTGAAGGCGCTTATCCATCTGAGACGTGGAGAGCGGACAAAAGCTGTGATCCATGAAATCAGTCCGAGGAGTTCAGCTTCTCAGAAAGTTTTGCAACAGTTTCAGAAACAGCCTTACCGGAGGCTCAATGCTGACCTGATTTATAGGCAGCTATCTGAGATCGGAGCCGCCCCGGATCACAAGGCCATCAGAAATGCGATCGACTACATGCACCGTAAGAAGATGGTACGGCGCGTAGGGACTGGACAGTATGTCCTAGAAGGATACGGAGCTGGGCTGATCGACTCGAATAATGTGGAGGATTAGTAGAAAGAATTGAGGCGGGCATAACGCCCGCCTCTAAACTTGACCGCCTCGAAGTTAAGCGACGGAACACCAGGGTTACTACTCTGTAAGGAGGCCCTGGAGGTCCCGAGGTTAGACTCCTCGGCGAGGCGCGTTCCAATAACTCAGCACACAAATGTATAACAGACTGAAACCGTGAGGGGAATCCCCTCACGGTTGTTTTTTTTAAAGGATGAAGCGGCTGAGGTCGCTATCCTTTGCCAGTTCGCCGACCCGCTCCTGCACCATGGCCGCGTCCACGGTGACGGTCTGGCCGCCCCGGTCGGAGGCGGTGAAGCTGACCTCCTCCAGCAGCTTCTCCATCACCGTGTGAAGCCGCCGCGCGCCGAGATTCTCGACGGTTCGGTTGATCTCGACGGCCATGTCGGCGAGCGCCTCGATCGCGTCGTCGGCAAACTCCAGCGTGACCTCCTCGGTGCCGAGCAACGCCTTGTACTGGGTCACCAGGCTCGCTTCCGGCTCCGTGCAGGATGCGGCGGAAATCGTCGCGGGTCAGCGCCTTGAGTTCGACCCGGATGGGCAGCCGCCCCTGCAATTCGGGCAGCAGATCCGACGGCTTGGCGAGGTGGAAGGCACCCGAGGCGATGAACAGGATGAAGTCGGTCTTCACCGGCCCGTGCTTGGTCGCAACGGTCGTGCCCTCGATCAGCGGCAGCAGATCGCGCTGGACGCCCTCCCGGCTGACGTCGCCGCTGCGCCCTTCCTCCGAGCGGGCGATCTTGTCGATCTCGTCGAGGAAGACGATGCCGTTCTGCTCGACCAGATCGATCGCCTCGCGGGTGACCGCCTCCTCGTCCAACAGCTTGTCGGCCTCCTCACGGACCAGGACCTCGTAACTCTCCGAGACGCTCATGCGCTTGCGTTTCTGCTGACCGCCGAACGCCTTGCCGAGCACATCGCCGATGTTCGATCACGCCCATCTGTGCGCCCGGCATGCCGGGGATATCGAAGGTCGGCAGTCCGCCGCCGCCGGCGCTGGTCACGTCGATCTCGATTTCCTTGTCTGCGAGCTGGCCTTCTCGCAGCATCTTGCGGAATTTCTGCCGGGTCTCGGCACCGGCGCTGTCGCCCACCAGGGCGTCGACGACCCGCTCCTCGGCCTGCAGTTCGGCCTTGGCATGGACCGCCTTGCGCATCCGCTCGCGGGTCATGGCGATGGCGGATTCCAGCAGGTCTCGGACGATCAACTCCACATCCCGGCCGACATAGCCGACCTCGGTGAATTTCGTTGCCTCG
Organism: Thalassobaculum sp.; assembly: GCA_048983575.1. Taxonomy (GTDB): domain Bacteria; phylum Pseudomonadota; class Alphaproteobacteria; order Thalassobaculales; family Thalassobaculaceae; genus Thalassobaculum. Next base: position 668,763 of record JBLZTD010000001.1, on the reverse strand, counting down.
ACCTTCAGGAACGGGGCGTTGGCGAGCTTGGCGAGACGCCGGGCGATCTCGGTCTTGCCGACGCCCGTCGGGCCGATCATCAGGATGTTCTTCGGCAGGATCTCCTCGCGCAGCCCTTCGTCGAGCTGACGCCGCCGCCAGCGGTTGCGGAGCGCGATGGCGACCGCCCGCTTGGCTTCATGCTGGCCGATGATGAAACGGTCGAGTTCGGAGACGATCTCGCGGGGGGAAAAATCGGTCATAGGCTTTCGACGACCACGTTCTCGTTGGTGTAGATGCAGATATCGGCGGCGATTTTCATGGCGCGGCGGGCGATGGCTTCCGCGTCCATCTCGTCGCGGTCGGCCAGGGCCCGGGCGGCGGCGAGCGCGAAGGAACCGCCCGAACCGATCCCGATCAATCCGTCCTCCGGCTCCAGCACGTCGCCGGTGCCGGTGAGGACCAGCGAGACCTCGCTGTCGACCACGGCCATCATCGCTTCGAGACGCCGCAGGTAGCGGTCGGTCCGCCAGTCCTTGGCAAGCTCGACGCAGGCTCGGGTGAGCTGGCCCGGATGCTGTTCCAGCTTCGCTTCAAGCCGCTCGAACAGGGTGAAGGCGTCTGCGGTGGCCCCCGCGAAACCGGCGATCACGCTGCCACCGGACAGCCGCCGCACCTTGCGGGCCGTTGCCTTCATAACGGTGTTGCCGAAGGTGACCTGGCCGTCGCCGGCCACGACCACGCGATCGCCCTTCCGTACGGCGAGGATCGTCGTGCCGTGCCATTGGGTCGGATCGTCTGACATAGGAGCCCGCCTTGTTGGGTGATGCCTCGGTTCGATGGTCCGGCGAATGTAATGTCCCGCCCGCTTCAAGCAAGGCTGGCGTTGCGCCGAGCCGCGGTTTCCCCGGAGACTGGCCTATCCGGGTCCATCCTGCTAAACACCCGCCATTCTCCAGGGAGGGTGGCATGGCCCGCACGGCGCGCGTCGAGCGCAACACCAACGAGACCCGCATTTCCGTTTCCGTCGATCTGGACGGGACCGGCGCCTATGACGTGGTGACCGGCATCGGTTTTCTCGACCACATGCTGGAGCAGCTCTCGCGCCATTCCCTGATCGACCTGACGGTGAAGGCCGACGGCGATCTGCATATCGACGCCCATCACACCACCGAGGATTCCGGCTATGCGGTAGGCTCGGCGGTAGCCCAGGCGCTCGGCGAGCGGCGGGGCATCAGCCGCTACGGGTCGTGCCTGCTGCCGATGGACGAGGCGCTGACCCGGGTGGCGATCGATCTGTCGGGCCGGCCCTATCTGTCCTGGGGCGTGGCGTTTCCGACTCAGAAGGTCGGTGATTTCGATACCGAACTGTTCAAGGAATGGTTCCGCGCCTTCGCTCAGGCGTCGGGCGCGACCCTGCATGTGGACAACCTCAAGGGCGAGAACAGCCACCATATCGTCGAGACCTGCTTCAAGGGCCTCGCCCGCGCCCTGCGCGCGGCGGTGGAGATCGACCCGCGCAAGGCCGACGCCGTGCCGTCGACCAAGGGCGCGCTGCGCAGCGACTGAGGCGACCATGCAGACGATCGCCATCATCGACTACGGGTCCGGCAACCTGCGCTCGGCGGCCAAGGCGTTCGAGCGCGCGTCCCGGGAGTCCGGGACGGCAGCCGATATCCGGGTCACCGACGAACTGGCCGTCATCGCCGCCGCCGACCGGATCGTTCTGCCCGGCGTGGGCGCCTTCGCCGATTGCCGGGCCGGCGTCGACCGGGTTCAGGGGCTGCGCGACACCCTGGAGACCCGGGTCATCCGCGAGGCGGTTCCGTTCCTCGGCATCTGCGTCGGCATGCAGCTGATGGCCAAGGCCGGGTTCGAGCATCTGACCACAGAGGGCTTCGGCTGGATCGACGGCGAGGTCCGTCGGATCGATCCCGCCGCCGAGGTCGATGGCCGGCCGCGCAAAGTGCCGCATATGGGCTGGAACGTCCTGACGGTACATGGCGGCCACCATCCGGTCCTTGCCGGTCTGGAGGACGGGCACCACGCCTATTTCGTCCATTCCTACGCCATGCGCCTGAACAGCGCGGAGCAGATGCTCGCGACGGCGGATTACGGCGGGGAAATCTGCGCCGCCGTCGGACGCGACAATCTGGTCGGCACCCAGTTCCACCCAGAGAAGAGCCAGGCGACCGGCCTGCGACTCATCGCCAACTTCATCGGATGGACGCCATGACGGGCGATCACAGCCAGTCTGCCCCGCAGCCGGTGACGGCGGTCGAACGGATCACCGCCCTGTCGGCCGGCGACCTCAACGATCTCTGCGACGCGGCCGAAGCCGCGATCATCGACGGCGGCGGGTTCGGCTGGCTGACACCGCCGCCGCGCGAGACCCTGGAGGCCTATTGGCGCGGAACCCTGCTGATCCCGGAGCGCGACCTGTTCGTCGGCCGGCTGGACGGGGTGATTGCCGGCTCGTGCCAGCTGCACCGGCCGCCGCGCAACAACGAGGCGCAGAGCTTCGCCTGCCAGTTCACGACCTCCTTCGTCGCACCCTGGGCCCGCGGGCACGGTCTGGCGCGCGATCTGACGCAGATCGCCGAAAACCATGCCCGCGATCTCGGGTTCGGCGTCATGAACCTCGACGTGCGCGAGACCCAGCGGGCCGCCATCCGGCTCTACGAGGCGCTCGGCTTCGAGAAGTTCGGGGAGCATCCGTACTACGCACGGACGCGGGACGGGACCGTGCGCGGCCTCTATTATTTCAAGAACCTCTCCATACCGACAACGGAGACCGGCGCGTCGTGATCCTGTATCCCGCCATCGACCTCAAGGGGGGCGCGTGCGTCCGCCTGCTGCGCGGCGAGATGGACGCCGGCGACGGTCTACAACCCGGACCCGGCGAGCCAGGCGCGGGCGTTCCAGGATTCCGGCTGCGCCTGGATCCACGTCGTCGATCTGGACGGCGCCTTCGCCGGCGAGGCGGTGAACGGCGAGGCGGTCCGCTCGATCCTGTCGGCGGTGGACGTGCCGGTACAGCTCGGCGGCGGGATCCGGTCGCGTGCGCATATCGACACCTGGCTCGACGCCGGCGTCAGCCGGGTGATCCTCGGCACCGTGGCCCTGCGCGACCCTGATCTGGTGATTGCCGCCTGCCGCGACCATCCCGGCCGGATCGCGGTCGGCATCGACGCCCGTGGCGGCAAGGTGGCGGTCCAGGGCTGGGCCGAGACGTCGGAGATCGCCGCCACCGATCTTGCCCTTAAGTTCGAGGATGCGGGCGTCACGGCCATCATCTTCACCGATATCGACCGGGACGGCGCGCTTCAAGGCCCCAACCTCGAGGCCACCGGCGCGCTGGCCCGGGCGCTGTCGACGCCGGTGATCGCGTCGGGCGGGGTGTCGTCGCTGGACGACCTCAAGGCGATCGCCACGCTGGCGGGCGACGGCGTGGCCGGCGCCATCGTCGGCCGCGCGCTCTACGACGGCCGGGTCGACGTCGCCGGCGCCGTTCGGGCGCTGTCCGGAGAGGGGGTCCGATGCTGAAGGTTCGGGTCATCCCCTGCCTCGACGTCAAGGACGGCCGGGTGGTCAAGGGCGTGAACTTCGTCGATCTGGTGGATGCGGGCGATCCTGTCGAGCAGGCGAAGCTCTACGACGCCGAGGGGGCGGACGAGCTCTGCTTCCTGGACATCACCGCCAGTCACGAGAACCGCGAGACCATCTTCGACGTGATCGCCCGCACGGCCGAGCAGTGCTTCATGCCGCTGACCGTCGGCGGCGGGGTTCGGACGGTCGAGGATATCCGCAAGCTGCTGCTGGCCGGCGCCGACAAGGTCTCGATCAACACCGCCGCCGTGAACAATCCGGACTTCGTCCGGGAGGCGGCACGACAAGTTCGGCAGCCAGTGCATCACCGTCGCCGTCGACGCCAAGAGCGTGGGCGAGGGCCGGTTCGAGGTCTTCACCCATGGCGGCCGCAACGCCACCGGGCTCGATGCCGTTGCGTGGGCGCAACGGATGGCCGAGTACGGTGCCGGGGAGATTCTGCTGACCTCCATGGACCGCGACGGCACCAAGCAGGGCTTCGACATTCCGCTGACGCGGGCGATCTCGGACGCCGTCCCGGTGCCGGTGATCGCGTCCGGCGGGGTCGGCACGCTCGACCATCTGGTCGACGGCGTGCGCGACGGCCATGCCAGCGCGGTGCTCGCCGCCTCGATCTTCCATTTCGGCACCTACCGCATCAGCGAGGCCAAGCAGGCGATGGCCGCTGCCGGTCTGCCCATGCGGCAGGGCGACTGACCGGGAGGGTGACGGCCATGAGCGACCACATTCTCGACCGACTGGCCGCCACTGTCGCGTCGCGCAAGGGCGCCGATGCGGCGACGAGCTACACCGCGAAGCTCCTGGCCGCCGGTCCGGTCAAATCCGCCCAGAAGGTCGGCGAGGAGGCGGTGGAAGTGGTCATCGAGGCGGCACGCGGCGACCGTGACGCCCTTGCCTCGGAGAGCGCGGACCTGCTGTATCACCTGCTGGTGCTCTGGACGGCCGCCGGGGTTGCGCCGGAGACGGTCTGGGCAAAGCTGGAGGCGCGCGAGGGTACCTCCGGCCTGGCCGAGAAAGCGGCCCGCACGCAATCCAAGGGAGACGGTGAATGACCTACGAGCCGAACAACATCTTCGCCAAGATCCTGCGCGGCGAGATCCCCAACGACACCGTCTACGAGGACGAGCACGTGCTCGCCTTCCGCGACATCAATCCCCAGACCCCGACCCATGTGCTGGTGATTCCGAAGGGCGCTTATGTCTCCTTTGCCGATTTCTCCGAGAAGGCAAGCAACTCCGAAATCACCGCTTTCGTGCGCGCTGCCGGCAGGATCGCCCGCGAGCTCGGAATCGAGGAGGATGGCTACCGGGTCCTGGCCAATCATGGCCGCGACGCCCATCAGGAGGTGCCGCATTTCCACCTGCACCTGTTCGGTGGGCAGAATCTGGGGCGGATGATCAAACCGGTTTGATCCCTCTCCCGGAATTCTGTTGAACACTGATCACAACACTGCGCGTTCAGGCTGAGAATTTTGACAAATTCGGCCTGAAAAGTCATAGTCGCCCAACGCTGGCCCAGGCCGGTGTGAACGGGGACGTGGGACTCTCTTTTTCAGATTTGGTTTATCCGACGCGGGGCTTTGGGGCGGAGTCCCGTATGCGAGCGGAGTTCGCATGCAGCGAGCAAACGATCTTGATTGGGATGTTGCGGAGTCCGTCCGCAAGCATGCGCTCTACCTGAAGCAATACAGCGGGGGCATCCAGGCCGACTTCCGCCACAAGACGCTACGCGGCGCCATGCTGGCCGGTACCGATCTGCGCCAGGGGCTGTTCCACGGCACCGACCTGCGCGGCGCCAGCTTCGCCGGATCCAATCTCCACTCGACCCAGTTCTCGACCGCCAAGCTCGAGCAGTGCGATTTCGCCGGCGCGAAACTCATCAAGGCGGATCTGCGCGGCGCCGACCTCAAAGGCGCCAAGCTGATGACCGCCGATCTGACCGATGCAGACCTGCGCCCGGCCCGGATCCAGGATCTGAACCGGACCATCGAGCAGACCGCCAACCTGACCAAGGCCGACATGTCCGACGCGACGGTGGTGCGCACCAACCTGACGGGCGCCAACATGTCCGGCGTGATCGCCGTCAATACCGCGTTCCAGAGTGCGGTGATGCGGAACGTCAATCTGAACAAGGCCGATCTGTCGAAGAGCTCGTTCAAAGGGTCCGACCTGCGCGGATCCAATCTGCGGGGTGTGAACTTCGCCAACTCCGTGCTGATGGATACCGATCTGACCGGGTCGGACCTGCGCTCCTGCAATCTGGACGGCGCGGACATGGCAGGGGCGGACCTGACCGACTGCCGGATCGCCACCGGGCTCGACACCATCGAGCCCGATATCCAGACCAAGGTCGTGCAGCATTTTCTCTGGATCAGCTCCGGCGGCAAGAAGGGCGACCGCGCCTCCTTCAAAGGCCTGGACCTGTCGGGCATCGATTTCTCCGGCGCGGATCTTTCCGCCGCCGATTTCGAGGGGGCCGATCTCTCCGGCGCCAATCTCAAGCAGTGTTCCTTCCGCTTCGCCCAGATGGGCGGCGCGAAGCTCGAGCGGGCGGACCTGACCTTGGCCGATCTGCGCGGCACTTCGCTCAAGGGGGCGGTGCTCGACGGTGCGACCCTCACCCGGGCGCGGCTCACACCGATGCAGATCCTCAAACCGTCGACCCTGGAACTCGTGCGCGAGTGGCCTGCGGACCTGTCGGGCGCAAGCCTGGCAGGCGCCGTCGCCCAGACCGCCGACTTCAGCCAGGCGATCCTCGACGGGGCCGTGTTCCACCATGCCGACCTGACCGGCGCCGTCTTCGCAGAGGCCGTTCTGGCGAAGGCCGATTTCGAGAACGCGGTCGGGTTTTCTCCGGACATGCTCAGCGCCACGGGCTAGACCCGGAACCGGGTTCCTGCGGCCGGGCCGCCGGAAATCCATTCCCCTCCTTCCATAGCCCTCCAGGCACGGACGTGTGCGTGCCGGCGCGAGGGAGGGTCCGGATGACGGCGCGGGTGACGACGGTGGCGTTTCGCGGCATCGAGACGGTGGAGGTCGACGTCCAGGTGCATGTCGGCGGCGGCGGCTGGGCCGGGGTCTCCCTCGTGGGTCTGGCCGACAAGGCGGTCACCGAGAGCCGGGAGCGGGTCGTTGCCGCCCTATCCGCTCTGGGTCTGTCCCTGCCCTACAAGCGGATCACCGTGAACCTGGCTCCAGCCGACCTGCCGAAGGAGGGCGGGCATTTCGACCTGCCGGTGGCGCTCGGAATCCTGGTCGCCATGGGGGCGCTGTCGGTCGAGGACGTGGCCGACCGGATCGTGCTGGGGGAGCTGGCGTTGGACGGGCGGATATCGCCGGTCGCCGGCGTGCTGCCGGCGGCGGTGGCCGCGGCGGCGGGCGGACGGCGCGGGGTGATCTGCCCGGCGGCCTGTGGTTCCGAGGCGCGCTGGGCCGACGGAATCGAGGTGATCGCCGCCCCGGATCTTCTGTCCCTGCTGAACCATCTGCGCGGCGTTCAGGTGCTGCCGGCACCGGAACCGGGCGTGGTCGAGGCCGAGCCTCACTATCCCGACCTGAAGGACGTCAAGGGCCAGGAAACCGCCAAACGGGCGCTGGAGGTGGTCGCGGCCGGCAATCACAACCTGCTGATGGTCGGCCCGCCCGGCGCCGGCAAGTCGATGATGGCCGCGCGGCTCCCCGGCCTGCTGCCGCCGCTGACCCCGGCCGAGGCGCTGGAGGTGTCGATGATCCGCTCGGTGGCGGGGGTGCTGAAGGAGGGCCGGATCGAGCGCGGCCGGCCGTTCCGCGACCCGCACCACTCCGCCTCCGCCCCGGCGCTGATCGGGGGCGGCATCCGGGCCCGGCCGGGCGAGGTGTCGCTCGCCCATCGCGGCGTGCTGTTCCTCGACGAGTTGGCGGAGTTCCCCCGCCCGGTGCTCGACGCCCTGCGCCAGCCGATCGAGACCGGGGAGGCGGTGATCGCCCGGGCCAACCACCACGTCACCTATCCCGCCCGCTTCCAGCTGGTCGCCGCCATGAATCCGTGCCGCTGCGGTCATATGGCCGATCCCGCCCGGGCCTGTTCCCGGGCGCCGCGCTGCGGCGGCGACTATCAGAACCGGCTGTCGGGCCCGCTGCTGGATCGTTTCGATCTGGCAATAGAGGTGCAGGCGGTCTCGGCGGCGGATCTGTCGCTGCCCCCCGCCGCCGAGGACAGCGCCGCCGTCGCCGCCCGGGTCGCCGCCGCCCGCGCGCTGCAGACCGAGCGGTACCGACGCCTGGACCCGACCGGCCGGGTCCGCACAAACGCCGACGCGGACGGCGAATTGCTGACCGCCGTGGCCGAACCCGACGAGGCTGGCCGCTGCCTGATGCGCCGGGCGGCGGAAAAGCTGCACCTCTCGGCCCGCGGCTACCACCGCGTCCTCAAGGTCGCCCGGACCCTGGCCGATCTCGACCGGGCGGAGACGGTCGGTCGGGTCCACGTGGCCGAGGCGCTGGCATATCGGGGGAGCGGGGGATGAGCGCGGGAGACAGACGAGCGGGCTACAGCTTTCCCTCGATCGCGTCCCACAGCATGGCCGGCACGTCGATGTCGTCGAACCGGCTCAGTTCCTGGATCCCGGTGGGGGAGGTCACGTTGATCTCGGTCAGGTAGCGACCGATCACGTCGATGCCGACGAAGATCTGGCCGCGCTTCTTCAGCTCCGGGCCGATGATCTCGCAGATCTCGTGGTCGCGCCTGGTCATCTCGCATTTCACCGCGCGGCCGCCGACATGCATGTTGGAGCGGGCCTCGCCGTCGGCCGGGATACGATTGATCGCGCCGACCCCCTTGCCGTCGACCAGGATCACCCGCTTGTCGCCCTGGCGGACCTCTGGCAGGTAGGTCTGGACGATGATCGGCTCGCGGAACATCTGGGTGAAGAGCTCCAGCAGCGAGTTCAGGTTCTCGTCGCCCGGCTTGATGTGGAACACGCCGGCCCCGCCGTTGCCGAACAGCGGCTTGACGATGATGTCCTTGTGCTCGTCGCGGAACGCCTTGATCTCTTCCGGGTCACTGGTGATCAGGGTCGGCGGCATGACGTCGTCGAAATGGGTGACGAACAGCTTCTCCGGCGCGTTGCGCACATGGGCCGGGTCGTTCACCACCAGGGTCTTGGGGTGGATATGCTCGAGCACGTGGGTCGCGGTGATGTAGGACATGTCGAAGGGCGGGTCCTGGCGCATCAGCACCACGTCCACATCCGCCAGGTTCATCACGCCCCGCTCGCCCAGGGTGAAGTGGTCGCCCTTGACCCGGCGCACGTCCAGTTCGGCGGCGCGGGCGGTGACCTTGCGGTCGCGGAAGCTCAGATGTTTGGGCAGATAGTGGTAAAGCTTGTGGCCACGCTTCCTTGCCTCAAGCGCCAGGGCGAAGGTGCTGTCGGCATTGATGTCGACCGGTTCGATCGGGTCCATCTGGATGGCGACCTCAAGGCCCATGGCTGTCTCCCGTCCGTCGTTCTCTGTGGGTGCTGTGTCGTGTGCGTCCGGCGACGCGTCAGGCGCGACAATCGGCCCGCGCGGCGGTCAGTTCAAGCGGGTTTCGATGGAGGCGAGGAACCGCTCCATCTCCGAACGTTCCTCAATCGCGCCGAAGCCCGAGTCCAGATAGCCGCGAACGGTCTTCGCCGCGCCGACGATGGCGCCGCCCTCGGCCAGGATCGCCGCCTCCTCCATCGCCAGCCCGGCCAGGTCCGGGGCCAGACGGCGCATCCGCTGGAGGACGGCGAGGCCGCCGTCGATGTCGTTGATCCGGAGGCGGCGCAACTTGATGTTGTTCTGCAGGCGTAACAGAACGTGGCGGTCCGGGACGACCTGGTGATGCTCGCCCTTCAGATCGTCGCCCGCGCCCATCTGGCGCAGCAGCACGCGCATGCCGCCGGCGTCCAGCGCCTGGCCGCGGTTGAAGGGATCGATGACGTGACGCCCGCCGGGACCGTCGACCCGGATCAGGAAATGCGCCGGGAAGCTCAATCCGCCGGCGTCCCAGCCGGCGGCCCGGGCGGCGTGGCAGTACAGGATGCCGAGCGCCACCGGCAGGCCGCGCCGGCGGTCGATCACCGCGGCCAGATCCGCATTGACCATGTCGTCATAGGTCTCGGCATCGCCGGCATAGCCGAACTCCCCGGCCATCACCTCCTGCAGGACCTCCGGCGGCTGGCCGCCGGCGCTGCCGGCGAGGCGGGCGGTCAGCGCATCCAGGTGGGTCAGGGCGCCGCCGATATCGGCGGTCGGCTGCTCGAGCACCGAGAAGGCCAGGGCGAGCCGGGCCATGTCGAGGCGGGCCTCGGGATCGGCGGCACAGGCCCCAGCGGCCGCGTCGAGGAGCGCCTCGGCGGTCTCCCGATCCATCCCGGCGCCATCCATACGGGTGCCCTCAGGCCCTTCCGGCCGGCCGGCCGTCACGCGCGCACCCGTACATAGTCCACCACGCCGCGCACGTACTGGATGTTGCGGGCATGGCCGATGACCCGGGCGAGCTCCGCCTGGCTGCGCGCGATCCCCATGACGTAGACGGTCTGGTTCACGACCTCGACCGAGAAGTTGATCGACGCCACCTGATCGTCGCCCAGGAGCCTCAGCCGCAGTTCGGCGGCGATCCGGGTGTCGCGGCCGAAATCGGTCAGGGTCGACTGGTCGGTCACCTGCAGTTCGTTGATGACCTCGACGACGCCGTCGGCGCTCCAGGCGAGCCGGGTCGCGGTCACCCGGTCCTCGGGGTCCGCGACGGTGCCGGTCAGAAGCACCCGGCCTTCGTCGACGGTGAAGGAGACGTCGGCGAACAGGTCGTAGTTGGTCTCGAAGAACTTGGCGTTGAGCTGCAGTCGGATGCGGCTGTCGTCCACCGAGCGCGTGAATCCCTTCTCCGTCTGAGCGGCGGTCACCCCGGCGGCGCCGGCCCCCACGGCCACACCGGCAGGCGAGCATCCTGCGACCGGCAGCGCCAGAACGGTCAGCAGGCCGGCAGCAAACCCCAGACGACCCAGGATCGTGCGGCGGAGGACGGTGCGGCGCGCAGCCGATCGTGCTTCGAGGGACATGGTCTCGCTCTCCCGTTCGCGGTCCCATCATACTTAGGTGTTTCGCGCGGCGCCGTCACCGTCTCTCGCGGCGCGCCTGCCGCGGCGGTCATGGGCGGTCCCGGTGCAGATCGCGCAGATGCACCGGCAGCCGCCAGGGGCGTACCGCCACGAGATCGAGCCGCCGGGTCAGTCCGGCCAGGCGCGCATCCCGGCCGGCGACCAGGTCGAGCGCCCGGGCGATCCGCAGTCGCTGCCGGGTGGAGACCGCCGACAGCGCCGCCTCGACGCTCGGACGCGCCTTGACCTCGACCGCCACCAGCACGTCGCCGCGCCGCGCGATCAGATCGATCTCGCCGGCCGGGGTCCGGGCCCGCCGGGCCAGGATCCGGTAGCCCTTCAGCCTGAGCCACACCGCCGCCCAGGTCTCGGCGGCCAGACCCCAGGAATGGGCGCGGCGCCGTCTTTCCCGCGCGGCTGCCGCGAAGCTGTCATCTTCCGGTGGTCTCATGGCGACACCGCCGGTCGTGGCGGAACTGACGGCTGGGTCGCCACGTTTACTTGGCACCGTGGGTCCATTAGCGTCGGCGGTCTCTCGGTTTGCCGGCGACGGGAACCCGAGGGAACGGTGTGAGGCAAGGGGTGTTGCGCATGATGGGTTTCCGGGCACGGCGAGCAGGTCTGGCGGCGGCTTTGGCCGCCATGGTTGCGATTCTCGGCGCATGTTCTAGCACGAACGAACCGGTCGCGCCGAGCGAGCGCGTGGAAGCGGCACCGCCGCCGAAGCCCGCCGATGCGCCGCCGTCCTCCACCCTCGATGTCGGCCGCACGCAGCCGGAGCCGGGACCCGTCATCGTGCCGGATCGGGTCGGACCGCCGAAGGTCGCCCTGCTTGTGCCGCTCAGCGGCCGGGCGGCCGAGGTCGGCAAGGCGCTGCGGAACGCGGCCGAACTCGCCCTCTTCGACATCGCGGACGACGCGTTCACCCTCGCCTTCTACGACACCGCCTCCAGCCCGCAGACGGCGGAGCAGGCCGCCCGCAATGCCATTTCCGAGGGCGCGGATCTGATCGTCGGCCCGTTGTTCTCGGAATTGGCCAAGGCGGTCGGACCGGTGGCGCGCGCCTCGGGCGTGCCCGTGCTCGCCTTCTCGAACGATCGCTCGGCGGCGGGCGACGGGGTCTGGATCCTCGGGCTGCTGCCGGGCGAGCAGGTCGAGCGGGTGATCCGCTACGCCGCGGCCAACGGGTTCGGACGGATCGGCGTGCTGGCCCCCTCCAATGCCTATGGGTACACGGTCATGGAGGCCGCGCGCCAGTCGGCGGCCCGCGCCGGCGCATCGATCACCCGGGCGCATTCCTACACACCGGGATCGTCGTCGCTCTCGGAGACGGTGAAGAGTTTTGCGGCAGGCTCCGGCGAGACCTTCCCCTACGACGCGGTGCTGGTCCCCGAGGGCGGTCAGTCGATCCTGAATGTGGCCCCGCTCATGGCCTATTACGATATCGATCCGAAAGAGGTGAAGTATCTCGGCACGGCCTTGTGGGCCGACCGGGCACTCAGCCGCGAACCGACCTTGGTCGGCGGCTGGTTCGCCGCCCCGGATCCGGCCGTGCGCAAGGGCTTCGTCGACCGGTACAGCGCGGTCTATGGCACCGCGCCGCATGGTCTGGCCTCGCTCTCCTACGACGCCGTGGGCCTGACGGCGGTCCTGGCCCGGCAAACAAGCGATCGGCCCTTCGCCATCGAAAATCTCACACAGCCTTATGGCTTCAACGGGGCCGACGGATTGTTCCGCCTTCTGGCGGACGGCACCAACCAGCGCGGCCTCGCGGTCCTGCGGTTGACCCAGGACGGTTTCCAGCGGATCGATCCCGCCCCTCAGACCTTCTCCCCGGCCATCAACTGACGACGCCCCGTTGGCGGGTCAGCTCGGGTCCGGGGTGTGCCGAAGGAGATGCGCGGTGACGGCGTCCAGGCGGGCCCGGCCGGCGGCGGTGGCCCGGAGGTCGCCGCCCCGGCGCTCGAGAAAGCCCGCCTCGGTGAGCGTGTCGAGCGCCGCCGGGGCGAACAGGGCCGCCGGCTCCACGCCGAACAGGTGGCGGAAGCGGCCGGCGGTCAGCCCCTTGTCGATGCGCAGCCCCATCAGCACGGCTTCCGTCAGCATCTCGTCGCGGGGAATTCGGGGCGTCGTCGACCAGGGCGTGGCCGTCGCGCCCCACCCGATCCAGCCAGATCGCTGGCGCGCGATGCGTGCGGGTCGCCGTCTTCGCCGAGCCCGCGGCGCCGGACGACAGCCGGCCATGGGCGCCCGGACCCACACCCAGATAATCCTGATAGCGCCAGTAGACCAGATTGTGCCGGCAGGCGTGGCCGGCGCGGGCGTGGTTGGAAACCTCATAGGCCGGCAGCCCGGCGGCGCCGAGCAGTTCCTGGGTCGCCTCGTATAGATCAGCCGCCCCGTCCTCGTCCGGCAGGGCGAACTCGCCGCGGGCGTGGCGGGCGTAGAACGGCGTCGTCGGCTCGATCGTGAGCTGATACAGCGACAGGTGGGTGGGCTCGAGAGCGACGGCGCGGCGGAGTTCGGCGATCCAGGACACGGTATCCTGGCCCGGCCGCGCGTAGATCAGGTCGAACGAGACGTTGTCGAAATGGGCGCGGACCGAGTCCAGGGCGGCGAGGGCTTCGGCGGCGCTGTGCTCGCGGCCCAGAAACCGCAGCGCGGCATCGTCCATCGCCTGCACGCCCAGGGATACGCGATTGATCCCGGCCAGGCGAAAGGCGTCCATTTTCGCCGCCTCGACCGAGGTCGGGTTCGCCTCCAGGGTTATTTCGATATCGTTATTGAACGGGAAGAGGCTGCGTGCGGCCTCGATCACGGCGGAGACCGTCTCCGGCTCCATCAGCGACGGGGTGCCGCCGCCGAAGAAGATGCTGACCAGCCGCCGTCCGTTGTCCGGCCCGCCGCCGACCCGCGGCGCCAGGGTGTGCAGCTCGCGGACCAGCCTGGCGCGCCACAGGTCGTGGTCGACGCTGTCCGAGACATGGCTGTTGAAGTCGCAATAGGGGCATTTCGCCCGGCAGAACGGCCAGTGGACATAGAGGCCGAGCGGGTCCGGAGCAGGACCGTCAGTCGTCAGCGGATCCGCCATCGAAGCACCGGGCCACGAGCTGGGCGAAGGCATCCGCCCGGTGGCTGACCGAGTGTTTCCAGTCGCCGTCGCCCTCGCCGAAGGTCTTGGTGTCGCCGTCGGGCACGAACATCGGGTCGTAGCCGAAGCCCTTGTCGCCCCGCGGCGGCCACACGGCGGTCCCGTGGACATAGCCCTCCACGCTCTCGCAATGGCCGTCCGGCCAGGCGAGGGTCAGCGCGCAGGTGAACCAGGCCCGGGTGTCGTCGGACCCGCTCTCTTGCATCTTCTTGTGGACCAGGTCCATCGCGATGGAGAAGTCCTTGGACGGCCCGGCCCAGCGGGCGGAATAGATCCCCGGATCACCGTCCAGCGCGGCGACGCAGAAGCCGGAATCGTCCGCCAGCGCCGGTTTACCGGAAGCCAGGGCGGCGGCTAGGGCTTTCAGTTCCGCATTCGCAATGAACGTGGTGCCGGTCTCCTCCGGCTCAGGCAGCCCGAGATCGCCGGCCGAGACCACGTCGAGGCCGAAGGGGGCCAGCAGCTCGCCGATCTCCCGCACCTTGCCCGGATTGTGGGTGGCCAGAACCAGCGTTCCCGGCGCCAGCTTGCGCGCTGCCATGGCGGCCTCCGTCAGGCGCCCACGGCCGCGAGCTGCAGGCCCGCGAGGTCGTTGACGCCCTTGCGGGCCAGACGCAGCAGTTCCATGAAGGCCGCCTCCTCGAACGGGTCGCCCTCGGCGGTCGCCTGGACCTCGACCAGGCCGCCGCCGGCGGTCAACACGAAATTGGCGTCGGCTTCGCAGTCGCTGTCCTCGGCGTAGTCCAGGTCGAGCACCGGCACGCCCTTGTAGATGCCGCAGGAGATCGCGGCGACGCGGTCGACCAGCGGATCGCTCTTCACCGCGCCGAACCGCTTCAGGGTGGCGATCGCCTGGTGCAGGGCGACCCAGGAGCCGGTGATCGCCGCCGTCCGGGTGCCGCCATCGGCCTGCAGGACGTCGCAGTCGATCCGGATCTGGCGCTCGCCCAGGGCAGCCAGGTCGGTGACGGCCCGCAGGGAGCGGCCGATCAGCCGCTGGATCTCCTGGGTCCGGCCCGACTGCTTGCCCCGTGCCGCCTCGCGGTCGGTCCGGGTGTGGGTGGAGCGGGGCAGCATCCCGTACTCGGCGGTGACCCAGCCCTTGCCGCCGCCCTTCAGCCACGGCGGCACCCGTTCCTCGACGGTCGCGGTGCAGAGCACGTGGGTGTCGCCGAAGCGCGCCAGGCACGACCCCTCGGCGTGTTTGGCGAAGCCGGGCTCCAGAACGACGTCGCGCAACGCGTCGACGGCACGGCCGGACGGGCGCGAGACCGACGGAGTCTGGCCGGAGAGGGGAGCGGAAGCCATGAAGCGGCCTTTCAGTCGGGAACGGGTATCGGAAACGGATATCGGAATCTGCGCGGAAGCTAGCGATCCGAGCCGGGCGCGTCCAGTCTCACCTGCCCTTTCCGGAACCCGCTTCCGCCGGGTCCACGCCTCGCGTTGACCGGCTCCATGGCGCTGCCTAGATTTCCGGGTACCATGTCCGGTATGCAGAAAGACACCCTTGAGGGCGCCATGCCGTCCACCACCCTCGCGCAGCTCAATGAGCGCTCGCGTCGGATCTTCATGCACGTGGTCGACGCGTATGTGGAAACCGGTGAACCGGTGGGCTCGCGGACCCTGTCGCGCAAACAGGGGCTGTTGCTGTCGCCCGCGACGATCCGCAACGTCATGGCTGATCTGGAGGAGGCGGGGCTGCTGTTCTCCCCCCACACCTCGGCCGGCCGGCTGCCGACCGACGCGGGGCTGCGGATGTTCGTCGACGGGCTGCTGGAGGTCGGCGGCGATCTGGCGCCGGAGGAGCGCGAGAGCATCGACGGGCAGTGCGCCGCCGCCGGACGCAGCCTCTCCGAGATGCTGGAGGAGGCGTCTTCGGCGCTCGCCGGCCTGACCCGCTGCGCCGGGCTGGTGGTCTCGCCGAAGAACGAGGGATCGCTGCGCCACATCGAGTTCGTGCCGCTCGGCAACCAGCGGGCCCTGGTGGTCCTGGTCAGCGAGACCGGCCTGGTCGAGAACCGCGTCGTCGAACTCCCCGCCGGATTGCCGCCCTCGGCCCTGGTCGAGGCCACGAACTATCTGAATACCCGCCTGGGCGGCCGGACCCTCTCCGAGGCGATGGCCCGGATCGAGGAGGAGATCCACCAGCGCAAGGCGGAACTGGACGAACTGACCTCGCGGGTGGTTCAGGCCGGGCTCGCCACCTGGGGCGGCGGTCCCGGCGCCTCGACCCTGATCCTGCGCGGCCAGTCGGCGCTGCTGCACGACGTCACCGCGCTGGAGGATCTGGAGCGCATTCGCGGGCTGTTCGAACAGCTCGAGGAGAAAGAAAGCACCCTGCGCCTGCTCGACGCGACCGGGGCCGCGGACGGCGTGCAGATCTTCATCGGCGCCGAGAACCAGCTGTTCCGCAACACCGGCTGCTCGATGATCATCGCGCCCTATCACGATCAGAAGCGGTCGGTGGTCGGCGCCATCGGCGTCATCGGTCCGACGCGGATGAACTACGCCCGGATCATCCCGATGGTGGACTATACGTCCAAGCTGATCAGCCGGCTTCTCGGATAGCGGTTTCGCTGGCATCGGAGCGGACGGGATCCCACCTCCCTGACACGGGCCCTGTGCGGCGGTCTCGGGCGGTGGTCGCGGGGTTTCGGGTTTTCAACGGGCGGTGCGCGCCTTACATAGCGGCCAAGAGGCAGTGTCGACGGTATCCCGCTCGATCTCTCGGCCGCCCGACAAATCAACCGCAGGACAACGAGTAGCGACCATGGCGAACGACCAGAACAAGCCCGCCGGCCCGCAACCCGTCAACGATCAGGCCGCTGGCGACGAGCATTCCTTCGACAAGGCGGCCGAGGCATCGCTGGCCGAA
Organism: Thalassobaculum sp.; assembly: GCA_048983575.1. Classification (GTDB taxonomy): domain Bacteria; phylum Pseudomonadota; class Alphaproteobacteria; order Thalassobaculales; family Thalassobaculaceae; genus Thalassobaculum. The sequence continues at coordinate 652,044 of JBLZTD010000001.1, read as the reverse complement.
AGCCTCGGCCTTTCCGAGGACGGCACCGTGGATACCGGGGGCGGTGGCGGCGACGCCCGCGATGTGCGCATCGCCGAACTGGAGGAGCAGGTGGCCCAGCTCAAGGATCAGGCCCTGCGGGCGCTGGCCGATGCGGAGAACCTGCGTCGCCGGACCGACCGCGAGAAGGAGCAGTGGCGGAAATTCGCTTCGGCCGATCTCGCCAAGGATCTGCTCAATGCCGTCGACAACCTGCGGCGCGCCCTGGACGCGGTGCCCGAGGACCGGGAGAGCCTGGACGATGCGCTCAAGAACGTCATCATCGGCGTCGAGATGACCGAAAAGGAGGTTCTGACGGCCTTCGAGAAGCATCAGATCAAGCGCATCGATCCGCTGGGCGAGAAGTTCAACTACAACCTCCACCAGGCCATGTTCGAGGTCGAGGATCCGACCAAGGCGCCCGGCACGGTGGTCCAGGTGCTTGCCCCCGGCTACGTGCTGCACGACCGGCTGCTGCGCGCGGCCATGGTCGGTGTCGCCAAGGGCGGCAAGCCGGACGACCACGAGCGGGTCGACACCACCGCTTGAGACCGTGCCGAATGGGGTGATCGCCTGCCCCGTGCGAACCGAAAAGCCCCGGCCCACCCAGGATCGGGGTTCTTTTCTTGGATCACCCGCCTAGCCAGGCGCTCCCGCCGGCGGAAACAGGAACTCTCCCGCCGGGTCGTGGCGGTGGAACCTGCGCTTCGCGGTCTCCGGCCGGCCGACGGCATAGCAGTAGAGGCAGCCGTGGGGACAGCTGTCATAGGCGCCGATATCACGGGTTTCGGCACAGAGACAGCCCGGCCGGTTGCCCTTCTGCCTGCCGCCGACCGCCCGTCCCGCCACGTCCGACAGTCGCTTCACGTCGATGCAGGCCGCCGGATCGAGTCCGGGGACGAGCAGATCCGGCTGGGCGCAGAGCGTGGGGCGGATGCCGTGATCGGCGGCGATGTCGGCGAGGTGCGAGAGCAGCGCCCGCTTCTCCGGCAGATCCGGGTCCTGCCAGGCGATGCCGGTGTCCCGCTGCAGACGGCGGAGATTCGCGCCGGTCTTGCGGTAGATCGTCGCGCAGGAGAGGGTCACCTCGTCGACCGACCCCGCCAGGGCGGCCGACAGGGCGCTCATGGACTGCCGGTGGAACTCCGCGGGCGTGAGGTCGGTGAGCAGCACCGGATCGTAGCGCCAAACCACCGCCCGTCTTCCGAAGCGGCGCGCGATCTCGCGAATCTGGGCCACCGCCCGCCCGGTGTCGATCACCGACCGCTCCAGCGCACGGGGGTATCCGGTCACCGTCATCTGGACGATGAAGGGCCGCCCCTCGGCCGCCATGAGATCGAGCGTGTCCAGGAAGGGGTCGACGTTGCGGGTCCAGAAAACGAAGGCGTCCGCGCGCTCGGGGTCGAGGGGGACGGTGAAGGGTTGTCCGCCGTAGGGACTCGCCACGCGGGCATGGCCGGCGGCCAGCCGGTTGCGGAACCAGGCGCCGTAGAATGCGGGTATGTCGGTCTTGTAACTGGCGGAGACGATCATGGCCTCTGCCAAATTGGGGTGCGAATCAGTGCCCGGCAACGCTTGCGTCCGCGAACGGCCCCACTATATACGATCCAATCCTGACATTGTCCCCGAATGGGGGCGCCGACGGCGCTTTCGAGGCCACTGGCGCCTGCCGCTGAAGAGAGGATCGCATGAGCAAGGTTATCGGTATCGATCTCGGCACGACGAATTCGTGCGTCGCCGTCATGGACGGCTCCTCCGCAAAAGTCATCGAGAACGCCGAGGGCGCGCGCACCACGCCGTCCATGGTCGCCTTCGCCGAGGGCGGCGAGCGCCTGGTTGGCCAGGCCGCCAAGCGCCAGGCGGTGACCAACCCGGAAAAGACGCTGTTCGCCATCAAGCGGCTGATCGGCCGCCGGGCGGACGACGCCGCGTCCAAGAAGTTCAACGAACTCGTCCCCTACAAGGTCGTCGCCGGCGACAACGGCGATGCCTGGGTCGAGATGGACGGGACGAAGTACAGCCCGGCGCAGATCTCCGCGATGATCCTCGGCAAGCTGAAGGAGGATGCGGAATCCTATCTCGGCGAGAAGGTCACCCAGGCGGTGATCACCGTTCCGGCCTACTTCAACGACGCCCAGCGCCAGGCCACCAAGGATGCCGGCAAGATCGCCGGCCTCGAGGTGCTCCGCATCATCAACGAGCCGACCGCCGCGTCCCTGGCCTACGGTCTCGACAAGAAGACGTCCGGCACCATCGTGGTCTACGACCTGGGCGGCGGTACCTTCGACGTGTCCGTCCTGGAAATCGGCGACGGCGTGTTCGAGGTGAAGTCGACCAATGGCGACACGTTCCTCGGCGGTGAGGATTTCGACCAGCGTCTGATCGACTACCTGGCGGACGAGTTCAAGAAGGAGAACGGGATCGACCTGCGCTCCGACCGTCTGGCGCTCCAGCGCCTGAAAGAGGCGGCCGAGAAGGCGAAGATCGAGCTCTCGTCCTCGCAGCAGACCGAGGTCAATCTGCCGTTCATCACGGCCGACCAGTCCGGGCCGAAGCACCTGAACATCAAGGTCACCCGCGCCAAGCTGGAGGCTCTGGTCGACGACCTGGTCCAGCGCACCATCGCACCGTGCAAGGCCGCGCTGAAGGATGCGGGCCTGTCGGCGGGCGAGATCGACGAGGTGATCCTGGTCGGCGGCATGACCCGCATGCCGAAGATCTTCGAGACGGTGAAGAGCTTCTTCGGCAAGGACCCGAACCGTGGCGTGAACCCGGACGAGGTGGTCGCCTCCGGTGCGGCGATCCAGGCCGGCGTGCTGAAGGGCGAGGTCAAGGACGTCCTGCTGCTCGACGTCACCCCGCTGTCGCTGGGTATCGAGACGCTGGGCGGTGTCTTTACCCGTCTGATCGACCGCAACACCACGATCCCGACCAAGAAGAGCCAGACCTTCTCGACCGCCGAGGACAACCAGACCGCGGTGACCATCCGGGTCTTCCAGGGCGAACGCGAGATGGCGGCCGACAACAAGATGCTCGGCCAGTTCGATCTCGTCGGCATTCCGCCGGCGCCCCGCGGCGTGCCGCAGGTCGAGGTCACCTTCGACATCGACGCCAACGGCATCGTCAACGTGTCGGCCAAGGACAAGGCGACGGGCAAGGAGCAGCAGATCCGCATCCAGGCCTCGGGCGGCCTCTCCGACGCCGATATCGAGCAGATGATCAAGGACGCCGAGGCGAACGCCGCCGACGACAAGAAGCGGCGCGAGCTGATCGAGGCGCGGAATCAGGCGGACAACGCCATCCACGCCACCGAGAAGACGCTCGCCGACTACGGCGATAAGGTCGACCCGGCCGACAAGTCGGCGGTCGAATCCGACCTCGCGGCCCTCAAGACCGCGATGGAAGGCGACGATGTCGAAGACATCCAGGCCAAGCTCCAGGCGCTTCAGCAGTCGTCCATGAAGCTGGGCGAGGCGATGTACAAGGCGCAGCAGGAGGCCGGCGGCACCGATGCCGGCGGCGAGACCGGCTCGGGCGAACCGTCCGACTCCGGCAATGCCGATGATGTCGTCGACGCCGATTTCGAGGAGGTCGACGACCAGGATCGCAACAAGTCGGCCTGATCCCGACCTGGGAAAACGGCGTGACCCGGCCCCATCCGACAGCGGATCGGCGCCGGGTCGGGACGTCTGGTCGGACCGGGGCTTCACAGCGACACGTGCAGCGACGACACTTGCGGCGAATCTTGGGGCGGTGACGATCGATGGCGAAGCGCGACTTTTACGAGGTGTTGGGCGTTGACCGTGGCGCCGATAAGGACACCCTGAAGAAGGCCTATCGCAAGCTGGCGATGCAGTTCCATCCGGATCGCAATCCGGGGGACGAGGCGGCCGAGCGCAAATTCAAGGAAGTGAACGAGGCCTACGACGTCCTGAAGGACGACGAGAAGAAGGCGGCCTACGATCGTTTCGGTCACGCAGCGTTCGAGGGCGGCGGCCCGCGTCCGGGCGGTGGCGGATTCGAAGGCTTCTCCGGCGGATTTGCGGACATCTTCGAGGAGATGTTCGGCGATTTCATGGGCGGCGGCGGCCGTCGCGGGGCCAGCCCGGGCCGGGGATCCGACCTGCGGTACAACATGACGGTGACGCTGGAAGAGGCGTTCACCGGCAAGCAGGCGGAAATCCGCGTGCCGACCTCCGTGACCTGCGATGTCTGCGACGGTGCCGGCGCGGAGAAGGGATCCCGCCCGATCGCCTGTCCAACCTGCGGCGGACGCGGCAAGACCCGCACCCAGCAGGGTTTCTTCACCATCGAGCGAACCTGTCCGGCCTGCGGCGGTGTCGGCCAGGTGATCGAGAACCCGTGCAAGGCGTGCAGCGGCGCCGGCCGGCAGCGGCGGGAGAAGACCCTGTCGGTCAACATTCCGGCGGGCGTCGAGGACGGAACGCGCATCCGCCTCCAGGGCGAGGGCGAGGCCGGCATGCGCGGCGCGCCGCCGGGCGACCTGTATCTATTCCTCAACGTCCAGCCGCATCCGATCTTCCAGCGCGAGAACGCCGACATCTATTGTCGGGTGCCGCTGGAGATGGTGACGGCATCGCTCGGCGGTTCGATCGAGGTCCCGACCATCGAGGGCCGGCGCGCCAAGGTCTCGATCCCCGCCGGAACCCAGTCCGGCCGCCAGTTCCGCCTGCGCGGCAAGGGCATGTCGGTCCTGCGGTCCCCATCGCGGGGCGACATGTATGTCGAGGTCGCGGTGGAGACTCCGGTCAACCTCACCGAGCGCCAGCGCGAGTTGCTGGAAGAGTTCCAGAAAGCCAGCGGCGTCGAGAAGACCAGCCCGCAAAGTCACGGCTTCTTTGATCGGGTCAAGGAGCTGTGGGAGGACCTGAAGGACTGACCCGACCGAGGTACTACTATCAGTTTTTTCAAGAAGTTACGTGGTAGTGCACTCAAGGTTGGTCCGACTGTCAGCTCCGCTCGCGCTCGATGGCGGTCACCATCGCCCGTCCTTCCCGTTCCATGAAAGCGATCGCCGCGCTCGTCGTTGCCATCGCGTAGCGGATGGTGAAGCGTTGGCCTTCGGTCATGTCGCTGCTCGGCAGGCTGCGCAGGCGCCGCTGTTCCCTGCGGAGTCCTGCGAGACGCTCGTCGAAAACGCGGTGGACGTCGTCCATGTCCAGGAGATGGGCGAAGAACATTGCCGACAGGAAGGGTGAGCGGAGAGACTCGTCGCCCGACGCTCCGGAGGCGGATCCGGCGAGCGCCTCGCGGCCCGTGTCGGTCAGCCGGAAGGTCCGTTTCTCCAGCGCCAGGTCGGCCGGACCGATCACCTCCACTTCCCCCCGTGCTACCGCCTTGGCCAGGGCCGGATAGATGGCGCCGAGGCTGGCTTGGGCGAAATGTCCGAACCAGTCACCGACGGCTTTGCGGATCCCGTAGCCGGTGGTGTCACCGAAACTCAGGACGCCGAGACACAGGGTGCGCACATCCACCTAATACTCTCCAAATTTCCAGAGTATCGAACCGAAATCCTATATAAAACCAATTTAATATGAAAGCGATAGTCTATCCGCTGGACATGCCCGACAATTCGCGTCTAAGCCGTCCACCTGTGTGAACGGCGCTGCCCGGGGAGGAAAAGGATGGCACTCAGAGTTGGCATTTTCGGCAGTACCGGACGCATGGGCCGGATGGTGACCCGGGCGGTGACGGAAGCCGACGGGATGACCGTCGTCGCCGGGGCGGATCGTGCCGGTAGTGCCGATCTCGGCGCCGATCTGGGCGCCCTCTCGGGGGTCGGAACCCTCGGCGTGACCGTGACCGACGATATCGACGCCGTTCTGGTCGGGGATGTGGCCATAGACTTTACGCTGCCTGAAGCGACCCTCGCCCATGCCGCCCGCGCGGCCGCGCATGGCACGCCGCTGGTGGTCGGGACGACGGGTCTCACCAATGAGCAGGAGGCGATCCTCGCCGAGCACGCCCGGACGACGGCCATCGTCTATGCGCCGAACATGAGCCAGGGCGTGACGCTGCTTCTGGCGGTGGTCGAACAGGTCGCCGCCTCGTTGGACGAGGCCTGGGATATCGAGATCGTCGAGATGCACCATAGCCGCAAGGTCGATGCGCCGTCCGGCACCGCGCTCGGCTTGGGCCGGGCGGCTGCAAAGGGGCGCGGCCGGTCCTTCGACGACGTGGCCGTTCTGTCGCGCGAAGGCCACACGGGTCCGCGGGAGGCCGGTCAGATCGGATTCGCAACATTAAGGGGCGGCGACGTGATCGGCGATCACACGGTGATCTTCGCCGGCGCCGGGGAGCGGGTGGAGATCGGGCACAAGGCGAGCGGCCGCGACGTGTTCGCCAACGGCGCGGTCGCGGCGGCCCGGTGGGTCGTCGGGCGCGACCCGGGCCTTTACAGCATGCGGGATGTGCTCGGACTCGCCTGACCGCGTTCAGTTCGGTTTAGCAACATCCAGATGGGGCGGCAGGGATGCCCGCTTCAGGCCGTCGCGCAGGACGTCGGCGAGGCCGTCCTTCTCCTCCTCGCCCAGGAACGTGCCGATCTCGAGTTCTTTGCCGCGCGAGCGCAGGATCAGCCGGCTGCCGCCACGGGGGCGTTCGTCCAGGGTGACCGTCAGCCAGGCAGAGGGCAGCACGTATCGGCGTTTGCGGCCGGCGGCGTCGATCTTGACCACCTCCATGTCGCCCCGTGACAGCCGGATGGTCTCATGGGCGCGGGCGGCTCTGTAGTTCAGCCGGAAGGCGACATAGATCAGGGCGACATCGAGGCCGAGGAAGCCGACCACCGGCCAGGCGCCGGCCAGGAAGAAGACCAGGCCGATGGTGAAGGACAGTCCCGCCACGGCTCCCATGAGGGCCAGAAAGCCGCTCGGCGGCAGAGACCGATGCGGATACAGAACGAGATCCAGGACCGGTTTTTCCGCCGGTCCTGCGAGGTCCTGCCCCGCCTCCGCGATCGTCAGATGCTGTTCCATGACGCACTGACTATCTGCGGCCATCCCGGTCCGGTCAATCGCGCTCGGCGGGACGCGAACGATTGCCGCACCCGGCGGCGGCGGCTAAACAGGGTCATGGCGCGCGCGATGACGAAAGCCCAGATCGAGACCTTCTTCGCCACCCTGCGGGCGGAGAACCCGGAGCCCGTGGGCGAGCTCGACTGGATCAACCCCTTCACCCTGCTGGTGGCGGTCGTGCTGTCGGCCCAGGCGACCGATGTGGGCGTCAACAGGGCGACCAGGGATCTGTTCCCAATCGCCGACACGCCGGAGAAGATGCTGGCGCTCGGCGAGGACGGTTTGAAACGGCATATCAAGACGATCGGGCTGTTCAATGCGAAGGCCAAGAACGTCATCCAGCTGTGCCGGGACCTGATCGAGCGCCATGGCGGCGAGGTGCCACGGGATCGCGAGGCGCTGGAGGCGCTGCCGGGAGTCGGGCGGAAGACCGCCAATGTCGTTCTCAACATCGCGTTCGGCGAGCCGACCATCGCCGTCGATACCCACCTTTTCCGGGTCGCCAACCGGACCGGGCTGGCGGCCGGCAAGACGCCGCTGGCGGTGGAGAAGGCCCTGCTGAAGAAGGTGCCGCCGGCCTATCTGCGGCACGCTCACCACTGGCTGATCCTGCACGGTCGCTACATCTGCAAGGCCCGCAAGCCCCGCTGCCCCGATTGCAAGGTCAGCGCTGTGTGCAATTTCAAGGACAAGACGCCGGCGCCGGAGACCTGATCCGCCGCCCGGTCGATCGAGCCGCCGGCCGCCGGCCGGTTCCCGTCAATCAGCTCTCGACCTGGCCGGTCCGATGCTTCCACAGATTGTCCAGGCAGGCGGCGGTTTCCGCGGCGCGCGGGCTGTGGATGTTGCGGGATTCGACGTGCAGCAGCGCTTTCCTGCCGTCGGCGCGATACCAGAACAGGTCCAGGACGCAGCCGCCGGCGGAATACTGCCAGATGGTCGCACCCCCGTCCTGCCGGACGAATGTCGGCGGACCGATGAGCTGCTCGATCCCGGACGGATCGAGCGCCCGCAACGAGGTCTCGTCGCGCAGGGCGACAGGTTTGCTCCGCACCACGGTCACCGGAACGGGCGCGGCGCCGCGGGCGACGGGGGCCGCCGCCACGTCGGCCCTCGGCGAGACGTCGGGCTGCGGCGCTGTCGTTGCGCAACCGGAAAGACCGATCAGAAATGTCAGGGCGACGGCGCGGGAGCGCCACCCGGCGGTTCGATCCATGCGATGTCTACTCTTCGGTCAGGGGGCCGATATCGCCCTTGATCACGCCGCCATGCTCCACTTCCAGCTTGTGGAACCGAACCGTGCCCTCGAGGACGCCCGCCGACTTGATCGACAGGGTGCCGCGGACCGTCAGGTCGCCCTCGAACCGCCCGGCGATGACGGCCTCCTCGATGGTCACCTTGCCCTTGTACAGGCCGGTCTCCGTCACTTCGAGGGATTGGCTGTGCTCAAGGGTCGCCTGCACCGTGCCTTCGACCACCAGGCTGTCGCAGGCGGTGATCTCGCCGGAAAGAGAGATGTCCTTGCCGACCAGGAGACGCTTGCTCTCCTCGTTGGCGCGGCCCGGACCCGACGGGCGGCGCGGCGGCGCCCCGGGAATGTCGGCGGCGGAGCGTCGCGGGATCTCGGGCACGAAGCCCTGGCCGGGGGAGCGCGGGGGGGTCGAAGCGGACATGGCCGAACCTTTCGAATCGGAAGCGGCGGGCGAAGGGGAAGAGGGGTGGACGTCCGAGCTCGGCCCGGCGGACTCGGGGGAACCCTGCGCGCCGGTCGCCTGCTCCGAGGGGCCGCCGATCGGGGTCACATCCGCTCCGGAATCGCTCCTGGAATCCGTGCCCTCCGGTCCGCCCGCATCGACTGCCGATTCGACGCTTCCGTCTCGCGGCAGTTCAGATGCTCTGCGACGCCGGAACATGGCTTATCTCCTCACTGAGCGATTTCAGCTAAGCAATTGCCTAATCTCTATTATCGCGGAACGGTTCGGCGCCGCAACCGTTCATGTTCGTGTACGGCAAAAGCGGTTGCCACGACGGGAGTTGTGAGATTCACCACGGGGATCGTCGACAACGCCGCGATCAGAACGCCGCCGACAAACAGCGATCCCCAATTCGCCTCCCGGAAGGCCCGCAACGACATCCGGTCCATGGTGCGCTGGCCGACCATCTCGGCGTATTCGCGCCCCAGAAGGTAGCCGTTCAGCCCATAGAAGATCAGCAGGTTCAAGCCCGGCAGGACGAAGTAGAGCGGCAGGGCGACGATGTTCAGACCGATGGTGATCGCCGCGAATCTGAGCCCGTCGCCCACCACCTCGCCGAGGGGTACGTGCCGTGGCGCCGGCGCATCGGGATAATGCCTGGCCATCACCGCGTCGGCGACCCGATCGGCGAACAATCCGCTGACGAGCTGGACCGATCCCGGAAAGAAGATCAGGGCGAGCACGAAGGTGCCGATGGCGCCGATCCAGACGATCACCTCGTCGAGCCAGCCGGTCCCGGTCTCGGCCAGGGACGTCAAAGCGATGCCGACCACCGCGGCCAGGCTGATGATCAGAACAAGGCTCGCTCCGATCGACAGAATCAGGACCGAGCGCAGCCGTTTGTCGCCGAGCTGCTCAAGGGTCAGGGATATCGAATGGAACATCGCCGGTCTCGCATGCTTCGGGCGGGTGCCCCCGCCGGTCTCGCCTGCCGGGTTGAAACCATGAAGTCCGCCCGCTTTCAAGCGTGCGCTGCGGCCGTCGGGCCGCGGCGAACGCCGCCGGGGTTGATCGCTGGCGCCAGACCACTAGTCTGCGCTCGAGGCCATTGCCAAGAAGTCCTGGAGATCTGAATGACAAAGAGTTCTGGATGTCGTCGCCATCGGCAACGCCATCGTCGACGTCATCTCCCGTTGCGACGACGCGTTTCTCGCCGCGCAGAAGGTGGAGAAGGGCGCGATGACCCTGATCGATGCCGAACGCTCGGAATCCCTTTACGCGGCCATGGGGCCGGGCGTGGAGATGTCGGGCGGTTCCGCAGGCAACACCGCCGCGGGCCTGGCCGCGCTGGGCAGCCGCACCGGCTATGTCGGCAAGGTCCGGGACGACCAGCTCGGCAAGGTGTTCCGGCATGACATCACCGCCCAGGGCGTGCGCTTCGACACGGTGCCGGCGCCGGACGGTCCGCCGACGGCCCGCTGCCTCGTCCTGGTCACCCCGGATGCCCAGCGCTCGATGAGCACGTTTCTGGGCGCCTGCGTGAACCTGTCGCCGGACGACATCGACGAGGACCTGATCGCCGAGGCGCAGGTCATCTATCTCGAAGGTTATCTGTGGGATCCGCCCGAGGCGAAGAAGGCCTTCATCAAGGCAGCCGAGATCGCCCACAAGAAGGGCGGCAAGGTGGCCCTGTCCCTGTCGGACTCGTTCTGCGTCGATCGGCACCGCGCCGACTTCAAGGAGCTGGTGAAGCACCACGTGGACATCCTCTTCGCCAACGAGGCCGAGTCCCTGTCCCTGTTCGAGACCGATCGGTTCGACGACGTGCTCCAGGCGGTTCGTTTCGAAGTCGAGACGGCGGCCCTGACCCGGAGCGAGAAGGGTGCGGTCGTCGTCCACCGCGACGAGGTCCATGTGCTCGACGCCGAGCCGGTGGCTCAGGTGGTCGATACGACCGGGGCGGGCGATCTGTACGCCGCCGGGTTCCTGCACGGCTATACCGCCGGCAGGGATGCCGTGACTTGCGGCCGCATGGGCGGCATCTGCGCCGCCGAGATCATCAGCCATGTGGGCGCGCGGCCCGAGGCCGATCTGAAGAAACTGGTGGCCGACAAGCTCGGCTGATCGCTCAGAGCGATTTTGTGTCGGATCCGGCCTTGCCCGGGTCCGGCATCACCCACATCAGCACCAGCAGCAGCGGCAGGCCCAGCAGGGCGAGGCCGGCGGTGATGCTGAAGAACAGCGCCCAGTCGCCGCCGAGCTCGTCGACGATCACACCGGCGGACGCGGCGAACCAGATCCGCGCCAGATTGCCGAGCGAGTTCAGCAGGGCGTACTGGGTCGCGGAGAAGGCGGTGTTGCAGAGACCGGCGAGATAGGCGACGAAGGCGACGGTGGCGAGGCCGCCGGTGAAGTTGTCGGCGATGACCGCGATGGCGAAAACCTGCATGTCCTGGCCGGCCCCGGCCAGATAGGCATAGGCGAGATTGGTGGCCGCCGCGGCGAGGCCGCCCGCGAGCAAAGCGCGGAACACGCCCGCCAGCTTGACCAGCACCCCGCCGGCGAACACCCCCAGGCAGACGGCGGCGAGCCCGAAGACCTTTGTGACATCGGCGATCTGGGTGAGCTCGAAGCCGAGTTCCCGGTAGAACACGAAGGACATGCGCCCCAGCAGCGCATCGCCGAACTTGAACACGAAGACGAAGACCAGGATCAGCAGCCACCAGTCGCGGCGCACGAACTCGGCGAAGGGATCGACCAGTGCCTGGCGCAGCCACAGGGCGGCGCGGTCGCCGAGCGGACTGTCCGGCAGCGGTTCCGGCAGCGGATCGCGCGGGGTCGGCTCCGGCGCCATCAGGGTGGCGGCGACCGCGATCAGCAGGGTGCAGGCGAGGATCAGGTAGGTGGCGTTCCAGCCCAGGCTGTCCGCCAGATACAGGCCCCCGGCGCCGCCGACCAGGGTCCCGCCGATATGCCAGCCCCAGATTGCCACGGCGGATCCGGCGCCGAACTCGTCGGGCCTGAGGATATCGACCCGGTAGGCGTCGATGACGATGTCCTGGGTCGCCGAGACGAAGGCGACGAAGACGCAGGCCAGCGCCACCAGGGACACGTCGGCGGCTGGATCGGTCAGGCCGAGAAAGCCGATGGCGGCGATCAGCGAGACCTGGGTCAGCAGGGCCCAGCCGCGCCGGCGCCCGAACCGGTCGGTCAGGCCGGGCAGGCGGAGCCGGTCGACCAGTGGCGCCCACAGGAAGTTGATCGCGTAGGCGGTGGTGGCGAGGCTGAACAGGCCGACGCTGGACCGGGTGAAGCCGCTGTCGGTCAGCCAGATCGACAGGTTGGAATAGACCAGCGGCGCCGGCAGCCCCGAGGCGAAGCCGAAGATCAGGATGATCAGCATCCGGCGGTCGAGATAGACCCGGATGCCGTCGGTCCAGGAGGTGCGTTCAGCCGCCATGGGCTTGAGGTATCTGAGTTGTCGCCGGTTGCCCAGCGGCAATCGGTCGGCCGCCTCAGGCCATGGCGTTGGCGTCGAGGGCGTAGCCGGCAGAGCGGACCGTGCGGATCATGTCGTCGTCGCTCTCGCTGTTCAGCGCCTTGCGCAGACGGCGGATATGGACGTCGACAGTGCGCGGCTCGACATAGACGTCCGGACCCCAGACCGTGTCGAGCAGCTGCTCGCGGGAGAACACCCGTCCCGGATGCTCCAGGAAATGGCGGAGCAGGCGGAACTCGGTGGGGCCGAGATGGATGTCGCGATCGCTGCGCTTCACCCGGTGGGCGGCGAGATCCATCGTCAGGTCGGCGAAGCGCAGGATCTCGTCCTCGGTGGACGGCCGGGCCCGGCGCAGGACGGCCCGCACCCGGGCCACGAGCTCGGCCGGGCTGAAGGGTTTGGTGATGTAGTCGTCGGCGCCGGCGTTCAGTCCGCGGACCCGGTCGCCCTCCTCGCCGCGGGCGGTGAGCATGATGATCGGTATGCTCTTCAGGTCCGGCGCCCGGCGCAGCCGGCGGCAAGCCTCGATGCCCGAGAGCAGGGGCAGCATCCAGTCCAGCAGGATCAGGTCGGGTCGTCGTTCGGCGGCGACGAGCATCGCCTCCTCGCCGTCGCCGGCATCGATCACGCGGAACCCTTCGCGTTCCAGATTGTAGCGGAGCAGGGTAACGATCGGCGCTTCGTCCTCGACGATCAGGATCAACGGTTTCATGGTCTCGGTCACTCGCTGCTAGGACTGTCCATCGGGCAGCTCCCCCGGCTTGACGACGGCGAAGCTGCTGTTGTCCCCCTTCGGCCGGTTGCCCTGGAGGCGGCGGCCGGTCTCCTCGAAATAGACGGTCTCGGCGATGTTGGTGGCGTGGTCGCCGATCCGCTCGATGTTCTTGGCGACGAAGAGAAGATGCGCGCAGGCCGTGATGTTGCGCGGATCCTCCATCATGTACGTCAGCAGCTCCCGGAAGAGGCTGGTGTACATCTGGTCGATCTCCTCGTCGCGCTCCCAGGCGACCATCGCCCGATCGACGTCGCGCTCCGTATAGGCGTCCAGGACGTCGGTGATGATCCGGTGGGTCAGGCGCCCCATGCGGGCGATGCCGTTGATCGGCCCGACCTCGGGCAGCTGGGACAGGGCCGAGGCCCGCTTGGCGACGTTGGTCGCGTAGTCGCCCATGCGCTCCAGGTCGTGGGAGGTCTTCAGCGCCGACAGGATCTGCCGCAGGTCGTGGGCGACCGGCTGGCGCAAGGCCAGCATCCGCAGGGTCAGCGCCTCGATCTGATCCTCGAGGTCGTCGATCTCCTTGTCCGCTTCGATGCAGCGCGTGGCCAGCGCGTCGTCCCGCTTGGCGATCGCCTGGATGGCGTTCGAGAGCTGCGCCTCGACCAGGCCGCCCATGCGCGAGATGGCCGACCGCAACCCGTCCAGTTCCTCGTCGAACGAAGAAACGATGTGGCTGTCGGACATGGTGGTACCCTCCGGGGTCGGTTGCGGTTGGCCCGGCCCCGGAAATCCCGGGGCCGGTGGCCATTGCTTCGATGCTAACCGAACCGTCCGGTGATGTATCCCTGGGTGCGGCTGTCCTCGGGATTGGTGAAGATCGTTTCGGTCTCGCCGACCTCCACCAGGTCGCCGAGATGGAAGAAGGCCGTGCGCTGGGAGACCCGGGCGGCCTGCTGCATCGAGTGGGTCACGATGACGATCGTGAAATTCTCCCGCAACTCGTCGATCAGTTCCTCAATGCGGGCGGTGGCGATCGGGTCGAGGGCCGAGCACGGCTCGTCCATCAGGATCACCTCCGGATTCACCGCGATCGCGCGGGCGATGCAGAGGCGTTGCTGCTGGCCGCCGGACAGGCCGGTGCCGGGCTGATCCAGGCGGTCGCTGACCTCCTTCCACAGACCGGCGCGTTCCAGGCTCTTCTGCACGATCTCGTCCAGTTCGGCCTTGCCGTGGGCGATGCCGTGGATCCGCGGGCCGTAGGCGATGTTGTCGTAGATCGACTTCGGAAACGGATTCGGCTTCTGGAAGACCATGCCGATCCGGGCCCGGAGCTGCACCACGTCGAGCGACGGGTCGTAGATGTCATGCTCGTCGAGCGAGATCCGGCCGGTGACCCGGCAGATGTCGATCACGTCGTTCATGCGGTTCAGACAGCGCAGAAAGGTCGACTTGCCGCAGCCGGACGGGCCGATCAGCGCGGTCACCTCGTTCTCGTAGACGTCGAGATCGACATGCTTCAGCGCATGCTTGTCACCGTAGTAGACGTTGACGTCGCGGGACTGGACCTTGGTGTAGCGATTGGCCAATTGATCGGCACTCGGCGGTTTGGATGCGACGGTGACGTCGCCCGTTGGGATGGATGATTCGGTCATCTTTGTTTCTCCTTACCAACGGCGCTCGAAGCGCTTGCGCAACAGGACCGCGATCGCGTTCATGAGGACGAGGAAGCCGAGCAGGACCATGATCGCCGCCGAGGTCTTCTCGACGAAGGCGCGCTCGGGGCTGTCAGCCCAGATATAGACCTGCACCGGCAGCACGGTCGCCGGATCGGTGAAGCTCTGGGGGATGTCGACGATGAAGGCCACCATGCCGATCATCAGCAGCGGCGCGGTCTCGCCGAGCGCCTGGGCCATGCCGATGATCGTGCCGGTCAGGATGCCGGGCATGGCGAGCGGCAGCACGTGATGGGTGACCACCTGCAGCGGCGATGCGCCGAGCCCGAGGGCGGCCTCGCGGATCGAGGGCGGCACCGCCTTCAGGGCGGAGCGCGAGGCGATGATGATCGTGGGCAGGGTCATCAGCGCCAGCACCAGACCGCCGGCGAGGGGCGCCGAGCGCGGCAGGCCGAAGAAGTTGAGGAACACCGCCAGACCGAGCAGGCCGAACACGATGGAGGGGACCGCCGCCAGGTTGTTGATGTTCACCTCGATCAGGTCGGTGAACCGGTTCTTCGGCGCGAACTCCTCGAGATAGACCGCCGCCATAACGCCTATCGGGAAGGACACGAGCAGGGTGACCGTCAGGGTCAGGATCGAGCCGATCAAGGCGCCGTAGATGCCGGCTTCCTCGGGTTCACGGCTGTCGCCCTGGGTAAAGAAGTCCACGTTGAACGCGGCGTGGATGCGCCCCTGCGAGTTCGAAATGGTCGTACCAGACGATTTCCCGGTCCGTCACCCGACGGTCGCTCTCAGGCAGGTCGCGATTGATAAAGCCCTTGGCGAAGGTATCCATGTCGTCGGACAGCTTGATCGTGACGGTCTGTGTCGTGCCGATCAGGGACGGATCGTCCAGCACCATGTTCCGCAGGGCGATGTCGGCGTTCGGCGAGACCAGCCCGTAGAGCTTGCGCCGCTCGCGCCGGTCTTCGGCGGCGTCCGGGAACTCGCGCTTCAGACCGTCGCGCACCAGGGCCAGGTAGTTCGCCCTTCGCAGCGTCTCCATCTCGACCGGACCACCATCGGGGTTCAGCTCCTCGGCGCTGAATTCGATGGTGAGGTCGACATTGTACTGCCAGAAGGCCGAGTAGCCCTTTGACACGATGCTGCCGAGCAGGATCAACAGGATCAAGCCGGCGGTGGCGACGCTGCCAAGGCCCAAATAGCGGAACCGGCGTTCCCGCGCGTAGCGTTTGGCGAGATGCGGGCTCACGACCAGGGGACGGCGGACCGTATCGGTCGGCCCGCCCCCGGCGCCCGGCGGAGAGGAGATCGCGTCAGTCATACTTCTCTCGGTATTTGCGGACCACGCTGAGCGCGATCACGTTGAGGGCGAGCGTGATGAAGAACAGCACCAGGCCGAGCGCGAAGGCCGACAGGGTCTTGGCGCTGTCGAACTCCTGGTCGCCGACCAGCAGGGTGACGATCTGCACGGTGACGGTGGTCACCGCTTCCAGCGGATTGACTGTCAGATTGGCCGCGAGGCCGGCGGCCATGACGACGATCATGGTCTCGCCGATGGCGCGGCTGATGGCGAGCAGCAGGGCGCCGACGATTCCGGGAAGCGCCGCCGGCACGACCACGGAGCGGATGGTTTCCGACTTGGTGGCGCCGAGGCCGTAGGAGCCGTCGCGCAGGGACTGGGGCACGGCGTTGATCACGTCGTCGGACAGCGATGAGACGAAGGGAATGATCATGATGCCCATGACCACACCGGCGGCGAGCGCGCTCTCGGAGGACACGTCGAGGCCGATGCTCTCGCCGGCATTGCGGAAGGCCGGTGCCACCGTCAGGGCGGCGAAGAAGCCGTAGACCACGGTCGGGATGCCGGCCAGAATCTCAAGCATTGGCTTGGCGAAGGCGCGGAACCGGGGGTCGGCGTATTCCGCCATGTAGATCGCCGACAACAGGCCGATCGGCGCGGCCACGAGCATAGCGATGAAGGTGATCAGCAGGGTGCCGACGAACAGCGGGATCGCGCCGAACGCGCCGGACGAGCCGACCTGATCGGCGCGCAGCGCGGTCTGCGGGCTCCAGTTCAATCCGAACAGGAACTCGTAGAACGGCACCCGGGTGAAGAACAGGAAGCTCTCGAACAGCAGCGACAGCACGATCCCGACCGTGGTCAGGATCGCGATCAGCGAGCTGATGATCAGGATGACGTTGATGGCCTTCTCGACGGTGTTGCGGGCGCGCAGCGTCGGGGAGATCCGGCTGCGGGCGAAGGCCAGGCCGCCGGCGCCGACGCCGAAGGCGGCCACGATCATCAGGATGAAGCCGGTATCGCGCAGGCTGCTCAGCCGGGCCGCCGCCGCGGTGATGGCCGGATCGTTGGCGCGCGAGGAGATGTTGCCGGTGGCGACATTGCGGATATCGTTCAGCAGAAGGCCGTATTCGGAGTCCGACAGGCCTTCGGTCATCGCTGCCGGGAGGCCGCCCATCACGAGGCCGTCGATGATCTGCGGCTGGATGATCAGCCAGGCCGCCAGCAGCAGGAGCGAGGGCAAGCCGATCCAGAGGGCGGTGTAGGCGCCGTAGTAGCTCGGCAGGGAATGGAGATCCTTCGGCACGCCGCCCGCGGTCATGACGGATCTGGCGCGGCCCATGGTGTAACCGACGGCGGCGAAGCCGATCAGCGCGAGAACCAC
Source organism: Thalassobaculum sp. (assembly GCA_048983575.1). GTDB lineage: Bacteria > Pseudomonadota > Alphaproteobacteria > Thalassobaculales > Thalassobaculaceae > Thalassobaculum. The sequence continues at coordinate 634,715 of JBLZTD010000001.1, read as the reverse complement.
GATGAAGGTCTGCATGGGTAGCGGCCCCCTGAGAGCGATCCGGATCCGTTGGGGATCCGCCGACGGTTGGTAAAGGGTCTAACGAATGATCGTCGCGGAATGGGTGCCGCCGGAGGGCAAGGGCGGGCGGCGGAGAAGAAAGCGGCCGACCCGAGGGTCGGCCGCGATGGTCGGAGCCGGTTAGAGGCTCAGGTTGGTGAGGTTCTCACCGGCCGAGCGATAGCTCTTCAGGTCGTCCGCCGGCAGCGGGATCAGACCCTTGTCGGTCAGGTAGCCTTCCTGGCCGGCCGCCTTCTCGCTGGTGAACTCGGCCACGTACTCCTTCATGCCCGGGATCACGCCGACATGCGCGTTCTTCATGTAGAAGAACAGCGAACGGGAGACCGGGTAGGAGCCGTCGGCGATGGCGTCGAAGCTCGGAGCCGAACCGTCGATGACCGAGCCGTGGACCTTGTCGGCGTTCTGGTCGAGGAAGGAGAAGCCGAAGATGCCGAGCGCCGCCGGGTTCGCCTCGAGCTTCTGGACGATCAGGTTGTCGTTCTCGCCGGCCTCGACGAAGCGGCCGTCTTCACGCATGGAGTCGGAGACCGCGCGGAATTCCTTCTTGCCCATCTCCTTGAGCATCGGGAACTGCTCGGCGCCCTCGCGCATCACCAGCTCGACGAAGGCGTCGCGGGTGCCGGAGGTCGGCGGCGGGCCCAGCACCTCGATCTCGGTGTCCGGCAGGCTCGGGTTGATCTCGGACCACTTGGTATAGGGGTTCGGGACCAGCTTGCCGTCGACCGGAACTTCCTTGGCCAGGGCCATGAAGATGTCCTGGCGGCTCAGGTTGTAGGTCTCGGCGGCCTTGGAGTTGGCCAGCACGATGCCGTCATAGCCGATCTTGATCTCGGTGACGTCGGTCACGCCGTTGGAGGCGCAGAGCTCGACCTCGGACTTCTTGATCCGACGCGAGGCGTTGGTGAAGTCGGGATGCTCCGTGCCGACGCCCTGGCAGAACAGCTTGAGGCCGCCGCCGGAGCCGGTCGACTCGATGACCGGGGTCTTGAAGCCGGTGGTCTTGCCGAAGTTCTCCGCGACCACAGTGGCGAACGGGAACACGGTCGACGAGCCGACGATGCGAATTTGATCACGGGCCTCGGCCTGGGCCGTCATGGCGACGACGCCGAGCGCGGCGATGGCGACCGCCTTGCCGAACGAGAAAGTCATGTGAGTTCCTCCAGTCTTTCGCTTGGGAGGTTGCGTTCCGCCGTCCCCGCAGGTGAGCCGCATCGTCTGCGATGCGCGTGTGGTCCCCCGGTTCGGCTGTGCGGAGAAGTACCGACGAGGTGGAAAGGTTTTAAGACAGGTCCGTGAAACTTTGATTACAAAGAGGACTGCAATCTTTTCGTCACATAATTTTCACGCAGCGGTAATCGTCCGGGGCCCGGCCCGATCCTGGCCGTCTTCCGACCTTCCTGGCGCCAGGGCCGCGTCGGTCGCGCGGGGCAGGTAGGCGGTCACCGTGGTTCCGTCGCCCCGGGTGGATTCGATTGTCAGCGCGCCGCGGTGCCGGCCGATGATGTGCTTGACGATGGCGAGGCCGAGCCCGGTTCCCCCGAGTTCCCTCGAGCGCGCCGTATCGACGCGGTAGAACCGCTCCGTGAGGCGCGGGATGTGGCCGGCGTCGATCCCGTCGCCATGGTCGCGCACCCGGATGGCGATCGCGCCGTCCCGTTTGCCGGGATAGGCCGCCGGCACCTTTCCGGCCGGAGCGGCGGAGACCTCCACGACGGTTCCGCTGCGCCCGTACTTGATGGCGTTGTCCATGAGGTTCTGCAGGACCTGGGTCAGCTCGTCGGGTTCGCCGATGACGGGTGGCAGATCGTCGGCCACCTCGATCCGGACCCGCATGTCCTTGCGCCGCGCCTCCAGATCCAGGGTGGCCTTGACCCCCTCCAGAAGCGGCGGCAGCTCGACCCGCGTCGTGGGCGCGCTGTGTTCGTTGGTCTCGATGCGGGAGAGCGACAGCAGATCGTTGACCAGCCGGCTCATCCGATGGGCCTGCAGCCGCATGATCTCCAGGAACCGGTCGCGGGCCTCGGCGTCGTCACGGGCCGGGCCCTGCAAGGTCTCGATGAAGCCCATGAGGGTGGACAGGGGTGTCCGCAGCTCGTGGCTCACATTGGCGACGAAGTCGACCCGCATCTGTTCCGACCGTCTGACCGCGGTCAGATCGACGAAAAGCAGCAGGGCGGCGGCGGGTTTGCCGTTGCCGTCGCGCAACGGCTCGATCTGAACGGTGAAGGTCTGCTCCGTCGGTGCCGCCATCTCGAACTCGACCGGCTCGCAGGATTGGCCGGCCTGGGCGCCGCGGACGGCGGAGAGCACCGCCGGGTGGCGGATCACCGTCGACAGGTCGCGACCCTCGATGCGCTGCCCGAACTGGGACTGGGCGGCCCGGTTGGCGCTGAGGATGCGCGAGCGCCCGTCGACCACCAGTAGCGGATCGGGGATCGCCTGGATGACGCGGGTCCGGGTCTCCGCCTCCCGATGGGCGGCCGCCATCCAGGCGGAGAACTGCCGGTCGGCCCGCTCCAGCGACAGGGCGAGATCGGCCGGCGGTCCGGTATCGCCGATCAGCGAGATCGCGCCGCGCCGGTCGGCGAGGGCGGTCTCCAGATCCGGCGCCTGGGCGCGTTCGTCCAGATGGTGGCGCAGGATCGCCAACTCGCGCAGATGACGGCGCACGACGGCCAGGATCGCGACGAAGGTCGCGGCCACCGCCCCCGCCGCGATCGGCGCGGTGATCTCGCCGCTGGCGGCGAGCCCGATGAAGATCAGACCGGGCGCGAGCGCCAGCAGGCCGGCCATGCGGCCGACCGAACTCCAGGCCGGCATGGCCTGGGCGGCGGCCTCGAGCCGCTTGCGGTCCGTCGGCCGGTCGTTCTCCTGCGTCGTGCGGGCGTCCGCCATGTCTCCTCCGATGCCTTCGCCGGCATCTTGCGGTCCGACGGCGGCGGACGGGCCGCCTCTGCCGTCAGCCGATCGTCGCCTCGTGCGCCGCAATCGCCGCGGCGTTCACGATATCGGTGACGCTCGCGCCCATCTGGACGATCTGCGCCGGTTTCTGAAGGCCCAGCAGCATCGGGCCGATCACCGATCCGCCGGCGAAGCGCTGGAGGATCTTGTAGGAGATGTTGGCCGAATGCAGGGCCGGCATGATCAGCACATTGGCCGGGCCGGACAGGCGGCAGAACGGGTACAGGCGCCGCACCTCCGGATCCAGCGCCACATCCGCCGACATCTCGCCGTCGTATTCGAAATCGACTTCGCGGCTGTCGAGGATCTCCACCGCCTCGCGGATCCGCAGCGCCTTCTCGCGCATCGGATTGCCGAAATTCGAGAACGACAGCAGCGCCACGCGGGGCTCGTGGCCGAAGGCCCGGGCGGCGGCGGCGGTCTGGCAGGTGATGTCGGCGAGCTGGTCCGGTTCGGGAAGCTCGTGGACGTTGGTGTCGGCGATGAAGATCGTCCGGCCGCGCGAGATCACCATGGTCACGGCCATGAGCAGCTCGTTCGGCTTGCAGTCGATCACCCGGGTCACGTCGTCGGCGGACACGCCGAAGCTGCGGGTCAGGCCGGTGACCATGCCGTCCGCATCCCCCATCGCCACCATGCAGGCGGCGAAGATGTTGCGGTCCTGGTTCACCATTCGCTGGCAGTCCCGATGCATCGCGCCCTTCCTCTGAAGACGCTTATACAGGAACTCTATGTACTTTTCGTTGAACGGCGAGACGCGGGCGTTCTGGATCTCCAGGGTCTCGGCGCCGGCGATGCCCATGTCCTGGATCTTGCCCTTGATCCGGTCCTCGCGGCCGATCAGCACGGCATGGCCGTAGCCGCCGTTCTGGAACGACAGGGCGGCGCGGATCGTCTTCTCCTCCTCGCCCTCGGCGAAGACCACCCGCTTCTGCGCCTTGCGGATCCGGTCGAAGATGTTCTGCAGACTGGCCGCCGTCGGGTCGAGGCGGGCGCCGAGCTCGGCCCGGTAGGCATCCATGTCCTCGATCCGCTTGCGCGCCACGCCGGTGTCCATCGCCGCCTGGGCGACGGCGGCGGAGACGTGCACGATGAGCCGGGGATCGAACGGCGCCGGGATGATGTAGTCGCGGCCGTAGTGCAGGCGCCGGCCGGAATAGGCGGCGTCGACCTCGTCCGGTACGTCCTCGCGGGCCAGTTCGGCAAGGGCGTTGGCCGCGGCGATCTTCATTTCCTCGATTGATCGTCGGAGGCGCGCACGTCCAGGGCGCCCCGGAAGATGTAGGGGAAGCCGAGAACGTTGTTCACCTGGTTCGGATAGTCCGACCGACCGGTCGCCATGATCGCGTCGCTGCGCACGGACTGGACGTCCTCCGGGGTGATCTCCGGATCCGGGTTGGCCATGGCGAAGATGATCGGATTGGCCGCCATCGACGCGACCATGTCCTTGGTCACCGCGCCTTTCACCGAGAGGCCGAAGAACGCGTCCGCCCCGTCCAGCGCTTCCGCCAGGGTACGCCGGTCGGTCACCGCCGCATGGGCCGATTTCCACTGGTTCATGCCCTGCTCGCGGCCCTGGTACACGACGCCGCGGGTATCGCAGATGATGATGTTGTTGTGCGGCATGCCCATGGCCTTGAGCAGCTCCACCCCGGCGATCGAGGCGGCGCCGGCACCGTTCACCACCAGCTTGGTGGTCTTGATGTCGCGGCCGGTCAGGTGCATGCGCGTTGATCAGGCCGGCGGCGGAGATGATCGCCGTGCCGTGCTGGTCGTCATGGAACACCGGGATGTCGAGCAGTTCCTTGCAGCCGCTGCTCGATGATGAAGCATTCCGGCGCCTTGATGTCCTCGAGGTTGATGCCGCCGAAGCTCGGGCCGAGATAGCGCACGCGAGTTGACGAACTCGTCCACGTCCTGGGTGTCGACCTCCAGGTCGATCCCGTCCACATCGGCGAACCGCTTGAACAGGACCGCCTTGCCCTCCATGACCGGCTTGGAGGCCAGCGCGCCGATATTGCCGAGGCCGAGCACCGCCGTGCCGTTGGAGATCACTGCGACGATGTTGCCGCGCGACGGTGTAGTCGTAGGCGGTGTTCGGGTCCTTCTGCGATCTCCAGGCAGGGTACGGCCACCCCCGGCGAATAGGCCAGGGACAGCTCGCGCTGGGTCGTCAGCGGCTTTGTCGGCGTGATCTCGATCTTGCCGGGCCGGCCGGTCGAGTGAAACAGCAGCGCTTCGGTTTCCGCGTCGGTCCGATTGTCGGTGTCCATCTTCGTCTTTTCGCTCCCTGAACCGAGCCGGCCCCGGCGTTGCCGAATTCGGCGCCTGCGGCGGTAGTCCCGCCTTTATCGTCAGGACCGACGTTAGCGTCGCCGGCGGGTGGGGGGAAGGGGCTGCCGAAAAACAGTCTGTTACAAAACAGTTTGTTATCGACCCTCCGCGATGGTGGGGTCCGGCGGCGGCCGTGGCGCCTCCCTCGACCGCGCCCCCCATGCTAGGGTCGGCGCGCCAACCAACCCCGGAGCCGAGCCGTCCCGTGTCCGCCGAGCCGTCCCGTCGCGATCACCCGGACCCCGATGCCGTGCTGGAGGCCCGCGCCGCCGGGGCGACGCCCATGTTCCAGCAGTATTTCGAGGTCAAACGCGCCCATCCGGACGCCCTGCTGTTCTACCGGATGGGGGATTTCTATGAGCTGTTCTTCGAGGACGCGGTGGTCGCCGCCCGAGCCCTGGACATTACGCTGACGCAACGAGGTCAGCACCAGGGGGAGCCGATCCCGATGTGCGGGGTGCCCCATCACAGTTCGGAAAGTTACCTCGCCCGCCTGATTCGGCAGGGCCATCGGGTGGCGGTCTGCGAGCAGACAGAGGATCCGGCGGAGGCGAAGAAGCGTGGCGGCAAGTCGGTCGTCCGCCGTGAGGTGGTGCGGGTCGTGACGCCGGGGACGCTGACCGAGGACACCCTGCTCGACGCGCGGCGCCCGAACTATCTGGCATCACTGGCCGAGGCCGGCGGATCTTTCGGCCTCGCCTGGGTCGATCTCTCCACCGGCGACTTTCAGACGCAACCGGTCGAGGCCAGGGGGCTTGAAGCGGCACTGGCCCGGCTCGCCCCGTCGGAACTGATCCTGTCTGAGAAGCTGTTCGGCGATCCGGCGCTCGAGGCCGGGCTGACCGACGTCAGGGGCATCAGCCATCCAATGCCCGGCGCCCGGTTCGACAGCGAGAATGGCCGGCGGCGCCTGGAGGCGAGCTACGGGGTCACCGCGCTCGACGCGTTCGGCGCCTTTTCCCGGCCGGAACTCGCGGCGGCGGGCGCCATCGTCGACTATCTGGAGCTGACCCAGAAGGGCAAGCGACCGCGCCTTGCGGCGATCCGCCGCTGGTCGCCCGGCGGGGTGATGGAGATCGACGCCGCGACCCGGCGCAATCTGGAACTGACCCGGACCCTCTCGGGCGAACGGCGCGGCAGCCTTCTCGCCACCATTGATCGGACCCTAACCGGCGCCGGCGCCCGCCTCCTGGTCGCCCGGCTGTCGGCGCCGCTCACCGACCCGGCGGAGATCGACGCCCGGCTGGACGGCGTCTCCTTCTTTCTCGACGCCGAACGGGCGCGCCGGGATCTGCGGGAGATCCTCGGGCGCATTCCGGATATCGACCGGGCCCTGTCCCGTCTGGCGCTGGATCGCGGCGGGCCGCGCGACCTGGCGGCGATCCGCGACGCCCTGGCCGAGACCGGACCGATTCGGGCCGCCATCGCCCGCGCGCCGCTGTCGACCCCGCCGGCTGCGATCGCCCGCGACCTGGACGATCTGGGCGAGCATTCCGGGCTGGTCGATCTGTTGGGCCGGGCGTTGGCCGCCGAGCTGCCGCTGCTGGCCCGCGACGGCGGACTGGTCGCGCCGGGCTACGCGCCGGAACTGGATCGGCTGCGCGGCCTGCGCGACGAGAGCCGGCGGATGATCGCCGCCCTGCAGGCGAAATACGCGAAAGAGACCGGCGTCGCCGCGCTCAAGGTCAAGCACAATAACGTGCTCGGCTATTTCATCGAGGTCTCCGCCGGCAACGGCGACAAGGTGATGGGCCGCGACGGGTTCATTCACCGCCAGACCATGGCGAACGCCGTCCGCTTCACCACGGTTGAACTGGGGGAGTTGGAAAAGGATCTGTCCAGCGCCGCCGACAAGGCGTTGGCGGTGGAACTGGAGGTCTTCGCCGACCTGATCGCCAAGGTGATGGAGGTCGCGGACACCATCGCCGTCGCGGCCGCCGCCCTGGCGCGACTGGATGTGTCGGCCGCCCTGGCGGACATCGCCGCCGTGCGCGACTGGTGCCGGCCGGTGGTCGATGACGGGCTCGGGTTCGAGGTGACGGGTGGGCGCCATCCGGTGGTCGAGGCGAGCCTGCCGGACGGGCCGGGCGCCTTCGTCGCCAATTCCTGCGCCCTGGTCCCGGATGACCGGGTCTGGCTGGTGACCGGCCCGAACATGGCCGGCAAGTCGACGTTCCTGCGCCAGAACGCCCTGATCGCGGTGCTGGCGCAGATCGGCGCCTTCGTGCCGGCGGCCTCGGCGCGGATCGGCGTGGTCGACCGGCTGTTCAGCCGGGTCGGCGCCGCCGACGACCTGGCCCGCGGGCGCTCCACCTTCATGGTCGAGATGGTGGAGACGGCAGCGATCCTGAACCAGGCGGGCGCCCGGGCGCTGGTCATCCTGGACGAGATCGGCCGGGGCACGGCGACCTTCGACGGCCTGTCGATCGCCTGGGCCACGGTCGAGCATCTGCACGAGACCAACCGCTGCCGGGCGCTGTTCGCAACTCATTACCATGAGTTAACAACCCTGGCCGACCGGCTTCCGGCCCTGTCCTGTCACACCATGGCGGTGAAGGAGTGGAAGGATGACATCGTCTTCCTGCACGAGGTGATCGCCGGGGCCGCCGACCGCTCCTACGGCATCCACGTGGCCAAGCTGGCGGGGTTGCCCGGCGCGGTGATCGGCCGGGCCGAAGAGGTTCTGGACAGGTTGGAGAAGGGCGAGCAGGGCAAGGCGGCGACCACCCTGATCGACGACCTGCCGCTGTTCAGCGCCCTGGCCGCGCCGAAGCCCAACAAGGCCGACCCGGCCGGGCCGAGCCCGGTCGAGGCGGCGCTTCAGGACCTCAACCCGGACGAGCTTACCCCGCGGCAGGCGCTGGACGCGCTGTACGCGTTGAAGGCGAAGATCGGCGCCTAAGATCGGGCATTAAGTTCGGCGCGAGGCGATCGTCGCGTCGATGAGCCGGGTGATCGCCGCGCAGTAGGGGGCCGGATCGGCGCCGCCGGCGATGGCGAGGGCCGCCCGGTCGAAGGCGGCCGACAGGCAGTCGGCCAGGGCATCGAGGTCGGGCGGGTCGATCTTGGGCAGGGCCGCTGCCAATCCACGGCGCAGCGTGCCGCCGCCCTGTTCCCGGTCCAATTCCGCCATGGCCTCCGGTCCGAGGACGGCCGGCCCCTCCAGCAGCAACAGGCGGGCGCGGCCCGGCTCGGTCATCGCCGCGAAATAGGCGCCCGCCCCCTCGATCAGGGCGCGGCGGGGCGGGCCGTCCGTCTTCGCCGCCCGGTCGATGGCATCGGCGACGGCGGCGGCCTCGGCCGTGACCACGGCGCGGAACAGGGCGGCCTTGTCGGCGAAGTGGTGGTAGAGCGCGCCGCGGGTGACCCCGGCGGCGGCGACAATTTCCGGCGTTCCGGTCTCGCCATAGCCCTTGTCCACGAACAGCGTTCTGGCGGCGGCGAGCAGCGCCAGTCGGGTGGCGGCGCTGCGGGCCTCGTTGGTGCGGCGCGCGTTCTGTTGCATACATGCAGCCTGTATGTTAATTATGCCTTCTACATACAGTCTGCATGTTTCTGAGCAAGGGGGACAGCCATGAAGTGCAGCCAGTTCTATCCGGTGATCATGACCGACGCGGTGGCGCGGACCGCGCAATTCTACGTCGAACATTTCCGCTTCAAGCCGGTGTTCGAGAGCGACTGGTACGTCCACCTGCAATCCGGCGAGGATCCGCAGGTGAACATCGCGGTGCTGTCGGGCGACCACGACACCATCCCGCCGGAGGGTCGCGGGCGGGTCTCCGGCCTGCTGATCAACTTCGAGGTCGAGGATGTGGATTCCGAGTTCGCCCGGGCCGAGGCGGCCGGGCTGCCGATCCTGCTGCCCCTGCGCGACGAGCCGTTCGGCCAGCGTCACTTCATCACCCGCGATCCGAACGGCGTGCTGATCGACATCATCACCCCGATCCCGCCGAGCCCCGACTTCGCCGCGCAGTATGCGGCCGGCGCGGTGCCGATCTGACCGGACCCCAAGGGAGCCGCTCGTCCGGTCAGACGATGTTCCGTTCCTTCAGCGGCCGGTTCTCCAAGATTCTTTCGAGTCCAAAACGGGTCAGGTCGAGGCTCCGGAAGGCGCCGGCGGTGATCAGTTCCATGACTGCCCGGCCGGCGGCGGGCGACTGCTGCAGGCCGTGGCCGGAGAAACCGGTGGCGAAGATCAGGTTCGCGATCTCCGGATGCCGGCCGATCACCGCGTTCTGGTCCAGGGCGTTGTAGTCGTAGGGTCCCGCCCAGGCGCCGGTCAGCTTCACCGCCTCGAAGGCGGGAACGCGTTCCGCCAGCGCCGGCCAGACCACGTCCTCCCACCAGCGCCAGTTGACCTCGATCTCCCAGCTTTCCGGGTCGTCCTCCTCCGGCGGGGAGGTGCCGCAGACATAGCCCGCGCCTTCCGGGCGGACGAAGACGCCCGTGGGCCCGATGGTGAGCGGCAGGGGCGGACCGTCGAGCGGCTCGCGGCAGGCGATCTGGTAGACCGTGCGGATTCGCGGCCCCACCAGCAGATCCACCCCGGCGAGTGCCGCGACCTTGCCGGAATTGGCGCCCGCCGCGACGACCAGGGTGCCGCAGGCGATCGTCGTGCCGTCGGCCAGCAGCACGCGCTCGACGCCGGCCGCGCCGCGCTCGACCGCGGTGACCTCGCCGGTGACGTAGTCGGCGCCGAGGGATCTGGCTTTGCGTTTGAAGGCCTGCAGCAGCGTGTTCGGATCGATCCAGCCCTCACCGCTTTCACCGAACGCGGCGGCCGCGACGCCGTCGGTGTTGAGATACGGGAAGCGTCGGGCGAGATCGGCCGGCTCGAGCCAGGAAATGTCGGCGCCGGCTGCTGTCTGCACAGTATGATTCTCCGCCAGCACCGCCCGGCCCTCCGGCGATGCGAGGAAAAGATAGCCGTTCTCGACGAAGCCCAGATCCGGCCGCTCGCCGTCAACCGCGAGAAGCTCCGCCGCCCGCCCGACGAAGTCGCGGGCGAACAGGCCGATCTCCACGTTCTCGCGAATCGAGAACTGCTGGCGGATGCCGCCGACGGAGAGCGGCGTCGAGGCCCTTGCATAGGTCGGATCGCGCTCGACCACGACGACCCGTCCCTTGAAACCGGTCTCCGCGGTAAGGAAATAGGCGGTGGCGGATCCCACCGCCCCGCCGCCCACGATGACCACATCCGCGGAGGTGGTCGGGCGCGATTCGTCCGTCCGGTCCATGCAGGGCTCCCGAGAGAGGTTTCTGGCGGGAGCCTCGGCCATCCGTGACGCCCGGACAAGGCCCGCGTATAGTCGCGGGCGCAGGAAAGGAGGCACTCGTGGCCGCGACCGCCGAGTTCGATACGCAGACCGACACTTCGCGCGAGCGCGCCGCGCCGCTGGTCGAACTGGCGGTCCTGGGCAAGCGGGTGCCGAACCGGAAGGCGATCTGCGACGTTCCCGCGCTGGCCGACGACATCGAGCGGCTCGCCGCCGAGCAGGGCGATCCCACCGCCCGTCGGTCCGCCATCCTGGAGCGGCTGAAGCGGGCGCTGGCCGACGCGACCGGGGAGATCCGCCGCCGGCTGGAGGCGACCAACGACGGGGCCGCCTGCGTGCGGGGCCGCGCCTGGCTGATGGATCAGATCATCCGGCTGATCGCGACCCATGCGGCCGACCGGGAGTTCCCGGCCACCAACCCGACGACCTCCGAACGGATCGCGGTGACGGCGGTCGGCGGCTACGGCCGCGGCGAGCTGGCGCCGCAGTCGGATATCGATCTGCTGTTCGTGCTGCCCTACAAGCAGACCGCCCGCTGCGAGCAGATCGTCGAGTACATGCTCTACCTGCTGTGGGATCTCGGTCTCAAGGTCGGCCATTCGACCCGATCGGTTGCCGAATGCATCCGCCAGGCCCATGCCGACATCACCATCCGCACGGCGATGCTCGAATCGCGCTTCCTGTGGGGCGACGAGGCGCTCTACGAGGAGATGCGCGAGAAGTTCATGGCCGACATCGCCTCGAGCTCCCCGCTCGAGTTCGTCGAGCAGAAGCTGCAGGAATCCGACCACCGGCACCAGCGGATGGGCGACAGCCGTTACGTTGTCGAACCGAATATCAAGGACGGCAAGGGCGGGCTGCGCGATCTGCACACCCTGTTCTGGATCTCCAAATACGTCTACCGGATCGACGACGTCTCGGAACTGGTCGACCGCGGCGTGCTCGATCTCGGCGAGGCGCGGCGCTTCGCCCAGGCGCAGAAACGGCTCTGGACCATCCGCTGCCACCTGCACTACCTCACCGGCCGGCCGGAGGAGCGGCTGACCTTCGACGTGCAGCCGGTGATCGCGGAGCGTCTAGGTTATACCGACCGGGCCGGCGCGATCGCGGTCGAGCGCTTCATGAAGCACTATTACCTGACGGCCAAGGATGTCGGCGACCTGACCCGCATCTTCTGCGCGGCGATCGAGGCGGAGTACAAGCGCCGCCGGCGCCGGTTCCGTCTGCCGAAGATGTTCGGCGAGCAGCGGTTCGGCGATTTCCGGGTCGAGGGCGACCGCATCACCCTGATCGACGACCACGCCTTCGAGCGGGATCCGGTGAACATCATCCGCCTGTTCCACGAGTCGCATTTCCGCGACCTCATGATCCATCCGCACGCCCTGCGGGTGATCACCCAGAACCAGAACCTGATCAACGCCGATCTGCGGCGCGATCCGGAGGCGAACCGGCTGTTCCTGGAGATCCTGACCAGCGAACGGGGGCCGGAACGAAACCTGCGCCGCATGAGCGAGGCGCGGGTGCTCGGCAAGTTCGTGCCGGATTTCGGTCGTGTCGTCGCCCAGATGCAGTTCGACATGTACCACACCTACACGGTGGACGAGCACACCCTGGTCTGCCTGGGGGTGCTGCACGCGATCGAGCAGGGCGAGCTCAGGGACATCGCGCCGATCGCGACGGATGTGATCCACAAGGTGCTGTCGCGCCGGGCGCTCTACGTCGCCATGTTCCTGCACGACATCGCCAAGGGCCGCGGCGGCAACCACTCGATCCTCGGCGAGCGGGTGGCGCGGCGGGTCTGTCCGCGGCTCGGGATGACCGAGGAGGAGACCGACACGGTGGCCTGGCTGGTGCGCTGGCATCTGCTGATGTCCGATACCGCCTTCAAGCGCGACATCCACGATCCGAAGACGGTGGAGGATTTCGCCCGGATCGTGCAGTCGCCGGAGCGGCTGCGCCTGCTGCTGGTGCTGACGGTCGCCGATATCCGCGGGGTGGGCCCGCATGTCTGGAACGGCTGGAAGGCGCAGCTCCTGCGCGATCTGTACTACGCCACCGACGAGCTGCTCACCGGCGCCTCCTCGCCGGCCAAGACCGGGGCGCGGGTGGTCGCCGCAAAGAAGAAGGTGGCCGAACAGCTCGTCGGCTGGACCGAGGCCGAGATCGAGGCCCATCTGGCCCTCGGCTACGATCCGTACTGGCTCGGTTTCGATACCGATACGTTGGTGCGTCACGCTTGGCTGGTCCGCCGGGCCCAGGCCTCGGACGCCCGTCTGGTGGTCGAGCATCGGCTCGATCCGGACCGCGAGGTGACCGAGGTGACGGTCTATGCCGGCGACCATCCGGGTCTGTTCTCGCGGATCGCCGGTGCGATGTCCTCGGTCGGCGCGAATATCGTCGATGCCCGCATCGTCACGCTCGCCGACGGCATGGCGATCGACACCTTCATGATCCAGGACGACAAGCGCCAGATGTTCGACCGATCGGACCGTCTGGCCCGGCTCGCCTCGGCGATCGAGCGGACCCTGGACGGCAGCCTGCGGCTGGAGGAGCAGCTCGAGAAGAAGGGCACCCTGACCGGTCGGCGCACGCGGGCGCTCAAGGTCCCGCCCCGGGTGCTGATCGACCAGAAGGCCAGCGTCACCCACACGGTGATCGAGGTGAACGCCCATGACGAGCCGGGCGTGCTTCACCGCATGACCCGGGCGCTGGCGCGGGTCGGCGTGCAGATCCATTCCGCGACCGTTTCGACCTACGGCGAGCGGTTCGTCGACGTGTTCTACGTGAAGGACGTGTTCGGCCTGAAGATCGACAGCGCGCGGAAACTGGACGAAATCCGCGCGGCGCTGCTGGAGGCGCTTGGGGTCAAGCCGGAGCCCTCCAAGGCCGAGCCCTCCAAGGTCGAGCCCTCCAAGGCCGAGCCCTCCAAGGCCGAGAAGGCCGAGCCGAAGAAGGAGACCAAGAAGAAGCAGGCCTCCTGACCGCAGGTAGCCTGTTTTTTCGATCGCTCCCGCCACGGTCCCGCCGCATGCCGGCCATAGGCGCGCCCCGGCGAATCACGTACATCCTGCACCTATGAATCTTGCGCGTGCCATCGCCACGGTCGGCGGCTTCACCATGATCAGCCGGGTTACCGGCTTCGTGCGCGACATGCTGATCGCCGCGGTGGTCGGCGCGGGACCGGCCTCGGACGCGTTTTTCGTCGCTTTCCAGATCCCCAACTTCTTCCGCCGGCTCACCGGCGAGGGGGCGCTGACGGTCGCCTTCGTGCCGATGTTCGCCGGTATGGTGGAGACCAAGGGGAAGGAGGCGGCCGTCGCCTTCGCCGGTCAGGTTCAGTCGGTGCTGCTGGTGGTGCTGCTGGGCCTGGTGGTGGCGGCGGAACTCGCCATGCCGGGGGTGATCCTGGTGATGGCGCCCGGTTTCGCCGACGAGGTGCTGCGGTACGAGCTGGCGGTCGAGCTCACCCGGATCACCTTTCCGTACCTGCCGCTGATCTCCCTGGTCGCGCTCTGGGGGGGATGCTGAACAGCCTCGGCAAGTTCTGGGCGATGGCGGCGGCGCCCATTCTGCTCAACCTGATTCTCATCACCGCCCTGGCGACCGCCGCCGGGGCGCTGGAGACGCCGGGCCATGTGCTGGCCTGGGGCGTGGCGGCCGCCGGTGTGGCCCAGGCGCTGTTCGTCGCCGCCGCCTGCCGGCGGGAGGATGCCCTGCCGCCGCTGGTCCGTCCCCGGCTGACCCCCCAGGTGAAGAAGCTGCTAATCCTGATGGCCCCCGCCGCGCTCGGCGCCGGGGTGGTGCAGGTCAACGCCTTCATCGGCATCCTGCTCGCCTCCCTGCTGCCGGCGGGCTCGGTCTCCTACCTGTACTACGCCGACCGGGTGGTGCAGTTGCCGCTCGGCGTGGTCGGCGTGGCGATCGGAACCGCGCTGCTGCCGATGCTGTCGCGCCAGGTCCGGGCCGGATCGACGGCGGAGGCGATCGGCACCCAGAACCGGGCGCTGGAGATCGCCCTGCTGCTGACCGTGCCCGGCGGCGGCGGCGCTGGCGGTGATCGCCGATCCGCTCATCACCGTGCTGTTCCAGCGCGGCGCCTTCGACCGCAGGCGACGGCGTCGAAACCGCCATCACCCTGGCCGCCTATGCGGTGGGCCTGCCGGCCTTCGTGCTGATCAAGGTGTTCCAGCCCGGGTTCTTCGCCCGCGAGGATACCGCCACGCCGGTCAAGGTCGCGGCGGCGGCGGTGGCGGCCAACCTCGCCTGCAACGCGGTGCTGCTGCCGCTCTACGCCCAGGTCGGCATCGCGCTCTCCACCGCGCTCTCCTCCTGGCTGAATGCCGGGCTGCTGGCGCTGCTGCTGTGGCGGCGGGGGCATTTCGGCGCCGATGGCCGTCTGGCGCGGCGGGTGCCCCGGATTCTGCTCTCGGCGGCGGCGATGGCGGCCGTCCTCTGGGTGTTGAGCGATGTCGTCCGCCCCTGGCTCGCCGGCGGAACGGTCGAGCGGATCGCCGGGCTGGCGGCGCTGGTGATCGCCGGTCTCGCGGTCTATGCCGCCGCCTGCCTGATCCTGCGGGCCGCCCATCCGCGCGACCTCGCCGCCCTCAGGCGCGGCGGCTGAGGCCGGCCGCCAACCGGTCGGGACGCGCTAGTTCTTGATTCGAGACCGCCGTCCGGGGATAACGCGGCATCTCTCCTGAACCAGTAGGCCTTCCCGCCATGAGACGCATCTTCTCCGGCATTCAGCCGACCGGAAACCTGACCCTGGGCAACTATCTCGGCGCGATCCGGAACTGGGTCGCGCTGCAGGGCGAGAAGACCTACGAGTGCATCTTCTGCGTGGTCGATCAGCACGCCATCACCATTCCCCAGGACCCGGCCGAGCTGCGCCAGGCGACCCGGGAGGTGACGGCCAGCCTGATCGCGGCGGGCATCGATCCGAAGGCCAGCATCCTGTTCAACCAGTCCCAGGTCGCCGAGCATGTGCGTCTGGCCTGGGTGCTCGGCTGCGTGGCCCGGGTCGGCTGGCTGAGCCGCATGACCCAGTTCAAGGACAAGGCCGGTAAGGACCGCGACAACGCGACCACGGGCCTGTGGTGGTATCCGGTGCTGATGGCCGCCGACATCCTGGCCTACAAGGGTACCCACGTGCCGGTCGGCGACGATCAGAAACAGCATCTGGAACTCGCCCGCGACATCGCCCAGGCCTACAACTCCATGTTCGGGGTCGAGTTCTTCCCCCTGCCGGAGCCGCAGATCCTCGGTGCGGCCACCCGGGTGATGAGCCTGCGCGACGGCACCAAGAAGATGAGCAAGTCGGACGCTTCCGACATGTCGCGCATCAACATGACCGACGACGCCGATACGATCGCCAACAAGATCAAGAAGGCGAAGACCGATCCGGAGCCGCTGCCGAGCGAGGCGGCGGGCCTGGTCGACCGGGCCGAGGCGCGCAACCTGGTGACGATCTACGCCGCGCTGGCGGATCGGACGGTGGACGACGTGCTGGCTGAGTTCGGCGGCCAGGGCTTCGGCAAGTTCAAGCCGGCGCTGGCCGAGCTGGCGGTCGGCGTGCTCGGCCCGATCGGCGCGGAGCTGCAGAAGCTGATGGCCGACCCGGCCCATATCGACGGCGTGCTGGCGGAGGGCGGCGACCGGGCCCGCGCGCTGGCGAAGCCGATCGTCGACGAGGTCTACGACACGGTCGGCTTCCTGCGTCCCTGATCCGGACCGCGCGCCCGATCGTGTTCTAGCGTCGCCGCCGGTGGCCGGCGACGATCCCGGCATACAGGACCGCCCCCGTCGCCGCGAAGGCGGGAGCGGTTGCCAGCGCGATGCCGACCACGCCCCAGAGCTGCATGAAAGCGGCGTTCAGCGCGACGGTCAGCACCATGTTGACCGCCGCGGCGGTCGGGATCACCCAGCCCAGGCTCAGCACGGCGGCGGCCCGCACGAGGATGACCACGGCGGCGAAGGCCGGGAGTTGGGTCGCATAGGCCGACAGAACCTGGGCAACGAGGCGGGTGTCCTCGGCGGTGAACGCCCCGCGCTGGTACAGCAGGGCGATCACCGGTTCTGAGATCAGCCAGGCGATGGCGACTCCCGGCAGAGCGAGCAGGATCACCACGACCAGGTGACGATTTAGCCGCGCCAGCAGGCGCTGCGGATCGTCCAGCGCGTTCTCGGCATAGGCCGGCAGCACGGAAATCCCGAGCGCGGTGGTGACGACGTGCAGCCCGGCGAGCACCAGCTTCGCACCGTAGCCCAGGGCCGAAGCCGAGCCGGGGCCGAGGGAGGCGGCCATGAGCTGGTCGATGAGACCGGCACCGGACAGCAGGAGCGTGGCCAGCATCAGCGGACCCCAGCGCCGGACCAGATCCCTCAGGTCGCCCGGCGAGACCGCGAGCCGGGGCCGGTAGCCGAGCCGCCGGGCCGCCCACAGCACGATCGCCGCCTCCGCCAGGGTGCCCAGGACGGCGCCCCAGGCGAGCGCGGTCACCCCGAGCTGCTCGCGGAAGGCGATCAGCAACACCGTCATGACGAGCGGGGTGAGTGCCGGGGCGATGGCCGGCAGGGCGAAACGCCGCTCCACCGTCAGCATGGCGCCACCGGCATAGGCCAGACCCCCGAGGATCGCGAAAAGGGTCATGATCCACAGCATGTCGGCCGCCAGAACGAGCGCGTTCTCCGAGAACCCCGGGGCGACCAGCGGCAGGTAGAGCGGCGCGGCGGCGGCGGCGGCCAGGGCGACGGCGGCGATCGCCAGGGAGACGGTCAGGGTCCCCGATCCGGCCAGTGCCGAGGCGCGGTCGTCGTCGCCGGTCCGCCGCGCCGCCAGCAGCCCTGGCACCACGGCGATCTGGAACGACCCGGCGATGAGCTGGACCAGAAAGACCGGCAGGGCGAGGGCGATGAAGAAGGCGTCCACCTCCGGTCCGCGGCCGTAGAGCATCGCGATCGCCGCCTCGCGCACGAAGGCGGAGGACTTTGCCAGGATCGACAGCACCGCGATCGTCGCCCCGGCCCGGGCGACGGCGCGGTCGTCCATGCCGGAAGCCTTGGGCAGCGCGCCGGGACCGTCGGGAAGGGTCACGACAGGTCGGACGGGGTGAAGACGTCGATCGGGCGTTGGAGCCCCTTGACCGGATGGCTGCCGAGCCCGGTCAGGGGCTCGCCGACCGCGTCGGCGAAGTCGCGCGACGCGAGGATCCGCACGCCGAGCGTGCGGGTCAGGCCTTCGATTCGGTTGGCCAGGTTGACGGCCGGGCCGATCACCGTGAAGTCGAGACGCTCCGCGCCGCCGATATTGCCGTACCCGACCTCGCCCAGATGCAGGGCGATCCCGAAATCGATCGCCGGCTTGCGGTGGCGCTGCCGCATGCCGTTGAGGGTTTCCACCAGGGTAACCGCGTCGCGGGCCGCCGCCAGGGCGAGGCGGCAGGCCTCGGCGTCGCCCTCGGCCACGCCGCGGCTCGGGTCGGCCGGGAAGATCGCCAGCATGCCGTCGCCGAGAAACTTCAGCACTTCGCCGCCGCGCTCCTCGACCGCCTGCACCGTCCGCTCGAAATAGGCGTCCAGCATGTCGATGATCTCGTCCCGGCTGAGGGCATCGGACAGGGCGGTGAAATCCCGGATATCGGTGTACCAGACCGCCGCCCTGATGCCTTCCGCGACCCCGCGCACGATCTCGCCCGCGAGGATCCGCTCGCCGGTGTTGCGCCCGAGATAGGTGGTGAGAAGCTGTCGGGTCAGGTCGCGGCGCTCCAGGACCTCCATGCGCAGCGACAGGGCCGGCATGAGCTCCCAGATTTCCCGCAACTCGTCGGTGTCGAACCCGCCGGGACGGTCCGCGGTCCAGGTGGTGAAGTTGATATTGCCGTCGGAGAACACCAGCGGCATGGCGACGTAGTCGGTCGCGCCTTCCGCCCGCAGATCGTCGAGGATCGGGAAATCGTTCTGCTCGCCCTCCATGTCGATGCGGCGGCGGATACCTTGGGCTCCCTCGAAGATCAGGGGCAGCGGGCTCCTTTTGTAGGCCTTGGTCTGCTGCATGCCCCGCATGACCCGCATCAGACGCGGCGAGCCGATGTCGCGGTACCAGACGATCGACGTCCCCGTCGCCTGCGGGTGCAGCGTGGTGATGAAGTAGGTCATGCGCATCAGCGGGAAGCCGCGGGCGACGAGCAGTCTTCCCAGATCGCGGGCGAGATACTGGCGCGAGGTGTAGACGGCGGAGTCCTTCAGAAGCCACTGCAGAGGGGCGACGGTCGGATCGATCGGCGGCAGTCCGCTGTCGTCGTCATTCTCGAGCTCGCGGACCAGCCACCTCGCCTCCTCGCTCCGCGGCCCGAGGGCGCGGCGGAGCAGCAATGACGGCTCCGGCTCTCCGGCGCCCCTGTCTTCCCGTGCGCTCCCGGCATCGGTGTCGTCGGCCGGCGGCTGTCTTGACGTCATCTCTCCGCGCCCCAACTATGCGGCAACTGCAGGAGTTGACGGGGCGGCCATGCCGCGCGATCCAGCGACGCCCGATTGGAGATGTGACCGATGTTCATTCAAACCGAAGAGACCCCGAATCCGGCGACGCTGAAGTTCCTGCCGGGACGCTCCGTTATGGTGAGCGGCACCGCCGAGTTCAAGTCGGAGGACGAAGCGGCTGCCGGCTCGCCTCTCGCCGCCGCCCTCTTCGAGGTCGACGGTGTGACGACCGTGTTTCTGGCGAACGAGTTTATCAGCGTCTCCAAACGTGACGACAAGGAATGGCTATCTGATGAAGCCGGCGGTGCTGGGCGTCATCATGGAACATTTCGTGGCGGGCAAGCCGATCCTGGCCGAAGGCGCGGAAGAGGCGGTCGAGGCCGAGGTGCGACCGGAGGACCAGGAGGTCGTCTCCCAGATCAAGGAACTGCTGGATACCCGCGTGCGGCCGGCGGTCGCCATGGATGGGGGCGACATCGTCTTCCACGGTTACGAGGATGGGGTCGTCACCCTGACCATGCAGGGCGCCTGCGCCGGCTGTCCCAGCTCGACGGCCACATTGAAGATGGGAATCGAGAACATGCTGCGCCACTACATCCCGGAGGTGCGCGAAGTCCGCGCCGCCGGCGGCATGCCCGAATACTACTGAGGCATCGCCCGCATCGATCCCGGGGACTCCGGTTCCCGGCGGTCTGCTGGCGTGGCCAGAGTCCCGATGAAATCCGAGCATAGAGTGTCCAGCGGGCCGGGCCGGCTCGCGCTGATCGTCGGTCTTCTGCTGGTCGGCACCTTCCAGGTATCGGCCCTCGCGTTCGGGCCCCCTGGCTGGTCGATCCCTGCGAAGACCGTGCCGCCCGTGACCCGGGTCGTGACGCCCGCGCCGATCCCCGATGGCGGGCGCGCCTTCACGGTGGCCTCCGCCGCCACGCTTCTCAAGCTGTACGAGCGCTCCTCCTACGACCTGGCGGCCATCCGCTCCGGCGAGCGGGACGTGCCGCGCCTCTTCCTGACCAGGTTGCCGACCGATTTCGACACGCTCGACAAGGTCGGTCCGCGCAAGCGGGCGTTCCTGAGGGTCGTGCTTCCGCTGGTGCTTCGGGTCAATGTCGAGATCGGCATCGTACGGACCCGGATGGAAGCCCTGCTCGAGCGTCTCGAGGCGGGCGAGATCCTGCGGCCGCTGGATCGGCGTTGGCTGATCTCGATCGCCCAGCGGTACGGGGTGATCGATTCGTCGGAGGTCTACCAGGCGGCCGCCCCCCTGGAACAGATGCTGGACGACCGCGCGCGCCGGAAACTGCTGCGTCGCGTGGACGGGGTGCCGGTTCCGCTGGCGCTGGCCCAGGCGATCGTCGAGAGCGGCTGGGGCCGGTCCCGCTTCGCGATGGAAGGCAATGCGCTCTACGGGCAATGGACCTGGGACAAGTCCCAGGGGATCGCGCCCGCCGGCGCTCCGGACGCCGCCCATGCGGTGCGGGCGTTCGACAGCCTCGTGCATTCGGTGCGCGGCTACATGCACAACCTGAACACCCATCCCGCCTACGGTGAGTTCCGCGCCGCCCGTGCCGGCGATGCCGATCCCCGGGCGCTGGCCCGCACGCTGACCCGCTACAGCGAGCGCGGTGCGGTCTATGGCGAAGAACTCGTCGAGATCATGGCGCAGAACGACCTCGACGCGTTCGCCGACGCCCGGCTCGGCGCCACCTCCATCCGCCGCGGCGACGCATGGCAGTCGCTCTGGAGCACGCCCGACAGCTGAGGCCCGGGTGCCGGCCGATCCTCGGCGGCTCAGCGTGGGATGTAGAATTGGATCCCGTACCAGCGCCAGCGTCCCTCCGGACCGGGCATGGTGCAGTTCACCCGGGCGCGGCCGGCCGGAAAGGGTTCGGACAGGCGGACTTCGACCCGGTCGCCCAATACCTCGGTCTGGGTCCGGCCCTGGCCCGAGGCATAGCAGTCGATGCGGCTCGGATCGACGATCTCCGACGCCACCGTGAATCCGAACGGCGGCGGGTTGTTGGCGGTCACGATCAGGTCGGCCGGCACCCGGTCGCGAACCGGAAGCGGCAGCGCGTTGGCGGTCAGCCTGAACCGGTCGATGCCGCCATAGGTCTCGTTCAGGGCGAAGCGGGGCAGGCCGTAGCGGTCGCTGGTGGCGTGCACCACGCCGGAATGCTGCCCGAAGGCGGCGACGTAGCCACGCTCCGCGACGATCTTCTGGATCGCCAGCCCGTACTCGCCGTAAGGATAGGCAAGCAGGGTCGGCCTCTGCCCGAGTTCGGCCTCCAGGCGTCCGGCCGAGCGATCGAGCTCGATCTTCACCGTGTCGATATCCAAGTCGGGAAGGTGGGGGTGGGACGCGGTCTGGCTGCCGATGGTGGCGCCGCCCTCCTGCACCTCGCGGATCTGGTCCCAGGTCATGTAGCCCTGACTTCGCGCGGTCGATCGGGTCCGTGGCCACGAACAGGGTGAACGGATATCCCGCCTGCTTGAGCCGCGGCCAGGCTTCGGCGTAGACCGAGGCATAGGCGTCGTCGATGGTGATCGCGACGGCGCGATCCGGGAGATCGGCGCCGGTCCGCATCCTCTCGAGGATCTCGGGCAGCGGCAGGACCGTGTATCCGCCGGTCCGCAGTTCCGCGAGTTGGGCCTCGAACTGGTCGAGGCGGATGTTGGCGCTTGGGTACTCGGCTTCGCCGAAACGGTGGTACATGAAGACCACGGCGGATTCCGCCGCCATTGCCGGCGACCCGGACAACCCGATGGCCTGGAGTGCCGGTGTCGTGAGGAGGCCAACGAGGGCCAGCGCAAGCGCGATGGATCGAGCACCTGATTTCATGGGGATAAGATACGCCATGGCCGCCGCTTTTCGAAATGCCGCGCTTTGCCGGACCAGCGCGACCGGGAACCGGGACGACCAATGAGCCTGCTGATCGCTCTCGACTGTTCGGCCGGCGCCTGTTCGGTCGCCGTCACGGATGCAGGGGAACCGCGCGCCTTCGAGCGCATGGATCTCGTGCGCGGCCATGCCGAGGTCCTGATGCCGATGGTTGAACGGGTTCTCGCCGATGCGGGCTGTACCGCCCGCGATCTCGAGTTCGTCGCCGCGACGGTGGGGCCCGGCAGCTTCACCGGTCTGCGAATTGGGCTGGCCGCCGCCCGCGGCCTCGCCCTGGCGGTCGGCGCCCGAACGGTGCCGGTGACGTCGCTGGAGGCCATCGCCCACGACGCCGGCGGTTCCGATCTGCCGCTGCTCGTCGGCCTCGATACCAAACGGGGCGATCTCTACGTTCAATGGTTCGACCCGGCGGGCCGCCCGCTCGGTGAGCCGGCGATCATGGAGGCTGCCGACGCGGTAAGCGGCGGGGCCTGTGCCGCGTTCCGCGTCGCCGGTGACCGGACCGACGCCCTCGTCGCCGCCGCGGAGACCGAGGGTCGGCAGGCGGAGGTGCTGCCGTCCTGCCGGGTTCCGGATGCCCGCGCCGTTGCGGCGATTGCCGAGATCCGGCTCGCGGCGGGCGGCGACGGGCTGCTGCGCCCTCTCTATCTGCGCGCGCCGGCCGTCAACCTGCCCGTGTCATGAGCGTCTCCGTCGACAAGCGCGACCTGTTGCGGGCGGCCGATCCTTCGGATGCCGAGGCCATCGCCGCTCTGCAGCAGGCCTCCTTCGACGATCCCTGGAGCGCGGACTCCGTCCGCAGTTTGCTGACGGGGCCGGCCAATCTTTCTCTGGTTGCGGAGGACGCCGGACTGGCCGGCTTCCTGGTCGGGCAATCTGTGGCCGACACCGCCGAAGTGCTCGCCGTCGCGGTCGACGGCGCGCGTCGGCGGGAGGGCTGGGGCCATGCCCTGCTGGCCGGATTCGAGGCGGTCGCCCGGGCGGCGGGGGCGGACCGGGTGCTGCTGGACGTGGCTGCCGACAATGCCGCCGCCGGGGCGCTCTACCGCTCCCGGGGGTACGAAGCGGTGGCCCGGCGCGACCGCTACTACGCGGCCGGCCGGCCGGTGCCGGTGGATGCCATGGTTATGGTTAAAATGCTTGTGGAATAGGCCCGTGGGGATTGAGCCAAATTGTCATGTAATGCGGCTTGTCGCGGTGCGGATGCGACGGTAGGTTCGCGCGATCCGGTCCGCCGGCCACGGACGGCCGACCTATGGCCTCGCAGAGACATCTCCCGGATGTCAGTTAGCGGCATATGAGCGACACGACCGAACGCCCGACCATCCCGATGCCAGACCCGGATGCCGCCTTTCCGGCGATCCGATCGGGCGATCTGGAAGTCCGGCTGGCCCGCGATCCCGAGGAGATCGACGCGTCGCAGGCCCTGCGCTACCAGGTGTTCTACGAGGAGCGCGCGGCCAAGCCGATCGGCGCCATGGCCAGCCTGCGTCGCGATTTCGACCGCTACGATCCGATCGCCGACCACCTGCTGGTGCTCGACCACGGCAAGGGCGAAGGGACCGAGGCGGTGGTCGGCACCTATCGGCTGATCCGCAAGAACCGCGCCGAGGCCCATGGCGGATTCTACACCGCGGGCGAATACGACATCGCCAAGATCCTCGCCTTTCCGGGCGAGACCATGGAGCTTGGCCGGTCCTGCGTCGATCTCGACCATCGCAACCGGCCGACCATGCAGCTCCTGTGGCGCGGCATCGCGGCCTATGTTTTCAAGCACGACATCACCCTGATGTTCGGCTGCGCGTCGCTGCCGGGGACGGATCCGGACGCCCTCGCCGGCGACCTCAGCTATCTCTATCACCATCACCTGGCTCCCGACTCGTTGCGGGTCCGGGCGCTCGACCACCTGCATGTGGATATGAACCGGATCCCACCCGATCGGATCGACGGCAAGCGGGCGCTGGCGTCGCTGCCGCCCCTGATCAAGGGCTACCTGCGGCTCGGCGGGTTCGTCGGCGACGGCGCGGTGGTCGACCCGCAGTTCAACACCACCGATGTCTGCGTCATCGTCCAGACCAGCGCCGTGACCGACAAGTACTACAAGCATTACGAACGGGAAGCGCGAGGCGGCTGACGATGGCGGGGGCGGTATCCGGTTCGACATCTTTGCGCCGGGTCGAGCCGGTTTATGTCGACGAAGCCGAAGAGCGCCGCCTGCTGTCGCTCGGCGGCGGCATGATCCGCTCCGAGACCCGCGCGGTCGTTCGCCTTGCGGCCTATCTGACCCTCACCCTCCTGCTGATCCCGGTCCAGGCGGTCGCGGTGCTGCTGGGGCTGCGGCTCGCCGAGCGGCTCCCCCGCGTCTATCATCGGATCTGCGCGCGCATTCTCGGCATCCGGGTCGTCGTGCGCGGCCGCCGGGTCCGGGAACGGCCGGTCCTGTTCGCCGCCAACCACGTCTCGTATCTCGACATCACGGCCCTCGGCGCGGTCGTCACCGGCTGCTTCATCGCCAAGTCGGAGGTGGCGGGCTGGCCGTTATTCGGTGTCCTGGCCAAACTCCAGCGCACGGTCTTCGTCGCCCGGCGCCGGTCCGCCGTGGCCGCTCACAGCGACGACATCGCCCGCCGGCTCGAGCATGGGGACAACCTCATCCTGTTCCCGGAGGGCACCAGCGGCGACGGAACCCGGGTCCTGCCGTTCAAGAGCGCGTTCTTCTCGGTGGCGGAGCGCAGGCCCGGAGGCCGGCCGCTGACGGTCCAGCCTGTGTCGATCGCCTATACCCGGCTGAACGGGGTTCCTCTCGGCCGCGGGCTGCGTCCGTTCTTCGCCTGGTATGGCGACATGGACCTGCTGCCGCATCTCTGGACGGTCGCCGCACTCGGCAAGCTGACCGTCGTCGTCGAATTCCATCCGCCCCTCACCCTGGACGAGGCCGGATCCCGAAAAGCGCTCGCGACGGAGGTTCAGAACCGGGTTGCGGACGGCGTGGCGCGCGCGAATGCGGGCCGCTAGCCCGGGCGAATGCCGGTCGCTAGGAAGATCGCCCGCCCCGGCGTTCGACACGGTCATGCGCGTGTCGCTTGACAGCGCCGCGGCGATTCGTAGGGTCCGAAATGAACCGGACGTGGTTGATGTCATCCGAGCCGATCAGCATGCGGGAGTCTCCCCGACCTTGATGGATCAGTTGATCTGGCGCTGCCCCCGGCCGGGACGTTCCCGGAGGGGAGAGGCGATGCCGCGATCCGAGAGCCATGGACGCCTTGATGGAAGGCGGCGGCATTGAGCAAGACGGTCCCCTTGAGCAAGAAGCTTCACGTCAAGACCTACGGTTGCCAGATGAACGTCTATGACTCCGCCCGGATGGCGGATGTCATGGCGCCGCACGGCTATGCCGCCAGCGACCGGGCGGACGACGCGGATCTGGTGATCCTGAACACCTGCCATATCCGCGAGAAGGCGACCGAGAAGGTGTATTCCGAACTCGGACGGCTGCGGGTGATGAAGGAGGAGGCGGCGAAGGAAGGCCGCCGGATGCTGATCGCCGTCGCCGGCTGCGTCGCCCAGGCCGAGGGCGAGGAGATCGTCCGCCGGGCGCCGGTGGTCGACATGGTGTTCGGCCCGCAGACCTATCACCGCCTGCCCGAGCTGGTGACCCGGGCGCTGGGGCGCGAGGCCGGGCGCGGCGGCTGGCGCGGGGCCGGCGTCGTCGACACCGATTTCCCGGCGGAGGATAAGTTCGACCACCTGCCCGAGGAGAGCCGGACCCAGGGTGCGGCCGCGTTCCTGTCGATCCAGGAGGGTTGCGACAAGTTCTGCACCTTCTGCGTCGTCCCCTATACAAGGGGCGCGGAGTATCTCGCGTCCGGCCGACGCGGTGGTTGCCGAAGCACGCCGTCTGGTCGCCTCCGGCGCGCTGGAAATCACCCTGCTCGGCCAGAACGTCAACGCCTATCACGGCGCGGGGCCGGACGGTCGCGACTGGGGTCTCGGCCGTCTGATCCGGGCGCTGGCCGAGATCGACGGACTGGCGCGCATCCGCTACACGACATCCCATCCCCGCGACATGGACGACGATCTGATCGCCGCCCATGGCGAGGTGCCGGCGCTGATGCCGTATCTGCATCTGCCGGTGCAGTCGGGCTCCGACCGGATCCTCGATACCATGAACCGGGGCCACACCGCCGACCACTACCGCCGCATCGTCGACCGGCTGCGGGACGCGCGTCCGGATCTGGCGCTCAGTTCGGACTTCATCGTCGGCTTCCCCGGCGAGGGCGATCGTGA
The DNA here is from genome assembly GCA_048983575.1 of Thalassobaculum sp. Taxonomy (GTDB): domain Bacteria; phylum Pseudomonadota; class Alphaproteobacteria; order Thalassobaculales; family Thalassobaculaceae; genus Thalassobaculum. The sequence goes on along the minus strand of JBLZTD010000001.1, from coordinate 608,423 downwards.
CTTCGCCGACACCCTGCGTCTGGTCCGCGAGGTCGGCTTTGCCCAGGCCTATTCCTTCAAGTACAGCGCCCGTCCGGGGACGCCGGCCGCGTCGGTCGCCGACCAGCTGTCGGAGGCCGAGAAGTCGGATCGGTTGGAGGCGCTGCAACAGCTTCTCAACGCCCAGCAGCGCGCCTTCAACGAGAGGGCGGTCGGCTCGGTGCAGCCGGTCCTGTTCGAGCGTCATGGCAACCGGCCCGGCCAGCTCGTCGGGCGCGGGCCCTGGATGCAGTCGGTCCATGCCGAGGCGCCGAAGCGGCTGCTCGGGGCAATCGTCGACGTCGCCGTCGATCTCGGCGGCGCCAACAGCCTGTCCGGGCGCGTCGTGACCGTCGAGACCGGTGGCGGGATCGACACCACCGCGCCTTCCCCCCAGCCCCCTCCTGCCGAAAGGGTTCCTGCGTGAGCACAGGCATGGCCGACGACGCCTCCGTCCAGCTCGAGTTTCACGACCACTCGCTGATTCCGCTGCTGTTCGGCGATCACGACCGCAACCTGGCCCGCATCGAACAGAAGCTCGGCGTCAAGCTGGAAGCGTTCGGCAACGTCGTGCGCATTCTCGGGGCAGAGGAGTCCCTCCAGGCGGCCCGCGGCACGCTGGAAGGTCTCTACCGGCGGCTGGAGAAGACGAAGAAGAAGGGGCGTGACCCCTACCCCTTCGAGATCGGCGATGTCGACGCGGCGGTGAAATACGCCCAGGCGGCCGATGCGGTCGAGGGCGTACGCGACTTCGCCGGCGATGCCGGGCTGGAGACGTTCAAGCGGCCGATCGGTGCCCGCTCGCCGAATCAGGCGCACTATCTCAAGCAGCTCATGGAGCACGAGCTGGTGTTCGGCCTCGGCCCGGCCGGGACGGGTAAGACCTACCTCGCCGTCGCCATGGCCTGCGCGATGCTGCGGGCCAAGAAGGTGGACCGGCTGATCCTGTCGCGGCCGGCGGTCGAGGCGGGGGAGCGGCTCGGCTTCCTGCCCGGCGACATGAAGGACAAGGTCGATCCCTACCTGCGGCCGCTCTACGACGCGCTGTACGACATGATGCCGGGGGAGATGGTCGAGCGCCGCCTCGCCGCCGGCGAGATCGAGGTGGCGCCGCTCGCCTTCATGCGCGGCCGCACCCTGGCGAATTCCTACGTCATCCTGGACGAGGCCCAGAACACGACGCCGACCCAGATGAAGATGTTCCTCACCCGCCTCGGCGAGAACTCCCGCATGGCGGTGACCGGGGACCTTTCTCAGGTCGATCTGCCCCTGGGCAACAAATCCGGCTTGCGGGACGCGCTGGATCACCTACATGACGTGCCGGGAGTCGGGTTCGTGGAGTTCACAGCGGCCGACGTGGTCCGGCACCCCTTGGTTACGCGTATTGTCCATGCGTACAATGCACGTGACGGCGTATTATTACCCGGCGACAAGAGTCGATGACCGACGAAGATTCTTCTGCCGAGGACGACAGTTGTCCTCGATCTAGCACCCGACCCTCCGGCAACGGCCGGTCGGTCGATCTCGATATCTCCATCACGGCCCCCGCCTGGGGCGACTCCGTAGACGGTATCGTCATGCGCGCCGAATCGGCCGTCGATGCGGCGTTGGCGCGGGCCGGCGTCGACGGGCCCGTCGAGGTGTCGGTGCTGCTGACCGACGATGCCGAGCAACGGAACCTGAACCGCGACCATCGCGGCACGGACTCGGCCACCAACGTGCTCTCCTTCCCGGCCGGCTTCGTGCCGCCGCAAGGCCCGCGGCCGCTCGGCGACATCTCGTTGGCACTGGAGACGGTGCTGCGCGAGGCCGGCGAGCAGGACAAGAGCGCGGCCGATCACGTCAGCCATCTGCTGGTTCACGGCACCCTGCATCTCCTCGGCTACGACCATCTGGACGATGTCGAGGCCGAGGAGATGGAGGCCCTGGAGCGCGAGATCCTGGCCGGGCTCGGCATCGCCGACCCCTATGCCGGCGGCGAGCCGCTCCCGGGCCCGGGAGGGGCGGGATGAGCGAGAACACCGTCTATGGCGGCAGCGGCGTCGGGAACGGCGCCGGCACCGGCGGGATGAACGGCAGCCCGAACGGCGGCCCCAACGGTGGGGGCAACGGCGGATCCGACCGCGGTCCGCTGGTCGAGGCGTGGCGCACCCTCATGCGGTCCGTCGGTCTCGGCCGCTACGGCACCTCGGCCGTGCGCGCCTCGCTCGAGGAGCTGATCGACGAGAACGGCGAGGACGCGTCGCCGATCGATCCGCACGAGGGCGCGATCATCCGCAACGTCCTCGGTCTGCGCGACATCACCGCCTATGACGTGATGGTGCCCCGCGCCGATATCGTCGCGGTCGATCAGGCCACCCGGTTGACCGATCTGTCGCGGCAGATGAGCGACGTTGCCCACAGCCGCATGCCGGTCTTCCGCGACTCCCTCGACGACATCATCGGCATGGTTCACATCAAGGACGTGCTCGCCCATCTGAACCGTGGCGACGACGTGACCGCCGGCGCTTTGGCGCGCGAGATCCTGATCGTCGCCCCGTCGTCCCGCGCCCTCGATCTGCTGCAGGAGATGCGGATGACGCGGCGTCACATGGCGCTGGTGGTCGACGAGTACGGCGGAATCGACGGACTGATCACCATCGAGGACCTGATCGAGGAGATCGTCGGCGACATCGTCGATGAGCATGACACCGAGGAGGGGCCGAAGCTGGTCGAGCGGTCGGACGGTACCATCATCGCCGATGCCCGGGCCACGGTGGAGGACCTGGAAGAGCTGGCCGGATCGTTCCTGAGCGAGGAGGAGCGCGAGGAGATCGACACCCTCGGCGGTCTGGTGTTCAGCCTGGCCGGTCGGGTCGCCACCCGGGGCGAGGTGATCCGTCACCCGAAAGGGATCGAATTCGAGGTGATGGATGGCGACCCGCGGCGCCTGCGTCGTCTGAAGGTGCGGGTGACCCAACCGTCAGCCGTCGACCGTGCCGCCGAGTGATGGGGGCCGGTGCGGCCGGCGCCCCGGCGCGCCGCGTCGCCGCCTGGCTTGACCGAACGGCGTGATGGCATCGGGAAACCGCTTGGATGGTGGCCGTCGCTGGCTCGTGCCCGTCGTGATCCTGCTCGCCGGGGCGGCGACCGGCCTTTCGCTTGCGCCGCTGCACCTTCTGCCCTTCGCATTCGGCCATGCCGCCCTGCTCGTGGCGGTGGCCGGCGCCGGGAGCGTGCGGGGCGCGGCCTTTCGTACCTGGCTCTGGGCCCTGGGCTACCATGTTGCCGGACTGCACTGGATCGCCAATGCCATGCTGGTGAACGCCGGCGAGCATGCGTGGCTGATCCCGTTCGCCAATATCGGCCTGCCGGCGGTCCTGGCCCTTTACGCCGCCCTTGCCGGTGGGCTTGCCCGGTGGCTGTTCCGAAGCGGCTGGCCGCTGTGGCTTGGGTTTGCCGCCCTCTATACGGGCGCCGAATGGGTTCGCGGCAATGCGTTGACCGGGTTTCCCTGGAATCTTCCCTCGGCCACCGTCGACGGTTGGTTGCCGCTGCTGCAGCCGGCGGCGTTGGTCGGTACCTATGGTCTCAGCTTGCTGGTCATGCTGGTCACGACCGCGCCGGCCCTGTGGTGGGGCGGGTTCTGGCCCGACCGGACCCGCGCCCGACGGGGCCGCATCGTCGGTTCCGCGCTGGCGGGCAGCCTGCTCCTGGCGATGGCCGCCGGCGGGTTGCTGCGCCAGGCGGCCGTTCCGCCGGTGACGTCGGCGGAAGGACGGGTGGCCGGCACCGTCATCCGCGTCGTCCAGGGCAACGTTCCCCAGCGCGACAAATGGAATCCGCTGCTCAAGCCCGATCACCTGCGTCGCTACATGGCGCTGAGCGATGCCGGCCGTCCAGCCGACCTGCGCGCGCCCGGTCTCGCCGACGATGCGCGCCCGACGGTCGTCGCCTGGCCGGAGACGGCGGTCGCCCATCTGGTGAACGAGTCTCTGGATCTGTTCGGGGCGCTCGCCCGCGCGGCTCCCGCCGGTGGCAGCCTGCTTTTCGGCGCCCCGCGTCTCGGCCGCACGGACGGTACGGAGACGGTGCATAACAGCGTCTTCGCGGTCGCGTCCAGCGGTGCCGTCTCCTGGTTTTTCGACAAGGCGCACCTGGTGCCGTTCGGCGAATACGTGCCGCTGCGCGACATCCTGCCGGTCACGCCGATCGTCCAGGGCCGGCGCGACTTCATCCCCGGCCCCGGACCAAAGACCCTGGACCTGCCCGGCGCGCCGCCGGTCTCCCTGCTGATCTGCTACGAGGCGATCTTTCCGGACGGGGCGGTCGCGTCCGGCCGGCGTCCGGCCTGGCTGCTCAACGCCACCAACGACGCCTGGTTCGGACGCTGGAGCGGGCCCTATCAGCATCTGGCCATTGCCCGGCTGCGGGCGATCGAGCAGGGTCTCCCGATGGTCCGCGCGGCGAATACCGGGATCTCCACGATCATCGATCCGGCCGGGCGAATCGTCGCGAGCCTGGGCATCGGCGTGACGGGGAGCCTGGACGCTCCCTTGCCCGCTGCGATGCCGGTAACGCCTTTCGGGATCAGTGGTGATATTCCTTTAATCCTTATGGTCGCATCGCTGCTGGCGATTGCAGCGTACGGGCGATTTCTCGACGGTCGAAGAACTCCCGCGAATTGATTGGAATTAAATCGCTTTGCCGGTTTGAGTGCGTTGACTGAGTACAATTGTATGGTCTATGAGAGATAAAGAAGTTTGGTTAACGAGCTCAGAGGATCGCATGGCGAACGACCGCCCAGGAGGCCGCCGGGTCGGCCGTCCGCCTACGGCCACCAATCCGAATCCGATCGATATCCATGTCGGCGCGCGGGTCCGCCTGCGCCGGACCCTCCTCGGCATGAGCCAGGAGCGCCTGGGTGAGGCGCTCGGCCTGACCTTCCAGCAGGTGCAGAAATACGAGCGCGGCGCCAATCGGGTCGGCGCGAGCCGCTTGTTCGAACTGGCCAAGGCGCTGGGCGTGCCCGTGTCGTATTTCTTCGACGACATGCCGGAGGGAGGCAGTCCCGAGCCGTCGGCCGGGCCGGCCGGTCAGGCACAGGAAGATCCGATGCGCCGCCGGGAGACCATCGAGTTGGTGCGCGCCTACTACAGTATCCCCGACGAGACCGCGCGTCGGCGGCTCTACGAACTGATGCGCTCGATCGCTGGTTCCATGGACGGCGACAAGCCCTAGCGCCAGAAGCGTCTCCGCCCGCATGCCTGCCGGCGGCTTTCCGCTTGACCCGGACGGGCATTCGCGCAAAAACGCCGCCCCGGTATCGGCTGTCGTAAGTCTTCGTGCGCGGCGGTCGCCAAGCGCAGTTTCCCGCGACAAATGAGCATCCCGGAGGCCCAGTTAAGTCAAGCCAGCTACCTGTTCACGAGCGAATCCGTCTCCGAGGGACATCCGGACAAGGTCTGCGACCGGATTTCCGACACGGTGGTCGATCTGTATCTCGCTGCCGATCCGGGCAGCCGGGTGGCTTGTGAGACCCTGGCGACGACCAATAAGATCGTGCTCGCCGGCGAGGTGCGCGGTCCCGCCAGCGTCACCCACGAGGTGATCGAGGAGGCGGTCCGCGCGGCGGTGAAGGATATCGGCTACGAGCAGGAGGGTTTCCACTGGCAGACCGCCAGCCTGGAGAACGTCCTGCACGAGCCAGTCCGTCGATATCGCCATGGGCGTCGACGCCGCGGGCAACAAGGACGAGGGCGCCGGCGACCAGGGCATCATGTTCGGCTACGCCTGCACCGAGACCGACGCGCTGATGCCGGCGCCGATCCATTTCAGCCACGAGATCCTGCGCCGCATGGCGGCCGCCCGGAAGAGCGGCGCGGCCAAGCGGCCTCGGCCCGGACAGCAAGAGCCAGGTCACGCTGCAATACGAGAACGGCAAGCCGGTGCGCGTGCACCTCCGTCGTCGTCTCGACCCAGCACGACGACGGACCTCGCCCAGGACGAGGTCCACGCGCTGGTGCTGCCGTTCGTGCGCGAGGTCATGCCCGAGGGTTGGGTCGACGACGATACCGTCTACTACATCAACCCGACCGGCCGCTTCGTCATCGGCGGTCCGGACGGCGATTGCCGGCCTGACCGGGCGCAAGATCATCGTCGACACCTATGGCGGGGCCGCGCCCGCATGGCGGCGGCGCCTTCTCCGGCAAGGACCCGACCAAGGTCGACCGCTCGGCCGCCTACGCCGCGCGCTGGGTCGCCAAGAACGTGGTCGCGGCCGGTCTGGCCGAGAAATGCCGTTCTGCAGGTCGCCTATGCGATCGGCGTGTCGCACGCCCCTGTCGATCTTCGTCGACACCTACGGCACCAACAAGGTGGACGAGGAGAAGCTGTCGAAGGTGATCAGCGAGGTGGTGGACCTGTCGCCCCGCGGGATCCGCGAGCGTCTGGCAGCTGAGCAATCCGATCTACGCGCCCAGCGCCGCCTACGGGCATTTCGGCCGCACGCCGGACGCCGCCGGCCATTTCACCTGGGAACGCCTGGATCTGGTCGACGACCTGAAGTCCGCGTTCTGATCGCGCGGGTGGCCGGCCTGTCGCCGGCCGCCCGGCCCGAACGGTAGCAAATCCTTTCGATTGGCCCGTCATGTCCGATCCCGGTGAAGAGCGCCTGTTCTTCGGCCGCCGCAAGGGACGGCCGCTGCGCGCCGCCATGCAGCGCCGCCTGGACGAGGACGCTGCCGGGCCGGCTGGTCCCGCTCGACCACCCGCAAGGCGGCCCGCAGGTCGATCCCAAGGCATGGTTCCCGGTCGCACCCCGGGCGGTGTGGCTGGAGATCGGCTTCGGCGGCGGCGAGCATCTCGCCTGGCAGGCCCGCAACAATCCCGATACAGCCTTCATCGGCTGCGAGCCCTTCGTCAACGGCGTCGCCTCGCTGCTGCGCCATCTCGACGGGGTGGAGGGCGACCGGGTGCGGATCCATCCCGACGACGCGCGGGACGTTCTGGACGTGCTGGCGCCGGGCAGCGTGGAGCGGATTTTCGTGCTGCATGCCGATCCCTGGCCGAAGCGCCGCCACCACTACCGCCGGATCATCCAGCACGAGACGGTTGCCCGGTTCTACGAGCTGCTGGAGCCGGGCGGAATTCTACGCCTCGCCACCGACGATCCGGGCTATCTGGTCTGGAGTCTGGCGCGGGTCACCGCCCATCCGGACTTCCGGTGGACCGGCACCAGCCTGGCCGATTTCACCGAGCGGCGGGACGACTGGCCGGAAACCCGGTACGAGGCCAAGGCCCGGCGCGAGGGCCGGGTCCCGGTCTATATGGAATTCCGCAAGCCGGCCTGATGGGCGCCCCGCGGTGGCAGGAAGAGCGCGTCGGGAGACGATCACAGGAACTCGGCACAGGCCGCGGGCCGGAACTCTGCCGCACGCCGGACTTGAACTCGCTGTCCGCCTGCGATATATCAGCGCTTCTTCAATCGGAATTCGATCGGGGTGGGCCAACGGCCCACTTTTTTGTTGGTGCCGCCGCCGGTCAAGGTGAGGACGACTGGTGGACGCACATATCCGGCGCATCGAGGGCATCGTGACCCCGTCGATCGAGGCCATGGGCTTCGATGTCGTGCGGGTGATGATCACCGGTGGCCAGCGGCCGACCTTGCAGATCATGGCCGACCGGCGCGACGGCTCGATGATTTCGGTGGATGACTGCGCCGAGATCAGCCGGACGGTCTCCGCCGTTCTTGACGTGGAGGACCCGATCGCCGGGGAGTACACGCTGGAGGTCTCCTCGCCGGGGATCGACCGTCCGCTGACGCGGATCAAGGATTTCGAGCGTTGGGCCGGGTTCGACGCCCGGGTCGACATGGCGGTCCCGGTGGAGGGCCGCAAGCGCTTCAGCGGCCGGCTGAAGGGGGTCGCCGACGGAGAGCGGGTGCAGATCGAGATCGAGGGGGGCGCCCTGGCGGAGCTACCCTTCGACGACATCTCGCGGGCCAAGCTGGTGCTGACCGACGCCCTGCTGGAGGCCAGCCGGCCGGCCGGCGCGGGCGACGGACTGGACTGAGGGAGCAACCGGAGCGGGCCTGCCCGCCGGGTTAAAGAGGACGAAAGAGCCGATGGACATCGCCACGACACCGAAGCTGGAGCTCATCCAGGTCGCCGATGTGGTCGCCCGGGACAAGGGGATCGATCGCGAGGAAGTGCTGATCGCCATGGAACAGGCGATCCAGAAGGCCGGCCGGTCGAAATACGGCCCCGACCATGACATCCGCGCGACCATCGACCGGCGAGACCGGCGACATCAGCCTGAAGCGCTGCACCACGGTGGTCGAGGAGGTCGAGGACGAGTTCGCCGAGATCACCCTGGATCAGGCGAAGAAGATCGACCCGGCGCTGGAGCTGGGGTCGGTGATCGAGGAGCCGTTGCCGCCGATCGATTTCGGCCGCATCGCCGCGCAGACCGCCAAACAGGTGATCGTCCAGAAGGTCCGCGAGTTCGAGCGCAAGCGCCAGTTCGAGGAGTATGACGGACCGCTCCGGCGAGATCATCAACGGCGTGGTCAAGCGCGTCGAGTACGGCAATGTCACGGTCGAGATCCCGGCGCGCCGAGGCGGTTCTGCGCCGCGACCGCCTGCTGCCGCGCGAGACGTTCCGCCAGGGCGACCGGGTCCGGGCCTATATCGAGGACGTGCGCGAGGAGCAGCGCGGCCCGCAGATCTTCCTGTCGCGGACCCATCCCGAATTCATGCGTCAGCTGTTCCGCCAGGAAGTGCCGGAAGTGTATGACGGCATCATCGAGATCAAGGCGGTGGCCCGCGATCCCGGCTCCCGGGCGAAGATCGCGGTGATCTCCTACGACAGCTCGATCGACCCTGTCGGCGCCTGCGTCGGCATGCGCGGGTCGCGCGTCCAGGCGGTGGTGGGCGAGCTGCAGGGCGAGAAGATCGACATCATCCCGTGGTCCGAGGACCCGGCGACGTTCGTGGTGAACGCCCTGGCCCCGGCCGAGGTGGCCAAGGTGGTGCTCGACGAGGACCAGGGCCGGATCGAGGTCGTGGTGCCGGACGAACAGCTGTCCCTGGCGATCGGCCGGCGCGGACAGAATGTGCGGCTCGCTTCCATGCTCACCGGTTGGGACATCGATATCCTGACCGAGCAGGAGGAGTCGGACCGCCGTCGCGAGGAGTTCCGCCAGCGCTCGGAGAATTTCATCGAGGCGCTCGACATCGACGATGTCATCGCCGGACTTCTCGTGGCCGAGGGTTTCGCGTCGGTGGAGGAAATCGCCTTCACCGAGATCGAGGACCTGGCCGAGATCGAAGGCTTCGACGAGGACATCGCCGAGGAGCTGCGCACCCGTGCGTTCAACTTCGTCGAGGCGGAGCGCGAGCGTCACGAGACGCGTCGGCGCGAACTCGGCGTGACCGACGATCTGGCAGAGATGGAGGTCTTCACCGCCGCCATGCTCGTCACGCTCGGCGAGAACGGCGTCAAGACTCTCGACGATCTTGCGGACCTCGCCAGCGACGAGCTCCGCGAGATTCTGCCGGATGCCGGGTTCGATGAGGACGCCGCCAACCAGATCATCATGGCGGCGCGGGCCCATTGGTTCGAGGACGAAGAGGGTACCGAGTCCAATGCCGGGGTGGACGCGGCGGCCGAGGAGAGCGATCCTGAGCCGACGGCGTGATCCGGCGACGCAGAAGGACGATGGCGACCGACGGTGCCTCGTCACGCGCGAGAGCGGGCCGCGCGGCGGACTGATCCGCTTCGTGGTCGGGCCGGACGGCTCGATCGTGCCCGACGTGGACGAGCGGCTTCCGGGCCGCGGCCTGTGGGTTGCCGCAGATCGTGCTATCCTCGATCAGGCGGTGTCGAAGCGGTTGTTCGCCCGGGCGGCGAAGCAGTCCGTGACGGTGGATCCGGGTCTGACCGACCGGGTCGAGGCGCTGATCGCCCGGCGCTGCATTGAGACCCTGTCGCTGGCCCGCCGGGCCGGCGGCGCCGTGGCGGGTCAGACCAAGGTGCGCCAGGCGCTGGAAGCCGGACGCACCGGTGTGCTGGTCGAAGCCGCCGACGGCGCCGAGGACGGCCGGGCGAGACTGCGGGCCCTGGCGGCGGGCCGGCCGTTGGTTTCCTGCCTGGTTTCGGCGGAGATCGCCGAGGCTTTCGGACGGGACCATGCGGTGCACGCGTTCGTCGAATTGACCGGCCCGCGCGCGGGACTGGCCGACCGGTTGCTGCGGGAAGCGGCGAGACTTGAGGGATTGCGGTCGGAAAAGACCGCATCAGATGTGGGCCCCGGCTTGGAAAACCGCGCCGGGACGTGTATTCAGGGCGCCAAGTAATGATGGCTTGCCCGTTGACGGATGGATGACGTGGGCACAGACGATATGTCGAGCACCAACGAACAAGATCGCAAGAAGCTGAGCCTCGGCTCCGGCCGGAGCAAGCTGTCGCTTGGCAAGACGGTGGAAACCGGACAGGTCAAGCAGAGCTTCTCCCATGGACGCTCCAAGACCGTGCAGGTCGAGGTGCGCCGGCGCCGGCCGAGCTCGCCGGCTCCCGGTTCCCGGGAAGCCGCCATCGCCGCCGCCAAGGCGGGCGGGGGCAAGGGCGGCCGCGAGCTGACGACCGAGGAGCGCGAAGCCCGCGCCCGGGTTCTGGAGCAGGCGGCCAAGCGCCCGGATCGTCCGGAAGAGCAGGAGCCGGCCGTCCAGGCGAAGGCGCCGGAGAGCGGTGCGCCCGCAGCCGAGCCGCGCGCCGTCGGACCGGAGACGCCGGCCCGCCGCGCCCGAAACCCCGGCGGAGCCGGTGGATCGTCGCCAGGCCGAGATCGACGAGCTGCGCAAGATCGAGGACGCGGAGGCTGCCGTTAAGGCTGCCGAGGCCGCCCGTCTCGCAGAGGAAGAAGCGTCCCGCCAGGCGAAGGCCGCGGCCGAACGGGCGACCGCCCGTCTCGACAGGGCCCCCGGTGCGGCCGCTCCCGCGGCAGCCCCGGCGGCCCGCGCGCCGGCCGAAGGCGAAGATGACGATCGCCGGAAGCGCGGCGGTGGCGGCGGCGGTGCCAAGGAAGCGCCGAAGCGCCCGGCCCGTACCCGGACCACCAGCGAGCCGCGGCGCCGTCAGGGCAAGCTCACCATCAGCGATGCGCTGAGCGGCGACAGCGGCCGCGTGCGCTCCCTGGCCTCGGTGCGCCGGGCCCGCGAGCGCGAGCGCCAGCGCTCCCGGAACGACCAGGGAGAGGCCGTCAAGCAGTCGCGCGACGTCGTCGTCCCCGAGACGATCACCGTCCAGGAGCTGGCCAACCGTATGGCCGAGCGGGGCGGCGAGGTCATCAAGTCGCTCATGAAGATGGGCGTCATGGCGACGATCAACCAGATCATCGATGCCGACACCGCCGAACTGGTGGCTCAGGAATTTGGTCACCGCGTCCGCCGGGTTGCGGAATCCGATGTGGAGCTTGGCATGGGCGGCGACGACGACCGGGACGAGGATCTGCGTCCGCGCTCCCCCGTCGTCACGGTCATGGGCCATGTGGACCACGGCAAGACCTCCCTGCTGGACGCGATCCGACAGGCGGATGTGGCGTCCGGCGAGGCCGGCGGCATCACCCAGCATATCGGCGCCTATCAGATCGAGGTGCCGTCGGGCGACAAGATCACCTTCATCGACACGCCGGGCCACGAGGCGTTCACGGAGATGCGGGCGCGCGGCGCCAACGTCACCGATATCGTCATCCTGGTGGTGGCGGCCGATGACGGCATCATGGCGCAGACGATCGAAGCCATCCGTCATGCCCAGCGCCGCCGGCGTGCCGGTGATCGTGGCGGTCAACAAGATCGACAAGCCGGACGCCGATCCGCAGCGGGTCCGCACCGAGCTGCTGCAGCACGAGATCGTGGTCGAGGAGATGGGCGGCGACGTCCAGGCGATCGACGTCTCGGCGCTGACCAAGCAGGGGCTCGACACGCTGCTCGAGGCGATCGCTGCTGCAGGCCGAAGTGCTTGAGCTCAAGGCCAATCCGGATCGTGCCGCCGCCGGTGTGGTCATCGAAGCCAAGGTCGAGCGCGGCCGCGGTTCCGTCGCGACCGTTCTGGTCCAGCGCGGCACCCTGCGCACCGGCGACGTGTTCGTTGCGGGCGCGGAATGGGGTCGCGTGCGCGCCCTGGTCAACGATCGCGGCGAGCAGGCCGAGAGCGCCGGCCCGTCCGAGCCGATCGAGGTTCTCGGTCTTCAGGGCACGCCGACCGCGGGCGACGAGTTCGTGGTGGTGGAGAACGAAAGCCGGGCCCGCGAGATCGCCGACTACCGCCAGCGCCTGCTGCGCGAGAAGAGTGCGACGGCCGGTGCCCGCGGCACGGTCGAGCAGATGCTCTCGGCGATCAAGTCCGGCGAGGCGGACGAGCTGCCGCTGGTCATCAAGACCGACGTGCACGGCTCCCTGGAGGCGATCCGGGCGACGCTGGAGAAGCTCGAGACCAATGTGGTCAAGCCGCGGATCCTGCACTCGGCCGTCGGCGGCATCAGCGAGTCCGATGTGTCCCTGGCCGGTGCGTCGGGCGGCATCATCATCGGCTTCAACGTCCGTGCCAACCCGCAGGCCCGCGAGATGGCGCGCCGCGACGGGATGGAGATCCGCTACTACTCGATCATCTACGACCTGATCGACGATGTGAAAGCGCCTGCTGACCGGCATGCTTGCCCCCGAACTCAAGGAAGAGTTCATCGGCTACGCCGAGATCCGACAGGTGTTCAACATCACCAAGGTCGGCAAGGTGGCGGGCTGCATGGTCACCGACGGCGTCATCAAGCGGGGCTGCAAGGTCCGTCTGCTGCGCGACAACGTGGTGATCCACGAGGGCACGCTGAAGACCCTGAAGCGCTTCAAGGAAGAGGTCCGCGAGGTGCAGCGAGAGCTACGAGTGCGGCATGGCGTTCGAGAACTACGACGACATCCGCGAGGGCGATCATGATCGAGTGCTTCGAGCTGAAGGAAGTCGCCCGTACGCTCGAGCAGGTTCAGCAGGAGGCGTCCGCCGGCTAACGCGGCGGCGTCTCGCCGAACGGGAATACGATCATGGCGAAGCGCGACGCGGCCCGCGAGGGCCCGAGTCAGCGACAATTGCGTGTCGGTGAGGAAATCCGCCGCGTGCTTGCCCGCGTCTTCGAGCGCGGCGAACTCCACGAACCGGCCTTAGCCGGCGTGCGCATCACCCTGTCGGAGGTGAGTGTTTCCCCAGATCTGCGCAACGCGACCGTCTGGGTGATCCCGCCGATCGACGGCGATATCGGCGATGTGCTCCCGGTTCTGTCCCGCGTCTCGGGCCGGCTTTCCGGCCAGGTCGCCCGCGAGGTGCGGATGAAGTTCGCCCCGCGTCTCACCTTCAAGCGTGACACCGCCTTCGACGCCTCGGGCCGCATGCAGGCGATCCTGAACGATCCCGTGATCCGCCAGGACGTGGCGACCGCCGCGGCGGAGGAGCCCGAGACCGGCGAGACGGACGACGATGGCGCGTAGGCGGCGCGGCAACCCGGTCCACGGCTGGGTCATTCTGGACAAGCCGGTCGATATAACCTCGACCCAGGCGGTCGCCACCGTGCGCCGGGTCTTCGACGCGGCCAAGGCGGGTCACGCCGGCACCCTCGACCCGCTGGCGACCGGCGTGCTGCCGGTGGCGCTGGGCGAGGCGACCAAGACCGTTCCCTATGTGATGGACGCCACCAAGGACTACGCGTTCACCGTGCGCTGGGGCGAGGCGACGTCGACCGACGATGCCGAGGGCGATGTGGTCGCGACCAGCGACATCCGGCCGGACGAGACCGCGATCCGTGCCGTGCTCGACCGTTTCGTCGGCGAAATAGAACAGGTTCCCCCGCGCTTCTCCGCGATCAAGGTGGATGGAGAACGCGCCTACGACCTCGCCCGCTCCGGCGAGGCCGTCGAGCTCGAACTCGCGGATCATCGAGATCCTCGATCTGCAGCTCGTCGATCTGCCGGGCCGGGACGAGGCCCGATTCCGGGTGACCTCGGGCAAGGGCGCGTATATGCGCTCATTGGCCCGCGACCTCGCCGCGGCGCTGGGCACGGTCGGCCATATCCGCGATCTGCGGCGTCTTCGGGTCGGTCCGTTCGACGCCGAGCGCGCGATTTCGCTGGATTCCCTGGCGGAGCTGATGCATAACCCGGCCTCTTTGGAGCACCTGTGGCCTGTTGAGACCGCGCTGGACGGCATCCCGGCGTTGGCCTTGAGAGGTCCCGAGGCGGCGACGCTGCGCAACGGACAGGGCGTCCCGGTCTATCGTTCGATGGATCGCGACCGGTTCGGCGATCTGCAGGAAGGCGATCTGGTCTATGCCACGGACGGCACGGTCCCGGTCGCCATCGCGCGGATCGAAAGCGGCGCCATCCGTCCGGTCAGGGTGCTGAACCTCTAGAGAAGGAGAGGACGATGTCGATTACCGCGGAGCGTAAGGCCGAGCTCGTCAAGGAATACGGCCAGAAGGAAGGCGATACCGGTTCGCCGGAAGTGCAGGTCGCGATCCTGACCGAGCGCATCACCAACCTGACAGAGCACATGAAGGCCCATAAGCAGGACTTCCACTCCCGCCGGGGTCTGCTGATGCTGGTCGGCCAGCGTCGCCGTCTGCTGGACTACCTGAAGAGGAAGTCCAATGACCGCTATACCTCGCTGATCAGCAGCCTGGGCCTGCGCCGCTAGGCGCCCCGGACCGACGCGATACCCTGCGCCCCGGCCATCGGCCGGGGCGTTCGCGTTTCGGCCGACGGTTTCCGGGACTTCAGGGGGCGGGGACGCGATAGAACTCCACGAAGAACTGGACCGGTCCGTCGGCGGCCACCCGGTGCGGTTCCTGCGGTGCGATCACCCCGGGCTGTCCGGGCACCAGACGGTCCGACGGCGCGCCATCGACGAAGCTGAGCTGCAGCGCGCCGGAGAGTACGTGGATCAGCCCCCAGACCCCGGCCTTCGTGCTGTGCTCGCGCAGCAGGCCTGCGGGTATGCTGTTCTCGGTGAAGACCGGCGTCTTCTTGTAGGCCTCCGCCGAGGCCGGCAGGCGGCGCATGGGAACCTCCTCTGCGGCGAATGTCTCCGACGGCTTCCGGGACGATCTTCCCGCCGCCGCCGCGCGAAGGCGAGACCCGGAGCTTCGGCCCTTTCGATCTGGCTCGTGCGCGTTGACCAATCGCGCGTTCCGTGTCAAAGAACGCGCGCGCAAGATAGAGACGAAATATGAGAACCGAAGGCTGCCGTTGGGGCGCCATGACGCAAGGGGCGTCCATTATCCGTTCATCGCAATTCTGATCGCGAGTCACCGCCGGCCGTGCGCTGCCGGCGGTTGGTCGTGTTGGTCCATCCGGTCGCGGGCATCCACCGCGGCACGGGCCGGCCGGAACGGAAATGGGAACGCGGGACGTCATGCATGTCGGTTCGCAGATGAGGAATGACACGGATGTTCGACGTATATCGTAAGGAAATCGAGTGGGGCGGGCGCACGCTCACCCTGGAGACGGGCAAGATGGCCAGGCAGGCCGATGGCGCCGTTCTCGCCCGCTACGGCGATACCGCCGTTCTCTGCACCGTGGTCGCCGCGAAGACGCCGCGCCCGGGTATCGATTTCTTCCCGCTCTCGGTCCACTATCAGGAGAAGACCTACGCCGCGGGCAAGATCCCGGGCGGCTTCTTCAAGCGCGAGGGGCGTCCGAGCGAAAAGGAGACCCTGACCTCCCGCCTGATCGACCGGCCGATCCGTCCGCTCTTCGTCAAGGGCTACAAGAACGAGGTGCAGGTGATCTGTACCGTGCTCGCCCATGACCTCGAGAACGATCCGGACATCGTCGCCATGGTCGGCACGTCGGCCGCCCTGTGCCTGTCCGGTGCGCCGTTCCTCGGCCCGATCGGCGGCGCCCGCGTCGGCTACAAGAACGGTGAGTACATCCTGAACCCGACCATGGACGTCACCAGGAACGAGAGCGAGCTCGATCTGGTCGTCGCCGGCACCCAGGAAGGCGTGCTGATGGTCGAGTCCATGGCCTCCGAGCTGTCCGAGGAAGTCATGCTCGGCGCGGTGAATTTCGGCCATGACAGCTTCCAGCCGGTGATCGAGGCGATCATCGAACTGGCCGAGGCCGCCGCGAAGGATCCGATGGATCTGCCGGAGAGCCCGCTCGACCTGGACGCGATCCGCGCCAAGCTCGAGGCGGCCGGCAAGGCCGACATGGAGACGGCTTACGACGAGCCGAACAAGACCGAGCGTCAGAACAAGGTCGCGGCCGCCAAGGAAAAGGCGCTCGCCGCGATCGAGGACGACGCCGAGAAGGACGCCGCCAAGGGCCTGCTCAAGGATATCGAGAGCGACATCGTCCGGGGCCGCATCCTCCACACCGGCAAGCGGATCGACGAGCGCGACACCAAGACGGTCCGTCCGATCGTCGCCGAGGTCGGTCTGCTGCCGCGGACCCATGGCTCGGCGCTGTTCACCCGTGGCGAGACCCAGGCGATGGTCGTCGCCACCCTCGGCACCGGCCAGGACGAGCAGATCATCGACGCGCTCGAGGGCGAGTATCGCGAGCACTTCCTGCTGCACTACAACTTCCCGCCGTTCTCGGTCGGTGAGGCGGGCCGCGTCGGCTCCCCGGGGCGCCGCGAGATCGGTCACGGCAAGCTGGCATGGCGGGCGGTGAAGCCGCTGCTGCCGAGCAAGGAGGCGTTCCCCTACACCCTGCGCGTGGTCTCCGAGATCACCGAGTCCAACGGTTCGTCGTCGATGGCGACGGTCTGCGGCACCTCGCTGTCGCTGATGGACGCCGGCGTGCCGCTGGCGCGGCCGGTCGCCGGTATCGCCATGGGCCTGATCAAGGAAGGCGAGAAGTTCGCCGTCCTGTCCGACATCCTGGGTGACGAGGATCACCTGGGCGACATGGACTTCAAGGTGGCCGGCACCGAAAAGGGCGTCACCGCCCTGCAGATGGACATCAAGATCACCTCGATCACCCGGGAGATCATGCAGGTCGCGCTGGAACAGGCGAAGGACGGCCGCATGCACATCCTCGGCGAGATGGGCAAGGCGCTGACCACGGCCCGCGACGGCGTCTCCGACACCGCGCCGAAGATGATCTCCATCAAGATCCCGGTCGACAAGATCCGCGACGTGATCGGGTCGGGCGGCAAGGTGATCCGCGAGATCTGCGAGACCACCGGTGCGAAGATCGACATCGACGACGACGGCACCGTGAAGATCGCGGCGGTCGAGCAGGCGTCCCTCGACGCCGCGCACAACTGGGTCTACTCGCTGACGGCCGAGCCGGAAGTGGGCAAGATCTACGACGGTAAGGTCGTGAAGACCCTGGATTTTGGCGCCTTCGTCAACTTCCTCGGCCCGAAGGACGGTCTGGTGCATATCAGCCAGCTGACCAACGAGAAGCGGCCGGAGACGGTCACCGAGATCGTCAAGGAAGGCGACAAGGTGAAGGTCAAGGTCATCGGCTTCGACGACCGCGGCAAGGTCAAGCTGTCGATGAAGGTCGTCGACCAGGAGACCGGCGAGGACCTGGAGACCAAGGCCGCCGAATAAGCGGTCCGGAACTCGGAGGACTCGGCGGCGCGGTAACTACGGTTGCCGCGCCGTTTTCGTGTCCGAGGGGCGCAGCCAGCATCCCATCTCCCGATCGACGGAGAACACGCCCTTCGGAGCGGGAATAGTATCCAGCCATTCATCTGGTCCGCCGGGAACCGACGAGAGAATTTGGAGAGGACGATGCCCGCACGCGCCTTCACCCCGCCCCGCCTGATCGGCCATCGCGGCGCCAAGGCCCTGGCGCCGGAGAACACGCTGCCGTCGATCCGTGCCGCCGGGGAGGCCGGCGCGACCTGGGTGGAGATCGACGCCAAGCTCGCCGGCGACGGGGTTCCGGTGCTGATGCACGACGCGACCCTCGACCGCACCACGAATTGGACCGGTCCGGTGGTCGCCCTGACCTCGGCGGAACTGGCGGCGGTGGATGCCGGCGGCGGCGCCGGTGTGCCCACGCTGGCCCAGTGCCTGGCGCTCTGTCGCGAGCTCGGCCTCGGGTTGGACCTGGAGATCAAGCCCGATCCCGGCACGGGGGCCGAGACGGCGCGGGCTGTTCTCGCCGTTCTCGCCGCCGAGGGCTGGAGGGGGGAGGATGCGCTGATCATCACGTCTTTCGACCGCGATGCGCTCGCCGTCGCGCGCGACGGCGCGCCGGACATTCTGCGCGGGTTCCTGATCGACGCCTGGGACCCGGACTGGCGCGAGGCCGCCGTCGAGCTTGGGGTCGTCGCGGTGATCCCCTGGACCCGGCAGATCGACGGGCCTGAACAGATCACGGACATCCTAGACGGCGGATGGGTGCCGTTGGTCTACACCGTTAACGATGCGGAACGGGCGAGGGAGCTCTACGGTTGGGGGGTCGCGGGCATCGTCACCGACGATCCGCCCGCCCTGCTCGGCCTTTAGAGCGCGACCGGAGCCGATCGAAGCGACCCGACCGCGATTCCGCTCCAGGCCGGCGGGACGGCGATCAGCCGAGCGGGAGGACCCGCGCCGGAGGGGCGCCGGTGATCGCGTCCAGATGGGCGATCAGAACCAGATCGACCGAGCCCGCCGCCGTCGTCGCCGCCGTCGCCACTTCCAGACCGGCGACGGCGCGGGCGAGGGCCGGGGCGGCGCTGCGATGCTCAAGCCAGTGGGACAGGAACAGGCCGGCGAACAGGTCTCCGGTCCCGAAGAACGGCCGATCGTGCCAGGGCGAGCGGGCGATCCAGTTCTCCTCCGCCGTCACCGCCAGGATGGCGAGGTGGTCCCCGTCCGGCACACCCGTGGCGACCACCACCTTCGGCCCCCATTCCAACAGGGTCACGGCGGCGTCGTGGGCGTCGGCCACGGTCTCCACCCGATGGCCGGACAGCAGCGCCAGCTCGAAGGCGTTCGGGGTGATGATCGTCGCGCGGGGGACCAGCCGGTCGCGGAAGGCGTTTTCAATGCCCGCGCGCACGAATACCCGGCCGTGGTCGCCGATCACCGGATCGCAGAGATAGACGGCGTCCGGGCTGGCCTCCTCGACCGCGTCCAGGATCCCGGCAAAGGCGCGTCCGGTCTCGGGCGTCCCGAGATATCCGGAATAGATGCCCTCCACTCCCCGCCAGCCGGTGTGGTTGGCGATGCCGCGCATCAGCTCGACGATCTCGTGCCCCTCGCGCACCGTGCCGGTGAACTTGTGATGGCCCGGATGATTGGAGAAGCTGACCGTATCGACCCGCCAGACCTCGTGGCCGCGCCGTTCCAGCGCGGGCACGGCGGCGGCGTTGCCGACATGGCCGACGGCGACGTGGGAGGAGAGGGCGAGCACCGGCATGGCCCCGTCATACCCGGTTCGGCGGCCGGCGTCAGCGGGACAAATCCGACGCGTTGTCGAGGCCGTACGGTGTCGAGGTCGTCCGTTGTCGGGGCCGTCCGGCTCGCTACCCTCCCGGTCCCCGCAACCGACCGGAAGTCCCTTCATGGCCGCCGTCATCCGTCCCCGCCGTTCCGTCCTCTACATGCCGGGCTCCAACCCGCGCGCCCTCGACAAGGGCCGCTCCCTCCCCTGCGATGCCATCGTCATGGATCTGGAGGATGCGGTCGCGCCCGAGGCCAAGCAGGCGTCGCGCGACGCCATCGCCGAGGCCCTGGCGGCCGGCGGCTACGGCAGCCGCGAGATTCTGATCCGGGTCAACGGCCTGGACACGCCCTGGGGCCACGACGACCTGGTTTTCGCCGCGTCGCAGCCGGCCCACGGGGTCATCCTCTCCAAGGTGGAGAGCGGCGGAACGGTGCGTCAGGCCGAGTCGTTGCTTATCCGGAATGGCGCCCCGGAGGCGATGGGCCTCTGGTGCATGATCGAGACCCCGCGCGGGGTTCTGGCGGCGCAGGACATCGCCGCCGCGACGCCGCGCATGGCGGGGCTGATGCTCGGCACCAACGATCTGGCGAAGGAGCTTCACTGCCTGCACACGGCGGATCGTCTGCCGATGATGACGTCCTTCGGGCTCTGCATCTTGGCGGCCCGTGCCTATGGGCTGGCGATTCTCGACGGGGTCCATGCCGATCTGAACGACGACGCCGGATTCGCGGCGATATGCCGGCAGGGGGTCGAACTCGGCTTCGACGGAAAGACCCTGATACATCCCAAGACCATCGCCGCCGCCAACGAGGCGTTCTCGCCGCGGGAGGCGGATATCGCCTGGGCCCGCAAGATCGCCGAGGCCCATGCCGCCGCCATGGCCGAGGGCAAGGGCGTGCTGCAGGTCGACGGCAAGCTGGTGGAAGGCCTCCACGTCGCGGAAGCGCAACGGCTTGTCGACATGGCGGACATGATCGCCGCCCTGGAGGGCTCGGCGGACTGAGTGGACCCGGCGGGTCCGGCGACGCTACAGCGTCGTCTCGGCCATGGACAGGATCTGCCGCCATTGGGCGTCGGTGACCGGAACGACGGAGAGGCGCGACTGCCGCACCAGGGCGAAATCCTCCAGCGAGGGTTCGCCCTTGATATCGGCGAGGGTCACCGGCTTGGCCACGGGCTTGACCGCCTTGACCGTTACCATCCCGAAACGCTCCGACTTGTCGGTGGGGTCCGGGTGGTATTCCTCGATCACCTCGACGATGCCGACGATCTGCTTCTCGTTGACCGAGTGGTAGAAGAATCCGAGGTCGCCGACCTTCATGGCCTTCATGTTGTTCGAGGCCTGGTAGTTCCGCACCCCGTCCCAGCCCTCGCCGACATCGCCCTTCCTGACCTGGTCGTCCCAGGACCAGGTGCCGGGCTCGGATTTGAACAGCCAGTACGCCATGGTGTCGGTGCCTCTCTCGAAATTGCGGTCGCGGGTTGTCTTAGGTCGCTGCTGATTTAGCCCGAGATTGCCACGGCGTGCATCCCTCCCTTGCAGCTTGGCGACGACCCGGTGGAAATCAGGCCTTCACACGGCCCGCGCCGATGGAGGGGGCCGCCTCCGGATCGAGCGGCCAGCGTGGGCGCGGGCGGAAGTCCATGCCGTCGACTAGGCCCAGCGCCAGCCGTTCCTGACCGGCCCAGGCGATCATCGCGCCGTTATCGCCGCAGAGCGCCAGCGGCGGCGCGACGAACCGCATGCCGCGCGTCTCGGCCAGCGCGGCCAGCGCGGCGCGGACCGCGCCGTTGGCCGCCACACCGCCGGCGACCACCAGCGGCCGTCCGACGATCCCCTCCTGTTCCAGCATGTCGACCGCCCGCCGGGTCCGGTCGACCAGGGAGGCGGCCACCGCCCGCTGGAACGCGGCGGCGATGTCGGCGATGCGGCCGGCGTCCAGGTCGTCGACCGCCTCCTCGACGCGGCGGCGCACGGCGGTCTTCAGGCCGGAGAACGAGAAGTCGCAGCCGGGCTTGCCGACCATGGGCCGGGGCAGGTCGACGGCGTCCGGATCGCCCTCTGCCGCCGCCCGTTCGACCGCCGGTCCGCCCGGATAGCCGAGCCCCAGCAGCTTGGCCGTCTTGTCGAAGGCCTCGCCGACCGCATCGTCGATCGTCGTGCCGAGCCGGCGGTAGCGGCCCACCCCTTCGACCAGCAGGAGCTGGCAGTGGCCGCCGGAGACCAGCAGCAGCAGATACGGAAAGTCGATCCCGTCGGTCAGCCGCGCGGTAAGGGCGTGGCCTTCCAGATGGTTGATCGCGAGGAACGGCTTGCCATGGGCGCAGGCGATGGCCTTGGCCAAGGTCGCGCCGACCAGCACGCCGCCGATCAGTCCCGGGCCCGCCGTCGCCGCGACGCCCGCGAGATCCGCGAAACCGATCCCGGCTTCGTCCATGGCCCGGGCGACGATGGCGTCCAGGTGGTCGAGATGGGCCCGGGCGGCGATCTCCGGTACCACCCCGCCATAGGCCCGGTGATCGTCGAGCTGGCTGAGCACCACATTGGACAGAATCCGCCGATCCGCGTCGACCACTGCCGCAGCGGTTTCATCGCAGCTGGTTTCTATGCCTAGAATGCGGTTCGGGCCGGAAGGCACGGTGCGGTCTCCCTGTCGATCGTGCTTCCGTCTACACGAAACCCGAGCCGAAGACACGGGCCGCGGACGGCATGGCTCGCATGACGATATGGCCGGCACCAAGGCGAAGGCTTGCAGGAGGATACGCCCACGATGCAGTCGACCAAGAGGCACCCATGACCGCCAAGATCATCCTCGGCTCGCGCGGATCGGCGCTGGCCCTTGCCCAGACCCGCGAGACCCGGGAGCGGCTCATGGCCGCGTGGCCGGAGCTCCGGGAGGACGGCGCCATCGAGATCCGCACGGTGAAGACCACAGGCGACGTGGTGCGGGACCGGCCGCTGGCCGAGCTCGGCGGCAAGGGGCTGTTCATCAAGGAGGTCGAGGGCGAACTCCTGTCCGGGGCCATCGATGCCGCCGTGCATTCGATGAAGGACATGGAGACGACGATCGCCGACGCCACGATTCTCGCCGCCGTGCTGCCGCGCGAGGATCCCCGCGACGCCTTCATCTCGCCCCACGCGGACAGTTTCGAGGCGCTGCCCGAGGGCGCGCGGATCGGCACCGCGTCCGTGCGGCGCGCGGCCCTGGTGCTGAACCGCCGGCCGGACCTTCAGGTGGTGATGTTCCGCGGCAATGTGGATACGCGCCTGCGCAAGCTGCACGACGGCGAGGCCGATGCGACCTTCCTCGCCGTCTGCGGCCTCAAGCGCCTGGAGATGGACCACGCCATTACCCGCATCATGGAGCCGGACGCCTTTCCGCCGCCGGTGAGCCAGGGCGCCATCGCCGTGCAGTGCCGGGACGGCAACGCCTCGGCCCGGGACGCCGATATCGCCCGCTGGCTGGGCGCGCTCGACCATACGCCGAGCCGGGTCCGGGTCACGGCCGAGCGGGCGATGCTGGCGGCGTTGGACGGCTCCTGCCGAACCCCGATCTCCGGCCATGCGGTGCTCGACGGCGACCGGCTGACCCTGAACGGTCTCGTGCTGTCGCTCGACGGCAGCCAGAGCCATGCCGGATCGGCCAGCGCGGACGCCGGCGATGCCGAGGCGCTCGGCCGCGGTGTGGGCGAGGACATCCTGTCGCGCTGCGGGCGCGATTTCCTGGCCTGACCGCCGGGGCGGCCGTGGGAACCGGGCCGCAGGCGGGCGACGGGCGCACCGTCCGACGGGTCATCGTCACCCGACCGGCCGAGGCCTCCGCCGATCTGGCCGCGGATCTCGCGGCCCATGGGATCGAAGCGTTGTCCGCGCCCATGTTGACGGTCGAACCCGTCACGCCGGCGGCACCCTTTCCCGATCCGGTGCAGGCGATCCTGGTGACCAGCGGCAACGGGGCGGAAGGGGCCTCCCGTCTCACGCCCCGCCGCGACCTTCCGGTGCTGGCGGTGGGCGAGGCGACGGCGGCGGCGGCGCGGGCCGCCGGCTTTGCCGAGGTCTCGACCGCCTCCGGCGATGCGACCGGGCTCGTCGAGCGGGTGGCGGAGCGCTGTCGGCCGGCCGAGGGGCCGCTGGTCTGGGTCAGCGGCGAGGCGATCAGCACCGATCTCGCGGCCGAGCTCGCCGCCCGGGGTTTCCAGGTGGAGCGGCGCATCGCCTATCGCACGATCCAGGCGGAGAGCCT
Source organism: Thalassobaculum sp. (assembly GCA_048983575.1). Lineage (GTDB taxonomy): Bacteria > Pseudomonadota > Alphaproteobacteria > Thalassobaculales > Thalassobaculaceae > Thalassobaculum. The sequence continues at coordinate 584,746 of JBLZTD010000001.1, read as the reverse complement.
GCCGCCGGGGGCCGGGTCGGCCCTGCGGGACGGTGCGGTGGAGGGGGTCCTGTTTTTCTCTCCCCGCAGCGCGGAGGCGTTTGCTAGGCTCGTTCGCAGAGCCGGCCTGGAGGCTGCGTGCGAACCGGTTGCCGCCTATTGCATGAGCGATGCGATCGGGCGGGCAGCCTCGAAACTGGCGTGGCGGACCATAGATGTAGCAGAGAGCCCGACTAAGGCTGCGCTGGTGGAGGCGCTGTTGCGGACGGTGGGCCGAGATGGGCCCGATGGTAAGGCGAAGTGAGGATCAATCCATGGCGGAGACGCCGAAAGACGGGAACGACACCGGTGCGCGAGAAACCGGCGACAGCGTGACCGGCGGCAGCGTGACCGGATCCGCGGCGCCTGACACCGTCGTGGCCGATACCCTGGGCGGGGTCTCGGAGGAGTTGCTGGACGGCGGCGCCGCGTCGCCGGCCGACGACACCCTGGAGACCGGCCCGGAAGACCCGGATGGCATCGGCTCCACCGACGGTAAGAGCGAGGACGGCGCGTCCGACCATATCGAAGGCGGAGAAGGCCACGACACCCTGTCCGACACGTCGTCCGCGAGCCCCTGGTCGACGCCCGCCGCTGCTGCCCCGGTTGCCGCAGGCGCCGCCGGCCGGGCGGGCAACCCGGGTGCGAGCGACGATCCGTCACCGGCCGGACCGGCAAAGACCATTCCGGCCAAGAGTGGAGGGGGGGCCGGACGGCTCGTCGTCCTTCTCATCCTCATCGTGCTCGTCGCCGGGGTCGGCTACGCGACCTATCCGGAGTGGCGCGACGAGGCCGAGCCCTATGCCCAGATGATCGGCATCTCGCTGCCCGAGGTCCCGGGCGGGGACGACGGCGCGGGGACGGAGACGGCGGCAACGCGGGATGGCGCGGCACCGCCGGCGCCCGTGACCTCCGCGCCGGACGGAACACAACCCGAGCCGGACCGGGGCTCCGCATCCGAGCCGGCGGCCTCCCAGCCGACCGGGTCCGCCCAGACGGCCGCCCCGCAGACGGCCTCCCCGCAGACGGCCGCCCCACAGACGGCCGCCCCACAGACGGCCTCCCCGCAGACGGCCCCGCCGCAGCCCGATTCCGGCGTGACCGCCGAGGCGTTCGACGCCCTGGTCGAGCGTGTGGCTGCCGCCGAGGCCGAGATCGACCGCCTCTCGAGCGCGCCCGCACCGTCGGGTGGCGGCGCGGAAGCGGCCGACTCAGGTCTTGCGGACCGGGTCGAGTTCCTGGAGAACAAGCTGACCGCCCTGAGCGACGAAATGGCCATTGTGCGCCAGGGTCTCGGAAACGCGGACGATACGGACGGCGTTTCCGAGGCGGCGACGGCGTTGACCGGCCGCCTGGCCGATCTCGACGCCCGGCTTTCGGCTCTGGAGGAGGCGTCCGACGCGCCCGAAGTCACTGAACAGGATCTGACGGCCGTGTCCGATCGCATCGATGCGACGGCGCAGGCGGTCGGCGAGAACAATGCCGAGCTGACGGCGCGCCTGGACGCGCTGGCGGCGGCGCAGCAGGACCTGTCCGACCGTCTGTCCCAGGGGCGCGGCGTTCAGGAGAAGGCGGCGGCGTTCCTGCTCGCCTCCAATCTTCTGGCGGCATCGGCCAACGAGTTCCGGCGGTTTCTCTGCCGAACTCGACGCGGTCGAGGCTGCCGCCCTGGATCAGCCGGCGGTGGCCGACGCCCTTGCCACGCTCCGCGACCATGCGGCGGGTGTACCGTCGGTGGCCGATCTGCGCGCCCGCTTCCCGGCGGTGGCCGCGTCGGTGATCGACGCGTCGATCGTCGGCGCCGATGACGGCATGGTCGGCACGGCGCTGACCCGCATTGCCGCGCTGGTGACTTTGCGCCGCACCGAAACCGACGATGGCGACGCCATCGACGCCATCGTCAATCGGGCCGAAGCGGCGGCCAATGCCGGCGATCTGCCGGCGGCGGTCGAGGCGTTGTCGGCCCTGGACGGCGATCCGGCGAAGGTGGCGACGCCCTGGGTTACCGAGGCCAAGGCGCGGATCGCGGTGAACGGGGCCGTTCGGACACTGCAGTCCCGCGCCCTTGCCACCCTCTCGGGGGGCTGATCGATGCGCCGTTCCCTGATCTATCTCGTCCAGCTCGCCTGTTTCGTCGCCATCGCCGTCTGGCTGGTGCAGAACCCGGGGGGTGTGCAGATCGACTGGCTCGGCTGGCGGCTGGAGACGCCGTTCGCGCTGTTCCTGGCGGTGATCGTCGCCGCACTCTGGATGGCGGCCGTCGGCTGGCGGGCGGCGCTTTCCGCCCTGCGCGCGCCGTTCTCCTTCTGGCGTCACCGCAGCGAGCACCGCCACGAAGAGGGCTACAAGGCTCTGGTGCAGGGCATGGCGGCGGTCGCCGTCGGTGATGCGGAAGAGGCGAAGCGCCTGGCCCGGGAGGCCGATCGGCTGCTGCGCGAACCTCACCTCACCCGCCTGCTTTCGGCGCAGGCGGCCGCCCTCAGCGGCGACGCCGCCGCGGCCGCCCGCTACTTCGCCGCCCTGCGCGACGACAAGGAGACGGCGTTCATCGGCCTGGTCGGCCTGATGCGGCTTGCGGATGCGCGCGGCGACGACGCCCATGTGCTGGAGCTGGCCGAGGAGGCGCACAAACTGCGGCCGAGCTCGGCCCAGGTGGCGACCACGCGGATCTTCGGTCTGGCCCGGGCCGGGCGCTGGGCCGAGGCCCAGGCGGCCCTGTACGACGCGGTGAAGCGCGGTCTGATCCCCAGGCCCGAGGGCCGCAAGCATCGCGCGGCCCTGCTGATCGAGCGTTCCCGCACCGCCGAAACCCAGGCCGAGTTGCTGGAACTTGCGGCGAAGGCGCGGGAGAACCAGCCGGACTTCGTGCCGGCCATCGTCGCCGAAGCCACCCTGACGGCGGCGGCGGGCCGTAAGGACAAGGCCCGCAAGCTGATCGAGGATCGTTGGGCGTCCGCTCCCCATCCCGATCTGGCCGCGACCCTCCGGGAACTCTGGCCCGGGGAAAGCGCGTCTTTCGTTCTGCGTAAGGTGCAGGCCCTGGTCGAGAACATCCCGGACCATCCGGAAAGCCGGTTGGCGGTGGCCGAGGCGGCGCTCGACGGCGATTTCTGGGGGGAGGCGCGGGCGCAGCTCGCCGCGCTTGATCCGGAGGAGGTCGGCCCGCGCGCCTGCGCGCTCTGGGCCCGGCTGGAGGAATTGGAGAACGGCGATGTCGCCGCCGCCCGTCTGTGGCTGGAGCGGGCCGCCTATGCGCCGCGCGACCCGTCCTGGACCTGCGATAGTTGCGGCGCCGTCGCGACCACCTGGTCGGCGGTCTGCGGCAATTGCGGCGCCTTCGATACGGTCGGGTGGTCGACACCGCCCCGGGTTGCGGTCATGCCGCCCACCCTGGTCACCCGGGACGGCGATGCCGCGGGCCCGATCGTCGAACTCACGGCCGAGTTGGATGACGTCGGGGACGCGGTCTCCTCGGACTCCGGAAAGGCCAGCGCCGCTTAACCGGGGCGGTCTGGTGCGCCGCCGCCGCCCCGACGACCCTCCGGACGACGGGGCGTCGGCGAGCGGATCGACACCGGACCCGCGTCCGACCGGCGCGAATCGGCGGGATTGCTGGGTGGATGGTTAAGGGCATTTTAGTTTTCTGTTGGCAGTTCGCGTTTGATTGAGTAGAATTCGGTCTATCCGGCGAGAATGTCGGATGACTAGACCGCGCGGATGGTTGGTGGGACGCCGCCGCGCAGTCCAGAAAGGACAGAGTCATGGTCGCTACGATCGATAGCGCGGCCGCGGGTTTCAGCGGCGCCGGCGCGTCATCCAGGATAGGATATCTGCCCGCGACGAACCGGCAGCAGCTCTCGGCGACTTCGGATTCCGCGCCACAGGGTTCTTCTACCCGTCCTTTTCAGGCGAACGATCCCGGCTACATCACGGTCGAACCCGATGGGCGCGACGATATCGGCTTTCGTGACCGTCTGCGTCAGGCGATCGAAACCGTGGCCCGTGCCTTTGCCGACCGCGAAGGGGTCACGGCGGTGGTCGATCGCATCATCGGCGAGATTTCCAAGACGCTGGACGAGGCTGAAGCCGCGGGCGAAGACGTGGCCGTGCAGATTCGCATCGCCTCTCTCGACGTGGCGGTCTCCGACGGCGCCGACAATCAGGCCTTCGCGTCGATCCGACAGTTCGCGCTCGAGGTCGGGGTTGCCCGCAACGGCGAGGTCAGGGCCGAGGACACAAGGGTGCTCTCGCCGGACGGGCGCGGGCTCGGCCTGAGCCAGGAGCAGGTGCGCGCCGGATTTGCCGCCGGAGGGCGCTACACCAGGACCGATACCGGAAGCGATGACGGAGCCCGGAGCGAGGCTGCCAGTAAGCGGCTGGAAGCCGCCCAGGCCGGACTGGCGCGGGTCAAGGCCGTTCAGGACGCCCTCCAGGCGTTCCGTCTCGGCGACGAGACCCCGCTGCGCGACCTGTTCGAGGGCGGCAGCATTTCCGCCGGCGATCGCGGGTCGCTCGGCCAGGTGTTTCCGGGCGTCGGGGCGCTGTCGTTCCGCTGATTTACCCCTTTGGTCGGGAGCCGGAGCGACGCGATGCTTGCATCCGGGCGACTTCCTCCGTATCTAGGGCGCCGGATTCAGACGGCACGGTCCGTGCCGACGGGGCCGCAATAGCTCAGCTGGTAGAGCAACGCATTCGTAATGCGTGGGTCGGGGGTTCAAGTCCCTCTTGCGGCACCATTTCTTTCCCAGACACTTCCAGGCCATATCACCCGGCGAACTCCCGTCAGCGCTCGGCGATCCAGCCTTTCGCTTCGGAAACGTTGCTGAAGACGCGGTAGTCTATGTGGCTCGGCGCATAGAGATTTAGCGCCCTGAACAGGCTGAGAAGGGCGCGGGCGTCTTCCCGCTTGGCGGCAAGTGCAGTCTTGGCGCCGGCGGGGCGTCGCTCGTTGACCGATTTCGCCGCCTTGATGATGTCCTGAAGCCTGTAATGGTCGAGCTCGCTCAAATCGGCTTCGGTCAGGTCCCAGAGCGTGTTCACTGCCTGATGGGCAGCGAAAGCGGCGGAAGTGATTTCTACAATTTCCCGATGATCTATCTGTCCGATTGCCGTAAAAACCAATAGACTGAGGTCCGGATCGAAATGGAATGTCAGTTCTGAATTGGGCATATTATTATCGGTCATTCAAGGGTCTGTTGTTTCTGAATTGAAACACAGCCCCTTATGACGGATCAAGGACAGCGGGGATCGACTCCGCGAGCGGCTTTTACAGCATGCGATGTTCAGCTTCCGGCGCCGCCGGGCAGGGGCAGGATCATCGCGTAGTCGCCACCGTCCCGCAGGGCCTCCCGGATCCGGAGCAGGGCGCGCTCGTCATGGCCCGCTCCCGCGAACAGACGGACATATTCCCCCGCCACGGTTCTGACCTCGATCAGGGTCGGCGTCTCGTCGCCGAGGATCGCCCGGTATCGGCGGGTCAGGGTTTCCCAACCCGCCAGAGCGGCTTCGTGGGAGCGGTAGCTGGCGAGATGAACGGCCTTCACCTGGCTGCTCGGAGCCGGCCAGGCCAGCCGGCTGGTTCTGAGCTCCAGCCGCTCGAGCCGGGCGCGGACCACGGCCTCGGTCTGATCGTCGGTTCGCGCGAGCCGGGTGACCGCGCCGGTCAGCGCGCCGAGATCACGCTGGATCGAGTTCGATCTCCGCCCGCAGGGAAGCCGTCCCGGCGGGCGTCTGCGTGGGTGTCTGGGCGGCCGTCTGGTCGGTGGTCGTCATCCGCTCGATCTGGTCGAGACGGTTGCCGATCGCGCCGGCCATCCGCTCCAGGGCGTCCAGCCGATCCGCCAGCGCCTGCTGATCGTCGATCACCGGCGCCGTCCGTCGCTCCACCAGAAGAGCCTGGCGGCCGCGCTCCCGGGCCAGCGCTTCCGCGACAGCGGCGTTTATCCGGGCCTCGCGCTGAACCTCGGTCTCGAAGATCGCGCCGGTCCCGCAGCCGGCCAGGAGAAGCAGAATTGCCACGACCATCCCGCGCCGAACGATCCCGTGCGGGCCGGTTTTGCGCTGCGCAAACCTCATCGGAGCCTCCCTCGCGAATTGCTATTTTACCAGAGTTGCCCCGGTGCAGCGACGAGCGGGCCCGGTTGATCTATTTGCCCTTGGCCTTGCGGGCTTTCTTTCCGCCGCTCTTGACCTCCGGCTTGGCGACCGAACCGGTGCCGGACCGGAACGCGTCCACATCGGCCTGCATGCCCGCCCGCAGCAGATAGGCGTCGGCCAAGCCGGCGACGAAGGAATAGCCCTCGCCCACCAGGTCGGTGAGGCTGTGGCCGGGCCGGGGAATGGTGCCGAGCGGCTTGCCGGCCTTGCGGATCGCCCGTTCCGCCTTCTCGATCTGACGGGTCACCTTGGGGTCGCCGGGCTGCCCGAGCAGGCCGATCGACCCGGACAGGTCGGCCACGCCGATGAAGACGAGATCCACCCCGTCCACCGCGGCGATGGCGCCCGCCTGGGCGACCGCCTTGTCGGATTCGATCTGCACGCAGATCAACAGGTTGTCGTTGGCGCGCTGCGCGTAATCCGGTGCCGCGCCGTAGCCGGAGGCGCGGACCGTCGGGGCCGAATAACCGCGCCGGCCCTGGGGCGGATAGCGGCAGGCGTCGACGATCGCCTTGGCCTCGGCGGCGCTTTCCACCATCGGGATCATCAGCGCCTCGGCCCCGGCGTCGAGCACCCGCTTCATGTAATCGCCGTCCGACCCGGGGCAGCGCACCATGCAGGTGGCATTGCCGGCCTGGGCGGCACGCATCATATGGACGGTCGTGTCGAGCGAGGCGAAACCGTGCTCGTTGTCTAGGATCAGGCAGTCGTAGCCGACGAGGCTGGCGATCTCGGCGATCGACGGATCCGACATCTGCAGCCAGACGCCCAGCGTCGGCTGGCCGGCTGCGATCTTCGCCTTCAGCGCGTTTTCACGGAACATTCTCTTGTTTCCTCCCAGGGATCCCGTTTTCTGAAGGATCACGGCCAGATCGAACCACGCCCGCCCCTCGCCCGCAACGCGGAGATTGCCTAAATCCGCAAGGCGGGCGCGGCGCCGGTCCACGGACCGGACCGCGGCCTCCGACGAGAACGTTGGAAAGCGATCAAAGAGAAATCTGGAACTTCGGATATGCGCCTACTCACGTGGAATACCTGGAAGAACAGCCCCCCATACGAAGAGCGGATGCGGGCGATGACGGCGGAGATCGCCGCGGCGGATCCGGACATCGTTCTCCTCCAGGAGACGTTTGCCGGCGGCGGAATGGATACCGCCGCGCATATCGGCCGGGCCCTCGGTTTCGTGGTAACGCCCGCGCCGGCCCGGGCGAAGCGGCGGCCGCACGGCGATACCTGGATCGACAGCACGAACGGGCTGTCGATCCTCAGCCGCCGACCGGTCGATGCCCATCGGATCATCGCGCTGCCCACCCATCCGGACGACCCCGACCGGATCGCCCAGGTGGCGCGGGTCGGGGCTGTGACGGTGGTCAATCTGCACCTCTCCCATCTCACGGCTGCCGATGCGTTGCGGCGCGGTCAGGCCGTCCATCTGCTCGACCGGCTGGCGCCGGACGTGCCTACGGTGATCGGGGGCGACCTGAACGCGGAGCCGGACGACCCGGCCCTCCGGCGGCTTCGCGAGGCGGGGTTCGAGGATCTGGCCGAGGCGGCGCCGTTCCCCACCGCTGGGGCCAGGCGGATCGATTTCCTCCTGTGCCGCGGGCTGCCGGCCGAGGGCGCCGCCATCCGGTCGATCGGCGATCGGCCGGTGAACGGGATCAACGCGAGCGACCATGTGGGCATTCTCGCCGAGCTTCCCTGGTCCGACCCCCGGTGACGCGGCTGCCGGCGCGGTCCCCCGGCCGGCAGCCGGGTAAGACGCTTGACCGGGGCGACCCCCGCTTCTAGAGCCGGGGACCGGCGCGGCCCTTCGGCGGCGCCCCATGGAGCGACAGATGGTCTCCCCCGCGCCCGTTGCAGACCCGGCCCGCCCGCCCACGGCCTTCGCGACCGAGGTCCGGGCCACCCTGGCACTGGCGATTCCGATCGCCGCGACCCAGCTCGCCCAGATGGCGCTGCAGACCACCGACGTCCTCATGACCGGGCGTCTCGGTCCCGAGGCCCTGGCCGCCGCCCAACTCGGCCACAACCTCTATTTCCCGGTCTTCGTCACCATCCTCGGCACCCTGTTCGCCACCTCGGCCATGTTCGCCCAGGAACTGGGCGGCCGGCGCTACAAGGGCGTGCGCCGGACCTTCCGCCAGGGGTTCTGGCTGATCCTGGTGGTGATGCCGGTCTCCTGGCTGTATTTCGCCCATGCCGAGGAGATTCTGATTGCCATGGGGCAGTCGCCGGTCCTGGCGGCCCGGGCCCAGAGCTACTGCGACGGCGTGATGTGGGGGCTGCCCTTCATGGCCGGGTTCGCGCTGCTCCGGAACTTCATCGCCGCCCACGGCCGGCCGCGTCCGGCCATGTGGCTGCTGGCCGTCGGCATTCCCGTGAATGCGGCGGTCGATTACGCCCTGATGTTCGGGGAATTCGGGTTTCCGCGCCTGGAGCTGTACGGGCTCGGTCTGGCCACCACCTGCGTACAGGCGGCGATGTTCGTGGCGCTGCTGGTCTACATCCAGCGCGACCGGCGCTATCGGCGCTACATGCTGCTGGCGCGGTTCTGGCGGACCGACTGGCCCCGCTTCCGCGAGCTCTGGACGGTCGGGTTTCCCATCGGCCTGACCAAGCTGGCGGAAGCGGGACTGTTCGCCGCTACCGGATTCCTGATCGGTCTGATCGGCGTCGCCGAGCTCGCCGGCCATGCGGTCGCGCTTCAGTTCGCCGCCATCGCCTTCATGATCCCCTTCGGCGTCGCCCAGGCCGCCACCGTGCGGGTCGGCCTCGCGGTCGGTCGGCGGCAGCCCGAGGGCGCGATTCTCGCCGGGCGGGTGTCGATCCTGGTCGGCACGGTGGTGATGATCCCCTCGGCGCTGATCTACGTGTTCTTCGGCGAGACGCTGGTGTCCCTGTTCCTGGATGTGGGCGATCCGGCGGAGACCGCCGCCGTCGCCCATGCGGTCGCCTATCTCGCGATCGCCGGCCTGTTCCAGTTCGCCGACGGCGGGCAGGCGGTGTCGGCGGGGGCGCTGCGCGGCTTCAAGGACACGCGGGTGCCAATGGTCATCGCCCTGATCGGCTACTGGCCCGTGGGTATCGGCGCGGCCCTGCTGTTCGCGTTTCCGATGGGGTACGGCGGTGCCGGCGTCTGGGCCGGGCTGGCGCTCGGCCTGTTCGTGGTCTGGGGGATGCTGGCGCTCAGGTTGCGCCAGGTCGCGGGACGGTTCCGGCCGCCGCGACCGGTCAGCGGCTGATCTTCTCGATCCGCCAGCGGGAATGGGCGTCGTCGACGCTCTCCCACGCCTTCTGCGACCAGACCGACTTGGCCTCCTCGTAGTCCGAGAAGGGTCCGAACTTCTGCTCCGGCGTCCCGTCGACGGTCTCCGTAAAGTCCGTCGACTTGTAGACCCCGCCGACCACCCAGAACTCGGTCGCCTCCTCGTTGAGGATGCGGTAACGGACATGGGCGTCGTCCACATGCTGCCAGGCGAGCTTGCCCCAGACCGACTTGGCCGTCTCGTAATCGTCGAACGGGCCGATCTTCTTCTCGGCGTCGCCGCCGACGATGTTGGTGAAGCTGGTATCCGTGTATTCGCCGCCGATAACCCAATAGACCATGGCACCCTCCGCCGTGCGTTCGGCCCCCTATACCGAAGCGGGCCCTTGGCTTCAATCGCGCGGTCCCAGGGCGATCCGGGTGCCGCCGTCGCACCGGGCGCGATCGCCCCCATCTATCCGGTGGGATAAACCCGCTGACCTGGGTAGATTGCGCCCACATGACCGAGCCCGTTCCCATCGACGCCGCCGCTTCAGCGGATGTTCCGAGCGCGACCAGCCGTCTCCGCCGCGGGTTGATTCTTACGACCACGGTGCTCGGCTCCAGCCTCGCCTTCATCGACGGGTCGGTGGTGAACGTGGCCCTGGCCGATATGCAGCGCGAACTCGGGGCGAGCGTCAGCGACCTGCAGTGGATCGCCAACAGCTACATGCTGACCCTTGCCGCGCTGCTTCTCCTCGGCGGCGCCTTCGGCGACCGGATCGGCCGGCGGCGCATCTTCATCCTCGGACTGGTGATCTTCGCGGCCACGAGCGTGGCCTGCGCGCTGGCCGAGAACGCCGCGGTGCTGATCGTCGCCCGGGCGTTCCAGGGTGTCGGTGCCGCCCTGCTGGTGCCGAACAGTCTGGCGATCCTGTCCGCCTCCTATCCGCGCGACAAACGGGGCCGGGCGATCGGTGCGTGGTCGGCCTTTGCCGCGGTCTTCTCGGCCGGCGGACCGGTGCTTGGCGGCTGGCTGGTCGACAGCTTCGGCTGGGCGTCGGTGTTCTGGATCAACCCGCCGATCGCCGCGCTGGCTCTTGTGCTGGCGCTGGTTTCAGTGCGGGAGAACCGGAACCCCCAGGCCCGGGGCGACCCTGACTGGCTCGGCGGGATGTTGGCGATGCTCGGCCTGGGTCTGGTCTCCTACGCCCTCATCCAGGCCGGCGAGGCGACCTTCGATTCACGGATCGGTCTGGGCGCCGGTGTCCTCGGCGTCCTGGCGCTCGTGCTGTTCGTGCGGGTGGAGGCGCGCACGGCCATGCCGCTGATGCCACTGCACCTCTTCGCCAACCGGGAATTCTCGGCAGCCAATCTGCTCACCCTGCTGCTCTACGGAGCGCTCGGGGCGGCGGTTTTCCTGTTCCCGTTCGGCCTGATCCGGCTCCACGGCTACTCCGCGACCGAGGCGGGTGCGGCGTTTCTGCCCTTCGCCCTGATGCTGTTCCTGCTGGCGCGCTGGGGCGGCACGCTGATCGACCGTTACGGGGCGCGGATACCCCTCGTCGCGGGCTCCGTCATCACCGCCCTGGGCCTGGCGCTGCTCGCGATTCCGACCACCGGTGCGCCCTACTGGTCGACCTTCCTGCCGGGGGTGCTCGTGCTCGGCCTGGGCATGGCCGTCTCGATTCCGCCGCTGACGACCGCCGTCATGAACGCTGTGGATGACCGCCATGCCGGGATCGCCTCGGCGGTGAACAACGCCGCCAGCCGGGTCGCCTTCCTGATCGCGGTGGCGGCGGTGGGTCCGCTGCTGCTGATCGCCTTCAATTGGCTGCAGGCGCCGCTGATGGCGGAGATCGACATGCCCGACGCGGTGCGCGAGGCGATCCGGCGCGATCCCGGGCGCCTGGCCGACCTCACGGCCCCGGCCGGGGCCGGGGCAGCGGGGCCGATGATCGTCGCCGCCGCCCGCGAGGCGCTGATCGACGCCTTTCGCGTGGCGACCCTGGGGCTCGCCCTCCTGGCCCTGGCCTCGGGCGTGGTGGCGTGGGTGATGTATCCGAAACGCCGGCGCGGCGCCGGCTGAGCGGGAAGGCGTCAGTCGATCACGTTCTTCTCCGGCCCGACCGGAAAGCCGGTGATGTTCTCGGCCCCGTCCCCGGTGACGATCAGGATGTCGTGCTCGCGGTAGCCGCCGGCGCCCGGCCGACCCTCGGGGATCATGATCATCGGCTCCATCGACACCACCATGCCGGGCTCAAGCACGGTTTCCACGTCCTCGCGCAGTTCCAACCCGGCCTCGCGGCCATAGTAGTGGGACAGCACGCCGAAGGAATGGCCGTAGCCGAAGGTCCGGTTCTCCAGTACGCCGTGACGGGCGTAGATCCCGTTGAGGCTGTGGGCGATGTCGCAGCAGCGGTTGCCGGGGCGGATCAGCTCCAGGCCGGCGTGGTAGACCTCGAGATTGATGTCCCAGTATCGCCGGTGCGCGTCGGAGACCGAGCCGCAGAACAGGGTGCGCTCCAGTGCGGTGTAGTAGCCGGCGACCATCGGGAAGCAATTGAGCGACAGGATGTCGCCCGCCTCGATCCGGCGCGAGGTGACCGGATTGTGGGCGCCGTCGGTGTTGATGCCGGACTGGAACCAGGTCCAGGTGTCCATCAGCTCGGCATGGGGCATGGCGCGGGCGATCTCGCGCACCATGGCCTGGGTCGAGTGGAGGGCGACCTCGTGCTCCGGCACGCCGACGCCGATCGCCTCGACGCAGGCGGCCCCGCCGATATCGGCGATCCGGGCCCCTTCGCGGATCAGCGTGACCTCCTCGGCCGATTTCGTCATGCGCTGGTGCATGGAGGCGGCGGCGATGTCGGCGAAATCCGCGTCCGGGAACGCGTCGCCCAGCAGCCGGCGGGTGTCCAGATCGACATGGTCGTATTCGATGCCGATCCGCCGCGCGCCCGGCAGCAGGGTCTGCAGCGCGTGGAACCAGTTGTCCCGGCGCCAGTCGGTATAGACCACGTTGTCGCCCACGGTGCGCCGCCAGGGCTGGCCGGCGTCGATGTTCGCCGTGACGGTGGTGACCGCATCGGCGGTGACGACGCAGGCGTAGCGCCGGCCGAAGCGGGTGTAGAGGAAGTCGGTGTAGTAGTTGATGCCGTGATAGGACGTCAGGATCGCGGCGTCGAGCCCGAGCTCCTCCAGGATCGCGCGCAGCCCGGTCTGGCGGCGGGCCATTTCCGCCGGCGAAAAGGTGCCCCGGACCTTCTCGCCGTTTTCGATCCGCTTCAGACGCTCCATATCCAGTGCCATGGCCCCCTCCGGGTTAAACCGGCGCATGGTTGCGCCATTCGCTCCAGCCCCTTAAGTGGTCGGCACACGCCGCGCCAGTTCCAATAGAGCCAGCCCCGATAGGATGATCACATGACCGATCTCTCGCCGCACGATCTGCTCGACGATCTGCTGACCCGCGCCAAGCGGGCGGGCGCGGATGCCGCCGACGCCATCCTGGCCCAAGGTGTGTCCCAGTCGGTCTCCCAGCGCCTCGGCAAGCCCGAGTCGGTGGAACGGTCCGAGGGCAAGGATCTCGGCCTGCGGGTGTTCGTCGGCCGGCGGCAGGCGGCGGTCTCGACCACCGACTTCAAGGGCGACGCCCTGGACGACATGGTCGAGCGGGCGGTCGCCATGGCGAAGGTCGCGCCGGAGGATCCCTATGCGGGTCTGGCCGAGCCGGGCCAGATCGCCGCCGAATGGCCGGAGATCGAGATGTTCGACCCGACCGAACCGAGCGCCGACACCCTGGTCGACCGGGCCCGGGCGGCGGAGGACGCGGCCCGCGCGGTGGACGGTGTGACCAATTCGGAAGGGGCGGAGGCGGGCTTCGGCGTGACCGACGTGACCCTCGCTGCCACCAACGGCTTCGCCGGGGGCTACAAGCGCTCCAGCTACTCCCTCGGCGTGTCGGTGATCGCCGGCACCGGGCAGAAGATGGAACGCGACTACGACTACAGCGCCAAGGTCTTCGACGCCGATCTCGAGGACCCGGAGGCGGTCGGCCGTCGGGCCGGGGAGCGTGCGGTGCGGCGTCTGAACCCGCGCCGGCCTAAGACCGCGCGCCTTCCGGTGGTCATGGAGCCTCGGGCCGCGCGCTCCATGCTCGGCCATCTGGCCTCGGCGATCAGCGGCACGGCGATCGCCCGCGGCACCAGCTTCCTGAAGGACCGCATGGGCGAGCAGCTCTTCCGCGAGGACATCCGCATCCTGGACGACCCGCACCGTCCGCGCGGCTTCCGCTCCAAGCCCTTCGACGCCGAGGGTCTGGCGACCGCGCCGCGCGCGGTGATCGACGGCGGCCGGCTGACCGGATGGACGCTCGACCTCGCCACCGCCCGCCAGCTCGGCCTGCAGAGCACCGGGAGCGCGTCGCGCGGCACCGGCAGCGCGCCGAGCCCGAGCGTGAGCAATTTCTACCTCGCCGCCGGCACGGTCTCGCCCGAGGATTTGATCAGGGACATCGAGACCGGCTTCTTCGTCACCGAGATGATGGGGACCAGCGTCAACCTGGTGACCGGCGACTACAGCCGGGGTGCGGCCGGCTACTGGATCGAGAACGGCGAGATCACCTTCCCGGTGTCTGAGATGACCATCGGCGGCCATCTGAACGACATGTTCGCCTCGATGGTCGCGGCGGACGATCTGGAGTTCAAATACGGCATGGACAGTCCGACCGTGCGGATCGAGGGCCTCCTGGTCGGCGGCGGCGAAGGCTGACCCGGGCCGCGGCGGCGCGTCTTCGGGAGCCGGCCGCCGCGCTCTCGCAGTTGTGACGCCGTTCCTCTGGCGGCGTCTCAGGGCGCACCCCATATGCGAGCTCGGGCGGAGGAGACCGGCCGATCAGCCGGAACCCAGAGGAGCAGACCATGCGCTACCTGCCCGCCGCCTTTCGACTCGCCGCCATAGCCGGTCTTGCCGGTTTCGCCGTGATGGCCGTGTGTTCCGGCGCCGGAACCCCGGCTCGGGGCGCTGCGCCCGCCGGTCTTACGGAAGTCTACGAGCGCGACGGGCTGGCCCTCGGCGGCTACGATGCGGTCGCCTATTTCCTCGACCGCGAGCCGGTCGCGGGCTCGGCCGCCCACCGGGTCGAGTGGCGCGGCACCGTCTGGCAGTTCTCTTCGGCGGAAAACGCGCTGCTGTTCCGCGACCAGCCCGAGCGGTACGCCCCGCAATACGGCGGTTACAGCCTGTACGGCATGTCCGTCGGCAAGGCCTACGCCACCGATCCCCGGGTGTTCGATATCATCGACGGCAAGCTCTACCTGTCGCGCAACGAGGCGGTGCGCGAGATCTGGCAACGCAACCCGGACGGCTATATCGCCGCCGCCGACGCGGCGTGGCGCCAGGCGGCGTGGTCTGAGGTGACGGACCAGTTCGTGCGATAGAGCGCGACCGGATCGGATCGACTCGATCTGATCGTGGCTTGCTTCAGGCCACGGTCAGGCGCCTGCCTGCCGGCCCGGCATCCTGACGATCACGGTCTCCTCAGCGACGGAAACCGTGACAGGCAGCCGGGTGACGATGTCGCCGTCGCCCTGGACGGGGCCCTGTCCGACGGCGTCGGCGCCTTCGTCCTCGATCGTCACCGTGCGGGCGGGGATGACCCGGTAGGTGTTCAACCGGTCGAGAAAACCGCCGAACAGCGCCAGCATGTAGTAGACCGCCTGCCACCGGCCGGGTTTCTGGAAGAGGCAGGCGTGCAGCCCCGGCTCGGTGATCCGCGCGTTTTCGGCGCAGACGAACCGGCCGCCGTAATAGTGCCCGTTGGCGATGATCGCCGCCGCCGCCTCGTACGGGGTGCCGTCGATCGTCACCCGATACCGGCGGTTGCGGTAGGCGGCCCAGCGTTTCAGGGTGGCCAGGGCATAGGCCAGTTTGCCGGTGCGGCGCTTCAGCTTCACATCCACGGTGGCGACGACTTCGGCGTCGAGGCCGACCCCGGTCATCAGGACGAAGTAGCGGTCGTTGGCCCGACCCAGATGGACGGGAACGGATACACCCTCCAGGATCGCCGCCGCGACCGACGCTGTGTCCGTTTCCAGGCCGATCTCGGCGGCCAGCACGTTCGCGGTGCCGATCGGCAGCAGGGCGAGCGG
This sequence comes from Thalassobaculum sp., assembly GCA_048983575.1. Classification (GTDB taxonomy): domain Bacteria; phylum Pseudomonadota; class Alphaproteobacteria; order Thalassobaculales; family Thalassobaculaceae; genus Thalassobaculum. The sequence goes on along the minus strand of JBLZTD010000001.1, from coordinate 569,176 downwards.
GGTGTCCCCCCCGGCCATACCGTTCACCACTTCGTTGATCGTGCCGTCGCCGCCGGCGCAGATCACCATGTCCGGACCGGTCGCCAGAAACCGGGCCCGGTTCGCCGTCTGGCCGGCATCGCCGGCGAAGGACGTCTCATGCAGCTCGACATCGACGCCCGACCGTTTCAGCAGCTCGATAACCTCCTCCAGGCGCGCGATCTTCCGGCCGCCGCCGGCGTTCCTGTTGAAGATGATCAGGACCCGGCGCGGCCGGCCTTCCCGGCCGGCTCCGACCACGGCCTGCGTCGCGGACGGATCGGCGGCCGCCGCTTTCGGTGCCGACGCTGTTGGTGCCGACGCATTCGGTGCCGGCGCGTCGTCGATGCGCATGTCCATCAGTCCTCTCGATCGATTCTGGCCCGGGGCGGATGCCGCACTATGCAGTATCGTTAAGTATTTGTGACATCCAAATGCAAGCGCCGGAAAACGGCGGAAAGTCAGGGGGTAGAGGTTAATTGTCACCGATAATTCACTTTACTACATATAGAGGCTCAAGTATTTGCGCTCCCAACTTGTAGAATTCTCGTCTGGGCTTGGCAGCGACTGGGGGTGCTGGATGAACGCGCAGAGGGGTGTGACCCGGTACCGGGCGATCTGGATATCCGACATCCATCTCGGCACCCGGGGCTGCCAGGCAGAATACCTGCTCGATTTCCTCAAGCATACAGACTCAGAGTATCTATATCTGGTGGGCGACATCCTCGACATCTGGCGGATGAAGCGGAGCTGGGGTTGGCGCCAGGAACACAACGACGTGGTGCAGAAGCTGCTGCGCAAGGCGCGCAAGGGCACCAAGGTCATCTTCATCCCCGGCAACCACGACGAGCTGTTCCGGCAGTTCCTGAACTCCGATTTCGGCCAGATCGAGATCCGGCCCGAGCACATCCACGTCACCAAGCAGGGCAAGCGGTTCCTGGTGATCCACGGCGACGAGTTCGACATGGTCGTGACCCATGCCAAGTGGATCGCCGTGCTCGGCGACTGGTCCTACAGCACGCTGCTCTCGGTCAACACGGTGTTCAACGAGATCCGCCGCCGGCTCGGGTATCCCTACTGGTCCCTGTCGTCCTATCTGAAGCAGAAGGCGAAGCGGGCGGTCGAGTTCATCGGTGCGTTCGAGGGCGCGCTGGCGGACGAGGCGCGCCGACGCGGTGTCGACGGGGTGGTGTGCGGCCATATCCACAAGGCCGAGATGCGGATGATCGACGACATCCTCTACTGCAACGACGGCGACTGGGTGGAGAGCTGCACCGCCCTGGTCGAGCATATGAACGGAGAGATGGAGATCCTGCACTGGGCAGAGATCCGTCAACTCTCCTTCGCGGTGTGATCCCGGGCGGGGCAGGGGCGGCGATGAGCGCCACGCCCGATCGAGGCGAGGCCGATCCCCAGGCGCGCCCGGACTTCGACCCGTTGCATGTCGCCGTCGTCTCCGATGCCTGGTATCCGCAGGTGAACGGCGTGGTCCGCACCCTGGCGACGACGGCCGGCGAACTTGCCGAAATGGGGCACAAGGTCACCTTCGTCACCCCCGAGCGGTTTCGAACCGTGCCCTGCCCCACCTATCCCGAGATCCGCCTTGCCCTGTTTCCGGATCGGCGGATGGCCGAGCTTCTGGACGCGGCCCATCCCTGCGCCATTCACATCGCCACCGAGGGGCCGCTCGGTCATGCGGCGCGGCGCTACTGCCTGGCCCGGGGGCTGTCCTTCACCACCGCCTACCACACACGGTTTCCGGAGTACGTCTTCGCCCGGATCGGCGTCCCGGTGGCCTGGACCTACCGGCTCATGCGGCGGTTCCACGCCCCCTCTAGCGGGGTGATGGTGGCGACGGCGTCGATGCGGCGCGAGCTGGAGGCCAACGGCTTCACCAATATCCGCGACTGGACCCGGGGGTGGACGTCTCCCTGTTCCATCCGCGCCCGTCGATCCTCGACCTGCCCCGTCCGATCCAGATGTATGTCGGCCGGGTGGCGGTGGAGAAGAACATCGAGGCCTTTCTGGCCGTCGACCATCCCGGCACGAAGGTCGTCGTGGGCGACGGCCCGCAGCGGGCGGAGCTCCAGCGGCGCTATCCGGAGGCGGTGTTTGTCGGGCCGAAGAGCGGCGAGGAACTGGCGGCCCACTATGCGTCGGCCGACGTCTTCGTCTTCCCGAGCCGGACCGACACGTTCGGTCTGGTGCTGATCGAGGCGCTGGCGAGCGGGGTGCCGGTGGCCGCCTATCCGGTGCCGGGCCCGCTCGACGTCATCGCCGACAGCGGGGCCGGGGTGTTGGACGAGGATCTGGCCCAGGCCGTCGCCAGGGCGCTGAGGATCGACCGCGGTGTGGCGCGGGCGCGAGGATTGACCTTCACCTGGCGGCGTGCGGCGGAGATGTTCATCGAGAACCTGCAGCCTTTCGATCGGAGGCGCGACAGCCAGCAGGCCGCGTAGCGTTGCCTTCGGTCCCGTCGGTCAGTCCCGCAGGAAGAAGTCGATGGTCGAGACCACGCGGACCTGCTTCTGAATGGCACCGTCCGAGTTGCCGTTGCTCCAGCCGTCCAGCGGCCCGATGGTGAACACGCCCTGATTCGCCCGGCGGATCGCGCCGACCGTGCTGCCGCTGTCCTCGGCGAAGCGCTGGGCGCCTTCCCGCGCCGCTTTGGTCGCCTCAGCGATCATGTCGGGTTTGATGTCGTTCAGGCCGGTGAACACGTAGCTCGGCCCGCCGGTCTCGGCGAACACCACGCCCATCTTCACCAGTTCCCCGATCCGTGAGGCCGCCGTGTCGACCAGCGTCACATCGTCGGTCCGCACGGTGACGGTCTGGGCCAGGATGTAGCGGCCCTTCTCGATCCCCTCCGGGCGGTAGGCCTGGGCCAGGAGGTCCTGCACCTCGACGCGGCCGCGCAGGATACTCTCCTGGGCAATCCCCTCGCCGACCAGGAAGACGATCAGCGAATTGACATCCTGTTCCAGCCGCGACTGCGTGGCGCCGAGATCGTCACCGGTCTCCGTGATGCGCACCGGCCAGACGGCGAGATCGGCGCTGACCTCCCGTTCGGCAACGCCCTTGACGGTCACGTAGCGGTCGGCCGCCCTGCCGTCGCGGAACCCGTCGCCGATGAACTTGCCGCCGACCGCCACACCGACCGCCACCACGACGGCCGCGAGCAGCAGGGCAATGATACGCATCTGATCCGGCATGATGTCGTTTCCTTCTCCAGGACCGTTCTGGTTCCAGGGCCGTTCGGCCGGGACGGCATCATACGCCTTCAATCATGACCAGTGTTAGACGCGAGTGCGGCGATCCCGAAACCGCCCCTCAATGCTTGGCCTGGGCGTCGAAGGCCGCCTTCTGGTCGGCCGACGCCTCCTTCTGGTGCTTCGCCTTCCAGTCCGCGTAGGGTGCTCGCCGTAGACGATCTCGCGGGCCTGCTCGTAGTCGAGATCGAGGCCCTTCTCCTTGGCGGCGGCGCGGTACCATTTGGACAGGCAGTTGCGGCAGAAACCGGCCAGATTTATCAGGTCGATGTTCTGCACGTCGGTACGCTCGCGCAGGTGCCCGACCAGGGTGCGGAAGGCGGCGGCTTCCAGCTCGGTGCGGGTGGCGTCGTCGATCTTCGGTTGGTCGGCCATGGTCGATCCTCCAATGCTCGGGTTCTGTACCGGAATATCGGTCTCGCGGCCGGTTGGCGCTACCCCTCGCCGGCGATGCTCAGCAATGCCGCCAGCGCGTCACCGAACCGGTCGGCCCAGAGGTCGCCGCCGGCATCCTCCGCGATCAGGTCCTGGCGGAACTCCAGGCACAGGTTCTTGAGGCCGCGCCGATCCCCGTGGACCGGCACCGTGTAGCCTTCGGGGGTGGAGCCGGAATAGGGCTGGTTGGCGCCGACGCAGACATCGGGAAACAGCCGGCGGAAGAACCGCATCGCCGCCTGCGACGTCGCCGCGTCGCCGTCCCACAGGAAGCCGATCTCCCACGGCCGATCCGCTGGCGCGCTCGCCAACCTCGGCGTGAAACTGTGCAGGGCGACGATAAGCGGCGGGCGCCCCGCCGCGAGGCGGGCATCCAGCAGGTCGGCGATGGCGCCGTGATAGGGGTGGAACAGAGCGTCGTAGCGCGCCTGCCGATCGTCCGCGTGGAGGCCCTGGTTGGCGGGAACCGGCGTTCCGTCGGAGATCTCCGGGATCGAAGCGGGGGCGTAGGGCACCCGGTTCACGTCGCAGACCAGACGCGAATACCCGCTGGCGACCAGCGGCGCGTCGAACCGCGCGGCGAGCCGCCGGGCGATCCGGGCGATGCCGATATCGTAGCCGATATGCCGGCCGATCTCCTCCGGCGGCAGGCCGAGACGGTCGAGGGCGGCGGGCACGGCATTCGAGTTGTGGTCGGAGACGAGCACGATGTCGGCCGCACCGTCGGGATTGACGATCTCGAAGGCGGGCGGGTCGGACGGGGCGAGAAGGGACATGGCCGATCACATACGGCAGCAGGGACCGGCGCTCAACCCGTGCGGCGTGGCGTTATCGCCGGGACGCCAGCAGAGCGGCGTGGGCCTTCTCCATGGCCGCGTCGTTCGGCACGGTTTCCGGCTGGACGACCCGGCGTTCGAACTCCGCGGCCACCGGGGCGTATTCCGTTGCCAGGCCGCGCAGCTCGGCGATTGGATCGGCGGAGCGATCGACCCGCAGATCCATCCAGGCGAAATCCTCGTCGCGGACGATCAGCAGGCCGGCCGACTTGAGCGTGCCGAGCTCGCCGCCCGCCTCCAGCCCGGCCTCCAGCGCGGCCACCAGCCGCAGTTCCAGCGGTTCGCCCTTGCGGCGCAGGAAGCGGTCGACCATCGCGTCCGGCAGGGTCTCGGTGCAGAGCAGGTTGCCGATCGCGATGGCGCCGTCCCGAGCGGCGTGACCGTGATAGGAATAGATTTCACTGCCGTGCCAGGCCGCCGTGCGTCCGGCGGCGTCTATCACCGCCACCTGCCGCCACTTGGCATCGTCGCGTCCGGCGACCAGCGCGGCCAGCGTTTCCTCGGCGCTCAGGCCGCGGGAGAGAAGCTGCAGGCCGAGCGGACCCAGACGCGGATCGGTGCGGTGCTGCGTCAGCACGGCGCCGACGCCGGCCTTCGCGTAGGGACACCGGCTGCCGACGGCGAGGCCGGAGGTGGTGACGGCGAGTTCGAAGGCGCCGGTCTCGGGATCGCGCGCCGCGATGGAGAAGGTCATCGGGAAACTCCGGGTCCTGTGGCTGCCAGCGCCGCCCCGTGTGGTCTTGGCCGGCCGGGCGCGCTATGGAGGTGGGGTCTGCCTATCGAAGCACGGGATCTGGCGAAGTGCGCGTACTTTTTGGTTGGGAGTTTGGGGCCGGTCTCGGCCATGTCACGCGGTTCCGGCCGATCGCCGAGCGGCTGTCGGCCGAGGGCTGGGAGATCGTCTGCGCGCTGCAGGAGATTGAGCGGGGCGACGCCCTGGCGGACCGGGAGACCGGCAGGCGCCTGCCCGGCGTCACCGTGATCCAGGCGCCGCGCTGGAACATCCCGAACGACCCGAAGCTCAGGCAGATCCCGACCCACAGCTTCGCCGACGTCCTGAAGATCATCGGCTACGGCAATGCCGCCGCCCTGCGCCACCGAATCTCCGCCTGGCGCGACCTGATCGACATCGTCAGGCCGGACGTGGTCGTGGGCGATTTCTCGCCAACCCTCAATCTGGCGGCGCGCGGTCGGGTGCCGCGGATCGGCGTCGGCAACGGCTACACGACGCCGCCGGCGGGCCGTCCCATGCCGCCGATCCGGCCCTGGCAGCCGGAGCTGCAGGAGTTCAGCATCGAGAACGAGCGAGCGCTGCTCGCGGCGGTGAACGCCGCCCTGGCGGCTCTGGGCGATCCCGGCGTCGACCATCTCGCCGACGTGCTCCATGGCGACGAGACCTATGTCTTCTCGCTGCCGCTGGTCGATCCCTATGCGGCATACCGCGCCGAGCCGACCCTGCCGCCGTTCAACATGCCGCGCGGCATTGTGCCCAAACCGGTGGCGGAGCGGGTGCCGCGCGGCGTCTTCCTCTACCTGCCGCGCACCCACAAGCTCACGCCGACGGCGGTCAAGGCTGTGAAGGCGGCGAAGGTGCTGGGCCAAGCCTATATCTCGGACCTGTCGGCGGAGGGCGCGCGCAAGGAGAGCGGTCCTGGCCTGACGATCCATGCCGAACCCCAGGACTTCGCGACCGTGCTGCCTGCCGCGCGCCTGATCGTGCACCACGGCGGTCTCTCCACGGCGGTGGCGGCCCTGCTGGCGGGCACGCCGCAGTTCATCCTGCCCTGGAACCTGGAGCACGCCGTGACTGCCCGGCGGCTCGAGGAGACCGGCGGGACGGTGGCGCTGGCCGCGGGACGCGAGGACGAGACCAGCCTGCGCAACGCGATCTCCCGACTCTGCGCCGACGACGCCATCGCCGAACGGGCGCTGGCCGCGGCGGGGAGCGTCGATCTCGGCGACCCGCAGGCGGGCATCGAGAAGGTCGTCGGCCGGGTGAAGGCCCTGGCGGGGGCGTAGGGGTTCCTAAAAAACCAATTCGTCGTCCTGAACTTGTTTCAGGACCAAGCGTCCGGCGCCCGTGGCTTGATCCTGACTTCCGTCAGGATGACGGATGCCGCCTCAGACCTGCACGCTCATGCCGCCGTCGACGCCGAGGATCTGGCCGCTGACGAAGCTGCCGGCATCGGCCATCAGATAGACCGCCGCACCGCCCAGTTCCGCCGGATCCGCCCAGCGGCCGAGCGGGGTCTTGCCGACCACCCAGCCGTTGAACTGCTCGTTCTCGATCAGGGCGGTGTTCATCTCGGTTGCGACATAACCGGGCGCTATGGCGTTCACCGTGATCCCTTTCGCCCCCAGCTCCACCGCCATCGCCCTGGTGAGCGCCCGCAGGCCCTCCTTGGCGGCGATATAGGCGGGCACGGTCGGCCGCGCCTGGGGCCCGAGCATGGAGACGGTGTTGACGATCCGCCCGCCGCCGGCCTCGGCCATCTGCCGGGCGGCGTCGCGGCCGAGGGTGAAGCAGGCGGTCAGGTTTGTGTCGACCACCCGCCGGAAGTCCTCGGTCGGGAAGTCGAGCACGGGCACACGGTGCTGCACGCCGGCATTGGCGATCAGGCCCCACAGCCGGCCGTGCCGGTCGAGGACCCGCTCCAGCGCCGCCCGCGCCGCCGCCTCGTCGGTGACGTCGAACGCCTCCGCCTCGGCGGCGATCCCCTCGCCCGCCAGCGCGTCGACCCGCGCCTGCAGGGCGTCCAAGTCTCGGCCGTTCAGAATCACCGTCGCCCCATGGGCGCCGCAGGCCCGGGCCATGGCGAGTCCGATGCCCCGCGAGGCACCGGTGATCAGAATCACCCGGCCGGTGAGATCGAACAGCTCGGTGGCGACGCTCATCGATGTCTCTCCCTTTATTCGGTCTTTTCGAGGTGGCGCCGACCGGCTAGCGCTCGGCCTTGCGGACCTGCTCACGGTGGAAGACGTAGAGGCCGCTGGCAACCACGATCGCCGCGCCGACCACGGTCCACTGGTCGGGCAGATCGCCGAACACCAGATAGCCCGAGGCGGTCATCCACAGGATCGCGCTGTAGGTGAAGGGGGCGAGCACCGACGCGCCCGCATAGCGATGGGCGATGATCACCAGCCAGTGTCCGACGCCACCGAACACGCCGAGCAGGATCAGCAGGCCCCATTGCATCGCCGTTTCCGGCGCGGCCCAGACATAGGGCAGGGCCGGCAGCAGGATGACGGCCCCGACCAGCGGCGAGTACAGCGAGGTGGTGTCGGAATGGTCCCGCGCCGCCAGTTTGCGGGTGGCGATGTTGTAGAGGGCGGCGACCAGGGCGTTGGCCACGCAGAGCCCGACCGCCCAGTGCATCTCGGCCGCCCCCGGCCGGATGATGACCAGGACGCCCACGAACCCGACGCCGATGGCCGACCAGCGCCGCCAGCCGACGGTCTCGCCGAGCAGCGGGACCGACAGGGCGGCCACCAGCAGCGGGGCTGCGAAGAAGATCGAGGCGGTGGTGGTCAGCGGCAGATAGCTGACGGCCGTGAAGTTGAGGACCGTCGACATCACCAGCAGGCAGGACCGGGCGATCTGCAGGCGCAGGTTGCTGGTGGCGAAGACCCGGGCGCCCTTGCGCGGGGTGATGACGAGGATCACCAGCAGCGCGTGGCCGACGAACCGGGCCCAGACGATCTGCAGGGTGTCCAGGTCGTTCGACAGGACCTTGGCCGAAGTATCGAGGCAGGTGAAAAGGAGGAAAGCGCCGCACATGAGCGCGATGCCGCGCCCGACATGCCCGTCGTCGAGATAGCTCTGCGTATTCGGCGGGGCCACGGCACCCTCTGGCGTGAGACGGTCCCGTCTTACGCGTTCTGCGCCCGCGCGTCGAGGCCGGCTTCGGTGGCCGCGCCCCCGGCGTCCCTCTGTTTCACCGCGACCTGGCGGGCAAGCCGTTCCAGGCCGGCGTCGGGCATCCCGAGGTCGCGAAGATGCGCCACCGTGTTGAACAGATACTCGCAGCAGGGGCCGAGGAAGCCACAGGCGCGGGCGATGGTCGTGGCCGCCTCGTCCTCGGGCAGCCGGCCGCAGTATCGGTCGTGGGTCCGGTTGATGACGAAGCCGATGACGTCGATCGGACCCGCTTCCGTCGTCGCCTTCAGCCAGCGCGGCCGGTAGGCGTAGGTCACCATCTCGCGCCGCCAGACGATGTCCAGCTCCGTCGCTGCGATATCCTTCGGGATGCGGAAGGCGACCCCCCGGCACTGCCCGCCCCGGTCGAGCCCGAGCACCAGGCCCGGTAGCTCCGGCGTACCGCGACCGAGCTCCGTGCGCAGGCAGAAGCGCCGGTGAAGCCCCCGCACGGTGGCATTGCGTTTCTCGGCGAACTCGATGGCGGGATTCCAGATCAGCGAGCCGTAGCCGAACAGCCAGACGTCGCTCTCCGGACGGCCGCTCGGTGGGAACATCGATGCCCGGGAGGCTGCCAGCTCCTCGTCGCTGAGCGTCTTGAAGTCCGTGCGGTGTTGTTCGAGCACCTTCCGAAGCTCCCCGGAACGCAGGGATTCTCGGGTCAGGGGGACGGTGGCGGGCCTGTCGGCAGCGGATGTATCGGGCATGGACGAGAGATATACGACGTCGGGCCGGGATGCGGAGGGGTCGGCGCGGAATGGCATCCGTGCCATTTCGGCATCACGTCATGCGCGCCCGGCGTCGATAGCGCCTATTCCATCCCGTTCATCCAGGCATCCCAGAGTTTCTCTCCGATCTGACAGTCCGTCTCGCCGGTGATCCGGCCGGTCTGCGGATCGGTCCATTGCGCCGGAATCAGGCGCGCCGGCGGTTGCCGGCCGGCGATCTCCAGGATCAGTTTGCGCCGGATCGCGGCGGCGAACTCGCCGGGCTGCTGCACGGTGACGATGAAGGCGCCGAAGCCGCCAATCACGCAGTCCTCGTAGTAGAGATCGAGGTCGCGCACGTCGAAGAAACCGCTCGGATAGGCGGTCTTCAGCATGATCGGCAGCCCGTTGATCGTGATCCCCTGCTCCAGCACGGCGTCGCGGGCGCCGGTGACGACAAAACCGCTGTTGTTCGGCCCGTCGCCGGAGACGTCGATCACCCGGCGGGTGCTGGCAAAGCCGGATGTTTCGAACAGACGGGCGGAGAAGGTCAGCGCGTCGCTGATCGAGGTGCGGCGCAGTCGCTGGGTCGGCATCGCGGCGAGCGCGTTGGCGATCCGGGCGGCGGGCTCTGCGCCGTCGACCAGGGTCCAGGGAATGAGCACGCTCTGCAGACCCTGGCCGGCCCATTCCACATAGGTCACGGCGATGCGGCCGAGCGGGCCACCCTGGATCGCCCGGATCACCTCCGGATCGCGCAGGGCGGCGACGTAGCCGGCGCGCTGCAGGCGCTGCTCGTCCTGATCCATGGAGCGGGAGATGTCGACGGCCAGCACGAGCTGGAGGTCGACCGGGGTCTGGGCCGCGGCCCGTCCGGACACGAGTGCGAGAAGGACGACGATCGGCAGCAGGCGGAGCATGCGGACACCCCCGGTTTTGCCGGACGCCTGCGGTCAGTATCCGAGTTTCGGGCGTACCCTGTTGCGCAGCGGCTTGCCCTCGAGCAGGCGTCCGAGATTGTCGAACACGAGATCCAGTGTCCGAGGGATATAGCTCGTATCGTCGTCGGACGAGACGTGCGGTGTCAGAATCAGGTTCGGCACGTCCCAAAGCGGGGACGAGGCGGGCAAAGGTTCCGGGTCGTGCACGTCGAGCACGGCACCGCCGATCCGCCCATCGGCGAGCCGTTCGGCCAGCGCCGCGTGGTCGAGCACCGGGGCGCGGCCGAAATTGACCAGGCCGGCGCCCGGCTTCATCGCGTCGAGGGCGGTGGCGTCGATCAGGCCGCGTGTCTCCTCCGTCATCGGCAGTGTGATGTGGACGAAATCCGCCTCCGCGAGAACGCCGTGCAGCGCGTCCGGGCCGGCCATACGATCGACGAAGCGCCGCGGCCGCCCGCCCCGGCGGATGCCGAGCACCCGCAGACCGACACGCTTGAAGGCCCGTGCCGCGGCGTGGCCCATCTCGCCGACGCCGATCACCGCGACCGTCTTGCCCGCGATCGGCGTTGCGAAGGCGGGGGCCCACCGCCGGGCGCGCTGGTCGGTGACGTAGGCCGGGATCCGGTTGTTCAGCATCAGCACAGCCATCAGGGCGGACTCGGCCGTCTTCTCGGCATGGACGCCCCGGTTGTTGGTGAGCGTGACCCCCGGCGGCAGCCAGTCCAGCGGCCGCAGATGCTCGACCCCGGCACCGATGATGTGGATCCATTTCAGGTTCGGCGCCACAGCGGCCAACCCCTCGGTCGGCAGGTCCCAGGTCACCAGGGCGTGGGCGGTTGCCATGCTCTCGGCGAAGCGGTCGAGATCCCAGTCGACGACCGTGTCGAGCCGTGCGGCCACCTCCGGACGCCGGGCGGCGGCGGCGGCCAGACGCTCCTCGGTGATGCGGAAGACGAGCTCGCCCGCCCGGTTGTTCTTGACGTGCAGACGCACCCGCTCAAGCCCCGGCACTTCAACCCCCTCCCATGATGGCGATGCTATCGTAGGATGGTCCGCCGCCCGCGCGCACCCCTCCTTCGCTCCGCCGCGCACATCCTCACCGCTTCCCCGAGTGCCTTGATGACCGAGCCGACAGCCGCCCCCGCGACAGCCCCGACTCAGCCCGACGGCGCCCGGCCGCCCGACCGGGTCCTGCTCGGGATCGGGCTGATGCTGCTGTCGGTCGCCCTGTTGCCGATCATGGAGGGGTTGGCGAAATCCATGAGCGACCGGTACGTGGTGGTCCAGCTCGTCTTCGCGCGGTTCGCTTTCCAATCCCTGTTCATCGTGCCGATCGCGGCCATCCGTCATACCCGGGACCTGAAACGCGGCAACCGGCTGCCGCTGCAGATCGCCCGGGGTGTGGCGATCCTCGCCGGCACGGGCTTCTTCTATTGGTCGCTGCGGACCCTGCCATTGGCCGACGGCCTGGCGTTGATGTTCGTCGCGCCGCTGATCGTGACCGCGATCTCCGCCCTGTTCCTCGGCGAGCAGGTGGGCGCCCGGCGCTGGGGGGCGGTCCTGGTCGGGTTTCTCGGCGTGCTGGTGATCCTGCGCCCGGGGCTCGGCGTGTTTCAGCCGGGCGCGCTGCTGGCCCTGACGGCGGGTTGTTGCATCGCCGCCTATGCCCTGCTGACCCGGCACCTGAGCACGGCGGCCCCGCCGCTGGTGACGCTGGCCTACACGTCGCTGGTCGGCATGATCGGCACCGCCGTGCTGCTGCCGTTCGTGTGGCAGATGCCGGACGCGGCCGACTGGCTGCGCATGGCGGTGATGGGCTCGGTCGGCGCCTTCGGCCACTATTTCATGATCCGCGCCTTCGAGCAGGCGCCGGCGTCGGTGATCTCGCCCTTCATCTATGCGGAGATCGTGATGGCGACCCTGATCGGCTATCTCTGGTTCGGCGACTTCCCCGACGCCTTCACCTGGACGGGTATCGCCATCCTGATCGCCAGCGGCATCTATCTCTCCTGGCGCGAGCACGTTGTCCAGCGCGCGGCCCGACGGACCGGGGCCTGATCGCCGGCTTGTGTTGCCGGTCAGGGGTTGATCCGCGCCGTTCCCGCCTATCCTTCATCGGGGGCGGGGCGCCGAGGAGTGTTCGATGGTACTGCGGGGGCGGGGGCGCCGAGGAGTGTTCGATGGTACTGCGTAATTCCGAAGACCGGTTCGGCTGGGTTGCAAAAGGCTTCCACTGGCTGACCGCCGCCGCGGTCGCCGCCATGTTCGCCATCGCCTGGTGGATGGACGCCCTGCCGATCGGACTCGCCAAGCTTCAGGCCTATGGCTGGCACAAGTCGCTCGGCCTCTCGATCCTCGCGGTGACCGTCCTGCGGCTGCTCTGGCGCCTGGCCAACCCGCAGCCCCGCTTTCTCGGCGAAAGCGTCTGGCAGCGCCGGGCGTCTGCAGGCGCCCATTGGCTGCTCTACGGCTGTCTGATCGCGATGCCGCTGCTCGGCTGGCTGATGTCGTCGGCGGCCAACACGCCGGTCAACCTGTTCGGCCTCGTCGTCCTGCCCGATCTGGTCGCCCCCGATCGCGGCCTGGCGGAGCTCTTCGAGGAGGCGCACGAGACGCTGGCCTATTTCCTGCTCGCCCTGATGGCGCTTCATGTGGCGGCGGCGCTGAAGCATCACCTGCGGGACCGCGACGGGACACTGCGCCGGATGCTGCCGGCGGTGCTCGTCCTGGCCGTCTTCATGGCGCCGTGGGCGGCCCCCGCCGCCCCGCCGGGGGACCTGCCGCCCTGGCACGCCGATCCCGCGCGCAGCCGGATCGCGTTCACTTTCACCCAGCTCGGCTCGCCCATCGAAGGCGAGTTCCGCGACTACGACGTCGATATCCGCTTCGACCCGGCAGGACCGACCGGTGATGTGCGGGTGGTGATCGACACCGCCTCCATCGACACCGGCGACGACGACCGGGACGCCCAGGCGAGGGGAGCCGACTTCTTCGCCGTCGACGATTTTCCCCAGGCGGTCTTCGAAGCCGGCGAGATCCGACGCGGCGATGGCGAGGGTGCGCTCGAAGCGGCGGGTGCGTTGACGCTCAAGGGGCGGACCCGTGAGATCACGCTGCCCTTCACGCTGCGGATCGACGGAGAAACGGCGTATGCGGAGGGCTCGCTGGTCGTGAACCGTCAGGACTTCGCCATCGGCACGGGGGAATGGGCGACCAACCAGGCGGTCGGCGACGCGGTGACGATCTCGATCTCGGTGACCGCCACCCGCGCCGACTGACCGATCCCTGATCCGGTGGGGGGCCGTCAGAACCCGTAGAGGCGGGCCGGGTTGTCCACCAGGATGGCGTTTCGGCGGGCCTCGTCGGGAACCCAGACGGCGAGTTCGTCCATCAGGTCGCCGTCGTTCGGCATCGGGATCTGCACGAAGGGGTGCGGCCAGTCGGTGCCCCATATGCAGCGGGTCGGCGCCGTCTCGGCCAGGGTGCGGGCGATCGGGACCACGTCGTCGTAGGGCGGGTGCTGAAGGTTGGTGCTGCGGTAGGCGCCGGAGAGCTTCACCCAGGTCCGGCCCGCCCGGAGCAGGTCGAGCAGGGTGGCGAAGCCCGGCTCCTCCATCCCTTTGGCGGGGTCCATGTGGCCCATGTGATCGACGACGAGCTCGACCGGCAGGTCGGCATAGGTCGAGAGGTCGAAGGTGGAGACGTCGACCAGGAACTGGATGTGCCAGCCCATCTCGGCGATCCGGTTCGCCATGGTCCGGATCTCCTCAGCCGGCGGTCCGCCCTTGTACAGCAGGTTGTAGCGCACGCCGCGCACGCCGAGCCGGTCGAGCCGGTACAGGGAAGCGTCGTCGATTCCGGCGTCCAGAACGGCGATCCCGCGCATGTCGATCCCGTCCCAGCCGGCGGCCTCCTCGAGCAGCCATTCGGTGATGGCGTTGTCGGTGCCGTAGACGCTGGGGTGGATGGTCACGCAGCGGCTGACCCCCAGGGTGCCGATCAGGTGTCGGTACGCATCGGCCGGATGATCCGGCGGCGTGTAGGTCCGGTTCGGCGTGTAGGGGAAACGGTCGGCCGGGCCGAACACGTGAAAGTGGCAGTCAGTCGCCCCGGCCGGCACGGCGAAGCCGGGTGCACGCGGGGTCGGGTCTGCGGCCTGGCAGACGGGGATGGTGTCATCGGTCATGGCGGCGATCCTGGCCGGGCGCCAGACGGAAGTAAACCGGACGGACGCAAACGCCGGGAACGGGCCGGGTCGGGCCGCGCATAGATTTACATATCGCCGCAGCCCGCTTATCTTTGCGCCTGATTGAAGGGATCACTGGAGAGGCCGAGAAACGGCGCGCGCATGCCCGAAAAAATCGACTTCTCCAAGGTGAGCTTTCTTATCGTCGATCAGAACAAACTGTCGACCCAGCTCATCCGCGATATCCTTGCCATGCTCGAAGTGACGCGCGTCCGCAGCGTCACTTCGGTGGAACGCGCGCGCAACGTGCTGCGCGGCGAGCCGGTCGATATCATCATCACCGAGTACTACATGGAGCCGGAGAACGGGATCGACCTGATCGACTGGGTCCGAACGGCCGGCGATTTGCCGGACCGCATGACCCCGATCATCATGCTGACGGCGAATTCCGAGGAGGAATACGTCATGCGGGCGCGCGACCGCGGCGTCACCGAATTTCTGGCGAAACCGTTCAATGTGGAGGGACTTTACCGGAGGCTGGTGGCGGTGATCGCCCGCCCCCGCGCTTTCGTGAATGTGGACGGATACTTCGGTCCGGACCGGCGGCGCCGGCAAGTCGACTACGACGGTCCCGACCGGCGGCACATCGACTGATGGCGCGGCGGGCACAGATCATCCCTCCGCGCCCCGACCTCCGGCGCAAGGCGGTCAATTATTCCAAGGGGTTCGACCTCAAGCTCTCTCCGGCGATGGTGCAGAAGCTCGAGCAGGTCGTGCATAAGGCGCGTGACAACTTCACCGCCGACATCGCCGATCGGCTTGTCGCCATGCGCAAGGCGTTGCGCGATGCCGGCGAAAGTCCGGAGCAGGAGGCTCAGACACTGGCGCTCGTCTACATGAACTCTCTCGAGATCAAGGGCGCCGGCGGGACCATCGGCTACGATCTGCTGACCGCCATCGGCAAGTCGCTCAACGACTTCGTGACCGGCATGAACGGGCTGGACCGGCGACGCGTCGACATCATCGATCTCCATATCGATGCGCTCTATGTGGTGCTGGCCAACCGTATCACCGGTCGGGGCGGTCCGACCGAGGCGGCGGTCCTCAAGGCGTTCTCGGCGGTCCGCACGAAATTCAAGGAGGAATGACCGCAGGGGGTCCGGCCCGTGGCGCGTTGGAGGCTGACTTTTGGCGTCCGCTGGACTACTGTTTCCCGGCCGTTCGGATTGGATCGAATCGGCTTGGATGTGATCTCTGGGTGGGAAACGGATGTCTGAGATCGACCCGCTGGATCGCCGTGCGCTGGGCGTGCTGTCGGAGACCGTGAATGCCGAGCTTGGCGCCGGCAGCATTGTGGCGCGCGAGGTCAACCGGGCGTTCCGCTCCGGTCGCCGCGCCGATCTGCGGACCGCGACGGCGGCGTTCGACGCGCTGCCACCCTGGCAACGGTCCAGCATCGGCGACGATGCCAGCCGCCGGGCGCGACGGCTTCGGGCCCAGTCGGCGGAGCCGCGGCGGACCCCCGTGCGGGAGAACGTGCGCGACACCGCGCGCGACTGGCAGGACCTCCGCGAGACCCAGGATCGCGTGGTGATTCCCTCGCCGCCGCGCTTTCTGAAGCCCCGTGTCACCCGGTGAACCGCCACGCGGCAAGAGGCAATTTTTAAATTCGGAGTTGTTCGTACTTCAAAAAATTCGCATGATGTCTATAGTTCGCGACGACAGGTAAGCTGAGATGTTAGAATGACATTACAGACCGGCATCGTCTTTTTGGACACGTGCCGGCATCCTTGTCGCTTATTATGGCGATGTGGCATAGGTCGTCGTCGGTGAATGAGCCGTCCGCGAGACCTTGCGAGGAAGAGTTGGGGTACGGAGGCTGAAGAGGGCCGGAGAGCGGCCTGAACGCCTCGTGCCGAACCGGGTAGGATGACAGCGATGCGTGGCAGGAACGCGGCACAGGTAAATCAGCAGCCGTCCGTCGTTGAGTATTTCGCGAAGGAATTCGCGCGCTTTCTCAATAATGTCCAGAACAACGAAGTGGACTTTCTCGGCTCGTTCCTGATCGAGAACGAGTGGGAGAACTACCGCAAGGACGCCGAGGAGGTGATCGAGTTCGCTGACGCTGGCCGGGTTCGTCATCGTGCCGCGTTCGCCGACCGATGCCATGGTGCAGGCCGCCGATCAGACCCTGTCGAAGGGCATGATGGCCTCGGCCTCCCGCACGTATGTGAGCGCCGTCTGGGGCGCGATGGTCACCGAATGGATCGAGACGCGGAACGCGAACCTGATCCTCGACATCTTCTCCATGGCCCTGTCGCGCGCGTCGAGCCCGGGAAAGAAGGACTCGGGCAAGTTCGACTCGTCGTTCCAGCGCTTCCGCAAGCAGAGCCAGGAGATCATGGCGAGCCTGGAGAAGACCGGCCTGGCGATCTGCCCGGACGAGGCGGCGCCCAACATGATCAGCGCGGGTGTGGCCGAAACGGCGGAGCACCGGTCGCGCACCAATCAGCAGATCGGCGCGGACCCGACCTATATCGCCAATCTCTACGAGAACATGGTGAAGGCGCGCCCGGCCTGACCGGGCGTCTCTCCGATTTGTGGCGGGACTCGCGGCGGCACCCTGAGCGGAGCCGCCCGGACGGTCAACTCGACGGCTTGCGGCGGTAGGCCGAGGCCAGGAGCGTGACCGCCTGCTTGTGCCGGGCACTGCCCTGGGCCGGCGGGGCCGCCGACTGACGATAGCTCGACATGGTCTGGCCGGTACGCGAGCCGATAGCCGCCAGGAGGTCGGCCTCGGCGATCGGCTGCTTGCGGCCCTTGGCCCCCTTCTTCTTGGCGCCGCTGCCGCCGATCTGACGGCCGTCCGACGCCCCCGTGGCGCGCTGCACGGCGAGCGCGGTCAGGTTGGCCATCAGCGGGGCGGTGAGGGCGCGGTACAGTTTGTCGTCCGCGTCGGCCCAGACCCGCAGCAGCAGCGCCGCCTCGTGCCGGTTGCCGTCGGCCGCCTCGACCGCCTCGAGCGCTTTCGCCTTCACGTAGTCCTGTCCGCGTGCCATCGCCGTCTCCCGCGCGCATGCCCCGTTCGCCCGCCTCCCGGCGCCGGACACCCGGCCCAGGACGCACGAGCCCCGAAGCCACACGATATCAAGCTTTTGAGAAATCGACACGCGCCGACTGGACGGCCGGCCCCGGCAGCCTACCCTTGTCGGAATGAGAATGAGGAGGTGTGCCATGCGTAGATTCGCCTTCTTGATGGCTGTCCTGCTGCTGTCTGCCCCCCTCGCGGCGACGCGGGCCGACGACAACCCGTTGAACGCCGTCGTTGAAATCCATAGTGCCGTCCCCGCCGACGCCCGCACGGCCGACTCCCTCGGCACCAATCGGGTCGGCGGCGGCATCCTGATCGACTCAAGCGGTCTGGTGCTCACCATCGGCTATCTCATCATGGAATCCGATGCGGTGTGGGTGGTCGACTCGGCCGCGAATTGGATTTCCGGCGGAGACTGTCGCCTACGACCACGAGACCGGATTCGGCCTGGTCCGTGCCCTGGCGCCCCTGGAGGCGACGCCGGCCCGGCTCGGCAGTGTGGAACGGCTGTCCGAGGGCGAGACCCTGCTGGCCGCCGGCCCCGGCTACGCCCGCTCCACCGTCCTGGTCGGCATCCGGTCCTTCGCCGGCGGTTGGGAATACCTGCTCGAGGACGCGCTCTACACATCTCCGCCGATCCCGAATTTCGGCGGCGCCGCCCTCTTCGCGACCGACGGGCGTCTCGTCGGCGTGGGCTCGCTGATCCTGGCGGATATCGGCGGCGGCCTGCCCGGCAATCTCTACGTCCCGGTCGATCTCCTGCCGCCGATTCTCGGCGATCTCCTCGCCTTCGGCCGTGCCACGACGCCGGCCCAGCCCTGGATCGGCCTCTATCCGGACGAGGTGAACGGCGCCCTGGTGGTCAGCCGGGTGGCCCAGGGCGGCCCGGCCCAGACCGCCGGCATTGGTCCCGGTGACGTGATCCTCGGGATCGGTGGGGAGCCGGTCGGCGACATGGAGCAGCTCTGGCGAAAGGTCCGGGCCCTCGGCCCGGCCGGGGTGGAGGTGCCGCTCAAGGTTCTCGGCGGCTCCGGTGTGCGCGACGTGGTGCTGACCTCCCGCGACCGGCGCGGCTGGCTGAAGCTGGAACGCAGCTACTGACGGGAGCGGCCGATACGGGGCTGGCGCCTCGGCGATCGAGGGGCGATGGTTGGACGCGGCGGTGAGCGGGACCGCCGGCAGCCGTCATCTGGGATCGAGCCTCATGTCCATCGCCAGCCTTCGTGTCAGGGACCTTTCGGACGGCGATCTGGAGGCGGTGAACGCGTTTCTCCTGCGGCACGCCGATTCCAGCATGTTTCTGCTGAACAACGTCCGGAACGCGGGGCTCGAGTATTCGGGCCGACGCGGCTCGGCTCGATACTGGGGAGCCTTCGGAGCCGGTGACGGACTTACTGGACTGATCGCCCATTGCTGGAACGGCAACGTGTTGGTCCAGGCGCCGGAAGCCCCCACCCTGTCCGCGCTGATCGACGCCCTGGCATCTGAAGCCGATCGCCCGATCGCCGGCGCCCTGGGCAACGACGATCAGGTTCAGGCGGTGCTGGATCTCGTCGGCGGGACGGAGGAGAACTGCGCCCTTCACGCCTGCGAGGCGCTCTACGCGCTCGGGCTCGACGATCTGCGGGTGCCGCGGATCGAGGCGGACGACGCCCTCAGGATCGTGGTCGCGCGGGAGGCCGGCCGCGACCTTCTGAGCGACTGGATCCGGGCTTACGAGATCGAGGCTTCGGGCAAGTTCCCGGGTCCCGAACTCGAAAGTGTGGTCGCCGACCGGGTCGATGCCTTCATGGCCTCCAAGACCCTCTGGGTGCTCATCGACGACGCCCGGCCGGTGTGCCTGTCGGGCTTCAACGCGACCCTGCCGGAGATCGTGCAGATCGGCCCGGTCTGGACCCCGCCCGAACACCGAAGCCGCGGCTACGCCCGGTATCTGCTGGCCGCCACCCTGGCATCCGCGCGGGAGAGCGGTGTCCGGCGCGCGGTCCTGTTCACCCAGTCCCCGGCCGGTGCCAAGGCCTACGAGGCGATCGGGTTCCGGCGGATCGGCACCTACCGGGTCGCGTTGCTCCGCGACCCGGTGACGCTCGGCTGAGAAACCGCCGGATCAGGCGCCCGATGCATCCGTCTTCATGTGCAGGACCCGCTGCGGGAACGGGATCTCGATTCCGGCGGCGTCCAGCGCTTCCTTGACCGCCTTGTTCATATCCCACTTGCACGGCCACAGATCGGCGGCGTTGACCCAGAAGCGCAGGTTCAGGGTGATCGCACTGTCACCCAATTCCATCACCATGACCTGGGGGGCCGGATCCGCCAGCGCGCGCCCGTCGGCGTCGAGGGTGGTCTTCAACACCTGCATCGCCTTTGTCAGGTCGGCGTCATAGGCGACTCCGACCGCGATATCCAGGCGCCGCGTCGCATAGCGGGAGTAGTTGGAGATGTCCCGGCTGAAGATCGCGGAATTCGGCACGACGATGTAGACATTATCCGCCGTCGCCAGCTCGGTGTTGAACAGGCCGACCTCCTTGACCGTGCCGCTGGCGCCGCCGGCCTCCACGAAATCGCCGACCTTGAACGGCCGCAGGAACAGCAGCATGACCCCGGCCGCCACGTTCGACAGCGTGCCCTGCAGTGCCAGACCGACCGCCAGGCCGGCGGCGCCGAGCACGGCGATGATCGAGGCGGTCTGCACGCCGAACTGGTTCAGCACCGCGATCAGGGTGATGATGAGAACCAGATAGCCGACGATGGAGGCGAAGATCGGCCGGACCGTCTCGTCCATCCAGTGGACCCGGCCGAGCGCCCGGCGGGTTCCGGCCTTGGCCCAGCCGGACACGATCCAGCCGACGATGAGAATGGTGACGGCACCGAGAACCTCGAGGCCGTAGGTGGTGAGGATCTCCATCACCTGATCACGCAATTCGGTAAGCTCTACGTTCACGCAAGTCTCCTACGCTCGCAATTGCCGGTCCCCAGCGTCGTCCCCGACCGCTTCGCTTATACGTCGGCACGGGCTTTCAAGTCATCGGCGAGCGCATCCGGGATCGTGATCCCGCCGGGCGCGGCGGCCCGCTTCGCCAGCCGGCTGTCGCCGGGCAGCCGGGTTCCCTGCTGTTTCAGGATCTCGGCGAACATCTCCTCGGATCGGGTGGCGAAGTCGGCACCGCCTCCGAACGCCTTGGGATCCATCACCAGGATCAGGTGGCCGATGGACGGCGGGGCGCCGGTCGGCTCGAAGAAGGACGACCCCTGGTAGCCGAAATTGGAGCCGGTGAGGGCGCCGCACAGCAGTTCGATCATCAGCCCGAGCGCCGCCCCCTTTGCCCCGGCGCTGCGCCCGCCGAGCGGCGCCATGGACCCGACCAGGGCCGCCTCCGCATCGGTCGTGGCGTTGCCGTCGGCGTCGAGGGCCCAGTCGTCGGGAATCGCCTCGCCTGTATTCGCCGCCAGCACCACCTTGCCGCGGGCGACGGTGGAGACCGACAGGTCGATCACCAGTGGCGCCTTGCCGTCGCCGCGTGGCGAGGCGAAGGCGATCGGGTTGGTGCCGTACAGTGCCGTCTTGCCGCCCCAGGGGGCGATCGCCGCCGGGGTGTTGGAGAAGGCGAGCGCCACCAGCCCTCGGTTGGCGGCGTCCTCCACGTGGTGCCCGGCGACGCCGAAATGGTGACTGTGCTTGATCGAGACGGCGACGATGCCGGTCTCGCCGACGATCTCGGCCGCCCGGTCGAGCCCTTCGCGAATGGCGGGAAAGGCGAAACCGATCCGGCTGTCGACGTCGAGCACGGCGGCGGCGCTGCGGGTCACGGTCGGCCGCGCATGGCCGTCGACCTTGCCGTTCTTGGCCTGTTCGGCGTAGGGCGGCACGCGGGCGACCCCGTGGCTGGAGATCCCGTCCGCCTCGGCCCGGACCAGGGCGTCCGCGACCACGCCGGCGATGTCCGGCGCCACATCGGACTTGATGAACACGTCGGCGATGAGGGCGCGCAGATCGTCGGGTGCGAAAGTCGCCACGGTCGGGTCTCCTGTTCGGGTATCGGTGGGATCGGGCTGGAACGCCATGGAAACGGCTTGAAACGAGGCTAACACTTATCACCTACCCGTGATACTTCAGGCCCGTAAATGCTCACCAGGGTGACCCGATCGGGTCGCCGTCCCCGATCCCAAGGGGGCCGGCCGCCCCAGGGCAGATGACCGCTTTGACGAGACGCGGCGGGAAACCCCGCGCGTGATGCTGAAAACGATGGAGTGACCCAATGACTCTCAAGATCGGCCAGACAGCTCCGGATTTCACCGCCAAGACCACCGAGGGCGAGATCTCCTTCCACGACTGGATCGGCGACAGCTGGTGCGTGCTGTTCTCCCACCCCAAGGACTTCACCCCGGTCTGCACGACCGAGCTCGGCTACATGGCCCGGATGAAGCCCGAGTTCGACAAGCGGGGCGTGAAGATCATCGGTCTCAGCGTCGACAACGTCGACAACCACGCCAAGTGGGCCGCCGATATCGAGGAGACCCAGGGCGCGAAGCCGAACTACCCGATGATCGGCGACACCGACCTGAACGTCTCCAAGCTCTACGGCATGCTGCCGGAAGGGGCCGGCGAGACCTCCGAGGGCCGCACCGCCGTGGATAACGCGACGGTCCGTAACGTCTTCGTCATCGGCCCGGACAAGCAGGTGAAGCTGATCCTGGTCTATCCGATGAGCACCGGCCGCAACTTCGACGAGGTGCTGCGGGTCATCGACTCCATGCAGCTCACCGCCAAGCACCAGGTCGCCACCCCGGTGAACTGGAAGCACGGCGACGAGGTCATCATCGTGCCGGCGCTGAACGACGAGAAGGCCAAGGAGAAGTTTCCGAACGGCTGGCGCGCCGAGAAGCCGTACCTGCGCTACGTCCCGCAGCCGCAGTAACGCCCTGGCGCGGTACGTCGCCCCGGAAACGGTCCGGGGCCGCGACGGAATTGAACGGGCCGGTGCCATCGCAGCACCGGCCCTTTTTATGGTCCACACCGCCCCTCAGATCGCCCCCAACCTCTTGAGCGCCGCCTCGATCGCCTTCTTCTGTTCCGCGCTCGCCGGGGCCATCGGCTGGCGGGGCAGGCCGGACGGCACGCCCTGCAGGGCCTGGGCGTATTTCGTCGCCGCCGGAAGATTGTCGTGCGGCAGCAGCGCGTTCCAGGTCCTGAGCAGCTTCCAGTGCAGGTCGAGCGCCGCCGCGTGGTCGCCCGCCTTCACCAGATCCCAGAGCTTCACCGACGCGCCCGGTGCCGCGGCGAGGATGGCGGCGATCGAGCCGTGCGCGCCCATGGCATAGGACGGATACATCAGGGCGTCGACCGCGCTGAAGATCGACTTGCCCGGCTTCACGTCCATCATCAGATCGGCGAACAGCTTCAGGTCGCCCGCCGATTGCTTGACCCCGATCACCTCCGGCACCGCGTCGAAGATCCGCAGCAGCAGGGCGGGGGAGAGGTAGGTCCAGGGCACCACGTTGTAGATGATGATCTTCTGCCCGGTCTCGCCGGCCATGGTGCGGAAATGCTCGACCATGTCGTCGTCGCTCGGCCTGAAGAGGTAATGCACCGGCGTCACCTGCAGGGCGGCCGGGTTCAGGTCGGCCACCAGCCTCCCCCGGCGGACCGCCTCGCGGGTGCTGTCGCAGATGATGCCGGCGACCACCGGGACCCGGCCGGCGGCGGCCTCGGTGGCGGCGGCGACCAGATCACGGGTCTCCTCGGCGTCGAGGGTGTGGCCTTCGCCGGTGGAGCCGCCGACGGCGACCCCGGCCGCCCCCTCCCTGATCAGCCAGTCGATCTGCTTTCCGGCCGCCTCGAAGTCGATGGCGCCCTGGGCGTCGAAGGGCGTGGTGGACGGCGGGATGACGCCGGCGAGCTCGGCCATGGGATGTCCTCCTGAAAAGGGCCCGGCGCGTTCTTTATTGTGGAATGGGGCGGCCGGTACCGGTGACGATGCCCCGAATACTCGCTGCATCTTGCGGAGCGGAGAACGATGGCGTTCCATGAATTCCGTTATTCGGAACAGTTCGTGCTGGCGTTCGCCCGATGAAGTCCCTGCGCAAAACCTCCGCGGTGCTCGACTGCTTCACCCGGGAGACCGGCCGGCTGACCCTGGCGGAGATCGCCGAGCGCACCGGCCTGCCGAAGACCACTGTCCACCGCCAGCTCGCCGCGCTGCGCGAGATCGGATTCCTGGTGCAGGACGGACGCCGCGACGCCTACCGGCTCGGTTTCCGCCTCCTGGCGCTGGGCGGGGTCGTGCTGGCCGATATCGACCTCATGCGTCATGCCGGCGGCCCGGCCGAGACCCTGGCCCGGCAGAGCGGCGAAGCGGTGCATATCTGCGTCTTCGATGGCCGCAACGTGGTCTCGATCGAGCGTCGGGAGATGGAGGGCGCGCGTAACGAGATCGTCCGCATCGAGCGCGAGCCGCCGCACTGCACCAGCACCGGCAAGGCGATCCTGTCGACCCTGGACGAGGCCGGGCGCGACCTGCTGATCGCCGACCTGCTCGACGCCGGACGTCTGCCCCGGTTCGGGCCGAACACCATCGCCGACCGGATCCGCCTGGCGCGGGACCTGGCGGTCTGCCGGGCGCGCGGCTATGCGGTCGACGACGAGGAGCGCAATCCGGGCGTGCGCTGCGTCGGCGCCCCGATCCGCCGCCACGGCACGGTGGTCGGCGCCATCAGCGTCACCGGCCCCGTCGCCCGCTTCCCGGACGCCCGCCTGCCGGTCCTGGCCGAGATGGTGATGGCGACGGCGGCGCGGATAGGGCTCAATCTGGAGCGATAGGGTCGGCGGGCGCCTGATACCCCGAGCGATTTCCCACGCAGAAGAGTGGAGCGAGCCCATGCCAGAGACCGTCATCGTCGCGAACCACTATCAGAACGAAAACTGCCATCCGGACGGGAAGGTGAAGGTCGGCATCGCCGCCGACGCCGACTGGCGCTGGCAGCGACTCGACAACGCCAAGCGTCTGTTCGCGGGAGCGCGCGCGGCGGGCGTGCCCATCGTCCACGTGCGGCTTGCCGTCGATCCGGCGTATCGCGACGTCATCGTGAACACGCCGCTGATCCGCGAATGGCTGGAACTGGGCGCGTGGAAGGAGGGGAGCTGGGGCACCGAGTTCGTCGAGGGGCTCGGACCGGTCGGGGTCGAGCATGTGGTGACCCACACCCGCAACAGCGGGTTCCAGGATTTCAACGCTCGCCCAGGTGTTGTTCAAGCTCGGGGCCCGGCATCTGATCTGCTGCGGCGTGTCGACGGCCTACACCGTGGAGGGCACGGTGCGCCACGCGACCGATATCGGCTATGACGTGACCGTAGCGTCCGACGCCTGCGCGACCGCAACGGAGGCGCAACACGACGCGGCCCTGGCGGCGATGCGCGTGCTGGCGGAGATCAAGACGGTGGACGAGGTTCTGGCCGCGTTCTAGACCATTCGCCCACGAACAATAACCGGGAGACGGTCGCCATGCGGACACAGGTCGCGATCATCGGCAGCGGGCCGGCGGGACTCCTGCTCGGCCAGCTCCTGCATCTGGCGGGGATCGACACCGTGATCCTCGAGCGCCGGTCGCGGGACTACGTGGAGGGACGGATCCGGGCCGGAGTCCTGGAGCAGGGGACCGTGGACCTGCTGGTCGAGGCCGGGGTGGGCGACCGGCTCAAGGCCGAGGGCCTGATCCATACCGGCTTCGACATCTGCATCGACGGCCTGCGTCACCGCATCGATCTGGAAGCGCTCACCGGCGGCAAGACGGTGACCGTCTACGGCCAGACCGAGGTGACCAAGGACCTGATCGCCGCCCGGCTCGCTTCCGGCGCGCCGCTGGTTTTCGAGGCGGAGAACGTCGCCCTTCACGACATCGACACCGACCGGCCGCGCGTCACCTACGAGAAGGACGGCGCCGCCCATACGGTCGACTGCGCCGTGATCGCCGGCTGCGACGGGTTTCACGGCGTGTCGCGCCGGAGCATTCCCGCCAGCGTGCTGCGAATCTACGAGCGGGCCTATCCCTTCGGCTGGCTCGGCATCCTGGCGGATGTGCCGCCGGTCAGCCACGAGCTGATCTACGCCACCCACCCGGACGGGTTCGCGCTCGCCTCCATGCGCAGCGAGACCCGCAGCCGGTACTATATCCAATGCCCGCTCGATACCGACGCGGCCGACTGGCCGGACGAGCGCCTGTGGGACGCGCTCAGGACCCGCTTCGGCGACGCGGCGGCCGCCACCATGCGGACCGGCCCGGCCATCGAGAAGAGCGTGGCGCCGCTGCGCAGCTTCGTCGCCGAGCCGATGCGCCACGGCCGGCTTTTCCTGGCCGGCGACGCCGCCCATATCGTGCCGCCCACCGGGGCCAAGGGGCTGAATCTGGCCGCTGCCGACGTGCGGATTCTGTCCTGGGCGCTGATCGACCTGTTCCGAGAGAATTCGACCGCCGGGATCGACGGCTACAGTGCCGCCTGCCTGTCGCGGGTGTGGAAGGTGCAGCGCTTCTCCTGGTGGTTCTCCACCCAGCTGCACAATTTCGACACTGAGCCGGCCTTCGAGCGGCGGGTGCATCGGGCCGAGCTCGAGTACCTCTTGGAGTTGGAATCCGCGCAGAAGACCCTGGCCGAGAACTACGTGGGCCTGCCCTTCGTGGACCCTCGCACCACCGCTTAGCAGACCGAGCCGTGCATTCCGGCGGTTGCCAATCGCCGCCGGGCGCTGTCCGATAGCGGCCCCACCTGTCCGGAGCTGCTGCCCATGTCCGTCGCCGACCTGATTCCCAAGACCGCCACCGAGATCGTTTCCCTTCTGAAGAAGGGCGAGGTCACCACCGGCGACCTCCTGGACGCGCTGGCGCAGCGCATCGAGGCGGTCGACGGCACCATCAACGCCCTGCCGACCCTGTGCCTCGACCGGGCGCGGGAGCGGGCCGCCGCGGCGCCGAAGGACAGCGTGCTCGCCGGTCTGCCGGTGGCGATCAAGGACCTGACCGCGACCGAAGGCGTGCTGACCACCTACGGCTCGCCGATCTTCAAGGACAACATCCCCGAGCGCTCCGACGTGACCGTCGAGATGCTGGAGGCCGAGGGCGGCGTGGTCTACGCCAAGTCCAACACCCCGGAATTCGGCGCCGGCGCCAACACCTTCAACGAGGTTTTCGGCCGCACGGTGAATCCGTGGAACACGGCGCGCAGCGTCGCCGGCTCCTCCGGCGGATCGGCGGCGGCCCTGGCCTCGGGCACGGCCTGGCTGGCGAGCGGCTCCGATCTCGGGGGCAGCCTGCGCAACCCGGCGAGCTTCTGCGGCATCGTCGGCTTCCGTCCCAGCCCCGGCCGGGTCGCCCACGGGCCGTCGGATCTGCCGTTCATGACCATGTCGGTCGAGGGGCCGATGGCGCGGAACGTGCCGGACGTGGCGCTGATGCTGGACGCGATGGCGGGACAGCATCCGGTCGATCCGATCTCATTGGCCCGGCCGGAGGAATCCTTCACCGACGCGGTGAAGGCGAAGCGCCTGCCGAAGCGGGTGGCGCTCTCCACCGATCTCGGCGGGATCACGCCGGTCGACGCCGAGGTCGCCGCCATCGTCGAGAAGGCGGCCAAGGTGTTCGAGGACATGGGCTGCATCGTCGAGCAGGCGAGCCCGGACTTCTCCGACGTGCAGATGGTGTTCCAGACCCTGCGGGCCATGCAGTTCGCCGCCTCGAAGAAGGCCCTGCTGGAGAGTCAACCGGGACCTTTTGAAGCCGGAGGTCGTCTGGAACATCGAGAAGGGCCTGGCCCTGACCATGGAGGAGATCGCCCAGGCGGAACTCGCCCGCGGCCGTCTCTATCACCGGGTGGAGCAGTTCTACCGCACCTACGATCTGGTCCTGTCGCCGGCGACGATCGTGCCGCCCTATCCGGTCGAGCACCGCTATGTCGAGGAGTGCAACGGCCATACCTTCTCGAACTATATCGAGTGGTGCACCGTGGCCTACGCCTTCACCTGCGCGAGCTGCCCGGCCATGTCGGTGCCCGCCGGGTTCACCGCCGACGGGCTGCCGGTCGGCCTGCAGATCGCCGGCCGGCCGTGCGGCGAGGCGGATCTGTTGAGTGCGGCGGCTCTGTACGAGGCGGCGGCGGGACTCCAGTCCGGCATCCCCATCGACCCGCGCCCGGGGACCTGAGGCGCCGCCGGCCCCGCCTCTTCCCTCACCCTCAACCCACTCCCCGGCCTTGTGCCGGGGTGAGGCCCGGGCCGGGCGGATGGGCTGGGGATAGGCGCCCCACCAATCGGGCCAATGACACCTTTTCCCGGCACAGGGCCGGGGAGTGTTGGGTGAAGGTCGGGTGTCGGTGGAGCCGGAGGGTTCCGGCGCCGTCAGGTCAGGTGAAGTCGACCTTGACCGTGCCGAGCGGGCCGAAATCGGCGACGATGGTCTCGTTCGGCTGGGCCGGGTAGGGCGGGGTGGTGGAGCCCGTGGTGACGTACTCGCCGGCCGCGATCGACTTGCCGTGCTTGGCGATCTCGTTGATCAGCCAGGCGGTGACGGCGAAGGGGCCGCCCTCGACGTTGCCGCCCTTGCCCTCGCGCACGGTCTGGCCGTCGGCGGTCAGCGCGACCGCGAGGCCCGGCAGGTCCATGTCCTTGGCGCCTTCGACCGGCGCGCCCATGATCCAGAAGCCGTGGGCGCCGTCATCGGCGATCAGCGAGGCGCCGCCCGCCTTGGTCCAGCCGGCGCCGAACGGCGTGTCGACGATCTCGATCGCCGGCAGCACCGCGTCCACCGCGTCGATCACGTCCGCCTCGGTGATCGTCTTTTTCAGCCCGTCCAGCGGCTTGCCGAAGCGCAGGGCGATTTCCGGCTCGATGACCCGGATGTACAGGTCCTTGCTCGGGAAGGCCGCCGGGCTCTCGGTCGTCATGGTGGACAGCAGCACCCCCCAGAACATGTCCGGCAGGCCGAGCAGTTCGCGGGCGCCCGCGTTGGTCGCGCCGATCTTGTAGCCGATGGAGGCGGCGCCGTCGGCGGCGCGCATCTCGATCATCTCCGCCTGGATCGCATAGCCGTCGTCCAGCGTCTCCGGCTTCTGCTCGCCCGGCAGGGCGTCCAGGGTCGCCTTGCGGGCGCGATGGTCCAGCAAAGTGGTCGCGGCGGCTTTCACGAGATCGGCGGACATCGGCATGGCGGCACTCCCTGAGAGTTTGACTGCTTGAGGTTCTTGCGTCACATCTTCCTACGACGCGGTGCTGCCCCTGTCACCCCAACTGCTGATGTGAGGAGACCCTGCAGTGCTGTCCAGGGATGGAACTCGTGGCGCCCGCTCACGCCTCGCGCGGCCCGAAGAACAGGTCGCCGGCGGAAATCGCCCGCACGGTCCCGTCGGCGGTCTCGATCTCGGCCCGACACTGGGGGTCGAGTCCGCGCAGGATACCGGTGACGTCCCGGTCGGGATCGTCGGTGATCCGGGCGACGATCGGGGCGCCGATCCTGGCCAGATGGTCGAGGACGGCCGTCCGGATCGCCGGCAGGCCGCCGGTCAGATAGGCCTCGAGGCGCCGCTCGAAATGGCCCGCGAGGTCGGTGACCGCCCGGTCGCGGTCGATCTCCCGCGCACCGGCGGAGCGCAGGTCGGTGGCGGCGTAGAGCAGGCCGCCCGCCGGGGCGGAGACGAGGTTGACGCCGATGCCGCAGATTACCCAGGCACGGCCGTCGCTCTCGCCGCTTTCCAATAGGATACCGGCCACTTTCGCGCCCCCCACAAGAACGTCGTTCGGCCATTTCAGGGATACCGGCACGCTGTCCGGGAGGGCGGCGCGGGCGAGATCGAGCACCGCCAGGCCGCAGACCATGGATAGGCCCCAGACCGGCGGCCAGCCGGGTGCGGGATAGTCGATCCGGCTCCAGTACAGGTTGCCCGGCGGGCTGGTCCAGGTCCGGCCCCGGCGTGCCCGGCCCCCCGTCTGCTCCCAGGCGGTGACGATGGTGCCGCCGGTCGCGCCCCCGGCAATTCGGCGGCGGGCCTCCAGGTTCGTGCTGTCGACGGAGTCGAGATCGATGATCGGTGCGGCCATGGCGGCCGGATCGCACGGCGCGGGACCGGGATCAAGGAGCATCTGACGGACGACGGATTTCAATGACTGCATGAGACGGCAGCGACAATACCAATGCGTACAGTTTGTAAAATTAAGGAATGGAATAGACGTATTGCTATCATGGTATTCACCCTAGAATTGTGACAGAATGCGGGTGGTGCTTCATAAGCGGTAAAACAGTGCGATGAACATACTGGCCGAACGGAGCGATATCAGAGGGGCACTGGCCAACGATCAGATCAGGCGGGCTCTGCGGTTGCACGCGAAGGGTATGGTCTCGGAGGCGGCTCAAGTCCTCGCCGATTCCCGTGATACGTCGTCTGACAAGACGATTGCGACCGCAATATTGGTCGGCACGCGCGGGGGGGGGGGGGGCGATTTAGCGGCTGAGCTCATCAAGCCGTTCAACTACGGCATCTGCGAGAGGTTCATCGCCACCTATTTTCCGGATATGCATCCCGACGCTCTCGTTTTCTTCCGGAGTTTCCTTGAACTTGACGACACGGGATGGCGCCCGATCCAGGAAAGCTCAATCTTCCTGTTCCCGTTTCCGAAATCGGGTTCGACGTTTCTCAACACCATTCTGGGAGACTATACGGGCCGCCCGAACTGGAATCTGTCGCCCCTCGCCACCCCGAACGGTGTCCATTTCGATTACAGGCTGTTCGATCGGGCTGCCCGCACGCCGGCGATCGCCCGGGGGCATCTCGCCGGGCATCCGACGTGTCTTGCCCGGTGCGCGCTGTTCGGGATAGCGCCGGTCTTCGTCCACCGAAACATCTTCACCAGCCTCCTGAGTTACGCGGATCACATGCAGAATACGGTTTACGGCTTGCCGTATCGGCCCCCAAGCGGAGCTGCTGCCCTTAACGCCGCGGTGTTGCGGATGGCGTTCCACTATGTGGAGATGTTCGCGAGTTGGACACATACGGCGTCGCTGACGAACCGCGTGCTGGTCATGTCCTACGAGGAAAACCGCGGCGACTGGATCGCGGCCGCCGAACGCGTGCTGCGGCATGTGGGCTTGCCGGTCGACCGCGACAGGTTGGAGGACGCTGCGGCACGGTCGGGCGCCCTCGCCAAGACCGATCCGAGGGCCGTGCGGTTCCGCACCGGCGGCGACCGCAACCACGATTCTGTCGACCCGAGCATCAAGGAACAGGTTCGGGCGCTCTACGCCTTGTTCCCAACGGTCGACTTCTCTCCGATCGATCCGGAGGCCTAGGCGGCCGCCCCGGCGACGGCGAAGTCGGGTTGATGGGGCGGCGACCGGGCCGTGCCGCCCTCGCTTGAGGCCCTTTCTCCCCGGCTGTATAGTCCCGGCCACTGATTTCGCGCTGCAGCATAAGCGGTGGAAGAGCCTGGGAGAGGGACGCATGAGCGACGGAAGCGCTGGGGAAGTCGGCCAGTATTTCCTTGAGGATCTCGCCGTCGGCATGACGGCCGACTACGAGCGCGTGGTCACCGAGGATATGATCGAGCAGTTCGCCGAGGTTTCCGGCGACAACAACCCGCTGCATCTGGACGAGGACTACGCCAAGACGACCATGTTCAAGGGCCGGATCGCCCATGGCATGCTGGGTGCGGCCTTCATCTCCAAGATCTTCGGCACCCTGATGCCGGGCAAGGGCTCGGTCTACATCTCCCAGACGCTCCGTTTCCTCGCGCCGGTGCGGATCGGCGACACGGTGACCACCACGGTCGAGGTCATGGACATCAATGCCGAGAAGAAGCGGGTCGCCTTCCGCTCGCGCTGCCGGGTCGGACGCACGGTCGTGATCGACGGCGACGCCACCATCCTTGTACCGTCCCGGGCGGCAAGCAAAGCGGCCTGACCGACGGAAAGGGATGTCCCGTGGAAATTCTGCGCTCTCTCGACGCCGTGGAGCCCCGACACCGGGGCTCGGTCGCGGCGATCGGCAATTTCGACGGCGTGCATCTCGGTCACCGGGCGGTGATCGGCGAGGCGGCCCGGATCGCCGGCGACCTGCACGCGCCGCTCTCGGTGGTGACCTTCGAGCCGCATCCGCGCCAGTACTTCCAGGCCAATCTGGAGCCGTTCCGCCTGACGACGTCGAAGGGCCGCGCGACCCGGCTGGAGGATCTCGGAGTTGACACCCTGTTCGAGCTCCCGTTCAACCAGGACTTCGCCCAGCTCAGCGCCGAGGCCTTCATCGACGACGTGCTGCTCGTCCGGCTCGGCCTGCGCCATGTGGTGATCGGTTACGACTTCAATTTCGGGCATCGCCGGCGCGGCACGCCGGACATGCTGGTGGAGCGCGCCGCGCATAAGGGCTTCGGCGCCACCAAGGTCGCCGCCGTGCATGAGAGCGACGGCGCGGTCTATTCCTCGTCCCGCATCCGCCAGTGCCTGATGGAGGGCGACCCGCGCGGGGCCGCCTCGCTCCTGGGCGCGCCCTGGGAGATCACCGCCCCCGTCGAGCAGGGCGACCGCCGCGGCCGGACCATCGGGTTCCCAACCGCCAACCTGCGGCTCGGCGATCTGCTCTGCCCGCGCCTCGGCGTCTACGCGGTGCGCGCCATGCTGACGTCCGGCCAGGGGGCGGGCACCTGGATGCCCGGGGTTGCGAATCTCGGCCTCCGCCCCACGGTCAACGATCGCGGCGTGCTGCTGGAGGTGCATCTGTTCGACCAGGAAATCGACCTCTACGGCCGCGATCTGCGCGTGAGATTGGTTGACTTTATCCGGCCGGAGCGGAAGTTTGGCGGCCTGGACGAGCTCAAGGCGCAGATCGGCGCCGATGCGGCTCAGGCGCGGGAGCTTCTGGGGCATTGATCATCCCTGTGGTCCCGGCTCCCCAACCATACGGACGTTCGAGATGACGACGGACTACAAGAGCACGGTGTTCCTGCCGAAGACGGATTTCCCCATGCGCGCCGGCCTGCCGAAGCGCGAGCCGGAGATTCTCGCCTGGTGGAAGGAGATCGACCTCGACCGTCGGATCCGCGAGGTCCGCAAAGGGGCCGAGCCGTTCATCCTGCATGACGGCCCGCCCTATGCGAACGGCCACCTGCATATGGGTCACGCGCTGAACAAGATCCTCAAGGATCGTGGTCAACCGCACCCAGCAGATGGCCGGCAAGCGCACGCCAATTATGTGCCGGGCTGGGACTGCCACGGTCTGCCGATCGAATGGAAGATCGAGGAGGAGTACCGCGTCCAAGGGCAAGGACAAGGACGCCGTTCCGGTGGTCGAGTTCCGCCAGCCAGTGCCGCGAGTTCGCGGACAAGTGGATCGACATCCAGCGCGAGGAGTTCAAGCGCCTGGGCGTGACCGGCGACTGGGACAACCACTACACGACCATGACCTTCAAGGCCGAGGCGCAGATCGCGCGCGAGATCGGCAAGTTCCTGATGAACGGCAGCCTGTATCAAGGGCGCGCGCCCGGTCATGTGGTCGGTGGTCGAGAAGACCGCGCTGGCCGATGCCGAGAGTCGAGTATCACGATCACACCTCGACCACGATCCATGTCCGCTTCCCGGTGGTCAAAGCCGGCGATCCGGCGCTGGAGGGGGCGGCGATCGTCATCTGGACGACCACCCCCTGGACCATGCCGGGCAACCGGGCCGTCGCCTATGGCGACGAGATCGACTACGTCGTGGTGGAGTCGACCGAGGTCGCCGAGAACAGCCTCGCCAAGGTGGGCGAGAAGCTGGTGGTCGCCCGCAGACCTGCTCGACGGATTTGCAAGGCCCAGACGCCGGATCGAGGCCCTCGAGGAACTCGCCAGCCTCAAGGGCGCGCAGATCTGGCAGGCACGGTCTGCGCTCATCCGCTGCGCGGCCAGGGCTACGACTACGACGTGCCGGCCCTGTCGGCGGATTTCGTGACGGACGATGCGGGAACGGGCTTCGTCCATATCGCGCCGGGCCACGGCGCCGACGACTTCGTGCTCGGCAAGCGCGCACGGATCTGGAGGTGCCGCAGACCGTCGGCGAGCGACGGCGTGTTCTACGACCACGTGCCGATCTTCGCCGGCAAGATGCATGTGCTCGAGGACGGCAAGCATGGCGACGTCGCCGCCGTCATCGACGCGATCACGGCGGCCTGGTGGCGCGCTGGCAAGGATCAAGCACTCACTATCCGCATTCCTGGCGCTCCAAGGCGCCGCTGATCTTCCGCAACACGTCGCAGTGGTTCATCTCCATGGAGAGCCAACGGTCTGCGGGAGACGGCGCTGAAGGCGATCGACGAGACCCGCTTCGTCCCCGCCGCCGGCCAGAACCGGTTGCGTTCGGCATGATCGAAGTCGCGGCCCGACTGGTGCATCTGCCGCCAGCGCGCCTGGGGCGTGCCGATCCCGGTTTTCGTCGCACAAGGAGACCGGCGAACCGCTGCGCGATCAGGCGGTGCTCG
Organism: Thalassobaculum sp.; assembly: GCA_048983575.1. Taxonomy (GTDB): domain Bacteria; phylum Pseudomonadota; class Alphaproteobacteria; order Thalassobaculales; family Thalassobaculaceae; genus Thalassobaculum. The sequence goes on along the minus strand of JBLZTD010000001.1, from coordinate 535,300 downwards.
ACCGGGTGGCCGACGCGTTCGAGAAGGAGGGCGCCGACGCCTGGTTCTCCAGCGATCCGTCGCGCTTCCTCGGCAACGACTACGATCCGAAGGACTACGAGCAGGTCTCCGACATCGCCGATGTCTGGTTCGACAGCGGGTCCACCCACGCCTTCGTGCTGGAATCCGAGGACGAGGCCTGGGCCGACCTGCCCTGGCCGGCGACAGCTCTATCTCGAAGGCTCGGACCAGCATCGCGGCTGGTTCCATTCGTCCCTTGCTGGATCGGCTGCGGCACCCGCGGCCGCGCGCCCTACGAGGCGGTGCTGACCCACGGCTTCATCAATGGCCGAGGACGGCCGCAAGATGTCGAAGTCGCTCGGCAACGGCGTCGATCCGCTGGAGGTGATGGAGCAGAGCGGCGCCGATATCCTGCGGATCTGGGTGGTCAGCTCCGACTTCACCGAGGATCTGCGGGTCGGCCCCGGCATCCTCAAGCACGCGGTCGACCACTACCGGCGTCTGCGCAACACCCTGCGCTACGTGCTCGGCGCGCTCGACGGCTACAGCGAGGCCGAGGCGATCGCGCCGGAGCGCATGCCGGAGCTGGAGCGCTGGGTGCTGCACCGGATCTCGGAGATCGACGCGGTGGTGCGCCAGTGCACCCACGACTTCGACTACCACACCATGTTCCTGACCCTGCACCAGTTCTGCGCCAGCGACCTGTCGGCCTTCTACTTCGACATCCGCAAGGACTCGCTCTATTGCGACGATCCGCGGAGCGACCGGCGCCGGGCGGTACGCACGGTGATGAACACCCTGTTCGAGTGCCTGACCACCTGGCTGGCGCCGATCTGCTGCTTCACCGCCGAGGAAGCCTGGCGCTCCCGCAACACCGGCCCCTTCAATTCGGTCCACCTTCAAGCCTACCCGGCGATCCCTGCCGCCTGGCGAGACGAAGCGCTGGCCGAGAAATGGTCGACGATCCGACAGGTCCGCCGGGTCGTCACCGGCGCCCTGGAGCTCGAGCGGGCCGAGAAGCGGATCGGCTCGTCCCTGCAGGCGGCGCCGACGGTGTATATGTCGGCCGCCGAGAAGGCGGCGTTCGAGGGGCTGGATCCGGCCGAGATCTTCATCACCTCGGGCGCCGTCCTTGTCGAGGGCGAAGGCCCGGAGACCGCCTATCGCCTCTCCGAGGTGTCGGGCGTGGCCTGCGACCCGCAGACGGCCGAGGGCGAGAAATGCGAGCGCTGTTGGCGCGTGCTGCCCGAGGTGGCCGTCGGCGAGCCGATTTGCGGCCGTTGCGAGGACGCGGTCTCCGGCCTGGTCGACGCGGCGGAGTGAGCCGGTCCGCATGAGATCCGCGCTCACCCGTGGCCTCGGCCTCTCCGTCCTGATCGTCCTGCTCGACCAGGCGACCAAGATGTGGGCCCTGTCGGCGCTGTTCGATCCGCCGCGCCGGATCGAGATCCTGCCGATCCTGAATTTCGTGCCGGTCTGGAACCGCGGGGTGAGCTTTGGCCTGCTGTCCAGCAATTCGCCCTGGGGGCCTTGGCTGCTCAGCGGTTTCGCACTGCTGGTCTGCGCCTTCATGATAGGCTGGCTCGCACGGGCCCGGTCCTGGCCCCTCGTCTGGGGGCTCGGGGCGGTGGTCGGCGGCGCCATCGGCAATGTGATCGACCGCATGCTATACGGCGCCGTTGTCGACTTCATCGACGTGCATTACGGCGGCTGGCATTGGCCGGCCTTCAACATCGCGGATTCCGCGATTACCCTGGGCGTCGGTCTTCTGCTGCTCGACGCCTTCGGCATCGGCACCCGCAGAGCGGAGACCGAGGGAGGACAAGTGAACGATGGGTGAGACCGTCGAGTTGGGGCGCATTGCCCGTATCGTTCCCGCCACCGTGCTGGCGGTGATCTTGGCGGTCGGCCTGGGCGGCTGCGGTCAGCTCCGCGACGCGCTCGGCCAGACCAAGGATCCGCCGGACGAGTTCCAGGTGGTCGCCCGCGCGCCGCTGGCGCTGCCGCCGAACTACGATCTGCGTCCGCCGCGCCCCGGCGCGCCGCGCCCGCAGGAGCGGTCGACCACCGACGCCGCCGCCGAGCGCATTCTCGGCCGCGCGGCCCGGGGCTCGACCTCGACCTCCGGCGCCCCTGGCGCCGTTCCTGCCGCCCCGGTGATCGTCAACTCGATCGGCGAGGCGCGGTTCCGCAAACAGCTTGGCCTCGACCAGGCGGAGCCCGGCATTCGCGAGACGGTCGACGTCGAGACGGCGGACTACGTCTACGAGACCCAGTATCCGATCGACCGGCTGCTGTTCTGGAAGGACGATCCCGCGCCAGGGGTTCTGCTCGACGCGACCAAGGAGCAGCAGCGCCTGCAGGAGAACGCCGCACTCGGCCGCAAGCCGAACGAAGGCGAATTGCCGACGATTACGCGCCGCCGGGAGGGCCTGCTTCAGCGGATCTTCTGAGACCGCACAGTCCGGCACCGGGCGCTCGCGAGAACCGCTGCCGGTCGCGAAATCGCCACTTTTGGGCGGCCATATCATCGGCGCCCCGGTGGCGGTTTGACGAACGGGCATCGAGCCGCCATCTGACACAGTGCAGACGTCATCCCGATGCACAGGTCCGTTTGGAGCTTCTTGCCGATGCAGTCTTCCCCGAGTGCGATGTTCCCGCCGCGATTTCTGTCCGCGGCCGGCCGTCTGGCGGCCCTGCTGACCCTCGTCGTGATGCTGGCCGCGCCGGCGCGCGCGGCGGTGTTCGATCCGACGACCTTCACCCTGGACAACGGTCTTCAGGTGGTCGTCGTGGAGAACGACAGGGCACCGGTGGTCAGCCACATGCTGTTCTACAAGGTCGGATCTGCGGACGAGCCGAAGGGCAAGTCCGGCATCGCCCATTTCCTGGAACATCTGATGTTCAAGGGCACCGATACCGTGGCGCCGGGGGAGTTCTCGGCGATCGTCAAGCGGATCGGCGGCCGGGAGAACGCCTTCACCTCCTACGACTACACGGGCTATTTCCAGAACGTGGCGACGCAGCATCTCGGCCGGATGATGGCGCTCGAGGCCGATCGCATGGCCAACCTCAAACTCACATCGGACCAGGTCGTCCCCGAGCTGGACGTGGTCCGCGAGGAACGCCGGTCGCGCATCGACAACGATCCCGCCTCCCTGCATGGCGAGCAGGTCAACGCCGCGACCTATCTCGCATACCCCTACCGCATTCCGATCATCGGCTGGGAGGATGAGATGTCCGCCCTGACCCAGGCGGATGCCGAGGCGTTCTACGAGACATGGTATGCGCCGAACAACGCGGTCCTGGTGGTCGCCGGCGACGTGAGCCCGGACGAGGTCCGGCGCCTCGCCGAGGACACCTACGGCCGGATTCCCGCCCGCGCGGTCCCGGACCGGGTGGCCCTGCGCGGCGGCGAGCCCGAGCAGCTTTCCGCCCGGCGGATCGAGGGCACCCATCCGCGCATCGATCAGCCGAACTGGTCCCGGCGCTGGCTCGCCCCCGGCGAGGTCTGGGGCGATACGGACCGTGCGCCGGCGCTCGAGGTGGCGGCCGAGATCCTCGGCGGGGGCAGCACCAGCCGGCTGTACCGCGCACTGGTGGTCGAGCAGTCCAAGGCGGTCTATGCCGGCGCCGGCTACTCGCCGGCCGGTCTCGGACCGCAGACCTTCGCCGTCTACGCCAGCCCCCGGGCCGATGTGAGCATCGAGGCGCTGGAAGAGGCGGTGGAGACAGAAATCCGCACCCTGCTGCGCGACGGCGTCACCGCCGAAGAGGTCGACTCGGCGATCCGTCGCATGACCCGGGGTGCGATCTTCTCGCGGGACGACTCCCTGGCGCCGTCGCGGGTGTTCGGCGTCACCCTCGCAGCCGGCGGCACGATCGCCGATGTCGAGGAATGGCCCGACCGGATCGCCGCCGTGACCCCCGACGCCGTTGTCGAGGCGTTGCGCGCGGTCCTGTTGGACCGCCGGGCCGTTACCAGCATCCTTCTTCCCGAGCCCCGGAGCTGACGACCATGCGACTTCTCACGCGACTCGCCGTCTGCGTCCTGGTGCTGCTGCCCGGGACCGCGCTGGCGGCGCTCGAGATCCAGCCCGTCACCAGCCCGGGCGGGATCAAGGCCTGGCTCGTCCAGGACCACCGCAACCCGGTGCTCGCCCTGGACTTCTCCTTCGGGGGGGGCGAGTCCTCCGATCCGGAGGGCAAGGAAGGCCGGGCCAGGATGGTTTCGGCGTTGCTCGACGAGGGCGCGGCGGAGCTCGATTCGGAAGCGTTTCAGAAGGCGCTCGCCGACAATTCGATCACCCTGCGTTTCGACAGCCGCTCCGACCAATTCTCCGGACAGTTGTTCACCTTGACCGAGACCCGGGACAAGGCGGTGGATCTGCTGCGTATGGCCCTGACCGAACCGCGCTTCGATACCGAGCCGGTGGAGCGTGTCCGCGCCCAGATTTCGGCGTCGCTGCGCCGGGACCTGCAGGATCCGCGAACGATCGCGGGCCGGACCTGGTGGGCGACCAGTTTCCCCGATCATCCCTACGGCCGCTCCGGCGACGGCACGCTGGAGAGCGTTGCGGCGATCACGACGGAGGACCTGCGGGCCTTTGCCGACGCCGTTCTCGCCCGCGAGGATCTGATCGTCGGCGCGGTCGGCGACATCTCCGCCGAGGAGCTGGGCACGCTCCTGGACGCGGCGTTCGGCGCTCTGCCGCAGACATCGGGTGCGCCGGAGGTGGCGGACGCCTATCCGGAGCATACCGGCGAGACCATCGTCGTCGATCTCGAGATTCCGCAGTCGGTGGTGGTTTTCGGCCAACCCGGGATCGATCAGGAGGACCCGGACTGGTTCACCGCCAACCTGCTGAACCGGGTCATGGCGGGCGGATTCGGCTCCCGGCTGATGGAGGAGATCCGGGAGAAGCGGGGTCTGGTCTACGGGGTCTGGGCCTATCTGCTGCCGCTGGACCATGCGCCGCTGGTCATGGGCGGCCTCGCGTCGCAGAACGCCCGGGTGGCGGAAGCGGTCGATCTGGTGCGCCAGGAATGGGAGCGCATGGCCGAAGCGGGACCGACCGAGGCGGAACTGGACGACGCCCGTACCTACATCCTGGGGTCGTTCCCGCTCAGCCTGACCAATTCGCCGGGAATCGCCTCGCTGCTCGTCGGGCTGCAGGAGAACGAGCGGCCGATCGACTACCTCGAGCGGCTGCACGAGATCTATGGCGGCATCACCCTCGAGGATGCGCGCCGGGTGGCGGCAAGGCTCTACCGTGCCGGGGAATTGACCGTGGTGGTTGCCGGTCAGCCTGTGGGGATCGAGCCTCTGCCGGCCGCGCCCGGCGGTTGATGCATGGCCTCGGCCTCGGCAGGCGGGTGACGGCACGGGCAGCGATCGACTACCCTTGGGGGACAGGAAAGTCGCATGCTGCATGAACTGCCGATCGCCAATGACATAGCCGCCTGCTTTGCCCCTCGGGTGTCGGCCGGGCTGCCGGCCGAGTCCTTCGAGGCGATGGGCGAGGCGGCGGAATCCGCCCTCGACTGGATACGGGCGCGGCGCAAGGACGGTAGCCTGCCGCTGCTGGCGCTGCCGAACCGGCGCGACGACTTCACCGCCTGGAAGACCATCGTCGATCGCTATCGTTCGCTGTACGACGACGTCGTGGTGCTCGGCATCGGCGGCTCGTCGCTGGGCGGCGCCACCCTGTGTTCCCTGGTCGATGGCGGCGGCGTGACCGGCCCCCGGGTCCATTTCCTCGACAATATCGATCCGATCGGCTTCGACGCCCGCCTTGCCCGGCTCGACATGGGGCGCACCGGTTTCCTGGCGATCTCGAAATCGGGCGGGACCGCGGAGACCCTGGCCCAGACGCTGATCGTCATCGATCGGCTGATCGACCGGATCGGCTCGGAGAACCTCGGCACCCACATCACCTGCATCGCCGAGGCGACCGACAACCCGCTGCGCCGGATCGCCACCGAGCACGGCCTGTTCTGTCTGGAGCACGATCCCCAGGTGGGCGGCCGCTACTCCGCCCTCTCCGTCACCGGTCTGCTGCCGGCGGCGATCGCCGGCGTCGATGTCGAGGGCGTGCGCCGCGGCGCCGCATCGGTGCTCAACTCCGTCCTGTCGGCGGAGAAGGCGCTGGACGATCCGGCGATCGCCGGGGCGGTGCTCAACGTCGCCCTGGCCCGCGACCACGGCATCAGCCAGACGGTCCTCCTGCCCTATGTGGATCGGCTCGACCGCCTGTCCTTCTGGTTCCGCCAGCTCTGGGCCGAGAGCCTGGGCAAGGAGGGGCACGGCACCACGCCGGTGAACGCGCTCGGCGCCGTCGACCAGCACAGCCAGATGCAGCTTTATCTCGCCGGTCCCCGCGACAAGCTGTTCACCGTGATCTGCAGCGATCCGCGCGGCCGCGGCGGCCGGGTCCGCGCCGAGGTGGCCGGTACCGCCGCCGACGCCCTCGACTACCTGGTCGGCCGGACCATGGGGGATCTGATGGCGGCCGAGCAGCGCGCCACCATCGACACCCTGGTCAGGAACGGCTGCCCGACCCGGGTGATCCGGTTCAACACCCTCAACGAGGAGGTCATGGGCGGGTTGATGATGCAGTTCATCATCGAGACCATCGCCGCCGCCCGGATGCTCGGCATCGACGCCTTCGACCAGCCGGCGGTCGAGGAGAGCAAGGTGCTGGCCCGGCAGTTCCTGCGCGAGGCGACCTGATGCCGGAAGGGGCCGGCAGCGCTGCCCCGTCGCCGATGCCGACGCTCAGGCGTCTGCCGGAGACGCTGGTCAACCAGATCGCCGCCGGCGAGGTGGTCGAGCGCCCGGCCAGCGCGCTCAAGGAACTGGTGGAGAACGCACTGGACGCCGGGGCGCGGCGCGTCGACATCGTGCTGCGGGACGGCGGCCGCACCCTGATCCAGGTGTCCGACGACGGCTGCGGCATGGAGGCCGACGGCCTGTCCCTGGCGGTGGAGCGCCACGCGACCTCGAAACTGCCGGATGACGATCTCACCCACATCGCGACCCTCGGATTTCGCGGCGAAGCCCTGCCCTCGATCGGCGCCGTCAGCCGGCTCTCGATCACCTCGCGGGCCCGCGGCGCGGACGGGGCCTGGCGCATCCGCGTCGAAGGCGGCCGCCTCAGCCCGCCGGAGCCCGCCGCGCTGACCGGGGGCACCCGGGTCGAGGTGCGCGACCTGTTCTTCGCCACGCCGGCGCGCCTCAAGTTCCTGAAGGCGCCCCGTACCGAGCAGGGCCATGCCCTCGAGATCGTCCAGCGCCTCGCCATGGCCCATCCCGAGGTCGCCTTCTCGCTCGGCGACGGCACCCGCACCGTGCTCGACCTGGCGCCCGCTCCGGATCTGGCCCATGGGCGCGATCCGTTCGGCGCGCGGCTGGCCCGTCTCGGCGCGATCCTGGGGCGCGAGTTCGAGGACAACGCGCTCACCGTCGATGCGGAGCGCTCGGGCTACCGGCTGACCGGTCATGCCGGTCTGCCGACCCTGCACAAGCGGACCAGCGCCCAGCAGTTCCTCTTCGTCAACGGTCGCCCGGTGCGCGACAAGCTCCTGCTCGGCGCGGTGCGCGGCGCCTATATGGATTTCATCTCGTCCGATCGCCATCCGATGGTCGCACTGTTCCTGGAGATGCCGGCGGAGGAGGTGGACGTCAACGTCCATCCGGCCAAGACCGAGGTGCGGTTCCGCGATCCCGGCATGGTGCGCGGGCTGATCGTCGGCGCGCTCAAGCATGCCCTGGCCGAGGCCGGACACCGGGCGTCGACGACGGTCGGAACGGCGACCCTGGGCGCCTTCCGGCCCCAGGGTGAGGGCCACCCGACCGCCTATCCGCGTCCCCATTCCGGGGCGTCGGCGTCCTGGGCGACCCGCTACCCGCAGCATCCCTCCCAAGGGCTGGCGGAGGCGCAGGCGGCTTGGCAGGCGCCCGACAGCGGCGGCGGCGGATATGGCGGCGGCTTGGCCTTCGACAGCACGCCGACGGCCCGGGTCGAGTCCGGCGCGCCGGGGACGGTGGAGTCCGATCCGGCCCATCCGCTGGGGGCGGCGAAGGCCCAGGTGCATGCCAACTACATCATCGCCCAGACCGGCGACGGGCTGGTCATCGTCGACCAGCACGCCGCCCATGAGCGGCTGGTCTACGAGCGCATGAAGGTGGCGCTGGCGGCCGGCGGCGTGGCGCGCCAGGCGCTGCTCCTGCCCGAGGTCGTGGAACTGGACGAGGCGGCGGTCGACCGGCTGGTGGCCCGCGCGCCGGAACTGGAGACGCTGGGTCTGGTCCTCGAGGGATTCGGACCGGGCGCCGTCGTGGTGCGCGAGGTGCCGGCCCTGCTGGGTCAGACCGACGCCGCCGGGCTGGTCCGGGACCTGGCCGAGGATCTGGCGGAAGCCGACGCCGCCCTGTCCCTGGAGGACCGGCTGGCCGACGTGTGCGGCACCATGGCCTGTCATGGCTCGGTCCGCTCGGGTCGGCGGCTCAACGCCGAGGAGATGAACGCCCTGCTGCGCCAGATGGAGGCGACGCCCCATTCCGGCCAGTGCAACCATGGCCGCCCGACCTATGTCGAACTGAAGCTCAGCGACATCGAGCGCCTGTTCGGCCGGCGGTAGCTTCACGATACGGTGCGCTCTCCCGCCCAGGGAGTCCGTGGCGCCGTCAGCCCTCCATCGAGTTCGAGCGCCTTGCGGAACCGGGCGGCGTGGCTTTTCTCCGCCTTGGCGAGGGTTTCGAACCAGTCGGCGACCTCGTCGAAGCCCTCTTCCCGGGCCATGCGGGCCATCTCCGGATACATCTCGCTGTGCTCACGGGTCTCGCTGGCGATGGCCGACCGCAGGTTGGCGCCGGTGTCGCCGATCGGCGCGCCCGTAACCGGGTCGCCGACCTCCTCGAGGAATTCGAGATGCCCGTGGCCGTGGCCGGTCTCGCCCTCCGCCGTGGAGCGGAACACGGCGGCGATGTCGTTGAAACCCTCGATATCCGCGCGCTGGGCGAAGTAGAGATAGCGGCGGTTGGCCTGCGCTTCGCTGGCGAAAGCGTGCTTCAGGTTCTCTTCGGTCTTGGAGCCTTTGAGCGGCGGCATGCGGTCACGTCCTCCGGTCGATGTCGCGGACGGCGAAACTGAAGGCGGATGCCGGTGCCGGGGCAGTCAGCGGCTTACGGGCCGAGGGACTCAGCGGGCGAGCTTTTTCACGCGCACGATCAGGTCGACGCGCTCGATCTCGGCGCCGTCCGGCGCCGCCGGAAGGGTGCCGATGGTCACCTGTTCCGCCGGAATGTCCACCAGCCGGCCGGTCTCGGATTCGAAGAAATGGTGGTGGCCCGTGGTGTTGGTATCGAAATACGACCGTCCCGCCTCGACCACGACCTCGCGCAGCAGGCCGGCATCGGTGAACTGGTTCAGGGTGTTGTAGACGGTGGCGAGCGAGACGCGCATGCCGTGGCGTTCGGCCTCCGAATGGAGCTGTTCCGCCGTCACGTGTCGATTTCCGCCGTCGAACAACAGACGGGCGAGGGACAGACGCTGGCGTGTCGGCCGCAGACCCGCCTGCCGCAATGTGTCCACCGCAGCGGCGAACGGTCGTGACGTGTTGGCGCGCACCCTGTTGTCTCCCGCTTCCGGCTACCGTTTCGTCGGATCCCTTTTCCGGAAGCGGCATCCCGTTGCCAAAGCTTCCAAAAGCGTTGAAACAAAACGATTATCACGGAGCCTCAGAAATGGCAATCCATGCCCTTTGCAAGCACGGGTGCGATGTGGTTTGCTGAGCGCCCATTGAGCTCGGCCCGATGCTGCGGCTCATCGTGCCGGAGAGGCGCCAGCGGCGGCTCCGGTGAAGTGACGGACCAACGGACGGCGAGGCCGGCATTGGATTTCAAGAAGCGGAGCAGCTTCTCCTATAAGGACCTGCTCGAATGCGCCCACGGGCGCCTGTTCGGTCCCGGTAACGCGCGGCTTCCGCTGCCGCCGATGCTCATGTTCGACCGCATCACCCATATTTCCGAGACCGGTGGCGCCAACGGCAAGGGCGAGGTCGAGGCCGAACTCGACATCAAGCCGGACCTCTGGTTCTTCCCGTGCCATTTCGAGGATGACCCGGTGATGCCGGGATGCCTCGGGATGGACGCGCTGTGGCAGCTTCTCGGCTTCACGCTGGGTTGGCTCGGCGGTCCCGGTTCCGGACGTGCGCTGTCGGTCGGCGAGGTCAAGTTCACCGGCCAGATCCTGCCGACCGCGACGAAGGTCAAATACCATCTCGACCTGAAGCGGATCATCAGTCGGAAGCTGTTCCTCGGGATCGCCGACGGATGGGTTGACTGCGACGGGGAACGGGTGTTCGAAGCGAAGGACATTCGCGTGGGCCTGTTCGCCAACCCGGCGGCGGCCCTGGCCTGACGGAGAACAACATGCGACGCGTCGTCGTCACCGGCATCGGCATCGTTTCCCCGATCGGAAACGACAAGACCGAGGTGACCGAATCCCTGAAGACCGGACGGTCGGGCATCACCTTCGCGCCCGAATACAGGGAAATGGGCTTCCGCAGCCATGTGCACGGCTCGCTGAAGCTCAATCTCGAGGACCGGATCGACCGCAAACTGCTGCGCTTCATGGGCGACGGCGCGGGCTACAACTATCTCGCCATGGAAGAGGCGATCGCCGATAGCGGTCTCGAGACCTCCGACATCTCCAATCCGCGCACCGGCCTGGTCATGGGCTCCGGCGGCCCGTCGACCAAGAACATGATGCTGGCCTTCGATACCGCCCGGGAGAAGAGCCCGAAACGGGTCGGCCCGTACATGGTGCCGCGGGTGATGTCCTCGACCAACTCGGCCAACCTCTCGACCATCTACAAGATCAAGGGCCTGAGCTATTCGATCAGCTCCGCCTGCTCGACCAGCGCGCACTGCATCGGCAACGGCACCGAACTGATCCAGTACGGCAAGCAGGACATCGTCTTCGCCGGCGGCGGCGAGGAACTGCACTGGACCCTGTCCGTGCTGTTCGACGCGATGGGCGCCCTGTCCTCGAAATACAACGACACGCCCGAGAAGGCGTCGCGGCCCTACGATGTCAACCGCGACGGCTTCGTCATCGCCGGCGGCGGCGGGGTGGTGGTGCTGGAGGAACTCGAGCACGCCAAGGCGCGCGGCGCCAAGATCTACGGCGAGATCGTCGGCTACGGTGCGACCTCCGACGGGGCCGACATGGTCGCGCCCTCGGGCGAGGGCGGGCTGCGCTGCATGGAGCTGGCGCTTACCGACGTGCACGATCCGGTCGACTACATCAACACCCACGGGACCTCGACTCCGGTCGGCGACATGGTGGAGCTGAACTCGATCGCCGAGGTGTTCCGCGGTCAGAACAAGATTCCCTATATCAGTTCGACCAAGTCGATGACCGGCCACAGCCAGGGCGCGACCGGCGTTCACGAGGCGATCTACACCCTGCTGATGATGCAGGGCGGGTTCATCGCGCCGTCGATCAACATCGATTCCATGGAGCCCGAGGCCGAGTCGATGCCGATCGTGCGCGAGCCGATGCTCGACACCGAGATCAACGTGGCCCTGTCGAACAGTTTCGGGTTCGGCGGCACCAACGCCGTTCTGGCCTTCAAACGCCCGGATGTCTGAACACGTGGACGTCTGAGCACCCGGACGGGCTGCGCATTCCCGCGCCGCCGCCCAAGCAAATGCCCGCGACCGGTCGGCCGGGGGCGCGTCAGGAACAGGAGCCCGATGTCAGAATTGCCCTCCCCCCAGCCGATCATGGCCGGCAAGCGCGGGCTCATCATCGGTGTCGCCAACGACCGCTCGATCGCCTGGGGGATCGCAGCCGCCGTCGCAGAGCACGGTGCGGAGCTTGCCTTCACCTATCAGAATGAGAGCATCGAGCGGCGGGTGAGGCCGCTCGCTGAGTCGGTCGGTGCCGATATCGTGCTGCCCTGCGACGTGACGGATCACGTGTCGCTGGATACCGTCGCGGAGACGATCAGGGAGCGCTGGGGCAAGCTCGACTTCGCCCTGCACGCCGTCGCCTATTCGGACAAGTCCGAGCTCAAGGGCAAGTATTACGACACCAGCCGCGCCAACTTCACCAAGACCATGGACGTGTCCTGCTACTCGTTCACGGCCTTGGCGCAGCGGCTCGCCCCGCTGATGACCGAGGGCGGGAGCCTGCTCACCCTGTCCTATCTCGGGGCCGAGCGCAGCACGCCCAACTACAACGTCATGGGCGTCGCCAAGGCGGCCCTGGAGGCCAGCGTGCGGTATCTCGCCGCCGATCTGGGCCCCGACGGGATTCGGGTGAACGCGCTCTCGGCCGGGCCAATGCGCACCCTGGCCGGCTCGGCGATCGCCGATGCCCGCTATACCTTCCGGTTCTCCGAGAACGCGGCGCCGCTGGGCCGGAACGCGGCGCTGGAGGAGGTCGGCCGGGCCGGCCTGTACCTGCTGTCGGGACTGTCCTCCGGCGTCACCGGCGAAGTGATGCATGTGGATGGCGGCTTCCATTCCGTCGCCATTCCCCATCCGAGCCGGCGCGAAGGCAACAAGGGCGAGGGCTGAGGGGTCCGCAGGTCGGGGTCCGCAGGTCGGGGTCCGAGGGGCGGTGCGACTTATCCGCCCTGACTCTCGGCCGTCGCCTCCTTCTGGCGGACCAGCGCCTCTTCCGGCCAGGTCGACTTGGTATAGGCGATGATCGCCCAGATATCGGCGTCGGCGAGCTCGCCCTCGAAGGCGGGCATGTCGTTGACGTAGGTCGGCGGTGAGAACGGCTGTCCGCCGTACTTGATCACGTCGAACAGGTCGCGGTCGCTGAGCCGCCACGTCGGCGCGGTACCGTCCAGCGGCAGGGCCGGGCGGCGGCCCTCCGGATAGTCGCCGTCCCAGTCCGGCTTGCCGGCCAGGTCGAAGTCCGTGACAGTAGGCGCAGTGCTGGTCGTACAGGGTGTGCCCCAATCCGACCTGGGCGGCGTTGGTGTGATCCGCCGACACCGCCGTCTGGTTGCTGTAGCGCTCCCAGGCCAGGTCGCCCACGGTGATCACCACGCCGATGAACACAGCGGCGACCAGGAATCGGCCCTTCGGGCCGAGCCGGGCCGCCAGCGTGCCGGCGAACGCGCCGCGCGGCGGGATGTCGACCGGCGGCGCGTCCTCTTCGGTGTCGACGAGGCCGCGCAGGCGCCGGCTCGGGTCGAGGGTGCGGCCGGGAGCCTTCGGAATCCGGCCGCTCATGCGCCGCTCGAGGCGGGCGCGCCGTTCGCGGCGGGCGGTTTCTGAATCGCGCATCGCTCTGTCCCAACTCCTCTACCCCCGGGCCCCGGACGGGGCGTCAGTCGACTTCCCGCACCTTTGACGAGCCGATGACATCGTCCAGCCAGGCCGGCCTGGCAAGTCCGCCGCGCACTTTCGCCTCCAGCTCCTTCTCCGCCGTGCGGATCGAGTCGAGCCGGTCGGCGACCGCGTCGATCCGGGCATGGGGCACGATCACGACGCCGTCGCGGTCGGCCACCACCAGATCGCCCGAGGAGACGGCCACGCCGCCGCAGAGGATGTCGAGGCCGACGGTGCCGGGTCCGACCCGAGCCGGGGAGTTCGGCGACACCCCGCCATGCCAGACCGGCAGGCCCATTCCCTCGATCCCCTCCTGGTCGCGCACCGCCCCGTCGGTCACCAGGCCGATGGCCCCGGCGTTGCGCAGCATGCCGGTCAGCAGGTCGCCGGTCAGGGCGGTCTGCCGGTAGGCGTCGGCGGCACAGACGATCACGTCGCCCGCCACCAGCACGTCGAGGCAGGCGAACAGGGCCAGGTTGTCGGCCGGATGGGCGAAGGCGGTGAGCACCGGGGCGGCGATCGAGACGCCCGGGGCGATCTGCGGCTTGATCGACGGGTCCATCGCACCCCGTCCTTCCATGGCGTCCACCACCTGGGCGGTGTAGGCGCCGCGGAAGCGACGGAGTTGAGCCTCGCTCGGCCGCGGGAAGGTGCGGCGGATGGTGAGGACGGGAGGATCTTCGAGCATTCGGTCAGGACTCCGCGCGGGTAAACAGGGACGCCATCGCCTCGGCGCAGGCGGCGGGCTCCTCCTCGACGAGAAAGTGCCCGCAATCGAGCTCGACAGCGTCCACATCGTCGGCCCAGCGGCGCCAGACGTCCAGATGCCGCTCGTCCTTTTCTTTAAGGTAGCGGGCGCCCCACAACAGCAGGCAGGGGCAACCGAGCCGATGGCCGGCCTCGAGCGAGGCTTCGTCCAGGGCGATGTCGACGGTCGCTCCGGCCTGATAGTCGGCGAACATGGCGTCGACCACGGCCGGGTCGCGATAGGCGTCGCAATAGGCCTGGACGGCCGCGTCGTCGAGCCGGTCGCGGTGCCCCGCCCAGCGGTCTATCAGGTGGCGGACGTAGCCGGGGCCGTCGGCGCCGACCATCTGCCGCAGGAACGGGTCCTTCTGCGCCAGCAGCAGCCAGTGATAGCCGCCCAGTGCCGAGCGCCAGTCCATGCGGCGCCAGTTCTCCAGGGTCGGTATGATGTCGAGGATGGCGAAGCTGCGCACCTTCTCCGGCATGTCCAGGGCCATGCGGTAGCCGATCCGCGCGCCCCGGTCGTGGCCGGAAAGATGGAAGCTGTCATGGCCGAGTTCGGTCATCAGACCGGCGCAGATCCGCGCCAGATTGCGTTTCGAGAAGCTCTCCGGGCTCGGCGTCGGGCCGCGCGATGCGCCGTAGCCGGGGGTATCCGGCACCACGACGGTGAACCGGTCGGCCAGCAGCGGCGCGACCTTGTGAAAGGCGACGTGGGTCTGAGGAAAGCCGTGCAGCAGCAGGACGGGCGGCCCGGAGCCGCCGATCCGGACATGCAGGGTCGACTCGTCGACGGTGACCCGCTCGGTGCTGAAGCCTTCGAACATCGATTTCTCCCCAATCCTCGGGGAATAACCATGCAACGTCGGGGCGTTCCGTTCCAGTATGGGAATGCGGACGGTTCGGGGGGCACGGTTTGCGGTCGATCGGCGGGAGCGCAGGAGGATGGGTGCGGTGAGTGCGCGGACTCGGGACGATGTCCTGGCGCGGGCGATGGACTATCCCTACCTGGCGCACCCGGCGCCGTACCTGTTCCGCGACGGCCGGGCCGAGCCCTTGCCGCCCGCGCTGGATAGGGCGTCGCTCACCCCGGTCATCGCCGTGGGATCCAACCGATCGCCGGAGCAGCTCGCGCGCAAGTACCAGGGCCTCGCGGTTTCGATTCCCGTCACCCGTCTGACCGCCCGCGATCTCGATGTCGTCTACGCCGCCCATATGGCGGGCTACGGGGCGGTGCCGGCGACCCTGGCGCCGTCGCCCGGGACCGAGGTCGAACTCTGGATCACCTGGCTCGACCGGTCGGCGTTGACGCGGATGGACGAGACCGAGGCGGTCGGCGTGAACTACCGGCGCGAGGCGCAGGTGCTGGATGTGGTGGCGGCGGACGGCCCGGTCCCGGACCGCGCCCTGGTCTACAATGCCCTGCGCGGCTGCCTGGCCTTCGACGGCACGATGGTCCCGCTTGCGGCGATCCCGGCGACCGGCCGCCACGCATCGGCCCTGAGCCAGCGGGAGGTGCTCGAGCGCCTGCACCGGGAGGCGGGTGGCACGGAGGAGTTCGAACGCTGTCTGCACGGCCATATCGGCGCCACCGGACTGCTGCGCCGCCGACGGCTGACCGCGAAACTGGCGGCGGGCGCGATCAGGCCCGTTTGACGGCCGCTCGCATCATCGCCGCGCGGGTGCCCTACGCCGCCTCGACCCGCCAGACGACGGTGCGTCGCAGGTCGCTGTCCTCCAGGTCCCGGGGCGTCGGCACCATGTATTCCGCCAGTCTCGTCAGCCCGCTCTCGGGCAGGTAGCTGCGACCGGGATCGCCCATCAGAACGACGGCACCGGCGGCGGCGTGGCGGCGCAGCCAGGCGATGGCGCTGTCCGCCATCGGTTTCTCGTAGCAGACGTCCCCGGCCAGCACGAGGTCGAACAGCGGCCCTCCGTCCGCCGCCAGCACCGGTTCGTTCAGCATGTCCCGCCGCACGGTCTCGAGCCCGCCTTCCAATCCGTTCGCCTCGGCGTTCAGGGCGATCGCGGCGGCGGCGAAGGCGTCAATATCGTTGGCGACCACATGGGCGGCCGAGACCCAGAGTGCGGCGACGGCGACGATGCCGCTGCCCGAGGCGAAATCGAGCACGCGCTTGCCGGCGGCGGTTTCCGGATGGTCGATGATGTAGCGCGCCAGCGCCTGACCGCCGGCCCAGGCGAACGCCCAGTAGGGCGGCGGCAGGTCCTTCTCCGCCAGTTCCTCCTCGGTCAGCTCCCACAGCGGCACCGCCTTGTCGGCCAGATGCAGCCGCAGTTCGGGGACCAGCGAGGGGGGCTTCAGGATCGTGTTCTGTCGGACGAAGGCGCGCGGGTCGCCCACTGCCGGCTCAGCCGAGCACGATGGCAAGCGCGATGAGCAGTCCGGCGTCGCGGTTCGACTTAAAGGTCCGCAGACAGGCATGGGGGTCGTTCAGGTCCGTGGTCCGGATCTGCCGGACGAAATGAAGCCCGGCGAGCGCCAGTCCGGCATAGGCGAGCGGACCGAGTCCGGCGGACCAGAGGCTTGCGGCCAGAAGCGCGAGGGTGACGGCGAAGAACGCGGCCAGCGCCGGCTTGGTCTTCTCGCCGAGCGCCAGGGCCGAAGACCGGACGCCGACGATGGCGTCGTCCTCCTTGTCCTGGTGGGCGTAGATCGTGTCGTAGCCGAGCGTCCAGAAGAAGCCGGCGGCATAGGCCAGGAGCGACGCGGTCGAGATGGTTTCGGTGACCGCCGCGAAGCCCAGCAGCGCGCCCCAGTTGAAGGTCAGGCCGAGGACCGCCTGCGGCCAGTCGGTGACCCGCTTGGCGGCGGGATAGAGAAACACCAGCACCAGCACCGCGGCGCCGATCGCCCAGGACGGTTGGTTGAGCTGCAGCAGGATGGCGAGGCCGATGGAGAGCTGGATTGCGAGGAACACCAGGGCGGCGAAGGGCGACACGGCGCCGCTGGCGATCGGCCGGTCGGCGGTGCGCGCGACCTTCTTGTCGAGGTCGCGGTCCCACAGGTCGTTCACCGTGCAGCCGGCGCCGCGCATGACGACGGCGCCGAGGGTGAAGAGCGCGACCAGCCACAGCATTTCGAGGACCGGCGTTGTCGCCATCGGCGCCCCGACCGCCTGCCAGCCGAGGCCGAGCCCCCACAGGCAGGGCAGGTAGAGCAGCCAGGTCCCAATGGGGCGGTCGAGCCGGGCGAGCCTGGCGTAGGGGCGCCAAGAGGCGGGCAGCCAGCGATCCACCCAGTTGCCCTGGGGGATGTCGCTCGCGTTGGAGACGTCCCGATCGCTCATGGTGACAGTCATACGTGAGATCGGCACCGGACGGAACCGCGTCGTCGTCGCAGCCGTCGGCCCGGAACTCGATGGGCGGTGGATCTTAGCTCGGCCGGACCGGATACGCGCTCGGGACACGGTCGACCGCGTCCAGCAGCTCGGGGCGGACGCTCTCGACCCAATCCTGGATCAGCCGCCGGGCGATGCTGTCGCGGCGCGGCAGGAACTTGCCGAGCGCCTCGAAATTCGCGAGCTGGTCCAGGGTGAAGAACTGGGCGTCGCCGAGTTCGTCGTCGTTGCGGACGATGTCGAAGGACTTGGCCTCGGCGTGGAAGCCCAGCATCAGCGAGGACGGGAACGGCCAGGGCTGCGAGGAGTGGTAGCGCACGTCGCGCACATGGATGCCGCTCTCCTCCCAGACCTCGCGGGCGACCGCCTCCTCGAGGGTCTCGCCCGGTTCGACGAAGCCGGCCAGGGTCGAGTACATGCCCTCGGGCCAGACTTTCTGGCGGCCGAGCAGGCAGCGGTCGCCGTCATGCACCAGCATGATCACCGCCGGGTCGGTGCGCGGGAAATGGGGCGCCCGGCAGTCGGCGTTCGAGCAGACGCGCTGGTGGCCGCCCTTGACGCTGTCGGTCGGCGCGCCGCAGACGCCGCAGAACCGGTGGCGCTGGTGCCACCACATGAGGCCGCGGGCATAGGCCAGAACCGAGCCTTCGAACCGGTTCAGCAGCGGGCCGATCTGGCGCAGGTCCTGGAACACCCCATGGGCGGCCAGGATGTTGAGGATATCGGTTTCCTCCAGAGGCGACAGGTCGATCGCCACATGCGCGACCCCGTCATACTCGCCCAGGAATGCGGTCATATCGGCGAAGCGCATCAGTCCCCTGTGCTCGGCCACCGACAGCATGCCGGCGCGGGGAGCGTCGCCCGGGGCGACCAGCGAGCGGCTGCGCCAGACCGGCACGAGCACGGTGTCGGGCCGCTCCAGCAGCTCGTCGAGCCAGCCTTCGCGCTCGCGGACATGCGCCGATCTGTCCAGGCCGCCGAAGCCGTAGACATTCGGGCGTTTGGTGATCAGGTCGGTGATGGGGACAGACGGGTCCGTGCCGGGAGGATCTAGGCTCATGGTGGCGCGAGTGTACACACCTGGAGTCCGGAGGCAACGGGCCTAGGCACAACCGACCCGGCGGCGACGACAGCCGCCGGGTCGGTCACCGTGTTTCATCAGCCGGCGCGGACGCGGGAGCAGAAGTCGGTGATCTGCCGCTGCAGGCTGTCGGCATTCGCGGCCAGTTCCTGGCTGGCGTTGAGCACGTCGGAGGCGGCGCGGCTGCCGTCCCGGGCCTCCTCGGCCATCTCGGTCACGCCGCTGGCGGCCTGGCTCGCGCTCTGGGACATGGCGGCGACCTCGCTGCCCAGTTCCTGTGCCGTCGCCTCCTGTTCACCCACCGCGTCGGCGATCGTCCGGGCGACTTCGTCGATCCGGCTGACGGTCTCGCCTATACCGCGGATCGCGTCGACCGCACCGCGGGATTCGGCCTGGATCGACGAGATCTCGCCGGCGATGGTTTCGGTCGCCTTGGCGGTCTGGCCGGCGAGACTCTTCACCTCGGAGGCCACGACCGCGAAGCCCTTGCCGGCATCCCCGGCGCGGGCGGCCTCGATGGTGGCGTTCAGGGCCAGGAGGTTGGTCTGCTCGGCGATGTCCTAAATCAGGGTCAGCACCTCGCCGATCCGATCGGTCGCCTTGGCCAGTCCGGCCACGGTCCGGTCGGTATCGGCGGCGCGCTGGACGGCTTCGCCGGTGATCCGGCTCGACATGGTCACCTGTTCGCTGATGCGCGAGATCGACTGGGAAACGCGGTCGAGCGCGTCGGCGGCGGCCTGGGCCCGGGACTGGTTCTCGGTGGCGTCGCGGGCGACCGCACCGGCCCGGTCGCCGACCCGTGACGTAGTTTCGGTCAGGCTGGTGGCCGTCCGGTTCAGCTCCTCGGACGCGGCGGCGACGGTCTCGGCGATGCCGCCGACCGTCTCCTGCAGGCTGTTCGACAGGGCGACCAGGGCGGTGGACTTCTCCTCGGCGGCCCGGCGGTCGTTCTCCCGCTGCTGCTCGGCGAGACGGGTCTGTTCGGCCTGGGCTTCCTCCACCGCGGTCAGGGCGCGCGCCGACGCGTCGAAGGCGCGTCCGATGTTGTGAACGATCCAGAGCAGGGCCCCGGCCTCGCCGACGACGATCACCGCATGCAGGATGACGCGGGTCAGCGAGGCGTCGTCCGGGAAAACGGCGGCCGGCAGCAGGAAGCTGAGGGTGAGGTGGTGTACCGCGACCACGGCGGTCGCCACGATGATCGACACCGTGCAGACCATCGGCGTCAGAATCGCCAGCGCGGCGAAGTAGTACATGTGCATGTCGATCTGCCAGGCGTTGCCCCAGAACAGGGCCACCAGCACGGACACGATCCCCATCATCACCGCGGCGATCAGGTAGCGGGTCGCCGGCGCGTCGGGTTGCACCCGGGCGGCGACCAGGACGGCGCCTGCCGCGACGGCGGTGGCGGCGGTCGGCCACAACAGGTCGCGCCCGAGCAGGAAGGCCGTGACCGCGACCAGCGGGACATGCGCTGCGATAAAGTAGGACAGTGCCTGTACGGCACGGCGACGGATGCTGTGGATGTCGGACATCATGATCCTCTATTGGGGGGAGCCACGGTCAGCCGCGGAGCGAGGGAGGCGCCAAACCGAGGCAGCCGGCGGCCGCCTGGGGGTCGAGAACGAGAATCGCGCCGGCCGCCCGCAGGCGGTCGGCGAGTCCGGGAGTCGGACTGCTCGCCAGAATGATGGATGAACTGAAGCCTTCACGCAGGATCGCGGCGTCCGTCCGGGCGAGCCCGGCCATGACATCGCGGGTCGACCACCAGGGCGGAAAGACAGCTGCGACCGGTCCGGTCCCGTCTGCGTCGGGGGCAAGGCCGCCGACGGTAGCCGCCACCAGCATGGCGGCGCCCGCAAGGGTGGCGGGCGCCAAGCTGAGAGCGGTTGATCGCACCGTCGCTGTCGGATCGACTAGGTCTGCGTTTAGGTGTTCATGCATGGACCTAGAATAGGTCGCGATGATTTAAAACGACCTTAACGACGGTTGCATGTTAAATTAAATTTTCACTATTTGATATGCCTTTGAAATGTCGCCGATGCGCGGTTTCGCGATGGGATCGCGCCGCCTCAAACCGCCGTGCCGCCAACGGTGATGCCGGTCATTTTCAACGTCGGCTGACCGACCCCGACGGGAACGCCCTGGCCGTCCTTCCCGCAGGTGCCGATGCCGTCGTCCAGCTTCATGTCGTTGCCGATCATGGTGATCTTGCCCATGGCGTCGGGACCGTTGCCGATCAGGGTCGCACCCTTCACCGCCGGCCCGATCTTGCCGTCCTCCACCAGATAGGCCTCGTTCATCGAGAACACGAACTTGCCCGAGGTGATGTCGACCGACCCGCCGGCGAAGTTGACGGCGTAGAGGCCGCGCTTCACCGACTTCAGGATCTCCTCCGGGTCGGCGTCCCCGGCCGCCATATAGGTGTTGGTCATGCGGGGCATCGGATGGTGGGCATGGGACTGGCGCCGGCCGTTGCCGGTGGCCGGGACACCCATGAGGCGGGCGTTCTGGCGATCCTGCATGTAGCCGACCAGGATGCCGTCCTCGATCAGCACGTTGCGGGCCGAGGGCGTTCCCTCGTCGTCGACGGTGATGGAGCCGCGGCGGTCCGGGAGGGTGCCGTCGTCGATCACGGTCACGCCCTTGGCCGCGACCTGCTGGCCGATCATGCCGGAATAGGTCGAAGTGAGCTTGCGGTTGAAGTCGCCCTCCAGCCCGTGGCCGACCGCCTCGTGCAGCATCACCCCGGGCCAGCCCGGGCCGAGCACCACCTCCATCTCCCCGGCCGGCGCGTCAACCGCGCCCAGATTGACCAGGGCGATGCGCAGCGCCTCGTCGGTGGCGTGCTGCCAGGTCTCGGGGTCCACATACTTGTCGAAGGTCACCCGGGCGCCGCAGCCGTAGTATCCTGCTTCCATCTTGTCGCCGTCGCCGACCACAACCTGAACGTTGAGGCGAACCAGCGGGCGGACATCGGCGACGCGCTGGCCGCCGGCGCGCAGGATCTGCACCGCCTGCCACGAGCCGACGAGAGTGGCCGAAACCTGGCGCACCCGGGGGTCCTTGGCGCGGGCATAGGCGTCGATTTCCTTGAGCACGCCGATCTTCGCCTCGGTGGTGAAGCCCTGCAGCGGGTTCTCGGCTGTGTAGAGCGCGCTGTTCGTGCCCTTGGGCCCCAGATCCATGTTGCCGTTATGGCCGGCATGGACCGCACGCACCGTATCGGCGGCGCGCTTGATCGCGTCCTCGGACAGATCGGCCGCGTGGGCGAAGCCGCGCGCCTCGCCGGCGATGGCGCGCAGACCGAAGCCCTGGGTGGTGTCGAAACTCGCCGTCTTGAGGCGGCCGTCGTCGAACGCGAGGCTTTCGCTCTGGCTGTATTCCAGGAACAGCTCGCCGTCATCGGCCCCGTTCAGGGCGTCGTCCACGATGGTCTGGGTCCGCTCCGGATCGAGGCCGGCGCGGTCGAAGAACAGCTCGTCAGTCAGGGCGAGGTTGGACACGGTGCGGCTCCATCAGCGTCATCGTTCGGGGTGGTGGCTCGCGACAGCCGTCCGGCGCGGACATCGCCGGGCGGTGACCAGCTTCACATAGGCGCACGACGGTTGGAAGTCGAGGACGGCCGGCCGAGCGACCGCCCGCCAACTGACCGTGGGCGACGCTATCGCCGGTTACGCGACCGAATGCCGCGTCGCCCGCGCTTGTGGCCGGCGGGAGGGCAAACTAGCCTTAGACGCTGTGTTGAAGGGTCGCGTTGCACGGTTGCGCGGATGGTGCCATAAGGGCGTCGCCGCATTCCGGGGGATTGCGGCTCAAGGACCAACGACGACGGGAATGACCGAGTGATGGAGCGGATCCTCAAGCGGGTAACCGAGGCTACGGTGCGCGGCGGAGCCGCCGCGCTGGCTGCGGTGGCGATCCTTGCGGTGGCGGCGTTTGATGCGTCCGCCGCCCAGCCGGAGCCCTGGCAATTGGGCCTGCAGGAGCAGGTGACGCCGGTCGGCTACGATCTCAACGAGTTGCACAACATTCTCCTTGTGATCATCACGCTGATCAGCCTCTTCGTGCTGGCGCTGCTGGTTTATGTCTGCGTCCGCTTCAAGCGGACCAACAACCCGACGCCGACGAAGACCACGCACAACACCCTTCTCGAGGTTGCCTGGACCGGTATTCCGGCGCTGATCCTCGTGGTCATCGCGTTCTACTCCTTCCCGCTTCTCTACAAGCAGGACAAGGCGGTCGATCCGGACATGACCGTCAAGGTGCAGGCGCATCAGTGGTACTGGAACTATCAGTATCCGGATCAGGAGATCGCGTTCGACAGCTATCTGATCCCCGACGATCAGATTCAGCCCGGCCAGGTTCGTCTGCTCGATGTCGACAACCGGATGGTCGTCCCCGTCGGAAAGAAGGTCCAGATCCTGGTCACGACCTACGACGTGATGCATTCCTTCTTCATCCCGGCGCTGGCGGTGCAGATCTACGGAACGCCCGGCCGCGTGAACGAGACCTGGTTCCAGGTCGACAAGCCCGGCGTCTACTACGGCCAGTGCAACCAGATCTGCGGCATCGATCATTCCCGGATGCCGATCGTGGTCGAGGCCATGGAGCAGGACGCCTACGACGCCTGGCTCGCCAAGGCGAAGGAACAGTTCGCGATGAACCCGAGCGCGACCAAGGTCGCCTCAGTCGCCGACTAAACGGTGGAGACAAGCAAGATGACTAGCGCTGATCACGCCCACGACCACCACGATCACGGCGCGCCGACCAGTTTCGTGAAGCGGTGGCTGTATTCCACCAACCACAAGGACATCGGCACCCTGTATCTGGTGTTCTCGGTGATCGCCGGCCTGATTGGCGGCGCGATCTCGATCTACATGCGCATGGAGCTCCAGGATCCGGGCATCCAGTACATGGCCGACGGCAACGCCTGGAACGTTTACGTGACGGCGCATGGCCTGATCATGGTGTTCTTTGTGGTCATGCCGGCGCTGATCGGCGGTTTCGGCAACTGGTTCGTGCCGCTGATGATCGGCGCGCCGGACATGGCCTTCCCGCGGATGAACAACATCAGCTTCTGGCTGATCGTTCCGGCCTTCCTGCTGCTGGTGATTTCGATGTTCGTGCCGGGCACCGGCGGTTCCGACGGGACCGGCACCGGCTGGACGATCTATCCGCCGCTGTCGGGCAAGCTCGGCACGCCGGGCATGTCCATGGACCTGGCGATCTTCTCGCTGCACCTCGCCGGTGCCAGCTCGATCCTGGGCGCGGCCAACTTCATCACCACGATCTTCAACATGCGCGCCCCGGGCATGACGCTGCACAAGATGCCGCTGTTCGTCTGGGCGATGCTGGTGACCGCGTTCCTGCTGCTGCTGGCGGTTCCGGTTCTGGCCGGCGCCATCACCATGCTGCTGACCGACCGCAACTTCGGCACGTCGTTCTTCGACCCGGCCGGCGGCGGCGACCCGGTGCTGTTCCTGCACCTGTTCTGGTTCTTCGGTCACCCCGAAGTTTACATCATGATCCTGCCGGCCTTCGGCATCGTCAGCCAGGTGGTCGCGACCTTCTCGCGCAAGCCGGTCTTCGGCTATCTCGGCATGGCTTACGCCATGGTCGCGATCGGCGTCGTCGGCTTCGTCGTGTGGGCGCACCACATGTACACGGTGGGTCTGGACGTCGACACGCGGGCTTACTTCACCGCGGCGACGATGGTTATCGCCGTGCCGACGGGGATCAAGATCTTCTCCTGGATCGCCACCATGTGGGGCGGGTCGATCGAGTTCCGTCTGCCCATGATCTGGGCGGTCGGCTTCATCTTCCTGTTCACCGTCGGCGGCGTGACGGGCGTCGTGCTGGCCAATGCCGGCGTCGATATCGCCCTGCACAACACCTACTACGTGATCGCCCACTTCCACTACGTGCTGTCCCTGGGCGCGGTGTTCGGCATCTTCTGCGGGTTCTACTACTGGTTCCCCAAGATGACGGGCTACAGCTACAACTCGATGCTGGCCCGGACCCACTTCTGGCTGACCTTCATCGGCGTGAACGTGACGTTCTTCCCGATGCACTTCCTCGGTCTCGCCGGCATGCCGCGGCGCTACATCGACTATCCGGATGCGCTCGCGGGGTGGAACTACGTGTCTTCGATCGGCTCCTACGTGGCCGGTATCGGCACGCTGGTCTTCATCGTGGTGGTGATCGAGGCCTTCAGCGCGAAGCGCAAGGCCGAGGCCAACCCGTGGGGCGAAGGCGCCACGACGCTCGAGTGGACCGTCAGCTCGCCGCCGCCGTTCCACACCTTCAACGAGCTGCCGCAGATCACGGCCTCCAAAGGGCACTGAGCGGGAGTGTGACGGTGGCTGACCTCACGGCCCAGACGATATCGGCCGAGGCCGTTCCCCTGACGGGAGCGGCCTCGGTCCGCGACTACGTCGCGCTGCTGAAGCCGCGGGTGATGTCGCTCGTCGTCTTCACCGGATTCGTCGGGCTGGCCATCGCGCCGGGCGACATCCATCCGGTGCTGGCGGCGATCGCGGTGCTCTGCATCGCCGTCGGAGCCGGGGCGTCGGGCGCGATCAACATGTGGTATGATCGCGACATCGACGCGGTCATGGGCCGAACCGACAAACGGCCGATCCCCGCCGGACGGGTCGACGCCGACGAGGCGCTCGCCTTCGGCATCGTACTCGCCGGATTCTCGGTGCTCGTCATGGCGCTGGCCGTGAACTGGCTGGCGGCGGCGCTGCTGGCCGCGACCATCGGTTTCTACGTCTTCGTCTACACCATGTGGCTGAAGCGCCGGACCCCGCAGAATATCGTGATCGGCGGCGCCGCCGGCGCCGTGCCCCCGGTGATCGGCTGGGCGGCGGTTACCGGCGACGTAACCTGGCTGCCGCTGGTGCTGTTCGCGGTGATCTTCATGTGGACGCCGCCGCATTTCTGGGCGCTGGCGCTGTGGAAGCGCGGCGAATACGCCGATGCCGGCGTGCCGATGCTGCCGGTGGTGTCCGGCGCGCGCGCCACCAAGCTGCAGATCGTCGCGTATTCGGTGCTGATGGCGGCGCTGGCGATGGTGCCCTGGGCGATGGGGGCGACGACGGCCGTCTACGGTATACCAGCCGCCGTGCTCGGCGGATTGTTCGTGATCGGCGCGGTGCAGATCCTGCGCGCCGAAGAGGACGACATGAAGCCGGCGAAGATGCTGTTCGGCTATTCGATCCTCTATCTCTTCGCTCTGTTCGGCGCCCTTCTGGCCGACCACTGGATCGCCGGGTGAGTGTCTTGAGCGAGACGCCCGACAGCAACGGCAAGGAGCCGCCGAAGAGCGCCGAGGACATGTGGGCTCAGCGGCGGGGCAAGAACCTCGCCATTCTGTGGACCATCGTTGCCCTGGCCGTGCTGTTCTTCGTGATCACTATCCTGCGGATGAGCTGAGCGATGACCGAACCGACAGAGCGTTCCGAGACCGGCCGCAACCTCCGGCGGTCGAACCGGCGCGTTGCCCTCGCCTTGGGCGGTCTGGTGGCGGGCATGGTCGGCGTGTCCTACGCTGCCGTGCCGCTGTACGAGATCTTCTGCGCCGTGACCGGCTTCGGCGGCACCACCCGCCAGGCCGAGGCCGCTCCTGAGACGCCCGTCGAGCGCCAGATGACCGTCCGCTTCGATTCCAACGTGGCCGCGGGCTTGGGGTGGAATTTCGAGCCGGCGATCCGCAAGACAGAGGTTCAGGTCGGTGTCGAGAACCTCGCCTTCTACCGGGCGACCAACGACGGCGACAAGCCGATCGTCGGCACCGCGTCGTTCAACGTGACGCCGCACAAGGCCGGCCCGTATTTCATGAAGATCGCGTGCTTCTGCTTCACCGAACAGGTGCTGATGCCGGGGCAGACGGTCGACATGCCGGTGCAGTTCTTTCTCGATCCGGAGCTGATGAAGGATCCGAAGATGGACGGGGTGACCACGGTCACGCTGTCCTACACCTTCTATCCCGCCGAGGATCAATCGAAGGCCCAGCAACTCGCGCTGGCGCCGTCCGTACAATAAGATACCGCCCTGCGGCGGAGGGTCTGTAGACGAGGGGACCGATGGCACACGAACAGCATCATCCTTACCACCTGGTGGAACCGAGCCCCTGGCCGTTCATGGGGGCGGCGTCCGGTTTCGTTCTGGCGGTCGGCGGCGTCATGTACATGCACGCGCTGCCGATGGCCGTCCTGGTCATGCTGGTCGGCCTCGCGCTGATCCTGGCGACCATGTTCTTCTGGTGGCGGGACGTCATCCGCGAGGCGCAGTACCAGGGGCATCACACCCCGGTCGTGCAGATCGGCATGCGCTACGGCATGGCACTGTTCATCTGCTCGGAGGTGTTCTTCTTCCTCGCCTTCTTCTGGGCGTTCTTCGACATGGCGCTGTATCCGCGCCTCGGCACCTGGCCGCCGGAGGGAATCGTCACCTTCGATCCGTTCGACCTGCCGCTGATGAACACCCTGATCCTGCTGCTCTCCGGCACCACGGTGACCTGGGCCCACGCGGCCCTGCTGCAGAACAACCGCAAGGAGCTGCTCTGGGGTCTTGGCTTCACGGTGGCGCTCGGCTTCATCTTCAGCCTCCTGCAGGCTTACGAGTACAGCCACGCGGCCTTCGGCTTCACCGACACCGTCTACGCCTCGACCTTCTACATGGCGACCGGCTTCCACGGCTTCCACGTGATCGTCGGCACCATCTTCCTGGCGGTCTGCTGGTACCGTGCCTACAAGGGCCACTTCACGCCGGAGCAGCATTTCGGCTTCGAGGCGGCCGCCTGGTACTGGCACTTCGTCGACGTGGTCTGGCTGTTCCTGTTCATCTGCATCTACTGGTGGGGCGCCTGATCGCGGCCCGCCGGCCCGGGTCGCAACCATGACCTCCGGCCCTTCTCCGTTTGCCGCCGGGATCGCCTGCCGGTGCCCGGCCTGCGGAAAGGGCCGATTGTTCGACGGCTACCTGAGCGTGGTCGAAACATGCGAGGCCTGCGGCGAGCCGCTGCGGGCCCGCAGTTCCGGAGACGGCCCCGCCGTCTTCGTGATCTTCGCCCTCGGGGCGATCCTGCCGGTGCTGGCCTGGATCGTGCAGATCCTGTTTTCGCCGCCGATCTGGGTCCATGCGACCCTGTGGCCCGTCGCGGTCGTTGCCGGCACCCTGCTGCTCCTGAGGCCCTTCAAGGGCGTCGTCGTCGCGCTCGAGTTCCGGCACGGCACGCCCGATCAATAGCGCCCGCGGAGACGTCCCGCGGCACGAGGAAACCATGACCTTCCGTCCGCGCCTCTGGCCGACGCTGTTCACCGTTCCCGCCGTCCTGATGATGCTGGGGCTGGGCGTGTGGCAGCTGCAGCGTCTCGCCTGGAAGACCGAGCTGATCGACGCCTTCGAGGCGCGGGTGGCGGCCGAGCCGGCCGATCCGCCCGCCGCCCTGACCCCGGACGACATGCCGGAATGGCGGTTCCGCCGCATCGCCGCCACCGGGCGTTTCCTGCACGACAAGGAGCTCCAGATCACCGGCAAGCCGTACAAGGGAACCGCCGGCTTCCACGTGATCACGCCCTTCGTCACCGAGGGCGGTCTCACCGTCTTCGTCAACCGCGGCTGGGTTCCCGAGGAACAGCGCCGGCCGGAAGACCGCCCGACCAGCCTTGTGCCCGCGCCCGCGACCATCGACGGGGTGGTCCAGCAATCCGGCGTGAAGGGGTACTTCGTGCCGGAGAACGAACCGCAGAACGACGTCTGGTTCACCGTGCGCCCCCGGAAGATGGCCGAGCATCTGGAGCTCGACGGGCCGATCGCCACCGGCTACTACATCGACCAGCTCGGCGAGGAACCCCGGCCGACCGCGCTGCCCTTCGGCGCCGAGCGGTCGATCACGGTGCGCAACGAGCACCTGCAATACGCCATCACCTGGTTCCTCCTCGCCGCCACCCTGATCGTCGTCTACGTCGTCTGGCACCGCCAAGCGGACCGGGAGGACAAGGAGTCCGGAGGCGGGTCGTGACGTCCACCCCGGCGATGGATGCTCTCGAAGACCGGTTCCGCCGGCTCTCGGCCCTGTCCGGGGCGGAAGGCGTGCTGGGTTGGGACCAGCGGGTCGTCATGCCGCCGGGCGGCGCCGAGGCGCGGGCCGAGCAGCTTGCGACCCTCTCCGTCCTGCACCACGAGATCCTGACCGCTCCAGCCGTCGCCGAGACGCTGGACGCCGCGTCGTCCGAACCGCTGGACGGATGGCGGGCCGCGAACCTGTCCGAGATGCGCCGCCGCCACGCCCATGCGACGGCCGTATCCGCCGATCTGGTCGAGGCCCTGTCCCGTGCAGGCTCGCGCTGCGAGGCGCTGTGGCGCGACGCGCGGGCCAAGGCCGATTTCGGGATCGTCCGCGACGCCCTCGCCGAGCAGGTCCGGCTGGTGCGGGAGGAGGCCGCCGCCAAAGCCGGCGCCCTCGCCACCACGCCCTACGAGGCGCTACTCGACGGGTATGAACCCGGTGGATCGATCGCGAAGATCGAGGCGCTCTTCGCCGAGCTTGAGGCGGCCCTCCCGCCGCTGCTCGACGCGGCGCTGGAGCGTCAGGATCGCCACCGCCCGGCGACGCCGCCACCAGGACCGTTTCCGGTCGCGGCCCAGCGTTCCCTGGCGCAGCGGGTCATGACCACCCTCGGATTCGATTTCGCCCACGGCCGGCTGGACGAGACCCTGCATCCGTTCTGCGGCGGCGTGCCGGATGACGTGCGGATCACCACCCGATACGACGAGGGCGGATTCGTCTCCGGCATCATGGGGGTGATCCACGAGACCGGCCACGCCCTGTACGAGCGCGGTCTGCCGGCCGACTGGCGGCATCAGCCCGTGGGCGAAGCCCGCGGGATGGTGATGCACGAGAGCCAGTCGCTGCTCATGGAGATGCAGGCCTGCCGGTCGCCGGCCTTCCTCGGCCTGCTTTCAGGCTGGGCGCGCGAGGCGTTCGCCAGCGACGGCGACGCGTGGGATCCGGAAAACCTGCACCGGATCTATACCCGCGTGGAGCGCAGCTTCATCCGCGTCGAGGCGGACGAGATCACCTATCCGCTGCACGTGATCCTGCGCACCCGTCTGGAGCGGGCCCTGCTCTCGGGCGACCTGGAGGTTGCGGACCTGCCGCAGGCCTGGAACGCCGGTATGGGCGAGCTGATCGGTGTGGTGCCGCCGAACGACGCGCTCGGCTGCCTGCAGGACATCCACTGGTATGACGGCGCCATCGGCTATTTTCCGACCTATACGCTCGGCGCCATGGCGGCGGCCCAGCTCTTCCAGGCGGCCGTCGCGGCCGATCCGACCATTCCCGAGGCGATCGGAAGGGGCGATTTCGCGCCGCTGCTCGGCTGGCTGGGGGACAACGTTCACGCCCGGGCGAGTTCGCTCGGCACCGAGGAGATCCTGAAGGCCGCCACCGGCTCGGAGCTCACGGCGGCGCCGTTCCTGGCCCATCTCAGGGCGCGCTACCTGAACTCGTAGGGCCTTGGCGGGTCAGCCCTCTCCCTGGGGCAGGCCCGCCTCCAGCGCGCCGGCGATGATCTCCGAGACCTCGTCGGCGGTGAAGCCGATGGTGCGCCGTTCCGGCACTTCCTGACCGAGTGCGGTGCCGGCGACGAGGCGGAAGGTCTCCGCGGCACCCATGAAGATCTGCGGGTCGAGGCCCACATCGTTGAACGTGCGGGCGATCTCCTCCATCTCTCCGACCCAGCGATAGGCCTTCGGCGCCATGTCCGGCAGGGAGCGGTCGAAACGCTCGCGCAGGATGCGGAGGCTGGCGACCATCTCGGCATCGAGTTCCCGGTCCACGCCGTAGGCCTTCGCCGAGGCGAGAGACTGGATCGCCAGGGCCGTGAGCCCCTTGGTCACCGCTGCGTAGCTCATTTTCAGCGCCGAGGCCGCACCGACGCCGCCGGTGACGCTGCGCATGTCGAGCCCGAACTGCCTCAGCTCCAGGACCCGGCCCACATCGTCCTCGTGGCCGGAGACGTAGAGCCGCGGACCCATGCCGCTGGCGCTCTTCGGCGGGCCGCCGATGATGCCGCCATCGACGAAGGGCACGCCGATGCCCTCGATCACCTCGCCCACTTCGACCGCCGAAGCCGGGGCGATGGCGTTTAGGTCGACGTAGATCGGCTTCGCCTTGGCGAGTGCGAGGGCCGAGGCCAGCCGCTGCGCCAGTTCGAGGGCTGAGGCGGGCGGCAGGATCGAGAACAGGATGTCGGCACCGTCGACCGCCTCCACATCGTCGCCGCAATCGGTGACGCCGGCGGCGCGGGCCAGGTCCTGGGTGCGTTCCGAGCGGTCGGCGAGATTGGTCGTGACCTCGAGCCCGTTGGCGATCAGAACCCGGGCGAGGGCATGGCCCATGTCGCCGGGGGCGAAGATGGCAACTCGTTGGATGGTCATGCCGGTCGGTCCCTATCGTCGTGTGGGCGTGGCCTGGTATGCGCGTGCCCTGCTCTTCGCCCGGGCTCTTGGCGGGCGCCGTCATCGGTCGCGCGATCGCAAGGTTGCACGCGCGCGACACCAAGCATAGGTTACCGCGTCAACGCTCGGGGATACACAGGTCCTTGCAATACGTTAGCACCCGCGGGCAGGCGCCCGCCCTCGCCTTCGACGACGTCCTGCTCACCGGGTTGGCGCGTGACGGGGGATTGTACGTCCCGGCCGTCTGGCCGCTGTTCTCTAAGGACGACATCCGAAGCCTGCGCGGCCTGCCCTACGCGGAGGTTGCCACCCGGGTCATGGCGCCCTTCGTCGGCGGTACAATTCCCGAGGAGGTTCTGCGCCGGATCGCAGAGGATGCCTACGGGCAGTTCGGCCATACCGCCGTCGCGCCGCTGAAGCAGCTCGACGGCAGTCTCTGGATGATGGAGCTGTTCCACGGCCCGACGCTGGCGTTCAAGGACTACGCCATGCAGATCCTGGGGCGGCTGTTCGACCACGTGCTGGCCCATCGCGGCGACCGAGTCACCATCGTCGGCGCCACCTCCGGCGATACCGGATCGGCCGCCATCGAGGCCTGCCGCGACCGGGACAACATCGACTGCTTCATCCTGTTCCCGCATGGCCGGGTCTCGCCGGTGCAGCGCCGGCAGATGACCACGGTCGAAGCCCCCAACGTGCACGCGATCGCCGTCGAGGGCACGTTCGACGACTGCCAGGATCTGGTGAAGGCGGCGTTCGGCGACAGCGAGTTCCGCGACGAGATGACCCTTTCGGCGGTCAATTCGATCAACTGGGCGCGGATCATGCCGCAGATTGCCTATTACTTCTGGGCGGCGGTCGCGCTCGGCGCGCCGGAGCGGACGGTGTCCTTCTCGGTGCCGAGCGGCAATTTCGGCAATGTCTATTCCGCCTATGCCGCCCGCAACATGGGCCTGCCGATCGACACCCTTGTGGTCGGCACCAATTCCAACGACATCCTCTACCGCTACCTGGAGAGCGGGACGATGGAGACGACTGGGGTGGCGCCGACCCTGTCCCCTTCGATGGACATCCAGGTGTCGAGCAATTTCGAGCGGCTGCTGTTCGACCTGATGGACCGCGACGGCGATGCCGTGCAGCGGACGATGAACGGCTTCCGCCAGTCCGGCTCCTACACCGTCGACCCGGACCGCCACGCCCGGGCGACCGCCCTGTTCCGCGGCGCGCGGGCCGACGACGCGCTCATCGTCGAGACGATCCGCGCGATCCAGGCGGAGACCGGCGAGGTGGTCGACCCGCATACCGCCGTCGGGATCGCCGCCGCCCGGCAGACCCTCGGCGGACGCGACGCCTCGATCCCGATGGTGTCGCTCGCCTGCGCCCACCCTGCCAAGTTCGCCGAGGCGGTGGAGCGCGCCGTCGGCGCGGCCACGCCGTTGCCCGAGCGGATGGCCGATCTGATGGACCGACCGGAACGCGAGACTGTCATGCCCAACGATCTTTCGGCCCTGAAGGCGCTGGTGCGCGACCGCGCGGCGCGGCGGGGAGCGGCGGCTTGACCGCATCCGATCTCCCGGGCATGCGGCTGACCACCTTGGACAACGGTCTGACGGTCGCCACCGATGCCATGCCCTCCGTCGATTCCGCGTCCGTCGGCCTGTGGGTCGGCGTCGGAACCCGTTACGAGAAACCCGCGGAGAACGGTCTCGCCCATCTGATCGAGCACATGGTCTTCAAGGGTACCGAGCGTCGCGACGCCGCCGCGATCGCCCGGGAGATCGAGGATGTGGGCGGTCATATGAACGCCTATACCTCGCGCGAGCAGACCGCCTATTATGCCAAGGTGCTGGCCGACGACATTCCCGTCGCCGTCGATCTGATCGCCGACATCGTCCAGAACTCGCTGTTCGATCCGGCCGAGCTTGAGCGCGAGCGGGCGGTGATCGTGCAGGAGATCGCCCAGGTCAACGACACCCCGGACGACGTCATCTTCGACCAGTTCCAGACCGCCGCCTTTCCCGACCAGGGCCTCGGCCGACCGGTCCTGGGAACCTCCGAGGTGGTGCGCTCGGTGCCGCGCCAGTCGCTCGTCGACTACGTGGCGGCCTGCTACGGGGCGGATTCCTGCATTCTCTCCGTCGCCGGCCGGGTCGAGCACGACGCCGTCGTCGACCTGGCGGCGCAGCGCTTCGGCGCGCTGCCGGCCAAGACCGTCAAGACGACCGATGCCGGGCGCTACACCGGCGGCGAGAGCCGGGTCGACCGCGATCTGGAACAGCTCCACGTGATCCTCGGTTTCCGCGGCACCTCGTTCAGCGATCCGGATTTCTACACCCTCCAGGTCCTGTCGATGATCTACGGCGGCGGCATGTCGTCACGCCTGTTCCAGGAGGTGCGGGAGAAGCGCGGTCTGGCCTACTCGATCTACTCCTTCACCTCGGCCTATCTCGACGACGGCCTGCTCGGCGTCTATGCCGGTACCGGGCCCGACGAGGTCGGGGAGGTGATTCCGGTGGTCTGCGACCAGCTCCAGGCGATTCCGGACGAGCTCGAGGAGAGCGAGCTGGCGCGCGCCATCATCCAGCTCAAGTCCTCCCTGCTGATGAGCCGGGAGAGCACCAGCGCCCGCTGCGAGCAGCTTGCCAACCATTTCCTGATCCACGGCCGCGCGCCGGATATGGCGGAGATCATCGAACAGTTGGAGAAGGTCGACGCGGCGGCGATCCGCCGGGTGGTCGAGCGCCTGCTCTCCGCACCGCCGACCCTGGCGGCGGTGGGGCCGACCGGCACCCTGGAGAGCTACGACGCCATCCGCGCCCGGCTGACCTGATCCTCCGGCACGTCTCTCCACTCCCCGGCACGATGCCGGAGAGCGAAAGAAGATGGCCGGCGCATGGGGCCACGCGCCGGACTATCGATGATGTCGGGGAAGCAGCCCTCAGGCGGCCTTCTTGAGGTGCCTGGCGACCAGTTCCTCGGCGATCTGCACCGCGTTCAGGGCCGCACCCTTGCGCAGGTTGTCGCTGACGCACCAGAACACCAGCCCGTTCTTCACCGTCGGGTCGACCCGCATGCGGCTGATATAGACCGCATCCTCGCCGGCGCTCTCGACCGGGGTGACGTAGCCCTCGTCGGCCCGGTGATCGACGACGATCAGGCCGGGGAAGCCCTGCATCGCCTTGCGGGCGCCGTCGACGTCGATCGGCTTCTTGGTCTCGATGAACACCGCCTCGGAATGGCCGATGAACACCGGCACCCGAACGCACTGGGCGACCACGTCGATGTCCGGGTCGAGGATCTTTTTGGTCTCGACCGTCATCTTCCACTCCTCCTTGGTGAACCCGTCCTCCATGAACTTGTCGATATGGGGGATCACGTTGAAGGCGATCTGCTTGGTGAAGGTCTCGCGCTCGATCGGGTCGTTCACGTAGACGGCGCGGGTCTGGTTGAACAGCTCGTCCATCCCTTCCTTGCCGGCGCCGGAGACCGACTGGTAGGTCGAGACCACCACCCGCTTGATGCCGTAGGCGTCGTGCAGCGGCTTCAGCGCCACCACCATCTGCGCCGTCGAGCAGTTCGGATTGGCGATGATGTTCTTCTTGCCGTACTTGGCGAGCGCGCCCGGGTTCACCTCCGGCACGACCAGCGGCACGTCCGGGTCCATGCGGAAGGCGGAGCTGTTGTCGATCACGACGCAGCCCGCCTGGCCGGCCTTCGGGGCGTATTCCAGGGAGACGTCGCCGCCGGCGGAGAACAGGGCGATATCGGCCTTCGAGAAGTCGAACTCGGCCAGGTTCTGCACGGTGAGGGTTCCCTTCTCGCCGAAGGAGACCTCGCTTCCGGCGGAGCGCCCGGAGGCGAGCGCGATGACCTCGTCGGCGGGGAAGTCGCGCTCGGCCAGCGTGGTCAGCATCTCGCGTCCCACCGCACCCGTGGCGCCGACGACGGCAACTCTGTAGCCCATTTCAATCTCCTTCCGCGATACACGCGACGTTCGGCCGGGGTTTACGCCCCCCGGTCCTGCATCGCAAGCACGCAAACGGAAGGGCGGAAGCCGCTAGCCGGTGGTCTTGGTGGTGGTTTTCGGGGTGACGAACGCGCAGACGCCGACGCCGGCCGCTGTCGGAGCGGAGCGCAGGAGACGGTCAGCCATGGAAGCCGGTGCGTTCATGGGGAGGGTGTATAGGCGATTTTACGAGTGTGGGGAAGTGGGGTTGTGGTGTGGAGCCTATCCAACTTCCACGTCGTCATCCTGACCTCGTTTCAGGATCAAGCCTCAGGCGGTTGTCACGCCCGAGTCATGACCCTGACTTGCGTCAGGATGACGGGAGGGGCTGGCGAGGGGATGTCCGTCCGGCCGCCCTCACCCCCCACCCGTCATCCTGAACTTGATTCAGGATCAAGCCTCGGGCGGCTTTCGCGCCGAAGTCAGGGTCCTGACTTGGGTCAGGACGGCGGGGAGGGTGTGCGGGACAGCGGCCGGCCGGATCAGACCAGCTTGTCCAGCTCCTTGAGAATGCTGTCGGTCATGGTCGCGGTGGAGACCTTGGCCTTGCCCGGGGCCATGATGTCGGCGGTGCGCATGCCGCCGGCCAGAACGTTGTCGATCGCCTTCTCCAGCAGATCGGCGTCCTCGGCCATGTCGAAGCTGTAGCGCAGCAGCATGGCGAAGCTCAGCATCTCGGCGATCGGGTTGGCCATGCCCTTGCCGGCGATGTCCGGGGCGGAGCCGTGGACCGGCTCGTACAGGGCGTGGCGCTTGCCAGTGGTCGGATCCTCGGCGCCGAGCGAGGCTGACGGCAGCATGCCGAGCGAGCCGGTCAGCATCGCCGCGCAGTCGCTCAGCAGGTCGCCGAACAGGTTGTCGGTCACGATCACGTCGAACTGCTTCGGGGCGCGGACGAGCTGCATGGCGCAGTTGTCGGCGAACATGTTCTCGTACTCGAGACCGTCGCCCTCTGCCTTGTGCAGGTCGGTCATGACCTGGCGCCAGAGCACGCCGGACATCATGACGTTGGCCTTCTCGACCGAGGTGACCTTGCCGCGGCGCTTGCGGGCGAGGTCGAAGGCGACCCGGCCGATGCGCTCGATCTCCGGGGTGGTGTAGGCCTGGGTGTCGAAGCCGCGCTTGGTCCCGTCGGGCAGATCCTCGATGCCGCGCGGCTCGCAGAAATACACACCGCCGGTCAGCTCGCGCAGGATCATGATGTCGAGGCCCGACACCAGCTCCGGCTTGAGCGAGGAGTTCTCGACCATCGAGGGGAAGACCATCGCCGGGCGCAGGTTGGCGAACAGGTCCATCTCCTTGCGCAGGCGCAGCAGGCCGCGCTCCGGCTTCAGCTCGAAGGGCAGGTCGTCGTATTTCGGGCCGCCGACCGCGCCGAACAGGACGGCATCCGCGTGGGTGGCGTCGGTCATGGTCTCGTCCGTGAGCGCCGTGCCATGGGCGTCGTAGGCCGCACCGCCGACCAGGCCTTCCTGGATATCGAACGACACCGACCGCTTCTTCGCCATCCAGTCGACCACGCGCAGGGTCTCGCCCACGACCTCCGGCCCGATCCCGTCGCCCGGCAGCACCAGCAGTTTCTTGTTCGACGCCATTTCCCGATTTCCTCCAGAGGACCTTTTTCGACCGCGCCGTTCTTGGACACGGCGTCGGAGCGAAGCAATTCGATCGTTGTTCCCGGCCGGCGGGACGGACCCGCCGGCTATCCCTGTGTCTTCCCGGCTCCAGGAGCCGCCATCCGCGTCACGCCCAGGGGGCGCTCGCCTTGCGCTGTTCCTCGAAGCTGTCGATCTTCGACGCCTTCTGCAGGGTCTGGCCGATGTCGTCGAGGCCGTTGAGCAGGCAGTGCTTGCGGTGGGCGTCGATCTCGAACGGCACCGTCTCGCCGTTCGGCCGGCCGATCGTCTGGTTCTCCAGATCGATCTCGAGCACCGCGTTGGAGCCCTTGTTGGCGTCGTCCATCAGCTCGCGCAGCTGCTCGTGGGTCACCTGGATGGGCAGGATCCCGTTCTTGAAGCAGTTGTTGTAGAAAATGTCGGCGAAGCTGGTGGAGATCACGCATTTGATGCCGAAGTCGAGCAGGGCCCAGGGCGCGTGCTCGCGGCTCGAGCCGCAGCCGAAATTATCCTCGGCGACGATCACCTGGGCGTTGCGGTACTGCGGCTTGTTCAGCACGAAGTCCGGGTTTTCGCTGCCGTCCTCGTTGTAGCGCATCTCGGCGAAGGCGTGCTTGCCGAGGCCCGTCCGCTTGATGGTCTTCAGGTACTGCTTGGGAATGATCATGTCGGTATCGATGTTGATCATGTCCATCGGGGCGGCGGTGCCGCGCAGCTGGGTGAACTTTTCCATATCTCTTCCTCCCCTCGGCGTCAGTTGGCCAGGTCGCGGACGTCGGCCAGACGGCCGCTGACCGCGGCGGCGGCGGCCATGGCCGGGCTCACCAGATGGGTGCGACCGCCCGGACCCTGACGGCCCTGGAAGTTGCGGTTCGAGGTCGAGGCGCAGCGCTCGCCCGGCTCCAGCTTGTCGGCGTTCATCGCCAGACACATGGAGCAGCCCGGCTCGCGCCAGTCGAAGCCGGCCTCCTTCAGGATGGCGTCGAGGCCTTCCTGCTCGGCCTGCTCCTTCACCAGGCCGGAGCCCGGAACCACCATGGCGTGGACATTGGCCGCGACCTTGCGGCCCTTGGCGATGGCGGCGGCGGCGCGGATGTCCTCGATCCGGCCGTTGGTGCAGGAACCGATGAAGACCTTGTCGATCTTCACCTCGGTCATCGGCGTGTTCGGCGCCAGGCCCATATAGGCGAGCGAGCGCTCGATCGAGGCCTTCTTGCCCGGATCGGTCTCGGCGGCCGGGTCCGGCGTGTGGCCGGTGACCGGCACCACGTCCTGCGGGCTGGTGCCCCAGGTGACCTGCGGTACGATGTCCTCGGCCTTCAGCACGACCTCCTTGTCGTAGGTCGCGCCCTCGTCGGACGGCAGGGTCTTCCAGTACTCGACCGCCAGCTCCCACTCGCCGCCCTTCGGCGCCATGGGGCGGCCCTTCAGATAGTCGAAGGTGGTCTCGTCCGGGGCGATCATGCCGGCGCGGGCGCCCGCCTCGATGGTCATGTTGCAGACCGTCATGCGGGCTTCCATGGACATGGCCCGGATCGCCTCGCCGGCGAACTCCACCACATGGCCGGTACCGCCGGCGGTGCCGATCTTGCCGATGATGGCCAGGATCACGTCCTTCGAGGTCACGCCTTCGGGCACCTTGCCCTCGACCGTGATGCGCATGTTCTTGGCCGGCGCCTGGGGCAGGGTCTGGGTGGCCAGCACGTGCTCGACCTCGGAGGTGCCGATGCCGAAGGCGAGCGATCCGAAGGCGCCGTGGGTGGCGGTGTGGCTGTCGCCGCAGACGATGGTCATGCCGGGCAGGGTGAAGCCCTGCTCCGGGCCGATGATGTGGACGATGCCCTGGCGGACGTCCATGACCGGGAAGTAGGGGACGCCGAATTCCTTGACGTTCTTCTCCAGCGTCTCGACCTGGATCCGGCTCTCCTCGTCCTCGATCCCCTTCGACCGGTCCGTGGTCGGCACGTTGTGGTCGGCCACCGCCAGGGTGAGATCGGGCCGGCGCACCTTGCGGCCGGCAAGCTTCAGGCCCTCGAAGGCCTGCGGGCTGGTGACCTCGTGGACCAGGTGGCGGTCGATATAGATGAGACAGGTGCCGTCCTCCTGGACGTCCACCAGATGGCTTTGCCAGATCTTGTCGAACAGCGTGCGGGGCGTCGCCATGGCTGCCGGTTCCTCCTAAAGCATGGGGCCGCGGACGGGCGGAGCGGGCTGGGCTCCGGCGGCGGCCGGTCTCTCGTCTCGGCGTTCTCGCGTTCCGTTGGCCGGAACCGCGTGTTTCGAGCGCCGGACTGTACAAGGACGCGGGTTGCAGTCAAACCGTGAAACGCGCAAGAACGCTTTGCATGGGGGTGTTTTCGCGCCCGATTCCCGCCCCGTCCGTCTTTCGGATCCCCGCCGCCTCCCGTGCCGTCCCAAGCCGAGCCGCCCCCGATGCCGGAAATGCTGTCCGATCTCGATCTTCCCCTGCTGGTGCTGACCGTCTGCGCCGCGTTCCTGGCCGGGTCGGTGCGCGGGTTCGCCGGGTTCGGATCGGCCCTGGTGCTTGCCCCTGTGCTGGCGCTGGCCTACGGGCCGACGGTGGCGGTGCCGGTGATGTCGGTCCTTCAGGTGCCGATCCTCTACCAGGTCACGAAGATCGCCATGCGCGAGACCGACTGGCGGCGCACCGGCCCGATGGCGGCGACGGCGCTGGTGTCGATCCCGCTGGGCGCCGCCGTGCTGAAGAGCCTGGACCCGCAGGTGCTGCGCATCGGCATCTCGATCATCGTGCTGGGCTTGGCGGCGGTGATGGCGGTGGGCGGCCTGCCCCGCGTCGCCCGCACCCGGACCCGCGACATCGTGGCGGCGACCACGGCGGGGGCGATGGGCGGGGCGACCGGGATCGGCGGGCCGCCGCTGGTGCTGTATTTCCTGGCGACGGCCGAGCCGGCGCGGCAGGTGCGCGGCGACCTCTCGGGCTATTTCCTGGTCACCGGCGTCGTCGGGCTCGCGACCTATTTCGCCTACGGGCTGATCACCGTGGAGGCGCTGACCATCGGCTCGATCCTGGCGGTGCCCCATTTCGCCGGCATGTCCTTCGGCGGCTTCCTGTTCCCGCGGGCGAGCGAGAAGACCTTCCGCTGGATCGCGCTGACGATCCTGGCCTGCGTGGGCGTGGGGACGCTGCTGAAATAGGCGGACGCTCTGCCGCCCCGCACCCGTTTCGGCTCTCGCACTCCCCGGCCTTGTGCCGGGGCGGCGTCGAGGCAGGCACGGGCGCTGGAGATGGGGGGCTCACGGTCGGTCGCGCCGACGGCCTGCCCCGGTACAGGGCCGGGGAGTGTGAGAAGGGAGAATGGGGAAAGGGGAGGCCATCCCCAAGACGCAAAACGCCGCGACCCTGGGGATCGCGGCGTTCCGTGTTCTTGAACCCGATGGGGAGGGAGGCTTACGCCTCGGCGTTGCCCTCGGCGGCCTCGTTGGCCTTGGCTTCGCGCGCGGCGGCCTGGGCGGCCTTGTTCGCGGCCTTCGCCTCGGCGGCGGTGGCGCGCTCGGCGGCGGCTAGCTTGCCGGCGACGCCGGTGGTCTTCTCGGCGATACGGGCCGACTTACCGGTGCGGCCGCGCAGGTAGTAGAGCTTGGCGCGGCGGACCTTGCCGCGGCGCATCACCTCGATGGCGGCGATCCGCGGGGAGTACAGCGGGAACACGCGCTCCACGCCCTCGCCGTAGGAGATCTTGCGGACCGTGAAGGACGAGTTCAGGCCGTCGTTGTTGCGGCCGATGCACACGCCCTCGAAGGCCTGGATCCGCTCGCGCGAGCCTTCAACCACCTTCACGTCGACGCGGAGGGTGTCGCCCGGCGCGAACTCGGGGATCTGGCGGTCCGCGCTCAGCTTCTCGACCTGCTCCTTGTTGAGCTGCTCGATAATGTTCATGGCTTCGTCTCCGTCTCGTGCCGGCTGATCGTCGCGCCGGCGGTTGGTCTGGTCCTCGTGCGGCCGCCCGGTCTCACCGACGCTCGGCCCGTTGCTTGGTCTCGAGGTAGCGCGCC
The DNA here is from genome assembly GCA_048983575.1 of Thalassobaculum sp. GTDB lineage: Bacteria > Pseudomonadota > Alphaproteobacteria > Thalassobaculales > Thalassobaculaceae > Thalassobaculum. Next base: position 494,625 of record JBLZTD010000001.1, on the reverse strand, counting down.
CAGAGGTCCGGTCGCCGCTCCCGCGTCACTGTCTCCGCTTCCGCGCGCCGCCACGCCTTCACCTTGGCGTGGTGCCCGCTGGTCAGCACCTCGGGCACGGCCATGCCGTTCCATTCCCGAGGCTGGGTATAGAGGGGATACTCCAGCAGCCCCTCTTCGAAACTCTCTTCGGCCAACCCGTCCGCCGCTCCCATTACGCCGGGCAGCAGGCGGATCACCGCATCCATCATCGCCAGCGCCGCCGGCTCGCCGCCGGACAGCACGAAATCCCCGAGGCTGACTTCCTCGAGACCGCGGGCGGCGATCACCCGCTCGTCCAGGCCCTCGTAGCGTCCGCAGACGATCACCGCACCCGGCTCCGCCGCCAACGCCTTCGCCCGCGCCTGATCGAAGCGCCGTCCGCGCGGGCTGAGATAGAGCCGCGGACCCGGTCTGTCCTCCACCGCCGCCAGTGCCGCATCCACGACATCGGGGCGCATGACCATACCTGACCCCCCGCCGAACGGGGTGTCGTCCACGGAGCGGTGCTTATCGCGCGCGTACTCCCGGATGTCCAGCGTTTTCAGGCTCCACACGCCGGAAATCAGGGCCTTTCCCGCCAGCGACAGACCGAGCGGTCCCGGAAACATCTCCGGGAACAGGGTGAGCACCGTCGCCTGCCACCCGTGGGTCGACGCGCCGGTCGACCCGCTGGGCTCCGAGGCGGGCGCGTCCTGCCGCATCCGCTCGTCCACACCGCACTCCTATTCTTCGGCCGCCCGTCCGGGCGGGTCTTGCGGCCCCTTTTCGGGACCGTCGTCCAGCGCCCCGTCCGGCGGATCAACCACCATCCGGCGCGCCTCGAGATCGACCGTCGGAACCACCGCTTCGGTGAAGGGCAGCATCCGCGCCTTGCCGTCGGCCCCGCGGAACTCCAGCAGATCTCCGGCGCCGAAGTCGTAGAGGGCCGTCACCGTGCCGAGGTCCGCCCCGTCCGGGCCGACCACCGACATGCCGATCAGATCGGCATGGTAGAAGCTGCCGTCGTCGGGCTCGGGCAGGGCCGCGCGCTCGACATAGAGCCGCTGGCCCTTCAGCGCCTCGGCCGCGTTGCGGTCGCCGACTCCGTCCACGGCCACGATCACCTGCCCCTTGGCCGACCCGGTGACCCGCAGGGTGAACCGCCGGGTTCCGGCCTCGTCTTCGACCGGCCCATAGGCGGCGATATCCTCCGGCACCTCGGTGAAGGGCTTCACCTTCATCAGGCCCCGGACCCCGTGCGGACCGGTGATGGCTCCGAGACAGACCCGTGCGCTCATGGCGTCAGCCCCCGAGTGACCGCTTGGCGAATGCCGGGCCTCAGGCCTCGGCCTTCTCCTCGGCGGCAGCCTCCTCGGCCGGCGCTTCCTCGGCGGCCGGCTCGGCGGCGGCCGCGGCGGCGGCTTCCGCAGCCTCGGCGGCCTTGGCGGCTTCCTCGGCCTCGCGCTCGGCGCGCTTCTTGCCCGGCGCGGACTTCTTCGGCTGCTCGTTGTAGACGAACGGATCCATCACGCCGGCCTTGCCCAGCATCTTGTGGACCCGATCGGTCGGCAGGGCGCCCATGGACAGCCAGTGCTTGATCCGGTCTTCCTTGACGATCAGGCGGTGCTCATGGTCCTGCGGCAGCATCGGGTTGTAGGTGCCGAGCTTCTCCACGAAGCGGCCGTCGCGCGGCGAGGTCGCCTCGGCGACGACGATCCGGTAGAACGGGCGCTTCTTGGCGCCGCCGCGAGACAGGCGGATGCGAAGTGACATTGTGGTTCCTTTCTCAGTGCATTCTCTAAGTGTCTGAATTCTCTAAGTGTCTGAATTCGTCGATCGGGTCCGGCGGGCTATTTGCGCTTGCCGGGAAATCCTGGAAGGCCGCCCAGACCGGGGAGCTTCGGGCCGCCGAGGCCGGGCATTCCGCCGCCCATGCCACCGCCCATTCCACCGGGCGGAAGCTGCGGCATCTGGCCGGGTCCGGGCATGCCGCCGCCGCCCATCAGGCCTTTCATCATGCCCTTGCCGCCGACCTTGCCGACCTTCTTCATCATCTTCGCCATTTCCATATGGCTCTTGAGAAGACGGTTGATGTCCTGCACCTCCGTGCCGGAACCGGCGGCGACGCGGCGCTTGCGCGACGCGTTCATCAGCCGCGGGTTGGCGCGCTCGGTCCTGGTCATCGAGGAGATGATGGCTTCCTGGCGCTTGAGCTGGCTGTCGTCGATATTGGCGCCGGCGAGCTGCTTCTGCAGCTTGCCCACCCCGGGCAGCATGCCGAGCACGCCGCCGAGACCGCCAAGGCTCCGGAGCTGCTTGAGCTGGGCGGCCATGTCGTCGAGCGTGAAGGTGCCCTTCATCATCCGCTCGGCCATCTTCTCGGCCTCTTCGGCCTCGATGGTCTCGGCGGCGCGCTCGACCAGGCTGACCACGTCGCCCATGCCGAGGATCCGGCCGGCGATCCGCTCCGGGTGGAAATCCTCCAGGTCGCCGATCTTCTCGCCGACGCCCAGCGCCTTGATCGGCTTGCCGGTGACGCCGCGCATGGACAGGGCGGCGCCGCCCCGGCTGTCGCCATCGACGCGGGTCAGGATGATGCCGGTGATGCCGACGCGCTCGTCGAAATTGGTGGCGGTGGTGACCGCGTCCTGACCGGTCAGCGCGTCGGCGACCAGCAGGACCTCGTGCGGATTGACCGCATCGCGCACCGAGCGCGCCTCGGCCATGAGCCCCTCGTCGATCGAGGTGCGGCCGGCCGTGTCGAGCATGACCACGTCGTAGCCCTGCAGGCGGCCGGCGGTCATGGCGCGCTTGGCGATGGTCAGCGCGGTCTCGCCCTGGACGATCGGCAGGGTATCGACGCCGACCTGCTCACCGAGGGTGCGAAGCTGCTCGCGCGCCGCCGGGCGGGTCACGTCGAGCGACGCCATCAGGACCTTCTTGCGGTCGCGCTCCGAGAGGCGCTTGGCCAGCTTGGCCGTCGTGGTGGTCTTACCGCCGCCCTGCAGGCCGACCATCAGGATCGGCACCGGGGCCACGGCGTTCAGATTGACCGCCTGGCTGTCGGAACCGAGCATCGCCACCAGTTCGTCATGGACGATCTTGACGACCATCTGGCCCGGAGTGACCGAGCGGATCACCTCCTGGCCGATCGCCCGTTCGCGCACGCGGTCGATGAAGGATTTGACCACCGGCAGGGCGACGTCGGCCTCGAGCAGCGCCACGCGCACTTCGCGCATGGCCGCCGACACGTCGCTTTCGCTCAGTGCGCCGCGCTTCTTCAGGCGGTCGAAGACCGACCCAAGACGCTCGCTCAAACCCTCGAACACGTCATCACCCGTGATGCGTTACGGTCGAACCCGAATTCGTTGCTCCAAACGGAAACGCGCCCGTGCTCGAACCCTCGAGGACGGACGGAACCCGTTAAGGTCTCGGCGGCCGAAGCTGTGCCAAGAAGCCGGGTGTATACGGTCAACCGGCGTCGGGGTCAAGGATGCGGGCGGTAAGGATTTCCGGCGGACCCGCGCATCACCGGCTCAGCATGGCGATCAGGTCGGTGTTCTTGCGCTGCACGATCCCGGGGATCAGGAACAGGTCGAGGAACCACCAGATGGCCGGGATCAGAAGCAGGAACCCGAAGATGCCGAAGGTGGCGCTGGAGAGGGCGCCGAAGACGACCCACATGGCGAGCATCACCAGCGCGCTCTTCACATGGCCGAGATAGAACCGGTGCACGGCGAAGGGGATGCCGAGGAAGAACCAGAGCAGATACGAGATCAGCACCGACTTCTTGTTGGCGTCGTAGTGCATGATCCGCTCGGCCTCGCCGGCTGCGCCATACCGGCCGGACGTGTCGTCCGGCGACGTCTGGGTCATTTCCCGTTCCTTTCGTTCGGCAGTCATCACAATCCGCGTCCTGCCCCTGGTCGTCCCGTCCAAGGATATGGGGACGCCCCCTCATTGTGCAAAAGCGGCATACCCGTCCCGCGGCGGGCGCATGGGTTTCCCTCTTTAAAGACCGACGAATGCGGAAGATATTCCGTCCTGCGATCTGGGGAGCCCGGCGACTGTGTCCGGCGATAACCGGGCCGCGCCGCGCCGCACGCGCGATCGGGCCGGGAGGCCCTCCCACCCCATGCATATCCTCGACATCCGCGCGATCGCCTTCGCGGCGCTCATGGTCGCGCTGTTCGCGGCGGGTGCGTCCGCCGCCGGCAATGCCGGACGCGGCGTCAGCCCGGCGACCGATGCCAAGAGCTGCGGTCAGCTTGTCTCGGACACCCGCGAAATGCTGGCCGAGACCGAAGTGAGCGACGAGACCGACAAGGCCGTCGAGTCGATGATTTCCAACGCCGTTGCCCAATGCAAGGCCGGCCAGTTCACCGAGGCCACCGACTCCGTCGTCCAGGCCCGGGCGCTGCTCACCAAAGAGTAGGCCCCGCCGCACGGGTCGCAGGACTCACAGATCGGCCCAGCAGCGGTCCGGACACGCTTGCCCCAGCCCCCGGTCAGGCCGCCGCTCCAGGCACGATGGGCGGCCGCGCGTTGAGAGCGTCCTTGTCGAACCCGGCAAGGCGCTTGTAGGCCGCGGCCGTCCCTTCCCGTTCCTCGGCGCTCAGCACGTCGTCGATGCGGTCGAACCCGTCGGGGGCGCGCTCCTCCACCATCTGCATCACCTGCTCCGGACCGTTGCCCCGGTTCGCGGTGACGATCTTCGCGGTCGCCGGCAGCCGTTCCGCCTCGTAGGCCTTCAGCGCCTCGGCGGTGAGACCATGGGCCATCAGTTCCCGGGTCAGCACGCGCGCGTCGAGGATCGCCTGGCTCGCCCCGTTCGAGCCGATCGGGTACATGGGATGGGCGGCATCGCCCAGCAGCGTCATCCGCCCGTGACTCCAGGCACCCAGCGGATCGCGGTCCACCATCGGGTACTCGTAGACGGTGCCGGCCGATCGGATCAGTTCCGGCACGTCGAGCCAGTCGAAGATCCAGTCCTCGAACGGCGGCAGGTACTCCTCCACCCGTCCCTGACGGTTCCAGTCCTCCCGCCGCCAGGGCTGATCGGTCGCGAACTTACGCTCGGCGACGAAGTTGATGAGCTGGCGACCGTCCGCCAGGTCGCGGATCGGGTAGCACACGAACTTCTGGAACTCGTGACCGGCCATGATCATGGTCCTGCCGCCGAGAAACGGCGGCGCCTCGGCGGTACCACGCCACAGGATGGCACCGTTCCAGATCGGCGGGCCTTCTTCGGGATGCAGGGCGGCACGGGCGGCGGAATGGATTCCGTCGGCGGCGATCAGCAGGTCGCCCTCGACCTCGACAGGGTCGCCGCCGGCACGGTCGACGAGGCGGGCGACGACCCGGTCTCCCCGGTCCTCCCAGGAGTTCAGCGCAAGGCCCGTGGCGATGGCGTCCGGCCCCAGCCGATCCGTCACGGTGCGGGTCAGCAGCATCTGCAGCGCGCCGCGATGGATCGAGATCTGCGGCCAGGCATAGCCCGCCTCAAGGCCGCGCGGCTCCGACCAGATCTCCTGGCCCCGGCGCGAGTAGTAGGCCAGTCGCGCGGTCGGGATGCCGAGGGCGAGCAGCTCCTCCTGGAGTCCGAGTTCGGTCAGCTCGCGGACGGCGTGGGGCAGCACGTTGATGCCGACGCCGAGCGGCGCGATCCTGTCGACCGCCTCGAACAGCCGGCAGGGGATGCCGACCTGATGCAGGCTGAGCGCGGTGCAGAGTCCGCCGATCCCGGCTCCGGCGATCAGTACCGTCATGACCATCCCCTCCTGTTGCGATCTTTGCGGCGATGATAGGGAGAGGGAAGGAGGTCCGACAAGCCGGCCCTCCGGCTGACGGAGGCGGTGGGGGACATGGCCACGGTGGAGCGCGAGACGGTGACGGCGCCGTTCGGCACGGTCGAGCTTCACCGATGGGGTGCCGGCGAGCGTCCGGTCGTGCTCCTGCATGCCGCGGCGACCGGTCCCCGTGCCTATGGTCCTCTGGCCGATCGCCTGGCGGAGGCGGGATGGTCCTGCATCGTCCCGGCCTTGCACGGATACGGGGCCAGCCGGGTCGATGCCGCCGCCACGGCGGTGGACGGACACGTGACGATCGCGCGCTGGGTCGTGGAAGCGACCGGCGCGCGGGCCGTGATCGGCCATTCCATGGGCGGGCTCGCGGCGCTGCTCGGTGCCCGCACGCTGACGCTCGACCGCCTTGTGCTGTTCGAGCCGATCCTGTTCGACGCGCTCGATCCGGCGGCGGACGCGGACCTGATTGCCGCAGAAGCCGCGATGGCCGCGGCCATGGCCCGAAGGCTGGCCGAAGGTCGTCGGGAGGAGGCCGTCCGGGGGTTCGTCGAGGCCTGGAACGATACGTCCTGGTCGGACCTGCCGGCGGCGGCGCGCGCCCGGCTGACCGATCTGGCGCCGGTCGTGGTGGCCGACACCCAGGCGACGGGCGCGGCGCGGATCGGTCCCGGCGTCTGGTCGGCGGCGCCACCGACGACCCTGCTCCACGGCGACCATTCGCCGGAAATCGCCCGGCGGATGGTGGCGGGAGCCTGCCGTCGACTGCCGGCGGCGCGGGTCGAACCGCTGCCCGGACTCGGACACATGGCCCCCCTGTTATCGGTGCCGCCAGTTGCGGCAGCGACTGTTTCGGCCCTCGAGCCCATCCCTTAACAACCGTCCGCCGGGCCGTTATATCTGGCTCACAGCCCCGGAGACCGTAACTCGAAAGAGGCTATTCCCATGACTCGCGGCTGCGCCATCTATGTCGGCGACCAGCAGCTCAATCCGCGCACCAATCCCTTCGGCAAGGACGTCGCCAACCGCGGGCTCTACCGGGCCCTCGCCGAACACGGACCTTGGGACGATCAGCTCTTCCTGGTCCACCTGCGGGTCGACGCAAGGGAGCTCGGCCTGAGCCTGTTCGACGGCGCGGTACCGCCGAAGCCGATCCGGACAACGACGGTCCTGAACCACGACGAGATCGCTGCGCGCGGCGTCCTGTTGCGCGGTCAGGCAAGCATCGCGGAGCATGCCTGGATACGCCGGAGCCACGGCGAGCGCGCCTACAGTCTCGCCGGACTGATCCACTCCCTCGCGCCGCAGGCGATGCGCGCCTATATCGCCGACGTCCTCACGTCGCCGATCGAGCCCTGGGATGCTCTCATCTGCACCTCACCGGCGGTCGAGCGCCATCTGCGCGAGATGTTGACCGAGAGGGCGGAGTTCCTTTCGTCCCGCTTCGCGCCCCCGGAGGCGCGGCGGGCGCCGCCGCTGCCGCATCTGCCGGTGATCCCACTCGGAATCGACACCGAGCGCTTCGCGCGGCAGGGCGATCCCACCCGTCGCGGCCCCGCCCGGAGGGCGTTGGGGATCGACGACGACACCTTCACCCTGCTGTGGGTGGGCCGGCTCTCGTTCTTCGAGAAGGCCTACCCCCAGGGCATGTTCGCGGCCGCCGAGCAGGTGGCCCGCCGCATCGGCCGCCGGGTGAAATTCCTCATGGCCGGCTGGTTTCCGTCGGGTGAGCGCGGGCGCGAGATCTGGGAGGAAACGGCGGCGCTCTACGCGCCGTCGGTGGATGTCCGGTTTCTCAACGGCAACGATCCCAACGTCCTGGAGGCTGTGTGGCCGGCGTCGGACGTTTTCGTCTCGATGGTCGACAATACCCAGGAGACCTTCGGCATCACGCCGATCGAGGCGATGGCCGCCGGCCTGCCGGTGGTGGTCAGCGACTGGGACGGTTATCGGTTCACCGTCGAGGACGAGGTGACGGGTTTCCGGGTGCCGACCATGATCCCGCCGTCCGGCTCGGGCGACCTCATGGCCCAGCGCCACGCCCTCGGCATGGACAGCTACCAGTTCTACGGCGCCCAGGTCGCCTCCCACATCGCGGTCAACGTGCGGGCGGCGGCCGAGGCGATGATCGCGCTTGCCGAGGATCCGGCCCGGGCGCGGTCGATCGGGGCGGCGGCCCAGCGCCACGCGCGGGCCCAATTCGACTGGACCGCCGTGATCCCGCAATACGCGCGAACTCTTCGAGGATCTGGCTGAGATCCGGAACGCGGCCCCGGCCTACGAACAGGGGCCGGTGCCGGCCGGCAACCCGGTGCGAAAGGATCCGTTCGCCGCCTTCGCCGGCTTCGCCACCGAGGTCCTGTCGGAAGACACCCGGATCCGGCTGCCGGCGGGCGGTACGCTCGATCCCCATCCGCATCACGCGGCTAGGATGAACGCGCCCACGGAAGCCTGGCGGCTTCCGGCATCGCAGACCGCGCGGATCCGGGACATGGTGGCGGAACGGGGCGGTATGGCGGTCGGTGAGGTTATCCGTGGCCTCGGGTCGGTACCGCGCGACAACCTGCTGCGGCACCTCGTGTGGATGTGCAAGGTCGGTCTGCTCGACTGGGAGACGGCCGCGGTGATGCCGCTGGATCGGCCGGACGCTACATGAACGCCCGGTCCTCGGCCGGGCCGTGTCGGATCGTCTCGGCGACGATCTGCAGGCCGGTCGCGGTGTCCTCATAGGTGCTCGGGCGGCCGAGGGCGAGACGCAGGCGGCCACGGCCGGCGCCGCTGAGGGTCGCGAAGACGTCCCCGGCCGTGGTGACGACGCCGCGTTCCAACAGGGCGGCTGCCGGATCGCTGCCATCCCAGGTCTCCGGCACCCGGAGCCAGGCATGCGGGCTGGTATCGGCCTCGATGGAGACCAGCGGACCGAGAAGGCGTCGCGCCTCGGCGACCCGCGCCCGCTGAGCCCGGCGTTTGCGATCGCGCAGCCGGTCGGCCGTCCCGTCGGCGAGCCAGCGGACCGCAACCTCGACGCAGAGCGGGGCCGTCATCCAGATCGTGTCGCGGATCGCCGCGCGGCCGCGCGGCCGGAGCCGGGGCGGCATGTGCAACGCGCCGACCCGCAGGCCCGGCGAGAGGTGCTTGGACGCGCTGGTCAGGTGCAGGACGAAATCGGGGGCGAAGGCGGCGAGTGCCGGCGGCACACCGTCGTCGGCATAGGCCCGGTACAGGTCGTCCTCGATCACCGGCAGGCCGTGATGCTCGATCACCCGCGCGAGGTCGCGCCGTCGTGCTTCCGAGAACGTCACGGTGGTCGGATTGTGCACCGTCGGAATCAGGAAGAGCCCTTTCGGCCGGTGATGACGGATGGCCGCGTCCAGCGCGTCGGGCGCCATGCCCTCGCCATCCCACTCGACACCGACCGTGCGCAGGCGAAGGGCCGAGGCGACGCCGATAAAGCCCGGATGGGTCAGCGGATCGCAGAGCACCACGTCCCCGGGCTCGGTCAGCGCCTGCAACGCCGAGGAGATCGCGTGCTGGGCGCCGGCGGTGATCAGGGTCGTCTCCGCCGTCGCCGGGACGCCGCTGGCCGCGATCCACTCGGCGAAGGCGGCCCGGTGCGCGCGGCGGCCGCCATTGCTGTCGTAGTCGGCGAGGCGCAGGTCCCGGGGATCGGCGACGATCTCCGCCAGGGTGGCCTTCAGCGCCGCCTCGGACTCCGCCATCTCGGTCGGGAAGTTCAGCCCCATATCCACCGGGACCATGTCCACCTGTGCCGTGTCGGCGTCGCTGGTGCGGCCCCAGCCGTGGGTCCGGGGATCGCGCACGAAGGTCCCGCGGCCGATCTCGCCGTCGACCAGTCCGCGGGCCGTGACTTCCTTGTAGGCGCGGGTCACCGTCCCCACGGTGACACCAAGGCGCCAGGCAAGATCGCGATGGGTCGGCAGCCGGGTGCCGACGGCGAGGCGGCCGGCCTGGATGTCGTCGGCGATCGCCTCGGCGATGGCCCGGTACCGTGGTCCCGTGCGCCGCGCGATGTCGGGGAGCCAATGTGTCATGGTGACAATGTTCCGCTTAAATCGATTTGATGGAGACAATATTCCAGACAATCGCAAAGACAATCATAACATTGTCCTAGTGACAGATCGCCCGTTATCGTCCCATCCGGGACCATTCACGCCGGGAGCTCACCGATGACCCAGCCTTCCGACCGGACCGGCGCCCTCGACCGGCTGAATGCCGCCGCCGAGATCGTGTATTCGGTCATGGCGCCGACGCCGCAATACGTCTGGCCGCTCTTGGCCGGGCGCGTCGGGGCCGAGGTCTGGGTCAAGCACGAGAACCACACCCCCGCCGGCGCCTTCAAGATCCGCGGCGGCTCGGTCTATGTCGACCATCTGCGCCGCACCGATCCCGGCGTGACCGGCGTGATCGCCGCCACCCGCGGCAATCACGGCCAGTCCGTGGCCATCGCCGCCCGCCGGGCCGGCCTCAGCGCCACCATCGTCGTGCCTGAGGGAAACTCGGTGGAGAAGAACGCCGCCATGAAGGCCTGGGGCGGCGAGCTGCTGGTGCATGGCCGCGACTTCCAGGAGAGCCTGGAATACGCCCAGGGCCTGGCCGAGGAGCGCGGACTGCACATGTTCGCCAGTTTCCACGACCGGCTGGTCGACGGGGTGGCGACCTACGGCATGGAACTGTTCCGCGCGGCGCCGGACCTGGAGGCGGTGTTCGTGCCGATCGGGCTCGGCTCCGGCATCTGCGCGGTGATGGCGGCCCGCGACGCGGTCGGCTCCAAGGCGGAAGTCTGGGGCGTGGTCTCCGAAAGCGCCCCCGCCTACGCGCTCAGCTTCGCGGCCGGGCACCCGGTCTCCACCAACGCGGCCAGCGCGCCGACCATCGCCGACGGGGTCGATTGCCGGGTGCCGAACCCGGCCGCCTTCGAGCGGATCAAGGCGGGTGCCGCCGGCATCCTCAAGGTCTCGGACGACGAGATCCGGGAGGCCATGCGGATCTACTACAGCGACACGCACAACATTGCCGAGGGAGCCGGTGCCGTGCCGCTCGCCGGCCTGATGCAGGTGCGCGACCGCTGGCAGGGCCGGAAGGTTGGCGTGATCCTGTCCGGTGGTAATGTGGACCGGGACGTGTACCGGGAAGTCCTGGCTGCACCGTCCTGATCGAAACGCCCAGACGAGACCCGACGTGAAAGGTGGATCATGACCGAGGAGCTGTTCCGCGAGGACTCCTACCTCACCTCCTGCGAGGCCAAGGTGGTGGCGGTGGGCGAGGAGGGCATCGTGCTCGACCGCACCGTGTTCTATCCGACCGGCGGCGGCCAGCCGGGCGATACCGGCACGCTGACCACCGCCGACGGACGCAGCGTTCCGGTCGCCGACACCCGCAAGGGCAAGGCGGTCGCCGGCATCGTCCATGTTCCGGGCGACGGGGCGGCGACGCTTGCCGAGGGGGATGTCGTGACGGCGACCGTCGACTGGGATCGCCGCCACCGGCTGATGCGCATGCACACGGCCATGCACATCCTCTGCTCCCTGGTGGATGGCGGGGTGACCGGCGGCCAGGTCGGCGACGCCAAGAGTCGGCTCGATTTCAACCTCGAGCCGGAGAACGTGCCGGACAAGGACGCCCTGACCGAGAAGCTGAACGCGGTGATCGCCGGGAACCACCCGGTCACCATCGGCGCCATCACCGACGCGGAGCTTGAGTCCAACCCGGATCTGGTGCGCACCATGTCGGTCAAGCCGCCGACCGGCGCTGGCACGGTGCGGATGATCCGGATCGGCGAGGACGTGGATTACCAGCCCTGCGGCGGCACCCATGTGAAGGCCACCGGCGAGATCGGCCGGCTGGAAGTCACCAAGATCGAGAACAAGGGCAAACAGAACCGCCGGATCAACATCGCCCTGGTCGACTGAGGGCGGATCTCCTGCGGCCATTTCGACGCGCCGGGCGCCGGCGCGAACGGGAGACGTCCGCGATGACGTTGAGTTTCGAGACGGTGGATGTCTTCACCGACACCCGCTTCGGGGGCAACCCGCTGGCGGTGGTGTTCGGCGCCGAGGGGCTCGAGACCGAGCGGCTGCAGGCCATCGCGCGGGAGTTCAACTACTCTGAGACCACCTTCGTCCTGCCGCCCGGGGATCCGGCGAACACGGCTCGGGTGCGGATCTTTTCGGCCAAGCGGGAGATGCCCTTCGCCGGCCACCCCAATGTGGGCACTGCTGCCGTGGTCGGCTGGCGCGGCACGCTGTTCGGAAGGCCGATCGGCGAGACCGTCCTGTTCGAGGAGATCGCCGGTGTGGTTCCGGTCGCGCTTGAGCGTGTGGAGGGTCGGGTCATCACGACGACGCTCACCGCGCCTGACCGCTTCGCGCGCGGCGAGGAGATCCCGGTGTCGGAGGTGGCGGAATGCCTGGGCCTGACCGAAGACGCGATCCGCACCGATCGGCACGCGCCGGTGATCGGGTCGGTCGGCCTGCCGTTCATCCTGGCCGAGCTGCGCGATGCCGATGCGATCCGCCGGGCCCGGCCGGTCGCCGCGCGCTTCGCCGACCAATCCGCCGTCGCCGCCAACGGCGCGATCCTCTGCTACGCCCGGGTGGACGAGCGGGAGGTCGATATCCGGGCGCGCATGTTCGCGCCGATCCGCAACGTGGCGGAGGACCCGGCCACGGGCAGCGCCTGCGGCGCCCTCATGGGTTTGCTCGGGACGCTGGAGCCGGGCCGCGGAACGCTGACACGCCGCATCGCCCAGGGCGTGGAGATGGGCCGTCCCTCGTTGCTGTGCGGCGCGGTCGACCATGTGGATGGACAAAGCACCGCGGTGCGCATCGGTGGCCGGTCGGTCCCCGTCATGCGCGGGGCTATCGAGACCTGAGCTAAAGCAAGCGTAGAGAGGCACCGGCAATGACCCTGACCTATGAGACTGTCGACGTCTTCACAGACACCGCGTTCGGCGGCAACCCGCTCGCAGTGGTGTTCGGCGCCCAAGATCTCCCGGCCGAGCGCATGCAGGCGATCGCCGTCGAGTTCGGCTATTCGGAGACCACGTTCGTCCTGCCGCCGGAGGATCCGGCCAACACCGCCCGGGTCCGCATCTTCACGCCGACCCGCGAAGTCCCGTTCGCCGGCCATCCGAATGTCGGCACGGCCACGGTGGTGGCCCGGCGCGGGACGCTGTTCGGCAAGCCGATCGGGGAAGCGGTGCGCTTCGAGGAGGGTGCCGGTCTGGTTCCGGTTGCGATCCTGAGCCGGGACGGCGAGCCGTTCGGCGCCCAGCTCACGGCTCCGCAGCCGTTCCGCCGGCTCGATCCGGTGCCGGTCGCCGATATCGCCGCCTGTCTCGGTCTCGAGACCCGTGCGGTCCGCACCGACCGCCACGGGCCGGTGGGCGGCACGGTGGGGTTGGAGTTCATTCTGGTCGAACTGACCGACCGGGCGGCCCTGGAGGCGGCGCGGCCGGTCCGGGCGGAGTTCGAGAGCCGCCTGGCGCATCTGCCGGTCTTCGACATCCACTGCTATGTCCGAACCGGCGAGGCCGACGATGTGGACATCCGGACCCGGATGTTCGCGCCGCTCGACAATATCGACGAGGATCCGGCCACCGGCAGCGCCAACGCCGCCCTGCTGGGCCTGCTCGCCGAGCTTGACGGACCGGTCGATGGGACACGGCATCTGCGCATCGCCCAGGGTGTCGAGATGGGCCGACCGTCGCTTCTGCTGGGCGAGATCGAGCGGACCGGCGGCGCGACCGGGGCGATCCGTGTCGGTGGGGAATGCGTGGCGATGATGCGGGGGGAGATCGTGGCGCCGTGACGGAACGGGTCACGATCGGGCCGGTGCGCTCGCAGCGGGACCTGGCCGATTTCGCCGCGCTGGTCCGGGAATACGTGGATTGGCTGGCGATCGATCTCGGATACCAGGGCCTGGAGGCGGAACTCGCGGCGCTGGACCGGGTCTATGCGGCGCCGGGAACGATCCTGCTGGCCCGGGGAGCGGACGCCGCCCCGTTGGGAGGCGTCGCGGTGAAGCCGCTGCCGACGCTTGGCGCCGGGGTCTGCGAAATGAAACGCCTCTACGTCCGGCCGGCGGGTCGCGGCCTTGGCCTCGGCCGCCGTCTTGCGCGCGCGGCCATGGTCGCGGCGCGCGAGGTCGGTTTCACCGCCATGGTGCTGGACACGATGCCCAGCCGCATGGGCGAGGCGGTGGCGATGTACACGAAGCTCGGCTTCACCGCCCGGGCCGCCTATTACGACACGCCGGTCGAGGAGACGATCTTTCTCGAAACGCCGCTGTGAGCCGAGCGGCTCAGGCCTCCGGCTGGTCCGCGGGGAGATCGCCCTGGGGCAAGGCCCGCCATGGCGGCAGGGTCAATGTGATGGTCGTTCCCTCGCCGGGCTTGCTCGCGATGGAGAGCTGGCCGCCATGGGCCTGGGCGATGGCGCGGCATAGCGGCAGGCCGAGCCCGGCGCCCCGGTGCTGGCGGTGCAGACGGGTGTCGAGCTGGGTGAACGGCTCCAGCACCTTGTCGATCTGATCCTCGGGAATGCCGATACCGGTATCGGAGACGGAGAGCGAAACCGTTCGGCGGTCGTCGATGCGGGCGGCGATGGATATCTTCCCGCCGGTGCCGGTGAACTTCAGCGCGTTGGTGACCAGGTTGGACAGAAGCTGAAGGATCAGCCGCGCATCGGCCCGCACCGGCGGCAGGTTCGGGTCGACCGTCACCTCCACCTGGATCTGGCCGGTCTCGATCGCGCCGCTGCTCATGTCGATGGCTCGGCGGATCTGGGCGTCCAGGGCCACGGTGGAATCAGCCGGGACAAGCCCGCCGGCCTCGGCGCGGGACAGATCCAGAAGATCGTTGATCAGATCGAGGAGATGGGTCCCGCTGTTCAGCACGATCTCCGCGTAGCTGCCGTAGCGCTCGTCGCCCAACGGACCGAACTTCTGGTTCTTCATCACTTCGGCGAAGCCGATGATGGCGTTCAGCGGCGTACGGAGTTCATGGCTCATATTCGCGAGAAACGCGCTCTTCGCCCGGCTTGCGGCGCGCGCCTCGTCGCGGGCGCGCTTGAGTTCCGCCGTCCGTTCCTCGACCCGGTGCTCAAGCTCGATGCGGGCATCGTCGAGCGCGGCCTCATAGGCGGTGTGTCGGCGCTGCATGCGGTTGAAGGCCTCGATCACCCGGGCTACCTCGTCGGTTCCGCTCCACTGAACCTCTTCCCGGGGCGCGCCGAGCCGGGTGCTGTCGATGGCGCGATGCAGGTCCCTGAGCGCCCGACCGATGACCAGATCGAAGGCGACCTGGGCGGCGAAGACGATGGCCGCCGTCAGCAGCGCGGCGAAAGCGATCAGCACCACGATCCGGGACTTCGACGACGCCCGGATCTCCGCATCGGTCATCACGAGGACCAGGTGGCCCGCGTATTCGAGGTCGGCCCCGACGGCATAGGTGATCGGCATGTCGCGCGTGATCGTCATACCTTCGGACGCGGTCTTCGTGCCGAACTCCGCCAGAAGCTCCCGATCGCTGTCGTAGATGAAGATGCCGACCAGTTCGGGGTCGATCAGGGCCGACGCGGCGTGGGTGGCGAGAAGAGCCTCGTTGCGGTCCCGCACGGCCGGGGCCAGCATGATCGCGTTGCTCGCCAGCATGCGCTCCAGCTTGATTTCCAGCCGGGAGACCGCCTCGTCGTAGGTCTCGAGTTCGAGCAGCACGAAGAAGCCGCCGACGACCGCGAGGACCAGCGGCACGGTGACGGCGAGGAACGCCGCCCTGACCGATCTGAACCGGTAGAAACGGCCGAGACCGCCATGTGCGGCCGCCCGCTTCTCCCTGCGGCCTCTCAGAACGTCATTATCTCCGGAGGACCCCACCCCGCACCGCCCGGATTTCCGGGCGTCAATAGTCGAGGAAACTGCGGAGCTTCCGCGAGCGCGACGGATGCTTCAGCTTCCGCAGCGCCTTGGCTTCGATCTGGCGGATACGCTCGCGGGTCACGCTGAACTGCTGGCCGACCTCCTCGAGGGTGTGGTCGGTGTTCATGCCGATGCCGAAGCGCATGCGCAGCACCCGCTCCTCGCGCGGGGTGAGGCTGGCGAGTACCCGGGTCGTGGTCTCGCGCAGGTTAGCCTGGATCGCCGCGTCGAGCGGCTGGACCGCGTTCTTGTCCTCGATGAAGTCGCCGAGATGGCTGTCCTCCTCGTCGCCGATCGGCGTCTCGAGGCTGATCGGCTCCTTGGCGATCTTCAGGACCTTGCGGACCTTCTCCAGCGGCATGACCAGCTTTTCCGCCAGCTCCTCCGGAGTCGGCTCCCGGCCGATCTCGTGCAGCATCTGGCGCGACGTGCGCACCAGCTTGTTGATCGTCTCGATCATGTGCACGGGGATGCGGATGGTGCGGGCCTGGTCGGCGATCGACCGGGTGATCGCCTGGCGAATCCACCAGGTGGCGTAGGTCGAGAACTTGTAGCCGCGGCGGTATTCGAACTTGTCGACCGCCTTCATCAGGCCGATGTTGCCCTCCTGGATCAGGTCCAGGAACTGCAGGCCGCGGTTGGTGTACTTCTTGGCGATGGAGATCACCAGGCGCAGGTTCGCCTCGACCATCTCCTTCTTCGCCCGGCTCGCCTCGCGCTCGCCCTTCTGCACCGTCTGCACGATGCGGCGGAACTCGCTGATCGGCAGGCCGGCATCGGCCGAGATCAGGGCGAGATCGGAGCGGTGGTTCTCGATCTGATCCTCGTAGCTCTCGACGAGCCGTGCCCAGCGCTGATCCTTCTTGGCGACCCGCGCGCTCCAGCCCGGCTCCAGCTCGTTGCCGAAATGCTCGGCCATGAAGGACTCGCGGGGCACCTTCACGCTGTCGGCGAGCCGCCAGAGCTGCATGTCCACCTGGGTCATGCGGCGGTTCAGCGAGTAGAGCTGCTCGACCAGGGCCTCGATGCGGCCGTTGTTCAGGCGCACGCTCTCCATCGCCTCGATCAGCTCGCCCTTGAGCTTCTCGTACTTGCGCTCGGTGGTGCGCGCCAGCTCCTCGCCGCGGGTCAGCTTCTCGATGCGGCGCTTCTGCATCTTGGCGAGCTTGCCGTAGGTGTCGGCGATCTTGTCGAAATTCTCGAGCACCTGCGGGATGAGCGACTGCTCCATGGCGGACAGCGACAGGTTGTTCTCCTCGCCGTCGTCGTCGTCGTCACCGTCCTCGGTCTTCTCGCTCTTCTCGGCGTCGCCGTCCTCCTCGTCGTCGTCATCGTCGGACGAGGCGGCGGGGGTCGGCGGGTTCTCGGCGCCGTAGGTCGCCTCGAGATCGATGACGTCGCGCAGCAGGATCGCGCCGTCCTTCAGCTGATCGCGCCAGTGAACCAGGGCGCGGATGGTCAGCGGGCTCTCGCAGATGCCGCCGATCATCATCTCGCGGCCGGCCTCGATGCGCTTGGCGATCGCGATCTCGCCCTCGCGGGACAGCAGCTCGACCGAGCCCATCTCGCGCAGGTACATGCGGACGGGATCGTCGGTGCGGCCGACATCCTCGTCGGAGACGTTGCCGGCGACGGCACCGTCGCTCTCGCCCTTCTCTTCGTCCTTGTCGCCGTCGTCCTCGTTCTCGACGACGTTGACGCCCATCTCGCTGAGCGCGCTCATGATGTCCTCGATCTGCTCGGAGGACATTTCTTCCTGCGGGAGCGCCGAGTTCACCTCGTCGTAGGTCAGGAAGCCGCGTTCCTTACCCTTCTTGATGAGGTTCTTGACCGCCTGGTTGATGTTGTCCAGCAGTGGGCCGTCCGGCGCGGCACCCTCTTCCCGGGTGTCCTCGTCCTCGGTCTGCGCCGCCGTTGCTGTCTTAGTCGCCATGAGTCTTCGACCTCATCGTTGTCGCCGGCGTGGACCCCGGCTCCGTTCTCATCCCGCGTCTTCCAAAGCCGACGCCGACGTAATCGCCTGAAGCGTGCTCTGCAGGCTCAGCATCCGCTGCCAGCTCGCATCGCTGAATGTCTGTCCGTATTCCCGCTGCGCATCTAACAGCTGTTCTCGTAGCAGAGGGGTGGCGAATCGTCCAAGGAGTTCCGCCAAACCCTGCCGGGCGTCAAGATGGCTTGCCCCTTTCCGGGCGAAGCCCGCGTGATGCAGGGCGTCGTCGGCGAGCAACCCATCGACCGTTTCCGAATAGCCTAGCGACATGAGGTGGTCGCGCAGCCCGTCCGCGTCAAGCCCAGGATCCTCGGCGTTGATCTCTAGGATTTGGCGGCGAAGTCTGTCAAGGAACGGGTCGTCGAGCGCAAGGGTTGCAAGGACCTCGCCCAACTCATCCAGGAGTCCGGGATGATGGACGAAGGTGGCGAGGATCACCTGCTGCTGGCGCCGGGGGAGAACCGCCTCGACCCGGGCCCGAGCGGTCCGGCTGCCGACCGGCTCCGGCGGCGGTGGCGGGGTCCACCGGCCGCCGCGCGGGCGCTGGCCGAACCGACCGTCGCCGCGTCCGAAACCGGTTCTCTGGCCGCCGCCCCACTGGCTGCCGTCCCGGGGCCGGCGGAGAGCCTCGATCCGGGCCTCGACATCGTCGCGATAGGCCGCTTGAACCGTCTGGTCGGCGACCTCGCGCACCAGGTCGCGCATGCGCTTGAAGAAGGCGGCGCGGCGTTCCGGCGTGTCGGTCGGGTTGCTGACATACTCGCTGGCCCAAAGGAACTCCGCGAGACCGATCGCCGTCCCGATCAGGTCGCGGACCGCCTTGCGGCCCTCGCGCTTGATCAGGTCGTCCGGGTCCTGGCCCTCGGGCAGGGTGACGAAGCGCAGCGAGTGGCCGGGCTTGAGCAGCGGCAGGGCGCGGTCGCAGGCGCGGCGGGCGGCGCGCTGGCCGGCGGCGTCGCCGTCGAAGCACAGGATCGGCTCCGGCGTGAGGCGCCACAGCTCGGCGATCTGGTCCTCGGTCAGGGCGGTGCCGAGCGGCGCGACCGCCGGGAACCCGGCCTGGGCCAGGGCGATCACGTCCATATAGCCCTCGGCGACCAGCAGCTCGCCCGACTTGTGGGCGGCCTCCCGCGCCTGGGCGAGGCCGTAGAGCACCCGGCCCTTGTGGAACAGCGGGGTGTCCGGCGAGTTGAGGTACTTGGGTTGGCCGTCGCCGAGAACCCGGCCTCCGAAGGCGATCACCCGGCCGCGCCGGTCGGTGATCGGGAACAGCACGCGGCCGCGCATGTAGTCGACGGTCTCGCCGGCCCGCTCGCCGTCTTCATAGCGCTTGACCAGACCCGCCTCGACCAGGACGTCGGTCTCGACCCCCTCCGCCTTCATGGCGCGCTGGAGCGCCTTGCGGTCGTCCGGCGCCCAGCCCAGGCGGAAGGTCTTCAGCGTCTCGTCGGTGAGGCCGCGCTCCTTGAGGTATCGGAGGCCCGGTTCGCCGGCGGCGGTGTGCAGCTGGCGCTCGTACCAGCGGCAGGCGAGATCGACCACCTCCTGGAGCGAGCGGCGGCGCTCGGCCCGCTGCTGCTCCTCGGGGCTGGCCTTCGGCACCTCGATCCCGGCGAGGGCGGCGACCTGCTCGACCGCCTCCATGAACTTGAGCCCGTCATTCTCCATCAGAAACTTGAAGACGTCGCCATGCGCCCCGCAGGCGAAGCAGTGATAGAAACCCTTGTCGTCGACGATGGAGAGCGACGGCTTGCTGTCGTTGTGGAACGGGCAGAGCGACAGGAATTCCCGTCCCTTGCGCTCCAGTTTCAGCTTCCGGCCGATGACGCTGGAGACCGTCACGCGGTCGCGCAGCTCGTCGAGGAAGTGCGGAGGAAGGGACATCGGCGGCGACTCGGCGCGGCTGTTGGCGAGGGCAGGGATCATACGCCTCTCGGGCCCGAGAGTCAGGTCCGGCCTGATCGCAACCATCTCATCTCGAACACTCCCCGGATCTGTTCCGGGGCAAGCGGTCAGCCCGCGTGGGCGACGGCGATGTCTCGATGGTGCTCGGATTGTAGCCCAACCCTCGCCCCGGACTAAATCCGGGGAGTGACTTAAGGCAGAAGGGGAGTCGGGATCACAGCCCCTTGAGAAATCCCAGCAGCTGCTCCACCACCGCCGCCGGCTGCTCCTGCTGGACCCAGTGGCCCGCGCCCTCGATCAGGTGGGTGCCGCGCCAGTCGGGGCAGACCGCGTCGCTCGCCATCGCTTCGATGGCGCCGGGGAACTGGTAGATGCCCCAGTCCTGGGCGCCGGCGATGAAGGTGGCGGGAACGTCGATGGTCCGCATCGAGAACACCTCCTGCTCGGCCAGGAAGGCGCCGGAGGTGTTGCAGCGGTACCATTGCAGCCCGCCCTGGAAGCCGGTGCGCCCGTACTCTTCGGCGTAGACCGCCAGGTCCGCCTCCGGCAGCCAGGTGTTGGCGGCTATCTCCGCCTCGGTCGGCATCTCCGGCGCCACGGTCTCGGCCATCGTCGCGTCGAGATCCATGATGTAGTAGGTCGGCATCCCGGCCAGCGCCGCCGCCGTCCAGCCGTCCAGGCGATGGGGCCGGTTGCCCGGCCAGTCGGCGCTCTTGTGGTGGTAATAGGCCCGCAGGAAGGCGTGCAGCCCCTGGGCGCACCGGGTCATGTCGGCATTCGCGGTCGGCGTCGAATAATACCACTGGTAATGCTTGCGCGGCCGGTCCAGCGCCGCGAGGTCGCCATGGATGTCGCCGCGCGCCGCCGGCTGGTCGAAGGGCGTCTTCGGCGGGCCGGGGAAGGGAGAGCTCATCATCGCCAGCGCCCGGAACACGTCCGGGCGGACCAGGGCGCAGGTGGCGGCGATGGGCGAGCCGAAATCGTGGCCGATCACCGCGTCCACGTGGCGGCGCCCCAGCGCGGCGATCAGGCCCAGCATGTCCCGCACCAAGTTGAGCGGCCGGAACGGGGTGAGCGGGGCGTCGTAGTCCGGGTCCCAGCCCGTGGTCCGGCCGTAGCCGCGCTGGTCCGGGGCGACGACGTGATAGCCGGCCTCGGCCAGCGCCGGCATGACCTTGCGCCAGCTGAAGGCCAGTTCCGGAAATCCGTGCAGCAGCAGAAGGCAGGGCTTGTCCGACGCCCCTTCCCAGCCGGCTTCCAGAACGTGCAGCCGCAGCCCGTTGATCCCCTCTCCATCCGGTCCGTCGATGAAGCGCGAGCGCACCCCCTCGGGCAGGTGGGCGCTGTCCAGCGGCTCCTGGGGGATGAAGGCGGGGTGGGTCATGCGGGTCTCCCTCTCGGTCGCGCTCTGGGGCCGTTGCCCCGGTTGTCCCGGGCTGTTCATTTGCCCGTGGTGTCCTTGACCCCCTATCCTAGGCCTCCCGCTCGCCATCGCACCACTGCCCGGGTTCGCATGATCGCCTCCGTCGCCGCGCTGCTCACCAGCCTCGCCCTTCTGCTCGCGGGCAACGGGCTGCTCACCTTGCTGCTGCCGACCCGGGCCGCGCTCGGCGGCATGGCGACAGGCGCGATCGGCCTCGCCATGGCCGGATATTTCGTCGGCTACGTGCTCGGGTGCCTGCTGACCCCGCGCATCGTCCAGCGGGTCGGCCATATCCGCAGTTTCGCCGCCCTGGCGGCTTTGGCGGCGGCGACGGCGCTGGCCTATGCCCTGGCCGGCGATCCGGTGGCGTGGTTCCTGCTGCGCGGGCTCTCCGGCGTGGCCATGGCCGGTCTGACCATGATTGTCGAGAGCTGGCTGAACGACCGGGCCACCGACGAGACCCGGGGCCGGATCATCTCGGTCTACCGGATCGTCGATCTCAGCGCGGTGTCGGTCGGCCAGCTGCTGCTGAGTGTGGCGCCGGTGGCCGGCTTCGAGCTGTTCAGCCTGTCGGCGATCCTGATCGTCCTGGCCCTGGTGCCGACGGCGATGTCCACGGCCCAGGCGCCGGCGCCGATCCAGAACGTCCGGATCCGACTGTTCTATCTCTGGCAGGTGTCGCCCCTCGGGCTCGCCGCGGCGCTGGCCGTCGGGGTCGGCAACGGCGCGTTCTGGTCGCTCGGCGCGGTGTTCGGCCAGAAGACCGGGCTGGACACCCTCGGGATCTCCCTGTTCATGACCGCGGTGGTGATCGGCGGCGCCGTCATGCAGGTGCCGGTCGCCGCCCTCGACCGGATCTTCGACCGGCGCAGGGTGCTGATCGGCGCGGCCCTCGCCACCGCCATCGCCAGCGCTTTCGCGTCCTTCCTGGCGCCGATCTCGGTCGAATGGGCGGTGGCCTCCGGCTTCGTGCTCGGCGGCCTGTTCCTGCCGATCTACGGCCTGGCGCTGGCCCATGCCAACGACCGCCTGGCGGCCGGCGACTTCGTCGTCATGAGCGGCGGCCTGCTGCTGACCTATGGCATCGGGGCGATCATCGGGCCCCCCATCGCCTCGTTCCTGATGGAGGGATTCGGCCCCCGTGCGCTGTTCCTGCACATGTCCGTCGTCTGGCTGGTTTTGTTCCTGTTCGGGCTCTGGCGCCTGCGGGCCCGTCCGCCGGTGGCGATGGCCGAGCAGGCCGAACTGGTGCCGACGCCGCGCGGCGGTACCATGATGTTCGAGCTCGATCCCCGCACCGAGGATCCGGCCGAGACGGTTGCCGACGCGCCGTCCGGCGGCGAGGAGGTCGAGGAGGGGCCGGGGCCGTCCGATCCGGCGCGGTAATCCGCCCGGTTATCGCCGCCAGGCGAGCAGGGCGCGTTCGGCCCGGCCGATGAGGAAATTGACCACCAGCCCGATGGCCGAGAGGATCGCGACGCCGGCGATCAGCTCGTCCGTCGCCATCAGGCTGCCGGCGAGCAGGATGTAGGCGCCGATCCCGTACTCCGCCCCGATCATCTCGGCGGCGACCAGCAGCACGATGGCGATGGCGGCCGAGATCCGGAAGCCGGGCAGAATCGCCGGCAGCGCGCCGGGCAGGATGATCTTGCGCACGATCGACAACCAGGACAGGCCGAAGGACTGGCCCATGCGGATCAGGGTGCGGTCGACATTGTCGACCCCGCCATAGGTGGCGACCACGGTGGGGAAGAAGGTGCCGAACAGGATGGTGGCGATCTTGGACCCCTCGCCGATGCCGAACCAGATCACGAACAGCGGCAGCAGGGCGATCTTCGGCACCGGGAACAGGGCGGCGACGATCGGCGCCAGTCCGGCCCGGGCGAGCGAGAACAGGCCGATGGCGAGGCCGACGGCGATGCCGAGCAGGGTGCCCAGGCTCCAGCCGACGACCAGACGCT
Organism: Thalassobaculum sp.; assembly: GCA_048983575.1. Classification (GTDB taxonomy): domain Bacteria; phylum Pseudomonadota; class Alphaproteobacteria; order Thalassobaculales; family Thalassobaculaceae; genus Thalassobaculum. Next base: position 471,609 of record JBLZTD010000001.1, on the reverse strand, counting down.
GCAGCGAGGCGCCGAGATGGTCCCAGATCAGGCCGGTTTCGACCAGCCGGGCCAGGGCGGCGTAGACCTCCGACGGCGCCGGCAGGACAAGCGGGTGGATCACGCCGCTGCGGCAGCCGACTTCCCACAGCGCGACGATCACGGCGAAGACCAGCAGGCCGATCGGGCCGAGCCGGCGGACGGTGAAGCCGCCGCCGCGGAACGGTACGGGCCGCGCGGTCGCCCGCTCGGCGGGCTCAGCCATCCACCAGCTCCTTCTCGGCCGCCTCGGCCTCGTCGCGGATCAGCGCCCAGAGCCGCGCCTGATGGGCGTCGAGCTCGCCGCTGCGCGCGATGCGCTCGCCCAGCGGTATGTCGATATCGACGGTCTCGCGGATCCGTCCCGGCCGGCGCGACAGCACGATCACCCGGTGGCCGAGCCGGACCGCCTCGGACAGGTTGTGGGTGACGTAGACGGCGGAGAACCGCTCGCGCTGCCAGAGATCGACCAGATCGGCCATCAGCAGCTCGCGGGTCTGGGCGTCCAGCGCCGACAAAGGCTCGTCCATCAGCAGCACGGCGGGCGAGACCGCCAGCGCGCGGGCGATGGCGACGCGCTGGCGCATGCCGCCGGAGAGCTGACGCGGCCAGGCTTTTCGGAAATCCGAAAGCTTGGTGCGGGCCAGCACGTCGGCGACGATGCGTTCGGTCTCGGCGGCGCCGAGCCGGTGGTCCTCCAGGACCAGCCGAATGTTGTCCTCTACGCTGCGCCAAGGAAGCAGGGCGAAGTCCTGGAAGATGAAGGTGAGCGGGTTGAGGCTGGCTGCCCGCGGGGCGCCGAGCTGCAGGATCTCGCCGCTGTCCGGCCGTTCCAGCCCGCCGATCATCCGCAGCAGGGTCGACTTGCCGCACCCGGAGGGGCCGACGATGCAGACGATCCGGCCCTCCGGCACCGTGAAGTCGATGCCGTCGAGCACGGGGAGCGGGCCGTAGGCGTGGCCGACGGCGCGGACATGCAGTTCCACGACCCCGCTCCCGCCGCCGCTCAGTAGGTTTCGACGTAGCTCGGATCGACCAGACCGTCGATGCCGATATCGCTCTTCACCAGACCCTCCGCCTTGAACCAGGCGAGCTGGTCGGCGACGTTGGTGACGTTGAGCTTCGCCCCTTCGTTCAGGCGGATGGCGCCGTTGCGGATGGAGACCGACGCCTTCTCGTAGGGCTGGGTAGCGTAGACGTACTTGTGGATAAGCTGGGTGACCGCCTCGGCCTCCGCTTCGCCTGCCGTCTTGTCGACCAGGGCGGCATTGAAGTCGGCCGCGCCGCGAGCGAAGGCCTTCAGGAACCGCTCGGTCCGGTCGCGCTTGTTGGCGGCGGTGTCGGCCGAGGTGAAGACCGTCGTCACCTGATAGTCCGGGGCATAGTCGTTGACCCAGCCGATGATGTGAACCGCGCCGCCGCCGGCCAGCGCCTTGGCGATGTGCGGCACGATGGCCCAGGCGTCCACCTGACCGGATTTCAGGGCGCCGATGATGTTCGGCACCTTCTGCAGCGGGGTCAGCTTCAGGTCCTCGATGCCGAAGCCTTCCTTCTCTGCGATCCGCGCCGCCATGTAGTGGAAGGAGGATCCGGCCTGGGTGATGGCGAAGGACCGGCCCTTGAGCTTGTCCGGGGTGGTCACCCCGTCCTTGAAGGCGGCGTCGGAGACCACGATGGCCGACCCGTCGACACCCTTCTCCTCGTGCATGGCACCGCCGATCACCTTGATCGCGCCCTTGTCGGCGAGGTTGATCAGGCCGCCGGTGATCGCGGTGATGCCGTAGTCGATGTCGCCCGACGCGATGGCGACGGCCATCGGCTGGGCCGCCTGGAAGAACTCGAACTCCACGTCGAGGCCGGCATCGGCGAAGTAGCCGCGCTCGAAGGCGATGAAGCTGGCGGCGTGCGAGGTGAAGCGCAGGGCCCCGACCTTGACGGCGTCGGCCGCGCCGGCGGGATCGATGCCGCCGATCGCGGCCGGCACGGCGACCAGGGCCGCCAGTAGGGTGCGGCGCGTCAGGGCACCGAATGCTGAAGGGATTGCCCGCATCTGTCGTTTCCTCCGATGGATGGTTCGTCGCCCCTCGGCGGGAGCTTGTCGCGATGATAGCCGGATGGTCGAAGAAGGTAAGGCCGATCAGCCGGCCGGCTCGACCCCCATGCGCTCGGCCCAGAGCTGGGTGGTCATCATCAGCCACAGCCGCCAGCCGAACATCGGCCGGTTGGCGTCGAACAGGTCCGGCAGATGGCGCATGGTCCCGGGGTGCATGACACCGGTTTTCGCCACCCGCTCAGGTCTCAGCACGTCGAGCACCAGGTCCTTCAGCGGGCCGTTCATCCAGACCACCAGCGGCATGGCGAAACCGCGCTTCGGCACCTCGTCGAATCCCTTGGGCAGCAGCGGCCTTGCGACGTCAATCAGCACCCGCTTGATGCCGCTCTCCCGGTAGCTGTCCTTCATCGGGTTGAGCGGCGCGTCCTTGGCGAAGATGGCGTCCCGCGGCAGGGACAGGCCCACATCGATGACGTGGGGGTCGAGATACGGCACGCGGACCTCCAGCGAGTTGGCCATCGACATGGCGTCGATATCCCGCAGGAGCTGGTTGGTGGTGTAGCCGCGCAGGGTCAGGGCCGTCATGCGGGCGATCGTGTCCGCCTCGCGCAGCTCGTCGATGGCGGCGTAGGTCACGCCCTTGCCGGCCGGCCGGCGCCGGGCCAGCGCCGGATGGATCAGATGGCCGAGATCGCCCGGCGCGAAGGTCTGGTGGAAGCGATTCGAGCAGGCGGCGAAATCGTCCAGAAAGTTCTGCGTGTCGGCATGGTGGGTCAGCATCCGGGCGTGCCAGGGATAGCCCATGAACAGATCGTCGGCCCCGGTTCCGGAGATCGCCACCTTGACCTCCGCCCCCGCCGCCTTGGAGACGAAATAGGTGTTCAGCCCGTCGATGGAGGGCTGGTCGATGCCGTCGACGATCCGGTCGATATCGGCGCGGATCTCCTCCGGGGTGATCTCGATCCGGGTGTGGTCGGTGCCGAGATGGGCCGCGAAGTCGCCGGCGAGATCGGTCTCGTCGATGATCGACAGCTCCGGTTGGAAGCCGACCGAGTAGGTCTTGACCCGCGCGCCGGCCTCGGCCGCCATCAGGGCGGTCAGCGTGGCGCTGTCGACGCCGCCGGAGAGGAAGGCCCCGACCGGCACGTCGCCGATCATCTGCGCCTTCACGGTCTCCCGCAGGGCGTCGGCCATCACCGCGACCTGTTCCTCGTAGGGCGCCTGGCGCAGGCCCTGGATCCGGTCGGTGCCCAGCCTCCAGTAGCGGTCGATGTCGATGGCGTCGCCGCGGATCCGCACCCGGTGCGCCGGCGGGATCGCCATCACCCCGTTGATCAGCGTGTCCGGCTGGAATACCGCGCCGTGCCGGAACAGGTTGGCGAGGGCGCGCGGGTTGATCTCCGGTGCGACGAGTCCGCTGGCGACGATCGCCTTGAGTTCAGAGGCGAATACCACGGCGTCGGGCGTTCGGGCGAACAGCAGCGGTTTCACCCCGAGGGGGTCGCGGGCGAGAAAGACGGTCGGGGTCTCGGGATCGCCGCGCAGGTCGACCACAGCGAAGGCGAAGATGCCGCGGATGCGCTCGACGCAGGCCGAGCCGTAGTGGCGGTAGAGGGTGAGGATGACCTCGGTATCGGAGGTGGAGCGGAAGCTGTAGCCGAGCCCTTCCAGATGGGCGTGCTGCTCCGGCGCGTTGTACATTTCGCCGTTATAGACGATCCAGACGTCCTTCTCGGGCGCCGCCATCGGCTGGTGGCCGCCGGGGCTCAGGTCCTGGATCGAGAGGCGGGTCATGCCGATGGCCAGGCCCGGGCGCACGAAGCTGCCCTTGTCGTCGGGCCCGCGGTGATGCATGGCGCCGGTCATGCGGTCGATCGCCTCCTGACCAGCCCGCCGGCCGATGATGCCGCTGATGCCGCACACGGCCGGTCAGGCGCCGTCTTTGGGCGCCGGCGCCCCCTGCGGATGGCGCTCGAGCGAGGGGATCAGGCCGAGATCGACGATGCCGACGACGCTGTCGTCCGAATCCGGAAGCACCTGGAACATCAGGGCGTCGAGAATGCGGTGGAGCGACTGACGCTCGCCATCGACGAGACCGTTGACGCCGGTATTGGCGAAATAGGTGCCGGGCATCAGCGCGCAGGTGAATTCGAAGGCCACCGAGACGCTTTCCCCCGCCGCGAAATCCGGCAGGTCGTCGCTGAGGCGCTGGGTCGCCCGCCCGCCGATCTCGACACCGGTCTTGGTCTTGAACAGCGTGGCGAACCGGACCTTCCGGCAGGGCCCCTCGAAGCTGACGCGATAGCGCAGGACATACGACTTGCCCCGGACCAGCAGGTTGACCCGCTGGCCGTTCACCGTCTCGATCCTCGGATCGCTGATGGTCGCGCCGTTGCCGCCGTGTTCGACCCGGCTCTCGCTGACGAAGGTCTCGTCCATGCCGGACTCGACCTCCCGGCCCGGCCGGTCCTCCTGCGCCTGGGGCGTGCGCCCAAGAATTTCGGCGCGGATGCGCTCCCGGTCGCTGCCGGGCGCATGGGTCAGCCGGTAGTAGTTCGAGGCGACCTCCTTGGGCTCCCCGTCGATCAGCACTTCGCCGCGATCCATCAGGATCGCCCGGTCGCAGAGCTGGGTGATCATGCCCATCGCGTGACTGACGAACAGGATCGTCGCCCCGGCGTCGCGCATCGCCTCGATGCGGGCCAGACACTTGCGTTGGAACCCCTCGTCGCCGACCGCCAGCGCCTCGTCGACGATCAGGATGTCGGGATCGACGCTCACGGCGACGGAGAAGGCCAGCCGCACATACATGCCGCTCGAATAGGTGTTCACCGCCCGGTCGATGAAGTCGGCCAGGCCGGAGAATTCGACGATGCTGTCGAACCGGGCGTCGATCTCCTCCTGGCTCAGTCCCAGGATCGCCGCGTTGAGGTAGATGTTCTCGCGGCCGGTGAATTCCGGGTTGAAGCCGGCTCCCAACTCCAGCAGCGCCGCCGGGCGGCCGCGCACCTCCACCGTGCCCCCGTTCGGCTGAAGCAGGCCGGCGACGACCTGAAGCAGGGTCGACTTGCCGGAGCCGTTGGAGCCGACGATGCCCACCGTCTCGCCGCGGTTGACGGTCAGCGAGACGCCCTGAAGGGCCATGAAGACGTCGTAGTAGCGCCCCATCCCCATCGACAGCATCTGCAGCAGACGGTCGGCGGGGCGTTTGAAGATCGAGAACGCCTTCGAGACGTCGCGGATGACGATGGCGGGCTCGCCGACGGCCGGCGGCGCATCCGAGATCAGGACCTCAGACGACATCGGCGAAGCCCCGCTTGGTGTGCTGGAACCAGAAGGCGCCGCACCACACGAACACGACGGCCACGGCGCTGTAGATCGCCAGATGTTCCAGGTTCGGCATCACGCCCCAGAGCGCCAGATCCCGGGTCGCGTGCACCGGAACGGACAGAGGATTGAACCAGATCAGGGTCTTCAGGAAATCCGGGAGCGTCTCGGGCGGGAACAGGATCGGGCTGCCGAACAGCAGCACCGTCGACAGGATGCCGACCACGTGGCCGATGTCGCGCAGATACACCCCGAGGGAGGCGAAGAACCAGGAGATGCCGATGACGACGGCGAAGAACGGGATCCAGACCAGCGGCACGAGCGCCACGGTCCAGGGCAGCGCGCCGTTGAAGACCAGTATCGCCGCCACCAGGACCAGGAAGTTGAAGCCCAGGGTGACCGCCGCCGAACCGGTCGCCACCAGCGACAGCATCTCGAGCGGAAAGACGACCTTCTTCACGAAATTGACGTTCTCCAACACCAGAACGGGCGACCGGGTCAGCACTTCGGTGATGAAGAAGTGCAGCATCAGCCCGGAGAACAGGATGATGCCGTAATTGTACTCCACCTCGGGTACCCGGGACGGGAAGCGGACCTTGAGGATGGCGCTGAACACGTAGGCGTAGACCACGAAGGTCAGGAGCGGCGTGAGCAGGGCCCACAGCATCCCCAGCGCCGATTTCCGGTAGCGCGACAGGATGTCCCGGCGGACGAGTTGGCGCAGAATCAGGCGATGCGTCGCAAGCGAACGGGCGATATCCGCTGGCGTTGAGAGGAATCGGGGCGCTGGCGTCATCGAATTCGGGTCACGGCTCCGGCTGGGCCGCCGGGACGCGCGCTCCGCGCGCCGCCGACACTCCGCGCGGTGTACCCGATCGCTTCGCCTTAGGCAATCGTGGCCCGCCGGCACCGTTTGGCGGGCCCGGTTTCCCTTTGCCTCCGCCGCCGGGGCGATATTGTGTGGCGGCAATGCAGAGCGCGAGGACAGTGCATGTCTCAGACGACGGACCGGAGCGGGTTCGAATTCACCAACGAGTGGTTCGGCGCCGACCGGCGACGGGAATGGAAAATGCTGTTCAGTCAGATCGATGCGACCCGACTGCTCGAGATCGGCTCCTACGAGGGCGCCAGCGCCTGCTTCCTCATCGAGCATCTGGCCTCCCGTCATCCGGTCGAACTGCACTGTATCGACACCTGGCAGGGCGGGATCGAGCATAGGGAAATCGGCACCGACATGTCGGGAGTCGAAGGACGGTTCGACCGGAACATCGCCCTGGCCCAGGAGCGTGCGGCCCATCCGGTCCGGTTCTTCAAGCACAAGGGGCCGTCGCTCCCCTGGCTTGCGAAACTGATCGCCGCCGGACTGAGCAACCGGTTCGACTTCATCTATGTCGACGGATCGCATCAGGCGCCGGACGTGCTGGCTGACGCGGTGATGGGCTTCGAGCTGCTGCGCGTCGGCGGGGTGATGGTCTTCGACGATTACCTCTGGCGCGAGATGCTGCCGGAGGGCGGCGATCTGCTGCGCTGTCCGAAGCCGGCCGTGGACGCCTTCGTCAACCTGAACCTGCGCCGCTGCCTCGTGCTGCAGGCACCACTCTACCAGCTCTTCATCCGGAAACTGGCTGAGTGACTGTGCGGCCGGGGCCGGTCGTCGAACCGTCAGTAGGTGACCTTCAGCGGGCGACCGTCAGCGGGTCGGCACCGGCTTCTCCGAGTGATAATCGTAGAAGCCCCGTTTGGTCTTGCGGCCGAGCCAGCCGGCCTCGACGTATTTCACCAGCAGCGGGCAGGGCTGGTACTTGGCGTCGGCCAAGCCCGAATGCAGCGAGTGCATGATGGCGAGACAAGTATCGAGACCGATGAAGTCGGCCAGTTCCAGCGGTCCCATCGGGTGGTTGGCGCCGAGCTTCATCGCGGTGTCGATGCTCTCGACCGATCCGACGCCGGCATACAGCGTGTAGATCGCCTCGTTGATCATCGGCATCAGGATCCGGTTCACGATGAAGGCCGGGAAGTCCTCCGCCACGCTGACCGTCTTGCCCAGGGATTCCGCCAGCTTGCGAACCGCGTCGAAGGTCGCCTGCTCGGTCTGGATCGCGCGGATGAGCTCGACGAGCTGCATCACCGGGACCGGATTCATGAAATGCATGCCGACGAACTTGCCGGGTCGGTCGGTGGCGGCGGCGAGCCGGGTGATCGACAAGGACGAGCTGTTGGTGGCGACGATGGCGTGCGGCGCCAGATGCGGGACCAGGGATTTCAGGACGTCGCGCTTGACCTCCTCGTCCTCGCTCGCGGCCTCGATCACCAGATCGCAGTCGGAGAGCAGGGCGTAGTCCTTGCCGGTGACGATCCGCTGCAGGGCGATCTCGGCCGCCTCGACGGCCAGGCGGCCGCGGGCGACCTGACGGGAGAGATTGGTCTCGATGGTGGCGAGGGACGCGGCGATGACCTCGTCCTTGACGTCGATCATCCGGACGTCATAGCCGGTGACCGCGCAAACCTGCGCGATCCCGGTACCCATCTGACCGGCGCCGATGATGCCGATCCGTTCCATGGCCCCTCCGGGCGCCCGTTCGGGCGGTTCGCCCCCGCGCCGCGTCTTGGTATCGGCGGCGCGGAGGGCGGGTCTGGTTAGGCGTTGTCGAGAGCCTCGCTGAGCTCCGGCACCGCCTTGAAGAGGTCCGCCACCAGGCCGTAATCGGCGACCTGGAAGATCGGCGCCTCCTCGTCCTTGTTGATGGCGACGATGACCTTGCTGTCCTTCATCCCGGCCAGGTGCTGGATCGCCCCGGAAATTCCGACGGCGATGTACAGCTCCGGCGCGACCACCTTGCCGGTCTGACCGACCTGATAGTCGTTCGGAACGAAGCCGGCGTCCACCGCCGCGCGCGAGGCGCCGACGGCGGCCCCGAGCTTGTCGGCGATCTCTTCCAGCATCTTGAAGTTCTCGCCGTTCTGCATGCCGCGGCCGCCGGAGATCACGACCTTGGCGGAGGTCAGTTCCGGACGGTCCGATTTCGACAGTTCCTGGCCGACAAAGCTGGACAGGCCCTTGTCGCCCTCGCCGGCGCCGTCCTCGACGCTGGCCGATCCGCCCTCGGCGGCGGCCGGGTCGAAGTTGGTGCCGCGGACGGTCACGACCTTGGTGGCGTCCGACGACTTCACCGTCGCCAGCGCGTTGCCGGCGTAGATCGGCCGCACGAAGGTATCGGCGTCCACCACCTCGACGATGTCGGAGACCTGCGCCACGTCCAGCAGGGCGGCGACGCGCGGCATGATGTTCTTGCCGACGGTGGTTGCGGTCGCCATCACGTGGCTGTGCCCTTCCGCCATCTTGGCGATCAGCGGCGCCAGGTTCTCGGCCAGGGTGTGACCGTACTCGGCGCTGTCGACCTTGATGACCTTGGACACGCCCGCTACCTTGGCGGCGGCCTGGGCCGCGCCGTCGCAGCCGGAGCCGGCGACCAGGGCGACCACGTCGCCGCCGATCTCGGTGGCCGCGGTGACCGCGTGCAGGCTGGCGGGGGAGATGGCGTCGTTCGTGTGTTCGAAGAAGACCAGCGTGCTCATGATCAGATCACCTTCGCTTCGTTCTTCAGCTTCGAGACAAGCTCCGCGACGTCGGCGACCTTGGTGCCGCCCTCGCGCTTCGGCGGCTCGACGACCTTGAGGGTCTGCAGCCGCGGCGCCGGGTCGACGCCCAGATCGGCCGGGCTCATCTGGTCGATCGGCTTCTTCTTCGCCTTCATGATGTTCGGCAGGGAGGCGTAGCGCGGCTCGTTCAGACGCAGGTCCGTCGTGATGATCACCGGCGTCTTGACCTTGATCGTCTCCAGACCGCCGTCGACTTCACGGGTCACCGTCGCCTCGCCGTCGCCAAGCTCGATCTTGGAGGCGAAGGTCGCCTGGCTCCAGCCGAGCAGGGCGGAGAGCATCTGGCCGGTCTGGTTGCAGTCGTCGTCGATCGCCTGCTTGCCGAGGATGCAGAGGTCCGGGCTCTCCTTCTCGACGATGCCCTTCAGCATCTTCGCGACGGCGAGCGGCTCGATCTCGCCGTCATGGACGACGTGGATGCCGCGGTCGGCGCCCATGGCGAGGGCCGTGCGGATGGTCTCCTGCGCCTGGGCCGGGCCGATGGAGACGGCGATCACCTCGGTGACCTTGCCGGCTTCCTTCATACGAATCGCCTCTTCGACGGCGATCTCGTCGAACGGGTTCATCGACATCTTCACATTGGCGAGCTCGACACCGCTCTGGTCGGCCTTGACGCGGACCTTAACGTTGTAGTCGATCACCCGCTTGACGGGGACGAGTACCTTCATGGCTCCCTCGGACGATTTCGGATCAGGCGGTCTTGTGGGACCGAACGCCGTTCTTTCGGGCGACCCCGCTCTTTAGAAAGCGCCCGGTCCCGAGTTAACCCGGCCCCCGTGCGGGACCGGCGGAAATCGGCGTTTCGGCAGTCTCTACTCTCTTTCGGTCTCTGCGCACTCGCTATCGGTTTGCGCCCGGTACCCAGAGCACGTCCGTCGCGCCGCGGTCGTTGATCCAGCGCGCCAGGACGAACAGATGATCGGACAGTCGGTTAATGTACTTAACCGCTTCCGCGCCGATCGGTTCCAGCTCGGCGGCCCGGGTGATCTCCCGCTCGGCCCGCCGCGCCACCGTCCGCGCCAGATGGAGCTGGGCGGCGGTCGGCTTGCCGCCGGGCAGGATGAAGGAGTTCAGCGGCTGCAGCTCGGCGTTCATCGCGTCGATCTCTGCCTCCAGGCGGGCCACCTGGCGCGCGGCGACGCGCAGCGGCGGATATTTCGGGTTTTCCTCCTCCGGCGTGCAGAGATCGGCGCCGAGGTCGAAGAGATCGTTCTGAATCCGCGCCAGCATGGCGTCGGCCTCATCGCCGCCGTCGGCAACCGCCGTCAGTCGGGCGATGCCGATCACCGCGTTGGTCTCGTCCACGGTGCCGTAGGCGGCCGGCCGCGCCGCGTGCTTCGCGACCCGCGTGCCGTCACCGAGCGAGGTCTGGCCCGCGTCGCCGCCGCGGGTATAGATCTTCGTGAGCTTCACCATGGTCCCGCGCCCGTCAACCCTTTCCGACCATCGAGAGTAGCGCCATGAAGACGCAGATCGCGATGAACTGAAACAGGATGCGATAGCGCATCATCTTGTTGGACCATTTGGCGTTGAAATCGCCGCCGCGGGCCATGGCGATCACGCCCCAGACCAGAGCGCCGACGGTGGCGGCCATGGCGAGGAGCAGCAGGATGAGGACGAACGTGTTCATGGGATCGAGATATAGCGGGTTGACCGCCGGCTTCGATAGCGAAAGCGACATCGACCTGTGACGGATCGACGCGAGCGTTCGCCGTCGTCCGCAAAGGGCGTCCGAAAGTGGTGCGGTTCCCTACTCGGCGAACTCGAAGCCCATGGTTCGGGCGTGGTAGTGCCAGCCGCCGTCCTGGACGATCAGGAACCGGGCGAGGGACGCACCGCCGTTGTGGTGGCTGTGGACCTCGGCCGGTGGGGTGATCATCGTCGAGAACGGTGACCAGTCGATCCGGTGGCCGTCGATCATCGAGAAGCAGCCGGGGCCGTCGACGCAGAGCGTGATCGCGGCGGCGTTGTGCCTGTGCGGGCGCTGGTGCTGGCCCGGCGCCAGCGTGTTCATCGCCAGGGTCAAGGACGGCATGGCGTTGCGGCTGTCGGCGGTGCGCTCCGAGGAGAAGATCAGGGCGACCCCTGCCTGGCCCTCCTGCTCCGGCAGGCTTGTCAGAACGTCGATCTGCCGGGCGATTTCCTCCGCCGGATAGTGCACCGGATCGATCCGGGCCGCGCCCGGCGCCGGCGGGCGAAGCCCCTCGAAGGCCAGAGCCGGCTCGTTGGTGACGACCCAGAGCACCGCGGGCGCGTCCCCGGTCGCCGTATGGGCGACCGTCTGTCCGCCTGGCAGGACCAGCACGTCACCCGGCCCCCAGCTGAGGGTGTCTTCCGCGACCGAGGTCGTTCCGGTCCCGGCGATCACGTAGATCACCTCGCCGCTGGCGGCGAACGCCGTCGTCACCGTATCGCTCTCGGTCACCCGCAGGTAGCGGGCCAGCACCAGCGGCGTGGTGGCCGGAAACGGGCAGCCGATGACCGCCGACTGGTCCATCGGATGCAGGCCGCTCGGCGCTCCCTCCGCGAAGGCCGCGTCCCGCGCCTCGTCGAACCGCGCGCGCGGCACCGCCGGCAGCTTCAGGTTGAAGGCGTTGCCCGAATTGAAGAAGCGGGCCCGGCGCTGGGCCTCGGTCCGCGCCCCGATCGGCGGGTCGCCATCCAACGCGGCGGCGGAAGTCCTGGCTGCGGTCGACATGGCGGCGATCTCCTTGACGTGGAGGGTCCCGTCGGACGGTTCCGTCGGACGGTTTCCTTGCAATGCTGCCCGATGGCGGGTGGGGAGACCAGGGGTGGAGTTGACGGTCACCCGATCCCGGCGATGCCGAACTGGGTGTGCAGCGCCTGACGGCCCTTCGGTGTGATCGACAGCGCCCGGCTGCCGTTCACCCGCGTGACCCAATGCCGCTCCAGGAAATGGCGGCAGACCGCGGCTCCCAACCGGCCCGCCAGATGCGGGCGCCGCTCGCTCCAGTCGAGGCAGGGTCGGCACAGCGGACGCGTCGTCCGTCTGGCCGCGTCCTCCACTGCGATGCCGAGCGCCGCCAGCTGGGCGAGGCCGTCCGGCGCCACGATCCCGGCGCCGTCGTCGAAGGCGATGACGCCCCGGGTGACAAGCGCGTCGGTCACGGCGACGCCGAGCCCGCCGGCGAGATGGTCGTAGCAGGTCCGGGCCAGCCGCATCTGGGCGTCGCGCGGTCCGGTCACCGGCCTGCGGACTTGCGGCAGGGTGATCGCGGCGATCCGGGCCACGCTCTCGATCAGCTCCGCCACCTCGGCCGAGGCGAGCCGGTGATAGCGATGGCGTCCCTGGCGCTCCACCGCCAGCAGATTGGCCTCGGTCATCCGCGCCAGATGGCCGCTCGCGGTCTGCGGCGTGACCCCGGCCACGCCCGCCAGCTCGCCGGCGGTCAGCGCCCGTCCGTCCATCAGCGCGTCGAGCATCGCCGCCCGGGCGGGTTCGCCGATCAGCAGGCCGATTTCCGCCATGCGGTTGGTGTTGACCATGGGGTCCCTCCGGATCGCGGCGGTTGCCTCTCGTTGACAGCGTAGCGGCGGAGCGACCCCGACGCTACGGCCCGGACCGAAGCATCTCCCGGCGCTTCCGCGGCACTCCTGGCGGACCGAAACCGAGGAGAGCCCCATGATCACCTGCGTCATCGAGTACGAGATCGACCCCTACAAGCGCGATGCCTTCGAAGCCTACTCGCGGACCTGGGGCGAGGCGATCCCCCGCTGCGGCGCCGACCTGATCGGCTATTTCGCGCCGCATGAGGGGTCGGCGACCCGCGCCTATGGCATCTATTCGATCGAGAGTCTCGCCGCCTACGAGGCGTATCGGGCGCGGCTGGCCGACGATCCCCTGGGCCGTCGCAACTACGACTTCGCCAGGGCCGAACGGTTCATCCTGAAGGAGGACCGGACCTTCCTGACCCTGGCCTCGGCGCCGCACGCGCCGCTGGTGCGGCCGTGATCGCGGTGATCTTCGAGCTGGAGCCGCTGGCCGGGCGGCGGGAGGCCTATCTGGCCCTTGCCGCCGACCTGCGGCCGCTGCTGGACGGGATCGACGGCTTCGTGTCGATCGAGCGGTTCCAGAGCCTCGCCAACCCGGACAAGCTGCTGTCGCTCTCGATCTTCCGCGACGAGGCGGCGGTCCGACAGTGGCGGACCACGATGGAGCACCGCCGAGCGCAGACGGCGGGGCGGGCGTCGATCCTCCGCCACTACCGGCTGCGGGTCGCCACGGTGCTGCGGGACTACGGCATGACCGACCGCGATCAGGCGCCCTCCGACTCGCGGGCGGTCCACGCGCCGGTCGAACTCGATCACCTGTCCTCGTTCGGTTCCGGTTCCGGAGCGTTGAGGTTGAAGCGGCCGGGCGTCAGGAACACGACCGGCCGTCCCTCCGACTTGGATTCCTCTCCCGTGTAGAAGACGCGCTGGACCCGGGCGCCGTTCGCGTCGAACAGCGAGATGCTGCCGGCCTTCCCGTTGGCCAGTCGGATGGCGCCCACGGGCTGGATGCGGATCGCCTCGCCCGGACCGGCCACGCCGTCGATCGCGTGTTCCCGCCCGAGCGTGTCGCGCAGCGTCCAACCCGCCATGTTGATTGGCTCATCCGACAGGTTGGCGATGGAGATCCATTCGCCCTCCCGCTCGTCGCCTTCGGGATTCACCATCGCGGCGAGAATGAACACGCCCGTATCCGGGCCGGCGAGGGCCATGCGTTGCTGGCCGGGATCGATGATGTCCTCCGCGATGTCGACCTCGTTGACCTCCGGAAAGCGGACGACGCCGTGTTCCCGGGCCTCGGGCGAATCCGTGAAGTAGATCGGGTTGGCGGCGCCGACCTCCTCGGGGAAATCGAGCCCCGTCAGCTCCTCGATCTCGCGGACCGAGACCTGGTACCGTTGGAGGTTCTGCAGGCGCCAGCCGCTTCGGTCGCGCATCGTTTCGGCGTCCTGCGGCATGTAGAAGGCCCGCACGGACAGTTTGTCCGGCGCATCCCGGTGGCGAAAGTAAATGACCTTGAAGAACGCGGAGGGGATCGGCGCCGGCGGTCTGCGGCCCGGGGTGACGTGCCTGTTGTCGCCCTGGTAGATCGGACCGGATATCTCGCTGATCCGGTTGTTCGCGTCGTCGTCCAGGGTGCGGACCCAATCCTCGAGACCGAGCCATTCATCCTGGTTCAGCACGTCCCACTGCAGTGCCGCGTTCGAATAGTAGAACGTATCGTCCGAGGCCTTGCGGGCATCGTTCTTCGAGGCGCCCCAGGACGCCGAGGCCCGGCGAGCCATGTGCCCGCGGTCCCACCGGTTGTCGTAGTAATAGTCGTTGTCGAGCTGGTAAGCGTCGCCGATACGGGTATCGAGATCCCACCGCCGTCGTCGCGGGACGCTGTGCAGCAGTGTCTGGTCGATGTTGAGCGCGGCGTAGATGGGACTGCGCAACCGGGCGCTCGTCACCACGGTGTAGTTCAAATAATCGGCGAAGACATCGTCGCGCAGGCGGTCGCTGCGCAGCACATCCCCGATCAAGCTCGGCTGAAAGCCGGGGAGCGGAACGTGGATGCCGATGAAGTCCGGGTCATAACCAACCATCGCGAGTTCTCCTCCGTTTGGCTCCTGTCTCGACGCCATTCTCCCGTGGGCAATGTTACACAATCATAGAATGAAATCATAACATATTTTAATTAACATAATTGTAACATGAGCCGATCGACGGCTCCCGCGACGCCGCGCTGGGGGAGGGGCGCGGACCTGGTCCCGGCGCCACGACACTCTTCGCAGTTGCGAGATTGTTCCGATGGCGGCGCGGGTCTATAGCGATGGGGTGGAATTTCAGCGGATCCCATCATGACCTCGAGCGCGTCCCCGGCCGCCTTCGTGGCCACGCGGCCGGGCTCGATCGCGTTGCTGACCTTCATGGTGGCGCTCGGGCAGATGTCGCTCGGCCTGTATCTGCCGTCGCTGCCCTCCCTGGCCCAGTCCATCGGCGCGACCCGGGCGGAGGCGCAGCTCACCCTGACGGTGTTCCTCGGCGGGTTCGCCGTCAGCCAGCTTTTCTGGGGCCCGGTGGCGGACCGGTTCGGCCGCAAGATCACCCTGCTGACCGGGCTGGTGGTGTTCGCGGCCGCCGGCATCGCCTGTTCGCGGGCGGAGTCCATCCACGAACTGATCCTGTTCCGTTTCTTCCAGGCACTGGGCGCCTGTTCGGGTCAGGTCGTCGCCCGGGCGATGGTGCGCGACACCACGGAGGGGGCCGCGACGGCGGTGGTGATGAGCTACATCGCCATGTCCATGTCGCTCGCCCCGGCGATCACGCCGGCGCTCGGCGGCTTCCTGCAGACCCAGTTCGGCTGGCGGGCGAACTTCATCGCGCTCGGTCTGATCGGCCTCACCCTGTTTGTGCTGACCCTGGTGAAGGTGCCGGAGACCCTGCGCGCCCGGGTCCACGACGCCCTGTCCCCGATGCAGATCCTGCGGAACTACGCCAGCCTGCTCGGGAACCGGACGTATGTCTGCTACATCGTCGCGGTCGGCGGCGTGTTCGGCGCCTACATGTCCTACACCACGGCCTCCCCGTTCGTGCTGATGGAGGCGCTCGGCTGGTCGCCCCAGGCGTTCGGTTTCCTGATCCTGTTCAACGTCGTGGCGTTCCTGTCGGGCAGCCTGGTTGCGGGCAGGCTGGCGCCGGTCTACGGCGCCCGGCGGATGACCCGGATCGGCACGGCGATCGGGTTGGCGGCCGGCGCGGCGATGATCGTTCCGCCGCTGATCGGGCATCTGTCCACGCCGGCGGTCATCGGACCGGCGATGCTGCTGCTGGTGGGGATGGCCTTCGCCATGCCGAACGCGATGGCGGGGGCGATGCAGAACTTCCCCTATAT
Organism: Thalassobaculum sp.; assembly: GCA_048983575.1. GTDB lineage: Bacteria > Pseudomonadota > Alphaproteobacteria > Thalassobaculales > Thalassobaculaceae > Thalassobaculum. The sequence goes on along the minus strand of JBLZTD010000001.1, from coordinate 455,662 downwards.
CGCCGGATCGGCCGCCGCCTTCCTGGGCTTCAGCCAGATGGCGCTGGCCATGGTCGCCTCCTTCGTGGTCGGCGCCGTGGGCGGCGACATGCACCTGACCATGGCGGCCGCGACCCTGTGCTGCAGCCTGGCGAGCGTTGCCGCCGCGATCCTGCTGCCGCGCCCCCCTCCTGGCCGGGGCGCGAATCACGTACACTCGCGACCGTCATGACGCGCACCGCCCCTCTCGACCAGGACATCCTGATGCTGACCGATACCGACGGGACCGAGATCCCGGTTCCGGTCCGGCGTAGCGCGCGGGCGCGCCGGATGCTGCTGCGGGTCGATCCGGCGCGCGGCGGCCCCGAACTGGTCCTGCCGGCCGGCGTACGGATCGACGCGGCGGAGTCCTTCGCGATCCGGAATCTCGGATGGCTGCGGGCCCGGCTCGCCCATCTGCCCGCGCGGACCGCATTCGCGCATGGGGCGGTGGTGCCGATTCTCGGGCGTGACCACGTGATCCGCCACCGCCCGGACCAGCGCGGTGGAGTTCTGGCGCATCGGGGATCCGGACGGGTCCGTCGAGCTTCACGTCTCGGGCGCCGGCGAGCATCTGGCCCGCCGGGTCACCGACTTCCTCAAGAGCGAGGCGCGCCGGACCATCGTGCCGCGGGCGAAGTTCCACGCCGCCGCCCTCGACCGACGGATCGGCCGGGTGACGGTGCGGGATACCGCGACCCGCTGGGGAAGCTGTTCCTCGCGCGGCGACCTGTCGTTCTCCTGGCGGCTGGTTCTGGCACCGGAGGAGGTGCTCGACTACGTCGTCGCCCACGAGGCGGCGCATCTGGTCGAGATGAATCACTCGGCGCGGTTCTGGGATCTGGTCGAGCGGCTGATGCCGACCTATCGGCGCCCGCGCACCTGGCTGAAGCGCCACGGGTCCCGGCTGCACGCCTACGGCTGATCCCATAGGGCGACGCTTTCGCGCGGCACCGCTTGCCCCCGGCGCAGGGGCGGCGTAAGTCCTGCTCCCGTCTTTCGCCTCAAGGTCGTCCCCCATGGCCCGTCCCAGACCCGACAGCATTCCGGTCGCCGTCCTTCTGACCGCGCTCGTCGCCTTTGGTCCGATCTCGACGGACATGTACCTGCCGTCGCTGCCGGCGCTGGTGACGGATTTCCAGACCGACGTGCCGACGGTGCAGCTCACGCTCAGCGCCTTCATGGTCGCCTTCGCGCTCTCCATGCTGGTCTACGGGCCGTTATCCGACCGTTTCGGCCGACGACCGGTGCTGCTGGGGGCGGTCGCCCTGTATGTCGTCTCCTCGATCGCCTGCGTCTTCGCGCCGACCATCGAGGCGCTGGTGGTCGCGCGGGTGTTCCAGGCCATGGGCTGTTGCGCCGGTCCGGTGCTGGGCCGGGCCGTGGTGCGCGACGTCTACGGCCGCGACCGGGCCGCCCAGGTGCTGTCCTACATGGGGACAGCCATGGCGCTGGCGCCGGCGGTGGGGCCGATCGCCGGCGGCTGGCTTCAGGTCATGTTCGGCTGGCACGCGGTCTTCGTCGTCCTCAGCCTGTTCTCGCTGATCGCCCTGATCGGCACCTATTTCATGCTCGACGAGACCAATGCGCATCGAAACCCCTATGCCACCTCGCCAAAGGGGATCGTGCGGAACTACGTCGCCTTGCTGTCACACCGGGTCTATGTCGGCTACCTCGCCACCATCGCCGCCTGCTACTGCGTGATCTTCAGCTTCATCTCCGGCTCGTCCTTCGTGCTGATCGAGGTGGTCGGCTTGTCGCCGGATCTGTACGGCTACTGTTTCGCCACCATCGTCGTCGGGTACATGACCGGTACGTTCATCTCGGGCCGGTTCGGTCGGCGTGTCGGCGGCGAGCGGCTGATCCTGATCGGCGGCGCCCTCGGCGCGCTCGGCGGCGGGATCATGGCGTTCTTCGCCTGGACCGACCAGGTCACGGTGCTGACCATTGTGCTGCCGCAGATGCTGGCCATGGTGGGGGTCGGTTTCGTCTTTCCGAACAGTCAGGCCGGCGCCATCGGCCCCTTCCCGCAGATGGCGGGGGCGGCCTCGGCGCTGGTCGGGTTCTTCCAGATGGGGGTCGCGTCGGTCGTCGGCCTGGCCATCGGCCACGCCTTCGACGGCACGGCCCGGCCGCTGGCCACGGGGGTGGCGGTGTCCGGCTTCCTGATGCTGGTCTTCTTCCTCACTCTGGTCTGGCCGGTGCGGCACCGGACGTAGGAGGCGGGGTGGCGACATCGCTCTGGATCCGGCCGCCCAAGGCCAGCGAAGCGCGCAAGGTGTCGCGCGTGATCCGCCGCTCCATTGTGGAGCTCTGCGCCGAGGATCACGGCGACGACATGCATCGGATCGCCGACTGGCTCGCGAACAAGTCGCCGCAGCAGGTCGGACGCTGGATCGCCGATCGAGAGCAGCTCTGGAGCGTGGCCGGTCGCGAGGAGATCGAAGGGGCGGGCGCCATCCGCCGGGACGGTCGCCTGCTGCTGCTCTATGTCGAGCCCTCCGCCCGGTTCTCCGGGGTCAGCCGCGCCCTGCTCGAGCAGCTCGAACTCGACGCGTTCCAGGCGGGGGCCACGCGCGTAACCCTGACGACGACGCTCACCGCTCGCCGGTTCTACCTGAGCGCCGGATACTCTCCCCTCGGACCGGACAGCGCGGAGCTGGTGAAACCCATGAGCCGGATGGGTGACATGGCGCGGTAGCCTGGGGCTTCCGGTGGGTTCAGGGGCGGGTCCCTGAAACCAAGAAGCCGACGGTCGCAGCGACTGTCGGCTTCCTTCTCGCGCATCGCCTAGGGCGATCGCGGCTTCCTGACGCGGCCGTTCAGCGCGGCGCCACCACCATGATCATCTGGCGGCCTTCCAGTTTCGGATGCGCCTCGACCTTGGCGATTTCGGAGATCTCCGCCTGCACGCGCTTGAGCACGTTCAGGCCGAGTTCCTGGTGCGCCATTTCACGACCCCGGAAGCGCATGGTCAGTTTCACCTTGTCCCCGTCGCCGAGGAAGCGGTTCACACTGCGCATCTTCGTCTGGTAATCGTGTTCGTCGATGTTCGGCCGCATCTTGATCTCTTTGACCTCGATGACCTTCTGCTTCTTCTTGGCTTCGTTCTTTTTCTTCTGAGCCTCGTATTTGAACTTGCCGTAATCCAGGATCTTGCAGACCGGCGGATCGGCGTTCGGCGAGACCTCGACGAGATCCAGGCCGAATTGTTCGGCATGCGACATCGCCTCGTCGACGCTCATGACGCCGAGCATGTCGCCTTCGGGACCGACGCAGCGGACCTTCGGCACACGGATGTCGCGGTTGACCCGGGGGCCGTCCTTTTGCGGCGGGGCCGTATTAAAAGGTGGTCTGGCGATAGGTTACCTCCTGTGTTTCATTCAGCGGTGCGACTGGAAACGCGATCCGGAGCCGCCGCTTCATCCTGTAGTCTATGAACGGCGTCGTCGAGAGCAAGGATTTCCTGCGCCTTGCCGCCGAGACGACGGACCGCCACTTGCCTTCCTTCGGCTTCGCGGGCGCCGACGACAAGCAATGCCGGCACCTTCGCCTCCGAGTGTTCGCGGACCTTGTAGTTGATCTTTTCGTTCCGCAAATCCAGAGCCACGCGCAGCCCGGCGGCCTTGCAGACGGCCGCGACCTCGCGGGCGTAGTCGTCGGCCGCCTCGGTGATCGTCGCGACGACGACCTGGACCGGGCAGAGCCACATGGGGAAGCGGCCGGAGTACTGTTCGATCAGGATGCCGATCCAGCGCTCCATCGAGCCGAAGATCGCCCGATGCAGCATGACCGGTCGCTTGCGTTCGCCGCTTTCGGCCACATAGGTGGCGTCGAGCCGCTCCGGCAGCACGAAATCGACCTGCAGGGTGCCGCATTGCCAGTCGCGGCCGATGGCGTCGCGCAACACGAACTCCAGCTTCGGGCCGTAGAAGGCGCCCTCGCCCGGGTTCAGCGTGGTTTCGAGCTCGGCGGCGTCGCAGGCGTCGCGCAGCGCGCCTTCGGCCCGATCCCAGACCGCGTCCTCGCCGGCCCGAACCTCCGGGCGGTCCGAAAACTTGATGCGGATGTCCTGGAAGCCGAAATCCGCATAGATCGACTTGAGCAGGTCGCAGAACTTGATGCTCTCGTCCGTGATCTGATCTTCCGTGCAGAAGATATGGGCGTCGTCCTGGGTGAAGGCGCGCACCCGCATGATCCCGTGCAGCGCTCCCGAAGGCTCGTTGCGGTGGCAGGAGCCGAACTCGGCCAGACGCAGCGGCAGGTCTCGGTAGGACTTCAGGCCCTGCTTGTAGATCTGCACGTGGCCGGGGCAGTTCATCGGCTTGAGCGCCAGCACCCGGTCGTCCTCGGCATTGGCCGTGAACATGTTCTCGCGGAACTTGTCCCAATGGCCGGAAGCCTCCCACAGCGCCCGGTCGATGAGCTGCGGCGTCTTGATCTCCTGGTAGCCGGCCGCGTCGAGACGGCGGCGGATGTACATCTCGATCTCGCGGTACAGGGTCCAGCCCTTGGGATGCCAGAACACCGAGCCGACGGCCTCCTCCTGGATGTGGAACAGGTCCAGCTCGCGGCCCAGGCGGCGGTGATCGCGCTTCTCCGCCTCTTCCAGCATCGTCAGATGGGCCTGCAGCGCCTTCTCGTCCGCGAAGGCCGTGCCGTAGATGCGCTGAAGCTGCTCACGCTTGGCGTCGCCGCGCCAATACGCGCCGGCCACCCGCATCAGCTTGAAGGCGTGTCCGACCCCCTTGGTCGACGGGCCATGCGGGCCGCGGCAGAGATCGAGGAACTCGCCCTGACGGTAGAAGCTGATCGTCTCGCCCTCGGGGATGACCTCAACCAGCTCCACCTTGAACGGCTCGTGCATCTTCTTGTAGTGCAGCACCGCCTCGTCGCGGGTCCATTCCTCGCGCACGATCTTCTCGTCGCGGTCGACGATCTCGTGCATGCGCTGCTCGATCTTCTCCAGGTCGTCCGGCGTGAACGGCTGTTCCCGGTAGAAGTCGTAATAGAAGCCGTTCTCGATCGACGGGCCGATCGTGACCTGGGTCTCCGGATACAGCTCCAGCACCGCCTCGGCCAGCACATGGGCGCAGTCGTGGCGGATGTGCGGAAGCGCCTTCTCGTCCTTGCGGGTGATCAGCGCGAGATGGGCGTCGGCCTCGATGACATGGTCGAGATCGACCGGCTTGCCGTCGACCTCGGCGATGAAGGCGGCCTTAGCGAGGCCGGGACCGATATCGGCAGCGACCGCGGCGGGCGTGACCGGCGCGTCGTAGGAGCGGACGGAACCGTCGGGAAGCGTGATGGCAGGCATGGGATGTCTCTTTGTCGAAACCGGGGGCAGAACGGGGGAGGCGGGCCGGCCCTGGGGCCACCCGTCAGGCGTTATGCCGCCTCGAACGCGCGCGCGATGGCGCCGGCCGTCCGAGACGGCCTGATAGTCTGCGTCCGAGTGCTGATGAGACCCTGCGGGTGCATGGGTTCGTCCGGTTCCGTTACAGTCGCCCGGGTTTTACGCGCCCGGACGGCGCGAGGCAAGGGGGAGGAGGCCCGTTGTCCTGCCGGTCCGCCCTTCCGTTCCCCGCTCTTGCGTCGACGGGACCGAACGGGTTCACTCGGCCGACCTGCCATAGGTTCAGCCCCGCCGGATAATCCGAGACCCGCGATGACGACCCAGATGAGACAGCTCCCGCCCCTCGATGTCGGCGATATCGTGCCGAAATGGCCGCTGAAACGGCGCAACGGTGAGCCGTTCGACGTCCATGCCGATGCCGAGTCCGGCAACATCCACGTCCTCGTGTTCCTTGGCGATCCCGGGTCCGAGACGAACCGCGTGGTGGTTCAGGCTTTCAGCGCCGAACGGGACGCCTTCGACGCGCTGGGTGTTCGGGTGCGGCTCGTCGTCTCGGGTGTGGCGGCCGGCGACCTGCCGTTTCCAGTGGTTTCCGACACGGATGGCAGCGCCTCGCGCATGGCCGGTCTGACGGTGGCGCAGCTGCCGGGATTGGGGGGCAAGGTCACCGGCGGCGGGCCGACCGTTCTCGTGATCGCGCCGAACCAGCATCTGGCCGCCCGGATCGGCCCTGAGGGCAACGCGAAGGGCGACAATCCGGCCGAGGCGGCGCTGGCCGTGATCCGGCCGATGGTCGAGCGCCGCCGGGCCGGCCTGGTCCCGGTGATGCATCCGCCGGTGCTGGTCGTGCCGGATGTCTTCAACGACGCCGACTGCAAGCGGCTGATCAACATCTACGCCATGCAGGGCAACGAGTTCGTCGAGCCGGGCCACAATCAGCTCCAGGGCCGTACCACCGACTGCAAGATGCGGATCCCCGACTACGGCCGCGACGACCGGATCGACCACTGGGTCTGTTCGGCGGAGACCAACAACGTGATCGACGGGCGGATCGGTCCGCGCCTGATTCCGGAAATCCAACGCGCCTTCAACTACCGGGTGACCCGCCACGAGCGGTATCGGATCGCCTGCTATGAGGGGGCGCAGAAGGGCTCGAAACACGGCCACCGCGACAATACCCAGCCGGTGGTGGCCCATCGCCGCTTCGCCGTCACGATCAACCTGAACAGCGACGAGTACGAGGGCGCTGAGATCCGGTTCCCGGAGTTCTCCGAGGCGGTCTACAAGCCGCCGGCGGGAGCGGCGATCGTGTTCTCCTGCTCGCTTCTGCACGAGGTCATGCCGATGCGCTCCGGTCGGCGCTTCGCGTTGCTGGCCTTCCTGTTCGGCGAGACCTGAGGGCTCAGCGCCGGGCGGCGACGGCCTCGATCTCGACGGTCCAGTCCGGATTGGCCAACGCGCTGATCACCAGCAGAGTGCTCGGCACCTTGCGGGTACCCAGCCACTCGTTCCGGACCGTGCGCATGGCCGGAATGTCGTCCGCGTTCGTCAGGTAGAAGCGCAGGAACACCAGGTCGTCGAGGCCGAGCCCGGCATCGGCCAGCAGGTTCGCGATATTGGCGAAGGCCTGGCGGATCTGGGTCTCCGTGTCGCGCCCGGCCAGCGTGCCGTCCGGCTTCAGGCCGATCTGACCCGACATCACGAACCAGTCGGTCACGCCCTCGGCCATCAGGCCCTGGGTGAAGGTCGGGATGCCGAGATTTGGCACGGTCTCGGGGTCGTGGGTGGTGAAGGTCATCGGTGCCTCCGCGTTGACGGATGAGAACGGTCGCTTGGGAAATCGGGGGCGCTTCAGCGCGCGGCCACGATCTCGAGCTCGACCCGCCATTCCGGTTTCACCAGCCCGGAGACCAGGACCAGAGTGCTGGGGAGCACCCTGTCCTCGCCAAAGAACTCGGTGCGGGCCTGGCGCAGGGCGAGGATGTCGTCGCGGTCGATCAGGTAGATCCGCAGATGGGCCACATCGTCCTTCGTCATGCCGGCGCCGTCCAGCAGCATGCCGATATTGGCGAAGGCCTGGCGGCACTGGGCCAGGGTTCCGGACGCCGTCGTGCCGTCGGGCAGCACGCCCACCTGGCCGGCGATGTGCAGCCACTTGCTCACGCCCTCGGTGACCATTGCGTGGGTGTAGTTCGGAGTGCCCATTTCCGCCATGCCGGCGGGATCGAGGGGTGTGTGTGTCATCGGGTCGCTCTCTTGATAGGGGCTATGGGCTCGGCACGCCGGCTGGGAGTAGCCCGCATTGAAGCGCAGATCGGCGATCAGGGTAACCCGCTGCGAGAAGCCTGGCGGTCGGCGGCGAGCGGTATGAACGCGGCGATTCACAATCCGGCGCGGGGCGGGTAGATTGGCGCCACGTTCGATCGGCGCGAGAACCATGCGGGGGCGGGGTTCGGGAGAGACGGCAATGACGCATCGCTGGAAGGCCGCGTTCACCACCTTGATCCTTGGCTGCCTGCTGGCGGTGGCAGGGCGGCCGGCGGCGGCGCATCCCCATGTCTGGATCGACCTGCGCACCACCGTCATGCTGGACGATGCCGGCCGCGTGGCGGCGATCGGTCAGGAGTGGCTGTTCGATCCGATGTACTCCGCCTACGCGACCGCCGGCGTCGATACCGAGTCGGACCAGGGCCGCGAGTTTCTGTCGGAGCTTGTCGACGACAGCATGAAGAACCTTCGCGACTACGATTATTTCATGCGGGTGCGTGCCGACGGGGCGCGCCAGGCCTTCGACGCGCCGACGGACTTCACGGCTACCCTCCGGGAAGGCCGGCTGCTCTACCGCTTCACCGTGCCGCTGGCCCGGCCGGTCGATCCGCGTGCCCTCGACCTCGACATCGCGGTCTTCGATCCGACCTACTATATCGACATGGTCCATCTTGAGGGCGACGTGGTGGCATTCCAGGGGTCGAATCCCGGAAACTGCGGTGCCCGGATCGTGGCGCCGACGCCGGACATGAACGCGATCATGGCCGCACAGTCCGCGGATCAGGACACAAGGCCCGACGACACAATCGGCGCTCAGTTCGCCGAGACCGTGATCGTGACCTGCGGATGACCGAAAATCTGGCGATGAGGGTCCCATGTCGCTGAGCCCAGATCGTGTCCGTCCGGGCCTCATCCTGCCGGCCGGCGGGCTGGTCCTGCTGGTCGCCGCCGCCGTCGTGCTGGCGCTGGCGCCGCAGTTCGATCTGGCAATACCCTACTGGTCACGGGTCGCGTTCGAGATCCAGTCGATCCAGCGCGACCTGCACCGGGCCCTGTCCGCCGCCATCATGGCCGTGCGGGACGGGGGGGCTGTCGCGGCCTGGACGCTGATCGGGCTGAGCTTTCTCTACGGGATCTTCCATGCGGCCGGTCCGGGTCATGGGAAGGTGGTGATCTCCACCTACCTTCTGACCCAGGAGAGCGAGCTGAAGCGCGGCCTTCTGCTGTCCCTGATCTCCTCCCTCGTCCAAGGCCTGGTGGCGATCGTGCTGGTCGAGGCGACCGTCCGGCTGCTCGGGCTCACCATGCGCCAGGCCGAGGGTGCGGTGCCCAGTCTGGAGGCGGCGAGCTACGGGCTGGTCGCCCTGCTCGGGGTCGGTCTGATCGTCACCCGCGGCCGGCGGATGCTCCGGGCCATGGCCGGTTCGGCCGACCCGGTCCCCAACGGTCACGCCCACGGTCACCACCATGACCATGACCATTATCACGGCGCCTGCGGCCATTCCCACGGTCCGCGCCCGGAGGATCTGGCGGCCCCGCTTGGGCTGAAGAGCTTCGCCGCGCTGGTGTTGTCGATCGGCATCCGGCCGTGCAGCGGGGCAGTGCTCGTGCTGGTGGTCGCCTATTCCATGGATCTGCGCGTCACCGGCATGGCCGCCGTGCTGGCCATGTCGCTCGGGACCGCGATCACCGTCGGCATGCTGGCGTCGCTGTCGGTCTTCGCCCGCGACCTGGCCCGTCGGCTGGCGGCGCGCATGCCGGAACACGCGGGCCGGCTCTCGCTCGCCGGCGAGGGAGTCGCCGTGGCCGGTGGGATCGTCATCCTGATCCTCGGCCTGCTGCTGCTCCAGGCCGCCCTGGCGGCACCCGCGCACCCGCTCCTGTAGGGCCGTTCAACCGCCGCGGGGGTCGGAGGTCCGCCAGTCCCCGATCTCCGCCAGCACGGTCTCCGTCTCGAGATCCGCCAGGTTCGCGCGTTGCTGAAAGCGCGTGTGCGGCCCGCGCGGTCCGGTGCGCGCCGGGTCGCTGTCGTCGGAGAACAGGGCCAGGGTCGGCACCCCTGCGAGCGCGGCCAGGTGGGTCGGTCCGGTATCGTTGCCGACCACCAGCCGCGCCGCCCGGGCGAAGGCCGCCAGTTCGGCGAGATCGGTCGCTCCGGTCAGGTCCAGGGCCTCCGGCGCCCGCTCCTGGATGGCGTGGGCCAGGCCGCCCTCCCCGGCGGTGCCGGCGACGGCGGTGCCCAGTCCCCCATCCGCCAGCCGCGCCGCAAGTTCAGCGAACCGCTCGACCGGCCAGCGCTTCGCCGGCCGGCCGGACGAAGCGCCGGGGATCAGCAAAGCGAAGGGCCGACGGGGCAGCCGGGCGGCGATGTCGGCGTCGAGGAAGCCGAGATCGGAGAGGGGAACAGGGTCGATGCCGGCGATCGCAAGCTGGTCGCGCTGGCGTTCGACCGTATGCAGGGGCGAGGGGGACACATAGGCATGGCGGTGACTGCAGCCCGGCACCCGGCCCGACCATTCCGGTCCCTGCGCCCCGCCGAGCAGACGGAAATAGCTCGCGGACCGGTCGGATGTCTGCAGATCGTAGACCCGGTCGAACCGCCCACCGCGCAGACGGGCGCGCAGGGCGAGCCAGGTGACCGGGTTGTAGCGCGGCGCCGGGTCGATCCAGATCTCATCGAACAGGCCGCTGGCGGTTGCCAGGTCGCGATAGGCCTCCCGGGTCAGGAGAGTGATGCGGGCGCTCTCATGCCGTCGCCGGATCGCCTGCATCGGGCCGAGCGCGAGCAGAAAGTCACCGAGCGCGCCGAGCTTGATCACCAGCACGCGATTAAGGGATCCGGCGGGCGTCATAGGCGTTCGCAGCCCCGTTCCGACAGGACCTCGGTATAGACCGCCAGCGTGCGGGCACACATCTGATAACGCGAGAAATTCTCGCGGACATGGGCGATGGCCCTGGCCGACAGCCGAGCCCGCGCCGCTCCGTCCAGGGAGAGCGCCGTCTTGAGACCGGCGGCCAGGGCATCGGCGTCTCCCGGGGTCACCAGCCAGCCGGTTTCCCCCTCCAGCACCGTCTCCCGGGCCCCGCCATGGTCGGTGGCGACGATCGGTCGGCCCATGGCCTGGGCCTCGATCATCACGCGGCCGAACGGCTCCGGATCGAGGCTTGCCGAGACGACCACATCGGCCAGTTTGTAGGCCGCCGGCATGTCGTCCGTGCGGCCGACGAAATGCACGACCGCGCCGACCCCGGCGGCCTGGGCTCGGGCCTCCAGTTGCCGCTTCGCGTCCGGCCGGGAGGTGTCGTCGCCGACCATCAGGCAGTGGAACGTGCCGCGCTCCAGACGTGCCAGGGCGTCGATCAGCAGGGCGTGTCCCTTCCAGGCGGTGATCCGTCCCGGCATCATCACCACCGGGACACCGTCCGGCAGCCGCCATCTGTTGACCAGCCTGATCATCCGCTCCGCCGGCACCCGGTCGGGATCGAACATGTCCAGATCCACGCCGCGCGGGATCACCCGCAGCCGGTCCGGATCCATGCCATAATCGGCGAGCAGGCGCTCGGCGATGTAGTGGGAGATCGCGATCACCCGCTCGCCCCGCACCATCACCGAGTTGTAGGCGCGCTTCAGCGCCGTCGCCGCGGTCGGGCGCTGGTGGAAGGTGGTGACGAAGGGCACCCGGTTGCGGGCTGCCGCCTTCAGACCGTGCCAGGCGGGGATCCGCGATCGGGCATGGACCAGATCCACCTCTTCGCGGTGGATGACGTCGACCAGGGCGTCGAAGGTGGCGCGCCACGTCAGCGGATTCTTGGAGTGGATCGGCAGTTCAATATGGGTGCCGCCGACCCGCTCGATCTCGTGCACCATCGGTCCGCCGCGCGAGACGACAAGGGCGCGCCAGCCGGCTTGGACGACGGCGCGGGTCATGTCGACCGTGCCCCGCTCCACGCCCCCGGAGACGAGGGCGGGCAGCAGCTGCAGGATGGTGGGCCCGTTTCCGCCGTGACGCGGCCGGAACGCCTCGAAATCCTCGGCAGAAATGTTAGGATCGGGCGCGGCGGTCGCGTCCGCCTCCATCGGTTCTGTCACCGGCAAATCCAGCAATCGGTACGGTTCAAATCGAAAGGGACCCTAGCACAATGACGCACGCGTCACAGCACCAGGAAACCGCCGTTCCCGATCCGCAGACCCTGGCGACGGAGGACGGCGAAACGCTCGCCTATTACCATCTTCCCGGGCGGGAGCCGGGGGTCCTGTTCTGCGGCGGTTTCATGTCCGATATGACCGGGACCAAGGCGATGGCGCTCGAGGCGTTCGCGCGCGATCGCGGACAGGCCTTCACCCGGTTCGACTACCGGGGCCACGGACAGTCGTCGGGCGCGTTCCGGGACGGCACCATCGGCAAGTGGAAGAGCGACGCGCTGGCCGTGCTGGACCGGGTGACCTCCGGGCCCGTGGTGTTGGTCGGCTCGTCCATGGGCGGATGGATCGCTCTGCTGCTGGCTTTGGCCCGTCCGGAGCGGGTCGCCGGACTTGTGGGCGTCGCCGCCGCGCCGGACTTCACCGAAGACCTGATGTGGGCTGAGTTCGACGGGGAGGTGCGGCGTACCCTCGAGACCGAACGGGTCTATTTCGAGCCGTCCGACTATTCCGACGAGCCCTATACGATCACCATGGAGCTGATCGAGGACGGCCGAAACCATCTGATCATGCGGGGACCAATCCCGATCCATGTGCCGGTCCGCCTGCTGCACGGCATGCGCGATGCCGACGTTCCGCATCGCCTCTCGGTGTTGCTGGCCGAGCGGCTGGAAGCCGACAATGTTCAGGTGCATCTTGTGAAGGACGGCGACCATCGCCTGTCCACGGAGCGGGACTTAAGACTGCTCGCCGGTGCGGTGGAGGAGCTGTCCGCCGGCTGATCCGCGTCAGCGTGCCGGGCCGGTCGCGCCCGGTTCGGGCGTCGACAGGGGCAGACGGACGATGGCGCAGGTGCCGACGCCCTTGGTCGATCGCAGTTCCAGGGTTCCCCCGAGATCGACGACCGTGCGTCGGGCGATGATCAGGCCGAGGCCGGAGCCGGTATCGCCATGCGGGCCGACGGTGGTCGTCGATGTCCCGTCGTCCCGGATCTGCGCCATCTCTTCGGACAGCACCTCCGGATCGAGACCCACGCCGCTGTCCGACACGATGAACATCGCGACGTTCTCCAGGGGTTCCTTGCGGGCCAGCAGCGAAACCCGTCCGCCGCGCGGCGTGAACTTGATCGCGTTCGTCACCAGATTGCTCAGGACGGTTCCGAGCTTTTCAGGATCGGCCTGAATGTCCGGGAGGTCGTCCGCCACATCGACATCGAGCGTGAGGCCCCGCGCCTCCGCCATGGGGCGATACATGGTGGCGATATCCGTGAGCAGTGGGCCGACCGCCACCCTGCGCGCAGTTTCGGTCGATCCAGGCGTGCGGACCAGCCGGTCGCAGAGACCGATCATTTTTGCTGTCGCGTCGTGCGCGAGGGCCGCGTATTCCTGATAGCGTTCGTTGCCCAAGGGGCCGAACCGCTCGTCCTTCATGATCTCCATGATCGCCGAGAGCGCGTTCAGCGGGTTTCGCAGTTCATGGGCGATCTCACGCAGCTGCGCCGCGGCGACCGGCGTGAGCCGGTCAGGTCCGTCGGGTAGATCGTCACAGTCGTTCGGGTGTTTGATCGACATCATGATGCAGTATGTCCTCCCAATCTCTTACCATCCGGTAAAGAGGATCATTCGTCGGTCGTGTATGGCGGGCATGATCTTAGGCATCGTCTTGCCGTATGCCGGAGTCGTCTTGGCGCAGTCTGGCGGCGCGGCCGATCAGGAGCCGCTCTACCGAGCGTGCCTGAACCAGGCCCGGGGCGAGCCGGAAGCGGCCTATCGGGCGGCGCTCGATTGGCACGCGGCCGGTGGCGGACTGCCGGCGCGGCATTGCGCGGCCGTGGCGCTGCTCGGCCTGCATGCCTATGAGGAGGCGGCGTCCCGGCTTGAAACGCTGGCGGGCGAAGTGCCGGACGCCCGGCTCGATCTCCGGCTCGGTCTGATGGCCCAGGCCGCCCAGGGCTGGATGATGTCCGGGCGCGCCGCCCGCGCCGAGCAGCTTCTCTCCCTCGTTATCACCGCCGAGCCGGATGATCCGCAGCTTCTGGCCGACCGGGCGGTGGCCCGGCTGTCGTTGAGGGACTATTGGGGCGCCGTCGACGATCTCGACCGGTCGCTCCAGATGCTGCCCCGGGATGTCGAACTGCTGCTCTACCGGGCGTCGGCCTACCGGTATCTCGGGGTACCGGACCTGGCATGGGACGATGTGGACCGGGCCCTCGCGGTGGATTCGCAGGCGCCTGCCGCCTGGCTCGAGCGAGGAATCCTCGAGCAGATGGCGGGCGACGACGCGGCGGCGCGGCGGTCCTGGATCAAAGTGCTTGAAGTGGCGCCGGACGGTCCCTCGGCCGACGCGGCGCGCGCCCGGCTCGAGGCGCTGGACGTCAACCGGTAGCCGACGCCCGTACGATCAGACCGCCCGGACGATCAGACCGCGAGAGCCCCAGTATCCCGGTCCTGGGCGTCCCGGTCCTGGGCGTCCCGGTCCTGGGCGTCCCGGTCTGGAGCATCCCGGTGCTGCGTGTCGTCGCCCGGCTCCCCGGTCTCCGCACCGAGGATCAGCCCGGCGAATTCCGACAGGAACACGGACCCCTTGACGGTGCGCTGGACCAGCACGCTGCGGCGATCCTCCTCGTCCATCTTGCGCCTCAGGAATCCGAGCGTGCACAACCGATCCAGTGCCCGGGTCACCGCCGGCTTGGAGATGTTCAGCGCCTGGGCGAGACCGCGCACCGTATGCGGCGGTGCCGTCAGATAGACGGTCAGCAGCAGCCCCATCTGCCGCGACGTGAGATCGGGGCCGTCGCGGCGCACGCTCTGAACGGTGGCGGCCCGCCACAGGTTCAGAACTCGGTGCTGCTGGTCGGATCGATGCATCGACGGGTCTTTTCCATTCGTTCCGGTAGCGGATCGAAGATACATCGGGTTGCGGTGAAAGGGAAGAGCGGTCGTTTCGGTGCCGGTCGGTCCCTCAGCCGGCGAACCGCGCCTGAATCGTCCGGAAGACGGCGCGGATGCCCTGCGCCTCGCCGCCCTCCGGCCGGCCGGGGCGGTCACGCAGGTTCCATGCAATCAGGTCCACATGCATCCACGGCGTTGTTTTGGAAACGAAATGCTCCAGGAACAGGGCCGCGGTGATCGCTCCGCCATAGGGGCCGGAACCGGTATTCGAAAGGTCGGCGATCTTGGTCTTGAGCATCGCCTTGTACGGCTGGTGCAACGGCAGGCGCCACATCGGATCCTCTTCCGCCAGACCGTTGGCGAGGATCTCGCCCGCCAGCGAATCGTCGTTGCAGAACATCGCCGGCAGGTCGGGGCCGAGCGCCACGCGGGCCGCGCCCGTCAGGGTGGCGAAGTCGATCAGGAGTTCCGGCTGCTCGCTGTCCGCCTCGGTCAGGGCGTCGCACAGCACCAGCCGCCCCTCGGCATCGGTGTTGCCGACCTCGACCGTCGTACCCTTGCGGGTGCGGCAGATGTCCATCGGCAGGAAGGCGTTGCCGGAGACCATGTTCATCACCGCCGGCACGAGCACGCGCAGGCGTACGGGCAGGCCGGCGGCCATCACCATACGGGCCAGCGCGAGCACCTGGGCCGAGCCGCCCATGTCCTTCTTCATGGTCAGCATGCCGTTCGACGGCTTCAGATCGTAGCCGCCGGTATCGAAGCACACGCCCTTGCCGACCAGGGTGACCTTGGGGTGCTTGGGGTCGCCCCAGGTGATGTCGATCAGGCGCGGGGCGTCCTCCGCGCCGCGGCCGACCATGTGGATGGTGGGGTAGTTCTTCTTCAGGAGCTGGTCGCCGACGGTGACCGCGATCTTCGCCTTGAATTCCTTGGCCAGCGCCTTGGCCGTCTCCGCCAGTTCGGTCGGCCGCAGGTCGGATCCGGGAGTGTTGATCAGGTCGCGGGCCAGCGTGGTCGCCCCGGCGACGTTTTCGACATACTGGCGGTCCGCCCCCTTCGGCCAGACCAGCTCGGCCTCGATCTCCGGCATCGCGGTGTAGCGGGTGAAGCGATAGGCCGCCAGCGCCCAGCCGGTAGCGGCGCGGGTGGCGTCTTCCGGCGCCAGATCGGCATCGATCGCATACCGGCCCGCGGGCAGCGATGCAGGCAGGCCCGCGAACTCCCACACGCCGATCCGGTCCGCCGCTTCCACCCCGAGCAGAACGCGGGCGATATCGCCGTTCCCACCCGGGACAACGCAGGTCTCGCCGGCCTTGGCCTTGAACCCAGTGGCGGCGATCCAGGTCTTGGTCGCGGCATCCGCCTCTACCGACCAGTCGGCGAGACCGTCGGCGGTGACCGGGGTGATCGGGATGGTTCCGGCGGTGGCGCGGGCGACGAGGTTGAAGGCCACGGCGGATACTCCGAGCTGGTGGTCGTGAACGATTGGGCGATGACAGAACCCCGTATCCGGTATACTCGCAGCGGCTTAACAGGCACAAGCAAGCACCCCACATGGCAAACCGGTTATTGTGGCGGGGGCCGTGCTACGGAATGACGAGGGGCTTATGTCAGAGAAGTCCGGCAGTCCGCTTACCGTGATCATCGGGAACAAGAACTATTCGAGCTGGTCGCTGCGGGCCTGGCTCGCCGTGCGTCAGGCCGGTCTCGAGCCCGAGGAAATCCTGATCCCGCTCGACGAGCCGGGGTACAGGACCGAGATCCTCAAGCATTCGCCCTCCGGTCGGGTTCCCTGCCTGATCCATGGTGAGGTGAAGATCTGGGACAGTCTGGCGATCGCCGAATACGCGGCGGAACTCGCGCCCGAGGCGGGCCTCTGGCCGGACGATCGGGCGGCGCGCGCCCTCGCCCGCGCGGTTTCCTGCGAGATGCACAGCGGTTTCGGGGCGCTGCGCACCCACATGCCGATGAACATCCGGTCCTCCTTTCCGAAGGAGGGCCGCAAGCCCGGCGTCCAGGAGGACATCGATCGGGTGAAGGCGATCTGGCGGCTGTGCCTCTCCCGGCATGGCGGCGACGGTCCGTTCCTGTTTGGCCGCTTCACCGTCGCCGACGCCATGTACGCGCCGGTGGTGAGCCGGTTTCGTACGTTCGGCGTGGAGCTGGGCGAGGAGGAAACCGCCTATGCGGACGCGATCTGGGCACTCGATGCCATGAAGGACTGGGCCGCGGCGGCCGAGGACGAACCCATGGTCATCGACAGTGCGGAGTTCTGATCCGCGTCGGGCCAGCGTCCGGCGGGGGGTCAGTCGCGCTCGTTCACGCAGTGCTGGGGGCGATCGAAATACGTCGAGTCCGAGCAGCTTTTCCCGAAGGCCTTATCCATGTGATAGAAGACGTTACGGCCCGTCGTGAGCTGGGGGACCGTGGCGACGGCGGCTCCGCCCCAGACATAGGGATTGCATCCGCTCAGCATGCCGAAGAGCAGCGCGGCGGCGGATAGCCGAACGAGTGTGGTGTGGAACATTGTGTACCCTCCGAACTTCTATCGGGGCCCGGTCGGCCGTTAGCCGCCATTTTAGCGACCTTTCCGATAATACATAAAATACCGGATATTGCCACCGCGAAATCCCTTACTGCGAGTTCGATCGCAAAACCGTCTTGCGCCGATGGGCCTTTGCCAAGACGGTATGGAACCCTATCTTCGCGGCATACCCAACCGGAGCAAGTTCACATGTCCGTCGCCGAAACCTATGCGACCGCCGCCTCCCCCGAGACGCTCGACCTGCTGCTGACCCGGCGGTCCGTCGTCGCCAAGAACCTGGGCGCACCGGGCCCGGACGCCGAGACCCTGCGGAAGATCATCGCCGCCGGGCTGCGGGTGCCCGATCACGGAAAGCTCGGCCCGTGGCGGGTTCAGGTGCTTCACGCGGAAGGCCAGGCCGCGCTGGGCGACGTTCTCGCCTCGGTCTACCGGGCGGACAACCCCGACGCCGAAGAGCGGATGGTCGAGGCGGAGCGTCAGCGCCCCCAGCGCAGTCCGGTCCTGCTCGTCGTGACGGCGCGGGTCGATCCGCACCACCCGAAGATTCCGGAGATCGAGCAGCGGCTGTCCGGTGGTGCGCTCTGCCAGAACATCCTCGTGGCCGCCCATGCCAGCGGCTTCGCGGCCCAGTGGCTGACGGAGTGGCCCGCCTTCCACGCCTCGGTGAAGGAGGCCCTTGGCCACACGCCCGAGACCGACATCATCGGCTTCCTCTATATCGGCACCCCGACCGAGGCGCCGACCGAGCGCGGTCGTCCGGCCTACCAGGACGTGGTCAGCGAGTGGACCGGTCCGGAACCCGCCGCCTGATCGCGCGCACCGTCAGGCTTCCGGGGCGGCGCGGGCCGCGAAGCGTCTGCGGCTTTCGGCGAAGGCCCGCATCCGCGCCTCGACGCGGGCGTTGATCGAGTCTTCCGGGTAGGTCCCGTCCGGACCCCGGTCTCCGGCCGGCAGGCCGGTGAGGATCTCGATGCCCTCCGCGATCGTCGACACCGCCCAGATGCTGAACCTGCCGGCCTTCACCGCGTCCCGCACCTCCTGCTTGAGCATCAGGTGGCGGGTATTGGCGGCGGGGATGAGGACACCCTGGTCGCCGGTCAGGCCGCGTTCGGCGCAGATGTCGAAGAACCCCTCGATCTTCTCGTTCACCCCGCCGATCGCCTGGACCTCGCCCATCTGGTTGACCGACCCGGTGACGGCGACGCCCTGGCGGATCGGCACCTCCGACAGGGCCGAAAGCAGGGCGTAGAGCTCGGTCGAGGAGGCGCTGTCGCCGTCGACGCCGCCATAGGACTGCTCGAAGACCAGGCTGGCCTGGACCGACGCGGGCACGTCGGTGGCGTAGGTGGCGCCGAGATAGCCCTGCAGGATCAGCACGCCCTTGGAATGCAGCGGCCCGCCCAGCTCGACCTCGCGCTCGATATCGACGAACCGGCCGGTGCCGGTGCGCACCCGGGCGGTGATCCGGCTCGGGCGGCCGAAGGCATGGGTCCCGATCTGCAGCACGCTCAGCCCGTTGACCTGGCCGATCGCGGCGCCGTCGGTGTCGATCAGCATGGTCTCGCGCAGCACCTGCTCGCGCATGCGCCGCTCGATCCGGTCGGAGCGTCGGCGGGCCGCGTCCAAAGCCGCCTCGACATCGTCGCGGACGACGGTCTTGTGACCGCGTTCCCGCGCCTGGTAGTCGGCCTCGCGCAGCAGGTCGGCGATCAGCCCGACCCGGGTCGTCACCCGGTCCTTGTCCTCGACGAGGCGGGAACAATGCTCGATGACCCGTTCCACAGCCTTGCGGTCGAGCGGACGGAGCGTCTCGTTCCGTTGGATCGTGGCGATCAGCCGGGCGTAGAGCGCGTCGTGGTCGCCGTCGCGCTCCATGATGTCGTCGAAATCGGCGGCCACCTTGAACAGGTCGCCGAAGTCCGGATCCGCCGCGGCCAGGGTGTGGTACAGCCGCTGGTCTCCGAACAGCACCACTTTCACCGACAGCGGGATGTCCGCCGGCTGGATCGATACGGCCAGGGCGGTGGTCGCCGCGTCCTGCGGGCTCTCGATCGACACCCGGGCATTGTAGAGCGCCCGCTTGAGGGCATCCCAGGCGAACGGTTGCTGGAGCAGCTTGAGCGCGTCGATCAGCAGGTAGCCGCCATTGGCGCAGTGCAGGGCGCCGGGGCGGACCAGGGTGAAGTCCGTCAGCATTGAGCCCATCTGGGCGCGATACTCGATCCGGCCGACCAGCCGGCCGAGAGTCGGATGATCCTCGATCACCACCGGGGCGCCGGCGGTCGGGTCGTGGCTGACGAAGACGTTGACCCGGAAGCGGCGCAGCGGGTCCTGGGAACCGGCGGGATCGGTCGGCCCCTGGGGTTTCTGGGCTTCCGGCGGCTGGACGAACAGGCTGATCTTTCCGACCAGATCCTCCTGCAGGGCGGTGATCCAGGCATCCAGGTCCGGCGACGCGTCCAGTCCCTCGCGGACCTCGGCGATCTCCTCGTCGACCAGGGAGCGGGCGACGGTGTCGTTGAGGGCGCGGATCGCCTTCTGCCGGTCGCGCTCCAGCCGCGGCGCCTTGTGCAGGGCGTCGCGGAGGAGAAGCTGTATCGCCTCGATGTCCTTCTGCAGGCGCTCGCGCCGCACCTGGGGCAGCGCGTTGAACTTCTCCTGGGCCATCGGCTTGCCGCCGTCCTCGGGCGCCACGGCGAAGCCCTGCTCGGTGCGGACCAGGACGAGATCCTTCTCCTTCGCCGCCGCGGCCACGGCCTCGAACAGGCTTTCGCTCTGCTTGGCGAAATCGCGGTCGATCGCCTCGCGCCGGGTGCGGTAGTCCTCGCCCTCGAGCACGGCGGCGACCGAGGCGGTGAGGTCGTCGATCAGCTTCTCGATCCGCCGGTTCAGGTCCGGCCCCCGGCCGGCGGGCAGCCGCAGGGCGATCGGCCGGTGCGGATCGTCGAAATCGTTGACATAGACCCAGTCGTCGCCGGACGGGAACCGCTCCGCCCGGTCGCTCAGATAGCCTTGCACGGCCGCGTGCTTGCCGGAGCCCTTCGGTCCGATGACGAACAGATTGTAGCCCCGGGCGCGCATGCGGGCGGCGAAGCGCACCGCCTCCAGGGCACGGTCCTGGCCGATCAGCGTCTCGACCGGTTCCAGCTCCTTGGTCGTGCGGAAGCCGAGGGTCGACAGGTCGCTCGGGCGGAAGAGCGCGTCGACGGGAAGGGCGGAGAGGGGCATCGCGGGCCTCGTTCTGGGGGCGGGACATTCGACACCCCCGGGCGGGCGATGTCGAGGGTCGACGCCGCCGCGTCCGGGCGCTGTAATGACCCGGCCGGCGCGATCGCGCGGACAAACCGGACAATCGGAAAGCCATATCGGGGAGTGAACCATGCCGACGGCCAAGATCAACGGCATCGATCTGTATTACGAGATTTCCGGCCGGGAGGACGGCCCGCCGATCCTGTTCTCCAATTCGCTCGCTTCGACGCTCCACATGTGGGACCCGCAGATGCCGGCCTTCGAGCGGCACTACCGGGTGATCCGCTACGACAGCCGCGGCCACGGCAAGTCCGAGGCTCCGGCCGGCGAATACACGATCGAGACCCTGGTCGAGGACGCGGTGGGCCTGCTCGACCATCTTGGCATCGACCGGACGGATTATTGCGGCCTGTCCAAGGGCGGCATGGTCGGCCAGCGGCTCGCGACCCTGCACCCGGAGCGGGTCGACCGGCTCGTGCTCTGCGACACCGCCTGCTACATGGGACCGCCGGAGATGTGGGAGGGCCGGATCGAGACGGCCGAGGGGGACGGCATGGCGGGCGTGGTCGATGCGACGATCATGCGGTGGTTCACCGAAGCGTTCCAGAAGCGCGACCCGGAGGCCGTCGACAAGGTGCGGCAGATGATCCTCAACACGCCGGTTGCGGGCTTTGTCGGCTGCTGCCGGGCGATCCAGGGTATGGACCAGCGCGAGACCATCCAGGCGATCGCGGCGCCGACCCTGGTGGTGGTGGGTGCCGACGATCCCGGCACCACGCCGGACGCCGCCCGCGAGATCCACAAGCGGATCAAGGGCTCGAAACTGGAGATCCTGCCGGACGCGGCGCACCTGTCGAACATCGAGCAGCCGGACCCGTTCGACGCGGCCGTGCTCGGGTTCCTGGGCAAGGATTAAAAAAATCCCGCCGTCCTGAAGCCCGTCAGGATCAAGCCGCCGGCGCCGACCGAGCGTTGATCCCGACTTGCGTCAGGATGACGAGGGGTGGTGGTTCAGGATGACGGGGTGGGGGAGGATGAAACCCCTATCCCCACGGCCCGCGCTGGGGCACGTCCTGACCGGCCATGGCGCGCAGGCGGGCGATCCGCTCGCGCATCGGCGGGTGGGTGGAGAACAGCCCGTCCACCGCGTGGGCGTGCAACGGATTGACGATGAACATATGCGCCGTCGCCGGGTTGTTCTCGGCGGCGTGGTTGTCGATCCGCCGCGCCCCGTCCTCCAGCTTCTGCAGGGCCGAGGCGAGCCAGAGCGGCCGGCCGCAGATCTCGGCGCCGATCCGGTCGGCGTCGTATTCCCGCACCCGGCTGATTGCCATCTGCACCAGGGTGGCGGCCAGGGGGGCCAGGATGGTCATGGCCAGCACGCCGATGATGCCCATCGGGTTGTTGCGGTTGCCGCCGAGGAACGAACTCCACATCGCCATGTTGGCCAGCATCGAGATCGCGCCGGCGATGGTCGCGGTGATCGTCATGATCAGGGTGTCGCGGTTCTGCACATGGGCCAGTTCGTGCGCCATGACCCCGGCAATCTCCTCGTGGGAGAGATTGCGCAGCAGACCGGTCGTGGCGGCGACGGCGGCGTTCTCCGGGTTGCGGCCGGTGGCGAAGGCGTTCGGCTGGTCCTGGTCGATCAGGTAGACCTTGGGCATGGGCAGGCCGGCGCGGGCGGCCATCTGGGCGATCATGTCGTGGAACCAGGGAAGCTCGGCCCGCGAGATCTCCCGCGCCCCGTGCATCCGCAGCACCAACTTGTCGGAGTTCCAGTAGGCGAACAGGTTCATGCCGCCGGCGAGCAGCAGCGCGATCATCATGCCGCCGCTGCCGCCGAGCAGAAAGCCGACGCCCATGAATAGCGCCGTCAGCGCGGCGATCATCAGGCTGACCCGGACCATGCCGGCCGTCTCCTTGGCGAGTGTCCCGAAACCGGACCTGCATGTGTGGGGGCGGCGGGTCGGCTTCAAGATCTGGTCGAACCGGGCCGGGCGGTCTATATCGCCGTCATGAGCGACAAGCAGCCCCAGTTCCGCGAAGTCCAGGTGCCCCAGTCGAGGGATGTGCCCAAGGATGTGTCAAAGGGCGCCTCCGAGGACGGCCAGAAGGACCCGGCCAAGACCGTCCCGGCGCCCCGGCGCATTCCGGCTCCCGGCGAGGAGGTGACGGTGCCGCCGCAGCTCGACCCGCGCGCCGCCGCCAAGGACCTGCCACCCGAACGCGGCGGCTACGACGGCCCCGAGCCGACCCGCTTCGGCGACTGGGAACACAAGGGCCGCACGACGGATTTCTGAGCGGTTTCGGCGGGCCCCGGAGTGAATCCGGAGAGTGTGAGGGGAGCTGGGGAGCACAAGGTCAGCCTCGAGAGCCGCCGTCACTCGCCACGAAACTCCAGCGCCTCGACGAAATCCCTCACCGCGTCTATCGGCGTCGTACCGTCCCGCTCGTCGCAGAGATGGCCTTTGAGCAACTCTCGACGGTTAAGTTCTTCGACTGAAAAGTAAATGCAGTCGCGGTCATATCCCTTGTAGGAGAGGTCGAAGGCGACGGCCTTCACTATCCCCTTGGAGGTCGCGATCGACATCGTGTCGCCTCTCCGCTTCGCGCCGCGCTTCCCCGGATCTTCGTCGAAATAGTCGAGCACGCTCTGATAGCGAAATCGCATCCCGGTCTGCCTGTTGACGACCGCAGTCGCTTGGTCCGACGCCGCGGTATTCCAGCGCAACCATTCCGATCTACCGGCGGCGTTGGCGTTGAGGTTCACGCGCAGATAAGCCGGCTCCTTGAACTGCCATCGATTTCCGTCACCCGCGAAAATCGTCTGCTTACCATCTTCGTCCTCAATCCAGCGGATGTCGGCGTTGGCGGGCGCCGCTGCGAGAACGAGCAAGGCAATAATTATCGAGAACAGCAATTGCGCCGAAAGCCGCATGGAGGCCCTCTCCCAATCCAATTGCACTGCGCAGAATAGTTGCACAGTCGAGTTTGGGAATCAGGGAGAAAATCGGTCCCTTTGATCCCTGCCCGGCTCGGATTACCCTCGCGGCAACAAGGATCCACGGGAGGACGACAGGATGGCCAGCCTCAAGAGCAAGTTCCGCAAGGGCAGGATTCTCACCGCGCCCGGCGTGTTCGACGGGGTGTCGGTGCGGCTCGCCGACGCCATGGGCTTCGACGCGCTCTACATGACCGGCTACGGCACGGTGGCCTCCCATCTGGGGTTGCCGGATGCGGGCCTCGCCTCGTACCGGGACATGGTGGAGCGGGTGCGCACGCTCTCCGACCTGTCCTCGGCGCCGCTGATCTGCGACGGCGACACCGGCTATGGCGGGCTGCTGAACGTCGACCACACGGTGAAGGGCTACGAGCGGGCGGGCGCCGCCGCGATCCAGTTGGAAGACCAGGAATTCCCGAAGAAATGCGGCCACACCCCGAACCGCAAGGTCATCCCGATCGACCAGGCGGCGGCCAAGATCAAGGTGGCGGCCGAGGCGCGGGACAGCGCCGACTTCCTGATCATTGCCCGGACCGACGCGCGCACCGCCCACGGGCTGGACGAGGCCCTGCGCCGGGCCGACGCCTTCGCCGAGGCGGGGGCCGACATCCTGTTCGTCGAGGCGCCGGAAAGCGTCGAGGAGATGGAGATCATCGGCAAGCGCTTCGACCTGCCGCTGCTGGTCAACGTGGTGGAGGGCGGCAAGACCCCGGTGCTGACCGCCGAGCAGTATGCCGAGATCGGCTACCAGATCGCGATCTACCCGGCGGCCGGCTTCCTCGCCGTCGGCCATGCGCTGAACTCGGTCTACGGGACCCTGAAACGCACCGGCGCTTCGACCGAGCTGGAGGTGCCGATCGCCGATTTCATGACCTTCTCCAAGGCCATGGGCTTCGAGGACGTGTGGAAGTTCGAGCGCGATCATGCCGATCTTGAAACCAACGCCGAAGCCGCCGAGTAGGAGCCGGACCATGCGCGCCACCGTCCTGCACGGCGTCGAGGATCTCAGGGTCGAACCGCGCGAGGAACGGCCGCTGGCCGAGGGCGAGGTCCGGGTGCGGGTCGAGGCCGGCGGCATCTGCGGTTCGGATCTGCATTACTTTCACCACGCGCGGATGGGCGACTTTCCCGTGCGGGAGCCCTTCGTGCTGGGCCACGAGGCGGCCGGCCGGATCGCCGAAATCGGACCCGGCGTCGAGGCCGGTGCGGGGGGGCTGGCGGTCGGCGATCCGGTGGCGATCAATCCGAGCCATCCCTGCGGCACCTGCCACTACTGCCGCACCGGGCGGGAGAATCTCTGCGCCGATATGATCTTCCTCGGCTCGTCGCGCCGCTTCCCCCATGTGCAGGGCCTGTTCGCCGAGACCTATGTCGCGCCCGCGCGCCAATGCGTGCCGGTGCCGGCGGGGACGGATGCCGGGGTGGTGGCCCTGGCCGAGCCCCTGTCGGTCTGCCTGCACGCGGCGAGCCATGCCGGGCCGCTGCTCGGCCGGCGGGTGCTGGTCACCGGCGCCGGGCCGATCGGCGCCCTGTGTCTCACCGTCGCCCGTCTCGGCGGCGCGGTGGAGACGGTGATCACCGATGTCATGGACGAGCCACTGAAGGCGGCCGAGGCGCTGGGCGCGACCCGGACGATCAACGTGGCCTCGGCGCCGGACGGGCTCGCGGACCCGGCGCATCCCCGGGGCCGGTTCGACGTGGCTTTCGAGTGTTCCGGCAACCCGCACGCTATGCGGAGCTGTCTCGACGCTCTGGCGCCGGGCGGGATCCTGGTTCAGGTCGGCACCTATGCCGATCCGAAGGTCACCGTCCCGGCGGATTTCGTGATGGTGAAGGAACTGACCCTGAAAAGCTCGTTCCGCTTCGCCCGCGAGTTTCCGACGGCCGTGGCCCTCCTGGCCTCGGGACGGATCGACACCGGCCCGCTGCTAAGCCACAGCTTTCCGGTCGAGGACGCGATGCAGGCCTTCCGCACGGCCGCCGACCGGCGCCAGGCGATGAAGGTGCAGATCCGGTTCTGAGTGAGAAACGCGTGCGGTCAGGCGTCGCTGTCGGTCTCCGCCGCCCTGCCGAGCACCAGGATCCGGGCGCGGCCGTAGACACGGTTCTCGAGAATCTCGAAGCCGGCGGGCGGATCGGTGGGCTCGCGCTTGTCGGTCTCGATCACGATGACCGTGTGGTCGCCGATCCAGCCGGTGCGCAGGGCCGCTTCCGTCGCCGGGACCCAGGCGCCGCTGCCGTAGGGTGGGTCCATGAAGATCACCCCGGCCGCCGTCGGTGCGCGTTCGTGCAGGCGGGTGGCGTCGCCGGAACGGACCTGGGTCCGGCCGCCGGCCTTGAGCTTTTCCACATTGGCCCGCAGCGTGTCGAGGGCGACCGGATTGGTGTCGACCAGGACGACCCGCTCGGCGCCGCGGGACAGCGCCTCCAGCCCCATCGCGCCGGTGCCGGCGAACAGGTCCAGCACCAGCCGGTCGCGTAGCACAGCGCCGAACCGGCCGCTCTCCAGCATGCTGAACACGGCCTCGCGGACCCGTTCCGGGGTCGGCCGGGTCTCCAGACCCTCCGGCGCGGTCAGCTTAGTGCCGCGGTGTTTTCCGGCGATGATCCGCACGGGTTCCGTCCTTGCTCTTGGCAGTTCCTGGTTTCGGCGTCCCGGACCCGGCCGCAGCGGGCTTGGCAGCAGCGGGCTTGGCCGCTCTCGACTTGGCTGAAACCGGCTTTCCGACCGGATTGACCTCGGCTTTTGCGCCCGGTTTGCCGCCGGATTTGCTGCCGGATTTGCTGCCGGACCTGGCGCCGGGCGGCTTGGTGCCGGTGCGTTTCGGCTTGGCCTTGGCCCGGCCGGTCTCGTCGCCGGCGTCGAGGCCGAGCTGGCCCTTCAGCACCCGGGTCTTCACCTCTTCGACTCCGCCGGACGGGATGTCGCCGAGCTGGAACGGGCCGTAGGAAATCCGCAGAAGCCGGCTGACGGTGAGCCCGAGATGCTCCATCACCCGGCGGATCTCCCGGTTCTTGCCCTCCTTGAGGCCGACGGTGAGCCAGGAATTGGTGCGCGACGCCTTGTCGATCGTGACCTCGATCGGACCGTAGGCCCCGCCGTCGATCGTCACCCCGCGCTTCAACCCGTCCAAGGCTTTCTCGTTCAGCGGCCCGAACACCCGCACGCGATAGCGCCGGGTCCAGCCGGTGGACGGCAGCTCCAGATAGCGGGCCAGGGCGCCGTCATTTGTCAGCAGCAGCAGCCCCTCGCTGTCGAGGTCGAGGCGGCCGACGGAGACGACCCTCGGCAGGTCCGCCGGCAGGGTGTCGAAAATGGTCTTGCGCCCCTCGGGGTCGCGGGCCGTCGTCACCGTCCCCCGGTCCTTGTGATAGCGCCAGAGCCGCGGCGGCTCGATTTTCGGCAGCGGCTTGCCGTCGACGACGATCTCGCTCGCGTCGGTGACGGTGATCGCCGGACTGTCCAGAAGCTTGCCGTCCACCGACACCCGGCCATCGGCGATCCAGCGCTCGGCGTCGCGGCGGGAGCACAGACCGGCGCGCGCCAGACGCTTGGCGATCCGTTCGGGCCCGCGCTGTTCCCCGAACAGACCTTCGAGCTCGGCGACCGGACGGGGTCCCGCCCGCCCGGCGGGTTTGCCGGGGGAACTGCGGCCGGAGGGATTTCTGGGTGCGTTCATCGTCCTGCGTGTAGCGCGCCGGGCGGCCGACCGCAATGTCGCAGCGCCGCCCCGGCCGCGAGGCGCATCCAGGCCAGGGTGATGGACAGGGCGCGTCCGCCGTCCTATCCAGGCGGAATGCGCGCACCGACGACCCCGATGGCCATCGCCCTGGAACTCGCCCGCGAGGCGGCGGAGTCCGGCGAGGTTCCTGTCGGTGCCGTGGTTGTCGATGCCGGCGGAACGGTGATCGCCCGCGCCCATAACCGGGTCGAATCCCCGCCCGATCCGACCGGGCATGCGGAGATCCTGGCCCTACGCGCGGCGGCGGAGGTTCTGGGCACGCCCCGGCTGACCGGCTGCGACCTCGTCGTCACCCTCGAGCCCTGCGCCATGTGCGCCCAGGCCATCGCCCATGCGCGGATCCGCCGCCTGGTGTTCGGCGCCTACGATCCGAAAGGCGGTGGGGTCGAGCACGGGCCGCGCATCTTCACCCAGCCCACCTGCCATCACCGGCCGGAGGTCGTCGGCGGGGTGGAGGAGACGGCGGCCTCCGCCCTGCTGAAGGCGTTCTTCGCCGAGCGCCGCTGATCAGGTGCCGGCCGCCGCCCGCAGCGGCTCTGCTGCGCGCCGGGTCCAGAACGCGCCCCCGTGCAGCCCGGCCTCGGCTTCGTAGAACTGCGCCAGGTTGGCTGTGTAGGCGGCATGGATATCGGCGATGCGTGCGGCATAGGCGTGACCGGCCGTGCCGTCGCCCGCCAGCAGTGCCGTTGCGGCGTCGCCGCCGGCCATGCCGGTGAACAGAGCGTTCATCAGCCCTTGGGAGGAGAGCGGGTCCAGCGCCAGGGCGGCGTCGCCGACCGCGAGCCAGCGGTCCCCCACCGGCGGGTCGGTCACGGCGCTATGGGCGGGAACGACGTGGGGACCCTCGGCGACGGTCGCCCCGTCCAGCGCCACCTCGGGCGCGATCATCCGGGTTCGGGAAAGTGCTGCGAGAAATCCGTCCGCGGTCGCGAGCGCGCGCAGGACCGGCCGGTCGCTGTCGCTGTGATAGCCGACCACCCGCCCGCCGGCGGGGAGCGGAGCCGTGTACCACCATCCGTCGGCCGCCGCTTCGATCCGGCTGAAGGTATCGACCGGCAGCCCCGGATCGGAGCGGAGCACGGCGTAGATCGCGGTCAGCCGGTCCAGCCGCCGGCGCCGTGCGCCGAGGCGTCGGCAGAGCGCGGCCGCCCGCCCGCTGGCGTCGACCAGCAGCCGCGTGCGGAGTTGCTGGCCGAGATTGGTGACGACCCCCCACTCGTCGGCCTTGCGGGTCAGCGTCCTGAGTGTGACGCCCCGGCGGAGTGTCGCTCCGGCGTCGAGCGCGGCGGCCAGCAGCATGGTGTCGAAGGCGGCCCGGTCCAGGTGCCAGCCCGCCCCCTGGGGATCGCGTAGGAAGTCGTGGGTCGCAAGGCTGCCGCCCCATAGGGCCCGGTTGCCGAGATAGGGGCGGTGGCCCTCCATGCGCTCCAGCAGGCCGAGATCGCGCAGCAACGGCCGGCAGGCCGGCGGCAGGGATTCGCCGATCCGCCCCCGGGTCTCCGGTGCCTGCTCCAGAATCAGGACCCGCCGCGTTCTCGCGAGTTGCATCGCCGCGACCGCCCCTGCCGGGCCGCCGCCGACGACGATCGCGTCCCACGACCCGCTATGGCGGGTCATTTGACCCGTTTGCCGGGGGCCACCTTGCGGATGTATCCGGCGACGATCTGGTCGTCCGGCAGGCCGGTGCGGACGGCGGTGCGGGCCGTCACCTCACGCTCGCTTTCCCTGTCGTTCGGGTCGGCGTGATCGTCATGGACCGGCGTGAGACCGACGGTCCCGCCCCGGTAGGGGATAGCGCCGGGTCCGAGTTCTCGCGACCTGAAGGCTCGGCGGGATGTCCGGGTCGCCCTCCGGGCCGGGCAGCGTCGCGACCAGGCCCATCTGGTCGAAATGGTCGACCATGTAGTTGATCTGCGACAGATAACCGGCGCTGCCGAGGGTCTGGAACCAGCTTGCCCGGCGGTTGAACGCGGCAACCCGCTCGTCGTGGGGAAGGCTCGTGTCGACGGCCTTCCTGTAATCCTCCTCGGAAAGGACATGGTTCGGCACCCTGGCCGGCCAGAAGGTCGGCAGATACGGGTCGTATTTCGGGCCGTAGCCGGCGTAGTAGTTTGACCGGCAGCTCGCCGTGTCGGTCTGCCAGGGCACGGCCATCCAGCGCGTGATGCTGCCCGGCGCCTGGCCGTAGAGGGGACCGGCGGTCGAGACCGCGATCTCCGGCGTGAGCTGGCTGCCATAGGGCTGCACGCCTTTCTTGGGGACCTTGCCGCCGCCGCGGATGCGATAGGGGGCGCGGTACATCGGCGCGTGGCGCATCGGCCAGGTCATCTCGCAGCCGGGGTGGAATGCGTCGGCGAGACAGAAGTCCATCGCCGCCTTGTCGAGCGCCTGAGGTTGCAGCGCGAGCGGCAGCCGGTCGAGGGTATCCGCCCCATCGATCGGATCGTCGCCGGGATCGAAGTCGCCCGCGGCCCATTGCTGCAGCAGGTCGAGCTGGGTGTCGGTGAGGGCGGCATGCTGTTCCGGCAGCTTGGCGGGCGGGACGTTCATGGCGTCTCCGTAGATCCACGGCCAGGGCATCGGCGACCAGCCGTCGCGGTCGAACACCCGGAAGGAATTGGCGAGCTGCTGGCGCAGCTCCTTCTGATCGGCTCCCGGACTGCGCAGCGTGTCGATCCAGTCCGATGTCCGAAAGTCTTTCGCCGTGCCGTAGCCGAAACCCGCGGCGAAGCCGGCATTCACCCATTGCAGGTCTGTCTGCCGCAGGAAGACAGGCAGGATGTCCCGGCCGAACAGCGGCCGCTTGGGCCTTGGCATCATGCCGGCCTGGATCGCCACGTCGGTCATCAGGTCGTGGAGGGTTCGTACCGATTTCTGCTGCGGACCGTAGTTCGGCGGGGCCGTCACCACCCAGGCCGAGTCCACCGGGATCTGCCGTCCGTCGATCGTGACCATAGCCTCGACCGGCCCGTCGGACGTGTCGTCGTGCCAGCCCTCGTTGTTGGCGAAGTCCTTGGCCGGCTGACCGTCATAGGACGCAGAGACGCCCCGGCCGCCCAGAAACAGAAGTCGACCTTTCTCGTCGGTCTGCAGTTCGCCCAGGTAAACCGGCGTGCCCATGAACTTGCCGGTGTCGAACTGGTAGTCCGGGCCTTTCTTCGAGGGGCCGGCGATCTCGCGCGCGCCGGGATCGATGATGAGAGCGGCGCGGTCCGCGATCCCGGCATTGCGCAGGGCGGGTGCACGCTGGGACGAGTCAACGGTGGTGAGCGCCTGTTCGCTGTCGAGCGCGACATGGAACTGGTACCAGCCCGACTTCTGGTTGGCCACATGGACGCGCCAGGTGATGTCCGCCATGTCCGCGGTCAGTTCGGCCACGACGTCGCCGGCGGCGTTGTAGCCGTACAGACGAAACAGGGCCGCCTCGCGCTTCAGGGCGCCGGTGTCGTCGCGGTAGTGCTCCGGCGGGAGCGGCGCCGGGTTCGGCACTTGCGGGCCGATGTAGAAGGCGTCCCGCGCATTGCCGATACGGGCGATCCCGATGCCCGGATGGATCGCGGCGCGGACGATCGTTGTGTCCGCCGAACCCGATGTGGCCATGGTGTCCTCCCAGCTCCGTGTCGGCCGGCAGGATAGTCGATACGACAATCTAAGCGAGAGTGAATTTTATGATAAAGCGCGCATGGCGATTTTCTCCACCACCGGAGACGGCGGTGTCAGGGCGGCGAGAACCTCTTCCAGGGCCCGATCCCGCAGGCCCATCGCATGGATATGCTCGACGGTCTGGCGCAGGTAGTCGGGATTGGGCCCGGACAGGCCGGCGGCGCCGGCGACGATCGCCGCCTGTTCGGTGACGGTGAGGTTCCCGGCGTAATCGGCCTCGCGCCGATCGACGGTGTAGGTCACCGCCCGTTGCCGGAGGTTCCGACCGAGGTCGACGGTGACCAGGGACCGGCGATAGACCGGGTAATGGGCGATCTCCCGCTCGTCCAGATAGGCCAGCGTCTCCTCCACCGCCGATGCCGGCACCCGATAGGCCACGCCGCGGCACGCACCGCCACGGTCGAGCCCCATGACAAGCCCCGGCCGCGCGTGCGTGCCCCGATGGTGGCGGGAGACCACGCACAACCGACGGCGATAGCCGCGCAGGAGCGCGTCGGACCGCTCCACATGCTCGAAGCCCGGCCGCCACATGAGCGATCCGTAGCCGAACACCCATATATCCCCCTCGGGGTTTGTCTTCGCCGCTGCCGCCGCCCCGTTGCCGACCTTCACGTGGTTGCTCCGTCCTTCGGGTGTGGCGATCCCTTTTCTCCGACCGCCGCGATCCGTATTCTGATCCATTCCCTGCACCTAGGCCCTGGCCATGAGCTCCGCAAGCGACCCTGCCGAAAGCGACCCAGCCGATCCAACCCCGACCGCAAGCCACAGCGGACGCCGCAGCGGGCGCTTCTGGGCGATGATCGGCTTCGCGGTCCTCACCTTTCTCGCCATCGCCTGGAGCATCGGCTGGGTGCTGCTGTCGATCAATCTCCGAGCGTCGATCGATAACTGGATGGACTACCGGCGTGCGGTTGGCGACCGGCTGACCCACGGCGACCGGGTCCTGGACGGTTACCCGTTCCGCATCCGTTTCACCTATGTGGATGTCGAATGGATCCGGGTCGACGGGGACCGCCGGCTGCTTGCGTCCACCGATCGGCTT
Organism: Thalassobaculum sp.; assembly: GCA_048983575.1. Taxonomy (GTDB): domain Bacteria; phylum Pseudomonadota; class Alphaproteobacteria; order Thalassobaculales; family Thalassobaculaceae; genus Thalassobaculum. The sequence goes on along the minus strand of JBLZTD010000001.1, from coordinate 423,739 downwards.
GCGGTCTCAGCGCGGCCCTGGCGACCGTTCCGACTCCGGCTGTCGAGCCCCGGCCCGGTGGCCGGCGCTTGGCAGGCTCCGTCCCTGGAAGTGTCGCTGACCGCGATGAGCGCCCAGGGAGTTGTCGGGACGACGCCGCAGGCGCTCGACCATCTGGAACTCGACCTTCGGGAGGCCGTCGCCTTCGACCGGGACGGTCGGGTCATCGCCCGCGCCGAGCGCCTCGCCCTGGACGCGGATCCGTCGCCGGCCGCCGCGCCGGACGAAACCGGAATATCGACCACGTTGCAGGTGTCGCTGCTGGCGGAGGCGTTGGAGCCGACGGACCTCCTCATTTCCCATCTGCCTTTCGAGGGACCCGCCGACGGCCGACTCAGGGCGGCGGTGCGGGGGCCGCTTCCGATTTCCCTCGACCCGACATCGCTTGCGCTGTGGCGCGACGCAGGCGGCGTGATCGACGTCGACCATCTCGGCCTGAACTGGCGGCCGATGGACATGACCGCCGAGGGGACCCTGACCCTGGATGGGCTGATGCGTCCGGAAGGGGCTGCGACCGCCGAGATCCGGGGGCTGCCGGCAATGATCGACCGGGCGGTCACCCAGGGGCTGCTGGCCGAGGACATGGCAGCGCTGTTGCGGCTCGCGACGGCGGCGTTCTCTCGAACGGCAAGCGATGGTGGGTCGCCGTCGGTGCGCGCGCCGGTGACAATTCAGGACGGCCGCCTCGCCGTCGGGCCGGTCAAGCTTTTCAGAGTGCCGTCACTGGTGCGCTAGCTCCCGGTCCCGATACCTGGAGGGACATCCGGTCTAGCCGAGACTCGCGATCGCCATGCCGCTGCTGGACTGCTTCGCCTTCTTCTTCAGCCGGGCGATCTCATCCATGACCTGATCGATCGGCACGTCGTTTCGGTCGGCTTTCAGGTTCAGCAGACCGGCACTGACCGTCAGCAGGCCATAGCGTTGCAGCCGCCCGTCGCGCCCGCGCATCTCCAGGAAACCCCGCTCGCGGGTTCGGGCGTCGTAGAAGCTCTCGACGTCATGGGCGAACTGGGCAAGCAGGGCGGACACCCGATTACCGATGTCGCGGGGGGTGTCGGTGCGGAAGCCGGCGAAGAAGTCGTCGCCGCCGACATGACCGACGAAGGCATCCAGGCTCTGGGTGTGCTTCTGCAGCAATTCGGCGAAGAGCTGAATTGCCCGATCGCCGTTGCGGAAGCCGTAGGTGTCGTTGAACGGTTTGAAGCTGTCGAAGTCGAAATAGGCGAGGACGATACCGGCCTGCCGGTCCTGAAGCGCGTCGGTCACCCAGTCGCTGATCGACAGGTTGCCGGGCAGACGGGTCAGCGGGTTCTGGTCGCGCGCCGCTGCCACCGTTTTCTCGTGCAGCACCTTGAGCAGGGCGGTGGAACTCATGAACCCCGCGTAGCGCCCGCGCTCCACCATGAGGATGCCGGGCGCTTCCGAGCGGTGGGCGAAGATCTCCAGGATCTTCTCGATCGGCATGTCGACGCTGGCGGTCGGACAGGAGCGCACAAGGTCCCGCAGCGTGCGCCCATAGGCCTTGTTGGCCATCAGGTCGCGGCCGTAGGGGGAATACGCGTAGGCCTTGAGATCAGCGTCGCCCACCACGCCGATCGGCACACCCGCCCGGTCGACCACCGGAAAGAGCGTCAGGTCGCGGTGCTGGCGGAACGTGTCGAAGACCTCGATCATCGGCAGGTCGACCATCAGGCTCGGCAGGAGCTCCAGATGTCCCTGCAGCCGTGACTTGTCGGTGGAGCGATTCCGCCGTTCGCGGGCATTGAGACCGGCGACGACGGGATAGTGCGACAGGATGTGATCCAGGTCGGTCGTGGGCTTCTGCACCAGATAGCCCTGCACGTAGTCGAAGCCGAGATCCTTGCATGTCCGGAAATCCGCCTCGGTCTCGACCCCTTCGGCCACCATTGCGATGCCGAAGACGTGCATGATGTCGACCAGGCGCGACAGGAATAGCCGGCGCTTGGGGTCGGTGGCGACGCCGTTCACGAAGTACCGGTCGATCTTGACGAAATTCGGCTGCAGCTCGTGCAGCAGCCGCAAGCGTGAATACCCCTGGCCGAAATCGTCCAGCGCCAGCCGGACGCCGGCGCCCGATATCTGCTGCATGACCGCCAGCGCCTCGTCGCCGGCGACAATGTCCTGGGTTTCCGGCAGCTCGAGACAGAACCGGTCGGCGCTCAGCCCGCTGGCGGCGATGGCGGCCGCCATGCCGTCGATCACGGCCTTACCCGAGGTCAGCAGGCGGGCGTCGACATTGAGGAACAGGATCGCCGTGCGGCTGGGCAGTTTCAGGAAGGCATCGACGGCTTTGCGCTGCAGGCGGCGTTCGACCTCCTCGAGAACGCCGTAGGCATAGGCGGTGTCGAAGAAGCCCGCGATCGAGCCGAAATCGGTCCGGTCGATACCCCGCAGGAGCGCTTCGTAGCCGAAAGCGATACCGGTATCGATGTTGACGATCGGCTGGAACGCGTACACAAGCTTCGTGTCGACGTCTTCCAGCAACCGTTTGCGTTGCGTTTCGAGATCCGACGCAGCAGACGCGTCAAGCGTCCCAGCGAGGAGGTCTGCGTCTGCGCGATGCATCTGGCTCTCGTTCGCTACGCTTGGTTGGCTGGCGACATGAGACACAGAAAACCCTAATCAAACCTTAACGGCCATAGTTCAGTTAGTGTCAATTTACGGAAAAGTTGTACTTTAATATGCCAGAAGCGCTGACCGGCATACACGTGATCTTCGATTTGGAGCGGGAGCGCCTTACGGCCCGCAAGTTTTTGCACGAGATGGCGGAGCAGAACTGGCCGGTCAAGATAACCGGTGCATCAAAACGTGAAGATTTAGATCCCAAGCAGAAGGAGGTCGTGGTCATCCAGCGCATGCGCGCGGCCAAGATCGCCCTCGTGCTGGTCACCCCCATGTCGGGGGTCAGCCGGAACGTCAACGAGGAGGTGAAGTTCGCCAAACGGGCGAATCTGAATCTCGTCGGCGTCCTGGTCGCGGGCTCGACCGCGCACACCAATCTTCCGGAGGGTCTGCACCGGTCGCGTGTGGTCGGTTGGGACTGGGGCGCACTCAGGAAGGAGTTGCTGCCGAAGCGCGACGGCTAGAGTCCGGGGGGCCGGCCTGCGTGATCCGGTCCCCAGATGTCGCTCGGTCTTCAGCGATCTGTGGGACGGTTCATCGGCCGACCGCCCGCCAGCTGTGGGACGGTTCATCGGCCGACCGCCCGCCAGCCGATGTCGCGGCGGCAGAACCCGCCCGGCCAGTCGATCCCGTCCACCGCCGCATAGGCCCGGCGCCGGGCTTCGTCCGCGTCCTTGCCGACGGCGGTGACGCCGAGTACGCGCCCGCCGGTGGCCAGCAGACTGCCGTCCCCGCCGCGCGCGGTGCCGGCGTGGAACACCACCACCTCGTCGCTCTCCACCGCGTCGACGCCGGCGATGACCGAGTTCTTCTCGTAGGAGCCGGGATACCCGTTCGCCGCCATGACGACGCAGAGCGCCGTCTCGTCGTGCCAGCGCAGGTGGAACTGGCCGATCTGCCCGTCGGCGGTGGCGATCAGGGCGGACAGGAAGTCACCCTTCACCCGCAGCATCAGCGCCTGGCATTCCGGATCGCCGAAGCGGACATTGTATTCGATCAGCTTCGGCCCACTCTCCGTGATCATCAGTCCGGCGAACAGCACGCCGCGGAAGGTCCTGCCCTCCGCCGCCATGCCCGCGACGGTCGGGGCGATGATCTCGTCGACGATCCGCTGCGACATGGCGTCGTCGACCACCGGGGCGGGGGAATAGGCGCCCATGCCGCCGGTATTCGGCCCGGTGTCGCCGTCGCCGACCCGCTTGTGGTCCTGGGCGCCGGCCAGCGGGAGGATCGCCTCGCCGTCGGTGAGCGCGAAGAAACTGGCCTCCTCGCCGATCATCCATTCCTCGACGACAACCTCGGCGCCCGCCTCGCCGAAGGCCCGGTCGGCCATGATCGCGTCGACGGCGTCGAGCGCCTGCTCGACCGTTTCGGCCATGATGACGCCCTTGCCGGCCGCCAGCCCGTCCGCCTTGACCACGATCGGCGCGCCCCGTTCCCGAATGTAACCTTTGGCCGCCTCCGCATCGGTGAAGCGCCCATAGGCGGCGGTCGGAATGTTGTGACGGGCGCAGAAGTCCTTGGTGAAGGCCTTCGACCCCTCGAGCACGGCGGCGGCGGCGGTGGGCCCGAACGCCTTGATGCCGGCCTCGTTCAGCCGATCGACGAGCCCGGCCACGAGCGGCGCCTCCGGACCGACCACGACGAAGTCGATGGCGCGGTCCCGGCAGAGGGCGAGGAGGCCCTCGTGGTCGTCGACGGAGACCGGCAGGCAGGTCGCTTCTCGGGCGATGCCGGCATTGCCGGGCGCGCAGAAGAGTTCGGTCACGAGGGGCGAGGCGGCGATGGCCCAGCACAGCGCATGTTCGCGCCCGCCGGAGCCCACGACCAGAATGCGCATACCAAGGCTCTCCAGTTCCGATCCGTCGAGTGACCGCGCCCCAGCCCGGACGGCGGCCGGCGCGGACCATACTGCGCCGGTCGCCGCCGTGCCACCGAGTCGTGACCCCGGGTCAGCGTGCCCCGGCGCCCGTAGTGGCTCTCAGAGGTCCGCCGGCCGGGATCGCCAGCAGCATCTCTCGGCGGGCCGTGGCCGGCGGGTCGGACGCCGTGCGCGTATCGAGCGCGGTCGCGGTGTCGCGCCAGGCGGGTTGGGCGATCACTTGGAACCCCCGGTCCCGCAGCCAGCCGGTCAGCCAGGGCGCGGAGACCGGCGTCTGGTTTCGGTGAGCCGACGGATCGTAGGTCGCCTCGTCCTGGGCGGGGGTGGCGTCGAATTCGAAGAGAATAGGGACGCGAAGGTCCGTCATCGCCATCAGGTCCGCCGTCAGATCATCGAAATGATAAATCAGGCCCAGCGCGCAGATCGCGTCTACCGGGGCGAAGCCGGGCGTGGCATCGGCGATCCGGTCGATGATGACCGGCAGGTCCCGCGCCGGGCCCAGCCGGCCGAGAACCTGCCGGTGCACGCCGTTCAACGCGGCAAAGGTCGCCGTCCGCAGGATCATCGTCACGGCGATGTCGACGGCGACCACCCGCGCGCCCACGCGCGCCAGGTTGAGGCTGAAGAAGCCGTCGGCGCATCCGAGATCGACGATCACCCTGTCCGCCAGCGATCCGCCGCAGGCGCGCTCAAGCAGGGGGCGGGCCAGACCCCACTCGGCGGTATGGTAGGCGGTGCTCGCCGAGCGGACGTTGGCCCGATTCGGGGGAATCGGGTCCCGGAGCGATGGAAGTCGGATCGGATGGTAATAGCCTCTGTCGGCCAGGGCCCGGACCATCAGCCGGTCGAACTCGGCCTTGCTGCGCGGCATCTGCGCGGCAACCGGGGGACGCGGCACCGCGTTCTCCACCCAGCGGGCGGATATACCGGCGACCGCCTGAAGCACGGCCTGGGCCTCCCGGCGAACCGCCGGCACGTCGGCCTGGGCGGCGAGCCAGGATGTCACCGAGAGGAACTCGGCGGTGCGAAGCAGTTCCGTCTGTCCCGGAAGGCCGTGCGCCGCGACCACGGCACTGGCCGCGAGAAAGTCGCCATCGAAGATATGCTTGATTACGATGCTGTTCGGATGATCTGCCATACTGGGCAACGCCTCCCGTCGGTTGTTGTGGCGGTAGCAGGATCAATTCTGTCGTGATCGCCCCTCGGGTGGTCGCAGAAGCTGATACGGGGATTCATGGAAGAGTTAGCCGCAGGCCATCCGGGGAACCTGCCGGAGTTCTCCGTCGGAGAGATCAGTCAGGCGGTGAAGCGGACCGTCGAATCCAATTTCGATCGGGTGCGGGTGCGCGGCGAGGTCTCGCGTCCGACCCGGGCCGGATCCGGCCACGTCTATCTGACCCTGAAGGACGACAGTGCCGTGCTCGACGCCGTGTGCTGGCGCGGCGCGGCGCAGCGGCTGTCGATCCAGCCGGAAGAGGGCATGGAGGTCATCGCCACCGGCAAGCTGACCACCTATCCCGGCCGCTCGAAGTACCAGATGGTCATCGAGCAGATGGAACTGGCCGGCGAAGGCGCGCTGCTCAAGCTTCTGGAGGACCGGCGCAAGCAACTCGCCGCCGAAGGTCTCTTCGATGCCGAGCGCAAGCGCCCCATCCCGTTCCTGCCCGCGGTCATCGGCGTCGTGACGTCGCCGACCGGAGCCGTGATCCGCGACATCCTCCACCGGCTCGCCGACCGGTTTCCGGTTCATGTCATCGTCTGGCCCGTGCTGGTGCAGGGCGAGACGGCGAAGGACCAGATCGCCCGTGCCATTCAGGGCTTCAACGGGATCCCGGCCGACGGCGGGCCGATGCCGCGCCCCGATCTGCTCATCGTCGCCCGCGGCGGTGGCAGCCTCGAGGACCTTTGGGCCTTCAACGAGGAGGAGGTGGTGCGGGCCGCCGCCGCGTCGGAGATCCCGCTGATCTCCGCCGTGGGCCACGAGACCGATACCACCCTGATCGACTTCGCCAGCGACCGGCGCGCGCCCACCCCGACCGCGGCGGCCGAGATGGCGGTTCCGGTCCGCAGCGACCTGATCGCCCGCCTGGCGGAAGACACCGCCCGACTGACCGGTGCGGTCAGCCGGCGGCTGAACGAGGGTCGAACCGTGGTCGCGGGCCTGGCGCGCGGGCTCGGCGATCCGGCGGCCCATATCGAGCAGGCGCAGCAGCGCCTCGACTACGCGGGCGGCAGCGCCCAGAGCCGGATCACCGCCCTGCTCGACCGGCTGAAATACGCCGTCGACCGGCCAATTCCGTCGCCGGCGGAGATCCTGGCGCGGACGCGGGGACGGTTCGACACCGTGGCACGGGGCCTTCGTCTGGCCCCGATCGAGCGGTCCATCGGCGACGGCGGCCGCGATCTGCAGCGCCTGCTGCGGCGCGGGGAATTCGCCTATGTGCGGCGCTTGAAGACCGAAGACGACCGTCTGACCGGGACCGGCAAGCTGTTGGACGCCAACTCGTTCGAGCGGGTGCTGGAGCGCGGTTTCGCCCTGGTTCGCGACGAGAGCGGGGTGCCGGTGAAATCGGCTGGCGAGACCCGCGAGGGCCAGGCTGTTACCCTGCGGTTCCGGGACGGCGAGGCGCCGGCGGTGATCGGCGCCGCGGCCCCGTCTGCGGGCGGCGCGCCGTCCGGCGGCAGCCGACCGAAACCCCGTGCCAAGAGCCCGGCCGCGGGCGATCCCGAAACGCCCACCCAGGAGTCGCTGTTCTGATGATCCGCCGTCTTGTCGCGATCACCTGCCTCGTGCTCTTCGCCACCGCGGCGCGGGCCGAGATCACCTTCAGCGGCGCCTTCACCCAGGGCGGAATCGTGTTCGGGCAGACCGAGCCCGGCACCATCCTGATGCTGGACGACCTGCCGGTTCGGGTGGACGGCAACGGTGCCTTCGTCTTCGGTTTCCACCGGGACGCGCCGAAGACATCGACCCTGGTGATCACCCGGCCGGACGGGACGGTCGAGCGCAGAACGCTGGAGGTCGCCACCCGGGAGTTCAACGTTCAGCGCATCGACGGGCTGCCCGAGAACATGGTGTCGCCGCCGCAGGAGGTGATGGACCGGATCCTCAAGGACATCGCCGAGGTCAAGGCGGCGCGGGCCACGGACCGTCCGGATCCCGATTTCCGCTCCGGCTTCGTCTGGCCGGCGACGGGCAGGATCTCGGGCGTCTACGGCAGCCAGCGGATTCTCAACGGCAAACCGCGCCAGCCCCATTACGGGATCGACATCGCCGCACCGACCGGCACCCCGGTCATCGCACCGGCCGATGGTCTGGTGACGCTGGCGGCGACCGACCACTATTACACGGGCGGGACGCTGATTCTCGACCATGGGCACAGCCTCTCCAGCACCTTCATCCACCTGGACAGCGTCGCCGTAACGGTCGGACAGCAAATCCGGCAGGGTGACGTGATCGGGACGATTGGCGCGACCGGGCGGGCGACCGGGCCGCATCTCGACTGGCGGATGAACTGGCGCGACCGCCGCCTGGATCCGGCCTATGTGGTGCCGCCGATGCCGACGAACTGATCGAGGAGCGCGGTCACGGCCGCCGGATCGCGCCAGGTCAGGGAGACGTCGAGAACGGTGACCATGGCACGGGCGTCGGGCGGCAGGCGGACCGCATCCTTCGCCGTCGTGACCGGCACGGCGTCGGCGGCGGCCGCGCGATCGATCAGCGCCATGACTTCCTCCGGCGTGTAGGGATGGTGGTCGTCGAAGGCCTCGAAGCCGACCACCACCGCGCCGAGATCTACCAGCGTCTCGCGCATCTTCTCCGGCCGGCCGATCCCTGCGAAGCCCAGAACCCGCCGATCCCGCAGCGCCAGGGCGGAGGGTGCCGGTTCCAGCACAGCCGACAGGAGGGGCCGTCGGCCGTCGACGCGGGCGGCGGTCCCGGCCCGGTCCTCGCCGACCACGACCACGGCGGCGGCCTTGTCCAGGGCGGCGCCCCAGGGCTCGCGCAGGGGGCCGGCCGGGATCAGGCGTCCATTGCCGATGCCCGCGGCGCCATCGACGACGAGAAGGCTGAGGGTCGGGACGACGGACGGGTTCTGCAGCCCGTCATCCATCACAATGAGCTCGGCGCCGAGCTCCTCCAGCATCCGGGCGCCGGCGGCCCGATCGCGGGCGATCACCGTGGGGGCGAGGGCCGCCAGCAACAGCGGCTCGTCGCCCACATCCCGGGCCGAGTGGGTGGCGGGGTCAACACTGACCGGGCCCTTCAGCTTGCCGCCATGGCCGCGCGACAGCAGGCCGACCCGAGCCCCCGTCTCCATCAGTTCGGCGGCGACGGCCAGCACCGTCGGGGTCTTCCCGGCCCCGCCCGCCGTCACGTTGCCGACGCAGATCAGCGGAACCTTCGGATGGTAGGGCGATGCCGTCGCCCGGCGAAGCTCGGCGCCCAGCCGCCACAGCCAGCTTGCCGGCGTCAGGGCCGCCGCCTGCCAGCCCCCGGACTGCCAGAAGCCGGGGGCTCTCACCCGGGCCCTCCGGGCAGCAGAGGGGCGAGGTCGTCGAGAATGCGGGCAAGACCGGACCGTCCCTCCCGGGCAACGGCTCTGCCCCGATCGGCCATCGCCGCCGCGTCCTGGGGGGCTGCCAGAAGCGCGTCGACCGCGTCGGCCAGCCGATCGGCATCCGCGACCTGACGGGCGGCGCCGGCGGCGATCAGCATGTCGGCGGCGTCGCGGTTGTTCGGCATCAGCGGACCGAGCAGCAGGGCGGTGCCGCAATGGGCCGGCTCGATCGGGTTGTGGCCGCCGACCGGCACGAAGGAGCCGGCAAGAAAGGTGATCGGTATCGCGGAGTAGAACGCGGCCATCTCGCCCATGGTGTCGCCCAGATAGACGGCCGTTTCGGCCGCGACCGCCTCGCCGGCCGAGCGCCGGGCCAACGGCAGATCGCGGGACCGTACAAGGGCCGCGATCTCCTCCCCGCGCGTCGCATGGCGCGGCACGACGACGGTCAGCAGATCCGGCCGCATCAGGGTCAGTCTGGCATGGGTATCGAGAATGGCCGCCTCTTCGCCCGGGTGGGTGTTCGCCGCCAACCAGACCGGCCGTCCGGCCGTCGCGGCTCGAAGTGCGGCCACCGCCTCGTCATCGATCGGCGGCGGGTCGCCCGCCGCTTTCAGGTTGCCGGCATAGCGCACATCCGGGCAGCCGAGCGCGGCGAAGCGGCGGGCCTGGTCCTCGCTCGCCGCCAGAACCAGGTCGAACCCGGCGAAGAGCGGCCGGGCGAGCGAACCCATCCGCCGCCACCGCTGGAACGCGTCCAGGGAGAGGCGCGCATCGACGATCGCCATCGGCATCCCCCGGCGGTCCGCTTCGGTGACCAGGCTCGGCCAGAGATCGGATTCCATCCAGATGCCGAGATCCGGGCGCCAGTGATCCAGGAAGCGGCGCACCCAGGCCGGACGGTCGGCCGGCACGAACTGATGGATCACCCCCTCCGGCAGGCGCCGGGCCATGGCCTCGGCCGACGTGACGGTCCCGGTGGTCATCAGCAGGGCGAGGTCGGGGCGGGCGTCGCGCAGCGCGCGGATTAGGGTCAGCAGCCCGACCGCCTCGCCGACGCTCGCGGCATGCAGCCAGACCAGCGGCCCGTCGGGGCGCGGCCGACCGGCGATGCCGCGCCGCTCGTCGAGCCGGCCTGGATCCTCCTTGCCGCGCGCGACCCGCCGGGCGAGGTAGGCGTCGATCACCGGGCCCAGCGCCGTGGCCAGACCTTTGTAGAGCGGCAGTATCATGTTGGGGTGCCGGTCTTTTCCGGTGCCGGCGGAATCGGCGCCAGCCCGAGATGCCGGTCCGCCGAGTCGGTCAGCTCGGTCAGCGCGTCCTCGACCCGCCGGCGGGCCCGTTCGCGATCCTCCGTCGTGTCGCTCAGGTCCAGCGGCGTGCCGATCAGCGCGATGCCACGGGTGAAGGGGAGCGGCACGAGGAAGCGGTCCCATGAGCGGGTCTGAATGCGGGGCCGGGAGCTGCAGGCGGCGGGCACGACCGGGACCCCCGTTCGCCGGGCCGCCTCGACGACGCCGGGCTGGCAGCGCATGCGCGGGCCGCGCGGGCCGTCGGGCGTGACCGCGACGGGGAGGCCGTCCCCGATCGCCTTCAGCATGCCGCGCATGGCCGCCATCGGATTGCGCCGGGTCGAGCCTTCGATCGGCCGGGTGATGATGTGGGACAGCGCATTTCCGAGCATCCGTCCGTCGCCATGTGAGGAGCGTACCATGGCGATCTCCTTGCCCTCAGGCCAGATGCTGGCGATCAGGCCGAGACGGTTGTGCCAGGCAACGATCAGGAACGGCTTGCCGCTTTCCATCAGCGCCGCGGCCGCCGGGTCGACCCGACGCTCCATCCGGATTGTCGCCAGAAGCAGCCGGATATAGGCGCGTAGCGCCCCGGTCACGATCGCGGCGCCCGTCTTGCTCCGGAGGATGGACTTCAGCATGGGGTCACGGGTGCGCTCGGGCGGGCCTGGCATGTTGGGGCGGATCGCCGCCTTCTAGCACGCCGCGCCGCCGCCCGCATGGGAATGGAGAGGCCCTGCCGGCTGTCAGACCCGGCGGTCAGACCCGCTCGCTCAGCCAGATCGCGAGACGGGAGCCGGCGGCGATGGCCGTGCGCATGACCGGATACCCGACCGTATCCTCGCCCCCATGGGCCCGGCCGATATCGGCGTGCTCGGCCTCTTCCGCCCGGAATGTCTCGATGGTTTGCTTCAACGCCGCCTCGTCGTCGTCGAGCGCCTCATGCTGGCGCCGGTAGTGGTCGTCGATCACCTCCTCCACCGCGATCGTGCAGGCCATCGCCGCCCGCTCGCCCAGGACCGCCGTGCCCGCGCCGAGGGCGAAGCCGGCGACGTTCCAGAGCGGATGCAGCAGGGTGGGCCGGGCGCGTCGTTCCACCATCAGTTTCTCGAAGGCGGCCAGGTGTTTTTCCTCCTGCTGCTTCATGTGGCGGATGGTCTTGCCGCAGGGCTTGCGTCCCAGCACGGCGAGCTGGCCCTCGTAGATGCGCTGGGCGCCGAACTCGCCCGCATGATCGACCCGGATGATCCGATCGATCAGATCCCGTTTGGAGAGGCCGTCGGGTCGGCGTGGCGAGGGGCGGCGTGATCGGCGGGCGATGTCTGATTCGGTCATGCTCGGTCTCCCGGAAGGGCTCTGCGCCCCCGCAGCATGGCGCGGCCGGCGACGAGGGCAACCCCCAGCGCGAACAGGAGGTTCCACCCGGCCATGGAAATCCCGAACAGGGCGAACGCCACCTCGTCGCAGCGCACGATCGGCGCGTTCATGATCTGGGCCCGAAGTGCCGCGAGATCGTCCGTCGTGGAGATCGATCCGCAGCCGGAGGTGCCCTCCCACCAGCCCTGCTCCACGCCCACATGGAACGCGCCAATGCCGCCCGAAGTCAGGACGGCGAGGATGGCGAGGGCGGTGAGCGCGGTGCGGGCGGCGGCGTGGCGGCGCAGGCCGACTGCGGCCAGGCCGAGGAGGATCGCAGCCAGATAGGGCCAGCGTTGCCAGATGCACAATACGCAGGGCTGCAGATCGAAGCCGTATTGGGAGATCAGGGCCGCCGCCAGGGCCGCCGCGGCGGCGCCGGCAACGAAGAGGGGAACTAGAGCAGCCATTTGATCGCCGCGAAGCCTCCCAGCAGGAGCACGAAGAACAGGGTGGTGATGAGCCCGAGATGCCGCTCGAGGATCTTGCGGATCGGCGGACCGAAGTACCACAGCAGGCCGGCGACGACGAAGAATCGCAGGCCGCGCGACAGGACCGAGGCGATGACGAAGATCAGGAGATCCAGCCGGGTCACGCCACTGGCGATGGTGATGACCTTGTAGGGGAACGGGGTGACCCCGGCGCCGAACACGACCCAGGCACCCCACTCGTTGTACATCGTGGCAAACTCGTCGAAGCGGTCCGCCTTGCCGTAGAAATCGAGGATCGGCTGGCCGATCGCCTCGAAGAAGAACAGCCCGATGGCGTAGCCGGCGAGGCCGCCGAGAACGGAGGCGATGGTGGCGATCAGTGCGATCCGCCAGGCCCGCGTCCGGTCGGCCAGGATCATCGGGACCAGCATCACATCGGGCGGGATCGGGAAGACCGAGCTCTCGATGAAGGACACTGCCGCCAGCCAGCGCTCGGCATGGCGGTGGCCGGAGACCCGCAGGGTCCAGTCGTAGAACGGGCGGAGCATGGCAGGGTCTCTGGCGCGTTGCGGGTCGGTCGTTCTGCAGATGGGCAGGCGGCGCTGCGATACCAGCCGGGCGCCGGTGCGACAAGCGCTCAGGCGACCCCCGTGGGGGGCAGATCGACCCCGGCGAGATCCGCGTGCAGCGCCGTCTCGGTCCGCCGCACCAGCGCCATCTCTTCGTCCGTCAGCTCCTTTGGCGCCGTGTAGCCGCCGGCGTCGCTTCCGCCATCGCCGGATTTCCGGGTGTTCACCTTCGACGTGAGAACCGCCGGATCGAGCGGGTCGAGGTCGAGAAAGGCGGCGAGTTGCTCGACCACCCACTCCGGACGCCGGTCGAGATCGGTGTAGTTCAGGGTGAAGTGCTGTTCCGTGCGGACCTGCTTGGCCCAGGCGCCGGCCCGCGCCGCCCACTGCCGACAGATCTCATCCGGCCGGTAGTCCCCCTGCTGCAGGTAGAGTGCCTTGCCCGAGCGCAGCACGCTCTCAAGGTCGCGGATCATGTAGATCACCCGGGCGTTCCGCAGGAGCACGCTGAGCCCGGCGATCTGGTGGGGGCTCACATTGGGCTTCTTCATGCCCCAGCGGGTCTTGCCGAGCTGCCGCGCATCCTCCCGGAACGGTTGGGCGGCCAGGTAGAACATCAGGAAGGCGTTCTGCATCAGCACGTCAGGCGGCGGCAGGAACACGTCGAGCCATTCGTCGCTGCCCTGCTGCAGGGCGTTGCGGCGCAGGGTCTCGTACTGCTCGCGGCCCTGGGCGAAGCGCACAACGCGGCCGGTACAGAGATGCGCCATGTCGAACATGAACGGGTCTTCCCCGTGGAGCATCACGTCCGGATGGCTGTTCAGGAGCCGGTGAAGCGCGGTGGTGCCGCTTCGGGCCGAGGCGGCGGCGATGAAGATGGGCCGATCCCGTTCGCGCATCTCCAGCGCCCAGTCCGGCAGTCCCGGTCCGTTCATGACATCTCCCACATTTTCGCAGACGCTATCAAATACCGCCCGGACTGTCTTGCAGGAGCCGGCGCGCGACCGGATTGACCGTTTTCACCGGGCTCGCCATAGTGCAGCCGTTCCGGCGCCCCCGTGGCGGAATTGGTAGACGCGACAGACTCAAAATCTGTTTCCCGCAAGGGAGTGTCCGTTCGAGTCGGACCGGGGGCACCACGGGACATTTCCCCGCAGTGTTTCCGCCGAGGCCTTGAACGGGCGCAGGGTGGCCGCGCCCGTCGAGGGTCGCCTCGCGGTCCTACAGCCGGTTACACGCGCTCACCACGGCCTTGATCGGGGCCAGGGTGATGTCGGTGTCGATGCCCACGCCGAAGATGCTGGTGCCGGTCTCGTCCGGGGTTTTGATCTCGATATAGGCGGCCGCCTCGGCGTCGGAGCCGACCGAACGGGTGTGCTCGACATAGTCCTTGAGCTTGAACTTCAGTCCGAACTCCTTGCGCATCATGTGCGAGAAGGCGTTGACCGGACCGTTGCCCTGGCCGGTGACCGTCTTCTCAACCCCGTTGTCGCTGACCACGGCGGTGATCTCCACGGTCTGATTCGAGCCCTGCACCCGGCGCGACTCGAACGAGATCAGGTTGAAGCGGCCCTCGGGCTGGGTGACGTATTCGGTCTCGAAGGCGTTCCAGATCTCCTGGCTGGAGATCTCCCGCGAGGTGGCGTCGGTCAGCCGCTGGATCACCTGGCTGAACTGCGCCTGCCACTCCTTCGGCAGCCGGATGTGGTGGTCGGTCTCGAGCACGTAGGCGATGCCGCCCTTGCCGGACTGGGAGTTCACCCGGATCACCGCCTCGTAGTCGCGGCCGATATCGTGCGGGTCGATCGGCAGGTAGGGGACCTCCCAGACGCCGCTGTTCGCCGCCTTGATCGCCTTCATGCCCTTGTTGATGGCGTCCTGGTGCGAGCCGGAGAAGGCCGTGTGCACCAGCTCGCCGGCATAGGGATGGCGCGGGTGGATCGGCAGCTGGTTGCAGTATTCCGCCGTCTCCATCAGGCCGTTGATGTCGGAGAAGTCCAGCTTCGGGTCGACGCCCTGGGTGAACAGGTTCAGCCCCAGGGTGACGATGTCCACGTTGCCCGTGCGCTCGCCGTTGCCGAACAGGGTGCCTTCGACCCGGTCCGCGCCGGCCATCACCGCCATCTCGGCCGCCGCGACGCCGGTGCCCCGGTCGTTATGGGGATGGACCGACAGGCAGATCCGGTCGCGCCGGGTGAAGTTGCGATGCATCCACTCGATCTGATCGGCGTAGATGTTCGGCGTCGACATCTCGACGGTCGAGGGCAGGTTCAGGATGATCTTGTTGTCGACCACCGGCGCCCAGACATCCATCACCGCCTCGCAGACCTCGAGCGCGTAGTCCAGCTCCGTGCCGGTGAAGCTCTCCGGCGAGTACTGCAGCTGCACGTTCTGGCCGGCCAGCATGGGCAGGCGGTCCCGCACCATTTCCGCGCCGTCGGTGGCGATCTTCTTCACGCCGGCCTGATCCTCCTGGAACACCACGCGGCGCTGCAGCTCGGAGGTCGAGTTGTACAGGTGGATGATGACGTTCTTCGCGCCGACGACGCTTTCGAAGGTCCGCTGCACCAGATGTTCCCGGGCCTGGGTCAGCACCTGGATGGTGACGTCGTCGGGGATCAGGTCGTCTTCGATGAGCTGGCGTACGAAGTTGAAGTCGGTATCGGAGGCGGAGGGAAAGCCGACCTCGATCTGCTTGAAGCCCATCTTGATCAGGGCGTCCCACATCCGGCGCTTGCGCGGCCCGTCCATCGGGTCGACCAGGGCCTGGTTGCCGTCGCGCAGGTCGACGGAGCACCAGATCGGCGCGGTGTCGATGACCTTGTCCGGCCAGCTCCGTGCGGGCAGATCGACCTGGGCGTAGGCGCGGTATTTCTCGATCGGCATGCGGTTCAACATCGTCTTTCCTCCTGGGAGGCGCGCCGCCGGTCCGGACCGTGCCTCACCGCGTGTCGGGAGGCGTGGCCGGGGGGCTGGGGCGGGCGCCGAATTATCGTCGCTCGTAACTGCTGAAGGGTGTCGCCGCCACGCAACAGGCACGGATGGTCGAGAACGCGGATCGGGCGCTCGGAGCCGTCGGTGTCTGTCGGGTATCACTGCCGATCATCGGTCGGCCTCTTGGAACCTTGGGGTGACGCGTGGGGCGAACGAATCTGTCCCGGTCTCTCTTCAGAGAGCCGGGCAAATAAGTCGCAGGCCGAGCGTCGCGGTTCCGAATGTCATGACGGCAGTTGAGCCACAAGCGGGGCTTACGGTCAAGTCCGGACTGGCGCGTGCCGCCGCAGCCCCGTATGAGTGGCCGCATGCGCAAGATCCTCTACGCCCTGGTCATGATCCTTCCCGCTCTTCCGGCCGCGGCGGAAGAGAAGCCGTCTAAGGACCGGGACAGGGACGAGTTGGTGCTCAGCTTCACGCTGGAGAACGACCTCCCGGCCAATACCGACCAGTACTACACGAACGGCTTCCGCTTCACCTGGACCAGCCAGGTGAACGACATTCCGAACTGGGTCCGATCCGGCTCCGAACCGCTGGTCGGCACGGGGGAGAAGGTGCGCTGGCAGGCGACCTTCGGTCAGAACCTGTACACGCCGCAGGACATCAAGCTGGCCGATCCGCCGCCGGACGACCAGCCGTATGCGGCTTGGCTCTACGGATCGGTGGGGGTCATCACCGACGAGCCCTACGAGCGGGACAGCCGGTTCTCCCGGGTGCAGACCTCGGGCATCCTGTCCCTCGGCGTCATCGGCCCGCTTGCCCTCGGCGAGGAGGTGCAGGATTTCGTCCACGACGTGGTCGGATCGCCCGACCCCCAGGGATGGGACCATCAGCTCAAGAACGAGCCGGCGGTGCTGCTGATGCTGCAGCGGCGGTGGGTCTTCGGCGCGCCTCTGGCTGACTTAGGCGGGCTGCGGATCGACGCCGCGCCCCATGCCACGGCCGCGCTCGGCAACGTGTTCACCCATGCGGCCGCCGGCATCACGTTCCGCTTTGGCGATCCGCCGGACGGCGACTACGGCCCGCCGCGCATTCAGCCGGCGAGCCCCGGATCCGGATATTTCGGCGAGGTGGTCGGCGGCGACCGGCTCGGCTGGTACGTCTTCGCCGGCGCCGAGGGCCGGGCGGTCGCGCGCAATATCTTCCTCGACGGCAACACGTTCGAGGACTCGCCCAGCGTCGACAAGAACATCTTCGTCGGTGAGCTGTCGGCCGGCGCGGTGCTGACCTATGACGATTTCCGGATCGGCTACACCCACGTGATCCGCAGCCCGGAATTCGAAGGCCAGGCCGGCCCCAGCATCTTCGGCGGCATCACCGTCGGCTGGCGTTTCTGATCGCTCAGCCTCCGGCCAGCCGCTGGAACTGTCCCGGCGTGACCTGGAACGCCTTGTGGAAGGCGGCGACGAAGGCGCTGGACGACGTGTAGCCCGCCTCGAAGGCGACGTCGGTGACCCGCGCGCCGGTAAGGAGTTTCTCCGCCGCCGCGGTCAGCGCCAGATAGCGCCGCCAGTCGCGATAGGTCATCCCGGTTTCCGACTGCACCCTTCGGCGGAGGGTCCGTGGGCTGACGCCGAGGCTGTCGCCCCATTCCTCCAGCGAGCGCGGGTCGCTCGGATCGGCGGAGACCGCGTCGGCGATCCGCGCAACCGCCGGGTCCGCCGGCCGGGGCAGGCGCACGCTCACCCCGGGCGCCGGCCGCACCAGGGCGAGGGCCGCGCCCGCCACGGTCGTCCAGGCCCGGTCCAGCCGGTCGCGGTCGTAGGTCTCGGCCAGCCAAGTGACCATGTCCGCCAACGGCGTTCCCTGTTCCACCGCGCTCGGTCGTCCGGGCAGTGCGCCGTCGCCGTCGCCGCGCACGAACAGCGACCGCATTGAGCGTTCCTCCGGCGCGAGCGAGCGGTGCGGCGTGCCGGCCGGCAGCCAGAGCACGCTGCCCCGCGGCACCAGCCAGACCCGCTCCGGCGTCTCCACCCGCATGACCCGGGCGAGGGTCAGGGCGAGCTGCCCCCGATCGTGGGTGTGCCAGGGGACGCTGGCCCCCGGCGCGAAGGACGCGGCATGACCGATCACCGGCGTGTCGGTCTCCTCGTGACCGCTCACCGGATCCTTCACCCGATCGCTTTTCTGTCCGCTCGGCGACATCCGCTGTCCGCTCGTCCGGTATCTATGACGCTGTGCCGGGGTTAGATTAGCACGCGAGGAAACGCAAACGGGCAGAGTCCCGGAGGGTGTCACCATGGTCGATGCGAGAGCGCGGATCGGCGACTTCGCCCTGGCCGAGCGGTTGGGGCGCGAGATCGAGGGCGAGGTGAAGTTCGACGGCTTCACCCGCGGGCGCTACGCCACCGACGCCTCGATCTATCAGGTCGAGCCGATCGGCGTGGTGATCCCGAAGACCGAGAACGACCTGCGCGCCGCCGTGCACATCGCCGAGATGGAGGGCATTCCGCTCCTGCCGCGCGGCGGCGGCACCTCCCAGTGCGGCCAGACGGTGAACACCGCCCTGGTGCTCGACTGCACCAAGCATCTGCGTGAGATCGTCGACTATGATCAGGAGACCCACGAGGTCACCGTGCAGCCCGGCATCGTGCTCGACCACCTGAACGCCTGGCTGAAGCCGAAGGGGCGGATCTATCCGGTCGACATCTCCACCTCGTCGCGCGCCACCATCGGCGGGATGGCGGCCAACAATTCCTGCGGCGGCCGGTCGATTCACTACGGGATCATGGTCGACAACGTCGAGGCCATCGACGCCATCCTGATGGACGGGACCGAGGCGCGGTTCGACCGGGTGCCGGGCAATCTCGGCGCGCTGTCCGGTCCGGCACGATACCGGGACCTCGTCCAGCAGGTCCGCGCCATCGCCGAGCGCGAGCAGGGCGAGATCGACGCCAACATTCCGAAGCTCATGCGCAAGGTCGGCGGCTACAACCTCGACCGGGTGACGGCGCGGGACGCGGCGGGCGGCCACAACATGGCCTCGCTTCTGGTCGGCTCGGAAGGGACGCTCGCCCTGTCTCGGCGGATCACGCTGAAGACCCATGCCATCCCGAAACACCGGGTCGTCGGCGTCTGTCACTTCCCGACCTTCCACGCGGCGATGGAGAACACCCGGCACCTGGTGACCCTGAAGCCGTTCGGCGTCGAGTTGATCGACCGCACCATGATCGAACTGGCCCGCGAGATCCCGATGTTCCAGGCCGCCATGCGGGAGTTTGTGAAGGGCGAGCCGGACGCCTTGCTGCTGGTCGAGTTCGCCGGTGACGAGAAGGCGCCGCTGCTGTCCAAGCTCGGCGATCTCGAGACCATGATGGCCGATCTGGGGTTCCCGGACGCGGTGGTCCGGGCGGAGGATCCGGGGCTCCAGGCGCGGATCACTGAGGTCCGCCAGTCCGGTCTGAACATCATGATGTCGATGAAGAGCGACGGGAAGCCGGTCTCCTTCATCGAGGATTGCGCGGTGCCGCTGGAGCATCTGGCGGACTACACCTCCCGCCTGACCGACGTGTTCACGAAGCACGGCACCAAGGGCACCTGGTACGCCCACGCCTCGGTCGGGACCCTGCATGTGCGGCCGATCCTGAACATGAAGGACGGCGGCGACGTGAAGAAGATGCGCGCCATCGCCGAAGAGGCCTTCGAGATGGTGCGGGAGTACAAGGGCTCCCATTCCGGCGAGCATGGCGACGGCATCGTGCGCTCGGAGTTCCACCGCCGGATGTTCGGCGACCGGGTGGTGGACGCCTTCGCCGAGGTCAAACGGGCCTTCGACCCCAAGGGGCTGATGAATCCGGGCCGCATCGTCGATCCGCCGAAGATGGACGACCGCTCCCTGTTCCGCTTCAAGCCGGGCTACGCGGCGCTCAATCCGGACACCCGGTTCGACTGGTCCGCCTGGGGCGGGCTCTCCGGGGCCGTCGAGATGTGCAACAACAACGGCGCCTGCCGGAAGCTCGATCCGGGCGTCATGTGCCCGAGCTTCCGCGCCACCGGCGACGAGCAGCATCTGGTGCGCGGCCGGGCCAACACCCTGCGCCTGGCCCTGTCCGGCCAGCTTGGTCCGGAGGCGCTGACCGATCCCGCCCTCAAGGAAACCCTCGATCTCTGCGTCGGCTGCAAGGGCTGCAAGCGGGAATGCCCGACCGGCGTCGACATGGCGAAGATGAAGACCGAGGTGCTCGGCCAGTACGTGAAGCGCCACGGACTGTCGGCCAAGGACCGGTTGATCGCCGAGATGCCGCGCTACGCCGAGGCGGCGAGCCGTTTCTCCTACCTCGCCAACCTGCGCGACGCGGTGCCAGGGGCGGCGTGGCTCAGCGAGAAGCTGCTGGGCTTTGCCAAGGAGCGGACCCTGCCGCACTGGACGTCCGCGCCGTTCCGCGGATCCGAGGTGAGCGAACGTTCGGTGGCGGATGGTCGCGAGGTCGTGCTCTTCGCCGACACGTTCAACACCTATTTCGAGCCGGAGAACCTGCGCGCCGCCGTCGCCGTGCTGGAGGCGGCGGCCTACACGATCCATGTGATCGACCCGGTCCCGACGGGGGGACGGCATCTCTGCTGCGGGCGCACCTATCTCGCGTCGGGGCTGATCGAGAAGGCGGAGGCCGAGATGGCCCGGCTGGCGGAGGCCTTCGCGCCCTTCGCCGAGCGCGGGGTGCCCATCGTCGGGCTGGAGCCGTCCTGCCTGTTCACTCTGAAGGACGAGTTGCCCTCCCTCCTGCGCGAGCGGGCCGGCAAGGTGCCGGAGATGGCCATGCTGTTCGAGGAATTCATCGCCCGCGAGGCGGAAGCCGGACGGCTGGACGGACTTACGCTGAAGCCGATCGGCGCCAAGGCCATGGTCCACGGCCATTGCCACCAGAAGGCCTTCGCCGCCATGGGGCCGGTGCAGACGGCGCTCAAGCTCATCCCCGATCTCGACGTCTCGGTGATCGAGAGCAGTTGCTGCGGCATGGCCGGCGCCTTCGGCTACGAGACGGAGCACCACGCGGTGTCCATGAAGATGGCCGAGCTCAGCCTGCTGCCGGCGATCCGCGCGGCCGATCCGGACACCATTCTCGTCGCCGACGGCACCTCGTGCCGCCACCAGATTCAAGACGGCGCCGAGCGCAAGGCGGTCCACGTCGCCCGCGTCCTCGAACGCGCCCTCGCCTGACGCAGACAGAACCCTAGGAGGAACACCCCATGGCCCACCGTGCCGGCCCCCATTTCCTGCAGATCCCCGGTCCCTCCAACGTGCCGGGCCGCATCCTGCGCGCCATCGAGAAGCCGACCATCGATCACCGGGGCCCCGAGTTCCAGGCGCTGGCCAAGGAGGTGCTCGAGAAGATCAAGCCGATCTTCAAGACCAAGAACCCGGTGATCATCTTCCCGGCCTCCGGCACTGGCGCCTGGGAGGCGGCCCTGGTGAACACCCTGTCGCCCGGCGACAAGGTGCTGATGGTCGAGACCGGCCAGTTCTCCACCCTCTGGGTCGAACTCGCCACCCGCATCGGCCTGAAGCCGGAGGTGATCGAGGGCGACTGGCGCCGCGGCGTCGATCCGGCGGCGGTCGAGGACCGGCTGTCGAAGGACAAGGGCCACGAGATCAAGGCCGTGTGCTGCGTCCACAATGAGACCTCCACCGGGGTGACGTCGCGCATCCCCGAGGTGCGCAAGGCGATCGACGCCGCCGGCCACCCCGCCCTGTTCATGGTCGACACCATCTCCGGTCTCGCCTCGGCCGACCTGCGCCATGACGAGTGGGGGATCGACGTCACCATCTCGGGTTCCCAGAAGGGCCTGATGCTGCCGCCGGGCATCAGCTTCAACGCGGTCAGCGACAAGGCGCTTGAGGCGGCGAAATCCTCGAAGATGACCAAGTCCTACTGGGAGTGGTCGTCGCAGATCGGCCAGAACCCGACCGGCAATTTCCCCTACACCCCGAACACCAACCTGCTCTACGGCCTCAAGGAGGCCTGCGACATGCTGATGGACGAGGGGTTGGAGAACGTCTTCGCCCGCCACGAGCGCCACGCCGAGGCGACCCGCCGGGCCGTGCGCCAGTGGGGGCTGGAGATTCAGTGCGACGATGCCCGCGAGTATTCGCCGGTGCTGACCGGCGTGGTCATGCCGGACGGCCACGACGCCGATGCGGTGCGCAAGGTGATCCTGGACAAGTTCGACATGTCGCTCGGCGCCGGCCTCGGCAAGGTGAAGGGGAAGATGTTCCGCATCGGCCATCTCGGCGATTTCAACGACCTGATGCTGTGCGGCACGCTGTCGGGCTGCGAGATGGGCCTGCGGATGGCCGGCGTGCCGATCCAGACCGGCGGCGTGCAGGCGGCGCTGGATTATCTCAGCGGCAATGCGTGAGGGGGTTAGCCCAGCGCCCCTGCTGCGAGCGCGAAGCTGAGCGTGCCGCTGGCGACGCCGATCAGCAGGTTGCGGCGCGAGAGGTAAAAGGCGGCGATGCCGACCACCGCCGCGCCCAGGCGTACCTCCAGGCCGATGGTCGCGAGGTCGCCGGTCGGCAGGATCAGCAGTCGCGACAGCAGCCCGGCGAGCACGGCGAAGGAGGCGAAGGAGAACCACCGGAAGACGGCGCCCTTGGGGTCTAGCCGTTGGGCCAGGAACACGCCGAGACATCGCCAGAGCAGCGTGGCGCCGATGGACGCGGCGACGACCAGCGCCGCCGTGGCCGGGCCGAACGCGCTCATGGCGTCGTCCTGCGTCCCGTGGCGTCGGCGAGGAACCCCACGGTGCCGCCGACGATGCCGGTGACGATGAGACCGGTATCGGGCAGGTAGATGTTGATCGGAATGCCCGCGACGACCCCGGTGATCACCGCGAAGGCCGCCCCTCGGCCCTTGGTGTCGAGCAGGAGCAGCAGCAGGAAACAGGCGTTGATGAAGAGCAGCGCCAGGGCCAGGGGCTTCGGCAGGCCGGCGGCGCCGAGATAGCCGACCATCGTCGCGATCGCCGC
This sequence comes from Thalassobaculum sp., assembly GCA_048983575.1. GTDB lineage: Bacteria > Pseudomonadota > Alphaproteobacteria > Thalassobaculales > Thalassobaculaceae > Thalassobaculum. The sequence continues at coordinate 400,944 of JBLZTD010000001.1, read as the reverse complement.
CACCGTCATGCACAGGCAGGCGAAGCCGGTGTGGAAGCCGAGCCGGGCGGCCGGAGTCTCCGGCGCGGTGCTGCGCATCACATAGGCCCAGGACGTGGCCGACATGAGCTGCGCCTGGGCAAGGCGGGCGGCCGTCCCCCGGCCGCCCAGGGTGGGCATCAGCGACACGGCCATGGGGAAGAACCGCATGTTCGCCATGCCCACGGCGATGGCGATGGCGAGGATGTCGGCGCTGGCGGCGTACATCTCGGCCATGACGATCTGGCCCGGGAGACCCCAGATCAGAATGGTGGACAGGACCGCCAGCCCGGCGCCGAATCCGGTGTCGTGGGCGAGCGCGCCGTATCCCGTCAGGCTGCCGACGAGAACCAGGGTCGGCAGGCCGAGCGCCGACCGGAATCCGGCCCGCAGTCCGCCTCTGAAATCCTGGGGTTTCATGGCGGTCATCCTAGACGCGTTAAATGCCGGGAGAAGCTGAAAAACACCTGCAAATCACCGGCCGGGTCGGCTAGTGTATGCAATCTGCCCCCGCCGAAGAGGGGCAACGGGATGGTTTTGCTTTATTGGGAGTTAGGGGATGGATGCCAATCGGCTCATCGAGGTCAACGATCTGAAGGTCCACTTCCCGCTTGAGGATCGGACGGTCAAGGCGGTGGACGGTGTGTCGTGGCACATCGACAAGGGCGAGACCCTTGCCGTGGTCGGTGAGTTCGGGTCCGGCAAATCGGTCACCGCCATGTCGATCATGCGCCTCACCGACAACGCGGGCGGCAAGATCCCGTCAGGCGAGATTCTGTTCCGCAAGCCGGCGGGCGAGGTCGTGGACATCGCCAAGCAGACCCCGGAGCAGATGCGGGCCATTCGCGGCAACGACATCTCCATGATCTTCCAGGAGCCGATGACCTCGCTGAACCCGGTGTTCACCATCGGCTTCCAGATCGCCGAGGCGATCATGCTGCACCAGGGTAAGAGCGAGGAGCAGGCGCTTCAGCAGGCGCTGGAGATGCTCAGGCTCGTCCGCATTCCGGAACCCGAGAAGCAGCTCAGCCAGTATCCGCACCAGCTCTCGGGCGGCATGCGCCAGCGCGTCATGATCGCCATGGCGCTTTCCTGCCGGCCGAGCCTGCTGATCGCCGACGAGCCGACCACGGCGCTGGACGTGACGATCCAGGCGCAGATCCTGGACCTGATCAAGCAGCTTCAGAACGATATCGGCATGTCGGTGATGTTCATCACCCACGACATGGGCGTGGTGGCCGAGGTCGCGGACCGGGTCGTCGTCATGCTGCGCGGCAAGAAGGTCGAGGAGGGCCCGGCCCAGCAGATCTTCGAGAGCCCGCAGCACCCCTATACCAAGGCGCTGCTCGCGGCGGTCCCGCGTCTCGGCTCGATGACCGGCCACCGGCTGCCGATGAAGTTCGCCAATGTGGACGTCAACCGGGCCGAGGGAGACGCGGTCAAGGAACAGGTCGAGGAGACGGAGTCGGCCCTTGAGATCCGCGACACCGTGCAGGAGGACGCCGAGCCCCTGCTGAAGGTGGAGGGTCTGACCACCCGCTTCGACATCGGTGGCGGCGGCCTGTTCAGCAGGGCCGGCGGCCGGGTGCACGCCGTCGAGAACGTGTCCTTCAGCCTGCAGCCGGGCGAGACCCTCGCCGTCGTCGGCGAGTTCGGGCTGCGGCAAATCGACGACCGGACGGAGCATCATCCGTCTCGTCGAGCCGACCCGCGGCTCCGTGGTCTTCGAGGGACAGGAGCTGGTGGGGCTGTCGCCGTCCGACATGCGGCCGTTCCGGCGCGAGATGCAGATGATCTTCCAGGATCCGTTTGCGTCCCTGAACCCGCGCATGACGGCGGGCGACGCGATCGCCGAGCCGATGATCGTGCACGGCCTCGCCAAGGGCAAGGAGGCGGAGGATCGGGTGATCGATCTGCTGCGCCGCGTCGGTCTCGACGCCGAGCATGCCGGCCGCTATCCGCACGAGTTCTCCGGCGGTCAGCGCCAGCGCCTCTGCATCGCCCGGGCGCTCGGCCTGTCGCCGAAGCTGATCATCGCCGACGAGGCGGTTTCGGCCCTGGACGTGTCGATCCAGGCGCAGGTGGTGAACCTGATGATGGATCTGCAGGAGGAGATGGGCCTGGCCTATCTCTTCATCAGCCACGACATGGCCGTGGTCGAGCGGATCAGCCACCGGGTCGCGGTGATGTATCTCGGCGAGATCGTCGAGATCGGCCCGCGCCAGGCGGTGTTCGAGAACCCGCAGCATCCCTATACCAAGAAGCTCATGGCGGCGGTGCCGATCGCCGACCCGAGCAAGCGGAAGACCGAACTGCGGCTGATGACGGACGAGATCCCGAGCCCGGTGAAGCCGCTGGGCTACGAGCCGCCGCAGCGGTTCTACGACGAGGTCTCCCCCGGACATTGGGTCCAGCGCGTCGATCCCGCGGTCTCCGCGGCGGCCTGACGGACGCCGGCAATCGGAGGCTGCCCGAAAGGGCGCCGGCGCATCACGAGCATAGCGGAGGCGGGGCGGAAGAATGCGCCCCGCCTTTTCGTTTGTTGCGTCGAGACCATATATCAACGGAATGTCAAATCCGGATTGTCGAATCGCCTGCAGGAACTCGACATTTGCCTGATTTATCGTGACAGTGCTCTCGTAAAGGTACGTCCGCGCGACTGTGCGGCCATGACGAGGTTGTCGGAATGAACCAGTCTTACGGGTTCCCCGAAGTTCTTCCCGACCCCAGCCTGGTTTGGCTCTATGACCATTGGCGGTCCCTGGTGAAAAGCCTCGGCCGTCTGCCCTATCGCACGGAGCTGGACCCGCTCGACATGCCGAGTAGTGTGCTGCCCTCGATGTTGATCATAGAGCGGGAGCCTGAGGGCCGGTATCGCTGTCGCCTCGCGGGAACGCGGTTGCGCGAGATCTACGGATTCGAGATTGCCGGTCGGTATCTGGACGACGTGATGGCGCGCGACGCGGCGGCCTTCCGGATCGCCATATACGATCGCGTCTTGAAGGACGGCTGCGCGGCTTTCTGCCGGCTGAGATTCGCGGTGCCGGGGCGAGAGTTCGTCGCCAGCGACCGTTTGTACGTTCCGACCCTGTCGGACGAAAGCGGCGAGGCGACGGTTCTATTCGGCGTTCAGCGTTTCGTCATGAGTTCCGAGATCGTCGGCGAGCCGGATCCTGCGGGCGTCTACATGCTGATGTTCGACGAACCGGCCTGAGGGCGGCCGGTCTCCATCCGGATCACGTCATGGCGTCGGACCGGACGTTCAGGCGGCCGTGTGGGGGGGCGAGCCAAAGCATATCTCGGCGACCCAAAGAGGTCATACACCGTCCGGTAGGACCGCCGCCGCCATGAGCCGGCGTTGTGTTTTCGTGCTCGGACTCGCTGCCGTGCTTTGTCCAGCTCATCTCTGGCTCGTGCGATCGGCTCTATGTGCCCGCCCTTTGCGATGAGACCGGCGGGCCGACGACCCGGGATATGGTCCCACGAACTGAAAAGGGCCCCATTTCGGGGCCCTTTCCGCAGGTCGATGCCGGGGCGCTCACTGTGAGCGCAGGCGCGGGTCCAGGGCATCGCGGACGGCGTCGCCGAACAGGTTGAAGCCGAACACCGCGACGGTGATGGCCAGGCCCGGGAAGATCGGGACCCAGGGAGCGCTCTCCGCGTACTCCTCCGCGCCCCCCTGCAGCATCAGGCCCCAGGCCGGTGTCGGCTCCTGGACGCCCAGGCCGAGATAGGACAGGGACGCTTCCAGAAGGATCGCCTCGCCGAGGAACGCGGTCAGCATGATCAGGAACGGCGCCACCACGTTCGGCGCGATATGACGGAAGATGATCCGGGCGTTGCCGTATCCGATCGACCGGGCGGCATCCACATACGGCATCTCGCGGACCGCCAGCGCGCTCGACCGCACGACGCGGGCGCATCGCGGGATGAACGGGATGGTGATGGCGATGATCACCTTGTCGGTGCCGGTGCCGAAGATGGCGACGATCGCGAGCGCCATGATGATCAGCGGGAACGCCATGAAGACGTCGATGACCCGTTGCAGGATCAGGTCGAAATAGCCGCCGAAATAGGCGCTGGCGACACCGAGGGCGAGGCCGGCGAAGGAGCCGATGATCGCCGCCGTGAAGCCGACGGTGAGAGCCGTCCGCGCGCCGTAGATGATGCGGGAGAACAGATCCCGACCGAACTGGTCGGTGCCCAGAAGGAAGAATCCGTCGCCCATATTGCTGCCGGCGCCCGGCGGCACCAGCATGTCGGCGAAATTGGCCTGCTCCGGATCGAAGGGAGCGAGCCAGGGAGCGAAGACGGCCATGATCACCATGGCCAACACCACGATTCCGCCGGCGAAACCGAGCGGCTGTTTGCGGGCGAGCCGGCCGATCCGTTGCAGGATGGTCTTGCGGGGCGGAAGCTTATCGGACTCGATACTGATATCGGGGGTCGCCATCACCGGTCCTCCCTCAATTGTAGCGGATACGCGGGTCGAGCCACGCGTACATGATGTCGACCAGGAAGTTCACCAGCACGAAGATCGCCACCACGAGCATCACCAATGCCTGGGTCAGCGTGTAGTCGGACTGGGTGACCGATTCCACGAAGAGCTTGCCGAGGCCGTTGAGGTTGAAGACCTGCTCGGTCACGACCAGCCCGCCCATCAGGAAGGCGAACTCGATGCCGATAATGGTCACCACCGGCAGCATCGCATTCTTCAGCGCGTGCCGGTTGACGATGACCTTCTCAATCAGGCCCTTGGCGCGTGCGGTGCGGACATAGTCCTCGTGCAGCACCTCGAGCATCGCGGATCGGGTCATGCGGGTGGCGACGGCGGAATAGCGATACCCGGTCGCCAGCGCCGGCCAGATCAAGGCGCTGAGATTGTACCAGGGGTCGACCCATATCGGCACGTAGTCGATCGGCGGCATCCAAGGTCTTCCGAACCATGCCTGTGAGCCGATCAGCAACCCGAGAATGATCAGGATGCCGAGCCAGAACGACGGCATGGCGATTCCGGCGATACTGAACGCTCGTACGAAATAGTCGATCGGCGTGTTCTGCTTGGCGGCCGATATCACCCCGAGCGGCAGGGCGATGACCACCGAAACGAGAGTCGCCATGATTGCAATCTGCAGGGATAGGCCGAAACGGATCCCGATCTCCGAGGTGACCGGCTGGGAGGTCCACATGGAAACGCCAAGGTCGAAGGTGAAGAACCCGACCATGTAGTCGAAGAACTGCAGATAAATTGGGAGATCCAAACCGAGACGCTCCCGGCAAAGCCGGATCTGCTCGGGATCGGCATAGCCGCCTTCGCCGCCGAAGCGCAGGAGACAAACGTCGCCGGGCACAAGCCGCAGCAACAAGAAGACCAGGATCGCCGCGCCGATGAGTGTCGGCAGCAGGATCAACAGGCGCTTGACGATGTAGCTATACATGCCCCGCGTCTCTCTCTATCCGGTTAATTTTTAAAAAGCCGCCCCGAACGCACGGGTCCGGGGCGGCAAATTCGACGGCAGGTCTAGCCTTACCCGCCGAGCTGCTTCTTGTACTCGGCCTGGTCGATCCAGATGTTCTCGAGCGACTGGTTCAGGTAGTGGCTCGGCGCGATTTTCCAGCCCTTCACGTAGGAGCGGTACGGATTGATCTTGTACCACCACAGGGTGATGAACTGGGACGCCAGATCGTTGAGGACCCGCTTCTCGTAGGCCGCGAACAGCTCGCGCTGCTTTGCCGGATCGCCGGTCTGGAGAAGCTCGATGTAGATGTCCTCGAGTTGCTGATCCTCGAAGTCTGAGTAGTTGGCGCCGCCCGAGGGTAGGAACTTCGAGATATCTGCGATCGGGTTCACCACCGCCTGGCAGTTGAAGTCGAGCGAGACGTCGAAGTCCTTCTTCGTACGCAGGGTGGCGTAGAACGGCGTCGACGGCTGCACCCACTGCTCGACATCCAGGCCGATGCGCTTCCACTGGTCGATCAGCCAGGTACCGACGACCTTATAAGGCTGGTCCACGCCGCGGTTGTGCAGGGTGAACTTGAGGTTCTCGTGGCCGGCTTCCTTGAGAAGCTCCTTCGCCCGCGCCCGGTTCGCCTCAACGTCCTTACCATAGCCGATGATGTTCTTCTCGAGATACTCGGGCGTGGAGGAGAGCGGGTGGCCCGGGAAACCGATGCCGCCGACCGTCTTCACGATGGCGATCTGCGACAGGTACTTGGAGCCGCCGGCCCGATCGATGGCGAGCGACAGCGCTTGCCGGACGCGCGGATCGTCGAACGGTTTCACCTTGTGGTTCGGCGTCACCAGCAGCACGCAGTTCCAGTCGCTTTCCTGGACCGTGACCTGGTCGCCGAGCGCCTTGACGAGGTCGTCACGAGCCTTCGGCGGGAAGCCGCGGAACTCGATATCGGCCTGGCCGCCGCGGATCGCCTGCAGGCGCACCGACATCTTCGGCGCGGAGATCGCCCGGAAGCCGTCGAGGTAGGGCATGCCCTCGTGGTAGTAGTTCGGGTTCTTCTTGCCCGAGACGTGGCTGCCCTGGACGTGCTCCACGAAGTGGAACGGGCCGGAGCCGTTGATGTTGGTCTGGTGCCACTTGTAGCCGTGCTCGTCGAGGTCCTTCTTCGAGTAGACGAAGTTGAACGGCATGGCGACGGACGGGATGAACGTGCCGGAGGCGAACTTCAGATTGAAGATGAGCGTCTCGGGGTCCGGCGCTTCGATCGAATCGATCATCTTGAAGTAGGCTTTGCGGTTCGACGCGACGCCTTCCGGCGGGAAAGCCAATTTGTCGAACGTGGCCTTGACGTCCGCGGAGGTCAGCGGCGTGCCGTCCTGGAAGGTGACGCCCTGGCGGATCTTGAAGGTATAGGTCTTGCCGTCGTTGGTCGGCTCCGGCACGTCGCCGACGCATAGGTCGCAGACGAAGTCGGTGGGCGACGACGGATTGTCCGGGTTAATCCGGATCAGCGTGCTGTAGAACGGCCGGATCGGGTGGATCATGCCGAAGGTGGATTCGATGTGGCCGTCGTAGGACGGGATCTTCGAGCCCACGACAAGGCGCAGCTCGCCGCCATACTCCTGCGCGGACGCCGAAATCGAGCCGGCCCCGACCGCGAGGGCCGAGCCGAGCACGACCGAGGCCGCGAAACGGGTCAGACGTGACTTCATAGGGTCGTCTCCTTCCCAAACGTGACATTACCTCCGGTCGCAAGACCGGAAGCGGTTCGTTGCGGGGACGCCATCGCACGACGCCTGGGCATCGTCGCTACCGTCCCACTTGCATGTCGGTCGGGATGCGGCTCACGTCCGCGGTGTTCTTCCCGTCCCTGCATCTTTTCCGGCGTGATTGAGTCCACCGGTTGCCGCGCCTTGTGACGCTTGTATACAGTTTCATGACCCGCGCCGGGGGTCAAGAGATGGCCCCGGCCATACCGCTGAAAACTCAAATCAACATGGCGCGAGGCGGAGGAGGAATGAATGGCCGACCAGGAGGTCAAGGCGCTCGTTTTCGACGTCTTCGGGACCGTTGTCGACTGGCGCACCAGCGTCGGCCGGGAAGTGGATGCGCTCGCGGCGGCCAAGGGCTGGTCGCTGGACGGCACGGAATTCGCCATGCGCTGGCGCTCGCTGTATCAGCCCTCCATGAGGCCGATCCGCAGGGGCGAAGCGCCGTTCCGGCGCCTCGATGACCTGCATCGTGACAGCCTGAGGGTGGTCCTTCAGGAGTTCGGCGTGTCCCTGGACGAACCGGAGTTGGAACATCTCAACAGGGTCTGGCATCGCCTTCACCCCTGGCCGGACAGCGTGCCCGGGCTTACCCGTCTAAAGAAGAAGTTCATCCTGGCGACCATGTCGAACGGCAATGTCTCGCTCATGGTGAACATGGCGAAGTTCGCCGGGCTGCCGTGGGACATGATCCTGGGGTCCGAACCGGCCCAGAGCTTCAAGCCGAACCCCAAGGTGTATCTGACCGGCGCCGACTGGCTCGACCTGCAGCCCGCCGAGGTCCTGATGACCGCCGCCCACAATCACGATCTGCAGGCGGCGCGCAATCTGGGTTTCCGGACCGCCTTCATCCTCCGTCCCGACGAATACGGGCCGGACCAGGACAAGGACACCGGGGCCGAGAGCGACTGGGACTACATCGTCGACAGCATGGAACAGCTGGCCGACAGGCTCGGCGCCTGAGGGAGGGTGACATGACGACCGTTCTCGAGACCTACGCCCAGTTCGCCGCCGGGCTGCGCACGGCTCCGCTCGATGACGCGGTCCGCCATCACGCGGTCCGCGCCGTCGTGGACTGGTTCGCCGCCTGCGTGCCGGGCGGGGTGATGGCCCCGGCGACCCTGGTGGCCGAGGCGCTCAGCGATCAGATCGGCGCCGGTGCGGCGTCCCTGGTCCCGAGCGGCATTCGCGCGACCCCGCAGACGGCGGCGCTGATCAACGGCACCGCGTCCCACACGGTGGAGTTCGACGACATCTTCCGCGACGGGCTCTATCACCCTGGAACGCCGACCATCTCCGCCGCACTCGCCGCTGCGGAACTGTCCGGCGCCGACGGGGCGCGGCTGATCGCCGGCGTGGTCGCCGGATATGAGGTGTCGAACCGAATCGCCATGGCGGTGAACCCGCGCCACTACGATTACTGGCACACCACCGCGACCGTCGGCTGCTTCGGCGCGGCGGCGGCCGCCTCCGTGGTCCTGGACCTCGACGCGGCGGAGACCGCCCATGCGCTCGCCACGGCGGCGACCATGGCGGCCGGCCTGCAGCAGGCGTTCCGGGCCGACGCTATGAGCAAGCCGCTGCATTCCGGTCGGGCGGCCGAGACCGGCATGCTCGCCGCCCGCCTCGCCAAGGCGGGGGTGACCGGTGCGCTGGATGCCCTCGAGGGACCGCGCGGCTTCGGGGCGGCGATGAGCGGCCCGGATATCGACTGGCAGGCGGCGACCGCCGGTCTCGGATCGGACTGGACGATCACCCGGGTCACCTTCAAGAACCACGCCGCCTGCGGCCATGTGCATGCCGCCGTCGACGCGGTGGCGGAGATCGCCGCCGCCAACGGCATCACCGTCGACCGGATCGCCAGCATCGAGGCCGCCTCCTACGCCAAGTCGGTCGAGATCTGCGGCAATGCCGAGCCGACCACGGCGTTCGAGGCCAAGTTCAGCCTGCCCTACTGCGTCGCGGCGGTGCTGGTGCGCGGCTCGGTCCGGCGTGCGGCCTTCGAGCCTGACGCGCTGGCCGATCCGGCTATCCGGGCGCTTGCCGCCAAGGTGGTCCATACGGTCGATCCGGACTGCGAGGCGGTGTTCCCGCGCGCGCGCTCAGCCCGCGCCGCCATCGTCACCACCGACGGCAGGCGGTTCGAGCATTTCGCCCCGACCCGCAAGGGCGATCCCGACAACCCGCTGACCGATGGCGAGCTGGATGCCAAGTTCCACGAACTGACGGATCCGGTGCTCGGCGAGACGGCGGCCGCCGGACTGCTGGTGCGGCTGCGCGACCTGCCCTCGGCCGGCGATGTCGGCGCCCTGCTTCGCGACGTCGCGCTGCCCCGCGCCGCGGAGTAGGCCTCGGAAGGAATAGGCCCCAGAAGGAGTAGACCACAGGAACAGAGCAACATTCCCGGGCCCTGTTCCGGGCCCTTCTCGTCCGTCTGTCCGGCCGGTGCGTGCTCCGGCATCCGACAGGGGCGACGCTGGCCCGGACGCACGGCGAGGGAGTGCGGAACAACAACGAACGGCTCACGAGACCATCCCACCCACCGGAGACCCGTATGTCCTCCCTCTACGACGACCTCCTGACCGAGGAGCAGCTTCAGTTCCGCGATGCCGTGCGCGGTTTCGCGGAGCGCCACCTCGCCGCCGACCGGTTGGCTCGCGCCCACCGGTCGGAATTTCCCTTCGACGTCGCCAAGCTGATGGCGGAACAGGGACTCCTCGGCATCACCTTCGCCGAGGAGGACGGCGGCATGGGCGGCTCGCTGATGGACGCGATCGTCGCCATCGAGACGGTGTCGGCGGTCTGCCCGCGCTCGGCCGATGTCATCCAGGCCGGCAATTTCGGACCGATCCGCACCTTCGTCGAATACGCGACGCCGGATCAGAAGGAGCGTTATCTCGGCCCGCTCATCGGCGGCGAGGCGACGATCTCGGTCGGTATGAGCGAGCCCGAGGCCGGATCCGCCGTCACCGATCTAAAGACAACAGCGACCCCCGACGGCGACGGCTTCCGCATCAACGGCACCAAGGTGTTCTCGTCCCACAGTCCGGACTCGAACCTGTTCCTGGTCTACGTCCGCTACGGCCCGGGGGTCGACGGCATCGGCTCGGTGCTGATCGAGCGCGGCACCGAAGGGTTCACCCTCGGCAGGCCGAGCCGCTATGTCGGCGGTGACGACTGGTGCCAGCTCTATTTCGAGAACGCGTATGTCGGACCGGAGAACGTCCTGCTGAGGGAGGGCGGTTTCAAGAAGCAGATCGCCGCGTTCAACATCGAACGGCTCGGCAACTCGGCCCGGGCCCTCGCCTTCGGCCGCCACGCCTTCGAGATCGCCCGGGAGCATGCGGTGATCCGGGAGCAGTTCGGCCGGCCGTTGGCGGACTTCCAGGGCCTGCAGTGGAAATTCGCCGAGGTCGCCGCCCGCATGGAGGCGGCGCAGCTCATGCTCTATCGGGTGGCCGGCAAGGCGGACAAGGGCCTGCCGAGCGCCTACGAGACGGCGCTGGTCAAGTATCTCTGCAACGAGGCCGGCTTCCTGGCGGCCAACGAGGCGATGCAGGTGCTGGGCGGCCTCGGCTACACCGAGGAGAGCCTGGTCGAATATTGCTGGCGCCGGGCCCGCGGCTGGCAGATCGCCGGGGGCAGCCTGGAGATGATGAAGAACCGGATAGCGGAGGGCGTCTTCGGCCGTCGGTTCTCCCAGCGTCCCCCCAAGCCGAAGGCGTGATCGCATGAGCAGTGAGACAGGGGGCTGGATCGACGCCCTGATCCGGCCGTCGACGGTTGCCGTGGTCGGCGCGTCCGACGATCCGAAGAAGGACAGTGCCCGGCCGCTGCGGTTCCTGCGCAAGCACGGATTCCCCGGCACCGTCTGGCCGATCAACCCGATGCGCGAAACCGTTCTCGACGAAAAGGCCTGGCCAAGCCTCGCCGCGCTGCCGGCGGTGCCCGAGCACGTCTATATCGTCACCGCCGCCGAGCGGGTCGAGGAGCAGGTGACCGAGGCCGCCCGGCTCGGCGTCAAGGTCGCGACGGTCCTGGCCGACGGCTTCGCCGAGAGCGGCGAGGACGGTGCGGAGGCCCAGCGACGTCTGGTCGAGCGCGCCCATGCGGGCGGCATGCGTCTGCTCGGGCCGAACAGCATGGGCGCGGCCAATGTCTCCGACCGGGTGCCCTTCACCACCAACGCCGCCTGGGAGGCCGAGAGCCTGGTGCCCGGGCGGCTGATGGCGCTGTCCCAGTCCGGCTCCCTGATCGGCACCCTGGTCTCGCGCGGGGCGGCCAGGGGCATCGGCTTTCATTCGCTCGTCTCCGTCGGTAACGAGGCGGATCTGGATGTCGGCGCCATCGGCGAGGCGGCGGTCGGTCTCGACGGGGTCGACGCCTTCGTGCTGTTTCTGGAGACGGTGCGCCGTCCCGAGCGGATCGCCGCCTTCGCCCGCGCCGCCCATGCCGCCGGCAAGCCGATCGTCGCCTACAAGCTCGGCCGCTCCCCCGAGGCCCAGGCGCTCGCGGTGTCCCATACCGGCGCGCTTGTCGGGTCGGACAAGGCGGCGGACGCCTTCTTCCGCGATCTCGGCATCCTCCGGGTCGACCAGTTCGAGGCGCTGCTGGAACTGCCGGCCCTGCTGCGGGGCCGCGGGCCGGATCCGGCCCGCCGCGCGAAACCGGTGGCCGTCGTCACCACCACCGGCGGCGGCGGGGCGATGGCCGTCGACCGGCTCGGTGCCGCCGGGATCGACATCGCCGGCGCGTCCGACGCGCTCCGTGCCGAGGTGAAGGAGAAGGTCGGCCTGTCGCTCAAACCGGCGCGGCTGATCGACGTCACCCTGGCCGGGGCGCGCTACGAGGTGATGAAGACCGTGTTGGACGGGTTGCTGGACAGCGGGGACTACGCGGCCGTCGTCGCCGCAATCGGCTCCTCGGCCCAGTTCCTGCCGGAACGGGCGGTGCAGCCGATCGTCGACTGCGCGGGACACGCGACGCCCATCGCGGCGGCACCCCTACCCCAGGCCGACCGAGCGTTGGCTATGCTGTCCGAGGCCGAGGTCGCGGGCTTCCGGACCATCGAATCGATGGCCGATGCGGTCCGCGCCTTCATGCAGTGGACCCCGCCGCGGCCGCGGCCGACCGGGGCTGCGCCGGAGATCAGTGCGGTCCGTGCCGGCGCGGTGCATCCCGGCGCGGTGCTGGGCGAGGCGGACGGCCTCGACCTACTGGACGGGCTCGGGATGACGACGGTCGGCCGTCGTCTTCTGGCGCCCGACGCCGCGATTCCCGAGGATATCGCCTATCCGGTGGTGCTGAAGGCGGTGAGCGCCGACCTGCCACACAAGACCGAGGCGGGCGCGGTCGCGCTCGGCCTGACGGACAGGGCCGCCCTGGAGGCGGCGCGGGAGGACATGCGCATCCGCGTGGCGGCCGCCGCGCCGGGCGCCCGGATCGAGGGTTGGCTGATCCAGACCATGGTGCGGGGGCTGGGCGAGGCGCTGGTCGGGTACCGGGTCGATCCGGAAGTCGGTCCGGTGATCAGCGTCGCGCCCGGCGGCGTCTTTGCCGAACTCTACGACGACGTGGCGGTGCGCACCGCACCGGTCGATCTGGAGGGCGCGCGGGCGATGATCGCCGAGGTGACGGGGCTTCGGGCGCTGTCGGGTTGGCGGGGCCGGGCGGCGGGAGACCTGGAAGCGCTGGCCCGCGCGGTGGCCGCATTGTCGACCCTGGCGCTCGACCCCGACCTCCGGGTCGCCGAGGCCGAGGCCAATCCGGTCATGGTTCTGGCCGACGGCGCGGTGGCGGTGGACGCGCTGGTGCGCTTCGCCTGACGGCGCGTCGGTCCCGAGAACGGATCGGCTACGGACAAAACGAAAAGCCCCGGCCCCAGCGCCGGCATGAAAAGCCCCGGCTCGGGGGCCGGGGCTGATCGACTGGCTTGACGGGAGCGGCGTTGCCGGTCAGCGGCTCGCGACGGCGGTATCGCCGCGCAGCAGGGCGACGCGCTGGTCGATCGACGGCAGCAGCGACCGGAACTTCTTCAACTCCTTGCCGTCCAGCTGTTCGCCGGCCGGCAGCTTGACGCTCATCGGGTTCTGCTGGCGGCCGTCCACCAGGACTTCGTAATGCAGGTGCGGGCCCGTCGAGCGGCCGGTACTGCCGACATAGCCGATGATGTCGCCCTGCCGGACCCGCGCGCCCTTCCGG
>JBLZTD010000001.1:0-382500 GCA_048983575.1 Thalassobaculum sp. | reverse complement strand
CCGTGGGTGCTAAGGTCCGTGGTCGAGAGGGAAACAGCCCTGACCTCCAGCTAAGGTCCCCAAGTTACGGCTAAGTGGGAAAGGATGTGGGAAGGCCAAGACAACCAGGAGGTTGGCTTAGAAGCAGCCATCCTTTAAAGAAAGCGTAACAGCTCACTGGTCTAGATAAGCCGTCCTGCGCCGAAGATGTACCGGGGCTCAAGCCATACACCGAAGCTGCGGATTCCAGTTTACATGGAGTGGTAGCGGAGCGTTCCGTAAGCCTGCGAAGGGATGCACCGCGAGGGGTGCTGGAGGTATCGGAAGTGAGAATGCTGACATGAGTAGCGACAAAGAGTGTGAGAAACACTCTCGCCGAAAGTCCAAGGGTTCCTGCGCAAGGCTAATCCGCGCAGGGTGAGCCGGCCCCTAAGCCGAGGCCGAAAGGCGTAGGCGATGGGAATCAGGTTAATATTCCTGAGCCTGCTGGATGTGACGAATGCCGGAAGTTGTATCTGTCTTATCTGGATTGAGGATGGCAGCGCTGGGTGTTCCAGGAAATAGCCCCAGCGTAAGACCGTACCCCAAACCGACACAGGTGGACTGGTAGAGCATACCAAGGCGCTTGAGAGAACGGTGTTGAAGGAACTCGGCAAAATGCCCCCGTAACTTCGGGAGAAGGGGGACCTCGTATCTGGGCAACCAGGTGGGGGTGGCACAGACCAGGGGGTGGCGACTGTTTACTAAAAACACAGGGCTCTGCGAAGTCGGCAAGACGACGTATAGGGTCTGACGCCTGCCCGGTGCCGGAAGGTTAAGAGGAGGGGTGCAGAGCTCTGAATTGAAGCCCCGGTAAACGGCGGCCGTAACTATAACGGTCCTAAGGTAGCGAAATTCCTTGTCGGGTAAGTTCCGACCTGCACGAATGGCGTAACGACTTCCCCGCTGTCTCCAACATCGACTCAGCGAAATTGAATTCTCCGTGAAGATGCGGAGTACCCGCGGTCAGACGGAAAGACCCCGTGCACCTTTACTACAGCTTTGCAGTGGCATTAGGGATGACATGTGTAGGATAGGCGGGAGCCTTTGAAGCAGTGGCGCCAGTCTGCTGTGGAGGCATCCTTGAAATACCGCCCTTTGATCTTTCTGATGTCTAACCGCGGCCCGTGAATCCGGGTCCGGGACCCTGCATGGCGGGTAGTTTGACTGGGGCGGTCGCCTCCCAAAGAGTAACGGAGGCGCGCGAAGGTAGGCTCAAGCTGGTCGGAAATCAGCTGTTGAGTGCAATGGCATAAGCCTGCCTGACTGCGAGACCGACAGGTCGAGCAGAGACGAAAGTCGGTCATAGTGATCCGGTGGTCCCGCGTGGAAGGGCCATCGCTCAACGGATAAAAGGTACGCCGGGGATAACAGGCTGATACTCCCCAAGAGTCCACATCGACGGGAGTGTTTGGCACCTCGATGTCGGCTCATCACATCCTGGGGCTGGAGCAGGTCCCAAGGGTATCGGCTGTTCGCCGATTAAAGTGGTACGTGAGCTGGGTTTAGAACGTCGTGAGACAGTTCGGTCCCTATCTGCCGTGGGTGTTCGAGACTTGAGAGGAGCTGTCCCTAGTACGAGAGGACCGGGATGGACGTACCTCTGGTGGACCGGTTGTGGCGCCAGCCGCACCGCCGGGTAGCTATGTACGGACGGGATAACCGCTGAAAGCATCTAAGCGGGAAGCCCCCCTCAAAACCAGGTCTCGCTTGAGAGCCGTGGAAGACCACCACGTCGATAGGCCGGGTGTGGAAGCGCAGTAATGCGTGAAGCTAACCGGTACTAATCGCTCGATCGGCTTGATCCGATCGCATCCGGACCTCGGATGCGGATAGATCGCCTACGACGACGATCGCCTCCGCAACTTGGCGCGGCCAGTCGAGCACAGAACCGACTAGCCAATCGTCGCGAGAGCTACGCACGCGAATACATCAAATCCGGCATCACGCGACACAGCCGGTCGCACAGATCAATAGCGCCATCGTCTGGCTCCATCGACGGCCTGGTGGCCATAGCGAGGGTGACCGCACCCGATCCCATCCCGAACTCGGCCGTGAAAGCCCTCAGCGCCAATGGTACTGCGTCTTAAGGCGTGGGAGAGTAGGTCGCCGCCAGGTCTTCGAAGCCACGACGAACATAACAGTTACCAGATCCCAAAAGCACGCTCGGAAACCAACTACTGCCCAACAGCCCACATCCGCGGGGTGGAGCAGCCCGGTAGCTCGTCAGGCTCATAACCTGAAGGTCGCAGGTTCAAATCCTGCCCCCGCAACCACCTTTGCCGAACCCGCGTACACTCCAAGAACGCCCGCCCCTGCGGCGGCGCGTCTTGCTGTTCGGAGCATCCCGACCCAGCCTCGATCGTCGCCGCGGTGTCGCCGATCAGCTCGACTGACCGGGCGCCGTCTTCGGCCTTGAGTCGCATGTGCCCTGCGATCACCTGCTACCGGCCATCGACCGGTTCGTCGACCTGTCGGAGATCCGCCGGCATCTGGCGCCGTGCGCCAGCCCGACCGGCCGCCCGTCGATCGATCTGGAGTTGCTGAACTGCATGCTGATCGTGAGCTACTGCTTCGGCACCCGTTCGGAGCGGCGGCTGTGTGAGGAGGTCCACCTCAACCTGGCCCATCGGTGGTTCTGCAGCCTCGGCCCGGAGGGTTGACGTGCCGGACCATTCGACCTTCTCCAAGACGCGCCACGGCCGGCTCCAAGAAGTCCGATCTTCTACGTGAGTTGTTCAAGACGGCTCTGCGGCGCTGCCCGGCACGCGAAATCCCGCGCTCCATCCATGAAGGGGCTCGGGACATGGCCCGCGACATCGCCAGGACCGAGGCCTATGCGACGTCCCGCCGACAGCGCAAGAAGGTCGAGATGCTGTTCGCCCACCTCAAACGCATCCTGAAACCCGGCCGATCGACGAACCGCCTCGAAGCAAAACCGTCAGCCGACTTCTTCAACAGTACTCGGTCGGCAACCCGTCATCAGGAGTCGGACTTGGCTTCCGACGGAAGGACGACAATATGAAACCAGAAGCTCTCTATCGCATTGGTGATCCTGGCGAACCCACTGAAATCGAGCGGCTTCGACACGAAGCAGTTGGCGTGGTTTTCGTAGGCCGCCAAGATATCGGTCTCGGCCTCCGACGACGTCATGATCACCACCGGAATCGTTTTTGTTTTGTCATCTTCTTTGAGTTCTTTTAAGACGGCGCGCCCATCCTTGCCCGGCATATTGAGATCGAGGAGAATGATGTCGGGCGTCGGCGCATCGGCGAACTCGCCGGTGCGGCGAACGAAAGCCAAAGCGTCGTCCCCATTCGTGACCGTGTACAACTGGTTGGCCATCTTCATCGTTTTAAACGCTTCGACGGTCAGGCGAACATCAGCCGCGTTGTCCTCCACCAGGAGAATATTGACCGGCCGGGCCGACCCTGCGTGTGACATGGTTCATTCCTCCAGGGTGGGTAGACTGAACTTGAAAACGGAACCGCCGGTATCGGACTGTTCAGCCCAAATCCGTCCGCCGTGATGCTGGATTATCCGTTCGCAAACGGCAAGACCAATTCCCGTGCCCGAATACTTGTCGCGGAAATGAAGCCGCTTGAATATTTCAAAGACTTTCCGGCGATGTTCCTCGGAGATGCTACGATACCATTGTCTTCCACCGAGAAGAGCCACTCGCCGTTGACCGTTTGGGCCGAAATCTTGATCACCGGGGCATCTTCAGGCGGTACTGATGCCGTTGCCAATGAGGTTCTGCAGCAGCTGGGTGAGTTGCCCCTTGCTGCCGGGGACGGTCGGCAACGGCGTGGTGCAGTCGATGACGGCATCGTTTTCCCGAATGGTAACCTCGAGCATCTTGAGGGCGTTCTGCAGAATGTCGTCCATCGACACGGGCGACTTCTCCGGCACCTGCCGGCTCACCCGCGAGAACGCCAAGAGGTCGTTGATCAGCGTTTTCATCCGCGCCGCGCCGTCGATGGCGTACCCGATGAACTCCTTGCCGTCGCCTTCGAGCAGCGCGCCGTATCGCAGGTTCAGCAGCTCGAGATAGCTGCCGACCATGCGCAGCGGTTCCTGCAGATCGTGCGATGCCACGTAGGCGAATTGCGAGAGCTCTTCGTTGGACTGCCGCAACGACAATTCCATTTTCTTGCGCTCGGTGATGATCTGAAGCGTCCCGCGTATGATGGGCTGATCGCGGTCAATCCCGGGTTCCTTGATTGCCTTGAGGTTCGCGAACTCATCATCACCGACCGCGAGGCGCAGGCGGAAATCGACGTCGCAGAGCGCCTCGCCATCCCGTAGGGCGGTGATCGCTGCGTCGACTGCAGGCTGGTCCTCCGGGTGAATGCAGTCCAGAAGCGCCTGCCAGGTGACGCCCGTCACACTTGTTCCGTCGAGCCTGAGAAGACGCCGCATCTCATCGGAAATCGAGAGCGTGTGGCTGGACGTATGCCATTCCCAGGCGCCGATCCTGGCGTCGCGCTGGGCTCGGATCAGACGTTGATTGCTGATCTTCAAATCGGCGGTGCGTCGCTCAACCTCGGCTTCCAATTCCTGATTGCGAGTTCGAGAAGGGTCTCCTCCGCCACGTTTGCCGCAGGCGCGACCCCGTGGAGTTCGCCTGACGTAGCCGTTCCGTCAGGGCGACGATGACCAGCAGCCGCCCAGGCTCGCGACGAGCGTCGATGGAGAAGTCGGACCCGCGAGCGTTCGGCCTGCTGGAGGATCTGGGCCGTCGACCGGGCTTCCTTCGTCCGGCGTCGGCAAGAGAATACGCTGCGAGAATTCCTTGCGTCAGTCGCGCCGCCGAGGCTACAGCGAGTGCCTGACGCCAGCGCGGCCGGCCAGACCGAGCATGTCGTCGCGCGGGAGAGCCATGCTCGAGCTCCGGAGCTTCTTCGATGCGGAGCGTGATCAGCCTCTCGGCATTGCCCAGGTCGGCCGCTTGACCCTGCGTCGTTGGCGACTTCGCACGGGTTCAGAGACGGAGCGAGATCGTCTGCGGCGCGTCGCAGGCCTGTCGCGGAGAAGGCGGCGGAGTGCTCTTGATCGCTCGTAAGGATGCAGTTGTCAGTGCTCCAGCTTCGGCGTCGCGGAGCGTGTCGGCCAGCGTGAGCAATCGCCGTCTGTCGACCATCTGTGTGATGCGGACCCGGTCGTTCGCGTTTTCGAGTTCGGTTGGCCGACCAGACCGAAGACACCATGATGAGCAGCACCAAGCCGATGGCGAGGATGCCGAAACGAGGGCTTACGCCGTGAGAGCCGTCTTCAAGACCGCCCGACGGTGTCGCGGCGGAGGTTCCGCTGCCCGCCGGAGTGACTGCGCTCCGACCAAGAGACGCGCTTGTTGTTGTCATTGGTCTCTCCGATCGTTGCGTTGCCGCGTCTCAGGCGATGTGGGGCTCTTGGCCCGGCCGCGGTGAAATCCATTTCGGGGGAATACTTGTCGACCAGCGCCTGCAGACGTTCCGTCGTCAGGTCCAGCTTCGGAGAGGCATGCGTCGATGCCGAAATCGGGAGCGGCATCGAAGACAGGGCTGTCGATGCAGGCCGATATGACGATGACCGGTCCGGTATCGCCGCTCCGGCGGAGTTCGGTCGCCGACTGCCGAAGATCCTCGATCGGCGGCAGACGATTGTCGGAGCAGCGGAAGGTCGAATTTCTGGCGCGCGACCTGTTCACAGGCTGGCGCGAGGTTCGGGGCGTAGTGGATATCGACATCGTTGCGGCCAGCGACCTCGAACCTTGCCTTGAGCAGCTCGTATTCGAGGCGTTATCGTCCACGAGCAAGAGATTGAAACACATAGCCGTACCCCGTTATCCATTTCGCGCGTCATTAGCGGGGCTTCTGGTTTAAAATTGCGTTAATTTTGTCGATAAAGTGTTTTGGCGGAAACGTTCACTTCTCCAGCGTTCTCGGACAATATTGATCATATTTCAGTATGGTGAACTTTAGCGCACTGGATTTTTGTTCTCTGCCGTCTGTAGAAGTTTGTGCCACCGCCGGTTCGGCTGCGGTTCCGGAATCGACCAAAACTCAGCCCCCTTCTCCACGATATGGTGCTGCAGCAGGGTCCGTGCCGCGTCGAGGCTTCCCTCCTCGATATGGCACAGGAGATCGCGATGCTCGGCGCGTGACTTCGCCACATGCTCCGCCGAGAGGCCGAGGCGGTTTCGAATGGCAGGACCGAGCGGCTCAAAACAGGCGGCGCACGGACTCGAGGATATGGATTTCCCACCAGCGCGAACAGAGGACATCGAGGAAACCGCCGTCGGCGGCTGATCACGCCGGTGTTCTGCGCGTCGCCGCTGTCTCCATTTCAGCGATGACTGGCCGTTGCCGTCAGCGCTCGCACGGTTGCCGCTTGTAGGCGATGCCCCGGCGGCGTTCTTCCAGGATGAGATCGTCGAGCCTCGCTGATCAGGGCGAACTCCGCACCGGTCCATCGTGAAGACGTATGTCCCGCTTTGCGGCTGCCGTGTGGACGAGCTTCCTCCAACTCAGGGGCCGTGCGAAGAGCTTCACGCACCGGCGTTCCTCGACACCTCGTAACGTTTCGGCGATCTTGTACCGCCTCCAGACAGCGCTTGCCCAAACTCGGACTCCCCGTCCCACGGTCTCGTGTCGGAGACGGTCGGTGACGAGCGTGGCGGAGTCGGTGCGGGAGGGCGGATCGGAACTCGGTGCCGCCGATCTTAGACCGTCTCGTGCCGGCCGCCGCGACATCGGTTTCGACGTTCCCAAGGCCCGGCAGATCCCAGATCCCGGCGCCGCCGGATTCGAGTCGGCTCCGATGTTGGCGTCGATGACGTAGGGGCGATTCGGCGGCGATGGCGTGACGGATAGCGTCGACCGAGGTCCGCAGCGCGATCGACGCTACCGTCTCGCCACAACTGCCGGGCCATGCGCGGCAAAGTCCGGTATGGGCTGTCCGGTGTTCCGGATGCTTGAAGTCAGTTGCCAGTTCGCGGCCGTCCAGGTAGCCGCGCTGCAGCCGCGGATCGAGGCGTAGCGCATTGTTCCAGACCACCCAGACGGCCGGGGATGTCGTATTCGACCACAGTGCCGAGGACGCTGGTGTGCGTCGAGGAGCGCGCCGCCGCCGACGGCACCACACGGCGAGCCGAGGCCGCGCGAGCAGTTTCGCGCCGAGCACCGCCGGCAACGCCGAAGCGCCATCGGGCCCAAACCCCATGCGATCCGATCAGCGGTCTGGGACGCTTCGGCTTGCAGATACTGGATCAGCCAGTTGTGATGTATTCCGATGTCGGAGACGAGGATGCCGTCTTCCGGCATCGGCGAGATCGATCTTCGCGGCGCGGCGCGCTGCGGATTGATCGGTGACACGGGATCGCTTGAAGCCGGGCTCGATGAAGGTCTCCCATTCCTTGCGGCACCCGTCGATCCGGCTCGAGCCATGCCCTCGCGAGCCGGGTTGGCGCCCGGCTCGTAGCCCTCTGGCGCAGCCGAGCAAGCTGGCCGAGAAAGGTCGTGCTGTCGGCCATCAGACCCAGCTGCGACCGGATAGTTGCGACCGATCTCTTCGGGAGTCGATGTCGATATGGATGAGCTTGGTCGGCGGAATAGTGAACGAGTAGCCGGGAATGCCAGCTTGAAGAGGTCCGGTCGTCGAACCGTACACCCATGGCGAGGATCAGACGTCCGCCTGCCGCGTCGCCTGGTTCGCCTGGTACATGCCGTTTCGTGCGACCAGCCCGAGACGCCAGGTCGTCTCGCGGCGAGCGCCCCGAGGCCGGACGCGGAGCAGCGACGGGAATGCGGTAGACGCTCTGCCAGTTCCAGCAGGCGGCGGATGCCTCGCCGAAGCGGCAGCCTGGCCGATCAGGAAGATCGCTGGGCGCTCCGCCGCCATCAGCATCCTCGACGGCCTTCTCGAACCCCATCGGGATCCGCACCCCGCCTTGCAACTGATGCCCGCGACCCAGGCGTCCGGGTCCGGCGTCTCCGCGCCGGTGCTCTCCTTGAAGATGTCGAAGGGCACGTCGAGGACGACCGGGCCGGGTCGGCCGGTGACCATGGTCTTCCAGGCCTCGCGGATGGTGTACGGCATCTGCTCGCCGCGGGTCGGTTGGAAGACGCGCTTGCAGTAGTGCGCGCACGGTTGAGCGGGAAGTCGGCCTGATGGTGGCGGTACAATCTCCTGAAAAGCGCCGCGGTTGAACTGCGACGTCGGAACGTTGCCGGTGACGGCGAGGAAGGGGACGCTGTCGAGAAACGCGTTGCCGAGGCGATGCGGCATGTTCGCCGAGCCCGGGCCGCAGGACGTGAAAGTCGCTGTCGGCTGACCCGAGACCCGATAGTACGACATCCGCCATGAAGCCGGAGACCGACTCGTCGTGCGTGGAGATTCGTCTCTTGATGTCGGATTAGACGCTCGTAGAGGGCGTCGATGAAGCCAGATGTTGCCGTGCCCGCACGGTCCGAACGCGTCGGGCACCTTACTGCGGATCAGATAGTCGACGATCATCTCGCCGCCGTTCAGGTCGAACCGTCTCGGGCATCGCGTGCTACCTCCGTCGATTTGGCCGGGCCGCTTCTCCAGTGTTTGCCAACACTAAGCGGAACTAGTTCGTATGTCAGTTGTATCGATCCGGAATACTCGTTATCGCCAGCACGCAGGTGCCGCATTGGCAGAGGAACCCCGGCTTCGGCGTGTTCCCGCAATCGCGTTTTCGCGCGAAAATATCGACAAAGTTTACTGTTTTCCTAGTAAAGAAACCGGCAGAAGTGCCGTTTTCGCTAGCTGGACTCCGGAAGACGAGCACCCGCAATCAGGTCCACTCCGGCTCGCGACCTTCGGTGCGTAGTCGGAGGCCGGCGAGATCAGTCTGTGCGGTTTATGGGCAGGATTCCAAAGACATTATGATTTCGCCTAGAGTTGAACGTGGATCAGGAAGAATTCTGGGCATCCAGTCCGATTTGAAACGGTTGCATCGCTGCTGAACGCGATCGGCATTGCCGTTTTCGTCATTTCAGGTCGAAGGCGGCCAAGACTTCACCGTCGAGTTCGTCAGACAGCTGCTACGAGAGCGCGTCTGGGGCTGCCGGAATGCGGATCTTGCCGGCAGGACCAATTGACGACCTGCTGACGGAACCTGAGGCACGGCCAAGGTCGCCAGCAAGCTTGTCTGCGCTGCGTCGCCGGCGGCCGCGACCGAGGCGTACGACGAGGAGATCGCGCTGCCGAGCCGGTCTGTTCTTTGCGCGCACGATGCTGACGCCGTTGCGCGTTGGCGGCAGCGTCGTCCGGCTGATCGGAGACGACGGTCGATCTGACGCAGCGCCCGCGCCTTGGAACTGGAGCTGGCGACGGGCCCGAGACCGAGCGGAAGACCGCGAACGACGCCCAAGCGTGCCTTTCTGGCAAACATGAGCCACGAACTGCGGACACCGCTGAATGCCGTCATCGGGTATGCGGAAATGCTCAAGTCAGAGGTGCTGGGCCCCCTCGGCAACGAAAAATACAGCAGTTACGCCGGGAACATCATGTTTGCCGGCCAGCACTTGCTGGACGTCGTCAGCGACATCCTGGATCTGGCCCGCTTGGAAGGCGGACGGATTGACCTGAACGAGAAGATCACCGAACTGCCGGAGCTGCTCGACGACGTGCTTCGCCTGTCAAAAACGGTCAATGACGGCGCCGGGCCCACGTTGGAGCTCGGCCGGATCGTCGAGACCGTGCGGGTCAACATCGACCCGCGGTTGACCCGCCAGGCTTTGGTCAACCTCATCTCCGATGCCCAGAAGTTCCACCCGGCCAGGTGGTACGATCCGCCTCGGGACCGAGATTCTTGACGACGGTCGGTTGTGCTTCGTCGTATCGGATACGGGGCGGGGGATCGCAGCGAAAGACCTGCCGACGGCCCTGGCACCGTTCGGCCGAGTCGACCCGGTGGCGTCCGCCAATACCCAGGGGGCCGGTCTGGGGCTGCCGATCACGAAGGCACTCGTCGAATGCCATGGCGGTTCGCTGTTCGTGAACAGCGAACCGGGTGTCGGGACCACGGTCTTCGTTGTGCTGCCGACGGACCGGGTCATCGTGCCGACGGGATTCCGCACCAGCCCCTCGGTCGAAGGGCTGAAGGAGTTCTTCACGATAGACGACGTCGACATATCCACGTCGGCGCTCTCGATGGACGACGAAAGTCTCGATGGGCTTCCGGTCGGCGCGATCCTGCTGGATCGGGAGGGCCACGTTCTCAAGTACAATGCGACCGAGGCGAGCTTCTCCGAGATGCGCGCGGAACGCATCGTTGGACGGAACTTCTTCCGGTGAAGTCGCGCCCTGCACCTTCTCCGACCGCTTTCACGGGCGATTCCGCGACGTCAGCGAGGGGAAGTCACCCAGCGAGCTGTTCAGCTACGTCTTCACGTTACGGCGTGCCTGGAAGGTTCTGATCGAGATGCGCGGCGGCAAGGACGCCGGGACCGTCTGGCTGTTCATTCGCTGGGTCTCGAACCAAAATCCGACCATCTCGAATCACTTCTTGATCCAAGTTGGCCGGTGAATTTATTTATAAAACAATACGATAAAGTAGATCAGCCGCCGTGACCTTTCGGGCATGCCCCGGACGTTCGGCGGTTTGGCAGTGAATGAAGCGCCAGCGGACGAGTCCCGAGCCGGTTTCTGGCGGGTTGGGTGTTGCCAGTCGTTCCCGTCGGCAATAGAAGCCCATGCAAGCGCCGACGCCGTCCCCATATGCCCTCGCCGGGTACACGCGTTGAGAGTGACATTCGCATGACAGCGTCGAGCCCGCCCCAAGTCTTGCCGGCCGCCATGACGGACGACATCGTCGCGTCGTCCCGGGACGGGATCATCACGATCGACCCGCAAGGCCAGCTGACGACCTTCAATCCCGGGGCGGAGGCGATCTTCGGGTTGGACGCCGCCAATGTGGTCGGGCGAACCGTGGCCGAGGTGTTTCTTCCCCTTGAGGGCCTGGACGATTTCACCGATTGCGTGCTCGAGGCGATCCGGCAGCCGGACGGGGAACACGTCGCCAATATCAGCCTGCAGGGGGAGTCCGGCACTCTCCACCTGAGCGTCCGCGCGGTCCTGTTGCGGCGGAAGGAGACCGGAGACAGGATCGGCATTCTCGTCATGATCTCCGACGAGAGCGAGCGGGTAGAGTTCCTCGAGCGGACCGCCAGGCGGGAGCAGGAACGGGCCGCGACCGGCCGTTTCATCGTCGCCATCCTGACGATCTTCAGCGTGTTCACGCTGATGCTGGAGCCGATGCAGAGGCTTGCGCGGGACAAGTTCTTCGATTTCGGCCCGGTGATCGCGCTTCTGACCCTCGTGGTGATCGCCTTTCTGATCAACCGCTGGATTTCGCCCACCTCTAAGACCGTCGGCCTGACCCGTCCCAGCCGCCGGGACGTGGTCGAGGCCATCGTCTGGTCGGCCGGATTCTGCGGGGCGATGACCGCCTTCAAGTACGCGCTCATCTCCCTGACCGCAGTCGGCGACGGCCCAGCGCGAGCCTCTGTTCAGTTTCTTCGTCCTGGATGACGGCACCAAAGTGGACAGCGTCGAGCTCTATGCGGCCGGTCTCGGGATCTATCTCTTCTCGGTCCTGTTCCAGCAGTTCGCCGTCCGCTGCGCGATCCAGGCGCCGCTGCAGAGTTTCCTGACCGGAGTGGTCGGGTATGCGGGATGGATCGCGAACGGTGTGGCCACGCTGCTGTTCGCGGTGCTGCACGCCCATCTCGACCCCCTGGTCTCCCTGGCCGTGATTCTGCCGTCGCTGCTGTGGGGGTGGTTGTTCATGCGGTCCGGCAGCATTGTGCCGCCGATCATTTCTCACACGATCATAGGCGTTTACGCTATTTTCGTGCTCGGGATCTTCGCTGGATTGGATCAGGTCTGAGCGTCGGGATACCAAACGGGGACCAGGAATCGACGTGACACCGAACCGGCGGCCGAGAGTTCTGATCGTCAACGCCTATGTCGATCCCTGGCGCTCGGCGGCGCCGGCGCGCGCCTTCATCCCCCGCTCGATGGCGCCCTATTATCTCGCGGGCCGGTTCTGCCGCGAGCGGGCCGACATCCGGGTCTATGACGAAGCTGCATCACGGCGCCCTGTTGGACCGGAAGATCTACGGCTGGCCGGATCTGGTCGTCCTCACCGGCCTGACCGTCTCGTTCGACCGGGCCCGCCAACTGTCCGCCTATTTCCGCGACGCGCGTGCCGGACGTCATCGTCGCGATCGGCGGACCCATCGCCCGCGCGCTGCCGAAACTGTGCGAGAGCGTTTTCGACCATGTGTGCCAGGGCGACGTCGAATCCCTCGACGACCTGATCGACGCGGTGCTGGGACCGGGCCACCGCGCCGAGGAGCCGGTGCCGCGCTTCGACATGGCCGGGTGGTCCTACGGCCTCGGCTACGTGGAGACGACCAGGAACTGCAACTTCAGCTGTGCGTTCTGTTCGCTGACCGGCGAGGGCAGGGCCTATCAGGCCTACTCCTGCGACGACATCAACCGCCAGCTGGACGCTGTCGGCCGCAGACCGTACGTCGCCGTCCTGGACAACAACTTCTACGGCAACAACCGCGCGGATTTCGAGCGGCGCGTAGAGCTGCTGGGAGCGCGGTGGCGACGCGGCGATTTCAGGGGCTGGGGCGCGCTGGTCACCGGCGACTTCTTCAAGATCCCGGGCAACCTCGCCTTCGTCGCGGCGAACGGCTGCAAGGCCTTGTTCTCCGGCGTGGAGTCGTTCGACCCCGCCGTCCTGAAGAGCTTCAACAAGCGCCAGAGCCTGTCGTCGGATCCCCGCACCGTCTCCAGGGTCTGTGCCGAGCACGGCATCCATTTCGACTACGGGATGATGCTCGATTTCACCCAGCAGACCGTCGCCGAGGTCGACGGGCAGGTCGAGGCGCTGCTCGACAGCATCGACACGCCCCTGCCGGGGTTGCTGTCCCTCACCATTCCGATCGTCGGCACGCCCTATTTCGACGAGGCGGCCCGAGCGGGTCGGCTTATGCCCGACCTGCGTCTGTGCGATCTCGACGGTCAGAAGGTCGTCGAATGGCCGAAGGAGCCGCTCGAACGGGTCGTGCCCTATGTGGCGGACCTGCTGCGGTTTCGCGGCCGGAAGCTCCGCCTCGCCCGCCATGCGGCCGGCCATGCCTGGTCCCGCCGCCGATCTTTCGACGCGGCTCAGTCGGTGATCAGCTTCCTCGGCCCTCTCGCCCGGTTCGGCGGCACCGTCCGGATCGGCAACCTCCGTCAGATGCGCCAGACCTGGCGGGAGGCGCCGCGCACCTATTGCGCGATGACCGATCCGCTGAGCGTGAGCTACCGCCCGACGCACCGGCTGGCCGCGCGGTTCGCCCGCGACTTCGATCCGCTTTACGTCACCGATGGCGACGGGCGCCCGACGCCGGAGCTTCTTTCCGCCCAAGGCCGATCCGGGAGCTAGCGCCATGACCGACGCTCCAGAACCGGAACGCGAGGGCGGCGGGACCGGCCTGCCTCGCGACCGCCGCGCCTCCCGGGGCTCGACGCCTGGACCCGTACGGTGTTCGGGTTGCTGGAGCGTCTGGCGGTCGGCCGGCTAACGGTGGTTCTGGCGGACGGGCGTCGGGCCGAGTTCGACAGCGGGGCGCCCGGACCCGACGCGATGCTCCGGCTGCACGACCCGAAAGTGGGGAAGCGATTCCTCGTCGGCGGCCATCTCGCCTTCGCCGAGGCCTATATGGACGGGGCGGTGGACAGCCCGGACATGGTCGCCGTCATCGAACTGTTCGAGCGCAACAAGTACCTGTTCAACCAGGGCAATCCGGACGGCCTGATCCGGGTCCTGACGCGCCGCCTGCTGCACTGGATGAACCGGAACACGCGGCGGGGAAGCGGCCGCAACGCCGCCTTCCACTACGATCTGGGCAACGACTTCTACGCCCTCTGGCTCGACCGCTCCATGACCTACTCCAGCGCCGTCTTCGACGACGGCGTGGAGGATCTCGCGGCGGCGCAGGAGGCCAAGTACCGTCGATTGGCCGTCAAGCTCGAACTGCGTCCCGGCCAGCGGGTCCTGGATATCGGCTGTGGCTGGGGTGGGTTCGCCAGCCATGCGGCCCGGGAGCACGGGGTCGAGGTGCTCGGAATCACCCTCTCGAAGGAGCAGCACGCCTATGCCGTCGAGCGGGCGCGTCGCTGCGATCTTGCCGACCGGACCCGGTTCGAGATCCGCGACTTCCGGGACGTTACCGGGCAGTTCGACGCCATCGCCTCGATCGAGATGTTCGAAGCGGTGGGGGAGGCGTATTGGCCCCACTTCTTCCGGCAGCTGCGGGACCGGCTGCGACCCGGCGGCCGCGTCGCGCTGCAGATCATCACCATCGCCGAAGACGGGTTCGAGGATTATCGGGCGAATCCCGACTTCATCCAGCGCTATATCTTCCCAGGCGGCATGCTGCCGACCCGGCGTCATATCGGCGAGCTGGCCGGGGCACATGGCCTGCGCATCGACGCCGAAGACGCCTTCGGTCTGGACTACGCCCGGACACTCGCTTGCTGGCGTCGGCGTTTCCACGCCAGCTGGCCGAGCATCGAACCGCTGGGTTTCGACACGCGTTTCCGGCGCATGTGGGACTACTACCTGGCCTATTGCGAAGGCGGTTTTCGAGGCGGCTTCATCGATGTCCGCCAGATCGCACTGGTCCGGCAGTAGGCGCGGGGGAGCACCAGACGCGGCGGGGAACGTGGTCGGGGCATCTGCCGTCTATGCCGCGGCGCTTCAGAGCGCTGTCTCCGTCCCGACGGCCCTGTGTGCGGCCTGGGCTGCGAAGACGTTCTCCAGGAACTGCCGGGCGCAGGATGGCCAGCTGTAGCGCAGGGCATGCGCGCGGCAACGCGCCCTCGGAATGCTGAGCGCGCTCAAGGCCGCGTGCCGGAGATCGTCGCTCAGCACGCCGGTGCCGCTGTCCCCCACGATGTCGCGCGGCCCGGTGACCGGATAGGCGGCCACCGGAACGCCGCATGACAAGGCCTCCAGAAGGACGAGGCCGAAGGTGTCCGTACGCGATGGAAACACGAACACGTCGGCGCCGGCATACAGTCTGGCGAGCTGCTCACCCACCTTCTCGCCGGTGAAGACGACGTCAGGATACTTGCGCCGGAGACTTGCCAGACGCGGTCCGTCTCCGACCACGACCTTCGAGCCGGGCAGATCAAGATCAAGGAACGCCTCGATGTTCTTCTCGATCGCGACCCGGCCAATATTGATGAAGACCGGACGTGCCAGATCATCCGGCAGACCGGAGTCTTCGACCGGACGGAAAAGGTCGGAATCCACCCCGCGCGACCATGGCATCAGGTTGCGGAATCCGCGTTGGTCCAGGTCCCGCATGAGTGTCTCGGTCGCGACCATGCACCCGGAGCCGAGATTGTGGAAGCGACGCAGCCACGCGTAGGACCACCGGACCGGCAGCGGCCAGCGCGCCGCCAGGTATTCGGGAAAGCGCGTGTGGTAGCTGGTCGTATAGGGGATGCCGATCTGCCGCGCCGCCGCCGCCGCCAGCAATCCGAGCGGTCCTTCGGTGGCGATATGCAGGTGATCGCACCCGCGCTCCAAGATCCGCTTCCGGATGGCCGTCCTGTTGGTCAGGGACAGACGGATATCCGGATAGCTCGGGCATGGAAGCGTCAGGAACTCGCCCGGTGAGAGAAGTTCGACGCGGACCCCCATCGCAACCAACTCGCCGATGGTGTTCTCCAGCGACCTCACGACACCGTTCACTTGCGGCTTCCAGGTATCGGTGACGACGAGGATCGATGTCATGATGTCGTGGCTACCGGAACCGCGTCGCAGGACGATACTGGAGCGCGGCAGGTGGATCGTGTCCCAAGTCCAAATCGGGCCGGATCGACAGGGTGTCGAACCGGTCCCGGTGTTTCTACACCCTCAACTCTAAGCGGGTAAGAGAAAGTCATGCCGGACCAATTCGGGGACCGAGGCGATACCGCCGGAGCCGCAACGGAGACCCTGCCGAGCCGGGCAGTGGATCCCCTCGAGGATCCGTTTCATGTACGATCCGCCATCCGTCTGCTACCACGGGATCATCGTCATTGGATCGAGACGGGCTTGATCGCGATGGTCGATGAGGGTCTCGCGGCGACGGCGTCCACCCGGCGACGCCGGGCGGTCCCCTCGAGCGGTGAAACGCGGGCCGGCTGCCGGCCATTCCCGCCACGCCTCTGACCGGAGACCAAGATGCTGACCGTCCTGGGCAACAGAATCTACCGGCACCTCTTCCTGGCCCAGGTGCTGTCCCTGGTCGGAACGGGACTGACGACCGTGGCTCTCGGGCTGCTCGCCTATGACCTCGCCGGGGAGCGCGCCGGCCAGGTGCTGGGGACCGCCCTGGCGATCAAGATGGTGGCCTATGTGGGGCTCGCGCCGGTTGCCGCGGCCCTCTCCAGCAAGGTGCCGCGTCGGCAGTTCCTGGTGGCCCTCGACCTCTGCCGGGCCGGCATGGTGCTCGCACTGCCCTTCGTGACGGCGGTCTGGCAGGTCTACCTGCTGGTGTTCCTGTTCCAGGCCTGCTCGGCCTCCTTCACGCCGACCTTCCAGGCGACCATCCCCGACATTCTGGCCGATGAGAAGGACTACACCAACGCCCTGTCCCTCTCCCGTCTCGCCTACGACATGGAGTCGCTGGTCAGCCCCATGCTGGCGGCGCTGCTGCTGACCGTGGTCAGCTTCCATTGGCTGTTCGTCGGCAACGCTGTCGCGTTCCTGGCGTCGGCCGCCCTGGTGGTCTCCGTGGTCCTGCCGGCCATCCGGACCGAGAGCGTGGTCCGGCCGTTCCGCGAGCGGCTGACCCGGGGGATGTTCATCTACCTGCGCACGCCGAGGTTGCGGGGGCTGCTGGCGTTGAGCGTTGCCGTGTCGTCCGCCGGCTCCATGGTGATCGTGAACACGGTGGTCTATGTCCGCGACGTCCTCGGCGGCGGCGACACCGATGTGGCGCTGCTGTTCGCGGCTTATGGGGTCGGATCGATGGTCGTGGCGCTGGTGCTCCCCCGGTTGCTCGACGAGCGCGCGCCGCGCGGCGTGATGCTGGCGGGCGCGGGGCTCCTGGCGGTGGTCCTGCCGCTCGGCGTCCTGGCGCCGGGCTACGCCGCCGCGATGGCGCTCTGGGCCGTCATCGGCGCCGGGGCCTCGCTGATCATGACGCCGTCGGGGCTGCTGCTGCGGCGGTCCGCCCATCCCGAGGACCGCCCGGCGCTGTTCGCGGCCCAGTTCGCCCTGTCCCATGCCTGCTGGCTGGTGGCCTATCCGGCGGCAGGATGGCTGGGGCCGCTGATCGGCCTGCCCAACACCTTCGTCGTTCTGGCGGCCGGGGCGGCCCTGGGGGCGATCGCCGCCGCGCTGCTCTGGCCCGCCGACGATCCCGAGGTCATCGAGCACGAGCATGAGGGCCTGACCCATGCCCACGGCCATGCCGATGACCCGCACCACGCGGACGGTCTCGCCGAATGGCGCCCGGACGGCGCCCACAGCCATCGACCCGTCCGCCATGCCCATGCCTTCGTCATCGACGACCACCACCCGGTCTGGCCCGGCGGGAATCGGTAACGTTCCACCCTCGTTGATTGGAGCGCGTCATGGGCACGCCCGGTCCGTCGCTTCAGTCGGTGACGAGCGACCTCGCCGCCACCTCCGGATCCAGGGCGAGTCCCAGTCCGGGGGCCGAGGGCGCGACCACATGGACCCCGTCCTCGGTCACCTCCTCCTCGAACGGCGCGCCGGCGAAGAGCTGGGTCTGGAACTCCAGCAGCGCGTTGTCGGCCATGAAGTATTCGATCCACCGCACGTTCGGCAGGCCGGCGGCCAGATGGATGTGGACGTTCTGCAGGTTCCAGGGCGAGACCGGGACATTCATCGAGGTGGCGTAGGCGTGGATGCGGAGCCAGTCCGTGATGCCGCCGGTGATCATCACGTTCGGCTGGACCATGTCCACGCCGCCCTGCTCGATCAGGGCACGGAATTCGGCGATCCCCACATTCTGCTCGCCGCCCACGATATAGGTCCGCCCGGCCCGGGCGCGGACCCGCGCATATCCGGGGATGTCGTGCGGCGGCACCGGCTCCTCGAGCCAGTAGACATCATCAGGGCTCCCACGCCTTGAGCTGCTGGATCGCCGTGTCGACGTCCCAGGTCCCGTTGACGTCGACCATGAGCTTCACGTCCGGTCCGACCGCCTCGCGCACCGCCCGAACACGGTCGGTCGCCTCCCGCGGGGTCACATAGCCTCGGGTTCCGCGGATCTTCAACGCCCGGTGGCCCATGGCGACATAGGAGGCGGCGCGCTCGGCCAGGGCGTCCGGTGCCATGTGATGGGCGCAGTTCGCATAGGTCGGCACCAGCCGCCGGTATCCGCCCAGCAGCGCGCTGACCGGCTGATCTGCCGCCTTGCCGCGGATGTCCCAGCAGGCCATGTCGATGGCGGCGAGGGCGTAGCGGGCGATGCCGTCGCCGCCCCGCCGGGGCAGGGTTTCGCCCTGCAGCCGCCGCCACAGGTCGCTGGTCAGGCGCGGATCGGCGTCCAGGGCGGCGGGCAGAAAGACGTTCTCGACGAACTGCGCGATGATCGATCCCATGCGGGGCGGGGCGTTCGCGAAGCCCATCCCGGTGATCCCAGCATCGGTCGCCACGTCGACCACGACCATCTCGGCGGAGTAGGGGTTGCCGCCCTCGCCGCGATGCCGCCGGACCCTCACATCGGTGATTCGCATCCGTCTCTCCCGGTTAGCCGCTGGACCAGAGGCGGGCGCGCAGCCAGGCGAAGATCGCCGACCCGAACAGTCCGAGGAAGGCGAAGAACAGGAACAGCGCCGCCAGCGGCTGGGTGAAGATCAGCCACCAGTCGCCGTTGAACATCTTCAGCGAGTTCTGCAGGTTGGTCTCGACCATCTCGCCGAGGATCAGGCCGACGGCGATCGGCGCGACGGCGAAGCCGTGCCGGCGCGCGAGGAATCCGATCACCCCGAAGACCAGGGCGATCCAGACATCGAGCAGGGAGGAATGCAGCGCATAGGCGCCGATCACCGAGAGCGCGAACACCATCGGCCAGAGGATCTTGGACGGGACGAGCGAGAT
This sequence comes from Thalassobaculum sp., assembly GCA_048983575.1. Classification (GTDB taxonomy): domain Bacteria; phylum Pseudomonadota; class Alphaproteobacteria; order Thalassobaculales; family Thalassobaculaceae; genus Thalassobaculum. The sequence continues at coordinate 363,341 of JBLZTD010000001.1, read as the reverse complement.
GCGCGCGAACAGCGTGGCCGCATACAGGCCCATCGCCATGAACATCAGGTTGGCGACAAGCATCGCGCCGAAGATCTGGTAGACCGTGTCCACCTGCTCGGTGAAGAGGTAGGGACCGGGGCGCAGGCCGTGCACCAGCAGGCCGACGAGAATGACCGCCGTCGTGCCGCTGCCCGGAATGCCGAGCACCATGGTCGGTACCATGGCGCCGCCGGTCGCGGCGTTGTTGGCCGCCTCGGCCCCGGCGATGCCCTCGACCGATCCGTTGCCGAACTCCTCCTTGTTCTTCGACCAGCGGCGGGCCTCGGCGTAGCCGATCATCGAGGCGACGGTCGCCCCCTCCGCCGGCAGCACGCCGATAAAGGTCCCGATGCCGCAGGATCGCAACACAGTCCGCCATATGCGTCTGTAGTCTTCGCGGCTGGGCAATTTCACCGCCTTCAGGCGGACGGCCACGATGGCCCGGTTCACATGCTTCGACTGGACGAGCAGTTCCGAGATCGCGAACAGGCCGATGAAGACCGGGACGAAGGACAGGCCTTCGTAGAGCTCGTAATTGCCGAACATGAACCGTTCGATCCCCGTGGTCGGTTCGGCGCCGATGGTCGCAAGCCAGACGCCGAAGACGCCGCCGATCACATTCCGCACCGCGCCGCCGGCGCTGATCGAGGCCAGCATCGAGAGGCCGAACACGGCCAGCGCGAAATACTCGGGCGGACGGAATTCATAGGCGACCCGCGCCAGCAGCGGCGCGGCAATGCACAGCACGATGATCGAGAAAATGCCGCCGACCGTGCTGGATACCACGGCGATACCGAGGGCCCGGCCGGCCTCGCCACGTTTCGCCAGCGGATAGCCGTCGAAGGTCGTCGCGGCGGCGGCGGCCGTTCCCGGCGTGTTGATCAGGATCGCCGTGATCGATCCGGCGAAGGTCGCCGAGACGTAGATCGTCGCCAGCACGGCGATCGCGTGCACCGGTTCCATGGTCAGGGTGAACGGCAGCAGCAGCGCCGCGCCGGTGGTCGCCCCGAGGCCGGGCAGAACGCCGATGATCACGCCGACGATGGTGGTCAGGAAGATGAGAAGGAGCAGGTACGGGTCGAAGACGACCGATCCCATGGCGAGGAGGGCATCCATCATCGCGCGCCGCCTATCCGTAATACCAGTTGGTGAACAGCCCCCGGGGGAACCGGATCTGCAGGACCTTGTCGAACAGCAGGAATACCGTCGACGGCGTGATCACCGAGACGGCCAGGGCGACGGGTAGCCGGCGCTCGCCCCACAGCAGGCACATGAGGAACACGGTCACCGCGATGGCGATGATCATGTCGACATAAACGGTCAGCACGAAGAACACGGCGAACAGGACGATCGTGCCCCAGGTCGTGATGCCTTCCAGGCGAACGGGTCTTGGCGGGGCGATGCGGTACTGCAGCGCGAGAGCCACCGCGAGCCCAAGGTTGATGATCATCAGGACGATCGGGAAGACGCGCGGCTGCATGCTCTCGCCGACGATCATGGGCGGCGACACATCAAGCTGCAACGAAGCCCAGATGACGACGAGCGAGAAGCCGACGATGAGGGCGGGGAGAACGAGATTGCGCATGTCCGGGGGGTAACGGTGCGCCCACGAGGGGCGCACCGTCTTCTCCTGGGTCAGGGGATGGGAAGGAGGTCTACTGGACCAGGCCCATTTCCTTCAGCGCCGGGCCGAACTCGTCGACCATCGCCTTGATCTGCTTGCCCCAGGGGCCGGAGGGCTGCGGCGAGGTCGCGTCGAGGCCGGAATTCATCAGGTAGGCCTGGTAGAGCGAGTGGTCCATCGCCTTCGACAGTCCGGCTTCGAGCTCGGCCCGTCGCGCCTCGTCGACGCCGGAATGGGTTACGAACCCGCGGGTGGTCGACAGCACGAGGTTGATGCCGAGCTCCTTCGAGGACTTGGCCGACGGAATCGGCTCCATGCCATCTTCCGCCAGGATCACCAGCGGGCAGATGTCGCCCGCCTCGATGGGGGCGGTGGCCTCGGACAGGTTCAGGACGCCGACATCCACCGCACCCGCGACCAGCTGGGTGGCGAGCTCTCCGCCGCCCTTGAACGGGATGTAGGTCGGCATCGGCTGGCCGAGCCGCTTGGCCCAGAGATAGACGGTGATGTGGTCGATGGTGCCGGTATGGGTGCCGCCGAACTTGATGTCGTCGCCGTTCTTCATGCCGGCGACGAAGTCTTCCGGCGTCTTGTACGGCGAGGTCTTGCAGTTGACCATCAGGATCTGCGGGTCGTTGGTGCCGCGCGCGATCGGCGCCATGTCGTCGACCGTCAGCGCGGTCTTGCCCATCGCCATGGTGATGGCGTGGCCGACGGTGAAGGTCATGATGGTGTTGCCGTCCGCCGGCCGCGTGAGGAAGTAGTTCATCGCCGCGGCACCGCCGCCGCCGCGCTTGTTGACGATCACCATGTCCTGACCGAGCTCGCGCCGGCCTCGCAGCATCATCATGCGGGAATTGACGTCCGTGCCGCCGCCGGCACCGGCATGGGTCACCACCTCGATGGCGGGCTTGTCCTGGGCCAAGGCCGGGGCGCCGCTCGCCGCCACCAGCCCGAGGCCGGCGGCGATTGCCGCAACCAGACATCTGCGCGTTCCATAAGTGCGCACCATTGTCGCTTCCTCCCTTTGGTTCTTTTCTCGGCGTCGGCGGTTGTTTCGCCGCGCACATTCGTTGGTTGTCCGAGAATAGTGGTCGACCGGCAGGAGCAGCGTCAACGGGATTTTGGCATACCAAATTTGAATCAGTCGTCGATCGAGGTGACCTTCACCCAGGTATGGCCGATGTGTTCGCGCATGAGGGTCGCCACACGCCCGGCATCGCGCGCCTTGAGGGCCTCGGCAATCTGCTCGTGCTGCTCGACCGCCTCGTGCCAGCGATCGTTGCGCTGGTTGGAGATATACCGGATGCGGTAGAGCCGAGCGTTGAGCTGCGCGTGCGTGTCCACCAGGACCGTGTTGCCGCCGGCGGCGACGATGCCCTTGTGGATCGCCTGATTGAGCTTGAAATAGACCAGCTTGTCCTTGCGGTAGTAGGCGGACAGCATGTCGTGGTGCAGCGCCAGGATCTCCTCGATCCGGTCGTCGCTGGCGACTTCGGTCGCGAGCTGACCGCCGAGCGCTTCCAGCGTGCCGAGAACCTCCAGAAGCTGGCGGACCTCCTGCATGTCAGGGCTCGCCACCACGGCGCCGCGGTTGGGCAGGCTGTGTACCAGCCGCTCGCTGACCAGGATCCGGATCGCCTCGCGGAGCGGCGTGCGCGATACGTTCAGCCGCTCCGAGAGCTGTCGTTCCCGGATGCGGGTTCCTGGCTTCAGTTCGTCCTGGATGATCATGTCCCGAAGCTTGGAGGCGACTTGGCTGACCAGTAGCCGGCCGACCAGGTCGTTGTCGTTCGGCGCCGCCGGCAGACTGTCTCCGGTGTCGTCGACCAGCGCCAGAGGCTCCGTACCGGTGTTCGCCATGCATGTCCCTTCCGAAATAGAAGACCCGATCCGCGGACCCCGCGCCGCACGTCCTCCGTCGCGGCCCTTCATAGGCCCTGCATCCGGATCAGTATAGCGAAGGCCGGTTGACCCTGCTTAAAATTGTATGCCAAACGGTTAAGCCTTAGGAGCGGGTCGAAGCGGCGGGCGTGCGACCCGTCCGGCGGCCCAGGGAGGACATCGGCGATGACAACCGGACCCCTTCGCGATTTGTTCGTGCTCGATCTGACGCGGGCCAGGGCCGGTCCGACCGCGGTGCGACAGCTCGCGGATTGGGGCGCGGACGTCGTGAAGATCGAGCTTCCGCCCTCGGTCGGGACGGACTCACTCGGGGGCGAGCGGGGCGGGTTCGACTTCCAGAACCTGCATCGCAACAAGCGCAGCCTTACCCTGAACCTGAAATCCGAGGAGGGCAGGGCCGTCTTCCTGCGGCTTGTCGAGAAGGCCGATGTCGTCGTCGAGAACTTCCGTCCCGACGTGAAACATCGATTGGGCATCGACTACGAGACGCTCGCGGCGGTCAATCCTCGGCTGGTATACGGCAGTATCTCGGGCTTCGGACAGGAGGGGCCCTATAGCGGCCGACCCGGCCTCGACCAGATCGCCCAGGGTATGGGCGGGCTGATGTCGGTCACCGGACTGCCCGGGCAGGGGCCGGTCCGTGTCGGCATTCCCATCGCGGACCTGTCGGCCGGATTCAATCTCGCCATGGGGATCATGATCGCGCTCTACGAACGCGAACGCTCGGGGCAGGGCCAATGGGTCAGGACGTCGCTTCTCGAGGCGCAGATCGCGATGATGGACCTGCAGGCGGCCCGCTATCTGATGAACGGCGACGTCCCGAAACAGGCGGGCAACAACCATCCGGTTCATATTCCCACCGGGGTCTTCAAGACCGAGGACGGCGCGATCATCATCCAGGCCTCGGCCCAGAACCTGTACCGGCGGATGTGCGACGCGATCGGGGCTCCGGAGCTGTTCGACCATCCCGACTTCGCCGACCCGAAGGACCGGCTGGCAAACCGCGACCGCCTGAACGCCGAGATCGAGGCGCGGACCGTGACGCGGAGCACCCAGCACTGGATCGATAAGTTGGCCGAGGCCGGTGTGCCGGCGGGACCGATCTATTCCGTCGACCAGACCTTCGCCGACCCTCAGGTCAAGACGCTGGAGATGGACCCGGAGGTGACGGCCGCCGACGGAAAGAAGCTTCGCGTCGTCGGCCAGGCGGTCAAGATGTCCCGGACGCCGTGCCAGATGCGGGGCGGCACCCCGGCCATCGGCGCCCATACGGACGAGATCCTGCGCGAAGCGGGATACTCAGACGACGAGATCCAGGCGCTTCGTGCCGCCGGGACGGTTTAGAGAGGACACGGCACCATGGTCGATACAGGCACCGGAAAGATCCTGGCCGATATTCGCGACGCGACCGGCTGGCTCACCATCAATCAGCCGGAGCGGCGCAACGCGATCTCGCTGGAGATGTGGGAGGGGATATCGCGGGCATTCGCCGCTTTCGCCGAGGACGAGGGAGTACGGTCGGTGGTGATGACCGGCGCCGGCGACAAGGCGTTCACCGCGGGGGCCGACATCTCCCAGTTCGACAAGAACCGGGCCGATGCCGCCGCCGCCGAGCGCTACGCTCAGATCTCGCGCGACGCCCGTGAGGTGATCATCGGATTCCGCAAGCCGGTGGTTGCGATGATCCGGGGCTTCTGCATGGGCGGCGGGCTGGGCATCGCCATGACCGCCGATCTGCGGATCGCCGCCGAGGGGTCGGTCTTCGGCATTCCGGCCGCCCGGCTCGGTATCGCCTACGACACCACCAACCTGACCCGGCTGGTGAGCCTCGTCGGCCCGTCCAAGGCCAAGGAGATCCTGTTCACCGCCCGCCGGTACTCGGCCGAGCAGGCGTTGGCCATGGGGTTGATCAACGATGTCGTCGCCCCCGACGCGCTCGAGGACACGGTCAGTGCGATGTGCGCCGAGATCGCCCAGAACGCACCGCTGTCGATGGAGGCCTCCAAGACGACGATCGACGAGCTGGTCAAGGCGCGGGGCGATCTCGAACTCGGCCGCCATTCAGGCGCTGGTGGATCGCTGCTTCAACAGTTCCGACTATCAGGAAGGCCGCGCGGCGTTCATGGAGAAGCGCAAGCCGGTCTTCGCCGGGCGCTGACGCCGCGCGACGCCCGGAGGCTGTCGGCCCGTCTCGCCGGTCGGCCATCCGCCGTGCCATCGGATAGACCCGACACGGGCGGAGGGGCGTGGTACGGGACCGCCCCGGCGGGAATATTTTCGCCCGCCCGCGCCGGGCATCTTGTCATATTCGTCCGCCCACTTATCTGTCATACGCAAAATTAAGATAACCGAGAAATTCGGACCCACAACTATACCATAACGAGAAGGAAGCCGATGAAACGCTCCACGCTACTTGGTGCGATCGCTGCCCTTGCGCTTGTGCCGTCGATCGCCGGCGCCCAGGACCGCAGCGACTGGCCCTCCAGCTTCACCGTCGCCACCGCCTCCCAGGGAGGAACCTACTTCGCCTACGGCTCCGGCTGGGCCAACCTGGTCGCCGACCAGCTCGGCATTTCCGGCGGTGCCGAAGTCACCGGCGGGCCGATGCAGAACATGGCTCTCGTCCATACGGGCGATGCCGCCTTCGGCATGACCACGATGGGTCCGGCGCGGGAGTTGATGGAAGGCAAAAACCCCATCGCTCCGGGTCTGCAGATGACCCAGGCCTGCGCGATGTTCCCGATGTATCAGACGCCGTTCTCGATCACGACGCTGGCGTCGTCCGGGATCACCAAGATCTCGGAGATTCCCGCCGGCGCGAAGATCGGCTTCGGTCCGGCCGGCTCGACGTCGGACACCTACTTTCCGCAGATGCTCGAGGCGCTTGGCGTCCAGTTCGAGCGGCGCAACGGCGGCTGGTCCGATCTCGGCGGTCAGCTCCAGGACGATCTGCTGGACGTGATCGCGTTCGCGGCCGGCGTTCCGGTGCCGGCGGTCAGCCAGCTCGAGGTTCAGACCAGCATCAACATCATCGAGTTCACCGAGGACGAGCAGAAGAAGATTCTCGACGCGTTCCCGGTGTCGCCGTTCGAGATCGGAGCCGGCACCTACACGACGCTGTCCGCTCCGGCCCGTTCGGTATCGATGTGGAACTTCGCGATCGCCAACTGCAGCCTGCCGGACTCCTTCGTGTACGAAGCGACCAAGGTGGTGATGTCGGATAACGACCGCATGGTCGGTATCCACAAGGCCGCCCGGTCGACGGTGGTGGGCAACTGGGACAAGAACACGTTCCTGCCCTGGCATCCGGGTGCCGCGCGCTGGTTCAACGAGAACGGGGCGAGCATTCCGGCTTCGCTGATCAACGGCGGCTGACGCCCCGCGGTTGACGCTCCGGGATCACCGAACGAACTCGACAATGAAACACCGGTGGACCGCGCTTCCCAAGGCGCGGTCCACCGTTTCAGTCCGGCGCTCTCGCTTGAGCCGGACATAAGGGGGAACAGGATCGTGAGCCAGCAGACCGCCGAGGGACCGGGTGCCCAGGGAGAAGACGATCGGGTCATAGCCGCCGGCGTCGACGAGGAGCCGGTTGAGGCGAACCGTCGCGTCTTCGAGGGGCGCGGCGCCGTTGTCGTAGCGGCCTTGAGCACCCTCTACGCCGCCTTCCATGTCTTCGCGCTGAACGGCGTCTCGATTTCGGCGATGACCGGCGGTCTTGTCGACATCCCATTTCTCCCCGCCTTCCCGATGGAAACGTGGAACTTCCGCATCGTCCACGTCGCCGGCGCGCTGATCATCGGCTTCATCCTGTTCGCGGGGGCCAGTTTCCCCGAGGACGAGACCGGCGAGACCCGGACCCTCGGCTGGATCGCGCTGCCCCTTATGGCGCCTGCGCTGTTCGCGCTCGGCATGGCGCTGTCCTTCGCCGTCGAAATCGCCAACGGCGTGATGTGGAACGGGATCGACGCGCGCATCCGTTTCAACGAGACCTGGCTGTACGGGGCGCCGCTGCTGGTCGCCACCGTTGGCGGTATCGTCCTGTCGTGGCTGCATCGCCGCCGCCGGGCCGGCTTCTCTGCGCCGGACGCGGTCCTGGCGGTCTGCGGCATAGCCGTCGCGGCGTATCTGATCGCGATCTACGGCACCGCTGATGCGGAACTCGACCGGTACGCCGTTCGCACCGATCGGCATCTCGCTGGCGGCGCTCGCCGGGACTCTGCTGATCCTGGAGATGACGCGCCGCGTTGCCGGCATGGCGCTCGTGGTGATCGCTGCGGTGTTTCTCGCCTACGTCTTCGCCGGCCAGTACCTGCCCGGCTTCCTGAAATCGCCGGCGATCGACTGGACCCGGTTCTTCAGCCAGGTCTATACCGACGCCGGGATCCTGGGGCCGACCACGGCGGTCTCCTCGACCTACATCATTCTGTTCATCATCTTCGCCGCGTTTCTGCAGGCGTCCAAGGTCGGCGACTACTTCGTCAACTTCGCCTTCGCGGCGGCCGGGCGGGCCCGGGGCGGCCCGGCGAAGGTCGCGATCTTCGCGTCCGGCCTGATGGGTATGATCAACGGAACTTCGGCCGGCAACGTGGTGGCGACCGGGTCGCTCACGATCCCGCTGATGAAGAAGGTCGGCTATCCGCGAGAAAACCGCCGGCGCGGTCGAGGCGGCTGCGTCGACCGGCGGCCAGATCATGCCGCCGATCATGGGCGCCGGCGCCTTCATCATGGCGGAGATCACCGGCATCCCCTATGCCGAGATCGCGGTCGCCGCCGATCATTCCGGCGATCCTCTACTTCGTCTCGATTTTCTTCATGGTCGATTTCGAGGCGGCAAAGCTCGGCATGCGGGGCATGCGCGACGACGAGCTGCCCGCGCTTCAGCGACGATGGTTCGCCGCGTCTATCTGTTCATCCCGATCATCATTCTGATCGTCGCGCTGTTCCTCGGGCTATTCGGTGATCCGCGCCGGCACCCTGGCGATCGTGTCGGCGGCGGTCGTCAGCTGGCTTACACCGTCACGCATGGGCCCGCGGGCGATCCAGCAAGGCGTTCGAACTCGCCGGCGTCATGTCGATCCAGATCATCGTCGGTCTGCGCCTGCGCCGGCATCATCGTCGGGGTGATCTCGCTCACGGGCGTGGGCGCGCGGTTCTCCAACCTGCTGCTCGGCCTCGCCGACACCTCGCCAGCTTCTCGCCCTGATCTTCGCCATGGCGATCGCCATCCTGCTGGGCATGGGCATGCCGACGACGGCGGCCTACGCCGTCGCCGCGTCGGTCGTGGCGCCGGGACTGGTCGAGCTCGGCATCAACCAGCTCGACCGCGCATTTCTTCGTGTTCTACTTCGCCGTGGTATCGGCGATCACCCCGCCGGTTGCGCTTGGCCATCCTACGCCGCCGCCGGGATATCCGGCGCCAACGCGATGGAGACATCCGTGGCGTCGTTCAAGATCGGAATCGCCGCGTTCATCGTGCCGTTCATGTTCTTCTACAACGGCGCGCTGCTGATGGACGGGGGCGCTGTCGAAATCGCCCGTGCTCTGGCGACGGCCGTGGCCGGCGTGTTCCTGCTCTCCTCCGGGGTGCAGGGCTGGTTCATGGGCGGGTTTACGGTCTGGTATCCTCCGGGTCGCGCTGGTGGCCGCCGCCCTGTTCATGATCGAAGGCGGGCTGATCACCGACGGCATCGGGGTCGCCATCGCCGTCGCGACCTATCTGATCCAACGGTTCCTGCATCCGCGGCCGGGGGCGCTGGTGGCGGCGCGCGGGCCCGACTAAGGAGCGCGCGGGGGCGCCGGCTACCCCGATCCCGTCGTCGGGCTGGACCGGCTTACCTTGTGCCGCGTGACGCCGATCCCAACATGACGGCTTTCCGGTATCGGTGCGGACATGTTCGAAATCTGGCTTCCGCTCATCGGCGGTCTCGTGCTCCTCATTCTGGGGGAGACCTCCTGGTCCGCGGCGCCGTGCGGGTGGCCGGGCGGCTGGGTGTCTCGCCACTGGTCATCGGCCTGACGCTGGTCGGGTTCGGGACGTCGATGCCGGAGCTGGTCACCTCCGTCAAGGCGGCGCTTGTCGGTGCCCCCGGAATCGCCTTCGGCAACATCGTCGGCTCGAACATCGCGAACATCCTCCTCATCGGGGGGTCTCCGCCATCCTGTATCCCATCGCGGTGACTGGGCCCGCATTACGGCGTGACGGCGTGGTGCTCATCGCCGTCACCCTCGTGTTCGCGGGGCTGGCCGCCGTTGCGCCGATGGAGCGCTGGCTCGGGTCCGTTTTCATCCTCGCGCTGGGAGCCTATGTCTACCTGGCCTTCCGGCAGGAACGGAACACGCAGAGCGTGCCCGACCATGGTGCGGCCTACGACAAGGGGGCGGCACTCCAGGCGGCCGATCCCGGAACCGTGCCGTCATCCGACGCCCAGAGCGGGATCTTCCTGCCGGTCGCGATCACCCTCGGCGGTCTGGCTCTCGTCATGCTCGGCGGCACCTTCCTGGTCGACGGCGCGGTTTCGCTCGCCCGGTCGTTCGGGATATCCGAAACGGTCATCGGTCTGACCATCGTCGCCGTCGGTACGTCGTTGCCGGAGCTGGTCACCTCCGTTCTGGCGGCCTTCCGGCGCCAAGGCGATGTCGCCTTCGGGAACATCGTCGGTTCGAACATCTACAATCTTCTCGGCATCGGCGGTGCGACGGCTCTGATCGCGCCGAGCCCGGTCCCGCAGGAGATTGTCGGGTTCGACAACCTCGTGATGATCGGCGTGACCGTTCTCCTGATCTCCTTCGCCTGGACCGGCTTCCGGATCGCGCGGTGGGAAGGGGCGACCCTGCTTGCCGGCTATGCCGTGTATATCTACGCGATCTGGCCCTGACGAAATCCGTTCCCGGACGTCGGCTGCCCAGGCGACTGGGATATTCACGCTTTCGATTGAAGGCGGTCCGGGGCAAGGTCTGGTCTCTTTCTTGCCGATGATCGCCTTGGAGGTCCCGATGCTCCGTAGAACCGCCCTTCGTCTCCTCGCATCTACGGGCCTGATGTCAATATTCCCGTCCTTCCCGGCCAGCGCGGCGGTCCGTCGGGCCGAGCGCGTGCGGCCGAGCGACGCCAACTGGCCGACCGCCGCGGAATGGCGGGCGCTTGCCGGACGGCTCGACGGGGCCCTGGAGGAGTCCCGATCGGCGATGGACGCCCTGATGGAGCAGACCGGCGGCGAGATCACCGAGGCGGTTCGCAAGAAGCTGGTGAACCCCTTCTATCTTCAGGATTTCTCGGGTTCTACTCAGTCCCAGGGTTGGCTCGACGGCTGGAAGAGCGCGCAGAGCGCCAAGGTCGGTATCCCCCGGAACGCCAAGGACGTGGCCGCGCTCGTCTCCTTCGCCCGCGAGCACAAGCTCCGCCTCGTCATCAAAGGTGGCGGGCACTCCTATTACGGCCAGTCCAACGCTCCGGACAGCCTGCTCGTCTGGACCAGGGACCTGACGGGAATCACACTGCACGACAGCTTCGTGCCCGAGGGCGGCAGCGGACCCGGTCAACCCGCCGTCAGCGTGGCGTCCGGCGAGAAGTTCATCGATCTCTACGGCGAGGTGGTGGTCAGGCACGGTCGTTACGTCCAAGGCGGCGGTTGCACGTCGGTCGGCGTCGGCGGCCATGCCCAGGGAGGCGGCTTCGGGCACTTCTCCAAATACGGCGGGATGACGGCCGCCAACCTGCTGGAGGCGGAGATCGTCGTCGCCAGCGGCGAGGTCCTGGTCGCCAACGCCTATCAGCACAGCGACCTGTTCTGGGCGCTGAAGGGCGGCGGTGCCGGCTGGGGGATCACCACCCGACTGACCCTGGCTACCCGGGAGTTGCCCGAGCGGTTCGGGTTTATCGGCTTCGGCCTTCAGGCGCGGGACGAAAAGGCGTTTCGGGACCTGGTCGAGGCCTTCATCGCGGTGGCCCGGGAGAATTCTGGTCGACGCCGCCTGGGGCGAGCAGGTCCATTTCGCGCCGGACAACCGGATGTTCGTCAAGATGACCTTCATCGATCTGGCACCCGAGGCGGTGAAGCGGATCTGGGCCCCGGTGCTCGATCTGGCGGAGCGCGAAGCCTATTCCTTCACTGAGGACCTGGTTCTCTACGACACGCCGGCGCGGAAATGGTGGGATCTCGAGTTCCGGGCGACCGAAATGCCCGAGACCATCGTGCTCGATCAGGCGTCCAGCCATGCGGGCAAGCGCTTCTTCTGGAACGGCGACAATGGGGAGACGAACGTCTTCTGGGCCGGCTACGAGTTCGGCGTGGCTGTCCCAGGGCCTGCTGGCGGACACCAAGGCAGCGACGCTGGCCGACACCATCATCGATGCCGCGAAACTGGTGCGCTTCGCGTTCCATTTCCAGAAAGGGCTGGCCGGGGCCAGCGAGGAGCGGTTGGCCGAGGCCCGCGATACGCCCGTCCACCCCTCGGTCCTGGACGCGTTCGCCCTGCTTCTGGTGGCGGGGGCGCAGCAGACCGTCATCGACGGAGTCGACGGCCAGGAGCTGGACGAGCCGGGCCTGCGGGAAAAGGCCCGGCGCATAAGAGGCGTGTATAAGCGGTTCCGCGCCATCGAGCCGGATACCGGATCCTATTCGGCCGAGATGAATTTCCACGAGGAGAACTGGCAGAGCGCCGCCTGGGGCGAGAACTACGGACGCCTTCTGGCCATCAAGAACCGCTACGATCCCGACGGCCTGTTCACCGGCCATCATCAGGTCGGCAGTGAATACTGGAGCAGGGACGGCTTCGTCCGCAAAACCGGCGGGTCGAACTGATCGGGTGTCGCCGTAAACCGGCGGCTCACGCCCGGGAGATCAGCCGCTCGTACAGATGCCAGGTGGCGTGACCCAGAACCGGGAAGACGAGGATCACGCCGAGGAAGGCCGGAGCAATGGCGAGCAGGGTGAGCGCGCCGATCGCCGCGCCCCAGCCGAGCATGACCGCCGGACTGGCGACCACCGTCTTCACGCTGGTGATCATCGCCGTCACGAAATCCACCTCCCGGTCGAGGAGGAGGGGCATCGCGATCACGGTGATCGAATACAGGACGGTGGACAGGAACGCACCGATCAGACTGCCGATCGCCAGGAACACCGCGCCGTCCAGGGTGGTGAACACCGCCGCGACCAGGTTATCGAGCGAGCTGAAGCTGTGGTAGCTGAGCGTGATCGCCAGGACGATCCGGACCTGATAGGCCCAGATCCAGAACACGAAGAGCACGACGAATGACATCCAGCCGAATTCTCGCCGCTGCTGACGGAAGATGACCAGGAAGATATCTGTGGCCGTGAACGGCTCGCCCCGCGCCATTCGGCGGGACATCTCGTACAGTCCGGCCGCCAGGAACGGCGCGACCAGGGGGAACCCGACGCCGACGGCGATGGCGATCCAGAGTTGCTCGAAGACCAGGAGCCCGGCGAGCAGTCCGGCGCCGAACAGCGCATAGACAAGTCCGAAGAAGAGGCTGAGCGCCGGCCGGGTCCGCATGTCCTTCAGGCCGGCGGCGAGCGCTGCACGCAGATCCGCAACCGTGGCGGACGCGATCGCGAGACGGATCGGTGGCGTGGGGGCCGCTTGTGCTTGGTCCGCTTGCATGGCTTTTTTCTCTTCTGCAAACGCGGCCAGCCTCCCTGACTGACCTTGACGGTAATGGTAGTCCATCGCCGGGCTTTCCGCAAAGCGGCAGTGGCGTTCCGGCCCTTTCGTTCCGCCGGTCTGAGTCCGCCGGCGCTCAGCCGATCAGAAAAGAATTGGTGGAGAGTTCGGCGGCAGCGATGCCGGCGAGGGTGACGCTGTTGCCCTCTCCGAGGTCGATCAGGGTGCTGCCGAACCCGTTGTCGAAGGCCCGCGCAAGCAGACTGTCGGCCGTGGCAATGCCGGTTCCATTGATGTTGGCCGACACCACCAGCAGGTCTTCGCCTGGGACGAAGTCGGCGATGCGATCAGCGCCTCCGGCATCGGTGAAGACCAGACGGTCGGTCCCGCCGCCGCCGACCAGGATATCGTCTCCCTGCCCTCCCGACAGGGTGTCGCTTCCGAGATTGCCCCAGAGGTGGTCGCCCCCGGCCCCGCCGATCAGCCGATCGCCGCCCTGGCCGCCGTACAGCGTGTCGTCTCCCAGATTGCCCCAAAGGGTGTCCTCGGCACGGTTGCCGTAGAGCAGGTCCTGGTTCTGGCCGCCGTACAGCCCGTCGGTATCCTGTCCGCCGTACAGCGTATCGCTCTTGGTATTTCCGTACAGGATATCGGCGTCGGTATTGCCGTAGATCAGGTCGTTGCCGCCATTACCCTGAAGACGGTCGAGGCCCGGCCCACCGCTCAGCGTGTCGTTGCCATCCAGACCGAGCACCGTGTCGTCCCCCGCCAGCCCGCGGATCAGGTCGTCGCCAGTGCCGCCGAGAATTGTGTCCGCGGCCGCGGATCCGGAGACGGCGGCGGTCGGCTCGTCCGCCGAGGCGGCCTGGGCGATCGCCGTGATCACCACGTCGTTGCCGGTGCCGCCCGCGTAGCTGATCTGGAAGGAATAGCCTCCGGCGGTTAGGGAAGCGCCCTCCGACAGGCCGGCGAAGGTACCCGTGACGGCATCCGCGCCGTCGTTGGCGATCAGCACGTAGCTTTGTCCGACCGACGGCGTGTAGCCGAGCACCACGGTAAGGGTGGCGTTGCTGATGGTGACCGTCCCGGTGACGGCGATCTGGTCGTGTTCGGTACCGGCGGTCGTGCCGTCGATCTCCATGGTGGCGGTGGAACCGCTGGCAAGCGTCAGGTTGCCGGTTGAGATGGTCCCGGGGCTGTTTCCCGGCGCGATCGTTCCGCCGCTCTGGACCGTCACGGGCATGGAGTACGTGCCGGTGCCCTTCAGCGTGACCCCGGAGGCGACGCTATAGGTCCCCGTGCCCGAGACCGTGCCGGAGAAGGTGGAAGCGCTGCTGTTGGACTGGGTGATCGACCCGGCCCCGAGGGTGACCGTGCCGGACCCGGCGAGCGCGCCAATGGTCTCCGTGGTGCCGTTCAGGTCCAGGGTGGCGCCCGTGGCGACGTTGACGGTGGCGTTGTCGGCGATTGCGCTGCCGCCGGCGAGCCGCAGGGTGCCCGCGCTGATCGTCGTGGTTCCAGTGTAGGTATTCGTGCCCGACAGGGTCAGGGTGCTGGCGCCGGTCTTGCTCAGCCCGCCGGTGCCCGAGATCGCGCCCGAGAAGGTCGTGCTGGAGCCGCTGGCCAATGTCAGGGTGCCGGCCCCGAGGGTCACCGATCCGGCGCCGGAGATATCGCCCACGGTCTCGCTGGTGCCGTTGAGATCGAGCGTCGCGCCGGCGCCGATGCTGACCGACGCGGTATCGGCGAGGGCGCTGCCGCCGGAAAGCTGGAGGGTGCCGGTGCTGACCGCCGTGATGCCGGTATAGGTGTTGGTGCCGGACAGGGTCAGGGTGCTGGCGCCGGATTTCGTCAGCGCGCCGGTGCCGGAGACCACGCCCGAGAAGGTGACGTTGGCGGTCGCGTTGATCGTGCCGTTGGAGGCGCCGAGCGCGATCGCGTTGTCGATGGTCGTCGCGCCGGTGACGGCCAGGGCGCCGCCGTTGAGGGTGATGGCTCCGGCACCGAGATTGCCGTCCGCCGCGACCGAGAGGGTGCCCTGGCTGACCGTCGTGGTGCCGGAATAGGTGTTCGTGCCGGAGAGGGTAAGGGTGCCGGTCCCGGTCTTCGCCAGCGTGTTCGTGCCGTCGTTGCTGACCACGCCGGAAATGGTCACGTTGTTCGCGCCGGTATCGATGGTCGCCGTATCCTCGATCTCCAGGGCCGAGGTGTAGGTCGCGCCGGTCGTGAACCTGACGGTCGAATTGCCGGCGACGTCGATCAGCGGCGTCGAGGTCGTCGTTCCGATCTCGGCGGTCGAGCCGCCGAGGACCCAGACCCTGCTCGTGCCGCTGAGCGACCCATTGAAGGAGATGGTGCCGCCGCCTTGCGCGGCGGCGATCCGGCTGCCGGCTGAGAAGGTCAAGCCCGAGTTCAGAGTGAGCGACTGTCCGGCGGAGATGCTGAAGTAGAGATGCGAGTCCGCGACGAAGTCGGAGCCGGCGATCGTCAGGGACGTCGTTGTTCCGGAGAAGTTGAAGCTGGTGGCGACACCCAGCGTGAAGGTCGGCGAGCCGGCCAGGGTGATCGTTCCGCCCGCCCCCAGATTCTTGAAACGAAACAGTCTGGTCGATCGGCGGAGTGCTTGCCGCCGTTGCGGCCGCCCGGAGCGATCCCGCGCTGGTGTCGCCGTTCGTGTTGGTCACGTTCTCGACCAGCAGACCGTCCCAGGACGCGCCGCGATCGGGGTCTACGAGAGGGGGAAAGGCCTCGGCGGCGGCGCCGGCGGCGACCGTCAGGGTCCAGTCGCCGCCATGGAGCCGGCCGCCTGTGGGGGTGGCTGACGCCAATACCGGTGCGGCCAGGGCGCGGGACAGTACCTCGACGAACCGCCGGCCGATCTCGTCGCGGCCGACCGAGCAGCCGTAGACGATCAGGGGTCGGCCGGCCAGGGCCCGGCGCAACGTCGCGACGGCGGTCCTGTCGTCCGAGATCGTCGTCAGGGTTACCTGCGCCCCGTCGAGGTGAAGCGCGCCCGGTTCGCCGTGGCAGAACAGGTGAACGGCTTCCGGCTCGATCTCCGCACCCGCGATGGCGGCCGCGATCGCGGCGAGAGGACGGCCGGACCCGTTGAGCCATGCCGCCACGTACGGTTGATGGAACGTGTCCAGGAGCTGGTCGGCGGCGGGGACCGATGAATCTAGAACCGCGAGGGGAACCCGCTTCCCCCCGTTCATGGACGGCGTCGGACCAGAGGCCTTCGGGGAACCGTCCGGCGCGGACGAAACCAAACCCGTTGATCGCAAGGCGTGCTTTGCTGCCTTTTGCATTAATTTTACTCAAATCAACGGTGAGTGAGTGGATATGCTTTAAGATCTGTTACTGTGATGGTTGCCGTTAGCGCGCTGGAAAAATTAGAATTTCCGAAAAAGACGATATTGGAATATTTGTCTGAGCCCGGCTGCCGAAGAAGCGGATTGGTTTGGCGTGCCCGAGCGCCTGGCCATATCCAGGAAGGAGAGCGGGGTAGGCGTGTGCCGCTTTCGGCCGACCAAGGAGCTTGCGAAGTGCCCCAACGCGATCCTGCGTCGCGCGACCGTTCCCAGGGCCCCGCCGGCCGGGATGTCGATCTGAAACTGCGCCTGATCATGCGCACGCTCGGCGCGGCCACGCAGAAGGAAATGCTGGCCTTGCTGAAACAGGTGAATCCGGCGACCGGGTTCAACCCCGATCGCGCCTACAAGTGGATCGCCGGCCGGGCCACCCCGCGCGATCTATCGATCTATGACGACCTTGCCCAGCTGCTCGATCTGACCCTGGACGGCGTGCCGGTACGGGGCACCCAGCTCGGGAGCCTGCCGTTCGAGGATTTCTATCTCGCCATGCGCGAGCGCTACGGCGATCGGGTGTCCCTCGATATGGCGCCCGGCGCCCTCGCCGACGCGGTCGTGTGGAGCGCAGGATCGGGGGCGGGCTTCGGGATCGGCGGTCCTGCCCTCCCCGTCCCCGGACATGTTCTTGGCTCCTATCTCGCGATCAGCCCGGCCTGGTCGGTGCACCGCCGGGGCGACCTCGTGCTCGGTCTGGTCACCATCGGCCGCCGGGCCGCTCCGACGGTCGGCATCGACTATCGCGAGAAGCTTCCGGGCGGGGACCTGGTGATGCAGGGGACGATGCGCCGTTCCGGGCGCTGCCTGTATGCCGTCGTCACCGATCCGGAGAGCGAGGACATGATCACCATGGTCTTCGCCACGCCCAGTGTGCCGGGCGTCCTGCTCGCGGGCATGATGACCGGCGTTCCGGCGCACGACGCGGATCTGCTGCCGGTGGCCGGGCGGATCGTCTGTATCGATCTCGCCACCCTGCGCAACGGGACCTCGCAATCCGCCGATGACGGTTTGCCCGCCTTCGAGCCCTATTGCGCGGCGACGCCAGACGGCGTGCGACAGGTCCTGGAGGCGGCGGGGTCGGACCCCGACCTGGCCGCTTGGCTCGCTGGACCGGTCTGCGGCCATCTGCTCGACCCCTGCGGCGGGGGCGTTCTCGCCCTGGACAAGGCGGCACTCAACGCGATCACCGGGCGCCTGCTCGCATGACGGCCGGCCCGGCCTGAGCGGGTGCTCCGACGGGGCCGGCGCCGGATCCGGTCAGGACCCTTTCTTCAGCCGTGGCTTCTCGATCTTGGCCAGATCGCAATGGGCATCGACCATGGCCGAGAAGTCCTGACTGCCGAAGCCGCGGGCGCGGGCGGCGCTGAACATCTCGCGCGCCGCCGCCGCCATGGGCATCGGCACCTTGGCCGCGTTGGCGGCCTGCATGATCAGCGACAGGTCCTTGTGGGCGAGATCGATGGTGAAGCCCGGCGAGGTGTCTCCGGCGAGCACCTTGTCCGGCCAGTTGATCTTGAGCTGACCGTTCATCGCGGTGGTGCCGTAGATCACGTCGAGCGTGCTTTCCAGGTTGAGGCCGAGCCCCTGGGACAGGGCGAGCGCCTCGGCGTTGAACTGGCAGGAGGCGACGGCCAGGAAGTTGTTCACCAGCTTGGTGCGCGTCCCGGTGCCGACTCCGCCGCAGTGGTAGATCGTCGTGCCCATGGCCTTGAGCATCGTCTTGACCCGCTCGAAATCCTCCGGCTCGGCGCCGACCATGAACAGGGATTCGCCGCGGTCGGCATGGGCCGCCAGCCGACCGACCGGAGCATCGACATAGGCCAGGCCCTTCGCCTTGGCCTGCGCCGCCAGATCGTCGGTGGTGCCCGGCTCGACGGTGCTCATGTCCATGATGAGCGCGCCTTCCGGGGCGTTGGCGATGATTCCGTCCGGGCCGCCCACGACCTCACGCACAACCGGTCCGTCCGGCAGCATGGTGATGATCACCTCGCTCTGCCGCGCCACTTCGGCGACGGTGGCGGCGCCCTTGGCCTGCAGCAGTTCCAGCTCCTTCACCGCGTCCTTATTGATGTCGTTGACGACGAGGCGGAAGCCCTTGCGGCACATGTTGGAGGCCATCGGACGCCCCATGCGCCCGAGCCCGATAAATCCGACGGTCATTGAGTACTCCTCGCTTGGATGGTCGGAGGATCTTGTACTTGGCCCATCCGCGCCGTGACCATCCACGAAATCTCGTGCGCAGGGTGCCGACGCTTCAGGCCGGGATCGCCGCGCCGTCCCGGCGCGGATCGGCCGCACCCACCATGGCGCCGCTCGAGGGATCGAAGGACACCGCCTGCATGCCGCCGCAGTTCATGGTCAGCGGCGGCGCCATCTCGACCGCGTGGCCGCGGCGTTTGAGCTCCGCCACCGTGCTCTCCTCGACCCGGCTTTCGAGCTCGACCCGGGCGCCGTCCCAGAGTCGCGCCCGCGGGGCTTCGATGGCGGCCTGGAGGTCCAGGCCGAAGTCGAGATGATGGACATAGGCCTGGGTCTGGGTCTGCATGATCCCGTAGCTTCCCGGTGTACCCAGCGCCAGGACGCCGGCGCCGTCGACGGTGCCGATGGTCGGCGCCACCACCGAAGCCCAGGCCTTGCCGGGCTCCAGGAAGTTCGGGGAGTCCGGCTCCAGATCGCCCCAGTTCAGGTAGTTGGACATGCAGACGCCGGTGCCCGGGATCACCACGCCGGAGCCGAAGATACCGCCCAGGGTCTGGGTGACGCAGATCAGGTTGCCCTCGGAATCCGCGGCGGAGAACGAGGTGGTGTGCTGCCGTGTCCAGTCGGTCTCGGCCATCGGTCCGCTCGACCACTGCTCGGTGCGGCCGATCACCGGCCTGCCGTCCATCAGGCGGGCGCGCAGAGGATCGAGTACGGCGGCGTCGAACAGCCCCTCGACCTCGGTGCGCGGCCGCTTGTTGTGGTGCAGGCGCATCTCGGCCGCCAAGCGGATGGCGCGGAAGACCGTGTCCAGATGGTCCGGCCCGAGATGCTCCATGGACCCGATATCGACGCCGGAGAGCACCGCGAGGGTGAGGAGCATCTGAAAGGACTCGGCGGGCGGCGGGACCGTATGGATCGTCAGGCCGCGATAGTCCACCTGCATCGGGTCGAGGAAGCGCGCTTCCACCCGCTCCAGGTCCTCCATGGAGATGACGCCGCCGATCGACTGCAGATGCTCGGTCATGGTCCGCCCGAGCGGACCGCCGTAGAGATATCCCGGCCCTTCGATGCCGATCGCCTCGAGGGTATCGCCGAGCAGCGGCTGGTGCAGGATCCGCCCGGCCTCCTTCCGGCCGATCGGATCGAGATAGGTTTCCCGCCACATGTCGGGATAGGTCCGGTCGAGGCAGAAATCCATCAGCCGCGCGTAGAAGGCGGAAACCGGGACGCCGACCCGGGCGAGGCGCACCGCTTCCCGGAACAGCTCGCCGAGCGGTTTCGTGCCGTAGGTCTCGTTGATCTTTGCCCATCCGGCGAGGTTGCCCGGCACGCCCGGCGCCTTCGGGCCGGCGGCGATCTCGCCCTTGGTGGTGGAGGCCGGATCGAAGTTCAGCGGCACCGGCGGCGTGAAGTCCAGGGACCGGACCCGCTTCTCCCTGGCGCTGTACAGGGTCGCAAGGCCATTGCCGGCGAGGCCGGACATGAACGGCTCGCAGACGTTCAGGGCGGCCGCCGTTGCGACGATGGCGTCGAAGGCGTTGCCACCCTCCCGGAGGACCTGGGCGCCCGCGGCCGCCGCCGACGGATGCGCCGCCGCCACCATGCCGCTGACACCGCGAACCGGGGAGCGCCCCGCTACATATGCAACTCCGGCCATCTGGTCGATTCCACCCTGTTCGGTTCCCGACGGGTCACGCCGTGAAGCGTTTCACCACGTTGTCGATGATCTTGGAGATGTTGTTGCGGTAGCCGTTGTGGGACAGGCTGCCGCAGAAGGTGATCGATCCGGTCGAGAACACCGCCCCGCCGTTCGGCGCCTCGAAATAGGTCATGTCGGCGCGGATCAGCGACGCGTGGGTCACGCCGGTCGCGGTGTTGCGCTGGGAGAGCTGGTCCTCCAGCACCGGGATGAAGGACTCCTGGTGGTTCTCGGAGGAGGCGACGACGAGCGCGTGTTCGGGCGTGCCCAGGCGGATGTCCGCCCGGTCCAGTTCGAAGCCGGCCGCGCCCCCGCCCGACAGTCCGAAATTGCCCAGCACCTCGTCGTCCACGCCGTCGAAGATCCAGGCGGCGCGGGGATCGTCGCCGGCCGGTTTGCGCTTGAAGTAGGAACTCTCGAAAGCCCCCTGGCTGGAGAAGCCGACGCCGGCGAGCTTCTGGGGCGGCCGGTCGTTGCGCCGCCACAGCCCGCCATAGCCGCCGTCGAGCTGATTGAAATATTCGCCCGGCTCCGCCGCCCAGGCGCGGATGCCGCCCTCGGCCCGGCGGATCTCGATCATGCCAGGGATGTCCGGGTGCCGCGCGACCCGCCAGTAGAAGCCGTTGCCGCCCATATACATGAAGCGCCCGCCGCCATCGACGAAGGCCTGCAGCCCATCCAGCGTGCCGGGCGTGTGGTATTCCGGATGGGAGCCGGTGATGACGAGCTTGTAGGGCTTCAGGATGTCGACGCCCTCGTCGTCCAGATCCTCGTCGGTGACGATGTCGAAGTCGTGGCCCATCTCCTCGAGCCAGTCGATCAGATGGGTATCGGCCGGGAAATGCCGCAATCCGGACCCGCGGGCGTCGCAGAAGGTCAGATAGCCCGGCCGCATGGTGACCAGCGGGCGCAGGCGTGAGGAGAAGCAGACGCCACTGTTGTCCGGGTGGTAGTTATAGGTCGAATGGGCGTAGTCCGGCACGTCATCGGCATTGTGCGGATAGGCGGCCCAGTTCTTGATCCGGGTGCGGAAGGCGTGGTCCAGGTTGCCGCGCGCGTGGTTGCCGTAGACCTGATAGGTGAAGGTCGAGGCCAGGAAACAGATATCGGTCTGCTTCGTCCCGGTCTTCGGGCGGATGTAGAACGGGATGATGTCCTCGGCCTCGCCGCAGCGCAGGCGCGCGCCGTACAGCCCGCTCTTGGCGTCGGCTGGGATCTCGATGACGAAATCCGTCTCCCATCCGCAGTCGTACAGGTCGTCCTCGTGGAAATGGATGGCGCCGTACTGCTCCGGCGCGTGCCGCCAGCACATCTCAGCGCCGGTCCAGTTGGAGCCTTTCATCGCCCGGGTCGGCATGTTGATGAGGCGTCCATGCAACCCGTTCGGTCCGGCGTCCGGGATGGTCTGGCCGGAGATGTCCTGCGAGAAGTCCCAGGAGGCGACCAGGCCATCGACCGGTTCGCCGGCGAGCGCCGCGACGGTCTCCTCGGGGGCCAGAACGCGGCTGGCGACGAAGGGGCGTTCGATCTTGCCGTTGAAGTGGCGGCTGACCACCCGTCCCGGTTCGGCCGCGATCAGTAGCGGCTTGTCGCTGGTGATCACCGGCGTGCCGGAGACCTGCAGGGTGGCGGTTCCGGTGTCGTCGGACATCACCTGAGGGGCTATCGGCGCCTGCGAGACAGAGAGACGACCGGTCGTCCCATCGAAGCTGGCGGAGATCCGGTACCAGCAGCGGGCGCGCGGCCGGTTGCCGACCGCGAGGGTTTCCACCCGGCCGTCGCCGAGGCCGATCCGGAGCGTCGTGCCGTCCGGCCCGATATCCAGGGAGAAGCCCTCGCCGGCGACGGCGTCGAGGGTGGACACAACGGTCTGCGGTCCCTTTCCCGGCAGGGTGGGCCAGACGGTGGCACCGACCGTGAGCGAGCCGGCGATGACGCCGGCCGGCGGATGGCTGTCGATCCGGGCGTAGGAGCCCAGATGCACCGGCTGCAGCCGGGACGGGAAGGTACCCGACGCCATGGGCACATCGATGAGCTTCATGCCCGGCCCGGCCGGGTTCGGGTCGCCGTGGCGGATCCGCACCACGTCCATGGCGTACGGATCCTCGAAGGTCGAGGACACCTTGAACGCGATGCGTCCGCCGGGTGTGGCGGACATGCGGTCCGGGTAGCCGGTCAACGGAAGCATGGCGGTTCCTCGGTACGGATGGCGGGCCGACGCGGACGCGCCGGGGGCGGGAACTCACACCGTCGGTTCGCCCGCGCGCGGATTAGGCGATGGCCGTCGGCATGCCGAGACTGGCAGCCTGGCGCTGTTCGAAAGCGCGGCGCGTCTCGTCGTAACAATGGCCCCGAAATCCGCCGCGCACGGTGCCCGGCTCGATCGCGCGGAAATAGACCCGCCAGGTTTCCGGGAGCAGGACGGAGTCCGGTGGGGCGAGCCAGAGCCGGTGCAGCAGGCGCTTCTGTTCGGGCGCCTCGAAATCCTCGAACTCGGTGCGCGAGTGGAGCATGACGTGGTTGTTCATGATCTGCAGGTCGCCGGGCTCGAGCCACATGGTCAACATGAGCTCCGGCCGCTGCAGGATCGCGTCCAGGACGTCCGCGGTCTCGCGCTGGGCGTCGGTCAGCTTAGGCACGCCCTCGATCTCCTGGGCGGTGCGCACCCGGTTCCGGTTCCACTTGCAGAACAGCCGGCCGTCCGCGACGTCGAACAGAGGCTGTCCGTAGAACGGCGCCTCGTCCGGCGCCTCTTCCTGGTTGCGGCTGAAGTAGAAAGGCTGTCGGGCGACCTCGGCCAGGTCGGGACGCTCCGCCACCAGTGTCCGCCAGGCGGAGACGCTGCTGGTCACCATGCTCTGTCCGCCGGCCTTCGCTTTGTTGTAGCAGGACAGGGTCACCAGGTCGCAGCTGTCCACATGGAAGTCCAGCTTGGCGTTGGAGTTGTAGCCGCGTCCGCCGGCCGAGCGGTAGTTCATGCCGGCCGCCCGCACCTCCGACAGGTAGTGTGTGGCCTTGCCCTGCGGTCGGGCCACGCCGAGCTGCAGGCCGATCGCCCAGGTCAGCAGGCGGAACTCCTCCGGGCTCATCTCGGCCCGCGGCAACCCCTTGACCAGGGCGAGCCCCCGGCCGAAATGCGCCTCCTGCGCCGCCGCCCGGACTGTCTCCAGGCCGGGACCCAGATCGAACTCCTCGCGCCGGTAGTCCAGCAGGTCGCGGTCGGGTGCATAGGCTGCCTTGACGGCGGCGGCGAACTGCGCCCGGTCCCGGTCCGCGATCGGGAAGACCCAACGTCGATCACGCTCGAGGTCCCCGGCCAGCCACGCGGCCGACATGTCGAATTCCTGCGGCATTTCCCGCCCCGAACTCTGCTTGCTGTCGGCCAATGCTATCGGCGGCCGAATCGCCGGTAAAGGTATGGACTGTCGGCCGCTGGCTGATTCAGGCGGCGTTGGACAGCCACTTGATGTCGGGCAGCGGACGGGCCCGGGCCGGGATCGTGGCCATGTATGTCTCCAGGGCCGCCGAGATCCCCAGCAGCGCATGGTCGCCGTAGCGCCTGCCGCTGATCTGCAGGCCGAAGGGTGTTCCGGTCGGATCCAGGCCGCAGGGGATCGTGATCGCCGGATGCGCGGTGTTGGTGATGCCGTAGGACAGGCCGAGCCAGTGGAAATAGCTGCGCAGCTTCTCGCCGTTGATATGGGTCGGGTAGAGCTGCTCGACCGGGTAGGGCGGAACCGCGGCCATGGGCGAAAGGAGAATGTCGTATTCCTGCATGAAGGTCAGGAACCGGCGGTAGTTCGTCGTCTGCTGGTTCTGCGCCCAGGCGGCGTCGGCGAAGGTGTAGCCCAGCGCCTCCTCATAGTTCTCGATCGCATTCGGGCCGAGCAGCTCGCGCCTGTTCTCGTAGTGCGGCCGGAACCGGTCGATGAACTGCAGCGAGCGCAGGATCGCGAAGACCTCGTCGGACTTCTCCAGTGGCGGGTCGATCTCGGTGACGCTGCCGAAGACGCTCTTGATATCGCTGATCGCCGCCCGGAAGGTCTCGCGGATCCGGTTGTCCACCGGCGCGAAGCCGAGATCCTCCGACACGGCGACGCGCAGGCTGGACAGATCGACCTTCGGCAGATCCAGGAAGATCGACGGATCGACCGGCCAGGCGAGCGGATCGACGGGGTCGGACCCGGCGAGCACCGAGAGCAGCAGGGCGGTGTCGCCCACGTCGCGGCCCATCGGCCCCTGGACCGACAGCGCGCTCCAGCCGGTCGCGCGACCGGACATCGGCACGAGGCCGGGCGTTGGGCGGTAGCCTACGACGCCGCAATAGGCGGCCGGTGTGCGCAGGGACCCGCCGGTATCGGAGCCGAGGGCCACCGGCACCATGTTGGTGGCCAGCGCGACGGCGGAGCCGCCCGACGACCCGCCGCAGATCCGCGTCGGATCGAACGGGTTTCCGGTCGGCCCGAAGACCGGATTGTTGGAATTGGCGCCGAGCGCGAATTCCGGGACGTTCGTCTTGCCGACGGCGATGGCGCCGGCCTTGCGGGCGACGGCGACCAGCCGCTCGTCCTCCTCCGGGACGTTGTCGGCGAAGATCGGCGAGCCGAAGGTGGTGCGGACGCCGCCGCTGACCATGGTCTCCTTCACGCCCATCGGCAGGCCGTGCAGCGCCGGCAGGTCGTCGCCGCGCATCACCGCGTCCTCGGCAGCCCTGGCCTCGTCCTCGGCCCGGTCCCAGCAGGTGGTCGGGATGGCGTTCAGCGTCGGGTTGACCGCCTCGATCCGGGCGCGGCAGGACGACAGAAGGTCGACCGGGGAGAGCTGCTTGGCGCCGATCAGGCGGCGCGCCTCCAGGGCCGAGAGGTCACACGGCTCAGTCACGGTCTACTCTCCTGGTTCTTTCCGCCCGGATCGGATCAGACGGCGATGGGTCATACGGCGACGGTGTCGTCGAACAGATGGCACTCGACGAGGCCCCGGCCGTCCCGGATCGACGCCGGGCGGATGGTGCGGCAGGCGTCACCCGCATGGGCGCAGCGCGGATGGAAGGTGCAGCCGGGCGGCGGGTCGATCGGGTTGGGGAAGGCGGAGCCGAGCTGCGCGTCGGGAACGCCCAGCCCTGCCTCCGGCGTCAGCACGGAGGCGAGCAGTGCCTGGGAATAGGGATGGCGCGGATCGCGGAAGAAGTCCTGGCCCTCCGACTCCTCGACGATGCGGCCGAGATACATCACCGACACCTTGCTGGCGATCAGCTCGACGACCGCCAGGTTGTGGCTGATCAGGACGTAGGTCAGGCCGAGTTCGCGCCGCAGATCCAGAAGCAGGTTGAGGATTTGCGCCTGCACCGACACGTCGAGGGCCGAGGTCGGCTCGTCACAGATCACGATCTCCGGACGCATCACCAGGGCCCGGGCGATGGCGACGCGCTGCCGCTGGCCGCCGGAGAGCTGGCTCGGATACATGTCGTAGGCCCGCTTCGGCAGGCCGCAGAGGTCCATGATATCCTCGACCTTGCTCCGCCGCTCGGACGCATGGCCGATCTGGTGGATGTAGAGCGGGAGGCCGATGATGCTGCCGATGGTCTTGCGCGGGTTCAGGGACGAGTAGGGGTCCTGGAAGATCGGCTGCACCCGCTTGGCCAGTTCCTTGCGGCCGATCTCCTCCAGCGGCTGGCCGTCGATCGCCAGGGTGCCGGAGGTCGGTTCCTGCAGGCCGAGCAGCATGCGGGCGACCGTGCTCTTGCCGCAGCCGGACTCGCCGACAAGGCCGAGCACGCCGCCCTTCTCGATGCTGAGCGACACGCCGTTTACCGCGTGCAGCGGACGCTTCGGCTGGAACATGCCCTGGCGGACCTGGAAGGTGCAGAACAGGTCGCGGGCCTCGAGGATCGGGGTCGTCGTCATGCCGGGCTACCCGCGCTCACGGTTGCGGCGCCCACGGTTGCGGTGCCCGTCCCGGCGTTGATCGCCGCCACCTCTTCCGCGCGCACGCAGCGCACCGCATGGTTCGGGACCAGTTCACGGGTGACGAGCGGTTCCAGGCAGATGTCCTGGGCGAAGGCGCAGCGGTTGGCGAAGGCGCAGCCGGTCATCTCGCCGATCATCGAGGGCACGATGCCGGGAATGGTGCCCAGGCGTTCGCCATGCGCCGTCTTTCCGGGCACCGGAATGCAGTTCATCAGACCCTGGGTATAGGGATGGGTCGGGCGGCTGAAGATCTCGTCCACATCGCCGCTCTCGATGATCTCGCCGGCATACATCACCGCCACCCGGTCAGCGACGCGGGCGACCACGCCGAGATCATGGGTGATCAGGATCACCGCCATGTCGAACTCGCGCTGCAGGTCCTTCAGCAGATGCAGGATCTGCGCTTGGATCGTCACGTCGAGCGCCGTGGTCGGCTCGTCGCAGATCAGCAGATCCGGGCCGCACATCAGCGCCATGGCGATCATCACGCGCTGCCGCAGACCGCCGGAGAGTTGGTGCGGATACTGGCCGAGCCGGCTCGAGGCGGCGGTGATTCCGACCTTCTCCAGCAGGTAGACGGCCCTGTCCCGCGCCTCCTTCGCCGAGACGCCCTTGTGCAGGCGGATGCCTTCCTCGAGCTGGTTGCCGATGGTGTAGGCCGGGTTCAGCGAGGTCATCGGCTCCTGGAAGATCATCGCCATGGTGCTGCCGCGCACCTTGGCCATGCCGCGTTCGCCGAGCGCGAGCAGGTCGGTGCCGTCCAGCGCGATCCGATCGGCCTCGCGTCTCGCCCGGCTAGGCAGCAGGTTCATGAGGGCGAGTGAGGTCAGCGACTTGCCGCAGCCGGACTCGCCGACCAGGCAGAGTGTCTCGCCCTTGGCGACTTCGAAGCTGATACCGCGTACCGCGTGCAGCACCCCGGCGGAAAGCGGAATGGAGACCCGCAAGATTCTCGACACTGAGCGTCATCGTCATCGCGCGTCTCCTAGGCCCGGTTCTCGGGAACGGTCACGTCGCGCACGCCGTCGCCGAGCAGGTTCACGGCGAGCAGCAGCAGGAACAGGGCGGTGCCCGGGATGGCGATCAGCCAGGGATCGAACAGGATGTAGTTGCGGCCCTCGGAGATCATCAGCCCCCAGGACGGCAGCGGCGGCTGGACGCCGAGGCCGAGGAAGCTGAGCGCCGCCTCCAGCAGCACCGCGTGGGCGAATTCCAGGGTGGCCACCACGATGAGCTGGTTCATCACGTTCGGCAGGATCTCCCGCGCCAGGATGTACCAGGTGGAGCAGCCGGCGGCCTGGGCCGCGGCGACATAGTCGAGCGAGCGGATCTGCTGGGTGCTGGCGCGCATGACCACGGCGTAGCGGTCCCATAGCAGAAGGCCGAGCACCAGGATGACCATCTCGAGCGAGCCGCCGACGATGGCGACCACGGCGAGGCTGACCAGGATGACCGGCAGGGACAGCCGGCAGGTGATCAGGAAGGTGACGACCAGATCGACCTTGCCGCCGAAATAGCCGGCAGCCACGCCGATCACGGTGCCGATGATCCCGGAAATCAGCGCCGCCATGATGCCGATGAGCAGGGAGATCCGGGCACCGTAGATCAGCCGGCTTAGGTAGTCCCGGCCGACCTGGTCGGTTCCGAGGATATGATCCCAGGTTCCTCTCTCGTGCCAGACCGGCGGTGCCAGACGGGCGACCAGATCCTGGTGGTAGGGATCGTAGGGCGCCAGCAGCGGCGCCAGCAGGGCCATCAGGACGATGACGAGAAAGATCCCGCCGCCGATCACGATGCCCCGGTGACCGAAGATCTTCCGCCTCAGGATCTGGCCCGGCGTGGGGCCGAGGATCTGTTCGGCGGTGGGTGTCGTCGTGTTCAGGACCGACATGTCAGGCCACCCGGATTCTGGGGTTGAGCCAGGCGTTCAGGAGGTCCGCCAGGAACGTGAGGATGATGTAGAACCAGGAGAACAGCAGCAGGACCGCCTGCACCGTGGGGAAGTCGGAGCGGGAGATCGATTCCCAGGCGAGGAACCCGGCGCCGTGCAGGGCGAACACCGTCTCTATGATGATGGATCCGGTCAGCATGAAGCCGAACTGGACCGCGGCCAGGCTGACCACCGGGATGATGGCGTTGCGCAGGGCGTGCTTGAACAGCACCTTCGCCGGCCGCAGGCCCTTGGCCCGGGCGGTGCGCACGTAATCCGAGGACAGCACGTCGAGAAGGCCGGTACGGGTCAGGCGCATGAAGGCGGGTGTCGCGTAATAGCCGAGCACGATGGTCGGTAGGACGAAATGCTCCCAGGAATCGGATCCGCTCGCCGGCAGGATCGGGATCCAGTAGGCGAACAGGACGATCAGCATCAGGGCGAACCAGAAACTGGGCAGCGCCTGGCCGACCACCGCCAGCAGCAGCGCTGCGCGGTCGATCAGGCTGTTCGGATACATCGCCGCCAGCACGCCGAGCGGGATCGACAGCGCCAGCGCGAAGATCATGGCGGAGACCCCGAGCATCATGGTGACCGGCAGTCGTTCGAGAATCAGGTCGATCACCGGCAGGCGGAAGTAGACGGACTCGCCGAACTCGCCCTGAACCGCACCGGCCAGCCATTTGAAGTACTGGATGTAGACCGGCTGGTCGAAGCCGTAGGCCGCCCGGATCGCCATGATGTCCGCCTGACTGGCCCGCTCGCCGGCGAGCGCCGTCGCCGGATCGCCGCTGAGATACAGCAGGCTGAAGACCAGGGCCGAGACCGTCAGGCTCACCAGGATGGCAAGCAGGATGCGTTTTGCGGTGTAGACGAGCATCGCGACGCCATGAACTGGGGAGGGGAAGTCGCCGCCGCCCCCGCTGCCGTTCGCTTCGGAACGACGGTGCGCGGGGGCGGCAGCTGGATGGCTAGCCTACTTCCACTTGGCGAAGAAGAAGCGCGGGATCTCGTCCGCCGTCGGCGTCCAGTCGAGTGCCTGGCTCATCGCGTAATTGGTGTTGTAGGTCCAGAGCGGCAGCCAATAGGCCTCGGCCGCGATCTTGCCGAGGGCCGTCTGATAGGCCTCCATGCGGACGGCCGGATCGACGGTGGAGCCGCCCTTCTTCAGGGCCGCCTGAACGTCAGCGTCCTGCGCCAGATCGTCCGGACCGCCGCCGAAGAACACCGGCGTGATGGCGTCCACATCGGGCACCGACCCCGAGCCCCAGGTCATGAAAGCGAAGGGCACGTTGTTCGAGCGGATGGCGTCCCGGGTGGCCGCGTACTTGCCGTAGCGCAGGTCCGTCTCGATGCCGATCTGCTGCAGGAAGCCGAGCATCGGCTCCAGATAGTCGCGGTTCCGGTAGGCGTAGATCTCCGTGCGGAAACCGTCCGGATATCCGGCCTCGTCGAGCAGCGCCTTCGCCTTCTCCACGTCGTACTCGTACTTGGTGACGTCGGAGGTGCAGCCGAACTGCTCCGGGTAGCAGGCCGAATGGATGACCTGGGACGCCCCGCGCACGATGTTGTCGACGATCGCCTGACGGTCGATGGCGTGCGACACGGCCTGGCGGACCCGCACGTCCTGGAAGGGGTTCTCGCCGGAGCGCCCGGCGGCGTCGAACTGCAGGTAGCCGACCCGCATCGTACCGGCCGAGACCACGTTGAGGCTCGGCAGGGTGGCCAGCTTCTCGGCCTGGTCGGCCGGAACCTTCCAGATCCAGTCCAGCTTGCCCGAGGTCAGCTCGACGATCTGGGTGTTCACGTCGGGGATGGTGCGCTGATGGATCGTACCGATCGCCGGCTTGCCCTTCGGGCTGCCCTCGAAATAATCGGCGTTGGCCTCGAACACGATCTCCTTGCCCGGGACCACCTTGGTGACCTTGTAGGGCCCGGTGCCGACCGGCGCCTCGCCCATGCCGCCCGGGCCGACCTTGGCATAGTGGTCGGCCGGATACATCGGAATGTCGCCGGCCAGGTAGAGGGTGGCCAGCGGCGTCGGCTCCTTGGCGTAGATGCGGACCGTGTAGTCGTCCAGCGCCTCGGCGCCTTTGATCCAGCCGACGGTCTGCTGGGCCAACTTGCCGGTGTCCGGCGTCAGCAGGAAGTTGATGGTCGCGACGACGTCCTCGGCGTTGAAGGCCTCGCCGTTGTGGAACGTCACGCCCTTGCGCAGCTTGAACTCGAAGGTCGTGTCGTCGACGATCTCGAAGCTCTCGGCCAGCAGGCCCTTGAACTCGCCGCTGTTCGGGTCGCGATAGATCAGCGTGTCCCAGATCAGCCGGTTCACGACGATGCCTTCGCGCGAATTGTTGAAGTAGAAATCGATGTTCGGGAGTTCGCGATCCCAGGCGATGTTCAGGGTGTCATCCGCCTTGCCGGCCAATGCCGGGGTCGCCATCCAGGCCGTCGCTCCCAGGGTGGTGCCCAGGGCGGCCGCCAGGGCCAGTCCCCTCAGGGCGACGCGTCGTGTCGTCCTCTTCGTCATATCGGTCAACCTCCGTGTTCCTGCTCATCCCCGCCTTGAGAACCGGCGGGTGTTTTGCGATTGCCTCCGTGCGGCAACGATGCCGGGAAGGTTCGCCCCCTAGAGACGATCAGGCAATTGGTCCTGACCGCGATGTCGGTAATGCCGGCCGGCGTCTCCCCACCCGGCCGAAGCGCCACGGATGCCGCCGCGTCGCTCCCCGATGACGCAAAACGCTAGCAGTTGGACATACCCGCAACAAATAACAATTCGCGCGTGCAACATAACCGTTTGGTTATTATTCTTGATGGTCAGCGGTCGAACAGGTCCTTGGCCGCCTGGGCCAGACACTGCCGGAACAGGGTCGCCGTCTCGTCGGTCTCGCTGGACAGCCAGAAACACTTGGACTCGGAAAGATAACCGCTGGTGCTGAGCGGCAGGATGGAGAGTTCGCCCCGGCTCGAGTGATGGCGGGCCAGCCGTTCGGGGAACAGGGCGAGGCAGGGCGTCAGGCGCATCATGCCGAGGCTCAGCACGATGGAGGCCGCTTCCACATGACCCCGCATCGGCCGGAGACCCTTCTCCGCCAGGAACTCGTCCATCCCCTCGGAGGCCAGCGAACCGGCCGCCGCCTTGAGCCACGGCCATTCCAGCGCGGCTTCCCAGCCGATTTCCGTCTGTCGCGCGAGCGGATGATCCGGACCGGCCACCACCACCAGCGGTTCGCGGCCGAGTGTGAGCTGCTCGACCCCCTCTACCGTGAACGGCTTCCAGATCCTCACGACCAGCATGTCGAGATCGCCGGCGTACAACATGGGGAGCATCTGTCCGAAATGACCCTCGGATACGGAGACGACCGAAGAGGGAGCGGCCTGGATCATCAGCCGGATCGCCTCCGGAACGACGGTCGGCATCAGGCTGGAGGCGACGCCGATCCGGACCTTTCCGCCGAGCCCCTTGCGCAGCGCCTCGATGTCGAACTCGGTGCGCTGGATCCGGTTGAGAACGTCCTTCGCATGGCGCACCAGCACGGTGCCGGCCGGGGTGAAGGCGACGGCATTGCCCTGCCGGTGGATGATCGGCGTGCCCAGCTCGCGCTCGAGCTCGGCGATCTGCTTGGAGATCGCCGGCTGGCTGACGTTGAAGGCGCGGGCCACCTTGGTGATTTGGCGCATCTGATCGAGGGCCGCGAGGATCCGCAGGTGGCGGATCTTGAGGACATCCCGGAACAGACGGCTGGCGATGCCGTCGCGGTAGGCCGGGGGTGCGTCGCTGGTCACGGCCGATCGCTCCGGTAGGGATTGCGGATGCCTGACGGCGGAGGAAAGCCTAGCCAGTGAGGTGGGCGAAGAACAGATCGTCGACGTCAGATCGTCGGCGGCGCGCCAACTATTCGGCCCGGCCGAGCAGAAGTTCACCCTGCCAGATCCCGTCCCTGACCATATCCGACGTCTCGGCCTGCAGCGTTTCGGCGAACACCCGCACCGCGTTGGTCGCCGGGCGAACGAGGGAGCGCGCCAGCACGAGTCGGCGGTTGAGCGTGGGGCGGACGATGGGGGCCGCCCGCAGGATCCCGGCCCCGATATCGGCATGGATGGCCGGCAACGGCAGGACCGTGTGCGCGAGGCCCCGGGCGGTGAGCTCCTTCAGCGTCTGCAGTGCGTCGGCTTCGACCGTCACCCGAAGCGGCATGTCCGCCTGCCGCGCCGCATTCTCCAGCAGGATGCGCAGGCCGTGCCTGGGTCCGGGCAGGACCAGCGGAAGATCGGCCAGGGCGGCGAAGTCGCGCGGGTCCGCCAGGTCCAGTCCCGAGCCGACCGCGCCGACGAGGTGCAGGGTCTCCTGGATCAGCGGTTCGGTCGGGATCTGCTGGATCGCCGCTGTCTGATACATGACCGCAAGGTCGATCTCGCCCCGCTGCAGCATCTCCATCAGGTATCCGCTGAAGGCCGGCACGATGCGCACAGTCACCTCCGGGTAGTCGCGCAGGAAACGCTCCACCAGCCGCGCGGCGATGACCTCTCCCGCCGTCGGCGGGACACCCAGGCTCACCGCCCCGCTGACCGCGCCGAGGGAGGCGGTGAGCTCCTCGCGGGTATCCTCGACCATGCGCAGGATCGCCGTCGCCCGCTCCACCAGACGGGTGCCGGTGTCGGTCAGCACCATGCCCCGGCCGTGACGCTCGAACAGGGCGCCGCCGAGTTCCTCCTCCAGCATCCGGATCTGACGGCCCAAGGCCGGCTGGGCGGTATTCAGCCGGTCGGCGGCCCGGCTCAGGCTGCCGAGTTCGGCCACGTGCAGGAAGGTGCGGAGCTGCTTGAGATCCATCAGCTATCTAATCACGGCATATCAGAAACAGAAATATGCTTCTCGTATTCGGGTCTGCGCCCGGTTATCCCGATATTCGCCGCCGATGATGGAGCTCCGGCGGCAATCTGGAGGTGACATGACTGTGATGCCGGCCGTTCAGGGCCATTCCTGGCAGGATCAGGTTCTGCCGATCCTGAAGAGTTTCGATGTCCGGCACGTGGTCTACGTGCCCGATGCCGGCCATGCCGCGGCGATCCGCGCCGCCGAGGCCGACAACGGGATCACGTCGCTGGCGCTGACGACCGAGGAGGAGGGGATCGGCTATCTCGCCGGCGCCTGGCTCGGTGGCGAGCGCGGAGCCCTGCTGATGCAGTCGAGCGGCGTCGGCAACTGCCTCAACACCCTGGCCCTGCAGGCGATGACCAAGTTCCCGCTGCTGATGCTGGTGACCATGCGCGGCGACTGGGCCGAGTTCAATCCGTGGCAGAACCCGATGGGTCAGGCGACCGAGGCCGCGCTCAAGCTCATGGGGGTCATGACCTGGCGCGCCGACGAGCCGGAGCAGGTCGGCTCGCTGGTCCACGGGGCCGCGACCATGGCGTTCAACGGCGGCGAGGCCTGTGCGGTGCTGCTCGGCCAGCGGCTGATCGGCGAGAAGAAGTGGGTGAAGTGAGATGACCGGATTGCTCGACCGCCGCGAAGCGACGGCGGAACTTCTCAGGGAGCGCGGCGACCTTCTGGTCGTGACCGGCCTCGGCTCACCGAGCTACGACGCCATGGCCGCCGGCGACCATGACGGCAACTACTACCTCTGGGCCGCCATGGGCAGCGCCGCGACCGTCGGATTCGGGCTGGCGATGAGTCAGCGGGAACGGCCCGTTCTGGTGCTCACCGGCGACGGCGAGATGCTGATGGGGCTCGGTGCGCTGGCCTCCATCGGCCAGGTGCTGCCGGCGAACCTCACCATCGCCGTGCTCGATAACGGCCATTACGGCGAGACCGGGATGCAGCAGAGCCATTCCGGCCGCGGCATCGAGCTGGCGCGGATGGCCGCTGCGGCGAACTTCCCCTGGACCAAGGTGGTTCAGGAGATGGCGGGAGTGACGGCGCTGCGCGACCGGATGCACGCCCGCGCCGGGACCAGCTTCGCGACGGTGAAGATCGATGTGGGCGAACTCCCCCGCGTGCTTCCCCCGCGCGACGGCGTTTATGTTAAGAACCGCTTCCGTAACGCGCTCGGTCATCCGACACTCTGACCCTGCCGTCGCGACAAGCTCATGAATTCGGAGGATCTGGTGACGCCTGCTGACGACTACACCGACATCCGCGACGCCGTGCGCGCGCTCTGCGCCGAGTTCCCGCCCGAGTACCATCGCGGCGTGGACGAGAAGCGCGGCTATCCGGCCGAGTTCGTCGACGCGCTCACCAAGGCCGGCTGGCTGGCGGCCCTGATTCCCGAGGAATACGGCGGATCCGGACTCGGCCTGACCGAGGCCTCCGTCATCATGGAGGAGATCAACCGGTCCGGCGGTAATTCCGGCGCCTGCCACGGCCAGATGTACAACATGGGCACGCTGCTCCGGCACGGCTCCGACGAACAGAAGAGATACTACCTGCCGAAGATCGCCAGCGGTGAGCTGCGGCTGCAGTCGATGGGCGTGACGGAGCCGACCACGGGGACCGATACGACCAAGATCAAGACCAAGGCCGAGCGCAAGGGCGACCGTTATGTGATCAACGGCCAGAAGGTCTGGATCTCGCGCATCCAGCATTCCGACCTGATGATCCTTCTGGCGCGGACCACGCCGCTGGAGGAGGTCGAGAAGAAGTCGCGGGGCATGTCGATCTTCATCGTCGACCTGAAGGAAGCGATCGGCAACGGCATGGAGGTCAAGCCGATCCAGAACATGGTCAATCACGAGACCAACGAGCTGTTCTTCGACAATCTGGAGATCCCGGCCGAGAACCTGATCGGCGAGGAGGGGATGGGCTTCAAGTACATCCTCGACGGCCTGAACGCCGAGCGGGCGCTGATCGCCGCCGAGTGCATCGGCGACGGCTACTGGTTCGTCGACAAGGTGACCGACTACGCCAAGGAGCGGGTCGTCTTCGGCCGGCCGATCGGCCAGAATCAGGGCGTGCAGTTCCCGATCGCCGAGAGCTACATCGAGATCGAGGCGGCCAGCCTGATGCGGTTCGAGGCGTGCCGCCTGTTCGATGCGAACCAGCCCTGCGGCGCCCAGGCCAACATGGCGAAATACCTCGCGGCCAAGGCGTCCTGGGAGGCGGCCAACGCCTGCATTCAGTTCCATGGCGGCTTCGGTTTCGCCACCGAATACGACGTGGAGCGGAAGTTCCGCGAGACCCGCCTCTACCAGGTGGCGCCGATCTCCACGAACCTGATCCTCAGCTACGTGGCCGAGCACGTCCTCGGCCTGCCCAGGTCGTTCTGATG
The DNA here is from genome assembly GCA_048983575.1 of Thalassobaculum sp. Lineage (GTDB taxonomy): Bacteria > Pseudomonadota > Alphaproteobacteria > Thalassobaculales > Thalassobaculaceae > Thalassobaculum. The sequence goes on along the minus strand of JBLZTD010000001.1, from coordinate 327,728 downwards.
GGGGCGTTCTGATGACCGTCGACAAGCGGCTGCCGCTGGCGGGGCTGACCGTGCTGGCGCTCGAGCAGGCGGTGGCGGCGCCGTTCTGCACCTCGCGGCTGGCGGATGCCGGCGCGCGGGTCATCAAGGTCGAGCGGCCCGAGGGCGACTTCGCCCGCGGCTACGACGATGTCGCCAAGGGACAGAGCAGCTATTTCGTCTGGTTGAACCGGGGCAAGGAATCCCGGGTCGTCGACCTCGCCAGCGCCGAGGGCAAGGAGACGTTACGGACGCTGATCGCCGAGGCCGACGTACTGGTGCAGAATCTGAAGCCGGGGGCGATCGGCCGGCTCGGCTTCCCGCTCGAACAGCTCCGCAAGGATCACCCGCGGCTGATCATGTGCTCGATCAGCGGCTACGGCGACAGCGGTCCGCTGTCCGACCGCAAGGCTTACGACCTGCTGATCCAGGCGGAATCCGGCCTCTGTTCGATCACCGGCGGACCGACCGAGCCGTCGCGTGTCGGCATCTCGATGGTCGATATCGCCACCGGCGCGACCGCCCATTCCGCTATTCTGGAGGCGTTGATCGGCCGGTCGATTCATGGGGACGGGGCCGATATCCGAATCTCCATGTTCGACGTGATGGCCGACTGGCAGACGGTGCCGCTGCTCAACCACGAAGGCGGCAAGTCGCCGAAGCGGATCGGTCTTGCCCACCCGTCGATTTCGCCCTACGGCGCCTTCGCCTCCTCGGACGGTATCCTGATTCTGATCTCGATTCAGAGCGAGCGGGAATGGGCGAAGCTCAGCCGCCACGTGCTCGGCGACGAAGGTCTGACCGTGCACGAGCTGTTCAAGACCAACGTGTTGCGGGTGCGGAACCGGCCGCAGACTGACGGGCTGGTGGCAGAGGTCTTCGCCCGGCACACGGCCGACGACCTCGAGGCGATGCTCATCGAGGCCGACGTCGCTTTCGCCCGGGTCAACGACATGGCCGCCCTGTCGGCCCACCCGCACATCCGGCGGGTCACCGTGGAGACGCCGAACGGCCCGGTCTCCTATCCGCCGCCGGCGGCGATCATCGATGGTGCCATCCGCGACTACGGTCCGGTGCCGGCGATCGGCCAGCACCACGAGATCGACCGAGACTGAGCGACCGGTTGTGGCGCCCCGAACCGATCGCGGTCCGGGGCGTTAAGACTGCTCAGGGTCAGAACTTGGCTTTGACCTGCGGGGCGGTCCGGGTCAGAGAGCTGTCGGTCGCCCAAAGCGTGACCTCGGTCGTGTTGCCATAGTTCACCACCAGCGCTTCCAGGGCGTGGCTCACCGGGTCGATGCCCTTTGGCCGACCCGCCGCTTCGATCGGGCGTTCCAGCGGGGCGCGCCAGGACAACAGCGTGTACTTGTTCCCGACGTTGTTCCAGCTGGACGCCGCCATCTCCCCGCGCTCGCGCTTCGCCGGACGGCCGAACCGCTGTTCGAGCTGGGCAACGATCTGGGCGCGCTGATCCTGATCCACCGCCTGATGGAGGATGGTCTGGGAGACCCGGGGGGTGTCGCCTGCCGTCGTCTGTGCCAGCAGGCAGCGTTGACCGACCGCCAGCCGGGTGTCCGACTGCAGGCGGTTGGCGCAGTCCTCGTCTCCGGCGACGATCAGATCTGAGCTGCGCAGGTAGCGCGGCTCTCCGGGGAAGTCTCCGGCCGCCGCGTCCGTCGCCTCGCTCGCCGTCATCCCGGTTCGCACGCCGCCGATCGCGTCCGCCCCGAGCGACACCGGCGTCGGGGTCGTCCCGCCGTTTCCGCCGCCGGTGTCCGACGCCACACCTGAAGGGGCGCCGGCCAGGGTCTTGCTGGACTGAACGAGCCACTGCGTCGGATCGCCGACGGTACCCTCGAAGACGACCTCGCCGCTGCGGGTATTCTCACCGGTGATGTTGAAGGCTGGAATCCGCGCACATTCGAAGCCGAGGATGGCACGCGTGCCATCGACCACCCGCTGCATCCGGGGGCTGCCCTTGCGGAAAACGTCGAGGTCGGAGGACCGTACGGTAAGCGGGGTGATGTCGCCGCAGCCGACCTCGCGATCGACCACGACCAGCAGGTCGGCATCCTGCACCACCAGCCGTTCGGCGGCGGCGGCGCCCAGCGCGATCGGCGAGATCAGTGCGGCAATGCCCATGGCGCGAAGCAGACTCTTGGTCATCCGGGTCATCACACGAGCTCCCAGGTTCCATCGGCGCGCTGACAGGCCTGCGCCTTGCGGGTGTCGGTCCGGCCTTCGGGCGTTTCGACGCGCTGGGTGATGATCGAGCACTCGCGGGCATCGACCTGAGTCGCTCCGGATTGCGGGCGATCGGCGGTGTAGGCGCCGGTATCGACGCGGCGCAGCAGGTCGCCGAACACGAACCCTTTGCCGATGCCGTTTCGGGAGATCATGTACCAATTCTCGTTGGCGACCTTGCCGACGACGCGGACGGTCTCACCCGCCTCGAGCTGGTCCATGACGGCGTAGTCGGTGCTCGGCCCGCCGCGCACATTGGTCTTTGTCGTGGCGGCGTAGTCGGCGCCGACCAGCTCCATGGTCGGGACCCGCCACGCGAGCCGGCTGGTTCCGTCGCTCGCGGCCCCGGTCGGTGCGGGACGGTAGGCGACCTCCTGGACCTCGGCCGTTGTGGAGACGCCGGTATCGGGATTGGTCCAGGTCTGGGTCTGGCCGGTATCGAGGGCCTGCTGGGAGGTTTCGGCGATGCCCTGCTGATCCCGCTTGGTCAGGTAGTCGGCAACCTCGCCGCCGAGAAACAATCCGCCGAGGGCGCCGGCCGCAACGGCGACCATCTTGCCCTTGCCCTGGCCGATCTGCGAGCCGAGCAGCGCCCCACCGACGCCGCCGAGGATCCGGCCGATGTTCTTGTTGGAAATCCCGAGCCCGTTGTCACTGTCCTGGGCCAGGGCGGGCGCGGCGAGCATGGGCTGCACCGCCAGCGCACCGACGAGGGCGAGAGCTGTGTATCTCGATCGCATGGCGAGGCGTCTCCTTTTCCGTATCCCGAAGGGAACGAACGGTAGACGTTCCGGTTCCGGTCGATATTCCCTCGCCGCCCGGAATGGCTCCTCAATCCTCCAGGACGACGGAGTCCGGATCGGCGCCGAGGTCTTTCAGGTTGCCGGTAACCGCTTCGATCATCTTCGGTGGGCCGCAGACGTAGAAGGCTTGGCTGAAATCGTCGACATGCGACTTCAGAAACTCCTTGTCCACCATACCCAGGGCAAGCGGGCTCGCGTCCTGGTCGGTGACGGTGAAGATGCAGTCCAACCCCGCCATCGCCTCGAATTCATCGCGCAGGATGATGTCCCTCTCGGTCCTGTTCGAGAAGATCAGGCGCTGGCCCTTCAGCTCGCCCTTGCGCTCGAGGTCTCGCAGGATCGCGATGAACGGGGTCACCCCCGCGCCGCCGGCGATGAAGACGCCGGGCGCCTTGTACTGGATCGCGCCCCAAGCGTCGTCGATCAGGAGCTTGTCGCCCTTCTTGAGCTTGCCGATCTGCTCAGTCACGCCGTCATGGTCGGGGTAGACCTTGATGACGAACTCCAGATGGTCGGCGTCGGTGAGCGATGTGAAGGTGAAAGGGCGCTGCTCGTCCCGCCAGCCGTCGCGGTCGATGGCGACGTCGGTCGCCTGACCGGGCTCGTAACTGTAGCCCTCCGGCTTCTCGACGGTCAGCCGGACGACGTCATGGGTGACGGGCGCGGTGTCCAGAATGGTGACGCTCTGGGCCATATCGATCTGCTCCTCCTTGGTGTCGGGGAGTCCAGGTGTGCGCCGGCGGCGAATTGGCAAGCCCTCCGAATGGGTTTAGAGCGGTATCCGCCACTCTTTTCGATGGGGCGGCGTTTCCGCTGGAACCGCCAGGTCGGCCCCGCGTTGCTTGAGGTTGAGCAGCGGCATTTGCCATCGGGCCGGGTCGGCCGATACCGCCGGATAACCGTCCGGGAAATGCACCGGCGCCGGCTTTGATCTCGCTCCCGCGAAAACTGTCGACAGTTTGCAGTATTGCGTCTTGCCAATTGACCGATACGCCCGGCACTCTAGGCGTCGCTCCGGCGCCACAGCAAAAACAGTCAGCGGTCCAATGTCCGCGGGTTCCGGTCCGACAGGGAATGGTTTCAGGGGGCTTCGAAAGCGATGAATCAGTTCGAGTTCACCCGCCGTCAGATGATGGCGTTGATGGGAAGCGCCGCGACCGCGGCCATGCTGCCGGCGGCTGCCGGTGCATCCGAGGACGGCCTCAAGTTCTGGGCACCGGGCATCGCCCGCGTCGGCGAGAAGGACTGGAGCTCGATGGAGGCGGAAGCCGGCATCAAGCTCGCTCCGATCGCCAAGAGCGCCCGGGCCGACGAGTCGATCCAGAAGATGGTCGTCGGCGACGGCAACGCCCTCTACGACGCCATGACCGACAACGGCGGCGGCATGGAGGACGCGCTCGCGAGTCAGGGCGCGATCGTCGAGCTCGACACGTCCAAGATCCCGAACTGGTCGATCATCGAGAAGCGCTATCTCGACGGCGGCGAGGCGGCGGACACGATCCGCTACGAGGGCAAGGTCTTCGCGATTCCCTACATCTCCAACGCCGACGCGCTGGCCTTCAACTACGATGTGATCGGCTCCGAGCCGGATTCGTGGGAGGTTCTGTTCGACGAGCAGTTCAAGGGCCGCGCCGCGCTGCAGAACGACTTCGGCCCGACGCTCACCAATACCGCGATCTACCTCAAGCAGTCCGGCAAACAGGATATCGAGAACCCGTCCGACATGACCGAGGCCGAGGTCAAGGGCGTGTGCCAGTTCCTGATCGACAAGAAGAAGGCGGGCCAGTTCCGCACCTTCTGGGACGGGTTCCAGAACGGCGTCGACCTGCTCGCCTCCGAGGAAGTGCTCGTCGCCTCATGCTGGGAGCCGATCCAGATCGTGGCGGCCAGAAAGAGCGCCAAGGATATCCGCTACGGCACCATGAAGGAGGGGCACCAGACCTGGAACAACATCGTCATGCTGACCCGCGGCGGCCGCGAGCGGGGCATGGACGACACGTTCTACAAGCTGGTGAACCTGTACCTGTCGCCCTGGTTCGGGGCGCGCACGCTCGCCGCCCTCGGTTTCACGCCGCAGATGACCGGTGTTCTGGAATACGTCGATGCCAATCCGGACCTGTTCGACGCCGCGACGAAGGCGACGATCAACGACCGTCTGGCGCGCAAGCAGGAGCGGCTCGCGGTGCCGGGCAATTCCTGGCAGAACGTGTTCCCGACCAACATGCGGGCCTATCAGGACTGGTGGTCGCGGGTTCAGGCCGCCTGATCCGCGATGACCGCTCCGACTGACACCGGGCTCGACGGGCTTCCCCCCGTCGAGCCCTTCCGGCCGACTCTGCGCGAACGACTGTCGGGCTGGGCGTTCTGGATTCCGATCGTCTTCATGGTCCTGTTCTTCGCCCTGCCGATGGCGCTGACCGTCGTGTTCAGCGTGTTCGAGCGGACCATGTTCTGGATGGAGCCCGGCTTCACCCTGACGGCCTACGAGAGCTTCTTCTTCTCCGCCCGTCTGGAGAATTTCCTCTCCTCCATGGGCTATTCGCTGATCTCGGTGGTGGTGTCCTTCTGCCTCGGCTTTCCGATCGCCGTCTTCGTGCGCAAGTCGGTGCCCCAGGCGGCGCAGCACCGGGTGGTGCTGCTGTTCATCCTGCCGTTCATGGTGTCGGAGATCATCCGCATCTTCGCCCTGCGCCCGGTGCTCCAGCGCAACGGTCTGGTGAACGAGACGCTGATCAATCTCGGCCTGATCGACGAGCCCATCACCGCCCTGATCTACACCCATACCGGCGTGGTGATCGGCGAGGTGCTCTCCTTCATGCCGTTCATCGTCTTCGCCGGATTCCTCGCGATGGAGGCGGTACCGAAGTACATCTTCGAGGTCTGTGACGATCTCGGCGCGGGTCCGGTGCGGCGGTTCACCGACGTCATCCTGCCGCTGGCCGCCCCCGGCATCTTCGCCGGGGCCGTCTTCATCTTCGTGAACGGCATCGGCGTGGCCCTGATCCCGAACATCCTGGGCGGTCCGGGCGCGGTGAACGGGGGCCTGATCGCGACCCAGGCGATCACCGCGCTCGATTTCCCGCTGGCCATGGCGGTGAGCGCGATCATGATGGCGACGCTGATGGGGCTGCTCTATATCGGTCACCGGCTGTTCGACCTCACCAAGATCCTCGCACCGATGAACTGAGGGGGCGGGATCGTGGACGAATACGCCAATATCTGGGTGCACCGGGCGAAATGGGCCTACCTGCTGCTCGTCGTGACGACGCTGATGAGCCCGGTGTTCTACGTCATGTACATCTCGTTCAATGAGAACGGGTTCGGCGCCGCCGAGTACGTTTTCACCACCCGGTGGTACGGGCTGATCTTCGCCGACGCGCAGCTCATGAACGCCCTGCGCTGGACGCTCTGGCTGGCGGCGGCGACGACGGTGCTGACCATTCCGATGGCCCTGCTGGCGGCCAAGTTCTACAAGGCCACCCGCGCGAAGGTCCCGGTGGTGTTCCTGCTGCTCGCCCCGCTGTTCGTCGCCCCGGACATTCTGAGCGCCGCGTTGCTGGTGTTCTTCAAGAACGTGAACTTCACCTTCCGGTGGTTCGGAGACCAGATCGGCGTCTCGTTCATGGACGGGTGGGGACAGCTCGGTTTCACCACCTCGGTGATCGGACTGATCATCTACACGATCCCGTACGCCTTCGTGGTGATCCTGATCACCATGGGACGCTACAACAAGGAGCAGACCGAGGCGGCTCGGGCCTGCGGGGCCACCGGCTGGCGGGCGTTCTGGGACATCGAGTTCCCGCAGATCCGCGCCGGCGTGTTCAGCGCCTGCGCCTTCACCGTCATTCTCTGCTTCAACGAGTACACCCGCACCAGTCTGCTGAAGGGCGGGTTCGACACCTTCACCACCGTTCTGGTGAGCCAGATGCTGAACTCCGGCATGTCGGAACAGTCCTACGCCATGTCGAGTTTCGTGAGCTTCGTCGCCATCGCGCTGATCGGCGGGATCATCGTCTTTACGCTGCTGCGATCCGAGGCCGCCGCCCGCAAGGCGCAGCCGGTCGCCGAGCCTGGTACCCGCGCCACGGTCGCCGCCTGATGAGAGAACCGAGATGAATGCCATACACCCAGCCGTCCAGGTCCGGCAGCTCAGCAAGAACTACGGCAGCGTCCAGGCCCTGAAGAGCGTCGATCTGTCGATCGCGGCCGGCGAGTATTTCGTACTGCTCGGCCCGTCCGGTGGCGGCAAGACCACGCTGCTCCGGACCATCGGCGGTTTCCACAAGCCGTCCAGCGGACAGGTCTGGCTGAACGGACAGGAAGTGTCCCACCTGCCGCCGGACAAACGGCCGACGGCGATGGTGTTCCAGGCCTATGCGCTGTTTCCGCACATGACGGTGCTCGGGAATGTCGGCTACGGCCTCAGCCTTGCCAAGCTGCCCAAGGCCGAGGTCCGCGACAAGAGCATCGCCATGCTGGAGATGGTGGGGCTCAAGGGCTACGAGGACCGGCGTCCGCACGAATTGTCCGGCGGCCAGCAGCAGCGGGTGCAGCTCGCCCGCGCGCTGGTGCTGGATCGCAATATCCTTCTGCTCGACGAGCCGCTGGCCGCGCTCGACGCCCAGCTCCGCAAGGACATGTGCCTGGAGTTGAAGCATCTGCAGGAGAAGGTCGGCATCACCTTCATCCACGTCACCCACAACCAGGAAGAGGCGATGACGGTGGCCGACCGCATCGCTCTGATCGCCAACGGCGACCTGGTGGAGCAGGGGGCGGCGCGCGACATCTACCGAACGCCGGAGCGCCGTTTCACCGCCAGCTTCGTCGGCGAGAACAATCTGCTGTCCGGCAGCGTGTCGGCGGTGGACGGCGACACGGTCACGGTTCAGGTCTGCGGCCAGCCGCTGTCCGTCGACCGGCGCGGGCTTCCGGTCCGCACCGGCGAGACGGTGGCGCTGTCTGTCCGTTCCGAACTGGTGGAGATGGTGTCGGCAGGGGGTCCTGCGGCTTCCGACGGGCTGTCCCTGGCCGGAACCTATACCGAGAGCGTCTATCTCGGCTTGACTCTGTCCCGCCGCGCCGCGCTGGTCGACGGCACGGAGATCGTGTCGCGGGTGGTCGGCGAGTTCGACACGCCCGATCCGGCCCCCGGCACCGCCGTGCGGGTCCGCTGGAAACCGGGTGCCCTGCGCCTGCACGTCAACTGATCGCCAGGAGGACCGCCGCCATGTGGCCCAATCCCCGCATTCCCTTCGAGCTGGCGGACCGGCGCCGGAAGCTGGCGCCGCTGAACGGCAAGCCGCTGATCGTCCATGTAGCCATGAACATCGAGTACTGGCCGATCAGCCGGCCGATGCCGCGCGGTATCATCCCGCCACCGCACAACGCCCAGATCGCGCCGCCCGATGTGCCCAACTTCTCCTGGGTCGAATACGGCCTGCGGGTGGGCATGCCCCGGATCATGCGGATGCTCGCCGATCGCGGGCTGCCCTGTTCCGCCCTGATCAACGCCCAGGTCGCCGACGTCTATCCGGCTCTGATGGACGCGGTGGTCGAAGCCGGCTGGGAGCTCGTCGGGCACGGCTGGTTCCAGCAGTCGCTGAAACAGGCGGATGACGAGCGGGCGGTGATCCGGAAGAGCCTCGACCGTCTCCAGGCGGTCAGCGGCAAGAAGGTGCGCGCCTGGCTCGGCCCCGGGATCGGCGAGAGCTTCGATACCGTCGACATCCTCAAGGAGGAGGGGATCGAGTTCCTGCACGACTGGATGGTCGACGATCTGCCGGTGTGGATGCGGACGATCCACGGTCCCATGGTGGGTCTGCCCTATACGATGGAGCTGAACGACGTGCCGATCTACGCGGTGCAGAACAGCTCCACCGACGAGTTCCTGAAACGGGTCGAGGCAACCGTCGCGACCCTGGAGCCGGAGCTGGAGCAGAATCCGAGGGTCATGACCCTTGCCCTGCACCCGCACCTGATCGGCGTGCCGCATGTGGCGCATTTCTTCGAGCGGGCGCTCGACCTGCTGCAGAAGCGCGACGACACTGTGTTCGTGACCTCCTCGGTGATGGGCGAGTGGTTCGTCGAAGCCGACGGGACCGGCGGCGCCGGATTGCCGAATGAGGCTCCTCCCCTGCTTTAGGCTCCCCTAGGATATCCGCAACGCCGCCCCGCGCAGCCGGTCGCCAAGAGCCCGGACGGGAGCGGCGGCAGCGGAGGGACCCATGGCCAACGACCTGCTTTTCGGCATCCAGACCAACGGCATCAAGCATGCCGAGACCGATCCCATGCCGGATGTGCGCACCCGCTTCCGCATGGTGCAGCAGGCCGGGGTGTTCGATTACGTCGACAAGACCCCCGACCCTGACCAGATCGAGGACTTCAAGGCCGGCTCCGCCGAGACCGGCCTGCCGATCCGGGCCGGCGGCTGGTTCTACGGACTGGGCGGCGACGAGGGCCTTCTGGAACGCAATCTGAAGCTCGGCGCCGAACTCGGATCCCAGGTCCACAACACCCAGATCAAGCTGCGTCATGCCGACGGCCATGTAGTGACCGACGAGGAGGTCATGGCCGCCTATCTCGACGCGTCGGAACTGGGGGACCGATACGGCTGCAAGCCGTGTTTCGAGGTCCATGTGAACATGTGGTCGGAGGACTTCCCCCGGGTCGCCAGGGTGGCGCGGATGGTCGAGGCGCGCGGCGTGGAGTTCAACATGACGCTCGACCACAGCCACGTGATCTTCAAGATCGACAATCCCGACGAGCAGCGGATCTTCGGCACCGATGCCAGGATCGCCTCCGGCGAATTGATCCTCGACCCGTTCAGCCCCGGTAACGTGATCGAGGAATGGGTCACGTCCGGTTGGGTCAGGCACTGTCACGCCCGCGCCGCGATCCCCAATAATCCGAAGAACACGCTTGCGCGGCACCCCGACGGCTCGGTCGGGCGCGGCATCCAGTACCCGTTCAAGCGGCCGCGGGCCGGGGAGTACCACGCCGACTGGAACGAGACCCTGCTGGAGCCGTGGAAGGAGGGCATCCGCATTCTGATGCGTCACCACGCCCGCGACCCGAAGGCCAAACTCGGCCAGATATCGACGGAGTTCATCCCCAACCCGGATTACGGCGGCGGCTGCAAATACTCGCTGTTCGAGCAGGCGATCGCCTGTGTCGCATGGATGCGTGCGACCTGGGCCGAGATCCGCGTGGCGGCTGTCTGAGCCGGCGCCGAAGCGTATTGCGAGAGAGTCGCAATTAATCCATCGTCGCAGCCGCGTTTAACTCCGTGACCGCCACCCCCACATATCCGTCAGACGGGCTCTCCGCCCGTTCCGACTTCTGCCAAAGGAACACAAGAATGCTGCGAAAGACCGATTTCTACATCGATGGCGCGTGGGTCGCGCCGAGCACGCCGAACGATTTCGACGTCATCAATCCGGCGGACGAGACCGCCTTCGGGGTGATCTCGCTCGGCTCCAAGGCCGATGTGGACAAGGCGGTCGCCGCCGCCCGTGCCGCCTTCGACGGGTGGAGCAAGACGCCGCTGGCGGACCGTATCGCCCGGCTGGAGAAGCTGGCCGAGGTCTATGAGCGCCGGGCCGGCGAGATGGCCGAGGCGATTTCGACCGAGATGGGCGCGCCGAAGAAACTGGCCACCACCGCCCAGGCCGCGGCCGGTCTCGGCCACATCAAGGCGTTCATCCGCGCCATCAAGGAGTTCAAGTTCGAGCACAAGCTGCGCGACGACACGCCGGACGAGTACATCATCCACGAGGCGATCGGCGTCTGCGGACTGATCACCCCGTGGAACTGGCCGATGAACCAGGTCACGTTGAAGGTCATCCCGGCCGTCGGTGTGGGCTGCACGGTGGTGCTGAAGCCGTCGGAGATCGCGCCGATGTCCTCGCTGCTGTTCGCCGAGTTCATGGACGAGGCGGGATTCCCGAAGGGCGTGTTCAATCTGGTGAACGGTGACGGGCCGACCGTCGGCGAGGCGATGAGCCGTCATCCCGACATCGACATGATGAGCTTCACCGGCTCGACCCGCGCCGGCATCGCCGTCACCCAGGCCTCGGCCGAGACCGTCAAGCGCGTGGCACTGGAGCTCGGTGGCAAGGGCGCGAACATCGTCTTCGCCGATGCGGATGTCGAGAAGGCTGTGAAGCGCGGCGCCATCCACTGCTTCAACAACACCGGCCAGTCCTGCAACGCCCCGACCCGGATGCTGGTCGAGCGCTCAGTGTATGACGAAGCCGTCGAGGTGGCCCGCGTCACCGCCGAGAGCACGGCGGTCGGCCTGCCGAGCGAGGACGGAAACCATATCGGCCCACTCGTCTCCGAACTCCAGTTCAGCAAGGTGCAGGATCTTATCCAGGCCGGCATCGACGAGGGCGCGCGTCTGGTCGCCGGCGGTCCGGGCCGTCCGGAAGGCTTCAACCGGGGTTACTTCGTGCGGCCGACGGTCTTCGCCGACGTGAACAACGACATGCGGATCGCCCGCGAGGAGATCTTCGGCCCGGTGCTGTCGATGATCCCGTTCGAGAGCGAGGACGAGGCGGTGAAGATCTCCAACGACACCAGCTACGGCCTGACCGACTACGTGCAGAGCGGCGACAGCGCCCGCACCCAGCGGGTCGCCCGCCAGCTCCGCGCCGGCATGGTCGTCGCCAACGGGGCTTCGCGTGCGTCGGGCAGCCCGTTCGGCGGCTACAAGCAGTCGGGCAACGGCCGCGAGGGCGGCCAGTTCGGCCTGACCGAGTTCCTGGAAGTGAAGGCCGTCTCCGGCTGGACCACGACGAGCTGAGGCCGGGCCGAGGGGATTTTTCCTTCCCTCTCGCCACCGCGACAATCGCAGCGCCCGCCCTTTATCGAGGGGCGGGCGTTGTGCTTCCCTCCGTGTGCTCCCTGTCACTATCACTCCCCGGACTTGTTCCGGGGCAGCGCTTGGATCTGGGTCGGGCTTCTGGCAGAAACGTCAAGCGTCGGAGCGAGCGGAAGTGTTGCCTCGGAACAAATCCGGAGGGTGGGTTGGAGGGGGAACTTCGGGCCCCCTACGCGCCCCGCCCCGCCAGGTCCTCGAGGATCGGGCAGTCCGGGCGGTCGTCACCATGGCACCGGGTCACCAGATCCGACAGGGTGGCGTGCATGGCCTGCAGTTCGGCGATCTTGCGTTCGATGCTGGAAAGATGCTCCTGGGCGACGTGTTTGACGTCGGCGCTGGCCCGCCCCCGATCCTCGTAGAGCGCGAGCAGGGCGCGGCAGTCCTCGATGGTGAAGCCGAGCGAGCGGGCGCGGGCCAGGAAAACCAGCTTGTGAACGTCCGTCGCTTCGAAAGCCCGGTAGCCGTTCTCCCCGCGCTTGGGCCGCACCAAGCCGATCTCCTCGTAGTAGCGGATGGTCTTGGCCGGCAAACCGCTCTGCTCGGCAACCTCCCCGATGTTCATGGCCGTCATCCTTCATCAAGGTGTCGGGACAGATAGGTAGATCTTCCCATTACTGGAAGGTCAAGCGGGTGACGGGGCGAATCCTTCGCCCTTGACCTTCCGGTGACTGGAAGCGCCATCTTCCGGCCGTCCAGTATTGCGAGGCAGAGATGAACGCGCAGAACCATGCGAGCGCCGAGATAGTCCGCGACCCGGTCTGCGGCATGACCGTCGATCCCGACGCGGGGAAGCCGACTTACGAGCACGCTGGCCACACCTACCACTTCTGCTGCGCCGGCTGCCGGGACAAGTTCGCCGCCGCGCCTGACGGCTACCTGGAGGCCGAAGACCCGGTCTGCGGCATGACCGTTAACCGCAGCACCGCCGCCCATATGGCAAAGCACGCCGGCGAACGGTTCTATTTCTGCTCGTCGCGCTGTCAGGCGAAGTTCGAGGCGGCACCCGAGGACTGGCTCGGCGACCGACCTGCGCCCGAGCCGATGCCCGAGGGCACCCAGTACACCTGCCCCATGGACCCCGAGATCGTGCGCGACGAGCCCGGCGACTGCCCGATCTGCGGCATGGCGCTGGAACCGATGACGCCGACCGCCGATGCCGGGCCGAACCCGGAACTCGTGGACTTCCGTCGCCGGCTCTGGATCGGCGCGCCGCTCGCAGCCGGCGTCTTCGTGCTGGAGATGGGAAGCCATATCGGTATCCCCTTCCAGGACTGGCTCGGCCCAGCACTGCATGTCTGGCTGCAGTTCCTCCTGGCCACGCCGGTGGTGCTCTGGCTCGCCCAGCCGTTCTTCAAGCGGGGTTGGTCGTCGATCGTCAACCGCAGCCCCAACATGTGGACGCTGATCGCGCTCGGCACCGGGGCGGCCTATCTTTTCAGTCTGGTCGGCCTGCTCGCGCCGGGCGTCTTTCCGCCGGCGATGCTCGACGACCAGGGCCGCGCGCCCGTCTATTTCGAGGCTGCGGCGGTGATCCTCATTCTGGTCCTGCTCGGTCAGGTGATGGAACTGTCGGCTCGGGAGAAGACCGGCGACGCGATCCGCGCCCTGCTGAACCTGGCGCCGAAGACCGCGCGGCGGGTGACCGACGAGGGCGAGCGCGACGTGCCCCTGGAGGAGGTCCGCGAGGGCGATCGGTTGCGGGTGCGGCCCGGCGAGAGCGTGCCGGTCGACGGGACCGTCGCCGAGGGCCGGTCGGCGGTCGACGAGAGCATGATCACCGGCGAGCCGGTCCCCGTGGAGAAGAACGCGGGCGACCCGGTCACCGGCGGTACGCTGAACAAGTCCGGCAGCTTCGTGATGATGGCGGAGAAGGTCGGGGCCGAGACGGTCCTGTCGCGGATCGTCGGCATGGTCGCCAAGGCCCAGCGGAGCCGAGCGCCGATCCAGGCCCTGGCCGACCGGGTTGCCGGTTACTTCGTGCCGGCGGTCGTCGCGGTGGCCCTCGCCGCCTTCGCCGCCTGGACGGTCTTCGGGCCCGAGCCCGACGCTCTCCTACGCCATGGTCGCCGCGGTCAGCGTGTTGATCATCGCCTGCCCTTGCGCGCTCGGTCTCGCGACCCCGATGTCGATCATGGTGGCGACCGGCCGTGGCGCCCAGGCCGGCGTGCTGATCCGCGACGCCGAGGCGCTGGAGCGGTTCGCCAAGGTCGACGTGCTGATCGTCGACAAGACCGGCACCCTGACGGAGGGGCGTCCGACGCTGACCGATGTCGTGACGGCCGAGGGCATCGACGAGTCCCAGTTGCTGTCGCTGGTCGCCTCTCTGGAGCGCGGATCGGAGCATCCCCTGGCCGAGGCGATCGTCGCCGGGGCGGAGGAACGGGGGCTCGCGCTGAGCGAAACCGAGGATTTCGAGGCCGTCACCGGCAAGGGCGTGCGGGGGACGGTTTCCGGCCGTGCCGTCGCCTTCGGCAACGCGGCGATGATGACGGATGTGGGTGCCGACGCAGCTTCGTTCTCCGAGACGATCGCGCGCCTGCAGGGCGAGGGCCGGACGGTGATGACCGTCGCCCTGGACGGCCGGACGGCCGGGCTGGTCGCCGTCGCCGACCGGGTGAAGGAAACCACGCCCGATGCCATCCGCGCCCTGCACGCGGCCGGACTGCGCATCGTCATGGCCACCGGCGACAGCCGCCGCACCGCCGAGGCGGTGGCTCGGGATCTCGGAATCGACGAGGTGCGGGCCGAGGTGAGCCCGGAGGACAAGGGGGCGCTGGTCGAGGAACTGCGCGGCCAGGGACTGAAGGTCGCCATGGCCGGCGACGGGGTGAACGACGCTCCGGCGCTGGCCGCCGCCGATGTCGGTATCGCCATGGGCACGGGCGCCGATGTGGCTGTGGAGAGCGCCGGGATCACCCTGGTGAAAGGCGATCTGACCGGCATCGTCCGCGCCCGCGTCCTGGCCCGGGCGACCATGTCGAACATCCGACAGAACCTGTTTTTCGCCTTCGTCTACAACGCCGCGGGCGTGCCGGTCGCGGCGGGCGTTCTCTATCCCCTCTTCGGTCTGCTACTGTCCCCGATCGTGGCTGCGGCGGCCATGAGCCTGTCCTCGGTCTCCGTGATCGGAAACGCGCTCCGGCTGCGCACGCTGCGGCTCCGGCCCTGACGGGGAAGGGGATAAGAGACGGGGCGTCGCCGTCCCGCCCGTGACTTGCGGACGGCGATCCCCATATCGGAAAGACAGTTCCTCGACCGTGTAGGCAGATCATGATCAAGAAGATCCTCCTCGTCGCCTCTGAAGATCCGAAGACCTCCAGCCATGTCCGCGCCGCGCTCTCCATCGCCCGGCGCTTCGGCGCCTCCGTGACCGGGTTCGTCGTGGTCGACAAGGACGACCTGTCCAATATCGGACCCGCGCCCATCGGGGCATTTTCCTACCGGTACGAACTGGCGAAGAACCGGGTAGCCCGTGGCCTGAGCACCGCCTCGGACTCGGTCGCGGGACTCCGCGGCGTCTGCGAGGCCGCGGATGTCGCGTTCGTCGCCGAGCAGTCGGTCGGCGACCGCGACAACACGCTGGCCAATGCCTGGCGGTTCCAGGATCTGGCGGTTCTGTCGAGCGAGGTCTGGATCCCCGGCGCCAACGAGTCCGGTGATGCGGAAACCCTCCTGCACTTCGTCGCCATGGGGCTTCGTCCGCTTCTGGTCGTACCTCAGGGCTTCGAGGGGGAACCGGGGAAGGCGATGGTCTCGCTCTCCGGCTCCCTCGACAGCGCGAAGGCCTACAAGCAGTTCGTCCAGATGCGTCCGTTCGGCGACATCCCTTTGCATATCGTCACGGTGGGAGATCCCAAGACCGGCGGCAGGCCCGAGGATCTGCTGCGGGAGGCGGCCGCCTATGGTGAGTTGCACGGCTTCACGGTGACGACGGCGAGCCTGCCCAAGACCGACCGGCGCGTCGACGCGCTGCAGGCCCATGCGAGGACCGTCGGAGCCGATCTCTTCGTGATCGGTTCGTCCTACCACCAGTTCCTGATGATGACCCGATTCGGCTCCCACGCCCTGCAGATGCTGCGGTCGTCCAAATACCCGGTCTTCGTCTCCCATTGAGGCCCTATCCGCCCTGGGATCGGTGCCGGCGACCCTACTGGAAACGAGAAGGGTTTGTTCTCCCACTGCCGGTTACGGCAAAAAGGACCCCGGCATAGTGTGGCTGGACGGGGAGAGCGCCATGACGAGCAGTTTGCGGGGGACGGGGCGGCCGATGGTGCCGACAGGGTCGCAACCGGCGGCGGGAGCGCGCCTCGTCGACTCCATCTTGCGGTCCGTCACGACCCCTCCTGGAATTCAACCTCGATGACCGCGCCGGAGACCGATATCGGGGACGCCGTGTTGGGCGGACCGTTGAGCGGCCTGCGCATTCTCGAACTCGGGCATTTCATCGCCGCCCCGTTTTCCACCCGCGTGCTCGCGGATCTCGGCGCCGATGTGATCAAGGTCGAGCCCCCCGGCAGGGGCGATCCGGTGCGTTCCTGGGGCCTCATTCCGGAAGGCGAGGACTCGTCGCTCTGGTGGTCGGTCCACGGCCGCAACAAGCGTTCCATCACCGCCGACCTGAAGAAGCCCGAAGGCGTCGCGCTGGTGAAGCGTCTGATCGCCGAGGTCGATGCCGTGGTGGAGAACTTCAAGCCCGGGCAGCTTGCCGCTTGGGGCTCGGTCCCGAGGACATGAAGGCGACCAATCCCGAGGTGATCGTCGTCCAGATCTCCGGCTACGGCCAGACCGGACCCGGCCACAACCGCGCCGCCTTCGGCGTCATCGGGGAGGCGGTCGGCGGTCTGCGCCACCTGACCGGCTACCCGCCGGAAGTCAGCGACCTGCCGCCGGTGCGTACCGGCATCTCCATCGGCGACAGCGTGGCCGGGCTGTATGGCGCCATCGGACTGCTCGCCGCCCTGTTCGAGAAGAGCCGGGGCCGGGGGCGACGCGGGCGACGGATCGACGTGGCCCTCACCGAGAGCATCCTCTCCCTGCTGGAGGGCTGCCTGCCGGAATACGGCGCCACCGGCGCTGTCCGCCAGCCGACCGGTTCGACCCTCCCGACCAATGCGCCGTCGAACGCCTATCCGACGGCGGACGGGCGCTGGTTCCTGATCGCCGCCAATTCCAACGCCCTGTTCCGCCGCCTCTGCGGGGCAATGGGCCGCCCCGATCTGGCCGATGATCCACGCTACGGCGACAATCCGAGCCGGGTGAAGCACGCGGCCGAACTGGACGCGGCGATCGCGCACTGGACGACCGGCCTGACCCTGGACGAGGTGGCAGCCGCGGTCGAGGCGGCGGACGTGCCATGCTCGCGGATCTACGACATCGCGGACATCGCCGCCGATCCCCAGTTCCTCGACCGCAACATGGTGCGCCGGATCCGCGACCCCCGGCTGGGCGAGGTGCTGCACCCGGGCATCGTGCCGGCGATGGCGGGCGGGCCGGCGGGCGGAATCCGCTGGGCCGGGCCGGATCTGGGCGCGCATACCGAGGAGGTTCTCGGCGAGCTGCTGGGCATGAGCACCGCCGAGATCGACGTTTTGAAGAAGGAGGGAGTGATATGACCGAGCGCGTGGAGATCTGCGACGTCGCCCCGCGTGACGGGTTTCAGGTCGTCAAGCCGCCGATCCCGACCGAGACCAAGGTGCGGGTGGTCGAGTTGCTGGCCGCGGCCGGCGTGACACGGATCGAGACCGGCGCCTTCGTCAGCCCGGTCCACGTTCCGCAGATGGCCGATACCGCCGAGGTGCATCGCCGGGCGAAGGTCGGGCCGGACGTGCGGCTGTCGACCCTGGTGCCGAATTTGCGCGGCGCCCAGGACGCGTTCGCAGCCGGCATCGCCGACATCGTCTACGTGTTCTCGATCTCGGAGAGCCACAACGAGGCCAATGTGCGCCGGCCCGTGGCGGCCTCGGTCGGGCAGCTCGGCGAGGTGGTCGCCCGTGGGCGCGACGTGGAAGGCTTCCGCCTGCGCGCCAATCTCGCGACCGTGTTCGATTGCCCGTTCGAGGGCACGACCGACCCGGATGCCGTCTACGCGGCGATCGAGACGGTGCTCGGCTTCGGCGCGCCGGTCGAATTCGGGCTTTGCGATACCACCGGACGGGCGATCCCGGACCAGGTGGCCGAGGTGTGCGGCGCCGCGATGGCGCGGTTTTCCGGCGACGGTGTGGGTTGGGCCTATCACGGTCACGACACGTTCGGCCTCGGCGTGGCCAACGCGCTCTATGCCTATCAGGCCGGGATCCGCGTGTTCGATTCCGCCGCCGCCGGGCTCGGCGGGTGCCCCTTCGCGCCGGGGGCGACCGGCAACACGGCGACCGAGGATCTGGTCTTCACCTTCGAGAATATGGGCATCGCCACCGGCATCGATCTGGACCGGCTGCTGGATGCGGCCGAGGTCGTCGCCGAGGTGCCCGGCGGCGAGACCGGCGGGCACCTGCGCAAGGTCCCCCGCCGGCGCGCCCTGCGTGCGGCATAACAGCCACGTCGCCGGCGCAGGGGCATCACGCAGCCTGCGCCGACGCGCTTTCCGCCAAGTGACGGATCAGAAGCTTATGATCTTTGTGGCCGGGGCCATCATGATCTGTCGCAGGGGAAGGCCGCCGGGCTCGATACCTTCGAGCCGGTCAGCTATGTCCAGGCCGGACTGGTTCGTGCAACTCGGGCAGATGAACACCCTGCCGCCATTGGCGAGGATCTCGGCGATCATCTCGTGAGCCGTCTTGCCCGACGCGGCTTGAACGGCTTGCGGTACGCCCTTGATGCCCAGGGATACCGCCCGGACGTTCAGGAACACGACGACGGCCACGCCATCTTTCTGCATGGTTCGCGCAAAACCTAGGGCCATCTGCGATGTCCAACCGTCGTCGGTGGTCATCGACACCACGATTGTCGCGTCTTCCGCCAGTGCCGGCTTGGCCGGAGTCAGACCGCCGATCAGGATGCCGATGGCGAAGAGCAGGCTTGCGAGGGTTCTGATCATCATGGGTTCTCCTTGTCGCGCCAGAGCGGTCAGTGCTTCTTCTGGCCGTGGGCGCCGTGCTGGCCGCTATCGCCGTGGCCCTGCATGGCGCCGACACCGCCGATTGTGACGTCGATCGTGATCTCGCCCGCCTTCTCGAACACCAGGGTCAGTGGGAAGCTCCCGCCTTCCTGCAGCGGCGCCTTCAGGCCCATCAGCATGACGTGGTCGCCGCCCGGCTTGAGCATGGCCATGCCGCCGGCGGGGATCTCGATGGCCTCGACCTGACGCATCTTCATCACGCCGTTCTCGTGCAGATGGGTGTGCAGCTCCACGCGGTCGGCGACCGGCGCCCTGGCGGCGATCAGGCGATCGGCCTCGCCCCCGCCGTTCTTCACGGCCAGAAACGCCGCGCCGTTCTTCACCGGCCCGGCCGAAGCGCGGGCGAACGGCGCCTCGACGGAGATGCCATCCGCCTGCGCCATCTGCACGACAGATGCCGCATCGGCGGAAACGTCCCGCGCGGAGAGAGTTCTGGGAGGTCAGGGGAATGGTCGCCACAATGAGGGCGGCAAGCAGGTTCTTGGTCGTCATGATGGGTCTTTCCGTCTGTCTGAAACCATGGGCGCGCCGGCTCCGTCGCAGCGGGCCGGGTGCCGTCGGGGTGGTCCGGGATCAGGCGGAAAGGGCGGGCGGGGCGCGTGGATTGAGCGCTGAAATCAGGTCGAGGGGTGCCGGCCGGTCGCGGTCGGCGGCGGGGAGGGGCGGCTCGACGCGTACCGGCTCGGGCAGGGCGGCGACCGTCGCCGAGGGCGGGATCGGACCGGCATGGCCGACCAGACAGGCGGGGCAGACCGGACCGTCGCGCCGGGGAGTCTCTTGTCGACGCCGTCGCGGGCGAGGTCGAGCAGTCCGGAGGGCGAACAGATCTGCAGGGCGAGATCGGCGATACTGTCGCCAGCCGCGCGGCGCTCGCTCGCGATGCTCTCGCTGGCGAGTCCGGCAACGACACCGAGTCCGATCTGCAGAACCAACGCGTAGACGCCGAGAAGGGCGGCGATGTCGCGCCACCCGTATCGGCGCTCCATCGGTCTCCGTGCGCTCCGCTGTCCGGTCCCTCGGCTCATGGCGGCGACCCTACTTCATCAGGTCGGGCGGTCCAAGCGCTCCGATGACGCAGTCACCGGTTCCGACAGGTCGAGCCCGGCAAGTTCCCAGCCGCGCCGAAAATCGACGATATGCTTGCGCATCCACCCCTCGGCGGTCGCCGCGTCGCGGGCCTTGAGCGCATCGGCGATGGCGCGGTGGGCCGCGAGCATCCGGCCGCCGGCATCCAGATGCTGGAAGATCCGTTCGAAGGCCGGATAGAACAGCGCGCCCAGCGGCTGGCGGGCGAGCTGGATCGCCCGGTTGCCGCTGGCCTCGGCGATCAGGTCGTGGAAGGCGAGGTCCAAGGCCGGAATCGCCGCCGCGTCCGCCACGAGGCTCTCCGTGGCTGCCAGGTTGGCCTCCAGCGCGGCCAACTGGGCGTCGGTGGCATGCAGGGCCGCCAACGCCGCCGTCCCCGGCTCCAGCACCAGCATGGCGTGCCACATCTCCTCGACTGTGACCCTGTGCAGGACCATCGCCGTGGTCATCCGGTCGCTCAGGGTTGCCGGCGGCGGTGCGGTGACGAACAGCTTCTTGCCGCCCGGACGCCGGGCGACCACGCCGGTCTCCTCCAGGGCCCGGATGGCTTCGCGCACCGTGGAGCGGTTGACGCTCAGCAATTCGGCCATCGCCATTTCGGAAGGCAGGGCGCTGCCGACCGCGATCTCCCCGCTGACGATCTTCTCGCGCAGCGCCCTGGCGGCGATCCGATAGGCCGGCTCCGTCTGGATCGGCTCGAGGGAGAAGGTACCCGCCATGACCGGTCTCAGTCCTCCGTCCCGGCTCGTGCCGCGTCCCGCAGGGCCCGGCGCAGCACCTTGCCGGTATGGCCCTTGGGCAGATCGGTGCGGAACTCGATCCGCCGGGGGTACTTGTAGGGGGAGGCCACCGCCTTCACGTGGTTCTGGATTTCGGAGACGAGCGCGTCGCTCGGCTCCACCCCCCGTTTCAGCACGATATACGCCGTGACCACTTCCCCCCGTTCCGGATCGGGGGCGCCGACCACGGCGCATTCCAGCACCGCGTCGTGTTCCAGAATTGCGTTCTCGACCTCAATGGGGCCGATCCGGTAGCCGGCGGAGTTGATCACGTCGTCGGAGCGGCCGGCGTACCAGAAGTAGCCGTCGCCATCGCGGGAGGCCAGGTCGCCGGTCAGGAACCAGCGTCCCTCCGGCCCCACCACATGGCTCTGCTCGGTGCGATCCGGCTCGTTCCAGTAGCCGAGCATCATGGTCGGGCAGGGGGTGAGCAAGGCGACGGCGCCGATCTCGCCGTCGGACAGTCGCCCTCCGTCCTCGCCGATCACCGCCAGGGTGCAGCCCGGCGCGGCCACGCCCATGGAGCCGAGCCTCGGCTCAATGTCCGTGGTGGTCAGGGCGGTCATGAGTGTCTCGGTCTGGCCATAGGCCTCGGCCACCGGGACGCCGGTCGCCGCCGTCCATTTCTCGGCCACCACCGGATTTATGGCCTCGCCGGCGGAGACCGTCCGGCGCAGGGCCGACAGGTCATGGGCGGCGATGTTCTCCTGCACCACCCGGTAGAGCTCGGTCGCCGGCGCGCAATAGACGGTGATCCGATGCTTCGCCAGCAGCCGCAGCCGCTCCGCCGGGTCGAACGGGCCATCGTAGAGGAAGCTGGTCGCGCCCTCGGACCAGGGGCCGATCAGGACGCTGGTGCCGGCCTTCGACCAGCCGGTATCCGCGCCGCACCAGATCCGCTCACCCGGCCGGAGATCGAGCCAGTAGCGCGCAGCGTAGCGCCAGCCGAACAGGGCGCGGGCCGCGTGGACCACGCCCTTGGGATACCCGGTGGAGCCCGATGTGTAGTACATCAGCGCCGGTTCTTCGGCGCCCATCGTGGCGGCGGTGGCCTCGGTGGGGGCCTCATAGGCGTCCGTCATGTCCCGCCAGCCGGGGCGGCGTCCGACGGAAAAACGGATGGCGACGTGGACCAGCCCCGGTTCGATCTTCTCCGCATGCTCGGCCCGGCAGATCACCGCCCTGGCGCCGGAGTGCTCGGCGCGATAGGCGATCTCGCGCGCGGTCAGCATCTCGATGCAGGGGATCGGGACGGCGCCGATCCGCATGGCGGCGACCATGGCGATCTGCCATTCGGGAATGCGCGGCATGACCACGAGTAACCGGTCGCCCTTGCCGATCCCGGCATCCAGCAGGGCCTGACCGACCCGTCCGGTCAGACGGGAGATATCGGAGAAGCGGAACCGCCGCTCGTCGCCCGCCGCGTTCTGCCAGATCAGCGCCAGCGGATCCCCGTCGGCGGCCCAGCGGTCGACCACGTCCGTGGCGAAGTTGAAGGTTGCCGGGACCGCCCAGTCAAAGGCGGCTCCCGCCCCGGGTCTCTGCTCCGCACCTGCCATCCGCTTCCTCCCTGCGCACCGTCGGCTTGTGCCCCGCGGTGGCGGCACCGCCGCCGTTGCCGGCGGTGCCTTGCCGTGCCGAGGCCGTCGGGCGGGTCGTTCAGCCCGCCTTGCGTTCGGCGGCGCGCTTCAACGCCTTGCGGGCCAGCGACCAGCGATGCACCTCCGACGGCCCGTCATAGATCCGGAAGCCGCGCACCTCGCGGAAGATGCGTTCCACCGGCAGGTGGGCACTGGTGCCCGCGCCGCCGAGGATCTGCACCGAATTGTCGACGATCCGCCAGATCGCCTCGGAGCACTGGACCTTCGCCATCGAGCTCTCCTCGGCGGCCCGCTCGCCCTGGTCGAGCAGCCAGGCCGCCTGCTGCAGCGAGAGGCGGGCGGTGCGCATGTCTATTTCGTTGTCGGCCAGCATGAACCCGACCCCCTCGTGCTTGCCGAGGATCTGACCGAAGGCCATGCGGGTGTTGGCGTAGTCGGCCGCCGTGTCGTGCGCCCGGCGGGCGGAGCCGAGCCAGCGCATGCAGTGGGTCAGCCGGGCCGGGGCGAGGCGCACCTGGGCGTAGCGGAAGCCGGCCCCCGGCGCGCCGAGCACGGCGTCGGCATCGACCCGCAGGTCGTCGAAGCGCATGTTCCAGTGACCGCCGGCGAAGCTGGTATCCAGCGTGTCCATCTGGCTCTCCAGCACGATCGCCGGGTCGTCCATCGGAGCCAGGAACATGGTCGCCTCGCCGTCATGCGGGCCACCCTCGATCTTCGCCATGATGATGACGAAGGTGCTGTCCTTTGCCCCGGTGATGAACCACTTGCGGCCGTTGATGACGTAGCCGTTGCCGTCGACCTTCGCCGTCGTCGCCAGCATGGTCGGATCGGCGCCGGCGCCGTCCGGCTCGGTCATGGCGAAGCAGGAGCGCGCTCCCTGCGCCAGCGGCTTCAGGTACTTCTCGCGCTGCTCCGGGCTGGCGACCTCGTTCAGCAGGTGGATGTTGCCCTCGTCCGGCGCGCCGCAATGCATGGCCGACGGGCCGAGCAGGGAGTAGCCGGCCTCCTCGAAGACCCAGGAGCGCTCGAGATGCGAGAGACCGAGGCCGCCGAACTCGGTCGGCGCGTGCGGCGCGAACAGGCCGGCCGCCTTGGCCTTGGCGTTCATCTCGGCGCGCAGGTCCTCGCTCGGTCCGTGCTCGCCCCAGCGGGGGTCGCTTTCGTAGGGGATGATCTCAGCGGCGATGAAGGTCCGGGTTCGTTTGACCAGGTCCTGGATGTGATCGGGTGTCGAGAAGTCCATCGGTTTCCATCCCTTACTGCGAGGGCCTTTGCGGCCGCATCAATCCGCCGCGCCCCGCGCGACATCCCACGTATGCGTCATCAGATCGAAGCCAAGCCGCTCGAAGCGGGCATAGCGGTCGTCCCCGATCGCGCCCGACTTCCAGCGGGCGTGAAGCTGCAGGAAAATCGCCGACAGCTTGAACAGGCAGAGCACGTAGAGGTCGTCGAGACCGTCGAGGCTGCGGCCACTGGCCCTGGCATAGGATTTGGCCATGTCCCGGCGCGACGGGAATTCGGGCAGGGCGGTTGGCATCTGGCCCAGCTCGCGCAGGCAGTCCGGATCGCCCGGTTCGGACCAGTAGCTCAGCAGGGTCGCCAGGTCGAACAGCGGCTCGCCGCGCGTGGCCATGTCCCAGTCGACGATCGCCACGGGGGCCAGCCGGTCCGGGGCGAGGATCAGGTTGTCGAGCTTGAAGTCGCAGTGAAGGAGCGAAACCTCGGCCTTGTTCCAACCCGCCAGTCGGTGCTCCAGCCACCCCGCGATCTCCGCGGCGAGTACGGCTTCCGGCCTGCCCTCTGCCAGTTCGACGGCCCGAGCCGACCAGCGCGCGACGGTCCGCGGAACGAACCCTTCCGGCCGTCCGAGGTCTCCGAGTCCGCAGGCGTCCGGATCGACCGCGTGGAGTTCGGCCAGCGGTCCGGCCAGCAGGTCGCACAGGGCGCCTCGAAGGTCTTCCCCGGGCTTCAGTTCGGAGAGATCGTCGCCCCGCACCGTTCGGCCCTCGCGATACTCGAGGATCTGGAAGGGCGCGCCGAGCACATCCGGATCCTCGCACAGGACCAGACTGTCCGGTGCGAGCGGAAACGCCGACGACAGGGCGGAGAGCACGCGATGTTCGCGCGCCATGTCATGGGCGCCGGGCGGTAGCGGTCCCGAGGGCGCCCGGCGCAGCACGGCCGGTCTGCCATCGATCGAGATCCGGTAGTTCAGATTGGCGAGGCCGCCGGCAAACCGCTTCGCCGGTACGTGTTCGTCCAGCGAACGGCCCTGCGCGGCGAGGAACGCCGCCAGGGGGTGCGTCTCGAACATCCAGGCCTGTCCAGCGGGCGCAATTTTTTGTCCGACAGTCATACAGAAATTCTGCGCACATGCGCATCGGGCCGCAAGCTGAGTTTTTCCGGTCGGGATCAGTTCCGGGTGATGCGGCGGTTCTCCAGGTAGAGCACGTCGGCATCGCCTTGCTCGAAGAAGCGCAGAGCGTCGGCGGGAGTGTCGACGATCGGTTCGCCGGGACCGTTGAACGAGGTGTTGAGAACGACGGGAACCCCTGTCTTTCGGTCAAATGCTTCGATCACCTCTCGGAACATGCCTGATTCCGGTGCCACCGTCTGGACACGTGCCGTGCCGTCAACATGGGTGACGGCAGGCAAATTCCGGGTCTTCACACGATAGTTGAACAGCATGTGCGGCGACTGCTCCGGCCCGCCGTCGAAGTAGTCACGCAGTCTCTCCGAAAGACAGGCCGGTGCGAACGGCCGCCATTGCTCGCGGCCTTTGATCCGGTTCACCTTCGGCCAGTTCTCTGCATCCCGCGGATCCGCCAAGAGCGATCGGTGACCGAGGGCTCTGGGACCGCTCTCCGCCCGGCCCTGGAACAGCGCGACCACCTTATTGCTCGCGAGGTCATCTGCGACTGCGGTTCCCGGGTCCGCGACTCTCTCGACCGACACGGTGCCGTTGAGCTGCGCCAGTTCCTTGTCAATGTCATCCGGCGTGGCCCGTCGTCCGAGCGGTGCGATGTTGTCGCCGAGGCCGCTGGCGATCGTTCGCGGACGCTCGAAGACATGGTGGTATACGTAGAGCGCAGCCCCGGTCGACAGGCCGCCATCGTCGCAGGATGGCGGGATGAAGAGGTCCCGGTAGTGGGTCTCCTCGACCACCATGCTGTTCGTCGGGCAGTTGAGAGCGCAGCCGCCGGTGAAACAGAGCGCATCGCCAGGCCTGTCGATCTTGTCGAGCAACGTGTCGAGCCGGTCGAGTACGTAGCGGGTGATCTCAAGGAAGTGTTTCTGGGCCGACGCCGCCAAAGCCCTGCCGAACGTGCTGAACCCGGTCTCCGATCGGTCGAATCCCAGCGCGCCCGCTTGGCTCCAGACATGCTCGAAATAGCCGCCGACCTCTTGCCAGCGCATGTCTTCGCTCTGGAAGGTGTCCTCACCCTGGGAGGCGTAGAGATGCGACAGGCCCCAGCCGTCGCCCACGAACTCTGGGGCGAAGAGCACTGGCTCGCCGTAGGACGACAGCCCCATCAGCTTGCCCGGCCCCGCCATTGCGCCGAGGCCGATCAACTCGGCGGAGCGGGCATATGTCAGGCCGGTCAGAATTGGGGCCGTCCAGATCGGCCAGAGGCGGTTGCCGTCGCCGAAGAATAGCATCCCGCCGGCGTAGCGGCCGTACTGCCGCCGACTGCTGCCGTTGTCGTGCGAGAGAACGGGCGCTGAATTGAAAGGCGACTGGTAGAAGGCCGCCGCGGCGTGGCTCAGTTGATGCTTCACGCCGATTGCAGGGAAGTCTCGTCCGTTGAATTGCACGGCCATCGGCTGGATGAAGGTCGCGTTGATGCCCGTGTGGCCGATGAAGCTCCGCGCCAGATCAGCCGGCGTGCTGTCGATTGCAGCCATCCCCGCCTTATCGATCCAGGGACCGGGCATGAGGGGCGATTTGCAGTTGTAGGTCTTTCTGTTTTCGAAGCCCTGCCCGCGCTGATCCTTGGCAAATGCTTCGTCGTGGGCGACGGCATTGCGGAACAGTTTCCGATTGAACAGCGTCTCACCGAACCGCTCGGCTGCCGACCAGTCGTAGCGGAAGTCCAATCGATCCGTGTCGGTTGATCCGTATCCGGAACTCTGGGTCGTGCTGAGCGCGAAGCAGTCGATATCCTCTGGCGTCAGTGCGCAAAGCGCGAGGGCTTGCTCGATCAGCTCCGCCGAGACCCGATGGACGTGACGAACGCGGCTGATCCGCTCCCGTTCAAGATGGAGCAGAACACGACCGTCCGCGATGATCGAAGCTGCAGCGTCGTGACCGCACTGAAGACCGACAATGATCATCGACAATTCCCAATACGAACGCGTTGCCGTCGAAACCCTGGCGGGTAGGGAAGCCGGCACGCACTCGCGACGGCACCGAAGAACCGCCGGCCGCGAAGGCTTCGGCGCGCAAGCTAACTGGATCGCCGTTCTGCCGCTACTGCCGATACGGCAGTCTTGTCGGCTGCAAGAAGTAAGCGTGTTGCGAAATGGATACCGAATAGACCAGAGCCAGAATAAGGTTTTAATGTTTGCTGTGGTGCAGTGGTCCTGCGCTGGTCGTCGCGGCAGCTTGGAATGGCGAGGGCGGAGCGGGGCATGAGTATCGACATCATCTGGGTGGTTTTCTGCGCCGGGCTGGTTTTCGTCATGCAGCCGGGGTTCGCCTGTCTGGAGAGCGGTCTGACCCGCTCGAAGAACAGCATCAACGTCGCCACCAAGAACGTCGCCGATTTCATCGTCTGCACCCTGGTCTACATGGTTGCCGGGTTCGGTCTGATGTTCGGCGAGAGCCAATCCGGCTTGGTCGGCGGCAGTTTCCTGTTCTTCGACGAGCCGGATCCGGACCTCGTCGCCTTCTTCATGTTCCAGCTCATGTTCTGCGGCACCGCGGCGACGATCATCTCGGGGGCGGTGGCCGAACGGATGCCGTTCAAGGCCTACCTGCTGGTCTCCGCCCTGGTGTCGCTTCTGATCTATCCGATCTTCGGCCACTGGGCCTGGGGTGGGGCCATCGCCGAGGGAAAGGGATGGCTCGCCGAGATCGGATTCGTCGATTTCGCCGGCGGCACGGTGGTTCATTCGGTCGCCGGATGGGTGAGTCTCGCCGCGGTCATCATCATCGGCCCACGGATCGGCCGTTTCGGCTCCGACCGGGCGACCTTCCGCAGCCACAGCCTGCCGATGGCGACGCTGGGCATGTTCCTGATCTGGTTCGGCTGGATCGGTTTCAACGGCGGCAGCCTGCTGACCGCCGATGCCCGTGTCCCGCTGGTGATCCTCAACACCATGGTCGCCGGGTCCATGGGCGGACTGGCGGCGGTCGCCGTCTGCTATTGGCGGGACGGTCGCGTCGGGGTCGTCGATCTGATCAGTGGCGTCCTTGCCGGACTGGTGGCGATCACGCCGGCCGCCCATTGCGTCACGTTGGTCGATGCGGCCTTGCTCAGCGCGATCGGCGGCGCGCTCTGCATTCTCGCCTGCCGGATGATGGGGAAGCTCGGGATCGACGATGCGGTCAACGCGGTGCCGGTGCATGCGGTCGCCGGCGTCTGGGGGACGCTCAGCGTCGCCGTCTTCGGCGACCTGGAGATCCTCGGCACCGGGTTGACGCGGCTGGAACAGCTCGAGGTGCAGGCGCTCGGCGTCCTGGTGGCCTTCGCCTGGGCGTTCGGGATCGGATACGTGCTCCTGAGGATTGCCGATCAGATCGTCCCTCTCCGGGTACCGGAGGCTTGGGAGCGGGTCGGGCTCAACGTCTCGGAGCATGGCGAATTGACCGACCAGCTCGACCTGCTGCGCCGCATGGAGCATCACCGGCGCACCGGCGACTTCAGCGCCCCGATCGCCGTCGAGCTCGATTCCGAGGTCGGCGATATCGCCCGGCAGTACAATCTGGTGCTGGAACGTCTGTCGGCGGCGAAGGCCGAGGCGGAAGAAGCGAACGCCACCAAGTCCCGTTTCCTCGCGTCCATGAGCCACGAGCTGCGGACGCCGCTGAACGCCATCATCGGCTTCTCGGAACTGATGACGAAGAAGTACTTCGGCGATCTCGGCGCTCCGAAATACGAGGACTACGTCAACGAGATCCACCGCAGTAGCACCCATCTGCTCGATCTGGTGAACGAGATCCTGAACATCTCGACCATCGAGTCCGGCGGCTATGTGCTCAACCGGACCTTCATCGACCTGAAGGCGATCGCCCGCGAAAGCACCCGTGTGGCCAGCCAGACCGCGCGGGAGAAAAGCCTGAAGCTGGTGGTGATCGGCAACGACATCACCCCACCGCTGGAGGCGGATGCGCGGGCGGTACGCCAGATCATCCTCAATCTGGTCTCGAACGCGATCAAACACACGCCGAGCGGCGGCTCCATTACCCTGGAGATAACCGCGAGCGACAGCCACCATACACTGTTGGTGCGGGACACCGGCGAGGGGATCGAACCGGCATGGCTGCCGCGGCTGACCGACGCGTTCACGACCTCCGCCACCAATCCCTATCTGGCCGAGGGCGGTGTCGGGCTCGGCCTCTCGATCGTGAAGATGCTGGTCGATCTCCATGGCGGCACGTTGGAGATCGACAGCACGGTCGGAGAGGGCACGGAGGTCCGTGTCACGCTGCCGAACAAGCCGCCTGCCGTTGAGACGTGAGTTGGATCAGCGGCCTGCCGCGTAGCCCTGCATGCCCCGGGCGTTGGCGGCAGCCTTCAGAATGTCGTTGTCCTTCGCCGCCGCGGTCAGCCGTCCCTCGCTCCAGTCTCCACCGACCTGGACCTTGTGGCCCTGGGCTCTGAGGGTGTCGATGGTGCGGGCGTCGAATTGGCCCTCCATCGCGAGTTTCCCAGGATACCGGGCGCGCGGCCAGAACGAGCCCGGGAAGTGCTCGGAATGGAACGCGGGGGTGTCGATCGCCTCCTGCAGGTTCATGCCGTGCTCGACATGGTGCAGGAAAAGCAGCAGCGACCACTGGTCCTGCTGGTCGCCGCCGGGCGTGCCCCAGACCATGTACGGCTCGCCGTCGCGCATCGCCAGGGACGGCGACAGGGTGGTGCGCGGGCGCTTGCCCGGTTGGAGCGACGTGGCCGCGTCCCCGTCGAGCCAGAACATCTGGCCGCGCACGCTCATGCAGAAGCCGAGCTCCGGCACCACCGGCGCGCTCTGCAGCCAGCCGCCGGACGGGGTGCAGGAGATCATGTTGCCGTCGCGGTCGATCACGTCGATATGCACCGTGTCGCCGCGCGCCTCGCCCATCGGCGTGACGGTCGGTTCGCCCAGGCTCCAGTAGTGGCCGATCTCGCCCGGGTCGCCGTCGGCGGCAAGCGCCGCGGCGATGTTCGGGTTGCGGCCCAGCGGGCTGCCCGGTCGCAGGTCGAGGGAGGCGGTGTCGCCCATCAGCGCGCGCCGCTCCCTGGCATAGGCGTCGGACAGCAGGACGTCGGCCGGGACATCGGTGAAGTCGGGATCGCCGTACCAGGCCTCGCGATCGGCGAAGGCGAGCTTGGCCGCTTCGACCACGGTGTGGACGAAGTCCGGCCCGGCCGCGTCCATGTCCGAGAGGCCCATGTCCCGTAGCAGGGCGAGCTGCTGCAGCAGGACCGGACCCTGGCTCCAGAACCCGCATTTGCAGACCGTGTAGCGGCCGTAGTCGAGGGTCACAGGATCCTCGTAACGCGCCTGCCAGGTGGCCAGATCGTCGCCGGTCATCAGGCCGCTATGGGCCCGGCCCGAGGAATCGAGCAGGGTCTCGGTGCGATAGAAGCGGTCGATCGCGTCGGCGACCCAGCCCTTGTACCAGATGTCCCGCGCCGTCTCGATCTGGCGCAGCCGGTCGCCGGACGCCGCTTCGGCCTCGTCGAGGATGCGGCGGTAGGTGGCGGCGAGCGTGCGGTTGGTCATCCACTCGCCGACCGCCGGCGGATTGCCGTCCTTAAGGTACACCTCGGCGGAGGTCGGCCAGTGGTCGCGGAACAGCGGCGCCACGCGGCGGGCGAACTCGGCGATCTTCGGCAGGACCGGAACGCCGGCCTCGGCATAGTCGATGGCGTAGGTGAGCACCTCGCGCAGGCTCATGGTGCCGTAATCGGCGAGCAGCCTGAGCCAGCCGTCGAACGCACCCGGCACCACTGCTGGCAGCAGGCCGCTGCCCGGAATCAGATCGAGGCCGAGCTTCTCGAAGGCCTCGATCGTCGCGCCGGCCGGGGCCGAGCCCTGGGCGCAGAGCACGCGGGGCCGTCCGTCCTTGTTGGCGAAGAACACCGCGGGCAGCTCGCCGCCGGGACCGTTCAGGTGCGGTTCGGCCACCTGCAGGCTGAAGCCGGCGGCGATCGCCGCGTCGAAGGCGTTGCCGCCCTTCTCCAGCACCGCCATGCCGGCCGCCGAGGCGAGCCAGTGGGTGGTGGTGACCATGCCGAACTTGCCCTGGAGTTCCGGGCGGGTGGTGAAGGCGAGCTTGGCCATGGGAGAGCTCCGCAGGGTCGGGTGGCGGGGATCAGGGCAGGGCTGTTCGTGTCGCGCGCCCTCGCCACCAGTTCCAGGCGGCGAGCAGGGCGATGACCGCCAGCGACATCAGTTCGATTTGGACGTTCCAGTACAGCAGGCCGAGCGCGGCGACGGCGAGCACGACCCGTTCGATGACGGAGATCCGGGAGAAGATCCGACCTTCGAGCGCGCAGTTGAGTGCGCCGGTGGCGACGATCGCCTGACCGACGGCGATGGCCTGTCGGCCCAGATCGCCGCCGAGGCCGAGAATCTCGGGCTCGAACAGGAACAGGAACGGCATCAGGAAGCCGGGCAGCGCCAGGCGGACCGCGTTGAACGAGGTGCCCCAGAAACTCGCCTTGGCGATGTTCGCCCCGACCAGGGCGGCGACCGCGACGGGCGGGGTCACCGCCGAGAGGTTGGCGAAGTAGAAGACGAACATGTGGGCGGCGAGCAGCGGCACCCCGGTCTCCACCAGGGCCGGCGCTCCGAACAGGGCGACGATGAAGTAGGAGGCCGAGGTCGGCAGGCCGAGCCCGAAGACGAGACAGGAGACGGCGACGACGATCGACAGGGTGAACAGCGAGCCGTCCGACAGGTCGAGCATGGCGAAGGACAGTTTCTGGGCGAAACCGGTCACGGTGAGCAGTTCGATCAGCACGCCGATGACGGCGATCACCGTGGCGACCGCCGCTCCCGAGCGCGCGCCCTCGACGAGGCCGTTGACCACCCGGGCGATGGCTTCGCGAATTCGAGCCGAGGGAGAAGCGGCCGCGGGTGACGGTGACCACGATGTCGAGGCCGAGCAGCAGCAGAACGGAGATCAGCGCCGAGTTGCCGGCGGGGATGCCGCTCACCAGCAACCAGACCAGCACTGCGATGGAAACGGCGAGGTGCCACTGCCCCTTGGCGACTTCCGCCAGTCCGGGGCCATCATCCAGCACGTCCGACTCACGGGCGTCCAGATCCAGGTTTATGGCCCGGAGCTGCACTGAAAACATCAGGTAGGCGTAGTAGATCAACGCCGGCGCCAGCGCCGCGAGCATGATCGAGTTGTAGGGAAGGCCGGTCATGCCGACGATCAGGAAGGCGGCGAGCCCCATGACCGGGGGCATGAGCTGGCCGCCGGTCGAGGAGACCGCCTCGACGGCGCCGGCGAACTCGCCCTTGAAGCCGTAGCGCTTCATCAGCGGGATGGTGAGCGCGCCGGTGGAGGCGACGTTGGCGACGGTGGAGCCCGAGACGGTGCCCATCAGACCGCTGGAGATCACCGCGACCAGGGCCGGCCCGGCGCGGGACCTGCGGCCGATGGTGAAGCCGATCTGGACGATGAAGTCGATGGCGCCGGTGGCTTTCAGGGCGCCGCCGAACAGCATGAACATGAAAATCGTGCCGGCGGAGAGGCTGGTCAGCCCGCCGAGGAGGCCTTGGAAATACGGAATCGAGGTGTAGCCCAACAGCCGCTGCGGCGCGATCCCGCCGTGGAAGAAGATGTCCCCCGGCATCAGGTAACCCCAGAGCCCGTAGGCGATGCCGATCAGGGCCATGGCCGGAATGGTCCAGCCCCACTGGAAGCCGGAGAGGACCAGGGCGGCGAGCAGCAGCAGGACTCCCACCGTCATGTCGGCGGCGTTCGGCAGGAAGCTGCGGACCTGAGTAAGCGCCTGATACTCGACGTGGATGTAGGCGATCAGGCCGACGGTTAGGGCGGTCAGCGCCCAGAAGACCGTACGGCGCAGTTTCTGCTCGGCCCCGCTCTGCTCGATCAGGGCGAGGAAGCCGATGATGATCGCGAAGCCGAGGTGGAAGTTCCGGAACTGTCCCGAGGGCAGCGAGAAGGTCGCCAACTGCATCATGTGAATGCCGAGCATGACGAGCGCGGCCACGAGCAGAAGGCCCGTGGCCGTGCGCGACCGCGTGTCGGCGGCGCCGGCGATGTCTTCGAATCGCCGGCGCGTCTGGTCTGATTGTGTCAAAGCGTCCCCGTCGGGTCCGGTGTCAGCCGTGGATCGTGTACTTGTCGTCCCAGACGCCGATTTCCTTGAAGTACTTCGCCGCGCCGGCATTCACCGGATAGGCCGGCATCAGGAATTCCATGGCGAACTCAGGCGTGATGTCCTTGAGCCTCACGCCGCCGCGCTTGCGGACGTCCGCGGCATTCTCGTAGATCGCCTTGGTGACGGTGTAGCCGACCTCCTCGGAGATCTCCGGGCTGGCGGCGAGCACGCCGCCGAAGGAGACCATCCGGGTCGGCTCCTTGAGGCTCTCCCAGGTGTCCGGCGTTACCATGGCGCTCTTCACGCCCGGGTTCATCTCGGCGGCCTTGGCGACGAGTTCTTCGCTGATCGGCAGGATCTTCAGCCCGTGGGTCGTCTCCAGACGCTGCAGGACGCCCGACGGGTTGCCGGCGGTGAGCAGCGACGGAATGCAGTCGACCGCACCCGAGGCCAGCGCGTCGTAGGTCTCGCTCCAGGAGCCATAGGTCCACTCGACCTTGTCCTTGAGGCCGGCGGCTTCGAACAGGGTGGTCCACAGACCGGTGGTGGCGCCGCCGGCGGTTGCCGGCATGACCCGCTTGCCGACCAGATCCTCCAGCGTCTCGATGCCGGAATTGGCCCGCACCATCGGCGTGCACTGCCAGACGGTATAGGAGAACATCTGAACCGCCTTGACCGGCTTGCCCTCGTAGCGGCCGAGGCCGTTGATCGCCGGATACCAGTCCGTCGTGGTGGACTGGCCGAAATCGAGGATGCCCTCGCCGATCAGCGCCATGTTCTCGGCACCGCCCGCGGTCGACAGCGAGGCGTGCCGGCCGTCGGAGTGTTTCGACGCGGCGGCGGCGAGGACCGTGATGATCTGATAGCCGGTCGAGCCGAGGCTGGAGGAGCCCCACTGATAGATCTTGGCCGCCTGGGCGCCGCTGCCGAGCAGCGGCGTCATGGCCGCGGCACCGGCCGCGCCGCCAATCCCCTGAAGAAGCGTTCTTCTGGTCAGAATGGACATGATAACCCCCTGGTCACTGAAGTGATTGGTGTGCCGCCGGGCGGCGACGATCGGGGGAGGTTAGTGGGCGGTCCGGTATGCGGCAACCCGAAGAAAGCCGTATTCGGTCTCCTTTGGAACGATTGATCTCCTTCAGCGAGAAATTGATCGTTTCGACGAGAAGGCGGCCGACGCTGGCGGCCTTGTCCCGATACTGCTCACTATGCCCAGATCAATATGCCCAGAGCCCGGCCACGCTGTCGTCCTCCGCCGCACGGGCGACGCGCTCCACCCGGTCGACCCCCGATCCTGACGTCGCCGGCGCCTCCGGTGCCTCCGCGTCACCGTCCAGCGCGGGCTGGTAATAGCCGGTGTAGCGTCGGCGTGCGGCGAGCCATGGGGTGAGCGCGCGCGTGTCCGTCACCGCAACTGCGTCGAAACCGCTGCGCTGCAGAAACAGGAACAGGTCGCGGATCACGTGGCCGGTCGCCCGGATTTCGCCGCCGAAACCCAGACGTTCGCGCAACAGCCGGGCTTGGGAGAAGGCGCGGCCGTCGTTGAACTTGGGAAAGTGCAGGGTCACCAGTTCCAGATTGGGCAGCGCCTCGGCGATCTCCTCGACCGCTTCATCTGGGGCGAGCGCGATGCCCACCCGTTCGAAGCGCGAGGCCGCGGCGGAGCCTTGGAGGCGCCACTCGGCGAGGCTCAGCAGGACGCTCTCGCTCGGGCAGATCTCGGTGAGGTCACGGCCCCGCAGCGGACGCCAGACGTCCTCGATGACGCAGTCGTGCTTAACGATCGGCATTGAGTGCCTCCTTGAACGGGGTCAGGCCGGTGCGCCGGACCGTGGCGACGAAGGGTTCGCCCTCCTCCCGAATCCCGCGGTAGATGTCGATGATGCGCTCGACGGTGTCGGTGACCCTGTCGAAGGGCACGGCGGGTCCGACGATGGAACCGATCGCGGCATCGTCGCCGGCGGAGCCGCCCAGCGTGATCTGGTAGAACTCCTCGCCCTTCTTATCGACGCCGAGGATGCCGATATTGCCCACGTGGTGATGGCCGCAGGCGTTGATGCACCCCGAGATGTTCAGGGTGAGCGGTCCGATCGCGTTGGCCAGGTCGCTGTCGGCGAACCGTCTGCTCAGCGATTGGGCCACCGGGATCGCCCGGGCGTTGGCGAGATTGCAGTAGTCGAGCCCGGGGCAGGCGATGATGTCGGTGACCAGCCCGATATTGCCCTCGGCCAGCCCCTCGCCCTTGAGCGCGGTCCAGAGTTCGAACAGGTCGGCCTCGCGGACATGGGGGAGAACCAGATTCTGCTCGTGGGCGACGCGGATATCGCCGAGGGAATACCGTTCGGCCAGATCGGCGACCGCGTCCATCTGGTCCGCGGTCGCGTCGCCGGGAATGCCGCCGGCCGGCTTCAGCGAGATCGTCACCACCTGATGCCCCGGCACCTTGTGCGGGAACAGGTTGGTGCGGCACCAGCGGGCGAAGTCCCGGTTCTCCAGCTTCGCGGCCAGGAAGGCGGGATCGGGCGCGGCGGCGTCCAGCGTCGGCGGGGCGAAGAACCGCTCGATCCGCTCGATCTCCGACGCGGTCAGGGTCAGGGCCCCGTCGCGGATCCGGTCCCATTCCGCCTCGACCTCGCGGGTGAAGGCCTCGACGCCGGTCTGCGCCAGCAGGATCTTGATCCGCGCCTTGTACAGGTTGTCCCGCCGGCCGAGCAGGTTGTAGGTCCGCAGGACCGCTTCGAGATAGGAGAGTAGGTGCTCCTTCGGCAGGAAGTCGCGGATCGTCTCGCCGACGATCGGGGTGCGGCCCTGGCCGCCGCCGACGATCACCTCGAACCCGACCGCGCCGGCCGCGTTCCGCCGCATGCGCAGGCCGATATCGTGGAACTTCACCGCCGCCCGGTCGGTCTCCGCCCCAGTCACCGCGATCTTGAACTTGCGCGGCAGGAAGGAGAATTCCGGGTGCAGGGTCGACCATTGCCGGATGATCTCGGCCCAGACCCGGGAGTCCTCGATCTCGTCGTCGGCGGCACCGGCGAACTGGTCGGCGGTGACGTTGCGGATGCAGTTGCCGGAGGTCTGGATCGCGTGCATCTCGACCTCGGCCAGGGAGTTGAGAATGTCCGGCACGTCCTCCAGTTTCGGCCAGTTGTACTGGATGTTCTGGCGTGTCGTGAAGTGACCGTATCCCCGGTCCCAGCGCCGGGCGATCTCCGCCAGCTTGCGCATCTGGCGGGCCGAGAGCGTGCCGTAGGGAATGGCGACCCGCAGCATGTAGGCATGGAGCTGGAGATACAGGCCGTTCATCAGTCGGAGCGGCTTGAACTCATCTTCGGTCAGTTCGCCGGCGAGACGGCGTCCGACCTGCTCGCGGAACTCGGCCGAGCGGGCGCGGACGAAGGCGTGATCGAAATTGCTGTACTGGTACATGGCTCAGGCCACCTCAAGGGACGGGGCGAGATCGGTGCCCACGGTCGGCCCGGCGGCGCGGATGCGTTCGCGCTGGCCGAGGGGAACCAGGCGGCCGTCGGCCTCCACCGCCACCGGGAACAGGTAGGCGCCGACGACCGTGCGGGCGCGGACCGCCTCCAGGGCCGTGACCTCGAACCCGGCCAGCTCCGCCGGTTCGGCGCTCGCGTGGGCGTTCTCGAACCGGTCCGACCAGCCATGGGCAATGGTCAGATAGACCACGGCTCCGTCGGACAGGCGGTTTGCGGTCATCACTTTCGGCGGGGCGGACACTTTGGCGGAGGAGGTCATCGGGCTCTCCATGGGCTTTCCTGAGGGGCGCCGGGA
Source organism: Thalassobaculum sp. (assembly GCA_048983575.1). GTDB lineage: Bacteria > Pseudomonadota > Alphaproteobacteria > Thalassobaculales > Thalassobaculaceae > Thalassobaculum. The sequence goes on along the minus strand of JBLZTD010000001.1, from coordinate 290,899 downwards.
TCAGACGGCAATGCGCTCGGACCGGGCGTCATGCCGCGATGCGGCGAGGACCTGGGGCAGCGATCCGACAGCGGCGGTCACGTCGCCGATCACCAGCAGAGCCGGGCCGCGCACCGCGTGCTCGTCAACCAGTTGTCCGAGGGTGGCGAGCGTGCCGGGCAGCACGCGCTGGTCCGGCTGGGTCGCCTTCTCGATCACGGCGACCGGGGTCGACGGCACGCGCCCCGCTGCGATCATCCGCTCGGCGATTCCGCCTGCGACGGACACGCCCATATAGACCACGACCGTATTGCGTGGCTCGGCCAGCAGCGCCGGCGCCACGTCGAGGGCCCCGTCGCGGCCGTGGCCGGTGATGAAGGTGACCGACGAGGCGCGCCGCCGGTCGGTGAGCGGGATCTCGCAGGCCGCCGCCGCCCCCAAGGCGGCGGTGACGCCGGGCACGACCTGCACGTCGATGCCATGGCAGCGCAGGTGGTCGAGTTCCTCGCCGCCGCGGCCGAAGACGAACGGATCGCCGCCCTTCAGCCGGACCACGCGCCTGCCGGCCCGCGCGTGGGTCAGCAGGATATCGTTGATCTCCTCCTGCCTAGCCTTGTGACCGCCCTTGCGCTTGCCGACGTCGATCCGGTCGGCGTCCCGGCGCACGCAGTCGAGGATGCCGTCGCCGAGCAGGGCGTCGTGCACCACCACCTCGGCGTCCTGCATCAGGCGCAGGGCCTTGAGCGTCAGCAGGTCCGGATCGCCCGGTCCGGCGCCGATCAGGGCGACCGAGCCTTGCGGAGTTGCGGGGCGGTCGTCGTTGATCGCCCGCAGCATCGCCTCCCGCGCGCCGGCCTCGTCGCCGTCCAGCACCCGCGCGGCGATCGGGCCGTCGAAGAACCCTTCCCAGAACCGGCGGCGGCGGTCGCCGTCGGTCATGGCGGCGGAGACGGCGCTGCGGAACCGGCCGGCGAAATCGGCCAGGGTCCCCAGCCGCGACGGCAGCAGCGCCTCGATCCGCTCCCGAAGTCGGCGGACCAGAACCGGTGCTGCGCCGGCGCTGCCGATGGCGACGAGGATGGGGTCCCGGTCGACGATGCCGGGGACGATGACCGTGGACAGGGCCGGCCGGTCGATCACGTTGATCGGCAGCCCGGTCGCGCGCGCCGCCGCCAGCGCCGGCTCGACCGGTTGCGTGCCGTCGTCGGACACGACCAGCAGGGCGGCACCGTCGAGATCCTCCGGATCGAACGGCCGGTGCACTAGGTCCAGCACGCCCTGGTTGGCGGCGGCGACGATCTCGTCGTCGGCGCGGGGCGCGATGACCAGGGGCCGGGCGCCGGCCTTCAGAAGCAGGCGGATCTTGCGGGCGGCTTCCTCGCCGCCGCCGACCACGATGACGCGCCGTCCGTCCAGTCGGGCAAAGAGCGGAAAATATCTCATGGGCGATCCCACCTCGGTCCTGCACGGGCCCACGGGCGATCCCCCGTGGCGCTTTAGCGGTTGATGACGCGGTCGCAAGCTGCCCTTCAAATCGCCGCGGCTCCGGCCTCGATGCATATGCTCGGCCGGAACGAAAATCTTCACTTCAAGGATGAGGCTATAAATATCGTTCCCAAATGCCTAGACTGGAGTCGTCAAAAAGAACAAGACGGTCTGAATGAGTTCTGTTAGGAAATGAACCGTTCCCAAACGCGGTGGAGCTTGGAATGGATGATACCGACCGACGGATCCTCCGGATCCTCCAGAAGGACTGCAGCGCGCCGGTTTCGGAAGTCGCGCGGCAGGTCGGGCTCTCCGCGTCACCCTGTTGGAAGCGGATCAACCGGCTGCAGGAAAGCGGCGTGATCCGCGAACAGGTGGCGGTGCTGGAGCCGGAGGCGTTGGGATACGGTCTGACGGTGTTCATGGCGATCCGAACCGGCGAGCATTCCGGCGAGTGGCTGCGGAACTTCGCCGGGTTCGTCCGCGCCATGCCGGAAGTGCAGGAGTTCCACCGGATGGCCGGCGAGATCGACTATCTGCTGAAGGTGGTGGTCGCCGACATGAAGGCGTTCGACGCGTTCTACAAGCGGCTGGTCGACACGACGCCGCTGGCGGAGGTGACGTCGCGCTTCTCGATGGAAACGATCAAGCAGACCACCGCCCTGCCGGTGTGACTGCAAGACCGCGGTTTTATCCCGCGATGCTCTGAGGCATGGCCGGCGCGATCCTGTGTCAGATGAAGTCAAAAAAAGACCGGGCCGTCTCCGGCCCGGTCCTCCTCGATGTCTTGTCGGAAGCCCCGCTCAGTAGCGGTAGGCTTCCTGCTTGAACGGGCCGTTGGGGGTCACGCCGATATAGGCGGCCTGCTCCTCCGACAGCTTGGACAGGTTGGCGTTGATCTTCTTCAGGTGAAGCTCTGCCACGCGCTCGTCCAGCTTTTTCGGCAGGACGTAGACCTGACGGTCGTACTTGTCGTGGTTCTTCCAGAGCTCGATCTGCGCCAGCACCTGGTTCGAGAACGAGGCGCTCATCACGAAGCTCGGGTGGCCGGTGGCGCAGCCGAGGTTCACCAGCCGGCCCTCGGCCAGCAGGAGGAGCCGCTTGCCGTCCGGGAAGACGATCTCGTCGACCTGCGGCTTGACGTTCTCCCACTTGAAGTTCTTCAGGCCGTCGACCTGGATCTCGTTGTCGAAGTGGCCGATGTTGCAGACGATCGCCCGGTCCTTCATCGCCCGCATGTGGTCGACGGTGATGATGTCCTTGTTGCCGGTCGCCGTGACGAAGATGTCGGCGCGCGGCGCGGCCTCGTCCATGGTCACGACCTCGAAGCCCTCCATCGCCGCCTGCAGCGCGCAGATCGGGTCGATCTCGGTGACCACGACCCGGGCCCCCGCGTTCCGCAGCGACTGGGCCGAACCCTTGCCGACATCACCGTAGCCGGCGACGCAGGCGACCTTGCCCGAGAACATCACGTCGGTCGCCCGGCGGATGCCGTCGGCCAGGCTCTCGCGGCAGCCGTACAGGTTGTCGAACTTCGACTTGGTCACGCTGTCGTTCACGTTGATGGCCGGAACCATCAGCTTGCCCTTCTTGGCCATCTCGTAGAGACGGTGCACGCCGGTGGTGGTCTCCTCCGACACGCCCTTCACGTCCTTCATGAGCTCCGGATAGTCCTCGTGCATCATGATCGTGAGGTCGCCGCCGTCGTCCAGCAGCATGTTCGGGCGCCAGCCGTCCGGAGCTTCGATGGTCTGGCGGATGCACCACTCGTACTCTTCCTCGGTCTCGCCCTTCCAGGCGAAGACCGGGATGCCGGCGGCGGCGATCGCCGCGGCGGCCTGATCCTGGGTCGAGAAGATGTTGCAGGACGACCAGCGGATCTTCGGCGCCGAGCGTGGTGAGCGTCTCGATCAGCACGGCGGTCTGGATCGTCATGTGCAGGCAACCGGTGATCCGCGCGCCCTTGAGCGGCTTCGACGGGCCGTACTCCTCGCGGATCGCCATCAGGCCCGGCATTTCGGTCTCTGCGATCGCGATCTCGCGGCGGCCCCAGTCGGCCAGCGAGATGTCGGCGACCTTATAGTCGGTGAACTCGGCCATGAATATCCTCGTCTCCTGGTTTAGCGGCGCCCGCCGGGCAGCGAAGTATCCCGCGCCCGCTGGGCTTGCTCGCAGTGATGTCGGCCTCGCGCTGCGTATAACAAGGTGGGGCCAACTCGGCAAGGCGAGGGTCGGGAGAGCTCAGCCCGTTTCGCCGGCTCCGTCGGTATCGCCCCGCCGGAGTTCCCCGGGGCGGCGGGCCCCACCCGAAGCGTCACACCGCCCCGCGCAGCCGGTCGCCCAGCTCGCCCATCCGCTCGGCCTCCAGATTGGCGAAGGCGAGGCGCAGATACGGGTCCTGTCCGGGGCCGAACACGGTGCCGGGTAGAGCCAGCACCCCGTGCTCCTGGGCCAGACGCTTGGCGACGGCATGCGCGGTCTCGCCGTCGAACGGGTGGCGGACATAGGCGAAATAGGCGCCGGTCGAAACCAGGTCGAAGGCCAGATTGCCGGAACTGAACACGTCCAGCAGCGCCTGACGACGGCCTGCCATCATCTCCCGCTTTTCCGCCGCCCAGCCCCAGAGGTGCCGCAGGGCATAGAGCGCGCCGTCCTGGCCGATGCGGGCGGCGCAGATCGACATCGTGTCCATCAGCTTGGCCACCTGCTCGATGAAAGCCGCGCCGGCGACGATCGAGCCGACCCGGTAGCCGGTGAGGCTGAACACCTTGGAGAAGCTGTAGAGCTGGATCACCGTCTCGCCCCAGGCCGGGTCGGAGAACAGGGTGTGGCGCGGCTCGGACGGGTCCAGGAAGTCCTTGTAGGTCTCGTCGAGCACCAGGGCGATGCCGCGCTCGGCGCAGAGGTCGCGGAAGCGGGCGATGACCGCCGGCGGGATGACGGCGCCGGTCGGATTGTTCGGGCTGACCAGCAGCAGGGCGCGGGTCCGGTCGGTGATCAGGGTGGCCGCCTCCTCCGGATCCGGCACGCCGCCGCGGTCGGCACGGAATGGCAGGTGGACCCCGGTCACGCCGAGCGAGTCGAGCCACATCTGGTGATTGAAGTAGTATGGCAGCGGCAGGATCACCTCGTCGCCGCGCCGGGCCAGCGCCATGATCGCGAGGCAGTAGGCCTGGTTGCAGCCGGCGGTGATCTGCACGTTGGCGGGGTCGACGCCGCCGCCGTAGAACCCGCTCATGTGCTCGGCCAGGGCCGTTTTCAGCGCCGGAGTGCCGGTGATCGGCGCGTACTGCGCCGCTTCGAAGGTATGGGCGCGCTCGGCCAGGTGGGCGCGCAGGCTCTCGTCCGGCGGGTAGCTCGGCACCGCCTGGCAGCAGTCGAGCAGTGGCTTGTCCGGGATCGGCGGGCGGCCGTCGACCCATCCGCGGGCCTCGGCGATCGGCGGCTCGACGACGGAGACGACGTCGGGATTGACGGTGAAGGTCATGGCAGGGCGTCCAGGATAGCGATACCGCCCCTTTAGCACGGCCCATGCGACTTCCGAAGAGGGCCCGTGTTCCGAAGAAGAACCCGTGCGCCGTCTTCAGGCGGCGGCCACCGGTTTGCCCCGGCAGCAGCAGGCGGCGGTGACCGGGAAGTCCGTTCGGGCCTGGGCCAGGGTCAGGCGCTGGCGCAGCATCTCGGCCTCCGCTTCGCCGCCGCGCTTCTCCACGCATTCCAGCAACCCGTGCAGCGCCCACACATTGTCCGGATGGCGGCAGGGTCGGGGCACCGACGGGTCGAAGCCGAGATCGGCACGGTACACCGCCTCGGCCTCCTCCAGACGCCCCTGCTCCGCCAGCAGCGCGCCGAGAGCATGGCGCGGAGGATGCATCCAGGCCCAGGGTTCCGTGTAGTTCAGGGCGTCGTTGCGGTCGACGGCGAGGCGCAGGGCGTCGAACGCCTCCTCGAAGGCACCGCGCCGGTAGGCGGTCTCCCCGGCGAGCATGGCCACGCCGATATCGAGGGTGTCGCGCACGGTGTTGCTGAGAAAGATCGCGTCCTCGGGCAACGCGTCGCGGGCGGCCTGCAAAGCTGCGGCCCTTGCTTCCGCGTCCGCCAGTTCACCCAGGGCGGCATGGGCGACGCCCTTGGCGTAGTGATCCATCGCCGCGCGGATCGGCGCGAGGTCCGGATCGACCGGCGCCGGTTCCTGTGTCAGCGCCCGCCACTTGCCGAACCGGACCTGGACGTGGCTGCGCATGCCGGAATAGCCGTCCAGGATCGAGCGCATGAACGGCGCACTGGCCGCCAGCAGGTCGCGGTGGGCGATCTGCCGAATCCGGTCGGCGGCATGCAGGGCCGTGCGGTACTGGCCCAGCAGCATGGCGGCGTAGATGAACAGGTGCAGATCGTGGCAGCGCGCCGTCGTGTAGAAGTTCGTGTCGCCGCCGTAGTCGAGATACAGGTCGTCCGCGGCCACCGCCCGGCGGCTCTGCTCGACCGCCTCGCTGTAGCCGCCGCAGAGCACGTAGATATGCGCCGGCATATGCTCCAGGTGGCCGGCGTCCGGCGCCATGCCGCGCAGGGTGTCGGCACTGGCCAGCGCCCGCTCCGGTTCGGTCGACATCTCCAGGGCGTGGATGTGCATGTGCAGGACGCCCGGATGGCGGATGCCGTCCCGCGCGCAGCGGACGAGCGCCGCCTCCAGCACGGCCAGGGCCTCCACCGTCAGGCTCTGCGGGTTCGGCGCGCCGGTGCGCAGGTCGAACAGCATGCGCGGCGTGCAGGTGACGGCCGCTTCGGCGAACAGGGCGGCGATGTCGAGGTCGTCCGGATGGGCCACCTGAACCGTCCGCATCGCGTTGGTGAAGTCCCGGTGCCAGTGGTTTAGGACGGTGCGGTCGCGCTCCGACGGGGACTGGTAGCGCCGTGCGATGGCGTCGATCAGCGCGGCCTCCGGCGCCGAGGCGGGACCCGCCAGGGCGGCGGCCTTCAGCGCGGCGGCATGGCAGACCGGGAGGGTCGCGGCGATCTCCGCGTCGGAGAACCGGATCCAGGCGCGGTTGTAGAACGGCCCGCTGGCATAGGCGATACCCCACCAGGCCATGGCGCAGGCGGGGTCGGCGTCCAGCGCCCGCCGGAAACAGGCGACCGCCTCCTCGTGGTTGTAGGCGAACAGCCAGTTCAGACCGCGGTCGAACCATGTCTGGGCGTCAGGCGAGGCGGTCGTGACCGGCCGTGTCCAGCTCCCGAGGTCGAAGGGATAGGCCGGCCCGCTCCGGGATTTCTGCGCCTCCCCCATCGGTGTCCCCCCTCGCGGCTTTCAGAGGCTGTCATTGAAGTCGTCGAGCAGGGTGGCGATGCGCCCTTCGTCCAACTGGTCCATGATCGCCCGCGCCCGCTGGGTCGCCGGCGCGAAGGACAGGCGGCGGATCCGCTGCTTCACCCGGGGCAGGGCCGTCGCCGACATCGACAGCTCCTTGACCCCGAGACCGACCAGCAGCGGCGCGTAGCGCGGATCGCCGGCGATCTCGCCGCAGATGCTGACCGGCAGCCCGTGCCGGTTGGCGGCGTCGACGGTGAGCTGGATCAGCTTCAGCACCGCCGGGTGCAGCGGGTTGTAGAGGTCCGCCACCTGTTCGTCGCCCCGGTCGATGGCGAGCGTGTACATGGTCAGGTCGTTGGTGCCGAGCGCCAGGAAATCGCACTCCATTGCCAGAGCGTCGGCCGAGAGCGCGGCCGCCGGCACCTCGATCATGGCGCCGAGCGGTGGGATCGGGTCGGCGATCCGGGTCTTGCGGCGTTTCAGGCGGCGGACGACCTTGGCCAGGATCGTCCGGACGGCCCGGACCTGCGCGGTCGAGGAGATCATCGGCAGCAGGATGCGCACCGGTCCGTGCGCCCCGGCGCGCAGGATGGCGGAGAGCTGGGTCTCCAGCAGCTTGGGCTCCCGCAGGGACAGGCGGATGGCGCGCAGGCCGAGGGCCGGGTTGGCGCTGTCGGCGATACGGTCGCCCAGCGCCGTGGCCAGTTTCTCGCCGCCGACGTCCAGCGTGCGGATGGTCACCGGCTTGCCGTCCATGCCCTCGACCACCTGGCGCAGGGCGGCGTACTGCTCGTCCTCGTCGGGCAGCACGTCACGGTTCATGAACATGAACTCGGTGCGGAACAGGCCGACCCCTTCGGCGCCCCGGTCGGTGGCGATGTCCAGGTCGCGCGGCAGTTCCAGATTGGCGAACAGCGAGATCGTCACGCCGTCCTCGGTGATCGCCGGCAGCGCGCGCAGCCGGGTCAGCTCGCGTTCCAGGCGCTCGCGGGCGGCGGCCCGGCGCCTGTACTCGGCCAGCGAGTCCGCGTCCGGGTCGAGCACGATCCGGCCGGTATCGCCGTCGACGATGATGGTCTCGCCGGAGCGGATGGCCTTGGTCGCCACCGTGGCGCCGAGGACCGCCGGCAATCCCATGGACCGGGCCATGATGGCGGTATGGCTGTCGGTGCCGCCGAGCGCGGTGACGAAGCCGCCGATCCGGGCCGGGTCGAGCAGGGCGGTGTCGGCCGGGCTCAGTTCCTCGGCGATGATGATCGCGCCCTCGGGCAGATGGGCGAACGCCTGGTACGGCGTCTCCGTGAGCTGGCGGAGGATGCGGTCGCCCACCTCGCGCACGTCCTGGGCGCGGGAGGCGAGATAGGCGTCGTTCACCGCCGACAGGCTGCGGACCATGTCGCCGACCACGCCCTGAACCGCCGCTTCGGCGTTTATCCGCTTCTCCCGGATCGCCGCGGTGACCCCGCCGGCCAGCCGGGAGGAGCCGAGCATGGCGGCATGGGCTTCGAGCAGAGGGCCGAGTTCGTCGAGCACGCCGCTTGGCAGGGCCTCCGCCTTGCGGCGGAGCTTGCGGACCTGCTTGTCGGCGCGGGCCCTGGCCGCGTCGAAACGCGCGACCTCGGCCTCGACCTGGCCGGCGGCGATCTTGTATTCGGGAACCTGGATGACACCGGTATCGACGACATGGGCGGGGCCGATGGCGATCCCGGGTGAGACCCCGATCCCTTCCAGCAGCCCGCGCTTGCCCCCTCTGTCCTTGCGCGCCCGCGATGTCCGATCAGTGGTCTTCATGGAACTTGGACTCCACCAGATGGGCGATGGCCTCCATCGCCTCCTCTGCGTCCGATCCCGTGGCGCGCACCAGAATGGAGCAGCCGGGGGCCGCCGCCAGCATCATCAGTCCCATGATAGACCGCCCGGAGACGGACTGCCCGTCCTTCTCGACCCAGACCTCCGCGTCGAAGGCTCCGGCGCATTTCACGAACTTCGCCGCCGCACGGGCGTGGAGCCCGCGCTTGTTGGTGATCAGCAGTTTGCGTTCCTCGATCGACATGGCGGTCTCTGTCATGCGCCGGTGGCGCCCAGAACCTCCGAGGCGATCGAGATGTACTTGCGGCCGGCATCGCGCGCCGCGACGCTGGCTTCCGCAAGGCTGGCCGTCTCCCGGACGCTGGCCAGCTTGATGAGCATGGGCAGGTTGACGCCGGCGATCACCTCGACGCCGGGGCGGTCGATAATCGAGATCGCCAGATTCGAGGGCGTGCCGCCGAACATGTCGGTCAGGACCACGACCCCGCTGCCGCCATCCATTTCCTCGGCCCGCTCCACGATTTCGCTCCGGCGCTTCTCCATGTCGTCGTCCGGGCCGATGCAGACCGTGGCCATGTGCGATTGTGGCCCGACGACGTGTTCCAGAACCGCCTTCAGTTCGTCCGCGAGGCGACCATGGGTCACCAGAACAATGCCGATCACAGTGTTTTCCGTGCTTGTTCGATCGATGTCTGTTGCACGCCGCCCGCCTCGCGCGGCAGGTCGCGATGGCGGAGCGTGACAGGAGTTCCCGTGCTCTTCAACCACTCGGCCAGCCGCTCGGCGACATGGACCGACCGATGCTTGCCTCCGGTGCAGCCGATCGCAACCGTAAGGTAGCTCTTCCCCTCGCGCTCATAGCGCGGGAGAAGCGGGCCGATCAGGCGTGTCAAGGAGTTGAAGAACGGGCCGAAACCCGGATCGCCGGCGACGAAGGCCCCGACCTCCGGGTCGCGTCCGTCACGGGGGCGGAGCGCGTCGACATAGTGCGGATTGGCGAGAAAGCGCACGTCGAACACCAGATCCGCTTCGCGCGGCAGGCCGCTGCGGAAGGCGAAGGACACGACGGTCACCGTCATCGCCCGGCCGCCCTCCAGTCCCAGGGACGAGATCAGGTTCTCCCGAAACTCGGCCAGGCTGGAGGAACTGGTGTCGATGACAGCGGTGGCGAGGTCCCGCACCGGGGCGAGCATCCGGCGTTCGATGGCGATTCCGTCTGCCACCGGCCGGTCCGCGGCAAGCGGGTGGCGGCGCCGGGTCTCGGTGAAACGCCGGATCAGCACGTCGTCGTCGCAGTCGAGGAACACCACGCGGAGGTCCACGTCGGCCCGCGCCTCCAACTCCGCGATGGCGTCGCCCAGCGGTTCGGTGGCGAACCCCCGGGTCCGGGGATCGACACCCACGGCGATCCGCCCGTCGGTGTCGCGCGGCGCCAGCAGGGCAGGCATCAGACCCAGCGGCACGTTGTCGACGGCCTCGTAGCCGAGATCCTCCAGCACCTTGAGGGTCGAGGTGCGCCCCGCGCCGCTCAGCCCGGTGACCAGGACGACGGACAGCGGGGCGGTCATGCGGTGCTGACCTGTCGCACGGCGAGCCGCACTTTCGCCGCCGCCGAGGCTTCGAGCGCATGCAGCGCGATGAGGGGCAGGGTGACGCCGAGATGGGTCCAGCGCCCGGGATCGGGCATGCGCGGTACCTGCTCGAGCGGGACGAGGTCGACGACGAGGACCAGGGCGACGCGTTGCACGGTGGGGACGGAAACGATGCCGATGCCGCGCACCTCCATCTTTCCGGACAGCGCCTCCGGCGCGCGGGCGACCAGGCTGTTGCCTTCCCGTGCGACGGCCACCCGGTCGTCGGCGACCAGCTGCGCGCCGCTGTCGATCAAACGCAGGGCCAGGTCGGATTTCCCACTGCCGGACGGCCCGCGCAGCAGGACGCCGCGCCCGTCGATCGACAGCACATTGCCCCAGATCGTCTCCATGGCGCGGAGAATGGGTGCAGGGCGGCCGCCAGGCAATCCCCGATCGGCACGCGCCCGATCGGCACTCCTCTCATCGGCACGTCCCCGACGGCGGCACCACCCCGTTGTCCCGCGGTAGGGTTCTCGACCATTGAATCGTTTGAATCCCTTTGCGTCGGCGGGACGCGGAGATATAACGGCGCCAAATCAAGACGGGCGCAGGCCCGCATCGAGCCGACCGGGCCGAGGCGCACCTCGGACGGCCGCGCGGTCGAGAGACTTTATTTCAGTCGCGAGACTTCGCCGCCAACTGGCTGCTGCCATTAGAATTGAGGAGAGAGAACACGATGACCGCAGGCCTGGACAGCTTCAAAACCAAGGCGACCCTCGACGTCGCCGGCAAGACCTACACCTATTACGATCTCGGCAAGCTCGAGGCCGCGCATCCCGAGGTCGCGCGGCTTCCGTACTCGCTGAAGGTTCTGCTCGAGAACCTGCTGCGCTACGAGGACGGCGTGACCGTCACCGGCGAGGACATCACCGCGATGGCCGATTGGGCGAAGACCCGCAAGTCGGCCCGCGAGATCGCCTACCGCCCGGCGCGCGTGCTGATGCAGGACTTCACCGGCGTTCCGGCCGTGGTCGACCTCGCCGCCATGCGCGACGCGATGGAGGAACTCGGCGGCGACGCCACAAAGATCAACCCGCTCTCGCCGGTCGATCTGGTTATCGACCACTCGGTGATGGTCGACGATTTCGGCAATCCCGAGAGCTTCAAGAAGAACGTCGATCTCGAGTTCGAGCGCAACAAGGAGCGTTACGAGTTCCTGAAATGGGGCCAGGAAGCGTTCTCGAACTTCCGCGTAGTGCCGCCGGGCACCGGCATCTGCCACCAGGTGAACCTGGAGTATCTGGCGCAGACCGTGTGGACCAAGGACGAGAACGGCGAGACGCTGGCCTATCCGGATACCCTGGTCGGTACCGACAGCCACACCACCATGGTCAACGGCCTGGCCGTGCTCGGCTGGGGCGTCGGCGGGATTGAGGCCGAGTCGTCCATGCTCGGCCAGCCGATCTCGATGCTGGTTCCCGAGGTCATCGGCTTCAAGCTCACCGGCAAGATGCCGGAGGGCGCGACCGCGACCGACCTCGTTCTGACTGTCACCCAGATGCTCCGCGCCAAGGGCGTCGTCGGCAAGTTCGTCGAGTTCTACGGACCGGGTTTGGCCGACCTGCCGCTCGCCGACCGGGCGACCATCGCCAACATGGCACCGGAATACGGCGCCACCTGCGGCTTCTTCCCGATCGACGCCGAGACCATCAACTACCTGCGCTTCACGGGCCGCGACGAGGACCGGGTCAAGCTGGTGGAGGCCTATGCCAAGGCCCAGGGGATGTGGCGCGAGAAAGACGCCGCCGACCCGGAGTTCACCGACACGCTCGAGCTCGACATGTCGACGGTCGTCCCGTCGCTCGCCGGGCCGAAGCGTCCGCAGGACCGCGTGCTGCTGACCGAAGCCGCCGGCAACTTCCAGTCGGCGCTGAAGTCGACCCTCGGCGACGGTACCGGCACCAAGCGCTCGGTCCCCGTCGAGGACGCGAACTACGAACTGAGCGACGGCGATGTGGTGATCGCCGCCATCACGAGCTGCACCAACACCTCGAATCCCAGCGTGCTGATCGCCGCCGGCCTGATCGCCCAGAAGGCGGTCGAGAAGGGCCTGACGGTGAAGCCGTGGGTGAAGACCTCGCTGGCGCCGGGTTCCCAGGTCGTGACCGACTACCTGGAGGCCGCCGGCCTGCAGGATCCGCTCGACAAGCTGGGCTTCAACCTGGTCGGCTACGGCTGCACCACCTGTATCGGCAATTCCGGTCCGCTCGCCGACCCGATCGCCGCGGCGGTAGAGTCCGGCGATCTGGCGGTCTGCTCGGTGCTGTCCGGCAACCGGAACTTCGAGGGTCGCGTGAACCCACACGTGAAGGCCAACTACCTGGCCTCGCCGCCGCTTGTCGTCGCCTATGCTCTGGCCGGGTCGATGTTCGTCGACCTGAACAACGACTCTCTCGGCGACGACAAGGACGGCAATCCGGTCTACCTGCGGGATATCTGGCCGTCGAACCACGAGATCGCCGCCACCATCCAGGCCAAGCTGACGCCGGAAATGTACCGGTCGCGCTACGCGAACGTGTTCCACGGCGGCAAGGAGTGGCAGAACGTCTCGGTGTCCGGCGGTCTGACCTACGACTGGAACGACGGGTCGACCTATGTGCAGAACCCGCCGTATTTCGTCGGCATGCCGAAGGATCCGGGCGAGATCAGCGACATCAAAGGCGCGCGCGCGCTGGCGATGCTCGGCGACTCGATCACCACGGACCACATCTCGCCCGCCGGCTCGATCAAGAAGGACAGCCCGGGCGGCGAGTACCTGCTCGAACGCCAGATCCGGCCGGTGGACTTCAACTCCTACGGCGCGCGCCGCGGCAATCATGAGGTCATGATGCGCGGCACCTTCGCCAATATCCGTCTCCAGAACGAGATGACGCCGGGCGTGTCCGGCGGCATGACCAAGCTGGTGACGACCGGCGAGCAGATGCCGATCTACGACGCCGCGATGAAGTACGCCGAGATCGGCACCCCGCTCGTGGTGATCGGCGGCAAGGAGTACGGCACCGGCTCGTCCCGCGACTGGGCGGCCAAGGGCACCCGTCTCCTGGGCGTCAAGGCGGTCATCGTCGAGAGCTTCGAGCGCATCCACCGATCGAACCTGGTCGGCATGGGCGTTCTGCCGCTGCAGTTCCCGGAAGGGGTCGACCGCAAGTCGCTCGGCCTGACCGGAGAGGAGACCTTCGACATCACCGGCATCTCGAACGGCATCACGCCGCGCATGCCGGTCCCGATGACCATCACCTATGCGGACGGCACGACCAAGACGGTCGAGCTGCTGTGCCGGATCGATACCGCCAACGAGGTCGACTACTACAACCACGGCGGCATTCTGCACTACGTCCTGCGTACCCTGACCAAGGCCGCCTGACGGCCGGGTCCCCGGGTCCGGATAGAGGAACGGGCGCTCCCGCGGGAGCGCCCGTTTTCGTTCCGGCGTGCGCGTGCGGTCAGAACGTATAGGTCAGGAACAATCCGCCGAAAGCCTGGGTCGCGCTGCCGCGCTCGTCGACGATCGGGCTGTCGGCGAAGTCGCCGATGAGCCGGGAGACGCCGGCGAACCCGCCGAGGCCGATCTGCGGGGTGATGGTGTAGCGGGCGGACACTGTCAGCGCCACGTCGCGCAGGCCGCTTTCGGCCGAGAACTGCGACAGACCGCTGGCCGCCGATCCGCCGGCGTCGACCGAGAAGTAGGTGTCGGCATAGTCCGAGCTGGCATAGGTCAGCGACGGGCCGAACGACAGCGAGAGATCGCGGGTCGCCCGCACCCCGTAGGTCGCACCCAGGGTGGCGGTGGCGCCGTTGTCGTCGGTCGCCGCCCACATGGCCTCGATCTCGACGCCTAGGGAGTCCCGGTCGCCGAAGACACCCTTGTGGGTGTAGCCGACGAACAGGCCGAGCCAGAGTGCGTCGTCGATCTCCGGCAGCCGGTCGATCACCGCGTCCTCCACATCCGACCGGCCTTCGCCGTATCGGGCGATGGGGCCGAACTCGAACAGACCGTGCGGCAGGACGTTCGCCTTCAGGCCCGGGCCGTCGGTCTGGATATAGAGGGCGTCCTTCTCGACCTTGACGAACGGGAACGGCATCGCCTCGTACTCGTCGGAGCCGGTGTAATCCGGGCCGTAGAAAGCGCCGGCGCCGATCGTGAAGCGCCAGTCGCTGTCCGTCGCACCGCTTGCGGCCGGGTCGCCCGCTGTGCCCTGGCGCGGCGCGGGTTCCTCAGCGCGGGCGGGTGTCGGCGACACGGTGGTCAAAGCCGGTAAGCCCAGCGCCACGATCGCGACGCAGGCCGATGCCATCAGGTTGGTTCGCATGGAAGTCTCCAGGGTCGATGCCTGCGGCGTACATGTTCCGAAAGTGCTATGAATCAAGGTAGACTGACGGCGCGAGCACGGCCCCGACACCGTTGAGCACGTCGTGTCGCCCCGGTACGCGCCCGGCGACGCAATAGGAAATGCCGTTTGGCGGTGGTAGATTTTGGCGGTCCAGGCGTGCTGAGCACTGGAGGCAGGAAGATGATCACGCGGCGTATCCCCAAAGCTCTGATCGCCGCCGTCGCGCTGGCGGCGGCACTCCTCGTCGCCGCGCCGGCCGAGGCCAAGTGGCGTTCCGCGCCTGCCGGACAGACCGGCGAACAGACGCTGGACATGCTGGCCCAAACCGCCGATGCCGCACCTGCCGCACCGTCTCTTCTGCCGACGCTGCGCGGCGACCTGCCGCCCTGGCAGCGGACGCTGTACAAGACCATCACCTTCCAGGCGGTCGCCAACGCGACGGACCTGCTGCTGTTCGACACGCTGGTCGGCGGCCACCCGCTGATGCTGGGCGGCTTCGCCGTCGCCAACGCGGCCACGGCGGCGGGACTGTATTACGGGTTCGAGTTTCTCTGGCAGCGTGAAGGCCCGGCGCTTGAGGCCACGACCGAGACCACGCTGGTCAAGAAATCGCTGCTGTTCCAGGCGGTCAACGGCGGCCGGGTGTTTCTGCTCGGCTACGCCCTCGGCGCGGGCGCGCCGGCCGCCGCCCTGCTCGCGGGATCGATCTTCGTGACCGACTCGGTCGTGTATTACGGCAACGAATACGTCTGGGACATCCTGCGGCCGATGGAGACCGGGGCCGCGCAGAACCCGATCACGGCTTCTTCAGTTCCGGTGAGCTATCGCTAGGCCGTATCCTCGGCCCATGCTCACGCGTCGATCCTTCTCCGCCTACACGCTCGCAGGGCTTGCCGGAGCCGCAGTGTCCGGCCCCTTTCCGTATGGGAGCGCCCGCGCGGCGGCGGCGGTCCGTTACCCGGTCGTCGTCGAACTGTTCACCAGCCAGGGGTGCAGCTCCTGTCCGCCGGCGGACGCGTATCTCGGCCGGCTGGCCCAACGGACGGACGTCGTCGCGCTCGCCTACCACGTCGACTACTGGGACTACATCGGCTGGCCCGATCCGTTCGCCGACGCCGCCTTTACGGCCCGTCAGCGGGCGTACCGGGACCATCTCGGCAATCGCACGCTCTACACGCCGCAGATGGTGATCGATGGCGTGATCGATGCTGTCGGCTCCGACTCGCGCCGGGTCGATGCGCTGATCGAGGAACGCCGCGCCTCCGACCGGCACACCGTCGCGATCGAGGCCGGGTTTGTGAACGGGGAGCTGCGGGTCGAGATCGCCGATGTGGGGATGCCCGGGCCGGCCGACGTGCTGGCCGTTGCCTACGACGCCCGTCACGTGACGGAGATCCGCCGCGGCGAGAATTCCGGCCTCCGGCTCGAGGATTTCAATGTGGTCCGGGCGATCCGCCGCATCGGTGAATTTCACGGTCCCGGCAGAACGGTTTCCGTGCCGGCCGAGGCCTGGACGGATGTGGAGGGCGGAATCGCCATCCTGGTCCAGAGCGCGGATCACGGCACGATCTGGGGGGCGGTAACGGTGGCCGTCGGCGGAAGCGCCACCTGAAGACCGGCGCGACCGAATCTATCCGACGGCCTGCACGAACCGCATCCGGTCATTGCGGATCTGGATCGCCGTCAGGACGCCCGTGAACACCGCCCCGGTGTCGAGATTGATCCGGTGCCGTTTGACGGTGGGCGATTCGTAGGGCTGTTCCGGTGTGTGGCCGTGGACGACGACGACGTCGAACGGCCAGCCGTCCTTCGGCTCTAGGAAAGCGTCCCGGATCCAGGTCACAACCTCTTCCGGCTGGTCGTCGATCGGCCGGCGCGGATCGAGCCCGGCATGGACGAAGACCCAGTCGCCGATCCGGTGCATCGGCACCATGCGCTCGACGGCATCGATGACGATCTCCGGCATGTTGCGGCGCAGCGTGTCGACGATCCGGTCCGGGCGGTCGGAGGCGGCCACCGCGAAGTCGTGCCAGGTCTCGATTGCGCCGTTCGCCTGCCAGACATGCAGCTCGTCGACGTGCAGCCGCTCCTCAAGCGCCGCCTTCAGCCAGGCGTCGTGATTGCCGAGCAGGAGGATGTCCTCGACCGGCACCCGTCCGTCGCAGAACATCGCCAGGCCGCCGGCGGCGAGACCGAGGGCGTCCTTCACCGACGGCCCACGGTCGATCAGATCGCCGAGGAAAATGTTCGTCACCCGACCGACCCCCGGCCCGGAGACGTCGTCGGCAAGCGCCTCCAGCAGCGCCTCCAGCAGGTCGGCACGTCCGTGCACGTCTCCGATGGCGCAGATGAGATGATCGGCGGCGGCGGGCTTCGGCGCATCGAGCCAGTCGCCGTGGGAAATGGATACCATCGCCGCTACCTGAACACGCCGGCGGGTCGAATGTGAAGCTTTCTTGATATGGGGCACTGCACGGTTGCGCAATCTACGCTGCATTGCACAATGGCCGCGGCTCACACCGGCCGGTCCGCGACCGCGCCGATCACAGATACGGGACCGGCTCATGCGTCTTCCGCTCCAGGGCAAGAAGGGCCTCGTCGTCGGCATCGCCAACGACCGGTCGATCGCCTACGGCTGCGCCAAGGCTTTCAGGGAGGCCGGCGCCGATCTCGCCGTCACCTATCTCAACGACAAGGGCCGCCGCTATACCGAACCGTTGAGCGAGGCGCTCGGGGCCGAGCTGCTCTTGCCCTGCGACGTCCGCGAGGAGGGCCAGGTGGAGGCGCTGTTCGAGGCCGTGCGGGAGCGGTGGGGCCGGCTCGACTTCCTGCTGCATTCCATCGCCTTCGCCCCGCGCGACGACCTGCACGGCCGGGTCACGGACTGCTCGCGGGAGGGGTTCGACATGGCGATGAACGTGTCGTGCCATTCCTTCATCCGCATGGCGAGGCATGCCGAACCGCTCATGGACGATGGCGGCGCGCTGATGACCATGAGCTACTATGGCGCTGAGAAAGTGGTCGACCGGTACAATCTGATGGGGCCGGTGAAGGCGGCGCTCGAGGCAAGCGTGCGCTATCTTGCGGTGGAACTGGCGGAGAAGCGGATCCGCGTCTACGCGCTGTCGCCGGGACCGATGGAGACCCGGGCGGCCTCCGGGATCGACCGGTTCGACGAGCTGATGGAGAGGGCCGCCGAGCGCGCGCCCCGCCACGCGTTGGTCACCATCGAGCAGGTTGGCAACGTCGCGGCCTTCCTAGCCTCCGGCGCGGCCGAGGGCATGACGGGCAACACGGTGTTCGTCGATCACGGCTACAACGTGGTGGGCTGATTCAGGAGATCCGACAATGGGGTACGACGCCGATCTCGCTGCCAAGACCGTGGCCGCCGCCGACGCGGCCGACAGTCTGGAAGACCGGTCCAACCTCGTGCTCGGCATGGGCGTCGCGATGCCGCCGGCCTTCATGGCCGCGCTGGCGGAGCGGGCGCGGGAGCGCCGGGGTCTGAGCCGACTGGCCGTCTACTACATGCACGGCAGTCAGGCGACGGCCGAGACGATCCTCAAACCCGAGCTGATGGATGTGCTCAAGCTGCATGTCCTGTTCATGAGCGGACACGATCGCGCCTTCGCCGAGGAGGGGCGGAAGCGTGGACAGGTCTGGATCGATTTCGTCCCCTCCATGTTCCACCAGGTCGGCCGGCTGCTGACCGAGCAGATCCAGCCCGACACCTTCGTGACCACCGTGTCGCCGATGGACCGGTCGGGCCATTTCAGCCTCGGCACCAACCCGGACTACGCTGCGGAGCTGGTCCGCAAGGCGCGCCGGGTGATCGTCGAGGTCAACCGCAACATGCCGCGCACCTTCGGCGAGAACCTGCTGCACATCAGCCAGGTCGACGCGGTGATCGAGCACGACGCGCCGCTGATGGAGCTGCCGTCCCACACGCCGGGGCCGGAGGATGTCGCCATCGGCAAGGCGATCGCCGCTCTGATCCCGGACGAGGCGACCCTGCAGATGGGAGTCGGGGGTGTGCCGGAGGCGGTTATGGCGGAACTGCGCGGTCACAAGCGCCTGGGCCTGCATTCCGAACTGCTGTCGCCGCCGATGATCGACCTGATCCGCCGGGGCGTCATCACCGGCGAGGCGAAGACGATCATGCGCTACAAGCACGTGTTCACCCTCGCCCTGGGCAATGCCGACATGTACGACTTCATGGACGACAACCCGTCCATCGTCGGCTACCCGGCGACCTGGGTGAACAGCCCGGCGGTGATCCGCAAGAACCGGAACATGATCTCGGTCAATGCCGCGCTGCAACTCGACCTGACCGGTCAGGTGAATTCCGAGGCCCTGGGCGGCCATCAGTTCAGCGGCACGGGCGGCCAGCTCGATTTCGTGCGCGGCGCGTATCTGGCACCGAACGGCAAGTCGTTCATCGCCCTGCATTCCACGGCCAAGGGCGGCACCGTCAGCCGGATCGTCCCGCAGCTCGCCAACACGACGATCACCGACCCGCGGGTCGATACCCAGTACATCGTGACCGAGTACGGGATGGCCGACATGAAGGGCCGCTCCCTCGGGGAGCGGGCGCAGGCGCTGATCGCCATCGCCCATCCGGACTTCCGCGACTCCCTGACGGCGGAAGCGAAGGCGGCCGGTCTGATGTGACGCGGGGACTTATCCGTTCCCGTCGCTGAGCGCCCGCAGCAGGGCCAGAACGGCGCTGTTCATCGGCGTCGGGATCGCGTGTTTGGCGCCGGCCCGGACGATCGCGCCGGTGAGCGCCTCGGCCTCCAGCCGGCGGCCGGCCAGGACGTCGAAATACATCGACGAGCCGGCATCGTGCGGGAAGGTCAGAACCAGCCGCTGGGTGTCGGCGGCGGCGGTCGCCGGCAGTCCGGCGCCTTCGGCCTCGGCGACCGCGGCGGCTTCCTCCAGCAGGGCGGTTGTCAGGGCCTGGATGTCGTCGCGCTGCAGCACGCCCTGGCGCTGCCGGGTGAGCGCCGTCACCGGGTTCACGACGATGTTGATCAGCAGCTTCTGCCACAGCCGGGCGGTGAAATCAGGCGCGATCACCGGGTTGATCGGCGTCCCCTGCAGCAGGTCGGCGAAAGCCCTGGCCGTTGCGGTATCGGGCAGGGCGATGTCGGTGTCGCTGATATGGCGCATGCGGACGTGGTCGTCGGCGATCCGTTCGCCGTTGTAGTAGACGATCACCGGAAGGGCGGAGGCGCCGCCGGCATAGGGGGCGATCCGGTCGGCATGGTCGATCCCGTTCTGCATCACCGCGACGGTGGTGTCCGGTCCGCAGAGCGCCCGCAGCCAAGGGCCGGCCCCGTCCGTGTCCTGTGCCTTGGTGGTCAGCAGCACCCAGTCGACCGGGGAGGCGTCGGCCGGATCGGTCAGAACGGTCATCGCCACCTCGACGCTTTCGTCCGGCAGGTCGACCGTCATCCGATCCAGCGGGCGTCGACCGCAGGCGACGACGTCGTGCCGGCCGGCATGGGTCAGAGCGCCCGCGGCAACGCCGCCGATGCCGCCGAGGCCGATCACGGCGATGCGCAGACGGGCGGCGGGAGAGGAGGCGGTGGGGGAGGGGTCGGATCGGGACATGCGTCAGCCTGACTGTCCGGTTTCGCTGGGGGCAGTTGACGGTATCGGGGCGCGGCGGCGCAACCCGCTTTTCGCGGATGCACAAAAGGCGTGGCGCATTACCGGGGCTTTCGTCGCCGCTCGCCTGCGCTACTCTCCCGGCGGCAGTCGCCAGAACCAGTCCAGGAGGAGACGACCATGCTGTTTGACGTGCGCAAATACACCTGCCGTCCCGGCACCATCGGCAAGCATCTCGAACTCTACGAGAAGATGGGCAAGGCGCCCCAGGCGAAGCACCTGGGCCAGCCGGTGCTCTACGCCAAGTGCGAGACCGGCGACCCGAACTGCTACATCCATATCTGGGCCTATGAGAGCGCCGGCGACCGGGAGACGAAGCGCGCCGCCATGTGGCAGGATCCGGATTGGATCGCCTATACCCAGGAAAGCGCCAAGCTCGGCGCGTTGGAGAAGCAGGAGAACACCCTGTTCAACGACGTCAGCTTCTATCCCTACAAGCGCTGAGCCTTTTTTTCCGATTTCCGTCATCCCGGGACCGCCCGGACTTGATCCGGGAGGCGCCCGGGATCTGACCGTTCGGTATGGGCTGGGTTCCGGCCGGCCTCCGGGTCGAGCCCGGAGCTCGCCGGGATGACGGATGGTGGGGGTAGCGTTCCTTGCTCGGCTCGATCCTGACTTTCGTCAGGATGACGGGTGGCGCGAGGGAGGGTATTTCCTTGCCGTCGTCCTGACGAAAGTCAGGACCCTGGCACGCAACCGGACCCCGTCCCTAGACCACCGTGCCGTCGCGCGCGATCACCCGGCCGCCCTTGACGACCAGCGATCGCACCGGCCGGTCGACCACCGCTTCGGCCAGGGTTTCGGCGGCCACCGCGACGAAATCGGCCCGAGACCCGATCTCGAGCCCGTAGGGACCGTAGCCGAGAACCTGCGCCGCGGCGCAGGTGGCGAGATCCAAGGCCAGGGCCAGCCCCTCGTCGGTCCGCAACCCCGCCCGGTAGGCGACGAGCATCGCCCGCTCCAGCATGTCGCCGTTGCCGAAAGGCGACCACGCGTCGCGCACGTTATCGGACCCGGCGAAGATTCGAACGCCCGCGTCGCGGAGCCTCACCACCGGGATCAGGGTGCCCGTGCCCGGCGCACTGGTCAGGATCGCCACGTCCGCGTCCCGGAGTTTGCCGATCGTCAGGTCCAGGGTGCGGTCGTCGATGGTGGCCAGCGCGAAGGCGTGGCTGACCGTCACCTTGCCCTGCATGCCCAGCGCCGCGGTCCGCTCGGCGATCGCCCGGAGCTCCAGCGCGCCCCTGTGACCGGGATCGTGCAGGTGGATGTCGATGCCGACCCCGTGCTTCTCGGCCAGGGCGAAGATCAGGTCGAGATGGCCGTCCATGTCGCCCTCGATGCCGACCGGATCGATGCCGCCGATCAGCTCCACCCCCTCCGACAGGGCGGCGTCCAGGAGCTCGGCGACGCCCGGGGCGATCAGGACGCCGGATTGGGGAAAAGCGACGAGCTGAACGTCGATGATGCCGGCGAAGGCCTCGCGCGCGGCCATCACCTGATGCAGGTGATCGAGACCGCTGTCCGGGTCGATGTCCACATGGCTGCGCAGGGCGACGGTGCCGAGGGCGGCCTCCCGGCCGAGGAAGGTCTTCGCCCGCTCCTCGACCGACAGGGTCAGATCGGCGCGCCCCGCCTTCTCGGCGGCGATCCGGTGCGGCACCGTCGGTCCGGCCCGGTGCGGGCGCCAGGGCAGACCGAGAAAGGTCTTGTCCAGATGGATATGCCCGTCGATCAGGCCCGGCAGAACGAGCTTGCCGGCCAGATCCTCCCCGTCTCCGGGCGTCGGGTCCTCGAAGGCCGCGAACAGGCCGTCGCGGATCGCGATGTCGACGGTTCTTCCGTCCGGAAGGCGGGCATTGCGGAAGCGGGCTTCCATCATCCGGCGGGTCCTGACATGGGGGCGGGATCTTTGAGATAGCGTGTCGGCGGGGCACCGAGGGCGCGGCGGAACATGACGATGAAGGCGCTCGGACTGGCATAGCCGAGATCGAGGGCGACGCCGGTGACCGGCTCCCCGGCGGCCAGCCGCTCCAGCGCGGCCAGCAGGCGGCGGCGCTGGCGCCAGCGCCCGAAGGACATGCCGGTTTCGGCCTGGAACAGCCGGGCCAGGGTCCGGGTGCTCGCCCCGGCGTCCCGGCCCCACTCGGCAAGCTCCCGTCCGTCGGCCGGATCGGCGATCAGGGCCTCGGCCACGGCAAGCGCCCGGCGGTCGCGCGGTAGCGGCAGGTCGAGCGGGGCGGAGGGGAGTTCGGCCAGCTCGTCGGCCAGCACGGCGACCAGTCGCGCCTCGGCGCCGGCCTCCGGGTACTCCCGCGGCAGGGTGACCACCCGGCCGATCAGCTCGCGCACCAGCGCCGGAACGGCGACCACCCGGCAGCGCGGACCCACCGGCACCCCGGCATCGCGGCGCAGATAGAGCGTGCGCATGGCGACGTCCGAGGCGGCGCGGACCTCGTGTACCACGCCGGCGGGCACCCAGACGGCATAGCCCGGCGGCACGATCCAGGCGCCATCGTCGGTGCGCACGGTCATGACCCCGCGCTCGCCATGGACCAGCTGGTCCCGGTCATGGTGGTGCCAGCCGGTGGAGTGGCCGGGGGCGTAGTCGACGGCATAGCCGACGATCGCCTTCGGCCAGTGCTGGCGGTCGCGCACGTCGGAACTGCCGCCGCCCCGGGAAATGCCTTCCGGCAGGGCCTTGGTCCGGTGCGCTTGTCCGATTTGCAACATCGATTGACAGTCTGTCGAAGGACGGCAAACGGCGCAAGGGAGAGGATAGGCGGACAAAAGCCTTCGGAGGATCCCCCCATGCGTCTCGACAGCCGCTTCCTGTTCCTCAATATCGGCCATGCGACCGATCACCTCATGATGCTGCTGTTTCCGGCGGTGGCGGTGATCATGGCGGCCGAGATGGATGCCAGCTACGCCCAGATCCTGGTGCTGTCCACCGGCGGGTTCATCGCTTTCGGGGCGTTCTCGCTGCCGGCCGGTTGGCTTGCCGACCGGTGGAGCCGGGAGACGATGATCGCGGTCTTCTTCATCGGTATCGGCGCGACCACGGCGCTCACCGGTCTGGCGCAGGAACCGTGGCAGATCGCGGTCTGCCTGTTCCTGATCGGCATGTTCGCTGCGATCTATCATCCGGTCGGCATCGCCATGGTCAGCCAGGGAACGGCGGCGGCCGGCGGCAAGGTCGGCCGGCGGCTCGGGGTCAACGGGGTCTGGGGCAATATGGGCGTGGCGGCGTCGGCGCTGGTCGCGGGAGCGCTGGCCGATCTGGCGGGCTGGCGTGCCGCCTTCGTGGTGCCGGGTGCGATCGCCGTCGGGATCGGCCTGCTCTGGATCCTGCATTGCCGCTCGGTGGCTGGACAGGCGGCGACCCAGGCCGGGACGGCGGCACGGAAATCCGGCGCCCAGCCGGCGTCGGACTGGAAGACGGTGCTGGCGGTCGTCTTCGTCGCCACCGCGTTCGGCGGCTTCATCTTCAACGCGACCACGATCTCCCTGCCCAAGGTGTTCGACGACAAGCAGGTCGCGTCGCTGGCCGTGAGCGGCACCGGGGCCGGGTCGCTGATCGCGCTGGTCTACGGGGTCGCCGCCTTCACCCAGATCGCGGTCGGCCACCTGATCGACCGTTACTCTACCAAGCTCGTCTTTCTGCTGCTGGTGATCGGCGATGTCGTCATCTTCCTGGCGGCGGCGAACGCGACGGGCTCGGTCATGCTCGCCGTCTCGCTGGCGATGATGATGCTGGTCTTCGGTCAGATTCCGATCACCGATACGCTGGTCGCCCGGCATACGCCGGAACACTGGCGCGGCCGGGTCTACGCGATCAAATACGTGCTCTCCTTCGCCATCGCGGCGACGGCGGTGCCGGCGATCTCCGGGCTGCATGCCTACGGGGCCGGCTTCTCCGCCCTGTTCCTGATCTGCGCCGGCTGCGCCGCGGTCATCGTCGTGGCCGTGGCCTTCCTGCCGCGCACCCGCCCGCTCGCGGCGGCGCAGCCGGGGGAGTAAGGCGGCAGGAAGGGCTGCGGCACGGGCTGCGACGAGAGCGGTCCCCCGTCAGAAGATCTTGCCCGGGTTCATAACGCCGTCGGGATCGATGGCGGCCTTGATGGCCCGCATCAGGGCGACGCGGCTCTCCGGCGTATAGCGCCGGAAGTCCTCGCGTTTCAGCCCGCCGATGCCGTGCTCCGCCGAGAAGCTGCCGCCGAACTCGGCGCAGAGCGCGCTGATCCGGTCGGACATGTCGCCCTTGCGCTGGTCCCAGGCCTCGGCGCTCATGCCGTCCGGTTTGCGGATGCCGTAGTGGATGTTGCCGTCGCCCATATGACCGAACGTGTTGAGCACCACGCCCTCCAGCTCGCGCTCGCACATCTCCTTGGCCTGGGCGAGGAACGCGGCGACCCGGCTGACCGGCACGGACACGTCGCAGGAAATGGCGTTGCCCTCGCGCCGACCGGCCTCGGCCTGCTCCTCGCGGATGCGCCAGATCTGGGCCCGCTGGGTCTCGCTCTCGGCGATCACGCCGTCGGTCACAAGCCCCTTTTCCATGGCCTCACCGAAGATCGCCTCCAGCTTTGCGCGCAGATCGTCGATCTCGGACGACGTGGCCATCTCCATCAGCACATACCAGGGCGACGGCGTGGCGATCGGATCGACGATACCGTCGATATGCTTCAGAGCGAGGTCGATACAGCGCCTCGGCATCAGTTCGAAGGCGATGACCGTATCGCCGGACAGCTCCCTGGCGCGCGACAGCAGCACCTGCGCCGCCTCCGGGTTCGGCACCGACAGCATCGCCGTCTCCCGCACCTTCGGCCCCGGCATCAGCCGCATCGCGGCGGCGGTGATGATGCCGAGCGTGCCCTCTGCGCCGATGAAAAGATGCTTCAGGTCGTAACCGGTGTTGTTCTTGCGCAGGGTGTTCAGCCCGTCGAACACGGTGCCGTCCGGCAGCACCACCTCGAGCCCCAGCACCTGCTCGCGGGCGTTGCCGAACTTGATGGTGTTGTTGCCGCCGGCATTGGTCGAAAGCGTTCCGCCCACGGTGGACGAGCCTTCGGAAGCGAGAGACAGCGGGTAGAGCCGTCCGACTTCGGCGGCGGCCTGCTGCAGGGTCTGGATGACGCAGCCGGCCTCGGCGACCATGGCGAAGTTGTCGGCGTCCAACGACCGGATCCGGGTCATGCGGTCGAGCGAGACGACGATCGACGGCACCGGCTCGGTCGGGATCGAGCCGAGCACCAGGCCGGTATTGCCGCCCTGGGCGGTGACGGCGATCCCGGCGCGGTGGCAGATCCTCACGACCTTGGAGACCTGCTCGGTACCGTCGGGACGGGCGACCAGCAGGGCGTCGCCAACCGCGCCGCCGCGCCAGTCGGTCCGGTATTTCAAGGTGTCGGACGGCGCCTCCAGCCACCCCTTGTCGCCGAGAACCTGCTTGATCTCGGCAATGGCCTCGGTGACGGCCTGCGCCGGAACGGACGTCGGAGCGTCGACGTTCATCTGCTTCCTCCGGGTATCGTATTGTTCGTTCTTCGTGGATGGTTTTCGGCGATCATGCGGCGCGGAGGATCGACGGACAAGCCACAGACCGATAGACGGGTATGCGCAAAGCGCACCGTCTTAATCGCTATACCAACGGGAATGGCGTCGAAGAGGCCTTTGGCGTCGGCGTCGTGAGGCCTATTGCAGGGCGCCGTGGCAGTGCTTGTATTTCTTGCCGGACCCGCAGGGGCAGGGGGCGTTGCGCTGCACTTTGCCCCAGGTCGAGGGGTCGGTCGGGTTCGGCGCCACGCCGGCAGACCGTGCGCTGGCGGAGCGGGCCGGTCCGTGGGTGCCGGTACCGCGCATCTCCTGGTCGTCCTCCACCGTGCCGATCACATCGCTCGCCAGCGCCGGATCGGACCGGGTCTCGTGCATCTCGTGGGCCATCCGTTCGGCCGCCATGCGGGCCTCGATCTCTTCGGGCGACTGGGTGCGGATCTCCAGATGGGAGAGCACGGAGGTGACCTGCTCGCGCAGGTCGGCGAGCATCGCCTCGAACAGGGAGAACGCCTCCCGCTTGTACTCGTTCAGCGGATCCTTCTGGGCATAGGCGCGAAGATTGATCCCCTGGCGCAGGTGGTCGAGCGACAGAAGGTGATCCTTCCATTGCTGGTCCAGGAGCTGTAGCAGAAGCTGCTTCTCCGCCATGCGCATCAGGTCTCGGCCGAAATTGACGGTCTTCTCCGCCATGCGGCGGTTCGAGGCGTCGCGCACGCGCTCCAGGATCTCGCGCTCGGCGATCCCTTCCTCCCGGCCCCAGTCCTGAATCGGCAGATCCAGTCCGAGCAGCCGCATCACCTCGGCGTGCAGTCCGTCGAGGTCCCACTGCTCCACATAGGTGCCGTCGGGGATCGACCGGGCGACAAGATCCTCGATCACCTCCTGGCGCATGTCGGTGACCATCTCGTGGACGTCTGGCTGGCGCATGATCTCGCGGCGCTGCTCGTAGACGACCTTGCGCTGGTCGTTCATGACGTCGTCGAACTTCAGGAGCTGCTTGCGGATCTCGAAGTTCCGCGCCTCGACCTTCTGCTGCGCCTTCTCCAACGCCTTATTGATCCAGGGATGGATGATGGCCTCGCCCTCCTGGAGGCCGAGCTTCTTCAGCATGCCGTCCATGCGGTCGGAGCCGAAGATGCGCATCAGGTCGTCTTCCAGGGACAGGAAGAATTTCGAGCGTCCCGGATCGCCCTGGCGCCCGGAGCGGCCGCGGAGCTGATTGTCGATGCGGCGGCTCTCGTGACGCTCGGTGGCGATCACGCACAGGCCACCCTCCTGCAGCGCCTTCGCCTTGCCGGAGGCCACATCGGCGGTGATCTCTTCGGTGATCTGCGTGCGGCGGGCCTCGTCCTCGACCCCCTCCAGGGCCTGGGACAGCCGCATCTCGATATTGCCGCCGAGCTGAATGTCGGTGCCACGGCCGGCCATGTTGGTGGCGATCGTCACCGAGCCGGGCCGTCCGGCCTGGGCGATGATCCGGGCCTCCTGTTCGTGGAACCGGGCGTTCAGCACCTCATGCGGGATCTTGCGCTGCTTGAGGACGGCCGAAACCGCCTCCGACTTCTCGATGGAGACGGTGCCGACGAGCACCGGCTGGCCGCGGCCCCGGCACTCCTCGATCATCTCGACGACGGCGTCGTACTTCTCCTTCGCGGTGCGGTAGACCTCGTCGTCGTCGTCCACGCGGGAGACCGGCACGTTGGTCGGGATCTCCACCACCTCGAGATTGTAGATCTCCTGGAACTCGGCGGCTTCGGTCATCGCCGTACCGGTCATGCCCGCGAGCTTCGGATAGAGGCGGAAGTAATTCTGGAAGGTGATCGACGCCAGGGTCTGGTTCTCGTTCTGGACGGTGACGTTCTCCTTCGCCTCAAGCGCCTGGTGGAGACCGTCCGAATAGCGCCGGCCTTCCATCGCGCGGCCGGTGAACTCGTCGATGATGACGACCTTGTCGTCCTTCACGATATAGTCGGTGTCGCGCGAGAACAGCTTGTGGGCGCGCAGGGCCTGGTTCGAATGATGCACCAGGCTGACGTTGTGCACGTCGTAGAGGGCGCCGCTCTCTAGGATGCCGGCCTCGTTCAGCAGCCGCTCGATCTCTTCGGCACCGTCGTCGGTCAGGGTGACCGTGCGCTGCTTCTCGTCCTTCTCGAAATGCTCATCCTTGAGGTTCGGGATCAGCGTGTCGATCTTGCGATACAGGTCGGAGCTGTCGTCGGCCGGACCGGAGATGATCAGCGGCGTGCGCGCCTCGTCGACCAGGATCGAGTCCACCTCGTCGACGATCGCGTAGTGGAACTCCCGCTGGGCCATGTCCTCGAGACGGAACTTCATGTTGTCCCGAAGATAGTCGAAGCCGAATTCATTGTTCGTGCCGTAGGTCACGTCGCAGGCATAGGCCGCCTTGCGCTCGGAATCGTCGAGGCCATGGACGATGCAGCCCACCGTGAGACCGAGGAAATTGTAGACCCGGCCCATCCAGGCCGCGTCGCGCTTGGCGAGGTAGTCGTTGACCGTCACCACGTGGACGCCCTTGCCGGGCAGCGCGTTCAGATAGACCGGAAGGGTCGCGACCAGCGTCTTGCCTTCGCCGGTCTTCATTTCCGAGATCCTGCCCTGGTGCAGGACGATGCCGCCCAGAAGCTGTACGTCGAAATGCCGCTGTCCGAGAACCCGTTTTGCCGCCTCGCGCACCACCGCGAAGGCTTCCTCCATCAGGTTGTCGACCGTTTCCCCCGCCGCCAGCCGCTCTCGGAACGCGGCGGTCTTCGCCTGGAGGGCGTCGTCCGACAGCGCCTCCATCTCGCTCTCAAGCGCGTTGATGGCGTCGACGTGCTTGCGCAAGCCTTTGAGAATACGATCGTTTTGCGAGCCGAACAGGGCTCTGGCAATGCCGCCGAACATGGATGGTCCCCGAAATGAGCGCGCGCCAGCCGACGCGGCGGTTCGAGCACGAGATTTAGGCGGCAGGCCCTGCCCTGTCAACGTAAGCGGGGCGCGTGCCTTTTCGCAGAATGCCGCCGGATTTATTGCCTTTGTGGGAATGTTAACTCATTCTTAATGAATCATGGTCGACAGCATCATCCCTCCCACACCTACGGCTCCGGTCGCGATTCAGGACGTCGCCGGTGCGGGAACCGTCCGCGTTCGGCGGCGCGATGAGCGTCAGGACGACCGGCAGGAGCGGACGGACGCGGACGAAGACGCGGAAGCCTCTCCCGACGAGCGGGCGGCAAAACGGCTGACGCCGGCCCGCCGCGCGGCGATGCGGCGCGCCAACCGGGCCTATGGCGGCGCGGGGGCCACCGTCGCCGAGCCTGAAGTCGTCATGTCGCGGGCGGCGGCCATTCTCGGCGGCGGGGACCTTCGGGCGATCCTGCGCCGGGCGGGTCAGGCGCTGCGGCAGATGGCGGAGACCCTGCTGGGCGTCGCGCCCGACAAGACCGCCGGTCTGGTCGAGGCGTTCAGCGCCGCCGCCCTGGACTGGGTACGCGTCGCCACCGCCCAGTACCGGAGCTACGCGGCCGACCATGACCGGCTGCCGGTCGGCATCTCCTTCGAGGATGTGCGGATCACCGTCGACGCCGGCCATGGAGGGCTGTCCATCGACGTGGGCGGCGTCCATTTCAGGACGTCGTTCACGTTCCGGACGAAGGGCGTCGTGTTCGACATTCGGGCTTCGGGGGCGGTGCGCGAGCCGCGGCCCGGCTTCTTCGTCGACTCCGGCGAGACGGGCAGCCAGGCGGCGACGGCGACCGCCATCATCGAGAAGGTCCGCCGCGATCTGCCGCGGTTCGGCATCAGCGAAGACACCGAAGGGGTCTGCGTGCTGATCCGCACCGAGGGCAGCAGATTCGACCCGGCCCGGGATGGTGGCTGGGTGATCGATCTGGATGTCCATGTTCCCTTCGAACCGGCGGCGGGCGGTTGATCCCGCGCTCGGGTGGCTGCCC
This sequence comes from Thalassobaculum sp., assembly GCA_048983575.1. Taxonomy (GTDB): domain Bacteria; phylum Pseudomonadota; class Alphaproteobacteria; order Thalassobaculales; family Thalassobaculaceae; genus Thalassobaculum. The sequence goes on along the minus strand of JBLZTD010000001.1, from coordinate 261,171 downwards.
GGCACTTAATGGAGGCGGCCTCATTATCGCCCCATCGATGTGGCACGGGCCTCCGTCAAAGCGGACCGCTTCCTTGTTACTCTTCAGTCGATCTGGTACGCCTCGGCCAACGGATCGCCCGGGGCTTCGGCCCCTCGGACATGCTGCGAAAGGACCTTCCATGCTCTCCCTGCGTCACCTCACCGTCGCCGCTCCGATGGCGCTCTGTCTCGCGCTGTCCGGTCCGGCGACCGCGCAGACCGCCGCACCGGCGGCCCCCGCGGCCGAGGCGCCGGCGGACATGTCCACCGTGGTCGCCCGGGTCGGTGACAGGGAGATCACGCTCGGTGATCTGATGGTGATGCGCAGCCAACTTCCGGCGCAGTATCAGCAGGTCCCGATCGAGGCGATCTACGAGCCGATGCTGAACCGCGCCATCGATCAGATCCTGATCACCAACGCGGCCCGGGCCAGCGGCGTGGCCGACCAGGCGGAGGTCAAGGCGCGTATCGAGGAGGCCGCCGATCAGGTGATCGCCGAGGCCTACCTGACGCAGACCATCGCGTCCCAGGTGACCGAGGATGCCCTGCGCAAGCGATACGACGAGACCGTCGGCAGTCAGGCCGGCGAAGAGGAGGCCAAGGCCCGTCACATTCTTCTCGAGAGCGAGGACGCCGCGCGCGACGTCATCGCCGAACTCGATGATGGTGCCGATTTCGCCGAGCTCGCGGAGCAGAAGTCGACCGGCCCGTCCGCCGCCCAGGGCGGTGATCTCGGCTGGTTCCAGGCCGGCCAGATGGTCCCGGAATTTTCCGAAGCGGCCTTCGCCCTGGAGCCGGGGGCGTACACGAAGGATCCGGTGCAGAGCCAGTTCGGCTGGCACGTCATCCTGCTCGAGGACAAGCGGACGGCCGACGCGCCGAGCTTCGAACAGGTGCAGGAGCAGCTCACCGCGGAGTTGACCCGCGAGCTCATCCAGACGCGCCTCGAGGAGCTGCGCGGAGCAGCCGAGGTCGAGCGCTTCGGACCGACCGGTCAGCCACTGCCAAAAGCCGAGTGAGCGCTCCGGCGCAGCCAGGATATCTTCCGAAACCTCACGGAAACGACGACGATGAAGCCGCTGCCGGTCTCCCCCCTGGCGCCAACCAACACGCAGTCCCTTCCCCCCGTGCCCGGCTGCCGCATGGCGGCCCGGGAAGCCGGGGTCCGCTATAAGGGGCGGCGCGACGTCCTGCTGATGGAGTTCGCGCCGGGAACGACCGTCGCCGGCGTTCTGACCCGGAACCAGATGCCCGGCGCGCCGGTCGACTGGTGCCGGGCGCAGCTGCCCGCCGGTACGGCGCGGGGGCTGGTCGTCAATGCCGGCAATGCCAACGTTTTCACCGGCGCCCACGGGGCCATGGCCTGTGCCGAGACCGCCAAAGCAGCGGCGGCGGCACTCGGCTGTGCGCCGGAGGAGGTCATGCTCGCTTCGACCGGGGTCATCGGAGAGCCCCTGCGGTACGAGCGGATCGTGGAGTGTCTGCCGGCGGCGCAGGCCGATCTGAGTGGCGACGCCTGGCAGGATGCGGCGGCGACCATCATGACCACCGACACCTTCGCCAAAGCGGCCTCACGGACGGCCAACATCCGCGGCGTGCCGGTGACCATCAACGGTATCGCCAAGGGCTCCGGCATGATCGCTCCGGACATGGCGACCATGCTCTCCTTCGTCGTCACCGACGCCAAGCTTCCGGCGCCGATCCTGAAGGCGCTGCTGAGCCGCGGCGTGAATTGCAGCTTCAACGCGGTGACGGTCGACAGCGACCAGTCGACCAGCGACACCGTGCTGCTGTTCGCCACCGGCCAGGGCGCCGCGCATGTGACCGTGGACGGCCCGGGCGATCCGGCGCTGCGCGATTTCCGGACCAAGCTCGAGGATCTGCTGCACGATCTGGCCATGCAGGTGGTGCGCGATGGCGAGGGGGCGACCAAGCTGATCCGCGTCGCTGTGACCGGCGCCGCGTCCGAACGCGCAGCAAAGCGGATCGCCATGACGATCGCCGACTCGCCGCTGGTGAAGACGGCGATCGCGGGCGAGGACGCCAACTGGGGGCGGATCGTCATGGCGGTCGGCAAGTCGGGCCAGAAGGCGGATCGCGACCGGCTTGCGATCTCCATCGGCGGCGTGGCGGTGGCGCGCGACGGTATGCGGGTCGACGGCTACGACGAGGCCCCGGTCACCGCGCATATGAAGGGCAGGGAGATCGACATCGACGTGGATGTCGGCGTCGGCCGGGGGCGGGCGACGGTCTGGACCTGCGACCTGACCCACGGCTACATCGACATCAACGCCGACTACCGCAGCTAGGCGTCCCATGGCGGAGACAAGCCTTCCGATCGTGCTGGTCGTGGCGGTCGCTCTGGTCGACGTGGACGGCCGGGTGCTGATCGCGAAACGGCCGGAAGGCAAGAAGCTTGCCGGGCTCTGGGAGTTTCCGGGGGGCAAGGTCGATCCCGGAGAAACTCCGGAAGCGGCCCTTATCCGGGAATTGCGGGAAGAACTGGGAATCGATACCCACGAGAGCTGCCTCGCCCCGCTGACCTTCGCCAGCCACGCCTATGACGATTTCCACCTGCTGATGCCGCTCTACGCGTGCCGTCGCTGGAAGGGCCAGGTGACCCGGCGCGAGCATGCGGAACTCGCCTGGGTGCGGCCGGTCCGGCTGGGGGACTACCCCATGCCGCCGGCCGACGCCCCGTTGGTGGCAATGATCCAGGACATCATCGGCTGACCCGGCCGCCTCGGTGCGGATCGGATCAGAACAGTCCAAGGATCCTGCGACGGGCGCTGCGCCGGCCGTCGGCGGGACGCTGCTGCGGCTCCGGACGGCGCTGCTGGGCGTTGTGGTTCTGCTTGATCAGGCGCTCGATCTGGTCGCCGGCGCCACCGGTGGCGGCGTGGGCGAGCAGGAGAAGATGGTCACCGGTCATTTTAGCTGTCCTTTCATGAAATCCACGGCTATCGCGCCGTTCGATGACTTGAAAGTGCCCATGAGTTAGGGTTGTCTCAAACGATCCTTTCTCACCTGATGTGTTAGATAATCTATCGTATGTCCGGTCGCCGCCTTCCCCCGCTGAATGCTTTGCGTGCCTTCGAGGCCGCCGCGCGCCTGGAGAGCATCAGCCGGGCGGCGGATGAACTGTCAGTGACCCATGCGGCCGTCAGCCATCAGGTCAAGGCGCTGGAGGAGTGGGTCGGCCAGCCGCTGTTCCGGCGCGAGCATCGCCGGATCCGACTGACCGAGGCCGGGGCGGATCTGCTGCCCGTGCTGGGGCAGGCGTTCGACGCGATCGACGCCCGACTGGCCGACATCAGCGCGACCGGCGGCCGCCGCATGCTCACGATCACCGCCGCCCCCTCGGTCGCCTATCGCTGGATCGTCCCGCGGCTGCCGGCCTTCAGCGCGCGCCATCCGGAAATCGACGTGCGGATCGAGCATTCGACCCGGATGGTCGATCTGCGCCGCGAGCGGGCGATCGACGTGGGCCTGCGCTACGGCAAGGGCGGATGGGACGGTCTGGAGCAGCACTGGCTTATCAGCGGCCATGCCCGGCCGATCGCATCGCCCGGTCTGCTGGCCAAGCACGGGTTGTCAGTGGCCGATCTGCCCCTATCGCCGGAGACCATCGCCATGCTGCCGCTGCACCACGAGGAGACGCGGCTGTGGTGGCGCCGCTGGTTCGAGAACAACGGGCTGCCCGACGCCGACGTCTCCTCGGGGGCCGTGCTGTACGACGCGGGCTCGATCCTCGACCTCGCCCTCGCCGGCCACGGAGCCGTCCTGGGCCGCTTCGCCCTGGCCCGCGAGGCGATGAGCGCCGGCCTCCTGCTGCCGTTGCACGATGCCTATCTGGACGAGGACGCGGGCTACTGGTTCGTCTACGACAAGACCCGGGCAGACGAGCCCCACATCGCCGCCTTCCGGGACTTCATCCTCGAGCAGATCGGCGAAGAGACCTGGCAGGACTGGCAGGCGTCGGACCGGGACGCCGCACCGCGCTAGCGATTGTTGCCTGTGGGCCCTATGCGCCGCCGGGTTTTTCCCCGGTGCCGACCTCCGCACCGCCGAGGGCGGCCGCCAGCCGGCCCTGGGCCGAGCCCGGACGCAACGGTTTCGGCTGGCTCGGCGCCGGAGCCCAGCCGGTCAGGTAGAGGATCTGGAAACGGGCCGGGATGCGGCCGTCGTCGCCGGCGAACCGTTGGGCGTAGATCTCCGCCACGCGGCCGAGCAGGGCGCGGGTCATCGGCGCCCGGCGGCGTTCCAGAACCACGTTGGTCTCGCCCATGCCCCGAAGGTCGCGCATCAGATGCAGGGCCGTGTCGTAGGTCACGGTGATGGTGTCGGCGTCGACCACGGGCAGCGCGAAGCCGGCGCGCTGCAGCAGTCCGCCCGCGTCGCGCAGGTCGGCGAAGGGGGAGACCCTCGGGCTGAGACCGCCGGTGACCTCGACCTCCGCTTCGGCGACGGCGTCGCGCAGTTCGACCAGCGTTTCGCCGCCCAGCAGCGCAACCAGCAGGAGCCCGTCCGGCTTCAGGGCGCTGCGCAACTGCGCCAGGGCGCCCGGCAGGTCGTTCACCCAATGCAGCGACAGCGCGCCGAACACCGCATCCAGCGACCCGTCGGCGACCGGAAGGAATTCCTCGTCCAGGGCCAGGGCCGGACCCTCGCCGCTCCGTGCTGCGGCCCAGCACGGAGCGAGGTCGCTCTGAACCAGGGTGTCGACCTTTCCGCTCGCCCGGATCGCCCGGCCAAGCGCCCCGGACCGGGACCCCAGTTCGAGGGCCAGGGGAAAGCGGCGTCGGATGTCGTCAAGCCGTTCGGCCACTCGGCCGGCCACTTCTTCCTCGAGGAAGGCGAACGCGCCGTAGCCGTCGGCCGCACGCTCGCGCCGGCGGCGGAGCAGGGACCGGTCGAAAACGCGCATGGCATCGGAATTCACGGATGGGGTCATGGTCGCCATATGGCGCAGGTGCCGGGACAGGGAAAGGAAAAACCCGTCCGGCTCTGCCATGACCGGCCCATGACCGGTGCCTTCACGCCCCGCGCCATGGGACGCGGCCTGCTCGATCTGCTGCTGCCGCCGCGCTGCGGGAACTGCGGTGTCGATGTTTCCGCCGACGCGGCCCTGTGCCTGGACTGCTGGCGCGCCGTCACCTTCATCTCCGAACCGATGTGCGACATCTGCGGGGTGCCGTTCGACGTCCGCCCGTTCGGGCCGGCGGTCTGCGGCGACTGTCTGGCCGGCCCGCCGGCTTTCGATCGAGCCCGGTCGGCGGTGCTCTACGACGACGCAACCCGGCCGGCCATCCTGTCGTTCAAGCACGGCGATCGCCTGACCCTGGCGCCGCTGTTCGCTGCCTGGATGCGCGGGGCCGGCGCGGGGCTCCTGCAGGATGCCGACCTGATCGTTCCGGTGCCTCTGCATAGATGGCGCCTGCTGGCGAGAAGATACAACCAATCCACGATCTTGGCGAGGATTCTGGGGCGGGATTTCGGCGTCCGAGTTGTCGACAGTTTACTGGTCCGAACCCGTCACACGCCGAGCCAGGGTCGAAAAAGCGCCACCCAACGTGCGTCAAACGTGCGCGGAGCGTTCGCGTTATGGAATAACTGCGGTGGGAACACGGAAGTGATCGAAGATTGCCGAATTGTGCTCATTGACGACGTTTTCACAACGGGAGCCACGGTTTCCGCGTGTACGCGTGTGCTCAGACAGGGGGGTGCGAGGGCCGTCGATGTCCTGACTCTCGCCCGCGTGGGCTAATCCGCTCAAATGAGAGCGCTTTGCAAAAAGACCGGACTTTTCTTATCTATTTCACGCGACGTGCGCCTATCACAGGAGGGGACCAAGATGGCCAAAGAGGCCAAGGTTGAAATCTACACGACCATGTTCTGTCCATTTTGCTACCGAGCAAAATCGCTGTTGGCGACCAAGGGCGTCGATTACGTCGAATACGACGTCGGTGGCTCGAGCGACGCGCGCCGCAAAATGAGCGAACGGGCCGACGGTCGTCATACCGTTCCGCAGATCTTCATCGCCGGCGAAGGGATCGGCGGTTCCGACGAGCTTGCGGAACTGGAGCGGACCGGTAAGCTGGATCACCTGCTCGGCGTTTCCCTGGTCTGAGGCCCCTGTGCGACGGACCGGACCCTCGTGAACCGAGCGCCCGATCCGCCCACCGGAGAGCCGACATGACCCGTCTGACTGTCGCCTGCGTTCAGACCAACACCACACGCGATCCGCTTGAGAACATCGAGCGGATCAGCCCGATGATCCGCGACGCCAAGGCGCGCGGTGCCCAGCTCATCACCACCCCGGAAATCGTCGGCATGCTGGAGCCGAAGCGCGATCTGGCGCTGGCGAAGGCGAAGCCGGAAGACAGCCACGAGGTGCTGGCCGCCTTTCGCGGCCTCGCCGCCGAACTCGGCGTCTGGCTGCTGATCGGATCGATCTCGATCAAGGTCTCCGACGACAAGATGGCGAACCGCAGCTTTCTGCTGGACGACCGCGGCCAGATCGTCGCCCGGTACTCCAAGATCCATATGTTCGACGTGCAGGTCGGGGACGGCCAGACCTACCGGGAGAGCAACACCTATCAGGCCGGGGACGAGGCGGTCATCGCCGAGACGCCCTGGGGCCGGATGGGCATGACGATCTGCTACGACATCCGCTTCCCCTATCTGTACCGCAAGCTGGCCCAGGCCGGTGCGGACGTGATCTTCGCCCCGGCCGCCTTCACCAAGGTCACCGGCGAGGCCCATTGGCATGTGCTGCAGCGCGCCCGGGCGATCGAAACCGGCTGCTATGTCGTGTCCGCGGCTCAGACCGGCGAGCATGCCGAGGGCCGCAAGACCTACGGGCATTCGGTGATCGTCGGCCCGTGGGGCGAGGTTCTGGCCGATGCCGGCGAGGACGTCGGGGTCATCACCGCGGAGATCGATCTCGCCCGCGTGGCCGAGGCGCGCGGGAAGGTCCCGTCCCTGACCCACGACCGCGCGATCGGCGATCCCGTCGTCTATGGCGGTCAGCTCCGCCAGGCCGGCGAATAGCCGGCCGACGCCGGCGCCGGTTCAGGCCGGGCGCACCGCCACCACCCGCTGCTTCGCCGCGGGGATCGGGGCGTGCTCCTCCAGATCCTCGAAGGCGATCACCTGGAGTTCCGGGCGAACGGCGATGAGCAGTTCCTCGCGGTGCAGCAGGAAATCCGGGTTGCCCGGCCTGCCGAACCGCTCGTTGCCGACGGCGAAGGTCTCGTAGATCAGCACCCCGCCGGGCGCCACCGATCGGACCAGGGCAGGGAACAGGGGGCGGTGCAGATAGTTCACCACCACCACGCCGGCGAAGGTCCGTCCCTCCAGCGGCCAGGGGCGTCCGTTCTCCAGGTCGCGGGCGACGATCTCGACCTCCGGATCGCCCGCCATGTCGCTGACCTTCACCACGTCCCGGTCCAGGGCGACGACCGGATGCCCACGGTCCCGGAACATGCGGGCGTGGCGTCCGGCCCCGCAGGCGACGTCGAGGACCGTGCCGCCGGCCGGCACCATCGGCGCGAAGCGGGCGATCCAGGGCGCGGGTTCCTGAAGCGCCACGGGAGGATCGCTGGCGCCGGCCACGGTCAGACCTCCACCGTGGCCGGCACGCGGGCGCCGGAGAAAGTGCAGGCAGAGCAGGCAAGGCGGACGAAGACGCCCGCGATCTCCTGCGGACGGGGCAGTCTGTTCGGATCCTCGTCGGGAAAGGCCGAGGCGCGCATGGCGGTGCGTACTTCGCCGGGGTCCACCAGGTTCACCCGCACTCTCGAGGCGCGCGTCTCCGCCGCATAGGCGCGCGCCAGCGCCTCCAGCCCGGCCTTCGAGGCCGCATAGGCCCCCCAGTCGGGCAAGGCGCCCTGGGCGGCCCCGGAGGTCACCAGAAGGGCTCTTCCGGCCGGGGCGGCGCGCAGCAGCGGGTCCAGCTCGCGCAGCAGGCGATACGTGGCGGTCAGGTTGACGGCGATCGTCCGGTCGAAGGCGGCATCCGAGGTCTCGGCCAGCGGGCCGATATCCCCGAGCGTGCCGTGGTTCGCCACCAGCACGTCGAGCCGTCCCAGCTTCTCGCCGATCCGTTTGGCCAGGCCGTCGACGGCCGTCGGGTCCGACAGATCGAGGGCCAGGGTCGCGGCCTGTCCGCCCGCCTTGCGAATGCGCTCGGCCACGGCGTCCATCTCCGCCTGCGACCGGGCGGCCAGCACCACCCGGGCACCCTCGGCGGCGTAGCGTTCCGCCACCGCAGCACCGATGCCGCGGGACGCGCCGGTGATCAGGCAGGTGAGGCCTTTCAGGGCGCCGCCTTGCGACACGATCTCCGCCAGGGCCCGGTCGTCTCCGACCACGGCGATCTGCTGGAGGATCTCATCCAGCACCGCGCGCAGGGTATCGCCGATGCGGTCGATCTCCTGGTGGGTGACGACCAGCGGCGGCGCGATCACCACGGCATCGCGCACGGCCCGCACGATGATGCCGCGATTCTGCATCTGGTCGCGGACCACCGCACCGACGATGCCTTCCGGTTCGTAGAGGATCTTCGGATTGCGCTGCTGCACGAGTTCGACCGCGCCGATCAGGCCGAGACTCCGCACCTCGCCGACCATCGGGTGATCCGCCAGCCTGCCGAGGGCCTTGGCGAAATGGTCGGACAGGTCGTCGCGCACCCGCTCGACCAGCGTCTCGCGCTCGATGATCGCCAGATTGGCCAGCGCCACCGCGGCGGCGACCGGGTGTCCGGCATAGGTGAAGCCGTGGGCGAGGCCGCCACTCTTCTCGATCAGGGTGTCGGCCACCCGGCTGCCCACCATCACCGCCGAGATCGGCTGGTATCCCGAGGACAGCCCCTTGGCGAGGGCGATGAAGTCGGGTGCCAGTCCAAACTTCTCCGCCGCCGTCCAGGCGCCGAGCCGGCCGAAAGCGCTCACCACTTCGTCGAGCGCGAACAGAACGTCGTGACGGCGGCAGATCTCCTGGACCCGGAGCAGATACCCCGCCGGCGGGATAATCACGCCGCCGGCGCCCTGAACCGGTTCGACCACGACTCCGGCGACCCTGTCCGCGCCGATCTCCAGGATCTTCGCCTCGATCCAGCCGGCGGCCCGTTCGGCGAAGGCGTCCTCCGTCTCCCCGACCGTGCCGTGGCGGAACCGGTAGGCGGTATCGACATGGGCGAAACCGGGGAGCGGCAGTCCGCCCTGGGCATGCATGGCGATCGTGCCGCCGAGGCTGATCGTCGCCAGGGTGGAGCCGTGATAGCCCTCCTCCCGGCCGATCATCACGGTCTTCTCCGGCTTGCCCTTGAGTTCCCAGAACAGGCGCGAGAACCGCACGATTGTGTCCAGCGCCTCGGAGCCGGAATTGGCGAAGACGACGTGCTCGAGCCCGTCCGGGGTCAGATCCGCCAGCTTCGCCGCCAGCGCCGCCGTGGGTGCGGTCGTCGTCTTGAAGAAGGTGTTGTAGTAGGCGAGCCGTTCCATCTGCTCTGCGGCGACCTCGGCCAGTTCCTTGCGTCCGTAGCCGACATTCACGCACCAGAGCCCGGCGAGCGCGTCCAGGTACAGCTTGCCGTCCTCGTCCCAGAGCGTGCAGCCCCGGCCGCCCGCCATGACGATCGGCCCGTCGTCCACAAGCACCTTCGGGTCGGTGAAGGGGTGGAGGTGGTGCGCGCTGTCGAGGCGGGCCAGATCGGACGGGGTCGCGGTCATCGCGGGCCTCTGTCTTGGGACGGCAGTCGTCCCCTGAATACGGGAATGCTGGTACGGCCGTTCGTGACCGCTATATTACCGTCATGTGGGAGCTTGGGTGACCGATGATCCGATACCGCCTGCGTTGCAGCGCCGAGCACGAGTTCGAAGCGTGGTTCCAGAACAGCTCGGCTTTCGAGAAACAAGCCGAATCGGGCCTGCTGTCCTGTCCGGACTGCGGATCTCCCGAGGTGTCGCGGGCGCTGATGGCGCCGGCGCTCCAGGGTACGCGTCGCGACGTCAGACCGGTTCCCGCGCCGCCGCCGACCGATGCGTCGGAGGCGGATCAGAAGCAGGTGGCGACCAATGCGCTCGCCCTCAAGCAGCAGCTTTTGAGCCTGCGCCGTAAGATCGATGAGAACTTCGACAACGTCGGAGACCGCTTCGCCGAGGAAGCCCGCAAGATCCACTACGGCGATACGGACCCGCGCGGGATCTACGGCGACACGACCCCGGAAGAGCGCGAGGCGCTGGCCGACGAGGGGATCGAGGTCGGCAGCATTCCCTGGCTGCGCGACGACGCCTGATCGGTGACCGGAGACCGGGCGTTTCTTGACGGCTTGCGGCGCGACCTGGGGGCGGATGCGGTGCTCACGGACGCCGCCGACCGCGCCGCCTACGAAACCGATCTTCTGAAGACGCGCACCGGCCTCGCCCTGGCGGTGGTGCGGCCGCGGACCTCGGCGGAGGTGTCGACGACTGTGCGGCGCTGCGACGAGGCCGGCGTTCCCATCGTGCCCCAGGGCGGCAATACGGGGTTCTGCCAGGGCGCCACCCCGCCGGACGACGGACGCGCGATCGTCCTGTCGCTCGAACGCCTTCGGGCGATCCGCTCGATCGATCTGGTCGGATCGACGATGGTTGCGGAGGCGGGCGTCACCCTTGCCGAGGCGCGGGCGGCGGCCGACCGGCAAGGCCGCCAATTGGCGATCCATCACGGCGGCCTGTCCTCGACCGTCGGCGGCAACGTGTCGACCAATGCGGGCGGCAACAACGTGCTGCGCTACGGCATGGCGCGGGCGCAGATCCTGGGGCTCGAGGTCGTGCTAGCGGACGGACAGGTCTGGAACGGGCTTGCCCCGCTTGCGAAGGACAATGCCGGCACCGATCTCAAGCAGCTCTTCATCGGGACCGAGGGGACGTTGGGCATCGTGACGGCGGCGACCCTGCGTCTGTTTCCGGCGGCGCGGCACAGCGCCACCGCCCTCGTCGCGGTCCGGTCGGTGGAGGACGCCCTGGCGCTGCTCGCGCGGCTGCAGTCGGAGGCCGGGGAGGCACTGACCGCCGCAGAACTGATCCCCCGCGCCGGGCTCGACTTGCACTTCGCCCATGCCGGAAGCCGGCGCGAACCTTTTGGCGGCGTCTATCCCTGGCAGGTCCTCGTCGAACTGGCATCGTCGAGCCGGTTCTTCGACCTCGACTCGGCGTTGGCGGAAGCGGTCGGCGCGGCGCTGGAGGCGGGCGAGGCGGCGGACGCCGTGCTGGCCGGGTCCGAGGCGCAGCGCACCGCCCTCTGGGCCCTGCGCGAGGGCCTGGCGGTCGCCCAGGTCGCCACGCCGGGCAATCTGAAGAACGACACATCGGTGCCGGTCGCGATGATTCCCCAGTTCATCGACCGGGCGACGGCGGTGGTCGCGGAGATCGCCCCCGCGGCGGTGCCGATCCCCTTCGGCCATCTCGGCGACGGCAACATCCACTTCAACGTCAACCCGCCGCCCGGCGCCGACGGTCACGCCTTCAAGGCGCATTGGCCGGCGCTTGTCTCCGCCATCGATGGTGTGGCGACCGCGCTCGGCGGGTCGATCGCCGCGGAGCACGGGCTCGGAAGGACCAAGGTCGCCGCGGCCGAGCGGTTGAAACCGACCCTGGATCTGGGTCTGATGCGCCGCGTGAAACGGGCGCTGGATCCGGGCGGATGGCTCAACCCCGGCGTGATGCTGACGCCGGACGACAGGGATCGGGACTGACATGCATGTGGTGATTTTCGAGGTCGAGCCGAAGGACGGCCGGCACGAGACCTATTTCGAGACGGCGGCGGCGCTCCGGGCCGAGTTGGAGACGGTCGAGGGTTTCATCTCGGTCGAGCGTTTCGAAAGCCTTGTCACGCCCGGCAAGCTCCTGTCGCTCTCCACCTGGGAGGACGAGGCGGCGATCCGCCGCTGGCGCGAGCGCTCGGCCCACTACGCAGCGCAGACGGCCGGTCGGGACAGCCTGTTCGAGCGATACCGCATCCGGGTGGCGGAGGTGGTGCGCGACTACGACCGCGACACTTCGCCCTGGCGCGGATGAAACGGCGGAGAATCGCCTTTCCTTTCCGCCGTGCCGGCTTATCTATCGGGCCATGAGCGACATCGATTCCGAACGCAATTCGTTGGGCGGGCGCGTACGCCGCTATGCCCGTGTGAGCACCGCCGTCGGCGGCCTCGCGGCCCGGCTGGCGGGCGAGCGCTATCTCGGCCTCTCCGTCGACAAGGCGGAACACGCGGCCGACCTGAAGGCGGCCCTCGGCGGCCTCAAGGGACCGCTGATGAAGGTGGCGCAGATCCTCTCCACCGTGCCGGACGCGCTGCCCAAGGAATATGTCGACGAACTGGCCCATCTGCAGGCGAACGCGCCGGCCATGGGCTGGCCCTTCGTGAAGCGGCGGATGACGAACGAGCTCGGGGCCGGATGGCAGTCCCGGTTCGCCGAGTTCGATCGCGAGGCGGCGTCGGCCGCGTCCCTCGGCCAGGTCCACCGCGCCACCCTCCATGACGGGCGGACGGCGGCGGTGAAGCTGCAGTATCCGGACATGTCCTCGGCGGTCGAGGCGGACCTGCGCCAGCTCGACTGGGTGTTCAAGCTCTACCGGCGCTACGACTCGGCGATCGACCCGTCGCTGATCCATACCGAGCTGTCGGCCCGGCTGCGCGAGGAACTGGACTACGCCCGCGAGGCGCGGCACATGGCGCTCTACCGCCACATGCTGGCGGAGGAACCAGGCGTCCATGTCCCCGACGTGGTCGATGAGCTGTCGACCAGCCGGCTGATCACCATGACCTGGCTGGACGGCACGCCGTTCATGAAGTTCCTGGAGGAACACCCGGACATCGAGACCCGCAACCGGGTCGCCCACAACATGTTCCGGACCTGGTACGTGCCGTTCTACTTCTTCGGCGTGATCCACGGGGATCCGCATCTCGGCAACTACACGATCCGCGAGGATGGCACGATCAACCTACTGGATTTCGGTTGCATCCGGGTCTTCAATCCGCCCTTCGTGAAGGGCGTGATCGACCTCTACCGGGCCCTGCGTGACGACGACGAGGAGCTGGCGGTCGAAGCCTATGCGAGCTGGGGCTTCAGCGATCTCGACCGCGAGACCATCGACGTCCTGAATGTCTGGGCGCGCTTCCTCTACGGTCCGCTGATGGAAGACCGGGTCCGCAAGATCCAGGAGAGTGGCTCCGGGCTCTACGGCCGCGAGATCGCCGAGAAGGTGCATGCCGAGCTGAAGCGCCTGAACGGCGTGCGTCCGCCGCGCGAGTTCGTGCTGATGGACCGCGCGGCGCTGGGGCTCGGTTCGGTCTTCATGCATCTGAAGGCCGAGGTGAACTGGTATCGCCTGTTCCACGAACTCATCGGCGAGTTCGAGGTCGACACCCTCGCCGCACGCCAGGACGCCGCCCTGGAGACCGTCGGTCTGGACCGCCCCGAATAGTCGCCGGGGTGGGGCAGCCGCTCCTCGATCAATAGCCGCGGCCGAGATCGACCAGGCCGGTCGGCGTCTCTCCGGCGCGGACCCGGCGGATGTTCTCGGCGAAGACGATGGAGGCGGTCGGCGGGTTCACCTCGGCGGCGATATGCGGGGTGATGTAGATCCGGTCGTCGTCCCAGAACGGGTGATCGGCCGGCAGCGGCTCCGCGCGGAAGACGTCCAAGGCGGCTGCCGAAAGCTGCTGGTTGTCCAGTGCCGGGATCAGATCGTCCTCCACCAGATGGCCGCCGCGTCCGACATTCACCAGGAACGCGCCTTGGGGCAGCTTGGCGAACAGCGCGGCGTTGAGTACGCCCTCGGTCTTGTCCGTCAGCGGCAGCAGGCACACGACGACATTCGAGCGGGCGAGCAGGGCATCCAGGGCCGCCGGGCCGGACACCGACGCCACGCCGTCCACCCTGCGCGGCGAGCGCGTCCAGCCGGTATTGGCGATCTCCAGCGCCGTCAGCGCCCGGCTCAGATGCTCCCCCAGGGTGCCGAGGCCGAGAATGGCGACGTGCAGGCGACGGTGGTCGAAGGCCTCGCTCATCGGCCAGTGGTGCTCGGTCTTGTACCGTTCGAACTTGTCGGCCTGGCGGTGCCAGCGCAGGATCTGCAGCACGATGTGGTGGGTCATCGATCCGGCCATGAACGGATCGATCAGCCGGGCGATGGGGACGTGGGTCGGGCGGTGCGGATCCTCCAGGATGTGGTCGACCCCTGCGCCGATCGACTGAACGAGCTTCAGGTTCGGGAAGGTCGCCAGCATCCCGTGCGGCAGACGCCAGGAGATCGAGACGTCGACCCGGGCAAGGTCGTCGCCGGCGATCTCCAGTGCCGGACGGGCGTCCACCCCCGGCATCTCGTCCTTCAGGGCCGCGACCCAGGCCGACGGGCCGTCGCCGGTGCTGTGGACGGCGACGATCGGGCTGTCAGGAATCGCTCCGCCCATCAGTACTTCCGCTCGCGGCTGACGGTGTTGAACGGCTCCTCCCCGGCGAAGACCCGGCGGATATTCTCCGCGACCTGGTCGGCACCGCTTTCGGCGTTGGTCTGAGCCGAAACGTGCGGCCAGACCTGCACCTTTGGATGCTCCCAGAACGGGTGATCGACCGGCAGCGGCTCGGTCCGGAAGACGTCCAGCGCCGCCCCGGCGATGTGGCCGCTGTCGAGCGCCGCCAGGAGATCCTCCTCGACGAGCTGCGCGCCGCGGCCGGAATTCACCACGAAGGCGCCCTTCGGCAGCTTGGCCAGCGTGTTGGCGTTGATCAGGTCCGTCGTCTCCGGGGTCAGCGGCAGCAGACAGCACAGGATGTCGGTGCGGGCCAGGAAGGCGTCGAACTCCGCCGCGCCGGCGAAACTCGTCACGCCCTCGATCTCCTTGCGCGTCCGCGACCAGCCGGCGACGTCGAAGCCGAGGGCGGCGATGGTGGTCGCCGCCTGTGCCCCAAGCGCGCCCATGCCGAGGATGCCGACCCGGCGGGTCGAGGTCTCCGGGGCAGGCAGCTTGACCCAGCGCTTCTCGCGCTCGAACTGCTCGTACTCCATGCCCTGGCGATGGAACCGCAAGACCTGCAGCAGCACCCACTCCGCCATGGCCTGGGCCATCCACGGATCGACGATGCGCAGGATATGCGCGCCCTCCGGCAGGTTCGGTTCGGCGAAGATGTGGTCGACGCCCTGGCCGAGCGAGCAGATCGCCTTCAGGTTAGTCATGCCCTCATACGCGCCGGCCGGCACCTTCCAGACCAGGGCGAACCCGATCTCCTTTGGGTCCCCGATATCCGGCCAGACCCGGAAGTCGAGACCGGGGATGCGTTTGCTCAGGGCCTCGCGCCACTGGTCGGGGCTGTCGTTGTCGGTGCGGAACAGGACGGCGGGCATGGGCATTCCTTCGAAATCGGCCGTGAAGACTGCGGGCTGGATGCAGCGAGACTAAGGACGACGGTCGGCTCTGTCGACGGTCGTGGTGCGGTGCAACGCCGACTGCCGCTGGGGTGTCGCGGATCGGCGAATGGCATCGACCCCAGCGACGTCGATGCCGATATCTGCCAGCAGGTGGGGCGGCAGCTCCGCTTCGAGAGCCTCGTCGTGCTGAAGGATATCCTGCGGTAACCTGGACCGGGGAGATGCCGCCGGAGGCTCCGCGATGACCGACACCGACACCAGGTTGCGGACCAAGAATAAGCCCAAGGTCGAGCGGCCGCGGATGTACAAGGTCATCCTGCTGAACGATGACTTCACGCCGCGCGAGTTCGTCGTGAAGGTGCTGAAGGCCGAGTTCGGGATGGGCGAGGATCGCGCCTATGCGGTGATGATGACCGCCCACCGCCGGGGCGTGTGCGTGGTCGCGGTGTTCGCGCGGGACATCGCCGAAACCAAGGCCGACCGCGCCAATGACATGGCCCGGCGCGAAGGCTACCCGCTGCGCTTCACGACCGAACCGGAGGAGTAGCCGAATCTCCGTCGGCCAACGGGTTCTGCCGCGCGCGGATCCCTGGCCGGGCCCGGGAGGTCGGTTCAGGGCGCGGTGACGGCCGGAGCCCTACCCCCGCAGCGCCACCTCCGCCAGACGCCGGGGCGGCTCGCCGTCGGAGAGACGGAACAGCTCGACCGTGTCGAGCCGGGCGCGGAGTTCGATGTCCTGGGCGTTCAGGTCGTCCACCAGCGCCTTGGCGACCTTCGCCTCGCCGAACCGGCCGAGGGTGATGTGCGGCACATAGGGCAGGTCCAGGCGCAGCACGTCCGAGAACGGTCCGCTGTACAGGTGGTCGTGCAGGCGGATCAGCCGGCCGTTCCCCGCATCCGGCACGAGGTAGGCGTAGGTCTCGCCGGAATAGCGGTCGAGCCAGGGCATCGTGGCGCGGAACAGGAGGTCGATCGGCGCGGTCTCGGCGGCGACGGTGGCGAGATGGCTGGTCGCACTGGTCGGATCCGTCGCCCCGGTGGGGAAGATCAGGGTGATGTGGGCGCCGATCGAGCGCTCGAAGACGGCGCCGCGATGGCGATCCCGGAGGGCGTCGATCCAGGCCCGGTCGGCCGCCGCCATGGTCGGTCGGCCGAGCACCACGAGACTCATCGCCGGCCCCTATCCGCCGAGCGCGGCAAGGTCGAGCGTTCCGGAGAAGCTGGTGGCCACCGGCCCGGTCATCTCCACATGCCCGTCTTCGCGCCAGGTGATGTCGAGCACGCCGCCGTCCAGAATGACGGCGGCCGACCGGCCGGGGATCAGACCGCGCCGCACCGCCGCCACCACGGTCGCGCAGGCGCCGGAACCGCAGGCCTGGGTGATCCCGGCCCCCCGCTCCCACACCCGCATGCGCAGCCGGTCAGGCCCCAGCACCGTGACGAATTCGATATTGGCCCGTTCCGGGAAGATCGGGTCGGTTTCGATCGGCGGGCCGATGCGGGCCAGATCCAGCGCCTCGGCATCCTCCACGAAAAATACCGCGTGCGGGTTGCCCATGTTGACCAGCGTCGCCGAGCCGTAGGCACTGGCGGTCCGGATCGAGACCTCGAGAGTGTCGGTCTCCTCCGCGATGGGGATCTCGTCCCAGCGAAGACGCGCCATCCCCATGTCGACGGTCACCCGGCCGTCTTCGGTGCGCCGGCAGACGAGGCCGCCGGCCACCGTCTCCAGGACGATCTCGTCGGCGCCGGCTTCGTCCATCAGCAGAGACGCGACGCAGCGCGTGCCGTTGCCGCAGGCCTGGGCCTCGGAGCCGTCGGGGTTGTGGATCGCCATGTAGGCGATGCCGCCGTTGCGGGGCGGCAGGATGGTCAGGAACTGGTCGTAGCCCACTCCGCGCCGGCGGTCGCCCACGGCGCGGTACTGCGCCTCGCTCAGGGCGGCGTCGGCCGCGCGGCCGTCGACCACGACGAAGTCGTTGCCGAGGCCGTGCATCTTCAGAAAGGGCAAATTCGTGCTCATGACGGGTCATATAGAGACGGTGTAGGCTCGCCCGCAAGCTCGCCTTGAGAGAACCGCAGAAGAACACGAGGGAGAGAAATGCCGATCACCATCGGACACGACCGCCTGACCGATATCGTCACCGCCATGATGGAAGGCGCGAAGAGCTCCCGGGAGGAGGCGCGCGCCATCGCCGAGAACCTGGTGACGGCCAATCTCATGGGCCATGACAGCCATGGCGTCGGGCTCGCGCCGCGCTACATGAAGCATGCGCTCGGCGGCACCATGAACCCGGGCGCCCGCCCCTCCGTGGTCACCGACAACGGCGCCTATCTGCTGCTGGACGGCAACATGGGCTACGGCCAGACCGTATGCCGCGAGGCGATGGAGATGGCGATCGACCGGGCGAAGAAGACAGGCGTGTGCATCATGGGCCTACGCCGCACCCACCACATGGGCCGGATCGGCGCCTGGGGCGAGATGGCGGCGAAGGCCGGGCTGATCTCGATCCACTACGTCAACACCACCGGTCACCGGCCCTATGTGTCGCCCTGGGGCGGCTACGAGGCGAAATACTCGACCAACCCGTACTGCACGGCGATCCCGGCGACCGACGACCACCCGATGATCGTGCTCGACATGGCGACCTCCCGCGTTGCCCAGGGCAAGGTGCGGGTCGCCTACTACGCCGGCAAGAAGACCCCGGCGGATGCCCTGGTCGGCCCGGACGGCAAGCCGACCGACGACCCCAAGGTGATCTTCGAGGAGTCCTGACGGCGCCATGCTCTCCTTCGGCCAGCACAAGGGCTACGGCCTGGCCATGATCTGCGAGATCCTGGCGGCGGGGCTCACCGGCGGCGGCACCGCCCGCGACGAACTGATGAGCCAGGACACCATCTGCAACAACATGCTGACCATCGTGATGGACCCGGCGGGCTTCGGCGCCGATATCCCGTTCAAGTCGGAGATCGACCAGCTCGTCGGCCACGTCTCCACGGCCAAGGTCGCGGTCGGCCACGACAAGATCCGGTTCCCCGGCGATCCGGAGCGGGAGACCGCCGCGGAACGCACAGCGAACGGCATCCCGATCGACGACAACACCTGGGCCGAGATGACCCGGGCCGGCGTCGAGGCCGGCATGGAGGAGGTCGCCTTCAACGTGAACTGAACGCCCCGCCCTAAAAAACGCCGGGACCGTCGCCGCAAGAACCGGATGGAGCGGTGCGGGAGGGCGGAGCAGGGTAGGATCATCTTGAGCGATGGAGATCCGAGATGACCGCGACCATAGCCCTGCGTGACAGCGACATGGACGACGACGCCCGCTACCGGGTCGTCGTCGCCCGTGACAAGTCCTTCGACGGCGCCTTCATCGTGGCGGTGCGCACCACCGGCGTGTACTGCCGCCCGTACTGCCCGTCGCGCACCCCGAAGCGGGAAAACGTCTCGTTCTTCGCCACCCCGGAACAGGCTCGAAAGGCGGGTTACCGGGCCTGTCGGCGCTGCAAGCCGGACGGGTCGGCGGCACCGGATCCGCGACTCGACGCCGTGCGGGCCGCCTGCCGGGCGATCGAGAGCGCCGAGGACGAGTGTCCGAGCCTGGAGGCTCTGGGCGCGGCGGCCGGGGTCAGCCCGTTCCACCTGCAGCGCAGCTTCAAGGCGGTGATGGGGATCAGCCCGCGCCAGTACTGGGACGCCCGCCGGCTCGGGCGGCTGAAGACGAACCTGAAGTCCGGCGAGGGCGTGGCCATGGCGCTGTATGGCGCCGGCTACGGTTCCTCCAGCCGGCTCTATGAGAAAGCGGGGGCGCAGTTGGGCATGACACCGGCAAGCTACGGAAAGGGTGGCGAGGGGGCGGTCATCGCCTATGCCTTCGCCGACACCGCCCTCGGACGGGTGATCGTCGGCGCAACCAGGACCGGCATCTGCTTCGTCGGCATCGGCCAGGACGACGATGCCCTGGTCGAGGAACTGCGCGGCGATTTCCCGCGCGCCAGCCTGGCGGCTGACCCGGGCGGGCTCGGCGAGACCCTGGGCGAGGTCGCCGGCATGCTTGAGGGCAAGGAGCCCCATGCCGACCTGCCCCTCGATATCCGCGGCACCGCCTTCCAGCGCCAGGTCTGGCAGGCGCTCACCGACATCCCGATGGGCGAGACCCGGACCTATGCCGAACTGGCGGCGGAGATCGGCCGGCCCAAGGCGATCCGCGCGGTGGGAAGCGCCTGCGCCAACAACCCGGTGTCGCTGATCGTGCCCTGCCACCGGGCGGTCGGCACCGACGGCACCCTGCGCGGCTATCGCTGGGGCCTCGAGCGCAAGCGGAAGCTCATCGACACCGAGGCACGCGCCGCCGGAAAATGATCCGACGGAACGACTGCGCGACGGGGCGTTGACGACGCCCCGCCTCTCCTGTCCCACTGGTCGCGATCCCCGCCGGGGATGACCGTCAGCAGGAGAGGAGCCGCCCATGTCCACCGAACCCGCCACCGTCGTCATGGTCGAATACGAGAACGCGTCGGATGAGGTCCGCGAAGTGTTCGACGACATCATGGCGACCAAGCAGATTGGATTCGTGCCGAACGCCTGGAAGGTCTTCGCCTCTCATCCGCCGACTCTGAAGCGTCTGTGGTACGGCCTGAAGGAGGTGATGGCGCCGGGCGCGCTCGACCCGAAGTTCAAGGAGATGATCGCGGTCGCCGTCTCGGTCACCAACGGCTGCGACTACTGCACCCGCAGCCATACCGGTGCCGCCCGCAAGCTCGGCATGACCGACGCGGAGTATGGCGAACTGCTGGCGGTGGTCGGTATGTTCAATCAAACCAATGCATTAGCTGAAGCATACAAGATCCCGGTGGATGACGTGTTCCTGCGACCCTGGTCTGATGACTAGGGATTGACCTGAGGTATCTGTACCATCAGTCTGTAGCATATGAGGGACAGACAGTATCTGATCCAGCGCGGCCACACTTGGTATCTCCGGATGGCCGTGCCGAAGGATCTTCAGAGGAAGATCTCCAAGACGGATCGACCACAACGCCACGTCGTGCAGACGTTACGTACTCGGGACATCGACGTCGCGCGGAAGCGACGCTGGGAGGCCAAGGCGGCCTGGGAGGCGCAATTCAAACGCCTCGCTATGGGCCTCCCGCTTGCTGGTGACCTTGAGGCCTCCGCTGACCCAGGAGACCTCTATCGCCGAACGCTTAAGGCGCAGGAGGAACAAGCGGCGTATCTCCCTACGACCGTCGAACTAGTAGAAATCGATAAGGATGCGATCATCGCCAAGGAACTTGCGCGGATGGGTGTTTCCGATACGTCTGAGCTTCCGGACGACTACGAAGTGCCCGAAACTGTGCAGGCCCAACTAGACGCGCGAGATGACCTGATCCCGGCCTTAGATGGTCGGCGGGTCCTGCGACCCGAGTACGGCATTACCGTTGCCAAGGCGACGGAGGAGTTCCTGGATATGAATCCCGGACTTGCGCCTGAGACAAAGCGGGTCTATGCAGCGCGGCTTGGTCTGTTTCGCCTCTACTTTCGAGGCCGACGGCTGGCAGATATCGACCGCCGGGATGCGGCGCAGTTCATGAAGGATGTCGCCCAACTCAGCCCGAACTGGGGCCGGCGTAAGCTTCCAAGCACATGGAGTGCCCTCAGCAGCCGCTATCAGGTCCCGGCAGGCGCCATTGGTCTCTCAAAGGCCACCCTTCAAGGCTTCCAATCGGTACTTAGGCTCCTGTGGGAGTGGGCGCGAAGTTCAGGTGAGGTCGAGGCAGAGAACCCGTTCAGCGGTATCGCAAGAGTTACGATCGGGAGGGCCTCGCAAGAGCGACAGCCGTTCGATAGTGACGATCTGGAGGCGTTGTTCGATGACCCTTTGCCTAAACGTGAGGAGCTATGGGCGGTATCCCTGGTCGCCCTTTACGCGGGTCTGCGTTTGGGGGAGATCCTGAATCTGCGCTGGGAAAACGTCCGAACCGGTCCGTCGGGCGTCTGCTATCTCGACATTACTAGAGCCAAGACCAAAGCGGGTGTCCGACAGGTGCCGCTGCATCCCCAGTTAGGGTGGCTGCTAACTCGCCGCAGGGAGGAAGGCTCGGTATGGGCGGTATCGAGTGGCGTGTTTACCAAGTGGTTCGGCCGGTTCTGCAATGGTCGAGGCGTCTCAGACCCGTGCAAGGTGTTCCACAGTTTCCGGCATAACTTCACAGCCTCTCTAGCCCAAACAAACGCCCAGGAGGCATTTGTCGCGGAGATCGTGGGTCACTCCAAGGCGAACCTTACGTTCGGGCGGTACAACAGCAAGGGCATACCCCTTGGTCAGAAGTTCGAAATCATCCAGGGCGTCGACTATCCGGAGTTGGCTGACTTCTTTCGGCGCCATCCGGAGTACGCCGGCCGAAATTCTGGCTGAGTTGTGAGGCTGCGGATCGTCCACGGCGGCGACGCTGTTTCCCCCATACCCCCCATGCTGCCCTGAGAGCCGACTTGGGACCCCTTAACGCGGGTTTCTACTGGCCCTGAAAAGATGGCGCCCGCCAAGCGGCGTAACGCTTTCCTAGCCACGGAGAGGCCAGACCGAGGCATGAGTTGCCAATGGTCATGGCTATGAAGAGCACCCCGCCGCTGGTGATCCAGCCGGCAAGTGCTGTCATTGCGAACACGAACGACCAGAGTAGAGACAAGACCGCGTTCGTTTCCTTGAACAGCGGGTGGCCCCAATGCTCCCGAGGGGCACTCCGGCGGGCCACCATAGTTGTCCATGGTCGCCCAACGAGGACGCTGAGCAAGGATATCCCTGCCAACGTCGAGAACACGACAACTGGGACGGACATGCGGGCGGGGTAGCAGATGTGTTGGACCGGCTCAACCTCAGGGACTGGCTTCGCGGATCTAGGTGAGGACCCGATACACCGATGCCCTGCCGATACCTAGCTTCTTCGCGATGGCCGTGGCGCCCATCCCTTGGCCATGCAGTTCCTTGACGCGATCAGCGTCGATGGACGGCTTACGGCCCTTGTAGACACCACGGGCCTTGGCTCGCTCAATGCCCTCTGTCTGCCGCTCCCGCCGTAGGTTGGTCTCGAACTCAGCGAATACGCCGAGCATGTCGAGGAAGCACTTGCCGGCGGCGGTGCTGGTGTCGACCGGCTGCTCGGTCGCCTGGAGGTCCACCTTCTTGGCCCTGAGAGTGCCGACGATCTGCTGAAGGTCTCCGATGGAACGGGCGAGACGGTCGACGCGCGTCACCACGAGTGCGTCGCCTTCGCGCACGAAGTCTATCGCCTCCTGCAGTTTGTCTCTGCCAGATGTCGAGGTGCCGCTGACTTTCTCGCTGAACACTCGCTCGCATCCGGCGCCGGTGAGGGCGTCGATCTGCCCGTCCAGCTCCTGATCAACCGTGCTGACGCGTGCGTATCCGACCTTCATCGATCTGCTCCACTGTCTCGTTAGCCTCTAGAGCCTAGACAATGGTGTCTCATATGGATCAGATCAACCCTAAAGAGACAAGCGGGGTGTCTCATCGTGAATGTCTCGGATGCCTATACGCTTACGGTACAGCTGCTGCAGCGCACCCGAATAAAACAGCATCTCGGGCATTAGGCAGACGATCTGTAACTGAGGCCGCGCGCAACAAGATCGGCGACATGGTCGTCCCACGTCGCTCTGAGCGTTGGATAGTCTGGCTCCACGAGGCGGGCCAGCAAGCTTAGCTCGGTTACGACGCCGGTTGTCTCGTCGACGAGGTCAATGACCTCACCAATCAGCGGGGCGCGAACCTCAGCTCCTGCTTCCTGCCGGCGCTTCCCCTCGCGAGAGATCTCCAGCGCATGAGCGAGCGCTGTATGTCGAGCTTCCTTTACATGGAATGTGCTCTCCTCCTCCAGAAGCGCAGCTATCTTAGTGAAGAGTTTTTCCCGATGGATAAGCAAGGTTGCTGGGCCTTTAGCGGCGGCATCGAGCGCGTCCCGCATGCGCTCGGCGAGCCACGCTGCTTGTTCGTCTGGATCGTCAGAATGTCGATAGCGAGTTGTCTCAGCGATCCGCCTGTCGCCGGCGATGAACTCGGCGACGAGGAGCCTGCTCCGACCCTCCTCCCGCAGCATTTTCGCAGCGTTGGGAATGGACATCGCGTCGGGGCTCTGATCCCAGAGGCGCCCAAGTCCGAGGATGATCGCGTTGACCGCGTTCGATACGACGAGGTTGAAGGCCCAGGCTCCACGTGATCTCGGGTAGTCACCGGCTTGATCGTTAAGCGTCAGGAACAAGGACCGCTGAGCGATCAAGTGCTGCGCCTCTTTGTCCAGCCGATCCAACAGAGCATGGAGGCGGTTCAGATCGTGGGCCCACCTCGCGATATCGGCCGTGAGTTCGTCGTCAGCATCGGTCCCTTCCATTCTCTCTCCACTCGGCGGTTTGCCGCTGCAGCATCTTACATCAGCGTGGGCTTCGGGCCGTTCAAACTGCTCTGTCGGCCATTTAATCGACACTCTCGGGAGACTCCAACGCCAGGGCAGGTAGAGCAACGGCCGTTGTCGCCAAGATGGCCTGGATAATCGGCACCTTTTTGACCGTCCTACGGTCCGCAGGTGGTGACCTACCGGACTCCCTCTAGGCTCACCAACAGCCCACGAAAGTGAGGAACGAATGACCGATATCGAGCGAGCAGCTGCGCGGAAGTCGGTGGAAGAGAACATTGACCACCTAGGCACCCTGGTCGACATGTTCCCCAAAGGGACCGGCCCGATGGCGGCGATCCGTCGGACCTGTCTCGACTGTACTGGCGGTCAACCAGGAGAAGTACGGAAATGCCCATGCACGACGTGCGGGCTGTGGCCGTACAGGTTCGGGAAGAACCCGCTGCACGGATCTGGTTAGTGGGGAGGGCTTCAGCGGGGTTCAGCTACGGCTGCCCCGCTGACGGACCAACGCCGCTAGACGACGCCTATAGGAGGACCATCAGGGCACCATAGGAGAACCTGAGGTGCACCCGTAGTGTCCCCTATAGGTGTACTTTTCTCAGACCTTCGTTTTCTTCGAAAGTGTCCATTAAATGGTCGTCGGGCGCGGCTGGCCTGATCCGGCGCCCGGCAGACGGCATAGAGAAAGCTGCACTCATCTCTCGACCCCTGCTTTTGTGCTGCGCTGGCACTCCATGCCTGTGTGGGCTTCCCCACATCGCCCCAAACCATCTGGCAGTTTATGTGGAGCGCCAGTGATGGTGTAGGATCGGCGCCAGAGACAACGCTGGGCTGTTTCTGGGGATGCACTAAGGGGGCGAGATGACAGGTTTTGCAGATCAGATCGACGCGCTTGCGGGGCGCGCGAAAAGCATGGAAGGGAAGCTTCAGACAGAAGAAGCGACGAAAACGGCGCTCGTCATGCCGTTCCTCCAGGCGCTCGGCTACGACATCTTCGACCCCACGGCCGTCATTCCCGAGTACACCGCAGATCACGGGATCAAGAAGGGTGAGAAGGTCGACTACGCGATCATGATCGACGAGCAGTTGACGATGCTGATCGAATGCAAGGCTTATGGCGCGGATCTGTCTTCAGTCGGAGCGTCGCAGCTCTATCGGTACTTCTCTGTCACGGATGCGCGGATCGGCATCCTCACGAACGGTATCGAGTACTGGTTCTACTCCGACCTCGACTAGAACAACACGATGGATAAGGAACCGTTCTTTCGGTTCGATCTGGGCGACTACATCCAGGCCAGCACGAGGGAGCTTGAGCGTTTCCGAAAGGACGCTTTCTCCATCGAGGTCGTCCTCAACAGTGCCACGGATCTGAAGTACCGCGGGCTGATCGAAGCTGAGATCCAGAAAGAGATCGAGGCGCCTTCGGATGAGTTCATCGAGATCATGGCCCGACGGGTCTACGAAGGTCGACGCCTGACGGCACAGGTCCGCGAATGGTTCGGACAGCTTGCGCAGCAGGCCATGAAGGCCACGATACGGGCGGAGGTGAACAAGCGGCTTTCGAATGCCCTAAAGGCTGGGAATGGAGAGTACGCAGAGGTCGATGAACCCATCGCAGAAGCGAAAGACGAGGGCGGGATCGAGACCACCGAGGAGGAATTGGAGGCGTTCCAGATCGTGCGAGCGATTCTCCGTACGGAAGTAGATGTTTCCCGCATCGTCATCCGGGATCAGAAGAGCTACTGCGGTATCCTGCTGGACGACAACAACCGCACGCCCATCTGCCGGCTGCACTTCAACTCGAAGTCCAAGAAGCACCTCGGGGTGTTCAAGGACAAGGAGGAAACCCGGATCGAGATATCGTCGCTGGAGGATATCTTTCAGCATGCGGATCGTCTGCTTGAGACCGTTCGAAGCTACTAGTCTGCTTTGAGGGAGACGCGCGCCCCCCCCTCGCCATCTCACTTGCACTGGGTCGGAGGGGCAAGATCGGCTTCTTCCGCGCCGCAGCCGCTTATCCAGGAGCTGGCACATGACCGAGACGAAGGCGCGAGTTGTCTTTCTGCCTAACGGCGGCTTCGAGAAGACCGGAGCTTTAGTCGAGTTGGGGGAAGATGCCGATATCTCTGACTCTACCCCCCAGTACCAACGATAAGCGTTTCTGAGGGTGACGTAGAAGTGCGTCGATTTACAGCTGCAGCACTTATGGAGTGTGTCGCAAGGGCCGGGACCAAAGCATGAGGGTCCTGAGCGTGAACCAGCAGATCAAACAGATCAGCCTCCTCAGACTCGACGATCTATCGGAGGAACAGGGTTTGTTGAGCGTAGTCGCTTCGGTAGATATCGCTTCTCTCTCCTAGGTGAGCATAGTGAGCATGATCAGGTGTCCATAAGGATCTCCGACGGAGGCGTCGAGGAACGTGCGTACTTCGCCGGAATGGAAGACATCGATGAGTTCGACGTTAAGACAGGCGAGCTCTTCTTCTTGGAGATCCATCTACCAACGGAACGCTTCGATACTCTCGTTGGGGCGATCAGTCAGCACCGGGCGCAACTCTGGGCAGACATGAGCGTCTCTGCCTTTCGCGGCTTCTACGCAACATGGTCGCCGTCCATCGATGAGGGGCGCGTTATCAAGTTCCTAAATCGATCCGACGATGTTGAGAACGCGGACGAGATGCCAGCTGCATTCCATCAGGAAGCGTCTGAGGAGGACGGTTGGTTCAGTTGGCGCGACGATGTTGTTCGGCTCTATGTGAAGCGAGCGCTCTCGGAGCCCTCCAAGAGCCAGGCAGACCCCCATTCGGTGGAGCCTCTTGAGGCACATGATGAAGAGCAAGGGGAAGGAGAGCGCCTTGACGGCCATACGGAGGCTTCGGTCGTTCCGCAGCTTAACTCTCAGATGGCAGCATTGAGCGCAGTGCAGACAATGCTGTCACGTAGAGTCATTTTCGCCGCCCTCATCGTAGCGGCCGCAATCCTCGCAGTAGGATACTGAGTGCAGAGCGCGACCGCCGACATGTACCGACGGTAGGTCTAACAATCTGACTCCACGCAAAAAAAAGAATTGGCGGGTGGCTGGACGCTCACCAATTTCTGAAATTGAAGCGTCACAAGAGTGCGATGGCGCCAGTGATCACGGCAGCTAGCTGAACGAATGGTCCCAGGGGCAAGAAGCCGACAATGAAGATCGCTGGAACGCTGAGCCATGGGCTAACTCCCCATTCTTCGAGGCCAATCGCTCCGATAGCAACGGCAGCGATCTGCAGCAGTACGAGCAGAACCACGCCAACTGTTTTTCCAAATGTCTCGAGGATAGTGGACACGCTAAGCCTCACACTGTTCGCAACTTAAGTGATGGTGGGGCTAAAGATCGGTCACGGGACAGTCAACCCTATGCAAGAAAATTTTTTATAAAACTCTCTCAATTGTATTAAAATTCATGCGGCGAATTGTAAGTGTATGTAACAGAAATCTGTACCATCAAATACATTAACTATCTGAAAAATAATGAAAATTGTTCCTATGCTGCGACTACTGCACCCGCAGCCACACGGGTGCCGCCCGCAAGCTCGGCATGACCGACGCGGAGTACGGCGAGCTGCTGGCGGTGGTCGGCATGTTCAATCAAACCAACGCGCTCGCCGAGGCCTACAAGATCCCGGTGGACGACGTGTTCCTGCGCCCCTGGTCCGACCCGCAGGAGCGGTGACGGGAAGAACGAGACATGGCTGCTCTGGAGGGTTGATTTGCGTCAATGGAACTGTCGCGTGTTTCGATCAGACTGAAAACAGACGAAGCGCGGGAGACCTCCATGACGAACACCCAAACGCCCGGTACGGTGCGCGAGGCCGTCGGCCTGTTCGCGACGGCCGATACCCTTCAGGCAGCCATCGACGACCTGCTGAGTTCCGGCTTCGACCGGGCCGAACTTTCCCTGCTGGCTTCCGAGGAAGCGATCGAAAGCGAATTAGGGCACACCTATCGCAAGGTCGGCGACCTCGAAGACGACGACCGCGTTCCGCGCGAAGCCTACGTCTCGGAGGAATTGATCGGCGACGCGGAAGGCGGCCTTGTCGGCGGCCTCATGTATGTCGGCGCCGTCGCGACCGCGGGGGCGATCGTCGCATCGGGCGGAGCCGTGGCCGCCATGATCACCGGAGCGATCCTTGCCGGCGGCGCCGGCGCGCTTATCGGCACGGCGCTGGCGACCCTGGTAGGCGATCTGCATGCGCGTCACCTGCAGGATCACCTGGATCGCGGCGGTCTGCTGCTCTGGGTCAATATTCGCGACGCCGAGCACGAGAAACGCGCGATGGATATCCTGAAGCGGCATTCCGGTCAGGATGTACACGTCCACGACCTGTCGGCCGACGGGTAGCCGCCAGCCGGCCGTCGGTCGCCGCACGGCGTTTAACGGCGGCGCCAGGCACGGGCGAGGAGACCCGCAGTGAACGATAAGGCACAGTTCCATCTCTGGTACTGGGTGGCGGCGTTCGCCATGGTTGTCCTGATCCAGCACCTCTTCGCGACCGGCCAGAAGGTCGAAGAGATCCCCTACAGCGACTTCATCCAGGCCGTGCGGGACGGCCGGGTTGCCGAAGTCGCGGTCTCGGACCGGTTCATACGGGGGGCGATCAAAGAGCCGTCGTCCCAAGACCGGCAGCTGTTCGTCACGACACGGGTCGAGCCGTCTCTGGCGGAAGAACTGTCCACCCACGGCGTGCGCGTCTCGGGAGAGATCGAGAACACCCTGTTGCGCGACATCCTCTCCTGGGTGGTCCCGATGGTCGTGTTCGTCGGGCTGTGGATGTTCCTGCTGCGCCGGATGGCCGGAGGCGGCATCGGCGGCGGGCTGATGCAGGTGGGAAAGAGCAAGGCCAAGGTCTACGTCGAGACCGATATGGGAGTGACCTTCGAGGATGTCGCCGGCGTCGACGAGGCGAAGGATGAGCTCAGGGAAATCGTCGCCTTCCTGAAGGACCCGGTCGGCTACGGCCGGCTCGGCGGCCGGTTGCCAAAGGGTATTCTGCTGGTCGGCCCGCCGGGGACGGGCAAGACGCTGCTTGCCCGTGCGGTGGCGGGCGAGGCACAGGTGCCGTTCTTCTCGATCTCCGGCTCCGAGTTCGTGGAAATGTTCGTCGGCGTCGGCGCGGCGCGCGTGCGCGACCTGTTCGAGCAGGCCCGCGCCCGGGCGCCGGCGATCATCTTCATCGACGAACTCGATGCGCTCGGCCGGGCCCGCGGGATCGGCCCGATGGTCGGCGGCCATGACGAGAAGGAGCAGACTCTCAATCAGCTGCTGTCCGAGCTGGACGGATTCGATTCCACGGCCGGGCTGGTGCTGCTCGCCGCCACCAACCGCCCGGAGATCCTCGATCCGGCCCTGCTGCGGGCCGGGCGCTTCGACCGCCAGATCCTGGTCGATCGACCGGACAAGGTCGGGCGGGCGCAGATTCTCCGCGTCCATCTGAAGAAGGCCAAGCTCGGGCCGGATGTGGATGCCGAGAAGGTCGCGGCGCTGACCCCCGGGTTCACCGGCGCCGACCTCGCTAATCTGGTCAACGAGGCGACCCTCCTCGCGACCCGCCGACGCGCCGACGCGGTTGAGATGATCGACTTCGACAACGCGGTCGAACGGATCGTGGCCGGACTGGAGAAACGCAACCGGCTGCTGAACGAGAAGGAGCGCGAGGTCGTCGCCTATCATGAAATGGGTCATGCCTTGGTGGCGATGGCGCTGCCGGGCACCGATTCCGTGCACAAGGTGTCGATCATTCCACGCGGCGTCGGCGCCCTCGGCTATACCATTCAGCGCCCGACCGAAGATCGCTATCTGATGACGCGCGAGGAGCTGGAGAACAAGATGTCGGTGCTGCTCGGGGGGCGGGCCGCCGAGTGGATCGTGTTTCGCCATCTTTCGACCGGGGCCGCCGATGATCTCGGGAAAGTCACCGACATCGCGCGGGCCATGGTCACCCGCTACGGCATGTCGGAGACCCTCGGCCATGTCGCGCTCGAGAAGGAGCAACGCGCCTTTCTGGGACCGGCCGCGTTCGGACAGTTCCCCGGTGAACGCGACTACAGCGAAAGAACCGCGACGATGGTCGACGCCGAAGTGCGCGAGATCATCGAGCGGGTCTTCGCCCGAACGGTTGGTCTGCTGGAGGAGCGCCGCGACGTGCTCGAGCGGACCGCAAGGCGCCTGCTCGAAGAGGAGACACTGGACGCGGCGCAGCTCGCCGAATTGGTTCCCGCTGCCGCCAGTCCGCTCGCAGGCGCTGAGGACAGTCTCGCCCGCTGAAGGTCGTCGATGCGGGCGTCGGGGAGGGGGTGGCCCCTTCCCGTGCGCTCCTGTGCCTCAATCCAGGTTGAACTTCTTCGATTTCAGGAAGGCGGCGAGGTTCTTGCGCTGGGGCACGGCGTATTGCCGGGCCTTGTCGTCGGACCAGCCGTAGAAGTCCGGGGCGCCGAACTCCTCGACCATCCGGTACTTCTCCGGCGGCGTGGAGAACTTGGCATCGCGCCGGCGATCGTAGGCGTCGATCTCCGCCAGCACCGCGCTGTCGTCGTAGCGGTCGGTGTGGACGGTCACGCTCGGCGGCAGGCGCAGGCTGACCCAGCCCACGCGCTCCGGGAACCCCACGCCCATCCCGACGAAGGGGAAGACATAGTCGGGCAGGCCCAGCACCTCCGACGCCGCCTCGATCTTGTTGCGGATCACGCTGATCGGACAGCAGCCGAGGCCCAGGGCCTCGGCCGCGCGGATGAAGGTCGCCGTGACGATGGCGGCGTCGCCCGCGGCGTTCAGGAACGCGTCCAGGTGGTCGTTCGGATAGGGCGTGCCCTTGGCCTCGGCGATCTTGTGAATGCGCCGGTTGTCGCCGCAGAACACCAGTAGGGAGGGGGCGGCGGTCACCCAGGGATCGTTGATCTGCTCGTTCAGGGCGCGGCGGATCTCCGGGGCCTTGACGACGATGACCGAGCATTGCTGCAGGTCCGACTTGGCGGGGGCCGAGAAGGCGCCGGCCAGCGCGATGCGCAGCAGTTCGTCCGGAACCGGCTCGTCGGTATAGCGGCGGTGGCTGCGATGGCTGAGGATGGCGGCGATCTCGCCCTCGGCCGGCAGGTCGCGCCCGTCGTCGGTCGGCAGGCCGAAACGCTCTTCGATGAGATCTGCGACGGTTTTCTTCTCGGTCATCCTGCCCTCGGTCTTTCCCTGTGAGGGCGCATCATGGACGAGGATCGGACGCCGCCGCTACTCCCGCTGTTCCGACCCGCCGGCCACGGCGCGCGTTCGCCTGACGGAGCAAGGCGGTCAATCCTCCTTGAAGTACTCGCTCGACCGGTTTCGCGATGCCGGGCGCGACCGCCGGCGTCCGCCCAGGAAGAACAGCGCGGCGATCGCTCCGAACACGGCGAAGGCGGGCCAGACCAGGATCGTCGAGATCACGGGGTGCCACAGGAACTGGCCGATATGCCGGGAGACGGCTGCCTCGGCGAGCTGCAGGGAACTCGGATGCAGGGTGTACCATACGAAGCCGGTGGCCAGCGGCCGGAAGGCGCCGTCCTCGGCGAAGGCGTAGAGGTCGCGCGTCAGCAGCGCGGCCGCGACGGCGGCGAACATCCAGCCGAAGCAGAGCAGAGCGGTTCGCATCGAATTACCCGTGTTTTGTCGATCCGCTCCCACCCATTTCCGGGACCGGTCCCGCCGCTGGGGAAGACCGATCTTAACCCCTTCGGCCACCACACGAAAGCGCGCCCAAGACAGGTTGTTGCAAAGCGGCGCGGGCTCGACTAGGTTCCGCGCGCTTCAGGAGGGATGGCCGAGCGGTTTAAGGCGCACGCCTGGAAAGCGTGTTGGGCGCAAGCCCTCGGGGGTTCGAATCCCCCTCCCTCCGCCAGCTTTCCTTGGACAGTATCCGACGTCATCCAAATGCGGCCTTCGGCTCCGGACGGCTCGGCGCAGCCGTGCAGATGAGCGGCAGCGCTATAAGTGTTCCGTCATCCCAGCCGCCGCAGCGCCGTGAAACCTCGAAGTAAAAATGAATATTTCTTATTAACAAAATTTTAGAAATATCTCCCGCATCTTGTCCGCTCAGGGATTCTCGGGGGGACTACGCATGGCTATATGGATACCCCAATTTGTCAGTGGGCTCGGCCTGCTTGCGATGCTGTCTCTCTGTGTGGCCTATATCGAGTCCAAGGCCGCATTGGGGGCAAAGCGGCTCCTCCATGATGTGATGATTGGCGCCCTGTTCGGGGTCGTCATCGTCATTGTCATGCTCAACCCGATCGAGCTTCCGGTCGGCGCCAAGTTTGATCCGCGCGCCGGGCCGGCGATTCTCGCCGCCGTGTTCGGCGGTCCGCTCGGAGCGCTCATCGCCGCCGCCTGCGGCGCGTTGGGCCGCTACTACCTGGTCGGCGGACCGTTGGCCCTTGGCGGCGCCTTCGGGTTTCTCCTCTACGGCGCTTTCGGCCTGCTGGTCATGGAGATCCTGCGCCGCCGCCGCTTGACGGTTTCGCCGGGCATCCTCGCCGTCGTCGGCGCGCTGGGGACGCTGGTGGCACTGCCTGCGTTCTTCGTCAGCGTGGATGCGACAACCGCACTCGCGATCATCAGGACGGCCGGACTCATCCTGCTGGCCGAGAACGTGGCGAGCACGGTGATCGTCGGCGTCGCGCTCGAGTATGCGCGCCAGCATGCTCACCTTCGCATGGCCCTGGCCAAACAGCAGCAGGAGGACGCGAAGCTTTCACTCGTCGCCCGCAAAACGACCAACATTGTCATCATCACGGACGGGGAGGGCCGCATCGAGTGGGTCAATGGCGGGTTTACCCGCATCACCGGCTATACCCTGGACGAAGTGGTCGGCCAGAGGCCGGGAGAGTTGCTGCAAGGGCCGGGTACCGATCCCGCGACCGTCAGGCTGATGAGCGACTGTCTCGCCCGTGACAGCGGCTTCGACGTGGAGGTCCTGAACTACCATAAGAATGGAACGCCCTACTGGGTGGAGATTACCTGCCAGTCGATCCAGGAGCCCGGTCAGCCGAAGAAATTCATCGCGATCGAAAACGACATAACGTCGCGCAAGCAGGCCACCGAACGGGCCGAGAACGCCGAGAGAATGCTTCTCATGGCGATCAATTCGATCGACGACGGGTTCGTTCTCTTCGACAAGGATGACCGGCTTGTCCTCGCCAATCGGAAATACAAGGAGTTCTTCCCGCGGGGACACGAGGTCATCAAGCCCGGTGTCGATTTCGAGACGATCCTGCGCGCCTCGGCCGAGGACGGCAGTTACATTCTGCCGCCGCCGACGGATCCGTCCCGGCCGACGGATCCCGCCGCCGAGCTCGAGGAGTATATCCGCGCCCGCGTCAAGGCGCATAAGGCGGGCGGCGAGATCAACCAAAAGCTTCGGGACGGCCGCTGGCTGAGGCTGCGCGAACGACCGACACCGGAGGGCGGCGTGGTCGGGCTCCGGATCGACATCACCGAACTCAAGGAGGCGCAGGAGGCCGCGGAAGCGGCGAACGTGGCCAAGTCCGAGTTCCTGGCGTCGATGAGTCACGAGATCAGAACCCCGATGACCGGCATCATGGGCATGGCGGATCTTCTTCTGAACGAAGACATCAAGCCCGAATTGGCGGAAAAGGTGCGAAACATCAAAGGCGCGTCGGAGGGGCTTCTGACGATCCTGAACGACATCCTCAACTTGTCCAAGCTGGAGGCCGGCAAGATGCTGGTGGAGGAGATCGTCTTCGAAGTGCGCCCCTTGATCGAGGACGTCATCAGCCTGAGCAAACAGCTCAGCCCCCCCTCGAAATCCGGTCTGGTCGCGATATCGGCGGAGATCGACGGTGACGTGCCGTCCTGTGTCCGAGGGGACCCCACGCGGCTCCGCCAGATCCTGATCAATCTCTTGGGCAACGCGGTCAAATTCACCGATCAAGGCTCTGTGACGCTGGGTTGCGGCCTGGACCGGGGCAGCGGCGATCTGACATTCCGGGTGATCGATACCGGCATCGGTATCAAACCGGACGTTCTTCCCAACCTGTTCAACCCGTTCACCCAGGCCGACGCGTCGATCAGCCGAACCTATGAAGGCACAGGCCTGGGGCTCGCCATCTGCCAGAGACTGGTCCGCCTGATGCATGGATCCATCACCGCGGAAAGCCGCTTCGGTGAGGGCAGCACCTTCTCGGTCCGGCTGCCGTTCCGGGCCGTCGCGGACGAGCCAATCGATCAGGTCGTGGAAGAACCGGTGCCGGATGCTTCCGCACCGGGGCTTCGAAATCCTGGTTGCCGAGGATGTCGAGGTCAACCGGATCATCGTCGAGGCGATGCTGCACAGGAACGGCCATGCCGTCTTCCTGGTCCACAACGGCCTTGAAGCCGTGCGGGCGGTCGAGGCCGACGATTTCGACGTGGTCGTCGTTGACGTCCGCATGCCGGTCATGTCCGGGATCGAAGCCGCCCGGCATATCCGGCGGCTGTCCGGCGAGAAGTCTCAGATCCCGATCGTCGCCCTCACGGCCGACGTGATGGATGAAAGCCGGGATGCCTGCCTGGATGCCGGGATCGATGCTTTCGCGTCGAAGCCGATAGATCCGGGCGCGTTGAACGAAGCGATAGACTCCGCCGTCGCGACCCGCCGGTTGGCACCGGTGGCCTGAGCCGGCATCTCCGGCGGTCGGCTGCTGAAGTGCCCGCGTCCGCGTCGCGACATCCGTTGGCGTGGAAGCCGACCATGCACTACCGTGAGATCCAGACCGGCCAGCGGGCACTGACTGCGGCCACCCGCTTAACTCGTCGGCCGGTCAGCCGCCTCGTCTCACCCGGAGCGCCCGATGCCGGACTACGCCCTCTACGACCTCGGCCCGACCACACTGCAGCATGGGGCGACCGTCCCGAACCTGCGCCTCGCCTACAAGACCTATGGAACGCTGGCGCCGGACAGATCCAATCTGGTGCTCTATCCCACCTCCTACGGCGCCCAGCACCACGACACGCAGTGGCTGATCGGCCCCGGACGGGTGCTCGATCCGACCGACTGGTTCGTCGTCATACCGAACATGTTCACCAACGGGCTCTCGACCAGCCCGAGCACTCTGCCGGAGCCGTTCGGCCATGGCCGGTTCCCGGTCTTCACCCATTGGGACAACGTCCACGCGCAGAAGCGCCTGGTCGAGGAGGTGTTCGGGGTCGAGCGGATCGCGCTGATCTACGGCTGGTCCATGGGCGGGCAGCAGGCGTTGCATTGGGGCGCGCTGTTCCCGGAGATGGTGGAGCGGATCTGCGCGGTGTGCACCAGCGCGAGGACGTCGCCGCACAACAAGGTGTTCCTGGAGGGGGTGCGCGCCACGCTGACCGCCGATCCCGCCTGGACGGGCACCTACTTCCGCGACCGGCCGGTGACCGGCCTGCGGGCCATGGGGCGGGTCTATGCCGGCTGGGCGATGAGCCAGGCCTTCTACCGCGAGGAGTTGTGGCGCGGGGCGGGATTCAGTTCGCTTGAGGACTGGCTGGTGCGGAGCTGGGAGGGTAACTTCCTGCGGCGCAGCGGCGACGACCTGCTGGCCTCGCTGGACACCTGGTACCGGTCAGACATCTCCGACAACGAGATCCACAACGGCGATCTGGCCAAGGCGCTCGGCGCGATCACGGCGAAGAGCATCATCATGCCCTCGACCACGGACCTGTATTTCACCGCGTTCGACGGCGAGCGCGAGACGGCGCAGATGCCGAACGCCGAGTTCCGTCCCATCGTCTCGGACTGGGGTCACCGGGCCGGCAACCCGAACCTGAACCCGGCCGACGAGGCGGTTCTGCGGCAGGCGGTGGCGGACCTGCTCGCGTGATTGCCGCACCCGTCCGTCAGCGGCGGGTATCGTTCAGCGACCAGTCGTAGGCGGTGCCGTCGATGTCGTCGCGCTCGGCCAGCAGGGCGGCGGTCTCGCCCTCCGCATGGCGGCGGAGATGGGCCAGCACCCCGGCCGCGTCGCCGCCGAAATCCTCGGCGAACCAATCGTAGATCTTCGAGACGATCAGGCCCGCGCTTCCCGTGGCCGCGGCGATCCGCACCGCCCGCCGATGGTTCACGAAACCCCGCGCCGCGGCGTTCAGATCGTCGTCGAGGCTCTCCGCCCGCCAAGCCCGATGCCGGAGATTCGGACAGCCGATGGCGGCGCAGTTGACCGCGTAGTGGATCCGGGGGTCCTGCCAGATCGGGCGCAGGATCCGATGCTCGATGTCGTCCAGGCTGAGCGCGACCCCTTCGACCGTCACCAGCTCCGCGCCCCACGGACCGCCACCGAACAGCCCGCCGCCGAGGTCGATGTCGCGGATGCTTTCCACCGGATAGTGGTCCAGCACGGTCTTGAGGGTCACCGCGTTGTACAGGTTGGCCCAATAGGCGAACTGTTCGTTGCGGTTCAGGCCGGTCACCCGAACGCCCTGAAGCGCGTCGATCACGGCGGCGAGGTCGGCCAGTCCGGCGGCGGTGACCGCTCCGTAATCGACGCGGTTCACCCCGTCGGGCTCGGCGACGACGTGGCGGGCGAGCCAGTCGTCGTAGCGGGACCAGTCGAGCCGGCGGATGCCGTTCGGGTCATGGGCCTGCCAGCGCGGCCAAAGCTCGGCGTCCGGGGCGAGCCACCCTTCCAGGCTGCGGAAGCCCGTGAGGGACACCGCCGCCAACCCGCCCAGCAGCGCCCGGCGGGCGATGCGTTGGCGGGCGATACGGTGGCGGGCGGGAGAAACGGAAACGCGTCTTGCCATTGCTGCACCACGTCGCGGGAACCAGGGCTCAGCCTAGTCCACACGGCGCCGGTCCGTGGTCAAATGCGCTTGAGGCGGGCCGTGATCACGGTCGGGCTCCTCCCTTCGGGTAGAGCACATCGGTCAGATACAGCCCGTCCGCCGGCGCCGTCGGTCCGGCGGAGGCCCGGTCGCGGGCCGCCAGCGCGGCGGAGACGTCGTCGGCCGTCCACTTGCCCTCTCCGACCAGCTTCAGGGTGCCCACCATGTTGCGGACCTGGTGATGGAGAAAGGACCGGGAGCGGGCGATCGCCACGATCCGGTCGCCCTCGCGCCGGATGTCGAGCTGGTCCAGGGTCTTTTCCGGGGATTTCGACTGGCACTGGGTCGCCCGGAAGCTGGTGAAGTCGTGATGGCCGACCAGGCGCTGGGCGGCGGCGTGCATGGCGTCCGCGTCCAGCGGGGCCGCCACATGCCAGACCCGGCCGGCATCGAGCGCCGCGGGTGCGCGACGGTTCAGGATCTCGTAGCGGTAGCGCCGTTCAATCGCCGAGAACCGGGCGTGGAAGTCGTCGCTCACCGGCTCCGCCTCCAGCACGGCGATCGGTTCCGGTCGGATCAGCGCGTTGATCGCCTTGCGCACCCGGAAGGCGTCGAACCGGTCGCTCTGCAGATGGATATGGGCGACCTGCCCGGTGGCGTGAACGCCCTTGTCGGTCCGACCCGCCCCGGCCACCTCGATC
Organism: Thalassobaculum sp.; assembly: GCA_048983575.1. Lineage (GTDB taxonomy): Bacteria > Pseudomonadota > Alphaproteobacteria > Thalassobaculales > Thalassobaculaceae > Thalassobaculum. Next base: position 223,807 of record JBLZTD010000001.1, on the reverse strand, counting down.
CGCTCGCGGGAGAAGGCGTAGACCGCGTCCTCCAGGTGTTCCTGGACCGACGGACCCGTCGCCTGGCGCTGCCAGCCGACATAGGGCCTGCCGTCGTATTCGATGGTCAGTTTGAAGCGCGGCACCGCGTCACCCGGCGAGCACGGTTCCGGGCGGGATGGGGAAGCCGCGCAGAAAGGCGCCGGTCTCCATCGGGCCCTTGCCCGGACGCTGCACCCGGGTCGGGCGGAACGCACCGTCGGCGCAGGAGATCGTCAGCTCGGGGTCGAGCACCGTTCCCGGGATGTTGGAGATCGGGCCGATGTCGAAGGCCTGGGCCGACAGCACCTTGATGCGGGTTCCCTCATGCTCGAAGAACGCGCCGGGCCAGGGATCGAAGGCGCGGACGAGCCGTTCCAGTTCGACGGCGGGGCGGGAGAAGTCGAGCCGGCCCTCGTCGCGCTCCAGCTTCTTGGCGTAGGTCACGCCCTCTTCAGGCTGCGGCGTGCCGAGGAGGGTCCCGGCGGCCAGGGCCTCGACGGCGGGCCCGATCAGCTCGGCGCCGAGCAGGCTGAGGGTATCGTGCAGACTCTGTCCGGTGGTCTCTGCGGTGATCGGGGTCGACCGGCTCAGCAGCATGGCGCCGGTATCGAGTCCCTCGTCCATCTGCATGATGGTGACCCCGGTCTCGCTGTCTCCCGCCAGGATCGCCCGCTGGATCGGCGCCGCGCCGCGCCAGCGTGGCAGCAGGGAGGCGTGGACGTTGATGCAGCCGAGGCGGGGTGCCGTCAGGATCTCCCGCGGCAGGATCAGCCCATAGGCGGCGACCACGGCGAGATCGAGATCCAGGGCGGCGAACCGCTCCTGTTCGGCGGCGTTGCGCAGACTGCGCGGCGTGCGGACCTCGATGCCGAGGTCGATCGCGGCCTCGTCGACCGGGGTCAGCCGCTCCTTCTGGCCCCGTCCGGCCGGCCGCGGGGGCTGGGCGTAGACGCAGACCACGTCGCGCCCGGCCTCGACCAGGGCGCGCAGGCTCGGCACTGCGAAATCCGGGCTGCCCATGAAGGCGATGCGGAGCTTCCGGGGAGGCGTCTCGCTCATGACCGGTGAGCCATGGCCGGCATCAGGCCGCCTGCTCGCGGGCGCGGGCCTTCTTCGCCTTGACCATCTTCTTCATGATCATGTTGCGCTTGAGCGGCGACAGATGGTCGGTGAAGAGGATGCCGTCGATATGGTCGATCTCGTGCTGCAGGCAGATCGCCAGCAGGCCCTCCGCCTCGATCTCCTGCCGCTCGCCGTCCCGGTCGAGATAACCGACCTTCACCGCCACCGGTCGTTCCACGTCGGCGTAGAGCTCCGGGATCGAGAGGCAGCCCTCCTCGTGCAGTGCCGTCTCCTCGGAGGTCCAGAGAAGTTCCGGGTTGGCGAGGCAGATGGGCGCGTTCGGCTCGTCCTTCTCTGACACATCGACCACGATCACCCGCTTGGTGACGCCGATCTGGGGGGCGGCCAGACCGATGCCCGGTGCCGCGTACATGGTGTCCAGCATGTCGTCCATCAGGGCGCGGATCTCGTCGTCCACCATCTGAACGGGAGCGCACTTGGTCTTCAGGATCGGGTCGGGTGCCCAGATGATCGGCTGCTTTGCCATGTCTGTCGTCGGTTCAATTCGCCGCTGTCGGAATGGTCTGGAGTTAGGCGATATGGGCGAAAGGGTCAAGAAACCGATGGGTTGCGGCACCGCTTCCCCGCCCGGTGCGGCGGCGTGCTAGCGTGCAGAACATGACAGGAACCGAACTCATCCTCGCCGCCCTTCTCGCCGCCGCCGTTCTCGCCGCGGGGCTTCTCCTGATGCGCCGGGGGGGCGGTGCCGACCTCGACGCCGTGATCGCCGAGCGCGACCGGCGTCAGGCCGAGGTGTCGGAGAAGCTGGCCGCCAGCCAGGAGCAGCTCGCCGGCCGGCTGGCCCAGATCGCCGAGAGCCAGGCGGCCGCCCAGGCCCGGATGGCGGAAGCCCTGCAGGCCCAGGAGCGCGAGATCGCCAAGAAGCTGGAGGAGCGTCTGAACGACGTGACCAAGCGGATCGGCGAGGGGCTGGAGAAGTCGTCGAAGTCGACCGAAACGACCATGGGCGATCTGAAAGAACGGCTCGCCGTCATCGACCGGGCGCAGAAGAACATCACCGAACTGTCGACCCAGGTGGACGGGCTGCAGGACGATCCTGGCCAACAAGCAGGCGCGCGGTGCGTTCGGCGAGATTCAGCTCAACGATCTCGTCACCCAGGCCCTGCCGCCCAGCGCTTACAGCTTCCAGGCGACAGTCGGCGGGAACCGCCGGGTCGACTGCCTGCTCACCCTGCCGAACCCGCCGGGGGCCATCGCCATCGACGCCAAGTTCCCGCTCGAGGCCTATCACCTTCTGCAGGCCGCCGGCACGGACGAGGAGCGGGTGGTCGCCCGCCGCCGCCTGGCCCAGGAGGTCAGCGTGCATGTGAAGGCGATCGCCGAGAAGTACATCGTCCCCGGCGAGACGGCGAAGTCGGCGCTCATGTTCCTGCCGTCCGAGGCGGTCTATGCCGAGCTGCACGCCAACCTGCCGGGCGTGGTGCAGGACGCGTTCCGCCGCCGGGTGTGGATCGTGTCGCCGACCACGCTGATGGCGACGCTGAACACGGTGCGCGCGGTGCTGAAGGACGCCTCCATGCGCGAGCAGGCCCATGTGATCCAGGCCGAGGTCGGCCGATTGCTGGAGGACGTGACCCGGCTGGACGATCGGGTCGGCAAGCTCGACCGGCATTTCAATCAGGCGACCGACGACATCCGCCAGATCCGCATCTCGACCGACAAGGTCACCAAGCGCAGCGAGCGGATTCAGGAGATCGAGCTGGAGCAGCCGGGTGCCATCGCCGACGCCGCCCCGCCGAAACCTCGGTTGGCGGCGGTGGAGGACTGACCCGCCCGCCGATCCGTCCTGCTGTGTCGCGAACGGCCGCAAGGTCACGCCATAGGCGATGACCCCGCGGTCCGATCCGCCCGAACTCAACTGCCTTCCAGAATGACCTCGAAGCCCTCGAACTGGGGGTGACCGAGATACAGGACCTTGCGGTCCCCGGCCCCGGCATGGGCCCTGCGGAACGCGTCCGACTTGGTCCAGGCGTCGAATGCCGGCCTGTCCTTCCAGATCGTATGCGAGGCGAAGAGGGTGTGGTCCTCCGCCTCCGGGCCGCGGAGCAGCCTGAATTCGACGAAGCCGGGGACCTCGTCCAGATGGCTGTCCCGCTCCGCCCAGACCTTCTCGAACGCCTCCTCCGAGCCTTTGGTGACCTTAAATCGGTTCATGGCGATGAACATTCTGCACTCCCTACCGTGGATCGAAGCATGTCTAACCCCGTCCGATTATCGCAATTGCGGGTCATACTCAATAGTGTTGCTTTTGCGAATCATTACCAATAACGTCCCGACCGCCGACGATCGTCGTTCGGCCTGAGTTCCTGAGGACAGGGGGATGGAGTGATTACCAGGATCGGTTTGAGCAGCGCCGGCGCGGCGGCGTTCGCGCTTGCAATTGGCGGTTGGGCGAACGGCGTGCTGGCCCAACAGAGCGAAACCCAAACCGCGCAGACGGCCCCAACAGAGCTGGCGCCGATCGAACTGGGGCCGATCTCCGTATCGGCCACGCGCAGTCCGATCTCCGCCCTGCGGTATCCCGGCATGGTGACGGTGATCGATCGCGAACAGCTTGAACTCAAGGATCCCGATACGCTGGACGACATGTTCCGGTCCGTTCCCGGCGTCCATTTCGACGGCGGTCCGCGGCGCACCGGCCAGGTTCCCTCGATCCGCGGCTTCGAGGGCGAGAACGTGCAGATCCGGATCGACGGCGCCCGTCAGAACTTCATCTCGGGTCACAACGGGCGGGTCTTCGTCGATCCCGCACTGCTGGCCGGGGGAGAGGTTCTGCGCGGCCCCTCCTCGTCGCTGTACGGCAGCGGGGCGATGGGCGGCCTGATCTCCCTGCGCACCCTGTCCGCCGATGACCTCCTGGAGGCCGACGACACGATCGGGGGCCGCGCCAAGTTCGGCTACCAGGACGTCAACCAGGAGTTCACCGAGAGCCTCGTGCTGGGCGGCCGGCCGATGGACGGTGTCGGGCTGCTCGGCGGAATCGTCAAGCGCGACTCCGACGACATCGAGCTCGGGAACGGCACCAGTCTCGTCTCCGACGATGACATCATCTCGGGCCTGGCCAAGGCGGATGTCGAGTTCACCCCGGGCCTCTCCGCGACGGTCTCCTATCTGGTGTTCAACAACGACGCCCGCGAGCCGGCCAACGGACAGGGCGCCAACACCGCGGCGGATTCGGACATCACCGACAAGGACATCCGCAGCGACACGATCCGCGGTCAGGTGCTCTACGCCCCGCTCGGCCAGACCTGGCTCGATCTCGATGCCTCGGCCTATTTCACCAATTCCCAGGTCGGGCAGACCTACGCGGAGTCCGGCCGCATCGTCGATCAGGACGTCGATACCTACGGCCTGTTCATCGACAACCGCAGCCGGTTCTCCCTCGCCGATCGCTCGTCTCTCACCCTGACCTACGGGGTCGAGGCGTCGCGGGACGAGCAGGAGGGCTACAACTCCAACAGCGGCGACGGAACACGATCCGGCGTGCCGAATGCCGAGGCCGAGTTCGCCGGGGCGTTCCTCCAGGGCAGCTTCGAGGTCCGGGACGTGCTTCCCGGCACCCTGACCGTGATCCCGGGTGTGCGCTACGACAGCTTCTCGGCCAATTCCGACATCGACGACAGTTCCAGCGACGACGAGGTTTCGCCGAAGATCGCCGTGTCCTACGAGCCGATCCGCGGGCTCGTCGGCTTCGCCAGCTACGGCCGGGCGTTCCGTGCCCCGTCGATCAACGAGCTGTACAACGAGGGCACCCATTTCGCGATCCCGCTGGGCAACGGCCGGACCGCGGTGAACAGTTTCGTGCCGAACCCGAACCTGAAGCCCGAGGTGTCCGACACCCTGGAATTCGGCCTCGGCTACGAGCGGTCGGACACGCTGCTGAAGGACGACGCGTTCCGTGTGAAGGGCGCCTACTTCCAGTCCGATGTCGAGAATCTGATCGACATTTCGGTGACCAGCGCCGGACCGTCCCGCGGCTGCTTCATCCCGCCCTATAGCGGCTGCAATGCCGGCACGACGGACACGGTCAACGTGCCCGAAGCGGAACTGGAGGGCTACGAACTGGAGGCGTCCTACGACGCACCGCGCTTCTATCTGACCGCCGGTTTCTCGTCGATCGACGGCGAGAACACGCAGACCGGTAAGTCCCTCGGCGTGCTCACTCCCGACCGGCTGAGCACCGATATCGGACTGCGGCTGTTCGAGATCGACACGGTGGTCGGGATCGAGGGCGAGTTCGTCTCCGGTTTCGACAATGTGGATGACGCCAGCGAAGAGCGGGGCGGCTACTCGGTGTTCGACCTCTATGTGCAATGGGCGCCGAGCGAGCAGATGCTGAAGGGGCTGACCGTCAATCTCGGCGTCGACAACGTCTTCGACCGCGACTACGAGCGGGTCTATGCGGGCGTCTCGGAGCCGGGCCGCAACTTCAAGGGCTCGATCGCCTACCGTCTGGCGTTCTGAGGGGCCGATCGATGCGCGTCATTCTGCGAGCGCTGCCGGTCGTGCTCCTGGCGGCCTGCCTGGTCACCTCAGCCGGCTCAGCGGTCCGGGCCGGGGCGGACCGGGTTCTGTCCATCGGCGGCTCGATCACCGAGATCGTCTACCTGCTCGGAGAGGAGCACAGGCTTGTGGCCGTGGATTCCACCAGTCTGTACCCGCCGGCCGCCCTCGACCTGCCCAATATCGGCTATCTCCGCCGTCTGGCGCCGGAGCCGATCCTCGCCTTGTCACCCGACCTCATCATTGCCGAGGGGGATGCCGGACCCGAGACGGTGATCCAGCAGCTGGAAGCCGCGGGCGTGGCTCTGGTCCGGACGGAGAATGCCACCGATGTTGCGGGAGTCGGCCGCAAGATCCGCGCCGTCGCCGCCGCTCTCGGCCGCGCCGGCGACGGCGATCGGCTGGCGGAGGCGATCACCGCCCGGGCGACCGCATTGTCCGCCGAGGCGCGCGGTCGCCCGAGCCCGCCCCGTGTCCTGTTCCTGCTCAGCGTGGGCAAGGGAGCGCCGCTCGCCGCCGGGCGCGATACGGCGGCCGCTGGCATCATCGAGGCGGCAGGCGGTGTCAATGCGATCACCGGGTACGAGGGTTACAAGCCGCTGTCTCCCGAGGCGGCCGTCCTGGCGGACCCGGAGATCGTCCTGGTGCCGAAGCGCACGCTTGATCAGATGGGCGGTGCGGACGCCATTCTTCAGCGCCCGGAGCTCCTGCCGACCCGGGCGGCGCAGGCCGGGCGGATCGTCAGCGTCGACGGGTTGCTGGTCTTCGGTTTCGGACCGCGCATCGCCGAGGCGATCGAACTGCTGGCGGGTGCGTTTCACTCCGCCGCAACCGACCAACAGCGATGACACTCTGCCCGACGATCCGGCGCGCGAAGCCGGGATATCGTGCCCGCGTGGCGGCCATGGCGCCGCGTGAGCGGCGGGCGCTGGCGGTCGTGGCCGGGTGCGCCGCCTTTCTCGTCCTGTCGCTGTTCCTGGCGCTCGGCATCGGCGCCGTGCCGATCCCGCCCGATGTGGTCGGCCGACTGATCCTCGACGCACTCGGGGCCGATCTGACCTGGGAGACCGAGACGCGGGACACGCTGGTGTTCTGGTCGATCCGGGTGCCGCGGGTTGTCGCCGGGTGTCTGGTGGGGGCCTCGCTCGCGCTGGCCGGTGCGACGATGCAGGGAATCTTCCGCAATCCGCTCGCCGACCCAGCGCTGATCGGCGTGTCCAGCGGGGCCGCCCTGGCGGCCGTCGCCGTCATCGTGGTCGGCGGCGGTGTTCTCGGAACCCTGCCGCCCGAAGCCCGCGCATTCGCCCTGCCGGTGGCGGCGCTGTCGGGTGGCCTGACCGCGACGCTGATCGTCTATCGTCTCGGCAGCGTCGGCGGTCAGGTCATGGCGGCCACCACCCTCTTGGCCGGCGTCGCGATCACCGCCATCGCCCAGGCCGGCATCGGCTTCCTGGTCTTCCTAAGCGACGAGCAGGAGCTCCGAGACCTCTCCTTCTGGACCCTCGGCAGCGTCGCGGGTCTGAACTGGTCTCTGTTGCTGCCGGCCGCCGTTCTGATGGCGGTTCCGATCGTCCTGCTGCCCCGTCTGGCCGGCGCGTTGAACGCGATGCTGCTGGGCGAGCGGGAGAGCTTCCACCTGGGGCACGATCCCCAGCGGGTCAAACGGCTGGCCATCGGGCTCAGCGCGATCGCCGTCGGGGGCGCGGTATCGATTTCAGGCGTGATCGGATTCGTGGGCCTCGTCGTGCCGCATATCGTGCGGCTGCTCGCAGGACCGGATCACCGGTGGCTGCTGCCCGGAACGGCGCTGCTCGGCGCCGGCCTGTTCCTGCTGGCCGACCTTCTGGCCCGGATGATCGTGCTGCCGGCCGAGCTTCCGATCGGTGTGGTCACCGCCCTTGTCGGCGGGCCTTTCTTCATCTGGCTTCTGGTGCGCCGCAGGGATTGGGGGTGAGGATGCTGCTTCAGTCTCAACGCCTCACGATGCGCTATGGCGGCACGGAGGTGCTGTCGGAGGTCGATCTCTCGGTCTCTGCCGGCGAGCTGGTGGCGGTCGTCGGGCCCAACGGGGCCGGCAAGTCCACGCTGGTTGGTGCGCTCTCCGGCGAGCTCCCCGCCACGAGCGGGGCGGTGCTGCTGCAGGCGCAGCCGCTGGCGACCTACACGCCCCTGGAACTGGCGCTGCGCCGCACGGTCTTGCCCCAATCGACCGCGCTGCTCTTCAATTTCACCGTCTTCGAGGTGGTTCGGCTCGGACTTCACGGCGCGCGCGAGGCTTGCGCCAATATCGATGCCCGGGGACTCGTGGACGCCGCGTTGGAGCGGGTGGGCGTCGCCCGTCTGCGCGACCGCTACGTGCCGACCCTCTCCGGTGGCGAGCGGCAGCGCGTGCATCTCGCCCGCTGCCTGGTGCAGATGGAGGCGAGCCCGCGGCTCGGGCCAAAGCTGCTGATGCTGGACGAGCCGACGGCCAGCCTGGACCCGGCCCATCAACATCGGGTCATGGAAATCGCCTCGGATTTCGCCCGCGCCGGCAATGCGGTGATCGCCGTGCTCCACGACCTGAATCTGGCGGGCGCCTATGCCGACCGCCTGGTGGCGCTGAACGGCGGGGGCGTCGCCTATGACGGTCCGGTGGCGGGCGGTCTGACACCGGCGCTGCTGGCCAGCGTGTTCCACCTGGATGCGGATATCCTGCCGCATCCGCGCACCGGCCGCCCGGTGATCCTCCAGTCGGGCGCCCTGTGACAATCCGGTAGGGATGCCCCGCGCCGGGTCGGTCAGTCGGCCCCGGGCCGGGACGCGCTGGCGCGGAACGAACTCATCGGGTAGGTGCCGAGGATGCGGACCGCGTCCGGCGGGCAGAAGAATTTCAGCTCCTCCAGAGCCAGTGCCATGTGACGCTCCTCCGGATGGCCCTCGGCGTCGACGTAGAACTGCGCCGCCTCGAACGAGCCGCCGACCAGATAGCTTTCCAGCTTGGTCAGGTTGATGCCGTTGGTGGCGAAGCCGCCTAGGGCCTTGTACAGCGCCGCCGGCACGCTGCGGACCCGGAAGACGATGGTGGTCACCACCTTGTCTGTGGTCACCGGCGGCAGCTTCGGCGCGCGCGACATCACCAGGAAGCGCGTTGTGTTATGGGCGAAATCCTCCACGGAGTCAGCCAGGATCTCCAGCCCGTAGACCTCGGCCGCCAGCGACGAGGCGATGGCGGCGATGCTCGGGTCGCCCCACTCGGCGACGTCCCGGGCCGCACCGGCATTGTCGGCGTGCTGCATCCGCTTCAGGCCGTAGCGCTGGATCAGCTTGCGGCACTGGGCCAGTCCCTGGGGATGGGCGTGAACTTCTTTGAGCCCCTCCAGGGTGGCGCCCTTGAGGCCGAGGAGCATGTGGTTCACCCGTTGGAAATGCTCGCCGATGATGAACAGGCCGGATTCCGGCAGCAGATGGTGGATATCGGCGACCCGGCCGGCGACCGAGTTCTCCACCGGCACCATGGCCAGCTCCGCCGAGCCGTCCTGAACCGCCGAGAGCATGTCCTCAAAGCTGTAACAGGGCATGGGATCGTGGTCCGGCGCCGCGGCCACGCAGGCCAGATGGGAATAGGCGCCCGGCTGTCCCTGATAGGCGACTTTCGGCTGGTCGGTCATGCGGTCTCTCCAGGGGCTCAGGGTTTGCCGGCCGGTCCGGCGGGGGCCAGCAGGGCGCGGGCCTGGTCGAGCTGGCGCGGCGTGTCGACGCCCAGCGGAATGGTCTCCACCCGGGCCACCTCGATCCGCATCCCGGCTTCGAGCGCGCGCAGCTGCTCCAGGCGCTCGCGGATCTCCAGCGGCGAGGGGGGCAGGGCGACGAACCGGTCGAGCGCGGCGCGGCGGTAACTGTACAGACCGATATGGTGGAACACCTCGCCCTCGCCCCAGGGCACCGGGTGCTTCGAGAAATAGAGGGCGCGGCCGAACCGTCCGTCCGGCTCCCAGGCGGCGACCACCTTGTTCACGCCGCTGCCCGGGTCCAGATCCGCGGGCTCGGTGATGGCGCAGGCGGCGGTGCCCCAGTCGGCGTCGGCCGTGCGGGTCAGCGCTTCCAGGGTGGCGCGCACGGTCTTCGGCTCCAGCACCGGCAGGTCGCCCTGAATATTGACGATCACGTCGTGGCGGCGATCCGGATCGATCCGTTCCAACGCCTGGTAAATCCGGTCGGTGCCGGACGGCAGGGCGGAATCGGTCAGAACCGCGCGGCCGCCGGCGGCCTCCACGGCGTCGACGATGGCCCGGTCGCCGGCGGCGACGACCACCGGTCCGGCATCCAACTCCTCGGCCCGGCGCAGCACCTGAACGATCATTGGCAGACCGTGAATATCGGCGAGCGGCTTGTCCGGCAGCCGGGACGATGCCATGCGGGCGGGGATCATGAGGATCGGGTTCATCGGCGCCGTCGGGTCCTGTCGACGTAGGGTTTTCGCGGCCCCTGGGGCCGTTTGCGGCGATATGCCACGCGAGCGTGCGGTGATACGCCTTTCGCGCGGAGTTGCGCAAGCGCGCGGGGGAAGGTAAGTCGTGTTCCGCGTGGACCGGCGCGGCCGCCGCACAGTCGACAGTGCCGGCGGCCGACACTATGGTACCGCGCATGGATTTTCGCGGGGAAGGCCGGTACGGAACCGTCGGTCTCCCGGGTGGGATACGAAGAGGGCAGAACACCATGGCGACGTCGCTCGAAGGCAACAAGATCATCGCAGGCGTGCTGTGCGCCGGACTGCTGGCGATGGTGACCGGAAAGATCGCTGACGCGCTGGTCCATCCGACCGAGTTGGCGGAGAACGCCTACAAGATCGAGGTCGCCGAGGGCGCGACCACCCAGACCGCCGCTCCGACCGGCCCGGCGCCCGTCGAGCCGATCCTGGGGATGCTGGCCAGCGCCGATCCGGCCGCCGGCGAGACCCTGTCCAGGAAGTGCGCCGCCTGCCACAGCTTCGATAGCGGCGGCGCCAACAAGGTTGGTCCGAACCTGTACGGCGTGGTGATGGCGGACAAGGGTCACGTGGACAGCTACAGCTATTCAGACGCGCTCGCCAATTTCGACGATCCGGCAACCTGGACCTACACGTCGCTGAACAAGTTCCTCGAGAACCCGAAGGAATACATCCCGGGCACCAAGATGAACTTCGCCGGCCTGAAGAAGGCGTCGGAGCGGGCCGATATGGTCGCCTATCTACGCACCCTGGCCAACTCGCCGGCGCCGCTTCCGAGCGACGAAGAGATCCAGCAGGCCGAGGAAGCGTTCAAGGCGGCGTCGGGCGGCTGATCCCGGCGTCCGGCTGATCCTCGCGTCCGGCGTCCCGGCATGACCGAGCTATCCCTCGACGCGGCCGCGGCCTTCGCCGGCGAGTTGGCGGAGGCGGCGCGACCGATCATCCGCCAGTACTTCCGCACCGGCATCGTCGTCGACATCAAGGCCGACGACAGCCCGGTGACGGTGGCCGACCGCACGGTGGAGAAGACCTTGCGGGCGCTGATTGAGGATCGGTTCCCCGATCACGGGATCGCCGGCGAGGAATTCGGCCCGAAGAATCTTGATGCCGAGTATGTCTGGTCGCTCGACCCGATCGACGGGACCAAGGCCTTCATCACCGGACGACCGACCTTCGGCACCCTGATCGGCCTTCTGCGGAACGGCGTTCCCGTGCTCGGGCTGATCGACTGTCCGATCCTCGACGAGCGCTGGGTGGGCGGCCCGGAGATCGGGACGTCGCTCAACGGCGGTCCGCTGATGGCACCGGTTTCCAAGCCGCTCGAGAAGGCGATCCTGACCGCGACCTCCCCGGATATGTTCGATGCTCTGGAGGCGCCGCGCTTCGCCGCGCTCAAGAACATCTGCGGCCTGACCCTGTTCAGCGGCGACTGCCACAATTTCGGCCTGCTGGCGCTCGGCACCATCGATCTCGTCGTCGAATCGAGCCTCAGCGATTACGACTATCTGGCCCCCGCCGCCGTGATCGCCGGCGCCGGCGGCATTCTGACGGATTGGACGGGGGCGCCGGTCGCGCTCGGCTCCACATCACGGATCGTCGCCGCCCGGGATCCGGCCCTGCACGCCGCCGCGGTTGCCATTCTTTCGGCCTGATCGACCCCGATCGACGACCGGCGCTCGACTTTAACCATCGAGTTGCCATGTTTCCGCCAAGAGCCTGATGTTATTGGTGGGCGGTATGCCGCCTTAGGGGAGAGCCTGTTCGATGACGATCGCCCGCTTCGCCGCCGTCCTGGCCGCTATCGCCGCCCTGTCTTCCGTCGTACCGGCGTCCGCGACCGCCCAGGAGTATTCCGCTCCGCCACGGCACGGCCTCGCGATCCACGGCGATCTCAAGTACGGACCGGACTTCACCCATCTCGACTACGTCAACCCCGCCGCGCCCAAAGGTGGTCTCCTGACCATGGAGGCGAGCGGCACGTTCGACAGCTTCAATCCCTTCATCATCCGCGGCACCCCGGCCGCCGGCATCAACCTGATCTACGACACGCTGCTGGAGCCGACCACGGACGAGGCGTCCAGCGAATACGCGCTGCTGGCCGAGAGCGTCGAAATGCCGGAGGACCGGAGCTGGGTCGCGTTCAACCTGAATCCCGACGCCCGATGGCATGACGGCATGGCGGTGACCGCCGAGGACGTGGTGTTTACGTTCAACGCCATGGTCGAGAAGGGGGCGCCCTTCTACGCCGCGTATTACGGCGACGTCGCCAGCGTCGAGGCGGTGACCGAGCGCCGCGTTCTGTTCAAGGTCCGAGACGGCGTCGTCAATCGCGAGCTGCCGGTGATCCTTGGGCAGATCTACGTCCTGCCGAAGCACTGGTGGGCCGAGCGCGACTTCGCCGCTCCGCTGAACGAACCGCCGCTTGGCTCCGGTCCCTACAAGGTGACGGAGTACGAGTTCGGCCGCTCGGTGACCTATGAGCGGGTGGCCGATTATTGGGGGGCCGACGTCCCGATGATGGTCGGCCGCTACAACTGGGGAACCGTGCGCTACGAGTATTTCCGCGACCGCGACGTCGCCACCGAGGCGTTCAAGGCCGGGGCCTTCGACATGCGCCAGGAGAATTCCTCCAAGCGATGGGCCACCGCCTACGACTTCCCGGCGCGGGACGCCGGGATGGTGGTCAAGGAGGAGCTGTCGCACGAGCGCGGTTCCGGCATGCAGGGCTTCGTGATGAACCTGCGCCGGCCGGTCTTCGCCGATCGGGCCGTCCGTCGTGCCGTCAATCTCGCTTTCGATTTCGAGTGGACCAACAAGGCGTTGCTCTACGACGCCTATGCCCGCACCGGCAGCTATTTCGCGAATACGGAACTCGCCTCGTCCGGTCTGCCCAGTGCGGCGGAACTCGACCTGCTGGAGCCGCTGCGCGACCAGCTTCCGCCGGAGGTCTTCACCGAGGAATTCGCCAACCCGACGACCGACGGATCGGGCAACAACCGGGCCAACCTGCGCGAAGGGCTGCAGATCCTCAGGGATGCCGGCTGGAGCCTGCAGGACGGCGTGATGACCAGCGCGGACGGCGTCAAGCTCGAGTTCGAAATCCTGCTCGCCAACGCCGCCTCGGAGCGTTTCGTCCTGCCCTTCGCCAAGAACCTGGAGCGGCTCGGCGCCAAGGCGAACGTGCGTACGGTCGATCCCGTGCAGTATCAGAACCGGCTCCGCGACTTCGATTTCGACATGACGATCGATGTCTTCGGGCAGTCCCTGTCGCCCGGGAACGAGCAGATGGACTTCTGGCACTCGACCCGCGCCGACCAGCCGGGCTCGCGCAACACCATCGGCATCGCCGACCCGGCGATCGACGCGCTGGTCCGCCATGTCGTCACGGCCCGGGACCGCGACGCGCTGGTCATCGCCACCCGCGCGCTCGACCGTGCCCTGCTCTGGGGTTACTACGTGGTGCCGCATTTCCACAGCCGCACCGACAGGATCGTCTACTGGAACCGGTTCGGCCGGCCGGAGACCAAGCCGAAGCTCACCACCGGTTTCCTCGACACCTGGTGGGTCGATCCGGAAAAGGATGCGGCGGTCCGACAGTGGCGCCGGTCGGCGAACTGATCCCTGGTCCCTGACGGAGCCCCGCTTTGACCGCCTATATCTTCAGGCGCCTGCTGCTGATGATCCCGACATTGTTCGCGATCATGGTGCTGAACTTCGTCATCGTGCAGTTCGCGCCGGGCGGTCCGATCGACCAGGTGATCGCCCAGATGCAGGGGGCCAACACCGACGCGACCGCGCGCGTCTCCGGCACCGGCAGCGGCGACACCGTCCAGTCCTTCGACGACAGCACCAGCCGCGGTGCGCGCGGGGTCGACCCGGAACTGATCGAGCGCCTGGAAAAGCAGTTCGGCTTCGACAAACCCCTGCACGAACGCTTCGTGCAGATGCTGGTCAGTTACGCGACCTTCGATTTCGGTGAGAGCTTCTTCAAGAGCGGCTCGGTGATCGAGCTGATCCTCAGCAAGATGCCGGTCTCGATCTCGCTCGGCCTCTGGACCACCCTGCTGGTCTACCTGATCTCCATCCCGCTCGGCGTGCGCAAGGCGGTGCGCGACGGCACACCGTTCGACGTCTGGACCAGCGGCGTCGTCATCGTCGGCTACGCGATTCCCGGCTTTCTCTTCGCCGTTCTGCTGGTCGTCCTGTTCGCCGGCGGCAGCTACTTCCAGTGGTTTCCGCTGCGCGGTCTGGTCTCCGACAACTGGGCCGACCTCTCGCTCTGGGGGAAGGTCGTGGACTACGCTTGGCACATGGTCTTGCCGATCACGGCCATGGTGGTCGGCGGCTTCGCCAGCCTGACCATGCTGACCAAGAATTCCTTCCTGGAGGAGATCAACAAGCAGTACGTCATGACCGCCAAGGCCAAGGGCCTGTCGGAACGCGGCGTGCTCTACGGTCACGTGTTCCGCAACGCGATGCTGATCGTGATCGCCGGCTTCCCTTCGGCCTTCGTCAGCATCCTGTTCACCGGCGCCCTGTTCATCGAGATCATCTTCTCGCTCGACGGGCTCGGCCTGCTCGGCTTCGAGGCAGCGCTCGAGCCGCGACTATCCGCTGATGTTCGCCACGGTCTACATCTTCACCCTGCTCGGCCTGCTGCTGAACCTGCTGGGCGATCTGATGTATGTGGTCATCGATCCGCGCATCGATTTCGAGGCGAGGGCGGCGTGAGCGCGGCGGACTCCACGGCACGCGAGATTCCCAAGGTGATGGGGTTCCGGGTCTCGCCGCTGAACCGCCGGCGCTGGGACAACTTCCGGCGCAACGGTCGCGGTTTCTGGAGTCTCTGGATCTTCCTGGTGCTGTTCGTGATCAGCCTGTTCGCCGAGGTGATCGCCAACGATAAGCCGGTCCTCGTGGTCTATGACGGCGCCCTCTACGTGCCGATCGCCGCCGCGTACCCCGAGACCACCTTCGGCGGCGATTTCCCGACCGAGACCGAGTACCGCGATCCGTTCGTCGCCGAGCTGATCAACGAGAAGGGATTCATGATCTGGCCGCTGATCCCCTTCGCCTATGACACGGTGGACCTAGATCTCGGCAGTTCGGCACCGACCCCGCCCGACGCCCGGCACTGGCTCGGCACCGACGACCAGGCGCGCGACGTGGTGGCCCGGGTGATCTACGGTTTCCGGATCTCTGTGCTGTTCGGCGTGGCCCTCACGATCTGCGCCTCGGTCATCGGCATCGCCGCCGGCGCTGTCCAGGGCTTCTATGGCGGCTGGATCGATCTGCTGTTCCAGCGTTTCATCGAGATCTGGGGCGGCATGCCGTTCATCTACATCCTGATCATCCTGTCGGCGCTGATCGTGCCCGGGTTCTGGACGCTGCTCGGCCTGCTGCTGCTGTTCCAGTGGACCAGCCTCGTCGGGGTGGTGCGGGCGGAATTCCTGCGCGCCCGAAATCTGGATTTCGTGCGAGCCGCGAAAGCGCTCGGGGTGAGCGACCGGGTCATCATGGTCCGGCACGTCCTGCCGAATGCGATGGTCGCGACCCTCACCTTCATGCCGTTCATCCTGAACGGGTCGATCACCGCGCTCACCGGCCTCGACTTCCTCGGCTTCGGGCTGCCGCCCGGCTCGCCGTCCCTCGGCGAGCTGCTGAACCAGGGCAAGAACAACTTCCAGGCGCCGTGGCTCGGCCTGACCGCCTTCTTTACCCTCGCCGTCATGCTCAGCCTGCTCATTTTCGTCGGCGAGGCGGTGCGCGACGCCTTCGACCCACGCAAGACATTCACGGCATGAGCGGGCCGAACACACCGGCGATGGCGGCCGCCCCCCTGCTTCGGGTCCGGGACCTGTCGGTCAGTTTCGGGCGGAACGATCCGGCCGTACGGGGGGTCTCCTTTGAGATCGCCCGGGGCGAGACCCTGGCGCTGGTCGGCGAAGTCCGGCTCCGGCAAGTCCGTCACCGCCCTCTCCACCGTGAAGCTGCTGCCCTATCCGCTCGCCAGTCACGGCGAGGCCTCCAGCGTGACCTGGAAGGGCGAGGAGCTGATGGGCGCCGACGAGAACACCCTGATGCGGATCCGCGGCAACGAGATCGCGATGATCTTCCAGGAGCCGATGACCTCGCTCAATCCGCTGCACAGTGTGGAGAAGCAGATCGGCGAGATCCTCGCCCTGCATAAGGGGCTCACCGGAGAGGCGGCGCGAGCCCGGATCCTCGAACTGCTCGACCTGGTTGGTATCGAGAATCCCGAGGGCCGCCTCGCCTCCTACCCGCACCAGCTCTCCGGCGGCCAGCGCCAGCGGGTGATGATCGCCATGGCGCTGGCCAACGAGCCCGATCTGCTGATCGCCGACGAGCCGACCACGGCGCTGGACGTCACCATCCAGGCGCAGATCCTGGCCCTGCTCGACCGGCTGCGCCGGGAACTCGGCATGGCGGTCCTGCTGATCACCCACGACCTCGGCATCGTCCGCAAGGTGGCGGACCGGGTCTGCGTCATGACCGACGGCGAGATCGTCGAGCACGGCACGACCGAGCGGGTGTTCGGCGCGCCGGAGCATCCCTACACGCAGCAACTGCTGGCGGCCGAGCCCAAGGGCATGCCTGAGCCGGTGGCCGGGGGCGCGAAGACCGTCCTGCAGGCCTCGGACGTGCGGGTCTGGTTCCCGATCCAGCGCGGCTTCCTGAAACGCACGGTCGGCCATGTGAAGGCGGTGGACGGCGTCACTCTAGGGGTGAAACAGGGCGAGACCGTCGGCATCGTCGGCAAATCCGGCTCCGGCAAGACCACCTTGGCCATGGCGATCCTGCGGCTGCAGTCCTGTACCGGTCGGGTCACCTTCCTCGGCCGCGAGGTCCAGGGGATGGGCAAACGCGAGCTGCGTGCTCTGCGCCGCGACATGCAGATCGTCTTCCAGGACCCCTATGGCAGCCTGTCGCCGCGCCTCTCCATCGCCGAGATCGTCGGCGAGGGGATGGGCGTGCACGATCTTTCCGAACTTGGTCTCCGGAGCGAGGCGGACAAGGACCGGCGGATCGACGAGGTGCTGAACGAGGTCGAACTCGACCCGTCCCTGCGCGACCGTTACCCGCACGAATTCTCCGGCGGTCAGCGCCAGCGGATCTCCATCGCCCGGGCCATGGTGCTCCGCCCGAAGCTCGTCATCCTGGACGAACCGACCTCGGCGCTGGACATGAGCGTGCAGGCCCAGATCGTCGATCTGCTGCGCGACCTGCAGCGGGCGCACGGCCTCGCCTATCTGTTCATCAGCCACGACCTCAAGGTTGTCCGGGCCATGTCCCACCGGGTCTACGTCATGCGCGACGGCGTGGTCGTCGAGCACGGTCCGACGGCGCAGGTGATGGACGCGCCCAAGCGCGACTACACGAAGGCGCTGATGGCGGCCGCCTTCAACCTCGAAGCGCGCGAGGACGGGGCCGTGCGGGTCTGACCAGGGGCGTCTGGCTCCGCCGACCGGGGTGCGGGGCGATGCGCCCCGGCCGCCGTCAGATGTTGGATGCCCGGATCGCCTCGCAGACCGCGTCGGTCACCTGCTGGGTCGTCGCGGTCCCGCCGATATCGGGGGTGATGACGCCCTCGGCCGTGACTTTCTCCACAGCCTCCATCAGCCGGGCCGCGGCCGTCGCCTCGCCCAGGTGCTCCAGCATCTGCGCCGCCGTCCAGAAGGTGGCGATCGGGTTGGCGATGCCCTTGCCGGTGATGTCGAAGGCGGAGCCGTGGATCGGCTCGAACATGGAGGGATAGCGCCGTTCCGGATCGATGTTCGCCGTCGGCGCGACGCCTAGGCTGCCGGCCAGCGCGCCCGCCAGGTCCGACAGGATGTCGGCGTGCAGATTGGTGGCGACGATGGTGTCCAGGCTCTGCGGCTTCAGGGTCATGCGTACGGTCATGGCATCGACCAGCATCTTGTCCCAGGTCACGTCCGGGAACTCCTGGGCCACCTCGGCGGCGATCTCGTCCCACATCACCATGCCGAAGCGCTGGGCGTTGGACTTGGTGACGACGGTCAGCAGTTTGCGCGGCCGCGACTGGGCCAGCCTGAAGGCGTAGCGCATGATCCGGGTCACGCCGACCCGCGTGAAGATCGCCACCTCGGTGCCGACTTCCTCGGGCATGCCGCGATGGGTGCGGCCGCCGTTGCCGGCATACTCGCCTTCGGAATTCTCGCGCACGATTACCCAGTCCAGGTCCCCCGGTCCGACACCGGCCAATGGCGAGGTGATGCCCGGCAGGATCTTGGTCGGCCGCACATTGGCGTACTGGTCGAAGCCCTGGCAGATCGGCAGGCGCAGTCCCCAGAGCGTGATGTGGTCCGGCACGTCCGGCGCGCCGACGGCGCCGAAGAAGATCGCGTCGAAGGGCTTCAGCGTCTCGCGCCCGTCCTCCGGCATCATCACCCCGTGTTTCTTGTAGTAGTCGGAGCCCCAGTCGAAATGCTCGACCTCCAGTTTGAACGACCCGTCGCGCCGCTCCAGCGCTTCCAGCGCCTGCAGGCCGGCGGCGATCACCTCGGGTCCGATGCCGTCGGCCGGAATGGCCGCGATCTTGTAGGTCTTCATGGGGCTCTCTCACGGATGCTTGGTCTGACAGGCTGCCAATGTAGGCGAGGGATCGGCCGGTCCACAATCGCCGGATCATGCCCGGAGTCTTGCATTCCGACCCCCGTGCAGGCATCTACCGCCCTATGGCGCATCAGGCTGACACCGCGACAGCTCCCTCTCACCGGGTCGAGACCTTCGGCTGCCGGCTCAACGCGCACGAGTCCGACCTGATCCAGGCGCATCTGACGGCCTCCGGCGCGGCGGACACCATCGTCGTCAACACCTGCGCCGTCACCTCCGAGGCCGAGCGGCAGTCGCGTCAGGCGATCCGCCGGCTGATCCGCGAGAATCCGGACGCCCAGGTCGTCGTCACGGGCTGCGCCGCGCAGATCGACCCGGACCGCTACGCCGCCATTCCCGGCGTCGCCCGCGTGGTCGGCAACGAGGAGAAGCTGCGCCCGGAGACCTGGAACGCGCCCGCCACCGACGACGCGCCCAGGATCCTGGTGAACGACATCATGAGCGTGCGGGAGACCGCCGCGCATCTGGTCACCGAGGCGCAGGGCCGCGAGCGGGCCATCGTCCAGGTTCAGCAGGGCTGCGACCACCGCTGCACCTTCTGCGTCATCCCCTTCGGCCGCGGCAACAGCCGCTCGGTCCCGATGGGCGTGATCGTCGATCAGGTCCGCGCCCTGGTCGCGTCCGGCTACCGGGAGATGGTGCTGAGCGGGGTCGACATCACCTCCTACGGCGGCGACCTGCCGGGCCGGCCGTCGCTCGGACAGATGGTGCGCCGGCTGCTCGCCCTGGTGCCGGACCTGCCGCGCCTGCGGCTGTCCTCGGTCGATCCGGTGGAACTGGACGACGACATCTGGCGCCTTCTCGAGAGCGAGCCGCGCTTCATGCCGCATCTGCATCTCAGCCTGCAGGCCGGCGACGACATGGTGCTGAAGCGCATGAAGCGCCGCCATCTGCGCGACGACGCAATCCGGGTGGTGGAGCGCGCCCGCGCGGTCCGGTCCGACGTCGCCTTCGGTGCCGACGTGATCGCCGGATTCCCGACCGAGACCGACCACATGCACGCCAATACGGCAGCGCTGATCCGCGATCTCGGCCTGCAGTATCTGCACGTCTTCCCCTATTCGCCGCGCCCGGGCACGCCGGCCGCCCGCATGCCCCAGGTCCCCGGCGATGCCCGCAAGGCGCGCGCCGCCGAACTCCGCGCCATCGGCGCCGAAAACCTGACCGGATGGCTCGACTCCCGGATCGGCGGCACCGACCGGGTGCTGATCGAGCGCGACGGCGTGGGCCGTGGCGAAAGTTTCGCCGAGATCCGGGTGTCCGGCGGC
Source organism: Thalassobaculum sp. (assembly GCA_048983575.1). Lineage (GTDB taxonomy): Bacteria > Pseudomonadota > Alphaproteobacteria > Thalassobaculales > Thalassobaculaceae > Thalassobaculum. The sequence continues at coordinate 203,749 of JBLZTD010000001.1, read as the reverse complement.
GCCGTGCCGGGCGAGATCGTCGACGTGACCCTGACCGGCCGGGACGGTACCATCCTCACCGGTGAGCGGACCGCCCGGGCCGCCGCATGAGCGCCTCCCAGTGAGTTCCTTCGCATGACCGATACCGATACGGAAGAGACCCCGAAAAAGGGCTGGTTCGCCCGTCTGCGGGAGGGACTGTCGAAGTCCTCCAGGCGGCTGGTCGAGGGTATCGGCGGGCTGTTCACCAAGCGCCGGCTCGACGACGCGACGCTGGAGGAACTGGAGGAGTTGCTGATCACCGCCGATCTCGGTGTCGAGACGGCGATGAAGCTGACCGGCAACCTGGCGCGCGAGAAGTTCGACAAGGAGGTGACCGGCGAGGAGGTACGCGCCGCCTTCGCCGAGGATATCGCCGAGATCCTGGCGCCGGTCGCGAAGCCGCTGGAGCCGGTCGGGCACAAGCCTTTCGTGCTGCTGGTGGTCGGCGTCAACGGGTCCGGCAAGACCACCACCATCGGCAAGCTGGCGCATCAGTGGAAGCGCGAGGGCAAGTCGGTGATGCTGGCCGCCGGCGACACCTTCCGCGCCGCGGCCATCGAGCAGCTCAAGGTCTGGGGCGAGCGCGCCGGGGTGCCGGTGATCGAGAAGCCGCACGGATCGGACGCCGCCGCGCTCGCCTTCGACGCTCTGGCGGCGGCCAAGACGGCAGGTACGGACGTCCTGATGATCGATACCGCGGGGCGGCTGCAGAACAAGACCCTGTTGATGGACGAACTCGCCAAGGTGGTCCGGGTGATCAAGAAGCAGGATGAGAGCGCGCCGCACGCGACCGTCCTGGTTCTCGACGGGACGGTCGGCCAGAACGCCCATGCCCAGGTCAAGGCGTTCAAGGACATGGTCGATATCACCGGCCTGGTGGTGACCAAGCTCGACGGCTCGGCCCGCGGCGGTGTGGTCGTGGCTCTGGCCCAGAGCGTCGGCTTGCCAGTGCACGCGGTCGGCGTCGGAGAGGGCGCGGACGACCTGCGCCCGTTCGAGGCCCGGGCCTTCGCCAACTCTCTGATGGGGATCGAGTAGCGCGCTGCCGCCTTCAGGCTCCAGCCTGAGGCTCCAGCGTGATGTCCGGCTTTTCCAGGACGATCCCGCTTGCATTCAGGTCTGCCCTGATTTCGTCCACCACGCGGTAGGCGGTCGCCACGTCCATCGTCCGATCAAACTGGTTCACCATCTCGTCGGCCGTGCTGGGGCGGGCGGCGATGGTCGCCTCACGCCGTCGATAATCGCCGAGCCAACTGTCGGCGAAGACCCGGTCCGGCCCGCTCAACGGCATTCGCTCGATCAAGGCTGCCAGCCGTTGGTCCGCCGTCGGATACTCCCGGGCGGGGCGGACGCCGAATATCTCGAAAAAGTGAAAGACGTTGTGCAGACAGATCAGGCTGGCGAGCATCTGGGCGCGCCATTGCGGCGCGACGCCGTCCAACGCGTATGCATCCGCCTCGAGCTCAAGACGCAGGCGCTCCCTGGACTTCCCCGGATCGGGCACGGTGTCGACGGTTGCTCTGGCGCTCGCCGCCCTGGCGTCGGTGTGACCAAGGACGACATGACCGAGCTCGTGCAGTAGCAGCAGGACGAGAGACGTGGAGACGCCCAGATCGACATCGAGGAGGGCTTTCGGGCCAAGGAGATCCGCGATCGTCGCCGGTGGGCGGAGATGGCGGTAGGCGTCAGCCAGGATGACGTAACCGGCTAAATTCATCCGCCTGGATGGAAGGCTTTCCGGGTCGCCGCCCATCCCGAGCTTGGCTTCGGTCTGGCGTAGCAGGCTGCAGGCACTGTTCAATGTCGTCTGGAAGTGGACCAGGTCGAATAGGCCACGGCAGACTAGGATGGCAGGCGTCCCGTCATGCAGGATCGCGGCGGCGTGGGGCAGTCCGAACTCGACCCAGAAAATCTGCAGGCGGGCCAGATGGCCGGCCGTCTCGTCGCTCAACAGTTGTGCGACGCACTCGAGTCGTTTGCGCAGCGCGCGGGCGCCCTCGGCCTCGGTGGAAGCGGTCTTCAGCGCGGAGCGGATATCGAGCGCCGCCTGCATACGCTGCTCCGATGAGAGCGGGATCAGGCCATAGCCTTCCGTCTCAAGGATTGTGGCGAGCGTATCCGGATCAAGCTCCGCCATGCCGTTTCCGTTCGGCCTCTTCCATGAGAGCGAGAAGGCGTTTGGCGATCTGCTCCGCATCGCCGCCGCTCACCACGAGCGTCGCCGTCTGCGCACCGAGTTCGATGCCGGCGACGGTGTCCTTCGGCTTGCCGCGACGCTTCCACGCCTCAATCAGCCAGGTCGTGATCAGTCCGGAGGCGATGCCCGCGGGAAGGGCGAGAATGCCGCTATCGACCAGCATCGGGTACAGCGTCTCGCCGAAACCGGCGTCCACTGGCTCGGGAACGGCTGGAAGGTGCTCCGCAGGCGGCTCCGCGACCAACGCGTCGCGCAATCCACTGTCGTTGACGAATATCCTCAGCGTTGCCGCCATTATTCTGCTCGCTACCGCCCCGCGGTGTGCGCGTCAGTCATCCGGCTGCCTCTCCGTCTTCTCCGGCGGGGTGCGAAGCGCTCGGAACAGGAAGCTCGCCAGGGTCGAATGTTGAAAAATTTCCTCGATCATGTCCAGCGGCCGCCAGCTCAGGGTGTCGTTCCGTATAATACCGTTCCAGTTCAGTCGTTTGCGGAACATTACGCCGTTCGCCCGCATCACGCTTGCGAACTCGTGCGCCAGGATGCCCTGACCGATGGCGCTGGGATGCACGCCGTCCAGGCTGAACAGGCCGCCGTCGTAAACCCGGCCCTGCCGCGCCCGGTAGTACCGCGTTGTCGGCACCAGTGCGCGGCCGCCGGGGAGGTCCACCATCGCCCTGCCGGCATCGTAGCGCCGGAGCACTTCGTCGGTGCGGAATGCCTGCAGCAGCCCCTCCGGAAAGGCGTAGGTCGGCTTGCCGTCGTTCCGTTTGATCGCAGCCCGCAGCAGGGTGGCGGCGGTGTCGACGATGTGCAGGCGCGGCCGGTCGAGCCTGCCATTGGCCTCGGCCACCAGACGGCGGATGATGGTGTTGAACCCGGCGATGCGGGTGTCGATCTCGATCGCCTGGGCGCGGGTCAGATGCGGGTTCGCGTCCTTCAGGCCGTCGTCCTCGTCCAGCACCACATAGGCATACCGCTCGTAGTAGTTGGCGCCGAGATCGACCACGCCGAACGGATCGTCGACGCGCTCCGTGGTGCCGAAGCCCTTGGCGATCGGCGCGACGGTGACGGCGGGAACGGTGCCGATGAAGACCTGCCAGTCCGGCGCCCTGGCCCGGTGGCCGGCGGTGTCGAGAATGGCGAGGACCCGATCCAGCAGCGCGCTGTAGTCGGCTTCGAACTGCTCCAGGGTCGACAGATTGATGTTCATGCGTCCGCGATGGTCGGCGGCCCCGTAGTCCGCCATGTCCTTCAGGTCCTCGCGGATGCAGAGGTGGAGGACGGTGCCCAGCGCGTTGTTGGCGCCGAGGAACATCACGAGGTTCTCGACACCGTCCGGATCGCGCTCGGCATGGTGACGCAGCCACTCGATCTGGCTCATGCCGTTCAGCGCCGGGTCGCCCGACGGATTGAGGACCCGGAACGCGCTGCGGTAGAACGCATCGCTCGGCGTGGCGAAGGCGTGGTCCTCGAACGCCTTGTTCTCGCCGGCAAGCAGCTGGTCGAGGGCCACGTCCGGCGTGAGCTGCCAGGCGTCGGATACGGTGAAACCGAACGAGGCGAGATTGTGGAAGCTCCGGACTCCGCCGGCATACGGTTTGAGGAAATCCCCGTCGCCCCGCTCGTAGTAGGTCTCCAGCCGGTCGAGGAAGTCGCTGATCCGTCGGGTCGCGCCGACCCATTCGAACGGGCCCCAGATGTCGTCGCCGTAGTATTTCGACAGGTGACGCAGGAGCGCTTCGGCGTTGAGCGGGATTCCGCCCAGCGGCCATTCGGCGTAGCGGTAGTCCGGCAGTTCCATCATCCGCGCCAGGAGGGTGCTGTAGCTCTGCCCGGTCTGCGCCGCACCGACGGACATGAAACCCTGGGAGACGGAGTCGCCGATCGTGACCAGCCGCGCCATTCCACCCTCCATCGCGAAGCCCCAACAATCGCTCAATGGTGGTGGATTGCCGGCGGGCTGTCGACGGGGCTGGGAGGTGAACTATGCCACGGTGAAAAGGTGACCGTAGCCTTCGATCCGGTCGCCGATCCCTGCCTTTCGCAGGCAGTCCCAGATCATCGCCTGATTGCTGACGATCACCGGCTTGCCGATTGCCTGTTCCAGGGAGGCCACGATTCCGACGCTGCGCATGGCGCCGCAGCTGAAGAACAGAGCGTCGGCATCCGGATGGCGGGCGGCGGCCGCGACGGCGTATTCCGCCAGAAAGTCCGGCGGGAGGCGAACCATGTCGCTGTCCTTCTCGAGCTCCATGCCGTAGAGGGCGTCCACGGTGAAACCGCGCGCTTCCAGATAGGCGATCTCGGCGTCGTTCACCGGTTTGACATAGGGGGTGCAGACGACCAGCCGTGCCGCCTGGACCGCCTGAAGCGCGGCGATCACGCCGGTGATGATCGACGTCGCCGCCGCCTGGGGCTGGCCTCGCTTCAGTTCCGCGAACACCCGTTCCTCGCCGATCACGAGACTGCCGGAGGTGCAGGCGTAGCAGACTACGTCGAGCGACCCGTCGGGCAGGAGCAGGCGCGCGGCGTCGGCCAGCAGGTCGGCCTGGGCGCCCAAGGTCTCCACGGTGATGCTGTCCGGGATGGCGACGCGGGTGATATGGACGCCGACCCCGTCGGGCCGGATGGCCATGACGTCGTCCTGCACCGTCTGCTCGGTCGCCAGCAGCAGGTAGCCGATCTTCGCGCGCCAATGGGCGCCGCGATCGAAACGGATCGCTGGCATGGGCGGTGCTGGGGTGTCGAGCGGGCTCATCCGCCCAGTATGCGGCCGGGTGCCGACCCTGTCATCGTCGCGTCTCTGCGGCTAGGATGAGAGCCATGAGCAAGGCATTTGTGAAAGAAGACGACGGCGGGCTCGACGGTTGGGACGAGACCGACGAGGTGCATGACGACGCCGAGGAGGCGCTCGACGCCCAAATGGGGCGCAACCTGATCACCCCAAAAGGTCTCGAGGCGCTGCGGGCCGAGCTGAAGCATCTGCGCAGCGTCGAGCGGCCCAAGGTGGTGGAGGTCGTTTCCTGGGCGGCGGGCAATGGCGACCGCTCGGAGAACGGCGACTACATCTACGGCAAGAAGCGCCTGCGGGAGATCGACCGGCGCATGCGCTATCTCTCGAAGCGGATCGACACCGCCGAGCCGGTGGACCCCGCCCGGCAGACCCATTTGGACAAGGTGTTCTTCGGCGCGACCGTGACCTACGCGGAATTGCACGACGACGGATCGGAGAGCGAGCACACGATCCGGATCGTCGGGGTCGACGAGGCCGATACCGAAGCGGGCGCCGTCAGCTGGATCTCGCCGATCGCCAAGGCGCTGATGAAAGCCGAGGTCGGCGACGCTGTAACCGTCCGCACGCCCCAGGGGCCGAAGGAGATCGAGGTGATCGAGATCCGCTACGTGACCGACTGATGCGCCTCGTCGCGGCCGCCGTCGTCGTCTGTCTCTTGCTGTCCGCCCCGCCGGGCGCGAGCGCGCAGGAGCCTGCGGTCGCCGGCGTTTCCGCATCGGAAGTCTGGGAGCGCAATCTCTACAAGACCGCGACCTACGAGGTGATGGCGAATGGGTTCGACGCCATCCTGTACGGTGCCCTGCTCGGCGGGACGGCGGCCGCCGCGCCGGCATTCCTGCTGACCAATGCGGCCCTCTCGACGGCGGCCTATTACGGCCACGAGACGGCCTGGGATCTCGGGTTCGAGGACACGCAACCGTTCGGCGGCTGGACCCTGCCGCTGCGCACGGCGACCTACCGGGTGGTGAGCACGGCGAAGAACTACGGTCTCGGCCTCCTGTTCACCGCCGACCCGGCGACCGCGGCCGGCTTTGCGGCGGTCAGCGCGGTGGCGGACATCTCCTTCTACCTGCTCAACGACGTCGCCTGGGGCGCCTACTGGCCGCTGGACCCGGCGCCCCCGACACGGACGATCGAGGTGGCGTTTTAGTCGACCGGCTGTAGGAGCAGCAGACGGATCAGGAGACCCGGTCGCGGCACAAGCTGCGGTCCTCATCCAGTTCTAGGCGGAGATGCCTTTCGATACCGTCCCGTTCTCCCGGCCGATTTTCATGTATCAGGTCGGCCATGGCAGACCTGCGGGTATTCCCCGCATTGACCCCCGCTGTCCGTCGCGGTCACCATGCCGGCCAGCATGAACAGCATTCTGGGAGCAGTGAGGCATGGCGGGAAAGAAGAAGGCGGTTGTGGTCGGCGCGCTTGGCGTGATCGGCCGCAAGCTGATCGAGGATCTGGGGCGGCGCGGGGGCTGGGAGATCGTCGGCCTGTCGCGGCGCGCGCCGGATTTCGACAGCCCGGCCTCGTATGTCTCCGTCGACCTGCTGGACAGGGCGGACGCCGAGGCCAAACTCGGCGGCCTTTCCGACGTCACCCATATCTTCTATTGCGCGTTCCAGGCGCGGCCGACCTGGGCCGAGCATTCGGCGCCGAACCTCGCCATGCTGGTCAACGCGGTGGAGCCGATCGAGACGTCCTCGCCGGGGCTGGAACATGTCCACCTGATCGAAGGCAACAAGTGGTACGGCTCCCATCTGGGTCCGTTCAGGACTCCGGCCCGCGAGGACGACCCGCCGCATATGCTGCCGAACTTCTACTACGACCAGGAGATGTGGCTGCGGGATGCGCAGAAGGGGAAGAGTTGGACCTGGTCGGCCCTGCGGCCGCAGACCGTCTGCGGCTTCGCGCTGGGCAATCCGATGAACATCACCACCTGCATCGCGGTCTACGCCACGATCTCCAAGGAACTCGGCCTGCCCCTGCGCTTTCCCGGCAAGCCGGGGGCCTACGAGGCGGTCTATCAGGTCTGCGACAACCAGCACCTGGCCAACGCCATGGTCTGGTGCGGTACCGACCCGAACGCCGCCAACAACGTGTTCAACATCACCAACGGCGATTTCTTCCGCTGGAAGAACGTCTGGGGCCAATTCGCCAAGTTCTTCGACATGGAGGTCGGCGACCTGCAGACCATCTCGCTGACCGACTTCATGGCCGACAAGGGCCCTCTCTGGGACAGCATCGTCGAGAAGCACGGGCTGCAGAAGATCCCCTATAAGGACGTCGCCGCCTGGCCGTTCGCCGATTACGTCTTCGGTACCGACTGGGACGTGATGACGGACACCCTCAAGCTGCGCCTGCACGGCTTCCACGACTGCCTGCGCACCGACGAGATGTTCCTGCGGATCTTCCAGGAGTTCCGCGACATGAAGGTCGTGCCGTAGCAAAGCGGCGGACCGGGAGGGTGCTCCCGACCGATATCCACTGGTATTGCCTCGGCGTCCGATATGACCGATCCACGCTCCCCTGTCCGACAAGGATCCCGGCGGGTCTTCGCCGCCGTCGCGTTCGTGCTGGTCGCAGCGTTCGGCGCGCTTCCAGCGGCCGGCGAGACGCCGACGGACGTGATCCGCGACCTGAACGAGGCGCGCCGCGCAAACGGTCTACCGGCGCTGGTGACCGATGCCAATGTGACGCGCGCGGCGGCCGACCACGTCGCGGATATGGTGGAGCGGGGCTATGTCGACGTGACCGCGCCCGGCGGAACCGACGCCGGGGCGTGGCTCCAGCGCGCCGGTGTGCGGACGCCGCAGTTCGGGGCGGTCGCCGTCAGCGGTCTGCCCGATCGCCTGACCCTCTCGACCGCGCTGCGGCGCTCGCCGGCCCTGGCCGAGCTGCTGAAGGCGCCCGGCGAGGTCCGGATCGGTATCGGCCATCACGGGGAGATGTTCCGCCTCTCTGACGGACGGGTTACGGCGGAGGCGTGGTCGGTCATCGTCGCCCGGCCGGTGCCGCTGGCAGTCGTCGATGCCGTGCCCGACCTGCTGCTGGAGATCAACCGGGCGCGGGCGGGCAAGGGGGCCGCCCCGGTACGCCTCAACCCCAAACTGATGCAGGCCGCTCTCATGCAGGCGGACGACATGGCCGAGCGGGACTATATCGGCCACGCGCGTCCCGGCGGCCCGCGGCTTGTCGACCGGGTGAGGACCGCGGGCTACAGCTTCAGCCGGGTCGCGGAGAACATGGCCGCCGGCCAGGGCTCCGCCCGCGCCGCGGTGGAGGCATGGGACTCCAGTCCCGGCCATGCCCGGACGCTCTACGCTGCCGAATACGACGAGGTCGGGCTCGCCTATCGCCCCGGGCCGATTTCCCAGGGCACCGTGGCGGTTCCCCATGTGTGGGTCGCCGTGTTCGGCGCGCGGTGACAGCGTGACAGAAGGCGCCTCCGGTCGTAGCCTTCCCGGCAATCCTCGGAGGTTCCCATGACCGATACTCCTCTCCCGCTCGCCGGCCTCGACCATGTCGTGATCCGCGCCAGGGACATCGACGCGATGCTCGGTTTCTATCGCGACGTGCTCGGCCTCAAGGTGGCGAAGCACAACGAGCCCCTCGGCCTGTGGCATCTGGACGCCGGCGGGTCGATGATCGATCTGGTCGATATGAACGGCAAGCTGGGCCAGGCGGGAGGGCCCGCCCCCGGCGCCGCGCCGAATGTCGATCATGTGGCCATCAAGCTCGCCATGTTCGACGAGGCGGCGATCACCGCCTATCTGAGCGCGAAAGGCGTCGAATGCGAGCCGGCCAAGACGCGCTTCGGGGCGCGCGGCGACGGCCCGTCGATCTACATGAAGGATCCCGACGGCAACGGGGTGGAACTGACGGGAACACCGTCATGAGGGGAGGACAGCGTGAAAGTCACCGGTATCGAGACCATCCGCCTGGACGAGTTCCCGAACCTGCTCTGGGTCCATGTCGAGACGGATGAGGGGATCACAGGACTCGGCGAGACGTTCTACGGCGCGCCGGCGGCCGAGGCCCATATCCACAGCATCATCGCCCCCTATCTGCTCGGTCAGGACCCGCTGCTGATCGAACGGCATCACGCCAACCTGATCGGCTATATCGGCTTCACGGGTGCCGGCGCCGAGCAGCGCGGCCGCTCCGCCGTGGACATCGCGCTCTGGGACCTGTGGGGCAAGGCCGCCGGACAGCCGATCCACCAGCTTCTGGGCGGTGCCACCCGCGACGACATCCGCGTCTACAACACCTGCGCCGGATACCAGTACGTGCGGTCAAAGCCGGTCCAGGGCACCGCCAATTTCGGCATCGGGGCCGAGGAGGGGCCGTACGAGGACCTGGGCGCCTTTCTGAACAACGCCGACGAACTGGCCCATTCGCTGCTGGAGATGGGCATCGACGCGATGAAGATATGGCCCTTCGACTACGCCGCGGAGGCCAGTCAGGGTCAGGCCATCTCCGCCGCCGACCTGAAGAAGGGACTGGAGCCGTTCGAGAAGATCCGGGCCGCCGTCGGCGACCGGATGGACATCATGTGCGAGCTGCATTCCATGTGGAACCGGCCGAGCGCGGTGAAGATCGCCCGGGCGCTGGAGGATATAGAGCCCGCCTGGGTCGAGGACCCGGTGTTCATGGATCATCTGGCTTCCCTGGGCGAGGTGGCGCGCTCGACAACCTCTCCCATCGCCGTCGGCGAGACGCGGGGCGGCAAGGCCGACTACCGCTACCTGGTGGAGCTCGACGCGTTGAGCGTGATCATCGCCAACCTGACCTGGTGCGGCGGGCTGACCGAGGGGCGGAAGATCGCCACGCTCTGCGATACTTGGCATGTGCCGGTGGCGTTCCACGACTGTACCGGCCCGGTGGCGCTGACCGCCTCGACCCATCTGGCGCTGCACACCCGCAACTGCTTCATCCAGGAGATGGTGCGGGCGTTCTACTACGGCTGGTACGGCGACCTGGTGACGGCCCTGCCGCCGGTCGAGAAAGGACGGATCCGGGCGCCGGAGGGACCGGGGCTCGGCCTCGCCCTGCAGCCCGGCATCGCCGGTCGCGAGGATGCGATCGTGCGGCGGAGCACCCTCTAGCTAAGCGACACCGGAGCCGCGCGGGATCGCGCTCGGTTTGGGATCCGGCAGGTCGATCGTACGGTCCGCCGGAAACGTCACCGTCACCGTCGTCCCCTTGCCCACCGTGCTGTCGAGATGGATCACGCCCTTGTGCGCCTCGGCGAGATTGCGGGTGATGAAGAGGCCGAGGCCGGTGCCGTCGTGGCGACGGGAGTGGGCGTTCTCGAGCTGTTCGAACGGACGGAACACGACATCGTGGCGGTCAGCCGGAATGCCGATGCCGGTATCGGCGACCGTGACCTGCACCCGCCTGCGGCCGTCAATCGCGTAGCTCAGGCGGACTCTCCCTCCGGCGGGCGTGAACTTGATGGCGTTGGACGCCAGGTTGAGGACGATCTGTTTCACGGCGCGGCGGTCGGCATTCAGGCAGACGGCGGTCTCCGCGTCCGCGACGGTCAGATCGACATCCTTGTCGTCGGCCCGAACCCTCAGCATTCGGGCGCATTCGCCGATCAGTTCGTTGACGCTGAACGCCAACTCCTCGATCTCCAGCCGACCGGCCTCGATCCGCGACACGTCGAGCAGGTCGTTGATCAATGCCAGCAGATGCGTGCCGGACTCGTTGATATGCTCGGCATAGCGCATGTAGGTGTCCATGGCGTCGCCCAGCACCCGGTTCCTGATCACGTCGGAGAATCCGATGATCGCGTTAAGCGGCGTGCGCAGTTCGTGGCTCATCACCGCCAGGAATTCCATCTTCGCCCGGTTGGCGATCTCCGCCTCGGCCACGGCCCGGCGCATCGCCGCCTCGCGCTCCTTGGCCTCGCTGATGTCGAGAACCGTCTGCAGCAGCCAGCCGTCGGCGGTTCTGAGCTCGCTGACCTTCAGCCAGCGGTCGCCGCGTACCAGCTCGTGGCTGGACGGCGCGCGTCTGCGCATCTCCAGCCGGTTGGCGATCCACTGTTCCTCGCGGCCGATCGCGTCGGGGATGGAGCCGCTGTCGACCGAGGCACGGATGTAGTCCTCGAACCGCACGCCTTCCCGCAGCGTACTCTCGGCTCCGGGAGCGAGGGCAAGATAGGCGCTGTTGTAGAGCCGTAACCGGTCGTCCCAATCCCAGAAGGATATGCCTTCCGACCGCGCCTCGATGGCGCTCAGAAACCGGCGCTGGGTCTCGGTCGCCTCCCGTTCCGCCTCCACCTGAAGGCTGACATCCCGACCCACGCCCCGGTATCCGCGGAAGATGCCGGCGTCGTCGAAGACCGGGTCGCCGTCGATTTCGACATAGCGGAACTCGCCGTTTTCGATCCGGTGGCGCATCCGCAGGCTGCGGATCGGGGCATGGCGGGCCTGCAATTGCTCGTGCGCGGCAAGAGCGGTGTTGTCCATGGCGTCCGGAAAAGCCTCGCGGCGGGTCTTTCCGAGACAGTCCTGCGGACTGACACTCAACACCTTGCGGACCGACTCCGAGACATGCGTAAAGCGCAGATGCTCGTCCTGTTCCCAGGTCCAGTCGGCGGAGACGGCAATGAAAGAACGCAGCCGCTTGATCTGGGCTTCCGCATCGCGCAGGGATGCGTTGCGCGCCCTCAATCCGACCGAAAGCAAGCCGACTAAAACGATCGCCCCTGCGGCCGTTCCAAGGGCGATCCAGAATTCTGCTCCGGTTTCCAACCAGCACCCTCCCCGGCGCGCGCCTGGTGGCGTTCGGATGAACTGGGATGGTACCCGCCGGGGACCGGTCGGCCAATCGCGTCTTTTCGACCGCATTCATCGGGCGCTGACCCCGCGTGAGACCAGGGCGACCTCGGTGTCGTCAGCGGAGATGATCTCTGGGAGCGGGTCGTCGGGTCTCGATCAGGCCCTTCAGCGCTGTTCAGAATCAGGTGGCATCTGGAAGGAAAATATTTTCAACAAAATCATCTAAAATATCATTTGAATAACAAGTTATTGGCAGATAACTCGAATTTAGAAGCTAGAACTAACTTTTAGTTAAGGAATGTGTGCGACACCTTCCGACCATTGGGTCCGCGACGATGGTTTTGGCTGCCCCAGGCCCGACCTGTCGTCGCAACCGGGAAGCCGGTCAGATCCGGCGAAACGGGTCACTCCGTTCATTCAGTAGGACAAGAGAGCAATGGCAAGGTCGACGGGCTGGCATCAAGGCGGTGCCAAAGAGGTTCTGTTTCTCGATTCCGGCGTGGACGACGCGGAGATTCTGATCGCGGGCCTGCGCCCGGACGTCCAGATCGAGCCCCTGCCGGCAAAGGCGAACCCGATTGATTCCATCGGTTTCGCCCTTGCCGGTCGGCGGGACATCGAGGCGGTTCACATCCTGTCGCACGGTGCGTCCGGAAAGCTGCTGCTATGCGGCGGTGAGGTCGATACGGCGTCCTTCGCCGCGCGTCCCGACATGCTTGCGCGGATCCGCTCCGCCCTGGCCGACGACGCGGAGATCATTCTGTACGGCTGCTCCGTCGCCGAAGGACCGGCCGGCGCGTCGTTCGTCGCGCGCCTGTCCGAGATGCTGGGCTGCCGGGTGGTCGCATCCGCAACTCCGACCGGCGCGGCATCTCTCGGCGGCGACTGGGACCTGCCAACCTCCAGGGATCTGGCTTTCGCGGAAGACGCCCGGGCCGCCTATCCCGGGCTGCTGATCGTCGGCACGTTCGGCATCGTGACCACGATCAACACCACGACCACGCTGACCTCGAACGAGGGCGGCGTGACGATCGACGTCACGAAGTCCGATGGGGTCGCGATGGCCGGGGTGAGCTCCGGCTTCCTGGATCCGGGGGTCATTCCCAACACGACCAGCTATACGCTGACCTTTGGCACGGCGGTCAACGTCACCCAGTTTCAGATCGGCGAGTTCACGAACAATGATGGGTTAGGGAACTACACCTTCACGCCGAACACCGGCAGTGCGGTCATCCTCGCCGACAACAGCGGCTCGATCGTCGGCGCCATCGCCACCCTGACCCCAGGCGACTGGACCGGCATCACGTCGTTCACCGTTTCGTATACGGGCGGTGCTAATTGGCGCGTCGGCTTGGACAATATCCGTTTCGAGCTCGCAGGTCCCTCCGCCCCCGGCACGCCGGATCTGATCGCTGCCAGCGATACGGGAACCAGCAGCACCGACAACATCACCAACAACGCGACGCCGACCGTCTCCGGCACCGGCGCGACGGCCGGCAACGCCGTGCATGTGCTGGTCGGTGGCGTCACCGTCGGGACGACCACCGCGGACGGCAGCGGCAACTGGACCTTCGCATTCTCGACGACGCTGTCGGCGGGGACGAACGCGATCACGGCGATTCAGGACAGCGGTACCGCCGAGTCGACGGCGTCCACCGCCCTGAACATCGTGGTCGACACGACGGGACCGACCCTCGCGGCGCCGGACCTGCTGGCGGCGAGCGACAGCGGCAGCAGCAGCACCGACAACATCACCAACGCGTCGACCCAGCAGATCGGCGGTTCGGCCACCACCGGCGACGTGGTGAGCGTCCTGGTTGGCGGCGTCACGGCGGGGATTGCAACCGCCGCCGGCGGCTCCTGGTCGTATTCGCTGTCACTGACGGCCGGCTCCTACGCCGTCACGGTCTCGGCGACCGATACGGCCGGCAACGCCGGTGCCGCCTCGAGCGCGCTCGGCCTGACGGTCGATACGACGGCGCCGACGACCCTCGCCGCGCCCGACCTGCTGGCGGCGAGCGACCTCGGGTCCAGTTCGACCGACAACATCACCAGTGCCACCACGCAGCAGGTCGGCGGTTCGGCGACCAACGGCGACGTTGTGAGCGTCCTGGTCGGCGGAGCGACGGTCGGTGTGGCGACGGCGTCCGGCGGCTCCTGGACCTATGCCCTGTCCCTGGCCGCCGGTTCCTATGCGGTTACCGCCGGCGTCACCGACGCCGCCGGCAATGCCGGACCGGCCTCGGCGGCACTGGGTATCGTCATCGACACGACGGCGCCGGGCACGGCGGGAACGCCGGATCTGCTGGCATCGAGCGATAGCGGTAGCAGCAGCACCGACGACCTGACCAACAACGCGACGCCAACCGTCACCGGAACCGGCGCGGTTGCGAATTCGCTGGTTCACGTGCTGGTCGGCGGGGCGACCGTCGGCACCGCCACGGCGAGCGGCAACGGCGCATGGACCTACACGCTGACGACGACTCTGGCGGCCGGCACCAATCAGATCACCGCCCGCGCCGAGGATGTCGCCGGCAACGACGGTCCGGCGAGTACGGCATTGACGGTGGTGATCGATACCACCGCGCCCGCCGCGCCGGGAACGCTGGCGACGCCGGATCTGATCGCGTCGAGCGACGACGGCGCGAGCAGCACGGATAACGTGACCACGGTCTCCACCCCGACCTTCAACGGCACCAACGCCACCGGCAGCGCCGTGCATGCGCTGCTCGCAAACGGTGTGACGGTCGGGACATTCACCAGCGAGGCGGCCGGGACCTACAACGTGACGGCCAGTTCCCTGTCCGCGGGATCCTACGCCATCACCATCCGCGAGCTGGACAGTGCCGGCAACGTGTCGAGCGACTCGCCGGCCCTGGGGCTGACGATCTCGGCACCGGCCGGCAATGGCGGCGGCGGCGGCGGCGGTGGTGGTGGTGACACGGGCAGCACGACGCCCACGGTCACGACCCCCACGGTTCCGACGACCACCACCACGACGAACACGAGCGCCGGGACGACGACCGAAACCAAGACCCTGCAGAACGCGTCGACGACGACCTCCGCCTCCGCGGCGATCGTCGAGAATACCAACAACAACGGCAACGTCGTGACCGCGACCCTGCCCGGAGGCACGTCGCTCAGCTCCGAAGGCCCGGCGACGGCGCAGACGGCCACCCAGGCGCTGACCACGCTCATCAGCGCCGTGGACGCGCGGAATTCCGCCGGCGAAGCGGGGCTGATCACCGGGGCTCAGAGCTTTCTGACGAGGCTCGCATCGACCACCACTCTCGACGTGCGCACGATCATCCCGACGACGACCTCGACCAGTCTGTCGACGCCGATCGTCATCACCGGCACCGCCGCGACGACCGGGGCCACCCAATCCGAGGCCTTCGTCATCGACGTGCGGTCGCTGCCATCCGGATCGACCCTGCAGCTGGACAATATCGAGTTCGCCAGCATCATCGGCTCGGCCACGGTGAACGGTGGCGGCGGCGACAACTTCGCCACCGGCGACGACAGCGCGCAGTTCATCTCGCTCGGCGTCGGAGACGACACCCTGCTCGGCGGCGACGGCGCGGACACGATCGGGTCCGGTACCGGTAACGACAGTCTCGACGGCGAAGGCGGCGACGACCGCGTTTTCGGCGGCGAGGGAAATGATACGGTCATCGGCTCCGCCGGGTTCGACGTCGTCTACGGGAACCAGCAGTCCGACCTGCTGTACGGTAATCAGGCCAACGACACGCTGTATGGCGGTCAGGACAGCGACACGGTGTTCGGCGGCCAGGCTGACGACCTGATCTACGGCAACATGGCCGCCGACAGCCTGTCGGGGCAGCTCGGTGCCGACACAATCTTCGGCGGTCAGGGCGACGACCTGATGTTTGGCGGGAATGGCAACGACCTGCTCCTCGGCAACCGGGACAACGACCTGCTGTCAGGCGGTCAGGGCGACGACACCCTGTCCGGCGGCGCCGATCAGGACGTGCTCTACGGCGGGTTCGGCGACGACAACCTGAACGGCGGAGCCGGAGACGATACGCTGTATGGCGGCGTCGCCGGTGGGGCGGTCGGGATCGACGTGCTCGACGGCGGCGCGGGCAACGATGCGCTCTACGGCGGCGAAGGCGTCGACTGGATCTATACCGGCGAGGGAAGCGACGCGATCTATATCGAGGCCTTGAACGGCTTCGATGTGGTCGTCGATTTCGACGCGGCGGCCGGCGACGTGATCCATATCGCGTCCGACGTGAACGGTTCGGGGCTGACCGGCTTCGCCCAGGTGCAGGCCGCGGCGACCGACAACGCCGACGGCCATGTGGAGATCGCTCTCGGCTCAAACAACTACGTGCGGGTCATCGGGGTGGGGTCGTCCGACCTTACGTCGGACATGTTCCAGTTCTTCTGACGCGCAGGCCGGCGCCCCGGTCTCCCGGTCCGGTCCGGGGATGGGGTGTCGGCCGACCGCCGCGCCACGTCGGTTCCGGTTCCGGGAGGACGGTCGAGCGATCGATCACAGTCCCGCCGTCGATATCGGCCGTCCGCTCTTACTTGCCGGCAGGGTCGGAGATTTTGGTGGAGCCGAGGAGGATCGAACTCCCGACCTTCGCATTGCGAACGCGACGCTCTCCCAGCTGAGCTACGGCCCCACCGACTGGGACAGGGGGCAGGCCCCCCGTGCAGAGTGCGCGGAACATATAAACTTCCCCCGCCGAGTTCAAGGACGAGATTGCGGTGTTGCGACCGCCGCCGAAAACAGGGCGACCGGGCGGTTTCGCGGCCCGCGTCGGCGTCCGGCGGCGGGGTCGCGGTCCCGGACGCGCCTCAGACCCGTCCCGGAAAGCGGTCTGCGCGGCAAAAACCGCGCTTGGCCTTGTTCGCCGTGCGACGCGTCGCTACCTTCTGGTCTGACATAACAGCGGTTTGCGGCAATGAACTCGGTAATCTGGCTGATCGGCGCGGTGGTCCACTATCTGACGATCGCGCTGTTCGTCTACATCGTGATCGACCTCCTGGTGAAGTTCGGCGTCCTCAACGCCTACAATCAGGTGGTCCAGGTGGTGATGAATTTCCTCTCCCGGATCTTCGAGCCCATGTTGCGGCCGATCCGCAACCTGCTGCCGGATCTCGGAGGGATCGACATCTCGCCGGTGATCCTGGTGCTGCTGCTGCAGTTCAGCGTGCGGCTGCTGAACGAGGTCGCGCGCGGCCTGTAGCGTGCGGCCCGTAGCGTGCGGCCTGTAGCGTGCGGTCCAGAGGCGGACATCCGTGACGCCCAGCCCGCTCTCACCCTTCACCCAGCGAAGCGATCGGCTGCAGATCCGCGTCCGGGTCACACCAAACGCCTCGGCCGACCGGATCGGTCCGGTCGTCGCCGATGAGACCGGTACCGGCTGGCTGCAGGTCGCCGTCACCGCCGCTCCGGAGAACGGGCGCGCGAACAGGGCCGTGATCGCTCTCCTGGCCAAACGGTGGAAGCTGCCGAAATCGTCGTTTGCCCTGGTGCGCGGCGCGACCGACCGGCGCAAGACTTTCGAGATTTCCGATGCCGATCCCGGGGCGCTCCGGGCGCGGCTCGAGACGGCGATCGACGGCTGAGCGGACCGGTCAGTCCGCCCGCGCCAGCACGTCGTCCACGAAGGCCGGCACGATCTCCGTCGCCGGGCCGTGCCGCGCCTCGGCGAAGTCGGTGACGCCGGAAGACGGCTCGAGATTCAGCTCGACCGTATGGGCGCCGGCCACCATGCGCGCCTCCTGCACGAAGCCGGCCGCCGGATAGACGTTGCCCGACGTGCCGATCGAGACGAACAGGTCGCAGCGCGCGAGGGCGGCGAAGATGCGGTCCATCTCGTAGGGCATCTCCCCGAACCACACCACGTCCGGCCGCAGCCCGCCGGCACTGCCGCAGCGCGGGCAGATCGCATCCTCGGACAGGTCCTCGCGCCACGGGTTGCTGGCGTCGCAGAGTTCGCACAGCGCCTTGAGCATCTCGCCATGCATGTGGATCAGATCGCGGGAACCGGCGCGCTCGTGCAGGTCGTCGATGTTCTGGGTGACCAGCAGCACCGGCCCGGGCCACTCCGCCTCGAGGCGGGCGAGCGCGGCATGGGCGGCGTTCGGCTGCACCGCCGGGTTCAGCAGGCTTCGGCGCCGGGCGTTGTAGAACCCGTGCACCCGTACAGGGTCGCGGGCGAAGGCCTCCGGCGTCGCCACGTCCTCGATCCGCACCTTGGACCAGATACCGTTGGCGTCGCGGAACGTGTCGAGCCCGGATTCCTTCGAGATCCCGGCACCCGTCAGGATGACGATCGACGCATCGGGCGGAAGGGGGTCGGGCAGGGGCATCGGCGTCTCCGGCGGGCGCAAGAAAGGTCGCACCCTAGCAGGGATCGGCCCCGTCGTCCGGATCCGGATATGCGTTGGGACGGCGGTCGGCCCAGCCGGTGCTGTCCTCGTCCGGCAGGGCATCCAGCGGGAACCGGTGCAGCGGCTCGTAGCGCGGGCCCTCGGGACGCAGGCGGCTTCGGTAGAGGGTCACCGCATCCACGGTGAAGGGTGGGATCTCCGGCGCCGGTGCGGTTTCCAGCCAGCGGCCGACCCGGCCCGCCTCGATGCTCTTCGGGAACCGGGCGAGGGTGACATGCGGGGTGAAGCGGCGCGGCTCCGGCGCCACGCCGCAGCCGCGGACCAGCCGGTCGACCTGCCGCTGCAGCCCGGCCAGGTCCGGCGTCGTCTCCACGGCGACGAACAGCACCGCCGGCTTGCCCTTGCGCTCGAAATGGCCGTAGCCGCGCGGGATCACGGTCACGGCCGGGTGGTCGAGCAGGTCGAGGGCGTCGACCAGCTCGCTTTCCGTCCCGGGATCCGTCTCGCCGATGAAGCGCAGGGTGAGGTGGAGGTCGTCGATGTCGTGCCAGCGCGCCTCCGGCAGTCCGGTCTGCAGATCGCCCAGGGCATCCTTCACGGGTTCGGGCGGATCGAGGGCGACGAACAAACGGGCCATGATCTGGATGTGGGCCTTACGGTCCCGGATTGGAGATCCGGCTGTGCACCTCCTCGATCGCCGCCAGCACGCTCTCGGAGAGCCTCACGTCGAGACTGGCGATGTTGGCCTCCAACTGCTCGAGCTTCGTGGCGCCGACGATGTTGGCGGTGGTGAAGCGGCGCGTGTTGACGTAGGCCAGCGCCATCTGCGCCGGGTCGAGACCGTTGTCCCGGGCGATCTGCACGTACTCCGCATTGGCGGCCTGGGCGGCGTCGTTGGTGTAGCGGGAGAAATTCTCCGGGAACAGGGTCATGCGCGCGCCTTCCGGCCGGGCGCCGCCCTGGTATTTGCCGGTCAGCCAGCCGGCGGCCAGCGGCGAGTAGGCGAGCAGGCCGATATCCTCGCGGATCGCCACCTCGGCGCAGCCGACCTCGAAGGAGCGGTTCAGCAGATTGTACGGGTTCTGAACCGAGGCCACCCGCGGCAGACCCCGCTCCTCGGCGAGGCGGGCGAAGGTCATCATCCCCCAGGGCGTCTCGTTGGACAGGCCGATATGGCGGATCTTGCCGGCCGTCACCAGGTCGCCGAGCACGGCGAGCTGGTCGGCGATCGGCGTCGGCGTCTCGGTCTCGTTGTGGACGTAGCCGAGCTTGCCGAAGGAGTTCACCGAGCGTTCCGGCCAGTGCAGCTGGTAGAGGTCGATATGGTCGGTCCGCAGCCGCCTCAGGCTGTCCTCGACCGCCCGGGTGAGGTTCTTGGCATCGAATTCTGGGCGAGCCGTCGCGCACGTGGCGGAACCGCTCGCCGGGGCCGACCGCCTTGGTCGCCAGGATCACCTTGTCGCGGTTCTTCCGGGCGGCGAACCAGGTGCCGATGATCTCCTCGGTCCGGCCGTAGGTCTCCGGCTTCGGCGGAACCGAATACATCTCGGCCGTGTCGAAGAAGTTGATCCCGCGCTCCAGCGCCAGGTCCATCTGCGCATGGCCCTCGGCCTCGGTGTTCTGCTGGCCGTAGGTCATGGTGCCGAGGCAGATCAGGCTGACGTCGAGGCCGGTCCGGCCGAGCGGTCGGTACTGCATGCGGGAATCCTCTCGGGAAGGCGTCTGGAACGAACGGGTCCGGTGATAGCGGCGCTACACCCACCCGGCAATATCGGGGCGGTCAGATCGGGGGTGACAGGCCGCAGGGGCGCGGATAACCTCCGCCCATGATCCACGCGTTCGCCGGCTTCTGGTTTTACTTTTATGGCTATCCGCAGCCGGCGGAGGCAGGGGTGCGCGCGACCTAGACACTGATACAGCGCAGCAATCATCCCGCAAGCCGCCGGCCCTCTCCGGCGGCTTTTTCCATGTCGCCGGCGGGCCTCCACAAGGAGGACTTCCCCGTGAACATCGCGACCACCGAGACAGAGACAAGAATAGACCGCCGCGTCTCCGACCTGCCGGAATTGATCTCTATCGACCCCTTGGAGACCGCGGACGACCTGCGGATCGCCTCGATCACCGCGATCAGCCCGCCCGAGACGGTGATCGCCGAGAACCCGCGCGAGCCGGAGGTCGTCCGGCGGGTGCAGGCGGCGCGCGCCGCCATTTCCGACATCCTGCACGGTCGCGACGACCGTCTGGTCGTGGTGATCGGGCCCTGCTCCGTGCACGATCCCGAGGCGGCCCTGGACTACGCCGCCCGGCTCGCTGTGCAGCGCCGGCGGCACCGCGACACGCTCGAGATCGTCATGCGGGTCTATTTCGAGAAGCCGCGGACCACGGTCGGCTGGAAGGGGCTGATCAACGATCCGCATCTCGACGGCAGCTTCGCCATCGAGACCGGCCTGCGCCGGGCCCGCGATCTGCTGCAGCGGATCAACGAGATGGGCCTGCCGGCCGGCTGCGAGTTCCTCGACACCACCACGCCCCAGTACTTCGCGGACCTGGTGTCCTGGGGGGCCATCGGTGCGCGGACGACGGAGAGCCAGATCCACCGCGAGCTCGCTTCGGGCCTGTCCTGCCCCGTGGGATTCAAGAACGGCACCGACGGCGGTGTCGCCATCGCGCTGGACGCCATCCGGGCGGCGGCCCGGCCGCATCACTTCCTCGCAGTGACCAAGGAAGGGCGCGCCGCGATCGCGGAGACCGCCGGCAATCCGGACTGCCACGTCATTCTGCGCGGCGGCCGCAGCGGTCCGAACTACGACGCGGCGAGCGTGGATGCGGCCTGCGCCAAGGCCGAGGCGGTGGGATTGCGTCCGCAGGTGATGATCGATGCCAGCCACGCCAACAGCGACAAGAAGCCGGAGATCAGCCCCGGGTGGTCGATGCCATCGCGGCGCAGGTGGCCGGCGGCGACCGGCGGATCACCGGCGTGATGGTCGAGAGCTTCCTGGAGGCCGGACGCCAGGATCCCGTGCCGGGCGCGCCGCTGGTCTACGGCCGCAGCATCACCGACGGCTGCATCGACTGGCAGACCAGCATGGCGGTGCTTGACCGTCTGTCGGAGGCGGTAGACGCCCGGCGCGGCTGAGGGACGATCGCCCCACTTTCCCAAATCACATTTCCCGGCCCTGTGCCGGGGAGTGTCGGATTGGGACGGGGTGGCGTCACTCCGCCCTGGCCCGGGCCACCAGATCTTCGACATGGGGCAGGATGCGATCGACGATGACGTCCACGCCCTCGCGGTTCGGGTGTATGCCGTCGGGCTGGTTGAGGGAGAGATCGCCGGCCACGCCGTCCAGGAAGAACGGATAGAAGATCACCCCGTGCTTGGCGGCGAGGTCTTCGAACACCGCGCGGAAGTCTTCGCCGTATTCCCGGCCCATATTCGGCGGGGCGAGCATGCCGGCGAACAGCACCGGGATGTCCTTTTCGGTCAGTGCTGTGAGGATGGCGTCCAGATTGCGGCGGGTGTCCTCGGTCGGAATGCCGCGCAGCCCGTCATTGCCGCCGAGCTCGACGATGGCCGCGTCCGGTTCCTCCGCCAGCGACCAGTCAAGACGCGCGGCGCCGCCGGCGGTGGTGTCTCCGGACACGCCCGCATTGACGACGGTCACCTCGTGGCCGGCTTCCCGCAGGGCCGCCTCCAGGCGGGTCGGGAAAGCGTCCTCCTCGGGCAGACCATAGCCGGCCATCAGCGAGTTGCCAAAGCCGAGGATCGTCACGGCCTCGGCCCTGACCGCGCCTGTGGCTGACAGGAGCAGGAAAGCCGCGGCGAGCAGGAAGGTCGCAGCCACATTGATCCGCCGGCGAACAGGACCATATCGGCCCCATGTGGGCGGCGTCACGGCGCCGGTTCTTTGACCAGTCTGGGATAGCGACACGATGACTTCGTCCTCCGGTGACCCGATCGTCCGCCTCAAGGGCGTCACCCTCAACCTGAGAAGCGCGGCCGGCGAGGTCAATGTCCTGCGCGGAATTGACATCGACGTGGCCGGCGGCGAGACCGTCGGCATCGTCGGGCCGTCCGGGGCCGGCAAGTCGACGCTGATGATGATCGTCGCCGGGCTCGAGAACCCGACCTCCGGCAGCGTGCGCGTGGCCGGTACGGAGCTTGTCGGCCTGGACGAGGACACGCTTGCCCGCTTCCGGCGCGACAATGTGGGCATCGTGTTCCAGGCCTTCCGTCTGGTGCCGACGATGACCGCGCTCGAGAATGTCGCGGTGCCGCTGGAACTGGCCGGGCGCTCCGACGCCTTCGAGGCCGCGGCGGAAGCCCTCGACCGGGTCGGCCTCTCGCACCGCGTGGAGCACTACCCCGAGCAGCTTTCCGGCGGCGAGCAGCAGCGCGTCGCCATCGCCCGCGCTATGGTCGCCAAGCCGCGCCTCCTGCTGGCGGACGAGCCGACGGGCAACCTGGACGGCGCGACGGGCGAGCAGATCATCGATCTCCTGTTCGGCCTGGCCCGCGACGACGGCACCACGCTGATGCTGATCACCCACGATATGGACCTCGCCGATCGCTGCGGTCGCACGGTCAAGGTCGCCGATGGCCGGGTGGTCGAGGATACCACACGCGGACACACCGATCAGGCGGCGGAGTAGATCATGCGCACCGGACCGCTCGCCCTGCGCCTCGCCCGTCGCGAGCTGCGCACGGGCTCAAGGGATTTCGCATCTTCCTCGCGTGCCTCGCCCTGGGCGTTGCCGCCATTGCGGCTGTCGGATCGGTCTCGTCCGCGATGATGTCGGGGCTGGAGGGCGACGCCCGGGGCATTCTCGGCGGCGACGTGGCGCTGCGGATGGTGCACCAGCCGGCCGACGCCCGAGGCGCTCGCCCATCTTGAGTCGTCCGGCGATGTCTCCACGGTCGTATCGATGCGGGCCATGGCGCGGGCCGACGGGGGCGACGCACGCTCGCTGGTTGAGCTCAAGGCGGTCGACGGCCTGTACCCGCTGGTCGGCGAGCTCGAGCTCGACCGCGATATGACCCTGGCCGATGCGCTCTCGGTGCGCGACGGCATTCACGGCGCCGTCGCCGAGGAAAGCCTGGCCCAGCGTCTGAACATCGATGTCGGCGACCGGTTGCGGTTGGGCGATTCCACGCTCGAATTGCGGGCGCTGATCGCCGCGGAGCCGGACCGGCTCGTCAATTTCGCCAGTTTCGGCCCCCGCCTGATGATCTCCGACGCGGCGGTGGCCGAGACCGGGCTGGTGCAGGTCGGCTCCCTGGTGCGCCATCACTATCGGATCGTGCTGCCGGCGGGCACCGATCGCCTGGCCTGGATCGCCGATCTCGAAGAGCGCTTTCCCGACGCCGGCTGGCGCGTGAGTTCGCTGGAGAACGCCACGCCGGGTTACGACAACTTCGTCAGCCGAGTCGACTTTGTTCCTGACCCTGGTCGGGCTGACCGCGCTTCTGGTCGGCGGGGTTGGCGTCGCCATGGCGGTGCGCAGCTATCTCGATGGCAAGACCGAGACGGTGGCCACGCTGAAATGCCTCGGCGCGCCCAGCGGTCTGGTCTTCCGCACCTATCTGCTGGTCGTCTGCATCCTGGCCGCCGTCGGCACCGTGATCGGGGCTCGCGGTCGGGGCGCTGGCGCCCATCCTGGCCGCCAAGCTCGCGGCTCCGCTGCTGCCCTTCACCATCCCGGTCGCCGTCTATCCGGCTCCGTTGGCGCTTGCCGGCCTGTTCGGGCTGCTGACGGCGGTCGCCTTCTCGCTCTGGTCGCTGGGGCGGGTCTGCGAGGTCAAGGCGGCCCAGCTCTTCCGCTCGGCCATCGCGCCGCTTGGAGGGCGACCGCGGCTGCCATACCTGATCGCGCTCGCCGTTTCGATCGCACTGCTGGCGGCGCTGGCGATCCTCACCGCCACCGATCCATGGCTCGCCACGTCGTTCATTATCGGGTCGGTCGGCGCCGTCGCGCTGTTCCTGGGCGCGTCCTGGCTCATCATGGCGGGCGCCCGCCGGACGGGTCGGCCGCGCGATCCGGAGCTGCGCATGGCGCTGGCCAATCTGCACCGTCCGGGAGCGCCGACTCCGGGGGTGGTCGCTGGCGCTCGGCCTGGGGCTCACCGTGCTGGTGACCATCTCCCTGATCCAGGCGAACCTGTCCCGTCAGGTGGACGAGCGCATCCCGGAGGTCGCGCCGGCCTATTTCTTCATCGACATCCAGCCGCACCAGGTCGACCGGTTCATGGCGATCCTGCGCGGCATCGACGGGTCGGCGAGATCCAGACCACGCCGATGGTCCGCGGCCGCATCACCCATATCAAGGGCGTGCCGGCGGACGAGGCGCCGGTGCAGCCCGACGCCTCGTGGGTCCTGCGTGGCGACCGCGGGCTGACCTACTCGGCGACGCCGCCCGAGAATTCGGAGGTGGTCGAGGGAACGTGGTGGCCGGCGGATTACGCCGGTCCGCCGCTGGTTTCCTTCGACGCCAATATCGCCGACGGGCTGGGTGTCGGAATCGGCGACACCATGACCCTGAACATCCTCGGTCGGCCGATGACGGTCGAGATCGGCAACCTGCGCAAGATCGACTGGGGATCGCTCGGCATGAACTTCACCTTCGTGTTCGCGCCGGGCACGTTGGAGGCGGCCCCCCATTCGGTCATCGCGACGGTGCATGTGGACGATCCGGCGCTGGAGGCCGAGGTTCAGCGGGCGGTGACCGACGCGTTGCCGAATGTGACGGCAATCCGGGTGAAGGACGCGCTGGAAGGCGCCAACCGCATCCTGTCGGCCGTTTCCATCGCCGTCCGGGCGACCGCCGCCGTTACCCTGATCGCCGGAACCCTGGTGCTGGCGGGCGCGATCGCCGCCGGCCACGCGCGCCGGGTGCGCGACGCGGTGATCCTGAAGGTGCTCGGCGCCACCCGCTGGCGGATCGTCAAGACCTATCTGCTCGAATACGGCCTGCTCGGCCTGTCGACGGCGGCCATCGCCTCTCTGGTCGGTTCGGTGGCCTCGGCGGTGGTGGTGGTCGAGGTGATGCGCGGCGACTTCGTCCTGCCGCCCGGCGTGCTGGCTCTGACCGCGCTGCTGGCGACGGGAATCACCGTGTCCTTCGGCTTCGTCGGCACATGGCGGGCGCTGGGCCAACGGCCGGCACCGATGCTGCGGAACGAATAGGGCTGCAGGCGCGTGAGACCTGCGGACGCGACGTGGCGGCGGCCCCCTCTGCGTTAACCCTGCATTAGGGACCGCAGCCGTATTCTGAGAGTCATGACTCGAACTGTATCTCGGAAGCGTTGAGACCTTGGAGCGATCGGCCCTACACTCTGGTGGTGGAGAGACCGCCGCCATACAGGCGGTGATCGCTCCGCTTGAGCAGGCGGTTCTGGTGCTGGCACCACTGGGCCAGGGGCTGACCGTGGTCGCGGCGAACCCCGCGGCTCTCGCTCCTCGACGCCAGCGACCTTGTCGGCGATACCGTTGAGACCGCCCTTCCGGGCGATTGCCGGTCGGCGATTGCCCGCACGGCGGAGTCGCTCACAGACGGGATGGCGCGATCGGCGGGAATTACCCTGCCCGACGCCTATGGTCGTGAGGCGCTCGTGAGCGTGAAGATCGTGCCGATGGGCGGTTCCGCGAACGGGGCTGACGGCGGTAGCGAAGGCGGACCGGCGGGAGCCTATGTCGGTTGGTATCTGTCGCCGACGGCTATGAAGGCCCCGGATCATCTCCAGGCTCTGAAGAACCGGGCGGCGTTGGCCGAGGCGCGGTTCCACGCGCTGCTTGAAAACAGCCCCGAGCTGCTGGTGGTCTACGACCGGGAGGATCGCGTATCCGCGGCCAACAGCCGCTGGCTCCGGTCGATGGGGTTCTCGACACTCGACGACGTCCGCGGGCTTTCGCCTGAGGACCTGGCGCAGAACGGTGCCGACAGCGTCGATCATGAGGCGGCAGGATTTCAGACTTTGGAGGAATGGTGCGCTGACTGGTTTGCCCGGCGAAAGGAAGCAACGTCGGAAGGGGTGACGATACCGCTGAAGGATGGCCGGAAGATCCTTTCGAAGATCGTACCTGACGGAGATGGGCGAACGCCTCTTCGCCTCGTCGGACGTCACCGAAATCGAACGGAACCGCCAGCGCATGGCGGAGGCCGTTGAAGCGATCGGTCAGGCCTTCGCCCAGTTCGATTCAAATGACCGCCTGGTCGTTTGGAACAGCCGGATGGCGGATATCGTACCGGGGATCGATCTGTCCGCAGGCTTGGACTACCCGACGGTCGCCCAGGCCATCGCCGAAGCGAGCGTGACCATGCGCGCCCGTGGCGGCGCACTGCTGAAGAGTGATGACCTGGTGGTCCGTGTCCAGGAGCCGGACCGGCGCTTCGAGTTTGATCTGGTGGCTGAGACCGGGCGTACCCTGCGCGTGCAGGAAGACGTGACGCGCGAAGGCAGGCGTGTGTTGATCGGACAGGACATCACGGCGCTGAAGGGGCATCAGCTCGCACTCGAATACCGGGTGGAGGATCTGGGCCGGGCCCGCAAGGAGGCCGAACACCATGCCGCCCGGGCGACCGAGATGGCGGAACAGCTTCAGGTCGAGAAGGAACGCGCCGAGGCGGCCAATCGGAGCAAGTCGCAGTTCCTGGCCAATATGAGCCACGAACTGCGCACGCCGCTGAACGCGATCATCGGCTTCTCCGACATCATCAAGAACCAGACCTTCGGCCCCGTCGGGCACGATCGCTACAGGGGCTACGCCGACGATATCCACGCCAGCGGCCACCATCTGCTCAGCCTGATCAACGACGTCCTGGACATGGCCAAGATCGAGGCCGGCAAGTACGAGCCTCACCTGACGGCCAACGCAGTCGATGACCTGGTCCAGGACGTGAAGCGGATGATCAAGGAACGCATCACCGAAGCCGGTTTGCGTCTTGTGGTCGAAATGCCGCCGGCCGGCTTGGTTTCCGTCTTCGATCGGCGCGCGATCAAGCAGGTGCTGATCAATCTGCTGGCCAATGCCATTCGGTTCACCGATTCCGGTGGCGAGATCACCATCCGTGCCGCCGCCAAGAACGGCGGCTGCGTCCTCGAGGTCGAAGACACCGGGGCGGGTATTCCGAGAAAGCACATCGACCGGTTGCTGCAGCCTTTCGAACAGCTGTCCAACATGGCCGGCCAGGGGCAGGAGGGCACGGGCCTCGGACTTTCGCTGTCGAAAGCACTGGTCGAGGCGCATAGGGGTACCATCGCCATCGACAGTGAGGTGGGTCAGGGGACGATCGTCCGAATTTGGATACCGTCGGGCATACCGTCGGGGATGTCGTCGTCCTCCCAGTGACACTTTGCCGGGTCCGCTTCAGGGAATTTTAACGGAGCCGGGTCCACTCTCTCCGAAAGGCGCAAGCGTCTGGCCCGAGGGGAGCGGAATGTCGGTGCCATTGGAAATTTGCGATTATACAGAGGCGAATTCGCGGGGCAGCCTGAGTGCCGCAGCCGACATCATCGATTTGGCATTCCTGGGCGGCATGCTCGTTTATCCGGTCCGTACCGGAAACGGGACCGTGATGGACCTCCTTGGTGGAGATGCGACACCGGGCGCGCGGTTGATCCTGGGCCAGATGTCGAAGAACTTGGACAGGGGGAAGCGTAAGCGCTTTTCTGCGGGAGCGGCTCGGGCGCGAGCCGAAGAGAATTGTGGAATCCGTGCTGCGCTCCGGCCGATCGGTGGACAGCGTCTTCGCGCCCGGGGGCGTCGGCACAGAGGAATCCGGCCCGAGATCGGAGCGGGCATTGCGGATCCGTTTCGCTCCGCATCCCGAGGGGATCCTCCTGACGTGGAGCGAGGCCGGCGCGGAGGAGGACATCCGGTTGCGCCTGGAAGCGGCGGAGCGTCGCGCCGAACAGGCCGAGGCGAGGCTTGTCGACAGCTTCGTGGTCAGTCCCGATCCCGTTGCCCTGTTCGATGCAGACGACCGGCTGATCCTGTGCAACGAGGCATGGATCGACATCCTCGGCCTTCAGGACGTCGATCCGGTGATCGGCCGCCGGTTCAAGGATCTGATGCTGGCGGCTGACAGGCCCTCCGAGGCGGATCCGGTGGTCGATAACATGCTCGACGGTTACATCCGCTGGCGGCATGAGGCCCGGCTATCGCTGACTGACGACAGTTTTGAGATGGCGCTGGCCGATGGGCGGACCTTCCGGATGCGGGAACGCAGCACGCGCGACGGCGGCATTGTGAGCGTCGGCACCGAGATCACGGAAATCATTCGCCAACGTGAGGTTCTGAACAGGGCGCTGGAGGCGATCAATATCCGGCTGGCCCTCTTCGATCCCGACGACAGGCTTGTGGTGTGGAACAAGTCCTACGGTCAGGTCGTCGGCCATGATCTTCTGCAAGTGGGCATGACCTTCGAGGCTTGTGTTCAGATAAATAGCAATCGGAATGATGCGGTCACCCGGTTCGACGGCCGAAAGGTGACGTTGGAGGACCGGATCGCCCTGCACCATGAAGGTCGCCGGGAACTCAGATTTGAGCGTTGGTACGACGACGGCGCCGTATCCTTGATGAACGAGATCCGAACGTCGGACGGCTGGGTCATCATCACCGGCACCACCATCACGGAACTGAAGCAGAAGGAGGCGGTGCTCCGCGCTCGGGTCGAGGAACTCGATGCCGCCCGGGCTGAGGCGGAGCGTCATGCGGCCGACCTCGCCGCCGTCACCCGCCAGCTCATCGTCGAGAAGGAACGCGCGGAGACCGCGAGCCGGACCAAGTCCCGGTTCCTCGCGAACATGAGCCATGAGCTGAGGACACCGCTCAACGCCATTCTCGGCTTCTCCGAGGTGCTGACGCTGCAGGCCTTCGGCCCGCTCGGCGTGCCGCGCTACCGGGAGTATGCCGAGGATATCCATGCCAGCGGCTGTCATCTGCTCAGCCTGATCAACGACATCCTCGACATGGCGAAGGTCGAGGCCGGGAAATACAGCCTCATGGTCGAGGAGGTGCAACTCGCTCAGTTGGTCGATCGGGCGGTGCGTATGGTGCGCGGCCGGGCGGCCGAGGCGGATCTGCATCTCAGCGTGAGCCGCATCGCCCCGGACCTGCAGATGCGGCTCGACCCCCGGGCGATCCAGCAGGTGCTGATCAACCTGCTGGCCAACGCGATCAAGTTCACGCCGGAGAACGGCTCCGTCGAGCTCGACTGTGTCGACCACGGGGACGCGGTCGAGCTGATCGTGCGCGACACCGGCAACGGCATCGACCCCGCGGACATCCCCCGGCTGCTGCGGCCTTTCGAGCAGGCCCACACCCTGGAAAATCGCGAGCGGCAGGGGACCGGTCTCGGCCTACCGCTCAGCAACGCGCTGGTCGAACTCCATGGCGGAACCCTGACGGTCGAGAGCGCCCCCGGTGTCGGCACCACGGTCCGGATCCGTCTGCCCCGCGACTGATCGCGCCCCGCATCCGTACCAACGCCCCTTGCCGACGGCGTGCCGCTCCCATACAACGCCGCGCGTACAGCGCCGCACTTCAGCCGGTCCGGCCGGCCAAGTCGCCGCGCGCCGAAAGGGAGCCGTGAGCAAGCCGATGTCCGATACCCAGTCCGTGAAGAAAGTCGTCCTCGCCTATTCCGGCGGCCTGGACACCTCCATCATCCTGCAGCTGGCTGCAGGACGACCTACCGACTGCGAGGTCGTGACCTTCACCGCCGATCTCGGCCAGGGCGAGGATGTCGAGCCGGCCCGGGAGAAGGCCAAGCTCATGGGCATCAAGGAGATCTACATCGAGGATCTGCGCGAGGAGTTCGTGCGCGACTTCGTGTTCCCGATGTTCCGCGCCAACGCGCGTCTACGAGGGCACCTACCTGCTCGGCACCTCGATCGCCCGGCCGCTGATCGCCAAGCGCCAGATCGAGATCGCCCACGAGACCGGCGCCGACGCCGTCGCCCACGGCGCGACCGGCAAGGGCAACGACCAGGTCCGCTTCGAGCTCGGCTATTACGCGCTGAAGCCCGACATCAAGGTCATCGCACCGTGGCGCGAGTGGAATCTCACCTCGCGCACCAAGCTGATCGACTTCGCCGAGAAGCACCAGATCCCGGTCGCCGAAGGACAAGCGCGGCGAGGCGCCGTTCTCGGTCGACGCCAACCTGCTGCACATCTCCTCCGAGGGCAAGGTCGCTGGAGGATCCGTGCGGATCGAGGCCGAGCGACTACATCTATGTCGCGCACCGTCTCGCCGGAAGAGGCGCCCGATACCGCCGACCTATCGTCGAGATCGGCTTCGAGAAGGGCGACCCGGTCTCCATCGACGGCGAGACGCTGTCGCCCGGCCACGCTGCTCACCAAGCTGAACGAGCTCGGCCGCGCCAACGGTATCGGCCGCCTCGATCTGGTCGAGAACCGCTTCGTCGGCATGAAGATCGCGCGGCGTCTACGAGACGCCCGGGCGGCACCATCCTGCTGACCGCCCACCGGGCGATGGAGATGCCTCACCCTCGACCGCGGACGCGGCGCATCTCAAGGACGAGCTGATGCCGCGCTACGCCGAGCTGATCTATAACGGCTTCTGGTTCGCGCCCGAGCGCGAGATGCTGCAGGCGGCGATCGACTACAGCCAGAAGCGACGTCACCGGCATGGTCCGGCCCTCAAGCTCTACAAGGGCAACGTCATGGTCGGTGGGCCGCAAGTCGCCGAGACGAGCCTGTACTCCGCCGACCGTGGTGACCTTCGAGGAGAGCGCCGTGGCCGATTACGACCAGACGCGACGCCGACGGCTTCATCAAGCTCAACGCGCTGCGCCTGCGCCTGAAGAAGATGCTGCAGGGCTGATCCCGTGACCACGGACAGGGCCGTCCTGGTCACCGCCGGCGCCCAGGGCATCGGCCGGGCGATCGTCGAGGCCCTGGCCCGCGAGGGCTGGCGGGTCACGGCGGTCGATGTCGATGGCGACGCGCTGGCCGAACTGCCCGAACAGGTGCTGACGGTCGTCGGCGATGTCGGCGACGAGACGGTGGTGGCGGACGCCATCCGGCGCACCGTCTCCCGGTTCGGCCGGCTCGACGCCATCGTCAACAATGCGGGGATCAACGCCAACGGCCCGGTCGAGGCCCTGGATCTGGACGCGGTGCGCCATGTGCTCGATGTCAGCCTGGTGAGCATCCTGGCGAGCGCCAAGCACGGGGCGGCGCATCTGCGGGCCGTCGGCGGCGGGGCGATCGTCAACATCGCCTCCTCGCGCGCGTTGATGAGCGAGCCGGATACCGAAGCCTATGCCGCCGCCAAGGGCGGGGTGGTCGCGGTGACCCACGCGCTGGCCATGTCGCTGGGTATCCGGGAAGACCGCGACGACCCGCCGATCCGGGTCAACGCGATCTCCCCCGGCTGGATCGAGACCGGCCCTTGGCAGAAGGCATCCCGCCGCCGGGACCCGAAGCACAGCGACGCCGACCGCGACCAGCATCCCGTCGGCCGCGTCGGACGGCCGGAGGACATCGCCGAGGCGGTGCTCTATCTGCTGGACGACCGGGCGGGCTTCATCACCGGTCAGAGCCTGGTGATCGACGGCGGCATGACGAAGAAGATGATCTACGCGGAGTAGGGGGCCCTCTCCCCCTTTCCCAATCCCGTCATCCCGGCGGACTCCGGACCTGATCCGGACACCGGTCGGGATGACGGCGGCTGGGAGAAAGACCGCGCCGTCCCCTACCGCTTCCCGCCACTGGCGGCGATCTCACTGCGCCGGACCATCGCCCAGCCGTACTGCGTCTCCCACAGCGCGCACTCGGGATCGGCCCCCAGCGTTTCGGCGGCGTGCAGGGCCCAGAACGGGTTGTACATGAGCTCGCGGCCGATCCCGATCAGGTCGGCCCGGCCCTCTTGCAGGATCGCCTCCGCTTGTCGCGCCTCGGTGATGACGCCGACGGCCATGGTCTTGACCCCGGCCTCCTGCCGCAGGCGTTCGGCGAAGGGCACCTGGAAGCCGGGCCCCCGTGGCGCCCGTTGCAGCGGCTTGCCGGTATAGTCGGCGCGGTAGGCCGGCGGCCCGGCGATGCCACCGGAAGAGCAGTCGACCACGTCCACGCCCCGGGCGGCGAGTTCCGTCGCCAGGGCTACCGAATCCTCGATCGACCAGCCGTCCTGCGGCCCGTCGATGGCCGAGATCCGGCAGAACAGCGGCAGTTCCCCCGGCCAGACCGCGCGGACCGCCTCGGCGACCTCAAGCAGAAAGCGCATCCGCCCCGCCCGGTCGCCGCCATAGGCGTCGTTGCGCTGGTTGGTCAGGGGCGAGAGAAAGCTGTGCAGAAGATAGCCGTGGGCGGCGTGAATCTCCGCCACCTTGAACCCGGCGGCGAGCGACCGGCGGGCCGCGGCGGCGAAGGCGTCGACCAGATCCGCGATGTCGGACGCGGAGAGCGGACTCGGTACCGGCCAGTCTTCGCCGACCGGCAGGGCCGACGGCCCCACGGTCTGCCAGGGCTCGGCATCGCTCGGCGAATTGGGGCCGAGCGGCTTGCCGCCGGTCCAGGGTTCCGCCACCGAGGCCTTGCGCCCGGCATGGGCCAGCTGCACCGCCGGAACCATGCCGGTTCCCGAGATGAACCTTGCGATCGGCGCGTAGGCTTCGGCCTGGGCGTCGTTCCACAATCCGCAGCAGCCGTGGGTGATCCTGCCCTCCGGGCGGACGGCCGTCGCCTCGGTGAAGATCAGGCCGGTGCCGCCGCGGGCGAAGGCGGTCAGGTGCGAGAAGTGCCAGTCGTTGGCCAATCCGTCCTCGGCCGAGTACATGCAGAGCGGCGAGAGGACCACCCGGTTCGGCAGGGTCAGGCCGCGCAGCGTCAACGGCTGGAACAGCAGTGGGGTTTCGGTCGCCATACGCCGTCTTCCTCTATCGGCCGGGCGCTACTCGCCCCAGGTCTCTTCCAGCACCCGGACCCAGTTGCCCCAGCACAGCTTCTCCATCAGCGCGTCGTCGACGCCGTGGTCGCGCATCGCCTGGCGCAGCACCGGCAGGCCGGCGACGTCGCCGATATCCCCCGGAATGGTGGCCCCGTCGAAATCGGAACCGAAGCCGACGCAATCCTCGCCGGCATGCTCGATCAGGTGGTCGAGGTGACGCATCATCACGTCGAGCCCGGTCTGGGCGTTCATCTGCCCGTCGGCCCGCAGAAAGCAGGTGGCGAAGTTGATGCCGACCATGCCGCCGGTCTCCTTCACCGCGGCGAGCTGCCGGTCGGTCAGATTACGGGTGCTCGCGCTCAGCGCGTGGGCGTTGGAATGGGTGGCGACCAGCGGCGCGTCGCTGATCTCCGCCACGTCCCAGAACCCGGCCTCGTTCAGATGCGAGAGATCGACCATCACCCGCATGTCGTTGCAGCGCCGGATCAGCTCCTTACCGAGATCGGTCAGGCCCGGACCGGTGTCGGGCGTGCCGGGAAACCTGAACGGGACCCCGTGGGCGAAGGCGGTCGGCCGGCTCCAGACCGGCCCGATGGAGCGCAGACCCGCCTGGTACAACACCTCCAGCGAGCGGAACTCCGGGTCGATCGTCTCCGCCCCCTCGATGTGCAGGATCGCGGCCACCGACCCGCGCTCCAGGGCGGCGCGGATGTCGGCGGCGGTGCGGCACACGGTGAAGGCGCCGTCGCTCTCCTTCTCGATCTGGAAAAGCAGGCCCATCATCTCCAGCGCTATGGGTTGGGCGAAGGAGATGTCGAGTTCCGCCGGCAGCGGCAGGTCGTAGCTGTCGCCCTGCATGCTGTCCATGAAGCCGCCGGCGTTCGGATCCATCGGCGACGGCACGAAGACGGCGAAGAAGCCGCCGCCGAACCCGCCCTTGATCATCCGCGGCAGGTCCAGATGGCCCCGGCCGTCGCCCTCCACGAATTGGGTGGCGGCGTCGCTCGCGTCCTTGCGGTGCAGTCGCAGCAGAACGTCGTTATGGCCGTCGAAGATCGGCGGGGTAAGAGAGGAGGAAGGGGTGGAGGGCATGACGCGCCGCCTCTGCCGGTGGAAAGTCCCCGAGCCTAGCAGCTAGGCGAACCGCCTGACGAGGTGGCTTCGGCGCGTCTCAGGTCGGATGCGGCGAGACGCCGGCATAGTACAGATGGCCGCCGTAGAGCAGGACCCAGAGCAGCAGGCCGAGGCCGAGGCGCCACCAGCCGATACCGGCGAGGTCCAGCCGGGTACGCCCCTGGATCGCCGCCATGAAGGGGATGATGGACGTGGTCATCGCCACCGGCCCCCAGGCGCTGTCGACCTTGCGGCGGATCTTGGCGTCGAGTGCCGGCATGCCGGCGAACGACAGGACGGCGATGGCGCCGAACAGCAGCACCGAGGCCAGATCGCCGTTGGTCGCCAGGTGGCCGAGCGACCAGAGGCCCGTCCCCCAGAGAAACGGATGGCGTGTGACCGTCAGAATGCCTTTGAAGGTCGTCGGCTCCGCCAGAATCGCCTCGCCGCCGACCGAGGTCGGGCTTCGGGTGGTGATGCCGGCAACCAGGAGGATGCAGGCGACGGGCACCAGCAGGTTCGGAACCCACCGGGTCCACTCGGCCGGCGTCCAGGCCTCGATATACGGGGCGTCGCCGTAGGCCAGAAGGAGCCAGACCAGGGCGCCGAGCATCACCAGAGAATAGAGGCCCCTGAACTTCTCTTCGCCGATGGCCTCCACGGCGCGGTCACGGATCGGTGCCGAGGCCAGAACGAAGTGTCCGC
Organism: Thalassobaculum sp.; assembly: GCA_048983575.1. Taxonomy (GTDB): domain Bacteria; phylum Pseudomonadota; class Alphaproteobacteria; order Thalassobaculales; family Thalassobaculaceae; genus Thalassobaculum. The sequence continues at coordinate 168,855 of JBLZTD010000001.1, read as the reverse complement.
CGGTGAAGGCCAGGACGCCGATAATCACCGCGTCGATCGTGCCCAGCATTCCTCTGGTCCTTCCCGCCTGTCGGACTATTCTGGCTATATGGCAACGGACCCACCACAAGCAACAGCCGAGCGTCTTCAGGCGCTTATTCTCGAGCAGTGCCGCGCCGGCGGGGCCGGCCGATCGGTCAGCCCCGACGAGGTGGCGCGCGCCGCCGGCGGCAATCCGCACGACACCCCAGCCTGGCGGCCGCTGCTGCGCTTGGTGCGGGCGGCGGCGGCTGAGCTGCAGGACCGGGGCGAGATCCAGGTGCTGCGCAAGGGCAAACCGGCGGATATCCGGACGGTCAAGGGCGTGATCCGTTTCGCGCTCCCCGATGGCGGCGCCCCGCCGACGGATTGATCTGGCGCAAGTCGGACGCCGGCAAAAGGTCTAGAACTCGATCTATGGAGACCGAGACACAGCTCGCCCGGCGTCTGGGGCCTGGATTGCTTACGCTCTACGGCGTCGGCACCACCATCGGCGCCGGCATCTATGTCCTGATCGGCGAAGTGGCGCTGCGGGCCGGCGCCTGGACGCCCGTGTCCTTCCTCCTCGCCGCGGTGCTGGCGGGCCTGACGGCGCTGTCATTCACGGAGCTCTCTGCGCGGATGCCCAAGAGCGCCGGCGAGGCGCTCTTCGTCCGGGAGGCGTTCGCATCGGAGCGGCTGTCGCTTCTGGTCGGCATCATGGTGGCCGCGGCGGGCATCATCTCGGCCGCGAGCGTCGTTGTCGGCGGTGTCGGATATCTGCGCACCCTCATCGACATTCCGGCCGCCCCGGCCATCATCGGCCTGTGCCTGCTCCTCGGCGGCCTGGCGGTCTGGGGAATCGCCGAGTTCGACTCTGGCGGCGGCGGCGCTGACCCTGGTGGAGATCGGCGGTCTGGCGCTGGTGATCGGCACCGGAGTGGTCTCCGGCGGGGAGGGCGGTCTGCCGGTGTCCGAGATTCTGGCACCGGAAGCGCCGTTCCCGATCGCCGGGGTCTTCGCCGGCGCGGTTCTGGCCTTCTACGCCTTCATCGGCTTCGAGGACATCGTCAACGTCGCCGAGGAGGTGAAGAACCCGGCCCGCTCCATGCCCATCGCCATCGTCGCGACCCTGGTCATCGCCGGCGGACTTTATCTCGCGGTGTCGGTGACGGCACTGGCGGTCCTGCCGCTGGTGGAGCTGGCCGGATCGGAGGCGCCGCTCGCCCTGGTCTATGCGGCGGGCGGAGGGGATCCCCGCCTGCTCGGGGCCATCGCCGTGCTGGCGACGGTGAACGGTGTTCTGGTCCAGATGGTCATGGCCTCGCGGGTGCTGTTCGGCCTGTCCCGCCAGGGGTCGCTGCCCACCTATCTCGGGGCCGGATGGTTCGGCCGGGTGCACCCCGCCACCCGCACGCCGGTGATCGCGACGGTCGCGGTGGTGGCGGCGATCCTCGCGCTCGCCCTGCTGTTTCCCATCGCCACGCTGGCCGGCACGACCTCGATGGTGACGTTGGCGGTCTTCGCGCTGTGCAATCTGTCGCTCTGGCGGCTGAAACACCGCGGCCCGCCGCCGCCGGAAGCCCCGAACCTTCCCGTTTGGCTGCCCGTGATGGGGGCTCTGGTCAGTGTGGCGGTCCTGGTTGTCGAGATCGGCCGTCGGCTCTCGGGCCTGCTGCCGTTCTGACGGTTCGGGTTTTCCCGAAGTGAACGCCGTTGCGCGTCCGCCGGTGCGCGTCATGATCGGCGGTATGACCCTGACCGCAAAATTCGAGATCTTCGGTGCTGCCCTGGCGAACGCCAGCCGGGCGCAGATCCTGTGTCTGCTGATGGATGGCCGCGCCTTCACCAACAAGGAATTGGCGCATGCCAGCGGAGTATCGCCGCCGACCGCTACGGCCCATTTGCAGCATCTGGCCGAGGCCGGTCTGACCGTCTCCATGCGCTCCGGCCGGTCGGTCTTTCACCGGCTCGCTTCAGAGGAGGTGGCGGAGGTTCTGGAACATCTCGGCGGCCTGACGCCGTCGCCCTATCTCCTGCGGGCTGGCCGCAATCCGGCCAATGCGGCGCTGTTGACGGCGCGCAGTTGTTACAACCACATCGCCGGGCGCCTTGGCGTTCGATTGCTGGAGCGGTTGATCGAGCGGCGGATTTCTGGGCGGCGACGGGGACGCCCTGGAGCTTCTTGAGCCGGGGTTTCTCGAGACCGTGGGAGTCGCGTGCCCGCCGGTCGGGCGTGCCCGCCGGCCCTTGGTCAGGCCCTGCCTGGACTGGACGGAAAGACGCGCGCATCTGGGCGGCCCGCTTGCGGCAGCGATCATGACCCGGGCGCTTGAAAGCGGATGGGTGCGCCGTGGCGAGGCGCGCGTCCTGACGGTCACGGCGGCGGGCTATGCCGCCTTCTTCAGCCATTTCGGACTGACGCGAGAGGAGATCGACCATGACCCCCATCCTTGAGAGCAAGCGTTTCAAAGCGGAGACCGGCCATCAGCTTACCGTCGAAGTGCCGGAGGAGCGGGCCGATGCGGTGTTGCAGGCGATCATCGCCCAAGTCCCGCTGGTCTGGGGCGACTATGACCAAGTGGCGTTCCGAACCGCGCCCGGCCGCCAGCAGTTTCATTCACTCGGCACCGGTCGGAATGCGGAGACCGACGGCGTGGTCGAGGTGCCGTGCCAGCGCGTGAGCTGCTTCCTGCCCGAAGGGACGGATTGCGCCGCGGTGCTGGAGGCGGTCTACGACGTCCATCCCTACGAAGAGCCGGTCATCGTGCTGACTCCGGCGCAGCGCAGTCTGCACATCCGCGGGGTCGACGAGGACAATCCGAACCGGTTCTGGAACCGGCCGGCCGCCGACTGGGTGCCGTCGGCCCATCGCTGACGCCGAACTGCCGAGGCCTTGGTTTGTGAGGCCGCACCCGGTCAGGCCGGGCTCGGAGTGGCGGCGGCCCCGGATGGCGCGGCCCCGGATGGCGCGGCCCCGGATGGCGCGGCCGGATCCGGCCGGCTGGTCCGCTGGCTGGCGAAGGGTCGTTCCACCGACGGGACGCGGATAACGGCGCGGGTGCCGACCCCGGGTTCGCTGGTCATGGTCAGGCTCCCGTTCTGAAGCGCGATCAGCCGCTGGGCCAGCGGCAGGCCGAGGCCGAAGCCATCCGGTGCCAGAGTTCGGGTCCGTTTCCGCCCGCTCGAACGGCTCCATCAGCACCGGCAGATCGGCCATGTCGAAACCGATGCCGTCATCCTCCACCACGATCTCCACATCGTCCTGCTCCGGCTGCGCGAAGTCGATTCGGACGTAGCCGCCATCCCGGCCGTATTTCAGCGCATTGTCGACCAGATTGATCAGAGCCTGACGCAGCAGCCGTTCGTCGACTCGGGCCGATACCGGGAAGTCGTTTCGGGAGACGACAAGCCGCTGCTGCCGATCGATCGCCTGGTTGCGCATCATCGCCGCCACGCCGCCGACGATGCGGCCGACATCGACGATCTCGCTGAGCACGACGATGGTGTCGGTCTCGATGCGGGACAGGTCGAGCAGGTCATTCACCAGCGACAGGAGATGGTCGCCCGATGCCCTGATGTCGCCGGCGTACTCGCGACACTTTTCAGGCGGCAACTTCAGGGAGTTGGCGGCTTCCAGCATCTGTGAGTAGCCGATGATCGCGTTGAGCGGTGTCCGCAACTCGTGGCTCATCTGGGCCAGGAACCGGGTCTTGGCCTTGTTGGCGAGCTGAAGCCCATGCTCGCTGCGCCGCCGTTCCGCGAGGACGAGTGCCATGTCCTTTATGGAACGGATAGTTCGGTCGACCCGCGCGACCATCGGTCTGAAGATGAAGAGCACCTCCATCACCAGCAGGAGCAGGGTGGCTCCCCACATGGCCGTCTTGGCGGCGATCAGCCGATCGAACTGGGCCTCACCCTCGCGCTGGACGATCTGTGCGACCTGATCGAGTTTTCTTGGCAGATCCTCATGGGCGAGGGTGAAGATCGCCTGTTGCAGCCGGTCGGCCTCGTCACGCTCTGTCGCCGGGAGCGCGGTCAGGTCGCGGGCCAGCGCGATGTATCTTGAAAGCAGGGCGTCTGCCGGCTGCGGTCCGCCGAAATACGCCTCTTCGAGATCGGGCGACATCGCGCCGCGGGGTGGGTCGGGAATTGTCCCCGGTCGGCAGTCGATACCCTCGGCCGCGGTCGCCTTCAGCGCGGCGGCATCGCGCGACAGCATGATGGCGTGGGCACGCTGCAGCATATCGAGGCACGCGGACGCCTCCTCGACCAGCGCCTTGCGGTCGGCGCCCGAGACCGTCTGAAGGGTCGCGGTCAGCAGCGCGACCTTCTGGGTCAACATCCGTTGCCGGCCGGCGACATTGACCTCGGCGGCCACCTGGCCCTGGGCCGACACCATCGCGATGGAGATGTACCAGATGATCGACGCGAGCACGGCGATCAGGGAGAGGCCGATCGCGTAGGCTATCGTGAGGCGGCGTGCGGCCCAGAAGCTCTCCTCCCGGGCGGGAGCGGTGTTGGTGGAAGAATTTGTCATCGCGGTCCGGCGGGCCGCCTCCCACAAGTACGCCTGCGGCTCGGCGCCGCCGGCTATAGTTTCTCCGCCTCCCCGACCCCCGGACCGGGGAATCGATCGTTCGCGGGAAAACCTATTACAGGTCAATTTGTTTCAATATTATAAAAAATCTCGCAGATCGATCCCCGGCAATTGGATGGTCGGCGCAGCAGATGCTTCGACCATCGATGTCAGCCCGCGCGGGGTCCGCTTCACGCCGGATTCCGGGCGACGAGCTGCTTGGCGATGATGATCCGCTGCAGCTCGTTGGTCCCCTCGCCGATCGCCAGGAGCGGAGCGTCGCGGTAATAGCGCTCGATGTTGAACTCCTTGGAATAGCCGTAGGCGCCGTGCAGGCGCATCGCCTCCAGGGCGTTGTGGACGGCGGCCTCCGTGGCGAACAGCTTGGCCATGCCGGCTTCCAGGTCGCAGCGCTCGCCCCGGTCGTAGGCCTTGGCCGCCTGTTCGACCAGCAGCCGGGCGGCTTCGGCCTGGGTCGCCATGTCGGCCAGCTTGAACTGGATCGCCTGATGGTCGGCGATCGGCTTGCCGAAGGTCTTGCGCTGCTGGGCGTAGCGCACGCTCTCCTCCAGGCAGGCCCGGGCGATGCCGACGCCGCGGGCTGCCACGTTGATGCGGCCGAGCTCCAGCCCACCGAGGATCTGCTGCAGGCCGCGCCCTTCCTCCGCGCCGATCAGGTTGTCTGCCGGCACGAAACAGTCGTCATAGACCAGCTCGCCGGAATCGATGCCCTTGTAGCCGAGCTTCTCCAGCTTCGACACCGAGACCCCGTCGCCTTTCTCGATCAGCATCAGCGACATGCCCCGGTGACGGGCTCGGCCTGGGGGTCGGTCTTCACCAGCACGGCGAGCACGTGGCCCTGGACCGAGTTGGAGATCCAGGTCTTGGTGCCGTTCACCCGGTAACCGTTGCCGTCGCGGCGGGCGCTGGTGCGGATACCCTGCAGGTCGGTCCCGGCGTCCGGCTCGGTCAGCGCGATGCCGCCGCGCAGCTCGCCCGCGGCGAATTTCGGCAGCCACTTGCGCTTCTGCTCCTCGGTGCCGGCGCGCTCGACCGCCTGGGCCATGATCAGGTGGCTGTTGAAGATGCCGGAGACCGACATCCAGACCGCCGACACACGCTCCACGATCTTGGAGTAGGTCGCCGCCGACAGGCCGAGTCCGCCGTATTCCTCGCCGATGGTGGCGCCGAACAGGCCGAGTTCCTTCATCTTCTCCACGATCTCGGCCGGCCATTCGTCGCGCGCTTCCAGATCGTGCGCGACGGGACGGACGTCGCGTTCCAGAAACCGGTCGACCACGTCCAGGATGAGGGCTTCCTGCTCCGCAAGCGCGCTCCGGTCTTCGGCCACGGCCATTTCAGTCCTCCTGCGGGCGTTTCGGCACCAGGATGGTGCGCTCGTAGGTCATCACGACCGTCCCGTCCTGCTTGCGGCCGGTGGTGGAGAAGCGGACGATCCCCTGATGCGGGCGCGACTGCGACTCCCGCGTCTCCAGGATCTCCGAGCTGGCGTAGAGCGTGTCGCCGACGAAGACCGGGGCCGGCATCCTAACATCGGTCCAGCCCAGATTGGCGATCGCCCGCTGGGAGGTGTCCCGCACCGTCATCCCGGTGACGATCGAGAGCGTCAGACAGGAGTTCACCAGCGGCTTGCCGAACTCGGTCCCGGCCGCGTACTCGACGTCGAAATGCACCGGGTGGGTGTTCATGGTCAGCAGCGTGAACCAGGTGTTGTCCGCCTCGCCGATGGTGCGGCCGGGCCAGTGCTCGTAGACGTCACCGACCGCGAAGTCCTCGTAGTAGCGGCCGTCGCCGTCCTTCTGTCCGCTCATTCCTCCCCCGCCGCGCGCAGGGGCTGTCGGGCCGGGCGGGACAGGTCGAGCACGCCGGCGATCGATGTCTGACGGTCGAGGGTCAGGATCGCCTCCGCCAGGGCCGAGGCCTGGTCTGAGGCTAGATAGGGGCCGACCAGGGCGTCGAACTTGGCCCGGTGCTCGGCATCGCTCGGCCAGTTGTCCGGCTCGCCCTTCGGCACCTCGACGAAGGTCTCGAACGTGCCGCGCGCGGTCTCGATGGTCGCCGTGCCGGCCATGTTCGCCGGGAAGGCGGCATCGCAGCGCGCGTCCAGGTGGCAGGTGACCTTGGTGGTCAGGTCGAGGGTTTCCCGGTCGGTGAGGTGGGTCTTGTAGTCGTCCCAGCCGAAGCCGCCGATGCGGAGCGCGGCGGCGGCCAGGAACGGCATGGAGAACTGGCCGTCGACGACGGTTACCGGCTTCTGCTTCGTCTCGATCGGATCGCCGATGATGTTCATGCCGTTGGCCGGCAGGCCTATGCGGATGGCGGTGACCTCCTCCGCCTTGATGTCGTTGGCGGCGCGCAATGCCATCACCGCATCCATCGGCGCGTGGCTGTAGCGGCAGGACGGGTAGGGCTTCACCGCGACGTTCAGCGTCTCCCACACGCTGCCGAGGCCGGCCGCCGCCGTCGCCGGCGTGGCGTTCGGAGCGTACAGGGCGAGGAAGCCGCGCTTGCCGTCGACGCCGCGGGCCGGGGCCTTGAACCCTTCGGCCGAGAGCCGGGCGGCGACCAGGCCGCTCTGCGCCGCCCAGCCGACCTGGAACAGCTTCGACCAGGAGCCCTTGGCGAGGAACTCCAGGCTGCCGGCGGCCTGACTCAGGGCGATGCCGAAGCTGGCGGCGATGCGCTCTCCGGACAGGCCGAAGCAGCGTCCGGCGGCGGCGGCGGCGCCGAACACGCCGCAGGTGGCCGTCGGATGATAGCCGCGATTGTAGTGATCGGTCGGGTTCAGGGCGCGGGACAGGCGGATCTGCACCTCGTAGCCGGCGACGATCGCGGCCAGGGTGGTGGCGCCGTCGCAGCCGGACATCTCGGCGGCGGCGAAGGCGGCCGGGACGATCGGTGCGGAGGGATGGATCGAGCCGCCGGCATGGGTGTCGTCGAAATCCAGGCTGTGGGCGAGCGCGCCGTTCAGCCAGGCCGCTCCCGGCGGGGTCCAGCCGTCGCCGTCGCCGATCACGCGGGCCGAGCCTTGGGCGTAGCCGAGCGCCTTGGCGGCGGCGATCAGGGACGGGGTCGACTCCGCCTCGTGCCGGGCCCGGACGGCGATGCCCATGGTGTCGAGGATCAACGTGCGGGCGCGGGCGGTCACGTCTTCGGGGATGTCGGCGAGGCTAAGCCCGGCGGCGAAATCGCCGAGCTCACGGGTGACGTCGGGGCGGTCACTGGCGGTCATCGTCTCCTCCCATGGAGCTCGGATTTTGTGGTTGGGTCGAGGGTAGGAGCGGTCCGATGGCCCGTCAAACCGCTAAGTACGCCTATGCGCGCGGCAGGAACACCCGCTTGAATACCTGGCCGGTGAAGCCGATCACCAGGAAGATCCGCACCACGTGGAAGGCGACGACGATGGGCACGCCGAGATGCAGGACCTTGGCGGTGATGCTCATCTCGGCCATGCCGCCGGGCGAGATCGCCAGGGCCATGGTCGCCGGGGGCAGGCCGACGATCAGGCCGATGACGACGCCGGTGGCCACGTTCAGCCCGACCAGGATCACCGTCGACAGGAAAGCCGGCGCCAGGAAACGGCGGAGCGCCAGCACCCGGTCGCGCTGGTAGCGCAGACCGAGGGTCGCGCCCATCACCACCTGGGCGAAATTGACCAGCTCGGTCGGGATGCCGGAGAGCACGGTGCCGGAGATCGAGACCCCGACCGCAACGATCATCGGACCGAGAAACCAGGCGTTGGCGATCTTGCGGCGCGCGCCGAGCCAGCCGACGGTGGCGCAACAGGCGATGAGAAGGACGAACCCCGCGGGCTGGAACGGCAGGAGGACCAGTTCGAACGGGTCGGAGCCGGTGAGGCCGAGCAGGGTGACGACCGGGGGGATCGTGGTGACGACGAGAAGGATACGGAGCGACTGGGCCAGCGACACCGAGGAGACGTCGCCGCCGTGCCGCTCGGCCAGCACCGACATCTCGACCACCCCGCCGGGGACGCTGGAGAAGAAGGCGGTTGCGGGATCGGTCTTCGATGTGCGCCGCAGCGCCAGCCCGGCGAGGACGCCGTAACCGATGGACAGGAACGCGGCGCCGATCATCACCGGCAGGAAGCCGGCGACATAGGCGGCGACCGGGGGCGTGAAGGTCAGGCCGATGGCGGAGCCGAGCAGGACCTGACCCGTTTGGCGCCCGCCCGGCGGCATGGCCAGCCTGCCGCCGCACAGGCCGACGGCGGCGACGACGGCTAGGCTGCCGAGAAGCCAGGCCAGGGGTACGCCCAGTCTGGAGAACGCGTAGCCGCCGGCGGCTCCGAGGGCGAGGGTGAGCAGCCAGAGGCCGGCGGATTTCATGCGGATTTCCGATCGGGGCTGGCGTCAGATCGCACGGGTTGCTCCGCCATCCATGTCGATCACGCTGCCCTGGAGCAGGTCGCCGGCGTCGGAGACGGCGAACAGGGCGAGGTTCGCGATATCTTCCGGCTTGCCCAGGCGCATCACCCGCCAGTTCGCCTCCATCTTCGCCAGGGCCGCCGCCTCGTCGATCCCTTCGTCCCGCATGATGAACTGGACCCGCTGGCGGATCCGGGGGTCAGCACCGGGCCCGGATGAATGGCGTTGACCCGCACCCCGTCGACGACGCCCCGATCTGCCATGGCCTTGGTGAAGTTGGTCAGCGCCGAATTCACCGAGCCGCCGATGGCGAAGTTCTTCTCGGAGACCCGCGCGCCCACGCCGATCACGTTGAGGATGCGCCCGCCTGTCCTGACCAGATGCGGCCACGCGGCCCGGGTCATGCGCACCGCGCCATAATACTTCAGCGCGAACCCGTCCTCGAAATCCGAGTCGGTCAGGTCGAAGAAGTCGCCGTATTTGGTGGCGCCGGCGCTGTGGGCGACGATGTCGAGCTTGCCGAAGGCGCCGAGCGCGGCCTCGACGACGGCCGCCGCGGTCTCCGGCTGCTTCAGGTCTCCGGCGAAGGTCTCGGCCCGGCCGCCGGCGGCACGGATCCCGTCGGCCACGGCGTCCAGTGTCTCCTGGCTGCGGGCGGTGATGAGAACCTCCGCCCCGGCTCTCGCATAGGCTTCGGCGATGGCGGCGCCGATGCCCTGACTGGCGCCGGTGACGATGGCGGATTTCCCATCCAGCCTCATGACATTCCTCCCCTGCAGTGATTTAATCGAAACAATAAGCGCCGATAGAGCCGCATTGCTACCCAAGGAAGGGTTGCCCGCACCGCCAAACGGAGCGGCACCCCGGGAGAGGAAACCATGTCCGCTGCCGCGCCGACTATCTCCATGCCCGACGGCCCCGTCGAGGATCCGTCCTGCTGGCTGGCGGAGGATCTGGCGCGCGATGACGGCTGGATCCACCACCTGACAGCAGGCGAAATCGCCGAGCTGGACCGCGCCGTCGAGGCCGTTCTGTCGCGCGGCCTGACCGCCCAGCGGTTCAGCCGGGACGATTTTCCACTGACCAGCCTGGCCGATACCATCGCCGGCTGGGCTCACGACATCGACAACGGCCGGGGGGTCGTCCTGGTGCGCGGCCTCGACGCCAAGCGCTACGACGAGGACGCGCTGCTGGCGCTGTACTGGGGGCTCGGCGTCCATCTCGGTGTGCCGGTGGCGCAGAACGCCAAGGGCGACCGGCTCGGCCATGTGCGCGACCAGGGGCGGGACTATCAGGCGAAGAACGTGCGCGGATACACCACCGCCGCCCAACTCAAGGCCCATTGCGACGCCGCCGACGTGGTCGGCCTGCTGTGCCGCCACCCGGCCAAATCGGGCGGCGAGAGCCTGATCGCCTCCTCGCTGGCGATCTACAACCACATCGCCAAGGAGCATCCGGACTATCTCGCCCCGCTGATGGCCGGCTTCCATTTCGACCTGCGCGGCGAGGGGGCGACCGACGATCCGAACGAGGTCACCTTCAACAGGGTCCCGGTCTTCTCCTGGTACGAAGGTCGGATGTCGTGCCGCTACAACGGCAAGACGATCGTCGATGGGATGGCCAAGGCGGGCCAGCCCCTGACCGGTCTCGCGCTCGAGGCGGTTCAAGCCGTGGGCGAACTCGCCATGAGCAAACCCTTCCGGTACGACATGGTGTTCCAGCAGGGCGACATTCAGCTTCTGTCGAATCACACCATCCTGCACGCCCGCTCGGCCTTCGAGGACTGGCCCGAGGAGGAGCGGAAGCGGGATCTCTGGCGACTTCTGGCTGAACCTGCGGGACGGCCGTGCCCTGGCGCCGGAATTCGCCGACCGGATGAACACCGGCCCGCGGGGCGGCGTACGGGTCCGCGCCCAGGCAGCCGAATAAGCGCGTCCGTGTGATCCCGACCGACCGCTTCATTGCCGACGCGCTCACCAATCCGGTCAACGTAGCGCTGCTCGACCGGCTCCCTGCATTGGGGCTCGACCAGGTCTGGCTGGTCGCTGGGTGCCTCTACCAGGCCGTCTGGAACACGCTCGCCGGCCGGCCCCCGGGCGAGAACGTCAAGGACTACGACATCTTCTATTGGGATGAGGACACGAGCTGGGAGGCGGAGGACGCGGTCATCCGGCGCGGTGCCGATCTGCTGGCCGACCTCGGCGTGGAGGTCGAGTTCAAGAATCAGAAACGGGTGCCGATCTGGTATCCGCAGCGGTTCGGCGCGCCCTACGCACCGGTCGCACGGGCGGCCGACGGGATCGGGCGGTTCCAGGTCTTGTGCACCTGCGTCGGTCTGACACCCGACCGCGAACTCTGCGCCCCGTTCGGCCTTGAGGATCTCTATGCCGGCCGGCTGGCCGTCAATCCGTCGACGCCGACCCCGGATCTGGCGCGCGCCAAGATGGAAAGCTATCGGGCGCGCTGGCCCTGGCTGACGGTCGTCGATGACGGCGGCGCGGAGAGACCGGGTGCGCCGGCGGGGCGCCATCGCCGGGTCTGACGCGGTGTCGGGACGGTCCCGGGGATACGCCGCAACGCACAATGAGACCGTTTTCCGGTACCTGACCGTCTTGCACCCCCCATACCCCTGTGCTAGAGAGCCTTCGCGCTGGCGGGGCACTCTCTCGCCGGCCAAGTTTTGTGTTCGATCGGCGCGCTGAGAACTCTTGAAATTCAACGAGTTCCCGTGGGCCGTCAAACGGGACGAAGGGGCGCTTCCAGGTGGCTTCGCAATCAAAAGGCCTCGCCGCTCGCTACGCCTTGGCGTTGTATGAGCTGGCCGACGACCAGAAGGCGTTGGACGACGTCGCGGGAGACCTGAAGTCCCTGCGCCAGCTTCTCGCCGAGAGCGAGGAGTTCGTTCGGCTGATCCGTTCGCCGGTGCTGTCGCGCGCCGACCAGACCAAGGGTGTGGCGGCGATCTGCGACAAGTTCGGCGCCAACGCGCTCACCGCAAAATTCCTGGGCGTTCTCGCGTCCAACCGCCGGCTGTTCGCGCTGCCGGGCATCATCACCGCCTATCTTGAGGAGCTGGCCCGCCGCCGGGGCGAGGTCGCCGCCGACGTCACCTCCGCCGTCGAGCTCTCCAAGGACCAGGTCGAGGCGGTCACCGATGCCCTGCGCAAGGTTGTCGGACAGAAGGTTTCCGTGAATTTGGTCGTCGATCCCACGTTGATCGGCGGCCTGATCGTGCGCGTCGGTTCGCGCATGATCGATAGTTCGCTTCGCACCAAGCTGCAGCGCCTGCAGTTCGCCATGAAAGGGGTTGGCTGATGGAAATCCGCGCCGCCGAGATCTCCTCTATCCTGAAAGATCAGATCGCAAACTTCGGTGCAGAGGCCGAGGTCGCGGAAGTTGGTCAGGTCCTGTCCGTCGGTGACGGTATCGCCCGCGTCTACGGCCTCGATCAGGTCCAGGCCGGCGAGATGGTCGAATTCCCGAACGGCGTTCGGGGCATGGCGCTGAACCTCGAGTCCGACAACGTCGGAATCGTGATCTTCGGCGACGACCGCGACATCAAGGAAGGCGACACGGTCAAGCGGACCGGCGCCATCGTTGACGTGCCGGTCGGCAAGGGCCTTCTCGGCCGCGTGGTCGACGGTCTGGGCAACCCGATCGACGGCAAGGGACCGCTGGAGAATGTCGAGCGCAAGCGCGTCGAGGTGAAGGCCCCGGGCATCATGCCGCGTAAGTCGGTGCACGAGCCGATGCAGACCGGCCTGAAGGCGATCGACAGCCTGATCCCGGTCGGCCGTGGCCAGCGCGAGCTGATCATCGGTGACCGCCAGACCGGCAAGACCGCCATCGCCATCGACACCTTCATCAACCAGAAGACCGTCAATGACGCGGCCGGCGACGACGAGAGCAAGAAGCTCTTCTGCGTCTACGTCGCGATCGGCCAGAAGCGCTCGACGGTCGCCCAGATCGTGAAGACCTTGGAAGACTACGGTGCGATGGAATACTCCATCGTGGTCGCCGCCACGGCGTCCGAGCCGGCCCCGCTGCAGTTCCTGGCCCCCTATGCCGGCTGCGCCATGGGCGAGTTCTTCCGCGACAACGGCATGCATGCCGTGATCGTCTATGACGATCTGTCCAAGCAGGCCGTCGCCTACCGCCAGATGTCGCTGCTGCTGCGCCGCCCACCGGGCCGCGAAGCCTATCCGGGCGACGTGTTCTATCTGCACTCGCGTCTGCTGGAGCGTGCCGCGAAGCTGAACGACGACAACGGTGCCGGCTCCCTGACCGCTCTGCCGGTCATCGAAACCCAGGCCGGCGACGTCTCGGCCTACATCCCGACCAACGTGATTTCGATCACCGACGGTCAGATCTTCCTGGAGACCGACCTGTTTTATCGGGGCATCCGTCCGGCCGTGAACGTGGGCCTGTCGGTGTCGCGCGTCGGCTCCGCCGCCCAGATCAAGGCGATGAAGCAGGTCGCCGGCTCGATCAAGCTTGAGCTGGCCCAGTATCGCGAGATGGCCGCGTTCGCGCAGTTCGCCTCCGACCTGGACGCCTCGACCCAGCGCCTCCTGGCCCGTGGATCGCGTCTGACCGAGTTGCTGAAGCAGGCTCAGTTCAGCCCGATGCCGGTCGAGGAGCAGGTCGTGTCGATCTTCGCCGGCGTGAAGGGCTTCCTGGACAAGATTGAGATCTCCGAGATCGGCCGCTTCGAGCAGTCGCTCCTGTCGGAGATCAAGAGCAAGGAGCCGGGAATCCTGGAGACCATCCGCACCGAGAAGGCGCTGTCGGACGACACCTCGGCCAAGCTCTCCTCGTTCCTGGAGAACTTCGCCAAGACCTTCGCGTAAGCGAGGGTCCGGCCGGCCACGCGACCCAACGATAAGCGGACGGGACGATGCCCAATCTCAAGGACCTGAAAGTCCGGATCAACAGCGTCAAGTCGACGCAAAAGATCACCTCGGCGATGAAGATGGTCGCGGCGGCGAAGCTGAAGCGTGCCCAGGAGGCCGCCGAGGCCGCCCGTCCCTATGCCGTGAGGATGGACCGGATGATCGCTGCGCTGGGGGCCAAGGTCTCCGGCGGGGACGGCCCGAAGCTGCTGACCGGCACAGGGCGGGACGACGTGCACCTGGTCGTCGTCGCCACCGCCGATCGCGGTCTGTGCGGCGGTTTCAACTCCTCGATCGTGCGGGCCGCGCGCCGCAAGATCGATGCGCTCGTGGCCCAGGGCAAGACCGTCAAGGTCATGACCGTCGGCCGCAAGAGCCGGGATCAGCTGCGTCGCGTCCATGGTGACAAGATCATCTCCTCCAAGGAGAATCTGGCCCGCACCGTTGTCGGCTTCGATACCGCCGACGAGATCGGCCGTGAGCTGATCCGGCGGTTCGAGGACGGCGAGTTCGACGTCGCCACGATCTTCTTCAACCGCTTCCAGTCGGCGATGACCCAGATCGTCACCGAACAGCAGCTCATCCCGGCAAACCTCCCGGAGACGGAGGAGGAGAACACCGGCGAGCTGAAGGCGCTGTACGAGTTCGAGCCGGACGAGGAGGCCATCCTCGCCGCGCTTCTGCCGCGCAACGTTGCGACTCAGATCTACGCCGCGCTGCTGGAGAATGCCGCCAGCGAGCACGGCGCGCGGATGACGGCGATGGACAACGCCACCCGCAACGCCGGCGACATGATCAACAAGCTGACGCTGACCTACAACCGGACGCGTCAGGCCTATATCACCAAAGAACTGATCGAGATCATTTCGGGCGCCGAGGCGCTCTAAGGGCCCAAGAGCCCGCGCCCGCCGCCCAACCGAGGAGCTGAAAGCATGGCGAACAACGCAACCGGCAAAATTCAGCAGGTCATCGGCGCCGTCGTCGACGTGCAGTTCGAAGGCGACCTGCCCGCGATCCTGAACGCCCTGCACACCAAGAACGGCGACAGCACGCTGGTTCTCGAGGTCGCGCAGCACCTGGGCGAGAACACGGTCCGCACGATCGCGATGGACTCGACCGAAGGTCTGGTCCGCGGCGCCCCCGTCGAGGACACCGGCGCGCCGATCACGGTGCCGGTCGGTCCGGAGACCCTGGGCCGCATCCTGAACGTCATCGGCGATCCGGTCGACGAGCGTCCGGCGGTCGAGAGCAAGATGCGCTACCCGATCCACCGTCCGGCGCCGGAATACATCGATCAGTCGACCGAAGCCGAGATCCTGGTCACGGGCATCAAGGTCATCGACCTGCTCGCCCCGTATGCCAAGGGCGGCAAGATCGGCCTGTTCGGCGGCGCCGGCGTGGGCAAGACCGTGCTCATCATGGAGCTGATCAACAACGTCGCGAAGGCGCATGGCGGCTACTCGGTGTTCGCCGGCGTCGGCGAGCGCACCCGCGAGGGCAACGACCTGTACCACGAGATGGTCGAGTCCGGCGTTATCGTCGAGGATGGACCGGGTTCCAAAGCCGCGCTGGTCTACGGCCAGATGAACGAGCCGCCGGGCGCCCGCGCCCGCGTCGGCCTGACCGGTCTGACCCTGGCGGAGTACTTCCGCGACGAGGAAGGCCAGGACGTGCTGTTCTTCGTGGACAACATCTTCCGCTTCACCCAGGCGGGTTCCGAGGTGTCGGCCCTGCTCGGCCGTATCCCGTCGGCGGTGGGCTATCAGCCGACCCTGTCGACCGACATGGGCCAGCTGCAGGAGCGGATCACCACGACGAAGAAGGGCTCGATCACCTCGGTGCAGGCGATTTACGTGCCGGCCGACGACCTGACCGACCCGGCCCCGGCCACCTCGTTCTCGCACCTCGACGCCACCACGGTGTTGAACCGCTCGATCGCCGAGCTCGGCATCTACCCGGCCGTCGACCCGCTCGACTCCACGTCGCGCATGCTCGATCCGCGGATCATCGGCGACGAGCACTACAACGTCGCCCGCCGGGTGCAGGAAGTGCTGCAGCAGTACAAGTCGCTGCAGGACATCATTGCCATTCTCGGCATGGACGAGCTGTCGGAAGAGGACAAGCTCACCGTGGCCCGCGCCCGCAAGATCCAGCGCTTCCTCAGCCAGCCGTTCCACGTGGCCGAGGTCTTCACCGGCTCGCCGGGCAAGCTGGTCAGCCTCGAAGACACCATCAAGGGCTTCAAGGAGATCGTCGACGGCGAGCACGACAGCCTGCCGGAGTCGGCCTTCTACATGGTCGGCGGCATGGACGAGGCCATCGAGAAGGCCAAGAAGATGGCGGCCGAGGCGGCCTGATCGCGGCCTGAGTTGGTTAGGGCGGCCTGACGGCCGGCAACAAAGAGGGATCCCATGGCGGAGACCACGCAGTTCGAACTCGTCTCCCCGGAGCGGCTGGTGATCAGCCGGGCCGTCGAGATGGTCGTGGTGCCGGGCACCGAGGGTTATTTCGGTGTCCTGCCGCGTCACGCGCCGCTGATTTCGACCCTGGATCCGGGCGTGATCGACATCTACGAGGGCGGTTCGGTGGTCGACCGGATCTTCGTCGCCGGCGGGTTCGCCGAAGTGACCGAGGAGCGGTGCACGGTGCTGGCGGAGAATGCCGTGCCGCTGTCGGAGATCGATCCGGCCGCCACCGAGAAGGAGATCGCCGATACCCGCGATATCCTCAAGGATGCGGCGGATGCCGGGGAGCGCGAGCGCCTTGAGGCGCGGATCGCCACCCTCGAAGCGATGACCCGGTTCAAGAACGCCGCCTGACCGGCGCATTCCCACGCGTTTTTTGATGGAGGGCCGTCCGTTGGACGGCCCTTTGTCGTCTTGTCATACTGATCGGGTGATTCGCGGTTGATCCCGGGAGGTTGTGACGGTGCGAGGGCTCGCCAGAGTCTCTGCTGATGGTGCTCCTGATCCTGGTGGTCGGGGTGCCCGTGGCATGGCTTACCCGCGACGCCTGGGTGCCTCAGGCGACCCAATGGGGCGTGAACACCTGGGCCGCCCGACAGGGGGTGGACGGGCCGGTGGTCACCGATCTCGACTTCACGATCGACGGTCTGTCGGCCGATCGACTGTCGCTCTCGGATGTCGGCGTGAACGGACCCGGCGGGTTTGCCGCCGACCAGGTGCTGATCGGCTATGACTGGCGCGACCTGCTGACGGGCCGCATCCGATCCGTCGCCCTGGACGGCCCGCGCCTGACCCTCACGGTCGAGGAGAACGGCGATGTCTCGCTCGGGCCGCTCGAGCCGCTCCGCGCGCTTGCCGGGGCCGATCGGGACGAGGGCGGCCAGCCCGCGCCACCCTTGCCCATCGTCCGGTTTTCCGATGCCGGGATCGTGCTCCAGGGCGCGGCACGGGGGCGGGTCGATGCCAGCGGGACCCTCGGAGAGGCAGACGGCGCCTTCGGCATCGCCGCCGACGGATCCGGCGTCGTCGAGGGCGCGGACTGGCGCGCCGATGGAACCGGCCGGCTGCAGGCCTCCTTCGGGCAGGGCCGGACGCGGCTGAACGCCACCCTGACCCAGGCCCGGATCACCAAGGGCGACCTGTCGGCCACCGGTCTGCGCGGGACCGCCTCGGTCGATCTGGCCGACGATGGCAGGATCGAGGCGATCGCCGATCTGCGTGCCGACCGGGCGGAAGCCGACGGGGTGGCGGTGGCCGTGCCGTCCGCCCATCTCCGCATGGACCCGCTCGGCCTGTCGGCGGTGTTCAGGCTGGGGGATCGGGACGCGCCGGATCTCCGGCTGGCGGTGGCCGCCGACGAGGTCGAGGACACGCGCCGCCCGGTGGCGATCGACCTGGACGGCGAACTCGCGACCCTCGACCGTCTGGTGTCCGCCGCCCGGCGGATGCCGGCGATCGGCGCGACCGGGCACGTGGCGGGAACTCTGCGCGGCACCGTCCCCGCCGATCTGAGCGACCCTCGCGCCGTATGGACGGGAACAGTGGCGGCGGGCGGTCTGAACCTCATGGCAGCGGCGAAGGAGTCCGAAGCTCAGGCCCGGTTCGGCGTGGCGCTGGCGGCGGGCACTCTGGCGCTGGAGACCCTGCAGCCGGCGCGGCTGGCGCTGGCGGTCGGAGCCCTGCCGGACGCCTTGGTCGCGTATGTGGGAGACGGGCGGATCACCGCCACCCTGGGAGACGAGGACGGAGCCTTTCGACTGACCCTGCGCGATCCGTTCGCTTCGGCCCAGGTGACTCTTGGCGGCCCTCTGACGGCCGAGTCGGAGACCGGGACGACGGCGGCATTCGACGGGGACGCGACGCTGGAACTGGCCGATAGCGGCCCGCGGCTCACCGGTGCCTCCGGCACGCTGAAGCTGGACGAGATCGTCGTCGATGATCTGCGCCTGCGGTCGGCCACGCTGGTGCTGGACGGGCTCTCCGGTGGTCCGGAGGCATTCGCGGGCAAGGGCCTCCTGATCGCCCATGTGGACGCGGGCGACGTCCGCGACCTGCGCCTCTCGCTGCCTTTGCGTCTGGTGCGTGACGCCAACGGCACGGCCGCCTTTCTGGAGCGTCAGGGATCGGTCACCCTCCCGCAGATCCCAATTGCGGGGGGCGTGACGGTGGAGGGGCCGGTGACCCTGCGTCTGGGGGCGTCCAGCCGCCCGGCGCTGCGCTACGGTTTCGAGGATCCGGGCGCCCTCCGTCTCGAGCTTCCGTTGGTGCTGCCCGAGATGACCGCGACGATCGATGGCGGCGTGCCGCTGCGGGTCTCGCTCGGCTCGGCCCTGGGGCTGGTGAAGATCCGCTTCGTCGGCGCACGCGGGGGAGCGGTGCTGAGTCTGGAGACGCCGACCGTCGAGGTGGTGCCGGCCGAGGACGACCCCGCCGAACCCGACGGCATCGCCCTGGCCGGCGTGGCGCTGGAGGTGCGGGCGTCCACCGGCGGTGGCGGGTTCGATCTCGACCGGCTCGTTGTGTCGGCCGACAGCATGACCGACCGGGCGAGGCAGATGCGCTTTTCACCGGTACGTCTCGACGGCATGGCTCAGCGGGCGGCGAACGGCACGCTCGAGTTCACCTCCAGCCTCGGCGGTGCCGATGGTGCGTTCGTGCTCGACGCAACGGGCGTCCACGATATCGACACCGGACGCGGGCGCGCGCATCTCACGGTGTATCCTCTGGTCTTCGTGCCCGGCGGCCTTCAGCCGGTGGATCTGTCGCCGGCAGCCTCGGCCATGCTCCGCAACGCCTCGGGCCGGGTGTCGCTGGCAGGGGCGATCGAGTGGCCGGGCCGGGACGTGCCGCCGGACGATCCGTTGACCCTGACCCTGGAGGACCTCGCCTTCACCGGCTCCCTCGGTACGGTCAGCGGTCTGAGCGGTTCCGTCGCGGTCTCCTCGATCGATCCGCTGACCACCCTGATGGGACAGACCCTGACGGCGACCGGAATCGACGTCGGGGTGCCGATCGCGGATCCGAAAGTCGCGTTCCACATCGATCCGGACCTCAATCTGGTTCTGGAGCGCGTGCAGGCCCGCTTCGCCGACGGCGCCGTGCATACCGAGAACGTCACCGTGCCGCTCACCTCGAGCGACCCGGTATCGATGGTGCTCGACGTATCGGGTGTCGATGCCGGCCGTCTGGCCGAGGTGACCGAACTGGACGGGCTGACGGCCACCGGTTCTCTGACGGGGCGGCTGCCCCTGGTCTGGGATTTCGAGCAGGGTCTGTCGGTCCGCCAGGCCCGTCTGACAGCGATCAATCCCGGCGGCACGGTGCAGTACCGACCGGAAACGCCGCCACCCGCGTTGCAGGATGCAGGAGAGGAGGTTAGCCTCCTGATGGAGGCCGTGCGAAACCTCGTGTACGAGAGATTCGAGATCGAGGCGAACGGACGGCCCGGCGAGCCGTTCGATATCAGACTGAGGGTGCGCGGTGCCAATCCGGATCTGTTCGACGGATACCCCGTCGCGCTCAATGTCAGCCTCACGGGTCGCCTGGATGAGTTGTTCCTCAATGCAAGACGTACGCTCGGACTGTCGGACGTTCTCCGCCGCAAGCTCGATGCGCGCAATGCCGGGGGCTAGGGTGCTGCTCGCCGCCGTCGTCGCCGCGGGGCTCGCCGGCGCCTGTACCCCGACGGTCAGGGTCGAGCCGCCGACGGAGCCGATCACCATCAACCTCAACATCAAGATCGAACAGGAGGTCCGTATCCGCGTGGAGAAGGATCTGGAAGATCTGTTCAAATCGGAAAGCGACCTGTTCGGGGGAAGAAGCAATGACCGGTTTGCACCGCAGGCTGAGCCGGCGCGTCATTCTCGGAGCGATCGTCACCGGCGTCGTCGCTCTGGCGGTGCCGCCTTTCGCCTTTGCGCTCGATCTCGCCACGGCGAAGGCGAACGGTTGGGTCGGCGAGCGGCGCGACGGCTATCTGGGGATGGTCGACGGCGCGCCGCAGGAGGTCCGGTCGCTGATCGACACCATCAATCAGGAACGCCGGGACGCGTATAACGGGGTGGCCGCCTCGAACGGTGTCCCGCTGAACCAGGTCGAAGCCCTGGCCGGCCAGAAGCTGATCGATCGGGCGGCACCCGGAACCTACATCATGGATGCCGCCGGGCGCTGGATCCGGAAATAAGGCTGCGCCCTCTCGCCGGCGGAAGGCGGCGCACGGAGGCCGCGGCTTTCTACGTCTCTTCCGACGACTGACCGGTATCGCGTTTGTTGGCCCTCTCCACCCGGGCCTTGAGTTCGTAGTCGGGCCGGTCGTTCTCCCAGCTGTGCATCTGCTGCACCATCTTGAGGCCGGCCGTCTCGAACTTCGTCGACTTGGTCAGGATGCTGTGCTCCGGGTCGAGTTCGCGCACCGGAATCCGCGGCGCATAGCCGGCGATCCGGTTGATCGCCCGCTCCATCGCCCGGTCGCCGCCGATCGCCTCGCGGCCGCGGTAGGCTTCGCGCCAGACCTGAATCATGTCGGCCCAGCCGTCCAGGCCGTAACCGATATCCCGCCGCAGCACTTCGAGCTTGTCGATCGCCTGGACGTTCTTGTCGAACATGCTGGCGAGGGACCCGAGCATGGCGTTCAGCGTGGCGAGCCGCTCGTTGATGTAGCCGATGCATTCGTCGGCGGCGGTGAGGATGATGGCGATCTGCGGCAGCAGCTCCTCGCGCACTTCCGACTGATAGTCGTCGACCTCCTGGCGGAACTGGATCAGGTCGGTGTGCTGGAGATAGAGGAATCCGTTCTGCTTCTCCTCGCCGGGCGCGGTGACGTTGCCGAACGGGGTGAGCATGCCGACCAGCGGATCCAGATAGGCCTTCACGTCGGCGACCGTCGAATTCGTGCGTTCGGCGGCGAAGATCATCACCCGCTCGATCAGCAGATCGAGGTCGATCTTCGACCGGCCCGACTGGAAGCCCATCAGGTCCATCAGGGTCTTGGTGTTGGTGCGCATCATCAGCGGGTCGCCGCGCTCGATGCCGCATTCGCGGGTCAGTTCGGCGATGAAGGACAGCCGCACCATGGACTTGTCCTCGTCGTCCTTGGCGATGACCCGCCGGGCTGCTTCCACGACGTCGCTGTCCATGCCGTGCTCGGCGTCGCAGCGCAGGCACATCTCGCGCATCTTGATCGGATCGAGGTCGCGGATATTCCGGGTGTGGGCGACCGTCTCGATCATCGCCTCGTCGCGCGGCGTGAGGGCGCCCAGGGACTCGATCTGCTCCCATGGCAGGACGAGAAGTTCGCCTCGGCGGGTACCGGAGTAGTTCGGAATCACCGCTTCCAGCCGGCGCACCTCGCCGTGGAAGTACTCTCGAACACGGGTATGCGCGAGGTCACGGCTATGGAAAGTGACCGTCGTGCCCCGTCGTTCGAAAGTCTGAGGTTTGTTCTCCGCGCGCATTCCCTCTCCTCCGATGCATCGGCACCGGATACCTGCTGCCAAAAAGCGGGTCCCCACATAAGCAGAAGGATATTAAGGAAGATTTTACGCTGTGACCCGGATTTCACCAATCTTGGATTATCCGGCCCTGGAAGTCAGTCTCCGGCGTTCCCGGTCAGACGGGCGACCAGGGGCGCGAGTTCGGATATCACGGCTTCGTAGGAGGTCCGTTTGAAGGGCACGATCAGCGACGGCACGGCGGCGATCTCCACCCATTTCCAGGCGTCGAACTCGGGATGCTCGGTTGCCAGATCGATGGCGGTCTCGCTGCCGGTGAACCGGCAGGCCAGCCACTTCTGGCGCTGTCCGCGCCATCTTTCGCCGATCCGCCCGGGGATGTCCGGCGGGAAGTCGTAGGCGATCCAGCCCGCCGTCTCGCCGACGATCTCGACGGCCGACGTTCCGATTTCCTCCTCGAGCTCGCGCAACCCCGCCTCTCGGGGAGTCTCACCGTCGTCGATGCCGCCCTGGGGCATCTGCCAGGCGTCTGCCATGCCGAGCCGCCTGGCCACGAAGACATGACCCGTCTCGTTGAACATCAGGATGCCGACGCAGGGACGGTAGGGCAGGTGGGAACGGTCGGTCATGCGGTTCCTCAACGCAGGCGCTGTCTGTCGGCGATGGCGGACACGGGGGCCAGAACGATGCCCTTGTTCGCCAGGGTTCCGGCCCAGCGCTGGATCCGGTCGATCGAAACCGGCAGGGGGCGGGCCACGCCAATGGCCACCCGCTGCTCCTGGGCGACGGTCTCCAGGTCGGCCAGCGCCCGGTCGATCGACGCGATCGACGGCGTGGAGTCGAGGAAGCGGTTGCTGAAGGCGCGGGGCAGTTGGATCGACGAGGCGAGTTCGGTGGCGATGCTGCGCGACGACCCGCGGCTGTCGACCAGCATCAGCCCCCGTTCCTTCAATCCCTCGAGGATCGGCATCATGGCGTCCTCGACCGTCGTGAACTGCGACCCCATCCAGGTGGTGACACCCACATAGCCGGGGGCGCGTCCGAGCACCCATTCCAGCCGGTTGAGATTGTCGGCCGTCGAGAGCGACGTGAGCAGGGTCGACGGTCCCGGATCGTCCCGTGGGAAGTCGAGCGGCTCCAGCGGAAGATCGATGAAGACCTCGTGTCCGCTCGTGCGGGCGATGTCGATCCAGCGCTCGAGATCGCCGGCATAGGGGGAGAAGCTGAGGGTGACGGCGCCGGGCAGGAGTTGGATTGCCGCGTCGGTCTCGCGCTGGTTCAGTCCCAGATTCATCATCAGTACGGCGACCCGCGGCCGGCTGTCGTCCATGTTGAACGGCCTGGAGTAGGTCGACCAGGGCTGGCGTCCGTCGATGGCGATGATCGGGAGCTGCGCCTCGTCACGGACTTCGAGCAGGGCCGGGTCGACCGGTGTCAGGGTGACGCCGTCGACCGGCCGGGTCGGCTCCGACGGTCCCTGGGTATCGTCCCCGGCCATCGCCGTCCCGCCACTGCCGTCGGCGGGCTGCGTCGCCTGGCCGTCCCCGTCGGTGCCCCCGGCGGCTGTTTCCTGAGCGGCCGACGACGGTTCGTCGGGCCGCGCCGTGGTGTTCGGCTCCGGCTCCTCGCCCTCGTTCAGGATCTGCACGGTGAGCTGCGGACGCTTGATCTCGCGCAGGGACTCGGTGTGTTCGGCGTTGACCAGCAGCCAGCCGACCAGACCGCCGGCGCCGCCGATCACGGCCACGGCGAGCAGGCCCGTCAGCAGCAGCGATGCGATCCGTTTCCAGCGGCCCTTGCGCTCCGGCGGCGGATCACCGGCCACATCGTCCTGTGGCGGGGAATCCGCATCCGCTTCACCCAGCGGGTCGCCCGGATCCCCGGCCCCTTTCCGTTTCAGGAACGGAAGGGAGAGCCGGGGCAGACGGATATTAGGCTTTGGAAACTTCAATTCACCACGCGGTTCTGGAACAGATGGTAGCCGCGCAGCAGATCGACCGCGCGGGCCAGCTGATAGTCCTCAAGCGGATCGTCGTTGCTCTCTGCGGCCGCGTCGCCGGGATCCGGCATGGTCTCGGTCGACGGAGGCTCCGCGCCGGGCTGGTCCGGGTTGCCGAGGGCGCCGCGCAGATCGGCCTCCCGACGGCGACGACCTTCCTCGATCTTCTCGATCTTGGCGAGCTCCACCTTGATGTCCGGCTCGATGCCCTTGGCCTGGATCGAGCGTCCCGAGGGCGTGTAGTAGCGGGCCGTCGTCAGTCGCATCGCCGCATTGCCCTGCAGCGGCAGGATGGTCTGCACCGATCCCTTGCCGAAGGACTGGGTGCCGAGGACGATCGCCCGGCGATGGTCCTGCAACGCACCGGCCACGATCTCCGAGGCCGAGGCGGACCCGCCGTTGATCAGCACGACGACCGGCTTGCCATCGGTGATGTCGCCGGCGGTGGCGTTGACCCGGCTGGCATTCGCTTCCTCGCGGCCGCGGGTCGACACGATCTCGCCGCGTTCGAGGAACGCGTCCGTCACCGAGATCGCCTGATCGAGCAGGCCGCCCGGGTTGTTGCGCAGGTCGATGACGAAGCCGTGCAGACTGTCGCCCAGCTCTTCCTTGATCTCCGACACCGCTTCCTGGAGACCGACCGTCGTCTGCTCGTTGAAGGTGGTGATCCGGATGTAGCCGATGTCTTCGATCACCCGGCTGCGCACCGACTTGATGGTGATGATGTCGCGGGTGATCTCGACATCGAACGGCTCTTCCTGGGCGCGGCGGATCGTCAGGTTGATCGGGGTCCCGACCTTGCCACGCATCCGTTCGACCGCCTCGGACAGGGTCAGGCCGAGCACCGCCTCTCCGTCGAGATGGGTGATGTAGTCGCCGGGCTGCAGTCCGGCCTCGGAGGCGGGCGTGTCGTCAATCGGCGAGACGACCTTCACGTAGCCGTTCTCCATGGTCACCTCGATCCCGAGGCCGCCGAACTCACCCTTGGTCTGCACCCGCATGTCCTGGAAGCTCTTTGGGCTCAGGTAGCTCGAATGCGGGTCCAGGGAGGTGAGCATGCCGTTGATCGCGGCCTCGACGAGCTGCTCGTCGCTGACCTCCTCGACATACTGGGCGCGGACCTTCTCGAACACGTCGCCGAGCAGGCTGAGCTGGCGATAGGTGTCGGTCGAGTTGGTCTGACTCTGGCCCCCGCCGGCGGCGCCGAGAAGGACCCCGCCACCGACGGCGAACGCCAGGGCTGCGGAGACCGCGACGCGACGGATCGTTCGACCCCGCGCCTGCGCAGGGCGAGCCGGGGTGCCGCCCGGTGTGGCGGTGTCTTCGAAACGCGGTTCGTTCATCCGACTCATCCTTTGGCCTTTTCGCTCAATCCCGCAAACCACGGTAGCGGGTCGATCGGGTCACCATTATGGCGAAGCTCCAGATACAACTCTGGCGCGCCGTCTCCGGGCGCCGTGCCAGTCCTGCCCGTGTCTCCTGCGGCCGGGTCCGCCGCCATGGCTCCTACCGGTTCGCCGGCGAGCACGCGGGTCCCAACGCTCAGGTCGACGCGCGCCAGCCCTGCAAGAAGGGTATGATATCCGTCGCCGTGTTCAATGATCAAAATCCGTCCGAATCCCTCGAACGGTCCAGCATACAACACGTTTCCGTCATGCGGGGCGATCACGAGCGCGCCGGGTCGGGTGCGCAGCAGCAGGCCTTGCCGGGTCAGGCTTCCGGTTCGGGCTTTGCCGAAGCGCTGGACCACCGTGCCGGCGACCGGGGCGAACAGACGGCCGCGCGCCTGGGTCAGCGGCGGCGCCGGCGGCAGGGCGGCCATCTGTGCGGCGGTCTGTCCTGCGGCCGACGTGCCGTCCTGGCGGGGACCGGTCTGTGCCGCCGGCGGCAGGGGGGCGCCGTGATCCTCCTCCGGATGCTCGGCGGCGGACGGATCCGGACGGCGTTTCGGCGTCACGAGCGCCGCCAGCTTGCGTTGTTCGTCCTCTTCGGCCGCCTCGCGCGCCTGCAGGCTGTCGATGAGCTCGCGCAGCGAGCGCGCGGACTCGCTGAGTGCGCGAATCTCTTCGGCGGCGGAGCTTGCCTTGCTTCGCGTGCCGGCCAGCAGTTCCGCCTTCTCGGCGGCCAACGCCGCCAGGCGGGCGCGTTCGGTCTCCAGATCCGCCGTCGCCAGATCCAGCCGATCGCGTTGCGCGCGGATATCCGCCTCCAGCGTCGACAGGGTGTCCAGCTCCCGGCGTAGCTCCCGGGCGTTGGCGTTGAGCCGCGGGATCGCCGATTCCAGCAGGATGCCCGTATGCACCGTATCGACCGGCGCCCGGCCGACCAGGAGCAGGGTCTCCGGCGGATGGCGGGCGAGCCGCTGCAGGGCACCCGCCAGGGCCGACAGCTCGTGTCGGCGCTCCAGCAGACGGGCGCGCTTGTCCTTGGCTTCCTGATGCAGGGTGTCCAGGGTCTGCTCGGTGTCGAGCATGTCCTGTTCGGTCCGCTGCGCCCGTGTGGCGGCGGCCGCCATGCGCTCCCGAAGGCGGGCGATCTCCTGGCCCAGGGCCCGCGCCAGCCGGTCGAGCCGGGTGCCGGCCGCCTTCTCGTTCTCAAGGGCCTGCTCGATCCGGCGCAGTTCGGCCGAGGGATCGTCGCCTGCCGTGGTCTGCGCCAGCCCGACAGATGCGGCACCGGCAAGAGACGCCGCGACGAGGATCAGCAGGGGTGTGCGGGCTCGCACCGCGGCGCTTACTCCGCCGCCTGGCGGTCGCGCACCAGCATCGACTCGCCGGTCATCTCGGCCGGCGGGTCTATTCCCATCAGGATCAGCAGGGTCGGCGCCACGTCCGCCAGCTTGCCCGTCTTCAGCGACGTCACGTCGGCGGGTGCGCCGATCAGGGTCGTGGGGACCAGGTTGGTGGTATGGGCGGTGTGCGGTCCGCCGCTCTCGGGGTCGCGCATGACCTCGCAATTGCCGTGATCGGCGGTCAGGAACATCGCCCCGCCCGTCTTGATCACCGCGTCCGCCACGCGGCCGACGCAGGTATCGACGGTCTCGACCGCCTTGATGGCGGCCTCCAGGCTGCCGGTATGGCCGACCATGTCCGGATTGGCGAAATTCGCGACGATCAGGTCGTAGGCGCCGCTCTCGATGGCCGCGACCAGCTTGTCGCAGACCTCCGGCGCGGACATTTCCGGCTGCAGGTCGTAGGTCCTGACCTTGGGCGACGGGACCATGATGCGATCCTCGCCGTCGAACACCTCCTCGCGGCCGCCGTTCAGGAAGAAGGTGACGTGCGGATACTTCTCCGTCTCGGCGATGCGGAGCTGGGTCTTGCCCGCCTTGGCGACCACTTCGCCCAGGGGATCGGTGAGTTCCTCCGGCGGGAAGATCGCCACCATCTTCGGCGCCAGCGCCGAGGAGTACTCGACCATCCCGGCGGCGATGGCGAGTTTCGGAAAGGCCGACCGTTCGAAGCCGTCGAAATCCTCGTCCAGGAAGGTCGCAAGGATTTCGCGCGCCCGGTCGGCGCGGAAATTCGCCATCACGATTCCGTCGCCGTCCTTCAACGGCGCACCGTCGCCGATCACCGTCGGGGTCACGAACTCGTCGGTCTCGTCGCGGACATAGGCCGCCTCGACCGCGGCCACCGCATCATCGGCGCTGTGCTCCGCCTCGGCCAGTGCGATGACCTTCCAGGCCTGCTCCACCCGCTCCCAGCGCGTGTCACGGTCCATGGCGAAGAACCGGCCGGTCACCGAGGCGATGCGGGCGGCGCCGTCCAGATCCTCGATGAAGGCACGGAGCTGGTCGGCGGCGCTCTTCGGCGCGCAGTCGCGGCCGTCGGTGAAGACATGGACCACCACGTCGAGGCCGCCGGCGGCCAGGGTCTTGGCCAGGGCGGCGACGTGCCGCTGGTGGCTGTGCACGCCGCCGGTGGAGACCAGGCCCATCAGGTGGCAGGTGCCGCCGCTCTTCTTCAGATCGTCGATCACGCGACCGACGGCAGGCTGCGTCGACAGGCTGCCGTCCTCGATCGCGGCATTGATCCGCGGCAGGTCCTGCAGCACGATCCGGCCGGCGCCGAGGTTCATGTGGCCGACTTCCGAGTTGCCCATCTGCCCGTCCGGCAGGCCGACGAACGCGCCCGACGCGTTCATCAGTCCGCCCGGCCAGCGGGCCGCGAGGGCGTCCACGTTCGGCGTGTTCGCCAGGGCGACGGCGTTGTTCTCGCGCTCGGTGCGGTAGCCCCAGCCGTCCATGATGCACAGGACGACCGGTCTGAGGGTTTTGGATGTCTCGCTCATGCCCTGGTTATATAGCGTTCCCGGGGGCTAGGTCACGGGTTGAGCGACCCGCGGAGGTCACTCTTCGCCGTCACCGGAAGGCGGCGGCCACCGACGCCACCAGCAGGACCGCGAAGGCGATGTTCACCAGCCGTCCGAGCGTGGGGTGGCTGAGCCACCGGGAGAACAGCGAGCCGAAGGCCAGCCAGGTCAGGTTCACGAGGACGATGACCGGGATCAGGGCCGCGACCTTCGCCGCGGCGTCGAGCACGGGATCGCCGGGGATGACGGAATGGGTCGAGTATACGGCGCCGATGGCGGCGAAGGCCTTGGGGTTGGCGATCGCGAGCAGGTAACCGCCGACGAAACCGGCGGGACCGGCGCCGGGATCGCGGTTGAGCCCGCCGACCGGCGCGGTGGCGATCCTCCAGGCGAGATAGAGGATGTAGGCGGCGGCGAGCACGCTGACGACGGGCACCGCGCCCGGCACGACGAAGATCAACCCGGCGAAGCCGGTGGCGATCAGCAGCAGCACGGTCGCCGTGCCGAGGCAGATTCCGGCGACGTAGGGCAGGCCTGCCCGCATGCCGAAGGCGGTTCCGATGGCGGCGGAACTGAGCGTGGCCGGGCCGGGGCTGCCCATGAGCGGCAGGGCGGCGAGCCAGAGCGGGATCAGGGTCTGAAACATGCGGCCAGTGAAGCGCGGACGGCGGCCCCGGTCTTGGACGTTTGTGCGCAGGCGCCTGGAGCCAAAGACGACCAAATTGAATCACTTCATGGCTCAATTTGGTCGGTGAATTTGTCTCTAAAACAATAAGATAGAGCAGATTCACGCACGCTGACGCGATCACGAAGTGATCCCGTCACCGAACGATCTGCTCTAAGCCCGGTGATACGGATGTCCCGCCAGGATCCGTTCGGCCCGGTAGATCTGCTCGATCAGCATGACCCGCGCGAGCATATGCGGCCAGGTCTGGGGTCCGAAGGCGAGGATGAGGTCGGCGCGGTCGCGGATCGAGGCGGCCAGGCCGTCGGCGCCGCCCAGGACAAAGCAGATCTCGCCGCGTCCCTGGTCGCGCCAGTCGCCGATCCGGCGCGCGAGGTCCTCGCTCGAAAGCCCCCGTCCGCGCTCGTCCAGCGCCACCAGTATGGCCCCGTCGGGGATCCGGGCGGCGATCAGATCGGCCTCTTCCGCCTTGAGGGCGTCCCCCTCAAGGCGCTTCTTGGCCTCGACCTCGTGGATCGCCAGGGACCATGGGAGCCGGTCGCTGTATTCCCGGCATATTGCCTCCAGTGGGCCGCGCTTCATGCGGCCCACGGCCACGATCGTGATCTTCACGCTGCCTCCGATCCGGGCCGCGGCCCGGCGTCAGGATTCCAGGGTCCTACCTGAAATCAGGCATGCGCGAAGGTCGATTCGGTCCCGGCATCCGCGCCGGCCTCGCCGCCGATGCGGACGGTACGGCTGGGCGGCGGTGTGGCGCCCCACATCTTCTCCAGACCGTAGAACTCGCGGACCTCGGGACGGAACAGATGGACGATGATGTCGCCCGCGTCGATCAGCACCCAATCGCCGCGCGACTGCCCTTCGACGGTCACCCCGTCGACGCCCTGATCCTTGAGTTTTCTGCAGAGATGGTCGGCCATGGCCGAAACCTGCCGCGATGAGCGGCCCGTGGCGATGATCATGTAATCGCCGATGGCGGACTTTCCGGCCAGGTCGATGGCCACGATGTCCTCGGCCTTGTCGTCGTCCAGTGAGGTCATCACCAGCTTCTTCAGGCCGTCCCCCCTGTCGGGAGCATGTGTGTCGAGTATGGTCGAACTCCTTTCGTCGCCGATAGCGGCTCCCGGCGTGCCCCGGGGGCCATGGTTGCTCTGGTCTTTCCGATCCGATCCGGGGGCCGCCTAGCCGTCCCGCCGTCCTCGCCGCTCGGCCCGTATCCGGGTGGCCGACGCGGCATGGTGGCGGGTGTGGAGGAACACCCAGGCCGGAGGCCGCCTGTCTGCCAGACCCCGGGACGCCTTTTCGGGCACCCGGGCCCTCGCGAAACGTTTGGCGGTTCGGCTCGCCAGAGCCCTTAAAGAATAGGTAGGCCGGTCGAAAACCGCAATGACGGCGGTATGACAGATCAGTGACCAGCGTTCCCAGCGGTGAAACGATGCCAGATTGTCGGCTCCGATGATCCACACGAAGGACATGCGGGGGCAGCGCCGCCGCAGTGCGACCAGGGTGTCGGCGGTGTAGTGGGTGCCGAGATGCAGTTCGACGTCCTTGACCTTGATCCGCGGGTGGCGGGCGACCGCTTTCGCAGATGCCAGGCGGTCGCTGAAGGCGGCCATGTCATCGCGCGGCTTCAGCGGATTCTGCGGGCTCACCAGCCACCAGACCTCGTCCAGACCGAGCCGCTTCATCGCCGTCAGGGCGACGTGGCGGTGGCCGTCATGGGCCGGATTGAACGAACCGCCCATCAGACCGACTTTGAGCCGCCGCCGGTCGGCGCCCGCGCGGGGCAGGGCCGGGGCCTCGCTCGCCGGCATGCGCAGCGCGTTCGGTCGCACCCGGGCGAACAGGGCCCGGCCCGGATCGGGCAGGGGCCCGTCCCTATGCGGGCCGCGAATCGGGGTGAACAGGGTCATCGTCGGACAGCTGCGCTACGGCCGGGTCTGGCCGGTCCCGCGCACGACATACTTGAAGCTGGTGAGCTGTTCGGCGCCGACCGGACCGCGGGCGTGCATCCGACCTGTGGAGATGCCGATCTCCGCGCCGAAGCCGAATTCGCCACCATCGGCGAACTGGGTCGAGGCGTTGTGCAGGACGATGGCGCTGTCGACCTCGCTCAGGAACCGCTCGGCCGCCGCCGCGTCCTCGGTGACGATGGTGTCGGTATGGTGCGACCCGTGTCGGTTGATATGGTCGATGGCGCCGGTCACGCCGTCGACCACGGCGACCGAAAGGATCGCGTCCAGATACTCGGTGCTCCAGTCGGCATCGGTCGCCGGCGCCATGTCGGCGTCGATCGCCCTGGCTTCGGCGTCGCCGCGCAGGGCGCAACCGGCTGCCCGCAGCGCCGCGGCGACCGGGGGAAGCAGATCGGCGGCGACGGCGCGGTCGATCAGCAGGGTCTCGGCGGCACCGCAGACCGAGGTTCGGCGCATCTTCGCGTTCACCGCGATGGCGATCGCCTTCTCTGGATCGGCGCCGGCGTCGAGATAGACGTGGCAGAGCCCGTCGAGATGGGCGAAGACCGGGACCCGGCTCTCGTTCTGCACCCGCTCGATGAGCGAGCGGCCGCCGCGCGGCACGATGACGTCCACGTATTGCGGCATGGTCAGAAGCTTGCCGACGGCGGCGCGGTCGGTGGTCGGCACCGCCTGGATCGCGTCTTCGGGCAGGCCGGCGGCGCGCAGGCCCTGATGCAGCGCCGCGACGATGGCGGTCGAGGAATGGTAGCTCTCCGACCCGCCGCGCAGAATGGAAGCGTTTCCGGCCTTGAGGCACAGACCGCCGGCATCCGCGGTCACGTTCGGCCGCGACTCGTAGATGATTCCGATGACGCCGAGCGGCACCCGCCGGCGCTCGAAATCTCGAGCCCGTTCGGCCGTTCCCACTCGGCCATGGTCGTCCCTACCGGATCGGGGAGATCGGCCACGACCTCCAGGCCGGCCGCGATGGCGTCCACGCGCCCTTCGTCCAGAAGCAGCCGGTCGACCATCGAGTCCCGAAGACCTTTTTCCCGGGCGGCGGCGATGTCCTTCGCGTTGGCGGTCAGGATCGCCGCCGTGTCGGCGCGCAGGGCCGCGGCGGCGGCGCGCAACGCGTGGTCCTTCCGCGCGCTCGTGGTCTGAGCGAGGGCGGCGGCGGCGGCCCGTGCGCGTCGGCCGATCTCTAGCATCATCGTCTCGACATCGCCGGCTGCATCCGGGGCCGGCCCTTGCCCGATGCCGGGCTTCTCTTCGACCAGGGTCATTGCTGCGCTTCCTCCTCGGTGCCGCGTCCATCGGCCAGCACCAGATCGTCTCTATGGACGATTTCGTCGCGGCCACGGTAGCCGAGCGCCGTCTCGATTTCACGGGATTTGAGCCCCGCGATCTGCCGGGCATCGTCGGAGGCGTAGGCGACGAGGCCGCGGCCGCGGATGATCCGGTCGGGTCCGTGCAGGGTGACCAGGTCGCCGCGCTCGAACGTGCCGACCACTTCGCTGACCCCGGCGGGCAGCAGGCTCTTTCCGGCGTTGAGCGCACGGACGGCGCCGGCGTCCAGAATGAGCTGGCCGCGCGGCGCCAGGGAACTGGCAATCCAGCGCTTGCGGGCGGTCAGCGGCGAGGCTCCGGCGTGGAACCAGGTGCAGCGCCCACCCCCTGGTCCTGGCCGGCGTCGATCCGGCGGATCGGGTGCATCTCGCGGCCGTTGGCGATGACCATTCGGCAGCCGGCGGCGCCGGCGATCTTGGCGGCGGCGAGCTTGGTCACCATGCCGCCCGAGGCGTAGCCGCTGCCGGCGGCCGCCGGCCATCGCCTCGATCTCGGCGGTCACTCCCTGCGACGTCGGCGATGTGCCGCGCGTCCGGGTTTCTGCGGGGGTCGGCGGTGTACAGGCCGTCGATGTCGGACAACAGAACCAGGGTATCGGCGCTCGCCATCTGGGCGACCCGGGCGCCGAGCCGATCGTTGTCGCCGAACCGGATCTCCGCGGTGGCGACCGTGTCGTTCTCGTTGATCACCGGAACGGCCCCGAGCGCCAGCAGCGTGTTGATGGTGGCGCGCGCGTTCAGATGGCGGCGGCGCTGCTCGGTGTCGTCGGGCGAGAGCAGGATCTGTGCGACGGTCAGATGGTGGCGCGGCCAGCGCCTCCTGATAGGCGTGGGCCAGCAGGATCTGACCGGTGGCGGCGGCCGCCTGCTTCTCCTCGAGCTTGGGGCGGATCGTGGTCGATGCCGAGATGGCGGCGGCCGAGGGCGATGGCGCCGGAGGAGACGACCAGCGACCTCCACGCCGGCGCGGCGCAGGTCGGCGATGTCGTCGGCCAGCGCATCGAGCCAGGCCCGCCGGACCGTGCCGCCGTCCTCGTCGACCAGCAGCGCCGAGCCGATCTTGATCACCAGTCGACGGGAATCGACGATCCGGTGCGAGGCGCCGATCGCCAGGGTCGCGTCCGTCGCGTTCCGTGCCTTGGCGGTCAGGGTGTCCATACCGGTTCATCCTCCGCGCGTTCGGCTTCCTCCTCCTCGGCCTGACGGTCGGACCTGGCCGCGCGGATGTGGTCCATCATCCGCCCGAGCGCTTCGCGCACGCCGAGGCCCGACGCGCTGGACAGCGCCATGGGCCGCATGCCGGTCTCCTCCTCGAACAGGTCCTGCAGCGCCCCGACGTCTTCACTGGGAAGGGCGTCCACCTTGCTGAGCGCCAGCACCTCGGGCTTGCTCTCGAGATCGGCGCCGTAGGCGGCCAGTTCCGCCACGCACGGTCTCCCAGGCGGCGACGGGATCCTCGCCGGTGGCGTCGATCAGGTGCAGCAGGGCGCCGCAGCGCTCGATATGGCCGAGGAACCGGTCGCCCAGCCCGGCGCCCTCATGGGCGCCCTCGATCAGGCCCGGGATGTCGGCCAGCACGAATTCCTCGTCGCCGATCGCCACGACGCCAAGCCCCGGGATGCAGGGTGGTGAAGGGGTAGTCGGCGACCTTCGGCTTGGCGCGCGGTCACGGCCGACAGGAAGGTCGATTTTCCGGCATTCGGCAGACCGACCAGACCGGCATCGGCGATCAGCTTGAGCCTGAGCCAGACCCACATCTCCTGGCCCGGCCAGCCGGGCGTGGTCTTGCGCGGCGCGCGGTTGGTCGAGGATTTGAACCGGGCGTTGCCGAAACCGCCGTCGCCACCCTCGAGCCAGGGTCACCCTTTGGCCCACCTCCGGTCATGTCGGCGAGCAGGGTCTCGTAGTCCTCGTCCCAGATCTGGGTGCCGAGGGGGACGCGCAGGACCGTGTCCTTGCCGCCCGCGCCGGTCATGTCCCGGCCCATCCCCGGCCGGCCGTTCTCCGCCTTGAAATGCTGCTGGTAGCGGAAGTCGATCAGCGTGTTGAGCGCGGCGACGCATTCGACGACCACGTCGCCGCCGCGTCCGCCGTCGCCGCCGTTGGGCCCGCCGAATTCGATGAAGGCCTCGCGGCGGAAGCTGAGACAGCCCGCGCCGCCGCTGCCGCTGCGGATGAAGACCTTGGCCTGATCGAGGAACTTCACGTCATGTCCTCCGCGATCCCCCGCCAGGACCCCTCGATGGGAAAACATCCTGCGCGCGGGTACGAAAAAAGGGAACGGCGAACCGTTCCCTTCGATGCCGCTTGCCGGATGTCGGAGCGGCTTTACTCGGCCGGCGCCTCGGCGGCGGCGACATTGATGAAGGTACGGCCGCGCGTGTGGCGGAACTCCACCTTGCCCTCGACCTTGGCGAAGATCGTGTGATCCTTGCCCATGCCGACATTGTTGCCCGGGTGGAACTTGGTGCCGCGCTGGCGGACCAGGATGTTGCCCGGAATGACGGACTTCGCCGCCGAACTTCTTCACGCCCAGGCGGCGACCTTCGGAGTCGCGGCCGTTACGGGAGCTACCACCTGCCTTCTTATGGGCCATGGAACTACTCTCCTCTGACTGACTTAGGCGCCGGCACGGATGTCGGTCACGCGCAGCACGGTGATCGCCTGGCGGTGACCGCGGGTGCGGCGGTGGTTCTTGCGGCGCTTTTTCTTGAAGATCGTGATCTTCGGACCCTTACGCTGGTCCAGCACCTCGAAGGCAACGGAAGCACCGGCAACCAGGGGCGCGCCGACGGTCGTCTTGGCGTCGTCGCCGACCATCAGAACCTGGTCGATCTCGACCGTGGCACCAGCCTCGGCGTCGAGCTTCTCGACCTTGATCACGTCCCCGGAGGCGACCTTGTATTGCTTGCCGCCGGTTTTAACGACTGCGAACATCGGCTCGATCCTGGCAAAACTAGTGGGCGCGCCGAACTCCCGGCACGCAACGGAGCGCGCACTATACGTATCGCGCTTGCCGTGTCAACACGCTCTCGGCGGTTCGGCGGCCGCACCGGGATGAAATCGTCTCGCCCGCGCCGCCCGCGCATTTCCTTGTGGCGGCGTGTCATCTGCCGCTTGCATCCGGCATCGGCTTTGACTAGGTTCGCCGCCTGCCGCGACAGAGCCTGTGGAGAGGTGCCGGAGCGGTCGAACGGGGCGGTCTCGAAAACCGTTGTAGGTGCGAGCCTACCGAGGGTTCGAATCCCTCCCTCTCCGCCAAATTCTCTTTCTAACTAATTGATTAAATTTGTGCTTCTGAAGGACGGCGTGTTGTCACCCCACAGTCCCTTCACGGTACGCGTGCGCTAAACGGGGTTATGGTTTCTGTCGTTTTCTCCCGTTTCATTGACCGGGTGCATTAGGTGCTTCAGTTCCAGAGTTAGAGTCTGGCCACGCTGGCCGCATGATTGCGGCTGGTGGGTAGACGGTATCCGAGAGGCGGTTTTGCGGGCAAGATGGCTCCCAGAGCCGGCGGCCGATAGCCAAGTGATCCATCCGGTCGTTTAGGACACAGTGCCACCCTCATTCAGCGAACGGTCTCAGGCGTCGCGAGCGCGCGCCGGCCGAAGATCGAACCTGCCTGGATCTCTAAGACGCAGGAGTCCGGGGGACCGTAGGCTGCACTATCGGTCAATGGATTGAATGTTCGTATTGCCAGCAACACCAATCGTGATTCGGAAACTGACAACGTGACGGCGTCCGCTAGTATTGTTTTATGCACATCTCAACGATCCTGCGAGACTGGGCCTATGGTTTCGAGTTGGCTGCGGTACCGGCCCCGGTCGTCGCCGATGCCCGAATGCGCCTGCTCGACATTCTCGGTCTCTGCATTGCGGCCGCTCCAACGCCGCTTGGTCGGGCCGTTCGGGATGGAGGCGCGGCTCTGGCTGGCGGGAGCGCCGGTCCTTCCAGCGTGATCGGAGACGGATCCCAAATGCCGCCGGCCTACGCGGCGATGGTCAATGCGACTCTCGCCCACGCGATGGATTTCGACGACACGCACCTGCCGTCGCTGATGCATCCAAGCGCGCCCATGGCCTCGACCGCCCTGGCATTGGCGCAGGATCTGGGCAGTTCGGGCGCGGATGTCCTGAGCGCGATCATCATCGGCAACGAGATTGCCTGCCGGTTGTGTATGGTCGCGCCCGGCGCTTTCCACGGTAAGGGTCTGCACCCGACGGGGGTGCTCTCCCCGCCGGTGGTTGCGCTGATCGCCGCGAAGATGATGGGGCTCGACGGCGACCGGGCGCTGAACGCCATGGGCATCGCCTGCAGCCAGGGATCGGGGCTGCTGGAAGCCTATCAGGACGGGAGTTGGGTGAAGACGCTGCATCCGGGTTGGGGCGCCCACGGGGGCATCGCCGCCGCCTATCTGGCCCGGGCGGGCTTCACCGGCCCCGCCTCGGGCCTGGACGGCAGGTTCGGCCTGCTGCGGGCCATGCTGGACGGCCCCGGCACAGAGCTCGACACCGGGAGCGTCACCGACCGGCTCGGCACGCATTGGGAAAGCCAGTCGAACTTCTTCAAGCTCTATCCCAACGCCCAGGTGCTTCTGCCTTTTGTCGACATGGCCCGGGAGCTTCGAAAGGGGAGCGGCGGGTCGAAGGCCCTGGCCGGTATCCGGGTGGAGATCGCCCCGCGCTATATCCCCGTTGTATGTGAACCGAGAGACGCGAAGATCGCTCCCCGCACCAACACCCATGCCCGTGCCAGCCTCGCCTATGCCGTCGCGGTCGCTCTGGTGCGCGGCAGCGCCGGCATCGACGACTATTCCGACGACGCGATCGCCGACCCGGAGGTTCTGCGGGTCGCCGCCCTCGTGGAGCACGCGCCCCTCGACCCGGTGCCGCCGGGAAACGGGTTCGCCGGAGCCCTGACCGTGGCATGGGCCGACGGGACCTCTAAGCGTCTGGTGCAGGTCTCGCGTCGAGGCCATCCGCAGGAGCCCGACACGCCCGTCTCGGTCGCCGCCAAGTTCCGCGACAATGCCGGCCGGGTGCTGCCGCCACAGACCGTCGAGAAGCTCTACGCGGCGGCGATGGCCGTCGATACCCACTCGGATATCGCGCCGCTGATGGCGTTGACGGTGCCGGCGGGTGCTAGGCGATAGTAACGGAACGTGCCGAAGTGTCCGCGCGGATTTCAACGACAGGACGCACGGCTTCGACAGGAGACTTTTCACAACAGGAGACTTGCGATGAAGACGATACGGAAGACCTTGGCGGCAGCGGTGGTCCTGGCGGCCGGGCTGGCGATCGGAAACGGCGGGGTTGCCGAGGCGAAGCCGCAGAACCTCTCCGTGGTCACCGGGAACACCGGCGGCACCTTCTATCCCGTCGGTGTCGGCCTCGCGAAGCTGCTGTCCGATGCCGGCATGCAGGCCGCGGCGGATGTCGGCGGCGGCAACTCCAACATCATTGCGATCTCAAAAGGATCGGCGGATATCGGCTTCACCTTCAGCCCGACGGCGGTCTTCGCCGCCAATGGCGACGAACCGTTCAAGGAGAAATTCACCAACCTGAAGGGCATCGCCACGCTTTACACCAACGTCACCCATATCGCGGTGACGACGGACAGCGGCGTGACAAGCGTGAAGGAGCTGAAAGGCAAATCCTTCGCCTCGCAGCCGCTGAGCGCAGGATCCGCGACCTTCTTCCGCATGATTCTGGAGGCCAACGGACTGACCGAGGACGATCTGGAGATCGCCGTGCGCGGCGGCCCGGCCCAGGGCGCCCAGGCGGTTCGCGACCGGCGCGCCATCGGTTTCCAGGCGACCGCCGGCTATCCGAACGGGTCCTTCTCCGAGGCTTTCCTGTCGGTACCGATGGCTCTTCTCGATATCGAGGACGACACCTTCCAGTCGATCAACGGCAAGAACCCGGGGTTGGTCCGCGCGGAGATCCCCGCCGGCACCTACAAGGGCGTGGACAAGCCGGTAAAGTCCATCGGCGCGAGCACCATCCTGATCGTCAATGCCGACATGCCGGAGGAAGACGTCTACGAGATCGTCAAAGCGATGATCGAGAACCTGGACAGCCTGAAGGCGGTTCATGGATCGGTGCGCGGCACCACCGTGGAAAGCATGTCGAAGATCGCCGGAGTCGAGATGCATCCGGGCGCGGTGCGGGCCTACAAGGAAGCGGGCTACTGAACCGCCTGACCGACCCGACGACGATCTGAAAGACGGGCGGAGAGGCGCGATCTCCGCCCGCATCCCTTTCCTGGAGATCTGACATGGATGCGGCGCTCGACCGGGTGGCCCGGCTGTTCATTCTGCCGTTCGGAATAGCCACGGCCCTCGGCATGTCCGCGTATCACCTGTGGACCGCCTACGTCGGCACGCCCCAGGCGATGTTCCATTATCCGGTCCATGTCATGTTCGCCTTGGCCGTACTGTTTCTCTACGGTGCGCACAAGACGCGGGGCCCCTACCGGGCGCTGCGCATGGCCATCGACCTCGGTCTGGTCGCGGTGGTGATCTGGGCCACCGGCTATCTGTTCATGAATGCCGACTATCTCGCGAACCGCTTCGTCTATGTGGAGCCGTTGACGCCGGTGGAGATGTTCCTCGGGATCGCGCTGATGGGGATCATTCTGGAAGCCGCTAGGCGGACCATCGGCTGGGTGCTGGTGTGGCTGACCCTGGCCTTCATCGTCTTCGCCCTGTTCGGCAATTACCTGCCCGAGCCGTTCTATCACCGCGGCTTCACGGTGGAGCGGATCGTCGAGCAGAGCTACATGACGCCCGACGGCATCTGGAACGTGCCGATCGCCGTCACGGCGAACTTCATTTTTCTCTTCGTCCTGCTGGGCGCCTTCCTGCTGTCGTCGGGTGCGGGCAGCTTCTTCACCGACCTGGCGCGCGCGCTTACCGGCCGTCTGACCGGCGGCCCGGCGAAGACGGCGGTGGTGGCCAGCGGGTTCATGGGCATGCTGTCGGGTTCCTCCCCGGCCAATGTGGTGACCACCGGCTCCTTCACGATCCCGGCCATGCGCAAGGCGGGCTACGACAAGAACTTCGCCGCCGGGGTGGAGGCCGTGGCGTCTTCCGGCGGGCAGATCACGCCGCCGATCATGGGGTCGGCCGCCTTCCTGATGATCGAATTCGTCGGCATTCCCTATTTCGAGATCATGAGCGTGGCGATCATTCCGGCGATCCTGTTCTTCATCGGGATTCTCGCCATGACGGACCTGGAGGCGCGCCGCCTGAACCTGCGGTCGGAGGCTGCAGCCGATGTGCCGCGCATATGGCCGATTCTGCGGGCCCGGGCCTATCTTCTGGGGCCGATCATCGTCATGGTCTGGCTGCTCATGGAGGGCTACACCCCGACCAGCACCGGCTTCTATTCGATCGTCAGCCTGGCGGTGCTGCTGGTGATCTTCGATCCGGTCAACCGCCGACGGATCCTGTCGGTGCTGCGCGAGGCGATGATCGAGGCTCCCCGAATCATGGGACCGGTCACCGTGGCCTCGGCGATCGGCGGCGTTCTCGCCGGCATCATCCTGATGACGGGCCTCGGCATCAAGATGAGCGAGATCATTCTCGACGCCTCCCAGGGCATTCTGATCGTCGCCCTGCTGCTGACCATGGTGGTGGCCGTGGTGCTGGGCATGGGGATGCCCACCGCGAGCGCCTACATCATCCTGGCGATCCTGCTCGCTCCCGGGCTCGAGCAGATGGGCGTGCCGCTCGTGGCCGCCCACCTGTTCATCGTCTTCTGCGCGGCAAAATCGTCGATCACGCCACCGGTTGCGGTGTCGTCCTACGCGGCGGCGGCGATCGCCGGGTCGGACCCGTGGCGAACCAGCCTCGTCGCCTTCAAACTCGGGATCTCCGGTTTCATCATTCCGTTCATGTTCGTGTACAGCCCCGAGCTGTTGGGCCAGGGAACCTGGTATGGGGTCGCCTGGGCCCTGGCGACGGCGTCTGTCGGCGTGATCATGGTCTCAGCGGCGGCGATCGGGTGGCTACATGTGCCCCTTCGCGCCTACGAACGGGTGATCGCGATTGCCATTGCATTGATGCTCATGGTTTCCGATTGGCGCACCGATCTTGCCGGCCTTGCCCTGCTGGGAGCACTCGCCGTTGCGCTGTGGCTGAGACAACGCCAAGGCAAGCAGGCGAAGGATCTCTGAGCGGCTTGCGTTTCACGGCTGTAAAAAGGGTCGGCGACGTTCCGACGCATGACCAACTGCAGCACTAGAGTGGATGCGTGTCCCTGGTCGGCCCATAGCGGCCGCTCGTTGGTTCCGGGTTCGGGCCGCCGTAACGCGATCAATGCGAGTCTGGTGTTCCTCAAGGGTGAGTTCCGTCGCCATGGCCGTGCCCTTCCGGTTCGAGGTATGAAACCGTAGCAGTGTGTGTCTGCTCTCCGGTGGATGCGTGCGGTGGTGACTGCAATCGTTGACGGCATCGTTCTCGGCGGATTGACCGGGTGCCGGAAACCTGTCTGACCTTCCCGATATCCCACCCTCAGGAGCTCCCGAGATGTCCGATTTTTCCGGATCACTGCAGACCCTTCAGGCCCGGTATGGCGTGGCGGTGGAGGTGCCGGCCAGCAAAGAGCTGGTGGTGGTCAACACCCATGGATCCCAGGTGATCGACCTCTGGGCGCTCAATGCCAGGAACCTGGACGAGTTCCAGTCGATGGAGCACACCCGGTCGCGGCTGAGCCGGGTGATCCCCAGGGTCGGCGACGCGCTCTATTCAAACCGCCGCAACCCGCTGGTGACCCTGACGCAGGATACCTCGCCGGGGGTGCACGACACGCTGCTCTGCGCCTGCAGCCCGGAGATCTACAGGGAACACGGATGCGCCCCGGACCACCGGAGCTGCGAGCAGAACTTTCACGAGGCCCTCGGCGCGATCGGTAGGTCGCTTGGCTGCACGCCGCCACCGTTCAACGTGTTCATGAACGTTGCCGTCGGTCCGGATAGCGAGGTGATCCGCGCAGCACCGGTGTCAAAGCCGGGCGACTATGTCCGCCTGCGCGCCGACATGGACGTGATCTTGGTGATGTCCGCCTGTCCGCAAGATGTGACGCCGATCAACGGCGACGACTGCACGCCGTGCGATATCCAGTACGCGGTCATCTGACCGGTTAGGCCCGCCGACCGACATGCTTTTCTGTTTGTAGGTCACGCTGCGGTTCGCCCTCTCCAGATGGGCGCGCAGCGAGATCGCCACATGCTCGACGTACCACGCACCGATCCGCTGGCGATCGGTGTCGTCGAGATGTTCGACCATCCGCCGGAGCCGGTTCAAAACCAAGGCAGCCCGGCTCTCAGGCACCGAATAGTGCTGCACCAGATTGACCTGAATGAACCGGTCGGGCAGGCGGTCCGCCATCCGATCCGTCTGTCCGACGGCCAGTCGATGTGTGCAGCTTCCCCCTCTATCCTCGCGCCCCCGCCGCCGGTCTTGGATTGAACCGACCAGAGGTGTGCATAGTGTTCCAGGATTCCGGTCTTGGCCTGGACCCTGCGAGAGCCTCTAATTCGAGTGGACGGAGAGTCGCCGTGACGCGGCCCGGCATGGGCCTGGACTGACTGGTTCAACGATCAAAAAGACTTGGTGGAGGAGAGCGGTTTGGGGCAACCCACGGGAAGCCGGCGTGGTTGGCTGCTGGCTGAGCCGGATTATCGGCGCCTGTGGCTCGTTGGGTTGGTGGTGTTCGTCGTCCGCTGGCTGGAGATGTTGGCGGTCGGGGTGTTCGCCTATCAGGCGACGGACTCCGCGTTCCTGGTCGCCATGCTGACCATGCTTCGAATCCTGCCGATGGGTCTGTTCGGTGCCGTCCTCGGCGCCGTTGCCGAACGGCTCGAGCGGCGCAGCGCATTGATCCTCGTGGTCGTTGCCATGATGGCCAGTTCGTTCGCCATCGCGATCC
Source organism: Thalassobaculum sp. (assembly GCA_048983575.1). Lineage (GTDB taxonomy): Bacteria > Pseudomonadota > Alphaproteobacteria > Thalassobaculales > Thalassobaculaceae > Thalassobaculum. Next base: position 126,829 of record JBLZTD010000001.1, on the reverse strand, counting down.
TCGGCACCCTTGGCCTGCTGGAAGTCTGGCACCTGGCTGTCGCCAGCTTCGTCAACGGGCTGGGCTGGGCGACAGACAACCCCGTGCGGCGCATGATGATCGGCGACTCGGTCGGCCCCGAGCGGATGAGTTCCGCGATGTCGCTCGACGTCGGCACCAATAACGCAAGCCGCATGTTGGGGCCGACGGTGGGTGGTCTGATCCTTGCGGCGGTCGGAATCGCCGGGGTGTTCTGGCTGGGTGCTGCGCTTTATGCGATCGCGCTGGTGGCGGCGCTGCGCATCCGGATCCGCAGCCGGACCGGCATCACCGACACCGCTTCGGTCCTGCAGCGGGTCCGGGAAGGCCTGGCGTGGGTCCGCGGCGACCGCCGGATGTCCGGCGTGCTGCTGGTGACGGTCATCTTCAATGTGTTCGGCTGGCCATGCCTCAGCATGATCCCGGTGCTCGGCAAGGATCACCTGAACCTTGGACCGGAGGGCATCGGCCTCTTGGCCGGGATCGACGGTGTGGGTGCCTTCATCGGGGCCCTGGCGATCGCCTCGCTGTCCCGCCCGCATTGGTACAAGCGGGTTTATGTCGGCGGCATCACTCTCTACATGGCCGCCCTGATCGTATTCGCGACGATCCCCTGGGTGTCGCTTGCCGGAGGCGCGCTGTTGCTGGTGGGCATCGGCGGCGCCGGGTTCAGCGTGATGCAGGCAACCCTTGTCTACCTCCATGCTCCCCCTGAGATGCGCGGCCGTCTCCTCGGCCTCCTGTCGGTGTGCATCGGTGTCGGGCCTGTCGGCTTCTTCTACCTCGGCTTTCTTTCCGAGGTCGTAGGAGCGCAGACAGCGACCGTGGCGCTCGCGGTGCAGGGACTGCTGGCGATCCTGGTGGCGCGCCGCTGGTGGCGGGAAATCAAGTAGGCAGGACTTCCCTCTTCGCTCTCTACCGCAGCGAATGTCGCCAAGCGACTCAGCTGAACAGCCGTGAGCATTTGCGGCCCGAGGCGCCATAGCCCTCACGCCCGAAGCGATCAAACGATTGGATTTCGGCTCAATTTCCAGACCTACGCGCCCGCCAATGGGCCCTGCTATGGATCACGGCCCGCCGATAGGGCCTGCCGGTCGTGCACGTGAGCCATCGGGTTTGCCGTTTGGTGATCGCCTTCAACAGTCTCAAGGGATGCTTGTTTCCCCAGGTGGCGGCTGCTAGTCGGATGGGAACTCCGTTCGATTTTTGAGAGCCGCCCCGTCATGAAAGAGGAAAACCGTCAGCTCCTGCAGCGGTTCGCCAGGGCCGGCTTGGCCGACGCCCTGACGCCGGTGGTCGCGGCGGTCGATGCGGGCGATCTCGCCGCCGCGCGCGCGGTATTGGCCGGCACCGAGCTCTCAGGAGACCTCGGCCGTCGGGCCAACCTAGCCTTCACGATCGCACTCAAGGCGGTAGAGAGACTGCGGTCAAGCGGTGCTGCGGTCGAGATCGAATTCACCTCTCCTTTCCGGCTGGCGCCGGACGTCGGTGGCTTGCCGCTGACCGAAGACGATCTGCAGAAGCTCGCCAAGGGATTGATAGGAGCTGGCCAGCAGACCGTCTCGCAGCGCTGGCCCTGTCCATCTTGTGGCGGCAGCGGTTCACGGATCGGGGCCGCGCCTCTGATGGGAAGCTTCCAGCCCTATGCCCGCATGTATTTCGACCTTGATCCGATCCTGGCCCCACTGCGCGAAACCGTCCTGGCGAGCGACCTGGAATGGGATACGGTGATCGCGAAGCTACTTCAGCACTTCAACATGCGCGTTCCGGTCGCGCTCTGCGACTCCTGCGGCCTGTACTATCTCGACTGGGAGTACGCTCCAGGTCGGATCGACGCATTCTACGCGGGGCGCGAGATGATAGATTTCACGCTGGACGGCGTGGCGCTGTCAGGCCGCGGGCACGCTCCGGATTTCGTCTTCAAGAAGTTGGCTCTGCCGCTTTATGTCGATGCCAAGATCGGCGGGGTCAGCGGCAAACGGGTCTTCGATCTTGGGTGCGCCGAGGGTGTGATGCTGGAGGCGTTCCGCAACCTGGGCGCCCTGGTCTCCGGTGCCGAGGTGGACCGCAGCAAAGCCTGCTATGCCCGACGCATCCTCGAACTGGACGGGATCGACGAACGGACCGACGCCCTGGAGCGGGTCGCGCCAGAATTGATCGACGTCCTCGTTTGCCATCATACGCTTGAACATTTGATCACCGTCGGTCCCTGGCTCGACGCGATGACCGCCGCCCTCAGTCCGGGAGGGCATCTGGTCCTGTCCGTTCCCGCCGTGTCCTTGAAACCGGACGGAACCGCGATCGAGATGGGCGGCGATCACTGGATCGGCTTCAGGCCAGAAACGCTGCGCCAACATGTTGAGGCCAAGGGGTTGGCGGTCGTCGATCTGCGCTCCGACGCCGGCGTGGCCGCGCTCAGCGACGTCGACCCGATATTCCATTTGCCGACCTGGTCAGGCCGACGAGTGGACGCGACGATCATCGCCCGCAAGACCTGACTTGCCTGGCGATGATCACCACCCTTCGAGCGCAACTCGAACGTCGGGAGCCGGTTCAGGGTCGCGAGCCCCGGGACCGCAAATCAAAAGAGGTTCAATGACGAAGATAGTTAAGAGTGTCGTTCCAGCCTGCCAGCGTCCCCGGATCAGAGGTGGTCCCTGAAATCCGGACAGGTGGTTAAGCTGTTCCCGTCGATGAGAAGGACGGGATTTGATAGGCAAGGTCACACGCAGGCGCTATGCGGCTGAGTTCAAGGCGAAGGTGGCGCTGGAGGCGATCCGGGGCGAGTTGACGCTGGCGGAGTTGTCGGCGAAGCAGGGCGTCCACCAGACGATGATCGCGGCCTGGAAGAAGCAGGCGATCGAGGGCATGGCCGGGACGTTCTCCGGCAAGCCGGAGGCCGCGCAGGCCACCAGCGAGGCATAGCTGACGAAGCTGCACGCCAAGATCGGCCAACTGGTGATCGAGAAGGATTCTTTATCGAAGACCTTCGGTCGATTAGCGTGGACCGGAGGCGCCTGATGGTCGACCCGGCGCATCCGCATCTGTCGATCGTACGACAATGCGGGTTGGTCTCGATCAGCCGGTCGGCGTTCTACTACACGCCCAGCGGTGAGACGCCGCTGAACCTGCCGCTGATGCGACTGATCGACGAGCAGTTCCTGGAGACGCCGTTCTACGGTGCCCGCCAGTTGGCGCGGCACCTGCGTCTACCTGCACGCCTTCGAGACGGGCTCTGAACTGCGGGCCGGGCTCGCCAGATGGATCGGCTACTACAACGCCGACCGCCCACACTCAGGCCTCGGCGGTCGCACACTCGACGAGGCCTATCACAGGATCGAACCGACGCCGTTGCCGGGGCTCGCGCCGGCAACGGCAAGCAGCAGACTGGCGGCATGAACCAAACCAGGGAACAGCTTAATCAAGCCGCCAAACTGTCCGAACAAGGGGGACCACCTCTCCACCGCCTCTCGCTCCGGTCTGGTAGAGGCAGATAGCGGCGGTCCAGAAGTGTGGCTGTGGGATGGTCGGCGGCGCGGCAACCCGCCGCGCTACCAACGCAGGTCGACCACCATACCTCCTGGCTCAGCACTAACAGAGGCAGAGCGACAGATGTTCAAGACAGTTTCGGCAGCGCTGGTGGCAATGCTGGTGTTTGCGGGTCAGGCTTCCGCGGCGGACCACGTGGTTGAGATGTTGAATCGCGGGTCCAACGGCCAGCCGATGCAGTTCGAACCCGCATTCCTGAAGATCGAGCCGGGCGACACGGTGACGTTCAAGTCCGTGCGCCCCGGCCATAACGTTGTTTCGATCGACGGGATGATGCCCGATGGGGCGGAACCGTTCAGAAGCCAGGTTTCGAAGGACTTCACCATCACCTTCGAGCGGCCGGGCGTCTACGGCTACAAATGCTTACCGCACTACGGCATGGGCATGGTCGGCGTTATCCAGGTCGGTGACGATAGGTCTAACCTCGAAGCGGCAAAGGGTGTTCGAGCCCCGGGCCGCGCGGCAGCGCTCTTCGAGGAACTCTTCGGCCAGGTCTCTGGTTAAACGTCCCGGCTCCTTTCCCCAACGGACACCTAAGAGTAAGCCCGCCATCTTTTGGCGGGCTTCGCGTTTGGAAACCTTCTTGTTCACCAGAGCGCTGGTCGACCCCGAGTACCCGGCAAGAGTCGACCGCGTACCCGGAATCCGATTCCCAGCTCCGCCTGGGACAAACGTCGCGCGGGAGCTCAGCTGAAACGTCGATTGTGTTATGGCCCGCGAAGGTACTTGGTTAACGCCCGGATGGCACATCCTGTGCGCGCAGAGCGATACCATCGCTACTGCGTGAGGGAATGATGAGCACACGAAATGTTGGATCTATCCTTCTTGCCGGGGGCAGCGACAAAGACGTGATGCGCATCCTCGATGCTGCCCCTTGGCTGACGGCTGAGAACATCAACCTCGTTGCCACATCCGACCAGGCCGCCGAGCGCCTCAGCGATCCGTCGAATACGACCTCGCTTCTACTCGTGGAGCGCGATCTCGCGCCACAATCCGGTGCGGCGATGATTGAGTTTGTCCGCAAGGATCAGGAGAGTCCCTATCCGGCCCTGGCCATCGGCCTGATCGGCGACGGCATAACCGAAACGGATCTCCGTCAAACGATCCGCCTTGGTTGTCCGCTGGCGCTGAGCCGACCGTTCGACCGGAAGGCGCTCGCCGCGGCCCTCCGCTGCTTGCCCTCGGACCGGTCGGACTTCATCGTGTCCGGCGGTTATGTGGGGCCGGAGCGCCGGCTGCGGGCGGATAAGACCGCGACCGACCGGCGATTGCCGGACGAGGCGGAACAGGTCGTGGCATCGACCGCGTCCCGGTACGATATCGCTTCGGAGACGGTGCGCTTCCGCTTCAAGAGGTTTCCGGCCCAGAGTGCCGGCATCGGCCAAGCGCTCGCTCTCCGCAACGGGCTGCAACGGCAGACCGTTCTCCCGGCTTTCGAGCATATCGGCCGAAAGAAGGAGGAGGGGCTGTCGCTCATGAACCAGCAGGCCAAGGCGATGGAGGATAGCTGGTCTGTCCTCCAGGCCACTCTGGCACCGCCGAAACTGCGCGACCTGAATGTCCAGGCGGCCCAATCCGCCCGACTGTCGGTTCAGCGTGGCCTGACCCTCATTGCCGCGATTACCGGTTCCCTGACGCGGTACAGTTCCGGCACCCACGGTCTCGGTCCGCGCCTCGTCTCATTCCTGCGGCTTCATCTTGATGGCGTGGAGGCCGCACTCAAGCACCGGATCGATGACGACGGAGGGCAGACCGGGCGAACGATCATCTCAACGCTGAAGCGGGCCGAGCGCGCCTTCACCGCCGACCAGAACCTCCGGGCAAGTTAGGTGGGGCGCGCTCGACCGGGACGAGCCCGGCGTAACGCCGCACCGCGAAGCTTGACTGAAAACTATCGCCGGGTGGCGGAAGAAACGAGACACGTTTGGTCCGAGCGCGCGCCTTGGCGGGGCGGCGGCTAAAGCCGCTCCCAGAGTTGCTTTTCCTGTTCGATCTCGGCTTCCTCGTCGCGCCAGAAGTCCTTGCGGGAGACGATCCCGACGAGACGTCCTCCGTCCTCGACAACCGGAAGGTGGCGGTATCCACCTTCCTGCATCAGGCGCAGGGCCTCGATCGCTAGGGTTTCGGGCGTGATCGTGGTCGGGTCCGGGGTCATCACCGTGGCGACTGCCGTCTTCTGCGGCGACAGGCCGGCGGCCACGACCCGTCCGATCATATCCGTCCCCGTGAAAACGCCCATGAGACTGCCCCGATCGACCACCAGGATCGATCGGACCTTCCTCTCGGCCATTTGCCGGGCCGCGGTCAGGACGCTTTCGGTTCCGGCGATGGTCAGCAGATCCTGATTTTCCACCACGTCCGGGATTACTCGTCGCAGCATCGCAGTCTCCTCCTCCGCGTTCGCCGTTTCTTCTCCTCTCGGTCGATCGAGTGGGCAGCGGTTGAGAAAATGTTATGATTTTTTGACGGGAAAGTTTTGATCCGCGTCAAATCGAGCGTGCGAACTTTTTGGGGGGCATTTTTTTGAGCAATAACCGCCAGGTCTTGGCCGGTGCGGCGATTTCGATGTCCGCGAGGTGCAGTTCCGCTATGTGCTGGCGCAGCCCCTGGTGGGCCGCCGAACAGGTCGGCTGCACCCGCCGCTACGGTCTGGAGCGGAGGCTCGGTATCCAGTAAGGCGTTTGCGCCCTGTAGGCGTGCCATCGATCTCCGAACGACCGGGCGAACCGGCGCTCCTTGAGCAGCGGGCCGAGTGGCCTGGAAGAAGCAGGCGATCGAGGGCATGGCCGGGACGTTCTCTGGCAAGCCGGAGGCCGCGCAGGCCACCAGCGAGGCATAGCTGACGAAGCTGCACGCCAAGATCGGCCAACTGGTGATCGAGGAGGATTTTTTATCGAAGGCCTTCGGTCGATGAGCGTTGACCGGAGGCGCCTGATGGTCGACCCGGCGCATCCGCATCTGTCGATCGTACGACAATGCGGGTTGGTCTCGATCAGCCGGTCGGCATTCTACTACTCGCCCAGCGGTGAGACGCCGCTGAACCTGACGCTGATGCGACTGATCGACGAGCAGTTCCTGGAGACGCCGTTCTACGGTGCCCGCCAGTTGGCGCGGCACCTGCGGCGGCGAGGCTACGCCTTCGAGACGGGCTCTGAACTGCGGGCCGGGCTCGCCAGATGGATCGGCTACTACAACGCCGACCGCCCACACTCAGGCCTCGGCGGTCGCACACTCGACGAGGCCTATCACAGGATCGAACCGACGCCGTTGCCGGGGCTCGCGCCGGCAACGGCAAGCAGCAGACTGGCGGCATGAACCAAACCAGGGAACAGCTTAATCAAGCCGCCAAACTGTCCGAACAAGGGGGACCACCTCTATCAGGGCGCAATGAGCGGATCCGGGTGCGGCGCAACGAATCTTAACGTTTGGTTTAGTTCTTCATCCTATAACTATGGAGAATCAGAGTTCTCGGCAGAAAGCCGCGAAAGGAGCGAAACGCGGCGTGTTTCCGTCAGGCCTCGCGCAATAGGCTGGGCGGCGATCGTCAGGAGTGCGGTGTGCAGATGGGTCAACCAGCTATCCAGGCAGCGATGGATGCCATTTCCTTACTGACGCTTCAAATCGACCATGTGGCCGACAATCGCCTCCAAAGCCTTCTGGAGTTCTGGCTCGAAGCTCGGGACCGGTCACCGGTGCCGACCATCGACAAGATAGATCCGCTCGCCTTTCACACCGCCTTGTCGAACATCTGGATGTGCGACGTCGTCGAGGGCGATCCGCGGGGGCGCTGGCGGTATCGGTTGGTCGGCGACGAGGTTCGCCTCGCGTACGGCCGCAACATTGTCGGAGAAACGCTCGAGAGCATTACCGATGCGTCGGCGATCGACCGGGTGACCCGCTATTTCGCGATCGCCACCGACTGGCCTGCGGTTGTCCATGTGGGCGGCCGGTTGTATTCGGAGACGGATTATCCGGCCAGCGGCGAGCGGATCATCCTGCCTTTCGCCGATCCGGCTACGGGTCTGGTCTGCCGGCTGCTCGGGGCCACGTATCACTCGTGGTTGGAGCGCGGCTATCCCACGGGCGGCGTGCCGCTGGTCCAGACTCGGACCTATACGCCCGTCGACGGTTCTCCGGCGCAGGTCGAGACTTTCGAACAGCCCGACGCGACCGAGGACTGACTGCCGGCCCTCGCTTGTTCTCGAAGGCGTGCGTGTAGGAAATCGGCGGGTTCGATTGCCAAATTCCCGCTTTCCGCCTACATAAGTCCAAATCCGTACAACCCCGAGGCCGCCATGAACGCCGTCCGCCCAAGCCAGGGCGCCCGCGAGATCTTCAAGTACAAGAAGTACTGGGCGCACCGGTTCGGTGTGGCGCCGTTCCTGCCGATGAGCCGGGAGGAGATGGATCTGCTTGGCTGGGACAGCTGCGACGTCATCCTGGTCACCGGCGACGCCTATGTGGACCATCCGAGCTTCGGCATGGCCGTGATCGGCCGGACCCTGGAGGCGCACGGCTTCCGCGTCGGCATCATCGCCCAGCCGGACTGGACCAGTGCGGAGGCGTTCAAGGAACTCGGCCGGCCGAACCTCTATTTCGGGGTCACGGCGGGCAACATGGACAGCCTCGTCAACAACTATACTGCCGACAAGCGCATCCGCACCGACGACAACTACACGCCGGACGCCGCCCCCGGTAAGCGGCCGGACCGGGCCGTCCTGGTCTACTCCCAGCGCTGCCGCGAGGCCATTCCCGACGCGCCGATCGTGCTCGGCGGGATCGAGGCGTCTCTGCGGCGGATCGCCCATTACGACCATTGGAGCGAGAAGGTCCGGCGCTCTGTCCTGATCGACAGCAAGGCCGACGTGCTGCTCTACGGCAATGCCGAACGCGCGATCATCGACGTCACCCACCGCATCGCCCGGGGCGACAACCCGCGCGATCTGTTCGACATCCGCGGCCTGGCGCTGATCCGCAACGAGGCCGCGCCGGACTACCGCGAAATCGACATGACCTCGATCGACGACGCGCCGGAGCGGGCCGTGCGCGGCGACGAGGAGCAGGTGATCCGCCTGCCGTCCTACGAGACCGTCCGCGACGACAAGGACGTCTACGCCCAGGCCTCGCGGATCCTCCATCTTGAGAGCAATCCGGGCAACGCGCGCCCGCTGGTGCAGCGCCACGGGGACCGGGACGTCTGGATCACGCCGCCGCCGATCCCGCTCACCACCAAGGAGATGGACTGGGTCTTCGACCATCCCTATGCCCGGGCACCCCATCCGGTCTACGGCGACGCGCGCATCCCGGCCTGGGAGATGATCCGCTTCTCGGTGAACATCATGCGCGGCTGCTTCGGCGGCTGCACCTTCTGCTCGATCACCGAGCACGAGGGACGGATCATCCAGAGCCGCAGCCAGGAGTCGATCGTCAAAGAGATCGAGGACATGCGGGACAAGGTGCCGGGCTTCACCGGCCAAGTCTCCGATCTCGGCGGACCCACGGCCAACATGTACCGCATGGCCTGCAAGGATCCGGAGATCGAGAAGTCCTGCCGGCGCCTGTCCTGCGTCTACCCGACGATCTGCAAGAATCTCAACACCGACCACAAGCCGCTGATCGACCTGTACCGGGCGGCGCGGGGCACCGAGGGCGTGAAGAAGGTCTCGATCAGCTCGGGCCTGCGCTACGACCTGGCGGTGGAGAGTCCGGAATATGTCGAGGAGCTGGTCACGCACCATGTCGGCGGCTACCTGAAGATCGCGCCGGAGCATACCGAGGACGGCCCGCTCACCAAGATGATGAAGCCGGGCATCGGCTCCTACGACCGGTTCAAAGAGATGTTCGACGCGGCGGCGGCCAAGGCGGGGAAGAAGTATTTCCTGATCCCGTACTTCATCGCCGCCCATCCCGGCTGCACCGACGAGGACATGATGAACCTCGCGCTCTGGCTGAAGCGCAACGGCTACCGGGCGGATCAGGTGCAGACCTTCACGCCGACGCCCATGGCGATGGCGACGGCGATGTACTATTCCGGCCGCAACCCGCTGAAGCCCGTGCGCCGGTCGGGCACCGAACGGGTCGAGACGGCCAAGGGCCTGCGCCAGCGCCGGCTGCACAAGGCGTTCCTGCGCTATCACGACGCCGAGAACTGGCCGCTGCTGCGCGAGGCGCTCAAGGCGATGGGCCGCGAGGACCTGATCGGTAACGGCAAACACCACCTGGTGCCGCGATGGCAGCCCGCTGGGACCGGCAAGACCGGCGGCGAGGGCCGCAGACGCTCGGGCCGCAACGGCGGACCGGCAAAGGCGGTTGCGGCAAAGGGGGCGCCTGCGGGCTGGAAGCTGCCTCACCGCCCGGCCGAGATGGACAAAGAGACATCAGGAAAGCCGGGAGGCAGATCCCGGGGCAGGGGCACCCCGATAAGTGCGAAGCGGAACCGGTCGGCGCGTTAGCGCTTAAAGCAATTGTCTCGATGCCACTCTAAGAACCGAGGGTGTGGCCGATCCCTTTTTAGCATCGGCCCAATGACCTGGCCGCTAGGATTGACGAAGGTGCGGACGGCCTCCGGGTCGTTTGCCTGTCGAGAGATCAATATCGTCAGATCGTCTGACAGGCGGATCAGTCCGCGATCGAACATCCAGTGCGCTGTGCCCGATAGGGCAATCCCATTGGTCACGCAATCTGGACCATGAGCTTCGACCGGCCGAATATGAGCCGCGTCAACTTCAGCTCGACCGCCGCCATTGATGAGTTTCAAGCCGCTGATCGCGCATCTCTCATTATAGGCATTGAGAACCATGCGCCGGAATGCTCGGTCCCGTACCGGCCTGGAAGTCAGCGATAAAACACGGGTTCTGTCCGTTTCGAACTTGAAAGGTGTTTGCCGCTCCTCCAGGCCGATTACGGCTTCAGGAGCATCCGTTCGGGGCAACAAGGTCGCGTCTTCTTCAAGGCCGAAGTCGACGATGCGTTTAAAGTCTTCGGCACTTAACGGCCGGACGGCTGACTGCGCGCGACCGGAAAGGCGGCCTTTCTCATTCAGCAGACCACGTTCGACCGGAGCGCCGTTGACGCTGAAGGGAACTGGGGCTGGGAAGTCGATGTAGTCGGTCATCAACGCCAAGTACATCCGCGGCGTGGTTGGGTCGGGTATGATTTTCTCTACGCGTGCTACAGCAAAATAGCCCCGTGACCCCGGCACTTTCCGCGGCTCGAGATAGATGATCCAATCATTCACACACTGTGCAGCGCGGTCGAGATATTGACTGGGGAATTGGTATTGCTCGGCCGGGCTATCATCGTAGATGGAGTCTGCTCTGTGCATGAATATGCCGTAACTCATGCTCGCTCCACGAAGTAGGCGATTAGTTTTCTGATAGACAGAAAATAATATACTGGGTTGCGAGCGTTGTAGGTCACGGCCGATCCGGCTGTGTATCCTCCAGAATTACTCTATCCATCGGCACGTCCCACGGCATGGGAAAAATCGTGGCCATCCGGCAGAAGGCGTAGCCGACGCCGATCAGCATCGGGCGCGGTTCGATCCGGACGACAGTCCGATCATAGTATCCCCCACCATTGCCGAGCCGGAAACCTGCCTCGTCGACGCCCACGAGCGGCGCGACGACGATGTCCGGTCTCCCCGGGTCGGTGCCGTCGGGAACCGGTATCCCCCAGATGCCTCGGCTCATGGAACAACCGGGCTCCCAATGGTGAAACGCGAGCGGCTGATCCTTGGCCTCGACCACCGGCAGCAGAATGCGGGTGCCGGCGCCGTGGGCGTCCCTCATCCAGGGGCGCAGGTCCGGTTCTCCGCGAATTGGCCAGTAGAGGGCAACATTGCGGCCCCCGGACGGTCCAATCAGGGCAGTCAGTCCCGCGGCAATCGCCTGAGAGCGCCGGTGGTGGTCGTTGATCGGAATCTGCGTTCGCAAGGTATAGAGGCGTCGGCGCTCTGCCTCTCGAAACCGGGCCACATCGCGCGCTGCTTCGCAGTCCACCGGGTGGCCGTCGACCAGAACGTGGCCGAAGCAGGGATCCTCCCCGCCCGGTCTTTCGCTACTCGATGACATACTCGATCGCCTCAAGCGGCAGATCGAAACGGCAGTAGAGGCCGGCCGGGCGGAACTCGACGGCGACCTTGGCGCCGAGCTCATATTCGACGAGGTCGCGGATCACGCGGACGCCGAAGCCGAAATCCGTGGGTTCGGAGACGGGCGGTCCGCCGGACTCGCTCCATTCGACGACGATGCGGTTCGCGGCGTCCTGAACCCGGGCCGTGATCACACCCCCGTCGGTCGACAACGCCCCGTATTTCAACGCGTTGGTGACGAGTTCGTGGATCGCCATACCCAATGTCTGGGCGCCCTGGGGGTTGAGGCGGACATCCTTTCCCTCGAACCGAAGCCGATCGACCATTTCCCCGGAGTAGGGCGCGCATTCCTCGACGATGCGCTCCCGCAGGCTGGCACCGCCGAATTGGGCATGGCTGAGCATGGAGTGGGTCCGTGCCAGCGAGAGCAGACGCTGGCGCAGGCTTTCCTTGAACCGGGCGATATCCTCCTCCCGGTCCGCCAGGTTGACGATCGAGCCCATGACCGTGAGCATGTTCTGCACCCGGTGATCCAGTTCGGCGAGCAGCGTCGCCAAGCGGGCCGCGTTCTGCTTCAGTTCGGTGATTTCGTAGCTGAGCCCGAACAGGCGGGGTCCGTCGGACCGTTCCCTGAACATCATGCCCTTGCTGACGAGCCAGCGCTCGCGGCCGGTCGCATCGACAATCCGAAACTCGACATCGAACTGGGTCCCCCGGTCGACCGCCTCCGTCAGTGCCCGGGTGAAATGATCGCGGTCGTCCGGGTGGACGTAGGCGTGGAACAGCTCGACGCTTGGCGGGATGGCGCCGGGTTCGAGGCCGAGCAGGCCATACAAACGCTCGTCCCAATGAGCGAGATCGCTCCGTGGGTCCCAATGCCAGGTGGCTATGCTTCCGGCATCGAGCGCGAGACGGAGGCGCTCCGAGCTTTCCTGAAGCTCCTGCTGATAGGTGGCATTGGTGATGACGCCATGCAGGACGTTGGCGACGGCCTGGACGAAGGCGATGTCGTCTTCGGAAAAATGCGTGACCTCGGTGGCATGGACTCCGATAACGCCCCACGGGTCGGCGTTGCTGCCGACCACGACGCTGATGCCTGATTTGACATCATGGTCGGTCAGCAGCGCCGGGCCTTGAAACCGGGTCTCGTTCGGCAGGTCGGTAACGACGACCGGATGCCGCGACGCCAGAGTGAAGCCGGCCTGACTGTGTAAGTCGTCCGGCACGGCGGTCACGTTCAACTCCGCGTCCCGGAAGCCGCGCTGGGAGACCACCACCAGGTCGTTCTTCTCCGGCCGATGTCGCAGAAGCTTGGCCATCGGGCAGTTGAGTCCCTCCACCAGGCATCGGGCCATGGCGTCGAAGAAGAAGGGCAGAGGCGCGTCGGAAAGTCCGATGCCGCCGATCTCCGCGACCGCGCGCTGCTGCCGCTCCCGCTTGCCGCGCAGGTCCGTCTCCCGGTAGAGGTCGGTCACGTCGCTGTAGGTGATCACGACGCCTTCGATCCTTTGGTCGAAGGTGCGATAGGGCAGGATGTTGCGGTGGAACCAGCGGTCTCCGGGTCCGCTGACATGGGCGGTCCTGACGGCCAGAGTGGCAATGCAGGTCTCGATATCCTGATACAGCATGTTGTCGGCGATCTGCGGCAGCAGGTCCGATATCGGCCGGCCGATATCGGCATCCAGAATGTGAAGCAGGCTTGTGGCGGCTGGTGTCACCCGTCGGATCACGAGAGACTTGTCGAGAAACACGACAGCGAGTTGAGTGCTGTTGACCAGGTTGGAGATGTCGTTGTTCGCCCGTTCGAGCTCGACGATCTTGGCCTCCAATTGATTGTTGATCGTCGACAATTCCTCGTTCAGCGACTGCAGTTCTTCATGGGACGTCTCCAGTTCCTCGTTGGAGGACTGGAGTTCCTCGTTCATCGACATCACCTCCTCGTTGGAGGCGCGCAGTTCCTGGTTCGACGCCTCGAGCAGTTCGACGGTGGACGTCAACTCGTCACGGGCTGTCTGCAGTTCGAGTTCCAAACCCTGAAGCGCATCCGGCGCCGTCGGAGCTGTCTCGGACAGCGGGACCGTCGACTCGGAACCCGCAATATCCTCCAGGTACAGCAGCACAGCCCGTTGATCATCATGAAGGAGGAGCGGCTCGGCGGTGATCCGCACCCCGACCGTTCCACCGGCCCGCCGGACGTTGTGAGCCGTTGCCGAAACCATCTCGTCGGTTGCGAAAGCTTTCCTGAGGGCGGAGCGCATTTTTGTGCGCAGCCCGTCGACCGCCATGAGCGTCACGTCCCGGGTGGGTTCGCCTTCCGGAAAGTCCAGATAGTCGCGCACCGATCCGTGGAAGTAGATCGCGTCGTTCCGTTGGTTCACCAGGACGGTGGCCGGCACGAAGCGCGACATCATCGCGCTCTTTGCGGCGTCGATGGGAGAGTTCCGTTGTCCTTGCGACGCTGCGGGAGAGCGAGACTCGGGCGGGTGTGCGCCCCCCTGCGGATCCGTCGGCAACTGGCCTGTCATTAGTCTCTCGTGCTGCTTGGGGCCGAACCCGCGATAGATCCGCCATTCCTTGGACAAGGTGCTGAAGAGAGACGCCTGCTTGCCGACCGTCTCGGAACTGCCGAGGAACAGACAGCCTTCCCGCTTCAGGGCGAAATGGAACATGCGAAGAAGCCGCGCCTGGGCCGTGGGACCCAAATAGATCATCACGTTGCGGCAGAGAATCAGATCGAGCTTGGAGAAGGGCGGATCGCCGATCAGATCCTGTCGGGCAAACAGGATCCGGTCACGCAGCCGCTTTTCCAGGATGTAGCGTTCCCTGTCTCCGGTGAAGTAGCGCTTCAGTCGGCCCGGATCGATGTGCTGAACGGCGCTGGCCGGAAAGGCGGCCTCGCGTGCACTGTCGATCGCGCGCTGGTCGATGTCGGTGGCGAAAACCTGGAAGTTCGGCTCCTTGCCGACTCGCGCGAACCCCTCGTCCAGGAGAATGGCGATGGAGACCGCTTCCTCACCGGTCGAGCAGCCCGCCGCCCAGATCCGCAGCGGCATGGCGGGGTCGTTGCCCCGCACCAGCGGTCCGATCACCGTCTCTGCCAGCAACTCCCAGGCGGCAGGGTCACGAAAGAACCGGGTCACGCCGATGAGCAGATCCCCGGCCAGGGTCAGGAGTTCCTCGCGATCGGTTCGCAGCCGCTCCACGTAGTCCTCTACGTTCCGGGCCTGCGTCAGCCCCATGCGCCGCCGGATACGCCGGTTCAGGGTGGCGGTCCGATAGCTGCTGAAATCGTGATCTGTCCGGTCGCGCAGCAACCGCAGCAGGGATGCGAACGCCGCAGGTTCCTCCTCGTCGACCATGCCGGTCAACTCCGGCGCAACGATGTAGGGATGCCCGGTGTAGCGCAGCAGCGCGGCCGGCATGTCGGCGATCGGCAGAACGAAGTCGACCTCGTCGGAGGCGATGGCGCTGCGCGGCATCCCGTCATACTCGGCGGTCTCGGGATCCTGGGCCAGCGTGATGCCGCCCGCCGCCTTGATTTCGCGCAGTCCCGCGGTGCCGTCTGTGGCGGTCCCGGTCAGGACGATGCCGACGGCGCGTTCTCCCAGGGTTTCCGCCAGGGAGCGGAAACAGTGGTCGATCGGCATGCGGATGCCGTAATGGGCGACGGGACTCTCCAGTTGGAGGGTCAGTCCCTCGACCCGCAGATAGGCATTCGAGGGAATCACGTAGACCGTGTTCGGCCTGATCCGGGTATTGCCGACCGCCGTCATCACCGGCATGTCGGTATGCGGGTGCAGCAGTTCGGCCATCAGGCTTTCATGATTGGGGTCCAGATGCTGGATGAGCAGGAACGCCATGCCGGTTTGGGGCTGGACGGCGCTCAGAAATCGTCTGAATGCATCCAGCCCCCCGGCGGAGGCGCCGATCGCGACGACGGGGAATGGCCCGGTTCCGGCCCTTCCGTCTCGTTGCGCCCGGTCGGCGGCATCCGCGTTGTTCTCGGGCATGGGGCCGGTCTCGATTGGGGAACTGGAGGCTCAACGGCGCAATCCATCGACGACAGCAGTCGTCCGACGCTTCATGACCGTTCTATCAAGCCTCGCTTGAATCGGACAGGCCTTCAAACCACTATGGGAACCTTGCCGGGTCCGTCGCGTTACTCAAGTTGGACTGCCTCTTTCAGGGTCTTCAGAATGTCTCACGAAGAAGCCGAACTAAGACATCTCGCGCGCGTGATGTTGTGGGATCGCGATGTCGGCGATGAACTGTTCCGGCTGGCGAGCGAACGGGCGAGCCTGGATCAGACGGTCTCCGACAATCAGCGGATGGAGGCGTTCAAGCGGTTCTATCGGGCGTGGCGGGAAGGGGTCTCCGTCGTCGGTGCTCCACTGTTCACCGATGCGGCCCTGTTCAGCGCGCTTCCCGGGCCGGATGACGTGCCGCGGCAGATCCTGATGCTGGTGGACTTCGTCGGGTTCCCGGTCGATCAGGCTGCGGACATCGTCGGGGTCGGTCGCGTGGCGGCCAATGAGGCGCTCGACGTGGGCCGGAAGCAGAACCGGCTCGATCCCGCCATGGGCTGCAAGGCATTGATCATTGAGGACGAATTCCTGATCGCCGAGGAATTGAGTGCGCTCGCGAAGCGGGCCGGGATCGCCGAGGTCACCTTGGCCTGCACCGTCGATCAGGCGATCAGTTCGGCACAGGAGAATCTGCCGGACATCATCTTCGCCGACTTCCGGTTGAAAGACGGGGAGACCGGCGTGGACGCGGTCGAGCCATTGCGGGAAATGACCGGCGCACCCGTCGGGTTCGTGACGGCCTATCCGCATTCGGTCTTGCGCGAGTCGGTGATTCCTCCGGACTTCCTCATCCAGAAGCCGTTCCGCCCCGAGGCGATCACCGCGATCATCGGCCACTGGCTGGTCGACAAGGAGATGCGCTGATCGCCGCGAGGCCCTGGCGGGCCTGGTCGCCTGCGGTCCTGCCGCAATTGCTTCTCGAAACAGGGAACCCGAGAGTTGGCGCGCTCAATTCGTGAAATGGTCGCCCAGGTCCGCGCCGGTTGAATGGGTCAGGCCGATCCGCAACAGCTCGCGGATCGCTGCCGACATTGACGGCACCCGATTGTCGAACTGCCAGTCTTTCAACTGTTCGATCTCTGAATCCGTCAGCATGACCTGCTGCCGGATGAGACGCTTTTCTCTGCGAGTCTGGTTCACGTCGCCGATACGATCCCTTTGCGGCATCCGGTGGTAGGTCGTTGATGCCGTCGCCTCAGCCGGTGAGATTGTCATCCACCATGCTGCTCGTGCGGCAAGAGTTTGGTTGCTGCGGTGGGAATGGTCAATTCCATTGCGTCTTATGCGTTTGTGATTCCTCACAGAATAATCACATGAGCGTCAAATTTCGGAGACGTTGTCGGTTTCTTGTCCGCTTTTCCCGTGGCGCTTCCCCCTCCTTCCGGGTCCCCGCAGATCCTGGCCGGCTTCCCTAACCGCTTAAATTCGTTCCCAGCTTGGGCCCTCGGTAGACGAACCGGAGCGCGCGCACCCCGGGCGATGATCGCACCGCCCGGCCGGTGGCGGGCGCGTTCAGAGGAAGACCGTGGTGATCTCCGGCACCAGCAGAATCAGCGCCAGGATCAGCAGCTGGATGCAGATGAATGGTAGAAAACCCCTGAAGATGTCGGTCAGTGAGATATGGGGCGGCGCCACCGACTTCAGGTAGAAGGCGGCCGGCCCGAAGGGTGGAGACAGGAAGCTCACCTGCATGTTCACGCAGAACAGAATGCCGAACCACACCTTCACCAGGGTCTGGCTGTCGAGCCCACCGGTCAGACCGAGCTCGTCCATGGGCATCTTCAGCACGATCGGCAGGAAGACCGGCATGACCAGGAGAACGATGCCGGTCCAGTCCATGAACGCGCCGAGGAACAGGAAGATCACCATCATCACCAGAAGCACGCCCATGGTCGGCAGGTCGTAGCCGAGGATCAGGTTCGCCACGTAGGTCGGGCCGCCGGCGATGGTGTAGGCGCCGGCCAGGGCGGTCGCGCCGAAGGTTACCCAGATGATGGTGCCGGTCGATTTGAACGTCCGCATGGACGCTTCCTGCAGAAGCTGGAAGGAGAACTCGCCGCGCAGGATGATCAGGATCAGAACGGCGATCGATCCCATACCGGCCGCCTCGGTGATGCCGGTGATGCCGCCGTAGATCGAGCCGAGGACGACGATCACGATGAGCAGCGGCGCCACGAGGCCCTTGCCCTTCTCCCAGGCATCGGCGGCGGCGGCGCGGCCGACAACCAGCAACAGGTAGGCGAGGCAGGCGGCGGCGATGGCTCCGGCGATGCCCAGGGACTGAGCGTCGATCAAGGTGGTCTCCTCGTCGATCGAACCGACGGCGGAGAGCACGGCCCCGCGCACCACCACCAAACCGGCTGCGCCCCCGACCATCATGGCGATCAGGCTGAGACCCATGGTCGCCTTCTGGCCGGTGGTCATGTCGTCCGGCGACGGCTCCGGCAGCGGCGCCTGTTCCGGGTGCATCCGGGTCCGGATCAGGATGTAGACGATATAGCAGCCGGCCAGAATGAAGCCGGGCAGGAAAGCGGCCTGGAACAGGGCGTGAATCGAGGTCTCGGTGATCAGGCCGTAGAAGATCAGGACGATCGACGGCGGGATCATGGTGCCGAGTGAGCCGGAGGCGCAGATCGTGCCGACGGCGAGGTTCTGGTTGTAGCCGAGCCGCAGCATCTGCGGCAGCGCGATCAGACCGAGCAGGACGACCTCGCCGCCGATGATGCCGGACATCGCGGCCATGACGATGGCCATCACCGCGGTGACGACGGCGATCCCGCCCCGGGTGCGCGACAGCCACAGGTTCAGGGTCGAGTACATGTCGCGGGCGATGCCCGAGCGCTCCAGCAGCGTCGCCATGAAGATGAACAGCGGCACCGACACCAGCACGTAATTGGTGGTGATGCCGTAGAGGCGCTGGGCTAGGATGTTCAGCGGTCCGGTGCCGAAGGTGCCGAACAGCAGGTCGGGACCGAACTTCAGCACCATCACGACGACGGCGAGGAAGCCCGAGGCGAAGCCGAGCGGCATGCCGATCGCCAGAAGCGCCAGCATGCCGACCAGCAGGATCAGGGAGATGGTCCCGATATCCATGACGGCGTGTCCTCAGTCGGTCCGGGTGGTGGACGGATCGGTGCCGATATTCGGCATGTCGAGATCGTCGGCCGGATCGTGGGTTTCGGGCTCCTTGTTCCAGTCGTAGATCAGGTTGGAGATCGACTGCAGGGCGAGGAACACGAGGGTGATCAGAATCAGCGGCTTGATGGTGGCCGGAATCGGCGGGTCGAAGGCGGTGCCGAAGGTCTCCCAGCGCAGGAGCTTGGCCTTGGCCTCGCCGAAGCCGCCCCAGACGACGGCGATCGCGAAGATCACCACGCAGATCACCGACAGGGTGTCGAACAGCCGGCGCATCCATCTCGGCGCCATATCGTACAGGATGAAGATCCGGATATGGCTGCGCTGCTGCAGGGCGTAGAGCCCGGCGGTCAGGTAGATCCCCCCGCCAACCCAGAGCGACATCTCGTTGACCCAGAGCGTCGGCGCCAGGAACACGTAGCGCATCACGACTTCGTAGAAGATGATCGCCACGATGAAGGCGGGGGCCCACATCGCGATCCGGCTGAAGCTCCACGTCACCCAGTCCAGCGGACCGGTCCGCTCGTGCTCGACCATTACCGACTCCCTAGATTGACCGGCCTGGACGTTTCGGTGGGGACGCCGCGGCCGCTTGCATGCGCTGCGCCGAAACGGCGCCGGCGGGCCACCCGTTTTTCAGGGCGCACCCGCCGGACCGTTCGGTCAGGCCGTCAGGATCACTCCTGAACCAGGCCGAGCTGACGCAGGTAGGTCAGGTGGCTGTCGACCAGGGCCTTCGCCTCGTCGGTGGTGGCGAAGTCCACCCAAGCGGCCTGGGCGGCGTTGCGGAACTTCTGGAGCTCCTCCTCGGACCAGGCGTACAGGTTCACGCCCTTCGACTGCAGGTCGGCGGCCGCCTCGGCGTTCTTCTTCTCGAAGGTCAGCGCGGTGCGCAGGGCCAGCGACTCCATCGCCACCAACATGATGCGACGGTGGTGTTCCGGCATGGCGTCCCACTTGGCCTTGTTGCAGGCGAGGTGGTCGGACGGCATGGAGTGGAACCCGGGGTAGTTGGCGTGCTTCACCAGGTCGTAGAGACCGAGCGACTGGTTGTTGGCCAGGCCCGACGCGTCGGCGCCGTCGATGATCCCGGACTCAAGCGCGGTGAAGATCTCGGTGAAGTCCATCACGATCGGCTTGGCGCCGAGATTCTCGAAGATCTTCGTCTCCATGCCCGGGGGCGACCGGAACTTGAAGCCCTTCAGATCGGCGGTGTTGCGGATCGGCTTGGACGAGGCCAGCAACTCCTGACCGTAGACCCACCAGCCGACGAGCTGCATGTCGAACTTGTTGTACAGCGCCTGGGCCGCATCGAGACCGCCGCCGTAGTACAGCCAGGACAGCTGCTGATAGGGGGTCGAGTAGCCGCCCATGATGTCGCCGACGAACTGGAAGGCCGGATTCTTACCGGTCTGATAGGCGCCGCCGGTCATGTCGCAGTCGAGGATCCCCGTCGCCGCCGCGTCGAAGGTCTCGACCGACTTCACCACGGAGGACGAGTAGAACATCTCGATCTGGATCTCGCCGTTCGACATCGTCTGAACGTTGTCGATGTACTCCGCGGCGAGCTTGCCGGACACGGTCTCCGGCGCGTAGTGGGTCTGGATGCGCAGCGATGTGGTCTGCGCCATGGCCGCGGTGCTTAGGCCGGCGGCGATCAGCGCCGCCGATACGGCGGGCGCCAGTTTGCCAATCATCTTCATCTGTTCCTCCCTCAAGGATTGCCGGGTGTCCGGCTTTCTCGCCTCGCCTTGTTCGGCAAGGACGTCTCATCGGTCAGACTACCCGCTATGGCTATCCAAACAGGCAGATCTGTGTCTGACCCGACATATCCCGACTTTGTCGGGATGGTCTGGCAACGTCAAGCGGCACGGAAGTTATATGACGAATTCCGGGTGCGAATCCCCCGGTCAATCTGCCCGGCGCGGCAGTCTTGCAGGGGACGATCGGCGATAGTCTTCGAGGCCGGGCC
The DNA here is from genome assembly GCA_048983575.1 of Thalassobaculum sp. Lineage (GTDB taxonomy): Bacteria > Pseudomonadota > Alphaproteobacteria > Thalassobaculales > Thalassobaculaceae > Thalassobaculum. Next base: position 105,978 of record JBLZTD010000001.1, on the reverse strand, counting down.
CCGTGACTACGATTTCGGTTCGATTGGCGGTGCCGTTATTCATTATACAAATTCTAAATTGATCGTATTAATGGTTCCGTCGCCGATATCGGGCGCACGGACGCCGGATATCGGCCCCGAATGCGGGCGTTCGCGGGGACACGCCTATCAGCGGCCGGCCCGGGTCAGCCGCACTTGGAATAGCCGCAGGCGGTGCAGAGGTCGCAGCCCTCCTGTTTCACCAGGGCGACCGAGCCGCAGCTCGGACACTGGCCCGGAGCGCCGCCGATATTCACCACCTGCTTGACGACCTGGGGCGCCTTGTCCCCCACGCCGAGCCCGTCCGTCTGCTTGAGGAAGCCGATTGCGATCATGTGTTCCTCGATGACGTCGCCGATCGCCGCCAGGAGGGAGGGCACGTAGCGGCCCTTGACCCATTGGCCGCCGCGCGGATCGAACACCGCCTTCAATTCGTCGACCACGAAGCTCACGTCGCCGCCGCGCCTGAAGACCGCACTGATCATCCGCGTCAGCGCGACGGTCCAGGCGAAATGCTCCATGTTCTTGGAGTTTATGAACACCTCGAACGGGCGGCGCCTGCCGTCCTGCACGATGTCGTTCACCGTGATGTAGATCGCGTGGTCGCTGTCGGCCCATTTGATCTTGTAGGTCGCTCCCGGCAGCGTCGTCGGCCGGTCCAGCGGCTGCATCAGGTGGATGACCTCCGGCGCCTCCGACGACCCTTCGGTCGCGGCGGGGGCCGGCTGCTCCGGCTCCTCGCGCTTGGTCGCCAGCACCGAGCCGGTGATCTGGTTCGGCCGGTAGGTGGTGCACCCCTTGCACCCGGTGCGGTAGGCCTCCCGGTAGACGTCCTTGAACGTCTCGAAGGCGATGTCCTCCGGCACGTTGATGGTCTTGGAGATGGAGCTGTCGACGTATTTCTGCACGGCGGCCTGCATGACCACGTGGTCGTGCGGCGTCAGGCTCTGCGCGTCGACGAAGGCGTCGGTCAGTTCCGCGGCCTCGCCCTTGAGGCGGCGATACAGGCGGTAGGCGAAATCGCTGACCTCCTCGACCTTCCGGGTTCCGTCCGGCATCAACACCGTGCGGTCGTAGGTGAAGCTGAAGACAGGCTCCAGCCCGCTCGACACGTTGTCGGCCAGCAGGGAGATGGTCCCGGTGGGTGCGATCGAGGTGACCAGGGCATTGCGGATACCGTGCTCGGCGATCCCGGCCATCAGGTCGTCGTCCAGTTCGGCGACGCTCTCCCCTGCCAGGTAGGCGTCCCTGTCGAACAGGGGGAACGGCCCCTTCTCCTTGGCGAGATCGATCGAGGCCCGATAGGCATGGCGGCGCAGGGCGGCCATCCACTTCTCGACCGCCGCGACCGCTTCGGGCGACCCGTAGCGCAGGCCGCACATGATCAGCGCGTCGGCGAGCCCGGTAACCCCGAGACCGATGCGCCGCTTCGCCAGCGCCTCGCGCCGCTGCTGCTCCAGCGGGAACAGCGAGACGTCGACGACGTTGTCCATCATCCGCACGGCGAGCGGCACCGCGTCGGCCAGCGCCTCCTCGTCCAGCCGGGCGTCTGGTTCGAACGGATGGCGCACGAAGGTGGCGAGATTCATCGAGCCCAACAGGCAGGCGCCGTAGGGCGGCAGCGGCTGCTCGCCGCAGGGATTGGTCGCGGCGATGGTTTCGCAGTAGTACAGGTTGTTCCGCCGGTTGATCCGGTCGATGAAGATCACGCCCGGCTCCGCCACATCGTAGGTGGCGGTCATGATCCGGTCCCACAGATCGCGGGCCCGGATCGTGCGGTAAACCGTGCCGTCGAACACCAGATCCCAGTCGCCGTCGGTCTCCACCGCCTGCATGAAGGCGTCTGTGACCAGGACCGAGAGATTGAACATGCGCAGCCGCGCCGGATCGCGCTTGACCTCGATGAAGGCCTCTATATCCGGGTGATCGCAGCGCAGGGTCGCCATCATCGCGCCTCTGCGGGAACCGGCACTCATGATGGTGCGGCACATGGCGTCCCAGACGTCCATGAAGGACAGCGGCCCGGAGGCGTCGGCGCCCACGCCCTTCACCGGGGCGCCCTTGGGGCGAATGGTGGAGAAATCGTAGCCGATGCCGCCGCCCTGCTGCATGGTCAGCGCGGCTTCCTTCAGGGCGTCGAAGATTCCGCCCATACTGTCGGGCACCGTGCCCATGACGAAGCAGTTGAACAGGGTCACCTGGCGCTTGGTGCCGGCGCCGGCGACGATCCGCCCGGCCGGCAGAAACCGGAAGCCCTCCAGGACGTCCCGGAAGCGCGCAGCCCATCGCGCCCGCTCGCGCGGCTTCTCCGCTTCGGCGAGCGCGGTCGCGACCCGGGTCCAGGTATCCTCCATCGTCGCGTCGACGACGGTTTCGCCCTGCTTCAGGCGGTATTTCATGTCCCAGATCTGCGTACTGATGGGCGCGAGATCGTTCATCGAATCCTACATGTAGTAGATGTTAGTGCGGTTACCCAGTCTATATCCACAACGTCCGCCGCACAAGGATTGCGGAGCCGCCCGAGTGCCGTGGGACATGACGCATATGGGCCGTTATGGCGTTCTTAACCATTCCCAGGTAGCAATAGGGAGAAAACTTTAGCGGGAGGAGGGTCGATCGCTCGGCGCAACCTCCCCATGCCGAGGGACTCGGGAATGCCAGCGGCGACCGATCGCGCAGAGGAAGTGCCGGCCGAGCTGCCCCCAAGGCGCTACAAGGTTGCGGCTGCCGTCACGCTCGTTGCCGTGCTCGCGGTCTTCGGTGCCGCCGGTTCGATCTATGGTGGATGGCGGCTTGCGGAGAGCAATCGGTCCGACTGGTTCGAGCGTAGCCGGAGCGAGGCGGTGGAACTGTCAGCCTCGGTCGACGGCGCGCTTCTTCAGATCGAGGTTCAGCTCAAGGCGCTGGCAACCCTGTTCTTCAGTTCCGAGCGCGTCGAACTCGGTGAACTGGCTGAAGCCGAAGAGAAGCTGCTGTCGGACGGCTTGAGCGTGACCCTGTCCGGACTGGCCTTCGCGGTCGCCGTCGAGGGCGCGGAGCGCCGAGCCTATGAGGAGCGGGAAGGCGTCCAACTCTCCTATCCCGGTTTGCCGGAGCTGCTCTCGCCAAGATCCTTCACACACTTCGCGATCGCCCTTCCCAGCCGACGCTACCCGCTCTTCAGTCGGGGAGTCGACCTTGCCGCTCACCCGGACCTCCGCGCGATGGCGCTCTCCGCCGTCCGTCTCGGACGCACGGTGGTCATCGAGCCCCGCCTTTCGCGTCGACCAAGACTGGCTGATCGGTTTCGCGATCGCTGTCCCGAACGGAGCGGACAATGGCGTCCTCTTCGGCATCATGCCGCTCGACCACCTAATGGAGCACACCGTTCGGTGGAAACCGGACGGACTGGTGCTCCACCTGCTTCAGTATCCCAGCAGTTGGGAGGACGGGGACGGCGCGACGCTGATACACGGGCCGTCGGAGGTCGCCGGGGATCTCGCCGCGACCCATACGCACCGCTTCACGCATGGCGAGGCGCGTTGGGTGCTGCGCTGGGACGTCCTGCCGTCCTACAACGGCGGTGTCACGGTCTTGCCCGCCAGGCTTCTCGCGGCGGCGGGAAGCCTGCTCAGCCTGCTGGTCGGCCTCGCTGTCAGCCTCCTCCTGTATCAGAACGCTCTGATCCGCCGTCGCGTCGATCTCCGGACCGCCGAACTCAAGATGGCGCTTGATCGGGCGGAGGAGGCGAGCCGGGCGAAGACCAACTTCCTCGCCGTGATCGGCCATGAACTGCGCACGCCGCTGAATGCGGTGATCGGGTTCGCCGATCTGCTCGAGCCGGTACAGTCGACGCCGACCTCGCGGAACTACATCCGGTTCGTGCAGGGCGGGGGGCGTCATCTTCTTCGGCTGGTCAAAGCTCTTTTGGAGGTCGCCCAGGCCGAGCAAGGCGAATTGGTGCTGGACGATGACGAGGTCGATCTGCGGGCCCTGGTCCACGAAGCGGTGTCGCTCGCAGGCTCGTCGGTCGGGGAGACCACCGCCGTGATCGATATCGGGTTGCCCGAGGCGCTTCCGTCGATCCGCGGCGACGGCCCGCGGCTCGAGCTCGTGATCCTCAACCTCGTTCTGAACGCGGTCCGGGCGGCCGGAGACGGGGGGAAGGTGACGGTCGAAGCGCTGGTCCGGGAAGACCACGGCATCCGTGTAACCGTTCGCGACACCGGTCCGGGCATGGCCGAGGCTCAGGTCACCGCGTCGCTGCGGATCTTCGAGCAGGTGGAGGGACCGCTGAACCGCCGCCACGAGGGCCTCGGTATCGGTCTGCCGCTTTGCCGGCATCTGGTGCGGCTGCATGGCGGCAGCCTGTCGATCGACACCAGGCCCGGCGGGGGGACGACAGTCACCGTCGATCTCCCACCGGAGCGCACTCTGATCTTTGCGGAGTCCGACGTCAGGTTGCGAGCGCCATGAACCAGCCGGCGACCGTCACCCGGGCGGTGGCGAACAGGTATTTGGAATACTCGTTGGCCAGGAGCGCCAGGGTGCCCGGGTAGCGGTACCAGGCGTCCAGGCGGACATCCTGCGGGATGACCGGGTGCGGAATGATCCTGGTCTCCGGCATGGCATGGCCGAATTCGAGCATGGCGCGGGGCAGATGGTAGTTCGAGGTGACCAGGAGAAGGGATCGGCGATTGCCGACCTGCATCCAGATCTGCGTCTCGCGGGCATTGCCGATGGTGTCCGTCGCTCCGTAGCCGAGCACCAGGCAGCACTCGATGAGCCGATCCGGCAGCCGCGTGTCGCCGTCGTCGAGCAATGACCGGATGCCCCTGCCATCGACCCGCTCGTCGACGCCGCTGACGAATAGAACCGGCGCCGCGCCAGCCTCCAGCAGGGCGACCCCCTCGTCCAGACGACGGCTGCCGCCGGTCAGAACGACCACCGCATCCGCCTGTTCCGACGCCGCCGCCACCGCGCGCGGCAGGTTTTCGACGAAGCGCGCAAGGCCGAAGGCCCAGACGATCGAGAGTGCGACCGCGGCGACCAGCAGCAGCCACCCGAGCCCTCCCATCCGCCGCTCCTGCGAGCGGGTCCGTCGGAACCGGTTGCGCCGTGCCATCAGGACATCCTGGCGAGGGCGGTCTGGACCGATACCCGGGCCGTCGCCATCGCGATCAGAGCCGTTACGGGCGGCAGCAGCATGAGCGCTAGCCACTCCAGCCAGCCGATCCGGATCAGGGAGGTCAGGCCGGACAGCCCGATCTCCCCCGGATCGCCCGAGCCCTGACCGACGGCGACTTGGAGACCGACGATGCTGGCGACCGCCAGCAGGGCCCCGACGATGCCGCCGATCAGCGAGAGGCGACCCGCGTGCCATTGGAACTGGCGGGCGATGTAGCGGTCGGGGGCGCCGATCAGGTTCAGGATCTCGATCTCGTCGCGGTGGACGGAGAGGCCCGTGCGCACCGCGAAAACCACCGCCAGCACGGCGGCCAGCAGCACGACCACCAGAATGCAGGAGCCGGCGATGGCGACCGAGTTCCCCAGGGCCCGGGCCTCGGCGAGCCATCGGCCGTGATCGTCGATCGTCGATCCGGGTGCCGCGTTGTCGATCCGCGTGGCCAGGCTGGCGATATCGACCTCCTGGCCCCGTTCCAGGCGCAGGTCGACCAGCAGGGGCAACGGAAGCGTCCCGGCGAGTTCGGCGCCCAGCCACGGCGCCAGCAGGGCGGCGGATTCGGCCGGTGGCATGGGTTCGACGGAGGCGATGCCGGGCGTCACCCTGAGCAGCCGCAGAACCGAGTCCAGGCGTTCCTGCTGGCTCAACCCATCGATCGGCGGAATCTGAATGGTCGCTGCGGCCGACAGGCGGGCGTCCCAGTCCGAGACGAAACCGCGCGCCGCCAGCGCGCCGACCGTGGCGAGGGCGGCGAGATACACCATCACCGCCAGGAGGCCGGGGAGAAACCGGGTCGAGGAGTCCCGCCCGAGCGCAAGATCGGAATGGCCGATCATCACGGCGCCGAGGAGCCGGTCCGGCCGGTGGCGGCCGTGGTTGCCTTTGCCCGCGGCGGCGGACGGCGCTGGACGCTTGACGATGCCCGATGGGTGATGCGGGCATCCTCCAGGTGCAGGCGGGGATGATCGAATCGGTCCACCAGCCCCTCGTTATGGGTGGCGATGACCACGGTGGTGCCCATCTTGTGCAGCTCTTCGAAGAGATAGAGCAGCCGCACGGCGATCCGGTCGTCGACATTGCCCGTCGGTTCGTCGGCGAGCAGCAGGGCCGGCCGGCCGATCACCGCCCGGGCGATGGCGATCCTCTGCTGCTGCCCGCCGGACAGGGTGGCCGGCAGGGCGTCGAGCTGTCCGGAGAGACCGACCCAGGCCAGCAGTTCGGGGACGTGCTCGCGGATCAGCGCCTCCCGCGTCCCGGCGATCCGCAGGGGCAGGGCGACGTTGTCCAGCGCCGACAGATGCGGGAGCAGGCGGAAATCCTGAAATACGACGCCGATGCGCCGGCGGAAGGCGGGGCGCTCCTTGCGGCTGACCTTGGCGATGTCGCGGCCGAACATGCTCACCTGACCGGAGATCGGCCGGGCGGCCAGATACATCAGCCGGAGCAGGGTCGACTTGCCGGCGCCGCTGGCGCCCGTCAGGAAATGGAAGGATCCCGGCTCCAGCTCGAAGGAGACGTCGCGCAGGATGACGGGCCCGCCGTCGTAGCGCATGAAGACGTTCTCGAAGCGAACCACCGCGTCCCTCTGTCAACCGACAGTGTGAAAGTCGCGCGAGTGTGGCCCAACCACGTGGCGAAAGAAAGGCGTTGCCAAGGTCTTATCGGACATTGCCGGCGACAGGCTCGGTCGGGGAGCGGGCGACGCCGTCGGCCGTCGCCCGGGTCCCGGTCGGGCTCAGCGCCGGGCGGCGGCTCGGGGAGCGCCGGGGGCCCGGCCGCCCTTGGCGTCCTCGTCGAACAGCGAGGCGAGCTGCTCCATCATCGTGCCGCCGAGTTGCTCGGCGTCGACGATGGTCACGGCGCGGCGATAGTACCGGGTCACGTCGTGGCCAATGCCGATGGCCACCAGCTCCACTGGAGAGCGCGACTCGATGTACTTGATGACGTCCCGCAGGTGCTTCTCCAGGTAGTTGCCCGGATTGACCGAGAGCGTGCTGTCATCGACCGGCGCCCCGTCCGAGATCACCATCAGGATCCGGCGTTCCTCCGGTCGGGCGATGATGCGGTTATGCGCCCACATCAGGGCCTCGCCGTCGATGTTCTCCTTGAGGATACCCTCCCGCAGCATCAGGCCGAGCGACTTGCGGGCCCGGCGCCACGGCGCGTCGGCCGACTTGTAGACGATATGGCGCAGGTCGTTCAGGCGTCCGGGACTCTGCGGCTTGCCGGACGAAATCCAGCGCTCGCGCGAGGATCCGCCCTTCCAGGCCCGGGTGGTGAAGCCGAGAATCTCGACCTTCACGCCGCAGCGCTCCAGCGTGCGCGCCAGGATATCGGCGGCGATGGCGGCGATGGTGATCGGCCGGCCGCGCATCGACCCCGAATTGTCGATCAGCAGGGTGACGACCGTGTCGCGGAAATCCGTGTCCTTCTCCATCTTGTAGGACAGCGGATACAACGGTGCGGTGACGACCCGGGACAGGCGGCCAGCGTCCAACACGCCCTCGTCCAGGTCGAAATCCCAGGACCGGTTCTGCTGGGCCATCAGCCGGCGCTGCAGCCGGTTCGCCAGCTTGCCGATCACTCCCTGGAGGTGGCTGAGCTGCTGGTCGAGCAGCGCGCGCAGGCGTGTGAGTTCGTCCGCATCGCACAGGGTGTCCGCCTGGACCACCTCGTCGTATTCGGTCGTGTAGGCGCGGTAGGCGGTGTCCTGCCAGTTGCGCCCGTCCATGTTCGGGTGCATCGGCGAGCCCGGGTTCGCCGGCTCCTCGTCGCCGGAGCCCGGCTCCAGGTCCATCTCCTCGGCGTCCTCGCCCTCGGCGCTCTCGTCGCCCGCCTGCATGTCGGAGGGGATGGTCTCGCTCTCGGTGCCGTCCTCGCTCGTGCCGCGGGTGCCGCCGTCGCTGGTCTCGTCGACGTCGCCGCCCTCGTCCTCGCCTTCCGCTTCGCTCGGATCGTCGTCGGCGACACCTTCGTCGCCCACGTCCAGGTCGAGATCGGTGATGAGCTGGCGGGCGGCCTTGGCGAAGGCGTTCTGGTCGTTCACGTGCTTGACCAGCTCCGACAGGTCGGCGCCGGCCTTCGACTGGACCCACGGGCGCCACAGGTCGATGACCCGCTGAGCGCATTCCGGCGGGGCCTCGCCGGTCATCGACTCCCGCGCCATCAGACGCATCACGTCGACGAGGGAGACGTCGTCCTTCTCCGCGCGGTCCAGACCCTTGCGCTGGAAGCTGTCGTCCAGGAGCGCGGAGAGGTTATGCGCCACCCCGTCCATCAGCCGGGCGCCGATCGCCTCCACACGCGCCTGCTCCATCGCCTCGAAGATCTCACGCGCCGCCTGGCCCTGGGGGGCGTAGCGGGCATGAACCTCGTCGTTGTGGTGCTTGAGGCGCAGCGCCATGGAATCCGATTCGCCGCGCAGCCGGGCGAGGGCGGCCGGATCCATGTCCTTGGGCGGCGAGGGCAGGCGGGCACGGGTGCCCGTCGCCGTCGCATGCTCGGCGCCGTAGGTGACCTCAAGCTCCGGTTCGCCGGAAATCGCCCGCAGGCAGGCGGCCGTCGATCGCTTGAAGTCCTCGAACGCCGGATCGTCGGGCGCGCGGTTGCTCCTCATCGGGGTCCTCGCTGGCTACGCCTACTCGGCAGCCTTGATGCCGAGCTCGGTGATCTCGTCGCCGAAGCAGCGCTGGTAGTATTCGGCCACGATCGACCGCTCGACCTCGTCGCACTTGTTCAGGAAGGTCAGGCGGAAGGCGAGGTTGATATCGCCGCCGAAGATTTCGGCGTTCTCGGCCCAGGTGATGACCGTCCGGGGCGACATGACCGTGGAGATGTCGCCGGCGATGAAGCCGGCCCGGGTCAGATCGGCGCAGGCCACCATCTTGGAGATGGTCTGCTTGCCTTCCTCGGTCGCGTAGGACGGGCTCTTGGCGAGCACGATGCCGACCTCGGCGTCATGCGGCAGATAGTTCAGGGTGGTGACGATGTTCCACCGGTCCATCTGGCCCTGGTTGATCTGCTGGGTGCCATGATACAGGCCAGTGGTGTCGCCGAGGCCGACGGTATTGGCCGTCGAGAACAGGCGGAAATACGGGTTCGGCGTGATCACCTTGTTGGTGTCGAGCAGGGTGAGGCGACCGTCGACCTCGAGGATGCGCTGGATGACGAACATCACGTCGGCCCGGCCGGCGTCGTATTCGTCGAACACGAGCGCGACCGGGTTCTGCAGCGCCCAGGGCAGGATGCCTTCGCGGAATTCCGTTACCTGCTTGCCGTCGCGCAGCACGATCGCATCCTTGCCGATCAGGTCGATGCGGCTGACATGGCTGTCCAGGTTGACGCGGATGCACGGCCAGTTGAGCCGCGCCGCCACCTGTTCGATGTGGGTCGACTTGCCGGTGCCGTGGTAGCCCTGGATCATGACGCGGCGGTTGCGCGCGAAGCCGGCGAGGATCGCCAGCGTCGTGTCGTGATCGAACAGGTAGGAGTCGTCCTTCGCCGGGACATATTCGCTCGGCTCGCTGAAAGCCGGAAGATCGAGGTCGATATCGAGGTTGAAGACCTCTCGCGCCTTGACGGTCATGTCCGGCTGGCCGAGGGGGTGGGCGGGCTTACGCTCGATGACGCTGTCGTTCGTCATGGACGAGATCCTGTCTCTCGGGAGTGGGGAGCCGCTGCTCCGCAGAAGGGATAACTTAGCTCTATGAGCCTTAACTTAGAAAGCGACGCAAAGTCGTATAGGCCTCGTTGATACTTTTCAACCGTTCCTCCGCCGCCTTGTCGCCCCCATTCGCGTCGGGATGGTGTTTTTTGACCAGTTCCTTGTACCGTGCCTTAAGCCGTTCCAGCGTGAATGGCGGCTCCAGTCCGAGGATCGCGGCGGCCTTTCCCTCGGCCGTGTCGGCCGGCTGGCGCCGCCGGGTCTCGCCGCCTTCCTCGTCGTCGTCCATGAAGCCGAACGGATCGTTCACCCGTCGACGCGGACCCTGGCCCGGCTTCATGGTCCCGAACGGCCAGGACGGCCGGTTCCAGGTGGTCGAGCGGCGGATGTCCTCCTCGACCTCGTTGTCGCTCATGCCGTCGTAGTAGTTCCAGGACCTGTTGTACTCGCGGACGTGATCCAGGCAGAACCAGTAATAATCGTTCAGCCGGTCCCGCGCCTTCGGCGCCCGATGCGTGCCCTCCTCGGTGCAGCCCGGCCGATCGCACGTCCGCACGCCCGGTTTCTGCGGCGCGAAGTTCTCCAGGAACGAATCTGGATTGGCTCTCGGCATGGATATGCCCATCTGCTCCATAGGCGTGTAACAAGACCCGACCTGCGACCCTAGCGCGCCCGAAAGGAAAGTCCATACATGACCATCGCAGAAACCCTCCGCACCAAGCTCGAAACGGCCTTCGACCCAGCCCTCCTCGACGTCGTTGACGAATCCCATCTCCACGCCGGCCATATGGGAGCCCGACCGGAGGGAGAAACGCACTTCCGCGTCACGATCGTCTCTTCCGCGTTTTCCGGCGCCGTCCGGGTGCAGCGTCATCGGATGGTACATGAGGTCCTGGCCGATGAACTGCGGGACCGCGTTCATGCGCTCGCGCTCATCCTGCGGACGCCGGAGGAGGCGGAGACAGCAACCAGAAATAGTTGAAGCTCAGAAATAACGTTTATTGGTTGCGGGCCTCGGCCAACCGTGCCATTGATTGCCGATGGATCCGCCGCCGCATCCGGCCGGCGCGAGGCATGAGCGTAGGATTCAATTTGTCATCAGAGAACGGCAAAAAATCGATCCTCGAGAGCCGTAACGTCACGGTCGCCAACAAGCGGACCAGCATGCGGCTTGAACCCCAGATGTGGGAGTCCCTGGAACGGATTGCCAGAACCGAAGGGGTGACAATCAACAATCTCTGCACTCAGATCGACCTGCGGCGGGGCGACATCGGTCTGACGTCGGCAACCCGGGTCTTCATCATCAGCTACTACCGCCACCTCGTGCGCCAGCATGAGGCGGAGCGGGGCCTGGCAGGGCCCGGCTTGGCGCCCCGGGCCCGGGGCCTGAAGGGCGCGTCCCTGGCGCGATGGGTGCTGGACACTGTTATTCCAACCCAGGACCCGGGCCTTGGGACGCGGCAGCGGGGCGTTGTATCCAATCGGGGATAGGGCGCGGCCGCGCACCGGTCCCGCCCGTCGTCAATTGGTCGTCATGTGCGCCTCGATGGCGGCGGCGAGCTGGTCGCGCTCCTCGCATTCGTTGCGGCAGAGCGTGGTGATCCGCGCCAGAAGGTCGCGGGCAAGGTCCGGCTCGCCGGTCTGCAGATACAGCTCGCCGAGATACTCCATTGCCTTGAGATGACCGGGATCGAGCCGGAGCGCGTTGAAATAGTATCCCCGGGCCGCCTCGAAATTCCCGAGCTTGCGGGTCACGAAGCCGAGATAGTTCCAGGCGTCCGGGTCCTTCGGGTTCCTTTTCAGCGCCGCCTGCAGCAACGGCTCCGCCTCGGCGTACTCCTCCGCCCAAACCAGGGCGATCGCCCGCTCCAGATCGGCGTCCTCGACCTTGGTCGGCTGGTCCGACGGTTCCGGCGCCATGGCGGCGACCGATACGGCGAGCGCCGGCGCGGCGACGAGTACCAGGGCGATCAGGATCGCCCGGAACGGGAGTGAGCGCATGGTATCGCCTGTGCTTGGGAGGGACTATCGCGGCAGGGTCGTCTCGATCATCTCGATCGCTTTGGGGTCGGTGGGCGCGACCCGGGTGGGGATCGACGCCACGAGCTGACCGTCGGGGCTGATCAGGTATTTGTGGAAGTTCCAGCCCGGCGCGTTGCCCGCGCCGCCGGCCTCGGCCGCCCAGCGATAGAACGGATGGGCGCCGTCTCCGGTCACCACCTGCTTCTCGGTCATCGGGAAGTCGACGGAGAAGTTGGTCTCGCAGAACGCCTTGATCTCCGCCTCGGTGCCCGGCTCCTGGCCGCCGAAATCGTTCGACGGCACGCCCAGGACCACCAACCCGCGGTCGCGGTAGGTTTCCCACACGCTCTGCAGGCCGTCATATTGCGGGGTGAAGCCGCAGCGCGAGGCGGTGTTGACCACCAGGACCGCCTTGCCGGCGAAGTCGGCCATGGACATCGGCGCGCCGTCGATCGAGGTGAAGCTGAACTGGTGCGCCGGTCCGGTGCCGGCCGCCTGCGACGTCATGGCGGTCCCCATCATCAGTGTCGCGGCCGCGATGGCCGCCGCCAGAATCCTAAATCCCGTTACCGCTTTAAGCATAGCGCTGCTCCTTCCACGGGTCGCCCAGCATGTGATAGCCGCGGGACTCCCAGAACCCCTTGATGTCGCGGTCGACGAAGCGGATCGAGCGGATCCACTTCGCGCTTTTCCAGAAATAGAGCGCCGGCACCACAAGGCGAACCGGTCCGCCGTGTTCGCGGGTCAGCGGCGCCCCGTTCCAGTGGGTGGCGATCAGGCTGTCGTCCTCGTGCAGGAACTCGACCGGCAGGTTGGTCGTGTAGCCGTCATAGGACTTGATCAGCACGAAGCGCGCCTCGTCGCGGGGCCGGACCTCGGCGATCAGGTCGCGGGTCGCCACGCCGCCGACCGTGTCGCCCAGCCGCGACCAGGAGGTGACGCAGTGGATGTCGACGGTGCGCTCGGTGCGGGGGATCAGCGACAGCTCGCGGTAGTCGAAGGTGGTCGGCACGTCGACCAGCCCCTCGACCGAGAGCGTCCAGTCCTTGGCCGGGATGTTGGGATGGGTGCCGAGATCCAGCACCGGCCAGTCGCGCACCAGGTGCTGGCCGCGGGGCAGGCGGCCGGCGGGCGCCTCGGGCTTGCCGAACTCTTTGCGTTCGCGTGCCCAGCGCTCCTTCTCGGAGACCAGCTTGGCGCGTTTGGCGGCGATGCGGGCGTCGTCGGTCATGACCGGAATATGGTCTGTCGGGCGCTGGGCGGCACGGGTCGGCAACGGATTTGTGATCCGGCCGAACGGCGAACGGCCCGCCTCGGGAGAGACGGGCCGCCGGTTCGAACCGATATCGCCGGCCTCAGTACATGTGCTGGCCGCCGTTGATCGACAGGGTCGAGCCGGTGATGAACCCGCCCTCGTCGGCGGCCAGGAACACCACGCCGCGGGCGATCTCCGAGGCGTCGCCAAGACGGCCGACGGGGATGCGCGCGATGATCTTGTCGAGCACGTCGGCCGGGACGGCGGCGCACCATGTCGGTATCGATATAGCCCGGCGCGATGGCGTTGACGGTGATGCCGGCGCGCGCGCCCTCCTGGGCCAGGGCCTTGGTGAAGCCGTGGATGCCGGACTTGGCGGCGGCGTAGTTCACCTGGCCGTACTGGCCGGCCTGGCCGTTGATCGAGCCGATGTTGACGATCCGGCCGAACTTGCGCTCGCGCATGCCCTCGATGACGTTGCGGCACATGTTGAAGCAGGAGCCGAGGTTGGTGTCGATCACCGCCTGCCAGTGCGTCATGGCTCATCTTGTGGATGGTGCCGTCGCGGGTGATGCCGGCGTTGTTCACCAGGATGTCGACCGGGCCGACCTCCTTCTCGACCTGGGCGATGCCCGCCTTGCAGGCTTCGAAGTCGGAGACGTCCCACTTGAAGGACGGGATGCCGGTGTCGGGACGTGAAGGCCTTCGCCGCGTTCCTCGTTGCCGCCGTAATTCGCGGCCACCTTGCAGCCGGCGTCCCTGAGCGCGACGCAGATCGCCTCGCCGATGCCGCGGGTTCCGCCGGTGACCAGTGCTACGCGTGCCATGTAGTCCCTCCCTGTCCTGTCCTGTTCAGGCCTCGCCGCCTTGGCGGCGGCGTTGGCGCAGATCGTGCGATGGGTGAGGGCGTCGACGGGTCCGGATCGGGCCGTCGACGCCCGGATGTCACAATGATTGCACGGCCTGGGCGATTAGTCGCGCGCGAGGCACATGGCCACGCCCATGCCGCCACCGATGCACAGCGTCGCCAGACCCTTCTTGGCGTCGCGGCGCTGCATCTCGTGCAGCAGCGTGACCAGGACCCGGGCGCCGGACGCGCCGATCGGATGGCCGAGCGCGATGGCGCCGCCGTTCACGTTCACCTTGTCGGTGTCCCAGGCGAGGCCCTTGTTCACGGCGCAGGCCTGTGCGGCGAAGGCCTCGTTGGCCTCGATCAGGTCCAGGTCGTCGGCCGACCAGCCGGCCTTCTCCAGGGCGCGCTGGCTGGCCGGGATCGGGCCGGTGCCCATGATCGCCGGATCGACGCCGGCGGTGGCCCAGGACACGATGCGGGCGAGCGGCGTCACCCCGCGCTTGGCCGCGTTCTCGGCGGTCATCAGCACCGCCACGGCGGCGCCGTCGTTGATGCCCGACGCGTTGCCGGCGGTCACCGTGCCGCCCTCGCGCTGGAAGGCCGGGCGCAGCTTGGCCAGGGTCTCGGCGGTGGTGTCGGGCTTCGGATGCTCGTCGGTATCGACCACCGTCTCGCCCTTGCGGGTCTTGATGGTGACCGGCGCGATCTCGTCCTTGAACTTGCCGGCGCTCATGGCGGCGGCGGCCTTCTGCTGGCTGGCCAGCGCGAAGGCGTCCTGCTCGTCGCGGGTGATCTGGAACTTCTCGGCCACGTTCTCGGCGGTGTTGCCCATGTGGTAGCCGTTGAAGGCGTCCCACAGGCCGTCGCGGATCATGGTGTCGACGAGGGACAGGTCGCCCATGCGCTGGCCGGCGCGCAGGTACTGGGCGTGCGGCGCCTGACTCATGCTCTCCTGGCCGCCGCAGACCATGACCTCGGCGTCGCCGAGCATGATCGCCTGGTAGCCCAGCGCGACGGTGCGCAGGCCGGAGCCGCAGAGCTGGTTGATGCCGTAGGCGGTGCGCTCGACCGGGATGCCGGCGCCGATGGCGGCCTGGCGCGCCGGGTTCTGGCCGGCGGCGGCGGTGAGGATCTGGCCCATCACCACCTCGTCGACCTCGCCGGCCTCCGTCTTGGCCCGCTCCAGCGCGGCGCGGATCGCGACCTCGCCGAGATAACTGGCGGCGACGCCGCTCAGGCTTCCGTTGAATGCGCCGACCGGCGTGCGGGCGGCTCCGGCGATCACGACCTCGGTCATCGGGTCTCTCCTCCTGGATCGTCTCTTACGAGTTCTGCTCTATCGGTCATCAGCGCGCCCGCGAGCCTTGGGCCGCGGCGCGGGAAATATCACAGACAGGCCATCCTGGCCCGTGCGTTCAACATAGGCGCGGGCGGCGAATGCCACAACCGGGAGGGGTGGGGCGTTGACGTGGATCGGGGGTGGGCGGGGAGGCGGGAGGCCGTTGAAGTGCTCCAGATCACCGATTTGAGAGCCAAACCACCGTTCGCGAACTGACCATCGTATGGTGATGAAAGGTCAGTCGTATGCCGCTAGTACACCGTACGTCCGCCGGAGAGATCAAAGACCGCTCCCGTGCTGAAGGAGCAGTCTTCAGACGCCAACCAGCAGATCATGGCGGCGCATTCATCGGCCGTACCGAGCCGGCGCATGGGGCTCTTCTCCAGCATGATGCGCAGATTCTCCGGCGCTGCGTCGGCGACCATGTCCGTCTCAACCGCGGCCGGCGCGACACAGTTCACCAGGACGCCGGACATTGCCAGCTCCTTGCCCATGGCCTTCGTCAAGGCGATGACCCCGGCCTTGGCCGCATCGTAGGCCGAGGTCATGGGCGTTCCCTCCTTGCCGGCGAGGGATGCGATGTTGACCACCCGTCCCCAACCGCGCTCGATCA
The DNA here is from genome assembly GCA_048983575.1 of Thalassobaculum sp. Classification (GTDB taxonomy): domain Bacteria; phylum Pseudomonadota; class Alphaproteobacteria; order Thalassobaculales; family Thalassobaculaceae; genus Thalassobaculum. Next base: position 90,051 of record JBLZTD010000001.1, on the reverse strand, counting down.
GGGTCGGCGTTACGATCTGGCTGCAGTTGAATACACCGATCAGATCGATCTCGATCACCCGACGGAAGTCGGCCGGCGGATACTCCACGGTCGCGGCGCTCGGCCCCAGGATACCGGCGCTGTTTATCAGGATGTCGATGCCATGATGGTGTTGAAGCGCACTGACGTGGGCATTTTCTATAGACGCCCGGTCGGTAACGTCGACGACGGACTGAGTGACTCGCTGCGGATGGTCTGCTGACAATTCGGCGTGGGTAGCGGACAAGGCTGTCGCGTCGGCATCCCAAAGTGCGACTGATGCTCCCGACTCCAGCATCCGCGACGCCGTCGCACGTCCGATTCCGCGGGCGGCTCCGGTGATGATCGCGACGCGCCGTTGCAGATCGAGACTATTCATGTGCTTCCCCTGTCTCCCAATCGGACTGATTGGCAAACATTGACCAGTCCAGTTTCAACGTTAGTGCATGGCCGGCTCTCGGGCCAAGCAATGCAATGGCCTGCACTCGATACCGGCGTTGTCCGTAGTCGGAACAGTCGTACCGCGTTCATTTTTAGAATGAGAACCTACAGGATGCGGCTTCGCACAAGACCCGGAGGCTCGTCCTTCCAAGGACACTTTGGAGGGTCGCGGTCATTCTCAGTTTCGCTGGCGATCAAACCTATTCACCAGAAATCGTCCTACATGCCGCTCTTGACAGGTCGTAGCCCTCCGACAATGAGATCGACGCAAGAGGCGGGGAACTTCTGTACCTCCATGAAGCGCAAGACCACTGGAGAGACGTTTGTTTGAACCGTGTGAGTGTGGGAGCGGGAAGAGCTATGTTGGCTGCTGTGGCCGATTGCATTCGGGCGCACCGGCGGAGAATGCCGAGGAACTGATGCGCTCACGCTATTGCGCGTTCAGCCGCGGAAATGCGCCATACCTATTGAAGAGTTGGGCAGCTGAGACGCGGCCGTTGATTCTGAACCTGGACCCTACGCAGGCGTGGACCGGGTTGACGATTGACCGTCACGAATTAACCGGCCCCGACACCGCATATGTCCGCTTCACCGCGACATGGCGCAAGGGAACTCAGACGGGTCGTCTGACAGATACCAGCCGGTTTCGCCGCCAAGGTCCTGGCTGGGTCTATATCGACGGGACCTCCGATTGACGTCAGGAACTCTAATGCCCCGTCACCGTCCTAGTCGCCGCTGAACGGTCGCTTTGAGTCGGTAAAAGCCTCCTCTACAGCTCGAAAAGCCCGACCACCGTCCGCCTACTCCCCCCGTCCCGGCCACATGCGCCAGAGCAGGCCGTCGCGCTTCACCATCTGATGCCGGATCACCACGGCGAGGTGGCCCAGGATGGAGGCGGCGAGGAGGTAGCCCGACACGATGTGGACCCACTTCGCCGCGAAGGCCAGCGCCTCCCGCTTGCCGATCGGGTTGGCCAGCTGCCACTCGCCGAACAGCAGCACCCCGAACCCGCCGGCCATCACGTAGACGTAGCCGCTCACCGGCATGAGGACCATCGCGGCGTAGAGCAGCTGCTCGTTGCGGTGGGTGAACCGCCGTTCCCTTTCGCTCAGGCCCGGCGCCCAGGCCGGAAGTTGGCCGATCCGGCGGTTGATCAGCCGCGGGATGGCGACGGCCAGGGCCACCAGGCCCAGCGACTTGTGCCAGTCGTAGTAGTCGCTCTGGGACAGGCCGAGGACCACGTCGCCCCACTCGATCCGGGTCATGATGTTGCCGCCGACATATTGCAGCGCGAACAGCGCCACGATCAGCCAGTGGAACAGCTTGGTGGCCGCGCCGTAGCGCGCGTCCGTGTTGGTCAGGCCCATGGGCGCCTCCCGATCGGTCCGTCCGTCCCCTCAGGGGCTCGCGGCCAGCGGCTCCCGCCCAGCCCCGCCGCGCGCCGACCAGCGTCCGGCGCCGCTGACGAACAGGGCGAAGACGATGCCGTAGAGGAAGCTGTGGCCGAGGATGCCCTCGTTCATCGAGACCGAGAAGAACGCGAAGGCGAAGACCAGCACGAAGCTCAACGGCCGCACCATGACGCCGGCGGTGATCAGGACGCCGACCACCACCTCCACCGTGGCGACGATGAACACGAAGACCTCCGCCGGGAACCCGAACAGGGGCAGGTCGTAGAACTCCACGCCGGCGAGCAGGTATGTGGGGTGCAGGAACTTGTAGAGGATGCCCAGGTACAGGAAGCTGAGGCCCGTGAGGATGCGGAGGACGGCCTGGGGCCGGTCCGCCGGCACCGTCGCGGTCAGGCGGGTCAGCGCGTCCGGATCGCCCAGCAGCGCCAATCGGCCGCCGCCCTTGACGAAGAGGTAATAGGCGGTGCCGACCAGCACGCCGGCATAGGCCAGCATGTCGACGCCGAACAGCCAGAAGCCGACGAGAACGAGCAGCATCAGCAGGACGGATGCCGCCCGGGTCCAGACCCCGAGCAGGAACGCGGCCCCCAGTGCGACCTGCAGCCAGATCAGCCAGGTCCAGTCGCCCGGCACGTGCTGGAACTCCAGATCCGAGGCGAAAAGGACCGGGCTCTCACCGATCTCGTAGCCGAGCCGCGGATGCAGGGCGAACGCCGCCGTGACGAACATGGCGGCGAGCCCGAGACGCAGCGCCGTCGGCACCCAGGGTTCCAGCCGGGTGGTGTCGACCTGCGGCAGGCCCAGCCTTTGGGCGATCCGGTCGGGGATCGTCGTCCGGCCGATTACGATCCAGCCCACCACCCCGAGCAGGGCGAGCAGCGAGATCGCCACATTGGCCACGCTCAGGGTCGTGAAGATCTCGGGTGCCGGCTTCGCATGGGCGATCGAACTCCTGGTCGTGGGTGATCACCCAGGTGTCGTGCGCCAGCGCCGGGGCGACGACGGCGGGGGCGACGACGGCCACGGCGACTAGCGCCAGAAGGGCGGCCGTCAGTCCGGCGGGGACGGTCCGGGCGAGGGATCGGACGGAAGGTGCTGTCATCAGAGCGTGCCGTTCATGTACCGCATGGCGTGGGCGTAGACCTTCTGGGCGACGGCCTGGCCGAGGATGCGGCCCATCTGGTCGCCGGTGGTGAAATGCGCCTGACCGTAGATGCCGGACAGCGCGATGTCCCGCGCCGCCTCGCCGAGCGTTTCCATCGACAGGACGACATCGGCGGCCGGTCCGTCGTCGAAGGCGAAGCTCCCGGCCGGAACCACGACGGTGTAGTCGAGGGCATCGCTGCCGGTCGCCAGACGCAGGGCCTCGGCCCCGGCATAGCCGAAGGCGCTGTGGCCGGAGACATGCTCGGGCGCTGCGGCGGTCGGGCGGTACGGCTTGAACGCGCTGCCGTCGATGATCTCGGCTCCCTTGCCGCGTCCGCCCCAGGCGAGGATCTTCTCCCCGGCGAAGAGCGTCCGCACGAGGGTCTCCGGTCGGGCGGTCAGGAAGTGCATCTTGGCCTCGATCTTGGCGATCGCCGTGTCGTGCAGCGCGTTCCCAAGGATGAAGAACATGGCGACGTCCTGGTCGAGGCTGTGGCCGCGGGTCTGCGAGATTTGCTGGGCCAGGATGTGGAACTGGCCGGGGGGCGTTGGCGTGCCGTTCCCCAGCGTCCAGAACTCGGCGATCGCCTTGTCCCGGTCGGTCAGCTCGGCGTTGACGTCGATGATGTGTTGGGCGAGCGCGCGCAGTTCCGGCTCGCTATAGGTCAGCGCCGGCGCCGACGCCGGCCGGAACTCGTCCGCCCGGTACAGGGCGAACGGTATGATGAGCGGCCAATGGGCGCCGTCGAACAGCGCCGGCCTGCCGTTCGAGCCGATGATCGGCTGATGGCGGCGCAGGTCGATCACCCGGTCCGCCGGGTTCGGCGGAGTATAGCGCGTGTAATCCGAATAGGCGCCGGGGCTGCGGTCCCCGAGCTGGTTGGCCCCGTCGTCATGGGCATGGCGCAGTTCAAGCTCCGCCGCCAGCAGCCCGAGCCCCGCAGGGGTCTCGGTATCGCGCGCGGATAGGGTCGGGTCCAGGGCCAGCGCATCCATGAGCGACCGGAAGCGCGCCTGCTCGCCCGGAAACAGATCGGTCAGCGTCCGATAGGCCGCATAGCTGACGGCGACGGACTTGTTCTCGGGGGTCCGTTCGGCCGGCGGGCGCCGCACCGTCCCGGTGTCGAGCCGGACGCCGATCGCTCGGTCGTCAAACGGTGTCCAGGCGTCGTACATCGCCCGATGCAGCACGGCCAGGGCGCGGGAGGTCACGAGATCGCTGCTCGCGCTCGCCCGGACGGCGTCGACCGCCGCCTTGTTCCAGCGGACGACGGTGGTCTCGGCAGAGGCCGTCGACGCCCAGTTACTTCCCCAGATCACAGCAAGGAACAGAAGTATCAAGAGCCTGCGCATTCCGTTTCCTCCGCCATACGTGTCTCGAGGATCTAGTAGAAAACCACGGTGCCACAATACTCGGGTCCGCGATATCGGCTTGCGCGGCATCGCGAATCGGACGACCGCAGGCCCTCGTCCTAGCCAGAAAACCTGTCGGCGATCAGGCGCTCCAGGGTCTCCACCGTCGCGGCGTCGAAGCTGCCGGTGACGGGCAGATCGCTGCGGCGTTGGAGGTCCGCCACCGCCTCGCGGGTTTCCGGCCCGGGTTTGCCATCAGAGTCGTCCGGCCCCAGGCCGATGATCTGCAGGGCGCGCTGGCGGATCATCCGGTCGAACTCCTGGACGCGTATCGGGGGGCGCGCGAGTTCCGGCGTGTGGCGGCGGGCCTCCGCCAGCAGGGACAGGACCTCCGGATCGTCCCCTACCCGGCCATTCCGTGCGAAAGTCGCCAGCGCAGAGGTGTCCAGGTAGTAGCCTCTCTCCCGGGGCGGGCTCTCCCGCGAGAACGTCAGCATGTCGGCGCAGGGCCCGGCGGTCGCTCCGTCATCCCGCCGCCTCAGGGCGGCCAGCGTCTTCGCCAGATATTCGCAGACCCGCATGGCGACCTGAGCTTTCTCGTCGGCGGTCTCGGTGCGAGATATCGCTGCGGCGTAGTCGCTCTCGCCGCCCGCGAGGTCGCCGGTCAGGATGCGGTCGATGCCCCGGCTCTGGTAGGCGATGGCCGAAGGGTCGACCGATATCCAGCGCGTGGCGACGGCGAGGGCTTCGCGGAACCGTCCGTGCCGAACCAGGAGCGAATGCTTGAGCCCGTGGGCGCCGATCAGGTCCGGATTGAGGTCGAGGGCGCGATCGAAATCCGCATGCGCGTGATCCGCCTCACGCCGCGCCATGTGGGCGACCGCCCGGCTCAGATGCACGACCGCCCGCGTCTGAGGGTCCAGTCCGCCGTCATCGAGCAGCCAGGTGCAGGACGTGACCTGCTGGTCCGGGGCACTGAACGTGAACCCGGCACAGAACGCGTAGTGCCCCTCGAAGGTGATGGACTGAGCCAGAACCGGGCCGTGTCCGGCAAGCGACGCGAGCACCATCACGCATGCAGCGACTATCGATCTCCGCATCGCCTTCCTTCGTCCGTCAAAGCCCCGGCGGCGGCCACCGAAGAGGTGCGTCGGCGCTCCGGACGCGCTCAGTAGGTATAGTCGTCGGCCGCCAGCAGCGGGTACTGGCTCCACACATGAGCCGGCTCCACCGGATCGGTATACGCGACGTAGCGGCCGTCGATGTCGTTGAAGGAATTGAGACCGAGCAGGCCGAGGTCGATGCGGACCTCCTCCTCCAGCAGTTCCAGCACCCGTACCACGCCGGCCGCACCCCCGGCGGCGAGCCCGCAGCACAGCATGCGGCCGATCCCCACCACATCGGCGCCGAGTGCCCGGGCCTTCACGATGTCCGAGCCGCGGGTGACGCCGCCGTCGACGGCGATCTTCGCCCGGCCGGCGACCGCGTCCACCACCTCGGGCAGCGCGTCGAGCGCCCCCAGCCCGTGATCCAGCTGGCGACCGCCGTGGTTGGAGACGTAGATCATCTCGGCCCCGTGCTCGACCGCCAAACGGGCGTCCTCGCCGGTGGCGATGCCCTTCAGGATCAGCGGGATGTCGTGGGTCTTCTTGAACCGCTCGATGTCCTTCCAGTTCAGCGCCTTCTGAAAGTCCATGCCGGGGACCTGGCGCCACGGCTTGACGAAGCGGTTCGCCATGTCGCGCTCGCGCCGGCTGTACCAGGCGCTGTCCACGGTGAGGGCGAAGGCGTTGTAGCCGTGGTCGACGGCGCGGGTGACGATGTCGTCGAGCCAGGCGTCGTCGCCGCGCTTGTACAGGCAGAACACCTTGGTGCCGCCCTCGATCTTCGCCACGTCTTCCAGCGGCACCGTGCCGACCGAGGACAGAAACAGCGGCACGCCGAAATGGGCGGCGGCCCGCATCGCCTGCACCGGGCCGTTCGGCGCGAAGCTCTCCAGGCTGCCGATGGGGCAGAGCAGGACCGGCAGAGTCACCTTGGTCCCGAAGAAGGCCCCGGAGGTATCGATCTCGCGCATGTCGCGGAGCACGCGGGGACGGAACGCCACCCGGTCGAACGCCAGCCGGTTGCGCTTGACCGTGGTCTCGCTCTCGGTGCCGCCGCGCAGGTAGTCCCAGGTGTTGCGGTCCAGGTTGGCGCGGGCGCGCTTGACGATCTCGTGCAGCACGTGGAACTCGTCGCGGACCTTGGCCAGATCGGTCTCCGGAATGGCACCCAGGCTGGCTCCGGTATTGGCGGCGGCGTCGTTCATGGTGTCGTTTCCTCCGGGGTGCCCGTGCGGGCGGTCTTTGATCGGTTCTCGTTGCTCTGGTCGTGCGGTGTTCAGCCCGGCAGCGTCTCGGCGAGCCAGGAATGCAGGGTCGTCCACGCCCTGGTCGGCGCGCCGGCGCTGACCACCATGCCGATATGGCCGAGCGCGACGTCGGCGCGGGTGGCGTTCGGCAGGCGGTCGGCCAGGGCGCGGGCCGAGGCGGGCGGGACGATGCGGTCGCGCGCCGAAATCATGGCGAGCGCCGGCACCGTCACCTGCTCCGGAATAACCGGCCTCCCGGCAATCCGCCAGTCCCCGATTGCAGGGGTGTTGCGGCCGTACCAGCCGAACAGCGCCTCGCGGGCCACGGGTGCCGCCAAGGGCACGCCGTCGTTCAGCCAGTCCTCCAGCGCCACGAAATCGGCCGCTTCCCCGGTCTTGGAATCGGTCTGGCCGAAGCGCAGGAACTTGTTGATCACCAGCAATGGGTCCAGCGCGAAAAAAAGCGCCTGGATCCAATCGGTCGGCAGCCAGCCGAGCGTTTCGATGGAGCCGGCGAGCCAGGGCTCGGCCATCGGCAGGGAGGCGGCGATGGGCGGGGCGTCGGCGGCGAAGTCGAACGGGGTGGCGAGAAGCAGCAGCCCCGAAATATCGCGCGGGCGGCGCTGGGCCAGCGCCAGGGCCAGCAATCCGCCCATGCAGTAGCCGAGCAGGGCGGGACGGGTCCCGGTGATCGTCAGGACCGCCTCCAGCGCCGCCTCGAGCCGCCCGGCGACGTAGTCGGTCAGCGCGAACCGCCGCTCCGCCTCGCCGGGGAAGCCCCACTCGACCAGGAACGGCCGGTACCCGCGCCGCGCCAGATCTCGCAGCAGGGAGCGCTGCTCGGTGAGGTCGAGCACGTAGCCGCGGTTGACCAGGGAGGGCGCGACCAGGATCGGAAAACCGTTCGGCGCGGCGCCGGGCACGGTCCCGTAGTCGAGCAGCAGGGTCGAACCGTCCTTCCAGCATACTGCCGGCTCGGCGACGGTTCGTCGGTAGGGATGGTGGCGATAGGCCTCGATGCCGGACAGGAACCGGTCGAGGCGTCGGCGCACCTCCTCCTCCATCGCTGATTCGAAGCTGTCCGGCGGGCCGGCTGCGGCGTCAGGTTCGGCCGCCGCCGCTCTTGCCGCTTCCAGGGCGTCGAGCTGGGCCTTCAGGCTCGCCGCCGTCTCGCTCAAGCCGGGCTTCCAGTCGAGCGATCCGTTCTTCCAGGCGACGGAGCTCGCGTAGGATGAGAGCCAGGTCGTCGCCGCCGCGCTCAGATACAGCGGCAGCGGGCGCGGTCCCGGTCGCGGATCCCGGTGCAGTTCCCGGCGCGGTTCCGGCTGTGAGTCCCGCCGTGGGCCGTCCATGTTCGCTCCGGTGCTGTCCGCTTGCCCCGTCATGCGCCGCACTATAGGCCGAGCCCGCGTCAGAGGAAGAGGCGGCGTATCCCGGCTGCAATCCGTCGGACATCGGCCGGCTCGGCGGTTGGGCGATGCCCTGGCCGGTCCAAAGCGCGGTCCAGCGCCGGATCGCGTCGGCGACTTCCGCGTCGGTGGCCATGGCCTGCACCTGGGATTGCCACAGGTCGAGAAACCGCCGCGCGAGGTCGCTAGCGTCTGGCGGGGCGCCGCTCCCGGTCGATGTGCCGTCGTCGTTGTCGTGCGATGCGTTCATGGTCAGGGACTATCCCACGCCGAGGCCGGCGGGCCAAGCGGGGCACCTGTCGAAAAGGCGCGCGATTTCCGCGTCGCCGCACACGCCAAGGCCGGGAAATAACAAGGATTCCGGCAATCGTCGTTGCAAAGCACAAACGAGCGGCGCACTGTAAAAAGAAACGGCTGAAACTGACTTAGGGTGGGACCGTAAGACATGACGGATACTTCCAAGACGGGTGTGCCGAAGAATCCGACCCGGGGGCCCGGGCGCAAGCCGGCGGCGGCGAAAGCCACGGCGGCGACCCGACGGGGAGAGGTGGAGGACGAGAGCGGCGCGACAGGCGGCCGCGACGCCATCACCATCAAGAAATACGCGAACCGGCGGCTCTACAACACCGCGACAAGCAGCTACGTTACCCTCGACCACCTGTGTCAGATGGTGAAGGATGGCGTAGATTTCGTGGTGTTCGACGCGAAGACCGGCGAAGACATCACCCGCGCGGTGCTGACCCAGATCATCGTCGAAGAGGAGTCGAAGGGTCAGAACCTCCTCCCGATCGGCTTTCTGCGTCAGCTCATAAGCTTCTACGGCGACAACCTGCAGATGGTGGTCCCGGGCTATCTGGAATCCTCCATGGCCGCCTTCTCTCAGAATCAGGAGCGGATGCGCAGCTACATGGAGGAGGCGTTCGGCGGCATGTATCCGTTCGGTTCGATCGAGGACATGACAAAACGCAATCTGGCCATGCTGGAACAGGCGATGACCATGTTCACGCCGCAGGCCGGCAGCGCTGCGGGCAGTCCGGCCGCGGGACCGTCCAGGTCCGCGGCCGCCGAGAGCGGGACCGCGGGGTCGGCATCGCCGTCCACGGAAGAGACCGCGGCGGCGGTCCGCCAGCTCCAAACGCAGCTCGAGACGCTCCAGCGTCAGCTCTTGGAGATCGGTACCGGAACCCGTTCCTGCGGTAATGCCGACAGTTCTTAAGGTGGATCGCCGAAAGCGCGCCCGGAACGCCGTCCAGAATTTGATTTTCCCTTAACGTTTATCCGGTAGACTGGTCCCGTCGTCCACCCATGGAGGCAGGGCCCGATGGTCTCGCCCGTCGACGGCCCCGGCGCGTCGCCGGTCAGCTACCTTCCCGTCCCGACGGGCGGTCGCGCCGTCGTTCCCTATGCGCGTGGCGATGGTGATGGCCTTGCCGGGCAGAGAGGCGGGAGTCCGGAAAACCGGCGGTCGGCCGTCTCCAATGCGGCCATCGCCGATGCGGCTGTCGCCACGCCGATCGGCCCGGACCGGCCCGGCGCCCGGGACGTCCGGACAAACCCGTTCCTCGACCGTGGCGACGCCTTCCGCCGTCCCCTTTCCGGCCTGCGTCCGGACGCAGCCTTTCTTGCCCAGGCGATCGGGCAGGACCTCTCGTCGGCCAGTGGAGCCGATCCGAGTGGAGCCGATCCGAGTGGAGCCGATCCGAGTGGAGCCGATCTGAGTGGAGCCGCTGCCGAAGCGTCCCGTCGCTATCAGCTCGTGCAGGACACGGTCGATCGTGAAATCGGACGTCGCCGGTCGCCGCCGGCCATCGACATCCTTACCTAGGCCCCCGGCCGGGGCCTGAGCCGGGGACCGGGTCCCTACTTCTGCAGGATGTTGGTGATCTCGCGGAGCTGGGTCCGGGCCCGAAGCAGATAGAAGCCCTGAACCGCCAGGTGGCTCGGGAAATAGGTGCCGTCCGGCGCCCCGTTCATGACGATGACCGGGTCGAGGATCGCAGCCTGGTTCAGGGACTGCATCATCTGCTCCCAGGCGCCTTCGATCTGCTTGTCCTTGATCACGCCGTTGAAGTCGCGGCCGAGTTCGCGCAGCAGCACCGTATAGCCGTAGAGCCGGCCCTTCACCGCGTAGAAGATATCGTCGACCTTGGTGTCGATCAGCAGAGGACGCGGCTTCGCCATATGCTGGTCGATGGTCGCCGAGGCGGAGCCGAGGTCCGAGGCGATCCGGTCCAGGGTCGCCATCAGGTTGTCGGCGCGCCGCTCGAAGATCGCCTGGCCGCTGGCGAGCCGCTCGTTATAGGCCCGCAGCGCCCGCGCCGCAGCCCGGTACTGGGTCTCGGAGGCGGTGGTCGGCAGGAACGAGGTCGAGAGATCGAAGATCCAGATATTGCCCGGGTATTTGAGCAGCCCGGCGGCCTTGTCCAAGTCGGCATCCACCTCGGAGGAACCGCGGGTACGGCCGATCTGGTCCGACATCTCGATCGCGAAACGGGACAGCGCGTAGACGATGCCCTGTTGGTAGTTGGGCGTGTTGTCGAGCAGGGCCGAGGGGTAGAAGAACGGATCGTTGGCGGTCCAGAAATGGGTATTCACCTCGCGGTCGATCAGCGCGGCGGAAACCGCCACCGCGTGGCTGCCCCCCTCGGGCTCGCCAACCGCCTGGAAATTGAGGTCGTCGTCGATGCTGTGCATCACCGCTGCACCGACCAGATAGTAGAGCACCACCAGGACGGCGACGACGATCAGCGAATAGCCGCCGAACCGCGCGACCCCGCGAGTCGGCAGGAACCGCCGTTTGGGCGCCGAGTACTCGTCGTCCCAATCGATTTCCGGTCGCGCCATAGGTATGCCCCTCCGCGGCTTCTGCCCTTGTGTGTCCTCTAGACAGATAGGGAGCGGGGGCGGTTCTGTCACCTAGAGGCTACGGCGCCCGTCCGATCGTCGGGCGCCGCGGAGCCCAGATCGTGGCTCAGAACCGCTTCAGAAGGCGGTCGATATAGTCCAGCTCCATCGGGGGGCGGCTGCGCTCGCCGGATCGGCGGCGGAGCTCGTCGAAGATCCTCCGGGAGCGCAGCAGGTCGCTCTCGGTCGGCAACCCGTGGCGGTGGGTACCGTCGGTCGCGTAGCCCTGCGTATCCTCGCCGTCGTTGTTCAGCGGGTCCCGCACCTGTCCGTCCTGAGCCCGGCCCTGGGCGCCCGGTGTGGGCGCCTGGCCGCCGCCGGCCTGCTGCTGTTGCTGCATCGCTTCGGACAGGGCCTGGGCGCCGTCCTGCAGAGCTTCGATGGCGTCGCCCTGGGGGCCGACCGCCTCGCCCGGCTGGTTCTGTCCGAGGGCTTCGCCCGCGCCTTTCATCGAGCGTTCAGCCTGGCCGAAGGATTGCGGGATCTCACCCATGCCCTCGCCGAGCTTGCGCATGAACTCGCCGAGCTGGCGGCGAAGCTGTTCCTGCATCTGGGCAAGCTGCTCGGCCGTCATGCCCTGCGGCGCACCATCGCGGCCCGGCTGGCCCTCTCCAGGGCGGCCCTGCCCCTGTTGTCCGCGCTCACCCTGCTGCATCTGGCCGGGTTGCTGACCCGGCTGGCCGCCGAACGGCTGCTGGCCGCGATTCTGCTGGCCGCGGTTGCCGAACTGCTGCTCCTGCTGATGGTTCTTGAAGGTCTCGTCCATCAGCCGCTGCTGCTGCTCGGCGAGGTCCTGAAGCTGACGCATCATCTCCTGGGCCGCGAGCTGCTCGGGCGACATCATCTGGGGCCGGCCGGCGCGCAGGTTCTCCATCATCTCGCGCAGCTGCGACAGCATCTCCCGCGCCGCGTCCTTGGCGCCGGCCTGGGCCATCTGCCGGGCCCGCTCCAGCATGTCCATGAGGTCCTGGCGCTGGATGACCCGGTTCGGATCGACGGGCTGCATCTGCTCGGCGCTCTGATCGCCGTTCTGCATCATCTCGCGCATCTGCTCGGCCATGGCCTGAAGCATCTTGTCGATGGCTTCGCGCATTTCGTTGAGCAGCTTGTCCAGTTCGTCCTGGTCGACACTGTCCTGCGCCAGCAGATCCATCAGCTTGCGCTCGATCTCGCGCAGCTCCCGCTCGGCCAGGGACAACTCGCCGTCCTCGACCCGCAGCGCGGTGTCCCACAGCAGCTTCTGGACGGCGTCGAGCGTCTCCGCGTCCTCGTCATTGAGGACGAGCCGGCCGGCGGCGGTGCGCAGCGCCAGGAAGGTCACGACGTCGTGGTAGTACTGATGCGGGCGCACGGCGATCGACATCAGCACCTGGGCGATGTCGTCCTTTTCCCCCGGCTCGGTGGTCAGGCGCTTGCGCTGTTCGATGATCGCCTGGGCGATGGGATGGGTGAAGCGGCGCTCCGGCAGGATGATGTTCACCGGCTCGCTGCGCCCTTCCTGGTCGATGGCGTCGCGGGCGACCAGGGTGATGCGCACCGGTTGCCCGGCCCAGGGATGCGGCGTGAGGTCGTGGAAGTCCTTGGCGTCGACCGCTTCCGGCGCGCCGCCCGGGAGCGACAGCGGCAGAACGATCGGCTCCTGGCTGGCGATCTCTCCGAAGCTGTTCAGCCGATCGATTCGCGCTTCCACGGCGGCCAGACCGTAGTCGTCGGAGGCCGCGAAATGGATCGCCAGGGCCGCCCGCTCGGTTGCCGAGGGCGGCTCCACCATCGATGCGGTCGGCTTCAGGTCCGGCACCACGGTGATCGTCCATCCCGCCAGATCTTCCCCGTCCTGGCGGATGGTGAGCGCCGTGCCGGCCTCGATCGGCGTTTCTATCTGGTGGGCGCGGGTTCCGACGGTCTCGAACGCCGTGACCGTCTCGCCGGCTTGGTCGCCCTCCCCGTTGGCCAGCACCAGATCCGGACTGCCGTCGCCGCCGTTGACCTTGGCGAGCAGGACCGAACCGACCGGAACGGCGAGGCGCTCCGGCTGCGCCGATGCCGCCGGATCGCTGGAAAGCGTGGGGGAGGGGGCGCCGGCGGATGAGTTGGTCGGGGACTGGTCTGTGGCACGGGCCAGCAGCATCGGCACGCGGCCGGTATAGGCGGGGGGATTGATCCAGACATCCAGGGTGGGCGGCGCCGCGTCGTAGGGCGACCGGAGGTCGGGCTGGAACGCCATGGCGATCCGCTGTCCCGGATTGCCGGCGGCGATGGCCAGGCCGAGCACCAGGGCCATGGCGAGGCCGGCGCGCAGGCCGAACCGGTCGAGCCGCGCCATCGAGGGTTCCGGAGCCGATACCTTGAGGTTCTTCAGACGGGCGGCCTCACGCTGCTGATGGGCCTTCCAGAGCGCTAGACCCATGGCATTACCGGCGTCGGCCGGGCGGTCCGCCAGCGTACTGACCGGGCGGTGGGGAAGGCCGCTGTCGCGTTCCAGGCGCCGCATCGCGTCGTCGTGGGTCGCCGGGGTCCAGCGCACCGCGCCCACGCGCAGGCTCCACAGGAACAGCACGCCAAGCAGAAGCAGCAGGGCCAAATGCCCCCAGCCGTAGGTCAGATCCCCGATCCAGTGCGGCACCCCGATCAGCGCGAGGGCGATGAACCCGAGCGCGATGGCGGTGGGCAGCCATAGGGACGGCCAGAGCCGCTCCCAAGCCAGGACCACTTTGGTCAGAGCGAGTTTCGCGGCGAGCGGGTCACGGCCATCGCCGTGCGCGTTGGACGTCGAGCGGTCCGGCGTCTGCGGGGTACGCACCACGGGCCTCCACCATCATGATCGGGGCTCCCGGACCGTCGACCGCATCTCCCCGCGACCTGTCGGTCCTGCCGGGAACCCGCTCCGATGCGATCGCCCACCGGGCGCCAACCCAGGAAGTGTTGGTGCTGGGGGCCTGCGGGTCAAGGGCCAGGGGTGCTGATCAAGCGCCTGTGTTCCGGCCGATCCGATGCGATCTCCCGCCGCACCGTCCTCACTGACCCGTCCCGGGATGGGGTGCGCCGACGGCACGCGGTCCCGGCGGGCAGGCTATTGCTGCAGCACCTTGCGCGGCGCCGGAGCTGGGTAGGTGCGGGGATGCGGCGCCGGCCGGCCTTCCGGCGGCTTCGGATCGCCGCGCTTGCCGCAGGCGACCGGGCCGCCCAGTGCCAGGGCTGCGACCGTGAGAAGCAGTTTCCGGCGCGTCTCGTCCATTCTTAGCCTCCGTGTCAGGACGCTTCGTCGAGAAACCGGCCGCGGGCGGCGGCGACCTGCTCGCGCACCCGGACCGGAGCCGTGCCGCCGAAGCTCGTCCGGGCGTTCAACGAGGCATCCACAGATAACACCGGGTAGATCCCGTCGTCGATCGCCGGATGGATCGCCTTGAGCACGTCGATCGGCAGGTCCTCGAGCCCGCAGCCGCGCTCCTCGGCGGCGCGCACCGCCTGACCGGTGATGTGGTGCGCGTCGCGGAACGGCAGACCCGCCTCGCGCACCAGCCAGTCGGCGAGGTCGGTCGCGGTCGGGAACCCGGCGACCACCGCCTTGCGCAGGGAGTTGGGATTCACCTGCATGTCGCGGATCATGCCGGTGGTGCAGGCGATGCAGAGGCCGAGATTGTCGACCGCGTCGAAGCACGGCTCCTTGTCCTCCTGCATATCCTTGCCATAGGCCAGCGGCAGTCCCTTGAGGACGATCGCCGTTCCGGTAAAGGCGGCCAGGATGCGCCCGGCCTTCCCCTTGACCAGTTCGGCGCCGTCCGGGTTCTTCTTCTGCGGCATGATCGAACTGCCGGTGGTGAAGGCGTCCGACAGCTTCACGAAACGGAACTGCGGCGTGGTCCAGATGATCAGCTCCTCGGCCAGCCGCGACAGATGCACCGCGCAGATCCCTGCCGCCGCCAGCACCTCCATCACGAAGTCGCGGTCGGACACGGCGTCGAGCGAATTGGCGGCCGGCCGGTCGAAGCCGAGCTTGGCCGCGGTCATGTGGCGGTCGATCGGAAACGGCGTGCCGGCCAGCGCGGCGGCGCCGAGCGGGTTCTCGTTGAGGCGCTTGCGGGCATCGGCGAAACGGGACCGGTCGCGGCCGATCATCTCGACATAGGCCAGCATGTGATGGCCGAAGGTGACGGGCTGGGCCGGTTGCAGGTGCGTGAAGCCGGGCATGATGGTGTCGGCGTGGCGGTCGGCCTGCTCGATCAGCGCCGCCTGCAGATCCTTCAGCTCGGCGTCCAGCGCATCGATGGCGCCGCGCGTCCAGAGCTTCATGTCGGTCGCGATCTGGTCGTTGCGCGAGCGCGCCGTGTGCATCCGGCCGGCCGGATCCCCGATCTTCTCGCGCAGCCGGCTCTCGATGTTGAGGTGGATGTCCTCGAGCGCGCGCGAGAATTTGAACGACCCGGACTCGATCTCCGCCCAGATGTCATCTAGACCCTGGGCGATCGCCGCCCCATCTTCGGCTGTGATGATGTTCTGAGCGACCAGCATCTCCGCATGCGCTTTGGAGCCCAGGATGTCCTCGCGCCACAGACGTCGGTCGAAGTCGATGGAGGGGTTGATCCGTTCCATGGCTTCCGCCGGTCCGGCGGCAAAGCGGCCGCCCCACATCGAATTCGCGGGAGAAGTATCGGTCATGGCGTTTCTCGGTTCGCTCTCTTCCTGGTCGCCGCTGCGTCGGGCGCTGGTTTGCGGGATGGTCACGGCGGTGCTGGCCGCCGGCGGCGTTCTGACGGCCGCCTCGGCCTCGGGACCGCCCGCTTTCTCAGGCGGCTACGGGTCCTGGGAGGCGTTCGCGGATCCGCAGCCGGTGCCGACGACAGACTTCCTAGACCCGGACGGCGGCAGCATCAACCTCGACACGTTCTCCGGCCAGACGGTGCTGGTCAATTTCTGGGCCACGTGGTGCGCTCCCTGCATCAAGGAACTTCCGGCGCTTGACGCGCTGCAGGCGGATCTGGGCAGCGACGCGTTCCGGGTCGTGATCGTCTCGATCGACCGTAAGGGGCTCGAGGTCGCCCAGCCGTTTCTCGACGGTCTCGAGATCGAGAACCTGAAGACCTACGCCGATCCGAAGGGAACGCTCGCCCGGGAAATGCAGGCGACCGGCTTGCCGACAACGGTGATGATCTCGCCGGACGGCAAGGTGATGGGGCGGCTTCTGGGCGATGCGGAATGGAATTCCGACGGCGCCAAGGCGCTCGTGCGTTACTATCTCCGATAACGGCACGACGCGGGCCTCCGGCTCCTGCGCGAGACGCCGTCCCCAATGTCCTACCGAGGGAGCCACCGCAGAAACATGACGACTTTGGCCCGCCTGTCCGTCGCCCTGCTGACGCTCCTCGCCGCCCCGTTGCTAGTGCCCGGGCCGCCTGCCGCTGCGCAGGAGCCGAAGTTCTTCCGCATCGGGACCGGCGGCGTGAACGGGACCTATTATCCGATCGGCGCGATCATCGGCAACGCGATCTCCAGTCCGCCGGGGTCCCGCGCCTGCGAGTCGGGAGGAAGCTGCGGCGTTCCCGGACTGATCGCCATTGTCGTCTCGTCCAACGGGTCGGTGGCCAATATGAACGCGATGGAACGGGGCGAGATCGATTCCGGCTTCGCACAGGCCGACGTGGTTCATGCCGCGTACACCGCGACCGGCGCGTTTGCCGGGCGCCCGCCGATGACCGACCTGCGCGTCATCGCGTCGCTCTATGCCGAACACATGCAACTGGTCGCGGCCGAGGACAGCGGTATCGAAACGTTGGCGGATCTGAAGGGACGTCGGGTATCGCTGGACGAACCGGGCTCGGGGACGCTGCTGCTGGCGACGGACCTGCTGGACGCGGCGGAGATCGGCCGCGGCGGCGTGATCGCCGAATACATGAAGCCCGGCCCGGCCTCTAGTCTCATGTCGCGCGGCGAGTTGGACGCCTTTTTCATCGCCGCCGGCGTACCCACGAACGCGGTCGCCGACCTTGTCGCCCCCGGTCAGGCCCGCTTGGTGCCTCTGGCGGGAGCGGCGGTGGATGTTCTGCTGCAGCGCCATCCTTTCCTGACCCGCGCGCCCATCCCCGCCGGTGTCTACGGCGCCGAGCAGGCCGAGATCGAAACCTTTGGGGTCATGGCCCAGTGGGTCACGACATCCAAGGCGCCGGAGGATCTGGTGTATGCGATCTGCAAAGCGCTGTGGAACGACGCGACCCGCACCCTGTTGGACGGCGGCCATCCGACCGGCCGGCTGATCAGGCTGGAGACGGCCCGGGAGGGCGTCAACGTCCCCATGCACGCGGGGGGGGAGCGTTGCTACGCCGACCTCGCGGACCAGACGAACCAATAGGTCGCCTCCGATTGCCCGGGGACGCTGCGGGAGGGTTTCCCCGGCCGACCTTGCGGACGGGCCGGGGAAACGGTGCCGCGGGGGTGGGGGATCCCACGACACGTGTCAAAGCGACAAAACAGCGGATCTGGTTTCCGTCCCCCCAGATTCAGTGAACCGTATCGGCCAGGCGCATGGCATGGCCGTGAATCTGGCGCCGCGTGGCGGAATCGAGATCCTCGAAAGACGCCTGCGCCATCATCAGGTCCACCGAACTCCCACTGTTGATCGCGCGCATGAGCGCGGTCGCAATCTTGGTTTCGTTGCCGACAATGTCGGCAACGGATTGAGATAGAAGGGCAAAAGCCTTATCAGTCACCATTCTGGTCATCGTTCTTCCCTCTTTCTGAAGGACTGTAGGTTCAATGGATTTATATAAAGTTTTATCTAAAAGCAAGTCAAAATTGGCGCATCCGGGCCATTTCACGTCCCGGTCCGATAACGCGTTGAGTTGGGAAAAGGATTTCGGGAGAGGACGGCTGCATGGATGACCCGATCGGCGGCCACCCGACGCGCGGCGAGCAGCTCGACATCCTGGTGTCGGCCGCCGATGCGGTGCTCGGACCGGGGGAGACGGTGCTCGATCTCGGCTGCGGGACCGGATATCTCGCCCATCTGCTCTTCCAGGTCCGCCCCGATATCCGTTTCATCGGCCTGGACCGCAAAGGCGAGGCGCTTGAGGCGGCCCGCGCCCGTTTCGGTGAGACGCACGGGGATCGGGCCCGGTTCATCGAGGGTGACCTGGCGAGGATCGCGGCGATCGAGGTGGCCGGGGGACCGTTCAAGGTGATCGCCACGGCATTGACCTTTCACGACCTGGCCGATCCGGACAAGCACTCGGTCATCGCCTGGGCGACGGAGCGGCTGGCCCCCGGCGGCGCGCTTCTGGTCTACGACCGGTTGCGGTTGACTGCCCCGTCGACCTTTCCCATGCAGCGGGCGATCTGGCGGCGGATCGAGCGGATTCACGGCCGCGGGATGCGGACCGCCGAGAGTTTCGCCGCCTATGAGGCCGACCTGTCGGAGAGCAACCGGCCGGCCCGCCTCGACGACTACATCCGGTGGTTCTCCGAACTCGGCCTGGAGCACCAGATTTTGCATCTGCACGGCAACGTGGCGCTGATCGCGGCCGTTCGAGGAGAGGAGACACCATGACCGATCGCTACGCCGCCGACGCCCTCGTCGCCTACGCCGAAGCCCTGTTCGCCGCCGCCGGTCTCGAAGCGGAGAAGGCGGCCCTGGTCGCCCCTCTGATGGTCGAGGCCGATCTGATGGGCCACACCACCCACGGTCTTCAACTGGTTCCGCCCTATCTGGCGGCGCTGGCCGACGGATCGATGACCGCGAGCGGCCATCCCGACGTGCTGTCCGACCGCGGTCCGGTCGTGGCCTGGGACGGGCGGCGCCTCTCCGGCGTGTGGCTGACGGCGACGGCGGTCGATCTTGCGGTGGAGCGTGCCCGGCAATACGGCACCTGCACGGTGTCGATCCGCCGCGCGCACCATATCGCCTGCCTCGCCGCCTTCCTGGAGCGGGCGACGTCGCACGGCATGATGATCACGCTGACCTGCTCCGACCCGTCGGTCGCGAGCGTGGCGCCCTATGGCGGAACCCGGGCGGTCTACACGCCGGATCCGCTGGCCGTCGGCATCCCGACTTCCGGCGATCCGATCCTGGTCGACATCTCGGCCTCGATCACCACCAACGGGTTGACGGGTCGCCTGTACAAGGAGGGCCGCACGCTCGATCACGACTGGCTGATCGACGCCGCCGGCCATCCGTCGCGCGATCCGGCGGTTCTGTTCACCGATCCGCCGGGCACGATTCTGCCGGTCGGGGGGCTCGACCACGGCCACAAGGGCTACGGCCTCGCGCTCACCGTCGAGGCCCTGACCCAGGCGCTGGCCGGCCATGGCCGGGCCGACCCGGCCGAGGGCTGGGGGGCCGGCGTATGGGTTCAGGTACAGGACCCGACCGCGTTCTCCGGCACCGACGCCTTTGCGCGGCAGACCGACACGCTGGCCGAGCTGTGCCGGTCCAATCCGCCGCGTCCGGGTGTCGAGAAGGTCCGGCTGCCCGGTGACGGGGCGATGGCCCGCAAACGCACGGCGCTGGCCGAGGGGGTCGAACTGTATCCGGGGATCGTCGACGCGCTTGCCGAATGGGCGGGAAAGCTCGACGTGACGCCGCCGGCCCCGGTTTCAGGCGGCCATTGAACCGCCGCAGGGTTTCAGACGGTCTACCGGCTCGCCTGTTGGATCTTCGGTGACGGCACCACGCGGGCGAGAAACTCAGCCACGGCAGTCTGTGCCGCGTCGCGGCGCAGGACGTGGTGGGTGCTGCCGTCGATCACCACAGACCGGGCGTCGGCGAAGCCGTCCATGTCCTCGCCGCAATGGCCGCGCAGGAACCAGCGGTCGAACCAACGATCCCTCTCGCTGACCACGGAGAGCACCGGGATCTCCTGCTCGCCCTTGACGCCCCAGAGCGGCGGCCAGGGAATCTGGCAGGTCCAGCCCAGGATGACCCGCGCGGCGACGTCCTGGCCGGTGTAGTTGGCGGTGGTCAGGCCGCCCTCGCTCTGCCCCATCAGCACGATCCGGTCGGGGTCGACCCACGGGAAGCGGCGGACCCGCTCCACCGCGAACGCGGCCTCCGAGAGCCGAAAACCGATCACCCCGGGATGCGAGCCGGCGGATTTCGAGCGCCAGTCACAGCTCGTCGGTTTGTAGGCGCGGGAGAAGCTGTCCGGGGCGACAACCGCGTAGCCGAGGTCGTGGAGAAACGCCAGATCGACCCGGTAGCCCCGGTGCAGCCCGCTGCATCCGTGCAGGAAGACCACCACCGGCAGGGACGGCGCCTGCTTTGCCGACAGGAGAATTGATTCCACCGCCTCCATCGGGCCCGCCACATCCGCCATGGCCGGGTCGGCGGAGGAGAAAGGCACGGTCACCGTGGCGCCGCGCCAGCTCCGCACCAGCTCGTCCGGCTCGTCGGCGGAGGGAGAGAGATAGCATCCGGCCAGCAGCAGGAGACTGAGCAGGGCGCAGACGGAGCGCACGGTTCTCGGAAACGATGTCATGGGCCATGAACTGAGTTCCGGGGCGGCCGCGGCAAGAGCGCTTTTGGCGTTTCACACGTTCGTCATAGCCGGGCACCATAGTCTCCCGGCACCGCCCGCCGCCCGTTCAGGTCACAGCGAGGATCCACCGATGCGTCTCGTCGTCGCCACCTACAACATCCAGTATGCCCTCGGTCAGGACCTCACGTTCGATATCTCGCGGATCGCCGCCGCGGTCGAAGAAGCCGATATCGTCCTGTTCCAGGAGGTGACCCAGAACTGGACGCGCAACGAGGGTGAGGATCAGGTCGCCGAACTGGCCGAGCGACTGAATTGCTACGTCGTCTTCGGGTCGACTTTCGACAGCGACGCCAGCACCGTCGCGGAAGGCCGGGTGATCAACCGGCGCCGGACTTTCGGAAACATGATCGCCAGTCGCTGGCCGATCCTGTCGTCGCGCACCCAGCTTCTTCCCAAACCCGCCCTGCCGGGGACCATGGATGTGCAGCGCTGCGCGGTTGAGGGTATCTGCTCGACGCCGGCGGGGCCGCTGCGCGCCTATTCCGTCCATCTTTCCCACATCTCGCCCGGCCAGCGTCTGCCGCAGGTGGAGGTCCTGATGCGCTTCATCCGCGAGGGTCGGACCGACGCCCTGCCGGCCGATGGGCCGTTTCCCGAGGCCTGGGGAGCGGACGCGGTCGACGTGCCGCTGCCTGGGAGCGTCATTCTGGGCGGCGATTTCAACTGCACCCCGGACTCGGCCGAATACGCGATGGTCTGCGGCGAGTCCGATCCGAAGCGCGGCCGTCTGCGTCGGGCGGACCAACTCGTGGATACCTATGCCGCCGCCGGTCACGACCCGTTCGAGGCTTCGACCTTCTTCACCCATGAAACGGCGTTCAAGCTCGACCACCTTCTCGCAACGCCCGACATCGCCGCGTCCGTCGTGCGGAGCTGGATAGGCGATACGAAGGCCTCGGACCACTACCCGGTATTCGTCGAACTCGACTGGGCGGGCTCGACGGTCTGACGCCCGCGATCGCGGGCGATCGCCTCGCGTCGAGCGATGAAGAGGGCGGCGGCGACGATGATCGCCGCTCCGACCCAGGTCCAGATTTCAGGAACTTCGGAGAACAGGGCGAAACCGATCAGCGCCGACCACAGGAGCTGAATGTAGCGGGCCGGGGCGATGGCCGAGATCTCGCCGACCTTGAAGCCCTGGGTCATCGCCAGATGGCCGACGGTCGCGAGGCCGGCGATGCAGACCACCAGCGCCCACTCCTCCGGGGTCGGCCATTTCCAGACGGCCAGCGCCGGCCCCATCGTCACCAGGGTAACGATGATCGAGAGATAGGCGACGACGGCGGGGCCTGTCTCCTTGCGGGTCAGCGCTTTCGCGATCAGATCGGAGCAGGCGAAGAGCGGGGCGGCGACGAGCATGGCGACCGCTCCTGGATCGACGTCGGCGAAGCCGGGTCGCACGATCAGCATCGCCCCCATCAGGCCGACCGCAACGGCGGTGATGCGCGGCAGACGGATCCGCTCGCCGAGGAACAGCGCCGCGCCGACGGTGGCGAAGACGGGGGCCGTGAAGCCGATGGCCGTGACCTCCGCGAGCGGGATCCGCGACATGGCGTAGAACCAGAGCATGACCCCGGTTCCGTGCATCAGCCCGCGCAGCAGATGCAGTTTCCACTGCATCGCCCGGAGGTCGGGGGCGCTGACCCGGAGAAAGAACGGCGTGAGAAAGACCAGACCCAGACCGTAGCGCAGGAACGAGGTCTGGATCGGATCCATCGTCGTGCCGACATAGCGCACCAGGGCCATGAAACAGGAGAAGATCAGCCCCGAGGTGACGATCCAGAACATGCCCTGAACGTTGCGGGGAATGGCGTCGAAGGCGGCACGCAGTTGTGCGACGGATGGCATCCGTTAGAGTCCGGTGAGAGGCGGCGCGAGAGACGCCGCCGGAGAGCTTCAGGGGAGCACGCGCACCATGGCCGGATCAAGCACCAACGCCCTGCCCGATACCCTCGTTTCGACCGAGTGGTTGGCCGACGCCCTGGCCGGCGGCGCGCCACGCGAGGGACTCCGGGTCTTCGACTGCACCTGTTTCCTGGTGCCGGACCCGAAGACCACGCTGCGGGCGGAAAGCGGCCGGAAAGCCTACGAGGAGGCGCATATCCCAGGGGCGGGTTTCCTGGACATCACCGGCGACTTCTCCGATCCGGACGCCCGATTCCGCTTCACCATGCCGTCGCCGGAGCGGCTGGCGGAGGTGTTCGGCGCCCATGGCATCGGCGACGATACGGCGGTCGTTCTGTACGCCGCCGAGACCCCGCAATGGGCGACGCGGTTCTGGTGGATGCTCCGGGTTGCCGGCTTCGACAATGCCGCCATTCTCGACGGCGGACTCAAGAAATGGCGGGCCGAGGGGCGCCCGGTCGAGAGTGGGGCGGTGGACCTGCCGGCGGCGAGGCTGACCCCGCATCCGCGTCCCGAACTCGTGGTCGGTCGGGACGGCGTCCTGGCGGGGATCAAGGACCCCAAGGTCTGTGTCGTCAACGCGCTGTCCGCCGCCCAGCACCGGGGCGAGGGCGCCCATTACGGGCGTCCGGGTCGGATCGCCGGTTCCAGCAACGTCCCGTCCGCGACCCTTCTCGATCCCGATACCGGCGCCTTTCTGCCGGAGACCGAGATCGCGGCGGCGCTGCGGTCGGCGGGAGCGCTCGACGCCGAGCGGGTGGTGCCCTATTGCGGCGGCGGCATCGCCGCATCGGTCACGACCTATTGGCTCACCCGGCTGGGGAAGACGAATGTGGCGCTGTACGACGCCTCGCTCTCGGAATGGGTCACCGACGAGACCCTGCCGATGGAACAGGGCTGAGACATTGTCCGGGATACAGGAGCGGCCGTCTTCCAAGACGGGACTGATGCGCCGCATTCTCCAGGATCCCGCCAACCCAGCGTGGTACGGCAGCGCGCCAACGCTTCGGTTCTCGGTCTTCGAGCCAACGGCGCTTGCGCGTATGGCCAAGCGTTTTGCGGTCCTGGATCCTGGAAACGGCGAGGCGCGCAACCACTTCGGCAACGCCATGCGCCTTCATTGGGGCCGGCAGATCCGCCAGTCGGTGCAGCCGCAAAGCCGGGAGACCAAATCGGTCACGTTTGGCGACACGACCCTGCGTTTCCAGTCGGGCCGCGGGCCCAGTCAGGCGTTTTTCGAGCGTGTGGTGGTGGGGGACAAGCTGCACGAAGCGGGGCTGTTGGCTTATCTCCATTCCAATGTCCGAGAAGGAGACCTGCTGGTCGATATCGGTGCGCATATCGGCTACGTGTCATGCTTCGGCGCCGCTTTCGGTGCAACGGTCCTGGCCATGGAGATGCAGCCGACCCTGGTGCCTGTGATCTCCGCCAATGCGCTGATGAACGATCTTTGGACCGTGCACCCTATCAATGCGGCGGCGGGTTCCGGTCCCGGACTGGTTCAGTCGATGCGGTTTGATCCGAGTCCCGGATTGATGACCCATTCGGAACGTGTACAGCACAACGATTTTCCGACGAGCAGCGTGAACCATGACCTGATCCCTCGCTTGGCGGTGGATGACCTTGCGCTTGCCGGTCATGCGCCGCCGGCCTTTGTGAAGGTCGATGTGGAAGGGGCTGAGGCTCTGGTCGTGAAAGGGTGCCGACGGCTGATTGAGGGCGAAAGAACTCGTTTCCTGGTCGAGATACATCCGGACCTGCTGGCCACCTTCGGGTCAACCCTGGACGACATTCTGGGTGCCTTTCCGGGGCCTCGCTGGTCTGCCCGGCTGCTGCGCGAGGACGGCAGCGCGGATGCTGTGGCTCCGTCGGAGTTTGCCCGAGAGGCTGTTTGGGACAACAATTACATGATCGTGTTCGAACCGCTGTCGATGCGGCGATAGACTGAAACGCAATTGCGCTCAGGCCCGGTCAAGCCGCTTTTTCATGTGGTAGAGCATCGTGCCGATCGGCCGGTCCTCGAGCACGCCGTAGACGGTGTAGCCGATGCGCTCGTAGAACGGCCGGGCGTCAACGGTGCGCAGATAGGCGACGACGGCACCGCGCTCGCGGGCGAAGGCTTCGGCCCGTTGCATCAATGCCTGGCCGATGCCCCGGCGGCGGTGCGCGTCGTCGACCCAGAGCAGCTCGACCTCGATCCCGTCCCAAT
Organism: Thalassobaculum sp.; assembly: GCA_048983575.1. GTDB lineage: Bacteria > Pseudomonadota > Alphaproteobacteria > Thalassobaculales > Thalassobaculaceae > Thalassobaculum. The sequence continues at coordinate 65,377 of JBLZTD010000001.1, read as the reverse complement.
AGATATTGCCGCGGACGCCGCCGATCACCATGTGGTCGGCGTTGCGGGCGATCGCCGTCACGGGGATGTCCGCGCTTTCATCCGGGAGACCGGGCAGGCGTGCGAGTTCGTACCGCCGCATTCCGGCCCGCAGCGAGGCGAGTTCGTCCGGCTCGGGATCCGTGGTGATGGAGAGTTGGAAAGACGGCATGGCCTGGAGTTTCCGGGCGCGGCGTGAAGGGGGCGGTCGTTGACAGGGGGAACAGAGGCCTATATACACGCGCGCTCTCTATCCGAGTATCAATCAGTCTACGTGACGGAGGCTTCCCGTGAAGCGCACTTATCAACCGAGCGTTCTGGTCCGCAAGCGCCGCCACGGCTTTCGCTCCCGCATGGCCACGGTCGGCGGCCGTCGGGTGATCCGCGCCCGCCGGGCGAAGGGCCGCAAGCGCCTGTCCGCCTAGGCCGCTCGCGGCTTACGCCATCCGGGCCGGAGAGTGACGACATGCGCGCGTCCGGCTCAACCAAACTGGAAACGTTGCCGGCCAGGAAGGACTTCCTGGCCGCCGCACGTGCGCGCAAAGCGGTCTCCCAGGAACTCGTTCTGCAGATGCGGCTCCGGACCGCGGAGCACTCCGACGACCCCGCGCGGGTCGGATATACCGCCAGCCGCAAGGTCGGCAACGCGGTGATCCGCAACCGCGCCCGCCGGCGTTTGCGCGCCGCCGTCAACGACGTGCTGGCTACCAGGGCGCTCAAGGGCCACGACTACGTCCTGATCGCCCGGGCCGCCACGGCGGAACGCCCTTATGACGCACTCCTTGCCGATCTCGCCTCGGCTCTGGACCGGATCGAAAAGCCCGGCCGTACCGGGAATTCCAGATCATGAGCGTTCCGGAAAGACCCACGCCCGGCAGGCTCCCGGCCAAGCTCCGGGCGGCCGCGCGGGCGGCGAGCCTCTCCCCGGTATACGTTTACCGCTATCTCCTGGCTCCGTTCTTCGCCGGCGCGTGCCGGTATGAGCCGAGCTGTTCCGCCTATGCCGTGGCGGCGGTCGAGACACACGGAGTCTTGCGCGGCGGGGCCTTAGCCCTTAGACGCATCGCCAGATGCCATCCTTGGGGTGGCGCCGGCTTCGATCCGGTGCCGCCGCTCGCCGCGAGCGACCCGAGGACCATGACCGCCTATCCGGCGGAGACAACCCGAGCCAGCACCGACGGAAGCGTTCGATGAGCGACCAGAAGAACATGATCCTTGCGATCGCCCTCTCCGTGGTGATCCTGATCGGCTTTCAATTTCTCGCTGCCGAGTTCGGATTGACGCCGACCGCGCCGTCGCAGCAGGCCGTGGAGCAGGGTGCCGACCCGACCCCCGGCTTCGGCGGCGACACCCAGAGGGACAGCACCGCGCCGGTGCCTCCGGGCGGAACCGGCTCTACGGCGGCGCCGGCGATCGTTCCCGGCGGCCAGGCCGATCGGGCGGCGGCCCTGGAGGCGACGCCGCGGATCAAGGTGCGCACGCCGACCATCGACGGATCGATCTCCCTGGTCGGCGCGCGCATCGACGATGTGGTGCTGGACGACTATCAGGTGACGCTGGACCCGGAGAGTGGGCCGATCCACCTGCTCGAGCCGACCAACTACGTACGCCCCTATTACGCCGAGTTCGGCTGGGTGACGGCGCCGGGGACCGACATCGAGCTTCCGGGTCCGCAGACCCGTTGGGAAACGGGCGCGACCGAACTGACGCCGTCCTCGCCGGTGACGCTGACCTGGGCCAGCCCGCAGGGCCTGACCTTCACCCGGACCATCTCCGTCGATGACGGCTACATGTTCACGATCGCCGATACCGTCGCCAATGGCGGCGACGTGGCGCGGGACCTGTTCCCCTACGGTCTGATCAGCCGCGGCGGGCTCCCGCAGACGACCGGGTTCTATATTCTGCACGAAGGCCCGCTGGGTGTGTTCAACGAGACCCTCAAGGAAGTCGATTACGAGGATCTTCAGGAGGATGGCGCCGAGGAGGCGACCTCTCTCGGCGGATGGATCGGCATCACCGACAAGTACTGGCTCGCGGCGTTGGTGCCGGACCAGAAGGCCGAATGGAGCTACAAGTTCCGCCACTCGATCCGCAATCAGGACGACCGCTTCCAGGTCGACTATCTGGGGGCGGCCATGACCGTCCCGGCGGGCGGGGAAATCACCGAGACGTCGCATTTCTTCGCCGGCGCCAAGCGGCTCGACCTGCTGGACCGCTACGAGGAGCAGTTCGACGTTCCCAGTTTCGATCTGGCGATCGACTTCGGCTGGTTCTACTTCCTGACCAAGCCGTTCTTCATCGTCCTGACCTGGCTGAACGGGATTCTCGGGAATTTCGGTCTGGCCATCCTGGCGCTGACCGTGGTGATCAAGATCATCTTCTTCCCGCTGGCCAACAAGTCCTACAAGTCCATGGCCAAGATGAAGGAGCTGACGCCGAAGCTGCACGAGATGCGGGAGAAGTACGGCGACGACCGCCAGCGTCTGAACGAAGAGATGATGGCGTTGTACAAACGGGAGAAGGTCAATCCCGCGGCCGGCTGTCTGCCGATCCTGATCCAGATTCCGGTATTCTTCTCGCTCTACAAGGTGCTCTTCGTCAGCATCGAGATGCGGCATGCGCCGTTCTACGGCTGGATCCGCGATCTGTCGGCACCCGACCCGACGACGCTCTTCAACCTGTTCGGTCTGATCCCCTGGGGACCGCCCGACTTCCTGATGATCGGCGCCTGGCCGGTGCTCATGGGGCTCACCATGTATCTGCAGCAGCGCCTTAACCCGCAGCCGGCCGATCCGGTGCAGGCCAAGGTGTTCATGTTCCTGCCCTTGCTGTTCACCTTCCTGCTGGCCAATTTCGCGGCCGGTCTGGTGATCTACTGGACCTGGAACAACCTGCTGTCGATCCTCCAGCAGTGGGTGATCATGCGGCGCATGGGCGTGAAGAACGCACTCTCCTGAATCCGGAGACGCGCGGCACCGAGACGGAAGGACGGACCATGAGCGACGAAATCGACGGGCCGTCCCAGGCGGAGCTTGAGGCGGCGCGGGTGCTGTTCGCGCAGGAGTGCGACTTCGTCGCCGCGGCGGCGACGATCCCGCAGCTTCCGGCGGAAACCCTGCCGGAGATCGCCTTCGCCGGTCGGTCGAATGTCGGCAAGTCGAGCCTGGTGAATGCCCTCACCGGCCGGAGGACCCTGGCGCGGACCTCGAACACCCCCGGCCGGACCCAGGAGGTCATCTTCTTCGACCTCGGCGGCCGGCTGATGCTGGTCGATCTGCCGGGATACGGCTACGCCAAGGTATCGAAGGCCAAGCAGGCGATCTGGACGGAGACGCTGTTCGCCTATCTGCGCGGGCGCACGACCCTGCAGCGGGTCAGCATGCTGGTCGACGGCCGCCATGGGCTCAAGGACAGTGATGCGGTGGCGATGGACCTGCTGGACCGGGCGGCCCTGTCCTACCAGATCGTGCTGACCAAGACGGACAAGGTGAAGCCGCCGGAATTGGTGGCGATGATCGAGAAGACCTCCGCCGCGCTCGCCCGCCGCCCGGCGGCCCATCCCGTGGTTCTGGCCACCAGCAGCGAGACCGGGGCCGGCATTCCGGAGCTGCGCGCCGAACTCGCCCGGTTCGCCACCCCCGTCTGAAGACCGTCCGGTTCGGCCTCCGTCCCGTCAACTGACCGGCATGGGCGCCTGGTTGGCCGGGGCCTGGTCGACATGGGCCCGATTGCGATTGCGGATCTCCGCCGCCTCGTCGTCGTACAGGAACGGCAGGAACGCGTACCGCCGGCCGGCGGTGACCGGTTTGACCTCGTGCAGCAGAGAGCAGGAGAAGACCACGGCGCTGCCGGTGGGCGCCTTGTAGGTCAGCGGTCCGTATTCCGGAAACCACAATTCCCCGCCGTCATAGTCCTCGGCGTTGAGGTTCATGGTCACCGCGAAGCGGCGGTGGGCGGTCCCGAGCTGGGTGTTGTCGCGGTGCATCCGGAAGAAGCCCCGATCCTGCGCATCGTAGCAGCCGACGACGTAGCGCTCGATCCGGCTCGCCTTGAAGCAGAAAGCCTTTTCGATTTCCGGCAGCACCCGGGCCTGGATCTGACGCTGGATCCTGGCCTTGAGCGCCGGGTCCTTGATCCAGCAGTCCTGGCGACGCTTCACCTTCGGGTCGTCGAAGGACTTGGTGACGCCGTTGTCGTCGCGCATGAAGCCGCTCGCGACCCCGCCCTCCGCCTCGTAGAGATCGATCAGCCGGCGGCAGAACGGTCGGTCGAACACGTCCGGGATGATCAGGACCGGCGCCTGGAAGCCGACCGCGGCCGGTGCCGGATCGTCCGGCAGGGCGGCGATCATCCGCTCGATCCGATCCGGAAAGCTGTCGAGCGGGGCGGCGGCCTCGACGCCGTCGACGCGCAGGTTCCTGCGCACCATCAAGCCGGCCAGTGCGGTCGGTTCCGGCCCCCCGTCCGCCGGTCGGGGGCCGAGCATGCCGAGCCGCCGATGGATGTCCCGGTCGAAATCCCAGAACACCACATAGCGGTCGATCAAGGGCTGCAGCCGGCCGTCGTCCCTGTCGCGCGGATCGGCGGCCACGACGAAGCAGAAGATGTTGTGCCGCCGCAGCATCGGCTCCATCGCCACCAGGGTGTCCACGAGCTGCGCTCCAAGGTCGGTGCGCGCGCTTCCGAGGAATACCAGCAGGTGGTTCAGTCCTCCGAGCGAGCCGTAGTCAAATCCCGGGCCGTGGCTGGAACCGGTTGAAAACATGGGAAGAAAGTCACCGCGTTCGATCGCGACCATGACGGGCTCCATGAGCCATTGTCCAAGAGGTTGCGCCGTTAGGTTTCAAACAGAATGACCCGAAGATCAAGCGGAAGCTTGGCGCGGGACGGCGCCGCCCTCTATAACCGCAGGCCGGGCTGCAAACCGAGGGAAGGAGCGCCATGACCACCAAGCCGATCGACCTGAAGCGGCGTGCCGAATGGCTGTCGAAGGCGGGAATCCTGACCGAGGCGCTCCCCTTCATGCGCCGGTATTCGGGCAAGACCGTGGTGATCAAGTATGGCGGCCACGCCATGGGCGACAACGATCTGGCGCTCAAGTTCGCCGCCGACATGGTCCTGCTTCAGCAGGTGGGCATGAACCCGGTGGTGGTCCATGGCGGCGGCCCCCAGATCGGCAAGATGCTGGAACGCCTCGCCATCAAGAGCGAATTCATCGACGGCCTGCGCGTGACCGATCAGGCGACCGTCGAGATCGTCGAGATGGTGCTGTCCGGCGCGATCAACAAAGGCATCGTTGCCGCCATCAACCAGGCGGGGGGCAGGGCCATCGGCCTGTCCGGCAAGGATGGCGGGCTGATCCGGGCCGAGAAGCTGCGGCGCACCAAGGTCGATCCGGACAGCAATATCGAAAAGGTGCTGGATCTCGGCTTCGTCGGCGAACCCACGACGGTCGACGGCTCGCTGCTGAAGTCGCTGGTGTCGCAGGACCTGATCCCCGTGGTCGCGCCGATCGGCCTCGGGGCGGCGGGCGAGACCTTCAACATCAACGCCGATACCGCCGCCGGCGCGGTGGCAGCGGCGGTCGATGCCAGCCGCTTCATGCTGCTCACCGACGTGGAGGGGGTGCTCGATAAGGACCGCCGCCTGATTCCGGAACTGACCGTGGCGCAGGCCCGCGCGCTGATCGCCGACGGCACGATTTCCGGCGGCATGATTCCGAAGATCGAGACCTGCATCGACGCGGTCGAAGGCGGCGCGGAAGGGGCGGTCATCATCGACGGCCGCGTCCAGCACGGCGTCCTGCTGGAGCTGTTCACCAGCCATGGCATGGGAACCTGGATCAGGGGCTGAGCGCGGCCCCGAACCGGGCTATCGAGTCCGTCGGCTCGGCGGGGGCGGCGTTCAGCCGCCCTGTTCGCCGTCGAACATGCCCAACTGCCAGGCCATGTCTTCCTCGCTCAGCGGATACCCCCCGTACTGGGCGCGCAGGGCATCGCGCTCGGCGATATAGGCAAGGCGAAGCTGGAGCTGTTCGGCGAAAGGCATGCTGAGTCCGGCCTTCCAGGCAAGAGCGGTCACCGCCTTCGCGCTGCCCGAATTCAGAATGGAGTGGACGATCGGCTCCTTGTAGCCGGTCATGGCCGCGAGGGTTGAGATGACCTTTGCCCTGCGGCCCGCCGCGACCGCCTGGGCCAGGTCCTCCTCGGACAGGCCGCCGCCCTGTGTGCCACCGCCCGCCGCGCCCTCCTGCTCGAGGCGCTGGGCCATCGCGACCTGCAGCTGCTTTGACGTTTCCGGATCCAGGTCCGAGCGTCTGGAGAGCTGTTCGATCAGGGCGCTGGCGACGAAGTCCGACAGCCGGCCGATCTGCCGTCCCGCCAGTTTCGGGCGGGCGACGAGAGGGGCGTGCCAGTCCGGCTTCGGCGGCGCCTGCTCGATCAGCCGGTCGAGGGTCTCCTCACGGATCTGCGCCGACTCGTTGCCCAGCAGGACGGCGATCGCCGCATCGTCGCCCGAGGTGGCAATGGCGTCGGTGACCCGGGTGGAGACGCCCTGCCGGCGGGAGATCGCGCTGACCGACGCGGTGTTGGCCGGCGCGCCGATGATGTCGACCAGGACCTCGTCGCTCAGCAGACTGGAATGCTCGAGGACCGGGCCGGCGACCTCGATGGCGGCGTCGCGGGCCAGCACCTCGACGACCCCGCTGATCACCTCCGGCGGCGCGCTGTCCACATCCTTGATCGAGTCCGCCAGCCGTGCGCGGACCTTGACGGCGGCGTCGAGCGCCAGCGCCTCGAGCACGCCGATGGTCAGGCTCCGCTGCTGGCTGCGCCGCTCGTCCACGACCTCGGGAGCGAACAGGCCGAGTTTCTCGGCGACGGCGCCGCGGACCCCTTCGTCCTCGTCCTGGGCCAGGAAATCGTCGGCCTGCCGCGGCGTGTTGACATTGGCGGCGACGGCCCGACGCACGGCGGCGTCCTTGTCCTCGGCCAGGAAGAAAAGCAGTTCCGGCGGCACGTCACTACGGCCCGCCAGGGCGCAGCGCTCGGCCGTGCTGCCGGTGCGGGCGATCTCCATCGCCTGGGCGAGCGTGTGCTTGTCGGAGGACTGGTCTGCGGCGCGGCGCCGGGGTGTCGGTTCTGTCACGGGATCCTACCCAGCCGTTTCGACGGTATCGGAGTGTCGGGCGGGCGGGGCGATCCTGTACCAGCCTTTTCCGCCATGCTTGATTTCGTACATCACGGCGTCGGCCCGCTCAATGAGCTGTTCGCGGCTTTCCCCGGAATGCGGCGCGTAGACGGCCATGCCGATCGACAGGCCCACCGGGTATTCGGGCGCGCCGGAATACTGCAGCAGCTCCTTGCCGGTCTCCAGGATCCATTCGGCCCGCGCGGGCGCGTCATCGATGCCCACTCCCTCCATCCACAGGGCGAACTCGTCGCCGCCGAGGCGGGCGACCAGATCGCCGTCCCCAACCTGCCGTTTGAGGATGTCGGAGAGATGGATCAGCGCCTGGTCGCCGACCTGATGTCCCTTCGTGTCGTTGACCTTTTTGAAATTATCCAGGTCCACATAGGTCAGCGTGCCGGGCGCTCCGGCGTCCGCCTCCAGCCGATTGGTCAGCGCCTGGTCGAAGGCGCGGCGGTTGAGCAAGCCGGTCATCGCGTCGGTGGTCGACAGCCGCTCGAGATGCTGGTGCGAGGCGGCCTGGTGGAGAGCGATCCCGAGCTGGTCGGAGATCTGACCGATCAGCTGGCCGTCCTCGTCGTTGAATTCCGCCGTCCCGCCGTCCCGCCAGAGCATGACGGCGCCGTTGATCTCGTGGTGATGGGAAAGCTGGTGGGCGAGAACCGCGCCGGTTTCGTAGGCGGCGATCACCGGCTCGCGGCTGGCGGTGATCTCCTCGCGCATCTCCTCGAAGATTGCGTCGGGAACGGAAACGCCGATGGCGGCGGCGAGGGACATTCCGGTGCCGGGCAGAATGCGGTAGACCGAGCAGCCGTCGGCGTTGCCGCCACGGAACACCGCCTCGGCGGCGATCGTCAGCATCCTGTCGGGATCGGTCTCGTCGCGGATCGCCCGCATGATGTGGGCGGTGAGCCGCTGGCGGGCGCCGATCCGGGCGAGTTCCGCGTCGCGTCTGCGGTCGGCCGTGACGTCCCGGCACACGCCGCGCGCGCCGGCCCAGTCGCCGTCCGGCGTGAAGAGCGGGGCCGCCGCCGTCTCCAGCCGCGCTTCGCCGCCATCGGCCCGGCGGAAACTGATCTCCATCTCCTGGCGCGGCTCGCGGGTCTGGAACGGGCTGTCGACGGTGGCTCCGGGCGGGGCGATCAGGAAGCCGTCGGCGCGCCGGCCGATCAGCTCGTCGGCGCTCCAGCCGAGCCCCCCATGGGGCGAGACGAAGGAGAACTTGCCGTTGGCGTCGGTCTCCCAGGCAAGGTCGGCCGAAATCTCCACAAGGTCGCGGTAGCGCTGTCGGGAATCGACCAGGGCGGAACGGAGGTTGCGGTCGACCGAGACGTCGCGGCCCAGCAGCAGGACGGCGCCGCCGTCGCCCACCGGCATGGCGGAGAAGCTGGTCGCTCCGGTGGCGACACCATCCGCTCCGCGAAGCTCGACGACAGCGGAAATGCCGCGTCCCGCCTCGCGGGCCGCTTCGATCAGGGAGGTGATATCCGCCTGTTGCGGCAGGCGGCGGGCAAGATCGGCGCCCGCCATGTTGCGCGCCGCCACCGCGCTGTCGGCATCGACCAGGATGGCCGGGCCGTCGGACAGGGCGAGCGGACCCGACGACACGAGACGGGCGACCAGCACCACATCCGTCGATTCCCCCATCGACTCTTCCGGTTCGATCATGCTCCCGCCCGACCTCGCAGTCTGCTTATCCGTTCGCGGTTCCACGCCAGCTTACTACGGTCATGGCAGACGTGCCGCATCGGGTCCAGTGCATTCGATGCAAATATGATCCGTCGACCCCGAGGCGAGGCCGTGACGGGGACCGGGTTGGCCGGTATGGTCCTTCTCCTGTTTCCGGTGCCCAGGACGGCTGCATGCAAACGGATGCCATCGACTGCTGGATCTTCGATCTGGACAACACGCTCTATCCGGCGCGCTCGAACCTGTTCGTGCAGGTTTCAGGCCGCATGACCGAGTTCATCAAGGCGCATTTCGATCTGGAGCATGAGCCGGCGCGCGAGCTGCAGCGCGATCTCTTCCGGCGCCACGGCACCACGCTGCGCGGGCTGATGACCGAGCACGGCGTCGATCCGTTGCCGTTCCTGGACTACGTCCACGACATCGACGTCAGCGTCATCGACCCCGCCCCGGAGCTCGACCGGCTGCTGACCGTCCTGCCGGGCCGCAAGGTGATCTACACCAACGGGTCCGTCGGCCATTTCGAACGCGTGGCGGCGCGGCTCGGGGTCGATCACCACTTCGACCATGTCTACGACATCGTCGCGTCCGACTACACGCCGAAGCCGGACCCGGTGCCCTATGACGGTCTGGTCGCGCTGCTTGGCATCGATCCGACCCGTACCGCCATGGTCGAGGACATGGCCAAGAACCTGAAGCCCGCCGCCGATCTCGGCATGACGACAGTGTGGCTGAAGAGCGATTTCGACTGGGCGACGGACGGCGCCGACCAGCCGCATGTGCACCACGTCGCCGAGGACGTGATCAGCTTCCTGCGCACCGTCGTAGAAGCCGATGCAGGATCGTGACGCGCATCGCGTTGACAGCCTTCCGGCCCCCCGCCATTGTGCCGCGGACCTGCGGAATTCCGACCTTTCGACGAGAGCCGAGACCCCATGACCTCTGACCTGCAAACCGTCATCGACGCCGCCTGGGAAAACCGCGACGCCATCTCCGTCTCCACCAAGGGCGAAGTGCGCGACGCCGTCGAGGCGGCGCTGGAAGGGCTGGACAACGGCTCGATCCGGACCGCCCAGCCCGAGGGCAACCACCAGTGGACGGTGAACCAGTGGGCCAAGAAGGCGGTGCTGCTGTCCTTCCGGCTCAACGACATGTCCGTGGTGCCGGGCGGCCCCGAGGATCCGGAGCGTGGCCCGTCCGCCTGGTGGGACAAGGTCCCGTCCAAATTCGCCGGCTGGGGTGAGAACCGGTTCCGCGAGGCCGGGTTCCGCGCCGTGCCGAACTGCGTGGTGCGCCGCTCCGCCTATATCGCGCCCGGCGTGGTGCTGATGCCGAGCTTCGTCAATCTGGGCGCCTATGTGGACAAGGGCACCATGGTGGACACCTGGGCGACGGTCGGTTCCTGCGCCCAGATCGGCAAGAACGTCCACCTGTCCGGCGGCGTCGGCATCGGCGGCGTGCTGGAGCCCTTGCAGGCCGATCCGGTCATCATCGAGGACAACTGCTTCATCGGCGCGCGCAGCGAGGTGGTCGAGGGCGTGATCGTCGAGGAGGGCGCGGTGCTCTCCATGGGCGTGTTCATCTCCAAGTCGACCCGGATCATCAACCGCGAGACCGGAGAGGTTCACATGGGCCGGGTCCCGGCCTTCTCGGTGGTCGTTCCGGGGTCGATGCCGGGCAAGCCGCTGCCGGACGGCTCGCCGGGCCCGTCGCCTCTCCTGCGCCGTGATCGTCAAGACGGTGGACGCCCAGACCCGCTCGAAGACCTCCATCAACGAGCTGTTGCGCGATTGATCGCGAGGTAACCGACATGTCGGCATCCCCCCGGGCCGGCTCACCGTCTCCGGCTGTGTCCGTCGGCCTCGACCCGGTCGCGGTCGCGGCGGACCTGATCCGCTGCCCGAGCGTCACCCCGGAAGAGGGCGGCGCTCTCGACCTGCTGCAGTCGCTGCTGGAGCCCATGGGCTTCACCTGCCATCGTCTGCGCTTCGAGGCGCCGGGGACGCCGACGATCGACAACCTCTACGCCCGACGTGGCAACGGATCGCCGCATCTGCTGTTTCGCCGGGCATACCGACGTGGTGCCGGTCGGCGACGCGGCCGCATGGACCCGGGGATCCGTTCGACGGCACGGTCGCCGACGACCGGCTCTAGGGCCGCGGGGCCGCCGACATGAAGGGCGGCGATCGCCGCCTTCGTCGCCGCCGTCGAGCGCCATCTGGCCTCGGGGACACGACCGGGGCTCGATCAGCCTGCTGATCACCGGGGACGAGGAGGGACCCGCCGTCAACGGGACCACCAGGGTGCTGGACTGGATGGAGGCGAACGGCGAGATCCCCGACATGTGCATCGTCGGGGAACCGACCAATCCGACCGCCATGGGCGACATGATGAAGATCGGTCGGCGGGGGTCCTTCACCGGACGGCTGACCGTATACGGCACCCAGGGCCACGTCGCCTATCCGCATCTGGCCGAGAATCCGGTGCATGGGTTGCTCCGCCTGCTGGAGCCGTTCGCCCACGGGACCCTGGACGAGGGTACCGCCCATTTCCCGCCGACCACCATGTCGGTCACGACCATCGATGTCGGCAATCCGGCGACCAACGTCATCCCGGCCGAGGCCCGCGCGACCTTCAACGTCCGCTTCAACGATGCCCATTCCTCGGAGTCGCTGGAGCGGATGTTCCGCGGCAGCTTCGATCAGAAGGGTGTGCGCTACGACCTGGAGACCGAGTGTTCGGGCGAGAGTTTCGTCACCGAGCCGGGCGCGCTGTCCGATCTGATCTCGGACGCCGCCTTCGCCGTCACCGGCCGCCGTCCGGAATTGAGCACCACCGGCGGCACCTCGGATGCCCGCTTCATCAAACGGCTCTGCCCGGTGGTCGAGTTCGGACTGGTCGGTCAGACCATGCACAAGGTGGACGAGAACGTGGCCGTCGCCGACATCCGGGCGCTGACTGACATCTATGCGGCCGTCCTGAACCGCGCGCTGGGTGGCTAAGGCCATGGCGCTGCCGCCGGTTCCAAGCCAGGCCGAGATCGCGGCCTCCGTCTACGGCACCTGGCGCCTGTTCATCGGCGACCGCGGCGGCCTGACTTATTTCGGCGCCGGGGAGACGGCGTTCTGGCGGTCCTGCTGGGTGCTGGCCGCCGTCCTGCCGCTCAACCTCCTGATCTACGTGATTCAGGCCTCCGGCAGCGACATGCCGGTCTCCCTCGGGTTGCTGGTCCAGATATCCATTGCCGTCGTCATCGCCTGGTACGGCTATGCACTGGCGGCCTGGTACGTGCTGCCGGCACTCGACCGGAGCGGCCGGTTCTTCGACTACATGATCCCGGAGTTCTGGTCGTCGCTGCCGACCATCGTGATCCAGTTCGTCGCTATCGCCCTGGAACAGAGCGATCTGCTGCCGGGCGCGCTCGGCAAGCTGCTCACCGTCGGTTCGTTCGGCGCCGCTCTCTGGCTGCGAGCGCAGGTCATGCGGCTGGCGCTCGATCTCAGCTATGGCGTGGCCGTGGGGCTGGTGATCGGCAGCCTCGTGTTTCACGCGCTGATCGCCGCCCTTGTCATTCCCGGCTAAAGCGGCAGCCGGCGCGGTCGATCGTCACCCCGGCAATCTGCCGGTCATGACGTAGCGCAGGATGTCGACCACCTGCTCCGGCGTTTCCGCGACGGCAAGGGCCGCGCCGTCGACCTCCTTGAGCGCATGGGTGTGCTCCGGCGCATGCAGCACCACCAGCGGTGTGCCGAGGGCGGCCGCGTAGCCTGCGTCGAAGGCGGCGTTCCACTGTTTGTACTTCTCGCCGAAGCGCACGACGACGATGTCGGCCTGTTCGATCAGCGTGCGGGTGCGAATGGCGTTGAGCTTGGCGCCCTTGTGATCCTTCCAGAAGCCCTTGTCCTCGGCCCCCAGGATCGCCACGCCGCAATCGTCGCTGGCCGCATGGTCGGTGACCGGGGCGGAGAACTCGACGTCGAGGCCGGCGGCATGGGCGCCCTTCTCGATCACGTCGCGCCAGTCGGTGTGGATTTCGCCGGACAGATAGACGGACAGGGTCACGGGGGCCTCCTCGGGATCTTTGGGAAGAATTGGGTAGCACATTACGGTGCACCGGTCAGGTGTCCGCCCCGGTCAACGCCCGGCCGCCATGGCGCGGACCCGGGGATAGTAGAGATACAGCGTCACCGCCCGGGCGCCCATGAAGGCGACGTAGGCGGCCCACAGGCCGTGGTTCCCGAACAGGGCCACCAGCGGCAACCCGACGGCGACGAAGGCGGCGAGGGAGGCGATCATGGCGTTGCGCATCTCCGCCGTGCGCGTCGCGCCGATGAAGATGCCGTCGAGCTGGAACGCCCAGATCGAGACGATCGGCAGCAGTACCGCCCAGACCAGATGTGCGTCCGCTGCGTCCCGGACGCTGTCGATGCCGGTCAGCAGGTCGATGATCGCGCCGCCGAACAGCGCGTAGATCGCGGATGCCACGAGCGCGACCAGCAGTGCGCAGAGGGTGCCGGCGCGCACCGCCGTATCGAGCTGGCGCCGGTCGCGGGCGCCGGTCGCCTTGCCGACCACGGCCTCCGTCGCCTGGGCGAACCCATCCATGGCGTAGGCCGAGAGGCTCTGGAACACCATCAGGACCGCATTGGCGGCCAGGGCCACCTCGCCGAGCGCGGCCGAGCGGTCCATGAAGAAGGCCGTCCCCGTCAGCAGGCACACCGTCCGGATGAAGATGTCCCGGTTCACCGCGACCATTGCCCGGAGACCGATCAGATCGAAGATGCGGCGCCGCTCGAATCGCCCGCCGATCCGGCGGAGCAGGTGGCGGGCCAGGACCAGCGCGACGACGAGACCGACGGTCTGGCCGATCACCGCCGCCCAGGCGACGCCCTCCACATCCATTCCGGTCCCATAGACCAGCCAGACCGCGAACACGGCGTTCAGTCCGTTGATCACCGCCTGCTGGATCAGGCCGTAGCGGGTGTTCTGCAGGCCGAGGAACCAGCCGAGCAGCGCGATGTTCGCAAGCGCCGGCACGGCGGCGAGCGCCCGGATCTCGAAATAGTCGAGGGCGTGGCCCTGAACCGCCGCGCTCCCGTCGAGCAGGGCGAGCGCCGCCGCCCCGATGGGGCCGCGCAGCAGGGTGAGCAGGCCGCCGCATATCACCGCCAGAACCAGCGCCCGGGCGAGCACGGCGCGGACCTCGTCGACCGCCTCGGCCCCGTGGGCCTGGGAGGCGAGACCGGTGGTCCCCATGCGCAGGAATCCGAACGCCCAATAGACATAGGTGAATACCAGCGTGCCGAGCGCCACGCCGCCGAGATAGGCAGGGTCGTCGAGATGGCCGATCACGCCGGTCGATACCGCCCCGACCAGCGGCACGGTTAGGTTGGACAAAATCAGCGGCCAGGCGAGAGACCAGACCCGAGCCAGATCGGCGCGGCTGACGGATAAGAGGTGGGAGGATCGCACGGCGGTCCTGGTCGGGTGAAGGGACCTCAATCTAGGGCAGACGGTGCCGTGGCTCACCAGAATTCGACGGGAGCGGAGCCGGCCAACTATCTGAAAATACGCGTGAAACGAGTGAAGGCCTGGAGAATTTTCTCCAGGCCTTCGTTTACTCGCGTTTCGAACCGGGCATCAGGTGGGGAGAGGGGGACGTGCCCCGATCCGAAAGCACTTCCAACTTAGGCGTTGTTTCTGTAATGTGCAATAGAAATTTTTGTTTCAGATTGAAAGGCTGAAGCGGTGAAACGGAGAGTGTTTACACGCCGCCGCCACGCCGAGATCGTAGCCCGCCGGCGGCTGCGGATCGCGACTTTGGTGGGGGCACCGCTGGCGACGGCGGCCCTGGGTTGGGAACTCATGCAGGGCGGTGGAATGCCGACGCTGGGCGCGGTGGCTTTCGCCGCGGTGGCGCTGGCATACACCATCGCCCTGTTCCGGATTCACGACCTCACGGGGGAATGGACTTTCTTCTGAGAGGCGGGCGCGGCGGTACGACCAGCGCGCGAGTCCAGGCGTCAGGCCATCGACGCCTCCGGACGTTCCCGAATGTGCCTGTACCGGACGGCGGCCGCTGTCGCCGCAGCGAATGTCGCGGTGGCGATGAACATCGGTTTGGCCCCGACGGTGTCGGCGGCGACCCCGGCCAAAGCGGGGCCGATCACGCTCCCGGCCGATACGGCGAGTAGCACGGCGGTGAAGCTCTGCGATGGCAGTGCCGGAAAGAGCCGGTCCGACCAGAACGCCAGAACGGCGCTCATCATCATGACGGTCATACCCTGCAGCCCCGCCGAGAGAACCACCCCGACCCAGGTCGCGGGCAGGAATGCGAGCGCGGCGAATGAAGCCGCGCAGGTCAGCATGAGAAGGCGCAGGAGCCACGGGAGGCCGAGGGCGGCCTTCGCACTGCCGGTCAGGAGCCCGAGCAGCCCGAAGAGGCCGTAGCAGATGAACACGGCGCCGCCGGAGGCGTGCGGCGAGAGCCTGCGACCCCGCCGGCCCCGGCGATCCGGTCGACGGCGAACGTGATGTAGATCGAGGATGTCGCGCCGAAGCAGAGGCCGATCCCCAGGAGCGGGATTGCCGCCGCAGTGAGCAGCCTGCGCCATTGCACCGGCCGTCCCGGGCCAGGCGAACCGGCAACGCCCCGCAGTGCGACCCACGCGACGGCGGCGGCGAGCAGCCCGCCGATGGCGAATGCGGACCAGGATACCCGCCAGGAGACACCCCACAAACTCATCGCGAGCGCCGCCAGCCCGGCCGCTGCGATACCCAGACCCGTGCCGGTACTGACCAGGGAGAACGCGCCGGGCCGCCACATGTCCTCCACCTGGCGGTGGACGGCGTTATTGAATGGGGTCCAGGCGAATCCCGCACTCGACACTGCTAGCAGTACGCCGAGCGACAGGATCGCCGGGTCAGGCGCTACCGCGACGACCGCCATGCCGGTGCTGGCGATCAGCAGGCCGGCCAGGACCGGCATTCTCGGCCCCTTCCGGTCCGTCATCGACTGCGAAACCAGGAGGCCGACGAGCAGGCCGACGAACCCGAGACTGGAGATCAGCCCCGCGGTCTGGGTGGAGATCGAGAACGCCTGCTTGAACTGGGGTACGAACAGCCCGAACCCCATCCTGGCGGGCCCGTAGGTGATGGCCGTGGCGGCGAAGCCGGCGGCCGACAGTTTCCAGAACGGTCTCATACGGGGCGAACGAAGACACCGCCCGGGCAGTTCCATGGTCCGGCCGGCACGTCTGTCCGCTACGTCCACACGGCCAGATGCGGCTCCCGAGGGCTACGCCTTGCGTCGATTTCGGCGCGCCAGCTGGTTGAGCGCCTCGACGGCGACCGAGAACCCGATCGCCGCGTAGAGATAACCGCGCGGGATGTGGAAGTTCAGGCCGTCGGCCACCAGCGCCACGCCGATCAGCATCAGGAACGACAGGGCGAGCATCTTCGAGGTCGGATGCTTGTGAATGAAATCGGCGATGGGAGCCGCCGCCGCCATCATGACGGCGATGGACACGATCACGGCCGCGATCATGACCTCCACGTGGTCGACCATGCCGATGGCGGTGAGGATCGAATCGACGCTGAAGACCATGTCGAGCGCCATGATCTGGGCGATGACGAGGCCGAACCCCGCGCCGGCGATCTTGCCCGGGCCCTGGTCCTCTTCATCGCCCTCGACGGCCTTGTGGATCTCGAGCGTTGCCTTGGTCAGCAGGAACAGTCCGCCCGCCATCAGGATCATGTCACGCCAGGAGATCTCCTGACCCATGACGGTGAAGGCGATCGCCGTCAGGCCGATCAGCCAGGTGATCGCGAACAGCAGGCCGATGCGCATCACCAGGGCGCCGGCGAGACCGACGGTCCGGCCCAGAGCCCGCTGATGTTCCGGCAGCCGGTTGGCGACGATCGACACGAAGATGATGTTGTCGATGCCGAGCACGATCTCCATCAGGGTCAGCGTGACGAAGCTGGCCCAGACTGTCGGGTCCATCAGGAGATCCATGGGATTGCTCAGCCGTTAGGGGTGCGCCAGGGGAAGGTCTCCGAGTAGGAACGCTCGAACGAGGCGAGGGTTTCCGAATGGGCCAGGGTCAGGTCGATATCGTCCTTCCCCTCCATCAGGCATTCCTTCACGAACGGGTCGATCTCGAAGGCGAAGGTCTCGGGATCGTTGGCCAACCGCACGGTCTGGCTTTGCAGGTCCACCGTCAGCGGCGCCGACGGGTCGGCCTCCGCCATCGCCCAGATCTTCTCGATGACCTCGATCGGCAGTTCGACGGGCAGGAGCCCGTTCTTGGCGCAGTTCGAGCGGAAGATGTCGCCGAAGCTGGCGGCGATGATGCAGCGGAAACCGGCATCGGCCAGGGCATAGACCGCCCCCTCGCGCGAGGAGCCGCCGCCGAAGTTGCGGTCGGCGACCAGGATCTCCGCCCCCTGGTATTGCGGCTGGTTGAGCGGGAAATCCTCGCGCAGCGTCCCGTCCTCGTTCCGGCGCAGGTCGTGGAACAGGTAGTTGTCGTAGCCGTCCGAGCGCGGTTTGCGCAGGAAGCGGCCGGGCTGCAGCTGGTCGGTGTCCACATTGGCGAGCCGCAGGGGCAGCACGGTGGCGGCGAGTTTGCGCGAACGGGTCCATGGTCTAGCCCTCCGCCAGCTTGCGCACGTCCGTGATGGTGCCGGTCACCGCGGCGGCGGCGGCCATGGCCGGGCTCATCAGATGGGTACGGGATCCGGGACCCTGGCGGCCGCGGAAATTGCGATTGGTTGTCGACGCGCAGCGCTCGCCCGGCGGCACCATGTCGCCGTTGGTGGCCGCGCACATCGAACAGCCGCTCTCCAGCCATTCGGCACCGGCGCCGGTGAAGACGCGGTCCAACCCCTCGGCCTCGGCCTGGCGCTTCACGGTGGAGGAGCCGGGAACGATCATGGTGGGTACGCGGATGTTCCGATCCTTCATCACGGCGGCGGCGGCGCGCAGATCCTCGATCCTTGCGTTGGTGCAGGAGCCGATGAAGACCCGGTCGACTTTTAGGCCGTCCAGCGGCGCTCCCGGCGTCAGGCCCATGTAGTCGATGGCCTTCTCGAAGGTCGCCCGGCGCCCCTCGTTGGCCTCGCCCGTGGGATCGGGCACCGGCGCGGTGACCGGCAGGGCGTGCTCGGGCGAGGTGCCCCAGGTGACCGTCGGCGCGATCTCGTCGGCATGAATTTTGACCTCCTGGTCAAAAATCGCACCCGGATCGCTCTTCAGCGTCCGCCAATAGGCGACCGCCGCGTCCCAGTCCTTGCCTTTCGGCATGTAACGCCGGCCTTCGAGCCAGGAGATCGTGGTCTCGTCCGGCGCGATCATCCCGGCCCGCCCGCCAGCCTCGATCGACATGTTGCAGACGGTCATCCGCGCTTCCATCGACAGGCTGCGGATCGCCTCGCCGGCGTACTCGATGACGTGTCCCGCCGCCCCGTCGGCGCCGATCTTTGCGATGATCGTGAGGATCAGGTCCTTCGCCGTCACATGCGGGCCGAGTACGCCCGTCGACGGTGATCCGCATGGTCTTCGGCCGCTTCTGCCAGAGCGTCTGCGTCGCCAGCACATGGCTCACCTCCGACGCCCCGATGCCGAACGCCAGCGCGCCGAAGGCGCCGTGGGTCGAGGTATGGCTGTCGCCGCAGACCAGCACGATGCCCGGCTGCGTCAGGCCGAGTTCCGGGCCGACCACGTGGACGATGCCCTGCTCCGGATCGCCGAGCCGAACTGTTTGATGCCGTTGGTCCGGCTGTGCTCGTCGAGCAGCCGGATCATGGTGGCGATCTCCGGCTCGTCCGGTCCGGCGGCACGGTTCCGCGTCGGGACGTAGTGGTCGGCGATGGAGAAGGTGAGGTCCGGCCGGCGGACCTTGCGGCCGCTCATCGCCAGCTTCTCGAAGGCGTGGAACGAGCCTTCATGGGCGAGGTGGCGGTCGATCCACAGCAGCGTCTGCCCGTCGTCGCGGGCGGTGACGGCGTGGGCGCGCCAGATCTTTTCGAAGAGGGTGAGCTGTTCGGACATGTCCGGAGATTAGCCGGAAGTGGGGGGAGGGCAAGAGGGTGATATGGGAAGCTCCAACCGTCATCCTGACGCAAGTCAGGATCTGCGGTGCACTGGCGTCGGGGCGTTGATCCTGACTTGCGTCAGGATCACGGGGGGTGACACGGGCTCAGCCCTTCACCGTCATCGGAATCCCCGCCACCACCAGTTCCACCCGGTCCGCGCGCTCCGCCACGAGCTGGTGCAGGCGGCCGGCGTGGTCGCGGAAGTCGCGGGCCATCTTGTGTTCCGGCACGATGCCGAAGCCGACCTCATTGGTGACCAGGATCGCCGGGCCGCTCGGCGCGTCGCACCAGGCGAGCAGGGCGGTGGCGGCAGCGTCGATGTCGTGGCCATGCACCATCAGGTTGGTCAACCAGGTGGTCAGGCATTCGACCAGGACGATCCGACCCGGCCGGGCCTCCCGCGCCAGCGTTCCCGCCAGGTCGAGCGGTTCCTCGACCGTCGCCCAGCCATGGGCGGCCCTGTCCTCCCGGTGGCGGGCGATGCGCGCGGCCATCTCGTCGTCGACGGCCTCGGCGGTGGCGAGATAGACCACCTCCGATCCAGTTTCCCGGGCGAGCGTCTCGGCCCGGCGCGACTTGCCGGACCGTGCCCCGCCCAGGATCAGGGCGAGGGTGCTCAAAGCGCCGCCGCCGTGCCGAGCAGGGCGGTGGACTCGTGGGCGAACATGCCGCCATTGCCGTGGGCGAGGCCGATGGTGGCGCCGTCGACCTGCCGCTCCCCGCACTCGCCGCGCAACTGGCGCACCGCCTCGATGGTGGTGAAGATGCCGAGCATGCCCGGATGCGTGCAGGACAGCCCGCCGCCATAGGTGTTGAACGGCAGGGATCCGCCCGGCCGCAGTCGACCGTCGCCGACGAAGGCGCCGCCCTCGCCCTTGGGGCAGAAGCCGAGATCCTCCAGCAGCATGACGGCGTTGATCGTGAACGCGTCGTAGACCTGGACCACGTCCACCTCCGCCGGCGTCAGCCCGGCCATCGCGAACGCCTCGCGCCCGCTCTGAACGGCGGCGGTGGTGGTGAGCGACGGCATCATCGAGTACTGCCGGTGGGTGTGGCCGCCGGCGCAGCCGAGCAGGTGAACGGGTGGGCGTTTCAGGTCCTTCGCCCGGTCGGCCCGCGTCATGACGATGGCGCCGCCGCCGTCCGTCACCAGGCAGCAGTCGCGCAAGGTCAGCGGGTCGCAGACCATGCGTGAGCCGAGCACGTCCTCGGCGGTCAGCGGATCGCGGTGGAAGGCCTCGTCGTTCATGCCCGCCCACATCCGCGCCGCCACGGCGACCTCGGCGAGTTGTTCGCGGGTCGTGCCGTAGTCGTGCATGTGCCGGGCCGCCGACATGGCATAGCCGGCGATCGGCGCGCGCAGGCCGTAGGGCTTCTCGTAGGGCAGGTTCTCGGCGCCGGACGGCGAATGCAGCTTGCCGGAGGCGGTGCGCTGGTTCGAGCCGTAGACGATCAGCGCGACGTCGCAGAGCCCGTTTTCCAGGGCGAGGGCGGCGTGCAGCATCTGGATCACCGCCGAGGAGCCGCCGACGATGGTGGCTTCCGAGAAGCGCGGCTCGATACCGAGATATTCGCCGTAGGTGAGGGCCGGGAACACCGAGTGCATGGAGACGGCGAACAGGCCGTCCACGTCTTTGAGCGTCAGCCCGGCATCGGCCAGCGCGGCGCGGGCAGCGTCGGCGGCGATCTCCATGTGGCTGTAGCCTGGGGCCTCGCCGAGATGGGCGGTGGCGGCGCCGACGATGGCGGTTTTGCCGCGAAGGGACCAGGTCATGCGGCGCCTCCCGCGCCTTGATTTACGGGGGCCGGATCGAAAACGACGACGGTCTGGCCGTCCTGCTCGGTCAGCCGGGCGGCGACCGCCATGCCGATGGCGACCTCGGTCGGGGGGACGCCCTCCACCCGGCTCATCATCCGCACGCCTTCGTCCAGGTCGACCAGGCAGACGTTGTAATCGCCGCCGCTCTCCGGCCGCCGGCGGATGACGGTGGTGGAATGCACGGTGCCTTTGCCGCTCGGCGCGACCCACTCGAACGCCTCGGCGCCGCAGGCCGGGCACATGACGCGCGGCTGGAAAATGTGGGTATCGCAGGAGGCGCAGTGCTGGATGCGCCAGTCCTTCGCCTCCAGATAGGCGAAATAGGTGGCGTCGGGGCCTTTCGAACTCACGTCATTTCCTCCGCTCGTGTGGTTCTTTTTCGTTCTTGTCCTTTCCGGGCTCCTTCCGGAGGCGCGGGCGCTCGTCGAGCTACACCACCCGCCCCTGCGCCCGGGCCCTTGGATCGCCGACCGCGACCGCCATGCCGTCCGCATCGACCGCGATGGTCTGGCAGACCGCCATCATCGGGTCGCGTAACGCGTTGACGGTCAGCGTCAGGCCGAGCTCGCCGGCGACGGCGCGGGCGGTGTCGGCGATGTCCGGATCGCACATCATCTGGTCCTCCTCGGCGTGGACCCGCGCCTCGCGCACCGCCTTTTCCAGGGGAACGTCGCGGCCGAGATGGTGGAACAGGATCTGCATCAGGGCGGTGACGATCCGGGTGGCGCCGGACGCGCCGATCGCCATGGCCGCGCGCCCGTCCTCGAAGAGCAGGGTCGGCATCATCGAGGAGGCCGGCCGCTTGCCGCCGACCACGGAGTTGGCGCTGCCGTCCCAGGCGTGGAACAGCCGCATCTGATTATTCAGAAGAATGCCGGTACCGGGCACGACGACGGCGGAGTGGTTGTTGTTGGAGAAGGTGATGCAGGCAGCGTTGCCGATGGCGTCCATGGCGCAGAGGCTGGTGGTCTCCGTGCTCTCGCTTCCGGGGGCGATGGGCGAGGGCACGAAGGCCGGATCGCCGAGGCCGCGCCGGCGGGCGTTGAACATAGCCAGCATCGCCTCGGCCAGCGCCTTGGTGCGGCCGTGCGCGTCCTCGGGCACGCCGGCGGCGTCGAGGGCGGCGAGGCCCTTGGCGACCATGAAACCGGTGGAGGGCGGACCCATCGTCGCGATGCGCCGCCCCCGGTACAGGCCGCCCGCCGGTGCCCGCCGGACCACGTGATAGCTGGCGAGATCGTCGGCGGTGAGAAAGCCGCCATGGGCCTCCATCTCCGCTACGACCTTCGCGCCGAGTTCGCCCTCGTAGAAGACGCGGGGGCCTTCCTCGGAGATCAGCTCCAGGCTGTCGCCGTAGTCCGACATGTCCATGCGGTCGCCGGCCTCGTACAGGGAGCCGTCCGGCTTCAGGAGCATGGCGGCGGTGGCCGGCATGTAGGACAGCATGTCCTTGCTGCGCGACATGCGCAGCGCCGCCTTCGGTGCGACGGTGAACCCGTCATGGGCGATGCGGATGGCCGGTGCGATGACCGACTTGAGCGGCATGCGCCCGAAGGTGTCGAGCGCGCGGCACAGGCCGGCCGCCGCGCCCGGCACGGCGACAGAGCGGTGACCGATCTCGTTGGCCCGGTCCTTCACCAGGATCGTGTAATCTCCCAGCGGATTGACCGCCTGGTACAGCTCATACTTCGCGGTGACCGGTGCGGTGCCCATGAAGTCGAACGTGGTCGTGGTTTTGGTCCGGGCGTGGTGGACGGTCATGAAGCCGCCGGCGCCGAGGCCGCTGTCCAGCGGTTCGACCACGCCCATGGCGAAAGCGGTGGCGATCACCGCGTCGATGGCGTTGCCGCCGCGTTCCAGGATCTCGACCCCGGCCTCGGCCGCATCCGGGTTACCGCAGGCCACCGCGCCGAGCTTCATCTTGGCGCGCTCGAAACCGACCCAGTCGGCGTTCGGGTCAAAACCGTCTGGCATGCGGGACTCCTCACAGGAAAGCGTGCTCCGGCGGGATACGGGGCAAGGGCGGAGCCGGCAAAGGCTAGACAAAGCCGGCCCGCATACACAAGCTCCCTTCGCCGCCCTGTCGGCGGCGTCCGCCGATCCGTCCACCCTCCCGTCGAGGCCCATCGTGAGCGATACGCCTACCGTCCTGCTGACCGGCAAGAACTCCATCCGACGCGCCGATTTCCTGGCCGAGCATACCGAAGCCGGTCTCCGCTTCGTCTGCTGCGATGCCGCCGAGGAGCCCGACCGGCTGAAGGACTTGCTGCCGGAGGCGGACGTGCTGGTCGGCGGCGGCAAGGTCGACATGCCGCCGTCGAACCGGCTGAAACTCTATCAGATTCCGTTCACCGGCTACGACTGGATCACCCCGGCGGACCTGCCCAAGGGGGTGCTGTTCTGCAACACCCATGAGCATGAGACCACCATCGCCGAGCACATCCTGGCGGGGATGCTGGAGTTCCAGACCGGCCTGATGCGCGACACCCACCCGATGATGGTGGCCAAGTCCTATAACGGCCGCTCCATTTCCGCCGGGCCGATGCACCGGGAGATGCGCGGCTGCACCGTCGGCATCGTCGGCTACGGCCATATCGGCCGGGAGGTCGCCCGGCGCTGCAAGGCGTTCGACATGAAGCTGCTGGCGGTCAGCCGGACGGTGCGCGACGAGGGCGATCTGGTCGATGCTTACTGGACCGTCGACGAGGGGCTGGACCGGCTCTGCGCCGAGAGCGATTTCGTCATCGTCTGCGCGCCGCTGGACGACGTGACGCGCGGCATGATCGGCGCCGCGCAGTTCAAGGCGATGAAATCCGACGCGGTGATCTGCAATGTCGGGCGCGGCGAAGTCATAGACGAGGCGGCGCTCTACGAGGCGCTGTCGTCGAAGCGGATCCGCGGCGGCATCATCGACGTCTGGTACATCTACCCGTCGAAGGACGACCCTAATCCCTGGCCGTCGAGGTTCCCGTTCCAGAAGCTCGATAACGTCATCCTGTCGCCGCACAACTCGGCCTGGACCGAGCCGATGACCACCCGCCGCTGGCTGTTCGTCGCCAAGCAACTCGACCGGTTCGCCAAGGGCGAGGCGTTGGAGAACGTCTGCTTCGAGGGCGAGGGGTAAAGCATCACGCCGTCTCTGGCGACTGGCGGGATCCTGGCGGTCGGCTGCTTGATCCTGACGCAAGTCAGGATCAACGCATGGACGGCCAAGCAGGCCAGAAACTCCCTACGCCCATACCGCCTTGACGATCAGGTTGGCGCCCATCAGGGCCATGGCGATGAACACCGCCTGACGGAACCGGGCCTGGGGCAGATGGCGGCGGATCCGGGTGCCGATCGCCATCGCGGCCAGGGCGGCGACCAGGGCCAGCGCCGACAGCGGCAGGGTCTCGCCGGTGATGCCGCCATTGGCCCAGATCGCCACCACCCAGATCAGCCCGGTGAGGAAGAACGAGAGGCCGATCCCCTGCACGTACTCGTCCCGGGTCAGGTTGAGGCTGGCGAGATAGACGGCGATGACGATGCCCTGACTGCCGGTCATGCCGCCGATGATGCCCGAGACGAGCCCGACCGGGACCGACAGAGCGGTCTCGTGGCGGCGCGGGATGATCGGCATGTTGCCGAGGACCTGCATGCCGGCATTGGCAATGAGCAGGACCCCGAGTGCCACCTGCATCCAACGGGGATCGACCGAGAACAGGATCTCGGTCCCGATCCACAGCCCGGCGCCCGCCGCCGCGTTCAGCAGGCCGAACCGCTTCGCCAGTGTGCCCACCGCGCCGACCTGGACGACCTGCCACAGGTTGGAGACCAGAAGCGGGACGATCAGGATGGCGACGGCCGTGCGCAGGCTGACCACGTTGGCGAGGATCGCCATGGCAATGGTCGGCAGACCGAGGCCGACGATCCCCTTCACCCCGCCGCCGACCGCGAAGGCGAAGGCGACCAGAAGGGCGAGCGACAGCTCTGGGATGGTCAGATGCGGCATGATGTCGGGGACCGGAGGCTCAGGTGCCGGTCTTCTCCATGAGGAACCAGGTCACGTTGTCGGCCGGGAAGGCCGGGTCGCGGTGATACTGGAAGCCGTAGTCGACGAGACGCAGATCGGCGAAGCGCTCCAGCATCTCGCCGGCGAAGTCCCGCTTGAACAGGCGCTCCTGATGGCCCCGGTAGGGAATTGCCGCGGGGGTGGGGTTGTAGTATTCCGACAGCAGGATGAGTTGGGACGACGCGGCGTACAGGTTGTCGTAGACGGCGGGGAGCGAGTCCGGGTTGATGTGGATCAGCACACCCGAGCAGAACGCCAATTCATAGGTCCGCGCGACATGGGATTTGAGAATCGACCCGTGATGGACCTCGACCCGCTCCAGCGTGCGCAGCACCTCGACGGCCTTGGCGTTGATCTCGATCGCGGCCAGATCGATCGCCGGCAGGAGATGACGCAGGGCCACCAGGTTGATCCCGATGTTGGGGCCGAACTCAACAGCCGAGGCGACGCCGCCGGCGCGCTTCAGGGCGTTGGAGAACAGGTGCGTGCGCGACGCCAGCAGCGCCGCTCCCTGGTTGCGGTCGACATAGTCGTCGCCGAACGCGCCGCTCCAGAACGCCTCCTGTTCGGTGCGCCAGCTATCGGTCATGTCGGTCCTCCCGAGATCCGGTCCTCGTAGCGCCGCTGTTTCTGTCCGACGCCGGCGTTCAGTGTGCGCCATTCCGGGTGCGCGTCCAGCAGCGCGATCACGTCGCGCCAGCCGAAGGACGGATTATCCGGCAGCAGCGCTTCCAGGATGTGCACCAGCAGGTCGTAGTCCGAGCGCTCGTCCAGGGTCCAGCGGTAGCCGCTCAGATCCTCCGGCGCCGGGAAGCCGGCGATGCGGAAACGCTCCGGCTGACGGTAGAGGAACGGCATCACATGCTCGCGGTCGTAGGGATCGGTCGCTTCGGCATTGGCCAGGCGCAGCGCGGCCATGGACGCGACCTCGACGTCGAGGCCGATCGGCCAGGTGCGCGGGAAGCTGTTGGTGGCGTAGTCGACCGGCGGATTGCCGCCCCGGAACGTTGCGACCACAGCGTCGACGAGTGCCGGATCGGTGAGCGGGCAGTCGCCGGTCAGGCGCACGGCGACCGCCGCGCCGGCGCTTTCCGCCGCCCGCACGAAGCGGTCGAGCACGTCGTGTTCGGAACCACGGAAGACGGCGACACCCTCGCGCTCCGCCAGGGCGGCTACAGGATCGTCCTCGACATTCACGGTTGTCGCGATGCAGACCGTATCGACGTTGGCCGCCCGGCGCACGCGGTCGATCTGGTGCGCCAGCATCGGCCGGCCGGCCGCCGGCATCAGCACCTTGCCCGGCAGGCGGGTCGAGGTCATGCGGGCCTGAATCACGGCGGCGACGGTCACGGGCTTCTCCTTTGCGGCGGCCACGGTAGCATGCGGCCATCGCCCAGGCGCGGCACTGCGGATAGGCTAAACGGATGACCGATGCTCCCGACGTCACGCTCCGCCCGATCACAGTCGAGGACTCGGCGGATCTGCTCGCCTGGCGCAACGATCCGCTGACCCGCGGCAACTCGCGCAACCCCGATGCCGTGACCCAGCAGGAGCATGCGGCCTGGCTGTCGCGGGTGACTGCGGACCCGAATTGGCGTGTTTGGATCGGCGTCGAGGGCGGCGTGCCCGTCGGCACCACCTCCGCCCTGCGGGATGACGGCGGGACGGTCGAGATTTCCGTCACCGTGGCGCCGGCGGCGCGCGGCCACGGGCTCGCCGCGGTGCTCGTCCGTTTGGCGGTGGCGCGGGCCCGCGAGATCTGGCCGGATGCCCGCATCCGGGCCGAGATCAAGCCGGACAATCGGGCGAGCCGGAAGGCGTTCGAGTCCTGCGGCTTCGTCGAGACCGAGGCGCATGACGGGCTGCTCGACTACGAATTCCGGGGCTGATCGGTCTCCCGGACGGTGCCGGCGATGGCGGCGGCGACCCGGTCGGCGCCGCGGCCATCGACCAGCGACCGGGCGCTGGCGGCGAGTGCGCGACGCCGGTCCGGGTCCCGGGCCAGGTCGGCCACGGTTCCCGCGAGCGTCACCGGGTCGACGCCTTCCAGCGGGCCCATATCGATCGCCGCCCCGCGCCGTGCCAGTGCCGCCGCCGGGCCGACCTCGCTCTCGTTCTGGGCACCGATCACCATGGGAACCCCGAGTGCCGCCATCTCCAGTACCGTCGAGCCGGCGGCGGAGATCGCCAGATCGACCGTCCCGAGCAGCGCCGCCATGTCGCGGACGTCGTAGCGGACGTCGATCCGCGCGGCCAAGCCGGTCGCCCGATACTGCAGCTCGGCCGCGGCGGGGTTGGCGGCACCGACGACGAGGACGATTTCCGGATCATCGGGCAGGACCTCCGTCGCCCGGACCGCCGCCTCCAGTGCGAGCGTGCTGTATCCCTTCGGGTCGGCGCCGCCCATGAGGACCAGCAGACGCCTGGCGGTTTCGGAGATCATCCGTGGCGCTTCCCCGCCGCCCCGGAACTCCCGGCGCAGCAGCGACCATTTGGGACCGAGGCAGAGCCGGGCTTCCGTCTTTCCCGCATAGAGGCCCTCGGTGGCGTGCAGGTTCTGATTCACCACCAGCGTGCCCGGATAGCGGTCGCGGTGGCCCATGTCGTCGACGATCGTCAGGGGGACGCCGGACCCGGCCACGGCGGCCAGGTCGGCATCGGCGATTTCGAGACCGTCGGCCACCACGGCGGCGGCGTCCTCGACCAGATCCTCCGGCGGCCAGCGGTGGTGCAGGACGATTTCCGCCCCCGCATCGTGGTAGCGCTCGGCGACGGCCGGCGGCACGGCGGTGCAGGCGAGACGGACCTGTCCGCCGAAGCCGATCCAGCTCTGGGCTAGCGCCAGGCAGCGCATGACATGGCCGACGCCGATCCGGCCGTCGCCGTCGGCGCGGATGACCAGCCGTTCGCCATTGAGAGCCGCTTCCGTCGGTGCGGCTTCATTTGCGGCGTCTGGGAGGGTATCGTCTGGCGGCCGACTTACTGGAACTGCCCGTTCGGAGGATGTTGTTGGGTGCAAGGCGAGATTAGCATAGCCGGCCGGCGCATCGGCCCCGACGACCCGCCCTATATCGTTGCGGAGATGTCCGGCAACCACAACGGGGACATCAACCGGGCATTCCGGATTCTTGAGGCTGCGAAGGCCGCCGGGGCCGATGCGGTGAAGCTGCAGACCTACACCGCGGACACCATCACCATCGACCACGACGGCCCCGAATTCCTGATCCAAGGCGGACTTTGGAACGGCCGCCGTCTCTACGAGCTGTATCAGGAGGCGCACACCCCCTGGGACTGGCACGCGCCGATCTTCGACAAGGCGCGGAAACTCGGCATCACCGTGTTCTCGTCGCCGTTCGACGCGAGTGCGGTGGATCTGCTGGAGAGCCTGGGGGCGCCAGCCTACAAGATCGCATCGCAGGAGGTTGTGGATCTGCCGCTGATCCGCCTGGTGGCGGCGACCGGAAAACCGATGATCATGTCCACCGGCATGGCGAGCCTCGAGGAGATCCGGGAGGCGGTCGATGCGGCGCGGGGCGCCGGCGCCGAACAGCTCGTCGTCCTGCACTGTGTCAGCGCCTATCCCGCCCCGGCGGAAGAGGCGAACCTGCGGACCATCGCCGATCTGGCCGACCGGCTGGGGGTGGTGACCGGCCTGTCGGATCACACCATGGACACCACCGTGGCCACCCTGTCGGTCGCCATGGGCGCCTGCCTGATCGAGAAGCACGTCACGCTCGCCCGGTCAGATGGCGGCGTCGACAGCGCCTTCTCGCTGGAGCCGGATGAACTGACCCGGCTGGTGCGCGACACCCGCATGGCCCATGCCGCCCTCGGCGCCCCGGCCTACCGCCCGACGAAGTCGGAGGAAGCCGGGCTGAAGTTCCGCCGCTCGCTCTATGTGGTCACGGACGTCCCGGCCGGCGCGCCGCTGACGGAGCAGAACGTCCGGTCCATCCGCCCCAGCCTCGGCCTCGCGCCGAAACACTTCGAGACCGTGCTCGGCCGCCGCGCGACCCGAGATCTGACGCGCGGGGAGCCGCTGAGCGCCGACATGGTCGAGGGCGGTCTCGTTCCCTGACATGCAAAGCCCGCACGCGATTCTCGAACGCGCCACCGCGTTGCATCTGTCGGGTCAGGCCGATCAGGCCATCCCGCTCTACGCCTATCTGCTGAAATCCAACCCGAACCATCCCGATCTGCTGCACCGCATGGGCATGGCGCTGCATCAGACCGGCCGGATGGAGCCCGCCGCGCAGATGTTCGCGGCTGCGATTCAACGCCGACCGGATGAGGCGACCTATCATCATGCGCTCGGCGTGGCGCTGCATGGGCTCGGTCGGATCGACGACGCGGTCGCTGCCTACGAGGCGGCGGTCCGCCTCAATCCGCTCCTGGCGGACGCACTTGCCAATCTCGGCGGCATCCTCGCGGTGGGCGAGCGTCGGGCGGAAGGTGTGGCGATGCTGCACCGCGCCGCGATCCTCGCCCCGGCCGGGGACGAAGCCTGGTCGCGCCTCGCCAACCATCTGCACACGGTATCCGACCTTCCCGCCTGCGAGCGGGCGCGCCGCCGCGCCGTGATGGCCGATGCGGCCAAGGCGGAGCGGTGGGTCTCCCACGGCCTCGCTCTGATGGACATCGAGCGTGGCGATGCCGCGACGGCCCGGTTCCGGGCGGCGGCGGTGATCGCGCCGGGCCAGCACGAGGCCTACAATCACCTCGCCTGGCTGCAGGTCGGCCGGCTGCGGATCGCCGAGGCCCGCCGGGGATTCGAGCGCGCAAGCCTGATCCGCCCCGATCTCGCCTCGCCCCATGCCGGACTGTCGGAAGCTGCCTTCGCCGCCGGCGATCCCACCGAGGCAATCCGCCGGATGCGGGAGGCTTTGGAACGGGCGCCGGGCGAGTTCGCACTACCGCTTTCGCCTCGGCATCCAGCTCCTCTCGATCGGCGAGATGCAGGAGGGGTGGAGATGCTATGCCAGTATGCGCCGCAAACCCGGTGCGGTCGCCCGCGATCCCCGCATCCCGGTATGGGACGGTAGCCCGTCGCGGGAGACCACCCTGTTGATCGCTGCCGACCAGGGGGTGGGGGACGAGTTGCTCCATGCCTGCTGCATCGCCGATGCGGCCCGCGACGTCGGCCGGATTCTCATCGAGTGCGACTCCCGCATCGTCCCGCTGATGCGGCGCAGCTTTCCGGAAGCCCATGTCCATGCCTATCACCGGGTGGGCGACCGCAATTTTCCGGAGCACCGCTATGACTGGGTGCCGCAGGAGTGGTGGCCGGACGCGTATGCCGACGGCGCGGTCCTGCTGTCGCGCTACCGTGCCACGGCGGTCCAGGCGGACGTGGCGGCGGGGCCCTGGCTCAAAGCCGACCCGGCGCGGGTCGAGGAGATGCGGGCGAAGTTGGACGCGCTTGGCGACGGCCCCAAGATCGGCGTCGCCTGGCGCAGCCGCCGGCTCACCACCTTCCGCCTGCCTCACTATCCGGGCATCGCTCCCTTCGAGGAGGTCTTCAAGGTTCCCGGCGCCACCTATGTCTCGCTGCAATACGGGATCGGCTGGCGGGACGAGATCGCGGAGACCGGGGCGCCGGTGGCCCTGATCGACGGGCTCGACACTACCGACGACATCGACGGGGTGTTCGCGCTTGTCGAGGCGCTGGATCTGGTGATCTGCCCGTCCAGCACGGTCGGTTGGATCGCCGCGTCCCTCGGCAAGCCAGTCTGGCTGCTCTACAACACGCCGGTCTTTCTCGAATACGGCACCGACCGCTTTCCGGGCTTTCCGACCGTGCGCTGTTTCCGCAAGACGCAGGTTCAGCCCTGGCGTCCGCTCATGGCGACGGTCGGCGACGCCCTCACGCGCTATCTGGGTTAGTCCCGGGGAGGCGACGGCGGATCGGAGGGCTTCTTCCCCCTCACGGTCTCCCGGTAGGTGATGTACAGACCGCTCGAGATGATGATGCCGCCGCCGACGAAGGTCCAGATGTCGGGGAACGTGCCGAACACGAAATAGCTGAGCACGATCGCCATCACGAGCTGGCCGTAGTTGAACGGCGCGAGCACGGAGGCCTCGCCGTGCTGGAAGGCGCGGATCACGAAGTAGTGGCCGAGCCCGCCGATGAAGCCCAGCAGGGCGAAGAGCAGGGCGTCGATCACCGAGACCGGCGTGACCCAGTAGAACGGAAGTGCGACGGACGAGATCACCGCCCCGACGATGGCGATATAGGTGATCGAGGTCTCCGGCGGGTCGGCGGCGGAGAATTTCCGGGTGTAGATCTGATAGGTCGCGTAGCAGAACGCGGTGCCGAGCACGAGGATCATGGCCCAATGGGCCTCGCCGCCCCCCGGACGGATGATGATGAGCGCGCCGGCGAAGCCGACCGCGACGGCCGTCCAACGGCGGATTCCGACCTTCTCCCCCAGGAACGGGGCGGCGAGCGCCGTGACGATCAGCGGCGAGATGAAGTTGATGGCGCTGGCCACCGGCACGTCGATGAACCGGAGCGCCGTGAAGAAGCAGACCGTCGCCAGGAACATCAGCATCGAGCGGATGATGTGGATGCCGGGCCTGGTGGCCTTGAGCAGCGACAGTCCGCGCCGGGGCATGAACATCAGCAGGACGAAGACCAGGTGGCCCGTATAGCGCGCCCAGACCACCTGCACCGTGTGGTAGTCGTCCGACAGGAACTTCGCCGCCACGTTCATGAAGGGCAGAAGATTGATCGCCAGCAGCATGAACAGGACCGCGCGCATCGTGTCCTGCTTGGGGCCGGCGGGCGTCGAGCCGAGGGGCGCAGTGGCTGTGGTAGGTGGGGTCGTTGCCATGGCAACAGACTAGTCCAGCAGCCTGGCGCGACACATCCCCCGATCCGGATCTTCCGCGATGCCGTAGCGGCAGGTATCGTCGCGGCGCTCGAAGAGTGAACGATCATTCGGGGCGCATTCAAACGGGAGGCATGCATGGGAGCGCAGGTTCTGCGGTTCGATACGCCGGACGGACCGGTCGAGGTAAGAGCGACGAACTGCGTCGTCGCCGGCTGGACCGGCCGCGACAAGGCGGCCATCGACCACCATATCGAGGAACTGGCCGAGATCGGCGTTCCCGGCCCGAGCACCGTGCCGCTGTATTACCGGGTTGCGGTCGAACAGCTTACCCAGGGCGACCACGTTCAGGTCATCGGCGGCGACAGTTCCGGCGAGGTCGAGCCGGTGCTGGTGGCGACCGAGAGCGGACTGCTGCTCACCGTCGGATCCGACCATACGGACCGCAAGGTCGAGACCTATTCCATCGCGGTCTCCAAGCAGATGTGCCCCAAGGTCCTGGGCAGCAGCGCCTGGCCGGTGTCGCTCGACGACGATCTGGACGCGTTGATCCTGGAAGCCAAGGCGATGATCGGCGGGGCCGAGGTGACGTACCAGACTGGCACACTGGCGTTGATCCGGCCGCTCAAGGATCTGGTGGAGGGGTACGGCGGGCTCGAACCGGGGACCGTCATGCTGTGCGGCACGGTACCGGTGACCGGCGGTATCCGTCCGGCGCAGCGGATGGCGCTGTCGATCACCGACCCGGCGACCGGGCGTGCCCTGTCCCATGCCTACGACATCGAAACCCTCCCCGTGGTGAGCTGACCCATGACCTTCGCGCCGAAGACACCGATCACCGAGATCCTGACCGCGCTCGAGACGGGCGAGACCTCAGCCGCCGCGCTCCTGGACACCGCGCTCGGGCGTGCCAAGGACGCGTCCGGCGAGGGCACGCGGGTATTCACCGCGCTGATGGAGGAGAGTGCCCGCGCCGAGGCGGCGGCCAGCGACGGCCTGCGCAAGGCCGGCGTTCCGCCGCGCCCGCTCGAGGGTCTGCCGATCTCGATCAAGGATCTGTTCGATGTGGCGGGTGCGGTGACCACCGCCGGCTCCAAGGTGCTGAAGACCGAACCGCCGGCCGAGCGGGACGCCCCGGTCATCGCCCGCCTCCGGGCGGCGGGCGCCGTGCTGGTCGGCCGCACCAACATGACCGAGTTCGCCTATTCCGGCCTGGGCATCAACCCGCATTACGGCACGCCCGCAAACCCGTGGGATCGGGCGTCGAAGCGGATTCCGGGCGGGTCCTCCTCCGGCGCGGCGGTCAGTGTGACCGACGGCATGGCGACGGTTGGACTTGGCACCGACACCGGGGGCTCGGTGCGGATTCCGTCCTCGCTGTGCGGCCTCGCCGGTTTCAAGCCGACCCAGAGCCGGGTGCCGATCGCCGGCGCGGTCCCGCTCTCGACGAGCCTCGACAGCATCGGTCCCCTGGCACCGACCCTGGAATGCTGCGTGCGGGTGCATCAGGTTCTGGCCGGCGAGCCGAAGCGGCGCATTCCGGCGCTGCCGGTGAAGGGGCTGCGTCTGGCGGTGCCGCAGGAATTTGTGCTCGACGATCTGGACGAGGCGACGGCCAAGGCGTTCCAGGCGGCGATCGACCGGATCTCCGAGGCCGGCGCGACCGTCATCGACCTTTCCTTGCCGGAGCTGCTCGAACTGCCGCTGGTCAACGCCAAGGGCGGCTTCACCGCGCCCGAGAGCTTCGCCCTGCACGAGCGTCACATCCTGCGCGACCCCGACGCGTTCGACCCGAGGGTGATCTCGCGCATGCTGCGGGCGAGCGAGCAGTCGGCCGCCGACTACTACGCCCTGGTCCGTGCCCGGGCCGACATCCAGGCCCGGGTGACGGCCAAGACCGCGGCCTTCGACGCGGTGCTTATGCCGACGACGCCGCGAATCGCGCCGCCGATCGCCGAGCTGGAGTTCGGACGATGCCGCTTACGGATCGGCCAACATGGCGATGCTGCGCAACTGCTCGGTGGGCAACTTCCTCGACCGGTGCGCCGCGACCCTGCCGATCCATGAGGAAGGGAGCGCTCCGGTCGGCCTGATGGTGATGGGCGAAACCCTGGCGGATGACCGGACTCTGGCCGTCGCACTCGGCCTTGAAACCCTCTTCGGGTGAAAGTTTCTGGTAATTTTCTATCCGAACTTCAAGGGGTTGAGACTTCATTGTTGCGCACCCAAGTGGGAGGAGTACGCTTTTTGGTCCGGGTGCCAGTCGGCTCCCGGAGACGTCTAAAGGAGGTTCGTATGACAGCGACTGATCGGATCGACTCCCTGCGCGCCCGGCATGCCTCGATCGAGGACAAGCTGGATAACGAATCCGGCCGACCTTTGCCGGACGAGGTCGCAATCCACGATCTGAAACGTCAGAAGCTGGCCATCAAGGACGAAATCGCGCGACTGGAGCGCGCCTAGCCGAGGACAGTCCACCCTGCCAGTTCTTCCGACCCGTTCGCTGATACCGCCTGTCGAACGGGTCGGTCTCTCGGGCCCGCCTTTCTCCTGGAAGGCGGGCTTCGTTATGTGGACGGCGAGGGCGATGCCCTCCCGCCCTTGCCCTCGTCGTCAACCGGGAAGACAGTGGGGCAATAGAGATCCAGCACCGCTAGGAGCGCGCCCATGACAACCCCGCCGCCCGCCCGGGTCGGAGATCCGGCCGGCGAGATCGATACGCCCGCCCTGGTGATCGACCTGGATGCCTTCGAGCGCAACCTCGACCGCATGGCCGCCTTCGCCAAGGAGACCGGGGTGCGCATCAGGCCGCACGCCAAGACCCACAAGTCGCCGATGATCGCCTGGCTGCAGATCGAGCGTGGCGCGGTCGGCCAGTGTTGCCAGAAGGTGGGGGAAGCGGAAATCCTGGTCGATGCGGGCATCTCGGATGTGCTGGTTTCCAATCAGGTCGTCGGCCCCCGCAAGGTGGACCGCCTCGCCGCGCTGGCGCGCCGCGCCCGGATCGGGGTCTGCGCCGACGATCCGGTTCAGGTCGACGCCTATGCGGCGGCGGCCGAGCGGTTCGGCACCACGCTCCACGTCCTGGTCGAGATCGATGTCGGGGCGGCACGCTGCGGCGTGGCGCCAGGGGACGCGGCGGTCGGTCTGGCGAAGCAGATCGATGCGGCCGAGGGCCTCACCTTCGACGGAATCCAGGCCTATCACGGGTCCGCCCAGCACATCCGGGGTTATCTCGAGCGCAAGACGGCCATCACCAAGGCGTCGGAGGATGTGGCAATCACCGTCGATGCGCTCGCCGCCGCCGGGCTCGAATGCCGAACCATCGGCGGCGCCGGATCCGGGACCTTCCGATTCGAAACCGGTACCGGGCTCTGGAACGAGCTGCAACCGGGCTCTTACTGCCTGATGGACGCCGACTATGCCCGCAACCTGGGGGAGGACGGCAGCGAGGGCCTTGAGTTCGAGAACGCCCTCTTCGTGGCCTCCACCGTCATGAGCGCCTCCGCTCCCGGCCGGGCGGTGGTCGATGCGGGACACAAGGCGTCGGCCATCGACAGCGGCCTGCCGGCCGTCTGGCGGCGCCGGGATACCGACTACGTCTCCGCGTCGGACGAACACGGCAAACTCTCGCTCGGCGCCGGTGCGCCGCCGCTGGCACTGGGCGACCGGGTCTGGCTGGTGCCGGGACATGTCGATCCGACGGTGAACCTGCACGACTGGTATGTCGGGGTGCGCGGCGGTCTGGAAACCGGCATCGTTGAGTGCCTCTGGCCGGTGGCGGCGCGCGGCGCCCTGACCTGAACAACGTGCCGTTCGGCGGGACCTTCCGTTGACAGCCACCGCGCAACGCGCCAATTCAGGGTCATGGACCAGATGACAGCAGACGCGCCCCAGCGCCCGATCGGCGAGGAGCAGGAAGAGCTCATCGACGAGTTCGCCTTCTTCGACGACTGGATGCAGCGCTACGAGTACCTGATCGACCTCGGACGCAAGCTGCCGCAGCTGGACGAGGCGTTCAAACGCGACGAGTTCAAGCTCAAGGGCTGCCAGAGCCAGGTCTGGCTGGTCGGCGAGAAGAAGGGCGAGCGGCTTGTCTTCCACGCGATCAGCGACGCGGCGATCGTCTCCGGCATCATCGCCCTGCTGCTGCGGGTCTACTCCAACCGGACGCCGCAGGAGATCGTCGATACCGACCCCGATTTCATTCCGGCGATCGGCCTGGACGCGCACCTCTCGCCGACCCGCAAGAACGGACTCGGCGCGATGCTCACGGCGATCAAGGAACGCGCGCGGGCCGAGCTCGACGCGGCTTAGGAACCCGGCGGTGACGGGTCGATCCGACGCGGGGCAGGCCCCCACACTGGACAGCGTGTACCAGGACCGGCTGCTCGACCTCGCCGATCCGATCGCCCGCGACGGCCATGTCGTCTCCGATCCGGATGCCGAGACCAGCGCGGTCAGCCGTGCCTGCGGAAGCCGTGTGGCGATCCAGGTCCGGTTCGACGGGGACACGGTTGCCGACTACGGGCAGACAGTCGAGGCCTGCGCGCTCGGCTCCGCTTCCGCTTCCGCCGTCGGCGCCGCCGTGGTCGGCGCTACTGTGGACGAGATCCGGGCGGCTGGCGCGGCGTTGGAAGCCATGCTCAAGCGCGGCGGTCCGGCCCCGGGCGGACGCTTCGCCGCCCTCGCCGCCCTGGAGCCGGCGCGGGCCTTCGCCAACCGCCACGCGTCCATCCTGCTGACCTTCCGCGCGCTGGAAAAGGCGTTCAAGGCCACCGGCCGGTGAGGACCCGGCCCGTGAGGACGCGAGCGTGAGCGACGCGCGGCGGACCCGTCTGCTGAACGGACCGATCCTGGCGACGCTGGCCGCCCTGGCGGCGCCCAACATCGCCGCTTCGTTCATCCAGTCGTCGATCAGCATTGTCGAAGGCGTCTATCTCGGGTTGCTCGGCACCGTGGAGTTGGCCGGCGCCGCGCTGGTGTTCCCGCTGTTCATGCTGACCACCATGTACTCATCGGGCGCCATCGGCGGCGCCGTGGCGGGAATGACGGCGCGGTCGGTCGGCGCGGGAGATCGGGAGCGGTCCGAAGCGATCCTGCGCGCCGCGATCCTGGTCGCGGTCGTGATGTCGCTGATCATGGCGACCGTGATCCTGTTGTTCGGCACACCGTTCTTTCGGCTGCTCGGCGGCACGGGCGAGGTTCTCGATACCGCCGAGATCTATGCGAGCCGACTGTTCGCCGGCATCGTCGCCCTCTGGCTGTTCAACATGACCGCAAGCGTGCTGCGCGGGAGCGGCGACACCCTGCGGCCGGCCGTCGGTCTCTCTCTGATCCTGATGGTCCATGCGGCGGTCTCCTGGCTCCTGATCGTGGAACTGGGTTGGGGGGTCGCCGGTGCCGGGCTGGCGCTGCCGATCGCCTATGCGGCCGGGACCGTGTTCCTGGCCGGATGGGTGCTGGTCGGTCGCGCCGCCGTCCAGGCGCGGTGGGGGACGGTGGCGTGGAGCGTCCTCGGACCGTTGCTGCGCCAGGGGGGGCTGGCGGCGCTGCAATCGACCCTGACCGTCGCCATGGCGCTGATGGTGACGGCGATCGTCGGTCGGCTCGGGGTCCATTGGCTCGCCGGCTACGGAATCGGCGTGCGCCTCGAGTTTCTGATGATCCCGATCATTTTCGGCATCGGCGGCGCGCTGATCCCGATGGTCGGCGTCAATGTCGGGGCCGGCCGTCGGGAGCGGGCGATCCGGATCGCCTGGGCAGGGGTCGCCGTCGCCGTCTTTGCCGTCGGCGCGTTCGGGCTGATCTTCGCGGTTCAACCGGAGTGGTGGAGCCGTTT
This sequence comes from Thalassobaculum sp., assembly GCA_048983575.1. Lineage (GTDB taxonomy): Bacteria > Pseudomonadota > Alphaproteobacteria > Thalassobaculales > Thalassobaculaceae > Thalassobaculum. The sequence goes on along the minus strand of JBLZTD010000001.1, from coordinate 27,842 downwards.
GTTCACGGCGGAACCGGAGACCCTGGCGGCAACGGCGCTCTATCTGCGGATCGTCGGGCCGTTCTACGGTTTCTTCGCCCTGGGCCTGTGTCTGTATTTCGCCAGCCAGGGGCTCGAACTCGCTGGCCTGGCCGGTGATCGGTACCGGCTTGCAACTCCTCCTGGTGGTCGGCGGCGGCCTGCTGCTCCTGGCGGTCGATGCCGCCAGTCCGGCCGCGATTTTCTCCGTGGTCGCCGGTGCGATGGTCGTCTATGGCCTGTTCATCGCCGCGGCGCTGAAGCTCGGGCCGTGGCGCGGCTGAGGAGTGTGCTCGAATTCTCCGCCGGGTGTCCGGTCAGCGCCGCAGCCTGATCAGCAGCATCAGCGGCAGGACGGCGAAGGAGGTCAGCGCGAAGGCGTAGAACGAGTTCAGGTAGCCGATCATCGCCGCCTGCCGGCCGATCTCCCCGGACAGGCCGGCCAGGGCGCCGGCGCCGTCGAGCGACCATTCGCGGAACAGGGAATCCTGGAACAGCAGCGCCTCGTTGGTCGGCCGCGCATGGGCGGTCATCTCGGCATAGTTCACCCGCGCCCCGTCGAGGGCGATGGCGATGGCGACCGAGATGTAGATCGAACTGCCGAAGTTCCGGACCAGGTGGAAGATCGCCGTCGCTTCCGCCGTCTTGCTGCGGGGCAGGGTATTGAAGCTGACGATGGTGAGGGGCACCCAGACGAGTCCGACGCCCAGGCCCTGCAGCGCGCTGGTCCACAGCACGTCGAAGGTCGTCAGGTTGATGCTGAACTGCGACATGTACCAGCCGGCCACGCCCTGCAGGGCGAAGCCTATGGCCAGGGTCGGGCGCGGGTCGAGCTTGCTGCCCCAGAACATGAAGAAGAACCCGACCAGCGTGCCGACGCCGCGCGCGCCTAGGATCAGACCGATGACCGAATCCGGATAGCCGCGCACCCCCTGAAGCAGGGCCGGCAGCAGGGTCATCGGCGTGAAGTTCAGCATGCCGAACACGAAGACCAGAAGCAGGCCGATCGCGTAGTTGCGGTCGAGCAGCAGCTTGGGGTCGAGGAACGGCCGATCCGCGGTGAGCGAATGGGCCACGAACAGGTACAGACCCAGCGCGGCGACCGATGCGCACAGCAGAATCGTCGTGCTGTCGAACCAGTCCAGGCGCTGCCCCTGATCGAGCATGAACTGGAACGAGGCGATGAACACCGCCAGCGTCAGGAAGCCTGTCCAGTCGAGATAGCTCGACCCCGCCTTGGAACGGTCCTGGATGTAGATCAGCACCCCGGTGAGCGCCGCCAGGCCGCAGGGCACGATCATGAAGAACACCCAGCGCCAGTTGTACACTTCCGACAGATAGCCGCCGACGGTTGGCGCGAGGACCGGGCCCAGGACCACGCCCATGCCGAAGATTGCCATCGCCGAACCCCTGCTGGTGCTTGGGGTAGCTGTCCATGACGATGGCCTGGCTGAGCGGGACCAGCGGCGCGCCGAACGCGCCCTGGAACACCCGGGCGACGACAAGCAGCTCCAGGGTCGGCGCCAGGCCGCAGGCGAGCGAGGCCAGGGTGAAGCCGCTGACGCCCCAGATCAGGATCGTGCGCCGGGAGAACCGCGCGGCCAGCCAGCCGGTCATCGGCGTGGCGACGGCGGTGGCGATGATGTTGAAGGTGACGACGAGGGCGATCTGGTCGGTGGTCGCCGACAGAGCCCCTGCATCTGCGGCAGCGACACGTTGGCGATGGTGACCGTCATCGCGTAGAGCGCCGTCACCATGGTCAGCGTCGTCAGGATCATCGCCCGGGTCAGGGCGTCCGGACGCGCGGCCTCCGCCGGATCGTCGATCGGCTCTGCTGTCATCGGGCGGCCGGCGCGCGCGGCGGCTTACCGGCTCCGTCGGCCCTCCCGTCGGGGCGGGCGCGGGCGGCCCGACCGGGCGACGATCCATCTTGCATTCCTGGTCCCCGTCATAGTGCAATGCGCCGATCTTAGACCAGCTCCACGCCGATGCGCATGTCCACGGATTTCCGGGACGGCTCCGGACCCAGACGAGGATATGTGACGATGACCGCAGCCGGCACCGAGACAGTCGTCGCCAAACCCTATGTCGCGGCCATGCCGGTCCCCGGTCAACCGCCGATCCAGCGGGATTCCACGTCCGGTATCGATCCCAGCGCCATCCGGCGGATGAACCTGAACGAGTTCGCCCTTTCCGCCTTCGCCCAAGGCGATCGCGGCGATGCAGGATGCGGCGACCCGGGTGAACTACTACCCCGACCCGCTGTGGCGCGATCTGACCGCAGCCTTGGCTGCTCATACCGGCCATCCCCGGGACCGCATCGTGCTCGGCAACGGGTCTGACGAGCTGATCGTCGCCGTCGGCCGCATCGTGCTGTCGCCGGGCGACGAGATGGTCGTGCCGGTCCCGTCGTTTCCCAGCTACACGAAATGCGCGGCGCTGAACGGCGCGAAGACGGTCGCGGTCAAGGTGCGCCAGGACGGGGCCGCCGACACCGACGGCATGCTCGCGGCGGTCACGGACAGGACCCGCATCGTCTTCCTGGCCACGCCGAACAATCCCACCGGCGGCATCCTGACCACGGAGGAGGTCGCAGCTTTCGCCAAGGCACTGCCGCCGACCACGTTGCTGGTGCTGGACGAGGCGTATTACGAGTACGGCATCCACGGCGGCGGTACCGATCATCTGGCGGCGATCGCGGATGTGGCGGTGCCCTGGGTCGCGTTCCGCACCTTCTCCAAGGCCTACGGTCTCGCCGGCATGCGCGTGGGCTATGCGCTCTGCGGCTCCGACGAGGTGACCGGCTGGTTCCAGCGGGTCCGCAGCACGTTCAACGTCAACGCCGTCGCCCAGGCGGGTGCCCTGGCGGCGTTGGGCGACCAGGAGCACATGCGCTCCATCGTAGAGCGGACCAGGATCGAACGGGAGCGGCTGGAGGCGGGGCTCGCCAAACTCGGCTGCGAAGTCCTTTCCGAGTGTCGGCAACTACCTGTCCTCGAAGACGCCGAAGCCGGCTGCCGAGGTTGTCGCCGAGGTCGAGAAGCGCGGGATCATGATCGGACGGCTGATGGCGCCGGGTTACGAGGACTACATCCGCATCACCACCGGCCGGGCCGAGGATACCGACGCGCTGCTGGCGGCCCTGGCGGAGGTTCTCGCCTAGAGCCGACCCCGGAGGCGGCCGGAGGCGGTCAGCCGTGGTTCCAGTTCTCCGGGTCGTCGCTGTCGCCGGGGGAGAGGCCGAGAATGTCGCCCTCGGTGCTGACCCCGAGGCCGAGCACCGTGCGGTTGGCGTAGGCGAAATAGGCGGTCACCTGGTTGATCTCCAGGATCTCCCCGTCGTCCCAGCCGGCCGAGCGCATCTCCTCAACCGCATCGGCGGTCAGGGTCGCCGGGTCGCGGGTCAGAAGTTCCGAATACCGCAGCGCCGCGCAGTGCTTGGCGTCGAACGCGGGGGCAGGGTCGCCCGCCTCCAGCGCGCCTCTGATCTCGTTCGCCCGGTCGTCGTCGGCGAGCAGCCGGCGCAGCCCCTGGAAATGATGCTCGACGCAGTATGAGCAGCCGTTCAGCAGGCTGACCTGCACGCCGATGGTCTCCAGGAAGTGTTTCGGGACCTTGTTGGAAGCGTGGTGCAGCACGTACTTGTAGAGGTGCATGTGCCCCTCCATCGAGTGCGGCCGCAACGAATGCGCCATCATGATGTTGTCGACGTTGTCGCCTGGACCCTTCACCCGGTCGTAGAGGGTCTTCAGGCGGCCGGCGGCGTCTTCGTAGGCGACGGTCTTGATCCAGGTCATGGGGGCACCCGTGCGGTTGTCCCGGATACCGTACACCGCGCGTGCGGGAGGCGGTACCGGCGAGCTGACCGGCGTCGTCAGGCCGAGCCGCCGTCAGGCTTCCGGCGGGGAGGCCGGCTCTGAAATCCGGCGAGGATCTCCCCGAGCACCTCCTGCCAGCGATGGGCCAGGACCGAGGGCATGTAGGTGTCGTGGATATAGACCTGGGCGCGGGAAAGGTCGGCCAGGGCGCGCTGCGGATCGGCGGTCATCTGCTCGATCCCGTCGACGATATCCAGATGCAGGACACCGAAGGGCGCGAAGTCCGGATAGCTCTCCAGGTCCTCCGAAATCGCAAGCCGACCCTGCCAGAGCGCCTGCATCAGCTTCAGCGGCGAGCGGCCGGAGAAGTCGATCTTGGTGTCGAACGGGATCAGCGCGATGTCGGTGCGCTCCATCTCCGTATCGAAACCGTCGAGCGACCAGTGCTCCCCCCGGATCGTCAGTCGCCCATCGCCGGAGGCGAGGACGCCGGCCATCTCGTCGCGGATGCCGTAGAGGTCGGACATGACGGTGAGCTCGACCGGACGGGTGGCGTGGGCGTAGGCGCGCAGCCGGTCGAGCCGGCGTTGGATCACGCCGACCTTGTGTTGCCATCCGTACCAGAACAACCGCAGGGGCCCGTCCGGGGTCGGGCCGCGGATCTGTCGCGGCGGCCCCTCCACGGCGTCGTGGACGATGTGGATCGGGCGGTCGGTCTGCGGCCCCAGAAGATCGGCGAGCCAGCGGGTCGGCACAGTGATGCCGGCGGCCCGTCGGGCATTCGCCCAGGTCTTGGAGAGCAGCCCCTCGTAGCGGCTGACATCGTCGCAGACATCGGTGACGACGCATTTTCCGGCGGCGAGCAGGGCGTCGACCAGGGCCGTATGATCGGTCAGGGTCTGCAGGACGACGAACAGCTCGATATCGTCCAGCGACCCGTCGGTCAGGCGCGGCGGGACGGTCTCGTCGATCAGCAGGTGGACCTGGGTCCCATAGCGGCCGAGCCATTGGGCGATCTCGGTACAGCGGACCCGGATGCTGACGCTGCGCCAGCTCGGTCTGTCCAGGGTTCCATGGTTGGGCGGCGGCAGGATGAACGCGACGCTGCGCGGTTTCATCGTCTGTGATGTCATTGCGGGTGCACCGGTCTCCTCGGTCGGACCCCGGATCCCTCGCCCGAGGCGCTTACCCCCCGGCTCTAGCGGTCCGGCGATGGTGCGGTCAAGGCGTCGCTTAGCCTCGGACCGACGTCAGTCCACCGTCCACCGGCATGATCAGACCCGTGACGTAGCCCGCCTCATCCGACGCAAGGAAGAGGGCGGCGTTGGCCACGTCCCAGGCCGTGCCCATGCGCCCCAGCAGCGGGACGCGGGCGTTGCGCTCCCGCCGGACCTCCTCGCGGTCGATGTTGCGTTCGCGGGCGCGGCGTTCGATCGCCATGGGCGTATCCATCAGCCCGGGCAGGATGGCGTTGGCCCGGATGCCGAACTCGGCATTCTCGATGGCAAGGTGGTGGGTGAAGGTGTTCACGGCCCCCTTGCTGGTCTTGTAGGCGACGCCGCTGCGGTGGTTCTGTTCCCAGCGGGCGCTGATCGACGAGGTCGAGGAGACGTTCAGGATCACGCCCGAGCGCTGGGCGCGCATGATCGGCAGCACATGCTTGCAGGTCATGACCATGCCCTTGAGGTTCATGCCGAACAGCAGGTCCCAGGTGTCCATGTCCATATCGGGCGTGGGCCGGTCGCCCTCGGATTTGCCGACGTTGTTGTGCAGGATGTCGATCCGGCCGTAGCGATCCGAGGCGGTCGCGGCGATCGCCCGGCAGCTCTCCTCGTCGGTGATGTCGGCTTCGACGGTCGAGGCGATGCCGCCATGTTCGGTGATCATGGCCGCGGTCTCGCCGGCCGAGGTCTGGTCCTTGTCGACGACCAGAACGGTCGCACCTTCCTCGGCGAAGCGCAGGGCGACGGCCCGGCCGTTGCCCATGGTCTCGCCCGGCTGCTGACCGCCGCCGACGACGATCGCCACCTTGTCCTTGAGCCGCATGCCCGTTCCTCCGGTCGTCGTTTCTTCGTTCAAGCGGGCAGCGGAAACTGCTCCAGCCAGAGGGCGTAGTCGTCCTCCACATCGATCTGCAGGCTGGCCAGGATGCGGACGACGCCACAGTAGAATCCGATGGTGACGATCAGGTCGACGAGGTCGGCCCGGTCGATTCCCGGCTTCCAGGGTCGCGTAGGTGGTGTCGCTGACGGCGAGATCGGTGACCATCTCGCGGGCCGCCCGCAGGACGGCGGAGTCGAGCTCGGGGAAACCGCCGTCGCCCTCCACCTCGGTTTCCCGACTAATTCCGTGGATGTCCTCGGTGCTGACCCCGAACTGCTCGATCCCGAGCCGGCAGTGGTGGGAGTACTCATAGGCGCTGCGGGTCAGGTAGCCGACCTGGATGATCGCCAGCTCGCGCAGGCGCGGGTCGAGGGTACTGCCGTGGCGGATATGGCCGCCGAGCGTTCCGAAGGCGCGGGCCATGCCGGGGCTGTTCGCCAGCGCCCGGTGCAGGGTGATCGGCCGCTTCAGCAGGTCCCTGTGCTCGGGCGCAAGGTCGTCTGGTGTGAGATAGGGGACGCGGGCCATGCGGTGGTTCCTCCCGGTGGTGTCCGCTACGGAGGTGTCCGTTACGGGGGTGTTCGTTTCGGGGGGCCTCTTTGCGGGCGCCCTTCGGTTTCATCCCACTCCCCGGTCCTATGCCGGGGTCTACGGTTCAGCGTGTTTCGAGCCTCACAGGTTGCGTGCGGACCTTGGCGTGGGCCCCGGCACAAGGCCGGGGAGTGCACGGCGAGATGATGGCGGAGTGCTTACAAGGTCTCCCGTGTCTCGAACACCATCGGCGCCATCTGGTCGACGTCGCGGCCGGCCCAGTCGCGGCTCGGGATGCTCGAGAATGAGCGTTCCTGGGCCGCCTGAAGCTCGGTCAGGGCGGCCCGCAGGTCGATGGTCGTCACCTCGCCGTCCTTCACCACCTGTTTGCCATCGACGAAGACGTCGCGGATGCCCCGGTCCGTGGAGGCGTAGATCAGCGAGCGGATCGGCTCGCGCACCGGCATCATCGACGGCGCGGTCAAATCGACGCAGACCATGTCGGCCCGGCAGCCGACCGCCAGCTTGCCGATATCGTCGCGGCGCAATGCCCGGGCGCCGCCCACCGTGGCCGCGTTGAAGATGTCGGAGGTGTCCAGGTCGTCCACCGTCTCGGCGATGGTACGGGCGACCGTGGCGACGTTGCGCATCTCCTCCAGGAAGTTATGCGGATAGGTGTCGGTGCCGATCCCCATGTTGATGCCCTCGCGCACATAGCCGCCGAAGGTGCGCAGGGTGATGCCGCGGCGCATGAACACGGTCGGGCAGTGGGCGACGGTGGTGGCGCTGTCGGCCAGAAGGCGCAGGTCCTCGCGGGTCGACCAGTGCACCCAGGGGTGATGGTCGAGGAAGATGCCGTGGCCGATGATCGCATGCTCGCCGAGGACGCCGATATCGCTCATCCACTGCACCGGCGTGCGGCCGTGACGGCGGATCATCTCCCTGGAACTCGTTCACCGAGCTGGGCGGCGTGGGTCTGCCAGGGTAGGTTCTTCTCCTGGGCATAGTCGTAGCTGTCGCGCAGCAGGTCGGCCGAGCAGGTGTCGATCTGCGCCGGCGCCAGCATGCCCATCAGCCGGCCGGAGGGGTGCTGGTTGGCGAGATCGATGGTGCGCATCGCCTTCTCGAACCCGGCCCGGCCGCCGCCATTCTCGTCCCAGTCGTACTGAAGCTGATGGCCATCGTCGGTGTACCAGCGCGCGTCCTTGAACATCGGCGCGACGCAGGCGCGGATGCCGCATTCGGCCAGGACGTCGAGCCAGGCGTCGAACGGAAAGGAATAGTCGACCACGGTGGTCACGCCGCTGGTGAGCAGTTCCGGCCATGGCGACCTTGAGACTGGCCGCCAGCTCCTTCCGGGTCGTTCTCGAAGATCGTCAGGAACTCGTAGAGCGAGGAGTGGAAGAAGCCGGGGCTGCGGATCTCGTCGGTCACGCCCTTGCGCAGCGGCTCGCTGGTCGGGTGCGAGTGGATGTTGACCAGACCCGGCATGACCATGCGCTCGGAGCCGTCCATCTCAACGTCGGCTTCGCCGGCAAAGCGCCCGCCTACCTGGGTGACCACACCGTTCGCGAAGACGACGTCGCCGCCTTTCAGATAGACATGGCGGCCTTCCTTGGCGTCCCAGGCGACGATCCAGGCGGCGTTGCGGATCACTGCTGGTTCCGGGGGCGGACGGACCGGTCATTGGCGGGAACTCCATATTTTTGCGGTCGGGCACCGGGTGGCGGCGGGAACCGGGAAGTCTAGGCATACATGGCCCACCCCTGAAAGCCCTCCGATGCGGCGCTTTCGCGACGGCGAAATACAGGCGTTGACGTGGCGGGCAATCGTGGGAACGATCAAGGCCCTCCCGAATGCTGCACCGCAAACTCAGGATCGATTGTCTGCCATGGGCGCTAATCCGCACTCCGTTCGTCTGGCCGTCGATGTCGGCGGCACCTTCACCGACGTGGCCATCGAGATCGGCGATCCGAGCGCCGGCGGGCGCCGTGTCACCTCCAAGGTGCTGACCACGCCGCGCGCGCCCGAGGAGGGGGTGATCGACGGCGTCGAGAAGGCGGTGGCAGAGGCCGGGATCGCGCCGGGGGACGTCGCCCTGATCATCCACGGGACCACCCTCGCCACCAACGCGCTGATCGAGCGCAAGGGAGCGAAGACGGCATTGATCACGACCGAGGGTCATCGCGACTCCGTCGAGATGGCTCAGGAGAACCGGTTCGAGCAGTACGACATCAACATCGACCGCCCGGACCCGATCGTTCCGCGCTACCTGCGCTGGCCGGTCCGGAGCGGATGAGACTACCGCGGTCAGCCGCTGATCGCCCTGGACGAGGACAGCGTGCGGGCGCTCATCCCGAAATTCGAGGAGCACGGGGTCGAGGCGGTCGCGATCGGCCTGCTGCATTCCTACGCCAACGGCGCCCATGAGGCCCGGGTTGCGGAGATCATCGCCGAGGCGCGGCCGGATCTGGCGATCACCCTGTCGAGCGAGGTCTGCCCGGAGATCCGCGAATACGAACGGCAGTCGACAGCCGTCGGCCAACGCCTATGTCCAGCCGAAGATGGCCGGCTATCTGCGCAAGCCTGGATGCCGAGATGCGCGGCGCGCGGCTTCGGCTGTCCGTCTTCGCTGATGACCTCGGGCGGTGGGCTGCACCGACCTGGACACCGCCGTGCGCTTTCCCGATCCGTCTGGTCGAAGTCCGGCCCGGCCGGCGGGGCGATCCTCGCGACGCGAGATCTGCCAAGCGAATGCGGGCTTGGCCAACGTGGTCTCCTACGACATGGGCGGGACGACGGCGAAGATTTGCCTGATCGACGGCTACGCGCCGCAGATGACCCGCAACCTTCGAGGTCGCCCGCGTCTATCGCATCATGAAGGGCAGCGGTCTGCCGGTGCGCGATCCCCGCCATCGAGATGGTGGAGATCGGCGCCGGCGGCGGCTCCATCGCCCATGTGGACAGGCATGCGGCGGCTGCAGGTCGGCCCGGAGAGCGCCGGCTCCGAACCCGGTCCGGCCTGCTACGGGCGCGGCGGTGAACGGCCGACGGTGACCGACGGCGATGTGGTCATGGGCAAGGTCGATCCGGCCCGGTTTCGCCGGCGGTTCGATCGCCCTGGATATCGAGGCGTCGGAGAGGGCGGTTGCGGCCGATGTCGGTGCGCCGATGAAGCTCGACGGCAGGCTGGCCGCCTTCGCGCTTGCCGAGATCGTCGACGAGAACATGGCCAATGCGGCGCGGGTCCACGCCATCGAGTGGGGCAAGGACATCTCCGCCCGCGCCGATGATCGCCTTCGGCGGCGCGGCGCCGCTGCACGCAGCCCGTCTTGGCCGAGAAGCTCGGCATCCACGCCGTCGTCGTGCCGACCGGCGCCGGCGTCGGCTCGGCCATCGGCTTCCTGCGCGGCGCCGGCGTCCTATGAAGTGGTGCGCAGCCGCTACCTGCTGCTGGCGGAGTTCGACGCGGCCTCGGTCGACCGGTTGCTACTCCGGCATGGCCGAAGAGGCCCGGGCAGATCGTCAGCGCCGGCGGCCGCCGGGGTGCGACCTGACGGAGACCCGGGCGGCCTGACATGCGCTACTCTGGTCAGGGTCACGAGATCACCGTACCCCTGCCGGCAGGCGAATTGACGGCGGCCGACGAGGACGTGATCCGGCGCTCCTTCGAGGAGGTATGACGCCAAGCTCTACGGCCGCACGATCCCCGACGTGGAGCCGGAGATCCTGTCCTGGACCCTGACCGTCGCCGCGCCGATCGCGCCGGCCCCTGAAGCGTCGGCCGAAGCGACCCCCGCCGGGAAGGCCACGCCGATCGACAGCCGGGTGGTGTTCGATCCGGACCTGCAGCGCGACACCGACTACGCCATCCACGCCCGCGCCGACCTGGCGCCCGGCATGACCGTTGCCGGCCCGGCCCTGATCGTCGAGGACCAGACCACCACCGTCGTCACCTCGACCTTCAATGCCAGGGTGGGACGGCCTGCGGTTACCTGATCCTGACCGCCGAGCACAGCCAGGCGGCGTGCAGGAGCAGCACCATGAGTTCGAATAGAAGCGCCCTCGACCAGATCCACATTCAGATCCGATGGAACCGCCTGCCTCCGTCGTCGAGGAGCAGGCTCAGGTGCTGGTGCGGACCGCCTTCTCCACCTCGGCGCGGGAAGCCGGCGACATCTCCGCCGGAGTCTTCGACGTCGAAGGGCGGATGCTGGCCCAGGCGGTGACCCGGACCCCGGTCACGTCAACGCCATGGCCGCCTCGGTCGGCTTCCGCGCCGAGGTGGAGAAGGCGGTCCGCACCAGCACCTAAGCCTGCCTCGAACAAGCCGAAGCGGATTCCGGTCCGATCTGAATAGGATCTGGTCCGAGCCTGAAGCTGGTAGTTGCTTCTCCTCACGCCGGCTGTGCTCCACAGTGGGGTCGGGTAGACCGAGGCCGGGGGTCCACCCTGGCATTGAAGGTCGAGGTGACGACGGTGGTCGTCTGGTCCTCGACGATCAGGGCCGGGCCGGCAACGGTAGTGCCCAGCGCGGGTGCCAGCGCCGGCGTGGATGGCGTAGTCGGTGTCGCTGCAGGTCCAGATCGACGCCACCCCGGCTGTGCGATATCGGCATAGGCGGGGTGCGGCTTCGGCCGACGCTTGCAGGGCCGGCGCGATCGGCGCGACGGTCAGGGTCCAGGACAGGATCTCCGGCTCACCGTGGGGATCGTGCGGCCGTAAGAAGCTCGGCGTATTCCTCCTCGAAGGAGCGCCGGATCACATCCTCGTCGGCCGCCGTCAATTCGCTTGCCGGCCGGTCTAGGTGGTGTCATTGACCCTGACCGGAGTAGCGCATGTAGCCCGGGTCTCCGTCAGTTCCACCCCGGCGGCCGCGGCGCTGAGACGATCACCCCGGCCTCTCGGCCATGCCGGAGAGCAACCGGTTGAGCCGAGGCCGCGTCGAACTCCGCACAGCGGGTCACAGCTGCACCACTTCATCTAGGACACCGGCGCGCGCAGAAGCCGATGGCCGAGCCACGCCAGCAGGTCGCACAACGATGGTGTGGATGTCGAGCTTCTCGGCCAGACGGGCCGCGTGCAGGCGCGCGCCGCCGAAGGCGATCATGGCGCGGGCGGAGATGTGTTCCTCGATGGCGTGGACCCGCGCCGCATTGGCCATGTTCTCGTCGACGATCTCGGCAAGCGCGAAGGCGGCCAGCCTGCCGTCGAGGCTCCATCGGCGCACGACATCGGCCGCGACCGGCCTGCTCCGACGCCTGGATCTGCCCAGGTCTCGAACCGCCCAGAACTTGGGGCCAGGATCGAGCCTGCCCATGACCACATAGCCATCAGTAGGTCTCCGTCGGCCTCGGCCGGCCACGGCCGTTGAGCAGGCCGGAGCCGGTCTCCGGGCCGACCTGCAGCCGCCCCATCCTGTCCACATGGGCGATGGACCCGCCGCCGGCGCCGATCTCCACCATCTCGATGGCGGGGATGCGCACCGGCAAGCCGCTGCCTTCATGTTGCGATAGACGCGGGCGACCTCGAAGGTTCGGGTCATCTGCAGCACGTAGCCGTCGATCCACGGCAATTGTTCGCCGTCGTCCCCGCCCATGTCGTAGGAGGACCGGCGTTCTGGCCAAGCCGCATTCCTTGGCGATCTCGGTCGCGAATCCTTCCCGCCGCCGAACTCGACCAGACGGATCGGAAAGCGCAGCAGAAGGTCCAGGATGAACCACAGCCCGCCGCCCGAGGTCATGAGCAGGAACGGACAGCCGAAGCCGCGCGCCTGGCGGTCCGAGCTACGGCAGGATAGCCGGCCATCTTCGGCTGGACATAGGCGTTGGCCGACGCTGTCGACTGCCTCGCTGACTCGCGGATCTTGGGGCAGACCTCGCTCAAGGACAGGGTGATCGCCAGATCCGGCCGCGCCTCGGCAATAATATCCAGCAACCCGGGCCTCATGGGCGCCGTTGGCGTAGGAAGTGAGCAGGCCAATCGCGACCGCCTCGACCCCGTGCTCCTCGAATTTCAGGGATGAGCGCCCCACGCTGTCCTCGCTAAGGGTGATCGCGGCTAAGGCGCGGATCTCATCCGCTCCGGACCGGCCACGGCAGCGAGAATACGGGTCCGGGGCGGTCGATGTTGATGTCGTACTGCTCAACCGGTTCTCCTGGTCTCGACGGAGTGGCGATGACCCTCGGTCGTGGCCGTCTTCGCTCCCTTGCGCTCGATCAGCACATAGTGGTCATGCCAGTGGAGTAGTGGGCGACGTCCCGGCGCGAGATCCGCCTGCTGCCACCGCCTTCTCGACGCCGTCGATCACCCCCTCCTCGGGCGCGCGCGGCGGTGGGTGGGCGGCTGTGACGCGGCGCCGGCCGGCGGATCGCCGATCTCGATGGCCACGTCGGTGAAGGTGCCGCCGACATCGACGGCCGCAGACGAAGCGGAGTGCGGGGGTTAGTGGCAGACAATCGATCCTGAGTTTGCGGTGCATTCGGGGAGGGCCTTGCAGTACAGTTCCCGCGATTGCCCGCCACGTCAACGCCTGTACTTCGCCGTCGGCCGAAGCGCCGCCATAGGAGGGCTTTCAGGGGTGGGCCATGTATGCCTAGACTTCCGGTTCCCGCCGCCAGCCCGGTGCCCGACCGCAAAAATATGGAGTTCCCGCCAATGACCGGTCCGTGCCCGGCCCCAGAACCGCGGTGATGGGCGACGCCCTGGATCGTCGCCTGGGACGCCAAGGAAGGCCGCATGTGTCCTCTGAAAGGCGGCGACGTCGTCTTCGCGAACGGTGTGGTCACCCCCGGTAGGCGGCGCTTGCCGGCGAAGCCGACGTTGAGATGGACGGCTCCGAGGCGCATAGTAGGGGTCTGGTAGACATCCAGCTACACAGCCCGACCAGCGAGCCGCTGCGCAAGGGCGCCGTGACCGACGAGATCCGCAGCCCCGGCTTCTTCCACTCCTAGCTTCTACAAGTTCCTGACGATCTTCGAGAACGACCCTCGGCGGCCAGTCTCAAGGTCGCCATGGCCGAGACTGTTCACCAGCGGCGTGACCACCGTGGTGCGACTATTCTAGTTCGACGCCTGGCTCGACGTCCTGGCCAAATGCGGCATCCGCGCTCGGTCACACCGATGTTAGAGGACGCGCGCTGGTACACCAAAGCGATCGCCATGGCTTCAGTACTCTGGGACGAGGTGGCGGCCCAGGGCCGGGTTCGAGAAGGCAATGCGCGCCATCTGGCCAAACCAGCCCCTCCGGCCGGCTGGTGGGCATGCTGGCGCCGGCGCAGGAGTCGACACCTGCTCGGCCGACCTGCTGCGCGACAGTGCCCAGGAGAAGAACCTACCTGGCAGCCCACACCGCCCAGTCGGTGAACGAGTTCCAGGAGATGATCCGCCATTGCCACAGCCACACGCCGGTAGTGGTGGGCGATATCGCAGTTGCCCTCAGCGAGCCTGCGATCATCGGCCACGGCATCTTCCTCGACCATCACCCCCTGGGTGCTGGTCAACCGCGAGGACCTGCGCCTTCTGCAAGCAGCAAGGTCGCCCACTGCCCGACCGTGTTCATGCGCCGCGCCGTGGCCTCGCACCTTCGGCGGCTATGTGCGCGAGAGTGGGGATCGGCGCCGACACCTATCCGCATAGCTGGAGGAGATGCGCAACGTCGCCACGGTCGCCCGTACCATCGCCGGTGGACAACACCAACGCGGCCACGGGGTGGCGCCCAGGCCATGCGCCGCGACGATATCGGCAAGCTGGCGGTCGGCTGCCGGGCCGACATGGTCTGCGTCGATTAGCACATCGATGATGCCGGTGCGCGAGCCGATCCGCTCGCTGATCTACGCCTCCACGACAGGGCATCCGCGAAGTTGTTTGAGTCGATCACAACAGGTGGTGAAGGACGGCGAGGTAGAATTGGCCCATCCTGCACACCCTGCAACCCTTCAGGCGGCCCAGGAACGCTTGGGTCTCCGAGCATCCCAAGCCGCGACTGGGCCGGCCGCGACGCGAGCCAGATGGCGCCGATGGTGTTCGACGCGGGAGACCTTTTTATTAAGCACTCGGCCGTCCTCCGCCAGTGCCGGCTGCCCCGGCACTCTGCCGGGGCCCACGCCAAGGTCCGGCACGCAACTTGTGAGGCTCAACACGCTGAACCGTAGACCCCGGCATAGGACCGGGGGAGTGGGATGAAACCGAAGGGCGCCCGCAAAGAGGCCCCCGAAACGAACGCCCCGGTCAACGACACCTCCGTAGCGGACACCAGCCGGGAGGAACCACCGCATGCACCGTGCCTATCTAGCGGCCAGACGACCTTGCGCCCGAGCGCAGGGACCTGCTGAAGCGGCCGATCACCCTGCACCAGGGCGCTGGCGACAGGCCGGCTGGGCGGGCTTTGCGGAACGCTCGGCGGCCCTGGCCAGGCGGTACCCTCGACCCGCGCCTGCGCGAGCTGGCGATCATCCCAGGTCGGGCTGCCTGACCCGCAGCGCCTATGAGTACTCCCGCCGGCTCCCTGCGGATCGAGCAGTTCGGGGTCAGCACCGAGGACATCCACGGAAATCGTCGGCGGAAACCGAGGTGGAGGGCGACGGCGGCCCGACTCAACTCGCTGGTCTGCGGGCGGCCGGCGAGATGGTCACCGATCTCGCCGTCAGCGACACCACCTACGCGACCCTGGAAGCCGAAATCGACCGGGCCGACCTCGTCGACCTGATCGTGAATTCTACTGTGGCGTCATCCTGGCCAGCCTGCAGATCGATGTGGACGACTACGCCCTCTGGCTGGAGCAGTTTCCGCTGCCCGCTGAACGAAGAACGACGACCGGAGGAAAAGGACATGCACTCAAGGACAAGGTGGCGATCGTCGTCGGCGGCGGTGCACAGCCGGGCGAGACCATGGGCAACGGCCGGGGCCATCACCCTGCGCTTCGCGGGACAACCGTTGGTCGTGGACAAGGACCACCTACAGCAGCAACCGCGCCATGATCACCGAACATGGCGGGCATCGCCTGGAGCCCGTCGAAGCCGACCGTCACCAACAAGGACTGCCGGGCGATCGCCGCGACCGCCTCGGATCGCTACGGCCGCTCGACATCCTGCACAACAACGTCGGCAAATCCCAAAAGGCGATTGGCCCAGGCCGATATGGACATGGACACCTGGGACCTGCTGTTGCGGCATGAACCTCAAGGGCATGGTCATGACCTGCAAGCATGTGCTGCCGATCATGCGCGCCCAGCGCTCGGGCGTGATCCTGAACGTCTCCTCGACCTCGTCGATCAGCGCCCGCTGGGAACAAGAACCACCGCCAGCGGCGCTGGGCCTACAAGACCAGCAAGGGGGCCATGAACGCCTTCACCCACCACCTTGCCATCGAGAATGCCGAGTTCGGCATCCCGGCCAACGCCGTGTCCGGGCTGATGGATACGCCCATGGGCGATCGAACGCCGCGCCCGCGAACGCAACATCGACCGCGAGGAAGTCCCCGGCGGGAGCGCAACGGCCGCCGTCCCGCTTGCTGATCGGCACGGCCTGGGACGGCGCCCGCCTCTTATAAGCAGCTGCGTCGCGGTTCTGATCATGCCGGTGGACGGTGGACTGACGTCGGTCCGAGGCTAAGCGACGCCTTGGGCCGGGCCCATCGCCGGACCGCTAGAGCCGGGGGTAAGCGCCTGGGGGTCCCGGGGTCCGACCGAGGACCGGTGCACCCGCAATGACATCAGCAGACGATGAAACCGCGCAGCGTGCGCGTTCACTGTGCCGCCGCCCCGACCCATGGAACCCTCGACAAGCCGAGCTGGCGCAGCGTCAGCATCCGGGTCTGCCCGAGATCGCCCAATGGCTCGGCCGCTATGGGTCCGCCTGATGGAGCAAGTTCCGGGGCTTGCCGCCGCGCCTGACCGACGGGTCGCTGGACGATATCGAGCTGTTCGTCGTCCTGCAAGACCCTGACCGATCATACGGCCCTGGTCGACGCCCTGCTCGCCGCCGGGAATCCGTCGTCACCGATGTCTGCGACGATGTCAGCCGCTACGAGGGGCTGCTCTCCAAGACCTGGGCGAATGCCCCAGGCAGTTAGTGCCAACCGCTGGCTGGCCGAAATTGTCTGGGGCGGACCGACCGCCGAACCACATCGTCCACGACGCCGTGGAGGGGCCGCCGCGACAGATCCGCGGCCCGACCCCGGACGGGCCCCTGCAGTTGTCCTGGTACGGATGGCAACACAAGGTCGGCGTGATCCAACGCCGGCTCGACCGGCTGCACGCCTACGCCCACCCCTCGTCCGGTCGACTCTCCACCCACTCATGTCCGACTTACGGCATCCGCGACGAGATGGCCGGCGTCCTCGCCTCCGGCGATGGGCGACTGACGATCCGGGGGGCGCTGCGGTTGGCTCGACGGTTTCGATACGGAGATGGAGCGCGCCGTCGGCGCTAGATCCCGTTGGACCGCCAATCGACTTCTCCGGCCGCTCGCGGCTGAAGCTGATGCAGGCGCTCTGGCAGGGTCCGCTTGCGATTTGGGAGGAGCTGGAGGAGCTATCCCCGGACTTCGCGCCCTTCGTGTCGTCTGGATATCGCCGACGGGATCGAGCGAGTGAGCCATCCGCAGCGCGCCCTCGGCCAACTTGCCGCGGCCAGGTCTATATACCACAACGCCTCCGTGCCCTCGTCCTGGCCCAGTTGGCAGGAGGTGCTCGGGGAGATCCTCGCGGGAACCCGGAGCCGGCCTCCGCCAGAAACCTGACGCAGGCGGCTCGCCCTGACGACGCCGGTCAGCTCGCCGGTACCGCCTCCCGCGCAGGTGTACGGTATCCGGGACAACCCGCGGCGGGTCCCCCCATGACCTGGTACAAGACCATCACCTCGACGCCGCCGGCCGCCTGAACCCTCTACGGGGTAAAGGTCCCAGGCGACAACGTCGACAACGTCATGATGGCGCATTCGTTGCGGCCGCACTCAATGAGAGGCACGTGCACCTCTACAAGTACGTGCTGCACCTTCCAACAAGGTCCCGAACACTTCCTGGAGACCATCGGCGGTCCACGTGCTGAACGGCTGCTCATACTGCGTCGAGCATCATTTCCAGGGGCTGCGCCGGCTGCTGCGCCAACGACGACCGGGCGAGCGAGATGAGGAGGCGGCTGGACGGCGACCCCTGCCCGCGTTCGACGCCAAGCACTGCGCGGCGCTGCCGTATTCGGAACTTCTGACCCGCGACCGGCGCTGCGGTTGAGGAGATGCGCTCGGCCGGCTGGGACAACGGGGAGATCCTGGAGATCAACCAGGTAGAGGCCTATTTCGCCTACGCCAACCGCACGGTGCTCGCCTCGGGGTCGGCACCAAGGGCGACCTCGGCCTCTCCCCGGCGACAGCGACGAACTGGAACCACGGCTGACCGCCCTCCCAGCCCTCCGGCCGGCGAGAACCTCCGCCACGGCGGCGCGTCGGTATTGTCCGCCGGCCGGTGGTGATCGGATGTAGTCCTCGTAACCCGGCGCCATCAGCCGTCCGATCATGATCCGCGCTTCTCGACCTCGGCGACAGACCTCGGCAGCCCGGCTTCGGCGTCTTCGAGGACAGGTAGTTGCCGACACTCAGAAAGGACTCGCAGCCGAGTTTGCTCCACGACCGCCTCCAGCCGCTCCCGTTCGATCCTGGTCCGCTCTACGATGGAGCGCCAGTGCTCCTCGTAGCCCAACGCCGCCAGGGCACCCGCCTGGGCGACGGCGTTGACGGTTGAACCTGCTGCAGAGCCGCTGGCGTCGGAGCCGCAGAGCGCATAGCCCACGCGCATGCCGGCGAGACCGGTAGGCCTAGGTGCGACGCGACCCAGGGCACCGCCACATCCGCGATCGCCGCCAGATGATCGGTACGGCCGCCGTGGATGCCGTACTCGTAATACGCCTCGTCCCAGCACCGCAATTAGGTGCGGCAGTGCCTTGGCGAAAGCTGCGACCTCCTCCCGTGCAGGATGCCGCCGGTGGGATTGTTCGGCGTGGCCAGGAAGACGATGCGGGTCTTGTCGCCGCGACCGTCGTCGGTGTCGGCGGCCCCGCCTGGCGCACCTTGACCGCGACCCGTCTTCGCGCCGTTCAGCTGAACTGACAGAGGGACCGGCACGACCATCTCATAAGCCGCAGACGGCGCTGCGGGCCCACGCTTCATTTCCGAGCGCGATGATGCCCGGGGATGGCCTTATGAGCAGCCAAGGCTGCAGGTAGATCGCGCCACAGCGGGTCGGGGTCATAGTTCACCCCGGGTCGCCGCATCCTGCCGTCGCCGCGATCGCCTTGGGCGAAGGCGGAAAAGGCGAACTCGTTTCCAGGCTCATCCGCCGGATGGCGCTGGGTCCCCGACGTGGAAATCCCCGTCGATCGCCGCTGACCAGACCGCCGTGCCGCCGCGACATCCGATATTCTCGGTGCCGGCTCCGGTCATGATTGCACATATCCTCGTCTGGGTCCCAGAGCCGTCCGGAAATCCGTGGACATACACTAATCCAGCAGCCGTAGGGTCTGGCGGGAGCCAGGAATGCAAGATGGATCGTCGGCCCGGTCGGGCCGCCCGCGAGCGGGAGGGCCGACGGAGCCGGTAAGCCGCCGCGCGCGCCGGCCGCCCGATAATCGAGCCGTCCGGCGGAGGCCCGGCGGCAGTTCGGACGCCCTGACCGGGCCGATGATCCTGACGACGCTGACCATCGGTGACGGCGCTCTACGCGATGACGGTCACCATGGCCAACGTGTCAGCTGCCGCGGTGCGGGGGCTGTGTCGGCGACCCACCGAGCCAGATCAGCTCGTGCCGTCACCTTCAACATCATCGCCACCGCCGTGCGGTCATGGCGCCGGTTCTCCGGCGCACAATCCTTGGGCGGTGGGCCCGCCCTGGCCTGCTTCGCCTGCGGCCTGGCGCCGACCCTGGAGCTGCTTGTGGTCAGCCAGGGTGTTCAGGGCGCGTTCGGCGCGCCGCTGGTCCCGCTCAGCCAGGCCATCGTCATGGACAGCTACCCCAAGCACAGGCAGGCTGGGCGATGGCAATCTTCGGCATGGGCGTGGTCCTGGGCCCGGTCTCGAGCACCAACCGTCAGCTATCTGTCGAAGTCTACGACTGGCACTGGGTGTTGTTCATGATCGTGCCCTGCGGCCTGGCGGCGCTCAGCCGGGGTGCTGATCTACATCCAGGACCGTTCCAAGGCGGGGTCGATCTCGACTGGACAGGCTTCTGACGTCCGCCGGTGTTCATCGCCTGGTTCCAGTTCATGCTGGATCAGGGGCAGCGCCTGGACTGGTTCGACAGCACGACAATTCTGCTGTGCGCATCGGTCGCCGCGCTGGGTCTGTACCTGTTCGTGGCCCCGTCTCCACCGCGGTGCGCCATTCTCGACCCAGAGCTGCTGCTCGACCGCAACTATACGCGATCGCCTGCTTGTAGGTCTTGCGTGTCGGGCATCTGAGAACTTCAGCGCCGATGGCCCAGCCGTGCTTCAGGGGGTGCGCGGCTATCCGATTCGGTCATCGGTCTGATCCTAGGCGCGCGCGGCGTCGGCACGGCTGGCTGGTTCTCTTCATGTTCTGGGGCAGCAAGCTCGACCCGCGCCCGACCCTGGCCAGTTAGGCTTCGCCCTGCAGGGCGTGGCCGGCTGGTACATGTCGCAGTTCGGCATCAACCTGACGACTTCCGAGCGCTGTGGACCAGCGCGCTGCAGGGCCTGGGCGCTGGACTCGTCTGGGTGCCTCACCATGCCCGTGCCGGCTTCAATACCCTGCCCCGCGGCGAGAAGACGGCGGAAGCCGACGCGATCCACCTGGTCCGGAACTTCGGCAGTTGGAGACCTCGGTCGCCATCGCCATGGCCTCGACGGGGCGCGGGTGAACTATGCCGAGATGAGGACCGCCCATCGCGGCCGACCAACGAGGCGCTGCTATTCCCAGGGATTCCCTGTTCCGCGAATGGCGGCTCCGACGGCGCCGGCGCCTGGCCTGTCCGGGGAGATCGGCCGGCAGGCGGCGATGATCGGCTACCTGAACTCGTTCTACGCCTTCGCGCTGAGCCTTCTGCCGCTGATGCTGCTGATCAGGCTGCGGCGCTGACCGGACACCCGGCGGGGAACCGAAGAACAGCACTCCTGGCCGCGCCCCACGGCCCGAGCTTCAGCGCCGCGGCGATGAACAGGCCATAGACGACCACGGCAACCATATCGCAGCCGGACTCGGCGGCATCGACCGCCAGGGCGCGGGCCGGCGCCGACCACCGAGGGGAGTCGGCGAGCCGGTACCCCGTCAGCCGGCCAGGCCAGCGAGAGTGGGAGGCTCCGGCTGGCGAAATACAGACACAGGCCGGGGCGAAGAAAACCGTGCGAGAACGGCCCGACGATCCGCAGATAGAGCGCCGTTGCCGCCAGGCTCTCCGGTTCGCCGTGAACAAACGGCTCCGCCGCTCCAGTTGAACCGCGAAGATCAGCCCGAACGCGCCGAGCGCCGGCGACGGCGACCCTTGCCCAGGCGATCCGGATCGCCCGCTCCCGACGGCCGGCCCCGACGACGCCGACCATCGGGATCAGCGCGCCGCCGATCGAAAATGATCGGGATCATCAGAAACTCGAGGCGCACGCCAATTCCGTAGCCGGCGAGCCAATGGACAACGACGATCGCCGTCACCATCAGCGCCATGGCGACGGTCAGGGTCAATTCCGCCGCCACCCCCCTGGCGCAGCAACGGTCCCGAGGAGGCCCGCGCCAGGTCCCACCGCGCCTGGACGGCGGCGGCCCAAGCCACCCCGTCCGGCCAGGAACACGGGTCCCGGCCGCATGGGCCATCGGCAGCGCCAGCCCGGCACCGGCGACCCCCAACCCGGTTTCCCACGATCAGGAGCCGGGAGACCAGCCGCATGGAGAAAGAGCCATCAGGATGCAGAGACCGACGGCCGGCCGCAGGTGGTCGCCGCTCCACGGCCGCGCGCTTGCGGTCATGTTGAACAGCGGAGGGCGACGGATGCCGGCGAAGCGCGCTCGGCATAGATCTCGGCGGTATCGAGGACCTCACCGTGCCACCGAGCAGCCGAAAGAACGGGTGTGCCGAACAACAGGATCACGGTCGCCAAGTGGTCGGCGGCATCACGACCGCGACCAGGATCAGCGGCGCGGATCGCTTCGGACCGCTCCCCGCGCCGTCATTCCCGCCACAGCAGCCGCCGATGGCGCCGCCGATAAGTACATGGTGGTCAGCATGAACAGCGGGAACACCAGCGCGGCGCCGGCACGAGCAACCCGAGATAGACGCCTTCGACAAATGCTGATCGACGACTGGATGAAAACGAAGCGGCGATGTTGGGCACCGCCAGGGCGGCCAGCGTCGCCAGGATCGGTCCGTTCCGCACAGACGGGTCCGCCGCGGCGAGGTCTCGCGTCCTCACGGGCCGGGTTGTCACCGGCCGGGTGGCCTTGAAGGTCCAGCGCGCGGGAAGGGAGTAGGACACGTGGCGAAGGCCCGCGCCGGCTCCAGGGCGGCGAGGGCGGCCTCGGGGCCGCCACGAGCATGGCTTCCAACGCCGCGCCAGCCGCCCGGATCTCGCTGGACCACAGGCGGCGCCGGAGACGGAAGCGGAGCCGAGCGCGCAGGCCTCGACTGTCTGCCGTAGTCGGCAACCGCTGCCCGTCGAACCGGACCTGGATCGCCAGCACGGCTTCCGCAGGCACGGCTGACCGCGCTGGTCTCGGCATCCGGATCGGAGACGAAGCGCAGTCGCGGCGATCGGATGCGGGCGAGGTGGAGCCACGTGCCTGGTACACGCTGTCCAGTGTGGGAGTTGCCCGCCGTCGTCGAGCCCGTCACCGCCGGGTCTAGGCCGGCGTGCGAGCTGGGCCCGCGCGCGTTCCTTGATCGCCGTGAGCATCGCGCCGAGTCCATTTCTGCGGGTCGGCGAGGTCCGGCCGGAAGTGGAATCAAGATCGTATCGACGATCTCGTGCCGCGGGTTGGAGTGACCCGCAGCAGCAGGCGATGATGTTCGAGATCGCCGCGTCGCTGATCGCGTGGAGCAAGCCGCTCGCTTCTTCTCGCCGACCAGCCAGACCTGGCTCTGGCAGCCCTTGAGCTTGAACTCGTCGCGTTTGAACGCCTCGTCCAGCTGCGGCAGCTTGCGTCCGAGGTCGATCAGGTACTCGTAGCGCTGGTCCGAGGCGAACTCGTCGATGAGCTCTTCCTGCTCCTCGCCGATCGGGCGCTGGGGCGCGTCTGCTGTCATCTGGTCCATGACCCTGAATTGGCGCGTTGCGCGGTGGCTGTGAACGGAAGGTCCCGCCGAACGGCACGTTGTTCAGGTCGGGCGCCGCGCGCCGCCACCGGCCAGAGGCACTCAACAATGCCGGTTTCAGACCGCCGCGCACCCCGACATACCATCGTGCAGGTTCGCCCGTCGGATCAACATGTCCGCGCCGCCAGACCCGGTCACCAGCGGGCGGCGCACCGGCGCCGAGCGAGAGTTTGCCGTGTTTAGGTCCGACGCAGAGACGTCATCCCGGCGCCACCAGACGGCCGGCCGGCCGTCTCATGGCCGACGGCCTGCTGTTCCCGCCCCGGCGACAGGGAGCGTCCGTGACGGTGGAGGCCACGAAGACGATCTCGGATTCAAGGCCCTCGCTGCCGTCCTCCCCAGGTTGCGGGTGTAAGTCAGCATCCATCAGGCATGAGCCAGATTGCAGCTCGTTCCAGAGCCCGGTTGCCGGTTTTCGAATGGGAAGGTCCCGGATCCGGCGCCGCCGATGGTTCCAGGCATTCGAGCCCGGCGGCGGCGAGCGCATCGACGGTGATTGCCACCTTGGTGATGGCCGTCTTGCGGCCCGAGAGTAACCCCGGATGTGCTGGGCGGAGCCCGTGATGGCCTAGAAGGTGAGGCCCTCGGCCGCATCGATCTGCTTCGCCAGAGCCGACCACCACCGTCCCCTGGCGCCACGCCGCAGCGTGCCGCCCGACATCGATCTCGACCAGGACGTGGAGCGTGGTGCCGAAGCCGCTCGGCCGCCGCCGCATAGGCGTCGACCTGAACCGGATCGTCGGCGCAGAGCCCGATCCCGGCGCAGCGGCCCGGCCATGCCTGCGGGGGCCGACGACCTGGATTGGAAACCGGCGCATCCGAGATCCGCGGTAGAGCCAGGATTTCCGCTTCCCAGCCTTCTGGCAAGAACTAGCGACCAGCGCCACGCTCCGAAGTAGGCGATAATCGCGTTGGGTCTTGGCGTGCGGCATGATGCGCGCCCCTCTCCTTGGCGAAGGCAGTCCGGTCGAGGTTGCGCTCGAAGGCGTCCGGTGGACGGCGGGCGTATCCGCTCTGGCCGGCCGCGACCCGGGCGGGCGGCGGGGGTTGTCATGGGCGCGCTCCTAGCGGTGCTGGATCTCTATTGCCCCACTGTACTTGCCGGTTGACGACGAGGGCAAGGGCGGGAGGGCATCGCCCTCGCCGTCCACCGCTGAAAACCCCGCCTTCCAGGAAAGGCGGGGCCGGAGGGAGCCGACCCGTTCGACAGGCGGCCGACGGGTCGGAAGAACTGGCAGGGTGAGCTGTCCTCGGCTAGGCGCGCTCCAGTCGCGCGATTTCGTCCTTGATGGCCAGCTTCTTGACGTTTGATCGTGGATTGCGACCTCCTGCCCGGCAAAGGTAGGCCGTTGGTTACCCAGCCGCTTGTCCTCAATCAAGGCATGCGGGCGCGCAGGAAGTCGATCCGATCAGTCGCTGTCATACGAACCTCCTTTAGACGTCTCCGGGAGCCGACTGGCACCCGGACCAAAGCAACCTGCTCCACTGGGTGCGCAACAAGATGAAGTCTCAACCCCTTGAAGTTCGGATAGAAAATTACCAGAAACTTCACCCGAAGAGGGTTTCAAGGCCAAGTGCGACGGCCAAGTCCGGTCATCCGCCAGGGTTTCGCCCATCACCATCAGGCCGACCGGGAGTTCCCCTTGGATCGGCCGGGTCGCGGCGCACCGGTCGAGGAAGTTGTACCACCGAGCAGTTGCGCAGGCGTCGTGTTGGCCGATCCGTAAGGGCATAGTCCAACTCCAGCTCAGCGAGCAGCGCGATTCGCGGCGTCGTCGGCATCAGCGCCGCGTCGAAGGCCGCAGTTTGGCCGTCACCCGGGCCTGGATGTCGGCCCGGGCACGGACCAGGCGTGGTGGGTGCCGGCGGCCGAGCTGCTCGCTCGCCCGCAGCATGCGCGAGGAGTCGCCTCGGGTCAAACGCGTCGGGGTCGCGCAGGATGTGACGCTCGGCAGGGCGACGAGGGCGCGGGTCAAGCCGCCCTTGGCGTTGACCACGGGTTCGAGCAGCTCCGGCAAGGAAAGGTCGATGACAGCAGTTGCAGCGCCGGCCTCGGAGATCCGGTCGATCACCGCCTGGAAGGCCTTGGCCATCGCCTCGTCCAGATCGTCGAGCACAAATTCCTGCGGCACCGCCAGAAGACGCAGCCCCTCACCGGCAGCGCCGGAATGCGCCGCTGCCGCTCGCCGGCCAGGGACACGTCCGATGCCAGGGGACCGATGCTGTCGAGGCTCGTCGAGAGCAGACACGCCGGCGATCGGCACCCGGCTCTGGGTCGGCTTGAAACCGGCGAGGCCACGAGGACGAAATCCGCACCGAGCCCGGTGTCGGTGCCAAGTCCAACCGTCGCCATGCCGTCGGTCACACTGGGCCCACCAGCGCCGGAGGAGGACCCGCCCGGAATCCGCTTCGACGCCCGATCCAGCGGGTTTGCGGGCGTGCCGTAATGCGGGTTGATGCCCAGGCCGGATGGGCGAACTCGGTCATGTTGGTGCGGCCGACCAGCACGGCGCCCGCCGCCCGGAGGCGGGCGATGACCGGGGCGTCCCGCTGGCCGGCACGCCTTGGAGCCGGCGGTGGTCACCGCACCCGCCACATCGAACAGATCCTTGATCGAGATCGGCAGACCCTCGAGCGGGCGCGGCGGAACGCCGTGCGCAGGCCGTCGCTGGCCGGCCGCCTCGGCGCGGGCACTCTCCTCCGTCGGCGCGCCGTGGAGTGCGCGGTCCTCGCCGGACGCGTCCTCGGCACGCCCAAGCGCGGTGTCCAGGAGCGCGGCGGCTGAGGTCTCGCCCGTCTCGACGGCGGTCAGGATCTCGGTGATCGGTGTCTTCGGCGCGAAGGTCATGGGTCAGCTCACCACGGGGAGCTCGATGTCGTAGGCATGGGACAGGGCACGCCCGGTCGGCCGGGGACGGTGATCGAGCGCCATCCGTGCGCCGGACGGATACCGCCGGTCACCGGTACCGTGCCGCACACATGACGGTCCCCGGTTCGACACCATACCCCTCCCCACCAGATCCTTGAGCGGCCGGATCAACGCCAGTGTGCCGGCTGGTACGTCACCTCGGCCCCGCCGATCATCGCCTTGGGCTTCCAGGATCAACGCGTCCAGATCGTCATCCGAGAGCGACACCGGCCAGGCGCTGCCCCAGGAGCCTTCAGCAGCATCTATTTGGAGACCGCGATGGAATAGGTCTCGACCTTGCGGTCCGTATCGTGGGGTCCGACGGTGAGCAGCGGTGCCGCTCTCGGTGCAGCCACCAGCACCGGCTCGACCTGGCCGGAACTGTCGCCGCCGATGACCTGAACGTGGTCGCGGGTAAGCTGTTCGACCGCCAAACCGGTGACTGGGCCGGGAACGCCGATCTCGGCCAGTTCCTCGATATGGTGGTCGATGGCCGCCTTGTCGCGGCCGGTCCAGCCGGCCGCGCGGGCTCGTCTCTCCTCGACCAGTCCCAGTCCGCGTATCGAACCGCAGAACCTGCGCTCCATCATACCTGCCGTTTGATGCGCCGAATGATCGTTCACTCTTCGAGCGCCGCGGAGCTCCTCACTACGGCGGATCGCGGGAACAATGGGGGATGTGTCGCGCCAGGCTGCTGGACTAGTCTGTTGCCATGGCAACGACCCCACCTCCGCAGCCACTGCGCCCCTCGGCTGGACGGCCCGCCAGCCGCACGGGGTGTCCTTCATGCTGCTGGGCCCCGATCTTCTGCCCTTCATGAACGTGGCGGCGAAGTTCCTGTCGGACGATTCCAGCCACGGTGGGTGGTCTGGGGCGGCCTACCCGGCCACCTGGTCTTCGTCCTGCTGATGTTCATGCCCCGGCGCGGGAGCTGTCGCTGCTCAAGGCCACCAGGCCCGGCATCCGCATCTCGATGCTGATGTTCCTGGCGACGGTCTCTTCACGGCGCTCCGGGTCTGCCGGTGGCCAGCGCCATCAACTTCATCTCGCCGCTGGATGCCGGCAGCCACGGCGCTCGCCGCCCCGTTCCTGGGGGAGAAGGTACCGGATGATTCCGGACGGCCGTCGGCGTCGCCAGCAGCGGCTGCAGTCATCATCCGCTCCGGGGGGCGGCGAGGCCCATTGGGCCATGATCCTCGTGCTCGGCGCCGCCGTTCTGCGCGACCTATCAGATCTACACCCCCGGAAATTCTCCCGCCGCCCTCCGCCGGAGACCTCGATCACCTATATCGCCATCGTGCGGCGAGTTTCCCGTTCTACTGGGTCACGCCGGTCTCGGTGATCGACGCCCTGCTCTTCGCCCTGCTGGCTGGATCGGCGGGCTCACTTCGTGATCCGCGCCTTCCAGCACGGCGAGGCCTCCGTGCTCGCGCCGTTCAACTACGGCCGCTCGTGATGGAGATGGTGCTCAGCTATTTCGTGTTGCGCACGTTCCCCGACATCTGGACCTTCGTCGGCGGCGGCGTCGTGATTCTCAAGCAGTATACGTACCGGGACCCGTGAGGGAGAAGACCCTCCGAGATCCGCCGTGCGCGGAGCTGACCCAGATAGCGCGTGAGGGCGTCGCCGACCGTCGCCATGAGCGGACGCCAGGGCTGAACCTGCGTCTTGCGGAAAAGAGGCGCTTGAAGCCGGAAAGCGGTCGGTGCGTGTATTGGAGAAAGCCGCACTGTGAGCAGCCAGACTGGCTTGCCGAGGGACGCGGCGATCCGACCGACCGTGCTGGACGGGCAGATCACCAGATCCAGCGCCTCGACAAGCGCGAACACCCCGTCGATACAGTGGGTAGTGCCGAGCCCGTCGATCGCCTCGGCGCCCGGGTCTCCGCGATCTCGGTCGTCCGTATTGCAGCGAGACATAGGTGGCGCCGGGAACCTTGAAGACCTCCTCGAAGGGAGCGATGCCCGGAGTGGCAGGCGGAAGGTGGTGAGCCGGCGGCTGCGCCAGGCGACGCCGATCTGCAGGGGCCGTCGCCAAGCGCGTCCTCGCCCGCATCTCCTCAACCGCGCCGGGTCGGCTTTGAGCCAGGGCCCCGCCGCCACCTGCCGGCCTGGACCGCCGTGGCACGGGTGGCGCGACAGCAGACACGCAGTACAGGGTG